>NZ_CP126161.1:0-2400000 GCF_030127105.1 Haloarcula pelagica | reverse complement strand
CGTAGGCGCCGCTGTCGGTCCGTTCGAGGTCGAAGGCCGTCTCCGGGGCGGGCGTCTGTTCCTCGGTCAACTGGAAGACGAACACGGCGGACGCCCCCACCAGCAACACCACGATACCGAGCATGAGGACACCGCCGACGACCGGCGAGACGCTCCGCTCACTGGCGAAAGAGACCCCGGGGACCATCGTATCGAGTGGGAAGTAGTACTCGAACGGTGATAGTATCAACGGGACAGTATCGAAGTTGACAACGGTCTCAGGCGTCCAGCGCGTCCAGCAGGTTGCACTTCCGGCAGCGGTCGCGGGCGGTCGGCGCGCCGCAGTTCTCACACTCCCCGAAGTCGGCCTCGGCGTCGTCACCGCCGTAGGTGTCGGCCGCCAGGGCGGCCAGTTTCTCGTAGCCAGCCATGATCGAGTGGCGCGTCCCGGGGTGGTTCTGTTCGAGGCCCAGCATCAGCTCCTGGATCTCTCCCCGGTAGGCCTCCTCGGCGTGGGGACACTCGGTGATGTGGGCCGGCAGGTCCCGGAAGCGAGCGTACAGCGCGACCTCCTTCTCGGGGATGTCACGCAGGGGTTTGGCCCGCGGGACGTGGTGGTCCTGTGTTTCGCGGGCGCGGTCGGTCGGCGCGTCCCCGTCGCCCTCGAAGGGGCCCAGCGAGGCGTCGAAGTGTTTCGCCATCTGTGCGACATCGCCCTCCAAGAAGTTCATCAGCGCCGTCTCGGCCTCGTCGTCGAGATTGTGGCCGGTCAGCAGTTTGTCAGCGTCCAGTTTCTCGGCGTACCGCGAGAGCACGTCCCGGCGGAACACGCCGCAGTAGGCACAGGCGGCCATCCCTTCGGGGTCGTCCTCGACGACCTCGTCCATCCGGACGCCGAACTCGGACTCGTAGCCGACGACCTCGTGGCGGATGCCCAGCGCGTCTGTCAGCTCCCGGCTGGCGTCTAGACTCTCGTCGCGGTAGCCCTCGATGCCCTCGTGGATCGAGAGCGCGACGAGTTCGATCCGTGGGTCCTGCTCGAAGACATCGGTCAGGATCTCCGTCAGGACGACGCTGTCTTTCCCCCCGGAGAGCCCGACGACCCACGTCTCGGGGTCCTCCGGCGTCGCGTCGTCGGGGACCAGCCCGTCCTCGCGGATCCGGCGGCGGACCCGTTTCTCGACGGCCCGACAGAGGTGGTCCTCACAGAGATAGAGCCCCGAGTAGGCCGCGTGCAGCACCGCGTCCGCACCGCACTTGTCACACTCCATTACCCCTGCTTTCGCGTGGGCAGTGGTGAGGGTTTCGTCTCGGTTTGGAACCTCGTACGAGTTGTTTCGAGAGGGAAACCGTGATGTGTGTCTGGCCCCCTGCTGTGTGTAATGGGCGAGTCCCTGCGGACGAGATTAGAGCGGGTGGTGTTCAACTGGTGGCCCTCCTATCTGGGGACCGGTGGCCGGGTGACACACATCGAGGACGACTGGTCGGAGATCCACCTGAAACTCCCGCTGTCCTGGCGGACCCGAAACATCGTCGGCACCATCTTCGGCGGGAGTCTCTACAGTGCTGTCGACCCCTTCTACATGGTGATGCTCATGCGACGGCTCTCCGAGGAGTACGTCGTCTGGGACAAAGACGCCGCCATCCGCTTTCGCAAGCCCGCGACCGAGACGCTGTACGCGACCTTCGAGATGCCCGACGTGGAGGTCGAGCGCATCGAAACAGCACTGACAGATCAGGAATCGGTCGACCGGGAGTACACCGTCGACCTCGTCGACAGCGAGGGCGTCGTCTACGCGACCGTCGAGAAGACCGTCCACGTCAGCACCGACGAGGACAAACGCGCCTGATCAGAGCGCAGCGGGGCCCCGGTCCAGCGCGGCGAGCACGGTGTCGATGTGTCGCTCCCGACTCGACGAGGAGAACAGTTCGTGCCCGCCCTGGTACAGTCGGATGCGGTCGGCGTGGAGTCGCCGGCCGACGGCGCGGGGATCGACGACCCGGTCAGTGAGCGTACAGAAGGCGACGGCGTCCTCGCGGGCGGGCGGGAGGCGGTCGTGGGCGCGGCCGGTCGTCCGCAGGAAGGCCGGCGAGGCAGCGTCGGGGCCGTCGGCCAGTTGTGCCTCGGTCGCCAGGTCGCCGATAGCGTCGCCCTCCAGGTTCCCGGTCGGGACGACCGGTTTCGAGACCGGGAGACTCGTCACGAAATCGACGACCGCGTCGGGCAGCGGGAGGTCGCTGCCCCACCACGGCGAAAGGTAGACGCGGTTCGTCACGCCCGGATCGTCGAGGAAGGCCGTCGTGAGTCCGCCGGCGCTGTGGGCGAGGATCGGGAACTCGCCGAGGTCGGCGGCGTACTCACGGACGGGATCGACCCACTCGCGCTGGAGGTCGGTGATGTGGGTGGGGAGTTCGACCACGTGGGTCCGGTACTCACGGGCGACCCGGTCGACGAGCCACTGGACGTTCTCGTGGCGACAGCGGTTCCCCCAGCCCAACACGAGGAGACAGTCCTGCTCGGCGCCGTCGTCGTACACCCGGATCTGCATGGACGGCGCTGGGGCACCGTCGGTGAAAAAACCGTCCCCCGCGACGGAGAGGCAGGGTTTTCAGCGACCGCGTCCTACGCACCGTCAATGAGCATGGACCGTTCGACGGCCGTCGAGCGCGTCGAGGAGATCGTCGCGACCGTCGAGGACGAACGGATGGCGGTTCCAGTCCGGGAGGTGTGGGTGTTCGGCGACGTTGCGCTGGGACTCGATCCGATCGACCGCCTGGATGTCTACGTCACCAAGGACATCCTGTTCAAAGACGCCCCCGACCGGGCCGAGGAGTTCCAGCGGAGCCACGGCGTCGACGGCGTCGGCAAGACGGTCCGGGCCGCGTGGGCCGAGGAGTTCCCCGACTACCTGCGGGCCAACGCCAACGGCCACGCCGCGCCCGAGAAGTGCCTGGCCGCCCACCTCCTGCCCGACACAGACGAGCCGATCCACTTGGAGGTGTGTAACGCCTCCTTCGACGACAACGTCACCCAGCGGCTCAAGGGGGCGATGGCCCGCGACGACTACGAGCAACTCCTCGACCCGCGGGGTGCCTGCCTGTGGGTAGGGGGTGAGGCGAGCGGAGCGGGGCGATCCTCGTCGGACGCGTCCGACGGTGGACAGCGGTCGGCCGAGGCCTTCGAGAAACTGCGCAACGGCGAGTTCGTCCTCCCGACGCTGTCGGGCGCCCTGGAGATGCTCGGGATGGAGGAAGCCGAGGCCAGTGAGGCCGCCGACGCGGTCCGTACCTCCCGGGAACGCCAGGACGGGCCGTCGGTGCGGGGCGACGTAGTCTGACTACACCCGCCCGACGGTGACGAAGAAGGGGACCGTCTCGCGGCGCTCGTACGCCCGGTCGCCCATCTGATCGACGACGGTCCGGCCCATCTTCCGCCACCGCTCACGCAGACGGTCGAGTTCTTCCGGAGTGGTCTCGCCGTCCAAGATCGTCTCACGGTCGCTCTCCAGCCCCTCTCCTGTCGCTTTCCGACGCGCCGCGCGGACCGCCTGCTCGCCGTACGGCGGGGCGATCTCTCGGACCTGGTCGTACCGGCGCGTCGAGACCACCGACAGGCCGGCCCCCCGGAAGAGGTCGGCCGCGTCGTCGCCGAGCGCCACGTCGGTGTCAACGCCGTCGAGGTAGAACCGTCGGGCCCGCCGGGCCAGCGGCGGTTCGGCCGCGACCGTCGACTCGACGGTGACCGCCGCGTTGTCCGGTTCGACGGCCGCGATCCGGTCGGTGGCCACGCGGGCGAACTCCCGGACCGCCGCGCCCGGGTCCGGGAGGTTGATCAGCAGTGCCTGACAGACCACCAGATCGAAACTGTCGTCGGCGAAGGGGAGCCTGGTGGCGTCGCCCTGGACCGTCGGCTGGCCGACCGCGGCCAGCAGGTCGGCGTCGGCGTCGACGCCGACGACGGTCCCGTCCGTCTCCTCCCGGAGGACGCGGGTGAGTTCGCCGGTGCCACAGCCCACGTCGAGCACGCGGTCGGCGTCGGCGAGCCCGAGGTCGGCGAGCGCCTCGCGGGAGTCGGCCCACATCCCCGTTCGGGTGGCTTCCAGGTAGTCCGCAGTGAACTGTCGCACGGGTTCCTTCGAAGGATCTATTCCCGGAGTTCCCGGACTCGGTCGATGTTCCAGTCGAAGCTCTTGCCGTTCTCGGTCGGCGTCTCGAGGACGAGGGGCACGTCGGCGACGGCGTCGTGGTTGAGGAACGCACGCATCCCCGCCTTGCCGATCTCGCCCTCGCCGATGTGGGCGTGTTCGTCCTTGTTCGTCCCGCAGGCGTGTTTCGAGTCGTTGAGATGGACACAGGCCAGATCCTCCAGCCCGACGACCGCGTCGAACTCGGCGAACGTCTCCTCGACCCCCTCGGGGGTCGAGAGGTCGTAGCCGGCGGCGAAGGCGTGGGCGGTGTCCAGACAGAACTCGATGTCGAGGCCGGTCCGTTCCTGGACCGTCGCCAGGTGTTCGAAGTCGCCGCCCAGTTTCGTCCCGCTGCCGGCGTCGGACTCGACGAGGACGGTGACGCCCTCGGGCACGTCCAGTTCGTCGAGCGCCGAGGCGGCGTTGTCGAGGCCGCCGTCGACGCCGGCGCCGGTGTGGGCGCCCAGATGGACGTTGACGTAGTCGATGTCGAGTTTCGCGGCGGCGTCGACCTCCTTTTGCATCGAGTCGACGGATTTCTCGCGGAGGTCGTCTTTGGGCGTACAGAGGTTGACCAGGTACGAGGAGTGGATGACCCACGGCCCCACGTCGTGTTCGGCCGAGCGGTCTCGGAACTTCGCCGCCTCGTCGTCCTCGATGTTGGGGTCCTGCCAGACCTGTGGTGAATGGGAGAAGATCTGGCCGCAGTTGCCGCCGTAGTCGACCTGCTCGTCGACGGCGTTGTACGCGCCGCCAGCGATAGAAGTGTGTGCACCCACTCTGAGCATACCGCTGGATCGGGTTCGACCGGCCAAAGAGGTTCCGGACCGCCCCGATCACACCGGCCCGGCGTCCGAATCGACGAGCCCGGCCATCACGCGGGCCTCCGCCTTCCGGAGGTGTTCGGCCGCGGTCCCGGGCGCACAGTCGATGCGCTCTGCGACATCCGCGACGCTACCGCCCCGCGGATTGTCGTAGTAGCCGGTCTCGACGGCGGCCGCGACGGCCGCGAACTGCCGGTCGGTGAGCGTGCTCCCGGTGTCCAGCCGCCTGCTGTCGTACGTGCCGACCTCCAGTACGTCCACGTCGATCGAATCGGGGACGGCCTCGACGGCGCGCTGGACGGCCTGTCCCGGCCCGACCAGCGTCAGTTCGACGGTGCCGTCGGCCAGGTACGCGATCGGCGAGACGACGACCAGGCGGGCCCGCGTCAGCGCCTCGACGAGCGCCGCGTCGGTCTCGCTCGGGCGGTCCTGGACGTAGAGGTAGAACGTCTCGTCCGGACACGTCGTGATGGCGTAGTCGACGACGATGTCGGTCGCCTCCAGAGCCGCCCGGTAGGGGTCGGGCGGGAAGCCGTCGACGTGAAAGAGGAGCGTCTGGAGTTCCTCGCCGACGCTGTTGCCCCGCAGCATGTAGCTGGCGTCGTACCCCTCCGTCTCGACGAGGAACTGGTGCATCGGGTGGCGGATCTCGGGGCCCATCGCCAGCGAGAGCCGAACGTACTTCACAGCTGTCGTTTCGGTGCCACGTATAAATGCGCCTCGCATCAGAGGCACCAGTTCGACGGGGGTTGCCCGCGTGGGTACGCGTATGTCCCGGACAGTCGCCGTCGCCGACCAGGCAGGGGAGTCGGCGCTCGTCGCGCCGATCCGCGAACACGTCTTGGAGACCGAGCACCACGGGAACGCCCCCGCAGTCGTCGTCCGCGCAGACGAGGTCCAGAACGTCCTCTCGACGCTGAAGACGGAGGCCGGGCTGGACCACTGTGCCTGTGTCACCGCCCAGGCCTACGAGGACCGTTACGAGAGCATCTACCACCTCCGGAGCTACGACGATCCCACGAAGGAACTGTCCGTGGTCGTCCCCTCGCCGACCGACGACCCACACAACGAGTCGGCTGCGCCGGTGTACCCGACCGCCGGGTGGCACGAGCGGGAGGCCTACGATCTGGTCGGCATCGAGTACGACGGCCACCCAGACCTGCGACGCATCCTCCTGCCCGAGACCTGGCAGGGCCACCCGCTCTCGCCCGACTACGACCAGAACCAGCCCCAGATCGTCACCTACCGCGAACACGAGCGCATCCTCGAAGACCGCCGCGAGGGGCCCGACACCATGCACATCAACATGGGGCCACACCACCCCTCGACTCACGGCGTCCTCCACCTGAACGTCACGCTGGACGGGGAGACGGTCGCGGACGTGGACCCAGACATCGGCTACATCCACCGCTGTGAGGAACAGATGTGCGAGCAAGGGACCTACCGCCACCAGATCATGCCCTACCCCGACCGCTGGGACTGGAGCGGCGCCGGCCTCTGTAACGAGTGGGCATACGCCCGTGTCATCGAGGACATGGCCGACATCGACGTGCCCGAGTACGCCCAGGTGATCCGGACGATGAGCGCCGAGTTCTCCCGCATCCTCGGGCACATGCTCGCGGTCGCGACCTACGCGCTGGACGTGATCAGCGAGTTCACCGCCGTCTTCCAGTGGGGGATTCGGGACAGAGAGATCGTCCAGAACATCCTCGAAGACCTCACCGGCCAGCGGCTGATGTTCAACTACTTCCGGGTCGGCGGCGTCGCCTGGGACCTGCCCGAACCCCGCGCGGACTTTTTCGAGAAGATCCGGACGTTCGTCGATTCGCTCCCCCGGAAACTCACCGAGTACCACGACATGCTGACCAGCAACGAGGTGTTTCAAAAGCGGACCGTCGACACCGGACACCTCGCGGCCGAGACCGCCAAGGCCTACGGCTGTACCGGGCCGGTCGCGCGGGGGTCGGGCGTCGACTACGATCTCCGGCGGGACGACTCCTACGGCTACTACGACGAACTGGAGTGGTCGGTCGCAACCGAGCAGAGCGGCGACAACTTCGCCCGCGTGCTGGTCCGGATGCGCGAGGTCGAGGAGTCGGCGAAGATCATCGAGCAGTGTGTCGATCTCCTCGAAGAGTGGCCCGAGGAGGACCGCGAGATCCAGGCCAACGTCCCGCGGACGCTACGGCCCGATCCGGACACGGAACTCTACCGCGCCGTCGAGTCCGCGAAAGGCGAACTGGGGATCTACATGCGTTCGGACGGTACCGAGAAACCCGCCCGGTTCAAGATCCGTGGCCCCTCCTTCTCACACGTCCAGGTGCTCCCGGCGATCTCCGAGGGCGAGTTCATCCCGGACCTGGTCGCCAGTATCGGCAGTCTCGACCCGATCATGGGCGATGTCGACCGGTAGCGACCCGGGTGTCGGCGTGTCGCCTCTCGGCCGTCGCCTTTTGTAGTTCGCGCGCGTACGCGAGAGTATGACAGCACAGGCGACGTTCGCGGGCGGCTGTTTCTGGTGTACCGAGTCCGTCTTCAAGCAAGTCAGGGGCGTCGAGAGAGTCGTCTCGGGGTACGCCGGCGGCCACGTCGAAGACCCCAGCTACGAGGCGGTCTGTCGGGAGGAGACCGGTCACGCCGAGTGTGTCCAGATCACGTACGACCCGGACGTTGTGAGCTACGAGGACCTGCTTGCGGTCTTTTTCACGACGCACAACCCGACGACGCTGAACCGTCAGGGCAACGACGTGGGGACACAGTACCGCTCGGCCGTGTTCTACCACGACGAGGCCCAACGGACTGCCGTCGAGGCGTTCATCGAGGAGATCCAGCCGGGCTACGACGACGACATCGTCACCGAAGTCGAACCCCTGGAGACGTTCTACCCCGCCGAGGAGTACCACCAGGACTACTTCGAGAAGAACCCCAACCAGGCCTACTGCACCATGACGATCCCGCCGAAGATCGAGAAGCTCAAGCAGAAACACGCGGAACTCCTGGCATGAGCTTCGAGTACACGACGGAAGTCTCGGTGCGGTACGACGATCTGGACACGTACGGTCACGTCAACAACGTCCGCTACGGGACCTATCTCGAAGAGGCGCGGATCGACTATCTAGCCGATGTCGTCGGCAGCGGCGAGGACGACTTGCTGACCGCGACCGGTGGCGGGACCGGCATCGTCATCGCCAACCTAGAGCTCGACTTCGAACAGCCGATCCGGATGACAGACAGCGTCACCGTCGGCGTCCGGGTCCCACGCTTGGGCGAGAAGAGCTTCCTCTTCGAGTACGAGGTCCGGAACGACGACACGGTCGCGGCGACCGGCGAGACGACCGTCGTCACCTACGGTCGCGACGAGCAGGCCCCCGTCCCGATCCCCGACAGTTGGCGCGAGTCGATCGGCCAGTTCGAAGGGTTGTAGCGGCCAGCGGCCGGTTTTCGAGTAGCACTCGTGTCGAGCGGCCGGACTGTGCGTCTGACGCTATACACCTGTTGTCACGATAGGAAACGTCGATGGGGCGTCGTCCCGCTCGCTGGGGTACACGCTTCGGACGCACCCACAGTTTGAATTGAGAGCCCTTGCTAGACACGATCACGCGCATGGACCTAGGACAGTCGACCGGCGACAGCGCGAACCGGGGCGTCAAGGACACGACAGCAGCGGGAAGCCCGGACAGCGAGCGATGAGTAGTCACGGCAAACGCGCCCCGGAGGCCGAACTCGGCCTGCTCGACGCGACGATGATCGGGATGGGCGCGATGATCGGCGCCGGCATCTTCGTCCTGACCGGGTTGGCCGCAGAGATCGCCGGCCCGGCAGCGTTGCTCGTCTTCGTCCTCAACGGGATCGTCACCGCCTTCACGGCGCTGTCGTACGCCGAACTGGCTTCGGCGATCCCCAAGAGCGGCGGTGGCTACGCCTTCGTCCGCGAGGTGTTCGCGGACCTGCCGTCGTTCATGATGGGGTGGTTACTCTGGTTCGCGTACATGGTCGCCGGCGGACTGTACGCGCTCGGGTTCGCGCCGAACTTCCTTGAGTTGCTGCACGTCTACGGGCTGACGGCCGCGCCCGGCGAGGTCGGATCCGTCGCGATCCCCGCTCTCGGGGTCGGCGTGCCCGTCGCGGTCGGACTGGCGTTCCTGGCGGTCCTCCTGCTCGTGTCGCTGAACGCCGCCTCGACGGCCGCCAGCGGGAGCGTCGAGACGATCTTCACGGCGATCAAGGTGAGTATCCTCGTCGTGTTCGTCGGCTACGGCGTCACCTCGCCACAGTTCTCCGGCGCGGAGTTCCAGCCGCTCTTTCCCGGGGACAAGACCGCGTTCAGCATCCTCCCGGCGATGGGCCTGACGTTCATCGCCTTCGAGGGGTACGACCTCATCACGACGGTCACCGAGGAGGTCAAGAACCCGCGAGAGAACATCCCCAAAGCCATCTTCATCAGTCTGGCCGTGACGCTCGTCGTCTACATCGCCGTTGTCAGTGTCGCCATCGGCACACTCGGCTGGGTCGACCTAGCACGCGCCGGCGAGGCCGGCATCGCGGAGGCCGCGACGAACTTCATGCCGCAGTTCCCGGTCATCGGCAACGGCGGCGCCGTCATCGTCTTCGGCGCGGTGTTCTCGACGCTGACGGCACTGAACGCGGTGGTGATCGCCTCCTCGCGGGTGGCGTTCTCGATGGGGCGTGAGGGCCAGTTGCTCCCCTCGTTCGGCCAGCTCCACCACCGGTTCGGGACGCCGTTCTGGGCGATCCTCGCGAGCGCGGTGGTGATGTTGAGTTCGGTCGTGTTGCCGACCCAGAGCGCCGGGAACATGTCGAGTCTGTTCTTCCTGCTCTCTTTCGTCATCGTCAACGGCTCGGTCATCAAGCTCCGGCGCGAGCGGCCCGATATGGCACGGCCGTACGAACTGCCGTACTACCCGGTTCCGCCCGTCCTGGGGATCGCCCTGAACCTGCTGTTGACCGGCGTGCTCGTGGTCTACCTGCTCCGGACGGACGTGCTCGCACTGCTTTTGAGCGGCGGCTGGATCGGCCTCGGTGTCGTCGCATACTACGGATTGACGACACTCAGGACATCGGCGGAGGAGGCCGAGACGGAACGAGCGGCCGCGGAGGACGACTAACATGACACAGGACATATCGGTCATCATCGTCGGCGGTGGGCGTGTCGGCTTCCAGACAGCGGAGTTACTCGACGACCGCGGTCACAAGATCACGATCGTCGAGCGCGACCCTGCCGTCTGTGAGGCACTGACCGACGAGTGGCTCGCGACGGTCATCAAGGGCGACGCGACGAACCCGGAGATCCTCGCCCAGGGAGGCCTGGAGAAAGCGGATGTCGTCGCCGGCCTGACCGGCTTGACCGGGGTGAACCTCGCGGTCTGTATGATGGCGACCCGGCTGTCGCCGGACACCCGAACCGTCGCGCGGATCGACCACGGGGACGGAGCCGGCTACGAGGAGTTCGTCGACGCCATCGTCTACCCCGAACGGTCGGGTGCGCGCGTCGCCGCCAACGAGATCGTCGGCAGCGACGTGCAGACACTGGCCGACGTAACCGGGACCCTCGACATCATGGAAGTGCTCGTCGAGGAAGGCGCACCGGCCGCGGGGAAACAGCTCGCCAACGTCCGGTTCCCGGCCGGAACGCTCGTCATCTCCGACGAGGACGGCGATCGAATCGCCCAGCCGGACACGGAACTCCGTCCCGGTCGCCGGTACGTCGTCGCTGTCGAGCCCGATGTCGTCGACGAGGTCATGAACCTCCTCCGGGGGTAGTCGTGTCTCAGAGCCGCTTGCTCCGTGACGCGACGACATCCAACCCGGGGCTGTAGTAGTAGACCGGGTCCGCGTCTGGGCGTGCGAACCCGGCCGAGGCGAGAAGCGTGTCCGTGCCGATATCGGCCTCAGCCGGGTAGAGCGTCCAGGGGTCGTGGTCGACATCGGTGTAGCGGATCGAGCCGTCCGGTGCCTGCGTGTAGAACCGATAGCGCTCGACGAGAAACGCCGCGAGCGGGTCCGACGGCGCGGAGAACGGCTCACCGCTCGGCCAGTACGTCCCCTCGTAGCGAGCAGGACGTGCCCCCGGGTGGTGCCGGCGGCTGGTGAACCGAACACGTCCCTGCTCCCATCGCAGCCCGATTCGGGCGTAGAAGTACGGCAAGTGGTGGAACAGGCGTGCGCCGACGACGCTTGCGACCCCCTGTGCGTCCAGGCTGAAGAAGTAGACGCTGGGGACACCCCGGTGGGTGACGTACGTTCTGAGGTTCAGTTCCGGGAGCCTGATCCCGAGCGGTTCCGGCAGGCCTTTCGGTCTGACGGCGACGTTCGTGAACGGGACAGCAGAGAGCCAGGCAGTGCCGTCGTGAACGTCCGGTTCCAGCACCGCCGGGAGATGTGCGTCCATCACGTCCGGGTCGACCGGCCAGTTCTCGAACAGGAGGTGTCGCCACCCCATCTCCAGCGGAAGGACCATGGCGTCTCTCGGTGGTCCGTCGGAAAACACTTTGTGCCGGGTCGGACCAGACGCGAGTAGCGTCGACGGCCCCGATCGGGCAGGCGACCGATCACCATTCTGTATAGCGAGATAAGATATATCGTGGTCGGCCCGTCCGACGCGCCGAGCTTTTACCAGTCCGGCGAGTACGAGCGTGTAATGGTCGAAAACGTCGCCCCGGTGGTCGCCGAGCTGGAGCAGGACGACATCAACCTGCTGTCGGGGGTCGAACACGGGATGCGGTTCTCGGAGTACGTCGCCCGCGAGAAACTCGTCGAGTTCTCCCGGCTGACCGCGGAGGAGGTCGACTACCGGCTGGATCGGTGTGAGGACCGCGGCCTCGTCGAGCGCAAGACCATCCAGTACCAGGGGTTCAAGCTCACCTTCGAGGGGTACGACGCGCTCGCGCTCCACACCTTCGCCCAGCGCGAGACGCTCGAAGGTGTCGGCGCGCCCCTGGGGGTCGGCAAGGAGAGCGATGTCTACGAGGCCCAGTCGTACAAGCCACTGGCCCTGAAGTTCCACCGCGAAGGGTACACGAACTTCCGGGAGGTGATGAAAGAACGCGAGTACACCGCCGACCGGGAACACGTCTCCTGGCAGTACACGGCCCGCAAGGCCGCCGAACGGGAGTACGAAGCCCTGGAGACGCTGTATCCCGACGTGTCCGTCCCACAGCCGGTCGACACGAACCGCCACGCGATCGTCATGGAGAAGATCGACGGCGTCGAACTCTCCCGGACCAAACTCTCGGACCCACAGGTGGTGCCCGTCCTGGAACTGGTCCTCGACGAGATGGGGACCGCCTACGACGCGGGGTTCGTCCACGCCGATATGAGCGAGTACAACGTCTTCGTCACCGAGCAAGGTGTCGTCGTCTTCGACTGGCCCCAGGCCGTCCCGACGGACCACGAGAACGCGCGGGAACTGTTGACCCGCGACATCGAGAACATCGTGAACTACTTCAAGCGGAAGTACCCCGCACTCGTCGGGTCGGTCGATACGGACGCGCTCGCGGGCGCGATCGCCGCGGGCGAGTTCGAAGAACTGGCCGCATACACCGAGTAGCCCGTTTCTGGCCGGGACCCGAAATCGACAGGGGACTCCGGCAGCGGACGGCGATAAACTTTATGCCACGATATCAAATCCGCCATCGCGCGGAATGCCCTCGAAGAGCGGCGGGCGCAGTGTGTTGTGTCTACTGGGGTGTGTCTGTCCAGGGCAAGCTACCAGTCGAGAATCCGTCGGAGTAGTCGGTGCAGTGCCGGGTCGGTAGCCCCGCTCGGGATCAGTCGCTCGCGTCGAGACTGACTCCGTCCGCCCGGACGCGGGAGAGTCGCATCGCGTTGCCGGTGACGCCGACGGTCATCCCGGCGTCGCCGGCGAGCACCGCGAGCCAGATGGGGACGAGCTGGAACGGTACCGCGAGCGCGAGGCCGGCCTTGACGAGGAGGCTCGCGCCGATGTTCTGCCGGATGACACCGTTGGCTTTGCCCGCGAGTTCGTAGAGGTAGGGCAGTTTCGAGAGGTCGTCGCCCATCAGCGCCACGTCGGCCGTCTCCAGTGCGGTGTCGGTGCCGGCCGCGCCCATCGCCACGCCGACGGTCGCCGTCGCCATCGCCGGAGCGTCGTTGATCCCGTCGCCGACCATCGCCGCGCCGCCCTCTAACTCCTCGACCAGCGCCTCGACGGCCGCGACCTTCTCGTCGGGGAGCAGTTCGGCGCGGTAGTCGTCGACGCCGACCCGCTCGGCGATCGCCGCCGCGGTCCGGTCGTTGTCGCCGGTCAACATCACCGTCCGCTCGACACCGAGGGCTTTCAGCCGCTCGATGGCCGCCGCGGCCTCGGGCCGAACCTCGTCGGCGACGGCGATGACCCCTTCCAGTTCGTCCTCGGTCCCGACGAGCACGACGGTCTTGCCCTCCGACTGGAGTGTGGGGACGGTGTCGGCGAGCAGATCGAGACAGTCGTTTCGCTCGCACAACTGCTGGCTGGTCCGGGTGACGACGCCGCCGTCGGTCGTCGCGTGGACGTGCGAGAGGTCGAACCCGAGTTCGGCGAAGAGCCCTGGCTTGCCGGCGTAGTGGGGCGTCCCGTCGAGTTCGGCCCGGACCCCTTTGCCGGTGATACTCTCGAAGTCGTCGACCTCGCGTTCGTCGAGGTCGGCCCCCTCGGCCCGCTGGACGATCGCTTCGCTGATGGGGTGTTCGCTCCGGGTTTCGAGCCCGCGGGCACACCGCAACACGTCCGCTTCGGTGTTCCCGTTGAGCGCCACTACGTCGGTCACCGTCAGTTCGCCCTTGGTGAGGGTCCCGGTCTTGTCGAAGGCGACGGCGTCGACCGCACCCATCGCTTCGAGGTGGGAACCGCCCTTGATCAGGACGCCGTTCTTCGCGGCGCTCGTGAGCCCCGACACGACCGAGACGGGCGTCGAGATGACGAAGGCACAGGGACAGGCCAACACGAGCAGCGTCAGGCCGTTGACGAACGCCTCGGACCACGTCGTCCCCAGAAGGAACGGCCCGCCGACCGTCACGAGGACCGCGAACGCGACCACGGCAGGCGTGTAGTAGGCGGCGAAGCGCTCGACGAACTGCTCGCGGTCGGTCTTGTTCGACTGGGCGTCCTCGATCATCTCGACGATCCGGGAGAGGGTGTTGTCGCTCGCGGCGGAGGTGACCTCGACTTCGAGGTATCCACCCTCGTTGATCGTCCCGGCGTACACCTCGTCGCCGGTGGTCTTGTCGATCGGTACCGATTCGCCGGTGATGGGGGCCTGATTGACCGCGCTGTTTCCGTCGACCACGTCGCCGTCCATCGGGATCTTCTCGCCGGGCCTGACGACGACCACGTCACCGACGGCGACGGCTTCGACGGGGACGGTCTCCGTGTCCTCGCCGCGCTTGACCGTCGCCTCGTCGGGCGAGAGGTCCATCAGTTCCTGTAGCGAGTCGCGGGCGCGGTCCATCGAGACGCGTTCGAGGAGTTCGGCGAAGCTAAACAGCGTCGCCAGCGTCGCGGCCTCGAAGTACAGCGCCTCGCCGAAGGCCAGACTGGCCGCCAGCGCGCCCAGGATCGCGACGCTCATCAGGAAGTCGATGTCGAGGTTCAGGCTCTTCGCGGAGTAGTAGCCGTTCCGGACGATCGACTGGCCGGCGACCGCGACAGCGACCAGAAACAGCACGTCGGCGAGCAACAGCGGTTCGCCGAGGACGGTCGCGAGTTCGGGGTTGGCGCCGCCGACGAGAAACTCCAGTGCCAGCCCGGCAGCGAGGAAGACGGCGCCGACGGCGGTCTTTTTCGCCCGCGTGCTGCGCCAGACGCCGGCTGTGGCCCCCTGTTCACGGTCGCTATCGTCGGTACCCCCGCCGTCGCTGTCGACGACCTCGTAGCCAGCGCTCTCGATGGCGTCGACGAGGGTGGCCTCGCTCGTGCGCCCGGCGTCGTACGAGACGATCACGCGCCCCGTCGTCGGCCGGGTCTCGTAGCCCGTGACGCCGTCGACCCGGTCGAGGCTGGTCTCCACCTTCCCGGCACAGGAGGCACAGTCCATCTCCGGAACCGAGAGCGTGATCGTTTCGTCGCCGTCGCTGTCGACGACCTCGTAGCCAGCGCCCTCGATAGCGTCGACGATATCGGACTCGGTCGCCCGCGCCCGGTCGTAAGTGACGACTACTCGGCCGGTGGTCGGCCGTGTCTCGTAGTCGAGGACACCGTCGACCCGGTCGAGCCCGCTCGCTACCTTCCCCGCACAGGAGGCACAGTCCATGTCGGGGACCGAGAGCCGGATCGTCGTGCCGGTCGATGTTTCGTGGTCCGAATCAGGGGGGCTCATTGTGTGAACGTAGTTCGCCACAGATTATTAAACTGGCTGTTAAAAATGGGCCGTTGGACCCAACTACTTGCTAAAGTATCTCGGATTATTTAATAACCTTCGCCAGCGACGACGCCACGACAGTCCGGCGTCAGTCCCGGGCGAGCGTCGCGAAGACGAACTCCGTACTCGATCCGAGCGGATCGTCGGCGGTCGTGGTCCGAAGGTCGTCGAACCCGGCCTCGCGGAGCCACTCCAGCGTGGTCGCCCGGCCGGGCGAGGAGAAGAACATCTCGCCGCCCATCCAGCCCCGCCGGACCGTCTCGAAGCGCCCGCCCGGCAGCGTCATGAGCAGGACACCGCCGGGTCTGAGGACCCGGGCGAACTCCGCGAAGACACCGCGTTGCTGGTCCCGCGGGACGTGGAACACCGCGTGGTAGGCGGTGACGCCGTCCACCGTGTCCGCGGCCAGCGGGATCGCAGTCATATCTGCCTGGAGGAGGCGAGCCTGCGGGACGGTCTCGGCCGCCAGATCGAGGCCGGCCCGGGAGAAGTCCAGGCCGAGGCTCCCGGGCGGGAGGTTGGCGAGCGTCCGCGCGCCGTCGCCACACCCGACATCGAGGACGACCGGGTCGGCAGGGAGTCCCGCCAGAAAATCGTCGAGTAACGCGGCGTCGGAACCGCTCGGGTCACGCGACCGGGCGTACGTCTCGGACACCGCGTCCCAGGCCGCTCGAACGTCGTTTCGGTCCATGGTCCGGATACGGGCTGGACGGCTGTGAGTCTTGGCCAACCGGGGTGCCTATCCGTCCCCGGTCCAACTGGGGGTATGACCGACGACGGCAGCGAGAACCGCCAGCGTGCGATCGGTGCGCTCGCCCGGCGAGAGTACGAACGGGCCGGCAACGAGTACACACGAGCGGCCTGGCACAGGCTCGCGACACCTCGGGCGGAGCAGTCCCCCTTCGACGCGGACGAGAAGGGGTGGGTCGGGGCGGGACTCCAATTTCTCTGTGTGGCCGCCATCGCCTACCGGGTGGCCGGCCGGGGCGCACGAGCGACCCGTCGGGGCGTCGAGGGGGTCTCGGTGGCGAAAGACCTCAAGCAGGGGCTCGACCGGCCGGTCCAGCGGGCCTGTCTCGACGAGTTCGTCGCCGACTTCCGGACGGCAGGAGACATGAGCGGCGTCGCCGACGCGTACCGGGACGCCGAATCGGCCTACGAGGGGGCCGGCGACGGGGTCGACAGCCCACAGGCAGTCGGGACGACGCCGCTGTTCGACGCCGCCGCGGGACCGATCAAACAGGTCGCGCGCAGCCTCGACGACGGCGAGATCGCGATCAAGTGGGAGGACCTCCACGGGAGCGACCCCGCCGACGCCGGCGCCTTCCTCGCACACCGTGCCAGCTACAAGCGACGGCGGTTCCCGAGCCTCGTCGATCGGGTGGTCGAATCGGGGTATCTGGCGGCGCCACGCGGGACGACCGAGTACAACAACGACAACCACCGCTGTCCGGCCTGCGAGTCGACCGATGTCAACTGGGCGGGCAACAACACGCTCTGTATGCGCTGTTCGACGCCTGTCGAGCGCCGTTAGCCCAGCAGGTCGTCCAGCCCGTCGCCGAGCGAGACGGTCGGCTCGTAGCCCAACTGGTCGCGCGCCCGCGAGATGTCGGGCCGGCTCTCACGGATGTCGCCCGGCCGGGGGTCGGTGTGGACGATGTCGGCGTCGGGGTCGATCCGGTCGCGGATCGCCTCGGCGAGTTCGCGGATCGTCGTCCGCTCGCCGGTGCCGACGTTGTAGGCTCGGCCGGTGGCGTCTGTCGTCGCCGCGAGCACGTTCGCCTGGACGATGTCGTCGATGTGGACGAAATCGCGGTACTGCTCGCCGTCGCCGTCGACGGTCAGCGGCCCGCCGTCGCGGGCCTGGTCGGTGAAGACGTTGATGACGCCGGCGTAGTCGCCGCCAGTCTGACCGGGTCCGTAGACGTTGAAGTACCGCAGCGGGACCGTCTCGAGGCCGTAGAGGTCGTGGTACAGCCGGCAGTAGTGGTCGCCGCTGAGTTTCTCCAGGCCGTACGGGGAGCTTGGCTCTTTGCGGTCGTCCTCGGCGATGGGGATCGACTCGGGCGCGCCGTAGATCGCCGCGCTGGAAGCAAAGACCACGCGGGCGTCAGCGCGGCGAGCGGCCTCCAGGATCGAGAGCGTCGCGTCGACGTTTGTCGCGTGGCTCGTCTCGGGGTCCTCGACGGACTGGGCGACGCTGACGACGGCCGCCTCGTGGAAGACCAGGTCGACGCCGTCCATGGCCGTCTCGATCGTCTCTCGGTCGCGGATGTCGCCTTCGATCACGGTCGCGCCGGCCGGACACCGCTCCCGTGATCCCGAGGAGAAGTCGTCGAGGATCCGAACGTCGTTCTCCGGGAGGAAGGCGTCGGCGATGTGGCTCCCGATGAACCCGGCGCCGCCGGTGACCAGCACCTGCCGACCAGTTGGCGTCTCAGTCATTGCCCGGAGGATGTCGCGGCCGGGATAAATACCCGGTGGACCAGGACGGGTCGGTGGCGCCGCCGGTCAGGCACGCCTGCGGAGCCGCCCCCGGACGAACGGGCGGACCGGTGTCAGACCGAGATTCCGCCGTTCGAGTTCGACCACGTCGAACGCGGGGTGGGAAGCAAAGAGTGCCGCCGTCCGCCGGGTGAGGTGACAGCCGCCCGCGAGGCGCCGCCACAGCGGTGCCAGGGCGTGCTGGACGTGTTCGCGCCAGCCGTCGTCGGCGACGTGTTCGAGGAAACGGAACTCCCCGCCGGGCCGGAGCACGCGTGCGGCCTCGTCCAGTGCCGCCTCCGGGTCGCCGATCGTACAGAACACCATCGACGCGATCACCGTGTCGAACGTGTCGTCGGCGTACGGCAGATCGGTCGCGCCGGCCGATCGGAGGTCGATGTCGAGCCCCAGAGCGCGCGCCCGTTCGGCGGCCCGCCGGCGCATGTGGTCGTCGGGTTCGACGGCGTGGAGGACCAGACCGCTGTCTGCCAGATACGGGAACGTCGCACCGGTTCCGGCCCCGAGATCCAACACCGTCCCGTCGAGGTCTCGGGCGAGGTATCGGCGGTGGGGCCGGAGGAGCGTCCGTTCGACGAGCGCGGTCGCCGGGTCGTAGATGGCCGCGAACAGCCGGTGGTCGGGGTCGTCCGGTTCGGTGGACACGCCGGCTAGTCCCCCGAGGCGGCGTCGGCGACACGTTCGGCCGCGGTCGCCTGCGGATCGCTGAGCCGGTCGGTCGCCTCCCCAACGGGAAGCCAGTCGTGGGCCGTGTGTTCGGCACTGACCGAGACCGCCCGATCCGTGACCCGGCAGTGGTAGTAGACCGCGAACCGCCCCTCGTCCGCCTCGTTTCGCCAGGAGACGGCGTGGACCGGCTCGTAGATGGTCGCGTCCAGCCCGGTCTCCTCGCTGATCTCGCGGTGGAGCCCGGCGGGAACGTCGTCGTCGTCAGCGTTGAGCCGGCCGCCGGGGAGCTCCCAGCCGCCGTTGCTGGCCCGCCGGAGCAAGAGCACGTCGCCGTCGGGCGCCCGGAGGACCCCACGGATGCTCACCGTCGCGTGCAGGTGCCGCTCGGTCATACACCACTGATGCGTCGAGTGGTGCCTGAAGCTATCGGTGCACCGAACGTCTGCCGGTTGTCCGCGGAGACGGCGGGTCGGTCTGTTTTATGCGGTCGGGACTCGTCGTCCCGTGCATGTTCGGAACGAGCGGCGTTCGCGGCCCAGTCGGGGAACGGATCACGGCAGCAGTGGCGCTTGACATCGGCCGCGCGGTCGGCACCGACGCCGGCCGCGTGGTGGTCGGCCGCGACGCCCGGGACTCCGGCCGGATGCTCAGGGACGCGGTGGTCGCCGGCCTCCAGGAGACCGGAACCGATGTCGTCGACGCCGGAACCGCGGCGACGCCGACGGTCGCCCGGGGGATCGCCCACCGGGACGCCGACGCCGGGATCGTCGTGACCGCGTCGCACAACCCCTCGCCCGACAACGGGTTGAAACTGTGGACGCCCTCGGGCCAGGCGTTCTCGACGGCCCAGCAGGACGAGATCGAGGCCCGGATCGAGGCGAGCGACTACGACCTCGCGGGCTGGGACGGACAGGGAGTCTGTCGGGAGTGGCCCGATGCCGGCGCCGTCCACCGGCGGGCGCTCGCCGAGGCGGGCCAACGCACCGCCGACGCCGCCGGCGTTTCCCTCGACGGCTTTTCGGTCGTCGTCGACCTCGGGAACGGGATGGGCGGGGTCAGCGCCGACGCGTTACACGAACTCGGGGCCGACGTGGAGACGCTCAACGCACAGCCCGACGGCCGGTTCCCGGGGCGGCCCAGCGAACCGACAGCCGAGACCTGCGAGACGCTGGCGACGACCGTCGAGGCGACCGGGGCCGACCTCGGAATCGCCCACGACGGCGACGCGGACCGGATGATGGCCGTCGCCGACGGTGGGGCGTTCGTCCCCGGCGACCTGTTGCTCGCGATGTTCGGCCGCGAGGAGGCCGGCGACGGGGAGTCGGTCGCCGCACCGGTCGATACGAGTCTGGCGGTCGACGACGCGCTCGCGGAGGTCGGTGCCGACGTGGTCCGGACCCGCGTGGGCGATGTCTACGTCGCAGAGCGGACCCGCGACGAGGGCGTCGCCTTCGGCGGGGAGCCCTCGGGCGCCTGGATCTTCCCCGAGGAGACGTACTGCCCCGACGGGCCGCTGGCCGCCGTGAAACTGGCCGTCCTGGCGGCCACCGAACCGCTCTCTGCGCGGCTCGATCGGATCGAGCGGTACCCGATCCGACGGGCGAGTGTCGAGACCGACCGCAAAGAGGCCGTGATGGCGGCCGCCGAAGACCGGATCAGGGCCGAGTACGACGACGTGACCGACCTGGACGGTCTCCGTGTCGGCACCGACGACGGCTGGTTCCTCGTCCGGCCCTCGGGCACTCAGCCGCTCGTCCGCCTGACCGCAGAGTCCCGCGACCCCGAGCGGGCCGACGAACTGCTGGCGGCCGCACGCTCGCTGCTCGACGACGCCATGGACTGAGACTCGGCTTTATTGTTCGGCCGGGCGAACTGGCGGTGTGTACTCCCGGGACCACGCACTCGGCTCGCTTGCGCTGGGCGTCGTTCTCCTGCTGGTGTCGGTCGCGCCGGCCCGTCCGGCCGTGTTGCTCCCCGTCGTCGTCGCTATCGGCGTCGGGATCGACTTCGATCACTTCCTCGTGGCGTACCTGAACACTGGGTCGACGAAGAACCTGCGCCGGGTCGTCCGCGACCCCCGGATCGTCCTCCTCGATCAGGGGGCGATCTTCGACCCCGACGACCTCTCTGAGCTCCAGCGGCTCCTCAGCCACGCCGTGCTCGCGGGCCTGGCCGTCTTCGGCCTGGTCGCGCTGGGCGAACAGGCGTGGGCGGTCGTCGTCGGGCTGACGCTGTACCTCCACGTCCTCTCCGACCTCGTCGCCGACGTTCGGAAGGACGCGCGGACGGAAAGGGGCTAAGGGTCGCCGGACCGACAGGCCGGTATGGCGCTCGACCTGCTCGCCGACGCCGACCTCGACCCGGCGCCCGGCGAACTCCTCGACACGGAACTGGCAGTGACCGACGACGTGCTCGTGAAGGCGTTCGCCCTCGGCCCGGGCGCGTCGATCGACCCGCACGAACACGCCGACGCGACGAACGTCTTCCACGTCCTGACCGGGACGGTCACCGTGACGCGCGACGACGAGGAAGCGACGATCACCGCGCCCGGCGTCGTCCTGAACGAGCGCGGGCAGGTCCACGGCGCGCGCAACGAGAGCGACGGGAGGGCGGTCCTGACCGCGAGTCTCTGCCCGCTACCGTAGGCGGCGGTGCAGTTATTGTCGCCAGCCGACAAGATCGGGTATGGCACCGTCAGCACCGACGAACGGACTCCGGGCGCGACTCGACGACGGCGGCGTCGCGCTCGGTATCCTCGACAACACGTACAGCCCGACGCTCGTGGAGTTCTACGGCGATCTGGGCGTCGACTACGTCTGGATCGACCTCGAACACGGCGGGCCGGACCCCTGGGACGCCGACGCCATCGAGCACCTGCTGCGGGCCGCCGAACGCAGCGGCGTGGAACTGGTCGTCCGCCTGCCCGACACCGAGCCGACGCTGGTCCGGAAGGCGCTCGACATCGGCGTCAGGACCGTCTTTCTCCCGCGTGTCGAGTCGGCCGCAGAGGTCGAAGCGGCGGTCCGGTCGGCCCGCTTTCGCTACGAGGACGGCCCGGGCGACCGCGGGCTGGCGGCACCGCGAGCGAGACGGTGGGGGTTGGCCGACGACTACATCGAGACGGAAGACGCCGAGACGCTGGTCGGGACGACCGTCGAGACGGCCGCCGCGGTCGAGAACATCGACGCGATCCTGGACGTGCCTGACCTGGGGTTCGTGTTCATCGGCCCGCTGGATCTGTCGATCTCGCTTGGCCACCCCGGCGAACTGGACCACCCCGAGGTCCTCGACGCGGTCGAGACGGTCCGCGCGGCGGCCGTCGAGGCGGGCGTGCCGGTCGGTGGTCTGGGCTTCGGGATGGACGATGTCAACGAGAAAGCCGCCGACGGCTACCAGTTGCTGAACCTCGGGACGACCACCGGCGCGCTACAGCGAACGGTCACGTCGTGGCTCGATGCCTACGAAGGAACGTAGTTCAGGCGCCCTGTGACTGGGCCTTCGCGTCGTCGAGCCAGTCCGGGTCGGCGACGGTGGTCGAGCCGACATCGGTCAGCGTGTACGACCAGGCTGCAGAGACCGGTTCGCCGGTGTCGGTGACACCGCGGACGGTCCACTCCGTCGAGCGCGCCAGCCCGTCCTCGTCGACCAGGACGACCACGGTGAAGTCGTTGATCGTCACGTTCTCGTCGGAGCCAAACGCTCCGGCGCCGTAGTTCCGCCAGACGGTCGGGTCGGAGTACTCGTAGCGCTCGACGGTGACGCCGTCGAACTGCTCTGTGCCGACGAACTGCGCGTCTTCGAAGTCGTCGTAGTCGTACAGCGCCCGGTTGCGGGCGTTGTCGAAGACGGTCGTCTGCTGGGGGGCGACCTGGTAGAACGACTCCGTGTCGTCCCCGTACTTGGTGTAGGTCATGTCGTCGGCGTAGAACGACTCGTAGGCGACAGCGCCGTCCGTGCCGGCCGTCTCGAAGGCCTCGTACGATCGGTTCTCGGCGAGGTTCACCCGGTAGGTGTTGGTGACCGTCGACGTGTTGCCGTCGCTCTCGGTCACGGCGAACGACCACTCGGCGGTGAAACTGCCGGCATCACGGAGGAGCCGGTCGGCGTCGCCGACGGCGAACTCGTCGGTCGTGGCCGCCGCGCCGTCGCCGGCAGCGCCGTCAGCACTGCTTCCACCGTCGGAACCGCTCGCGCCGTCGCTCGACGATCCGTCGCTTGCCCCACCGTCCGACCCGCTGGCGCCGTCACCGTTCGACGCCCCGTCACCGACGCCCATCCCCCCACAGCCAGCGACGACGACGGTCAACACCACGAGAAGTGTAGTAATCCGTATGTTTCTCATGGCGCTACTGACGCACCACCCTGATATAAGTTAGTACGGTGGAATGAAACGGCGTAGCAGGCCGTCCGACCCGTGGACTACAGCCAGTCGGTTTCGGGGTCGATCCGGTCGGGGGGCGTCTCGCCGGCGAAGGCCGCCCGGAGGTTCGCCGCGACGGTCGCGTTCAGGTCCTCGCGCGCCTCGACGGAGTACCACCCGGCGTGTGGCGTCAGGGTGCAGTTGTCCAGCCCCACGAGCGGGTTGTCCTCGGCCGGCGGTTCGTCCCGAAGGACATCCAGCCCCGCCGCCGCGATCTCCCCCGTAGTCAGGGCGTCGGCCAGCGCGCGCTCGTCGACGAGACCGCCGCGGCCGGTGTTGACCAGGACGGCGTGGTCCTGCATGGCTGCGAAGGCATCGGCGTCGGCCATCCCCTCGGTCTCGTCGGTCAGCGGCGCGTGCAGGGAGACGTAGTCCGCCCGCTCGTACAGCGCTTCGAGCGTCACTTTCTCGACATCGTCCTCGGCCATCTCCGCAGCGTCGACGTAGGGGTCGTACGCGACGACATCGAGGTCGAACCCGCGGAGCTGCTCGCGGGTGCGCCGGGCGATCGGCCCGTAGGAGACGAGTCCGAGCGTCCGACCGGCCAGGCGGTGGATGTCCCGGCCGCGGTTCCAGCTCCACGTTCCCGCCCGGACATCCCGGTCGTAGGCGGCTACGTCGCGGATACAGTCCAGCAGGAGCGTCACGGTGTGGGTCGCGACCTCGTCCGTGCAGTAGGTCGGGACGTTCGTCACCGTGATGTCGTTACGGGCCGCGGCCGGCACGTCGATGTTGTCGATACCGACGCCCGCGCGGGCGACGATAGCGAGCTGGTCCAGATCGTCGAGGACGGCGGCCGTCACCGGCGTGTTCACGTCGACGACGACGGCGTCGGCGCCGGTCGCCGCCTCGCGGAACGCGGCCTCGTCGGTCGTGTCCGCGGCGACGACTTCGGCGTCGAGTTCCTCGCGGAGCAACGGTACGTCGATCATCGGGTCGTCACTGGCGACCACGCGTGGCATACGTGTCACGTGGGCCCCCCAACATATAACGGCCCCCCGTCTTCCCAGCCGGTAGGAACTCGCCGCCAGGGGTGCCCGGAACAGTCGACGGCGTGTGATTCGACGGCCGGACCAGAATCCGTATTTACGATCCAGAGCCAACACGGGGTATGGACCGCCGCTCGTTCCTCCGTGCTGGCAGTGCCGGGGCGCTGGCCGCCGTCGCCGGCTGTCTCGGTGGCCTCGAAACACAGAGCACCCGCGCACCGCCGCTTGTCGAGGACCGGCCCGACGCCGTCTACTACCCGACCCACCTCGAAGGGATGGAGATGGTCGGGATGGCGGAGTCGGGCGACTACGCCTTCGGGCTGATGTACAGCTACCCCCACCGGTTCTGGAACATCAACGGCAGTTCCGGGTCGATGACACCGATCGGCTCGGACGACGACGTACACCTGATGTCGGCCGTCTGGGACCCCGAAACGGGGATGATCCTCCCGGACACCGGGCTGACCGTCGAGATCTACCAGGGCGAGTCGCTGGTCTCACAGGAGGCCATCTACCCGATGCTCTCCCAGCCGATGGGGTTCCACTACGGCGCGAACTTCGGCCTCGACGGCGACGGCGACTACCGGGTCGTCCTCAGCGTCGGCGCGATGTCGACCCGGCGGACCGGCGGCTTCGCCGACCGGTTCGGCGAGCCCACGACCGCAGAGATCCCGTTCACGTACAGCCAGTCCGCACGGGACGAACTCATGTACCGGACGCTCGACAACGCGGGCGACCCCGGCGCGGTCGAGCCGATGGCGATGGAGATGATCCCCGACTCGCTGGCCCCCAGCGAGGACGAACTGCCCGGCACGGTCCGGGGGAGCGCCATGAGCAACGACGCCCGCCTCGTCGTGACGACACTCGACGCGCCGCCGGCCGGGATCGACGCCGAGGGCAGCTACGTCGCCGTCTCCGCGCGGACCCGCTACAACGAGATGGTCATTCCGGCGATGGGGCTGTCGGGGACGCTGGAAAGCGGCGGCGAGACGGTGTACGACGGGCGGTTCCAGCGGACACTGGACCCCGACCTGGGCTATCACTACGGCGCCGTCGTCGACAGCGTGGCCACGGGCGACGAACTGGCCCTGACGGTGACCGCACAGCCCCAGACCGCCCGCCACGAGGGCTACGAGATGGCCTTCGGCGGCCTGCTGGGCGCGATGCCCGACGTGTCCGTGACCTTCTCGTGAGCGGGTGACACACCGGGGCCGGTTCGAACATCTTAAGGGCACCAGCGGGAAACAGTCGACAACTCGCTGGCGGACGGGCACCAGCGGGCACCTGCGTGTGCAGGTCGGGATGTGAGTCCCACTCGGGACTTGAACCACACAACGCCCGTGGTGAGACACCATGGCACGAAGTGCATACTCCTACATTCGAGACGCCTGGAAGAACCCGGGCGACGGAAAGCTCGCGGAACTACAGTGGCAGCGACAGCAGGACTGGCGCAACGAGGGCGCCGTCGAGCGCATCGAGCGCCCGACCCGCCTCGACAAGGCCCGCTCGCAGGGCTACAAGGCCAAACAGGGCGTCGTCGTCGCCCGCGTCTCCGTCCGCAAGGGCGGGGCTCGCAAGCAGCGGTTCACCGCCGGGCGTCGGTCCAAGCGCCAGGGCGTGACCCGCATCACCCGCCGGAAAGACATCCGGCGTGTCGCCGAGGAACGCGCCGCACGCGTCTACCCGAACCTGCGCGTGCTCAACAGCTACTCCGTCGGCCAGGACGGCCGCCAGAAGTGGCACGAGATCATCCTCGTCGACCCGGAACACCCGGCCATCGAGAACGACGACGACCTCTCGTGGATCTGTGACGACGACCACACGGACCGCGTCTTCCGTGGACTGACCGGCGCCGGCAAGCGCAACCGCGGCCTCGGCTCGAAGGGCAAGGGCACCGAGAAGACCCGCCCGTCCCTGCGTTCGAACCGCGGCAAGGGCAAGTAACGCGACTCCGCAGCGGTTTTTCGCGCTCGAAGAGCAGAGCACGACCAGACGCCTTGCTCCTGGCCGACCCGAAGAGTTACGACCAGACGCTTTGCTCCCGATCCATCACTGTCACCACGACCACGTGGGGCAGCGTGACGACGGCGATAAAGACCAGGTACAGCGCGACCGCCTCGGCGACCGTCCCGGGGCGGTTCGGGACGACCAGAGAGAGGCCGCCCAGTAACACGAGCGAGACGAGCGTCAGCGGCGCCGCGTCGCGGGCGAACCGGGCGAACGCTCCCGCGATGTCGTCGGCCTCCAGCGCCGCGACCGCGGCGTCGTCGACCGCCAGCAGCCGCGCAACGTGGCGCAGCGAGTGCCACAGACAGAAGTAGAGCCCGATGGCCAGCACCGGCGGAACGACGGCGAAGTACGCGACCAGCCCCGCCGTCTCGCCAGCGTCGAGCAGCCACGGCCGGCGGTCGTCGGCACGGTGGAAGCCGACGGCGAGCGTCCCGACGGCGAGAACGCCGTACCCGACCGCCAGCCCGGCCCGCACGTCGGGCCGGAACGCCCACTGGAGCGTCGTCGCCGCGGTCGGCGCGAACAGGCCCACGAGATCCGTCGCGACCCGGCGGTACCACGCCGGGAACGCGAGCAGCGGGACCAGCATCGGGAGCCCGCCCCTGACGACGACGGTGGCAAGTCGCTGCGGGACCGAGCGGAGGTGGTCGGCGCCGGCGAGTCCTCCGAGCGCGTAGAGGTCGCCCTGGCCCCAGTGGAACCAGGTGACGAGGATGAACACGACGAACGACAGCGCGGGCGCCAGGAACCACGCGACTGCGTAGGCACCGCCGACGACGACGTAGAGGACGACGACCCGGCCGATCGCCCGGCGGTCCGGCTCCCGGCCGCGTGCCCGCGCCACGGCGAGGTGGTCGACGGCACCGTGGGGCAGCCCCAGCAGGCCGACGCTGACGATCAGTGGGAGGTACTGCAACGACGCCGGAACCGACACGCCGAGCAAGAACACCACGGCGACGGGGATAACAGCCCACGAAGGAACGAGTCCTGTACTGCGGAGCCGCTCAGATCCGGTCGGGGAGAGCTGTCTCACGCCCATCTGTCGACCACCCAGACGTAGAGGACGATGCCCTGGACGACGAACAGCGACGTGAGGAGGAAGAAGACGGCTTCCTCGATCGGGAGCTTCAAGAGCGGAATCGCCAGGCCGACGGTGTATCGGTCCGACAGCGACCAGATGTCCAGGGAAAGCGCCACGCTGTCGATCAGCCAGAGGTACAGCGTCGGCACCAGCGTCCCGACGGCGACGGTCCGTCGCTCTCGGACGAGGAACTGCCAGCCGAACGTCCACTGGATCGCGAGGATCGGTGCCCCCCAGGCCAGCAGCGACCCGAGATACAGTCCGCTGGGTCGGTCGAGGAGCAGGAGGCCCGCGGCACCGACGATGGTCGCCGCTGCGAGACCGACCGCGCGGACGCTGGCCGGCGTCCGGAGCGACGGCGTCGTATCGATCCGGAAGCGAGCGAGCCAGAGGCCGACCAGGAACGGCTGGAAGACGAAAAAGAGGTACTCGCCGAGGGGCGCGGAGCGCCCGCGGACGAGGACCGTCCCCTCGCCGTACCACCAGACGCCGCGTTCGATGAGGTAGTTGTCCCACGGCGTCGTGTACACCAGCGCGAGGCCGGCGAGGAGCGCCGTCGCCGTGAGGACGGTGCGGCGGCCGGCGAGCCGGTACGGTGTCGTCACTGCCAGTCCCACCAGCACCGGGACGACGAACAGCGCGTGGAACTGGAGATAGGTGAGCAGAGCCGTCATCGACGCGGTGAGGCGGTTCTCACCCGCGCCAGGTCGGCTGTCCGGGGCTGGTGACCTCCGCCGGAACCGTTCCGGGGGACTGTTCCGAGACGGCACTCACCGCGTAAAACGTCGCCTCGGGGTCGCCGTTGCGACGCCAGTGCCACCAGGTCCGGGCCAGCAACCACAGCCGCCGTCTACGAGTCAGTTCGGGCGTCTCTGAGAGCACGTCGTAGCCGTGACTCCGGATGAGCCGATGGTGTTCGGCGTACAGTACCGCCGACAGCAGGACGCCGAACTGGCAGTCTTCGGGGAGATAGCGGATGCCGGCGACCCCCTCGCGATACAGTTCCTCGGTGCGAGCCAGTTCGGTCTGCATCACCGCCCGGAACCCGTCGTCGACCTCGGCGTCGGCCAGTTGTTCCTCCGTGACGCCGTGGTGTTCCAGGGTCTCCTGCGGGATGTACACCCGGCCGTAGTCGTGGATGTCTTCGCGAACGTCCCGGAGGAAGTTCGTCAGCTGGAACGCCTCGGCCAGTGCCTGTGCGTGTGGGAGCGCGGTCTCTTTCTCCGGAGGGTCCATCACCATCGTCATCATGTTCCCCACGGCGACGGCGGAGCCACGCATGTACTCGCGGAGGTCCTCGAAGGTCTCGTAGCGCGCCTGTGCGATGTCCATCTCCATGGCGTCGATGAAGACGTTGACCTCCTCGTCGGGGATGCCGTTGTCCTCGCGGAGTTGCTGGAAGGCGGCAAGCACCGCGCCCTCGTCGGAGTCCTCTGGCTCGCGGTTGCCGAGCGCCATCTCGCGGAACTCTTCGAGTCGCTCGTGCTGGACGTTCGGCGGTGGCCCCTCGGGCTGGTCGACGACCTCGTCGGCGACCCGGAAGAAGGCGTACATCACGTAGGTCGGGTGTCGGATACGCTCGGGGAGCAGACGGGTGGCGAGGTGGAACGTCCGGCCCGTTCGTTGCTGGATCGACTTGCTGGCCTGGATATTATCAGATTGCATTGAATTACGGTGTCAGTCAGTACGCACGTCGTGTCTCTGGCGCGATTGTCGACAGGCCCGTTCGCGGGTTCGGGACGGTTTCACCCGGCGGTCGCTCCGTTCGCCCCGGAGAGGGCTGTCGCTCGCCGAGATGGAGAGCCAAACGCCGCGGGCCGCTGGAACCCAGATGACACGTCATCTACAGACAAATAGTGGCACTGCGACTTTAAGCTGTGTACCCAACTACTTTGGACAGGGCGCACAGACGGGTCCCGTCGGTCGGTCACCGGGCATCGAATACCGCTGCGAGGAGCTTTCGCTCACCCGCACGGAGGTGCTGGTGGAACGTCGAGGGGGTGATATCCATCGACGCGGCGAGTTCGTCCCCGGCGACATCCCGGGGCCACTCGAAGAACCCGCCCAGATACCCCTTTCTGAGTGCGGTCAGTTGCCGGTTGGTCAGGTTGTCCTCGACGGACGTGAGAAACGCTTCCCTGGTCGTCGGGGGTTCGTCGCGCTCCCGGACCGAGAGCAGTTCGGTCTCGGCGTAGTGGTCCCTGACGTGTTCGACGACGGCACGGGTCTCCGTCTCCGCCGAGAGCGTCGCGGTGACTTCCGCCCGTCCCGGTTCGACGACGATATCCCGGGTCTCGGCACCGCGGTCGGCGAGCAGCGAAACGACCGGCGGATCGTCGACGGTGAACTCGAACAGCGACGTGTCCCCACTGGAGGAGACGTGGGTCACGGCGGTGACCTCGGGATGGTCGGCCGCCACTGCACAGACCGCCGACGGGTCGTCGGTGGAGACGGTGAAAAACATGACCGTCTCCTCGTGGTCGGCGACGCTCCCGCCGTACTCCAGCCGACAGTCCAGTTCGGTCGCGACCGCGACGAAGAAGGTCTCCTCGTCGGTGACCAGGAGTTCGAGTTCGGTGACGTTGTCGGCCGTGAGTATCCTGCTGGTCTCGATGGCGTCGATCGCCTTCGACGCCGCCTGTCCGATCACGCCGAGGATCGCTCGTTCGCGGGGATCGAACACGTCCGAGCTGTCGGCATAGACCGTCAACACGCCGTACAGCGATTCGCCGGAGGCCAGCGGGACAGCGGCCAGCGACCCCGATTCCGGGCCAGCGATCGCCGCGTGGGTGTCCTCGAACTGCCCGGTGACCGTCTGGATCTCCCGACGCCGGGCGGCCGTCGCGACCGGGTCGGCCGCGTCGAGCGGGATCGTCCCCGCCGTATCGTCCCCGGCCGTGAGCTCGAGCGTCTCCCGGCGGATGTCGAAACTCGCGATCCGGGCGACCCGGTAGGAGTCGACCGTTTCGAGTCGATCACAGATCGTCCGTTCGACCTCCGCGCGGGAGTCGGCCGACATCACGTCGTCGAGCACCGAGTGGACGAGTCCGTCGATCCGCGACAGCAAGTGTTCGAGGTCCTGGCGCTGTGCGTCGAGTTGGGCGCTCCGGCGCTCGGCCGCGAGTTCCGCGAGCTTTCGCTGGGTGATGTCGATGTGGGCGATGACGACGCTTCCGGCCTCCTCCGGCGGGAGCGGTGCCACACGCATCAGGAACCACTGCTGCTGGTCGGGCGTGTGACACGGATACTCCAGCGTGAACAGCTCTTTCTCCCCGGCGATGACCGACTTGATCCCGTCGACGGCGGCCTGGGCGTACTCGTCGGCCTCGACATCGGTCGTCTCGAAGTAATTGACTCCCCGGATCTCCTCGTCCTCGACGCCGGCGAACTCCCGCCAGGCCCGGTTGGTAAACAGGATCGTGCCGTCCCTGTCGACCACTGCAATGTTCATCGGCAACGTGTCCAGCGTCGAGCGCGCGAGTGTCTGTGATGCCCTCATAGCGAATCCGGCACCGTGGCGTGGTGTCGATACCCACAGTACCAACGGGCCGCGGATAAATCGTGGGGTAGTTCCCGCGACCCGGGGGAAAGGCTATTACGGAGTGGTCGCTACCGCCACGTATGTTCGGGTCCCGGCCCGACCGGCAGACGGTGACCTGCATCGGCTGTGGCGAGAGCGTCGCCCGGTCGGACGCCCGCGAGTACGACAAGCACGGCAACCGATGGGAGCGACAGCAAAAGGAGTTCGAGTTCTTCTGTACCGACTGCTTCGGCGACCTCTGCCGCCAGCCGCGTGACGGGCTGGAGACGACGCTCGACGCGGCCGGCGCCGGCGAGACCGACCGGGAGACGTTCCTTTCGCGTTACCGGGAACTCTCCGAGGAGCGCAACGTCGAGCGGTAGGGCCCGACAGCCCTAACTACGCCCTGGTCGTAGCCGGCCCCATGACTACCGACGACGCCCAGGCGGCGGCCGGTACCGCCGAGGGGCAGGGCCCCGTCGAGATCGACGAGGAGATGGCCCGACACCTCGAAAACAAGCGCGAAGAACTGTTCGAGAAGTTCGGCATCCGCGACGAGTTCCCGCCGGAAGTCCTCGAAGAGGCGGAGGCACGGACCGAGGGCGTTCAAGAGGAGATCAGCGACGAGATCGACGACCGCGAGGACCTGCGGGAGATGACCACCTGGACGACCGACCCCATCGACGCCCAGGACTTCGACGACGCCATCTCCGTCGAGGAGCGGGACGACGAGTACGTCCTCTGGGTCCACATCGCCGACGTGACCCACTACGTCAACCCCGACACCGCGATGTGGGAGGAAGCCGTCGAACGGGGCAACACCGTCTATCTCCCGGCCTACACGATCCACATGCTGCCGCCGGTGCTCGCCGAGACCGTCTGTTCGCTCGTGCCCAACGAGGAGCGCCTGGCCCACACCGTCGAGATGCACCTGGACAAGGAGAACCTCTCCTACGAGAACATCGAGATCTACAAGTCCGTCATCGAGAGCGACGCCCGCCTGACCTACACGGAAGCCGAACGGCTGCTCGACGACCCCGACAGCGCCGCGGATCTCCTGGAAGACCAGAGCGTCGACCTGGCCGAGAAGACCGAACTCGTCTGGGAACTCGCCGACCGGATGCACGAACAGCGCAAGGAGGACGGCTCGCTCGTCCTGAACCCGGCGCGTGACCGCGCCCACACGATCATCGAGGAGTGCATGCTCAAGGCCAACAAGGCCGTCACGCACGAACTGATGTGGGACCGCGGGGTCGAGGCGATGTATCGGGTCCACCCACAGCCCAGCCCCGAGGAGTGGGACGAGGCCTTAGTCGAGATCCAGGAACTCGACGGCGTCTCGATCCCCGGCAGCACGTGGGACGACCCCCGGAAGGCGGTCAACGCGACGCTGGAGCAGGCTCCCGGGCGCCAACTGGACAAGATCCAGTGGGCCGTGATGAAGGTGATGCCCCGGGCGAAGTACATGAACGACCCCTTCGGGGGCCACCACGCGCTGAACTTCGAGATCTACGGCCACTTCACCTCGCCGATCCGGCGGCTCTCGGACCTGATCAACCACTGGATCGTCTACACAAACGACGTGCCCGAGGACCTGATCGCGCTGTGTGACCGGGCCAGCGACCGCCAGAAAGACGCCGAGCAGTGCGAACGCGAGTACAAGAACTTCCTCCAGGAGGTCGGGCTGGACCCCTCGGCGGTCAACAACCGGGGGATCGAAGTCGTCGACGAGACGGACGACGACGAGAGCGAGGAAGCGGACGAGGCGTCGGCCTGACCTACGGGGCCTGCTCGACGGCGCCGAGGTGTTCCCGGCTCCACTCCCGGAGCAGTTCGATCACCGGCTCCAGCTCCTCGCCGGCGGCGGTCAGGGAGTACTCGACACGAACCGGCTTGTCGTCGATCACCTCGCGGGCGACCAGCCCGTCGTTCTGGAGTTCGTCGAGACACTCCGAGAGCACCTTATCGGAGATGCCGTCCAGGTGCGTCTTCAGTTCGGTGAACCCCAGCGGGCCGTCGGCCAGCAGCGTCGTTATCAGGAGCGGATGCCACTTGCGGCCGAGAATCGCCGTCGCCCGGCGGACCCCGCCCCGGTCACTCGGGTAGCTGTCTCGTGTCTCTCCCTCGCCGGCCATGCTATCAGTTCAGAACCGCGCGTAAAATAGCTACCCCCGTCGGGACGAGCGAGGCGGATGGTTCTCACGGTGTGCGGGGTCCCCGTCCGAGGCAGCCGGTATCCACGGCGGGTCGGCGACAGCCGGTATGGATAAGAGCTATCCGACCGCGCTCGTGCGATGTGGTATGGCCGCTCACCCCTCCACCGACCCGCCGGCGATCTCGACGGCGGGGCTGACGAAACGGTACGGCGACGCCGTCGCCGTCGAGGATCTTGACCTGACCGTCGAACGGGGCTCGGTGTTCGGTTTCCTCGGCCCCAACGGCGCCGGGAAGACCTCCACCATCCGGATTCTGACGACGCTGACCGAACCGACATCGGGGACCGCCCACGTCGCCGGCGAGTCGGTGACCGACCGGGCCAGCGTCGTCGAACACATCGGCGTCCTCCCGGAGGAACCGCCCGTCTACGACGAACTCACCGGCCGTGAACACCTGGAGTACATCGCCGGCCTGCGGGGCCACGACGACTGGGGCCGGGTCGAGTCGCTGCTCGATCGGTTCGAGCTCAGCGAGGACGCCGACCGTCGGGTGGGGACGTACTCGAAGGGGATGAAACAGAAGCTCGGCCTGGTGCAGGCCCTCCTCCACGACCCGAGCGTCCTCTTTCTCGACGAACCGACGAGCGGGCTCGATCCGCGAGCCGCCAGGACGGTCCGTAACACGATCGGCGAGGTGGCGGCCGAGGAGACGACCGTCTTCCTCTCGACGCATATCCTCCCGGTCGTCGAGGAACTGGCCGACACCGTCGGCGTCCTCGCCGACGGGGACCTCGTCGCGGAGGGTGCCCCGGCGGAGTTGACCGACAGCGTCGAGTCGGGGTCGACCCTGGAAGATGTCTTCCTCGACGTGACGAGCGACCGACGATGAGACGGCCCACAGCCCGGCGTGTCGGCCTGGTCGCACGGACGGAACTGCGCCGGACCTGGCGAAACCTCCGGGAGAGCACCCGCGGAATCCTGCTGTTGCTGCTCGGCGGCGCCGGCCTGGCGGTGTACAGCCTCGTCGGGGCCGGCGGCGCCTTTTTCGTCGGCCGCGCGATGGTCGGCGGCGAGTTCGACGCGGCGCGGCTGGCGATGACCGGGCTCACGGTCGGGCTGTTCGGGCTCGTCGCGTTCAGCACGGGCCAACACGCCGTCAAGCGGACCGCCGAACCCGACGCCCTCGACGGGCTGTTGACGACAGCGCCCGCCGCGGACATCCTCGGTGGCGTCCTCGTCGCCGAACTCCTCCGCGTCCTGGCCGCGCTCGCCGTCCCGCTGCTCGCCCTCACCGGCGGCCTCGCGGTCGGGACGGGATCGGTCGCCGTCGCGGTCGTCGTCCCGGCCGTCCTGTTTCCGCTTTTGGTCCTCGGGACAGTCGTCGGGCTCGGCGTTGGCCTGCTCGTGAAGCTCCTGGTCGGCCAGGTCGCGTTCGTCGCCCGCCACCGCGGCAGCGTCGGAACGGTCGCGTCGCTCGTTCTCGCCTGCGGCTGGGTTCTCGTCTGGACGACCCAGTCGGCACAGGCCGCCGCCCTCGAAGCCGTCACCGCGTCGCCGCTGTCCTGGCTCGCCGACGTGCTCCTGCTCGCGGTCCCCGGTGTCGACGCCGATCCGCTCGCGGCCGCGACCGCGGTCGGCGTCCTCCTCGCGAGCGTCCCTGTCGGCGTCGCCGCCCTGCTGTGGCTGGCCGAACGGGTCTGGTACGCGGACCCGATCCAGCCCGACCACGAGTTCGACAGCGACGACCGCCGGCTCTCGGACCGGCTGCTGTCGGGCTGGGTCCCGCGGGCGACCAGAGTCGTCGCCCAGAAGTCATGGCTCCGTGCCAGGCGGGCGCCGATCACCGTCCAGTTCGCGCTCGTCCCCGTCTTCCTGCTGGTGTTCCAGTTGCAGACCGTCATCTTCGACGGGACCGTCCCGCCGACACTGCCACTCGCCGCCGGGCTGGCGAGCGGGGCCACCGCCGGCGCGGCGTTCACGCTGAACCCGCTGGGCGGCGAGGAGGGCGTGCTTCCGTTGACTCTCACCGCCAACGTCTCGGGGCGTGCGTTCGTGGGCGGCCTCGTTCTGGCGGGCGCGCTCCCCGGCCTCGTCGGGGTGGCAGTGTCGGTGGTCGGCTTCGGCGTCGCTGCCGGCGTCTCACCGCTCGCCGTCGCCGTCGCGCTGACCGCGGGCCTGCTCGTGACGGTGAGCGCCCCTGCGATCGCCGCCGGTGCGGGCGTCGTCTTCCCGAAGTTCGAGTCCTCCTCGGTCCGGGGCCGGGAGGTCGTCGTCCCGAGTACCTGGGCCTTCGCCCTGTACGCCGCAGCCCTCGTCGTCGCCGTCGCACCCGTCTCGGGCGCGTATCTGGCGGTCGTCGGGACCCCTTTCCCGGTGGCAGTCGCTCCGGCAGTCACGCTCGTCGGTGGTCTCCTCGGAACGGCTGTCCTCGCCGGCGGGGGCGCACTCGCCGGGTTCTACTACGCCGGAAACCGCGTCGCTACGTACCGTCTCGACTAACAGATCGGCTTCGGGTCCAGTCCCATGTCGGCCAGCGTGTCGGCGTAGGCGGCGTAGGCGACACCGATCGCTTCGACCGCCGCGTCGCGTGCGTGTTCGCGGTCCTCGACGGCGAGGATACCGAGCACGTCGCGTGCCCGCTCCAGATCGCTCGCGTCGGTTCGAAGCTCGCGTGCGAGGTCCGCTCTCGCCTCGTTGGCCTCGTTGACGAAGAAGCTCACCACCTGGAGGTAGAACCGATCCAGAACGAGCGGCGCGGCGACGAGACCGGCACCGACACGCGCCGGCGTCCCCGTGAGTCCGCCCAGATGCGCCCCGAACGCGTCGGGGTCACCGGGTGGCGCGTCGAGTGTCGTCGCACGGGCTGCCGCCGCGTCGGCGGCCCCGGCGAACGCCCCGCCGACGGCGCCGTCGGTCTCCTCCCCCCAGTCGGACAGGACGGCCGCGAGCGCGTGTTCGCGTGTCGCCGCCGCTTCCAGAACGGCGTCAGCCTCCAGCGTCGCACCGGTCGCCGCGATCAGTGCCTTCTCCGAGCCCAGCCGATCCAGTTCGGTGGCCTGCTCCTCACGGACGGTCGAGATGACTCCGTCGGCGTCCATACTGGCTCTGCGTTCGAGAGCGGTATAGACCCTCCGCCCGATTTATCGCCGCCGGGACCGTACGTTCCGTATGGCCGACCCAACCCCCCCGACAGACGCTCCCTCGGTGACGCCAGCGGAACTCCACGAGCGGCTCCGGAGCGGCGAGCCGGTCCGGCTCCTCGATGTCCGGGACCGCGACGAGTTCGAGACGTGGCACATCGACGGCCCGTCGGTCACCGCGACACAGCTCCCGCTGTCGAAGTTCGTCCAGGCGTCGGTCACGGACGGCATCGGGGATCTGACCGACGAGATCCCCGGCGAGGGACCGCTCACCGTCGTCTGTGGCCGCGGCGAGGGGAGCGCCTTCGTCGCCGGCCTGCTGGAAGACAACGGTATCGCCGCCCGGAACCTCGCCGACGGGATGGACGGCTGGGCCCGACTCTACGTCGCCACCGAGGTCCCGTGTTCGAGCGCGACTGTCCTCCAGTACGAACGCCCCGCCGCTGGCTGTCTGAGCTATCTCGTCGTCAGCGGCGACGAGGCCGCCGTCGTCGACCCGCTGCGTGCGTTCGCCGACCGGTACGTCGCCGACGCCCGCGACCGTGGTGCCACGCTGACCACCGCGGTCGACACCCACGTCCACGCCGACCACGTGAGCGGTCTCCCAACCCTCGCGGCCGAGTCCGACATCGAACCGGTCCTCCCCGCTCCGGCGATCGAACGCGGCGTCACCTTCGACGTGACCGCGCTGGCTCCCGAGGCGTCGCTCGCCATCGGTTCGGCGACGCTCCAGTCGGTCCCCCTGCCCGGCCACACGTCGGGGATGACGGGTCTACTGGTCGGTGACGTACTGCTCGCCGGCGACAGCGTCTTCCTCGACAGCGTCGCCCGCCCTGATCTCGAAGCCGGGACCGACGGCGCGACGGCCCTCGCGCGGGACCTCTACCGAACGCTGACCGAGCGCCTCGCCGACCTCCCGGCGGACACGCTGATCGCGCCGGGCCACCACGGCGAGCGGACACCTCCTGCCGAGGACGGGACCTACACCGCTCGCCTGGGCGCTCTCCGCGACCGACTGCCGGCGTTCGGGATGGACCGCGACGCGTTCGTGACCTGGCTCCGTGACGATCTACCCCCGCGGCCGGCCAACTTCGATCGCATCGTCGACATCAACCTCGGCGTCGCCGCTGTCGACGACGAGGACGCCTTCGAACTCGAACTCGGTCCGAACAACTGTGCGGCGACGCCGGCGGACGACTGACTACAACGGCAACCGTCGCCGTAACTGTTCGAGCAACGATTCGTCTTCCTCCGGGTCCGGTGTCCCCACGACGTGTTCCTCCGGACGGATGACGGTCCGCTCGCCGTCGTCCTCGACCTCGATGAGGTCGTCCGCCTTCAACGCGGCCAGTGCCCCCTCGATTTGGTCGATGTTGACATCCGCGCGAGAACGGAGTTCGAACACCGTCATCCCCTCCTGGTGGCGGTCCGCGAGGGCGTCGAGCACCGCGACCTCCGCATCGTCCCGGTCTCGGTACTCGGGCTTCGCTCTCATACGTACCTGTATTACTGGCTAGTTCTTGTCTTTGTCCCTCATCGAACCGAACGGTTCCGTCGACGGCGAGAAGGCGATTGGTACGCGCTCGGCGACTATATTCCCTCTTCTGGGTGTGCCGGCCCGGGTTCGGCCTCGCCGATGTATAGCAGTTCGTACTCGCGTTCGGTGAGCGTCCCGTTCAATCGCGCGAGTCCCCATTCGTATTTGATGTGAGCACGTTCGTACAATCGTCCATCTTGTGTGCGGACGGTGACGTTGATCGTGCGGGGAATCCACGAGCGGTCAACATCTGCGTACGTACCTTCATCGTCAGCGTATCGATCAATCGAATATTTATATAAAGTGAGAATTACGCCCTGTTGCAAAAGATATTTTGAAGTATTATTCGTTGGAGCGTAGTGGACAATTTTGATAGTTTTGTTTGCTGTATCAATGTCTGATAGTTCAAGCGACGTATTTGAACTTTCAGTAATAGCTCCAATATAACGAGCGGAATATTGTTCGTATTTGTCATAACGCTCTCCCAAGATTTCGCTTTGAGATTTAGTTATGGTTTGGGTTGGATTTTCGGTTTTAGTGGATGGCGAGATAGATGTGTGCTCAGGGTGGTCAGTAGTATGGCGTTGTGGCGTTGTTGCTGTTTCTTTTGTTTCAGAAGGTTCTGAAGGGACTACACTAGATGTTTCTGTTTTATCGGCTTCTCCATCAAAGCTACTGCACCCCGCAACTGAGATGGAAACAGCGATCAGACATATGAGGAGTATCCTCCCTACATCAGGTTTTTTAATTTGGCACATTGTCTATGACTAGGTTATTGATGGGAGCTCTGTACTGGCTGTAAGTATCGGTTCGGCTCTGGTTTGTTCCTGAGGGGTTTGTACTGCATCCCATCGGTCCACAGTCACCGTCATCACCAGGTTTAAAAACTGGACCGGGGTTGTACGTAGATTCATCATCATCATCATCAGAGTTTTTTGAGTCGAATATGTTAATCGCAGATTCTTCCAGTTCTTCTTGAACTGTCTCTCCAGGGATTTTACCTCCGAATTTTTTAATTTCTGTGTCGTTCATGACAGTCACCAAATCACCGTTCCGTGAAACCTGCAGTCCGTCTTCCCCGTTCGCGTCGATCCAGACCTCGCTGCCGTTGTCGCTGTAGTGGATATCCGTGCTGTTCTTGTCCAGACAGCCGACCATGTTGCCCTCCATGTCCGTCCAGACGTAGCCGCCATCACACGCCGAGCCAGCGTTGCTGGTGTCGTCCGAGACTGGCGGAACGACGGTGACGTTCCGGCGCTGGTCCCGGAGGCGGACCTCGAACTCCCGCGGGAACGCACCGCGGTGTGTGAGGTGTCTGTTCTTCCACACCAGGGTCGTCTGACCGCCGCCGGAAATCGTCACGAACTGCTTTCGGCCGTCGATACGCCCATCGACGTAGAGCTTGAAGTTCTGCACTTTCCCGCGGTCGTACGTGCTTTCGATCGTGGCGCGTACGTCGAACCGCTCGCCGGTGTCGACCCGGTTCGGTACGTCGAGACTGGCGACCTGGAGGCGGCCGGCGTCGGTCACGTCGACCGACCGACTTCGATCGCCGACGCTGACGGAGTACTGGCCGCTGCGGTCGAACGACTCGGTGAACCGAACCCGTTTCTCGCCGCCGACAGACACGAACACGGATCGGTTCTGGACCGGTGTGCCGTCGACGGCCAGCGTCGCGTCGTACGTTCCGTGGCTCTGGCCGGTGTTCCGGATCGTCGCAGTGAACGCGGCGCGTTCGCCGATATCGAGCGTCCGGTTGGGGCCGGTGAGACGCGAGACGCGGAACGCCGCCGGACCGCGGGTCGGGGTGACGACGACCGAGGTCGACGCGGTTCCGATGCTGACAGTCCGGCGTCCGGAGTCGAGGAACTCGGCGTTGAAGGCGACGTACTTGGTTTCGCCGGCCGCGACCGTCGGCGATCGGCTATCGAGCGTCCGCCCGTCGATAGCAAACGGCGTGTCGAGCGTCCGGGGCGTGGTGTCCGTGTTGACCACGCTGCCGTAGATCGTCGCGGTCGTCCCCTGCTGGATGTCGCTGGGAACGTAGATCGTATCGACGAAGATCCGTCCGCCGCCGGAGACGGCCGGATCGACCTCGATCACCGTCGATCGGGCACCGACGGTGAGGGTGTACGTCCCCGGCTGTGTGAACCGGTGGCGGAACGTCGCCATGTCGGACTCGGCGGGGTCGAGCGCCACGGTCGTCCGGCCGGTCCGGGTCCCGTCGACGAGCAGCCGTGCCGGGTACGTGCCGCGAGCGGTCCCGGTGTTCTCGACAGTGGCCGTGACCGGGACCGACGAGTTCGTCGTCGTCCGGGCCGGTGCCGTCAGTTCGGTGACGGTAAACGATGGTGCCGTCCCACCCGGTCGCGACCCGTTCGTCGAGGGCGGACTCGACGGCGGGCCGGGGGATGGTGTCGGACCGGGTGAAGGACTCGGGCCGGGAGTAGGGCCGGTGGGCGGTGTCGGGGGTGACGGCGTCGTCGGCGGCCCCGACGCCCGCGTGACGGACAGTCCGTGTGTTGCGGCTCCGCGCCGACCCGCAGTGTCGTACGCGATCGCACGGATCCGTGCTGGCCCGATCGTGTCGAACTGGCGGGTGAGCGACACCGTCGCGTCACTCCCGGTGACTGGCTCGCGGCGGACGAACGTCCCGTCGACGACCCACGCGAGCGTATCGAGTTGCCCCGATGGAGCGGTCACGTCCGCCGTGACGGTCGTCTGGCGTCCGCGCGTTGCGGTCGCGGGTCCGGACAGTGACACGCCGGGGCCACCGGCGGGCTCGACGACGACCTCGAGGGTGTCCGATCGGCTCTGTCCGTCGTCGTCGGTGACCGTGAGTGTGACGTTGTACTGTCCGACGGTCGTCGGGCTGAACGTCGTCTGTCGGCAGGTGCGACAGGCTGGTGTCGCCGAACTGCCGGCCGGTCCGTCGATACGCCACCGAACGGACGTGATCTGCCCGTCGGGGTCGCGCGAACCGTTCGCGTCGAGGTGGACCGTCGTGCCCGGCGGGACGGTCTGGTCGAGTCCGGCGTCGGCAAGCGGCGGGTCGCTCGCGACCACGGTCGTCGATGCGACGACAGTTCCACACAGGACAACCACGAAGACGACGATAGCAACCGTACTCGTTCGCATCGGTAGCCGTTCGCCGCCTCCCATGGTATAAAATTTCGTTCGTAAGGCCGAAAATATAGTTCTTTCCGTTCGATCTCAGTCGGAACAACCCCGCCGTGTTGGGCGACAGGGAGGGTTTAAGTACGTCACGAGAGGAGACACTGGCAATGGGTCTCAAATGCTCCATCCTCGGGCACACGTACGGTGAGAGCACCGTCGAGCGCGACCGGGAAGAACAGGGGAGCGAAGTCGTCATCACTATTCAGGAGACAGAGACCTGCACACGGTGTGGCAACACGCGGGTCGTCTCCGAGAACAAGGAAGTGACGGCGATCGAAACACCGTCGGACATCGCCGGCGACGTGGTCGATGATACCGAAACCGACGCGACGGACACAATCGAACAGGAGTCACAGAACGACACGGACAGCGAGAGCAGCGATACCCCGACACCGCCCTCCCCGGCCCCGCCGGGCGAGGACGACGCCGAGATCATGGACAGCGACGACGGCGTCGAGAGCGGTGACGCCGAACTCGACGAGCCGGCGACGACAACCGAGGTACCCGATGCGGAGGCGGACGCGATGCCCGAGCGCGACCCCGAGGAAGACGACGCGGTGATCCTCGACGAGACGGACGACGACGCCGGTCGGGAGCCCGGAGAGTGGCCCGAGGAGGCGACGAGGGGCGACGACGAGACGCAGGAAGACGACTGGGAACCGGTGTCGACCGAGGTCGAGACCGACGACGGGCCGGATGTCGAGCCCCTCGGGGGAACGGCCGTCACAGTCCCCAACGGACAGTTTCGCTGTCCCGAGTGTGGCTTCACGACGGACGTAGAAGCCTCGTCGCTGCGGGCGGGCGATTTCTGCCCGGAGTGTCAGAAGGGCGCACTGGTCACGGAACCCACCGAGTGAACACAAAGGGTAAGACGGGGCCTCGCAAAATCCAACCCATGCGAGAGTACAAGATGCGACGGGGCGAACATCTGGAGGACCGCGTCCCGGATATGGAAGCGTTCGTCGAAGAGCACTTCGGCGAGGTGACAGACACCGAGGAATACAACGGGAGCGACCTGCTAGTCGTCGACGAACCGGACAACCCCGTGTTCGATCGGGTCGTCGCGGGCACCGTCACCTACAGCGGGAAGAAGGACAAACTGGCGCTGCACATCGACGAGCGGCCGGCCGAGAAGGTCATCGCCGAGGGCCACGTCGACGCGGCCGAAGACGCAGTGACCGTCAAGAACGACTTTCTGGAGTCGGCCACCGGTCGCGACGCGAAGGCACGCCGGGACTCGATGAAGCGGTCGGTCGAGGACGACGCGGACAAGCCGGACAACGTCTGAACCGGCGGAGAGCTGTTTTGTCGGTATAGGGTTCGAGAAGGCCGAAAACGGCCGGATCGAATATGTGTTTTGGCCGCCAGTACCGTGGCCGTCAAGGCTAAATGCGTTCGTGCCGTTCGTTCACATACGCCGTTCCCGGAGGCGCTCACAAGTATCCGGGCTCTGGCAGCGTTGCGCTGCTACGTCATGTGTTGATGACCTCCTGGAGGGTGGCTCCCTCCAGCCCTCAGTCATCTCCGTTCTCGATCCGTTCACTACTCCGCGAGACCGTAGCCCCGCGTGAACAACAGGAAATCGACCGCCAGAACCGCGACCGTCGCGCCGGTCAGGACGGCCAGCGAGGTGTTGGGATCGATCTCGGTCACGCCGATCATGCCGTACCGGACGCCGTTGACCATGTACACCATCGGGTTGAACAGCGAGACGCTCCGCCAGACCGGCGGGAGGACTTCAAGCGAGTAGAACACGGCGCCGAAAAACACCAGCGGCCGGAGGATGAACTGGTTCATCACGGTGAGGTAATCGAAGTCACTGGCCCACAGCCCGCCGATCACGCCGAGCCCGCCGAACAGCGTGGTGATGACGAGGACGAACGCGATCAGGTAGACGGGGTTGGCGACCGGCACCGACGTGAACACGAGGCCGACGCCGATGATCAACAGCGAGGTGACGATCCCTCGCAGCGCGCTCGCGCTCACGTAGGCCGCGACCATGTCTCGGTTCGCCATCGGGGATGTGGTCACGGCCTGGATGTACTCGTTCCACCGGCCATGGAAGATCGTAAAGGAGGCGTTCTCGAAGCTGTCGGAGATCGCACCCAGCACGACCAGCCCCGGGAGGACGAACTGGATGTAGCTCACGCCGGCGATCTCACCGATCCGGCTCCCCAGGATGACGCCGAAGACGGCGAAATACAGCGAGTTCGTGATGATCGGCGGCAGGAACGTGTTGTACGGCCGGCGGACGAACCGGAGCACCTCCCGCCGGACCAGTGTCAGGAGCTGCGTCGTCTGGTGGCTCATGCGGACACCTCCGCGTACTCGCGTTCGTCGCGGGTCATGTCGACGAACACCTCTTCGAGCGAGGCCCGGCGGATGTCCAGCGACGTGACGGTGTGACCCTGTGCTTCGAGCGTGCGCAGGATCGCCGGTGCGGTCTGGCTGCCGCCGGAGGCGGTGACGCTGAGGCCGTCCTCGGTCACGTCGACCGCCGTCACGCCGTCGACATCGAGCGTCGGGGCGGTCCGGGGTGGGTCCGCGAGTTCGACCGCGACGGTGTCGGTGCCCCGCGCCATCAGTTCGCCGGGTGCGGCCACCTCGACCTTCCGGCCGTCGTCCATGATCGCGACCCGGTCACAGAGCCGCTCGGCCTCCTCGATGTAGTGGGTCGTCAACACGATGGTCGTCCCGGCGTCGTTCATCCGGTTGATGATGTCCCAGAGGTCGTGGCGCAGTTGCACGTCGACCCCGGCCGTCGGTTCGTCCAGGATCAACAGGTCGGGATCGGAGACCAGCGCCCGCGCGAGCATGAACCGGCGTTTCATCCCGCCCGAGAGCCAGTCGAAACGGGTGTCCCGTTTCTCCCAGATGCCGACGGTCTTGAGCGCCTCCTCGGCGCGTTCGGTCGCCTCGGCGCTGGGGATGCCGTGGTAGCCGGCCTTGTGTTCCAGTACTTCGATGATCGGGAAGAAGCGGTCGACGTTGAACTCCTGTGGAGCGAGGCCGATACGGTCACGGACCTCGCGGTAGTCGTCCTCGACATCGAAACCGAACACCTCGGCGGTCCCGCTGTCTTTCCGGACGAGGCCGACCAGCGTGTTGATAAACGTGGTCTTGCCCGCACCGTTTGGCCCCAACAGACCGAAGAAGTCGCCACGCTCGACGGTCAGTTCCAGCCCGTCGAGTGCCTGCACGTCCCCGTACTGCTTGCGTACGTCACGGGCGCGGATCGCCGGCTCGGTCATCGTCTATCCAAGCGCTCGCAGGCCGAAAAACACGTCGAAGCCGGGCGCGTGTGACCCCTGGTACCGCGTTACCGACCCAGCCGGTCGCGGGAGATGCCCACGCCCGAGGGGGCGATGATGAGCTGGTCGTCGTCCTTCTGGACGATGTCCCCGCCCACTTCGTTGGTGACCTGCTTGAGTTCGTCGCTGATGTGTTCCATCGTCCGGTCCTGCGTGGAGTGGCGGATGATGTCGGCGATGACGATGTCGCCGTCGTAGACCGCGTCCTTGATCTCGATGACATCCTGGGTGTCGCTGATCTGTGCGATCCGGATCTGTCGGTCCACATCGGCCCCGGACGTGTCGAAGTCGTCGGCGTTCAGCTCGACGTAGTCGTCGGTCTTCCGTGACGACCCCGACTCGCCGAGGATCGAACTCATGAGTCCCATGTCCCCCACGGCGTGCCGTGACGATTTAGGTCTTACGTCAGACGCGGTTTTTATTTGGTTCGTTCGGATCGAAAAGTACCCCCGTCTCAGACGGAGAACTCGAACAGGTCGTCGCCGACGTGGTGGATCGAGGAGACGACCTTCCCGCTGTCGCCGACCATGTCGCCGCCGTCGGTCATCGCGCGGCCGATCGCCAGCACCTTCCCGTGGGACTCCTCGGCGATGGCGACCAGGTCCCCCTCGGCGATGTCGTCGTCGGCCTCGGTGATCCCGGGACGCATCACGTCGGCGCCGTCCGAGACGAACGAGATGGCGCCGGCGTCGACGGTGACGACGTGTTTCTGTGGCGGGTAGTCGTTGGCCCCTTCGACGGTGAGGAACGGCTCGTCGTCGACGTACAGCACCAGCGGGTCGCCGTCGACGAGGACTACGTCCCAGTCGCTGTCGTCGAACTCGACTTTCTCGTAGCTGTCGGCGTCCAGTTCGACGCCGAGGTTGTCCGAGAGGGCGGTCGTGATAGCGTCGACCTCGTCCGAGCGGAGGTGGTGGCGCGATTTGACGTTCATAGGCGCCAGTCGGATGCCGGGAAGCGTAAGCGTAACGACCTCTCGCGAGGGGAGTCCGAGCGGACCGGAGCGGTGGCTTTAGTCGGGAGCCGTCCGTAGAGCGGGTATGCGCGTCGTCACGCTCCTGCCGTCCGCGACGGAGATCGTCTACGCACTCGGGGTCGAACCGGTCGGGGTGTCCCACGAGTGTGACCACCCGCCCGCCGCCCGCGAACAACCGTCGGTCAACCGCTCGCGGGTCGACCCGACGGCCACGAGCGGCGAGATCAACGAGCAGGTCGCCGACGCCGAAGCCGGCGACGGCGTCTACGCCATCGACCGGGCGACGCTGGCCGAACTCGACCCCGATCTGGTCGTCACGCAGGGCGTCTGTGATGTCTGTGCGATCGATCACGTCCAGGTGGCGACGGCCGTCGACGAACTGGGCCTCGAAACGGAGGTGCTGACACTCGACGTGCACAGTCTCGACGACCTCTTCGAGTCGATCCACGAGGTGGGGGCCGCCATCGACCGTGGCGAACGAGCCAGCGACCTCGTGGCCGAGTTGCGCGACCGGGTCGCGGCCGTCGAGACGACCGCGGCGCGTGCCGAAACCGAACCACGCGTCGCGGTGCTTGACTGGCTCGATCCGGTCATGGTCGCGGGCCACTGGGTCCCCGAGATGGTCGATCGAGCGGGTGGTCGCTACGGGCTGGAAGCCGCCGGCGGTGACTCCCGCCCCCGAGAGTGGGCGGAGATCCGCGAGTACGACCCCGACGTGCTCGTCGCCGCACCCTGTGGCTTCGACATCGAGCAGACCCGCGAAAACCTCGCCGATCTGACCGGCCGGCCCGGGTTCGATGGCCTGACCGCGGTTCGGGAAGGTCGCGTCCACGTGCTCGACGGCCACCACTACGTCAACCGCTCGGGGCCACGGCTCGTCGACACCATGGAGTTTCTGGGGGCACTGGTCCACCCGGAGCTGTTCGACGCGCCGCCACGGGACGTGGCCCTCGACCTGGGAACCGTCCAGGCCTGATGACTGCCTCGGACGGGCGCGACAGTCTCAGTCGCCGGTCAGCGAACACCGACCGTCGTAGTCGGCGTCCGTGACACGCTCGATCGCCGGGTCGCTCCCACAGACCGGACAGTCCGCTGCGGGCGCGACGGGCACCTCCTCGACGGACATGTCGGCGGCGTCGTACGCCAGTAGTCGGCCGTCCAGCGAGTCGCCGTAGTCCATCGCGAGTTTGACGACCTCCGTGGCCTGGAGGCAGCCGATCGTCCCCGGGAGCACGCCCAGGACGCCGGCGGTCGCACAGTCCGGGACAGTCCCCGCCGGCGGCGCTTTCGGGAACAGACAGCGATAGCAGGGACCGTCGCCGGTGAACGTCGTCACCTGCCCCTCGAACCGGAAGACGGCACCGTGGGAGAAGGGCGTCCCCGAGAGGGTACAGGCGTCGTTGACAAGGAATCGGGTGGCGAAGTTGTCCGAGGCGTCGACCACGATATCGTAGCGCTCGACCAGGTCGGCGGCGTTGTCGGCGGCCAGGCGCGTCTCGTGGGCGTCGACGGTCGCGTCGGGGTTCAGCCCGGTGACGAACTCGCGGGCGCTCTCGACTTTCGGTCGGCCGATGTCGTCGTCGCGGTGGATCACCTGGCGCTGGAGGTTCGACCGCTCGACGGTGTCGTCGTCGACGATCCCCAGCCGGCCGATACCGGCCGCCGCCAGGTACTGCAGGACCGGCGAGCCGAGCCCCCCGGCACCGACCACGAGTACGTCGGTGTCGAGCAGCGCCGCCTGTCCCGCCGGCCCCACGTCGTCCATGATGACGTGACGCGAGTACCGATCGAGCTGTTCTGGGTCCAGATCCGGACGCATAGCGTGAGGTTGCGCCCCGGGGAGGATAAACGGCTAGATACGCTCGGCCGAAACGCCGTCAGTTGTTGCGCTGGAGGTCCGCGACCAGGTCGTCCATCTTCCGGTTGATCGCCGCGATCTGGTCGGTCTGCTCGACGGCCTCGTCGGCAATCTCGGCGGTCGAGTCGGCGATCCCTTCGGCGGCGGTCGTCGACTGGTCGAGCATGCTCGCGACCTCTTCGGTGGCGGCGGCCTGTTCGTCGGTCGCCGTCGCGACCTCCTCGATCCCGTGGTTGACCTCGTTGACCGCGTCGTCGATGTCGTCGAGGATCTCCGTCGACTCCTCGACGGTCTCGATCCCCTCGTCGATCTCGGTGTTGCTCTCTTCGAGGCTCTCGACGGCGTTCGCGGTGTCGTCCTGGATGCCCTCGATCATCTGCTCGATCGTCGTCGCCTGGGTCTGGGACTCCTCGGCCAGCGACTTCACCTCGTCGGCGACGACGGCGAACCCTTCGCCCGCCTCGCCGGCCCGAGCGGCCTCGATCGAGGCGTTCAGCGCCAGCATGTTCGTCTGGTCGGCGATGTCGTTGATGACTTCGACGATCTCGTCGATCTCCGCGACGCTCTCCTGGATGGTCTGGACATCCCGGGCGACGCTGTCGGCGGCCGCCTGGATGCGTTCCATGGCCGCGTAGACATCCTCGGCGTTGTCCTGGCCCTGTTCGGCGAGTTGTTTCGCCTCGCGGGTGGCCGCCGAGACCTCCTCCGAGGAGGCGGCGATCTCCTCGACGGACGCCGAGAGGTTCGACACCTCGCTTGCGACCTCCGAGACCGTCTCGTACTGGTCGGCCGCCTGTGCCCGGATGTCGTCAGTCTCCTCGGCGATGTCGACCGAGGAGTTCTCCAGTTCGGCGATCAGTGTCTGGATCTCGCTGGCCTGCTCGTGGTCGTAGCCGGCCTGGCGGTCGATGTCTTCGGCGATGTCGTCTTCGATATCCGCGTCGATGTCGTCGTCGATGTCGCTCTCGGTCGCTAATTCGTCGCTATCGAGCTCTCCTTGGACCATCGTGGTCAGTGTGTCGTACTACTGTTATAAAAGTGCCATACCAAACGGTATCAGAGGAGATAATCGGACGGACCGATCAGCAGTCGTACAGCGCGCGGTACTTTCCGTCGGCGTAGTCGAGGAAGTGATCGGCGGTGAAGGACTCGCCGGTCGCCTCCCTGACCAGGTCGTCGGTCGTGTACCGGGCGCCGTGGCGGTGGACGTGTTCGGTCAGCCAGTCGTGGATATCGTCGAACTCGCCGGCCCGGACTTGGTCGTCGACGGCGAGGTCCTGGCGGATGTGGTGGTCCAGTTGCGCGGCCAGTACCGACCCGAGCGTGTACGTCGGGAAGTAGCCGAAGGCGCCGTTCGTCCAGTGGATGTCTTGCAGACAGCCCTCAGCGTCGGTGTCGGGCCGGATGCCGAGGTACTCCTCCATCTTGTCGTTCCAGACCTGCGGAACCTCCGATACGTCCAGCTCCCCGCGGATGAGATCGCGTTCGATCTCGAACCGGAGGATGATGTGCATGTGGTAGGTCAGTTCGTCCGCCTCGACCCGGATGAGGTTGTCGTCGTACACCTCGTTGGCGGCCTCGTAGAACGCTCGGGGGGTGGCGTCGGTCCCGAGGTGGTCGTTGGCGGTGTCGGTGAAGAACTCCCAGAACGGGAGCGAGCGGCCGACGTGGTTCTCCCAGAAGCGGGACTGTGACTCGTGGACCGAGAGGTCCCGGTTCGAGCCAAGCGGTGTCCCGTACTCCGCCTGGGGCAGCCCCAGGGTGTAGGTCGCGTGGCCGAACTCGTGGATCGTCGAGCCGACGGCGTCGAGCGGGTCGTCGGGCTTGAACCGCGTGGTCACCCGAGCGTCGAACTGCGTCCCCGTCGAGAACGGGTGCGGGGCGGTGTCCAGACGGCCCCGGTCCCAGTCGTAGCCCAGCACGTCCAGGGCCTCCTCGACGAGGGCGTGCTGGGTGTCGTCGTCGTAGGTCCCCTCGAACGGGTCCGCGAGCGTCACGCCGCTGTCGGCGATGTCGTCGATCAACGGGACGAGTTCGTCACGCAGGCGGGTCAGCACCGCCTCGGCGGTGTCGATCCCCAGGTACGGCTCGTACTCCTCGAACAGCACCTCGTAGGGGTCCCGATCCGGGTCGATGGCCTCGGCGTACTCCCGGCGGAGTTCGACCAGTTCTTCCAGCGTCTCCTCGTAGGCCGAGAAGTCGTCCTCGGCTTTGGCCTCCTTCCACACCGGCAGGGCGTTCGAAGTAGCCTCCGAGATGCGCTCGACCAGATCCGAGGGGACCCTGACGGCCCGTTCGTAGTCGCGTCGTACCTCGCGGACGACAGACTGCTGTTCGTCGTCGAGGTCGCTCGCTTCGAGGTCGTCGAGCCACTCGCCCAGTTGCTCGTCGGTCAGCAGGTCGTGGTGGAGCGTCGAGATGGCCGAAGACTGCTTGGCCCGGGCCGGCGTCCCGGCGTCGGGCATCATCACCTGCTGGTCCCACTGGAGGACGCCGTTGGCGTCCTGGACGTAGTGGAGCTGTCGGACGTGATCGAGGAACTGTTCGTAGGTGGAGGACTGCTCGCTCGCGTGTGCCATAGGATGCCGTTAGGCGTCAGACGGTAAATGGACAGGGTCGGCGGTAAACGGTGTCAGTTCTCCGCTGCGGGCCAGGTCTCGGCGACCCGTTCGTATATCTCGCGACACCGCTCTAGGACTTCGATCGAGACGCTCTCGTCGGCGGTGTGTGCCTCGCCGGGTTCGGCCGCGCCGACGACGACACACTCCGTTCCGGCGTCGGCGAGCCAGCCCGCGTCGGTCGCGTGGGGCTTGACGACCTGTTCGGGGGTGCCGTCCTGCGCCGCGGCCGCGGCCGACCGGACGGTCTCGGCGAAGGCGGCGTCGCCACAGGCCATCGGCGGGAGGTCCTGATCGACCCGCAGGGAGACCCCCTCGACGGTCTCGACCCGCGAGAGCGGTGCCCGTTCGCCGGGAACGGTCCGCTCGTCGACGGTCGCCGTGCAGCGTTCGGGGACGACGTTCCAGGCGGACCCGCCGTCGATCTCGGTGACGGCGACGCTCCCCGACAGCGAGTGACCCAGCACTTCGGTCTCGGGGAACGACAGGTCGCGGACGATGTCGACGGCGTCACAGGCGCGATAGACGGCGTTCTCGCCTGCGTCGGGTTCGCTGGCGTGGGCCGCCGCGCCCTCGGCGACGATCGTCGAACCGCGACGGCCCTTGTGGGCGACGGCCACGTCCGTGACGCCGGCCGCCGAGTAGCCGGTCGACCCCTCGCCGACGACGGCGTAGTCGGGCGCGAACCCCGCCTCGATGGCCGCCCGACAGCCGATCCCGCCCTGTTCCTCGCCGACGAAGGAGGCGAAGACGAGTTCGCCCGCTGGGTCGGCCTCTGCGAACGCCAGCATCGCCGCCGCGACACAGCCTTTCATGTCGGCGGTCCCGCGGCCGTAGAGGCGGCCGTCGCGGCGCTGGACGACGTAGTCGCCGTCGGCGGTGACCTGGGAGTCGTCGGGCGGGACTACGTCGTGGTGGCCCACGAGCGCGAGGGAGGGGCCAGCCCCCTTGCGTGCGACGACGTTACCAACCTCGTCGCGCCGGACGGCGGCGTCGGTGTGGTCCCGAAGCCAGGACGCGACGAAGTCGCCGGCGGCCCGTTCGTCGTGATCGCCCTCCCGGTGGCTCGGAATCGCGACCAACTGCTGGGTGAGGTCCGCGACGGTCGTGGTCATGCCTGTCCCTGGGACCCCCCGGGTCAAGAGTTCGGCGGCGTCGCGCTTTCCGGGCCGGTTGAACATCCTTATCAGGCGACGGGACCCTACCGACTGTATGGAAATCGTACCGGACACGAGCGTGGTCATCGACGGCCGCGTGTCCGAGCAGGTCGAAGCCGACGCCGACCCCGACGCGACGGTCGACGGCAGGGGCTTTGCCGGCGCGACGGTCGTCGTCCCCGAAGCCGTCGTCGGCGAACTCGAAGCACAGGCCAACGACGGCCGGGAGACCGGCTGGGAGGGGCTCGAAGAGCTCCAGCGACTGGTCGACCTCGCCGAGGAAGGGGTCATCGACATCGAGTACGTCGGCCGCCGACCGGACGCCATCGAGAAGCGCGAGGCCGGCGAGGGCCAGATCGACGCGCTGATCCGGGACGTTGCACAGGACCGGGGCGCGACGCTCGTGACCAGCGACGACGTGCAGGCCGAGGTCGCCCGCGCGAAAGGGCTGGACGTGGAGTACGTCGAGCCCCGCGGTCGCACCGTCGAACGGCTCCAGATCGAGAACTTCTTCGACGAGGGGACGATGAGCGTCCACCTGAAAGTGGGGGTCCAGCCGTTCGCCAAGAAGGGGTCGATCGGCGACATGCATTACCAGCCGATCCGCGACGCCATCGCCACCGAGGACGAACTCCGCGAGTACGTCGAGGACATCGAGGAGGCCGCCCGCTCCTCGCCCGAGGGGTTCGTCGAACTCGACGAACCGGGCATGACGATCGTCCAGTTCAAGGACCTCCGGATCGCGATGGCCCGGCCGCCCTTTTCGGACGCCCGGGAGATCACCGCCGTCCGGCCGATCGTCAAGACCGAGCTGGACGACTACGAACACGCCGACGAACTGCGGGACCGCTTCACCGAACACCAGCGCGGCGTCCTCATCTCCGGGTCGCCCGGCGCCGGGAAGTCCACCTTCGCCCAGGCGGTCGGTGAGTTCCTCGTCGACGCCGACTACGCCGTCAAGACGATGGAGAAGCCACGCGACCTCCAGGTCGGTCCCGACATCACCCAGTACACCGCCCTGGGCGGGTCGATGGAGAAGACCGCCGACTCGCTGTTGATGGTCCGGCCCGACTACACGATCTACGACGAGGTCCGCAAGACCGACGACTTCGAGGTGTTCGCGGACATGCGCCTGGCGGGCGTCGGGATGGTCGGCGTCGTCCACGCGACCCGCGCCGTCGACGCGCTCCAGCGGCTGATCGGCCGGGTCGAACTGGGACTGATCCCCCAGATCGTCGACACCGTCGTCTACATCGAGGCCGGCAAAGTCGACACCGTCTACGACGTGACGACCGAGGTGAAGGTCCCCCAGGGCCTGATGGAGGAGGACCTCGCGCGCCCGGTGATCGTCGTCCGTGACTTCGAGACCGGCCAGCCCGAGTACGAGATCTACACCTTCAACCGCCAGGTCGTCACCGTCCCGCTCAACGAGGACGACGACAGCGAGGACTCCGGCGTCGACCGCCTGGCCAAACAGGAGGTCGAGCGCGAGATCCGCTCGATCGCTCGCGGCCACGTCGAGGTGGAACTGCGTGGCCCCAACACCGCCGTCGTCTGGGTCGAGGACGACGACATCTCACAGGTCATCGGCAAGGGCGGCGGGCGCATCTCCGACGTGGAGAACCGCCTGGGCATCGACATCGACGTGCGGACCTTCGAGGACCGGCCGGCCGGCCCCTCGGGCGGCCCGCAGGCCGACCCCGAGGGCAGCAAACAGGGCGAGATCGTCACGCCGGAGGTCACCTCCCGGCACGTGATGATCCCCCTGGAGGGCCACGCCGGCGAGACCGTCGAGGTCCAGGCCGACGGCGAGTACCTCTTTACCGCGACCGTCTCCCGCGGCGGCGAGGTCCAGGTCTCCCGTGGCTCGGGGATCGCCGAGGAACTCGAACGCGCGATCGACCGCGGCAAGACGATCACCGTCGCGCCGTCCTGAACGGCGGCGGTCTCGGTACTCCGGTAGTACCCCGAACTCGCGCCGGCGGCGCGAGTTCGGCCGTTTTCCCCACGTTTTTGCAACGGGGGTTCGCGCCGCGAACCCCCGCAGTAAAAAGTGGTTGGTCAGTCGTCGTCGGTCTCGATCCGTCCGCTCGGGCCGCCCGAGAAGACGAACTCGTGTTCTTCCTCGGTGTCGAACTCCCGGAGGATCTCCGAGAGGGGCGTCACGTAGCGGACGAGTTCGTCGGCCCGCCGGGAGACCTCGTTGAGTTCGGCGGCCTGTTCCTCGGCGGCGCCGGCGACGTTCTCGGACTCGGCCATCGTGGCCTCGGTGCGGTCGCCAACGTCGGTCAGCGTCCGGGTGACCTCGTCGAGGTGGGACTGTGCCGTCTCGGTGTCGCCCGATTCGAGGGCGGCGACGGCGTCGTCGACGCGTTCGATGGCCGACTGGAGGTCCTCGCGTTGCCGGTCGGCGTCGTCGGAGATCCGCTGGATCGATTCGGCGACCTGCTCTGCGGCCTCCTTGACACTCGCCGCACTGGAGCCGACGACCTGCCCGGACTCCTCGACCCGGTCGGAGAAGCTCTTGAGCTGGCCGACGGTCTTTTCGAGTTCCTCGATCATCTCGTTGAAGTCCTCTGCGATGGCGTCCATCGCGTCGTTCTCCCCGTCAGTCTCCATGCGCTGGGTGAGGTCGCCGGCGGCGGCCTGCCCCATGACCGCCGAGTAGTCGGCGGCGATGTGCTGGAGGTGGGCGTTGGTCTCCATGACCTCGTCGCGGGCGACCTGTGCCTTCTTGCGTTCGCGTTCGGCCTCGGCGATCCGGTCTTTCAGCGAGTCACGCATCGCCGCGAAGCCGTCGTAGAGCCGGCCGACGGTGTCGATCCGGCCCGAGTGGATCGTCACGTCGAGGTCGCCCGCCTGCATCCGCTCGGTCTTGCGGGTGAGTCGGTCGATCGCTCGGGTCGTGTTCCGGCCGAGGACGACGCCGATGACTCCGATGGCGGCGACGCCCAGCAGCGTCGCGTACAGGCCCTGGTTTGCGACCTGTCGGACGGTCCCGTAGGCGGTCCCGACGTTCGTGTGGACCAGGACCGTCCAGTCGGTGCCGAGTACCTGCGCGTAGCCGACGACGTACTCGGCGCCCGCGAGCGACGGTGTCTCGCCGAGCGCGCCCACAGTCGGGCCGGCACGCATCGCACCGGAGTCGGCGGGGCCGAGCTCCCGTGCCGCACCGGGTGCGCCGTTGTCCTCGCCGTATGGCTGGAGCAACAGTGCGTTCTTCTTCTGGTGGAGGAGGATGCGGTTCCGTCCGTCGACGACCATCGACGTGCTGTCGCTGGCGCCGAAACTGGTTCCCGTGAACGTCCGCAGCGGGACCGTGTAGACGACGTAGGTGTCGCCGTCGGCGGTGACCGGCGTGACGTACGCGATCCGGTCGCGCGGGTCCCCCAGCGTCGCGGTGCTGGTGTAGCCGTCGGTGACCCGGGTCCCCGACCCCGAGCGGATCGACTCGACGAGCGTCTCGTTCAGCATCGAGATGGTCGATCCGTGGTAGTTCGACTTCGAGGACGCGGTTATCTTCCCCGCGGAGAGGTCGACGTAGTGGAGGTTGGGCTGGCTGTCGTCGGCGTAGTCCCGCCCGCGCATCTCGGCGTCGAAATAGCGTTTTATCTCGGAGGTGTCCCCGGCGGTGACCGGGCCGGATCGGGCCATCGTCTCGACGTAGTTCATGTTTCGCTGGTTCCAGTCGGCCCGGCTCTCGGCCGCCTGTTTCGCGATGTTGGCGTGTTCGCTCAACACCTGCTGTTCGAACTCGCCGCGGACCTGCTGGGTGCCGTAGATGCCGACGGCGCCGACGAGCAGGCCGATACACAGCAAGGCGAGAAAGAACTTCAGCGCGAACCGCCGGCGCACGAAGTCCGGCGTCACCGTTCGAATCGCCCGGACCACCCCGTTCGGCTGTGGTTGCTCGTCCGTCATCGGTCACCTCGGTCGGTTCCGGTCGCCGGTGTCTGCTCGGTCCGCTGTGGGACCGTCGCTGCCGTCGGCCCCGCGGTGACATCCCCCTTGATGTCTCCTGTCAGTACATGTGCCATCAGTACGCATATATTCGTGAATTACTATTTCATAATAGTTTTGAACGGCTCGCCGTTCGAGCCGGGCGGGACCGGAGCCACAGGGGACCGACGGATAGATGTCGACAGCGGCCAACTGACGGACATGAGCGATGCAGTCGTCGGTACGCTGCTCGATCAGGAGACGCTCGCGGCCTGGGTCGACGCCGGGGACGCCCCGTCGTGGGTCGCCGACCACTGGCGGACGTTCCGGGACGGGCTGACCGGGCAGCGGAACGGCTCGCCGTTTCCCTGTTTCTTCGGCGCCGAGTCGGTCAGGGAAGGTGAGCCACTGTACACCGCTGTCCCCTCGCTGACCGACCCGGACGCGCTGTTTTCACTCGGAGAGACGCTGCAGTCGTACCTGGCGACCTACCGGGACCACAGCGAGCGGGCGTCGCTGGTGACGTTTTTCGAGCCGACCGAGCGCCCGCTGACCGAATCCGAGTACCACGACGCGCTCTGGCACGTCCTCCAGTTCCTCCACGTCCACGACCCGGAGCCCTGGCCAGAGGCCATCCCGACCGACCCCGAAGACCCTCACTGGGAGTTCTGTTTCGCCGGCGAGCCGATGTTCCCGACCTGTCGGGCGCCCTTCTACGACACCCGCAAGAGCCGGTACTGCCCGGTCGGACTCGAGATCACGTTCCAGCCGCGCGCGCTGTTCGAGTCCCTGGACGTGACCGCCGACACGGCCGCCGGCCAGCACGCCCGCGAGGTGATCCAGGACCGACTGACGGAGTACGACGGCGTCTGCCCGCACGCCGACCTGGGCGACTGGGGCGTCGAGGGCGACCGCGAGTGGCCCCAGTACATGCTCGCCTCGGACGACGAGCAGGCCCCCGACGAGTGCCCGATGACTGTCACGCGCGACCACCCGAAGTCGAAGTGGCTCGTCGGGCGGCCCGGACAGTCGGAGCCGGCCGACTGATGGCTCCCGATCCGGCGCTCCTGCTGGTGGACTTCCAGCGGGGGTTCGACGACGACCGGTGGGGCCCCCGCAACAACCCCGACGCGGAGGGCCACGCCGAGCGGTTGCTGGCGACCTGGCGCGAGCGCGGCTCTCCTGTCGTCCACGTCCGCCACGACTCGACGGAGCCGGACTCGCCCTTGCGGGACGGGGAGCCCGGGTTCGCGTTCACGCCGGGACTGGCACCGGACGACGGCGAACACGTCGTCACGAAACGAGTCAACGGCGCGTTCGTCGGCACGGACCTGGAGTCGTGGTTACGGGAGCACGACATCGGGTCCCTCGTCGTCTGTGGGCTGACGACCGACCACTGCGTCTCGACGACGGTCAGGATGGCGGAAAACCGCGGGTTCGCGGTCACCGTCGTGCAAGACGCGACCGCGACGTTCGACCGGACGCTGGACGGCGAGACGTTCCCGGCCGATCTGGTCCACCGGACGGCGCTCGCACAGCTCTCGGGGGAGTTCGCGACGGTCACGAGGACCGCACGGCTCTGCGAGCGGAGCGCGGAGTGAGAGAGAACGCGGATCGCCGATGGCCGGTCAGTCCGAGACGGCGGCGTCGGCTTCGGCCGGCTGTTCGGTGATCTCGTAGAGGTTCTGTCGCGCGTCGGCGAAGTATACGTCCTCCTCGATGACACCGACTTCGTCGAGGCGTTCGAGTGCGTAGCGTACCGTCCGCGCCGAGAGCATCGACTCCTCGACGATCCCTTTCTGCGTGAGCGGCCCGTCGTACTCCAGAACTTTGTACACGAGCTTCGCGCTCGGAGGGAGATCCGCGATTTCCTCCCCGTCGGATTCCGTCATTACCTCCACCGAGAGGCGCCGGATGCATAAAGATTGAGGAGTTAGTTCGAGAGACCGGCCCTGGCGGCCACGAGCGACCGCGGATCGCGGAACCGCGCCCCTTTTGACCGTGGGTAGTCCAAGTGCGCGTATGGCAACGGACACGGCGGACGGCATGAGCTCGCACATGCGAGGGCTCACCGTCACGACGATCACGGCGGTGGCCGGTATCGCCGCGGCGTTCGCCTCGAACGCCGTCGCGAGCGGGGCGACCGATACCATCGGCATCGCCATCCTCGCAGCCGCCGTCCTCGCACAGTTCCCGGTCCTCAAGGTCGTCGGCATCGGCCAGGATGACCTCTCGACGAAGGATGTCCTCTACATCGCCTTCATGACGTTCGCGCTCTGGTTTGTCGCCTGGGGCATCCTGCTGACCACGGGGGCGTAACGATGGCCGAGGACAGTATCGCGGTCGTGGACCTGGAGCGGTGTCAGCCCGACCGCTGCAACTACGAGTGCATGAACTACTGCCCGCCCAACCGCAGCGGGAAAGAGTGCATCGTCAAACGGGAAGACAAGTACGAGGAGGACGAACCCTTCGAGGGCAAGCCCGACCAGGTCAGCATCTCCGAGGAGATCTGTCTGGGCGAGTCCTGTGGCATCTGTGTCACCAAGTGTCCGTTCGACGCGATCGAGATCGTCAACCTCCCCCAGGAGTTGACCGAGGAACCGGTCCACCGCTACGGCGAGAACGCCTTCGCCCTGTACGGCCTGCCCGCGCCCGCGGAGGGCCAGGTGACCGGCATCCTCGGCCCGAACGGGATCGGGAAGACGACCGCCGTCCGCATCCTGGCCGACGAGATGGCGCCCAACCTCGGCCAGTACGGCACCGAGCCGGGCTGGGACGAGATCTTGGACGAGTACCGCGGCACGGCGCTGCAGGACTACCTCGAACAGCTCCGTGACGGGGACATCACCGTCGCGCGCAAGCCTCAGTACGTCGACCGCATCCCCGACCAGTTCGACGGGACCGCGAGCGAACTGCTCGAACGGACCGACGAACGCGGGGCGCTCGACGAACTGATCGAGCGAACCGGCATCGGCCCGGTCGTCGACAACCACATCGGCGACCTCTCCGGTGGCGAACTCCAGCGGGTCGCGCTGGTGGCGACGCTGGCGCGGGACGCGGACTTCTACTTCCTCGACGAGATCACGCCGTACCTGGACATCGGCCAGCGGATGACCGCCGCGCGGCTGATCCGCGAGTTGGCCGAGGACGGCGACCGCTCGATGCTCGTCGTCGAGCACGACCTGGCGATCCTGGACCTGCTCGCGGACAACATCAACGTCGCCTACGGGACCCCCGGGGCGTTCGGTGTCATCACCTCGCCCAAATCCACCAAGAAGGGGATCAACGAGTACCTCTCGGGCTACCTGGAGAACGAGAACATGCGGGTGCGCCAGACCGAGATCGAGTTCGAGGAACACGCCCCCCGGACGGCCTCGACCGGCGACGTGGTCATCGAGTACCCGAACCTCACCAAGAGCTACGGCGAGGGCGAGTTCTCGCTCTCGATCGATTCGGGCACCATCCGCGAGAGCGAGGTGCTCGGTGTGGTCGGCCCCAACGGCATCGGGAAGTCCACCTTCGCGAAGATGCTCGCGGGCCGCCTGGAACCGAGCGAGGGATCGGTCGACGCGGATCTCGACATCGCCTACAAGCCCCAGTACATCGAGATCGACCAGCCGATGCGGGTCGACGCGTTCCTCTCGACGATCACCGACGATTTCGGGACCTCCTACTGGAACACCGAGATCGCCCAACCGCTGCAACTGGAGTCGGTGATGGAACAGCAACTCACCGACCTCTCCGGGGGCGAGCGCCAGCGGGTCGCCATCGCGGCCTGCCTCTCGAAAGACGCCGACCTCTATCTGCTGGACGAACCCTCCGCACACCTCGACGTGGAACAGCGTGTGCTGGCGACCTCGGCGATCCGGCGCTACGCCGAGAACCACGACGCCACGGCCATGGTCATCGACCACGACATCTACATGATCGACCTGCTGGCCGACCGGTTGCTGGTCTTCGAGGGCGAGCCCGCAAAGCAGGGACACGCGACCCCGCCCCAGGGGATGCGCGAGGGGATGAACGAGTTCCTGGCGAACCTCGATATCACCTTCCGCCGGGACGAACGGACCTCGCGGCCCCGGATCAACAAGCCGGGCTCGCAACTGGACCGCGAGCAAAAGAACGCGGGCGAGTACTACTACTCGCCGTAACGGGTCGGCTGCCGTCTCCGGAGTACGACCGCGACGAGCGGCCGCTCAGTTGAACCGCACGCCCAGGTCGTGCAGGCCGTCGTTGTGCCGCGCGACGTTGATCAGAAGCGGAGTGAGTCCCTCGACCTCGGCGGCGTTGGCGACCGGGCCGCCGTCGAGCGCGCGAAGCCCCTCGATCCCTTCCGCGAGGTCACTGACCGTCGCCTTGGCGTCGCCGTCGTCGCCGACGACGATGGTGTCCCAGTCGAGGGCGGCGTCCAGATCCGAGAGCCGACCGGCCGCGAGGTTGTGGAAGGCGCCGACGACCGGCGTCCCCTCGGGCGCGGCGTTTGCGGCCAGTTCCGTGACGCTGCCGACGCCCGGGCGGTTGTAGTGGAACCCGTCCTCGTCGCGTTTCATCCCGACGGCCGGTGAGACCAGTACCGCATCGCCCAGGTCGTCGGCGACGGCCTCGACGGTGTCCGTGAGGTGGTAGGCAGGGACGGCCGCGACGACCACGTCGGCGCGGGCCGTCGCCTCGGCGTTCGTCGCCCCGTCGATCTCGACCGACCGGCCGTGGTCCGCGAGGACCGCCTCGTAGTCGGCCGCGCTGTCCTCGGCTTTCTCGGCGTCCCGGGAGCCGACGACGAGCGTGTGGTCGGTGTCTCTCGCCCAGCGCAGCGCCAGTCCCTCACCGATGTCGCCGGTGCCGCCGAGGATCGCGATTTCCATACCGGGAGGGTGGGCCGAGCCGCGAATAAGCGTTGTGCGACCGGAGGTGCTTGCCTAGGTGTAGTGTTCCCAGGCGTAATCGAAGCCGCCACCGTAGGCGACGTACAGCCCGACGGCCAGCCCGATCAGGAACCCGAGTAGCTGTGCGACGATCGCCAGCGGCGAGGTGTGGCCCAGCAGGGCGTTCGCGATCGTCACCAGCGGGACCGTCGCGACGAACAGCGCGAGGATGAACATGAGCATCCGTCCGGGCCGGTGGGCCTCCTCGACGGTCGCTTCGTTCCGCCGGATGGTCCAGTAGGCCGCGCCGAAGGCGACGAGCTGGAACGAGACGGCGTAGACGGGGACGAGATCGACGGCGGGTTCGTAGACGGCCGCGCCGCTGACGATGGCGGTCCAGAGGCTCACCAGAAACGCCCAGGCCAGCATCGTCCGTTGGCGCATACCCCGGGGTGGGACGCCGCCGGCAAAAGGCCTCCCGGTCTCACTCCAGCAGTTCGGGGAGGTCGTTGACCGACTCGACGACGGCACTGGCGCCGACGCCGGCGAACTTCCGCCGGCCGTCTTCGCCCGTGAGCCCGCCGGTGAGGACGCCGACACCGTAGTAGACGCGGTCGTCGGCCTCGCCGGCGTTGACCGCCGTCGTCACGTCGTCTAGGGTGTCGCCGACGAAGGCGATCCGCTCGGCGTCGAACCGTTCGGCCAGCGTCACGAGCGCGGCCGGGTGGGGCTTGCCCTCCGCCCAGTCGTCCATCGTGAACCGGTGTTCGTCGGGCAGCTCCAGCCCCGCCCGGTCCAGGGCGATGGCGGCCTCGGCGGCCGGGCGGCCGGTGACGACGCCGACGGCGTAGCGTTCGGCGAGCGCTTCGAGCGTCCCGTCCTCGACGATGACCGGTTCGTCGTGGATGTAGCCGGGCGCGTCGAAAGCCGGCTCCCCGTCCTCCAGATCGCGATACAGCTCGCTTCCCAGATACAGCGTCTGGAACACCTCCCGAAGCCGGTCGGGCTCCCAGGCGTCGAACACCCGGTCGGCGGCGGCCGGGTCGAGGAGTTCCCGGACCACGGCTTTCGCGGCGTCCAGGCCGCCGCCGCGCTCGGCGATGGCGTCGGTGAAGGCCGCGATGTCGGCCACGTCGGCCTCGCGGCTGGCCAGGACGAACAGCGCCGCGGCGTCGGTGACCTCCCAGTCATTGTTGAACCCGCCGGCGTCCTTGAACCGCTGGATGTCCGACCGCGAGATCGTCTCACCGTACACCCTGTCGACGGACTCGACGACGGCTCGCCGGTAGGAGTCGGCCACGTCCACCAGGACGCCGTCAACGTCGAGAACGACCGCATCGACCTGCATACCCGCCGGGAGACACCCCGGACTCAAGCCTGTTGCTATCCCCTGTCGGTCGTGCGGTACAGCGTCACACCCCCGGGCAGTGACTCCCGGTCGACCGGGACCACCGGCGGATCGCCCCCGAGCGTGGTGAACCAGCAGGCCGCACCGACGGCCCGGGCGACCGACCGTAACGGCCGGTGGAGTTCTGGGGGGAGGTTGCGGGCGTAGACGATGTCACTGCCCTCGTAGACAGCCAGGTCGGGATCGGTAACGTCGTCGCGGACGAACCGGACACCGTCGGGGGTGGGTCGGTGCTGGATGTCCGTCGCCGTCACGCTCACCCCTCGGTCGACGAGCGCGGCGGCGACCGTCGGCCGGTTCCCCACCCCGACCTCGACGACGGACTCGGCGGCCCCAGCGAGGCGGTCGGCGAGGGCCGCGTCGGGATTGCTCACGTCGGGATATTTATGGGACGGCGGGGCATATGCGTTCGCATGCACGTCGACATCGTGCCGGTCGGTGAGGTCTCGGCGCAGGTCAAGCGCGAGGCCTCCGACGGGCTGCGGGCGACCTACGACTGCGAGGTCTCCATGCACGACCCCCAGTCCATCCCGGCCGGTGCGTACGATGCCGACCGCGATCAGTACCGCGCCGAGGAGTTCATCGATCTGGCCCGCCGGGTCGGGTCGGGCGGGAAGAACATCGCGATCACTCCGATGGATCTGTTCTACCGGCGCCGCAACTACGTCTTCGGCCTCGCGTATCTGGGCGGTTCGGGCAGTGTCATCTCGACGTATCGGCTCCAGACTTCCTCGGACGGCGGCTTCTCGAACCGCTCGGCCGGCGAGATATTCTCGGCCCGCGTCCGCAAGGAAGTCGTCCACGAGATCGGCCACACCCTCGGTCTGGAACACTGTGACAACAAGCGCTGTGTGATGAGCTTCTCCCCGACGGTGCGCCAGGTGGATGTCAAAGAGCCCTCGCTGTGTGGTTCCTGCCAGCGAAACGTCCTCTGAGCGGCGTCTGACTACCGGACGCGAGCGTGCCTAACGAGTTAGGACATCTCGATAATACCCTCTACGTCCTACCTGAGAGTGCAATGAGTAAGAGTCAGTCCCCCGACCGAGCCGAGGAACTCGGTGACATCTTCGTCTCGGTCACCGGCGGCGAATCGGTCACCGAACACCAGGACGACGAGCCGTCCGACCGGGAACTCCGCCCGGACGAGGAGTTCGACCCCAACGAGGTCGCCGACGGCCTCGACGACGCGGTGGCCGGGTCGGAGACTGGCGACACCAGCGACCCCGCCGCCTGATCCGGCGCCGGGTTCTTTCGCTCTCGACTGCCCGAGCGGCGGTGCTGTCGCTCGTCCGGTGGAGAGGCCAGTAGAAGGGACGCCCTCAGGCGCCGGCTTTCTGGAACGCGTCCTCTAGGTCGTCGGCCTGCGTGACGCCGACGAAGCGTTCGACGATGCCGTCGTCGTTCTCGATGATGAGTGTCGGCAGCGAGCGTACCTGATACTCGTTGGCAACGTCTTGCTCTTCGTCGACGTTGATCTTCTCGAACTCGACATCGGTCCACTCCTCTTTGAGGTCGTCAAGAATCGGGTCCTGCGTCTTGCACGGACCACACCAGTCGGCGTAGAAGTCCTTGAGTGTAACCGTCATGGTCTGTTCGTTGTAACCTATGGTACCAGATAAGGGTTGTCCATGTGTGCCGGCCGAAGCCGAAAGGCTTACTCCGCGGGACTGACCACAGTGGTGTATGAGCAGTAGCGACGGCGGCGGACTCATGTCCAGTGCCGGGCTGGTCCGGTACTTCGACGCCGAAGACCAGAACACGATCCGTGTCGACCCGCGAACAATCGTCGCCTTCGGCGTCCTGTTCGGTGTACTGATGCTCGTGCTGAACGCGACGGCGATCTGAGGCCGCTTCTTCCCTCGGGTCGCTCGACGACCCTCTATCGGGAAAACGATATCTGCCGGGCGCTGGGTGGCGTCGCTCGCGATCACCGCTCGCCACCCGCCCGCGAGTCGCGGCGTTTTTGCTCGCGTGTCACCCACCGGCGTGTATGCACTTCACCCAGCGCGAACAGCACGCGCTCCGCGAGGCCGGCGTCGAGCAGACGACGATCGAGGCGGCCTCCGAGACCGTCGTCGAGGCGACCGCCGACGCGGCCGCCGACATCGAGGCCTTCTTCGCCGAGGCGGAGACGGTCTACTCCGACATGGATCGGGCACACAGCGCCACCGACATCCAGGAACACGCCGTCGACTACTGTGACCTGTTCACCCACGCCGACGACATCCGCGGATATCTGCGGTTCGACCGCTGGGGGGTCCCCGTCGAGGGCGGGCGCGTCCTCAGCGCCGACGTGATCGAGCTGACGCTCGGGCCGACAGTGGACGGCCGGGTCCGGTTCGCCCGCGACGAGGCCGCGCTATGACGGTCAAGCTCAGAGGGATCTACACGACGGCGCTGACCCACCTGCTGACCGAGGCCGGCCACGAGGTCGTCCAGGCGTCGGGGCCGATCCGCGAGCGGTTCGACACCGATTTCGGGACCGAGCGAGCGGCGGTGACCGTCGCGACGACCGAGGACCGCCAAGGCGTCGGCGTCAGCGGGGACGACGGGACGGCCGAGACCGTCCTCGATACCGTCACCGACATCGGCCGGGACACGCTGTGGTGGACGGACCCGACGCCGGCCGGCGCCGTCTTCGCCGGCGAGGTGACCGAGACGCTCGGGAGCGGTGCCGTCGTCGACCTCGGCGCTGGCGAGGGGTTCCTGCCCTACGGTAACGCCGACGACCGCGTCGAGACCGGCGACCGGCTGCGCGTCCAGGTCGCCGAGGCCAGCGCCCCCTGGACCAACGGCCGGCCCGTACTGGAGACGACCGTCGCCGTCCGCGGGTCGCTGCTGTCGCTCGTCCGCGGGGGTAGCGCCGACACCGGCGGCGTCGGCGGCCCGTCGATGCTGGACCTGGTGGCCGCAGAGCCCCGCGACGGCTGGGGCGTCTCCTGGGAGATGGCCAGCGACGACGCCGACTTCGACGCGCTGGCGGCGGCGCTGTCGGCGGCCAACGAGCGGGCCGAAGCCATCGACGCCGCGCTCGCCGACGCGGCGCCGGCCGCGGAGGCCGCCCCGGACTGTTACTGGGACGGCGAGGCGACGACGTGGGTCTGGTTCGGCCGCGAGAGCCGCTTCGAACTGGACGAGGCCCGCCGGGCGGTGACGACGACGATGTCGGGCCACCACCGGCTGAAGGCCGGCCACCGCACCGCGAGCGCCGCCGTCGACTACGTGGAGGCGCTGTGTGGCGATCCCGGCGGGGAGTTCCCGTTCGGCGTGACGGCCGAGCAGTTCGGCCCGCGGGAGGGCGGGTCGCTCGAACTGGGCCACGGCAAGCCCGACGGGCGGCTCATCAGCCTGGGCCGGGCCGAGGTCCAGTCCGTCGAGGCCGATGGAACCGTGACCGTCGAACGGGACATGTCCCCCGGCGGCGAGTACGACGCACTGGGCGTCCCGAAGGAAGCCGGCGACGTGGCCGAGACGACGCTGAAGGAGGGGCGCTGGTGGTACCCGACGACATACCGCGACAGCGAGGGGACGACCAAGGGAACCTACGTCAACGTCTGTACGCCCGTCGAAATCTTCCCGGAGACGGCCCGCTACGTCGACCTGCACGTCGACGTGGTGCGCCACGCCGACGGCACCGTCGAGCGCGTCGACGACGACGAACTCGACGCCGCCGTCGCGGCCGGATCGGTGCCCGAGGAACTGGCAGAACGCGCCCGCGGCGTCGCGGCCGCCGTCGAAAACGTGCTATCGTGACCGGCGGTCGCGGCGGGCGTACCACGCCGTGAGCCCCAGCGCCGACAGCGCCCCGAGGACGCCGAACCCGTCGCCGGCGGCGCCGGTGTCCGTCCGCTCGGCCGACGCGGCCGGTGACGCCGTCGTGGCCGTCGGCGTCGCGGCGTCGGCCGGGTCCGGGAACGTGTAGAGGCCGGGCTGGACCTCGGCGCCCCCGACGGCGTTCGTGCTCGTGGCGACGAAGCAGTCGCTGGCCCGCTGTGCGGTCCAGAACGCCGTGTCGTCGGCGTCGCGCCAGGCGGCGATTTCACGCGGGTTCGCGGGGTCCGAGAGGTCGTGGACCCTGACGCCGCCGTTGTACCACGCCGAGTAACACCGGCCGCCGACCAACTCGAAGTTGTGTGCCGTCGTCAGGACGCCGCCGGGCGTGGGGTCGCTCGTCGGCGGCGGGTCGATCGTCGCGAGGTGGGTCGGCGCCGACAGGTCGGCGATATCGTAGAGCGCGAGCCCGCTGGGGCCGCCGCTGCCGTCGCCAGCGAGGTCCCACGACTCCGCGCCGACGCCCAGCAGTCCGGCGTCCTCGTCGACGGTGACGAAGTGGTCGTTCCCCGGCGGCTCGGACCGCTCGGTGTCGGGGTCCTCGATCGCAGCGAGCTCGGCGGGCGAGCGACCGCGGACCCGTGCCAGGAGCTCCGGTGTCGTCGGGTCAGAGACATCGAGCACCCACGTCCCGGCGTCCCAGTAGGCCAGATACGCGCGACCGTCCTGCACCCACACGTCGTGGAGCGGGCGGAGCGTCGCGGGAGCCTCGGCCCATCGCTCGTCGGCGTCGGTCAGCCGCCAGGTCCCGACCTCCCGGCCGGTCCGGGTGTCGACGACCAACAGCGGGCTCCCCTCGCGGCCGTTCCCGGTGAGATAGGCGTAACGGCCGTCGAAGTCGCAGTTGTGGATCGTCGTCTCGACCAGCGCGCTCCCGGTCCGAGCGGGAGACTGCCGGTCGCTCACGTCGAAGACGACCAGGCCGTGGGCCCCCTCGGCGGGGTGGGCGGGACCGGCGACCAGCAGTCGTGTCCCGCTGACAGCGAGGTCCTGCACGCGGCCGATCGGGCCGCCCTCGCTGTCGCCCAGCAGGTCGGTCCGGCGTGCCAGCAACCGCGGCCGCGTGGGCGCGACGATGTCGACGACCGCCAGTCCGTCACCGGTCGCGGCGTAGGCCGTGTGGCCGTCGGGGCTGGTGACGGCCTCGTAGGTCGCCGAGAGCGCGAGAAAGCCGAGCGGACCATCGCCCGTGGGCGTCTCCGCGACGGGGGTCCGGTCGTCGCCCTCGGGCAGCGGGTGGCCGGACACGGTCTGGCTCCCGAGACCAGCACCGACACCGGCGAGGCCGACGCTGTGGAGAAACGCCCGGCGGTCCATACCGACGGTCGGGGCCAGGCAGCAAGAAACGTTGCGGTCGTCTCAGTTGCCCTGGATGGCGTCGATGACCATCGCGGCGGCGATGATGACCTCCTTCGGGACGGAACTGGCGTCGTCGATCGTGATGTCGTAGCGGTCTTTCATCGAGAACTGACCGTCGATGTTGCCGACGTGGCCGCCGTCGCTGTCGGTGATCTCGTACTTGTGGGGGATCCACTGGCCGAACGGGAGGAAGTTCCGGGCGAGCGTGACCGCGGCGCCCTGTGAGTCGATCTGGGCGAGCATCTCCTCGGTCCCCGCGTCGCGGATCCGCCAGGTATCCTGCAGGATCGAGAAGTCGTTGTCGAGGACGACCAGGTCCTCGCCGGTCTGGGAGTCGGTCAGTGTGTAGTTGCCAGCGACATCGAGCATGCTGCCGGCGTTGACCTCGAAGACATCGGTGTCGTTCTCGTCGACGAACGGGAACGACTCCTTGGCCTTGAACATCTTCTGTTTGCCACGGAGGACGACGCTGCCGGTCTGGTCCATCGCCTTGTACTTGTTGCGGACGAGACTCTGCTCGACGGTGTAGCTGTCGTCGGTCAGGTCCAGCCCCTTGATGTCGTACGTGCCAGTTGTACTCATATTTCTGATCGTCTACACACAGTCACTTAGTTGTGATGGAAGCAACAGGAATAATATACATAGTCATACCGAGAGCGGCGGAAACCGTCGTTCAGGCAACGAGACGGACACCGCCCGTACCCCCACGTGTTCGAACGACCACACGGCCGTCTGTGACTCGTCCGCTCGACGAGGTCGATCGGGCAGGACGGGCAGGAACCGACAGGGTTTCACGGCCACCGTCCTTGGAAGCCCCATAGATGAGCAAGGACGTCATCGAGGTCCGCGGTGCCGAGGAGCACAACCTCAAGGACGTCGACGTGGAGATTCCCCGCGAGGAACTCACCGTCGTCACGGGGTTGTCGGGGTCGGGGAAGTCCTCTCTCGCCTTCGAGACAGTGTACGCCGAGGGCCAACGCCGGTACATCGAGTCGCTGTCGGCGTACGCCCGGAACTTCCTAGGCCAGATGGACAAACCCCAGGTCGAGAACGTCGAGGGGCTCTCGCCGGCCATCTCCATCGACCAGAAGAACGCCGCCAACAACCCACGGTCGACGGTCGGTACGGTGACGGAACTCCACGACTACCTCCGCCTGCTGTACGCCCGGGTCGGGACGCCCCACTGCCCCGAGTGTGGCCGCGAAGTGGGCGAGCAGTCCGCACAGAACATGGTCTCACGGATTCTGGACCTCCCCGAAGGGACCCGACTGAAACTGTGTGCGCCGGTCGTCCGCGACCAGAAGGGCGCCTTCGAGGACCTGTTCGACGACCTCGTCAGCGAGGGGTACTCCCGTGTCGAGGTCGACGGGGAGGAGTTCGACCTGACGCTGGACCGACCGGACCTGGACGAGAACTACGACCACACCGTCGACGTGGTGGTCGACCGGGTGAAAGTCTCGCCCGACGCCCGCTCGCGGATCACCGACTCCGTCGAGACTGCCCTGGAAGAAGCGGACGGGACGCTGAAGGTCGTCGTCCCCGACCCGCCGGAAGGCGCCAGTGAGGCCCTGGGCGGGTCGACGGCCCGGTCGACCGGCGCACTCGGGGACGCCGAGGACGACGAGACGGCGGCCGAGGACGACCGCCTGGTCGTCGAACTCTCCGAAGATCTGGCCTGTACCCACTGCGGGATCGACATCTCGGAGATCGAGACTCGCTCCTTTTCGTTCAATTCGCCCCACGGGGCCTGCCCGGAGTGTGAGGGGCTGGGCGAGACCAAGGAGGTCAGCGAGGACCTCGTGATCACGGACCCCTCGAAGCCGCTGAAACACGTCTTCGAGCCCTGGAGCTACGACCGGACGTACTACTCCCGGCAACTGGACAACGTCGCCGACCACTTCGGCGTCTCGCTGGATACCCCCTTCGAGGAACTGGACGAGTCGATCCAGCGGCAGTTCCTCTACGGCACCGACGAGCTAGTCCACTTCGAGTGGCGGACCAAAAACGGCACCCGCGAGAAGACCGAGCGCTTCGAGGGCGTCATCCCGAACCTCGAACGCCGCCACGTCGAGACCGACTCCGACCGCGCCCGCGAGCACATCGAGGAGTTCATGGCGACGACGACCTGCCCGGCCTGTGAGGGGACCCGCCTCAAGGCCGAGTCCCGTGCGGTGCTGGTCGACGGCACCGCCATCACCGCGGTCAATCGGATGTCGATCGGCGACGCCCTGACCCACTTCGAGGAGATGGAGTCGAACCTCTCGGCCCGGGACACCAAGATCGCCGAGGAGATATTGAAGGAGATCCGCGCCCGTCTGGGGTTCATGCAGGAGGTCGGCCTGGAGTATCTGACCCTTGACCGGGAGGCAGCGACCCTCTCGGGCGGGGAGAGCCAGCGCATCCGCCTGGCGACACAGATCGGGAGCGGCCTTGTGGGCGTGCTGTACGTCCTCGACGAGCCCTCGATCGGGCTCCACCAGCGCGACAACGACCGGCTGCTCAACACCTTAGAGGAACTGCGGGACCTGGGCAACACGCTGCTGGTGGTCGAACACGACACCGAGACGATGCGCCGGGCCGACAACGTCATCGACATGGGGCCCGGCCCGGGCAAGCAGGGCGGCGAGGTCGTCGTCAACGGGCCACAGGAGGCGTTGATAGCCGCCGACGAGTCGATCACGGGCGACTATCTGGCCGGCGAGCGACAGATCCCGGTGCCCGACGAGCGCCGCGCGGCCGACGGTCACCTCACCGTCCGGGGCGCCCGCCAGCACAACCTCGCGGACCTGGACGTGGCGTTCCCGCTTGGCACGTTCACCGCCATCACCGGCGTCTCCGGCTCCGGGAAGTCGACGCTGATGCACGACGTGCTGTACAAGGGCCTCGTGCGCCGGATGAACGACACCGATGTCAATCCGGGCGAACACGACGCCATCGAGGGGATCGAGGCGATCGAGACGGTCCGCTTGATCGACCAGTCACCCATCGGCCGCACGCCACGGTCGAACCCCGCGACCTACACGAACGTCTTCGACCACATCCGAGAGCTGTTCGCCGAGACGAACCTCTCGAAGCAACGGGGCTACGAGAAGGGGCGGTTCTCGTTCAACGTCAAGGGCGGCCGCTGTGAGGGCTGTGGCGGCCAGGGCACCGTCACCATCGACATGAACTTCCTCTCGGACGTGGAGGTGCCCTGCGAGGAGTGTGGCGGCGCCCGCTACAACGACGAGACGCTCGATGTCGAGTACAAGAGCGCGACCATCGCGGACGTGCTGGGGATGACCGTCGACGAGGCCTACGACTTCTTCGAGAGCCACAGCGGTATCCGCCGCCGGCTGGAACTCCTGAAGGACGTTGGCCTGGGCTACATGCGACTGGGCCAGCCCTCGACGACCCTCTCGGGCGGGGAGGCCCAGCGCATCAAACTCGCGGAGGAACTGGGCAAGAAAGACTCCGGCGAGACGCTGTATCTGCTGGACGAACCCACGACGGGACTTCACCCGGCGGACGAACGGAAACTCATCGACGTGCTCCACCGCCTCACCGACGACGGCAACACCGTGGTGGTCATCGAGCACGAACTCGACCTCGTCAAGAACGCCGACCACATCGTCGACCTCGGACCGGAGGGCGGCGAACACGGCGGCCGTCTGGTCGCCGAAGGCACTCCCGAGGCCGTCGCGCGAACCGAGGAGTCTCACACTGGCCGGTACCTCCGTGATCTGCTGCCCGGCGTCGACCTGGAGGGGCCACGCGCCGACCGGGACGCCGACGAGGTCGCCGCGAAAGCCGACGACGACTGACGGGCGCTCGACGCCGCGAGCTGTGTTTACGGCCACCAACCCTTTTGTGACTGTCGCCGGACACGGTCCGTATGGCACAGTCGACAGCCGAGTCGACACGGAAACGGGGGATCGGTGGGCTGGCACAGCAGGCGAACCCGGCCTTTGCGGCGGGGGCAGTGGCGGTCCCGCTCGTGGCGTTCGCCGCGGCGGTCGCCAGCGGCCGAATCCGTGCGCTGACGTACGTCCACGTGATGGCCGGCGTCCTCTGGACCGGGATCGACCTGTTCATGGGACTGGTGCTGGGACCGGTGCTGGGCGGCCAGGAGCCCGAACAGCGTGCCTCGTTCTTCCAGTCGTTCACGCCGAAGATGACGTTCCTGATGCCGACGCTGGCGACGGTGACGATCACCGGCGGCATCCTGCTGGCGCTGCGACTCGGGAAGTTCCCGAACGCCGATCCGTGGCTGGCGCTCATGACCGCGGCGACGACCATCCCCGTCGTCGTGCTGATCGGCTCGCAGTTCGACGCGCTGACCGACCCGAAGACGCTGGTGGCGCTCGCCCTGGCGGTCGTCGGGTCGGGCGCGTACCTCTGGACCACGCTCCCCGAGTTCGCGATGACTTCCCCGTGGATCGTCGCCACGCTGGCGATCGTGACCCTGTTGACGATCCAGGGGTTCGGCGTGATCCTCCCCGGCGAGGTGCGGATCTACCGGCAGGTCGTCTCGGCGGACCCCGATGTCGACCTGATCTCGGAGATCGGGATGCGAAACGCCCGGCTGGGCGGGTTTCAGGGACTGCTCCAGTTGGCGATCGTCTTCGTGATGGTCGGCCTGCGGTGGTGGACCTGAACTGCCGGAGGCAGAAGACATATTGTCGCGTCGTAACAGGTTAGGCAGGTATGCCCGACCCTGACGCCGACGACGTGCTGGCGGAACTGGCGAGTCTCCCGACGATCGCACACCCGACCGCCTCCCCCGACGGCAGCGAGGTCGCGTTCTACTACGACGCCAGTGGCCGGAACGAACTCCACGTGCTGGATATCGAGACCGGCGAGCACACCCGGTGGAGCGACGGCGAAGTCCCGCGAAACGCCCGCTGGTTCGTCGAGTGGGACGCCGACGGCGACCGCGTGTACTTCCACCTGGACGACGACGGCAACGAGCAAAACGACATCTACGCCATCGACCGCGACGGGGCGGTCGAACCCGTCGTCGAACTGGACGGCCAGACCGTCCTCGCGGATGTCGGCGAGGACGGGGAGACGCTGCTCGTCGGTTCGACCCGTGACGGCCAGATGAACCTCTACAGTCACGACCTGGCGTCGGGCGAGACGACCAAACGCACCGACTACGACCGAGCGGTCCACGGGGGGCTGCTCTCGCCCGACTACGAGCGGATCGCCTACGCGACCAACGAGTCCGCCGACTTCGACAACCTCGATGTCTACGTCGCGAACGCCGACGGCTCCGACCCCCGGAACCTCGACCTCGGGGAGACCGGTGCGGAGGCGACGCCGGTCGACTGGGGACCCGACGGCGAGCGACTGCTCGTCTCAGACAACAGCGCCGACCTGACCCGGAGCGGCGTCTACGACCTCCGAACCGACGAGGTGACGTGGTTCGACTCCGACAGCGAGGAAGCGCCCGCCTTCTTCATGCCCGACGGCGAGCGGTTCCTCGCGATCCGGACCCGCGAGGCCGCGAAGATGCCCGTCGTCTCCGACATCGAGTCCGGCGAGTCCCGCGAACTCGATCTCCCCGAGGGGGTCGCCGGCTTCGGGCTGGCCGGCGACGCGGTCCTGTCCGACGACCGGGTCCTGCTGACCCACACGACACCGACCCGCCGGCCGGATCTGCTGGCCTACGACCTCTCGACCGACGAGACCGAGACGCTCGTGCCCGCCGAGTACGGCCCGTTCTCGCCCGCGGACTTCGCAGACGCCGAGTACGTCACGTTCGACTCCGACGGTGTCCCGGAGACGCCACAGGCCGCCGTCGAACACGACCCCTACGACACCTTCGAGATCGGCGGACTGTTGTACGACTCCGGCGAGCGACCGTCGCCGCTGATCGTCAACCCCCACGGCGGTCCCCGCGGGATGGACGACAAGGCCTTCGACCTGTACACGCAGTTCCTGATCCAGGAAGGCTACTCGGTGCTCCAGGTGAACTACCGGGGCTCGACCGGCCGCGGGCGCTCGTTCGTCCGCGAACTGTACGACGACTGGGGCGGCGCCGAGCAGGGCGACGTGGCGACCGGCGCCGAGTTCGTCCTCGCCGAGTACGACTGGCTCGATTCGGACCGCGTGGCCGTCTTCGGGGGCTCCTACGGTGGCTACTCGGCGTACTGGCAACTGGTCCAGTACCCGAAGCTGTACGACGCCGGCGTCGCCTGGATCGGCCTGACCGACCTCGAAGCGATGTACGAGACGACGATGCCCCACTACCGCACGGAACTGCTGGAGAAGAACATCGGGACGCCCGAATCGAACCCCGACCTCTACCGCGAGCGCTCGCCGGTCCAGTACGTCGAGAACCTCTCGGCACCGCTGTTCATGCTCCACGGCGTCAACGACCGCCGCGTGCCCGTCTCGCAGGCCCGCCTGTTCCGGGACGCGCTGGACGACTTCGGCTACACCGAAGACGAGGAGGGCGACTACGAGTACACCGAACTCGGGAAGGAGGGCCACGCCTCCTCCGACATCGATCAGAAGATCCGGCTGTTCGAACTGCTTTCGGACTTCCTCGACCGACGGCTGGGCGTCGAGTCCGCCACCGAGGACTGACACTCCGGCGGTAGTTTTCTGCCGGTCCGCCCCCTACCATCGGTATGAACACCGCCTACGCAGCCCTCTCGGATCGCGTCCTCGTCGGCACCGGCGACGAGTGGAAAGACCGACTGGTGAGCCACGACATCGAGTGTCTCGCGGCCCATCCCGGCGCGCCCGACCGGGCGTTCGTCGGCACCGTCGACGCCGGCCTCCAGTACACGACCGACGGCGGCAGTTCCTGGTCGATCGCTCTGGACACCGACGACCGCGTGACTGCGGTCACCGTCGACCCGCAGGACCCCGACGTGGTGTGGGCCGGAACGGAGCCGAGCGCCGTCTATCGATCCGGCGACGGCGGCCGGAGCTGGACCGAACGCGAGGGGCTGACCGACCTGGCGTCGGCGGCGCGATGGTCGTTCCCGCCCCGCCCCCACACCCACCACGTCCGCTGGCTCGCGGTCGCGCCCGACGACGCCGACCGACTCTACGTCGCCATCGAGGCCGGCGCGTTCGTCCGCAGCCCCGACGGCGGCGAGACGTGGCTCGACCACCCCACGGGCGCCCGCCGGGACAACCACACGCTCGCGACCCACCCGGACGCGCCCGACCGGGTCTACACCGCCGCCGGCGACGGCTACGCCCGCTCTGACGACCGCGGTGAGACGTGGACACACCCCCAGGACGGGCTGGCCCACCGATACGTCTGGAGCATCGCGGTCCATCCCGAGAACCCGGAGACCGTCGTCGTCTCGGCCGCGACCGGCCCGCGCCGTGCCCACTCGACGGCGGGTGAGAGCTACGTCTACCGGTCGACCGGCGACGCCTGGGAGCAGGCGATGGCCGGGCTGTCGGGTCCCGACGGCCTCGCTCGGCCGGTACTGGCCAGCGGCGAGAACGGGCTCTACGCGCTGACGAACCACGGGCTGTTCCGATCGGACGCCGGGCACGAGTGGACCCGCGTCGGCCAGTGGACGACCGAGTACGATCAGGTGCCCCGTGGGCTGGCAGTGGTCTAGAGAGGTGTTGTGATCCTGCCCCAGTAAGTTCCGTCAGCGATATTACTGTTCCTGTCGACAGTACCGAACTGGAATGGACGTTCCACAAGCCCGCTCTGACTGCGAGCAGGTCCTCCAGACCGTCTCGTCGTGTGTCGTCGCCGACCACGAGTTCCTCGAACAGATACTGACGGCGGTGCTCGCGCAGGGACACGTCCTCATCGAGGACGTCCCTGGAACCGGAAAGACGCTGACGGCGCGCAGTTTCGCGTCGGCACTTGGACTCTCGTTCTCGCGGATCCAGTTCACACCCGACCTCCTGCCCGCCGACATCACCGGCACGCACATGTACCGCGAGGAGCGCGGAACGTTCGAGTTCAGCGAAGGACCGATCTTCGCAAACTTCGTGCTCGCCGACGAGATCAACCGTGCACCGCCGAAGACACAGGCGGCGTTGCTCGAAGCGATGGGCGAGAGCCAGGTTACCGTCGACGGAGATACCCACCCGCTTCCGGACCCGTTCGTCGTCGTCGCGACCCAGAACCCTGTCGAGAGCGAGGGCGTGTTCCCACTCCCGGCGGCACAGCGCGACCGGTTCCTACTGAAGCGGAGTATCGGCTACCCGGACGCGACCGCAGAACGGGGGCTGTTACGCCAGCGGACACGCCGGGACGAGCGGACGCCGTCGGCCGAAACAGTGCTCGACCCCGAACGCGTCCGGGCGTTGCAGGCGGTCCCCGAGACGGTCACTGTCCACGACGACGTCATCGGATACATCACCGACATCGTCCACCGGACACGTGAGGACACACGCGTCGAGGTCGGGGTCTCCCCACGCGGGACGCAGCGCCTCCTCGAAGCCGCGCGGGCGAGGGCGGTCGTCGAGGGACGGGCGTTCGTCCGACCCGTCGACGTCACGAGGGTCACGGAACCGGTGCTCGCCCACCGACTCGCACTGACGACCGACGCGACCGTCGACGGAACGACCACCGAAGACGTCGTCGCGACAACAGTGGATACTGTCCCGGTCCCGACCGTCTCGGCTCCGGACGAGCGAGCGGTGACGGATGGGTGAGCCGATGACAGCCAAGACACCACGGGGCCGGAGGCGATAGCATGCAACGGCTGGTCCCGATGGCCCTCGCTATCCTCGCCGTCCTCGTACTGGGATTCGTCGCGGCGTCTGTCGGTACCGTCTCGACCACCCCGACCGTCGATTCGACGAAGACACCGCCACCGCAGACCAAAGATAGCGGTCCGCCCGGAATTGCCACCCGAGAACGCAACGGCACTCAGTCACAGCAGACGGTGACACAGCCTCGCGGAACGCCCACACCCACACCCGCGCCAGCGGACACAGCGCCCCCGCTGTGGCAAGTCGCCGCCGGTCTCGGACTGTTCCTGGTCGGGAGTCTCGTGGCTCTGTACGGACTGACCCGCGGCGACAGCGAGAGCGACGACACGTCGAACGAGGACGAGCCGTCGAGACCGACAGCACCCGACCCCGAGACGGTGACGCTCTCCCAGGACGTCCCCCCGACGAACGACATCTACCGGACCTGGCGAGCGCTACACGACCGGGTCGAGGTGAACGCGGACAGGACGACGCCGGCCGACGTCGCCTCGGCAGCGGTCGCGGCTGGCTACCCGGAATCGGCAGTCGCCACACTCACCGAGAGCTTCTGTGCCATCCGGTACGGTGACGCAGCACCGACAGAGCGTCGCGAACAGCAGGCCCGTGACCTGGCAGTGACACTGGGCCTCCAGATCAGTATGGAGGGAGACACGTGACCGAGCGTGAGCGCCGGATCGTCCTCCTCGGAGTCCTGGCGGCGGCCTGTGGTATCGCGCTGGTACTGGTTCCCGGACTGGGTGACGCGGTCCTCCCGCGTGTCGCCGCGGTACTGCTGACAGTCGCTGTCGGGGTCGGCGCAGTCGTCGTCGCCGTCGGGGAACTCTTCTCCGCAGACGATCCCGAGACGACACTGCCGACACCCGAGACACGACCCGACTATCGACGCCCCGGTTCGGAACTGGCGACCATACTATCGGCGGTCGGTCTGGTCGGCCGGCGCCGGCTGACCGACGACACAGTGCGAGGCGAGGAACCGACAGCACGAGAGCGACTCCATGCGGCACTCCACGAACTCGCTGTCGGTGTGCTGTCACGCGTCGACGGTACCCCGGCCGGCGTCGCCGCCGAACGACTGCAACGCGGTGACTGGACAGACGACGCGGCGGCGGCAGCTTTCTTCACCGGCGATCTGTGCCCACCACTATCGCGGTGGGCGTACCTGCCAGGTCGACAGCCCGATCTCCCGATCGTCGAACGGGCGCACCACGCCGTGACAGCGCTCGCAGACCTGTCTGGTGAGCCAGTCCCCGACCCGTCGGCTCGGTTCGAACCGCCGACAGCACAGCGTGACGACGACTGGCCGCCCGCCGATCCGCCCGAGACACGGGCTACGGGACGGACCAGACGAGTCGTCGTTGGAACCCTGCTCGCCAGCGGGGTCGGTGTGGTGTTTGGCTATCCGGGGACAGTCCTGACCGCGACGCTCGGAGTCGCACTCGCGGGGGCTGCCAGAGTGTGGACACCGACAGTCGATCTGCGCGTCACCCGCTCGCTGAGTACGACGACGCCGGCGCCCGGCGAGACGGTGACGGTAACCGTCACGATCGAGAACACCGGCCCGACGACGCTCCCGGACATCCGGGTAGTGGACGGGGTGCCGACCGGGTTGACAGTCGACGACGATTCGCCGCGGTCCACGACAGCGTTGCGGCCGGGCCGGGCCACGACAGTCTCGTACAGTGTCACAGCCGTCGAGGGGCACCATACGTTCGCCCCGACAGCCGTCGTCGTCGGTGACGTCGCCGGGGCGACGGAGACGCTCGTACCCGTCGCAGCGACCGACGGCCCGACGACGCTCCGCTGTGGGTTCACGGAAGCGGGCGACGAGACGCACACGCCTCGGTCCCAGGTCACACGCGATTCCGGCCAGCGGGTGGCTGACGCCAGCGGTGCCGGTGTCGAGTTCGACACGCTCCGGGAGTACCGACCGGGCGACCCGCCCACACGGATCGACTGGCACCACCGGGCAAAGACGGGCGATCTCGCGACAGTCGACTTCCGGGAGCCGCGACGCCCCCGCGTCGTTATCGTCCTCGATACGCGGCCGGAAGCGTACGTCGCGCCGACCGCCGGCGGCATCCCGGGACCACGACGGGGTGCGGTCGCTGCCGCGGAGATCGGCACAGGTCTGCTCGCGGACGGCGTGCCGGTCGGACTTACCACGACCACCGGAGGCTGCTGGATCTCCCCACAGGCGGGCGCCAAGCAGCGAACGACGATACGGACCGAACTTGCGGGGGAGGACGCCGTCCCCTGGCGGCCGCCGTCGACAGCTGACGATGTGGACGAGATCGCCAGGAGGGTCGGGGCACGCCTCGACCCCGACGTGCAAGTGGTGTTCGTCTCACCGCTGTGTGACGACGGCGGCGTCACGCTCGCGCGACGGCTGGAACTCGATGGCCACACCGTGAGCGTCGTCAGTCCGGACTGCACCGACCCGACAACCGTCGAAGGTGCGTACGGCCGCCTCGCCCGCCGGGGGCGCCTGTCCACGCTCCGTAGCCACGGGATTCCGGTGACAGATCGGACCCCTGCGGCGGGGAGTATGGAGGTGGGTGGCCGTGTCACAGTCTGAGTCGACGCCCGGAAACTACGCGCCACCACGACTCAGCCTCGGTCTCGGTGCCGTCGCCACACTCGCTGTCTTCGTACTCGTCGCCCCTGCCCCGGCACCGCTCGGTATCGCCACACTGGGCACGCTACTGGGTGTGCTTGGGATCGTCCGTGACCAGGACGTGCTCTGCTCGCTGGGCGGGATCGGGCTCTTCGGTAGTGTCCTCCTGGCCGGGACGGCGGAACACTCGGCGGTCTGGCTGCTCGGTGCCTCCATCCCCGTCGTACTCGCCTGGGCCACCGCCAGGTACGCCTGCCGACTGGGCCGGCAGGTGGGTCACGGTGTCCCGACTCATCGTGTCGAACTCGTCCACGCCGTCTCGACGCTGGCGATTCTCGTCGGTGGCGGCGGCGTCGGCTACCTCGCCTACCACGGTGCGGTGACGAGCACGTCGCCACTCGCACTGGGATTGCTGTTGCTCGCTGCCGTCGCGTTCACCGTCGCACTCCGGTGACCTACAGCGCCCCACCGACCAGGAGGAGCGGGACCGCCGTCACCGCCGTCGCGACCGCGGACAGGAGGACGATCTTGATCGCCGTCCGCCGATCGGCTCGCACCGCCTCGGCTTCGGCGACCGAGCCGGTCGTCCCGCCCGAACCCGTCAGGTCGTAGCGCGCCAGCGCACCGAAGGCAGCACAGAACCGGAAGTAGTCCTGCAGGATGCCGATCCACCCACCGAAGACGAACGCGATGGCGCCCCACACTGCGGTCGCCGGGAGCACGTCGAGAACGACAGCCAGGACGAGGGCCACCGCGACGGCGAACGATCCGACACCGGCGACCCGCCGCCGGCGTCGCTCGACCGCGCCGATGTTGCAGACACCGGGCTGGTACTCTGTCATGTCTGTCCGCAGGGGCCGAACAGGCATATGCGGTCCGACTACGGCAGCGGCCCAGGGGCGACCGGCCGTCGGGAGGGTTTATGTACCCGGGCTGATAATACGCGCCCGTGACCCGAATTGGTTCCCTCCACGAATTGAGCGACACCTGGCGGTTCGCCCTGCTGGGTGGCGTTCTCTCGATACCGTTCACCCTCACGAGCTACTGGCAGTCCGGCTCCGAGATGTCGCTGAGCTCGGTGTTCTTCGCCGCGATCCTCGTCGGCTATCTCGCGAAACAGCGCGGACTCCGGAGCAGCGCCGTCGGGGTCCGAACCGGAGTGGTCGGTTCGCTCCCGACGGTGTGGGTCGCCTGGGACATGGTGACCGCGCTGGCCGCGCTGGACGGTCCGACCTGGTTCGTCACCGGTGGCTCGATCGCGATGCTGCTGTTCGTGCTGGTGGTGCTCGGGATCGTGGCAGGGATCTCGGCGGTGTTCGGCGCACTGGGCGGACGTGTGGGCGGCTGGCTCGCCGAACGGAACGGCGGCGGCAACCGTCCGGCGGCCGGTCACTGATCGCCGCCCGAATCGAGAAGGCATTTGCCCCCTGACACCCTGACGACGCGTATGCACGACGTTGTCGTCGTCGGTGCCGGCCCCGCGGGCTCCCGGTACGCCCGCCGGGCCGCCCGAGCAGGGCTCGACGTGGTCGTCTTCGAGCAGGGGGCGGTCGGCGAGCCCCTGGCCTGTTCGGGCCACGTCAGTACGGACATCTGGCAGTTCACCGAGGACGCACGCGACGACCTCCTCCAGAACGAGGTCTTCGGCGCGCGCTTTCACACCGGCGGTCCCGGTAGCGACGACTACCCCTTCTACAAGGACGAACCCGTCTCGAACGTCATCGACCGCGTCGGGCTCGACCGCCACCTGGCCGAACTGGCTCGCGCGGCCGGTGCCGACGTTCGCGAGGGCCACACCGTCGTCGGCGTCACCGAGGACCGCGACGGCGTCACCGTCGCGGTCCGCGGGCCGGACGGCGTCGAGACCCACCGCGCCCTGATGGTCGCGGGCTGTGACGGCCCCAAGAGCCGCGTCCGGCGCGAACTGGGGCTGCCCGAACCCGGCGAACTCCTCCACGGCGTCCTCGGCTTCGACGGGGCCGCCGACCACGGCGACTTCGTCGATGTCCACCTCACCGTCCCGCGGTTTTTCGCCTGGCGCATCCCGCGCGGCGAGGCCGGCGTCGAGTACGGGCTCGCGGTCCCGCCCGGCGACGACGCGCCGGGCCGGTTCGAGGAGTTCGTCGGCGGGTACGGCGCGGACGTGAGCCGGCGCTGTTCGGGACTGATCCCGGTCGGCCCACCGAAGCGCGTGACGGGCCGGCGCTCGTTCCTGATCGGCGACGCCGCCGCACAGACGAAACCGTTCACCGGCGGCGGCATCCTCTACGGCATGACCGCGGCCGACCACGCTGCACGCGAGATCGATCCCGCGGAGCCGGCGACGCTCGGCGAGTACGAGCGGGCCTGGCGCGAGGAACTCCGGACCGACATCAGGCTGGGCCACGCCGTGCGGGCGGGCTACTCGGTGCCCGAACCGATCCAGCGGGCCGGGATGCGCCTCTTCGAGGGCGAGATCGGCGTCCACATGGACCGGCCGACGACGGTCTTCTCGCGCGAGCAGTTGAAGGCGCTGTTCTCCCGGTCCTGACTCAGTTCGCCAGCGCCCGGCCGACCGGAACAGCGACTCGCTTGTAGCCGAGCAGATAGACGCCCGCGTACAGTGCGAGCGCGCCCATCCCGAGTTCCCAGAGCCCGAAGACGGACTGACCGGCCAGCAGGTCCGCCAGCCCGGCGTTTTCCGCCAGCGCACCGACGGCGGTGAGGACACCGGCGGCGACGGCAGAGAGGACGACACCCAGAAGTTCCACGATCGACTCCGAGACGAATCCGTTCATCGACAGCGGCTATGCGAGAGGTGATTGTAGTCCTTTCGCCGAATGGAAACCGTCTTTACCCCGAGCCGTGGCCCACACAGTATGGGACAGACACAGAGTATGGATCACGCGACGATGGCGAAACGGGGGTTTTTTCTGGGCGTCGGGCTGTTCGTCGTCGGAGTGCTGGGTGAGACGGTCGGGCAGGCCGTCGCCGGCCCGCTGCCCGGCTGGGAACACCTCCTGTTGACCAACATGGAAGGGCTCGGTATCCTGATCGGGCTGTTGTCGCCGCTGGTGTTCGGGATCGTCCTGCCGCTGACGGAGTGACTGGTCGGTCGCCGGCCGTGTTGGTAGAAGCTATTTAGCACTACTCCAAGTACCACCGGCCATGCAGGCCTCACGCTTTACCGCCGCCGCGGCCGCGGTCGCACTGCTCGGCTGTCTGGTGGCGTTCGTGGCACCGCTGGCGCTCGGTGCCGGCCCCGGCATCCGCGGGAGCGTCACGCTAGCCGCCGTCGTCGGAGCCGTCTTCGCCGGCAAGAACGCACAGACGATCCGCGACCGTGGGCGACCACGGTTTGCCGCAGGTGTGATGGCCACGATGCTCGGGCTCTGGCTCATCGTCGCGCCGCTGCAGTACGAGGGTGTCGAGCCGGCGCTGACGGCGACCACGCAGTTCGGCGGGATGTGTCTGGCGGCGTTTTCCGCCTACACCGCGCTGGTGGCGATCGAGGGGTACCTCGGCGAGTCGGACGCCCCGGAGGACGACACCGGTTACGCGTAACGGGGCCGCCGCGCCGAGTCACCGGACCCCTCGACGAAGGGGAGGTCGGCGACGGTGGCGTCGACCTCGTTCCCGTCGACACGGACGGTGAGGGGCGTCTCCGGGAGCGCCCAGTCGACGGTCGCCAGCGCGATCGGAGCGTCGAGCGAGGGGCTCTCGACGGCGCGAGTCACCGACCCGACGTGGTCGTCGCCGGCGAAGACCGCGGCGCCGGCCTCGGGCAGCGCGTCGACGCGGAGGCCGACCAGCCGTGTCCGTGGGTGACCCCGGTTCTCGATCCGCGAGACGACCTCCTGGCCGACGTAACACCCCTTCTCGAAGTCCAGCGCGGTCCGCAGTCCGATGTCGTTGGGTCGGGCGCCCTCGATCTCGGTGTCGAACAGCGGCGTCCCCGCCTCCAGGGTCAGCGTCTCCCAGGTGTGGTAGCCGAAGGGGACGGCGTTGAGCCCCCGGTTGACGAGCGTGTCGAACACCCGCTCGGCGTCGGCGGCGCCACAGACCACGTCGAAGCTCTCCTCGCCGGCGAGGTCGTCGGTGCGGATCACCGTCACGCCGGCGTCGCCCAGTTCACCGCGCTCGAAGGAGAGGGCGCCTCGGGCGCCCCGGCCTGGTGGAGGACGCTGGCGATCTTCTCGGTCGCTTTCGGCCCGTGGACGCCGAAGACCGCGAAGTCGTCGGTCGCCACGCTGATCTCGACGTCCTGGATGAACGTCTTCTCGCGCCACTCCTCGGCCAGCGGGGCGGCCCGCTGGGGCGGTGTAAAGACCAGCAGTCGCTCGCCGGCGTTGTACACGTACATGTCGGTCTCGACGGCCCCCTGCGGGTCCAGTAACAGCGCGTAACACCCCTCGCCGTCGGCGTCGGGGACGCGGTTCGAGACGGCGTTGTCGACGTACTCGACGCGGTCCTCGCCGGTGACGACGAGGACGCCGTAGCCGAACTCACAGACCCCGACGACGTTGCGGACGGCGCGGTGGGTCCGCTCGGGACGGCCGTAGCTGTCGACGACGCGGCGGCCCCCGACGGTCCGGAACCGACCTCCGTGGGCCTCGTGGACCGCTTCGAGAACAGTCATCGCTCACGGATGGGGGCTTCGGGGGGAAAAGCGTCCCGCTACTGTCGTCGCACGGCCAGGGCCGCGAGCAACGCCACGGCGACGAGCGCGACCGCGGGCGTGAATCCGGGGCCGTCGGTCTCGATCAGCCCGCCGGGCCCCTCCGTCGGTGTCGGGGAGGGGGAAGCCGTCGGCGGCGGTGTGGCCGGCGTCCCCGTCGGAGTGGGGGTCGGGGTCCCCTCGTCGCCGGCCTGGACGCCTTCGAGGACGATACTGGTCGAGAGCGAGTCCGACCGTGCGCTGAACTCAACCGGCCCGGCGCTCGGGACCGCGGCGGTCAGGACGCCGTTCTGGTTCGTCGTCCCCACGGAACTGCCGTTGCGAGCGATCGCGACCCCCTCGATGGGGTCGCCGTACTCGTCACGGACCGTCAGGCGGGCCGTCTCCCCGACGACGACCCGGCGGTTGTCCGAGGTGAGGTTGAGCCGCGGCGTCCGCTGGATCGTGGCGTTGAGCGCCGTCTCGGACTCCCGGACCGTCAGGGTCTGGCGGGTCGTCTCGTAGCCGTCTTTCGTGATCGTCGCCCGGTACTGGTCGTTGACCGGGACCCGCAGGGTCGCCTCGCCGTTCGAGAGCGTCTGGACCGAGCCGACGGAGCCGACGGTGACGGTGGCGTTTCGCACCGGCTGGGGTTCCTCGAAGTGGTCGTCGGTGACCGAGAAGGTGACCAGCGCCGACCCCTCCTCGATCGTGATCTCACGGCGGGGCTGGCCTTCGAGCGTCCGGTCGACGCGGGTGTCGAAGTAGCCGGGCTTGGAGACGGTGACGCGGTACTGCCCCTCCTCGATGCGCTGTGAGGTCATCCGGCCGTCCTCGTCGGTCCGTTTATCGGTGACGAACCGCCCCGATCGGTACAGCGTCACGCGGGCGTTCTGGACCGGGGTACCGTTGCCGTCGACGGCAGTGATCGTCGCGACCGCGGCTTCGGAGACCTCGACCCGGACTTCCCTGCTCGTGGCGTCGTCGACCGACACCGGCGTGTTCCGGACGTACGTGTCGTCGTCGATGGCGATGGTGACATCCGCGCCCTCGGGAACGTCGACGAGCGCCTGGCCGTTGGCCCGCGTCGTCTCGTTGACCGGGCCACCGGTGCCGCCGTTCCACGTCGCTGAGACGACGGCACCGCTGACCGGGTCACCGTCCTGATCGACGACGGAGACGGTGAGTGTCACCTGAGACTGTGCGGCGACAGGGGCGGGGACGAGTGCCGCCGTCAACGCTGCCACGAGGAGACAGGCCGCGAGCGACCGCCACGGTGTGTGCATAGTCAGGATGACACATGGGTGCGGTAAATCTCTGTCGGCGGCTGCGACTACCGGCGTCCGGACCGTTCCTGCTCGACCAGCGAAGTCACGTCGGCGGCCTCGATGGGGACCATCGGCCCGGGCATCGTCCGTGCCAGCGCGGCGGCAGCGGCCCCGTACAGCAGCGCCTCGTCGGTCCCGCTACCGTCGGTCAGGCGGTCGATGACCGCGCCGACCAAGGCGTCGTGTTGCCCAGCGGTGTCGACGATGTCCGTCTCGATGGCGTCCTGTTCGTGGACGACACCGTCGTGGTACGCGACCGCGCCGTGTTCGCTGCGGGTGAGAAAGACGTAGTCGAAGTCGTACGACGACGCGAGCGTGTGGGTCAGTTCGCGGGGCGAACCGCTCCGGTCGAAGACGGTCGTCGCCTCGTCCTCGGCGAGAAAGAGGACATCGACGGCCCCGAACAGCGCCTCCAGTCGTTCGCGGGCCTGGTCGGCGTCCCAGAGGCCCGGATGGAAGTCCAGGTCGAGCGCGCGAACGCCGCCAGTCGCCCGCAGGAGCGCGCCGAGGGTCTCCGCCGCCGTCTCCGAGAGCGCGGCCGTCGACCCCGCGGCGAACACCACGTCTGCCGCCTGGATCGTGTCCATCGGCAGTTCGCCGGGCGTGACCGTCGCGGCGGCGACGCCCTCCCGGTCCTGGATGACCCGGTCGGGCCGCGGTGCGGCGGCGTCCTCGTAGAAGGTCAACCCCTGGCGGCCCCCCTCGTCGGCCCAGACCACGTCGGTCTCCAGCCCGTGTTCGTGGAGTTCGGCGACGACACGCCGGCCGAGCGGCGTGTCCGGGAGCTTCGAGAGCCAGACGGTCTCTGTCCCGAGCCGACTGGCCGTCGTCGCGACGTTGCTGGCGGTCCCGTCGGCGCGGAGGGCGACCTCTCGGGCCGTCTCGAACCGGTGGCCGGCCGGCGGCGCGAACCGAAGCGCCGTCTCACCGAAACTGACGAGTGTCATACCACCGCAATCGATACTCTCCGACTTAGTTCACACGCCGATATCGATGAATGCGCCCGGTCGCCGGCCGAACGAAGGCGCTCAGTCCCGCCGGCCGCCGTGACCGGGGTAGTCCCGCTCGAACCGGTCTTCCAGTTCCGTGTGGTCGATCTCGATGACCGTCGGCCGGCCGTGCGGACAGGCGTAGGGGTTCTCACAGTCGTCCAGCGCCGCGAGCAGGTCCCGGACCGATCCCTCCGCGAGCGAGGTGTTGCCGGTCACCGACGGGTAACAGGCCAGGTCGCCCAGCAGTTCGTCGGCCGCCGCCTCGACGGTCGCCGCGGCTTCGTCGGCCCCCTCGACGAACGCGCCCAGCACGTCCCGGACGATATCGGGGCCGGCGGCGTCGGCGATGACACCCGGTAGCGTGCGCACCTCGACGGTTCGCTCGCCAGTTCGGGCGGTGTGAAAGCCCAGGCTCGCCAGCGCGTCGGTACGGTCGGCCAACACCTCGGCCTCCCGGGCCGTCAACTCTAGTTCGACCGGCTCGGCGAGCGCCTGCGTGGTGGTCTCGCCGTCGAACGTCGCCTGCAGCCGCTCGTAGTTGATCCGCTCGTCGGCGGCGTGCTGGTCGATCACCACGAGCCCGTCGTCGGTCTCGGCGACGACGTAGGTGTCGTGGAGTTGGCCGAGAATCCGCATCGACGGCAGCCGGTCGTGGTCGGTCTCGGGGGCCTCGCCGAGTCGGGTCTGGTCGTGGCCGCCGGCGAACTTCCGGTCGGGATCGGTCTGTCGGCGGTCCGTCCGCGCCGTCGTCTCGGTGCCGTCGGCACCGTCCTCGTCGGTCGCCACCGGTTCGCTCGCTCCGGTGCCGGAGGCCTGTGGGCCGTCGGTTCCACTGGAAGCGGTCCCCGTACCGACAGACTCGGCCGTGCCCCCGGTCGACGCCGCCGTGTCCTCGCTCCCCGTTCCAGTCGAACTCGGGGTGTCGTTCGTGTCGACCTCGTCCGAAGTCGAGGCCGGATCTGTGTCGGTTCGACCCGAAACCGGGGTGTCGTCCGTCGCTGGATCGCTCCCCGTCTCCCCGTCGCCGGCGTCGGTCCCGCCGGGCGTGATCTCGGTCTGCTCGGGCTGTGAGCGGCCACGCGGGGCCGCCGACCGCAACAGCCCCTCCCGAAGCAGGGCGTCCTCGACGGCGGTCCGGACCTGCTCGCAGACCCCCTCGTCGTCGGCGAAGCGGACCTCCATCTTCCGGGGGTGGACGTTCACGTCGACATCGCCGGCCGGCACGTCCAGGAAGAGGACGGCGAAGGGGTACCGATCCGGCGCCAGTTGGGTCCCGTAGGCGTCGATAGCGGCATCGTGGGCCGTCTTCGCCCGGACGTACCGGCCGTTGACGTACGTCGAGAGGTACTCGCGGCCGGCCCGCGTGGTCTCCGGGTGCGAGACGAGCCCCGAGACGCCGTCGAGGGGGCCGTCGGGGAGGTCCACGCCGTCGACCTCGATCATCGACTGGGCGACCTCGCTGCCGTACACCGAGAGGACCGTCTCCCGGAGGTCGCCCTGGCCGGTCGTGGCGAACGTCTCGCGGCCGTCGTGGGACAGCGAGACCGCAACGTCGGGGTTGGCCAGCGCGTAGCTCGTGACGACGGTGTTGACGTGGGCGAACTCCGTCGCGGCCTGCTTGAGGTACTTCCGGCGGGCCGGGACGTTGTAGAAGAGGTCCTCGACGGCGACGGTCGTCCCCTCTGGACAGCCCGCCGGCCCCACGTCGGTCACCTCGCCGCCCTCGACGACGAGTTCGGTGCCCACGTCGCCCCCGCGCGGTCGCGTAGTGATCGTCAGCCGCGCGACGGCGCCGATGGCGTGCAGCGCCTCGCCGCGGAAGCCCAGCGTCCCGACCCCGGCCTCCAGGTCGGCGATGTCGCTGATCTTCGAGGTCGTGTGTTGCTCGACGGCCCGCTGGACCGACTCCCGGTTCATGCCGACGCCGTCGTCGCTGACCCTGATCCCCTCGGTCCCGCCGGCCTCGACGGCCACCTCGACACGACCGGCGTCGGCGTCGACGGCGTTCTCGACCAGTTCCTTCACGACGGAGGCGGGCCGTTCGACCACCTCGCCGGCCGCGATGCGTTCGACGGTCCGCTCGTCGAGTTGCTGGATGTCAGTCATGTCGGTCCCCGCGGTGTCATTGACGGTGCTAATAGACACACGGACTTGAGCGTGACTGGACCGACGACTATCAACTACCGTACGAAAATAGTTAACACGGATCAGTCCTCAGCACCGAGTGGGTGAGTGACGATGTGTCACCACAGCGACCACGACAGAGAGTGGACGACAGCCAGGGAGCCGATCGACGCCGAGCCGGACGAGGCGGATAGCGAGACCGAGCCGGGGCTCCCCTCCTTCCTCAACGAGACGGCCGAAGAGGACCACGAGATCATCACCGACGGCGGCGACGAGTCGTAGCGACCGGCCGGTTTTTCGCCAAAGGATTAGACGCTTCCGCCCACAATGGGAGGGTATGTCACTCGATTCGGTGTTCGGGCAGCTCCCGGACCCACAGTCATACTCGTTTCCCAGCTACTCGCTCCCGCAGGGTGAGCCGGTTCGACCGATCGCGCTGACGGCGGCCGAACTGGAGACGTTGCTGGGGCTGTACGAGACGTTCGCGGCGGTCGACCCGACGGGCATCGACAGCAACCCGTTCCTGCGAGCGACCAGTGAGTTCCTCCAACAGACCTTCGGGACGACCCTGGAACGGCCCGACGAGCAGCTCCACGACGATATCGCCGGGATGCTCAACGACTTCGCCGAGGCCCTCGACGGGGAGTCCGTCGGGGTCGTCGACGCGACGGCGGCCCACCACCGGACGCTGTATTTCTTCCTGACGGGCGCGAAGGGGTACCACATGGCGCCACACATCCGCTTCGAGCCGGAGCCGGCAGCCGTCGAGACCCTCTACGAGGTGTTCCAGCGGGTGCTCGACCAGGAGTTCTATCTCAAACGGCCGAAGTCGGTCCTGGAATGACGGCGACGGCCTGCCGGCGGAGCGTATTTCCAGTTGCCGAACCTACACTAGGTATGGCACTCGATGTCACTGTCCCCGATCCGCCCTCGCTGTCCGGGCCACAGCCCCGGGACGACTACGACGGGATCGACGCGCCCGAGGAGGAGCCCGAGGACGACTACCGGCGCGAGGAGATCGCCGAGGTGCTGGCCGACGGGGCCTGGGCGGACGGCTTCGAGGAGTGGACGACACAGACGGGCCTGACCGAGACGGAGTTCGACGTGATCCGCGAACACGGGCTGTTGGCGGGACTTGACTTCTACTGGGACCCGGCCTCGGGCGAGGTCGGCTACCGGGCGCCGACGCTGTCGGCGGCCGCCCGTGGCGCGATCGACCGCGCGGACGCCGACGAGATCGACTCCGAACTGGACACGCTGGGCCGGGTCGTCTCAGAGACCCTGGAGAACGACTACCTCGTCCGCAACGAGGAGACGTTCGGCTTCTTCGCCGACGAGGCCGACGAAGCATCGTTCGACTACGACGACGAGGCGTCGTGAGCGAGCGCCGCCGCGACCGGGGGTCGGTCGCGGTCGCACTTGGCGTGGTGCTGCTCGGTCTCGGTATCCTGGGCGGGCTGGTCTACGTCGAGGCGACGACGACGGTCACCCGCGCGGACTACCGGGCCTACCAAGCCGGCTGTGAAGACCTCGCGAACCAGACGCGGCTGGTCGACGGCGGCCTCGGGATGGAGCCGGTCGAACTCAACGAGACACACGTCCAGCAGTGCCGGAACACCTCCTTCGACGAGTACCGGGCCGGCCGCCTGCAAGCGATGGACGGCCCCCCGCTGAACGCCCGCCAGTGGGTGCTGTACGGCGGAGCCGGGCTGGCGTTCACACTGGGCGGTGCGGTGTTACTCCGTCAGGAACTGTTCCCCGATCGGTGAGTGCCACGGCGGCCCCGGCTCACTCCTCGAGGTCGTCCTGCCACTGCTTGACTCTCGCCATCAGTTCGACCGGCGGCGTCTCGTTCACGTCGAGTTCCCGTAACTCGTCCAGGACGGCCCGTGTCTCGTCGTCGAGGGGCGTATCGTCGGGCTCCTCGGTCGAAGCCAGTTCGGGGCTTCCGTCGGTTTCGACCGGTTCGTTCCCGGTTTCGAACTGCCCCGACGACAGGTCGAAGACAGCCTGCGTCGTCCCGCCGGTCGACCCGCCCTGTACCTCGATCGCCTTGTCGTCCCGGAGTCTGTCGAGGACTTCCTGTGAGCGTGCGACGACGGGGTCCGGGACCCCGGCCAGATCGGCGACGTGGATGCCGTACGAGCGGTTCGTCGGTCCCTCCCTGATAGTCCGCAGGAAGGTCACGTCGCCGTCGCGTTCGTCGGCGGCCACGTGGACGTTCTCGACGGCGGGAAGCGAGTCGCCGAGGGCCGTCAGTTCGTGGTAGTGAGTGGCAAAGAGCGTGAACGCATGCACCTCGTTTGCGATGTACTCGCTGGCCGCCCACGCGATCGAGATGCCGTCGAAGGTAGCAGTCCCGCGGCCCACCTCGTCTAGGATGACAAGCGACTCCTCTGTCGCCGAGTGGAGGATGTTCGACAGCTCCTGCATCTCGACCATGAACGTCGACCGGCCCTGTGCGAGTTCGTCCAGTGCGCCGACGCGGGTGTAGATGCCGTCGACGACGCCGACGGTCGCCGAGCGAGCCGGGACGAAACTGCCCACCTGGGCAAGCAGCGTCAACAGCGCTGCCTGGCGCATGTACGTCGACTTCCCGCTCATGTTCGGCCCGGTGACGATCAGGAACTGCCGGTCGTCGTCCATGTGGAGGTCGTTGGGGACGAACTCGGTGGTCTGCTCGACGACTGGGTGCCGGCCGGCCTCGATGGCGAGTTCCCGACTGTCGGTCAGTTCGGGGCGGGTCCAGTCGTTCGCGACGGCGTGGGTCGCCAGCGAGACGAACGCGTCGACCTCCGCCAGCGCCCGGCCCACGTCCTGCAACAGTGTGGCGCGGTCGGCCACCCGCTCGCGAAGCGCCTGGAACTGCTCGTACTCCAGGTCGTGCCGGCGCTCCTCCAGACGGAGCACGTCCCGCTCTCTCTCTTCGAGTTCCGGGATCGTGTACCGTTTGGAGTTCTTCAGCGTCTTGATCTCCTCGTACTCGTCGGGGACCTGGTCGGTCTCGCTGTTCCCGACCTGGATGTAGTAGCCGTCGGTCTTGTTGCGGTCGACCGAGAGGTGCGTGATCCCCGTGCGGGCTTTCTCGCGGTCGGGCAGGGTCTCCAGCCACTCCAGGGTCGCCTCGTGCTCGTCGATGAGTTCGTCGAGGTCGTCGTCGTAGCCCCGGCGGAACAGTCCGCCCTGTGTGACGGTTCCGGGTGGATCGTCGACGAGCGCGTCGTCGAGTTCGTCCGCCAGGCTGGCCGCGGCCTCGCGGTCGGCGTCGGCCAGCGCGTCCGCCAGGGGCGAGTCGGCGAGTCGCTCCGTCTCCGCGACGGCGTCGGCGATCTCTGGCAACAGCGCCAGCGTCTCCTGGACAGCCCGGAGGTCCCGCGCGTCGGCGCTCCCGGAGGTGGCCCGCGCGGCGAGCCGTTCGAGGTCGTAGGCGTCGCCCAGCGTCTCCCGGATCGCCTCGCGGGCCATCGCCGCCTGAGCCAGCGCACCGACGCTCGCTTGCCGGCGGCGGAGTTCCCCGCGGTCGCGGCGGGGCCGCTGGAGCCAGCGCCGGAGGAGTCGCCCGCCCGCGGCGGTGACGGTGTGGTCGATAGTGTCGAACAGCGACCCCGCGGCGTCGCCCTGCATCGTCTCGGTGAGTTCGAGGTTGCGCTGGGTCGTCGCGTCCAGATCGACCGTCTCGCGGGCGCCGTAGGCCTGGAGTCGCGTGACCGCCGCCAGCGTGCCGACGCCGGTCTCCTCGACGTAGGAGAGCGCCGCGCCGGCGGCGGCGACGGCCGCGTCGTCGTCGGCGACACCGACGCTCTCCAGGGTCTCTGCACCGAACTGCTCGCGGACCCGGTGGCGGGCCCGCCCTGGCGCGAACGCCTCCGTCGCGTGCAGGGTCAGCGTCGCGTCGGTCCGCTCGCCCAGCAGTTCGAGGAACTCGTCGTCGGCCCGCAGGTCCGGCCCGGGGAGGATCTCGGCCGGCGCGAAGGTGTACAGCTCCGAGAGCACGTCGCCGGGGGCCGCGTCGTCCAGCTGTGTCACCTGGAACTGGCCGGTGGTCACGTCGGCGAAGGCCAGGCCGTAGGTGTCACCGGACGCCGCTCCGGCGCTGTCCCGGACGACCGTCGCGAGGTACTGGGCGGCGTCGTCGCCCGTCTCGATGTGGGTGCCCGGCGTCACCACGCGGGTGATCTCCCGGGCGTGGCCGTCGGCGGTCTCGTGCTGGTCTGCCACGGCGACGCGGTAGCCCCGCTCGACCAGCGCGGAGACGTACGGCGTGAGGTCGTCGACCGGGACGCCCGCCATCGGGTACGAGGAGCCGTGCGAGGACTTCTGTGAGATCTTCAGGTCGAGTTCGGCCGCGACCAGTTCGGCGTCCTCGTCGAAGAACTCGTAGAAGTCGCCACACTGCATCGCCAACACGTCGGCGTCGGTCTCCTCTTTGAGCGCGAGGAACTCCCCGACGATACCCGTCGCCTCTGTCATATCCCTCTCTGTGACCGTCCGCGGGGTAAGGATTGCGGGAGCAGCCCGGAAGAGCACGCGGGCGAGAAGGTCCGAGTGGGGACGATCGGATGGGTGAATCCTCCGTCGGTGGGAGTCCGTCGGCGGCCCTACTGTGGCGTATTGAGGGCTATATAGCACGATTTCAACCGAAGCGGATATATGAGGGGTTGTTCAATCAAGACCATGACCGACACCGAGCAGTTCCACGTCGCGTTCGTCTGCGTGCAAAACGCCGGTCGCTCACAGATGTCGACTGCGTTCGCCGAGCAGGCCGTCGCGGAGCGCGGCCTCGACGGGCGTGTGACCGTCCACACGGGCGGAACCGACCCCGCCGACCACGTCCACGAGGAGGTCGTCACCGTGATGGACGAACTCGGCATCGACCTCGCGGACCGCGAGCCCCGTGAGATCCCGACCGCGGAGCTGAACGACTGCCATCTCGTGGTCACGATGGGCTGTTCGACGCTCTCGCTGGACACGGACGTGGAAGTCCGCGACTGGGCGCTCGACGATCCTGACGGCCAGGACCTCGACGCGGTGCGAGCCATCCGGGACGACATCCGCGAGCGGATCGACGGCGTGTTCGACGACATCGAAGCGCGGCTCGAATCGGCCGCCTGAAGGCACTGGACCGACCCGACGAGTGCGCTCGGCTGCTATCGGTCAACTATTTCAACCGTGAGCCGGTACCATGGGCCAATGCACAGGGCGCGCCGGTGGACCGTCGCCGCCGGACTCACGACCCTGCTCGTTCTCGTGGCGTTCGTCCCGGCGGCCGCAGCGACACCGGACGATACGTCCCATCGAGCGGGGGCGGTCGCCGCTACGCCGGAGACGCGCAGCGCCAACGTCTCCGGCCTCGTCGACGGCGAACAGATCGGTTCCCAGGAAGGCAATAGCGCCGAACAGGTCGCCGACAGCGATACGATCACCGTCCTCCAGTCGTTCAACCTCACGCGCAACCGCTCTGGTAGCGTCGCCGTTCGGTTGTCCTACACGGTCCCCGACCGGGTCCGATCGCTGGAGACGACACTCCCCGAGAACGCGACGGTGACACGCGCAGCGGGCTTTACGCGGGTCAACGGGACGACGTACGAGTGGGACGGCGAGTCGACGACGCCGGTGCTTTCCTACCGGCGAAACCCCAACGAGACGATCAACCGATCCGGCCCCGAGGGCGCCAGCGGCCGATACCTCGGTGTCGACGCGGGCGAGTGGGCGCTGTTTACCCGCTCGCCGACGCCGACCGAGTGGACCTACGTCGGGACCCCGCCGGTGACCTTCGAACGGGACATGCGGACCGTCGGTCCGGGTGCGACCGGTGACTGGCTGGTGTACCTGGGCGACGTTGAGACGGTCGAGCGGACGGCAAACGACCAGACGATCAGACTGGCCGTCCCCGAGCGTGCCTCGATGGCGGAGTCGCCCGAAGCGGTGCTGTCGTCGCTGTCGAACGCCTCGAACGCGCTCCGGGTGGGCGACCGGGACGAGCGCGTGTTCGTCCTCGCGGCTCCGACCGGGGAGAACGTCACCTGGGGCGCCCGCGGCTATCAGATCGGCGACGCCGACATGTGGGTCAAAGACACCGAGCGGCTCGACACGGCCGAGAACATCTGGCTCCACGAGTACGTCCACAGCAGGCAAGCGTTCAGGCCGACCACACAGACCCGCTGGCTCCTCGAGGCCAGCGCCGTCTACTACGCCGCGTCGCTGACCCTGGAGCAAGACCGGATCGACTTCGACGCGTACCGGTCACGGCTCGGCGCCGGGTCCGAACCGGTCTACGACGGCATCATCCTGGCGGCGCCGTCGACCTGGACAGACAGCGCCAACTACTACCGCGGTCCGCTGGTGGCCGGACGCATCGACGAACAGATCCGCCTGGCGACCGACGACGAACGGACGTTTCAGGACACGATGCGGCTGTTGAACGGCCGGACCCGCGCGGTGACCCAGGCGAGTCTGCTGTCGACGGTCGAGCGGGCCGGGGGGCAACAGGCCCGCACTCTGACGGCCGAGTACACCGAGTCGACGGCGACCGTCGGGATGTGGAACGAGAGCCACCACGCCGCCGTCTTCGGACAGCTCCCGGCCCGTATCGGCTACGCCCTCCCCGCGATGGACAACCGCTCGGCGTACCGAGTCGACGGCCCGTATCGGGTCGGACCGGTCGGGGGGAACACACCGATCCAGTTGGTCGTCGGCGAGACGCTGACCGTCGACGCGGCCGTTCGCAACGCCGGCGGGACCGAAGGCCAGTACAACGCGACCATGGACATCAACGGGACCACGGTGACGACCGATCGGGGGCGGATCGCGCCGGCGACGAGCCGGACAGTCTCGCTCGCACACACGTTCGTGACGCCGGGGCGATACACGCTGAGTCTGGACGGCGACAACGTCACGGTCGTCGTTCGGCGGCCGGCCCGGACGGAAGTCACCCAGGTCGCGGTCAGTTCGCAGACCGCCCGCGCGGGCGAGGAAGTCGTCGTGACGGCGACGGTCACGAACACGGCCGACATCCCCGCCACGGGACGTGTCGTGTTCACCCGGGACTTCGAGGGGGTCGCGGAACGGCAGGTGTACCTCCCGGCCCGGAACAGCACGGAGCTGTCGGCCGGCGTCTCGCTCGTCGAGCCCGGCGAGACGCTGCTGGCGGCGGGAAGTGCCGATCCGGTGACGGTCACGGTCACGCCGGCGGCGACGCGGGCAGGCACCCCGACGCCGACACCGCCCCCGCCGACCACGACGAGTCCGAACCGGACGACCGGGACCGACGGCCCGGGGTTCACCGTCGGGCTCGCCCTCCTCGCGCTGACGCTCGGCGCCCTGGTGGCGTCCCGACGCCGGGGCGACTGAGAGCTACCCATTAGTACCACCGACGAATAGACGACGACATGGCAGACCTTGGCAAGATCGATCGCGCGTTCTTCGACGAGTATGTCTACCCGAACCTCGGTGCCGACCGCGATGACGTGACACTCGGTCCACAGCACGGCGTCGACTTCGGTGTGATCGGCGTCGGCGACAGGGCAGTAGTGATGGCGACCGATCCCGTCTTTCTCATGCCGTCGCTCGGCTTCGAACGGGCCGCCTGGTTCGCGTTCCACATCCTCATGAGCGACGTGGCCGTCTCCGGCCTGGCGCCGACCCATCTCTCGGTGGACCTGAACCTCCCGCCACAGATGACCGACGACCAGTTCCAGGTCGTCTGGGAGACGTTCGACGCGGAGGCGACCGACCTGGGCGTCTCGGTCGTCACGGGTCACACCGGCCGGTACGCCGGCTGTAACTACCCGATGGTCGGCGGCGGGACCGCGGTCTCGGTCGGGGACCACGACGACCTCGTCCGACCCGACGGCGCGGAAGTCGGCGACCGGGTCGTCGTCACGAAGGGGCCGGCCATCGAGGCGACCGGACTACTGTCGATCCAGTTCGAGTCGCTCATGGACGGAGCGCTGGACGCGGAGACGATCGACGCGGCGACCGACCGGTTCTACGACATGAGCCCGGTCAGGGACGCGCTGACGGCAGCCGCGGCCGGCCCGGTCCACGCGATGCACGACGCGACCGAGTGTGGCATCTACGGCGGGCTCTACGAGATGGCCCGTGCGGCCGGCGTCGGCATCGAACTGGACCGCGAACGCGTGCCGATCCAGCCCGGCGTGCTGGAGGCCTGCGAGTTCTTCGACATCGATCCCTGGGTCTCCATCAGCGAGGGGACGCTGCTGGCGGCCGTCGCGCCCGACGGTGTCGACGCCGTACTGGACGCACTCGAAGCCGAGGGCATCCCGGCCGCCGACGCCGGTGTCGTCACCGAGGGGTCGGGCCTGGTCGTCGACGGCGAGCCTACCGACCATCCCGGCGTCGACCCCTTCTGGGGGACCTTCGAGGAGTACATGGGGAAACTCGACGAGTGAGACGGAGCCGGCGGCTCGGGCTGTCGAGCGCCGCCACGAAAACGGGGTTACGCGCTTGTTCGTTCCGACTCGGCACCGACCTCGACGGCATAGTTCGACTGGAGCCATGCCTCCGGGTTGTCCCGGTCGTAGATGACGACATCGCCGTCGCCCGTGGTGAAACTGCCGTACGCTGCTGGGGAGTCGTTCGCTTCGTCCGGTGCCGATTCCATCGTGCTGTCCCACTGTAGGCAATCGATGCCTCATAAACGTTTCTCGGGTGTGATATCGAGTATTATTAGCATACTAGGATCGGGCGACCGGCAGCGATTTTTGCCCGCCGGTCGAGCACTCGCCCATGACACGCGCAGACGCACCGGTCACGCCGCCCGTCGTGTTGACGATCGCCGGGAGTGACTCCGGGGGCGGGGCCGGTATCCAGGCCGACCTCAAGACGATCGAGGCCGGGGGCGGGTTCGGGACCAGCGCGATCACCAGCGTCACGGCACAGAACACGACCGGCGTCCAGAGCCAGCACCTGCTGCCGACCGCCGAGATCGACGCACAGATCGAGTCGGTGCTGACCGACTTCGACGTGGCGGCGGTCAAGACCGGGATGCTCGCGACCGGCGACGTGATCGAGCTGGTCGCAGCGCACGCCCCGACCCTGCCGAACCTCGTCGTCGACCCGGTGATGGTCGCCGCCTCGGGCGACCGGCTGCTGGACGAGGACGCGGAGGACGCCTACGAGCGGTTGCTGGCCGAGGCGACCCTGGTCACCCCGAACGCGGACGAGGCCGAGGTCCTGACCGGGCGGACCGTCGACGACCCGGCAGCCGCCGAACAGGCCGGCCGGGACATCGTCGAAATGGGCGCCGACGCCGCGCTGGTCAAGGGCGGCCACATCACTGGCGACGATGTCGTCGACACACTGGTGACCGGAGCCAGACAGGAAAGCGAGGACGGTGACCGGACCACGGTCTTTCGCCACGACCGGATCGAGACGGCGGCGACCCACGGCTCGGGCTGTACGCTCTCGTCGGCCATCGCGACCCGACTGGCCCACGGCGACGGGCTGTCGGCGGCGGTGACGGCCGGTATCGACCTCCTGACGCGGGCGGTCCGGTACCACCACGACATCGGCGAGGGACCCGGTGCCGTCCACCACATGGTCGACCTCCGCAACGAGGCGAACCGGACCGAGACTGTCGAAGCCGTCGAGCGGATCGTCTCGGCGTGTGTCGACCGGAACGTCTCGGCGCTGGTCCCCGAGGTCGGGATGACCGTCGCCGGCGCGACCCCCTACGCAGAGACGCCCGACGAGGCCGCCGCCGTCGAGGGCCGCATCACCCGGACGCGGGACGGCGTCCGGCCAAACCGTGGCGTCCGCTACGGCGTCGCCGGGACGGTCGGCCGGTTCCTGCTTGCCGCCCGCGAACACGACCCGGCCGTCCGCTTCGCCGTCAACTGCCGGCTGGACGACGACGTGCGGGCGGCGCTCGACGAGCTGGCCGGTACCGTCTCGGCGTACGACCGGGACGACCGACCGGCCGAGACGGAAGCGACCGCCTGGGGCGTCGAGCGGGCCTTCACAGCGAGCGCCGAGACGCCCGTCGCCGTCGTCGATCACGGCGAGGTCGGTGTCGAAGCGAGCGCGACGCTGCTCGCTGCCGACGCGGAGACACTGATCGGACGGATCGAGACGGTGCTCGACGCCGTCGAGGCGTAGTCCGCCCGTCCCCGGCAGTGCCGGCGCCCGCGTGGGTCGGTCCTACGCCGACTCCATCAGGTGGACTTCGTCGTCCGATATCTGGGCCACCATGTCGCTGTCGAGCGCGTAGTCGTCCTCGTCGACGTTCTCCCAGCCGAGTCGGGACATGATCTGGTCGGTGATCCCCGGGTCCGGGTCGACGTACGCTTTCCCGCCGCGGAAGCCCGAGATCATGCCGATCGTCTCGCCGTCGGCGTCGACGACGGTCTTTCCTTCGTCTTCCTCTGTCAGTCTGGTGCGTGCCATTGCGTCTCCCCATGCCGGGTGGAGTGGGATTGTTATACTGCCACAAGTCGGCGGGCCGTCGAACCCGATTGCCCTTACCGGACGGATAGGACCGTGTTAGCACGGACTGTCGACGCCACCGGGACGACCGCGTCGGCCAGCCTGTCAGTAAGCCTGACGGAGGCGGAAGGTTAATCCGATCGTTCGACCTGACTAGAGAGTATTACTGCCGAGATGTCGAGTGACGACACGCACAGCGACCCCCGTCTCAACCCGGAGTACGTCCGGCGAGTGCGAAGCGACGACGGCGATGTCGTGCTCGTGGGAACCGTCCACGACCACCCCGCGAGCGCGTACCGTGCCCGCACGGTCGTCGAGCGGGAGTCGCCGACGACCCTCGCCCTGGAGGCGCCGCCGCTCGCGGTCCCGCTGTTCGAGCACCACGCGGCCACCGAGCGCACGCCACCGGCCTTCGGTGGGGAGATGAGCGCCGCGATCCAGGCGGCCGACACCGACCGCGTCGTCGGCATCGACGGGCCGACCGTCTCCTTTCTCCGGCGCCTCGTCGGTCGCCTCTGGCGCGATCGGGCGTCGCTGGCGACGGTACGTGCCACCTGGCCGGCGCTGTGGACCGCGACGAGAGCGGCGGTGACCGCGCGACTGGCCGCGACCCTCGTCGCCCTGACCACGCTCCAGATCGCGGTCGACACCCCGACGGCGTACGACACCGACCGGGACGACGACCCGGACAGTCAGGCGGCCGACGAACGGGATCGGGTCCGAACCGCGACCGCGATGCTGTCCGCCTTCGAACCGCCGCCGGCGGCCACCGTCCGCACGGGGACCAGAGAACAGTACATGGCCGACAGACTGGCGACGCTCCGGACGACCGGCGACGTGGTCGCCATCGTCGGGATGGCCCACCTCGACGCCGTCGCCGCGCGCCTCCGCGAGCACGACTGATTCCCGACCGGTCATGCGTGTAACGCGCACGACCAGCCACCGCTCATCCCCGCCGAGTGAGTACGCGGGGACAGATGAGCGAGTCCCAGTCCAGTCAGCGTATCACGATATACTCCGACTACGTCTGCCCGTTCTGTTACCTCGGGCGCGAATCGCTCCGGCAGTACCAGACGCGGCGTGAGACGGCCCTAGAGGTCGACTGGCGCCCGTTCGACCTCCGGAGCGGAAAGCGGAACGCCGACGGGAGTATCGACCACTCCGTCGACGACGGAAAAGACGACGACTACTACGAACAGGCAAAGGAGAACGTGCGCCGCCTCCAGGAGCAGTACGGCGTCGAGATGGACGTAGAGATCGCGACCGACATCGACTCGCTGCCGGCACAGGTCGTCTCGTACTTCCTCAAGGGCCACACCGACTACGAGACCTGGCTCGCGTTCGACGAGGCGGTCTTCGACGCGCTCTGGCAGGACGGCCGCGACATCGGCGAGACAGCCGTGCTGGTCGATCTCGCCACCGAGGTCGGTGTCGACGCCGAGACCGTCCGATCGGCGCTCGACGACGAGTCGCTGCGCGAGGAGGTCCGCCAGCAGTTCACCGCCGCACAGCAGGCGGGCGTGACCGGTGTCCCGACGTTCGTCTACGACGGCCACGCCGCCCGCGGAGCGGTCCCGTCGGACCACCTCGAACGGCTCGTCGAGGGCGTCTGACGGCGAGAGATACGGCTCGTCGGTGGCTACTCGAAGCGACGCGAGAACGAGCCGTCAGCGCTGGCGACCGGTGCGTGCCTGGACGCGCATCTCCACGTAGCGCGCTGCCCAGTCCTCGAAGTGGTCTCGGAGGAACCCCAGTCCCGGCACAGCCAGCCCTGTCGGCGGGTGATCTTCGCTGCCGTCGTCGTAAGCTGCCTGCTCTGCTGCCTGGGGTCCCTCCTGAAGACTCATTACGCTACTAACTACCACACCCCCGTCAATAAACATTAGGGATTCGAGGGCGATCTGAAGGTAGTCGCGAGCCCACGCGGGAGTCTATAGCCAGTACTTGCACGAACGTTGTTGGGAGTCGGCGGAGACAACAAGGCCCTTATACCCAAATTCCCAACAGCGTTCTCAAGCCTCAATGACCGCGTCGCCATCGTCCGGGAGCGTACAGAAGACCTTCCTCAAGTATCAACACGTCTTCGTGTTTCTCGCACCGTTGCTGTTCGTCGTCGGGGTCTACTCGGCGGCACCGGTTCCGGAGAACGCGGGGACCGACTACTGGCTGGAGTACTGGTGGCTGTTCCTGGCGTTCATCGTCGGAGCGACCATCGTCAACACCGTCGGGATCAGCGGATCGGCGCTGTTCGTCCCCTTCCTCATCTTCCTGTTTCCGGTCATCGCCGGCGAGACGCTGACACCGGAGACGCTCGTGAAAGTCGGGCTCATCAGCGAGTCGTTCGGCCTCTCCAGTTCCGCGCTGGCGTTCATCCAGTACGGGCTGGTCGACCGCCGGCTGGCGCTGTCGCTGGTGCTCGGCGGGGTTCCCTTCGTCGTCGCCGGCGCCTTGCTCTCTTTCGTCATCCCGGCGTGGCTGTTCCACGCGCTGCTGGGACTTGCGCTGATCGCGGCGTCGTTCCTCCTGTTCAAGGCCGACCTCGGCCACGAGGAGCCCAGCGCCAGCGGGGACGAAGCGGACACTGCGGCCGACGGCGGCCAGCCCGGCCTGCCCAACGACGACGACAAGCTCGGCCCGGCCGGCGTCGAGAAGGCTGCCGACGGGACGATCACGCGTGTCGACCGCGACGGCAACGACTACACCTACTCCCACGGCGGCTACCTCGAACGGTTCGCCAACTACAGCGTCGGCGGCGTGTTCCAGGGGCTTGCCGGCTTCGGGATCGGCGAACTCGGCATCATCTCGATGCTGCGCACGAACGTCCCGGTCCGGGTCGCCATCGGGACCAACCACATCGTCGTCGCGCTGACGGCCGTGCTGGCCTCGCTCGTCCACGTCTTCGGCGGCGGGCTCGTCGGCGGACACACGATGGACCTCGCCTCGACCCCGTGGAACATGGTCGTCTGGACGGTCCCGGCGACGGTCACCGGCGGACAGATCGCCCCCTACGTCTCGGCCACGCTCGACACGAGCCTCATCAAGAAAGGCGTCGGTGCGTTGTTCGCGGTCATCGCCGTCGCCCTGTTCCTGATGGCGTTCGGTGGGTTCTAACTGTCCGGGCTGTTTTCCTCCGGCCATGTACGACGACATCCTGCTTCCCACCGACGGGAGCGACGGCATCGCCGAGGCGGCCAGACACGCGGGCGAACTCGCGGCGCGGTTCGACGCGACCGTCCACGTCCTCTCGGTCGTCGACACGCGCAACCGCTTCGAGAGCCCCACCGGCGGGCTCTCCGATGCCGCCTGGACGGAGGCCGAACGCGAGCGGGCGGAGGCGGCCGTCGAGAAGACCGTCGACGCACTGCCCGACGGGGTCGCTGTCGAGACCAGTATCGTCGAAGGGGTCCCCAAGACGACGATCCTCGATATCGTCGCGGACGAGGGGCTGGACATGGTCGTGATGGGGACCCACGGGCGGACCGGGCTGGATCACTACCTCATCGGGAGCGTCGCAGAGAAGGTCGTCCGGCGGTCCCCAGTGCCGGTAGTGACGGTCAGGCTCACCGAAGCGTGACGGCGCCGACCGGACGGCGTATCACGTCGATCACGCTGGGAACGAGCGACGGGCCGGGAGCCGCTCAGAGTGCGGCCGCAGTCCCGCTGTCGTCCGGCGTCCCCGGCCGGGAGTCCCCGGTTTCGGCGTCCCGGAGCTGACGGAAAGCGACCGAGATCACCGCGAGCGAGACGAGCGACACCGGCGCCTGGACCAGCGTGATCGCGAGCTGGGCCAGCGCGGCCGGCAGCAAGAGCGACGCGCCGAACCCGACCATGCCGCCGAAGACAGCGCCGACGGCGACCAACAGCACCAGGAGGCCGAACAGGGCGATCCGGTTGCCCGCGGTGAGCGCGTAGCTGCGCCGGAGCGCGGCCACGAAGTTCCGGTCCTCGACAGCGACGTACGGGACCATGAACACGAGCGCGACGTACAGGAAGAGCCCCGGAACGAGGAGCAACAGCGACCCCGCGAACACGAGCACCCCGTAGACCAGTCCGCCGACGAAGAGGTTCAGGACGGCGAGCGGGACGTTCCGGGTCAGCGCGTCCGCCGGGAACGACTCCCTCGTGCCGGCGACGAAGGTCCGAACGGCGACGATCGAGAGATACGCCGAGAGCACGCTGGCGACGAGGACACCCCCTGCAGCGAGCCCCAGCGGGATGTCGAGGACGAGCGGCAACACCTCGACCGCCGCGTCGAATCCAGCCTGCCGATACAGCGCCGCGAAGACGGTGTTCACCATCGACTGGATCGCGAGCATGAGGACCGCATAGCTCAGGAGAAGGATCGCGCCGGTGCGACTGACGAGTCGGTCGAAGGCCCCGCTGACGACGGGGCCGATCTGGAGGGACATCACTCCAGCGTTCACCGAACGGGGACAAAAGCGTTCGGACGGTGTGTCACAGTCCGAGACAGCGTTACTCGCGCTCGACGAAGGCAACGAGATCCGCCGTCGGGACGAAGCCGTCCGCGCGCCGGTCGACGAGTTCGCCGTCGACGAACAGCAGGAACGTCGGCACCGAGCGTACGTCGAATGCGGCCACGGCGTCGAGGTCTGCCTTCGGGTTGAAGACGACGACACGCGCGTCGGTCGCACGGGCGACGTTGTCCAGGATCGGCTCCATCGACTGGCAGATCGTACACCCCTCGGTGCGGACCATCACGAGGACCCGCTCGGCGCTCGCCAGGCTATCGTCGAGTTCGTCGCGTGTGTGGACTGTTGTGGGACGGTCGTGTGTCGGAGTCACAGCGCCGCTACGCTATCGGGCGCAAAAACGTTGTATTGTCGGGACGACAGGCGAAGAAGAGTGCTCGACGGAGCTACGGACAGGCGAGTTCGCCATCATTCTCGTCCAGATCCGACGGGGAAACATGGCCTCCACAGATCGGATCCGCATCCTTGGCCGACCCACCGCGGATCTCCAAATTACCATTCGTCCGACGGAGGAGGGGATGGACGTAGGTCGTATCGGTTTCGTCGAGCGAGACGGCGGCGATCGCTCCATCGCCATCGATGACTGGTCGGAGGTTCCCACTCCCTGGCACCTCGATTTCGGTCGACTCGATCTCGCCCTCGTCGAGCAGCCAGACGGTCGCGTTCCGGTCGGCGTCGGAACCGAGTCCCGAGGCTTTGGCGTTACCGCTCTTGCCCTGGAACGTCACCCCGGTCGCTGCTCGCTGGTCCGGACAGTCGACTTCGTACTCGACCGTCCGCGGGCTGGTCGTCTCGGCGTACACACTGTCGCCGTCCGCCGAGACATCGAACGAGACGACGCGCTGTTCCGTGCCACCGGGCGGACACTCGACAGCCGTCGACACGTCGACCGACTCGCCGACGCCGACATCGTCGTACCGGTCGACGTGTTCGGTCGGGTCGGCTATCTCGTCGGAGTCGACGGCGTACTCGACGGTGAGATCGACCGGTTGGTTGAAGTAGTTACTCACCGTCACGAACGCGACCGATTCGCCCGAATCGGCGCCCTCAGCGGTGTCCGCGTACCGCAAGGACATGTACGCGTCCTCGTCGCCGACCACTTCGACGGACACCTGCCGGTCGGCCGACACCGAACTGAACCCCTCCGTCGAGACGGCCAGCGTCGCGGCCGCTGTCAGTGCGAGCGCGAGCGCGAGGTGTTTATACATCGTCGACCTCCGCCGGGGTCTCGGCGGACTCCAGTCGCATCCCCCGCGAGAGGAGGAAGTGCGATACCGACGAGACGCCGAATGTCCCGAGGAGGAAGACCGTCCATCCGGCTGGCGGGATCGCGGCGAACGGCTGGACGCCCAGCGAGGCCAGTCCGACCAGGATGGCCCCGATGGCGCTGATACCCATGTAGTAGAAACTCCACGGGATGTCGTACTGGTCGACGATCTCCAGATAGATGTCCAGCTCCGACGCGGCGTCGGTGAGTTCGACGACGCCCGCCCGCCGGTCGAACTCGACGATGCCGGCGTCGTCCATCTTCGGGAGGTGGAACTGCTGGAGCGACGAGTACACCGTCTTGCGCTCGCTCGCCGAGAGCTCCGGGACGGTGCTGTCGTTCTCCCACGCCGCGACGTGTTCCGCCAGATCGGAGAGCGTCCCGGCCTCCTCCTCGTTTTTCAGGTACTGGATGACGAACCGGCGTCGCCGGTTGCTCAACATCTCGAATATCTCGTCGCGTGTCAGTGATTCGTTTCGACCGTCGTCCTCCGGTACCCGCAACTGATCGATGTCGATGCCACCGGTGCTTCGTGATTGCGATTTGCTCATGTACCTCCCACCCCTGGAAGTCTCGAACGCTGCAGTAGTGTTCGTAATCCCTACAGGTTACCTGTATATCAGAACGGCATAAGCTTGTTGTTCGTTTTGAATATTGATGTGAGGAGTACGCCGCTTTCTGTCGACCTGATCCCTTCACGAACCCGACAATCCCGGTCGTACGGGCGTACTGGCGTCCGTTTTGGGCCGACGTGAGCGTCGTCGATCGGACACGGTCAGAGGGGCTTTCAAACGGTCTATTCCTGGTTTCTCACTCAGTATGCACCACTTCGTCGGATGGGTCCGTCGGTTCAAACGGCGTATGCCGCGGTTCAATCGGCCTATGTGCTCGTGTCATAGAGCCTACTACAATATCCATTGCGTGTCTGGTAACTGATGGCGCACCGACCCTGTGGGGGTGGGTGCCACGAGGAGACTACCAATGCAACGACGCAAGTTTCTGATCGGAATGGGATCGCTCGCGGCCGGCGCGGCCGCCGCAACGGGTACCGGTGCGTTTGCAAGTACTGAAGCAACCCGGAGTGTCAACGTCAGTGTGGCCGGCGACGAATCCGCCTATCTGGGGCTGGAAGCGACCTCACCGTACGCGCAGGTGAACGGCAAACAACTGGTGTTGAACTTCGACGACAACGGCGACGGTGGACAGGGTGTCAACGCGGACAGCGTGACGACGTTCGACGGGGTGTTCAGGATGATCAACAACGGTCCAAACAATCTGGACATTACGATCGACAAATCCGGACTGGCCAACCCGGACCGGTGGCAGTTCGTTCCCAAAGAGGTCTACGAGGAGTACAGCGGGAACTACCCCGAGGACAGTTTCTATCCCAGCTGGGACGACTTCCAGGGGTACGAGAGTACCAACGCGAGCGGCGGTGGGCTCAACTCGGGGAACTCCACGCTTGTCGGTGCGATGATCGATACGCGGGACGTGGCGAGTCTACCAGGTGGGGAAATCACGATCGCCGTCACGGACGCGGACGGACCCTACGGGAGCGGGAGCCAGTCGTAGGGCAACTCTCCCCCACTAATCCAGTCGGGGGTGCGTTCTGAACGTAGACAACCGTGTCGAGGGCGACAGACTTCCGAACCACGGTTACAATTATTGTGTCGGGGAGTCCATCCGAGCCAGCGCCTCACTGCAAGAGCGTACCGCTCCGCAACAGTTCTTTCGAAGGTGGCCCGGACCAAGGTCGCCTGCGTGAAGTTGGTCAAACCGGGTTGCCAGTCCGGTTCAAAGTCAGTATACCGCCGCTCAATCGGTCTGTTATCTGACTCAAAGAGCGGACTACAATCCCCGTGGCGTCTCTTGTATCCGATAGCGCACCGACCCTGTGGGGGTGGGTGCCATAAAGGAGACTACCAATGCAACGACGCAAATTCCTGATCGGAATGGGATCGCTCGCGGCCGGTTCGGCGGCCGCAATGGGTACCGGCGCCTTCGAGACAGCGGAAGCAGAAAGAACTGCCGAAGTGAACGTCGCCGCGGACTCGAGTGGGTTCGTCGAGATCCAGGCACTCAACGACACGTACGCCTCCGGCACCAGCGACGGACAACTCGAACTCGATTTCAACTCGGACAGCGACCTCGGTATCTTCCCCGGTGATGCGGAAGGGCTCAACCCCGACTCGACGTACAATTTCGGGGAGCTGTTCCGCATCAGTAACATTTCTGGCACGGGAGATATGCGAGTGGTCATCGAAGCGAGCGGTTTCAATCTCGAATCGCTCGAACTGACCGCGTCCGGTGAAGAGGCGGTCGCAATTTCTGCGGGCACTTCGCTACGTGTCGATGACTACAGCGATGTCGACAATATCCCGAAGCTCGTGCAGCCCGACGGTGTCGATGTCGAAGCGACAATCGAAACGAAGGGCTCGACCGACAACGACGCTGGTGGAACGCTGACGATCCATGCTGCCACCGGTGGAAACCGAGATATGCTGTCCGATGTCCTCTAAGAAGACGGCCGCCTGAGTCCACGTCATCGGTTCCGTATTTTGCCCTCGTTCTGACAGATAGGGATTCCATCGTAGCAACGATCCATACGTCGGTCTGGCGAGTCGAGTTGGAGGAGGCAGACTTTCTGGCGGTACACCCAGCTATCACCATATCCAGTAGCGTCCTCCTCATTGGAAGGGAATCAGAGTATTTGCAGTTCTGGTCCGCGGTTTCGGCGTGGTCAGCGATCTAGACAGCGTTTGACAGGGTTTCGAAACACCGTCTAACAGTCTTTTCGCCCCCGCATAGAGAGAAATACAAAATCGTAGTGACTACAACACCCGGTGAGACCACCGTGTCCCGACGCGCACTCGCCCTCGTCGCCGCACTCGCACTGGCATCGGTAGTGATGCTCGTGCCGACGGGTGCGGCGCCGTTCACCCAGTCGGGCACCGACGCCATCAACGACGAGGTACACCTCGCGCCAGCGGAAGGCGACAACGGCAAGTACGCGGTGCTCAACGAGGAGGGCGAAATAGAACTCCTGTTGAGTGAGTCGAACCCCTACGCCGACGCGGACGGCGTCAAAGAGGACGCGACGACCCGAATCGGCAACGTATTCACGATCACGTACACGGGCTCCGACCAGGCCAAGGTGTGGCTGACGGACGACGCCGAGGATGTCCGGTTCTACCGGAGCGGCGGGGCGGCCGGCTCCCTCGAACGGGAGGCGAACGCGGTCGTGCTCGGACCGAACATGACGGTCCACGTCGGGTTGCGGATCGACACCCGCGGAGAACACGATGTCGACCAAGCCGACTCGTTCACCGTCCACGCCGAGACCCCCGACGGATCGACGCCGCCGCCGACGGAGACGGCGACGCCCGAGCCGATCCCTACGCCGGAGCCGACGGCGACTCCGGAACCGACGCCGGTCCCAACGTCGGTGCCCGAACGGGTCGACGACGATGACGACGACACGGACCGGACCGACCGTCGGGAACCGACGCCGACCGCGACGCCCGATCCGTCGGACGACTCGACGCCGATCGCGACCCCCAGCCGACCGAGCGAAAACGGAGACGACGGCGACGGGTCGACACCGACCCCCCAGGCAACCGGCACGCCGACCCCGACGACCGACGGCCGCGTCTCCTCGTCGGTGGGCGGGACAGACGGCGGGACCGCGACGCCGACGCGGAACCAGACGACGGCCGCCGGTGGGGCCGTAGACGGTGGCTCCGCCGGCGGGCAGCCGACGGAACTGGGCGGGTTCGCACAGCGTCCGGGAGTCGTCCTGGGGGGGCTCCTCGCACTGCTCCTGCTCGCGTATCTCCTGCGCCGGGCCGCCGAACGCCGGGGGGACGACATCGAACCGGAATGAACGGACCGGGCGAGCAGTCTGCTGCCGATCGGACGGTCACGGCGCGGACGGTGAGCCGGCTGTTCGACCGCGCTACCGTCGTCGATGTCGCGCTCCTGCTCGCGGTGCCCGCGGTGTTGCTCGCGGTCGCGTCGCTGCCGCTCCCCGTTCGCCGGGCGCTCGTCTTCGAGTACGCCGCCCCGTCGGTCGGGACGGCGATCGCCTCGCCGTTCGTCCACCTGGACGGGTCGCATCTGCAACGGAACCTCCTCGCGTACGGCGTCCTCGCGCCGACCGGCTACGCCCTGAGCGTCGCGAGCGGCCACCGGCAACGGTTCCGGGTCGTGTTCGTCTCGCTGGTCCTCGTCTGTCCGCCGGCGCTGTCGTACCTGAACCTGGCGATCGTCCGCGAGGGCGTCAGCGTCGGGTTTTCGGGCGTGGCGATGGCGCTGTTCGGGTACCTCCCGCTGGCGATCGCCGCGCATCTGGACCGGCGGTTCGACGTGGCCCCGACGCACGCGACCGCGCCGCTGCTGTTCTTTCTCGGTCTCCAGCTCATCACGGTACTGACGCTGGGCGCCGTCGCCACCAACCGGGTGAGCGTGCCGGTCCGCGGTGTCACCGTCCCGGTCACCTCGGTGCTGGTCGCGTCGCTGATCGGCCTCGTTGCAGCGCTCACGCTGGTGCTGGTGCTGTACACGCTGGCGGTACGCGACCACGTCACGGCACTCACGACAGCGCTTCGCACGACGACGACCCGGCCCGGCCACTTCGAGTTGTTCGTCCTCGCGACCGGCCTGTTCCTCGCCGTTCCGTTCGTCACGTTCCCCATCGACCCGATCGTCGGGGACGGCGTGTTGAACCTGTACGTCCACCTCGTCGGGTACGCGCTGGGCTTTATCGGGTCGTTCACGCTGGTGTCGATCGAGGAGCGGCTGTCGGCGTGAACCGGTCGCGAGTTCCTGTCAGGCCAGCAGGAATTTATACGTGGAGGACCAATCGCTGGCGATGAGGGTGTGGAGTTGGGTCGAGACACTGCTAGAGGTGGTTGTCGTCCTGTTCCTCGTGTCGATGGTCGTCGGACAGCTCCTCGGACAGCCGGTCCTGCTGGGCTACGTCACGACGGGGAGTATGCAGCCGACGCTGGACCCGGGCGACGGGTTCGTCGCGATTCCGGCGGCGCTGGCGGGTCCGGTCGACGAGGGCGATGTCGTCACGTTCCGGGCCGAGGAGATCCAGGGCGGCGGGCTGACGACCCACCGGGTCGTCGACCGGACCGACCGGGGCTACGTCACCCGCGGGGACAACAACCCGTTTACCGACCAGGACGGCGGCGAACCCCCGGTGACGGACGCACAGATCGTCGCCGTCGTCTGGCAACCGGGGGGGACGGTCGTCTCCGTCCCTGGCGTCGGCGTTCTCGTGACGGGGACACAGGAGACACTGGGAGCGGTCCAGCAACGGCTGGCACAACTCGCCGGGACACGGTCGCTGCTCGGGACACAGGGGGTCGCGTACCTGCTCGTCGCGCTCTCGGTCGCGGCCTACGTCGTCGATCTCCTGGTCGGCGGGGACCGGAACCGCGAGGGGCGGGACACGTCCCGGCAGACCGGCGTGAGCGCCCGGCTGATCCTGCTCGTCCTGGCGGGAGCGGTCGTGCTGTCGGCGACAGCCGCGATGGTCGGCCCGGCCGGCCCACAGGAGTTCGGCGTCATCAGCTCCGAGAGCGACTCCCCGGGGCTCCGTGTCATCGAGCAGGGGACGACCGAATCGACCCGGTACGTGCTGGGCAACGGCGGGTTCGTCCCGATGGTCACGTACGTTGAACCCGTGACCGAGGGCGTCACGTTCGAACCCCGAGAGACGGTGGTGCCGGCGCGGTCGACGGTCAACGCCACGCTCAGTATCACGGCTCCGGAAGACACCGGCTACTACCGCTACTTCGTCGTCGAGCACCGCTATCTCCACCTCCTGCCGCAGTCGACGATCCGGAGCCTCTACCGGATCCACCCGTGGGCGCCGATCGTCACTATCGACGCGCTGCTTGCGGGGTCGTTCTACGTGCTCGGGGCCGCGCTCGTCGACACCGGTCGGGTGCGCTCGCGGTCGCGGGACGCCCCATCCTCGCTCGATCGACTCCGTTCCCGGTTCAGGTAGTGTTACAATCCAAGAGATTACCACAGAGTAACCAGTATCCCAAATGGAATGACCCGTCGGAGCCGTCGCCTGCGGACGCTCGTCGCTGACAACTACGCCGTACTCGTCGCCGTCCTCCTGCTCGTCGGGGCCGTCGGTGGCTACGTCACCTACGCGACCCACGTCGAACCGGGGACGACGACGGAGACCCGTGAGGCCTCCTCCTGGCGATCCACGCTCGATTTCTCGCATCGGGCGCGTGTCGTCAACGGGAGCGAGGCCTTCGCCGAGGGAACGGTGCTCCGGAACCGGAGCGTCTACTTCCAGCGGGTCAGCCCGCGGTTGAACGGGTCGGCGACCTACGCCTACGCGGCGAGCGACGGGGGCGCTCTGAACGCGACCACGACGATCGCACTGGTCTTTCGCTCGGTCGATACGGGCGAGGGCGAGAACGGCTCCGTCTACTGGTCGGTCGAACGACCGGTCGCGGAGACGACCGTCGACTCGCTCTCGCCGAACGAACGGACGAGCGTGCCGTTCTCGGTGAACGCCACGGCGGCCGTCACGGAGGCCCGGCGGATCGAGGAGCGACTCGGCGGGTCCCCCGGGACGCTCGAAGTCGCCCTGGTCGCCCGGACGAACGTCTCGGGGACCCGGAACGGCCAGCCGGTCGACGCCACCAGGACGAACCGGCTGCGCATCACGGCCGACGGGAGCGTCTTCCGCGTCGAGGACTCGGAACCGGCCGTCGCGTCCGACAGCCAGAGCGAGCGTATCACCGTGCCGGCCGAATACGGCCCGATCCGTCGTCTCGGCGGCCCCCTGGCTCTCGGTGTCGGGCTGTGTGGGCTGGTCGGCCTCGTCGCCGCGCGGCGCACCGGCCGGCTGACGGTCTCCGAGGCCGAGCGCCAGTGGCTCGCGTACCGGGAGACGCGCGCGGAGTTCGACGAGTGGATCACCACCGGTCGGGTGCCCAGGCGGGCCGACGAGCCGCCGACGGTGACCGTCGACTCCCTCGAAGGCCTCGTCGACGTGGCCATCGACACTGACAACAGGGTCATCGAGGACCTCGACAGGAGGGTCTGTCTCGTGCTCGGGCGCGAGCAGTGGTTCCGCTACGACGCCCCCGAGGAGCCGCTGGACGAGGACGCGGCGGGGGTCGATCCACTGGATACGGACGCCGACGGCGAGGGGGACCCGACGGACGGGGAGCGACCCGACGGCCACCGATCCGACGAGCCACACCCCGACGGCGACGCCTGAGCCGGCCGACCGTGGGGTATTTGCCCGCCCGACTCCCCGGGTCGTGCATGGACGCTGCGCTTGGCCCACCCGAGAAGATGGCCGAGCTGGACGACGAGCTGACGCCGATGATGGCCCAGTACTTCGAGCTGTGTCGGCAGTACGACGACGCGCTCGTGCTCTTCCAGGTCGGGGACTTCTACGAGGCCTTCTGTGAGGCGGCCGAGCGGGTCGCACGGCTCTGTGAGATCACGCTGACACAGCGGACCGACTCCACCGGCGAGTACCCGATGGCCGGCATCCCCATCGACAACGCCGAATCGTACGTCGAGACGCTGCTGGACGCGGGCTACCGGGTCGCCATCGCCGATCAGGTCGAAGACCCGGACGCGGTCACCGGCGTCGTCGAGCGGGCGGTGACCCGGATCGTCACGCCCGGCACCCTGACCGAAGCCGAACTGCTGGGGGGTGCGGACAACAACTACGTCGCGGCGCTGGCCCGCGGCGACGAGTACGGGCTGGCGCTGCTGGATGTCTCGACCGGCGACTGCTACGCGACCAGCGTCGGCTCGGAGACGGCCGTCACGGACGAGCTGAGCCGCTTCGGCCCCGCCGAGGCTATCGTCGGTCCCGGTGTCGACATCGACGAGGAGGCTGTCTTTGGCCCCTCGTGTCTCGTCTCGGCGTACGACCCGTCGGTCTTCGAGCGTGAGGCGGCCGCCGACCTCGTCGGGCGGTACTTCGGCCCGCCCGAACGGCTGCTGGCCGGCGACAGCGAGATCCAGGCCTGTGGCGCCCTGCTGGCCTACGCGGAGTACACGCGGGGCAACAGCGGCGCGGTCGGCCCGGACGGGGAGCCGACCGGCGAGGACGACCCCACGGAGACACTGGGGTATCTCAACCACCTCACGCGGTACGACCCGCGCCAGTACATGCTGCTGGACGCCGTCGCCGTCGAGAGCCTGGAGCTGTTCGAGCGCCGGTCGGTGCGGGGCCACGAGAACCGGACACTGGTCGACACCGTCGACGAGACGGCGTGTGCGCTCGGCCGGCGGGAGCTGACCGACTGGCTCCGGCGGCCGCTGCTGGACGAGGACCGTATCGCCGGCCGTCACGAGGCCGTCGGGGCGCTGAAACGGGACCCCGCCACTCGGGAGCGACTGCACGAACTGCTGAGCGAGGTGTACGACCTCGAACGGCTGATCTCGCGGGTCTCGCGGGGCCGGGCGAACGCCCGGGACCTGCGGTCGCTGGCCGCGACACTCGGGGTCGTCCCCGACATCCGCGAGCAGGTGGCCGACGCCGACGCGCGGCTGCTCGCGGACCTGCACGCCACACTCGACCCGCTGAGCGACGTGCGCGAGGAGATCGAGGCCGCGATCCGGCCCGATCCGCCCCAGGAGATCACCGAGGGCGGGGTCATCAGGGAGGGGTACGACGACGAACTGGACGAGTTGCGCTCGACCGAGCGATCGGGCAAACAGTGGATCGACGACCTCGAATCGACGGAACGCGAGCGGACCGGCATCGACTCGCTGAAGGTCGGCCACAACAGCGTCCACGGCTACTACATCGAGGTGACAAACGCCAACCTCGACGCGGTGCCCGAGGACTACCAGCGCCGCCAGACGCTGAAAAACAGCGAGCGGTTCTACACGCCGGAACTGAAGGCCCGCGAGGAGGAGATCATGCGGGCCGAGACGGCCGCCGACGACCTGGAGTACGACCTCTTCCGGGCGGTCCGGGAGACGGTCGCCGACGAGGCCGAGCGGGTCCAGGCGCTCGCCGACCGGCTCGCGCGGTTGGACGTGCTGGTCTCGTTCGGGACCGTCGCCGCCCGGCACGACTACGTCCGGCCGGCCGTGGGTGCCGACGGCATCGACATCACGGCGGGTCGCCATCCAGTCGTCGAGCGGGCCGAGGACGCCTTCGTCCCCAACGACACGCACCTGGGCGCCGTCGGCGACCACGCCGGCGACGAGGACTCGCCCCACTTCGCGGTCATCACTGGCCCCAACATGAGCGGGAAGTCGACCTACATGCGCCAGGTCGCCTGTCTCTGCCTGCTGGCCCAGGCCGGGAGTTTCGTCCCTGCCGAGTCCGCGTCCGTCCCGATCCTGGACCGGGTGTTCACGCGGGTCGGCGCCAGCGACGACATCGCCGGCGGGCGCTCGACGTTCATGATCGAGATGAGCGAACTCGCGACGATCCTCCAGTCGGCGACGACGGACTCGCTGGTCCTGCTGGACGAGGTCGGGCGCGGGACCTCGACGGCCGACGGGCTGGCGATCGCACGGGCTGTCACGGAGTACCTCCACGACGAGGTCGGCGCCTACACGCTGTTTGCGACCCACCACCACGATCTGACCGACGCGGCGGCCGACCTGCCCGGCGTCGTCAACCGCCACTTCGAGACCAGTCCCGGCGACGAGGTCGTCTTCGACCACGAACTCGCGGCCGGGCCGGCCGGGGCCTCCTACGGCGTCGAGGTGGCCGAGATGGCCGGCGTACCCGATGCCGTCGTCGAACGCTCACGGGCGCTGTTAGACCGGGACCGGCCGGGGAGATCAGACGAGCACTCGACCGGCGATCCCGAGCAGGACGGCCACGGAGCGGTGGACGACCCCGACACGGCGGACGGGACCCTCCCGGCGTCGGTCCGGGAGACGCTTCGGGAGACCGACGTGGCGACGATGACGCCCCTGGAGGCGATGAACACGCTGGCGACGCTGGCGGACCGGATCGAGTAGTCAGTCGTCGAGCGCCGACTCCTCGTGTGGACAGGCAAGCAGCGCGGCGGCGAGCTTCCGTTCGGCCATCCGGAGGTGCTTGTGCAGCGTCGGCGCGGAGATGTCCAGTCTGCTCGCTAACTCCTCGGCGGTAGTCTCACGGGGCCACTCGTAGTATCCGGCCTCGTGTGCCGTCGCCAGCACGTCGCGCTGGCGGTCGGTCAGCGTGTCCGTGAGAGCCGCGTAGTCCCGGAACCCGAACAGCGGGGCGATCGACTCGCGCTGTTGTTTCGCCGCCAGCTCGGCCGCCGGATGAGCGTCGAGGAACGACTCGATCACGACGGCGGTGTCGGTCGCCGTCGGCACGTCGGCGACGATCGCGCCGTTTCCGTCCGCCCCTCTGGCCGTCCGCGGGACCGCGCCGGCGTCGGCGAGCGTCACGACCGGGCAGTGCTCCCCGACGGCGACCTCGACGAGTCCACCGTCGTCGGTTCGGTTCAGGACCCGGGCCTCTCCTCGCCCGTCCTCCACGAACCCCACGAACCGCTCCGGGTCGGCCCCCTCTACGGTGAAAAACTCGGTGTACAGCCCGTCACCGCTCGGGAGACACTGCTGCAGCGAGATCGTACACGACGCATGTCCCGACGCGAGGACGAACGGGTACGTACTGGCCGAGAGATCGAACTCCAGGCGCGTCGCACCACGTTCGTCACCACCGTGGGAATCCATGCCCGTTACTACCACACCAGGCGACAAGTATGTTCGTCCGACCGCGGGTAAGCGGTGGTTAAACAGCTAGCCACACACCCCTTGTGTGTGGCAGTCGTATCCAGGGACGGAGCCAGAAACTCGTGCCAGAACACCCTCCGCCGTTGACCGAGACACAGGTCGAGAACCGGGGCGTCGTCGAGACGGTCGTTCAGGCGGTCGCAGCCGTGGACGGCCGACCGGTGACGAAACTACCCCCACTCGGAGCGGCCGTCGATACGGACGGTCTCGCCGCGTTCGTCACGTCCTCGACGACCGACGGCCGGATCACGTTCGAGTACGCCGGCTATCGTGTGTGCGTCGACTTCGACGGCACCGTCACGATACACGAGTAGGCATAGCGTTCTCCTTCACAGCGGCCCGTATCGCTCCGCCGAGAGTGTCACTCTGCCTATCTTGTTAGGCATACATAACTTACCGTCGAAACGGCAACGAAGTGTATGGTTTCCCAGCCACGGCATGTCCGGGACAAACGGCCGCTGACCGAGTCCCACAGCGACGGGCACGAGCCGGTGCCACACCACGTCGTCCGGACGGTGGCCGCGGTCGACGGCGTCCCAGTCGACGCGCTCCCGCCGCTGAACGACGCGGTCGACACCGACGCCCTGGCGTCGCTGTTCGACGGCGAATCCGCGGTCGAACACCTCGCGTTCAGTTACCGGGGGTACCGAATCGTCGTCACCGACGAGCGTGTCACCGTGTACGAGCGCTAGGGCGGTTCGAGCGCGACGAACTCCAGGCCCTTCTCTGCCAGCAGTTGTCGCGCGCGGTCGGTCAGCGACGGCGCGACCAGGATTCCGCGGACTTCGGTCTCCGTGTGGAGCTCCCGCGCGAGCGCGTCGACGTAGCGGTCGAGTTGGCCGACCGCGTCGGGGCCGACCCGGCGCCGTTTCAGTTCGAGGACGACGGTGCGGCCGGCAGCGTCTTCGGCGTAGATGTCGACCGCGCCGGCGGGCGTCTCGCGCTCGGTCGCGAGCGGCGTGAGGCCGTCCTCGACGAGGGCCGGCGCGTCGAGGATGCGTTCTTTGAGGTCCGCCTCGGTCCCGGTCAGCGCCAGGTCCTCGGGGTCGCTCACGTCGAAGGCGGCGGCGTGAGCCACCCGCTCGAACGTGATCTCCAGTTCCTCGGCGGGTGTCTCCCGGGTCGACCGGACGACCAGTCCCGCGTCGGTGACGGCGACCGCGTGGTCACACCCCGGCGGTTGCCAGTTCACGGGCTGTTGGCCCTCGTCGGTGTGGACCAGCGCAGCGCCGTCGGGCTTGAGCGTGATATGTCGATCCCCGGGGGCGAGCGAACTCGCTGCTCGCCCCTCGTACTCGACGGCGCACCGCCCGAACAGGGTCACCATCGCGCCCCGGTCGATCCCCCGCTGGACGAGGTCACGGGCGGTGTCGGGCGCCGGATAGCTCAGCGTCTCGACGGCACTCTCGGCGGTCACGGCTGTCGGTTAGCGGTCCCTCGATAAAAATGGCGTGTCGTCGGGCGGGAGGGCGGTCCGCGCCCGCCGGTCCAGCGCACGAAGCAGGCCGGAACGGACGACACTGGGGGAGCGTCGTCGGTCCCGACAGGCACGGCTCTTGGTCTCGACCCACCACGCACGCAGGGCATCGAGGTCGGCCGTCGTCGCAAGCGCAACGTCGCCGGGGTCCGCAAGCGTCGGGTCGAGCCAGCAGACACAGTAGCTCCGGACGCCCCCGTCGACGACGACCACTCGGTCGTACGTGGCGTCGAGGTCGGTCCAGACAGCGCTGGCCGCCCGGTCTGTCGCAAGCGGCCGGGACTGTGCGACCGGATCGGCGCCGACGCCCCAATGTGCGACGCGGACGGCGACGCGACCGTGGGATATCGGTCGGACGACGAGCGTGCGACGACCCATCAGCGCCTCCGGACTGTCGGTGATCGCATCCTGTGGGCTCTGGCCCCGTCACCCTACTTGAAAGTCGGGTCACTCGGCCGGCAGCGACACCGTGATGCGGTTCCCGTCGGTGGCCTCGTCGAACGCGATCCGTCCGCCCGAGAGATCGACACACCAGAAGACCAGCCAGAGCCCGAGCCCGGTGGTGTGCGTGACTTCGTCCATCGGCAGGTCGCCCGTGAGCACGCCGAACTCCTCGGCGGGGATCGACGGACAGTCGTCACACACCTCGATCACCACCCACTCCTCGTCGGTCCGGACCGATACCGCCACGGTCGGCGCCTCGACTTCGGCGTGGATCACGGCGTTGTCGAGCAGTTCCGCCACGGCGGCACCGATCTCCGGCAGCGCCCGGGCGTCGGCCGTCTCCGGGATGTCGGTCTCGACGACGGCGTCGGGATAGGTCTCCCGGAGCGTCTCGACCGCGTCCTCGACGGTGGCGGCGATATCACGGGTGTCCGGCCCCCCGTGGTCGGTGAGCAGGTCGATGATCCGCCGCTGGGTCTCGGCGTCGTCCAGCAGCGCCTCGCCGACGCGGACGATCGTCTCGACGAACGGCGCCACCTCGTCGCCGCCCCGGTCGGCGATCAGGTCGGCGTTCCCGACGATCGTCGTCATGTCGTTGCGCAGGTTGTGCCGGAGGATGTTGCCCATCACGACGAGATGGCGCTCCCGTCGCCGGCGGTCCGAGATGTCGCGGGTGAACCCGGCGATACGGTCGACCGTCCCGTCCCTGACGATCGGGGTTCCTCGGACCCAGACCCAGACGCCGTAGTCCCGACGCGGGTTGACGCGGTACTCGATGTCGACGGACTCGCCGGCGGCGAGTCGGTCCAGCGCGTCGACGACCAGGTCGACATCGTCGGGATGGACCGCGTCGAGAAACGCCATCGGGTCCGCCCGGACGGTGTCCGGGGACTGTCCGTAGACCGTCTCGTAGGCGGAGTTGACAAACAGGAGTTCGCTCCAGTCGCCCTCGAACAGCCAGAGCACGTCGTCGGCCGCCTGCGAGAGGTCGAGCAGTTGCTCCTCGACGGCCGCGCGTTCGCGTTCGGCCTCCCGCCGACGTGTGATCTCCCGGGAACTGACGACGTACCCGTCGAGTTTCTCGTCCGTCCGGTTCGAGAACTGGCTCTCAAGCCAGACCCACCCTCCGGTACTGTCCCGGTGCCGGTACGAAACCGTCTCCGCGGTCGCCTCCTGGGTAGCGATGACCGTCTCGAAGGTGGCCCGTGTCGCGTCCCGGTCGGCGGGGTGGATGTAGTCGAAGGCGTTGTCCCCGACCAGTGTCTCGGGCTCGAATCCGAGGATGCGCCCGACCGCGGCGTTCGCGTACAGGTAGTCGCCGTCGGCGTCGACGAGGACGACCTTGTCGAGTACCTGGTCGAGAAGCACCGGGGGCGCCGGCCCCTCGTCGGAGTCCATTATCCGGACGTAGACGGACTACCATGGTAAGACTTTGTTTCGATGACTGAGATGTCGGACCGCCCACGGCCAGTTGCAGTGGTCGCCATCGTGCAGGCGATAGGCCTACGAGCACCGCGTCAGCGGTGGTCGGGTTCCGGATCGCTTCCTCGAAGTCGACCTGCCGACCGGTGTGGTAACTACCCACAACCCTCAAGTGTCGGCTCGTCGTAGTATCGAACATGATGGGGACCGAGTGGCTGTACGGCGCCATCGCACTGCTGGTGGGCATCCACGTACTGACGATGCTGTACGCCTACCGCAGTCGCGACGAAGTCGCCACGGCCGCGACCCAGTCCGAGGCCGAACCCGACCGGCCCCTGGAGGCCAGCGACGAGCGGGTCAACTGCCCCCAGTGTGGCACGACGAACGACCCCAGTTACCGGTTCTGTCGGACCTGTGTCGCCGACCTCTCGAAACGGCCGCCGCGGCGCCAACCGACCGGTGGGAGCCATCCACACTGACCGGCGACGAAGCGCTTATCTCGGGATGGCAACAAAACAACACGAGTGGCACGTATCGCCAGGGTGGCCGGATGGACCGGGTGATCGATCGCACGGCGACCGACGGGGCGGTTCTCGACCGAACGGAGAGCGACGGTGTTCTCGGGCGGTCCCTGTTGTGTTCGCCGCTGTCGACACACCTCCGCGAGACCGAACGGGCGCGATACGTCGCCTGGAACAAGAAGCGGGGCGTGACCTGTATCCACGGCGGTCCCGACACCTACACCCCCAGTGGGAGCTATCGGGCCTTCGCCGTCGCCACGGACACCCGACTCCTGTTCGTCGTCGGTGGGGACGGCAGTGACGGCGACCGCGTCTTCTCGTTGCCCTACAGCGACGTGCTGACCGTCGAGACGACCGCGAACTTCCTCGCCTCGACGCTGGAACTCGTCGCCGAGGGAAAACAGCGCTGGCAGTTCGCCTGCCGTGGCGACCTCGACCCGGTCGCGGGGTACGTCGACGAGGCCGTCCAGTGCTGGACCCGGGCCGAGACGCTGTTCGACCGGGCCGACGACCGGGTGTGCGAGGCCCGCAACGCCGTCGAGGACGGGCGACTGGACACCGCTGTGGAGGCCCTCGACGCTGCCGAGACACACCTCGCCGACGCACGGGACCACCTCGGCGAACTGGGGCCGGGTGCGGTGGCACGCGGGACCGCTGCCGCCGACGACATCGAGCACGACGCGGCCGACACCCGCGGTCGACTCGCCGCGACCCGGGGCGCCAGAGCCCACGAGAGCGCCCGCACGGCCTGGGACGACGGCGAGTACGCCGCTGCATACGACGCGTACGAACGGGCCCGCGAGGCCTACCAGCGGGCGCGTTCCCTGGGCGTGTCCGATCTCCCGCTAGAGGAGCGGCTCGCGACCGTCGACGGGGAGTGTGAGCAACTCGCCCGGGCACCGATCGAGCGGGCACGCGAGGCCGCCGACGCCGCCCGTGCGGCCGACGACGAGCAGGCCACGATCGAGCACTGGGAGACCGCGCTCGAACGGTACCGGACGGCGTTGGCGCTCGACTGGGGCCGGGACCGACGGTTCGACGGCGACCCCGAGCAGTTGCGGACCGCCGTCACCGACACCGCGACCGCCGTCGTCGACGCCCGGCGGCGAGTGGCACAGGACCGACTGGACCTGAGCGACTGGCTCGCCAAGAGCGGCGACGAGGAGGGCGCCCGCGCCGCGTTACGCGAGGCACGGGACCACTTCGAGCGCGCCCACGAGGTGGCGGCGGAACTCGTCCCCGACCGCCGGGACCGGACGACCGAGGACATGGCGTCGGTCGCCGAGCGGGTCGCCCGACTCGACGCCGACCGGGGCGCCTCCGACACGGAGGTTTAGGAGGGCGGGTCGCGTCCGCCCAGGTATGCGATTTGGCATCCTTTCGACGGCGAAGATCGGACGCGAGGACGTGATCCCGGCGATCCAGGCCAGCGAGCACACTGTCGCGGCGATCGGCTCCCGCGATGGCGAGCGAGCACGCCGCGTCGCCGCCGACCTGGGCATCCCCGAGGCCTACGGCGACTACGAGACGCTGCTGGCCGAGGCAGACATCGACGCGGTGTACAACCCACTTCCCAACGCCCTCCACGCCCGGTGGAGCCAGCGGGCCGCCGACTACGGCCACCACGTCCTCTGTGAGAAGCCCCTGACCGTCGACAGCGCCGAAGCGGTCGACCTCTTCGAGTACTGCGCCGACCGGGACGTGACACTGATGGAGGCGTTCATGTACCAGTTCCACCCCAGAACCCACCGCGCCCGCGAGGTCGTCCGCGAGGAGCTGGGCGACGTTCGCGCGGTCGAGGCGTCGTTCAAGTTCCGGCTGGACCGGGCGGACGACATCCGCCTCGACCCGGAACTGGCCGGCGGGAGTCTGATGGACGTGGGGTGTTACGCCGTCAGCGCCGTCCGCGGGTTCCTCGGCGAGCCGGACCGGGCGTTCGCCGTGGCCAGTGACGGCCGCGATGCGGGTGTCGACACGACTTTCGCCGGGACGCTCGCTTACGACGACGGCTGCGTCGCCCAGGTCGCCTGCGGGTTCGACTCCCCACACGTCGAGCGCTACCGGGTCGAGACCACCGACGGCTGGCTCGAAGCGCGGGACTGTTTCGGCCCCGAACCGGATCAGTCGGTCTCGCTGACCTACGCCGTCGACGGCCGCGAGGTGACCGAGACGTTCGAGCCGGTCGACCAGTACCGCCTCCAGGTCGAGGCCTTCGCCGAGGCCGCCACGAGCGGGGCGGCCCCACCCGTCGACCGCGCCGAGACGCTGGGCAACATGCGTGCCATCGACGCCCTGGCTCGCAGCGCCGACCGGGGCGCACCGGTCGACGTGGCCCCGACGACGTGACCGTCGGGTCACCGAAGTGACAGACGGCCCAACGGTTTTGCCGGCCGCGGCCGAGATATCGCCTGTGACACCCCCCACCAAGACACTTCCCAGCGGCGACGAACTCCCGATGGTCGGCGTCGGCACCTGGCAACTCCAGGGCGACACCGCCGAACGGTCCGTGCGTGCGGGCCTCGACGCCGGCTACGGCCACGTCGACACCGCCGAAGGCTACCGCAACGAGGCCGCCATCGGCGAGGCGCTGGCCGACTACGACCGCGAAGAGCTCTTTCTCACCTCGAAGGTCCTGGCCAAACACCTCGACTACGAGTCCGTGATCGAGTCCTGTGAGGCCTCGCTGGACCGACTCGGAACGGACTACCTCGATCTCTACCTGATCCACTGGCCCAACCCGGCCATCTCGCTGCGGGAGACGCTGCGGGCGATGGCTCGCCTCCACGAGGAAGGGCTGGTCCGGAACGTCGGCGTCTCGAACTTCAGCGCCTACCAGCTCTCGGCGGCCCACCACGTCTCGCCCGTTCCCATCGCCGTCAACCAGATCGAGTACCACCCCTGGAACACCCAACCGGATGTCGTCGAGTACTGCCGCGAGTCCGGGACCGTCGTCGAGGCCGCTGCCCCGCTGGCCCGCACCGCGGTCTTCGACGACCCGGTGATCCAGGACCTCGCCGAGGAGTACGACCGCGCGCCGGCCCAGATCGTCCTCAGGTGGGCCGTCGAGAACGACGTGGTGGTCCTGCCCAAGTCCAGCTCACCCGACCACGTCCGGGCCAACCGCGAGCTGTTCGGCTGGGAACTGGACGATGCCGACCACGAACGTATCGACGACATCGACCGCGAGGAGCCCGTCTACGACCACCCCGCCCGGGACTGGACCGACGACACCTACGGGATCTCACAGTAGGGATCGATGGGCTCGCCACCGCCGCTGGATCGCTACGACGCCGCCGCGGCCGCGAGCGTCGGTTGTCTGCTGGTGGTGGCGTACGTCCTCGCCCCCAGCCCGACCGTCCAGTACGCCGCGTGGCTGACGATCTTCTGTGTCTGGATGGCGTGGTTCGTCTTCTTCGGGGCGAAGTGGCTCTACGGATTCGACACCTAACCGCCCGACGGTGGAAGGGTTTACTCGATTCCGTGTCAGACGGATTTTATTATGCCTCCCGGAGTACACTCACTCGATGCCTCGCATCGAAGTCCCGGAGAGCCTGTACCGCCAGATCGAGGACGAAGCGAACGGCGACGACTTCAACGACACCCTCTGGAAGATGGTGGGATCGTACCGCCGCAAACACAACCCCGAAGCCGATCCCCAGTAACGGCGCTTGTCGAACGGATTCGACGATCAGTTCTGTGAGTCGCTGGTATCGCCTCGGCCGAGTAGCCGCCATCGCTGTCAGAGAGTGGCCCGTCGGCTGCTGCGGGACAGTCGCAGCGCTCGAACGGTCATGTGAGACGAGCAAGCGACTCGAACGGGCACCGGCAGAGAACCGTGATGGATTCGCCGGGGTTTCGCCACACTGCATGAAAAAATCGTACTAATCTCGATGCTGTCTCGTGACTAGAAACCCGAACCGATCAGTCGTCGTCAGCGGTGTAGGCCCCGCTTCGATGTTCGATACGATGAACTTCTAGCACCGACCCGCTCCGCTCGAGCGTGCAGGCGAGTCGGTACTGCCCGACACGGAGTTTCGAAAACGGTCCGCCAGTGAGCGGTTCCAGGAACTCATCCGGGTCGCGCCACTCCGACTCGACGACCTCGTCCAGTTTGGAGACAATGCGGTTTTCCACGTCCACTCGTCACTCGGCATCCTCGTCCCGACCCATCATCTCGACGACTTCTTCGCGCGACACGAGTGCAGCGTTACCCGAGCGAAGGTCGTGTTCGCTCGCCGCAATCTGTTTCCATCCTTCACGGGAGAATTCGGGGTGTTTCACGGCGTCCCGTGCTGCGTACCGCAGGAACTCGCTGCGAGAATTGAATCCCTGCTCCTTCCACGTCGAATCGATATCGTCCAGAAACGCTTGGCTGAGCCGAAGGTTGATCTGCACCATCTCGGGGCCGTCGTCTGCCGTGCTCGTGTCTGCATCGGACATATACGAATGCTTTACCCTCGTATATACGTAAACCTTGCTGCGACCTCGGTTCGACCTGCGATGGGCGCTGTAGAGATTACGCACGGAAAATGGCCGATTGAGTCGGGCCGAGACAGACAGATTCCGATACACGAATCGAGCCGGTAGCGTTCCCGACACGAATCACGACGGATTCCAGGAGAGTTCGTCATGGGTGCGACTAGACATCGGTAGAAGGCCTGAAAACGAAGATAAACCGGATATGGACTCGCCGGGATTCCGTCACGCCGTGTGAAAGATCCGTATTAATCTCGACGCTGTCGTGCGGTTCAGGGCCTGCCGCATCGAACAACTCGTGAGTCCGGATTCCGTTCTACCCTCGACACCGATCAGCGATGCTCGTCGATCCACTCACACCACGCGTGGAAATCGTTCGCACCACACTGGTCGGCAATCCGCTGCAGTGTTCCGACGCGGACTCGGTCGTGGAGCGGCACGGTAACGGTCCGTTTCTCGCCAGTCTCCGGATGGGTGTATTTGAGAATCGCGTGGTCACCACGTGTCCGATCGTGGCGATAGCCGAACTTCCGGAGGACGGTGACGATCTCGCTGCCCGAAAAGTCCCTCGTGACCATTCACGAGTCCTCAAACCACGGCGCGTCGGGTTCGGGAGCCGCCGTATCCTCGGCTCTCGCTTCCTTGGTGAGCTCGACAGCTTCGTCGAGGTTTTCGAGCGCCGCCGTCCGTGACGGTCCCTGACTGGCAACACCGGTTTCCTCGTCTACTGCCGACCACCAGCCATCGTCCTCTTCGATGAGGCGAATCTCGCGTCCGGTGCTCATACGGCACGATACGCCTGAATATCAGATAAGGGTTCGGCCGTGGTCGAAACGGGTGTACGTCTAGTCCACAACGAATCTAGGAGCGTCCATCATGGGTGCGATTAGACGGCGGTAGAAGAGCTGAGAATCGTGATACGCCGTATATGGACTCGCCGGGATTTGAACCCGGGGCCTCTTCCTTGCGAAGGAAGCGATCTGCCACTGATCTACGAGCCCGCGCGTTTGCCTCTCGAACGCCGGGTCGTAAAAACCCTGCGCGTGAGGGCGACCTTCGATAGCGATTCACACAGCCTGTGGACGTGTCCCGGCCTGCGGTTCGGTGCGGCCCGTCCGGAGACGGGATCGGAGCCGACGATCGGTCTCAGTCTTCGAGGACGATCTCGATCGAAACGTCGTTGGGCACCTGGATGCGCATCAGCTGGCGCAGCGCCCGTTCGTCGGCGTCGATGTCGATCAGCCGCTTGTGGACCCGCATCTCCCAGTGTTCCCACGTCGCGGTCCCCTCACCGTCGGGGGACTTGCGCGTGGGGACTTCCAGCGTCTTCGTGGGGAGCGGGACGGGCCCCGACAGCTCGACACCGGTCTTCTCGGCGATCTCCCGCACGTCGTCGCAGATGTCGTCGAGGTCGTCGGGGCTCGTGCCTGCGAGCCGAACGCGTGCCTGCTGGGACATGTATTATCGCTCGTTGACGCTGAGGACCTTGCCAGCAGCGATGGTCTGACCCATGTCGCGGATGGCGAAGGAGCCGAGTTCCGGAATCTCGCCGGACGGCTCGATGCTGAGCGGCTTCTGCGGGCGAACCGTGACGACCGCAGCGTCGCCGTTCTGGATGAAGTCGGGGTTCTCCTCGGCGACCTCGCCGGAGGCGGGGTCGATCTTCTGGTCCAGGGACTCGATGGTACAGGCGACCTGTGCCGTGTGGGCGTGGAAGACCGGCGTGTACCCTTCGGTGATGACCGAGGGGTGCTGCATCACGACGATCTGGGCCTGGAACGTCTCGGCGACCGACGGCGGGTCCTCTGCCGGACCACACACGTCGCCACGGCGGATATCGTCCTTACCGATCCCGCGGACGTTGAACCCGACGTTGTCACCGGGTTCTGCCTTCGGGACTTCCTCGTGGTGCATCTCGACGGTCTTGACCTCGCCGCCGACATCCGAGGGCTGGAACGAGACGTTGTCGCCCGTGTTCAGGATCCCGGTCTCGACACGGCCCACCGGGACCGTCCCGATACCGGAGATGGTGTACACGTCCTGGATCGGCAGTCGGAGCGGCGCGTCCGTCGGCGGCTCCGGTGCCGGCAGTTCGTTGAGCGCCTCGATGAGGATCTCGCCGTCGTACCAGCCCGTGTGCTCGGACTCGTCGGCGATGTTGTCGCCCTCGAACGCCGAGACGGGGATGAACTTCGCGTTCTCCGTGTCGAAGCGGACCTGGTTCAGGAGGTCCTTGACCTCCTCGACGACCTGCTTGTACTCGGACTCGCCGTAGTCGACGAGGTCCATCTTGTTGACGGCGACGATGAGTTCGCCGATGCCCAGCGTCCGGGCCAGGAAGACGTGTTCCTGGGTCTGGGGCTGGACACCGTCGTCGGCGGCGACGACGAGCACGGCGTTGTCGGCCTGGCTCGCGCCCGTGATCATGTTCTTCACGAAGTCACGGTGGCCGGGACAGTCGACGATGGTGAAGTCGTAGGCGTCCGTGCTGAACTCCTGGTGGGCGATGTCGATGGTGACACCACGCTCTCGCTCCTCGGCGAGGTTGTCCATGACGTAGGCGAACTCGAAGCCGCCCTTGCCCTTCTCCTCTGCCTCTTCTTTGTGCTGTTCGATGACGTGCTCGGGTACCGATCCTGTCTCGTACAGGAGGCGGCCGACGAGCGTACTCTTCCCGTGGTCAACGTGGCCGATGATGGCCAGGTTCTGGTGTTGTTCGTCGCTCATTGTTGAATCTCACGCGCAGGGGCGCTATATCGGAGTCTTTAGCCGGTGGTTCATAAAATGATTTCGAAAGCGAGCGGGCGTCATCCTGCCGCCATCGTGCGGTTCGGCATGGCGTGACATGACGGGCGCGCTGACTGCTCGGTACCGACCAGTCCGAACACGGGCAGACGTGACTGTGGGCACCGGACGGGGCTGCTGGCGACGGATCGACGATCGTGTCTCCCGTGCCTACGTGCCTGGTGAAACGGAGAGAACGGTGAGGGCCGCCTCGGTCGGCACCGAACGGTCACGTCGTCGACGACACACTCGAGAAATCCCGGCGCAAGGGCATTCGGCACCACCAGCGAACGGGGCTACGACCGACTACAGCGCGTCCTCGATGGAGCGCGCGATGTCGGCGAACACCGGCAGTTCGACAGTCTCCTCGGAGTACGCTTTGTACGCCAGGAAGAGGAACGCCCCGAAGATGACCAGGTTGAGCAGCGACATGACCAGCCCGGCCAGCGTCGCGAGTATCCCCGGCAGAAATCCGATCACGAGGCCCACTCCGAACCGGATGACGAACAAGCCAAAGCCGAAGGCGACGGCCTGTGCCGCGTTGAACCGCAGGAACTCGTTCCCCTCTTCCTCCACCAGGAGGAAGATCAGCGCGACGATCGGCAGGACGTACCCGATCGCGGCCGCGATGTTCGCCGAGAGCCCGAACACTGCGTCGTCGGCTCCCGCACCAGGCACCACCGTATCTGATTGCGTCGCCATACGTTCGGAATCTATGCCAGCATACATAATAATTTCCCCCTCTCGGACGAGCGTTAAAACTCGAGAAGTGGCCGCTTAGTCGGTGTACCCCGAAGGCAGAAATCACGGGACGGTGCCGGGTTCGGGAAAGAATTAGCGGACGGAAACCGTCAGTACACAGTTACTGGTCGAGTCGACCGACATCCGCGAGCACGGCACTGGCGGTTTCGGGGCCGCCGGCACCGCGGCCGGAGATGTTGAGCCGGCCGGCGTGCTCGGTCTCCAGTTGGACGATGTTGCGGGTCCCCGTGGGCGCGAGCGGCGCGTTCGCCGGGACGAGTCGCGGCCCGACCCGGACCTCGCCCTCGGCCACCTCGGCGATGAGACGGACGGTCCGTCCCTCCTCCTGGGCGAGTTCGATCGCGCTCCCGGCGATGTCCTGGATCCCCTCGACATCGGCGTCTTCGAGCGTGTACTCGGTCCCGTTGTCGGCGAGGACGTTGGCGACGATGACGCCTTTCAGCGCGGCGTCGGTCCCGTCAACGTCGAAGGTCGGGTCGGCTTCGGCCACACCGAGGTCCTGTGCCTCCGCGAGGACGTGTTCGTAGCCCAGCCCCTCGGCGCCCATCCGCGAGAGGATGAAGTTCGCCGTGCCGTTGAGGACGCCACGGACCGCAGTGATGTGTTCGGGGTCGAAGTCGTCGACCGTCGAGAGCACCGGCATCGCGCCGCCGACAGTCGCCTCGAACAGGACCGTCCCCTCGCTCTCCCGTTCGAGCGCCCGAACGTCGGCGTATCGCTCTGCGACCGGCCCTTTGTTCGCGAGGACGACGTGACGGTCGCGTTCGAGCGCGGTCCGGAGGTGTCCGAACCCGGGTTCTGCGTCGCCAAGCGTCGTCGGCGTGGCTTCGACTAGCACGTCGTAGGGCGCCGTCAGGGCGTCTTCCGGGCGCTCGTCGCCGACGGTTCCGTCCTGTTCTTTCCGGTCGAGGACGGCCGCAGCGTCGAGGCCGTCCGCGTCGACCGCGGCGCTCTGTGAGTCGGCGAAGGCGGTGACGGTGTGGCCGTAGTCGGCCGCGAGTTCGACGACCGAGCCACCGACCGCGCCGGCACCCATCACGGCCAGTCTCATAGTTCCCCTCCGGCAGCCAGCGGTTCGATGACACGCAGTTCCTTCTCCTCGGCGAGGTCCCTGATCGTCCCCATCACCGACTCGGTGGCGTTCTGTTCGGTCGCCAGCCGGATGCGGGCGCTGGAGGCGTCTTCGGTCCCTTCGGGAGCCGACAGCGAGAGGTCGGTCACCGTCGCGTCCGTTCGCTCTTGGATGCGCGAGAGCGTATCCGAGAGGTCCGTGTTGATGAGATGGCCCGTGAGGACGACCGTCAGCGTCTCGCTGTAGCGCTCCGCGCCGGCCTGGATGACGTTGATCCCCGCGTCGCGCAACGCGTCGACGATCCCGTCGAACCGTTCGGGAGTCGCCTCCATGTCGACCTCCACGGGAATGTGGCCGCGGGGCGTGACGTTGCCCCGCTCGTGGAAGATAGAGAGGAGGTTCCCGCCGTTGTCGGCGATGGGTTCGAGCGCCCGCAGCAGTTCGCCCGGTTCGTCGACCAGTTCGAGCCGAACTGTGTAGGACCGAACCTCGTCGGTCGAGTCGCTCATCGCCCGCTCACCTCCTGTGGAATATCGCCGCTCATTGTGGGTGACTCAGAGGGGGTAACTATAAGAATCCCAGCGTTTCGTCCGAGCCGGAAGGAATTTTCCGAGCGTGTACTTGGAGGAACCAACACACCTTTAGTGGCGGGTGTAAACTAACAGGTAGTTGCTTATGATTCACGAGACTTCGCTCCGGAAACTGTTCGTGGTCGTGTCGCTGGCCGGGATGCTCACGCTTGCCGGCTGTAGCGGTGGGACGTTCGGCCTCGGCGGCGGCGGTGGCTCCACGCCGCCGGCGACCGATCAGGTGCCCGCCGACATCAACGCCGTCGTGCACGTCGACATGGCGATCACCGACGACGCGACGACCCAGGCCATCGTCGAGGCCGGCGCCGAGAGCGCCTCGGCGACCGCGCCGAGCCAGCCCGAGAACGTCAGTGAGGCCCGCGACCAGTTCCAGTCCGAGACGGGACTGGACCCACAGCAGGCCGAGGAGATGGTCTTCTTCCAGCGGCGGAGTGAGTCCGGAAACCTCCAGACGACCGAGTACGCCGGCGTCATCCTCCACGCGAACTGGGAGACCGACGCGGCCGTCGAGTCGTTCCGAAACGACAGCCAGGCCGAGTACGAGGAGACGAGCTACAACGGCCAGACCGTCTACAGACCCACCGAAGCATCCGGTTTCGGCAGCGCGGACTGGTTCGCCGTGTTGGGTGACGGACAGTTCGTCTTCGGCAGCGAGGCCGCGGTCAAGGACACGATCGATGTCACCGCCGGTGACGGCGAGGCCTTCGGCGGCGACCTCCGCTCGGCCTACGACGGGACCCGGGACGGGCTGGTGACGTTCGCGACGACGGTTCCCCAGGAGCAGATCCCCGAGAGCAGCGGCGGACAGGTCGATACGGGCGCCTACCGGAACGTCGAGATCGTCACCGGCGTCTACTACACGTCCTCGAACTCCGCCGGCATGGAGATGCAGATGCTCACGGCCAGCGAGAGCAGCGCGACCGATGTCAGCGAAGTCACCGACGGCGCCGCGTCGCTCGCCTCGGGCTACACGCAAAACGAGACCGCCAAGGAGGCGCTGCGCAACATCGAGGTGACCCAGGACGGCTCGACCGTCACCGTCACCTACGAGGACTCGGTCGATACGCTCCAGGCTGTCCTGCGGTACCTCTACGAAGGCTAACAGCGCCGAATGGCGCTTCGCTCCCTGCTGTACAAGGAGGTCCGGTGGCTCCGCCACAACCTGTCGACAGTCGTGCTCGTCCTGATCGTCCTGCCGTCGATCGTCGCGCTCGGGACCGTCGCCTTCCAGCAGGTGATCCCCCGTGACACGCCGGTCGCGCTCGTCCCCGCCGACGAGGATGTCACCGACGACGAGATGACCGCGATGCGGGGCGTGACGACGGTGTTCTCCGAGCCCCACAGCTACGCGGCCGACGAACGCGACCGGGCGATGCGGGCCCTGACCCGCGAAGAGGTGTACGCGGTGTTCGTCGTCCCGCAGGGTGTCCTGGACCGGAACGCCCAGGTCACCGTCGAGATGTACGTCGAAGAGGAGATGGTCCCCTACGAACAGCCGTCGCTCGCCATCGCGAGTATCCTCCGGGGCCGCGCGAGCAGTGTCTTTCCCGCCGACGTGGGCGTCGAGCGGATCGCCGTCGGCCAGGACCGCACGCTCTCGGAGTACCTGGTCAGCGTCGGCGCGATGCTCGTGACGCTCCTCTTCGCGTTCGCGTACGTCCCGTACGTCCTCGCCGACGAACAGCGGGTGTTCCGCCGGATCAGGGTCGAATCGTCGCTGTGGGAACTGCTGGCCGGGAAGTTCCTCGTGTTGACGCCGCTGTTGCTGGTCCCCCTGCTCGCGTTCCAAGGGGTCGCGGCGTATCTGGACTTCTCGGTCGCCCTGCTCTCGCCGGGTGCGGTGGCCGTGACGCTGCTGACGTTTGGCTACTGTACCGCGGTGAGCCTGAGCGTGATGTTTCTCACCCGCTTTCGGACCGTCGGCCGGATGGCGAACGTGGCGATACTGTTCGGGGGCCTCGCGTTCTCGAACCTGGTGTATCCGGCCGGCTTCTTCTCGCCGCTCCGGCGCGAGATCGCCAAGGCGAACCCCCTGCACTACTCGATGGTCGTCCAGCGGGGCGTCTCGCTGAAGGGGCAGTCGGCCGCGTTATACGCCGACTACCTGCTCGCACTCTGTGGCGTCACCGTCCTGGCGTTCGTCCTCCTGGCCGGAACGGTCGCCTACTACGACCGCGGAGGGTACCGTGCCTGAGCCGATCCGTTTCGAGGCGGTCAGCAAGCGCTACGGCGCAGTCACCGCCCTGGAATCGGTCGACCTGACGATCCGGCCCGGGCAGTGTCACTGTCTCGTCGGCCCCAACGGCAGCGGGAAGACGACGCTGCTTGACCTCCTGCTGGGGTTGACCCGGCCGACGAGCGGCACCGTCGACGTGCCCGCCGTCTCCCTTGGCTGTAGCTTCCAGTCGCCGACGTTCTATCCGGGGTTGACCGTCGCGGAGAACCTCGACGTGTTCGGCCGCCTCTCGGGCTGTCCGGGACCGGAGTGGCGCGAACGGTTGGTCGACGTGCTGGGACTCGACCGGGTCGCCCACCGACCGGCCGGCACGCTCTCGGGCGGCTGGCAGCAGAAACTCGACCTGGCGCTTGGCTTCCTCAAACGGCCGACCTACGCTGTCCTCGACGAGCCGTTCAACGATCTGGACGACGTGTCACAGCGTCGCCTCCGGGCGTTCCTGGCGGAGTACTGTACCGACGACCGGACCGTGCTGGCGGTCACCCACCACGTCGCGGCCTTCGACGGCCTGCTCGACCGACTCACCGTCTTCGATCACGGCGAAGTCCGGTACGACGGGTCCGTCGACGCCGACGTGGGCGCTCACGAACAGTACCGCTCGGTACTCGATCAGGGGAGAAACTCGTCGTAGATGTCGTCGATCCACTCGTTGAACTGCTCGCCCCGCGGGGACCCCCAGGGGTTCCGCGAGAAGTAGTAGATCGCCGCGAACAGCGTCGAGAGCCACAGCGCGACCGCCGGCCCGAGCACTGACTGCCAGATGAACGTCGAGGTGCCGGCGATCAACGCCGCGATCAGCAGGTCCACGACCTGATAGAGTCGGCTCATACCGGGAGTTGGCCCCTGAGGGGCCTAAACGTATGGGAAGAGAGGAGTGTATCGTCCCAGACTCACACCGTCGGCACGAGTTCGGGTTTTCCATCTGGGTCGTCAGAGTGCGGTACAAGCAGACCGCGCGAACATCGTGAGCGCGGTTTCACGGGACCGAGCGTAGCGAGGTCCCGCCCTTTCTCGCCCACGTTTTTCACGGAGTGGTGGCCGAACGCAGTGAGGCCACCAGAGGCAGAAAACGGTGGTCTAGAAGTAGTCGATGGCCTGGGGCAGTTCCGTCTTCATCCCCTTGCGCTCGCGGATCTCGGTGATCTTCTCGGGCTGGAGGTTGTCGGCCATGACCTGGAAACCGGCGTTCTCGGTGTTCCAGGAGGCACGACCCTCCGTCGCACTGCGGATGTCACTGGAGAAGCCGATCATCTCGTCGACCGGGGCGACACCCTCGACGACCATGAGGTCGCCTTCCTGGTACATGTCGTCGACGCGGCCACGACGGCCCTGGATCTCGCCGCTCGCGGCGCCCATGTGGTCGTTGGGCACGTCGATACGGACCTGCTGGATCGGCTCCAGCAGCTTGATGTCGGCGTCGATCAGGGCGTTGTGAACGGCCTCGCGGACTGCCGGGATGACCTGTGCCGGACCGCGGTGGATGGCGTCCTCGTGGAGGCGCGCGTCGTGGAGACGGATGAGCGAGCCCTGGACCGGTTCCGCGGCGAGAGGGCCGTCGTCGAGGGCCTCTTCGAGCCCCTCGATGACCAGTTCCATCGTCTCGTTGAGGTGCTGGATCCCCTTCGTGTCGTCGATGAGGACGTTGGTCCCGTGGATGTGCTCGACGTTCTGGGACGTGTCCTTGTCCATGCCGGCCTCCTGGAGGGCTTCACGGCGCTCCAGTTCGGGCATGTCCATCGACGCTTCGCCGAGCTTGATCGTCTCGACGATGTCCTCGCCGAGCGGTTCGATGGTGATGTAGAACCGGTTGTGGTTGTTCGGCGAGCGTCCCTCGACCTCGCGGGAACTGGACTGGGGGGCCTCGCGGTAGACGACGATCGGCTCCCCGGTGTTGATCGGGATGCCCTGGTTGCGCTCGATCCGCTGGCCGATGACCTCCAGGTGGAGCTCACCCTGGCCGGAGATGAGGTGTTCGCCGGTGTCCTCGTTGATCTCGACCTGGATGGTCGGGTCCTCTTTCGCGACCTGCTGGAGCGTCTCGATGAGCTTCGGCAGGTCGTCCATGTTCTGTGCCTCCACGCTCTTGGTGATGACCGGCTCCGAGATGTGTTCGATGGACTCGAAGGGAGTCATCTCGACCGAGGAGACGGTCGAGCCGGCGATGGCGTCCTTGAGGCCGGTGACGGCGGCGATGTTCCCTGCGGGGACGTGTTCGACCTCCTCGCGCTCGCCGCCCATGTAGATCCCGACGCTCTGGATGCGGTTCTTGCCGGCGGTCCCGGAGACGTACAGCTCTTGGCCCTTCTCCAGCGTGCCGGAGAAGACACGTCCGGCGGCGATCTCGCCGGCGTGGGGGTCGACACCGATGTCGGTGACCATCAGGACGACTTCGCCGTCCTCGTCGACCAGGCGCATCCCCTCTGCGAGCTCCGACTCGGCGTCGCCACGCCAGATGCGCGGGATACGACGGGGCTGGGCGTCGATCGGGTTCGGGAAGTGCTCACAGACCATGTCGAGCACGACATCCGACAGCGGCGTGCGCTCGTGGAGCTCCTGGCGCTTGTCGCTGCGTTCGAGCTCCATGATCTCGCCGAAGTCCATGCCGGTGCGCTGCATCGAGGGCATCGAGACGCCCCACTTGTACAGCGCCGACCCGAAGCCGACGGTCCCCTCCTCGACGGAGACGGTCCAGTCCTCGATGTCGTCCATCTCCTCGGTCATGCCGCGGATGAGTTCGTTGACATCGCGGATGACCGCGAGCAGGCGCTCCTGCATCTCCTCGGGGCCTTCCTGAAGCTCCGAGATGAGGCGGTCGACCTTGTTGATGAACAGCGTCGGCTTGACACCCTCGCGGAGCGCCTGCCGGAGCACCGTCTCGGTCTGGGGCATGGCGCCCTCGACGGCGTCGACGACCACGAGCGCGCCGTCGACGGCGCGCATCGCACGGGTCACGTCTCCGCCGAAGTCGACGTGGCCCGGCGTGTCGATGAGGTTGATGAGGTGGTTCTGGTCCTCGTACTCGTGAGTCATCGAGACGTTCGCGGCGTCGATGGTGATCCCACGTTCCTGCTCGTCTTCTTCGGTGTCCATCGCGAGCTGTTCGCCCGCGGTGTCGTCGGAGATCATCCCCGCACCGGCCAGCAGGTTGTCCGTCAGCGTCGTCTTCCCGTGGTCGACGTGAGCGGCGATGGCGATGTTCCGGATGTACTCCGGATCGTCCATCAGTGTCTCACATTCCTGAACGATTTTCTTACGTCGGCCCATTATACAGAAGGGTATCAACAGGAGGGTCAAAAGGATAGTGTTTCGCCACGACCGGACGGGCGATTCCGGCCGCTGCGCGTGCTACTACCACACATTCTGTCTGCTGACGGCTCGCACGGCAGCCATCGACAGAGCGGGAGAGAGTACGGGCGGACCGCCCGCTCGGGTTTCTTCCCGGCGGACGACGGCGGAACGGCCGTGGATTAATGGTATCTCGACACCTGTGAACGACACACATGGAACTACACGTACAGGGCGGGCCGGCCGAACCGTTTCTGGGCGCAAGCGACCTCTTCTCGACGGAGTACGACCTCGATCGGCCGGTGACGGTCCGGGTCCGCGAGGACCCCGACGAGCGGACCCGCGTGAGCCACAGCGAGGACCGCCACCTGCTGACGATCTCCCGACAGGCCGCGACCAGCGCGATGGCCCGGGAACTCGCGCTCCACGAGTTCGCACACATGCACCACCACGAGCGGGGCCACCCCTCCCACACCCAGTCGACCGAGGAGGCGATCTACCTGGCGCTTGCCGGCCGGTCGGTCGAGCGCCGGAAGCTCACACACTGCTACCAGATCGCGAACCACATGCGCGACGTGTACGCCGACGATGTCTGGATGGCGATGGCGCCGGGCGACAAACTCGTGCCCTTCCTGGAGGCGAGCCTGGCCGCCGCGGTCGCGGACCGGCCGTCGGACCCGCCGGCCTGGGACCACGTGACGCCGATCGCACCGCGTGGACGGGGACCGGACGAACCGACCGCCAGGCTGACGCCGGCCGCCGACCCCGAGATCACCGCGGTCAACGCGGCGTTCGCGCTCGCACTCGTCGAGCGCCACGACCTCGTCGACGACGACCACCGGCTGTACGACCTCGCGCACGCGGCCGCCGCCGACGCCGAGGGCATCAGCCTCGCGGAGTTCAAGCGCCACTTCGCCTCGCTGTCGCCGGATCCCGACGCCTCGGAGTTCCGGAAGGCACTGGTCGACGTGACCCGCGCCTACGCCGGCAGCGGCCCGCAGGCGGCCGACTGACCTACACCGACACCAGCGGCGAGAGCGCCAGCAGGAAGCCGACGGCGACTACCGGGTAGTCCCGCCGCTCGAAGGCCATCGCCGGCGGGGTCGGGTTCCAGGCGAAACAACGGGCCCGGAGGGCGACCGAGAGCCGGTCGGCCCGCCCCAGCGCCCGCCCCAGACCGACGAGAGCGATCCGCTGTGCGCGGTCGACGACGGACCGGCGCTGGCCGCCCCGGGCCCTGATCGCGTCCCGGACCGACAGGAGGTCCCGCCGGAGCACCGGGAGAAACCGGAACGTGATCGCGACGCCGACGCCCAGGGCCTGTCCGAACCGGCCCGGGACGTGGCGCTGGATGGCCGCCCGGGTCGCCCGGACCGGCGTCGTCCGGACGTAGACGGCGCTGACGAACAGCACCAGGAGGACTCGGCCGACCGCGAGTGTCGGCGCCAGCGCGCGGTCGGGCGCCAGCCAGGGCGGTCCGAGGACGACCGTCGCCGAGAGCGGGCCGAGCGCCAGCACGGCGACGACGAACCAGTAGTTCCGGAGGACCGTCACCGGCGAGAGCCGTCCCGCCGCCAGCCCGACCCCAGCGAGGATGGCGAGCCCGGCGAGCCGTACCGGCGTCGGCCGGGAGAAGACGGCGACGGCGAACCCGATCTGGAAGGCGAGTTTCGCTCGTGCGTCGAGTCGGTGAGCGAACGTCGCGCCCGGCTCGTAGGTCAACATCCGGCGTCGACACCGAGTGGCTCCAGGTCCGGGACGACCGCGGCGGGGTCGCCGTCGGCGACCACCCGCCCGTCGGCGAGCGCGACGATCCGATCCGCCCGCTCGCGGAGGTCCCGCAGATCGTGTGTGACGACGACGACGCTGGTCCCGTCGGCGGCCAGTTCGTCGAGCCGAGCAAGCACCGATCGGCGCGCACGCAGGTCCAGGCCGGCGAACGGTTCGTCGAGGACGAGATGCGTCGGCTCCATCGCCAGCGCCCCGGCGATAGCGACCCGAGCCTGCTGTCCCCCGGAGAGTTCGTCGATGCGCGCGTCCTCCATCCCGCCCATGTCGACGGCCGCCAGCGCCGCCTCGACGTGGCGGTCGATCTCCGGACGGGGGAGACCCAGGTTCTCCGGGCCGAAGGCCACGTCGGCACCGACGGTCGCGGCCACCAGCTGATCGCGGGGGTGTTGGAACACCATCCCGACGCTCGTGCGCGCCGCGACCGGGTCTTCGGTCACGTCGACGCCGTCGACGGTGACGGTGCCCGAATCGGGTTCGAGCAGGGCGTTGCAGTGCCGGACGAGCGTCGTCTTCCCGCTGCCGTTCGGGCCGACCAGTAGGAGAAACTCCCCGTCCGCGATCGAAAGCGAGACGCTATCGAGCGCGACGGCCTCCCCGAACCGGTGTGTGAGGTCGCTGACGGTGATCATACGGCCTGTTGTCGGGCGAGAGCGCCAGCCCGGACCAGCGCCAGCGTCGCGGCGATCTTGATGGCGTCACCGGGGAGAAACACCGCGGCACCGACCGTCGCGGCCTCGACCAGCGGGAGTCCGGCCATGGTAGCGAGCCACGGGACACCGACGGCGTAGATGACGACCAGCCCGGCCACGAGCGCCCCGGCCTGGACGGCGACCGACACCTCCGAGAGCGGCCGCAGTCCCGAGCCACGGTCGGCGATCCCACCGAGGGTGCGGTGGACGATCGCACCGATGAGGACCGCCGCCACGAGGAAGCCGATCAGGTAGCCCCCCGTCGGTCCGAGGACGTACCCCAGGCCCGCGCCCCCGTTCGAGAACACCGGCGCGCCGGCGATCCCCACGAGCAGGTACAGCGCGATCGAGAACCCGCCCCAGCGTGGCCCCAGCAGGAGGCCGGCGAAGTAGACGCCAAACACCTGGAAGGAAACCGGCGCCGGGAGGCCGGGAATCGGGATCGAGACGTACGCGAACGCGGCCGTCAGCGCCGCGAGCACCGCGGCGAGCGAGATGTGTCTGACCGTCTCGTCACCCACGAGTTCGACGGAGTCGTGTTCCTGTGACATGGGAGACTGTCGCTCGTCAACCAAGATATAGCCGACGGTTTACCAGACAGTCGAGGGAGAAAGAACGGCCCGCTGCGGGCAAAATCGGGAGACTGCGTTACCGTGCGGCGGCGGCGACGCGCTCTTTTTCCTCTTTCTGGTTGACGGCGTAGGCCTGCACGTCGTTGTCGGCGGCGCCGATCAGCTGCTGGGCCAGGGCCTCAGAAGCACTGGTCGTCGTCTTGTACGTGCTGCCGTAGACACCCTCCGAGAGGAACTTCAGCGCCTGGTCGACGCGGCGCTGGGGTGCGACATCGACGGCCTTCGGGACGGAGATGCCACCGTACTTCAGGCGGACAGTCTCCTCACGCGGGGCGCTGTTCTCGACCGCGCTGACGAGCACCTGCACCGGGTTCTCCTCGGTGCGCTCGTGGACGATCTCGAAGGCGTCCTGGACGATCGAGGTGGCGAGCTGTTTCTTGCCCGTGTTCTCGTCGGTCTGCATCAGCCGGTTGATCAGCCGCTCGACGACGCTGATCTCGCTTTTCTTGAACTGCTTGTCGGCGTGGCGCCCCATCGTGTGGGCGATGGGCGTAACGGTGATGTAGCGCTCGGTCGACGGGTCGGAGTACTCGATGTTGGTGATCTCCCACTCGTCGAACAGCTTCGCGCGGGCGGTCTCCTCCTCGTCGGTGCCGGGTGCGTCCGGCTCGGGGGAATCTTCTTCGCTCATGGTTATCGGACGGGTTTCTCCGCGTTACCGCGGACGAGTTCGATCAGCGAGACACCGTTGACCTTCTCGACCTTGTAGTTGACACCGGAGAGGTCGCCCATGGCACGACCCTTCGCGCCACCGATCCCGGCGATCGTGACCTCGTCGTGCTCGTCGATGAAGGAGATAGCGCCGTCACCGGGGCAGAAGGCGGTGACCTGCTTGCCGTTCTTGATCAGCTGGACCCGCACGCACTTCCGGATCGCAGAGTTGGGCTGTTTCGCTTCGATGCCGACCTTTTCGAGGACGATGCCACGACCCTGAGGGGCACCCTCGAGCGGGTCGGACTTCTTGCCGAGCCCGCGCTCTCGTCGCGCGTAATCCGAGTCGGACCACCGGTGCTTCTGGCGGTCCTTTTTGAGTTTGCGGGCGGCGTATTTGCCGTTCGTCATAGTACGAATCCGTATCCAACGGAGGTACTTAAGACTCCTCTTTCGCAGCCGCGCCAGGGCGCGTGTGTCGTAGGCTAGCGTACGAATCCACTACATCCGCCCCGTGACAGCCAGTCGTATTCACTCCTGATAACCGGGGGGGTGGATTTACTACCGGTCTCACGGAACCATCGGGAAACGACTCGGGACAGGAATGAAAGCAACGTCACTACTCCCGGCAGCAGTCCGGAAAAGCTACTTACGGAAGTTCGCGCTCGCAGTCGGTCTCATCGCCGTCGTCGTCCTCAGCGCGGGGCTGGTCGCGGAGGGCGCCATCGCGACGGAACTGACCACACAGCGGACCGGCGAGCTGTTGACGACAACGGAGCAAGAGGCGGCGGCACTGGACCAGTGGGTCAGCGAACAGCGCGAGGCGACCAGGCTCCTCTCGAACCACTACTACATCAGCGGCGCCACGGACACGCGGATCGAGGCGACGATCAAGAACGAACGGGAGCGGCGCAACCGGACCGTCGACGAGATCCACCTGGTGAACCTCGCGACCGGGGAGATCGACCGGAGTTCGAACGAGTCGATGGTCGGGACGACGCTCTCGGAGATGGCGATCGCCTGGGACCGCGGGACACTCGTCTTCGACAGCCGGAACGATGTCGCCCGCTCGAAGGTGTTCCTGTGGGACGGCGACTACCACATCGCCTTCGCCAGCAAGGTCCCCGACCGGACGCGGGCGGTCGTGTTCACCTACGATGTCAGCACGCGCGGCTCGCAGTTCCGGAGCTCCATCGAGGGCGGGAAGACCCAGGTGCTCGCGGCCAACGGCGAGGTCCAGATCGCCGAGAACGAGTCGAAGATCCTGACCCGGTACGCCGACGGGACCGAGAGCGAGGTGGTCCGGGCCAGCCGTAACACCACGAACGGCACGGTCCAGGGGAGCGGTGAACTGTTCGCCTACACCGAGAGCGACGAGACGAACTGGCTCGTCGTCAAGCGAGTCCCGGTCGAGAACGCCTTCGCGGTCCGGGACCAGGTCGAACAGTATCTCTTCACCCTGCTGGGGCTCGCGCTCGTCGGGTTCGTCGCCTTCGGCGCGTTCGTCGGCCGGGACATCCGGCGGTCGCTCGCGGCTGTCACCGACAGAGCCGACGCGCTCGCCGCGGGCCGGATCGACGACGACACCGCCGACACCGAACGGATGGACGAGATCGGCCAGGTCGAGGACGCCTTCGGCGACATCGCCAGCTATCTCCAGACGGTCGCCGACCAGGCAGACGCGCTCGCCCAGCAGGAGTTCGACGACCCCGTCCTCGACCGGGACGTGCCCGGCCGTCTCGGCGAGTCGCTGGCGGCGATGCGGGTCGATCTCGAAGGGTTCATCGAGGAGATCGAACAGGCAAAGACAGACGCCGAGCAGGCCCAACAGGAGGCCGAGGAACTCGCGGAGTCCCTGGAACGCCAGGCCGAGGAGTTCTCGACCGTGATGCAGGCCGCCGCGGACGGCGACCTCTCCCAGCGGCTCGACGCCGACACCGACAACGACGCGATGCGCGAGATCGCGACGGCGTTCAACGAGATGATCGCCCAGTTGGGCCAGACGGTCGTCCACATCCGGGAGTTTGCCGCCGACGTGGAGGACTCGGCCGAACAGATCAGCGCCAGCGCGACGGAGGTCCAGAACGCGAGCGAGGGGGTCAGTCAGTCCGTCCAGGAGATCGCCGCCGGCGCCGATCAGCAACACGAACACATCCAGCAGGCCTCCGACGAGATGTCGAACCTCTCTGCGACCATCGAGGAGGTCGCCGCACAGGCCGACGAGGTCGCCACGACCTCCCGTGAGGCCGCCGAGATCGGCGAAACCGGCCGCACCCGGGCGACCGACGCCGTCGACGTGATGAACGACATCGAGCGCCGGGCCGAGACGACCATCGACCGCGTCGAGTCACTGGACGAGGAGATGGCCCGCATCGGCGAGATCGTCGACCTCATCGACGACATCGCCGAGCAGACCAACATGCTCGCGCTCAACGCCTCGATCGAGGCGGCCCGCGCGGGCGAGGCCGGCAACGGCTTCGCCGTCGTCGCCGACGAGATCAAACAACTCGCCGAGGAGACCGGCGAGGCGACCGAGGAGATCTCGGCGGTCATCTCGGAGGTCCAGTCCTCGACCGGCGACGCGGTGACCGATATCCGTTCGATGGGCGACAGCGTCTCGGAGGGGATCGAGACCGTCGACGGCGCCATCGAGTCCCTGGAGGCCATCGTCGACCGCGTCGAGGCGGTCAACGAGGGGATGCAGTCGATCAACGACGCCACCGACGAGCAGGCCACGGCCACCGAACAGACCGTCTCGATGGTCGACGAGATCGGGTCGATCAGCGAGGAGACCGCCAGTCAGGCCGAGAACGTCGCCGCCTCCGCCGAAGAGCAGACCGCGACGATCAACGAAGTAAACAGCAGCATCGACTCGCTGGCCGGCCAGGCGACCAACCTCCGGTCGCTGCTGGGACAGTTCGATGTCGAGACCGACCAGCGCACCAGCGGAACCGACGTGTACGATCCCGGTACCGACGAAGCCGCTGCCGACGACGACTGACGCGGTGGCTCGTGGACGGTCGGTCGAACGTGGAAAACGCGGGCGCGGTCAGGTCAGTTCGATACCGTCGATGTCGTAGTGGCGTTTCGCGAGCCGTCGAGCGGCGTCGATGTTGCGCCCGTCGCGCCCGATGGCGGCGCCGCGGTCCTCCTGTGCGACCTCGACGTAGGCGATCGTGTCACCGTTCTCCGAGACAGTGACGTTGTACACCGCGGCCGGCGCCAGCGCGTTGGCGACGAAGTCCTCGGGGGTGTCGGCGTCCTCGACCAGTTTCACGGGCCGGCCGAGCCGTTCCTCGACGTTCGCGACGGTCTCACCACCCGGTCCGATAGCGTCGGCCATCTCGCCGCGTTTGACCAGATAGACGACCTGATCGTGGGTCTCGTCGATCACGCAGTCCCGGACGGTGACGGCTGCCTCGTCCTCGAAGAGGGCGACCAGCTGTCGCGCGTCGTCCGAGAGCTCGACGCGCATCAGTCCTGACTCGCACCCATCCGGAGGTCGACATCGCCGGTCCCGAGCTTGATCGGCTTGCCGACGATGACGTTCTCGGTGACACCGTCGAGTTCGTCGATCTCGCCGTGGATCGCGGCGTCGAGCAGGTGGTTGACCGTCACCTCGAAGGCCGCCCGAGCGAGCACGGAGTCTTTCGACCCGCTGATCCCGTGGCGACCGATCGACTCGATGGTCCCCTCGTTGGTCATGATGTCGGCGACCAGCATCAGGTGACGGACGTTCACGTCGTCGAGCCCCTGCTCTTCGAGCGTGTTCATCGTCTCGTTGATCAGCGTCTCGCGGGCGGCCTCGACGCCGAGTTCGCGGTAGATCTCGTGGATGTTGTTACACGTCGTCCGCGAGGCGTCGACCCCCTCGATTCCCAGGACTTCACCGAAGTCCGATCCCTCGGTGTAGAGGACGAACTCCTCGCCGTTGTCGGTGTCTTCCTTGCGGATGACGACGCGGGAGATGTCCTCGATGCCCTTGAAGACGATGTCGCGCAGTTCCTCGACGAGCTGGAGGAGGTCCCGGTAGCTGGGTTCCTCCGGCCCGAACTCGATGACGGTCCCGACCTGCCGGGCCTGGACCCCCAGGTTGGACTCGATGGTGCCGGCGATCTCCTCGGCGATGGCGTCGACATCGTCGACGGTCGGCCACCGCTCCAGCAGCGTCTCGTCGTTGAGGTCGATCTCGACGAGCATGTCGGCGACGTTCGTCGAGATGTCACCCAGCGCCAGGATGCGCGTGGCCTCGATCTTCCAGACGACCTCGTGAGCCCGCCCCCGGTCGCTCGCGTACTCGTCGTCGAGGTGGACCGTCATCATCGGCGTGTCCGGGGTCTTGCGGGCGTCGACCAGCTCGATGAGCCGCGGGAGCCCCTGTGTCACGTCGATCTCGGCGACGCCGGCGTAGTGGAACGTGTTCATCGTCATCTGCGTTCCGGGTTCGCCGATCGACTGCGCCGAGACGGTCCCGACCGGGTCCAGCGGGTCGACGCGAGTGGTCTGGTACTTCGACTCGACGGCCTTGGCGATCCGGTCGGCGTCCTCGACGCCGACACCGCGCTCTTCGATGGTGCTGTACACCTCGTCTTTCAGGCGTCGCGGGAGGTCCGTGTCCTCGACGACGGCCTCGATGTCTTCGGATACCATGTTAGTCGTCCCCCTCGGCCATCCACCAGTCGTCGGCGTGTTCCGAGAGGTTGGTGCGTTCGGTGCGCTGTCCCAGGAAGCTCTGTTTCTCCTCTTCGGTTTCGAACTCCTCGTTGAGGACGCCGTCGGCGATCTCCTCGACATCGACCGCCGCCTCGTCCTGACTGGAGGAGACGGTGACCGGCGAGGTGCCGTCCTCGCCGAACTCGAACTGGACGATCGTGTCCGAGGTGTCCCGGACCGTGCCGTCGTACTGCGTTTCGAGTTCGGAGAGGGCGTTGATCAGCCGGCGCTGGAGGTAGCCGGACTTGGACGTACGAACGGCCGTGTCGACCAGGCCCTCGCGGCCACCCATCGCGTGGAAGAAGAACTCCTTCGGGGAGAGCCCCGACCGGTAGGAGGCCTCGACGAAGCCGTGGGCGTCCGCCGAGAGGTCGCCCTCCTCGAAGTGCGAGAGGGTGCGGTTCTCGTAACCGCGGTTGATCCGCTCGCCACGGACTGCCTGCTGGCCGACACAGCCGGCCATCTGGGTCAGGTTCAGCATCGACCCACGGGCGCCGGACTCGGCCATCACGACCGCCGGGTTGTCGTCGCCGAAGTGGTCCTCGGCGATGTCGCCGGCGGAGTCACGCGCCTTGCCCAGCGTCTGCATGATCTTCATCTCGAGGGTCTCGTCGACGGTCCGACCGGGCAGCGATTCGAGGTCGCCCCGCTCGTAGGTCTCGATGAGTTCCTCGACGCGGTCGTAGGCGTTGTCGATGGCGTCGTTGATCTGCTCTTCGGCCTCGCCGGGGATAGACTCGTCGTCGATCCCGATCGAGAACCCGAAGTGCATGATCGAGCGCATCGCCAGCGCCGAGACCTCGTTGACGAGGATGCGGGCGCGGGTCTTGGAGTAGTCCTTGGCGATGGTGTCGACGACCTCGCCGCCGAAAGCGCCGACGGCGTCCTCGTCGATCGTCCCGGAGGTCATCTGCCCCTCCTCGATCGTGACGGTGTCGCCCGCCGAGGAGGTAAACTCGAGTTCGAGGTCGTCGGGCAGCAGTTCCGAGAACAGCGACCGACCGGTCCAGTACGCCTCGCCGGCGTCGTCGACGCCGTCCGGTTCCGGCAGTTCGTCGATCCGGGTCGCCCGCAGCAGGTCGAGCGCCTGCGTCTCGTTGAACTGCGGGTTGGTGTGGGTCAGCAGGTAGGTCCCGCTGATGTGGTCCTGGATGGCGCCGATGATGTTCTCGCCGAACCGGGGCGAGAGCATCTGTTCCTGCACGCGCATGAGGACGCGCGCTTCGGCGCGGGCCTCCTCGTTCTGGAGGGCGTGCATGTTCATCTCGTCGCCGTCGAAGTCGGCGTTGTACGGCGGACAGACGGTGGTGTTCAGCCGGAACGTCTTGTACGGCATCACGACCACCTCGTGGGCCATGATCGACATCCGGTGCAGCGACGGCTGGCGGTTGAAGATGATGATGTCGCCGTCGGTCAGGTGCCGGGACACTTCCCAGCCGGGTTCGACCTTCTCGGCGAGTTCCTCGCAGTTCTTCTCGGTGACCTTCAGCCGGCGGCCGTCCTCGCGCCGGACGTAGTTGGCGCCGGGGTGGCCCTCCGGGCCGTTCGAGACGTAGCGGCGGGCGTCCGCGAGGTTGCGCTCGTTGACGTTCATCGTCTGGGTCATCTCACGAGCGACCCGTTCGGGGACGCCGACCTCGTTGAGCGACAGCGTCGGGTCCGGCGAGATCACGGTCCGGGCGGAGAAGTTCACGCGCTTCCCGGACAGCGAGCCACGGAAGCGCCCCTCCTTGCCCTTCAGTCGCTGGGAGAGCGTCTTGAGGGGGCGCCCGGAGCGGTGTCGCGCCGGCGGCGTCCCGCTGATCTCGTTGTCCATGAACGTGGTGACGTGGTACTGTAGCAGTTCCCAGAGGTCCTCAATGATCAGCTGTGGCGCGCCGGCCTCGCGGTTCTCCATGAACCGCTGGTTGATGCGGATGATGTCGACCAGTTTGTGCGTGAGGTCGTCCTCGCTACGCTGGCCGTTGTCCAGCGTGATGGAGGGACGAGCGGTGACCGGCGGCACCGGCAGCACGGTGAGGATCATCCACTCCGGTCGGGAGCGGGCGGGGTTCATCCCCAGGACCTCGATGTCCTCGTCCGGGATGTCCTCGAACCAGTCCCGGATGTCGCTTGGCATCAGCTTGTTCATGTCCTCCTCGGTCAGGTCGACGTTCAGCGCCTTCTCTAAGGCCCGGCGGTCCTCCTGCCGGGGACGGAACTCGCCGCTGAGGATCTGCTGGACGCGGCCGCTGTCGATGCCGGTCTCCTCGGCCAGTTCGCCCGGCGAGATGGGGTCGTCTGCCTCCTCCATCGCCTCGGCGATCCGCTCGGGGTACTCCGCGGCCAGCACCTGCTGGACCTCGTAGTAGGTCGTTGGCTTCTCGTGTTTGATGTCGTACTGCTTCTCGCCGCAGAACGGACAGCGGTCTTTCTTTCGTGCCTGGCGGATCGCCGCCTTGGTCACGTCGTTTAGGTCCCGACCCAGGTCGCGTGTGCGCTGGAGCTGGTCGCCGAACTCCTCGCGTTCGCTCTCGTCGAGACAGAGCCGCGAACACTCCCGGCAGGTCCCGCGCAGGAGCCGGCGGATGAGCTTCGCGAACCCGACGTGGATCACCGGCGCGGCCAGTTCGATGTGGCCGAAGTGGCCGTTACAGGACCCGCTGTGTTTCCCGCAGGTCTTACACTCCAGGCCGGGGTCGATGACCCCGAGCCGGGGGTCCATCAGCCCCATGTCGATGGGGAAACCGTCGTCGTCGTAGGTGTCGGCCGTGATCACTTTCGTGGCCGACATGTCCCGGTACTCCTCGGGGTCCATCAGCCCGAAGCTGATCTGCCCGATCTCTTTGGGTGTCTGTTGGGAACTCATCTTAGACTGCGTCCTCCAGTTCGATTCGCGGAGCGATACCGAGCGCCTTCATCTCGTCGAGGAGGAGCTTGAACGCGTAGGACATCTCGACCTCGTGGATGTCGGTCTCCTCCTCGCAGTTGGGGCAGTACACCCGCCGTTGCTCGACGTTCTCGACGGCGGTCATCCCACACTGCCCACAGACGTTGATCCACTCGCGGTCGGACTCGTCGAGCAGGCGCTCCTTGAGCGCCATCGCCGCGCCGTGCCCGATGAGCACGTCCCGTTCCATCTCCCCGACACGGAGGCCACCCTCGCGGGCGCGCCCCTCGGTGGGCTGGCGGGTCAGGACCTGCACCGGCCCGCGCGAGCGGGCGTGGAGCTTGTTCGAGACCATGTGGTACAGCTTCTGGTAGAAGATGTCCCCGACGAAGATCTCGGCCTCGATCTTCTCGCCGGTGACACCGGAGTACATGGTCTCCTTGCCGCTGGAGTCGAAGCCGTGGTCCTCCAGAGAGCCACGGAGTTCCTCCTCGTCTTCCCCGGTGAAGGCGGTGCCGTCGACACGGCGGCCTTCGAGCGCGCCGACCTTGCCGCCGATCATCTCTAAGATGTGGCCGACGGTCATCCGCGAGGGCAGCGCGTGCGGGTTGATAATGAGGTCCGGCACCACGCCCTCCTCGGTGAAGGGCATGTCCTCCTGGGGTGCGATGTGGCCGACGACACCCTTCTGGCCGTGCCGGGAGGCGAACTTGTCGCCCAGTTCCGGGATGCGCTCGTCACGCACCGAGACCTTCGAGAGTTTCGAGCCGTCCTCACCCTCCATCAGGGTGACGGTGTCGACGACGCCGGATTCGCCCGAGCGCATCGTGACGCTCGTCTCGCGGCGCTTCTGCGGGGAGAGCCCGCCCATGTCGTCCGGTTCTTCGAGGAACCGCGGCGGGGAGGTCTTGCCCAGCAGGACGGCGTTCTCGCCGACCTGTGTCTCGGGGTTGACCAGCCCGTCGTCGTCCAGGTGGGTGTAGGCCTCCTCGCCGCGAGCGCCCCGAACCTCGTCGTCGGGGATCTCGAATCGGTCCTCCTGACCACCGGGGTACCGGCGTTCCTCGCCCTCGTAGGTCCGGAAGAAGTGCGACCGGGAGAGGCCCCGGTCGACCGACCCCTGGTTCATCACGAGTGCGTCTTCGATGTTGAACCCCTCGTAGCTCATGACGGCGACGACGAAGTTCTGTGCCGCCGGGCGGTCGTCGTAGCCGATCTGCTCGGTGGTCTGGGTCTTGACCATCGAGAGCTGCGGGTAGTGCAGCAGGTGCTGGCGCGTGTCCGGCCGGATCCGGTAGTTCGCGCTCGGGAGGCCCAGGGACTGTTTGATCATCCCCGAGCCCATCGTGATCCGCGGGCTGGCGTTGTGCTCGGGGTAGGGAATCATCCCCGCACCGATCCCGAACATCAGCTGCGGGTCGACTTCGAGGTGTGTGTGGTTCTCGGTGAGTTCGTCCTCGTCGACCCCGACCAGGATGTCCTCTTCCTCCTCGGCGTCGATGAACTCGACGAGACCGCGATCGACGAGTTCGTCGAAGCCCAGCTCCCCGGATTTGACCTGCTCGACCTCCTCCTCGGAGATGAGCGGGTCACCGTTCTCGACGATCAACAGCGGGCGCCGGGCGCGGCCGGCGTCGGCGTTGATGATGACCTCGTCCGTGCGGTCCTTGACCGAGACGTTGACCATCTGGGAGACATCTCCCCGTCGGCGGGCCTGTCGGACCTGTTGTGCGAGCTGTTCGGGGTCGGGGTGTGTCCCGACCAAGCTACCGTTGACGTATACTTTGGCTTCGCGTCCCTGACTCATGTTAATCGTCCGCGGGCGTCTGTTCGATCGATTCGATGCCGGGGATGCCCTGGACCCCCATCTCGGCGAGTTCCTGTTTCAGTTCCTGTGGCTCCTCGACATCCTGTGAGAGCTCCATCGCCTGCGCGAAGTTCTTCACCAGGCCACAGTTGGGTCCCTCGGGCGTCTCCGAGGGACAGATACGACCCCACTGGGTCGCGTGCAGGTCACGCGCCTCGAAGTGGGGTTGCGAGCGGCTGAGTGGCGAGCGCAGGCGCCGGAGGTGTGAGAGCACACCCATGAAGTCGGTCCGGTCGACGAGCTGGCTCACGCCCGAGCGGCCCCCGACCCAGTTGCCCGTCGCGATCGGGTGTTCGAGCCGTTCGGTCAGCACGTCCGAACGAACGACCGTCGAGACAGAGAGCTGGCGGTTACGCATGTTGGCGCGTTCGAGCTGGTATTTCACGTCCCGGGCGAGCTTGTTCAGCGCGGTCCGGAACAGGTCGGTCATCAGGTCGCCGCTGACCTTCAGGCGCTTGTTGGCGTAGTGGTCCTTGTCGTCGGATTCCCGACGACCGAGCGCGAGTTCGAAACACGCCTCGGCCATCCGGCAGAGGTAGTAGGCCTTGTTGATCCGGACCTCCTCCTCGTCGACGCCCTCCTCGTGGAGGTGTGGCAGGAGGTACCGGTCGATGACGTAGTTGGCCCGTTTGAGCTGGTAGTTCTTGCCCTGGCCGGAGGCGACGCGCTGGCCCAGCGTCTCGATGGCACCCTCGGTGGTCTGGACTTCCGCTTCCTCCAGGTTTTCGAGCATGAACTTCACGATCTCGGGGTCTTCCGAGACGCGGTGGACGATCTCCTCGTCGGATTCCAGGCCGAGCGCGCGCACGAGCGTCACGAAGTCGATGCTGCCCGAGACAGACGGGAACGAGACCTCCAGCAGTCCGTCGCGGGTCCGTTCACACAGCACCAGGGCCCGGTAGCCACGGCGCTGGGAGAAGGTCTTCGCGACCTGGACCTCGTCGCCGTACTTGGTGTCGTATTCCGCGAGGATCTTGTTCGGGGCGAGGTCCTCGCTGGTCATCAGCACCCGCTCGGAGCCGTTGACACAGAAGTAGCCACCGGGGTCGGCGGGGTCCTCGCCGATGTCGATCAGTTCCTCGTCGGAGAAGCCGACGATGTTACACTTGTTCGAGCCGACCATGATCGGCATCCGACCGATCTTGGTCTCGGTCCGGTCGACGACTTCCTCTGGTTCCTCCTCGCCGCCGCGGACGATGGCCATCTCCATGAACACCGGCGCGGAGTAGGTGATGTTTCGCAGCCGGGCCTCCTGTGGGTAGAGCAGTTCCTCGCTCCCGTCGGCCTCGCGGACGCGGGGGGTGACGACGCGAACGTCGCCGAGTTCGACCCACACCGGTTCCTGCCCTTCCTTGTCACCGATGTCGGTCTCGATGGTCTCTTTCTCGTCGACGACCTGTTGCATGCCGCGGTCGAGAAAGGCGTTGAACGAGCGGAAGTGGTGTTCTGCGAGCCGTTCCTTGCCGAAGTATTCGCGTGAGATTTTGCGACGGTCCTGTGTGTCCATTATTCCACCACCAGTCGGTATACGACTGCTTCGTCGGTGGTTCGCGAGTCGCGGACGATACGGATGACATCACCGACCTCGGCGTCGTCCGGGAGTCCCGGGTCGGCGCGTTTGATCTTCGGGAGGTCGGTCTTCTTGATATCGTACTCGTCGAGCACTGCTTCGAGGTCGTCCTCGTCGACGACGCTGTGGTCGGGGACGAGGTCGTGTTGACTTACATCTACCATGTGTGTGCGTGTGCGTGGGGCCTGCTACTGGAGAAGGTGGCTGTCACGAGATACTACAGGCACGTATCGTCGGGACGCATATAACGCTTGCCAACTCGGCCGGCAGCGGCTATCGGACCCCGGTCCACACACGGACCGTGAGAAGCGCTCACGCATCGGTTCGGCCAGCGCAGATATAGAAGTTTGGGTCCCGTCACGCGTCACCATCACAGGGCGCCGCTCTTTGGAAAGTCTTAATACTCCCACCGGGATACGAAGAAGTGCAGCAAGGCAGCGTGCCCGGATGGTGTAGTGGCCCATCATACGACCCTGTCACGGTCGTGACGCGGGTTCAAATCCCGCTCCGGGCGCTTCTTCGAAATTAGCTCCCCAAGCGACGCGTTTCATCGCGTCGTGACCGCTCTATTTCGCTGTGCGACTGCAAGGGATTTGAACCCTGGAAGACGAGCGTAGCGAGTCTTCCTCCGGTTCAAATTTCGAGAGACGTGGTGTGTCTCTCGACGTTCGCGAACGCTCGGCGTTCGCTCACTCCCGCTCCGGGCGTCCGTCTCTCGAACTCGATTCCCCAGCGAGAAGTCTCGTCTTCGAGCGCCAGCGAGTTCGGAGAACCGCCGCACAGACGAGAGCGGAACCCGCGACCGTTACAGATGTTGAAAATCAGAGGGGTGCCGTTTTGTACGGCATCTTCCGAGTATGTGACAAGAGAGATCCGATGAGCAGGAGCCGCCAATCGACACACAAGGGGAGAGACCGGGGACAGGTGGGTATCGGCACGCTGATCGTGTTCATCGCGATGGTGCTCGTGGCCGCAATCGCTGCGGGCGTGCTCGTCAACACCGCCGGATTTCTCCAGAGCAGCGCCGAGGAGACCGGACAGCAGAGCAGCGACCAAGTGACCAACCGGCTGAACGTCGTCAGCACCGTCGGGACCAAGATCAGTTACAACGTCAGGCCGTCGGTCTCCGAAATCGAGATCACGGTCCGGAAAGTTCCGGGTGCGGGGAACATCGACCTCGGAGAGACCACGATCCAGATGGTACACACCTCCGGGTCGTACGACTTCCTCCACGGCGAGCGGGGCGGGCTCACCGACGCACCGAACAACACCCATTTTGCCGTGGACAAGGTCCAGGACGACGACGACTCCATCAGTGACAGCTACGTTCTCAACGACCCCGAAGACCGAGCGACCATCGTGGTCGATGTCGACGACGCCCGCGCCGGACAGAAGAACAACGGCAACGCGTGGGGCTTCGAAGAGGGAGAGACGGCGACGTTTCGACTGAACACCCAATCCGGCGGGACGACGGAACTCCGCGTTGTGGTCCCGGAGACGCTATCGGATACCTCTGTAGTCTCGGTGTGAGACAGGCCGGGGAAGCGGCCGACGCGTACGGTCCTCCGTTCACTGTCGTCGGTCCCGGGAGGCGGACGTATCTCACGCGACACCGTCCCGGTGTCTTCCTCCCGCCGCGCCGACAGACTGTTTAGGCGGCCCGTTCCAACTGTGGGCATGGACGACGTGGACGGCGAGGAGATGCCAGGGGCGATCGTCGAGCCGTTCCTCGAACGCGAGGAGGGAGCCAGGGCGCTGTTGCGGGAACTCGAACGACTCGCCGTCGAGGGGCGCCACGAGGAGGTCCGCGAGCGGGTGCGGGACCTCGCACAGAACAACGAGTCGGTGTTCTACACGGTCGCGTTCAGCCTGACGAACTCCCGGCAGTTCTTCGGCGACGTGGAGGCCCAACTGGACGTGACCGCTGCCGACCGACTCCGGGACATCGCCGAGACGTTCCCCTCGCTGGCCGAGCCGTTCAACATCGTTCGCACGGAGATCGCGGAGGACCGACACAACCCCGTGACGGACACGAGCTACACGGTGACCTACCACCACGCCGTCGAGTCGCCGATGGTGACCTACCGGCCCCGCTCGGGCGACGTGGAGCTGTACGAGTCCAGCGGAACCCCGAGTGAACTCCTGGGCGTCTCGACGGACCTGGCGGCGGCGACGACCGACGCCTTAGACGTGGCCCTGGAGAACGACTACTCCGTCAACACCGAGGAGTTGAGCGCGCTCATCGACAGGCGCGAGGAACTGGAGACGGAACTGTCGAAGCTCCGGGACCAGTTGGACGAACTGCGGCGGACACCGGTCAACGACGAGTGACCGGCCGTCGGCGGCGTCCAGCGGCGCTCGTGTCGGATTTCGTGAACTTGTATACAGGAACTGTGGCGTTTATGTATCGTCGCCGAATACGTGGGAACAAGATTCTCAATGGGACTGGACCGACTGACAGATCAGGTCGACAAGGAGAGCCGTGACCTGGCCATCCTCGAAGTCGTCATCGAGGAGGGGCCGATCGGGATCGTCCGGCTCGCGGAGGAGACCGACATCCCCGAGCACAAGGTACGCTACTCGCTGCGGATGCTCGAAGACGACGAACTGGTAGAACCGACGCCACAGGGCGCGATCCCCGCCGACGACATCGACGAACGACTCGCGGTCATCAACGAGGGGATCGACGACCTCGTCGCACAACTGACCGAATTGCGGGGTCTCGCGCCGGCCGAAACCGCCGAGCGCGGGCAGTAGCCATTTCTCGGGCGGCCACCTACGTCACGGTATGAACGTCGCCATCGTCAGCGACACGCACATCCCGTCCCGGGCCAGCGAGATTCCCGCGCCGTTCCGGGAACGCATCGAGGCAGCCGATCACGTCGTCCACGCCGGCGATTTCGACAGCGAGGGGGCGCTGTCGAACGTCCGGGCGATGGCGGCCCGGCTGACCGCCGTCGCGGGGAACACCGATCCGCGGATCGGACTCCCGGCGGTGGCGACCGTCGAACTCGGCGGCGTGACCTTCGTCGTCACCCACGGGACGGGGTCACGCCGGGGCTACGAGGACCGCGTCGCCGAGATCGTCCGGCGCGAGGTCGGGGCCGACGCCGTCGGGATCGCGGGCCACACCCACGAACTGCTCGACACGGTCCACGGCGGCGTTCGGCTCCTGAACCCGGGTAGCGCGACGGGCGCGTCGCCGGCCGACCGGGCGACGATGCTGACTGCCGACGTGAGCGACGGCGAACTCAGTCTAACGGTTCACGAACACTGAGAGCCGTCTCCAGCAGTTCGCCGGCGGCGTCGCCGGTCGGGGCGAAGGCCGAGAGCGGTCCCTCGGCGCGGCGAACACAGCCGGCCTCCGTCGCCAGTAGTTCGCCGGGCAGCTGTTCGCGTTCGTCGGGGTGGAGACAGACGAATCCGTCCAGCGCGCCCCGAGACAGCAGCGCCCAGTGGACGACCGGCGCCCACGTCTGGATACACCGTTTTGCGGTCTGGCCCAGTTCCCAGCGGATCTCGTCGGCGTTCTTCCGGCCCGGTCCGTCGTAGACGACCGGGTCACCGATGACGAACGCCACGGTCCCGGTCGCCAGCGGCGGCGTCTCGCCGTCGGTGACCGAGACGGCGGTCCCGTTGTAGGTCACCCTCCCCCGGGCGGCGACGTAGGTGTCGGCGAGCGCCGGCAGGACGACCGCCGCGGCGACGGGGTCGTCGGTCGCAGCGTCGACGGCCGCGACGGCGACGCCGAAGGTCGGGATGCCCGCGGCGAAGTTGTTCGTGCCGTCGAGCGCGTCGACCACCCAGCGGTAGTCCCCGTCGCCGTCGTGGTGGCCGGACTCCTCGGCGGTGACGGCGTGGGTCGGGAACTCGGCCCGGAGGTGGTCGACGACGCGGCGTTCGGCCTCGTGGTCGGCGTGGGCTTTCACGTCGGTAGTCCCGTACTCGGCGTCGGTCGTCCCGTCGGCGAACCGCTCGCGGAGATAGGCCCCGGCCTCCTCGGCGGCGGTCCGTGCGACGGCTGCGAGTTCGGTCGACACGACGGAGGCCTCGACGGGGACGCTATCGGCTCTTTCGGTTCCGCGCGAGCCGGGCCAGCGCCCACAGGCAGACGACACCGCCGACGGCAGCCAGGACGGTCCCGACCGGGCGGAGGACGGTGCCCGGGAGTCGGGTGATCGCCGCGGGTGCCGTCGCCGTCGGGACGAGCAGGAATCGCAGTCCGAGGCCGACGACGACGAACAGCCCACCGATCCCGTAGTCCCGTCGGACGGCGGTGGTCGCCACACCGCCGGTGACGGTCCTGACGGTGTGGAAGGCCAGCAGCAGTCCGGCGGTCGAGCCCATCGCGTGCAACACCACGAACGCCGCGAGCCGGGAGTCCATACCGGCCCTGTGGGACTGGCGGGGACACCTGCCCCGGTACCGGCAGCGGTTGCCGTCGTCGGGCGCCCTTGCACCTACCGGCGTCCTTTTTCCGACAGCGACCCCAGCGGGAGTATGGAGGTCTTCGCGGTCGAGGGACTGCCCGAAGTGCGGCCCGGCGACGACGTGGCCGGACTCGTCGCCGAGCGAGCGGACCTGCGTGACGGCGACGTGCTCTGTGTCGCAAGCACCGTCGTCTCGAAGGCGGCGGGCCGGCAGGCGGACCTCGACGAGTACACGGCCGGCGAGCAGGCCCGGCGGATCGCCGAGGCCATCGAAGCGGTCGCCGGCGAGCGCAAGGACCCCCGGTTCGCGCAGGCGGTCATCGACGAGAGCGAGGAGGTCCTCACCGAGGCGCCGTTCGTCCTCGCGGTCACCCGCTTCGGTCACATCACGGTCAACGCGGGCATCGACCGCTCGAACGTCCCCGGCGCGGACCTGCTGTTGTTGCCCGAGGACCCGACCGGAAGCGCCGAGCGGTTGCGGGCCGACATCCGCGAGCAGACAGGTGCCGACGTGGCGGTGATCGTCACGGACACCTCGGGGCGGCCGTTCCGGCTGGGCCAGCGCGGCGTCGCGCTGGGCTGGGCGGGCATCCCGGCCGCCCGGGACTGGCGGGGCGAACACGACCGCGAGGGACGGGAGTTGAGCGCCACCGTCCAGGCGGTCGTCGACGAACTCGCCGCCGCGGGCAACCTCGTCACCGGCGAGGGGGCCGGCGGGACGCCGGTCGCGGTCGTCCGGGGCTTCGACTTCGGCGACCACGCCGGCAGCGACAGCCTCTACCGCGAGGAAGACAGCGACATCGTCCGCGAGGCGCTCAGGGAGTGGTCACTGTAATGTACGCCATCGAACTCACCCCGGAACACCCGGTCGCACAGCTCGCAGACTTCGCCACGCAGGCCGAACAGGAGGGCTTCGACGCCGTCTTCGCCAGCCACCACTACAACAACCGCGATCAGTTCATGACGCTGGCACAGATGGCCGCTCGCACCGACGAGGTGCTGCTGGGACCCGGCATCGCCAACCCCTACGAGACCCACCCCGTGACGCTGGCCTCGCGGGTGGCGACCCTCTCCGAGATGAGCGACGGGCGGGCACTGTTCGGCGTCGGCCCCGGCGACAAATCGACGATCAGGAACCTCGGGTTCGACCACGACGACGCGCTCCGGCGGGTCCTGGAGACGTTCAAGGTCGCCCAACGGCTGTGGGACGGCGAGCGCGTCGACCACGACGGCACCTTCGAGGCCGTCGACGCCGGCCTCAACTACGACGCCGGCGAGATCCCGGTCTACGTCGGCGCACAGGGGCCACACATGACACGGATGGCGGCGAAACACGCCGACGGCGCGCTGTACAACGGGTCACACCCGAAGGACCTGGCCTGGGCCCGCGAGCAGGTCGAGGAGATGGCCGACGACCGCGTCGCCGAGGGGGAGTTCGACCTGGCCGCCTACGCCAGCGTCTCGATCGCCGAGGACGCCGACGCCGCCCGCGAGGCAGCGCGCCCCCCGGTCGCGTTCGTCGCCAGCGGCTCGCCCCCGCCCGTGCTGGACCGCCACGGCATCGACCACGAGACCGCAGACGAGATCGGCGACGCCATCTCGGCCGGCGAGTTCGAGCGGGCGTTCGACCTGGTGACCGAGCCGATGCTGGAGGCGTTCTGTGTCGCCGGGACGCCCGAAACCGTCGCCGAGCGGACCGAGAAACTGCGCGAGTCCGCCGACAGCGTGGTGTTCGCGTCGCCGCTTGGGCCGGATATCGAGGCGGCTATCGACCTGCTTGGGGCGGTTGTCGACCGCCAGCGCCGCTGAACAGCGAGAGGAAGGCACCGAGCGAGAGGTAGCCAAACACCGCCGAGGAGAGCCCGACGAGCGTCGCGCCGATGAGGATCAGGATAGCCGAGATGGGGTCGGCCAGCGCGATGTCGATGAACTTTCCGGGCATGTCGATGATGCTCTGGACGAGCTGCGTGGGGAGACTTTGCATACCCGGCCGTTAGCGGTGGCCCCACTTTGTGTTTCCGTTCGTGGCGAGTCAGCTATTTGCCGCTGGCCCGAGAACGTCGGGTATGGCCGAGGACGCTTCGCTGGACGAGTTTCTGGACGGCGAGGACGACGACACTGTGGAGTCGGCGGCCGACGAGGAACCAGCCGACACGGACCCGGCCGACGAGGTGTCGGCCGGCGGGGAGTCGGTAGAGACGGACTCCACGAGCGAGGGCGTGGCCGAGAGCGAGGACTCCAGCGGTGTCGAGCCCGCGACGACGACCTACGCCTGGACCGGCGACGGGGCGGTCTGTTCGGCCTGTGACGAGGTCGTCGAGCGCCGCTGGGAGCAGGACGGCGCGCTCGTCTGTTCGGCGTGCAAAGCGTGGTAAGCCGAGTGTGTGCGGTAGGTGCGCATCCATCAGAGTTACGTGTACTCACGCCGAAGACGTGAGCACACTGGAACCGCGCATGGAGTGGGCGAACACCTGCGGCGATCCGATCGTCGCCCCGTATGCCCTCCCGTCCCCGGTGTTCGTCGCGCGGGCCACACCAACATGACTGACACGGACACATCACGCGGACAGCAGTCGGACAGTCCCGTACGTGACGCGACACGGGTTGCGACGCGCGTCATCGAGAACGTCGAGGAAGTGATCGTCGGCCACCACGACGAGATCGAACACATCGTCATCGCCCTGCTCGGTCGGGGCCACGTCCTGCTCGAAGACGTGCCCGGCGTCGGCAAGACCATGCTCGCCCGGTCGGTCGCCGCCTCCTTCGACGGGGAGTTCAAACGGGTCCAGTTCACCCCGGACCTGTTGCCGACCGACGTGACCGGCGTCAACGTCTTCAACCAGAAGACCCGGGAGTTCGAGTTCCGGCCCGGCCCCATCTTCGCCAACGTCGTCCTGGGCGACGAGATCAACCGCGCCCCGCCGAAAACCCAGTCGGCGCTGCTGGAGGCGATGGAGGAGGGACAGGTCTCGGTCGACGGGACGACCCACGCCGTCCCGAGTCCGTTCACCGTCATCGCCACGCAGAACACCGTCGAGCGAAATCGCGCCTACGACCTGCCGATGGCCGAACTCGACCGGTTCATGACGAAGCTCCACCTGGGCTATCCGGGCGCCGACGAGGAGTCGGCGATGCTGGGCGAGGTCGTGGGCCACCATCCCATCGAGGAACTGACCTCGGTGGCGACCTTGGAACAGCTCTCGGCCGCACAGGCCACCGTCGCCGAGGTGACCGTCGAGGAGCCGATCCGGACCTACGCGACCCGGCTTGCCCGCTTTACCCGCGAACACGCCGAACTGGGCGTGAGCCCGCGCGGGAGCATCTCGCTGCTCCGGGCCGCACAGGCCCGGGCGGTGCTCGAAGGCCGCGAGTACGTCGTCCCCGACGACGTCCAGACGGAAGCCCCGGTCGTGCTCCCCCACCGGATCCGGACCGACAGCAGCGACCAGTCGGCCGAGGGACTCGTCCGGGAGGCCTTAGACAGCGTCCCCGTCGAATGAGACCGACACGCCGGGGACTGGCCGTCCTGCTCGTGGCGGCCGGCGCGTTCGCGATGGGGACCCGCTACGGACAGCCGGGGCTCAACGCCGTCGCCGGCCCCGCGGTCGTGCTCGTCCTCGCGGCGACGGGCCAGGTGCTGTGGGCCGGCCCGCCGACCGTCGACCGTGAGAAACCCCGACGGGGGTACCCCGGGGACGAGCGGACCGTCGCGTTCAGTGCAGACGGGAGCGGGATCGCGCGGCTGATCGACGGCGTGCCAGACGGCGTCGACGGCGACGGGCGCGTCACCCGCTCGCTGCCCGCGACGGTCCGGTACGACGTGACCTACACCGACCGCGGCACACAGCAGTTCGGCCCGATCGAGGCCGTTGTCACCGACCCGCTGGGGCTCGTCCGCCGGCGGTTCACGGTCGATGCGACGACCGAGACGCTCGTCTACCCGCCGGTGTACCGGATGGGCGGCCCGGAAGCGTTCTCGCGGACGCTGGCACCCGACGCCGAGGACCGCCAGGCGTTCGACCGCCTGCGCGAGTACGTCCCCGGGGACTCGCTGCGCGACGTGCACTGGAAATCCAGCGCCAAACGGGACGACATGCTCGTCAAGGAGTTCGCCGACCACCACAGCGACCAGGGACTACTCGTCGTCGGGGAGGCCGACGACGGCTGCGACGACGAGATGGCCGCCGCCACGGCGACGGTCGCGATGGGCGCGCTGGAGGCGGGGCTGACCGTCGAGCTATCGGTCCCCGGCGGAACCGTCCCGAAGGGGTACGGCGACACCCACCGGACCCGGTTGCTGGAGACGCTGGCCCGGACCGGCGCCGGCGAGACCGGCCGTGCGGACGCGGCCGACATCCTCGTGCGTGCCCGCGACGACGGCGTCACCGTCACCGTCGAGGGACGCCGCCACCGCTTCGCGGACGTGACGACAAGCCGTGAGAACCCGCTGGTCGGAGGGGAAGCGTGAGCGCGACGAGTCGGCTCCGGGAGCGCCTGCCCGACGAGCCCCGCCTGTTCGCGCTGTTGTCGGTCGCGCTGGTCCTCGGTGCGCCCCTGCGGACGATGTACCACCTCATCGATGTCGTCGGGTCACCGACGCTGTTTCTCGTGCTGGTGGCGCTGGCACTGCTGTGTGCGACCCTGCTCGCCCGAGTGTTGCGGCCCGGCTTCGCCATCGTCATCGGCGTCGCGCTGTTCGGGGCCGGCATCGCGTGGTACGTGACGAACCTCTCGACCGACCCCGAACTGGCCGCGCTGGTCCGGGACACCGTCGCGCTGGTCACGGGTCGGTCGCTGCTCCAGATCGCCAACGTCAGGCTGTGGGTGCTGTCGTTCGCGCCCGCGCCCGTCTTCCTGACGTGGTACTTCGCGCTGCGGCGGTGGTACGTCACCGCGACAGTCAGCGCCGGGACGACGCTTGCCTTCTTCGTCCTGACGACCGACGCCGGCCTGGTGACGACGCTTTTGGGCGTGGTCGGTGCCGTCGCGACGCTCGGCTTCGGGAACCTGGACGTGATCGACAGGACCGCCGAGACCGTCGTCGAGAGCGACGACAGCGACTCCGCTGACGGCATCGACGCCAGCCGCCGGGCGGTGCTGGAACAGCTCGCGGCGGTGATCATCGTCCCGTCGATCGCCTCGACGATCCCCTCCGTCGCCGGGAGTTCGCTGTCCTTTACCGACGACACGGACGGCCCGACCATCGAGACGAGCCTGATCAACGCGGACGAGACGCTGTCGGTCCAAGGCGACATCTCGCTGACGCCGACCGTGCGGTTCACCGTCGAGAGCGACGAACCCCGCTACTGGCGGGTGGCGGCCTACGACCGCTACACCGGCGACGGCTGGGTCCGGACCGGCAGCAACCGCTCGTACGGCGGCGGCCGGCTGTCGGGACCGGCAGGTGACAGCCGGACGCTGCGCCAGTCCTTCGAGGCCGAGTCCGCGGTCGCGACCGTCCCGGGCGCCTGGAAACCCGTTCGCTACCGCGGGGACCCCGGCTTCGAGGTGACGGCCCACGGTGGATTCCAGCCCAGCGCGGGGCTGTCGGCCGGCGACAGCTACGAGGTCACCTCCGAGGTCCTGGTGGCGACCCCACAGCAACTCCGGGAGGCGGGGACCGACTACCCGGACCAGGTCCGCGAGCGCTACCTCCAGTTGCCCGACAGCACGCCCGAGCGGGTCGGCGAGCGGACGGCGACGCTGACGGCGAACGCCGAGAACCCCTACGAGACGGCACTGGTCGTCGAGCAGTGGCTCTCGAACAACCGGGAGTACTCCCTCGAGGTCGACCAGCCAGACCGGGACGTGGCCGACACCTTCCTGTTCGAGATGGACCGGGGCTACTGCGTGTACTTCGCGACGACGATGGTCGTCATGCTCCGCACCCGGGGCATCCCGGCCCGGCTGACGGTCGGCTACACGCCCGGCGAGCGGGTCGACGAGGAGCGCTGGGTCGTCCGCGGGCTGAACTCCCACGCCTGGGTCGAGGCGTACTTCCCCGAGCAGGGGTGGGTCCGGTTCGACCCGACGCCCAGCGGTCCGCGCGAGCAGGCCGAGCAGAGCCAGCTCCAGGACGCGCGGGGCGCCTCGGTGCCCAACGTCGACACCGGTCAGACCGGCGGCGAGGAGTTCAGTCCGACACCGACGCCGACGCCACCGCCGCTGACCGAGACGCCACAGAACAACACCACGGAGACGGGGCCGACGCCGACGCCGCTACAGCCCGGCGGTAGGACGCCGTCGGGACCGAGCGGTATCACCACCGACAGCGGAGGGTTCGCCAGCGACATCGACCTCCCCTCCCGGGAGGAGACGACGCTTGGCCTCGTCGCCCTGCTCGGTGTCGCCGCGGGCGCTCGCCGGAGCGGGCTCTCCGAGCGGCTCTACCGGGCGGTGTGGGTCAGGTATCAGCGCCGGGTCGATCCCGAGACCGACATCGAACGGGCGTTCCAGCGTGTGCTGTACGTCCTCGGCCGGGAGGAGCGGCCACGGCGGGACGGCGAGACGGTGCGGGCCTATCTCGACGCCGTCGACGCCGACCCGCGAATCCGTCGACTGGCACGGCTGCGCGAGCGAACGCGCTACGGCGGCGTGGTCGACGAGACGATCGCCGACGAGGCCGTCGAACTCGCCGACGAGGTCGTCTCCGAGCGGTAAGCCTCGGTTTCCCCCGACAGTGTTTAATAGCAAGGTTTCGTACTGCCCGGTGTAATGTCGGAAGTCTGCTCGACGTGCGGGTTGCCTGAGGAGCTCTGCGTCTGCGAAGACGTGGCCAAGGAGTCCCAGGAGATCAACATCCGCATCGACGAGCGCCGTTACGGGAAAGAGGTAACGATCATCGAGGGGTTCGACCCGAAAGATGTCGACATGGACTCCCTGTCTTCGGACCTGAAGTCCAAGTTCGCCTGCGGCGGGACGGTCGAAGACGGCCAGATCGAACTCCAGGGCAACCACACCGGTCGCGTCGAGGACTTCCTCCGCGACAAAGGTTTCAACGTCGCCTGATCACCAGACTTCCCTTCTGCGGTTCGTGACCGACCCCCCAGTGGCAACGACCCAAGAACGTTTTTCACCGTGGATCACGCCACACAGGTATGGAGAGCGCTCGGGTCGCCGAGGAGTCGCCGGCCGGTGTGATGCTGTTTGGCGGGCTGTTGCTCTTTGCGGCGGTGTTCCATCACGTCGACGAGTTGCTCCTGCTTGACAACCCTGTCGGACCGGCGCTGGCGCTGCTTCTCGACGGGACGCCGGCGGTAGTGCTCGTCCTCGCCGGGTATCGGCTCTGGCAGTCGTCGCTCAATCCAGCGGAGCGCTGGACGGTCTCCACCTGGACGGTCGTCGGGAGCGTCGCCGGCGGCCTCGTCATCGGTGGGACGCTCGCGGTTCGCGCCTACGAGGGCCGACCGCTCGTCGAACCGGTGTTTCCGCTGTTGACGAGCCTCGGGGTGGGCGGCGTCGCCGGCGCCGTCGCTGGCTACTTCAACGCGCGGGCACAGCGGGACGCGCGGCGTGCCGCAGTCCTGACCGACGCGCTCTCGTTCGTCAACAGCGTCATCAGGCACGACCTCCTGAACGATCTCACCACCATCCGTGGGCACGCGGATGTCCTCGCAGAGGGCCACCGACCGGAAAGCGTCGAGACGATCAGCAGGAAGACGGACGAGGCGACCGAGCGCATCGAGACCAGCCGATCGATCGTCGAGACCGTGACCGGCGACGGCGCCTTAGAACCCGTAGATCTGACGGTCCCGATCGAGGAAGTCGCCGCACAGACCCGCGAGACGACGCTGGCGACGGTGACGACCGACTGTCCGGAGACGGCGACGGTTCGGGCCAACCGGGGGCTCCGCTCCATCGTCGACAACCTCGTCGAGAACGCCGTCGAACACGCCGAGGGAACAGAGCCGCGAGTCCACGTCGCCGTCACGCAGACCGACGAGACCGTCCGCCTGGCCGTCGCGGACGACGGTCCGGGCATCGACGAAGCGACCGCCCGGGCGTTGTTCGACGATTCCTCGGGGGCGGCGAGCGGGTTGAGCATCGTCGATCGCCTCGTCGCGGCCTACGACGGCGAGGTCTGGGCGGTGCCCCGGCCCGAATACGACGGACTGGGCGCGCCCGACTGGGACGAGGACGACGGGATAGTGTTCGTCGTGGATCTCCCGAGCGCCTGAGCGGCGGCCAGGTGCGGTCGGAGACGACGCCCGATCAGCGCAGCGTCCACAGGCCGAAGCGACCGAGCCAGTGGTCGGCCCCGGTTCGGACGAGGGCTTCGGCCATCCCGACGCCGACGGCGACACCCAGCAACAGCGGCCAGACGGTCAGATACGACGAGAGCGGGTGGAGGTGCGTGCCGTAGCGCCACTGCCAGACCGTCTCGCCCAGTATCCACAGCGTCATCAGCGCTGGCGTGACCAACGACAGTCTGAGCAGCAGATACACCGGAACGGCGCCGGTCAGGAACATCCCGCCGCCGGCAAAGAGGAACCCGACGACGACGGTCGGCAGCGAGTCGTCGGCGAAGGACACACCCGACGAGAAGAGCCAGGCGAGGACGACGACGGCGTAGACGATGCCACACGCCGTGGAGATGGCGCCGGCACTGTGGCGGGAGGGCAGTTGGACCATGTTCCCGAGCACTGCCGCCGGCCACAAAAAGTCGATCGGTGGCTGTGTCGGGAGATCGGCGACAGCGCCTCAGAAGAACTGGAAGAGGTCGTCCCGCTGGGCGTCGTGGAGGTGGGTCCGGACCGCCTCGCTCAGGGCGTCGATGTTCCCCCGTTTGGCGCTGATCGGCGCGATCGTCTCCTGCCACTGCTGCCAGGGCGGGTGCAGTCCCAGGCGGTCACAGAGGTCGTTCAGCCGTTCGTCCTCGTCGTCGACCTTGTCCATCTTGTTGACGGCGACGACCGGTTCGACGCCGACCTCCCGGAGGAAGTGAAACAGTTCGACATCGTGGGGGATCTCGTCGGGGCCGGAGTGACGGTCGATGATGTCGACCGCCGCTTTGCCGTCGACGACGAGGACGCCCACGATGATCTCCTCGGCGTGGCGCTCGACGTACCGGACGACATCGGTCTTGATCTGTTCGCGGACCTCGTCGGGGACGCCCTTCATGAAGCCGAAGCCGGGCAGGTCGGTCAGTACGAAGTCGGGACCGGTCCAGTCGTAGTGGTTCGGGCTGCGGGTGACGCCGGGGTTCTGGCCGGTGTCGAACGTGTGGCCGGTCAACTCTCGCATCAGCGTCGACTTGCCGACATTGGAGCGGCCGACCAGTACCACCTCGCTGCCGCGGTCGGGGCGTGACTCGAACATACCCCGTCTACTCCGCCGACCGGGAAAAGCGCGTCAGTTTCCGCGTGGTCCCGACAGGCGCCTTTTTACCTCCGGAGAGCGGACCGACAGCCGTGCGGCTGGTCCAGATCACGATTCCGACGGGCAAGCGGGACGCGGTGCTCGATGTCCTCGAAACCGAGGGGATCGACTACGTCCTCAACGACGAGACGAGCGGCCGGGAGTTCACCGCCGTCGTCTCCTTCCCGTTGCCGACGAACGCCGTCGAACCGGTCCTCGAACAGCTCCGGGCGGTCGGCATCGACGACGACGCCTACACCGTCGTTCTGGACGCCAACACGGTCATCTCCGAGCGGTTCGAGGAGCTGGAAGACCGGTACGCCGAGGAGGAGGACGAGGACCGGATCGCCCGTGAGGAACTGACCGCCAAGGCCCGCGACCTGGCGCCGTCGCTGCCCATCTACGTGATCATGACCGTCATCAGCGCGGTCATCGCCACCGCCGGCCTCCTGCTCGACTCGCCGGCGGTCGTCGTCGGCTCGATGGTGATCGCGCCGCTGATCGGGCCGGCGATGACCGCGAACGTCGGCACCGTCGTCGACGATCACGACCTGTTCGTCCGCGGGGTCAAACTCCAGGCGATCGGCCTGCTCGTGGCGATCGCCAGCGCGACCGCGTTCGCGACGCTGGTGCGCTATGCCAACGTCATCCCGCCGCTGGCCGACGTGACCTCGGTCGGTCAGGTCCGCGAGCGGGTCGCGCCGGACTTCCTCTCGCTCGTCGTCGCGCTGGGCGCCGGTGCCGCGGGGGTGCTCAGTCTCACCAGCGGCGTCTCGACGGCGCTGGTGGGCGTGATGATCGCCGTCGCGTTGATCCCGCCGGCGGCGACGGTCGGCATCGGGATCGCGTGGGGCCAACCGCTCGTGAGCCTGGGATCGGGCGTGTTGGTGCTCGTGAACGTCCTCTCGATCAACCTCGCCGTGCTCGTGGGCCTGTGGTACCAGGGGTACCGGCCCGAACACTGGTTCCGGGAGGGCGACGCCCGCTCGGCGACGCTCCAGCGCATCGGCGTCCTCGTCCTGTCGATCCTCGTGCTGTCGGCGTTTCTGGGCGGCGTGACGTTCGATTCGTTCAACCGCGCGACGACCGAGGAGGAGATCCGAACGGGGATCGAGTCGAGCGTCGACGGCCGCACCGAGGTGCTCGGCGTCGAGGTCGAGTACACGAACACGGCCATCTTCCAGCAGCCCCAGCAGGTCGTGGTCACCGTCGGCCTCCCGCCCGGCGCGAACGGGGCGCCCCCAGGACTGGCCGAGGAGTTCGACACCGTCGCCGACCGGGCCGCCGGCCGGAACGTCGAGACAGAGGTCCACTACGTCACCGTCGAACGCGCCGGCTAACGGTCAAGCTCTGTTTTGAGCGTGCGATGACATAAATACGACTGGGAGCGTTCCCCCAGTTATGGACGCGAAACTACTCGCGGTCGGCGGTGCAGTGGTACTGCTCGCGGTCGGTGCGGTCGGCCTGACGGTCGGCGACACCCAGACGGCGTCACCTGACAACGCGACGGTCAGCGTCAGCGCGACCGCCGAGGTCGAGCGGACGCCCGACCGGGCGGTCGTGACCGTCGCGGCCGTCGGACGGGGTGACACCGCCGAGGCAGCGCGCAACGCCCTCAGCGGCGACGCCCAGTCGATCCAGGAGGCGCTCAGAGACGAGGGCGCGACGGTGACCTCCTCGCAGTTCCGGATCGAACCAGAGTACGAGCGCACCGAGACCGGCCGTGAACAGGTCGGCTACATCGCGGTCCACACCATCGAGGCAGAGACGGGCGACGTGAACACGACCGGGACGCTCGTCGACGCGGCCGTCGACGCCGGCGCCGACCGCATCGAGGGAATCCGGTACGAACTGAACGAACAGACCCGGCAGGACGCCCGCGAGGACGCCCTGCGGACGGCGATGGACCGCGCCCGTGCGGACGCGGACACGGTCGCCGACGCGGCGGGCCGCTCGGTCGGTGAAGTCGCGACGATCCAGACGAGCCAGCGCAACGACTACGTCGTCTACGCCGAGGCCGCGACGGCCGACGCGGGCGGGCGGACGACCATCGAACCGACGACGATCACTGTCGACGCGTCGGTCCAGGTGACCTACGGACTGGACTGACGCCAGTTCCGAGCGATCGGGGCGAACGTTCATTTTCCAGCCGCCAGTGAGAGACCGGTAGACAATGGTCGCAGGCGGCCCCGTCGTCCAACTCGGTGTGATCGCTGTCTCCGTGCTCGGCCTCTGGGCGGGCGCGAGACTCCTCGTGGACGCTGTGGTCCGGCTCGCCCGCCGGTTCGGGCTGTCGGACCTCACGATCGGACTGACGATCGTCGCGGCCGGGACCTCGACACCGGAGCTAGCCGTCTCGGTCGACAGCGCCCTGAAGGGGTTGGGCGACATCGCCGTCGCGAACGTCCTCGGCTCGAACATCTACAACCTGGCGTTCATCCTCGGTGTCGTCTCGCTGATACGGGTGCTCCCGGTCACCGAGGGGCTCGTCCGCCGGGACGGCGTCGCCCTGCTGGGGAGTGTCCTCCTCGGCGGCGGCGTCCTGATCGACGGCGCCGTGACCCGGATGGAGGGCGCCGTCCTGGTGGGATCGTTTCTGGCGTACACGACGTATCTCCTCCGGACCACGACAGCGGACGGCTCCGCGGGCGCCGACCCCGCGGACGCGGTGACACGGGCGGTCACCGAGCGGGTGTCGTTCCGCGGCCGTGACGCCCTGTTGCTGGTCGCCGGCTGGCGCTCGTCCTCGTCAGCGGGGACTACATGGTGCTTGCGGCGTCGGCGCTGGCCCGTGGCGCCGGGATCTCCGAGTGGGTCATCGGTGGCACGATCGTCGCCGCCGGCACGTCGACCCCGGAGTTCGCCGTCTCGCTGGTGGCGATCCGGCGCGGGAGCGTCGGCGTCTCCGTCGGCAACGTCGTCGGCAGCAACATCTACAACAGCACGGCGATCGTCGGCGTGGCGGCGCTCGTCCGCCCGCTCGCGGTCAGCGGGACGGCGACGGAGACAGTGCTGTGGCTGGGAGGGGTCTCGGTCGCCATGGTCGCGGCACTGTGGACCGGGCGCGTGCTGTCCCGCCTGGAGGGTGCGCTGTTCACGGCCTCAGAGCTGGTCCGGTGGGCGCTGGGACTGCTGGGTTAGGACTCCTCGTCGAAGGGGAGTTCGAGTTCGTAGTCGACGGCCTCGACGGCGGCGTCGAGGACGCCCTCGACGTTGTCGCCCTCGGTGACGCTCATGTAGTGGTCGGCCTCGACATCCGTCGAGAGGTCGCTCTTGTTGGCGACCGTGAGGACGGGAACGTCGAACCGCTCGGCGATGGCGTCCCGGAGTTCGAGTTGCTGGTCCAGCGGGTAGCCACAGTTGCCGGTCGGGTCCAGCAGGACCAGGACGGCGTCGGCGGCGTGTTCCAGCGCGCTGACGGCCTGGGACTCGATCTCGTTGCGTTCCTCCGGGGGCCGGTCGAGCAGACCCGGCGTGTCGACGAGCTGGTAGCGGATGCGACCGTCCTCGAAGTGACCGACCCGGATCCGGGTCGTCGTGAACGGGTACGCGGCGATCTCGTTGTCCGCCCGGGTGACGCGGTTGACGAAGGAGGACTTCCCGACGTTGGGGTAGCCGGCGACGACGATCGTCGGCTCGTCGGGCCGGATGTCGGGGAGCACTTTCAGCGCGTCACGCGCGGTCGAGACGGCAGCCAGGTCGTCCGCGACCTGTTCGACGACATCGGCCATGCGGGCGAAGGCCTGCTTGCGGAGTTTGCGGGCGGTGTCTTTGTCCCCGCGGACCAGCCGACCCTCGTACTCCTGGCGGATCTCCGTGGCCTTCCGGCCGGCCCAGGAGACCCGCGAGAGGTGCTGTTTCAGTTCGTCGATGCCCCGTTGCTCGTCGCTCTCGGCGGCGTCGCTGACGATGGCGTCGGCCAGTTCCACGTAGAACGGGTTCAGGTCGTCGATGGTCGGCCAGGACTGGGCGACGTTTTCGAGGTTGTCCGAGACGATGTTCGAGGCGGTCATCAGCATCGACTGCTGGGCCTCGACGCCGTCTTTGGCGCCGCCGGCCCGGGTCGCCCGCGAGAACGCCTTGTCCAGAATCTCCTCGGATGTCGGCGTCGTCGGTAGATCTTCGAAGGGATGGCTCATTGACACCGGGTAGACGGTGACGGGGTAAAAGCGCGTCCACTCGACGATAACCGTGCGAGCGGTGGTCACGACCCGCCAGATCGTCGCGCCCCCGACCGCTTTTGTCCCTCGCGCCCTGGGGTCCGGTATGGCACACGTCGACGCCGGCGAGATCCTGCCGAACGAGCACGTCCAGCGGATGGCCGCCGAGGGGCGGGTCACACAGCTCCACCGCGGCCACGCCTACGCCGAGGAAGGCGACACCTTCGAGATCGACGGGACCCGCTTCGAGGTGACCGACGTGACCGAGCGGACGCTGGGCGACCTGACCGACGAGGACGCGCGCCGCGAGGGGTCCGAGGACCTCGACGCCTACCGCGAACGCCTCGCCCGCGTCCACGACTCCTTCGAGTGGGACGACGACAGCGAGGTCGTGCGCCACCGGTTCGAACCCGTCGGCGACGAGTGACCGCACCGCTGTCGGGGCCGACGCGTCTACCGCCGCTCGGCCAGTTCGTCCAGTAGCTCCTCGACATCCATCCCCTTCATCGACAGCACGACGAGCAGGTGGTAGACGATGTCGGCGGCCTCGTGGGCGATCTCCTCGCGGTCGTCGTCCTTGGCGGCCAACACGAGTTCGGTCGTCTCCTCGCCGAGTTTCTCCAGGACGGCGTTGTCCCCCTTCTCGTGGGTGAACAGCGAGGCGGTGTAGGAGTCCTCGGGCAGCGTCTCCTTGCGGTCCTCGATGACCGCGAACAGTTCCCGGACGATATCGGCATCCGCGGGGGCGTCGGCGTCGCTGTCGCTCATGTCCGATCGTCGGCGGGCGAGCGTTTCAACCCGTCGCTACGCCTCGAAGAAGGCCAGATCGTGGATCCGCGGGTCCTCTGTCAGTTCCGGGTGGAAGGAGGTCCCGACGACGGGGCCGTCCCGGACCGCCACCACGCGGTCGTCCCAGGTCGCCAGCACGTCAACGTCGTCGCCGACGTAGTCGATCAGCGGCGCCCGGATGAACACGGCCGGGAACGGCTCGCCCAGCCCGTCCACGTCGAGTGCGGCCTCGAAGCTGTCTCTCTGGCGGCCGAAGGCGTTGCGTTCGACGGTGACATCGAGGAGGTTCAGCGTGTCTACCCGGTCGTCGTGGGCGTCGCTGGCGGCGACGATGAGCCCCGCACAGGTCGCGAGCACGGGCTTGCCGGCCGCGACGTGGGCCTCGATCTCCTCGTCGATGCCGATACGGTGGATGTGCCGCGAGATGGTCGTCGACTCGCCGCCCGGCATGAGCAAGACATCACAGTCGGGGACGAGCCCCGCCTCGCGGATCTCGACGACCTCGGCCGCCTCGTCGTGGGCTGTGGCGGCCCGTTCGATCGCCGCCGCGTGCTCCGAGACATCGCCCTGGACAGCGAGTACACCCGCCCGAAGAGTCATATCACGCGGTACGGGAGCGGGGGTCAAAACCCTCTCGTCTCGGTGACAGTGCCAAACCGTTAGGTAGCGCGCGGTCTGAACGGGCGTATGGCACGGCGACGGCGGGACCCGGTCGAAGCGAACGCCGATCCATCCGAGGATCTCTACGAGATCGCGGACTGGGAGCCCCGCTCGGTGCTCGACCGGTTCGCCCACTGGTTCTACCACGTCTCCCTGCGGACGATCCGATGGCTGACGGTCCTGCTGGCGATCGTCATCCTCGGGCTCCAGATCGCGTTCGGGAGCCTGGGCGCGATCGGCGACCAACCCGTCGTCGCCGGGATGGCGCTGCTGTCGGCGGTGCCGGCCCTGGCGCTCGCGGCCTACATCTGGTACGCCGACGTGACGACCCAAGAGCCCCTGACGCTGCTGGTCGGGACCTTCCTGCTCGGGGTGCTGTTCGCCGGCTTCGCCGGGCTTCTCAACGTCTTCATCGGCGGCCCGGTCCAGGCGATCGGCTCGGGTTTCGGGCTCTTCCCGCCGGCCGGCCAGTTCTTCTTTTTCTTCCTGGTTGTCGGTCCCGTCGAGGAGAGCGTGAAACTGCTCGCGGTGCGCCTCTACGCGTTCCGTGACGACCGCTTCGACGCGGTCATCGACGGCGCGGTGTACGGCGCCGCGGCGGGACTGGGCTTTGCGACCATCGAGAACGCGCTGTATATCACCCAGAACACCGAGATCGTCAGCGGGACGCTCCGGACGATCGGCGAGACGAGCGGGATCACCGCGATCCGGGCGCTGGCGGGGCCGGGCCACGTCATCTATTCGGCGTTCGCCGGCTACTACCTCGGGCTGGCGAAGTTCAACCCCGAGGACGCCGGGCCGATCGTGGTCAAGGGCCTGCTCATCGCGGCGCTCATCCACGCGACGTACAACACGCTGGCGAGCCCGGTAACCATCGTCCTCTCGGAGGTGTACAACGTCAACTACCTCGTCGCTTTCTTCGGGTTCGTGGTCGTCTACGACTCGGTGTTCGCGCTCGTCTTGGTGCGGAAGCTACGGGCGTACCGACAGGCGTACTCCCGGGCGCACGACACCGACGACGGTTCACACCACCGGGCCGAACAGACCGAGTTCGAGCCCTGAAGGCGGGCGCAAGCGGTGGGCTTAGCTGTCTCCAGCGGGAAGGGCCACGACGATGTCGGACGATACATCCGAACGGACGACGATCCGCACCGGCCGCGAGTTCGAACAGACGTTTCGCCTCGACGCGAGCGAGGCGGGCGCGTTTCTCGTCGACCTGGGCGAACAGCTCCAGCAGGACGACGAGCTCACCCTCACGACCGACGAGTGGGAGCTTCCCTTCGCCTTCGGCGAGCCCGTCGAACTGCAAGTGGACTTCGACGGCGTCGACGACCCGGAGCTCGAACTGGAACTGGAACTGCCCGGTCGGACCGACGAGTCCGCACCGCAGGTCGAGTAGCGACGCGGCTGCCGTTCAGACGAGCTGTTCGACGTACTTGGCGACGACATCGACCTCCAGGTGGACGGGGTCCCCGACCGACTTCTCCGAGAGGGTCGTCTCGTCGTAGGTCGTCGGGATGATCGCGACATCGAAGTGGTCGTCGCCGCGGGCCGCGACGGTGAGGCTGATCCCGTCGACGGTGATCGACCCCTTCTCGACGAGGTAGTCCCGCTGGGCGTCGGGCAGCGAGAAGGAGAACGTCCAGTCTTCTCCCTCCTGTTCGATACCGACGACCTCGGCGGTGGCGTCGACGTGCCCCTGGACGATGTGGCCGTCGAAGCGGCCGTCGGCGGGCATCGCCCGTTCGAGGTTGACCCGGTCACCCTCGCGGATCTCACCGAGAAACGTCCGGGCGAGCGTCTCGCGGGCGAGAAAGACCTCGAACCAGCCGTCGCCGAACGCCTCGACGGTGAGGCAGGCGCCGCTGACGCTGATCGACTGACCGTGCTCGAACTCCCCGAACGGCGCGTCGATCCGGAGCCTGCGGCCCCCCTCGTCTTCTTCGACTGCCGTTACCTCGCCGGTCGCCTCGACGATGCCGGTGAACATACGCTTCGTAGGTCCGAGCGCGCGGAAAGCCCTTCGTTTCCGGTGGTCGCCACCGACGGCAGGGACGGGGACGCGATCGAACGTGTAACTCGCATCCGAGTTACTTTTATTCACCGTCGAGCGCAAAGAATTTATCCGAGACGGGAGTACCGGCGGCTATGCCATCGAAGGGCACGGCAGTGACCCGCGACGACGACAGCGACTGGACAGCGCGACACGCCCGGCTCCGCCCCCGGGAGCGACGGCCGTTCGTCGCCGACGCCGACGACCGCGAGGACACGTGGGACCGCCGTCACGCGGAGACGAAACGCACCGCCTGAACACCCCGCCAGGGAGCAGTTCTCAGCGCTGGAGGACCTCGACGCCGACGAGTTTCGCGCCGGTCAGCGCACGGATGTACGCGCCGCCCGCGATCGAGACGTGGCCGAACTCCTCTTCTTCCATGCCGTACATCTCGATCGCGCGGGAGGTGTCGCCGCCGCCGACCACGGAGAAGCAGTCGGTCTCGGCGATGGCTTCGAGCACGCCGGCGGTACCGACCGAGAAGCGTTCGTCCTCGAACATCCCGAGCGCGCCCTTCACGAAGACGGCCTCGGAGTCGCGGATGATCGGCGAGTACTCCATGACGGTCTCAGAGCCCACGTCCAGGTACGAGACGGTCTTCTCCTCGATGTCCGCGACGGCCTGTTCGGCGCGGTCGCCCTCGTCGTCCTCGTAGGCCAGGTCCACGGCCAGCGTGATCTGGTCGCCGTGTTCGTCGAGCATCGCCTCGATCTTCTCGCTGTTCTGTTCCCACTGCTCGTCGTAGAGGTTCGCGTCGTCGATGTCGTAGCCGACCGGGACGCCCGCCGCACGCAGGAACAGTTCGCCGGCGATTCCGCCCAGCAAGAAGTCGTCGACCTTCTCGTCTAAGTGGGTCATCACGTCGATCACGTCGGTCGCTTTCGTCCCGCCGACGACCATCGTGACGTTGCCCTCGAACTCCTTCTCGGCGATGGCGGTGTTTGCCTCGTACTCGGTCTCCATCACTCGGCCGGCGTAGGCGTCCATCACGAGCGGGAACCCGACGAGCGAGGCGTGCGAGCGGTGGGCCGCCGAGTAGGCGTCGTTGATGTAGGCGTCGAACTCGCCTTTCAGCGTCTGGACGAACTCGGTCTGGGCCTTCACTTCGGGGTCCTCCTCGGGGAGTTCGTCGTCGCACATCCGGGTGTTCTCCAGGACGAGCACGTCGCCGGCCTCCAGATCGGCGATGTCGTGGATGGCCTGTGGGCCGTAGGTCTCGTCGACGAAGGCGACTTCCTGGTCGATGTGGTCCGCGAGGATGTCGGCGTGCTGTTCGAGCGAGACGAAGTCGTCCCGGCCGGGCCGGCCCTGGTGGGCCATGACAGCGACCTCGAAGTCGCGGTCGATCAGTTCGCGGATGGTCTCGGTGTGGCGGTCGAAGCGACGGTTGTCCTGTACCTCGCCGTCCTCAACCGGCGAGTTGAGGTCGAGGCGGACGAGGACGCGCTGCCCGTCCTCGATGTCGTCGAGCGTCTGGAACGTCATGTGCGAGGGAACACTCGCCGCGTGTATAGTCGTTTCCGAGTCCGCCGCGGCGGTCCGGACCGGCCCGGCTCGTCCGTCCGGGACGCGCCGACCGACCCCTTTTCTCCGTCGAGCCCCTCTCTTTAGACGCATTGAGTCAGGATTTCACAGACATCACGGGACTCCCCGAGGAACTCGGTCTCGGGGACGACCTCGCCAGTTCACAGCAGCGCGTCACTATCAGCGTCGACACCCGCCGGTACGGCAAACCGGTGACCGTCGTCGCGGGGTTCGATCCGTCGGCGGTGGACCTCGCGGCCCTCGCCTCGACGCTGAAACGCCATCTCGCGGTCGGCGGCACCGTCGCCGAGGACCGCATCGAACTCCAGGGCGAGCACGGGGACCGACTCCGTGCGGCCCTCGCAGACGAAGGTTTCACTGTCGAGACCTGACGGAACGCGACACTATCGGTCGGCGTCCGATCGCAGAAAAACGTGCTACCGAGCGACAGCGTTACTGCTCGGTGATGTACTGCGCGACATCGAGCATCCGGCACGAGAAGCCGTACTCGTTGTCGTACCAGGTCAGGATCTTCGTCATCCCGTTGACGACGTTCGTCGAGCCGAGATCGACCTGGGAGGAGTAGGGGTCACCGAGGATGTCCGAGGAGACGATGTCCTCGTCGGTGACGCCCAGCACGCCCGCCAGTTCGCCGGCGGCGGCGTCCTCGAAGGCGGCGTTGACATCCGCCTCGGTCACGTCCTCGTCGAGGTCGACGACGAACTCCGTGATCGAACCGTTCGGGACCGGGACGCGGATGGCCATGCCGTCGAGCTTGCCCTCCAGTTCGGGCAGGACCTCGGTGGTCGCCTGCGCGGCGCCCGTCGAGGTCGGGATGATGTTCTCGGCGGCCGCACGGCGGCGCCGGGGCTTGCTGTTGGGGCCGTCCATCAGGTTCTGCGAGCCGGTGTAGGCGTGGACGGTCGTCAGCTGCCCGGCCTCGATGCCGAACTCGTCGTCGAGCACCTTCGCGACGGGCGTGATGGAGTTGGTCGTACAGGAGGCGTTCGAGACGACATCCTCGCCGTCGTACTCGTCGTGATTGACGCCGTAGACGAGCTGTTTGACCGGCTCCTCGCCCTTCGGGGGCGCCGAGATCAGCACCTTGTCGGCGCCCGCTTCGAGGTGCTGGCTGGCGTCTTCCTTGGTGCGGAAGATGCCCGTGGCCTCGAAGGCGACATCGACATCGAGGTCGTCCCAGGGGAGCTGGGTCGGGTCGGTCTCGTGGAAGACACCGGCCTCGAAGTCAGTGCCCTCGACAGAGAGGACGCCGTCCTCGACGCCGGCGCTGTCGAGTTTGCCCATGACAGTGTCGTACTGTGCGAAGTAATCGATCTCGTCGTCGTCCATCACGTCGTTGATCCCGACGATCTCGACGTTGTCGTTCTCCAGCGAAGCACGGAATACGTTCCGGCCGATCCGGCCGAAGCCGTTGAGGCCGACGCGAACTGGGTCGCTCATACCGCCTAGAACCCCGCCGGTTCAGAGTAAAGAGTTTTCGGAGTTGGCGCGGGATACTGTTCGTTTGTGCGCGTTATGTACCGAACAGAACGCGATCGGTGCGACCGTTTCCCACAGGAGTTCCCCGGAGGTCGACACCCCGACCGCGAGATACTGACCCCGTCAGAAGGCTTTTGGGACGGACGACCCTACCGTGGAGTAGTAATGAAGCGTGACGACGACGACCCGTTCGACGAGTTCTTCCGGGAGATCGAACGGATGATGGACGAGATGATGGGGGCCGAGGGGGATGTCCACATCGACCGTGATACGAGTACCGACGGCGGGAACATCCACGTCGATGTCCACGAAACCGACGACGAGGTCCGCGTCGTCGCCGACGTACCCGGCGTCCAGAAGGAGGCGATCGACCTGAAGTGTGACGGCACGGTACTGACCATCGACGCCGGCAGCCACGACCGGGAGTACCACGAACGGCTCACGCTCCCCAGCCGCGTCGACGAACACTCCGCCTCGGCGACGTACAACAACGGGATCCTCGAAGTTACCTTCGACCGCGAAGAGGACTCGGCAGACATCGAGCTCTGACGGTCGCTTTTTATTTCGTCCGGTGTGCCCGTTTCGCTCGCGAGATACTCACCGCTGTGCGGTCCGCTCGATCAGTCCCGCTAGATCGTCCCAGAACCCCGCTTCGTACTTCGTCGCGCTGTCGATGGTCGGTCTGGCGTTGGTCTCGTTGACGACCGCACGGTCGTCGGTGACGAGCAGGTCCACACCGAGATAGTCGATGTCGAGTACGTCAGCCGCTCGCTCGGCCAGTCGGCGGTGCTCCCTGGGGAGTGTGACGCCCGTCGCCTCGGCGCCGCGGTGGACGTTGTGCTTCCAGCGGCCCCGGTCGCGGTCGTCGGCCGGGAGTCGCCGCTCGACGGCCCCGACGTACTCGCCGTCGACGACCATCGCCCGGTAGTCCCTGGCGTCGGGGAGGTACGCCTGGACGAGAAAAGAGCGGTCGCCGGTCGCGCGATAGTCGTGGACCAGATCGAGGTAGTCCGCGATGCCCAGGAAGGAATCGAGGTCGTGAGCGATCGTGACACCGACGCCGCGGGTCGTGGAGTTTGGTTTGACGACGACCGGCGGTCCGATCCGTTCGAAGGCGGCGGCGAGGTCGGCTTCGTCGGCCGGGTTCGACACGACGACCGTCTCGGGAACCGGCACGTCCGCTCGTCCGAGTCGCGTCAACACGTCGGCCTTGTTCCGCGAGCGCAGGATCGCCTCGCGGTCGTTGACCCACGGGACCCCCAGCATCGCGTCGGCGACGGCCCCCTCCATGATCCGTGACGGGTAGACGAAGCCCACGTCGTACTCCTCGAAGGGTGATCCGGCGAGCGGAATCGCCCGTTCGGCGGTCTCGACGTGGCCGACCTCGATACCGCGCTCGGAGAGTGGGTCCTGCAGCCGCTCGAAGGTCTCCGCCTGGGTCGCGACGGCGAGTCGGAGCATCCAGCGGACCAAGGGCCGGTCGCTACAAAGACCTGTCTGAGTCGAGTGTGGCCAGGGCAGGCGAGCCTGCTCGGCGGAGGGCGACTCTGGAGTCAACCACGAGCCGTGCAGCTATGGAGACGTGCGAATAGAGTGGCGCTCTCAGCAAGCGGGACAGAACGGTAGTAGTCGGGGCCATCCGGCCCGCTGCGCGCCGGTTCGAAAGCGGCGAAGCACGACTGAGGACGCGAAGCGTCCGAAAAAGCTGCAAAACGTGGGTTTCGGTCGCGTGTCGCTTCTCCCGTTCGCGTGTTCGGAGCGTCTCGTTACGCTCGCCGCTCCTACATCATGCCGCCCATGCCGCCGCCCATGCCGCCCATGCCGCCCATGCCGCCGGCGCCGGGTGCGCCGCCGGGGCCGCCTGGGCCGCCTTCCTCGTCGTCGTCGTCGCCCTGGCCACCCTTGAGGTCGCCAGCGGCGATGACATCGTCGATGCGCAGGATCATCACTGCGGCTTCGGTCGCGGATTCGATCGCCTGGGTCTTCACGCGGAGGGGCTCGACGACGCCGTCCTCCTCCATGTCGACGATGTCGCCGGTGTAGGCGTCCAGACCGGCGGCGATGTCGCCACCGTCGTGCTTGGAGCGCAGGTCGACCAGCGAGTCGATGGGGTCGTGGCCCGCGTTCTCGGCGAGGGTGCGCGGGATCACGTCGATAGCGTCGGCGAAGGCCTCGACGGCGAGCTGCTCGCGCCCACCGACGGAGTCGGCGTGGTCACGCAGGCCGAGGGCCAGTTCCGTCTCGGGGGCACCGCCGCCGGGCAGGACCTTGCCGTCCTCCAGCGTGGCGGCGACGACGCCGAGCGAGTCCTCGATGGCGCGCTCGACTTCGTCGACGACGTGTTCGGTGCCGCCGCGCAGGATCATCGTGACGGCCTTTGCGTCCTCGACTTCCTCGACGAAGATGCGCTCGTCGCCGGCGATGTCCTTCTGGGCGACCGAGCCAGCGAAACCGAGGTCCTCGCTGGTGATGTCGTCGATGTTCGAGACGATGCGGGCGCCCGTCGAGCGCGAGAGCGCGTCGATGTCGGACTTCTTGGCGCGGCGGACCGCCAGGATGCCCTCCTGGGCGAGGTAGTGCTGGGCCATGTCGTCGATACCCTTCTGGCAGAAGACGACATCGGCGCCGGCCTCGGCGAGCTTGTCGACGTACTCCTTGAGCTGGGCCTCTTCCTGGTCGAGGAACTGCTGGAGCTGGTCGGGGTCGGTGACGTTGACCTCGGTGTCCAGCTCGGTCTCGGGGACCTCGATAGCCGTGTCGAGCAGCGCGATGTCGGCGTCCTCGACGGCGAAGGGCATGTTGTCGTGAACGCGCTCCTTGTCGACGATGACGCCTTCGACGAGTTCGGACTCGTCCGTGGCGCCGCCGACGACGGTCTCGACCTGGACGTTGTCGGTGTCGACGGTGCCGTCGTCGTCGGCGACGGCCTGGGCCGCGCGGACGACGAGTTCGGCCAGCACGTCCTTCGAGGACTCGGCGCCCTTGCCGGTCATGGCGGTACCGGCGACCTTCTCCAGGGTCTCGGTGTCGTCGGCGTCGACCTCGATGGCGTTCTCTTCGAGGATCTCCTTTGCCTTCTCGGCGGCCTGGCGGTACCCCTGGGCCAGGATGGTGGCGTGGATGTCCTGGTCGAGCAGTTCCTCGGCCTTCGAGAGCAGTTCACCGGCGATGACGACGGCCGTCGTCGTGCCGTCCCCGACCTCGTCCTCCTGGGTCTGGGCGACCTCGACGATCATGTTCGCGGCGGGGTGTTCGATGTCCATCTCGTCGAGGATGGTGACGCCGTCGTTCGTGACGACGACGGACCCGGAGTTGTCGACGAGCATCTTGTCCATCCCCTTCGGACCGAGTGTGGTCCGAACGGACTCGGCGACGGCCTTGCCGGCCGTGATGTTCATCGACTGTGCGTCTTTGCCGGATGTCCGCTGGGACTCCTCGGAGAGTACGATGAGGGGCTGGTTGCCCATCTGCTGTTGAGCCATGTTCAGGACGATGATTGATTGTCCTTCTATATAAATCTACTGGAGGTGTGCCGGGAGGCCGTCACAGACGGCGCCAAAGTGGTATGTGAGAGCGTACCGTGGGCAGTTTAAGTACGTATTCGGCGGATCGGCGCTCGGCAGCGATTCCCGCCCGCTTACCGGCTCATCCCGAACCGGCGGTGACGGAGTTCGGGCGTGATCGTGATGCGGTCGATGTCCTGGCCCGTGCGGTACCAGACGAACGCGGCCCGGGTGAACAGTTCGCGACACTCGATCCGGACCTCGCGGGGGTTGCCCTCGGTGCGCTCGTGGATGTCCTCGATTGCGCCTCGGGTAAAGAGGTCCGGCGCCCCCCCGTCGTACTCTTCGCCCCGGAAATACGCCAGCGACCGGGCGATGTACTCGGCGATGTCGCTCGGCGAGAACGGGTCGATCCCCTCGTAGTAGCGCAGTCGGGAGTCCAACGTTCCGCGGATCTCGGCGACGCGGCGCTTGCCCTCGGGCGTCCCCGAGAGGAACAGGCGGACGCCGGCGTCACCGGCGACTTGCAGGGGCGAGAGCAGGTCGGCGTCGAGCACTTCGATCTCGTCGACCACGAGCAACAGCGTTCGGTCGTCCTCGCGTACCCGCCGGACGACCTCGCGGACGGCCTGCTTGGCGTCCGCGGTCGCCCACGGGATGCCGTTGCGGACCTGCGAGTACCGGCCGAAATCGACCGAGTAGCCCGCGGAGTAGCCGGCGGTGAGGATCGTCTGGTAGAGCTTGCGGGCGGTCGTCTCGCCGGGGTTGTCCAGGTGGGTGACGACGAAGCGGTCGTGTTTCCCGAGATCCCGGAGGACGATCTCGCGGAACGCGGACTTCCCGGAGCCGTAGGGGCTCACGAGGCCGATGTGCTGGTCCTGAAGGAGCCAGGACGTGACCTGGTTCAGCATCTCCGTGTCGTGGCGGACGTACAGCGGTTCCGGCATGTGGTCCAGCCCGGCCTCCTCGGTAAAGGGGAGGTCCGTCACGTCTTCGGCGGGACCGCCCAGGGCCTCGCCGAAGGACAGCAGGCGCTGTTCGACTTCTTCGAGCTGGTCCAGCAGGACCCCGTCGGTGACCGAGTCGGAGTCTGCGTCCGTGCGGATCTGTTCGAGCTTGTCGACGACTTCGGCGACGGTCCGGCCGGTGTCACTGTCGGTGTCCGTTCCGCCCGAACCGGTGCTATCCTTTCCCACGATGTTCTTTGAGTGCCTTGACCGGCTGTCGGATTATATGTTACGCCCGTCGGCCGGCTGGATGGGGCGGAGTGTCACTGGCGGTCACGTTCGACCCCTCGGACCGCCCCCGTCTCGTCGACGGCGACGACCAGCGTCTCGCCGTCACGCCGGGCACGGACCGAGAGACGGGTCGGGTCGGACGACTCGACGGTGACGGCCGCGTCGCTGGCGGCGAACGGGAGCGTCCACGGCCGGGTCCGTCGGAGGTCGACGCCGTGGTCGTGGTAAAACCCCACGACCGCGGGGTGTGCCAGCAGGAGGCTACCGACTGTCGGGAAGTCGGGCGCGTGACAGGCCGTACACCGGCAGTAGACGAGCGGCTGTGGCACCGTCCGGGCGCGGTCGGCGTCGGGCGGGAGGACGACGCGGCGCTCGACCGAGCCGGAACAGCGGGGACAGACGCCGGTCGCGAAGATGCCCCGTTCGTGGTGGGCACGGCTGGCGACCGCTCGCAGGAGGCCGGCGTCGGTGTGGCTCTCGACCCCGCGAGCGGCGACGTGCATCTGCTCGTAGCCGATACCGCAGTCGGGACAACTCAGTTCGAAGAACTGTTCGTCGGTGTAGACCGCCCGGAGCGTCGCCCCGCAGGCCAGACAGTCCGCGTCCGCGTCGAACGCCCGGCCGACTCCGTCGGTTTCGAGCTTGGTCGAGGCCATGTGGTCCGCGAGCAGTCCCAGCCATGTCAGCCGGTACCGGTCGTCGGCCTTCCGGACGAACGTCCCGAGCAGCTCGTTGAGGTGGTAGTTGAACTGGCCGTTGTCGCGGATGTCGGTCGCGGCTTTCAGCTCCGAGTAGCTCTTCGTCGGCGGGCCGACGGCGTCCGCGGTATACACCTGGCGGTCGGTCAGCCCTGCCGGGTCGTGACCGTCCTCACCCGGAGCAGCGAGCGCCCGCATGATCGCCATTCGGTGCTCGTTTGCCAGCAGCGAGAAGGTGGCCGCGGCGACGGCGGGTCGGCCCTCGCCGTCCTCGCGTTCGCCGTCCATGACAGCACGGTTGGCGCGGCTCCCCGATAACTGTTTCCGGGTCACTGAGCCGAGCCCGAGAGCGCGTCGCGGAACCACCGGACAATCCGCGGCCAGGCGTCGGCTTCGGCCGCCGCGGCGGGCTCGGGCTGGCCGCCCAGATAGAGCTGGCCGCCGAGGTGGTGGTAGGTCGTCGGCTTGTGCGGGACGGTAATGACGTGGCCGGCCTCGTCGTAGACCAGCGACGCGACGCGGTGCTGGAACGACTCGGTGTCGAGCCGCGCGGTCAGGCGCGGGATCATCTCCTCCATCGGCCAGATGGTGTCGTCCAGTCCGCCGACGAGCAACACGTCGCCGGTGATCTGTTCGACCGGGATCGCCGCCCGGTCGAGCTGTGCCTGGTCGGCCGCGGAGAGGTCCGCTCGGATCTGGTCGGCGATCACGAGACGCCCCTCCTTCCGGCGGATCTCGCTGTTGCCCGAGCGCGATAAGGTCGGGACCGGCTCGCCGTCGACGGCCCAGGACGGACCCGCCGAAACCATGCCCGGGGCCATGAACGCGAAGGCGTTTGGCGCGATAGCGACCACGCCGTCGAAGACATCGTACCGGGAAGCGGCCATGAGCGCGAACTCAGCGCCCTTGGAGTGGCCGAGGACGCCGATCCGGTCGGTGACGGCCTCGCGGGACTGGAGCCAGGTCGCCATGGCGCGGGCCGACGAGAGCGGAATCTCGACCAACTGGTCCGGGATGGGTTCCTCCTCGCCGAACCACCTGGGCGCGAGGACGGCGAACCCCCGGGCGGCGAGCATCCGGCCGAAGTTCGTCAGCGGGGAGTTGCCGTTGCCGTGGAGCGCCACGACACCGGGGTGGGGACCCTCGCCAGGGGGTTCGAAGTAGTGGCCGACGAGCCCGCGGTCCTCGTCGCGGACGCGCTCGTGTGTGACGCCGTCGGGGGCGAACACGCGCGTCACCGTCCGCTCGGCGACGACCTCGTCGCCGACGCGTGCGGACAGGGTGACCGTCTGTTCGGGGCCGTCCTGGACGAAGTACGTCGGCGGGCGGCGGTACGTCAGTCCCATCGACCAGACCAGCCCCATCGACCGCGCGCCGGCGTAGCTGCCCGCGGCGGGCGCCGTCGAGGCCAGCGACGCGGTGCCCTGACGGTCCGTCGTCACGACCGCGCGGCTCCGCCAGGTGCGGTCCTCGGCGTCGGTCGCTCGTGCGGTCACCGTCACGTCAGTTTCGGGGACGAATCCGACGAGCGTGGGAACCAGGCGCGCGTCCCGGCGGCGCCCCGACTCGATCTCGATCCGCGGCGTCTCGCTCCCGCCGTCCGTGGTCAGGGGGTCCGTACAGCCAGCGAGCGTGGCGGCGCCACCCGCCGACAGCGAACGCAGCAGCGTCCGCCTGTCGACGTGTGTCGTCGGTCCGTCCATGCAGCCATCTGGGGCAGGGAGGGCAAAAAGCGGTCTGAGAAGCCAGTTTCTCGTAGCTGAGTACGAGAAACACATATCTCACACGATCCTGACAGTTCCGAGCGGCGACCACACGAGCCGTCACGGCCTATGGACCCGACGCCCCGACCAGTCCCAACGGTCAAGTGACCGCGCCCGACTGTTCGGGGCATGGGTTCGAGTAGTGAGGGGAGCGACGAGCCACGGCGCGTGTCCCGGCGGCGACTCCTGGCTTCGGTCGCGACCACGCTGGGGACGGCCGGGATCGGCGGGTGTCTGCGGAGCGATATTCAGGGAACGACCGCGACGCCGACGGGCCGCCCGGAGACGGCGGCCGCGACACCGACCCCGGGAGCGCGGTCCGAGACGGCGGTTCCGGAGACCCCGACCGAGACGCGGACCGCGTTCGAGACGCCCGAGCCGAACCGGGCGATCGCCGGCGAGTGGTCGACCGCCTACTACGACGCACAGAACACCGCCTACGCGGCCGACGCGACCGGGCCGGGCGTCGACGCCGAGACGAAGTGGCGAGCCGACATCGACGCGAACATCTTCCCCGGGGCCGGTCCCGCCGTGGTCGACAACACCGTTCTCATGGGTGTCTACGGGGGCGCGCTGCTCGCGTTCGACGGACGGGACGGGAGCGAACGGTGGCGGGCCTCGGTCGGTGACGACGTGTACGCGACGCCGGCAGTCGCCGACGGGACCGCCGTGTTCGGATCGGTCGGCGGAAAGATCCACGCTGTCTCGGTGCGCGACGGGAGCGAGCAGTGGGCCCACGAGATCGGCTATCCGCCGAACGTTCCGGTGACCATCGTCGACGACACCGTCTACGCGGTCGTCGAGTACGGCTACACCGAGGGGGCCGTCATCGCGGTCGACCTGGCGACGGGCCGCCGCCAGTGGCGCACCGACACCGGGACACAGATGGCCGCGACGCCGGCGGTCGCCGACGGGACCGTCTACGTCGGCTCCGGCGACACGATGTACGCGCTCGACGCCGCGACCGGGCAGGAACAGTGGACCAGCACCGGCAACGGCGGTCGCTACCGGACGGCGACGGTCGACGGCGGCCGGGTCTACGTGACCACCGGGGACGGCAACGTGCTGGCGTTCGACCGCGACGACGGAGCCACGCAGTGGTCCCGGTCGATTGGGACGGAGATCCCGGTCGGCCCGGCCCGGTCACCGGCCGGCGTGGTCGTCGCCGACGAGAGTGGGACGGTTCGGCTCCTCACGCCGTCGGACGGGACGGTCCGCTGGAGCACCTCGCTCGGCACCAGGCGACTCGTCCGCGGCCATCCCACTGTGACCCCCGAGGCGGTGTACGTCGGCAACTACCGGATCGATCTCGCCGACGGAACCGTCCGGGGAACGGTCGGCCCCGGCCAGAGCGCACACCAGTCCGTCGTCGCCGGCGGGACGCTCCTCTACACCGTCCGCGGGCAGTTGGTCGCGGTCCAGACGGAGGAGCCGCCGGCATGACAGGCGACTCCGGTAGGCGGCGATTCCTTACGGCGCTCTCGACCGGGATCGCCGGCTCGGTGGGCGGTTGTCTGGAGCTGCAGTCGCCCGGTGAAGGAACCGTGAGGGACACGGACGACGCCGAAGCGACGACACGCGAGCCGGCGACGGCAACGGCGAATCCCACGCCGCCGACCAGTCGGAGCGGAGCCGACTGGCCGGGCCATCGGCGCGGCCCCCGAAACAGCGCCAGCGTTCCCGAGGCGGCCGGGCCGCAGTCGAAACCGACGGCGGTCGGACGGATCAGTGCCGAGGAGGCCGAACTCGGAAGCGTCGCGGTCGTCGGCGGGACCGTCTACGCTGCCGACGACAGCGGCGGCGTCCGTGCCTTCGACGCGGCGACGGGGCGCCAGCGCTGGCACACGCCGGGGACGGGGACGATCTTCGAGGCGCCTGCAGTCGCGGACGGCACCGTCGTCGTCGGCGCCGGCAACGCGGGTGTCCGGGCCCTCGACGCCGAGACGGGGGCCGACCAGTGGTCGTGGTCGGTCGGCGAGCGCGTCGCGTCCTCCCCGACGATCGCCGACGGGACCGTCTACGCCGGCCGGGACACGCTCGCGGCGCTCGAACTCGACTCCGGGTCGGTCCGGTGGCGGCGGCGATTCGAGCGGTCTACCGGTACACCCGCGGTCTCCGGTGAGACCGTCGCCGTCCCGACCGCAGAGGGGGCACTCGTCGGCCTCGACCGCGCGACTGGCGACCGTCGGTTCCGGTTTTCCTCCGTCGCGCGGGTCCTCCGCCGGGTCGTGATCGTCGCCCGGTCGGCGTACGTCGCGGCCAGTGACGGGCGCCTCCACGCGATCCAGCTCGACACCGGGGAACAGCGGTGGGCGACGGCGATCGTCGAGTTGCCCGAGGGGCGGAACGCGCTCCCGTACTGGCCCGCTATCGCGGGATCGACCCTGATCACTGCCGCGGGCATCGAACGTGACGACGTGACCTTCGTCGGTCTGGATATGGCTGACGGGAGCACCAGATGGACGTGGTCGCCCGACTCGCTCGCCTCCGCACCGGTCGCAGCAGGGTCGACAGTCTACGTGAACCTCCAGGGCCGTCTCAGCGCGCGGTCGGCAGCCGACGGGAGCGAGCTGTGGACGACCGAGCAACGGCGGATTCCACCGGAGCTGGCGCTGTCTGGCGGACGACTCTACGCGACCGGCGGATCGGTACAGGTGTTCGGGGCCGAATGACTCAGCCCGTGAACTGGTGGTACTCCAGGCCCTTGTGTTTCATCTCGTTGTGCTTGCGTTCGAGGAACGAGTACACAGAGCCGTGGGGGGCGCCGTCGAGCAGCATCTCGGCGGCTTCCCGCACCGCGTCGACCTGTTCGGGACCTCCGATGATCCCCAGCGTCGACCCGTAGATGACGACCGCGGCACCCGACAGTTCCTGCATGAGTTCACGGGTCCGGCCGCCCTCGCCGATGAGTCGGCCCTTCTGGCGGCGGAAGTCGTTCTTGTTCCGGGAGGCGGCCTCGATGTCGATGAGTTCGAACATCATCATGTCGTCGTCCAGCAGCGCCAGCGCGTCGTCGGGGGCGAACCCGCGGCCGATGGCCTTGACGATATCCGGGCCTTTCAGCGCCGTCACGGGGTCGCCGACGGTCTCGACCTTGACCGACCCGTCCTCGGAGTCGATGTCGAGGCGGACCTCGGCACGCTCCTCGATCTCGCGCATCGTCTCACCACCGTCGCCGATGAGAACACCGATCCGGTCCTGCGGAATCTTCACGTGTTGCATAAGTATATTGCCGTAAGACGGTCAGCCTGTTTAAAACTTCGGCGTGCGGGGCGTCCTGCGACCGGTTCTCAGGCCGCGCAGGTGTGACTCCCGAGGAAGTCGGTCCCCTGCCGGACGGTCCCGTTGTCGGTCACCCACAGCGTGACGTAGTCGAACTCGATCGATTCGAGGTCGGTGTCGTGCTCGCGGTTCCACTGCTCGCAGTGATACTGGAGGAACAGCTCCCGCTCGGCCGCGTACCCCGGCTGTCGGAGGTTGCTCAGGTACTTGCGCCAGCGCTGGTTCGGGTACTGTGTCGCGAGGTCGTCCAGTCCGGCCGGGCGGTCGGCGGTGACGGGGCCGCCCCGCGCCACGTCGATCGTCGTTCCGTTCTCCAGGGTGCCGGGGAGGCGGTACCACCCCGTCTTCCGGAGCGGGTCGGGCGCGAACATGTTCCAGTACTGGGTGAGATACAGCGTCTCGCCGTAGGTCTCCAGCGGTTCGGGGGTGGTGTCCTGCGGGCCGACGCCGGCGCGGTTGGTCAGCACCTGGGCGTTGAACGCGCCGACGAACAACAGCGAGACGAGGATGACGACGACGGCGACGACCCGGAGGTGGCCGTGCAGTCTGGCGAGCAGGGCGGGTGTCGACAGCGTCGGGTAGAGCCCGCGCAAAAACTCCTCCAGCGCGGGCCGGCGGAATCGGTCGACCCGCTCGGGCGGGAGCAAGCGGTCCCAGACCGGCGTCGGCAGGAAGAGGAGCAACGCCGCGACGACGACCGCCGGGAACAGCCCCAGATGCATCGAGAGCGCCATCCCGACGTGCATCCCCACGAACAGGCCCGCGAGGACAGCGCGTCTCCACCCGGTCAACAGGAGGAGACCGGGCGAGAGCGTCCAGAGGACGAAGACGGTGTACCCCAGGACCGTGGTCACGAGCGGGAGCGTCCCGAGGAACTCCCCGAACGCGGTCGTGAAGTGGCCGAGCCGGAGGGTGTAGGTCAGGCCGTCGCCGGTCGCCCAGATCGTCCCCATGTGCTTGAACGCGGCGTTGGTGCCGTACATGAACAGGACCTGGCCCAGCAACGCCGCGGTGCCCAGCGAGGCGATCCGTTCGGGCGGGGCCTCGCGGTGGAGCGCGTCGACGGAGAACCGCGCGCCAAGCGGGACGAACAGCGACCAGAACAGCGAGAGCCGCAAGAGCGTGTCGCCGCCGTTGAGCGCGATGGGGAACCGGGCGTGCAACGAGAGCCAGCACACCCACGTCAGCAGCGTCGCCAGCCGGGTCCGGTAGCCAACGAGGAAGGCGAGCGCAACGACCCCCTGGAGCGCGAACAGCGCGGCCAGTTGCGGTACGTCGCCGACCGCCAGGTGGAACGACAGCGGGTCGTACAGCTCGATCGCGGCCGCCCTGGGGAACACCCCGCTGTCGCTGTAGTGCGCCCGGAGGTCCCGCGCACGGAGGAGGAGATCAGCGAGGAGAAGCACGCCCAGCGAGAGCCGAAAGACACCCAGCGCCCGCGTGTCGACGGCGACGCGGTCGCGGACTGCGGTCCGGAGCCGCTCGGGGAGTCGGTCGCGCCAAGTGCCCATACGTCCAGTCGACAGGTGCGCCTCTTAGCGTTTTGCCTGACTGAAAGGGCGGTTTGGGTCACTCGGGCGAGTCGTCGGTCCCGTCGGTGTCGCCCGTCTCGTCGGTCCCGCCGTCGCGCTCGGCCGCGACCGCATCGTCGTCGGCGCCGCGTTCGGTGTCGTCGTCGTCCCGCGGGGTCGCGTGTTCCCGAACGTAGGCGAGCAGGTCGTCGGGGTCGGCCGCGACCCCCTGGCGGGCGAAGAAGTTCGCGACGTTCCGGCAGTCCCGTTCAAGGAACTCCTCGGCGTTGGGGTGGTAGACGGTGACCGCCTGTCCGAGGTCGATGATGTACAGTTGCCCCTCGTGGAAGACGACGTTGTACTCCGAGAGGTCGCCGTGGACGAGGCCGGCGTCGTAGAGCCGGCGCATGTACTCTTTGACCACGTCGAAGGCCATCTGGGGGTTCTCGATGTGGACCTCGCTGAGCCGGCGGGCCCGTCCCTCCTCGGTGCCCAGGTACTCCATGACGAGGACGTTCCGTTCGACGGCGATGGGTTTGGGTGTGCGGACACCGGCCTTGCGGGCCCGCTTGAGGTTCGAGGACTCCTTGCGGACCCAGGCGGTGACGACTTTCTTCTTGTCCGAGCCGATCCCCTCGAAGCGCGGGTCGCCGTCGAGGTAACCCCGCATGTCGGTGAAGTCGGAGGCGTTGATGCGGTACACCTTGACGGCGACCTCCTCGTCGCCCGCCAGTGCGGTGTAGACGTTCGCCTCCTTGCCGGTCGAGATCGGGCCACCGAAGGCGTCGATGTGGCCGTCCTGAACGAGTTTGTACAGCGCGCCGTAGGTGGCGTCGTCGAAGACGCTTGCCTCGACTTTGAACTGGTCTGCGTCCTTGATGCGCTTGCGGAACTCGCTGAACTCGCGGTCCCGCTTGCGGGCGATGCGGTCGGCCTCGGTGTCGGAAACGTCGAGTTCCTCCCACTCGTCGCCCGGTGACTCGGCCTCCTCGGTGTCGAGGAGTCCGAACTCCGCCTCTGTCACGTGTCGGCCCTCGTTGATCGGGTCATCTGGTCGCTACTCCTGGATGTGTCCCTCCTCGCGGAGCTGGTCCGCGTCCTGCTTCTCGTAGCGCCAGGTGATGTCGGCCTTCTCGTCTTGCCAGTCCCAGGGCTCGACGAGTACCACGTCGTCCTCCCGGATCCAGATGCGTTTCTGCATCTTCCCCGGGATGCGGGCGGTGCGTTCGACGCCGTCCATACAGCGGACCTTGACGCGGTTCGCGCCCAGCATGTCTGTGACGATCGCGAACACCTCGTCGTCGTCGGGCATCCGCAGGTCTTTCCGGCTGTCGTTGTCGCTCATACGCGGACGTTCGTTCCCGGGAGGTTTAACTTCTGTCGACTAGCTTGAGTGCCCGACCGACCAACCACAATTCTTATTCGCGCGACTCCGAACTGTCTTGACACGATGAGCGACGAGCACGACCGCAGAGACTTTTTGAAGGTCGCTGCCTCGGGAACGGCTGCCTCTCTCGCCGGCTGTGTCTCCTCTGACGGCGACGAGGAGTCAGTCGACTCCACGGAGACGGCCCTTGACGAGACGCCGACCGAGACGACGATCCAGACCACCGAGGAGTCCGACACGGCGACGGTGATGGCCGCCGTCCAGCCCGAGCAAGAGAAGTTGGAGTCGATGCAGAGCGACATCACTTCGCGCGTCCAGAACGGCTCGATCAACCAGACCCAGGCCCAACTGGAGTTCCAGCGCCGGCGGGCGGAGCTGTTCGCCGAGAGCGCCCGGTCCTTCCAGCAGCACCTCTCGGAGACGCCGATGACGCTGGAAGCGGCGAAAGCCGAGAGCGGCGCCTTCCTCGTCAGCGGCCCGTCCGACGCGCTCGTCACGCTGCTCACGGACAACCGCGTCGAGGCACTGATCCCGGCGGCGGACTTCGAGAGCGTCTGAGGGAGCGTCGACAATGACTGTGACACTACCCGACGACGCCGCCGAGTGGGCGAGACTGTGGCGCGAGCGCCTCAACGACCGGGCGGCCTTCGAGACGGCCACAGAGGAGTTCGTCGCGACCTTCGAGTTCGAGATCCGTGCGGCCGACGACTACGACGGTGACTCGGTGACTGTCCTCGTCGAGGTCGACGACGGCGACTGCACCGACGCCGCGATCAGTGCGGACGGCGACTACGACTTCGCGCTCCGGGGGCCATACGCCGCCTGGAAAGCCCTGCTCCAGGGCGACCTCGACGTTTCCGAATCGGTGCTGAGCGGGACGTTCGATGTCGAGGGCAACACCATGACGCTGTTGCGCCGCCAGGACGCCATCACGGAGATGGTCGCGGCCGCACAGGCGATCGACACCGAGTTCGAGCACTGACCGACGGGCTTTTCTCCGCCGGCCGAACGAGTCGGGGTATGCTCGACAAACTCGGCGCGGTCGGTATCGCCGGCATCGTCGTCGCACTCGGTGGCATCGGACTCGTCGCGTCACAGGCGCCGCTGATCGCGGCCGGCATCGCCTTCGTCGTCGGCGGACTCGGACTCGTCGTCTACGGGCTCGTCTCCAGCCTCATGGCCGCCTTCGGGATGGGCGGAGCCGGCGGCCTCCCCTGAGCCCTCGGGGCAGTCGAACGCGAACCGAGCACCGCCCGACTCCCCCCTCCGTGATCGTCACCGCCCAGCCGTGGGCCTGCGTGATCGACCGGACGATCGCGAGCCCCGAAACCGGTGCCGTCCGCGAGGCTGATGCCGGGCTCGAAGACCCGCTCGCGCTCGTCGGACGGGATGCCCGGGCCGTCGTCCTCGACGGCGAAGCCGGTCTCCGTGTCGACGACCCGAATCCGGACGGGCGAAGAGCCGTGTTCGACGCTGTCGTCGGCCCCCGGCCGACTGCCCGTGGAGCCGTGCTCCACGCTGTCATCGGACTCCGTCCGATTGCTCGTCGAACCGTGCTCCACACCGTTGCGAAAGAGGTTCTCCAGCAGCCGCTGAAGCCGGTCCCGGTCGGCCTCGACGGTCCCGGTTGCGCGACAGTCGAGCGTCGCGTCCGGCGCCCGGATCGCGTCCCACGCGCTCGCCGCGACAGCAGCCAGGTCGACCGGCTCGGTCTCGGTTGCCAGCACCCCCTCGCGGGCCGCGCTGCGGATGTCGGCGATGATCGTCTCGATACGGCTGTGGGCCGCTGCCAGCCGGTCCAACTGCTCGGTCGCCTCGGGGTCGTCGACGCGAGCACGGGCCAGCGCCAGGTGGCCGCTGGCGACCGACAGCGGGTTCCGGAGGTCGTGTGCCAGCACGTCCGCGAACTCCGCGAGCCGTTCGTTCTCGCGGGCGAGTTGCCAGGTCTCGTCGCGGCGGTCGGTCACGTCTCTGCCGGTGCCGGCGAAACCGACCGCCGTTCCGTCGTCGTCGGTCAGCAGCCGGCCGGTCAGTTCGAACCGGACACGCCCCTCCGTGGTCCGGGCGACCGCTTCGACGACTGTCTCGCCCGTCTCGTAGATATCGGCCACTGCCGCCGCGATCGCCGACCGGTCCTCCGGGAGGAAAAACTCCGTCGGGTTCATGCCCGTGAGTTCCGCCTCGGTGAGATCGAACAGGTCTTCGAGCCGGCGGTTCCAGTAGACGAGCCCGTCCGTGCTGTCGTAGACGTAGAAGACATCGTCGAGCGTATCCAGTGCCTGCCTGAGGCAAGCTGTGTCCCCTACCATAGCCGACGGTACGCCGATCGGAGATATAACCGTTCCCTGCGCCACAGCTCTCGAAACGTCGTCAACAGACGCTCTCCGGCGCGTTGACGGTCGTCAGTCTTCGACCGGGCGGTCGGCGCGGTGTTCGCTGATGATCTGGTCGACCATCTCGGCGTTGCGCTCGCGCTTGCGGTCCTCGGCGCGCTCCTCCCAGTCGGCCAGCGCCGCCTCGACCTCGTGTTCGCGGGCCACCGCGAGTTCGTCGACCTCCTGGACGGTGACCATCTCCGCGGGCGCGACCGGGACGCGGTGGTCGAACAGCACCTTGTCGGCGGCCTCGGAGAGGTTGCCCGAGCGGAGCACGACGCGGGGCTCGATGTCCGCGAGCAGTTCGGCCGTCGACCGGCCGGCGCCGGAGGCGTCCCGGAGCAACACGATATCGCCCTCGACCAGCCCGAACCGCTCGTCGGCGGCCTCGATGTCACTACGGGTGAACTGCTCGACGACCTTGACCGGGACCAACCCCTCCTGTTTCTCCGAGACATCGGCGAAGTTCGAGTGATCGAGCTTCCAGAGGGCCTTCAGACGGTCGAGCTTGTCGGCCAATTCCTCGCGTCGCTCTCGTTCCTCCTCTAGGTCCCGCTCCAGCGCCTCGTTGCGCCGCTGGAGCCGCGTGACTTCGCGGTCCTTGCGGACCTCGCGCCGGCCCTCGCTGCGGGCCTTCTCTAACTGTTTGTCCTTCTCCTGGAGCTGGTCGTCCTTGCGCTGGATGGTGTCTTTGAGGTCGTCGACGTGGGACTCCAGCCGGTCGATCCGGGACCGGAGCCGATTTATCTCCTCCTCTTCCTCGGTCAGTTCCCGGGGTTCGTGGGCGGTCTCCTCCTCGTCGTCCTCGTCCTCCCCGGTGATGTCCGAGAGGACCGCCTCGACGGATTCCTCGCCGGCGACGACGCGGGCGACGACCGGCCCGACCTCCTCCTGTGGCGGGACCTTGCTCGCGATGCGGTCGAACTGGTCCTCGTGGCGGTCGTAGGCGTACAGCGCGGCTGCCATCGCGTCCCGCTCGTGGTCGTTGTCGTAGGCCTCCTCGCGGGTCCGGTGTTTCTTCTCGTCGACCGGGAGGTCCCGCTCTGGCTCCCAGCCGGCGGCGTTGAACGACCGGCGGAGCTTCTCGACGGTGTTTGGCATCGGCGTCACGTCGGCTGCGACGACGACCGGGCGCCCCCGCTCGATGATCCACTCGGTCGTCGCGGCCGTGTCGTCGGTGCGCGAGGAGTACACGTCGAGCACCTCGCCGTCGAGGCCGACGATGGCGACGGCCGTCGTCGTCCCCGGGTCGACCCCGACGACGACGTGGTCCCGCCGCTTGGCCAGCGGCCGGAACTCGATGCCGTCCCGGCGGACCCGTTCGATCTCGACGCGAGTGTCGCCCGAGCGGTTCCGGGAGACGGGGATGTCCTGTGGCCGTGCCTGCACGCGGAAGACGGCGTTCGAGAAGCCGCCGTACTTCTCGGTCACGTCGCGGTCGTACTCCAGGCCGGCCGCCTCCAGTTCGGACTCGACCTCCCGGGCGCGGGTCTTGACCGAGCCGTGGATGCGGCGGGTGTAGCGGTCCTCGGACCAGCCGCCCTTGCCGGTCGAGCGCCCGCGGGCGACCTTCACCTCGGTCGTGTCGGTGAAGGCCGACACCTCCTGGCCGACGTTCGCGGCCGCCAGGCGGGCAGCGGCCTCGGCCTCCTGCATCGGTTCCTTGCCGTAGGGGACCCCGTGGCGCTTGGCGACCCGCGAGAGCGGCTCCGGGCGCTCGTCGCCGGTCACCTGGACCAGCCGCGTCCCGTCCGGTAACTGACCGAGGAAGTGGACCAGCTGGTCCTTGTCGGCGGCCAGTTCGTACATGTTGTCCGTGGCGACCATCGCTGGCTCCTCGGCCTCGATCCGCCGGCGGAGCTTCCGGCGCGAGACCACGTCGCGTTCGACCGACTCCCCGTCGAACACCACGAGCGCGTAGGAGGGAGCGTCCCCACGCACGTCGCCACTCTGGATGTCGACCCCGAAGACGACCGCGTCCAGGGCTGCCGTGCGATTCACGCACGGCTGTAGGCGGCCAGAGACAGTGAATGTTACCCCGGCGCGGGGGCGCGGGACCACGGTCCGGTGCCGTCGGTATCCCTTTTTGAGGGCGGCGCCCCACAGGTCCGGTATGGTTCACCGTGCCAACTACGCGTGCTGTACGTTCCAGCAGCATCTCGGTCCGTCGGCGGACTCGCTCGACGTTCCGTGGGCGGAGTTCGTCGGCGACCGCAGCGACAAGGTCGCCTTCGACGTACCGGTCGCCGACCCGGTCGATCCCTACGTGGAGATGCAGGTCTACGATGTCGGCGACTACGACCACGAACTACTCGTCAACGGCGAGGCCCTCTCCGGGTTCGACATCGCGACCGGCGACGGCTGGCAGTACTGGATGGACACCGTCGTCCCGGCTCTGCTCCACGAGGGCGAGAACACGCTCCAGTTCCGCCGCAACGCCGACGGCAGGGACGCCTTCGTCGTCGGGACGGCGACCGTCCACTGGAAGGAACTGATCGAGTAATATATAAACGCGAACTCATCGGCACGATGTCCCGTGTGACCGAATGTCACAATATCGGGCCGATACCCTCGTAGTACTGCGATTTCTTCGGTTCGAGCAGGAACGGCGCCACGGCGACTGGCCGGCGACAACCCGTACTTTTATATAGAACCACATACAATCTCCGTCTGATTATGAGCCAGCGTCAGATGCAGGGACAGCCGATGATCATCCTGGGAGAGGACTCCCAGCGGATGAAGGACAAATCTGCACAGGAACACAACATCTCCGCGGCTCGCGCGGTCGCCGAGTCCGTTCGATCGACACTCGGTCCGAAGGGGATGGACAAGATGCTCGTCTCCTCGATGGGCGATGTCACCGTCACGAACGACGGGGTAACGATCCTCCAGGAGATGGACATCGACAACCCGACGGCCTCGATGATCGTCGAGGTCGCAGAGACCCAGGAAGACGAGGCCGGCGACGGGACCACCTCCGCCGTCGCCATCGCGGGCGAACTCCTCAAGAACGCCCAGGACCTCCTCGAACAGGACATCCACCCGTCGGCGATCATCAAAGGGTTCGACATGGCTGCGAGCGAGTCCAAGGACATCGTCGCCGACATCGCGACCGATGTCGACCCCGACGACGAGGAACTGCTCCGGAAGGTCGCCGAGACCTCCATGACCGGCAAGGGCGCCGAGCTCAACAAGGAGCTGCTCGCCCAGCTCATCGTCGACGCCGTCAACGCCGTCACCGTCGAAGCCGAAGACGGCTCCGTCGTCGCCGACCTCGAATACCTCAACATCGAGACCCAGACCGGCAGCTCGGCCGGTAACTCCGAACTGCTCGAAGGCGCCGTCATCGACAAGGACGCCGTCCACGAGGAGATGGCCGAGAACGTCGACGACGCGAAGGTCCTGCTCGTCGACACCGCCATCGAACTGGACGAGACCGATGTCGACGCCCAGCTCTCCGTCGACGACCCGAGCCAGCTCCAGACGTTCCTCGACAAGGAAGAAGCACAGCTCAAGGAGATGGTCGACCAGGTCGCCGCGACCGGCGCGAACGTCCTGTTCTGTCAGAAGGGCATCGACGACATGGCTCAGCACTACCTCGCCCAGCAGGGTATCCTCGCGATCGAGCGGGCCAAGAAGTCCGACATCGAGTTCCTGAAGGAAGTCCTGGGCGCCCGCGTCGTCTCCGACCTCGACTCGGCCACCGAGGACGACCTCGGTCACGGCTCGGTCGAACGCGACCAGGCAGAGGGCCTCTTCTACGTCGAAGGGACCGGTGCGGACGCCCACGGCGTCACGCTGCTGCTTCGCGGTTCGACCGACCACGTCGTCGACGAGCTCGAACGCGGCGTCACGGACGCGCTGGATGTCGTCGCCAGCACCGTCGCCAACGGCACGGTTCTGGGCGGCGGCGGCGCACCCGAAATCGAGGTCGCCGCTCGCCTGCGCGACTACGCGGACTCCGTCGAGGGCCGCGAACAGCTGGCCGTCGAGGCCTTCGCCGACGCGCTGGAGATCATCCCGCGCACGCTGGCCGAGAACGCCGGGCTGGACTCCATCGACACGCTGGTCGACCTGCGCGCGGCCCACGAGGACGGCGAGGTCAGCGCCGGCCTGAACGTCTTCACCGGCGATGTCGAGGACACCCTCGAAACGGGCGTCGTCGAGCCGGCCCACGCCAAGCGTCAGGCGCTGTCCTCGGCCGTCGAGGCCGCGAACCTGGTGCTCAAGATCGACGACATCATCGCCGCGGGCGACCTCTCGACCTCCGGTGACGGCGACGAGGGCGGCGCGCCCGGCGGCGCACCCGGCGGCATGGGCGGCATGGGCGGCGGCATGGGCGGCATGATGTAAGCCCACTTTTTACGCGAGGGCCTCGCGCTCGACCCCCGCGTAAAAACTTGGGGAAAAAGGCGGAATCGCCGCAGGCGATTCCGAGAACCGCGGCCTTCGGCCGCGGATGCTTGGCCTCCCCACCGTCTCCGCACCGCTCGCTGACTTCGCTCCGTTTTCGCGTCGATAGCGACTTCTCAGTCCTCGACGAGCGGTTCACCAGGTGTCGAATCGTCGTAGCGGTGGCACTGGACCGAACAGCCGTCGACGGACGCCGTCTCGGGCGTCTCGCTAGCACAGACGGTCGACGTGGCGGCCGCGAGGCGCTCGCGGGCGCGGTCGAGGTCACCACTGGCAACGGCCGCCGCGGCGCCGTCGACCGCGGCTTCGATACCCTCGTGAGAAATATCAACTGGGATGTCGAACGTCTCCCGAACCGCGGCCGTGTCGTCGAGTCCGTCGGGCAGTGCCTCGGCGTCGAGGGTGAACCGAAACGCTGCGACGGCCCGCCAGGTGTCCGTCGGGAGGTCCACACCGTCCGGTTGGATCACCGAGCGACAGCGCGGGTGGAACCGACAGCCGGTGGGTGGATCGGCCGGGTCGGGGACGGTGTCGGTCAGCGGCTCCGGGAGGCCCCGGTCGGTCGGGTCCAGGCTCGGGACGGAGTCGAGCAGGAGTCGGGTGTACGGGTGGGCCGGCGCCGACAGCACGGCGTCCGTCGGGCCGGTCTCGACGAGTTCGCCGAGATACATCACGGCCACCCGGTCACAGAACCGCCGGACGATGTCGATATTGTGGCTGATGAACAGGATCGACACGTCGTAGGCCTCGCGGATGTCGGCGAGCAACCCGAGGATCTCGGCCTCGACGCGGGCGTCCAGCGCGCTCGTGGGTTCGTCCGCGACCAGCAGGTCCGGGTCGACCACGAGCGCCCGGGCGATAGCCAGGCGCTGTTTCTCCCCGTCGGAGAACTCGTGTGGGTACCGCTCGCTGTCCGCCGCCGCCAGCCCGACCCGTTCGAGCAGATCGGTGACGATCGCGCGTCGCCGGTCGGCGTCGTCCATCCCGTGGAGAGCGAGCGGTTCGGCCACGGCCTCGCCGACAGTCATCCGCGGGTTGAACGCCTCGTCGGGGTCCTGGACGACCAACTGGACGCGGCGCTGGAACGCACGCTCGGCGGCGCCTGAAAGGTCGTCGATATCGTTTCCTTCGAAGAATATCTTTCCGGCCGTCGGCGTTTCGAGTCCGAGTATCGTGCGGGCGGTCGTGCTCTTGCCGCTCCCGGACTCGCCGACCAGCCCCAGCGTCTCCCCGCGCTCGACGGTGAAGCTCACACCGTCGACCGCCCGGATTCGGCCGACCTCCCGCTGGAGGAGTCCCTCGGTGACGGGGTAGTGGCGCTCCAGGTCCCGGACTGCAAGCAGCGGCGCGCTGTCGTCCTCAGTCATCGACGACCTCCGACTCTGCTTGGTCGGCGGCCCCAGCCAGTCGGTCCGGGTCGCCGTCGGGACCGTAGTGGACACACGATGCGGTGTGGTCGTCGCCGACGGCGTAGGCCGGTGGCTGATCGCCACCTGCACAGGCGTCGACGGCGTGGGGACACTCCGCGCGGAACCGGCAGCCGTCCGTCGGCAGGTCGTCGCGGGCGGGCCGGTCGGCCCGGCGCTCGAACCCGTCGTAGCTGGCAAGCAGCGTCCGCGTGTAGGGGTGGGCTGGCTGCTCGAAGACCGCCTCGACCGGGCCACGCTCGACGATGGTGCCGCCGAACATCACGAGGACCCGGTCGGCGACCTCGGCGACGACACGGAGGTCGTGGGTGACGAGCAGGAGCGCCAGCCCGTCGTCGAGCGACCCCCGGAGGAGGTCGATCAGGCGGGCCTGGACCGTCACGTCGACGGCGGTCGTCGGTTCGTCGGCGATCAGCAGGTCCGGGTCGGCCGCAAGCGCCGTCGCGACGGCGACGCGCTGGCACATCCCGCCGGAGAACTCGTGTGGGTAGTCGTCGACCCGGCTCCCGGCGTCGGGGATACCGACACGGTCGAGCAGCGCGACGGCCCGCCGCCGAGCCGCGTCGGCGGATCCGTCCGCGTTGGCGGTGATGGCTTCGCGCAACTGCGCACCGACGGTGTAGACGGGGTCCAGCGCGTGCTGGGGGTTCTGGAAGACGTGGCCGATCCGGTCCCCGCGGACGGCCGCCCGCGCGGCGTCGTCGTCGAGCGCGGTCCCGTCGAACGTGACGCGACCGTCGACGCGTTCGGCCGGCGGACTGGGGACGAGGCCGGTCAGGGACTCGCAGGTGACGCTCTTGCCGCTGCCGGACTCGCCGACGACACAGACCGCCTCACCGCGGTCGACCGTGAAACTCACGCCGTCGACGGCGCGGACGGTCCCGCGGTCGGTGTGGATGTGCGTCCGGAGGTCCTCGACCCGGAGGAGCGGGGGCGATCCGCCGTCGTGTCGTGGTGGGTCGTGTCGGGACATAGTTCAGGTGTCGGTCTGTGGGTCAAGCAGGTCACGCAGGCCGTCGCCGACGAGTTTGAACCCCAGCAACAGCAGCGTCAGTGCGAGCGCCGGGAGCGTCGAGATCCACCAGACCTGATGGGGGTGCATGTCCTCGGTGCGTAACCCCTCGGCGATGGTCGACCCCCAGGAGTACAGTTCCACGTCGCTGAACCCGAGGAAGGCGACGCCGGCCTCGGCCAGGACGAGGATCGCACAGAGGTGAAACACGGCGGGAACGAGCGTGTTGGTCACGTTCGGGAGGACGTGCCGGCGGGCGAGATACCGGTCGGAGGCACCGAGGCTGCGCGCCAGGACGACGTGGCCGGCCTCCCGGCGCTGGAGGACCTCACTGCGGACCAGCCGGGCGACCCCGCCCCAGCTGAGGAGTCCGAAGGTGAGCAACAACAGGAGTAGCGACGGGCCGTCGTACATGTACCCGATGAAGTAGACAAAGAGTGCGGGGACACAGAGTTGCACGTCGACGTAGCCCATGAGAAGGTCGTCGAGCCGGCCGCCACGAAGGCCCGCCACGACGCCGACGGCCGTCGCCAGCGGGAGGATAAACGCCGCGGCGAAGACGACGACGTAGGCCGCCGTCCGGGCGCCGTAGACGACCATGTACTCCATCGGGTGACCGCGGTGGTTGGTCCCGTAGGGGTAGTACGTCGAGCCGTGGCAGTACCGCGTGATCCCCTCGCCGACGGTCGTCTCGCCGTAACAGGACGGGCCGAACCGCTCGGCGGTGAACCCGAGCGGCGGCTGGAACGCGTCGGCGAAGTTCAGTTCCGGCCGGCCGATCAGCACCGGGACGACCGTCCCGAGCAGCCCGAACACGAGGAGTATCCCGAGGCCGAACGAGAGTCCGCGGCGGGAGCGAGCCCCGTGCAGGAGACGCCCGACCGCTGCCGGCCGGCGGAGCACCGGGACGACGCCGTAGGCCGTCAGGACGACCACGCCGACCATCGCCACCCAGTCGATCGGTAGCGGCTTCCAGGACCCGACGAGATAGACGTGTGCGACGAACCGGTGATAGCAGACGAGCGCGGCCACCCCGAGCAGCCCGGCCAACAGAACGCCGTGTTCGGCCCTGAGGCGGCGCGATCCGTCGTCGACCGACTGCCAATCGACACGCTGGAAACGGGGACCGTCCGGCTCGTCCATGGAGGGTATGCCAAGCCGTGTCACGAGGGAGTATAAAACCTCCCCCTTCGGAGCGCCGCCGGCTTTTTCAGCCGACGGGACACACCGGGCAGTGACGATGCCGCCCGCTCCCTCCTCCGCTCCTGCCCACCACGCCCGGCCGAGTCGCAGTCGCTCGCTCCACCCCGCCGCGGAGTGGTCCCGGTGACGCTCCTCCGGCGGTTGGTCCAGCGGCTGGCACTGGGCCTCGGGGCGGCCTGGGTCGTCCTGACGGCCGTGTTCGGCCTGTTTACCCTGACCGAGGACTGGGTGCTGAACCAGCGACTGGGGGCGCTCAAGTGGGCTGGGACGGAGGAAGCGGCCCTCGACCGGGTCCGGAACCAGTATCTCGCCGCCCGGGGACTCGACCGGCCGCTGTGGGTCCAGTACGGGGACTGGCTGGGGAACATGGTCACACTCGACTGGGGGACCTCCTTTCGCGTCGACGAACCCGTGCTCGGGCTGGTGATGGGCGCCGTCGGGCGGACGGCGGCGTACGTCCTCCCGGCGCTCGCACTGGCCGTCGCCGCCGGCGTCGCCCTCGGTGTGGCCGCCGCGCTCCGCCCGGACGGCCGCCCCCGAACCTGGGGCTCACCGGGAGCTACCTCGTCTTCGCCGTCCCGAACTTCTGGGTCGGCGGGATGGCCCTCTCGCTTGCGGCCGGCGGGGTGATCGACCCGCCGGCAGCCGTGTTCGAGCACGTCCTCCCGGTCGTCCTGACCGCGACGACGCTCCTGGGGGCAGTCGTGAGCTACGCCCGCGCCCACGCTCTGGAGTACGTCTCGACTGACGTGGTCCGGCTGGTCCGGGCGAAAGGCGCCGGGCCGCGCCGCGTGGCCGCACACGTCCTCCGGAACGCCGCCATCCCGATCTGCTCGCTGGTGTTCACCGAGGCGCTCGCGCTGCTGGTCCTTGCGGTGTTCGTCGTCGAGGTGCTGTTCGGCATCGAGGGGTTCGGACTCCTCCTGTTCCGGTCGGTCCAGCAGCGGGACCTCCCGGTGTTGCTCGGCGGGACCCTGGTCATCATCGCCGTCGGCGTCCTGGGCAACGTCGTCCAGGACCTCTCGTACGGGCTGCTCGACCCCCGGGTCGACACCGGCGACCGCTGACGAGTCGAAAGGGTTCTGCCCCTCGCCGCGAGAGCGTCAGACAGTGTCGCTGCTCGGTATCTTCGCGTCGGCCATCCTCCCCGTCGTCGGCGTGGCCGTCGTCGGGTTCGTCCTGGGCCGGTACGAGGGGGTCGATCCGGACCCGCTCAACACGATCACGGTGTACGTGCTGGCGCCGGCGCTGGTCGTCCACAGCCTGACCACCTCGGAACTGGCCGGCGGGACCATCTTCGCCGTCGTCGCCGCCGTGGGGCTGTTCACCGCCGGGATGCTGGTGATCGCGGAAGTGATCGGCCGGCTCTGGGGCCACACGGAGCCGTTCCTGGGCGCGTTCGTCCTCGCGAGCGTCTTCCCGAACACGGGCAACTACGGCATCCCGCTGGCGGACTTCACCTTCGGGCCGACGGGCCGTAGCGTCGCCGTCCTCGTGACCGCGCTCCAGGGCGTCCTGCTGTACACGGTCGGGATCTACGTCGCCGCCCGGGGCAGCGGGAGCGATCCGCTTGCGGACATGCGCCGGGTGTTCGGCGTGCCGCTCGTGTACGCCGTCGTCGCCGCGCTGGCGGTGCGGTGGCTGGGCGTGGTCCCGCCCACGGAGTCGACGCTGATGCAAACCCTGGAACTGCTTGGCAACGCCTCGATCCCAGTCATGTTGCTGATCCTGGGCATCCAGCTCTCCTCGGTCGACGCCGGCGGGACGCTCCGCCCGGTCGGGGTCGCGAGCGCGTTGAGACTCCTGCTGGCACCGCTCGTCGCCGTCGGGGCAGTCCTCGCGACGATCGCCCTCGTGGGCTTCGGGAACGCGACCGCCGCCCGCGTGGTCGTCCTCCTGTTAGCGACGCCGACGGGCGTGACGACGCTGATCCTCGTCGGCGCGTTCAGCGCTGACGGGGCCGAGGTCGCACCCGGGGAGTTCGTCAGCGCGACGGTGTTCGTGACGACGGTCGCCAGCGTGCTCACGGTGACGCTGCTGGTGGCCGCGTTGCAGTCAGGACTCCTCGTCTGAGAACGAGCGCAGGAGTCGCCAGCAGTCCCGCCGGACGCCCGCCGCGGTCTCGTAGCGCCCCAGTTTCCGCCTGGCGGTCGCCTTCTCGACGATCGAGTCGACTGCGTCGGGGAGCCGTGGGACCCGCTCGCTGGGTGCCGGCAGTCCTTCGGTCAGGACAGCCTGTCGGACGGTGTCGTAGTCGCCGGCCACCGGCGGGCATCCGGTCAGCAACCGGTAACACAGCGTCCCGAGCGCGTAGACATCGGTCGCGGCGTCGACGGCCCCGTACGACCGGTCGAAGTACTCCGGGGCGGCGTACCGGGGGTCCAGATACTCCGCAGGCTGGACGTGCTCCCGGACCGCCGCGAGCACGCCGACGTTGTCCAGCCGGGGGGCGGGCAGCCCGGAGAGCTCGCTGGAGGGGTAGACGACCGTCTTCGGGTCGAGTCCGCCGTGGACGACGCCGGTGTTGTGACAGTGGGCGACGGCGCCGGCCAGGTGGGCTGTCTCCCGCAGCGCGCGCTCGACGCTCGCTCGACCGCGGTCGGCCAGCGTCCCGTCGAGGTACGGCGTCGCCACCCAGGGACGGGGGTAGTCCCCCCAGTCGTGGACGGTCGCGATCCCCTCGTGGACGGCCAGGCCGTCCCACTGGGCCAGCGCCTCGGCGACGCCGGCGCCGAAGGCCCGCCGGGCCTCGCCCTCGTCGGGCGGGTCGAACAGCCACAACGCGACGCCGTGGGCCTCCCCGTCGATCGTCGCGCGAGTCCGCAACACCGAGCCGTACCGGACCGCCTGCTCCGGTTCGACGACGGTGATCTCCTCGAACCGTCCGAGGAGGCTGATCGCCTGGAAGACCTCGGACGCCTCGGCGCGGGCGATCCGATCGCGTCGCGCCACGGCCGCCGGGTCCCCGCGGTGTTCCCGGTCGGCCGCGCGGTCGGGGTCGGCCGCCCGACCGGTGGTATCCGTCTCGCGCTCGACGACCCCCGGCCCGGTCGGTCCCGCCTGCTCGCTGTCGACGGCCTGTCTGACCGCGCCGACGACACCACCGCCGTCCGCGGCGCGGTCGAACTCCCAGGGCTGGGCGTCGGCGATGGCACTCGACAGTCGGTCCCGGCTTTCGTGATCGGCGACGACGCGGCGGACGGCGTCGGTGTGATCGGCCGCAAGCGTCGCCAGCGTCCTGACGATGGGGCGCGTGTCGTCCGCGTCGGCGAGTCGCCCGACGAGGCGCTCGGTCAGCGCGGGGACGACCGACGCGTCGGCGTCGGCGAGCAGGCAGAGCGCGCACGCGGCCTGTCGGTCCGTGTCGCTCTCCAGCGCCGACAGCAGCGGCGTCCCGAAGACGGACAACAGGCTATCGGCGCTGTCGTCTGCGTCGGCACCGGAGCTCATGTCCGGCTGGTTGGCACGCGTTCACAAGAGTTTTCGTCAGACGGCCGTCACACGGCCACGGGAACTCCGGCAGGGGGTCCGACCGGACGATCAGTCGTCCGCAGTCGTCGGACCGCCCGCGGCCCGCGCGTCGGCGTCCCGCCAGGTTCCCCGCAGGAACCAGGCCGCCGCGATGCCGGCCGCGAGGACGTTCGAGACGCCAAAGGCGAGCCAGATCCCCTGCTCGCCCAGCGACTGTGCGAACAGGTCCGTCAGCGTCGGGCCGAGCCAGGCCGGGATCGACACGGGACGGGAGGCGACCCACGCGACGGGCAGACGGATGATCCCCAGCATCGTCACCGCCAGCGCGGCCGCCGTGAGCGTCTTCCCGGCGCCACGGAACCCGCCCGAGTACGCCCGGACGATCCCGATGAAGCCGAACGTGGGAGCGACCCACTGGAGGAACTCGGCGCCGATCCTGACGACCTCGGGGTCGTCGCTGAACACGCTGACGACCGTCGGCGCGGCGAAGATGGTGACCGCGCCCAGCGCGGTGAGGATGGCGAACGAGACCTTCGCGGCGAAGTGGTTCGCCGTCGCCGCCCGGTCGGGCCGGTCGGCGCCCAGGTTCTGCCCCGTCATCGTCTCGACGCCCCGGTCCATCGCGATGGCGGGCATGAACACGAGCGAGAACACGCGGATGCCGACGCCGAAGGCGGCCACGACGGTCACCGAGAACGTCCCGACGATGAACAACATCGCGTTGACCGACAGCGCCCGGCCGGTCCCCTCGACGGAGGCCGGGATGCCCAGACGCAGCAGTTTCCCCAGGTACGAGAAGTCCGGCACCATGTTACGGAGGTGGATCTGGATTCCCCGGGTCCCCCGCAGCATGATCGCGATGCCGACGGCGAAGGCCACGCCCCGCGAGAAGATGGTCGCGACAGCGGCCCCGATCACGCCCAGTTCGGGGAACGGTCCCCACCCGAAGATGAGGAACGGGTCCAGCGCGATGTTGAGGACGACGGTCCCGAACATCACGAGCATCGGGGTGATGGTGTCGCCGGCCCCGCGCATCAGCGAGATGAACACGAAGAAGCCAAACATCGTCGTCAGGCCCAGCGAGACGACCTGCAGGTAGCCCGTCGCGCCCGGCAGGACCTGCTGGGACGCCCCCAGGAGCGACAGGAAGTCCTCGACGAAAAAGAAGCCGACTGCGCCCAGGACGACCGAGGCGCCGACGGCGAACGTCAGCGTCTGTGAGGCGGCGTATTCCGCCTTCTCGGGTTCGTCCGCCCCGGTGTGTTGGGCGACCAGGACGCTGCCGGCCACGGACAGCCCCATCCCCAGCGAGATCAACAGGAAGATCATCGGGAAGGCAAACGAGATGGCCGCGAGCGCCGTCGTGGAGTACTGGCCGAGCCAGAACGTATCCGCGAGGTTGTACGCGACCTGGAGCAGGTTCGTGATGACGATGGGGAAAGAGAGATACAGCAGTGGCTTCCCGATGTCGCCGCTCGTGAGGTCGAGTTCGTCCTGTCCTTTGAACAGGCTCCCGAGACGGTCGGCGACTCGCTCGGCCGTGCTCCGGGGGCTCACGCCTCGACCTCCCGCTGGCCGGCGAGCAGGTGGGTCTCGACGTACTCGGTCAACATCCCCTTGGTACAGGCGACCGGCCGGCCGGTGGTGACCCGCTCGGTCGCCGCGCCGGTCAGGACCGTCACGATGAACTGCGCCGTGTCCTCGGGGTCGAGTTCGGGGTCGAAGCTCCCGTCCTCGATACCGTCCTCCAGGATCGCGGTGAGTTGCTCGATCAGATAGTCGTCGAAGCGGGTCAGTCGCTCGCGGAACCCGGGTTCGTACGGTGCCTGGGCGCGGATCTCTAAGATCGCCGTCCCGAACTCCTCGTCTTCGTCGTCGGGCTTGTCCAGCACGGCGTCGATCAGCCCCAGCAACCGCTCGCGGGGCGTGCCGTCGTCGGGATCGGTCCGCTCGACGAACCCGTCGTAGAGATACTCCAGGAACGCACACAGCAACTCGTGTTTGCTGTCGTAGTGGTAGTGGAGGGCCGCTTTGCTCTTGTCGGACTCGTCGGCGATGTCCTGCATCGTCAGGTCCGCGTACCCGTGGGCACACAACGCACAGTACGTCGCGCCCATGATGTCGTCTGCAGTGTCGCCGTTACTCATTACCGGTAACTAACTGACTGGTCAGTCAAGAATCCGTCGGTCCACCGACGGACGACACGCGTCCCCACACGGCGCGACCGCTCACCGGTCGTGGACGGCAGAACGGCGGCGCAGTTACTCGTCGTTGAGGTCGAGGTCGAACTGTTCGTTCTCGCTTGCGGCGTTGAGGACGACGGAGGTGTTGGACTCCTTGATGTCGGGGTCGGTCAACAGCTCCTTGATCTGAGCGTTCATCCCGTCGGTGTCGGTGAACTTCCCGATGGCGATGATGTCGTAGTCGCCGGTGACTTCGTAGACCGAGATCATCTGTTTGTGGTGCCTGAGGTCCTCGGTGACATCCGGCAGGGACGACCCCTCGACCTTCAACTGGACGATCGCCGTGACATCGTACCCCAGTGCCCCGTAGTCGACCTTTGGTGTGTAGCCGTTGATGATCCCCTCGTCTTCGAGTGTCGAGAGGTGGTTCGACACCGTCGTGACAGAGACATCGAGATCTTCACCGAGGCTGCGGAGACTGGCGCGTCCGTCTCCCAGCAGGGCATTCACTAACTTGCGGTCGAGATTTTCGTACGTCATTACATCCAATCACGCCCCGTGGGCATTAGAATTTTACGAACGTCCAGATGGTCGGGGCGAGTCCGGAATCTTTGCGCAAAACGGCAGGGTTTTAGTAGTGCCAGTGTTCCTATCCGGTGTTCAAAGATGACAAGCGAACTCTCCGACGAGGCACAGGCGGTGCTCGACGAGATCGAAGAGAAGAACGTCGACTTCCTTCGACTGCAGTTCACAGACATCCTCGGTACGGTAAAGAACGTCTCCGTCCCGGCCGACCAGGCCGAGAAGGCGTTCACCGAAGGCATCTACTTCGATGGCTCGTCCATCGACGGCTTCGTCCGCATCCAGGAGTCGGACATGCGCCTGGTCCCGGACCCGTCGACGTTCGCCCTGCTCCCGTGGCGGAGCCGCGACGACATCGACGGCGGCGCGAGCGCCCGACTCATCTGTGACGTGCACAACACCTCGACGGACGCACCGTTCGCAGGTGACCCGCGTGGCGTCCTCCAGGACGCCCTCGACCGCGCCGAGGAGATGGGTTACACGGTCAACGCAGCCCCCGAACCGGAGTTCTTCCTCTTCGAGGAGGACGAGGACGGCCGCGCGACCACCAAGACCAACGACGCCGGCGGCTACTTCGACCTCGCACCCAAGGACCTGGCGAGCGACGTGCGCCGTGACATCATCTACGGCCTCGAAGAGATGGGCTTCGACATCGAAGCCTCCCACCACGAGGTCGCCCAGGGCCAGCACGAGATCAACTTCGAGTACGACGACGCCCTGTCGACGGCCGACAACGTCGGCACCTTCCGGTCGGTCGTCCGCGCCATCGCGGCCGAACACGACCTGCACGCGACGTTCATGCCCAAGCCGATCCCGCGCATCAACGGCTCCGGTATGCACACCCACATCTCGCTGTTCACCGAGGACGGCGAGAACGCTTTCCACGACGGCGACGACGAGTTCGACCTCTCGGAGACGGCAAAGCAGTTCACCGCCGGCATCCTCGAACACGCCCCGGCGCTGGCCGCCGTCACCAACCCGACGGTCAACAGCTACAAGCGGCTCGTCCCCGGCTACGAGGCACCCGTCTACGTCGCCTGGTCGGACCGCAACCGCTCGGCCCTGATCCGCAAGCCGGCCGCCCGCGTCCCGGCCGCCTCGCGCATCGAGGCCCGCTTCCCCGACCCGTCGTGTAACCCGTATCTCGCCTTCGCCGCGCTCATCCACGCCGGGCTGGACGGCATCGAGAACGAACTCGACTGCCCGGACCCGGTGCGGGAGAACATCTACGAGTTCGACGAGGAGAAGCGCGAGGAGTACGGTATCGACACCCTGCCGACCAACCTCGGCGAGGCCGTCGACGCCCTCGAAGAGGACGAAGTCGTCCTCGACGCGCTCGGCCCGCACGTCGCCGAGAAGTTCGTCGAGGCCAAGCGCGAGGAGTTCAAGGACTACCTGGTCGATGTCTCCCAGTGGGAACTCGACCGGTACCTCGAAACGTTCTGAGCGCCGACACCGCTCATTTTTTCGCGAGCCGCTCGCCGGCCAGTGGCATCGCCAGCAAGAGCGCCGTCCCGACGGCGGCCGCGAGACCGGTCGCCAGCGGCGCCGGCCGAACCGCGAGGGTGGCGCCGGCCGCGGTGAGGACGACGGCGACGCCCAGTGCCGCTGTCAGCCGGGCACCCGCCGGCGTCGCCGCCGGACTCTGTCCGCCGAGGAGCCGCCAAATGATCGCACCGCCGACGCCGATCCCCAGTGCCGCAGCGGCGTTCTGGGTTAGTCCGCTCGTACCGATGCCGACGGCCGCGACGACGGCAGCCAGCCCGAACACGCGGTCGGGCGTTCGGAGTCGTGTCAGCGCCAGCCACAGCACCGCCCCTGCGGCGGCGAACCCGGCCAACACGTCCACGAGGAAGTGGACGCCGAGCACGAGCCGCGAGAGCCCGATCAACAGCGCCAGGCCGGCGGCGACCGCCACCCGCTGGCGGTGCCGGCCGATCCGAACTGACCACGCCAGACCGCCCCAGACCAACACCGCAGTCGTCGCGTGCCCGCTGGGGAAGCCGTAGCCCTCGCCGGTCGCCATCGAGACGTACAGGCCCCTGACGGCGGCGGGCAGGGAGTCAGCGTGGGCCGCCACGCCGGCACCGGCCGGTCGCGGCAGCCCGAAGAGACCTTTCAGCGAAACGGTCACGGCGACGGCCGCGGCCAACAGTGCGACGACCATCGCCGCCCGCTCGCGGGTGACACCGTGGCCGATACGCGGCGTCTGTGCCCCGAGCCAGTACAGCAGCGCCGACAGCGAGAACGTCAGCCAGAAGTCACCCAGTTGCGTCACCAGGGCGAACAGGACCACGACGACCCCCGGGAGCGACGACAGGAGGTCGCTGATACCGACGGCGCGGGTCACCGCCGCCAGTCACGGACCCGCTCGACCGCACGGCGGGGGAGGCCGGTCACCCGGAACGTGACGCCGACGGCGAGCATCACGACGTACAGCCCCAGCGTCGACAGCCAGACGACGAGCATCGCGCCGATCGCCCACGGCCCGTTCAGGTAGTAGAACGCGCCGAGCGTCATCAGCGTCCCGTACAGCAAGACCACGTACGGTCCCCAGCCGCGGGCGTGGCCGCGGCGCATCCGTCGTCGGACGTACTGTTTGAGATCGGATTCCACGTCCTCGCGGTGGAGCGTGCGCGACTCGACATCCTCCCGGAACTCCTCGAACTCCTCGCGCAACGCGTCGAGTTCCGCCTCGGTCAGGTCGTCGACATCCCGCCCGTCCCCCTCGGAACCGCTGGGCGGCGGCGTTTCGCCGGTGTGTGCGTCGGCGTCCTCGCTCATCGCTTTGCCGGACTCTCGAAGCGCGTCCTGTTGTAGTTGCCGGTCCGGACCGCCGGCCAGGCTTGCGTTCAGCGCCGCCCCGACAAGGAGTATCTGGCCGGCGAAGTAGAACCACGTCACCAGTAACAGGACGCCGCCGACGACGCCGTAGAGCTGATAGGCGTCGGCCTGGGCGGCGTAGATGTTGAACCCCGTCCCCAGCAGTGCCCAGCCGACGGCAGCGAGCGCCGCCCCGGGCAGCGCGTCCCGGACGCTCATCGGTCGGTCCGGGAACACGTAGTACAGCGGGAGGAAGGCGACAGTCAGGATCGGGACGAGCGCGAGGCCGCCCAGCGCCACCTCGACGCCGAAGACGGTCCCCAGCGCCCCGACGACACCCAGCCCGACGATCGCCAGCCCGATCCCCGCCAGTGCCGACAGCGCGTCGACGAGCTGTGCGCCGAACGATTTTGGATCGTGAGCCCCGTAGACACGGGAGAACGCCAGGTCGAGCCCGCGGAACACCTTCAGCGCACCCCACACCATCACCGCCAGTCCCAGGACCGTCGCGCCGCCACGGCCGACGGCGCTCGTCAGCGCGTCTTCCAGGAGTTCGGAGGCCGCCGGCGACAGCGCCGCGCCGACGGCACCGACGACCCGGGCCGCGAAGTCTTCCCCGCCCAGCAGCGATCCGACAGCAAGCGCCAGCAACAACAGCGGGAGCACGGAGACGAACATGTAGTAGGCGATCCCCGCCGCCAGAAACGAGACCTGCTCGGCCCGGACCGTCCGCAGGAGGTCGCGGCCGACACCGATAGCGCGATTCCGGTTCACGCCGTGTGGTCGGCGCGCGGGCACAAATATACTGGCCCCGCGACGGACACGGTGCGGTCACGCCGCTGTCGTGGTGCGGTCGTCGGCAGCGGCCGGCCGGAACTCCGCGGCGTAGTCGACGACGTACTCCCGGAGCGTCCGTGGCTCCCGACCGAGGAGCGCCCCCAGGTCGTCGGTGACACGGCCGGCCAGGCCCAGGCGGGCGGTCGTGTAGATACCGACCAACAACAGGACGAAGCCGAGCGGTTCGTCCCGGGCACGCCAGCGGGCGACGAACGTCGGGATCGACGGGTCGGCGTAGCGGATCGGTCGGTCGAGCACGTCGGTGAACACCGCGGCGACCGCGGCGTAGTCCGTGGCTTCCGGCCCGGTCAGGTCGTAGCTCCCGGCGGCACCCGCTGGGTCGGCGAGCACCGCGGCCGCCGCGGCGCCCACGTCACGGGCGTCGACGAAACTCGTCGCGCCGTCCCCGGCCGGGACGAACAGTTCGTCGCGGCGGCGAACGTCCTCGCCGTGGACCTCGTTGAGGTTCTGCATGAAAAACGAGGCCCGCAGGAACGTGGCCCCCATCCCGGTCGTCCGGAGGTGGCGCTCGATGCGGTGGTGCGGGATAACCGGGTTCTTCTCGGCTCCGAGCGCCGAGAGGTAGACGACGTAGGCGACGCCGACACGGGCGGCCGCGTCGGCGAAGGCCGTCGTCTCGTCGACGCCGACGCCAGGCACCCGCACGAGGAACAGACGGTCGACGCCGTCGAGCGCCTGCCCCCACGTTTCGGGTCGAAGGAAGTCGAACTCGACGAACTCGTCGGCGTCGAGGCGCTCGCTCGCGGCCGCCGGGTCACGGGTCGCCGCCCGGACGGTCACGTCGGTCCCTGCCAGTTCCGCGACGACGTGGCGGCCGACCGTCCCCGTCGCCGCGGTCACGAGCACCCGGGTCACGCCGCCCCTACCTTCGGCATCGCGCCGACGTAGCGCTCGTCCTCGATGCAGTCGAGCACGAACCGAGCCACGTCTGCCCGCGCGACGGACTCGAACCCCAGGTCGATGTCGCCGGCCCGGTAGTCGCCGGTTCCCTCGCCGTCGACCAACCGGGGGGCACGGACGACGGTGTAGTCGAGGTCGGTCGACCGGACCCGGCGGACGTGTTCCTCGGCGTCCTCCAGGACGCTGCGGGCCAGCACTTTCAACAGCGTGCCCATGACCCGTCCCGAGAGCGTGACGGACTCGCCCTCCTCGCGGACGCCGGCGCCCACGAGGGTGACAAAGCGGGTGACGCCGGCGTCGGTCATCGCCTCGACGATGTGGTCGCCTGCGACGGTCAACAGATCGTCGGGGCCGTCGCCGGTCTGCCCGAGGACGGAGACGACCGCGTCGGCGCCGATGACGGCCTCTTCGACGCCCTCGCCGGTGTAGGCGTCGCCCTCGACGACGGTCAGCGCGTCGGCCTCGACGCCGAACTTCGGCGCGGACCGGACGAACGCGACGACCTCGTGGCCGCGGTCGAGTGCCTGTTCGACGAGCGGGCGGCCGGTCCGGCCGGACGCCCCGAAGACGGTGAGTCGCATATCCGCAGTAGGGCGGGAGCGGGCTTATACTTGCGACTTCGTAGTTTCGAAGTATTGGCGCTGTCAGCGAGTTCGCTCCAAAGATACGAGTGTACAAGTGTGTCGGCGTCCGACCGACGGTAATGACAGATCGACCCGAGATCCCGGACCTGAGCACGGGTCTGTCCCGCGAGGAGGGCACGGCGTTGCGGGAGACGTTCGACCCCGCCGAACAGGAGCGCATCCAGCGGACCGTCGCTCACCTGCTGGACCTGCTGGGGAGCGCCCACGCGATGGCGGTCCTGTCCGCGTTTGCCTTCGCCGAGGGGCCGCTCCGCTTCAGCGACCTCGAACGGGAACTCTCGGTGGCGCCGAACACGCTGTCGGCCCGCCTCGCCGACCTCACGGACGCGGGGCTGCTCGACCGCACCGCCTACGACGAAGTGCCGCCCCGCGTCGAGTACACGCCCACGGAGAAGGCCGAGTCGCTGTTTCCTGTCTTCGCACACCTCCACCACTGGGCAATCGAGTACGACCTCTGACTACAGATTTCGAAGCGTGTTCGCCGGGATGAAGTCGAAGCTACATCCGTCGGCCGACCCTACGACGGGCCATGACAGGACCAGAGGCCGTTCCGCCGTCGTCGACCGCGGCGGACGGCGGGTCGCGAACCGACCGCGACAGCCCGCTGGCGGTCGACGTGTCGGGGCTCGAACTGGTGTACGCCGACGGGACCGCTGCGGTCGCCGGGCTGGAGATGGCCGTCCCCGAAGGCGAGTTCTTCGGCTTTCTGGGACCCAACGGGGCGGGCAAGACGACGACGATCAAGGTGCTCTCGACGCTTCTGTCCCCGACCGCCGGGTCGGTCCGGGTCAACGGCTTCGATGTCAGGACCGACCCCAGAGCCGTCCGGGAGTCGATCGGGTACATGGCACAGGAGACCAGCATCGACCCGGAGCTGACAGCTGCCGAGAACGTCCGCTTCGCCTGCGAGGCCTACGGCGTCCCCCGGGGCGAGCGGGCCGACCGCGTGACCGAACTGCTGGAACTCGTCGACCTCGCCGGGGTGGCCGACAAGCGTGCCGAGGAGTTCTCCGGCGGGATGAAAAAGCGGCTGGACGCGGCCACCGCCCTGGTCCACCGGCCGCCGCTCGTCTTCCTCGACGAGCCCACGACCGGGCTCGACCCGAAGGCCCGCAACCGGCTGTGGGACTACTTCCGGCGGATCAACGACCGCGGGACCACGATCTTCCTGACCACGCAGTACCTTGAGGAGGCCGACCAGCTCTGTGACCGGCTGGCGGTCATCCTCGACGGCGAGATCGTCGCCGAGGGGAGTCCCACGGCGTTGAAACGACGGGTCGGTGGGGAAGTGCTTGACATCGACATCGAGGACGGCAGCGACGCCCGCGAGCGGGCCGCGACCATCGCACGGGAGTTCGACGCCTTCGTCGACGCGACGGTCCAGGAGACCGACGACGGGATCAGTGTCACCGCCCAGCAGGCCCGCCAGCACGGGACCGACCTGCTGGTCGCGCTGCGGGACGCCGGCCTGACGGTGACTGGCTTCAACGTCCACGCGCCGACGCTCGACGACGTGTTTCTGGCGATCACCGGGGAGGAGGGAGAGCGCGGCGACGAGTCGGCGTCCGAGGAGGTGTCACAGTGAGTTCGCCGACCAGCGACGGGGTCCGTCGCTCGGGGAACACGTTCCTCGGGGACTGCTGGGTGAACTTCAAGCGCTGGAACCTGAAGGCGGTCCGGAACCCGTTCGTGCTGGTGGTCTCGCTCGTTCAGCCGATCATCTTTCTGGTGTTGTTCACGGAGGTGTTCGGCACCGTCGCCGGCGCCGCCGTCAACCAAGGACTGCCGGGGATCAGCTACGAGACGTATCTGGTGCCCGCGATCGCCATCCAGGTCGCGCTGGCGGCCGCGATCACCTCCGGGGTCGGGCTCGTCAACGACATCGAGAACGGGATGTTCGAGAAGGTGCTCGTCTCGCCGATGAACCGCACGGCGGTGTTCCTGGGGAAGACGGCCGCGGAGGTGTTCCGCATCGCCGTCCAGATCGCGATCATCCTCGGACTCGGCGTCGCGCTCGGTGCCGAGGTCGCCACCGGGATCGCCGGCGCAGTCGCCATCGTCGGCGTCGGCGTCGTCTTCTCGCTGTGGTTCGTCGCGTTCTCGAACGCGCTCGCCGTGGTGACCCGCGACCAGGAGTCGACGATCATCGGCGCGAACCTGCTCCAGTTTCCGCTGCTCTTTCTCTCCTCGGCGTTCCTCCCGCTGTCGACGCTTCCGGACTGGATACAGACGTTCGCCCGCCTGAACCCGGTCACGTACGGCGTCGACACGGCTCGTTCGCTGATGGTCGACCGGGACGTGATGACGGTCCTCGACGTGACGACCTTCGGTGGGACGCTTGACGGCGTCGTCCCCGGCCTGGTCGTCCTCCTGGCGCTCGACCTCCTCCTCGGCGGCGTCGCGGTCTACCTGCTGTCACGAGCGTCGAGTTCCGACGTTCGGTGACGATCCTAACTAGTAAGGACACATTTGCTCCCCGCGCCCCGTTGTCGTACAGAGTACAATGTCAGTCACGTCGAAGTCCGGCGAGAACCCGGACGCGAGCTACGAGATCCGAGCCGACGCCGCCGCGAACACGCTGTATCTGGAGTTCAACGGGACGCTCACCGCCGAGGAGATGCAGGTCGCCGCCGACGAGACGGTCGCCGCCGCCGAGCAACTCCGCGAGGGCTTCGCGATCGTCAACGACATCTCGACGTTCACGCCGCCCTCGCCCGAGGCAGCGAAGCCGATCAAGGAAGCGCAGGTCCAACTGAAGGAGATGGGCGTCGGCGATGTCGTCCGCGTGGTCGCCGAGGAGACCAGCACCGTCACGGAGAACGCCTTCCAGCGCCGCTCCCGGCAGGCCGGCTACGACGGCAAGACCGCCACCTCCGTCGCCGCCGCCGAGCGGAAACTCGACTGAACCCCGTCTTCTCCCTCGCCCTCAGTCGTCCAGTGCCGCGTCCGGCCGGTACGAGCGACTGACGACCCGCCACGTTCCCGACCGGAACCGGTAGTACGTGATCGCCGCCGGGACTGCCGTCTCGACGAGCAGCGAGGCGTACAGCGCGGTGACACCGATCGCGGGGACGGCGACACCGACGTACGCCACCGGGAGGGCGAACAGGTACATCCCCGTGAGCTGCGAGTACAGCGGCCAGCGAGTGTCCCCGCTGGCTCGGAGCGGGCCGGTCGCGCCGCCGTCGACGCCACGGAAGACGACGCTCGCACACGCGACGGCGACGAAGACGGTCACCAGCGGCAACAGCGTCGGGTCCTCGACGAACAGTCGACCGATCTGTCTCGAGAAGGGGGCGAGCGCCACGGCAACGAGCACGTAGACACCGATCCCGAGCCGAAGTACCGTTCGCGCCCAGGCGGTCGCGTCGGACTCGTCGTCCTCGCCGAGCGCCTGACCGACGAGGCTACTGGAGGCGAGGCTCAGCCCCCAGTTGGGCGTATCGAGCAGCGCACGCACCCGCAACGCGACGACGTACGCCGAGACGACATCGGGGCCGAACAGGCCGACGATGAACAGCCGCGGGAACTGCGCGCCGGTCCGGGCGAGGTTCGTCCCCACCAGCGGCGTCCCCATCTCCGCGAGGTCACGCGCCAGCGAGCGGTCCAGAAACGGCCGGGAAACGGGGATCTGCACGGGAAAGGGGACGCCCGGGAGGCCACCACGAGCCAGCCCGACCACCAGCGCGACGGTGACGAGGACGTTCGCGGCGACGGTGCCGACGGCGGCGCCGACGACGCCCCACCCCAGCCCGAAGATGAGGACGGCGTTGATGACGACGTTGACGACGGCCCCGCCGGCCCGGACGACCATCGCCGACCAGGCGTCGTCGGCGCCGACGAGCGTGCGACTGCCCACGAGGTTCAGCCCGGCGAAGGGCACCCCGAGCGCGACGACCCGGAGGTACGACTCGCCGTAGGCGACCGCCCGCGCTCCGGAGCCCACGAGGTCGACGAGCGGTCCAGGGACGAGCCAGTACAGCGCCGCGACGGGGACGGTGATCGCCGCGACGACGGCGGCGCTGGTCGTCACCGACAGCCCGAGTTCCGCGCGGGCGTCGGCCCCGTAGCGCTGGGAGACCATGCTGATCGTCGCGCCGGCGACGCCGCCACCCAGGGCAAAGGCCAGCCCCCAGAACGGCGTCGCGTAGCCGACGCCGGCGATCGCGGTCGGCCCGATCGCCAGTCCGACCATCGCCACGTCGGCGGTCGATTTCGACATCCGCGCGAGCCCGGTGACGATCCGCGGCCAGGAGAGGTCCGTCGCCCGTGCGATACGGTCACGGTCGACGAGGCCGGCCCGCGCGAGCAGGCCCCCGACAGCCAGCAGCAGCGCACGAACGGGATTGTAGCGGGAGCCGGCCACTGCCTTCGCTTCCGTGGCCGACGGTCAAAGGCGTTAAGAACCGCCGCGGCCGGTAGCAGTTTTTATACGACGGCCTGCCCTCCGAGCGGGTATGGTCTCCCCAGTCGCCATCCGGGACGGAACGCTCCAGGCGACACTGCTCCTGCTCGTTGCCGGCCTCCTGCTCGTCGGACTGAGTCTCCTCGGCGTCGGCGCGTCACTCCCGCTTGCGGCCGGACTCGTCGTCCTCGCGATCGGGCTGTTTCTCACGCGTCCGGAGACGACGGTCGGCCGTGTGGCCGGTGTCGATGTCGACCAGATCCTGCGATGGCTCTGGCTCGCACTGGTACTCGCCGCCGTCCCGCTGGTGATCCGGCCGACTGCGACGCCCGGTGAAGTCCAGTCGCTGGGCGGCCTGGTCGGCCTGGCCGGGATGGCGAACTACTTCCTGCGGCCGCTGTACCTGCTGGGCTACGATATCAGCCGCAAACTCGCCGCGCTGGGTGGCGTCGACAGCCGCTGACTACGCCTCCCGCGACCGGCGCTCCGTCGCCGCCTCCATTGCCGCCGCTACGTCTCGACGGCCTCGCGCATCTGTGCCACGTCCGCGTCGCTCTTGAACGTCGTCCCGCCGAAGTGGGTCCGGGTCGCCTCGTAGCCCGCGTCCCGAAGCGTCTGGAGGAACTCGTCCATCGCGTCGGCACCGCGCCCCCAGCGTTTACAGAGTCGGTGCTGGTCGTAGTGAGTCGGCGTGTCCAGTTCCGTCGCGAGCGTCTCTAACAGGTCGCGGGCGTCGTCGGCGGTCCCCATGTCGTCGGTGACGAACTCGGCGACCGAGCGGGCGAACGCGGGCTCGCAGGTCCGTCCCAGCCAGATCGGTCCGGCAGTCTGGAGGTGCTGTCCACATTCGGGGCACTCGTCGGGCGCGTCGGCGAGCAGCCCGCGCTCGTGGTCGCGCCAGAGACACTCCTGGCAGTGGTAGACGTGGCCCAGTTCGTCGATGCAGTCGTTGGCGACTTTCGCGCCGCGGTCGAACTCCAGGTAGGTGCGGGCGTAGTGGCGAGTCGCGTGGCTCAGGATCGGCCGGGCCGCGATGTCGTAGCGGGCCGCAGTCCGGACCATCGCCGACAGCAGGACGCGCAGCCCCATCTCGGCGTGGTACTCCGTGTTGCGCGGGACGGTGCTGTAGGTCCGGACGCCGCTCTCGAAGTGCGCGCCACACAGCGGCGCGGTGTCGGTCGCGGTCACACACAGGAGGTTCCGGGTGCCCTTGACCGCCGCGTCGGCGAAGGGCATCGGCGTCCCGAACGGGTCGATGTCGACCACGTCGAACGTGTCGGTGTGCATGAGGACGCTGGCGTCCGCGTGTCTGACCGACGCCGCCAGCCCGTTCCGTTCGAGGTTTCGCTCGCAGAGGTCGACCGCCTCCTCGTCGATGTCACACAGCGTCGTCTCCCAGCCGTCGGCAGCCGCCCGGACGCCGCGGACGCCGCTTGCTGCGGTGGCGTCTAGATACGACTCCGCGCGCTCCTCGCGCTCCCGGTAGGCCCGCAGGGTCGCCACCGTCAGGTCCCGGTTGAGTTCCTGGACGGGGTTGAAGAAGACGTTCTCGCCTCTCCCGGCGTCGGCCTGTTCGGGCACCGTCACGGTCACCTGCCCCTCGCTGACGCGCATACTCCGAGGATACCCGTCGAGTGCGAAAAGGGATTCGACACACGGCGTCAGTTCGTCTGCTCCGTGGGGAACCGGACGCTGACGGTCGTCCCCGACTCGACGGTGAACGTCAGTTCCGCTCCCAGGGTGGTCGCGACCCACCGGATCAGCCACAGCCCGATGCCGCTCCCGTGGTTCAGGTCCGTCTCCCGCCCGCTGTCGAGGACCGCCAGTTCGTGCTCGGGGATCCCCGGCCCGTCGTCGGCGACGGTGAGGACGACGCTCCCCCCGTCGACGGTGGCCAACACCTGAACGTCGGGATCGTCGGTGTGCTCTACGGCGTTCTCGACGAGGTTCTCGACCAGCACTTCGAGCAACACCGGCTGGGTCGACAGTTCCAGCCCGTCGGCGACCGAGACGGTCACGCGCTCGCCGGCCGGCGGGTCCAGCGAGTCGACGGCGTCGGCCAGGAACGACCCCACGTCGACCGTCTCGAACGCGTCACCCCCCGTCGAGACCTCCGACAGCGTGCGGGCCTTCTCGCCCGATTCGACCAGTCGACCCACCGCTGCCTCGATCGTCTCCGCGTGGCCCGCCTCCTCGCCCTCCAGTCCCGCAGCCAGCACCTCGGCTCGCCCTCTGATGACCACGCTCTCGTTGCGGACGTTGTGTCTGAGAAACCTGTTGAGAACCTCCAGACGCCGTTCGCGCCGTATCTCGTCGGTGATGTCCTGAAACAGGACCGTGTACCCCAGATGGGTTCCAGTCTCGTCACGGAGTTCGGTCTGTTGGGTCTTGAACTCCCGGCGATTTCGGTCGGTGCCGACACTGAGCCGTTCGCCCTCGCCGTCGACGGTGAGTGCCTCCTCGCCCAGAACCCCCCCTAGCGGCCGGGTCAGCACCGACTGCGTGTCGACGCCGAAGGTCCGTTCGGCCGCCGGGTTGAGCGTGACGATGCGCCCGTCGACATCGACGATAGCGACCGGGGTCCCGATGTCGTCGATGGCCGCCCGTTCGCCGATCCGACGAGTCGCCGGGTGGAACTCGAACATCCCGCCGCGGACGAACGCGTACGCGTCCAGCGCGACGTGGGGCAGGAACAGCACGGTGGTGAGGTTCACCGGCGGCCCCAGTCCCAGCGCCCACAGCAGCGCGCCGATCCCCGGGGGCAACGGGCTCAGTCCGACCGCGATCGCCTCCCGCCGGTACAGCGGCCCGTAGCTCACCACCGTGTCGAACAACAGGACCGTCCCGACGCTGACGAACAGCATCACGCCGATGATCGAGACGTAGCCAAGCGGGAGAAACGTGTACTCGGCGCCGAGGACGCCCAACACGCGGACCGGCTCGTAGCCGCCCCACAGCAGCGGCGTCTGTGTGCTCGCGACCGCCAGCAGCGAGGTCGCCAGCGGGACGACGGCGACCGTCCGGTACCACCAGCTTTCGAGGATCCCGGTCCGGCCGGTGTACCCCAGCGCGAACGAGAGGAAGAAAAAGCCGATCCAGGCCGCCGACACCCACGACAGCACCTCGACCGCCACCCGAAGCGGCGGCGTCGCCACGAGGATCCCGACGGCGTACCCGCCCGTCCAGACGGTGATCGTCCCGATGGTGGCGACGAACCACTTCGCGCCGGGCTTGTGCCAGTGCTCCCGCAGGCGTGCGAGCAGGTACAGCGATCCGACCCCCGAGGCCAACGCGCCGATCGCGGGCCAGGGGAGGTCGGGAGCCATACTCCGTCCCACGGCCCGCTCCCTGTTGACCCTTCCGGGGACGGGCCCACACGGCGGCGCCGTCCACGGGCAGACGACGCTGTTTAGTCGCCCCTCCCCGTACCGCCACTGTGACTGCGGTCGACGACTGGGTGACCCGGCTCGAAGCCGACGGGGAGTTGACTCCCGAGGGAGTCGAACGTATCGTCGCCGCCCACGGCGACCGCGGCCAACAGGCCATCGAGGCCGTCGGCGAGAGCCGGGTGAAACGCTACCGGGACTTCGTCGTCGTCGTCGGCCACAAGGACGAGTACATCGTCGAGGACGACGGCTGTACGTGTGCCGACGCCGAGTACAACCTCGGCCCCGACGAACTCTGCTGGCACGCACTGGCGGTCCGGATCGCCCAGGCCATCGACGCCGTCGACGACCACGACATGTGGTACTCGGACGTTCGGGACTTCCTATAGTACCTTTTTACGGCTCGGGTGTCCTCGCGGCGCGTCGCGCCGCTGTGGCACCACTCGCCGTAAAAATCTACGCTAAAAGGCCGGAATCTCGGCCGCCGGCCTCGATTCCGGTGTCCTGTGGGAGCACCGCGACCGCAGGGCTCGAAAGGCGAGCATAGCGAGGCTTTCGGTAAACCGGCGGCTTCGCCGCCGGATGCTCGTGGCAACCCTGCCCTTCCCCGGGTTCTCGCGGTCCCACCGCGAGGTTTGGGAGACCGCCGGTCTCCCGGCACGCTCGGCCGCGACTGCCGTCGCGGCACTCGCTCCCGGCCACCGCGACAGCGGCTCTGTTGAAATACGATCATTCAGCTGTTCTATCGGATGAAATAGCCGGTCGTTGAGAGTTGCATATCGGTTAATCCAAGCGGACTGGGACATTGGACTGGGGTTCAAACAGTACAGAATGACTTCAGAGTGTTCGAAACAATCTCCTTCGTTGCATGACTTCCAAGTCATGCGACGGCCCGGAATTGTACTTGATTCGGATTGATTCGAACGCGGAGTTGCTCCGACGTTGATGGCCCATATTGACGAGTCGCCTCATGGCCTATGTCGGTTGTGAACCGATATGTGTAGAGAGCGTCTCGCAACTCCTCAACTGTCGCTTTCACCATATCTCCGTCCTGGGTAGATGGAGCCAACTGATATGACCGCTGTAAGATACGCTCGTTTGCCTCCATGTCCGTCACAGTCATCATGAGAGTGAGTTCCGAGCCTGTCTCGTTGTAGAACCGGAAGTCAGCACGAGTCTCCACGTTAGATGGTGTCTCTGTGGAATCTTCCGATTTCGTACCTTGCGAAAGGCACCCGGCGAACCCACAAGCGAGACCACCGCTGGACAGGAGGAATCGCCGGCGCGTCGGTCGTGTCATATGATCGAATTACCGACTCGTGACAAAAACATTCTGCTGTGCTGACTAACTCTCTGTATCGGTCACGCCTTTTTAATGGACTTCTAAGAAGTAGCCGCTGGGTGCGGTAAGTGAGCAACCTTTACTGACCGGGACCAGGGCAGAATGTATCTTCGACTGGGATTTCTAACAGAGCCGCGACAACAGAAACAGCGACCGCCTACCGCTGCTCGGCGCAGTAGTCGACGAAGTTCCGCAGGATCTGGAGCCCGGTCTCGCCCGATTTCTCGGGGTGGAACTGGGTGCCGAAGACGTTGCCGGCCTCGTTGGCGACGACCGAGGCGAAGTCAACGCCGTAGTCGGTCGTGGCGACGACCGACTCCTCGTCGTCGGGCACGGCGTAGTAGGAGTGGACGAAGTAGGCGTACTCCCCGTCTATCCCGTCGACCAGCGGGTGATCTCGCTGGACGTCCAGTTGGTTCCAGCCCATGTGAGGAACGGTCTGGTCGCGGCTGAAGCGGACGTTCTGGCCGGGGATCAGGTCCAGGCCCTCGGCGTCGCCCTCGCCGGCGTGGTCGGCCTCCTCGCTCGTGGTCAAGAGCATCTGCATCCCGAGACAGATGCCAAAGAGCGGTTTGCCGGCGGCGGCCTGTTCGACCAGGGCGTCCCGGAACGGACCGGCGTTGTCCATCCCCTCGGAGAACGCCCCGACGCCCGGCAGGACGATCCCGTCGGCGGCGTCGAACGACGCGGGGTCTTCGGTGAGTGTCACCTCGGCGCCCGCGCGTTCGAGTCCGCGGGTGACACTCCGGAGGTTCCCCAGTCCGTAGTCGACGACCACCACCTCCGCGGCGGTCTGTCTGACACTCATACGTCCCGGTAGGCGGACCCCCGGTAAGTGCGTTCCTGTTCGCGCAACGGCGGGTGCGTGACCACCGCCCGCGCCCGCAGTCGACTCCCGCGAGGTGTCGTCGTGTCAGGCACCCACCGCGACACAGGCCACGCCGATCGGTCGCTGTGGCTGGACGAGCGCCCAGTTCTGGGCAGCACAACCGGAGAACCGCTACTGCAGGCAGTCGTCAGATATATAGAACTTGCTCTAGATATTGTCTTATATATAATAGACATATGAACGCTTTATTGGTTCAGAGTTGAAACGCCGGGCATGCGAAAGCGGAGAAACTTCCTGAAAGGTATCGGGGCACTCGGGGCAGCCGGCGTCGTCGCCGGTTGTTCTGGTGACAATTCCGGCGACGGTGGGTCCGGCAGCAGCGACGGGAGCGGCGCTGATGGCTCCTCCGACGGGTCCTCTTCCGACGGCGAGAGCATGGACACCGAAACGGAGACGGACACGCCCTCCGGGCCGGAGGTCACGTTCGGTGGCAACGAGGAACTCAACTTCAACCTCTCACCGAGCGTCCCCCAGGAAGACCTCTACGTCCAGTACGCGCCGCTGCGGGACCACCTCGAAGAGTACATCACGAACAACTTCGACGTTCCGGACGCGCTCGACGCCCAGATGAACGTCGGCAGCAACTACAGCGCCGTCATCCAGGCGCTGGGGCAGGGGACGGCCGATCTGGCCGAGACCGGCCCGTTCGCGGCCGCCATCGGCTATCAGACCGACAACTCCGACATCATCCTCCAGCGCTACGGCTACGGCGGCTGGACCTACAAGAGTATCATCGCCACCCGCAACGACAGCGACATCAGCGAGGTCGCCGACCTCGAAGGCCGCAGCGTCGCCTTCAGCGACCCGCTCTCGACCAGCGGCTTCCTCTACCCGACCGCCGCGATCCAGGACGCTGGGATCGACGTGGGCAACCTCCCGGAGGGGAACGGCTCCCAGGCCAGTTTCGACCCGACGTTCGCCGGCGGCCACGTCCAGTCCTACACCCTGCTCGAGCAGGGGCAGGTCGACGCCGCCGCGATGGGCGGGTTCGTCCGTGACACCAAGACGGGCCCGACGCCCGACGACTGGCAGAGCGTCGCGACGACGCTCCACGAGGACGAGGGCCTCCCGCGTGCGCCGATCGTCGTCAGCAGTGCCCTCGACGACGACGCACAGAACGCGATCCAGGAGGCGTTCCTCCAGGCGTCCGACACCGTCTTCGACGGCGCGGACGCCGAGGACGGGACCGACGACGACCTCTGGTTCAGCAAGGTCCGCGAAGCGGATGTCGAGACCTACCAGGGTGTCCTCGACGTTGCAGAGTCCCTCGGCGTCGGTGCCGACTTCTTCGGCAACTAACCCCCCGGTTTATCATTACAGGTTCTCTCATCAGAGTCATGCCCGCAGTTAGTTTCGACAACGTCACCAAGGTGTACGGCGAGGACACCGTCGCCCTCGACGGCGTCGATATCGATGTCGAGGAAGGCGAGTTCGTCATCCTGCTCGGTCCCTCGGGTGCGGGGAAGTCGACGTTCCTCCGTGTCCTGAACGGCCTCACACAGCCGACCGACGGGGAAGTGACCATCCAGGGCCAGTCGGCGACCAGCGCCCGCGAGGACGTTGGGATGGTGTTTCAGGAACACTACCTCATCGAGAGCCAGAGCGCCTTCCAGAACGCCCTGACCGGGGCGCTCTCCCGGAACGGCTTGCTCCGGAGCTTCCTCACCTGGCACAGCGAGAGCGACAAGCGCACCGCCCTGGAGGCGCTCGACACCGTGGGCCTGCTCCACGAGGCCGGCCAGCGGGCCGGATCGATGAGCGGCGGTCAGAAACAGCGTGTCGGCATCGCCCGGGCCCTGGTCCAGCAGCCGGACCTCCTGCTCGCGGACGAACCCGTCGCCAGCCTCGACCCGAAGGCGGCCCGCGACGTGATGCGCTACATGAAACAGGCCGCGAGCGAGCGCAACCTCACCGCCATCACGAGCCTCCACCAGGTCAACATCGCCCGGGAGTTCGGCGACCGCTTCATCGGCGTCCGCGACGGCGAGATCGTCTTCGAAGGGGGTCGAGAGGACCTGACGATGGAGATCGTCGACGACATCTACTACGGTGACACCGACGACGACCAACAGACCAGCATCGGCGTCGACGACACCGAGACGGCCTCCAAACCAGCCGTGGACGGGGGTGAGTCCGCGTGAGCACCGAACCGATCACGGCACAGCTCAACTCGCTCCGGCGCACCCGACGGGCCCGGCAGGTCGGGACGCTCCTCCTGATACTCGGGATCGTCGTGGTCACGTACCTGGGGCTCGGGTTCGTCCAGTTCGATATCGGCGAGATCCAGAGCGGCGTCCCGGCGTTCATCGAGTTCATCTTCGCCTTCTTCCCGCCGAACTTCGAGTCGCTGACGCTGTACACGAAGAACAACGCGATCACGGGTCTCTCGGCGATCGGTGCGAGCCTCGCCACCCCCGGAACCTTCGTCGAGACGCTCGCGTCGCCGCGGCTGACCCTCGTGAAAGCCGCGGTCGTGACTCTCCTGCTTGGCTTCCTCGGGACGGTACTGGGCTTCCTGCCCGCGCTCGTCCTGGGCGTGCTGGGCAGCGAGCAGGTGACGCCGTTCCCCTTCAACTTCATCTTCCGCGGGACGATGAGCGCCATCCGCGCGATCCCCGCGATCGTCTGGATCTTCCTCTTTATCCCGTTTGGCCCGCCGAGCCAGGCGACCGCCGTGCTGGCGATCGCCACCGACACGATCGGTAACCTCGGTCGGCTCTTTACCGACGAACTCGAAGAGGTCGAGGAAGGCCCCATCGAGGCCATCCAGTCGACCGGGGCCTCCCGGACCCAGACCGTCGGCTTCGGGATGTTGAGCCAGGTCTCCCGTTCCTTTATCGCCTGGACGCTGTACATCCTGGAGATCAACACCCGCATCGCCATCTCGCTGGGTGTCGTCGGCGCCGGCGGCCTGGGGCTGTACATCCGGAACCAGCAGGACCTCCTCCAGTTCCAGAATACCGCTGCGGGCATCGTCATGGTGTTCATCGTCGTCCTCTCGATCGAACTGCTCTCCTCGCGAATTCGTGCCCGCCTGCGCCCCGGCGAACACGAGAGCAAGGGCTTCGTCGAGGGGCTGCGTGACCTGCTGAACGCCGAGAAGTGGATCGGCCGGACCGAGAAGAACTAGAAGTCACCCAGCCGCTTCTGGCCGCTCTCGCCGTCGGTGAACTCGGCGGCTTTCTCCAGTGTCGACGCGAACGTCTCTTTCTGGCTTGGATCGTACAGCGTCGCCGCCGGGTGGACACAGACCAGCACGCGCTGGGGCGTCCCCTCGATGGCCACGTCGTACACCTCGCCGGCCTCGCCGGTGACCGCCACGTCCCGCCCGAGGAGGTGTTCGGCCGGGACCTTCCCGAGCGTGACGACGACCTCGGGGTCGACGGCGTCGATCTCGTGGTCGAGGTACTCCCGGCAGTTCTCCCGTTCCTCGACGTGGGGGTCCCTGTTGTCCGGCGGGCGACAGCGCACGCAGTTCGTGATGCGTACGTCGGCCCGGTCCAGGCCGACCTCCCGGAGCGTCTCGTCTAACACGTCGCCGCTGCGGCCGACGAACGGTTCGCCCTGTTCGTCCTCGTTGGCCCCGGGCGCCTCGCCGACGAACAGGAGGTCGGCGTCCGCCGGGCCGACGCCGTTGACGATCCGCGAGCGCGACGCACACAGCTCCGGGCAGCGCTCGCAGGCGACGACATCGAGCCCGTCCATCCGTTCCATACCGCCCGTTCGCACCCGGGCGTATCAAGCCCGGCGGTCCCGCCGCTCACTCGGCGTCGTCGAGGGCGCGGGCCGCCAATCGCGCCACCCGGAGCGGTTCCGGCCGGCCTCCTTCGGGGGTGAACGCCCGCACCACGTCGGCCGCCTCACGGTCTGGGAGCCCAACGCTGCGGACGTACACCGGCCGATCGTTGACGGTGACGGGGCGGCGGTCTGGCTGGGCGCGGTACGTCGCCAGGCGGTCCGCGACGACTTCGGGGTCGTCGAACGCCTCGCGGATCGCACACTCTAGACCGGGCGAGGCCTCGAAGGTCACCGAGACGGTCGGCAGCCCCGTCCGGTCGTGGAGTTCGTGCAGGTCGAAGACGTTGAACCACGCCGGCGCGACACCGGCCACGAGCAGATAGCGGATGTCCTCGCGGGCCAGCCGCTCGACCATCTCACAGACGGCGGCGGTCGCGTCGCTCCCGCCGACGGTACACGTCCCGAAAACGAACCCGTCCACCACCCGACTGGCGCGGACGACGGCCCCTGCGAGCTGACTGGTCGACTCCCGGTACGACTCCGCGATCCCGAGGGCTCGGACCCCCGATTTCACGTGTTTTTCTCGGTCTCCTTGATGTCTTCCAGGCGATCGAGTAGTTCGTCGTTCGACGCGGTGAACTCGTACTCGACATCACCCTCGTGGGTGTTGTCCTCCGTGTCGAGTCCATCGTCGTCGTCGAAGTCTGTGTCGTACTCCTGATTGTCTTGTTCTGATTCGTCGTAGCTCCCGAACCCCATGGTACGTCTACAACTACGCTGTTCCCACCAATAAATCACTCGGCGGACTCAGTTCTGGAGACGCCCCCAGGGGGAGTGTGGGCCAATCTCCCGTCCGTTTTCGACCATCGTCGAAGGACAGGTCGTCGCCCTCCGGCGGTTCGGTGGCGTCAGATCGATTCGCGTGGCTCGACGTTACGGTTGCCCGCGTGGGCGTCGGCGCCCTCTGTCGGCGCGGCCCACTCGACGGCGTTTCCGAGCACGCGCTGGACATCGTCGCGGTGGTAGATCGGGTACGTCTCGTGGCCCGGCCGGAAGTAGAAGACCTTCCCGCGGCCCCGGCGGTAACAACAGCCGCTGCGGAACACCTCGCCGCCCTCGAACCAGGAGGTGAACACGAGCCGGTCGGGTTCGGGGACGCCGAAGGGCTCGCCGTACATCTCGGCCTCCTCGATGACGATGGAGTCGTCCAGACCGTCGGTGATCGGATGTCCCGGGTCGACGACCCAGCAGCGTTCCCGCTCGCCGGCCTCCCGCCAGGTCAGATCACAGGGGGTTCCCAGCAGGCGCTGGAACGGCTTCGAGGCGTGTGCCGAGTGGAGGACGAGCAGTCCCATCCCGTCCCGGACGCGGGCGGCGACCCGTTCGACGATCTCGTCGTCGACCTCGTCGTGGGCGGCGTGGCCCCACCAGGTCAGCACCTCGGTGTCGTCGAGGACGCTCTCGGTGAGGCCGTGCTCGGGTTCCTGGAGGGTCGCAGTGCGTGTCTCGTGGCCTCGGTCGGCCAGCGCGTCGGCGATCGTCGCGTGGATGCCGTCGGGGTACACCTCGGCGACGGCTTCGTCCTCCTGTTCGTGGACGTACTCGTTCCAGACGGTGACGGATACCATATCCCGACGGTGGATGCGGGACGGGAAAACGGCTGGCATCGGGCGAGCCACGAGACTTATCCACACGGCGGCGGAACCGAACTGTCGATGGCCGACGAGTCGTCCGCCCGATCGACTGTCACCCGCCGTACGTTCGTCGCTGCCCTGGCGGCGGGCACTGCGGGCTGTGGCCGGTTCGGATCCCGGGAGGGGAGCCAGTCGACGCCGACGGACACGGCGTGGTCGACCCCGACGGACGACGCGGAGCCGACCGGGACGGTCACGGGCACCTCGACGCCCGACGGTCGGACGGTCGTCTGGAACGTGGCGAGCCACCTCGACGACGGGGGGCCGTCGGCGATCCGGGACGCGCTCCGCGAAGCGGGCGGGCTGGCGGACGGGATCACCGTCCGGATCACCGAGCCCACCTACGACACGGTGACGCGGCTCTCGCGGCTCAAACAGCGCCTCGCCGGCGGCGAGTCCCGGCCGGACCTGTTCACGATCAGCTACCGCGACCTCCCGGTGTTGCGCGACCTGGGTTACCTCCGGCCCGTCTCCGCGCTGGCCCCCGACGCCGCCCGGGCGGCCGACAGCCATCTCGGCCCGATCCGCCGAGCCAGCGAGTCCGTCGACGGGGACACACTGTTCGGCCTCCCGCTGTTCGTCGACCTGCCGACGGTCATGTACCGTCGAGATCTGGCCGAAGCGGCCGGCTACAGCCCCGGCACAGACGGGTGGGCGACCGAGCCGATGTCCTGGCGGGAGTGGTCCCAGGTGATCGCGGACGTTCGGGACCACGCCGGGGTCGACTACGGCTTCACGACCCAGTGGGACCGCTACATCGGCACCGCTTGCTGTTCGTTCAACGAAGTGCTGTCGTCGTGGGGCGGCGCGTACTTCGGCGGCCGCGAGACCCTCTTTGGCCCCGTCGGACAGCGCCCGGTTACCGTCGACGAGGCTCCCGTCGTCGAGAGCCTCCGGATGATGCAGCGGTTCGTCGACGGCACCAGCGTCGAAGGGTTCGAGGGATACGCACCGGACATCGCGCCCGCAGCCGTCCTCGACTGGACCGAAGAACCCTCGCGGGAGCCGGTCGCCGCGGGCCGGGCCGTCGCCCACCGGAACTGGCCGTACGCGCTCCGCAGGATGGGCGGGCCGGACGGCCCCTTCGGCCGGGACCTGGGCGCGATGCCGCTGCCCTACGCCCGCGCGTCGAGCGACGCACAGGCGCCGGCAGCAGACGGGACGACGGCCGCGCTGGGCGGGTTCGTCGTCGCGGTGAACCCACACAGCGACCGCCACGAGGCCGTCCGTGCGGTGCTCGACGCGATGGCCGAACCGGCGTTCCTGCGGTTCTACGCCGCGTTCGCCGGAACTTTCCCGCCGGACCTGTCGCTGTGGGCCGACGGGCTCGGCAGCGTCCCCGACCGGTATCTCCCGACGCTGCGGGTCGCCGCCGAGAACGCCGTCTCCCAGCCCGCCACACGGGTCTGGTCCCGGCAGGCCCGCGCGGTCGCCGACCGGGCCAACGCCGCCGTCGCGGGCGAGCAGTCCGCCGCGGCGGCGATGGCGGAACTCGCCGAGACGCTGTCGACCATCGAGCGCGAGGCCTGACCACGACACTGAAGCGGGCCCCGCTCCACCACTTGCCCATGGAGGTTCACACCGTCACCGCCGACGCCGAGACGTTCACGTGTAACGCCTACCTCGCGACCGGCGACCGGACGACGCTCGTCGACGCCGGCGCCTACGAGGGGGTCGTCGACGCCATCCGGGAACACACCGACACGCTCGACGCGGTCGTCCTGACCCACCAACACGGCGACCACGTCGAGCAACTCGACGCTGTCCTCGACGCCTTCGACGCCGAGGTGTACGCCTACGCGGACCACGCCCGGCGGGACCACGCCATCGCGGACGGCGACACGGTGCTGGTCGGCGACGAGGACTGCGAGGTCGTCTACACGCCGGGCCACGCCGACGACCATGTCTCGTTGGTCTCGGCGGCCTCGCTCTTTTCGGGCGACGTGGTCGTCCACGACGACGGCGCCTTCGAGGGCGGGTCGTTCGGCCGGACCGACTACCCCGGCCAGTCCCGCGAGCGACTCATCGAGAGCATCCGGGACCTGCTCGACCGCATGCCCGACGGCGTCGAACACATGTACTCGGGCCACGGGAGCGTCTTCCACGGCGACGTTCGAAGTATCGTCGAGCGGGCGCTCGAACGGGCCGAGCGGCGCGAACCGAAGTACCCGGACGAGTGAGCAGTCGCTGGCGGGAGGAGAGAACTCGAAAAGGCGACTCGGTTATGCGGACCGGGGTTCCTTGGCCTTCGGGCGCAGCTTGCCGTAGCCACACTTCCGGCACTGCTGTGCTCGCTGGGGGTTCCGGGCGTTACAGCGCATACAGATCTGTTTGTTGAGGAGTCGCTCTGACGCTTCTTCGAAGCTAGCCATGCGCGTTCGTTGCCAGTGGGGCGGTTTAAGCTTTGAGTTTCGGTCCCGCTCGCAGGCCCGTCGACACGCCGGTGCGTGTAGGTATCCCCTTTTTGCGTGTTCGAGCGGACGATATACTAAGTGCATCTGCAACTCTCCGTATACTCTCTCCTCCTGTTCGGTGCGACGGGACTCGTGCTCGTGGCCGCGTACGTCGGGGCCAAGCACCGACAGGCCCCGGGCACCCGCGCGTTCGTGGTCTTCATGCTGTTCGTCGCGATCTGGGCCGGGAGTTACGGGACACAGCTGTTGTTCTCCTCGCTGGAGCGACAGCTGTTCTGGGACAGCGTGCAGTACTTCGGCGGCCTCTTGACGCCCGTCGCGTTCGGCGTGTTCGTGCTGTCCTACGTCGGCAGCGCCGACCGCCTCACGCCCGCCCGACTCGGGGCTGGCGTGGCCCTCCCACTCGCCGTCTCGGTCGCCGTCTGGATCCCGGGGCTGCGCTGGCTCGTCCGGCGGGACGCGACCATCGAGACCGTCGGCGGGGTCGCGGTCGCACACATCACCCACGGGCCGCTGTTCCAGGCCGCCGTCGGCTACAGTTACCTCGTCATCCTGGGCGGACTCGGCCTGCTGGTCCTGACGACGTTCAGAACCCGACAGCTCTACCAGCAACAGACGGCACTCGTCACCGCCGCGGCGGTCGTCCCGTTCGCGGGCAGCGTGGTCACCTACGTGCTGGATCTGACCGTCGTCGACTACACCCCGGTCGGGCTCGCGGTGTTCGGGGTCAGTTTCGCCGTCGCGCTCACTCGATACCGGCTGCTGGATGTCTATCCGGTCCCGCGAAACCGGATCATCAGACACCTCGACAGCGGCATCGTCGTCACCGACACGACCGGGCGGGTCCTCGATAGCAACCCGGCCGCGGCGCGGATGCTGGACGTGACCGACCCCGTCGGTCGGGACCTGGCGACGCTGGACTCGGCGGCGGCCGCGGAGATGGCGGAGATGGCACCCGGGGCGACCCGTGTGATCGCCATGGAGGGCGACGACGAGCGGTACTTCGAGTGTGACAAGTCGCTGCTGACGACCTCGGGCGGGTTCGACGAGACGGAGCTGTACATCCTCTCGGAGGTCACCGACCGGTACCACAGCCGCCAGACCTTAGAGGAGCGAAACGAACGGCTCGACAGTTTCGCACAGGTGCTCTCACACGATCTCAGGAACCCCCTGTCTGTCGCGACCGGGGCGACCGAACTGGCCCGGGACGAACCCGACCCCGAACATTTCACGCGGGTACAGGACGCCCACGAGCGGATGGACGAGATCATCGAGAACATGCTCACGCTCGCCCGGAGCGGGCAGTCGATCGAGGAGCGCGAGCGCGTCGGGCTCCGGGCGGTCACCGAGGACGCGTGGTCGCTCGTCAGCACCCGGAACGGTACCCTCGTCGTCGACGAGACGACGCCGATCGACGCGGACCCACAGCGGCTTCAGCAACTGTTCGAGAACCTGTTTCGGAACAGCGTGGAGCACGGCTCCACGGGCAGTCGGCCGGGGGCCGACGACAGCGTCGAACACGGTTCGACGAGCAATCGGACGGAGTCCGATGACAGCGTGGAGCACGGCTCCACGGGCAGTCGGCCGGGGGCCGACGACAGCGTCGAACACGACGGGGGCGTCACGGTCCGCGTCGGGCCGACGGAGAGCGGGTTCTACGTCGCCGACGACGGCCCCGGGATCCCGCCGGACAGTCGCGAGGAGATCTTCACCTCGGGTGTCTCCTCGACGGCGGACGGGACCGGCGTCGGCCTCGCGATCGTCCAGACGATCGTCGACGCCCACGGCTGGTCGATCACCGTGACCGAGAGCGACGCGGGTGGCGCGCGCTTCGAGATCACCACCTGAGCCCGCCGGGCCACGCGGACACACCGTTTTCACGCCGGCCCGTCAAGCAGGGGTATGCCGACCATCGAGGAGACACACATCGTCAACCGCGAACGGGTCCAGCCCGGTGACGCGAACAACTACGAGAGCGCCCACGGCGGGATCGTGATGAAGTGGATGGACGAGTTCGGCGCGATGTCTGCGATGCGGGCCGCCCGGGAGTCCTGTGTCACCGCACAGATGTCCCGAGTGGACTTCGAGCGCCCCATCCCGATCGGCGACAACGCACGGATCGAATCGTACGCGTACGCGACGGGCCGGACCAGCGTCCGGGTCCACATTGAGGTCGCCCGGGAGAACCCTCACACCGGCGAGACCGAGCGGACGACAAGCGCCTACGCCACCTTCGTCGCCATCGATGAGGGGAAGCCGACCCCGGTGCCCGAACTGACCGCCGAGAGCGAGCACTCGAAACGGCTCCGCGAGCGGGCGCTCGAAGACGAGCCGTAGCCGGAGGGGTGGCAGTCTCAGAGGTTCTCGCGCTGGTAGCTCCCCTCGTAGGTCCCCTCGTGCGCCGCCTCCGCGAGGACGAGCTGGGCGATGCGAGCGCCCCGTTCCAGTTCGATGGGGTGGTGGACCTCCAGCAGCCCCTCGCCTTTCCCCTCGTAACCGGCGTCCCAGACGGCCGTATCCAGCATACAGGAGTTGCGCAACAGCGACGACCGGGGGTACAGAAAGCCGACGTGGCCCTCTGGGATGACGACGCGGTCGCCGTACTGGACGACGTACCCGCCCGGGTCGAGGTGGTAGACGCCGTCCTCGGCGTCGAGTTCCCGGCGTGTCCCGACGGTCTTGCCCTCCCGACCGATCCGTCCGGGCTCGACCTGTTCGAAGACGCTCCCGAGCGTGAGGTCGACCCCGTTGGGTTGGACCTGTTCGGCCCGAAGGTCGTCCAGTCGTTCGGCGACGAACCGCCCGCTCTTGAACATGACAGTCGCTGGCACCGCCAGGACGAAAGGCTTGCCGTTCCCTGGTTCCCACCCCGTGTCGGGGGTATCGAAAGGTGAAAAATAGGGAAGGATACGCGGGATTTATACGCTCGCGCAATCGACACTCGGACGTTATGGGACAGACGCTTACGGAAAAGATTCTCGACGACCACCTCGTCGAAGGGGAGCTGACACCCGGCGAGGAGATCGGTATCGAGATCGACCAGGTGCTCACACAGGACACGACCGGCACGCTCGTCTGGCTCCAGTTCGAAGCGCTGGGCCTCGAAGAAGTCCAGACGGAGCTGGCCGCCCAGTACTGTGACCACCAGACCTACCAGTTCGACTTCAAGAACACCGACGACCACCGGTTCCTCCGGTCGGCCGCCGGGACCTTCGGTGCGCACTTCTCCCGGCCCGGTAACGGCATCTGTCACAACGTCCACAAGGAGAACTTCGCCGAGCCCGGCAAGACGATGCTGGGGTCGGACTCCCACACGCCGACCCCCGGCGGCCTGGGCGAACTCGCCATCGGCTCCGGTGGCCTCGATGTCGCCGTCGCCATGGGTGGCGGTGCCTACTACATCGACATGCCCGAGGTCGTCAACGTCCGCCTCGAAGGCGAACTGCCCGACTGGGCCACCGCCAAAGACGTGATCCTCGAGCTGCTCCGTCGCCTCTCCGTGAAAGGTGGCGTCGGCAAGGTCCTCGAATACACCGGCCCCGGTGTCGAGACCCTCTCGGTCCCCGAGCGGACGACGATCACCAACATGGGGACGGAGCTCGGTGCGACCTCCTCGATCTTCCCGACCGACGAGAACACGAAAGACTACCTCGAACGCCTCGGCCGCGGGGACGTTTACGAGGAGTTCCAGCCCGACGACGACGCCGAGTACCACGACGAGATCGTCGTCGACCTCTCGGAGCTGGAACCGCTCATCGCCGAGCCGTCGATGCCGGACAACGTCGTTCCCGTCCGCGAGGTCGAGGGCGTCGATGTCGAGCAGGTCATGATCGGCTCCTGTACGAACGGCGCCTACGAGGACATCCTCCCCGGCGCGAAGATGCTCGAAGGACGCAACATCGACAAGAAGACCGAGATGATCGTCGCCCCCGGCTCCAAGCAGGCCTCCGAGATGCTGGCCCGCGAGGGCTGGACCGCGGAGATGATGGCGGCCGGCGTCAACTTCTCCGAGGCGACCTGTGGTGCCTGTATCGGCATCGGCCACGTTCCGGCAAGCGACTCCGTCTCGCTGCGGACGTTCAACCGCAACTTCGAGGGCCGCTCCGGTATCGAGGACGACAACGTCTACCTCTGTTCGCCGGAGGTCGCCACCGCGGCGGCCATCAAAGGCGAGATCGTCGACCCGCGTGACCTGTCCGACGAACTGGGCGATCTGGAGGCGCCCGGCCTGGAGATGCCCGACGAGTACATCGGCAACTCCGAGTCGGACCTCATCGCGCCCGACGAGGCCGTCGACGACGAACTCATCAAGGGCCCCAACATCGGCGACGTGCCGCTGAAAGACCCCCTCGAAGCCGAGGTCGGCGGCGAGGCCCTCCTGAAGATGGAGGACAACATCACGACCGACCACATCATCCCTGCCACGCAGGACATCCTGATGTACCGGTCGAACGTGCCGAAGCTGTCGGAGTTCACGCTCTCGCGTGTCGACGAGACCTTCGCGGAGCGCGCGCTCGAATCCGACGGCGGCGTGCTCGTGGCCGGCGAGAACTACGGCCAGGGCTCCTCCCGTGAACACGCGGCGCTGTGCCCGATGTACCTGGGCATCGAGTCCGTGCTGGCCCAGAGCTTCGCCCGCATCCACAAGGCGAACCTGTTCAACTTCGGGATCGTCCCGCTGGAGATCGACGAGGAGACCTACACCAACATCGAGCAGGGCGACGACATCGAGATCGTCGACGACGTGGCCGAGGCCGTCCGCGCCGGACAGGAGGAGTTCACCATCCGGATCAACGACGACTGGGAAGCGACGGCGACGCTGGACGCCTCCGCGCGCGAACGCGAGATCCTCGCCGACGGTGGCAAGCTGCCCCACACGAAGATGCAACACGACGAGGGCGGCGCCGCACCCGCCGACGACTGAGGACGATACCGATTTCGACCCATTTTTCCGGGCCGCCGCGACCAGCCGCCGCTATGTCGATCGTCACAGCACCCGCGAGAACGGCCCCGCTCGGACGGACTCCAGCAGCTACAGGGTACGAAAGTGGAAAGAGGGGGGTGGGTGGTGGGGGGTGGTGGCACCCAAAACGGGTGCACCTGAGAGTTCGCGACTGACGGATATGAACTTTGTGGCCATCGTGTCCCGGTGTCGACGGTTCACACGCGATCGGCGACAACGCATTTGTACTCACCGGCCCTACCGAGGGCCGTGACGACGGTGTCCCCCCGAAGGGCCGGCGACGCCGGACCCACCCGTGGTTCGTGTGGCCGAGCGTGCCGACCTGCTGGAAGTCCACCGGATCGAGCAGACGGTGTTCCCCCAGCCCTGGCCGTTCTCCGCGCTGGAGAGCTATCTGGGCGAGGACGGCTTCCTGGTCGCCGAGACCGACGACCCCACGACGGCCCCGACCGTCGCGGGCTACGTCGTCGCCGACGCCGTCCCGAACCACGGGACACCGCTCGGCCACGTCAAGGACCTCGCGGTCCGGCCCGACCACCGCCGACAGGGCGTCGCCACCGCGTTGCTCTCCCGGGCGCTCGGCGTCCTAGCGGCGACCGGTGTGCGCTCGGTCAAGCTGGAGGTCAGGGCCGACAACGAGGGTGCACAGCGGCTCTATCGGGCGTTCGACTTCGAACACCGCAAGACGATCCCGAACTACTACAGCAACGGGGCCAACGCGTACGTGATGGTCCGGCTGCTGTGATCGAACCCGACCGTTGATACGTCTTGACCGGCTTTTCCGAGCTATGGGCTACGCCTGTCCAGTCTGTTCGGACCCACAGGCCGACGACCGTCACCTGGCGAACCACCTCGCGTTCACCGCGATCACCGGCGACGCCGCACACGAAGAGTGGCTCGACGAGCACGTCCCCGACTGGGGCTCGATGGGCGAGACGGAACTGGCGCCCCTCGTCGTCGAACACGCCGAGGACACCGACTACCCCCAGGTGTTCGAGGACACCACCGACGACCGCGGTCAGGGCCACGGCCACGAGCACGACCAGGAACGGGACCTGCCGGAGGGAAGCGAGCGCCACCGCGGATCGCGGTCGCTCAGCGACGACGACCGCGAAGTGCTGGCCGAGGCGCGGGACCTCACCCGGCGGATGCTCGACGAGGACGAGGGCGACAGCGCCGACGCGGACGACGCGTCCGGAGACGAAACCCAGTAGTCCCGTCGTCGCCTACCTCGTCGCATGGAGACCGAGGGGCAGTTCTCGCCGTCGACAGTCGAGGCGGCCCGCGACCGGTACGCGTCGGTCGGGCCGACCGCACAGGTCGTCGTCAAAGAGGTCGCGAAGGCGATGGGGCTCGACCCCGAGGAGTACGAGCGGCGGGTCACGAGCGATGTCGTCGAGACGGCCCGTGACGTGCTCTTCGCCGAGTCGCTCGCGGTCACCGTCGGTACCCGCAGGGAGTTCGAGGAGTGGCGGGCTGACACCGACCACGAGGTCACCGTGGTGGGCTCCGAACACGTCGACAACGTCGTCTGGCACGCGCCGGTCTTCGTCGACGATGCGGTCGCCGCCACCTTCCAGGACGAACGGAACGCGGCCGTCGGGACGTTGCGCCGCCAGGCGTTCGGCCGGCTCTACCGCGAGGTCGTCTGATGCGCCCGGTCACCCGCAACACGCTCGTCGGGATTCTGGTCGTCGTCGTCCTCCTGCTAGCGCTGGGGGCGCTCCCGTCGTATCTCAAGAGCGGGGACCCCTACTACGTCACGGCGACGCCGACCGACGGAAGCTACAGCGTCGAGAACGGGACGGCGGTCAACGGGAGCGTGCTCACGGACCTGCGATATCCCTACACGGCGGCCGCACTCGACAACGCCACGGCCGACAGCGCGGGCCGCTCGGGGCCCTACTGGCGCGGGCCGGTCGGCCTGAAAGGCTCGTTCACCCACTCGCCGTTCGACGAGCGTGACGCCCTGGTCCAGCAGTACGACAACGCCACCGCCGCTGACGGCGTCGTCGTCAGTCACAACGGCACGTTTTACCGGGTCGGGATCACACAGTCGGTATGACCGACGCGAGCGAGTGGGACTGGCCGGTCGTCGAGTCGGCTGCCGAATACGAAACCGGCTGGTACACCGGCGGCTACGACCGCGTGCGGCAACCGGACGGCTCCGAGAAGGACTACTACTGGGCCGAACTGCCAGACGCCGTCGTCGTCGTGGCGACGACCGGCGACGAACTCGTCCTGGTCGACCAGTTCCGGCCGACGATCCGCGAACAGTGTCTGGAGCTACCCGCCGGAATCGTCGAGGACGGCGAATCCTACACGACCGCGGGCGAGCGGGAACTGCGCGAGGAGACCGGCTTCGCGGCCGGCGGCCTCTCGCTGCTGGAGGAGTTCTGGTGTTCGACCGGCGTGCTCCGGCACCGCCGGGGTATCGTCTTCGCCGAAGGATTGGAACCCGTCGACCGGGATCTGGACGACAACGAGTTCCTCTCGGTGACGACGGTTCCGGTCGAGGACGCACTCGAAGTCGCCCGGGCCGAACCGGCCAACGACGCCACGATCGAGGGTATCCTGCTCGCCCAGGCCGAGGGACTGTTGTAGTCCGGTGGACGTTTAGGCGTCGCCCGCTAGCCGCCGGTATGGACGGCGAAATCGGCGTCGAGGAACTTGCGTCGCGACTCGAAGACGACGACGCGGCTGTCGTCGACATCCGCTCGCCGCGGGCGTTCGACCAGGCCCACATCCCCGGTAGCGAGAACGTCCCGCTGAACCGCCTCGTCGACGAAGTCGAGCGCTTCGAGGGCGAGGACCGGGTCGCGACGGTCTGCCCGCACGGGAAATCGAGCGTCCAGGCCGCGCGGCTCATCGCCTCGTACGAGGGGTTCGACGGCACCGTCGAGAGTTTCGCGCCGGGCCTGGACGGCTGGGACGGCCCGCTCGAAGCCACCGAGTCCGACGAGGCTGACGAAGGCCCGGCCGCGCCGTTCTGAGCACGCGCTGTCGGGAGAAGACGCAACCACTCGCTGGTTCGCGGATGGTGGCTCGGGTGAAGCTATCGTCACAAGGGGCTCAGCGGGGGTAACGATTTCGTCATGGCCACCAGTAGACGGTAGCCTGCTATCGGTGAAAAACCCGTTCATCGAGCGCTCGGGATACAGGGAATCGGATCGGTCGACACTCTCGGTCGTGCTGACCGAATCGACTACAGCAACGGTGGTACACACGAGCACGAGAGTCTGTTCGTCGAAACCTGACACGCCGCTCCGAATTCTTGCAGCACATTCCCACTAACTACGTAGCTGGGACTGTCCTGTGATCTGATCGGTCTGCTCGGAACCGCCCCGTCACAACTACGAAATAGACTCGCCATTCAAGATCCAAAATGGACTGTTTTAGACACTAAAGCCCTATTTCTACCCAAGTATGTTGATGTTTGTGCCTTTTCTGAGAATATTACCGAAAACTTCTATCTAAAAACTCTCATATATATTTGAAAACTCAAAATTTGTAACTATCTGGTGGGATAAAGATGTCAGTTGGTGGGTCGGGGACTCCCTCCCGTCCACGTATTCACACATGTCTGTAGACACGCAGTGAGTGCGATCGGTCCGGCCGAACAGGTGAGTTCCGTTCTCACGTCGTCTGTTGTAGCCGATCCGGCGATCCGTTTGCATTCGGACAGTCCACCAGAATCGTTCGAAATGGACTACTTCGTCAGTCGGCACTCTATTCTCGTGTCTGCTTGTCCTGAACGACGTACTCCTGGAACAGTTCGAATTCGTGCTCACGGTAGGGGGTCCCGTCGTCGTGGACGAGGTCGTGGAACCACACGTCCGTGGTCTCGTCCTCGACAGCCTCGGCGATCGACGTCTGTGCGGTGCTCCAGGGGAGGTGTGTCTGGAGCTTTCCATTGACGAATCCCCACGTGTAACACCCAATACCTCGCTCCTTGAACACCGGGAGGTGGGTCTTCACGTAGTTGTCCCGCGACCGGGCAAGCCACTCCGTACAGAGCAGCGGCCGGCCCCAATCTTCCAGATCATCGAGCCGTTCTTTCGTGAACGCCAGTTCACTGTAGTCGTGGAAGGAGACGATGTCGGCTTCTCGAGAGCCGATGTTGTTCTGGTCGGTCCGGTTCGGGTCCCAGTTTACCCCCGCGGTGATGGGCTGGGACGGGTTGGCCTCGCGCGCCCAGGTGAACGACTCTGCGAGGAGCGGGTTCGAGGCCTGGTCCATGTCGCTGTTACCAGGTTCGTTGTACGTGTCCCAGACGCAGACGCGCTCGTCATCGCGGAACCACGACACCACGTCGCGGACGTAGTCGGCCAGGTCGGGCCACGTCGACCGGTCGACCACACGGTCGTGGCCAGGACTCGGCGTCCACTGGCTGTTGTGGGTGTTGGGTAGTGGATCGGCCTGCGGGCCGAGATAGGGTTCGTCTCCGGAGAACTTCACGTCGTCGAAGAACACCGGCATCGCCGTCATACCGTGGCGGTCGGCGATACTGAGGAACCGCTCCATGCGTTCACGGAGGCCCTCGGGGTCGTCCTTCCAGACGAGATACTGGAGGAACACCCGGACCGTGTTCATGCCCCAGTCGGCGGCCCAGCCCAGCTCCCGGTCGATGGTCTCCGGGTCGAACGTGTCGGCCTGCCACATCTCGGTCGGATTGACGGCGGTCGACGGGAGGTAGTTACACCCGACGAGCCAGTCCTGTTCTCGGTACCAGTCCCACGTCTGTGCTTCGGTCCAGCGATCTCGTCCTGTCATGTATCGTCCTGTGTGTCAGTCTGTCAGTCGGTCGTCTGTACGGTGTCGTCACCACTCTGCGACGCTCCCGTCCGGGTGGTGCCAGACGGGGTTGTGCCAGTCGACGTCCGTCGCGCTGGCCCGCACGACGTCGTGGTCGACATCGATGCCAAGGCCAGGGCCCTCGGGGAGGTCGACATAACCGTCGTCGTACTCGAAGACCGTCGGTTCCTCGAGGTAGGCGAGTTCGTCGGTGCCCTCGTTGTAGTGGATACCGAGGCTCTGCTCCTGAATCGTCGCGTTGGGTGCGACGGCGTCGACCTGCAGGCACGACGCCAGTGCGATGGGGCCCAGCGGGCAGTGGGGCGCCATCGCGACGTCGTAGGCCTCGGCCATGTCGGCGATCTTCTTGACCTCGGTAATGCCGCCGGCGTGTGAGAGGTCCGGCTGGATGACGTCGACCGAGCCGTCCTCGAGAACCTCCTTGAAGTCCCACCGGGAGTACATCCGCTCGCCGGTCGCGATGGGGACGCTCGTGTGCTCGGCGATGCCCGGCAGTGCGTCGTTGTGCTCGGGCAGGACCGGCTCCTCGATGAACATCGGGTCGTACGGTTCCAGCGCCGTCGCGAGGCGTTTGGCCATGGACTTCGAGACGCGGCCGTGGAAGTCGACGCCGATATCGACGTCGTCGCCGACCGCCTCGCGCACCGCGGCGAGTCGGTCCTCGGCGGCCTGAACGGTCGACGGCGAGTCCACACGGCGGAGCTCGGCGGTGGCGTTCATCTTCAGGGCGGTAAAGCCCTCCTCGACCATCTCACGAGCGGCGTCGGCGACGCCCTCCGGTCGGTCGCCGCCGACCCACTGATAGACCCGCATCCGGTCGCGGGCCTTCCCGCCCAGCAGTTCGTAGACCGGCATGTCGTGGTGTTTGCCCTTGATGTCCCACAGCGCCTGGTCGATGCCGGCGATGGCGGACATGAGGACCGGGCCGCCGCGGTAGAACCCGCCGCGGTACATGGTCTGCCAGTGGTCCTCGATGCGCATCGGGTCCTTGCCCAGCAGGTAGGTGTCGAGCAGTTCTTCGACGGCCGTCCGGACGGTACGAGCGCGGCCCTCGACGACTGGTTCGCCCCAGCCGACGATGCCGTCGCTCGTCTCCAGTCGCAGGAACAGCCACCGTGGCGGTACTTCGTACAGTTGGTAGTCGGTGATTTGTATCATGGCTGTCGGTCGTGCGTCGCTAGCGGTCGCTCGGGCCGCCCTCGGCGAGTTCGGCGACCAGCGTATCGAAGAGGTAGGTCGCCGTCGGGTGTTCGCCGTACTGCTGCCCGATGCGGAACGTACAGGAACAGGCCGTCGCGTCGTCGACGTCCCGGAACACGAGGGGGCTGCCCCAATTCGCCATCCAGCCCTCGATGTAGCCGACGTGGACGTCGTCAGCGTCGCCGTCGAGGTCGGTCGCGACGGCGTAGGGGTACATGCCCTCGAAGCCCCAGCCGAGCCGGTTGCCGTCGGCTATCGGGTCGAGGAGTGGACTCGCCTGCGCGTAGGTCGCGGACGCGAGGTTCCAGTTCTCGCCGGGGGGCAGTTCACGGTAGTCGAACAGCGCGGTCCGCGGCCCCAGGTCGTCCCCCTCGGGGAGGAACAGCGCCGGGGTCCCGTCGGCGACGGCCTCCTCGACGGCCGACGAGTCGTCGCTGGAGACGACGACGTCGGCGTCGACCACGTCGTCGACGACTGGGTAGCGTGCACCTCGCAGGCGCTCGGCGAGGTCGTGGTCCTCGACGTACAGGGACAGGTCGGTCGGCGCATCGTGTCTGGACGGGACGACGACGAGGGGGTCCTCGTTCCGTGTGGTTCCCGCTGGTCCCTCGACGGCCACCTCGAGGGTGACTTTGCGGGGGGCGTCCGCTGCGTCCAGCGAGAGTACCGGTCGGTCCACCGTCGTCGTCTCGAAGGCGTCCACGTCGACGGTCGTCTCGCCCGTGTCGACGACGTCGCCGCCGTCCCGGACGGCCCAGGAGACGGTCGTCTCGCCGCCGACGCCGGTGTCGTTGACGACCGAGACCTCGACCGGGAGTGGTTCGCCGGCCCAGCAGACGTGGCGTTCCGGCTCGACGACGGCGACCAGCGCGTCGTTCACCGCCGCGAAGTCGTCGTGGAAGACCTTCTGCTCGCGGAAGTAGTCCAGGATACCGTTGAACTCCCACTCCAGGTCCGTCCACTCGGTGATGACGTAGCCCGCCAGTTCGTCGCGGGTTCGCATCGACTCTATCTGGTCTTTCAACGAGACGAACTGTCGCCACTGCCAGGTCTCCGACAGCGCGTCGAGACCGCCGACCATCTCGGGCAGCGAGGTCTGTTCGTAGCGCTCCTCGAACCCGGCGGGCGACCGGCGGACGCCCGTCTCGAGGTGGAGGTGGTGGCTGTCCAGTTCCTCGCCGCGGTGTTCCTCGGGGATGAGGAACGAGTGATAGAACCACGGGGGTGGCCCGTCGTAGCGCTCGATCAGTCGCTCGGTGTCACAGAGCCCCCACGTCCCGAACTCCGACATGACGATGGGCGTCTCGTCTGGCTCGGTCCACTCGGCGGCGTAGTTGTCGGCCGGGTTCTCGATGATCTCGTCGAGGTTCGCCTCCCACGCGTCGGCCCGATCCGGACTCGCGAAGTACTGGTGGTAGTCGTTGATGTCCGTCGCGACGTGGGCCCACCCGGAGTTGTCACAGACGAGGCGGGTCGGGTCCCACTCGCTGGCCCGTTCGTACAGTTCCCCGAGCGTCTCCTGTTTCTCCGTGTCGTCCCAGACGTAGGTCTCCTCGTGGTGGTGGCCGATACCCCACTCCTCGTTGTACAGGCTCCAGGCGACGACCGAGGGACGGTTGAAGTCGCGGTCGATGAGTTCACGTGCCTGCTCACGGACTTCTCGTTTCGAGCGCTCGGTGTACCGGGCGGGGTTGGCTACCTCCTCCCAGACGAGGATGCCCATGCGGTCTGCTGCTTCGAGGAAGTCCGGGTGGGCCGGCTTGATGTGCTTGCGAAGCATGTTGAACCCCAGATCCTTCGCCGTCGCGATCTCGCGCTCGAAGAGGTCGTCCTCGAAGGGGCGATACAGCGTCTTCGGGTAGTAGCCCTGGTCGAGGGCGCCGCGGATGAACAGCGGGTCGCCGTTGAGGTAGAGCTGTTTCCTCTCGAACGAGACGGACCGCATCCCGAAGTAGTCGTGGTAGGTGTGACACAGGCCGTCGCCGTCGGCGAGATCGACCTCGAAGTCGTAGAGGACCGGGTCGTCTGGGTGCCAGTAGTCGGGGTCCTCGAGCGAGACCGTGACCGACGCCGTGCCGGTCGCCCCCTCGTCGTGTGGGGTGACCGGGACCCAGTCGGACGTCTCGATACCATCGCCGTCGCGGAGAACCCGGACGCGGACCGTGTGGTCCGACGCGTCGGCAGCGAGTCCGACGACCTCGATATCGATCGTCGCGGCGTCGGCGTCGAGGTCGGGCGTGGCCCGGGCGTCGGCGACCCGCGTGTGTGGACGCAGTTCGAGTGAGACGGACTGCCAGATACCACTGACCCGAGTGTACCACGGGTCGCCCTGCTTGCCGTGTGGAATCTCGTCGATGTTCTCGGGGTCTTGGACCCGGACGGTCACGACGTTCGTGCCCGGTTCCAGGGCGTCGGTGACGTCGACGTCGAAGGGGAGGTAGCCGCCCCGGTGGTCGCCACAGTGCTGGCCGTTGACCCAGACTGAACTCTCGTAGTCGACGGCACCAAAGCGGAGAACGGCGTCACGGTCGTCCGGTAGCTCCTCGACAGTGATCGTCCGCCGGTACCAGGCCGCGCCGGTGTAGTCATCGAGGTCGTCGTGTTCCTGCCAGGCGTGTGGGACGTCGACCGCGCGCGTCTCGGCGTCGTCCCAGTCCGTCACGGGGCTGGCCCAGTCGTCGTCGATACCGGCGTCGTCGGGGTCACAGCGGAACAACCACGAGCCATCGAGCGAGATGGATCGGGTCGCGACCGCTGCTGTCGGATGTGCTTCACTCATTGCGTCTCTCAGTTGCTGTGGGATTTCGTCAGAGTCCATATGTAGTTTTCGTCCGCGCTAGTCGGCGTGGTAGATACGAGAAGCGCTAGCCGCCGGCGGCCGGGATGCCCTCGTCACCTCCCAGCGGCGTGTCGTCGTCCCGTATCGCCCGGGTGACGACCTCGGTGTGATAGGTCGCTGCGATGGCCCCGAACAGGAGGACGAACCCGATGGTGAGACCGAGCGTAGCGACGAAGACGACCAGCGTCACGAGCAACAGCTGCAGGCCCGCGGTCGGTTCGCCGGCGATCCAGAGATAGGCGTCCCTGAGGGCGGGTTTCGGTTCTCGCCCCGCCGCCAGCATGACCAACGTCGGGATCATAAGGACGCCGAGATAGAGGCCGGCGTACAGTGCCCCGGCGGTCAGCCCCATCCCGACGAGCCCGGTCGAGAAACCGCTCAGGACGTACAGCGTCGCGATGCCGACGAACGCCACGGGGACGAACCCGAAGAGTGTCGCCGGTACCAGGGTTGCCCGCACGGTCCGGCGAACGCGGTCGCGGTCGACACGCCCGGTCTCCCGGAGCGAGAGGACCGTCGCGTAGAGACCGACGCTGGCCGGCCCGGCCGTCACGAGTGGCAGCGAGAGCAGCGCCCAGACCACGCTGGCCGGGACGAGGGCGGTGCTGTACCGGTAGACGAACCGGAGCGTCGCGACGGCGGCGTTCGAGTCGTCGGCGTCGTCTTCGTCCCCGTGTGCCCAGCCACTCGTCACCGCCGACGACTCGGGGTCGAACACCGACTGGCTGCTGGAGTCGACCGACCCGGACGACCGACCGCCAGTCCGGACGCGTTGCTCCGTGGACCGCGTTCCGTCCGCCGACGGTGTTGACTGGCGAGTCATGTTATCCTGTGGTCCCCTGCATCTGCACGGCGTTCACGAGGTGTTCCTGCAACACGAGGAACACGACGAACAGCGGGAGCACCGCGAGGAAAGTCCCCGCCATCTCGGCCCCCGGCTGGAACACCTGCGTCGGCTGCATCGTGACGATGCCGACCGGCAGCGTGAACTGGTTCTGTCCCTGCAGGACGATGAGCGGCCAGAGGAACTGGTTCCAGGTGTACACGAACGTGTACAGCGACAGCGCCGCGATGGCCGGCTTCATCAGGGGCAGGACGATCTTGTAGTAGATCTGGAACGTCGAGAAGCCGTCGAGTTTCGCGGCCTCGATGACCGAGTCCGGCAGGTCGCTGAAGAACTGCGTGAACAGGAACACGCCGATGGGCATGGCGCTGAACGGCAGGATGACCGCGAGCGGATTGTTGATCAGCCCGAAGTCGGTGATGATCGTGTACAGCGGCACCATGTTCGCAAACACCGGCACCATGAACGAGGCGACGATGACGGTGAACACGATGCGCTTGCCAGGCCAGTCCAGTTTGGTCAGCGAGAACGCGATCATCGAGTCGAGGATGACCACGAGCACCGTGGTGGTCGCCGCGATGATGAACGTGTTGATCCCCCACTGGACCATCGGTGCACCCGCGAGGACGGCGTCGTACCACCGGAAGGTAACCTCTGGCGGGATCCAGTAGGGCTGGTTCGTGAACGTGAACTGCTCTGGCTTGATCGACGTCGACACCATGTAGGCGTACGGCACCAGGAAGATGGCCGCTGCGCCGTACAGGGCGACGTAGACGCCCACCGACCGGACTCGCTCCGACAGGAACCGTGAACTTGCAGTACTCATGTTTCCGTCCCTCCGCTGACGAAGTAGTAGTTACCCAGTGAGACGGCCACCAGGACGAAGAACAGGAAGTAGCCGATCGCGGCCGCGTACCCGAACTGTCCCTCGTTGAACGCCATTCGGAACAGGTACATCACGAGCGTCTGCGTCGAGTTGCCTGGCCCACCGTTGGTCATGATGTACGCCTGGCCGAACACCTGGAACGACCAGATGAACTGGACGGTCGTGACAAACACGATGGCGGAACGCATCTGGGGGAGCGTGATGTCCTTGAACGCACGCCAGGAACTCGCCCCGTCGATTCGTGCCGCCTCGTACAATCGCTCGGGGACGCTCTGGCGTGCCGCGATCAGGATGACGAAGTTGAACCCGACGGTCCACCAGACAGTCGCGAGCGCGATGGCGGGCATCGCCCACGTAAAGGAGTTCAGCCACGCCGGCGGGTTCGAGACGAGGTACCCGACGTAGTAGTTTATCGCCCCGTACTGTGGTGCGTACAGCTCGGCCCAGATGAGCGAGACGACCGAGACGGTCAACACGTACGGACTGAAGAATATCGTCCGCAGCACTCGCTTGCCCTTGATGTCACGGTTGACACCGAGCGCCAGCGCGAGCCCCAAGACGACGAGCGTCGGTACCGTCAGGACCACGAAGACGACAGTGGCTCTGACCGACTTCCAGAACTCCGGATCGCTCAACATCCGCGTGTAGTTCTCGAAGAGGATGAACTCCGATTGGGCCGGCGCGAAGGCGTTCCAGGCGAAGAGGCTCATGTAGAACCCCTTCAGCAGTGGATAGAGGAGGAACACCGAGAACAGCGCGAGGTACGGCAGCGCGAAGAGGATGCCGTCCCGCGTCTCGGCGTCCCTCAGGTCGACCGCCCGGAGTTTTCCGATGAACGAGTAATTGTCTTCAGTTGCCATGTGGGGTCATCCCTGGAGGTTGCTCGTAACCTCGTCTGCGGCGGCCGGGATGGCGTCGGCAGCCTCCGCCTGTCCGGAGTAGATCTGCTGGATCGCCTTGTTGACCGGCCGCTTGTAGTCGTTGGTGTTCTCCGTGCTCGGCATGTAGGCGAGCTGGCCGTCCTGTGCCATCTCGTTGTACGTCGAGAGGGTCTTCTTCCAGACTGTCGCGGACCGGAGTTCGTCGGACTCCAGGACGCCGGAGGCGGCTGGCAGGTGACCGGCGTCGGTCCCCCAGGTCAGCCCGGCCGTCTGTGTGAGCCACTCGGCGACTTCGGTGGCTGCCTGCGCCTTGTCGGTCCCCGCAGGGACCCCGAGGGTGTGGCTGTTGGCCCACGTGATGTCGGTCTCTTGGCCCGGGCCGACGAACGGTTTGGTCATCCCCCATTCGAAGTCCTGTTCCTGGAGGACGCCGAAGTACCATGTCCCGTTGACGGTCATCGCCATGTCGCCCGACCGGAATGCCTTGGTCCCTCGGTTCTCCGTGGCGTCGGCCTGGTCCCAGCCCCACTCGCTGGTGATGTCCCCGTAGAACTCACCGATGGCCGTGCCGTCGGAGCCGCCAAACTCGGCGCTGGACTTGTCGCCGCTGAGGAACGAGCCGCCCCGTCCCCGGAGCCACGCGATGTACTGGCGCACGTAGAACCCGTTGTACGGTTCCGGGCTGAACGCCAGTTTGTCGGTTTCGGACGAGATGGTGTCGGCTGCCTCCTTCAGTTCCGAGAACGAGGTCGGGGGGCTCTCGGGGTCCAGACCCGCCTCCTCGAAGATGTCCTTGTTGTAGTACAGCCCGTTCGGGTGCGTGTCCAGCGGGACCGCGACACGCGAGCCGTCAAACTCTGTCGAGTCCCAGATAGACGAGACGTACTGGTCTGCGGCACCCGACGAGAGCGTGTCGCCGAGTGGCTGTAGCGCCTGTTTGAACCGCTGCAGTTCCGTCGTGTGGAAGACCGCGAGGTCCGGCGCGTTCCCGCCAGTCATCGCGGTGAAGAGTTTATCGTAGTATTCTGCGAACGGTTGGCGCTGGCGTTCGACCTGGATCGAGTCGTGCTCTTCGTTGAACTGGTCGACCATCGACTTCATCGCCTTCCCGTCACCACCGGCGAACAGCGTCCAGAACTGGAGCGTCGTCGTCCCGGACCCCGAGCCACCGGTCGAACCGCCGTCGCTACCGGAACCACCGTCGCTACCGGAGCCACCGCCGCCATCGCCGGAGCCGCCACAGCCAGCGAGGCCGACGAGCCCTGCAGCGCCGGCCGTCTTTATAAAGTTACGCCTGGTCCTGGAACTACGGTGTTCTCGTGCCATCATGTGCTCCAATGAATTTTAACTATTTATATTTTGGGATGGTGGCATAGATGGGCCGAGGATAGAAAACGGCGTTCAGATACGCTCGGCCGCGAAATCGGCGCTTCGGGGTTTCAAAGGATAAATTATATATGTTTGGTTAGACCACACTAGGATAGTCGGCCATGAGCCAGGTTACCTTTCAGAATGTCGAGAAGCGATACGACGACGTCGTAGCGGTCCAGAACATCGACCTCGAGATCAGAGACGGGGAGTTCCTCTCGGTCCTCGGTCCGTCCGGGTCCGGAAAGTCGACCGTGTTGCGGATGGTCGCGGGCCTCGAAGATATCACCGGCGGGACCATCAAAATCGGTGACCGCGTCATCAACGACGTCCATCCGCGCGACCGCGGCATCGCGATGGTGTTCCAGAACTACGCGCTGTACCCCCACATGACCGTCCGGGAGAACATGTCCTACGGGCTCCAGTTGACGACAGATCTCTCCAAGGACGAGATCTCCCAGCGTGTCGAGTCAGCCGCCGAGATGATGGGCATCAGCGAGCACCTGGAGAAGCGACCAGCCGGTCTCTCTGGTGGGCAACAGCAGCGCGTCGCGACCGGTCGCGCCATCGTCCGCGAACCGGAAGTGTTCCTGATGGACGAGCCCCTGTCGAACCTGGACGCGAAACTCAAGATGCACATGCGGACGGAGCTCCAGCGCATTCACGACGAGCTCGACACGACGACGATGTACGTCACCCACGACCAGGAGGAGGCGATGACGATGTCCGACCGCATCGTCATCATCGCCGACGGAACCATCCAGCAGGTCGGCTCCCCCGACGAGATCTACAACCAGCCGGCGAACCTCTTCGTCGCGGACTTCATCGGGAGCCCCGCGATGAACCTCTTCGACATCCGACTCGACGGCGACACCCTCGTCCACGACGAGTTCGAGTACGAGCTCTCGGCCGAGTTGGCAGAGCGCGTCCGGCACAACGCGACCAGCGACGAACTCATCATGGGTATCCGTCCCGAGGACATCAGCGTCGCCGACGCCGGGGCGACCAACGTCATCGAAACCGCCATCGATGTCGTCGAACCCATCGGGTCCGACAACTTCCTGTACGTCCAACTCAGCGATGAGGAATGTACGGTGCGGGCCTCAGCGGACTTCAAACCGGCCCACGGCGACCCCGTCTCGCTCACGTTCGACGAGACGAGTCTCCACCTCTTCGATACGCAGACGGACCAAAACATCCTGGCCGGAGAGGAGCGTCAGCTGGGACAGACCGCGTGACCGACGACACAGCACGAACAGAAATCCGTTGTCGCAGTTCAGGCGTAGATGGCGTTGACCTCGATGACGTTGGCCACGCCGGTCACGATCTCTGGGAGCTCCTCCTCCAGTCGCTCACCTTCCATCCGACTCCGCGGGGCCGTCACACTGACGGCGCCGTAGAGGTCACCGTCACCGAGGACGACGGGGGCGGCGACACACCGGATTCCTGGCTTGGCTTCCTCGTCGTCAATGGCGTAGCCCCGCTCGCGGGTCCGCTCCAGCTCGTCGAAGAGGCGGTCCCGGGAGGTGATGGTGTGTTCGGTGAACTGCGGGAGGCCTCGCTCGTCGACGATCGCCTCGACTCGTTTCCGTGGGAGTTCCGAGAGGATGGCCTTCCCCAGACCACTGCAGTGAAGCGGTTCCCGGAGACCGATCTCGTGGGAGGTCTGTATCGCGTCGTCGCCGTTGGACTTGTACATGAGCACGTTCTCTCCGTGCTCTTCGAGACTGAACAACGCGAGTTCGCCGCTCTCGTCGGCCAGCCGATCGACCTCGTCGGCGGCGATGTCGAAGACGCCGGTGCTGTGCTTGACCCGTTCGCCGAGGTCCAGGAACCGCAGGCCGTTCTCGTACTGGTTGCCCCGCTGGACGACGTAGTCCTCGGATTCGAGCCACGAGAGATAGTGCTCGACCGTGGAAGGCAACACGTCCAGCTCCTCTGCGACCGCCTCGACAGGTGCTTGGCCTCGCTCTTTCAGGACCTCGATGATACCGAAGGCCACGTCGAGACTGGCCGTCTGGTCTCCCAACGTCCGCCGGTAGTCGCCGTCGACCTGCTCGACTTTCCCTTCGGCACGCAGCGTCGAGAGGTGGCGGTGAGCGGCACTCTTCGAGAGGTCCAGCGACTCGGCGACCTCGGTGACACCTGCTGGTTGTTTGGCCTCGAGCGCTTCGAGAACGCGAAACGAGGTCTGGACTGTCTGCACCGTGTCACCGTCGGGGCCGGAACGCGAGTCGGACATGGCTAATATATAACGAACGATCAGCATTAAACGTTCCGATGAAAAGAACAGATGCGAAAATATATTTCACATGTAAGAATTCCTACCGTTTTATCTCGCCAATTGGAACACAGGTACCACCTCATTCAGTCTGGTAATACCTTGGGCCAGGGAGCGAGAAACAGGCGGTTGTGCGACGGAACAGAAAGATAACAGAAGTACACGTGTTACTATAATCGGTACGCCACGACTGACGGGGACAGTTTTCACGTCAGGTGTGGACTGTAGGGCCAGTGACTGCGTACCGACCGCGTCTCACGGCCCTTCCTGGGTATACCGAATGCCGTAACGACTTGTGCTGTCGTCCCGGCATTGTTAATTCTCCACCGTACGTTTCAGCAGGCGGGACGAAGTGTACGTCCGTCTCGTCATACAAAGAGTAATAACTGCCAGCCGTGAACTTACTAGCATGCAACGTGCGTTCGTCGCTCCCGGCCGTTATCTCCAGGGCGAGGGGATTCTCTCGGACCTCGGGTCTGCGACTGCGACCCTGGGGACCCAGGCGATACTCGTCGCAGACGAGACGGTACTCTCGGTCCTGGGAGATCGCATCGAGGCGGCGTTCGCCGAAGCGGCGTGTGCACTGTCGGTCGCCGAATTCGGGGGCGAGTGCACGGCTGGAGAGATAGATCGCTTGACGGACATCGCCCGCCAACTCGGCGCCGATGTCGTGGTTGGTGCTGGGGGCGGGAAGGCCCTGGACACGGCAAAAGCAGTACGCCCTGGCATTAGCGGGGCGCTCGTGACGGTGCCGACCATCGCGTCGACCGACTCGCCGACAAGTGGTCTGTCGGTTCTGTACGACGCGGACGGCGGCCTCGATACCGGCCGCACCCACGATCAGCGACCCGACCTCGTATACGTGGACACCGCGGTCGTCGCCGCCGCACCGACACGGTTCTTCGTGTCTGGTATCGGTGATGCACTCGCGACGGAGTACGAGGTGAGGGCGGCGGCTGGAAGCGATGGAGAGACGGTTGCCGGCGGCCGGCCGACCCGAGGGAGCTGGGCCATCGCGACCGAGTGCGGCCAGATTCTCCGCGAGCAGGGCCGGGCCGCTGTCGAGGCGGTCGAACGCGGCGCCGTGACGCCGGCGGTCGAGGACGTGACCGAGGCCATCATCCTCCTGTCGGGACTGGGGTTCGAGAACGGGGGGCTGGCCGCCGCCCACGCGATCCACGATGGCATCGCGACTGCCGTCGGCGGCGACGCAGCTCACGGCGAGAAGGTCTGTGTCGGCCTGCTCGCCCAGCTGGCGCTGGAAGACCGGCCGACAGCTGAGCGCCGGGAGATTGCCGCATTCGCCAACGACGTCGGTCTGCCCACGACGCTTGCCGGGGTCCACGTCGATGCCAGCGACGATGCGCAGTTGCGTGCCATCGCGGCCGCAGCCTGTGACGCGTCGACGAGTATGTCCAATCAGCCAGGGAATGTGACCATCGACGACGTCATCGAGGCCCTCTTGGCGGTCAACAAAGTCGGTCTCCCCTTCGACGGACGTAGATAAGCTATTTCGAGGCAAATAATGACATAATATCCAGATCTTCAGTAGAAAAATATACGGGGTCCAGAAAGAGTATCGTCGTCAGGAACGTTATGGTATTATATTCGCATTTTTTGATTTGAAATTGGTGGTTTTTACCTCCCAATATGTGGCTGCAAGTCGAACGGACAAGCAACTCACGGCTACGATGTACGTACCTGCGAAGGAAGGTCATACCTTCGTCGTGGGTTGTCCGTCACCGGATCATGAGTGTCTCCGTGGATAGGACGGCTGCTGACTATCGGCGAATCTATTAATAGAAACCGGGTCTCAGCGGGGGTAACGGTTCGTCATCGCCACCACACCGGTGTAGCGTTCTCTCCGTGAAAAACTCGTTTGTTGACGGACGAGCCTGGAGGTCGGTTATTTGTTGTAGCAAGCCGCTCGGACGGCCACCAGTCGGTAGCTGCACAACCTATACTATACGTCGTTGCGTAAAATCGGACAGTGTCCGAGCTGATGAAACGTCAAACCACGGTCTGTATCGACATCGGTACCGGAACCGACGTGTTCCGTCTCAGTGCGGCCGACGAGATACTCGATCTGCTCGCCGACGCCCACGAGACGGAGTTCTCGATACCCGAACTCGTCGACGCGACTGGTGCCGCCCGCTCGACGGTCTGGCGGTCCGTCGACCTGCTCGATAGCATCGGTGTCGTTCGAGTGCGCGAGACGCCACAGCGCAACTACGTCTCGATCGACCCCGAGCGCCTGCAGAAGAGCGACCCGATACTGGCTGTCGAGCAGGTCGAATTTCACGAGCCGATCCGTGCGTTCGTCGAGCGTGTTCGGGACACATTCGACGAGAGCGACGACAGCAGCGACCTCGTCGGCATCGTGGTGTTCGGCAGTGTCGCCCGCGGTGAAGCCGATAGACGGAGTGATATCGACCTGTTCGTCGTCGTCGACGGCGACCGGACTGCTGCGCGTCGACTCGTGACCGACGTAGTGAGCGACCTCTCGGAAGAGCGATTCGACGGCGATCGGTTCGCGTTCGAACCGTACGTCGAGTCCGTCGACAGCGCGGCCCGGGCAGGATCGAAACTTCGGGACATCTTCGACGAGGGGATCACCGTCGTCGGCAGTGAGCGACTTCAGTCGATTCGCAAGGCGGTGTTCGCCGATGAGTAGCACGCGTATCGAACAACTCCTCGCCGACGCACAGGCCGCCTTCGACCGGCGTCCGACCGACATCGAACGTGGCCTCGACGTTTCCGATGCCGCGTTGCCCCAACTCCGGAAGGCGTGTCGGTTGCTCGCCGGTGCGGAGGCGCTACAGGAACAGGGGTACTACACGCTCGTCATCGAGGCATCGTTCGTGGCGATGGAGCGAACCGTCGAGTTCCGACTGCTCGAACGCGGGACGATGGAGCCGAAAGATCTGCCGGGGACGCATCCACGGGTGTATCGGGAGGCAGCCTCGGCCGGTATCTTCGACGAATCGATGGCGGCCGCCCTCGCAGATCTGTGGCGCGACCACCGTGCGAAGACGTACTATCAGGATGGACTCGCGGCAGCAGAGCGCGCGGAGACGATGTACGCGCTTGCGACGGAACTCCACGCGTTCGTCGTGGGTCGGTCCTCACAGGGTCACGAGTGTCTCTGTGGATAGCCGCTTGTGCTGAGGAATCTATTACTAGAAACTGGGTCTCAGCGGGGGTAACGATTTCGTCATCGCCACCAGTTGCTGAGTGTCTCTCGCCGCTGAAAAACCCGTTTATCGAATGCTGGCCGATAAGTCAATAGAACAGTTCTGTGAGGAGACTGCTACTAGTCGACGGAAGCGCCCAAGCAACTGTAGCTTTGGGAGGCCTATGCGCTGTACTAACCGAATCCCATTCTCAATTTCCCCCACACACGACTGAACTGATACCATCGATACCAGCTTGGACTGCAATAGTCTCGATTTAGCACTACGCCAATCCTAATTTTCGATAGAATAGTATCATGAGCTCTCTAAATCACGATTGCAGTTCTAATAATATGCAGAAATTTTTAATCAAACGGGGTTCAAGCATGCGCAATGAGAGACGGATACGATCTCCCTTCAACTGCGCCCGGGCAGTACATGCCACTCCGGACCGATGAGCATCTCTCGAAGGCGTACTTCCCGGATAAACTTCCTCCAACACTGGAACTATCGCATGCTGTTGTTGCGGAAGTCTCGAGAGCGATGTGGTCTCTCGGTCGACTAGAGGGACTCGGCAGTGAGATCGACAATCCTGGCGCTGTGTTCAGTTCCTTTGTCTACAAGGAAGCTGAGCAGTCGTCCCAGGTTGAAGGGACAGCCGTGACTGTGTCTGACCTCTATCGATACGATGTCGACGAACTCCAGATCCGAGAGACAGTCGAGAGTGACCACGAAGCCGATGTGAGAGAAGCTCGAAACTATATCACTGCTCTCGACGATGCTATCTCGTTTCTCCAGACCGCCGGTATCGAACGGCAGAGTATAACGACGGAACTCATCAAATCGCTCCACGAGCAGTTACTAATCAAGGGACGGGCGGACGGAGAAGATCCATTACCGGGTGAATTTCGACCGGGGTACACTGCAATCGAAGAGCAGGGGCCACATGGCGTCGGGACACAGATTCGGTTCGTCCCGCCGAAACCAGACATGGTTCCGGGGCTGATCGACGATTTAGAGCGGTTCGTTCAGCAGGGCTCTGAGTGGCCCGATCTAGTCGACATCGCGATCGCTCACTATCAGTTCGAGACGGTCCATCCGTTCAAAGACGGGAACGGACGAGTCGGCCGACTACTCGTCGTGCTCATGCTCGTTTCGAGTGGCCTCCTTCATTACCCGATGCTCTACCTCAGTTCGTATATCGAACGACACCGAACCGAGTATGCAGATCGATTGCTTGCTGTGAGTGAAGAGGGCGCCTGGGACGAATGGCTCCAGTTTTTTCTCCGGGGAATCCGAGAGCAGGCCGAAGAGGCGTTCGTCCGAGCAAAACTGCTCGTCGACAAGAGAAAAGAGTACCAGTCTCGCTACTCGGACGCAGCGAAATCTGTCCGTCGTCTTTCTCTCGCACTGTTCGAGGATCCGTATTTTACCGTCCGTGAAGCTAGCGAACGAATCGACGTTGTCTATCAGACGGCAAACAACGCTATTGAAACACTCGAAACAGACGGTGTTGTAGAGGAAATAACCGGCAACGACCAGAACCGCGTCTTCAGAGCCGCCGAAATCATGGATATCGTCGAACGGCCTGCGAACCAACTGCCCGAATCCGACGAACTCGTCGATGTCGGGCAGGCATGGAAGCTACCCGAGCGATAGGAGCATCTATTAATAGAAACTGGGTCTCAGCGGGGGTAACAGTTCGTCATCGCCACCAGTCTCCGGTATACCGCCGCCGTTGAAAAGTTCGTCCATTACCAGGTTCCGGTTGAGACTGGTGGGAGAAGCCGATCCATGATATTCGTGTTGGGGTCGATAAACGGATGATAGAAACTCGTCATCGGAGCTGAGGTCTCTGAGTGTGCTCCCTGTTCAGTGATGTCGTAAACACCGTTTCCGAGATAGACAAGCAACCCCAAAGAAGCGAGTTTCTTACAGCGGTGATCGATGTGCTGGCGTGAGGATGGGACTCGTCGACTGTCAGCCACGGTGTGGGGCCTCACGTCCACAGTTCGCATCCACGTCGAGAGCGGGACAGTCCAACACGCCGATAGCGGTCCCACACTGGAAGAGGACGGCCGACCTGACGGGATGTCTGGTGTCTCTGATCGGACGGCGTTACGCGTCGATGGCCGGGGATTTCAGTTCGACAAGGTAGCCAAACGGGTCCTCGAAGTATATCGACGGGAACGCTCCCGTCGCGCCCAGCCGTTCATCGACGACATCGACGATCTTCGCCTCGCTCGCCGCTAATCGCTCTCGTACCATCTCTCGGGGTTCGTCTACGTAGAGTGCGACGTGGTTGAACGCGTCGTTGTCCGGTTCCGTGAACGAGTCGGTCGGAGCGACGTGGAACACCGACTCCTCAGTAACTCGTAGATAAAAGAATCCCTTCTCGCCGGCCCGGTAGTCGTCGAGGTGTTCGATCTCGAATCCGAGCGCGTCCCGGTACAGTGCGACGAACTCGTCGATACGGTCGGCTGGAACGCGGATGTTGAGGTGGTCGACCCACTTTGCATTCATGCCTGGCCGTTCCGTTAACGCCGAAAAATACCTTTCGGGATACCGACAGTAGGTCTGGGACTTGGTTGCTCTAACTGGGAATTTCGGAAGACATCGATGCTCCCTCACCGATCTCGGTACCGACAGCACGGTGCGCCCGTCGTCCACAGCGAGAGCTCCTCCTCGCCGAGCGTGCACGTGAACACCTCCGGTCCGACAGGGCCGCGCCACGTCAGAGAGGGTGACCGCTGTTCCCCGAATTAGTCGCAGAAATCGGATAGTGGTGTTATAATTCGGATTTTGAAGGACAGTATATGATATTTATATCTATATTTTCGATATTTATGACTGTTCAAGACCTATATTGTCCAAGAGAATATTTTTTGACTCTCTTGAGAATAGAATCCGAAATATCCGGACGTATATTGCATCTATTTCTGTCTTGAAAGGGTTCAGTCGTGACTCGCTCCCGAAACAGCCGACAACACCGCGCCGACCCCGCTCTCCGGGAACGACAGCGGGCTCCGTCAGATGCTTACCGATAACAGTAGTACGATCGTTATACCGACGGCTGCCGAGCGGAACTGTGGCAGTGATCAGGCGAGCACAGACCGGTACGGAATATATTACGTCGCCGCAGACATAGCATCCTACTGACCATATTACCCCGCCGCAGTAGTGTGTTTTCTCGTTCTATGGAGAGAAACGAACTAATGACACAACGACGATCATAGGGTATTCGCTCGTTCAGCAGTGCACGACTCGCTACTGGCGGACACCGCCGTGTCGTCGCCCAGGCGACCAGTCCGCACTGGTGGCCGTCCGGGGAGCTCGCACCGATACGTATTTACGCACCTGCACGAAACCAGGCACGTATGTCCGGTACTAGCCAGCCACCGCTTCAGGCAGTGGCGCCGAGCGATGTCACAGCCGAGTCAGTCGATCCGGCGGAGGTGGTGGCCGCACTCGAAGCCGACCGTGCACTCGTCCGCCGACGGGGCGCCCGCGTCTGTGCCGCGCTCGCGGCCGACGATGTCGACGCTGTTCGCGCGTTCGTCGACACGCTCGGGCGGCTCCTCCGAGACGACGATCCCGGCGTTGTCCAGGCCGCCGCCGCGGCGCTGACCGAAGTCGCGACGGCCGATCCGGACGCGGCCACACCTGTTCTCGACGACGCGACAGCGCTAGCCGACTCGACGCTCGGCGGTGTGCAGATCGCCGGCGCACAGCTGCTCGGGGCTGTCGCAAAGCGGCGGCCGGACCGCTGTACACCCGTCGTGGCGGCGCTGCTCGATCGGCTCGTCCGGCCACCGGATCACACCGAGAGCCAGTCGGTCGCGGCGCGTGTCGAGGACAGCGTCACCCAGCGGACGATACAGCACTACGAACAGGAAGAGCGCGAACGCGAACGGGTCGCCCGGCAGGTCTTCGCCAACGTCGTCGTCGCGGTGGCCGAGGCCGATCCGTCGGCGCTCGCCGGCCACGTCGAGACCGTCGCCGAGGTCGCGACGGCCGAAGACCCGGTCGTCCGCGGAGCGGCGTTGGACATCCTCGCAGCGGTCGCCCGGGAGTCCCCGCGGGCGGTCGATCCGGTCGCGGAGACGGTGATCGCGTGTCTCGACGCCGACGAGCGCGTCCTGCGGGCCCGTGCCGTCCAGACGCTCGGACACCTCGGCGACGAACGCTACGCCGACGCGCTCGACGAGATCGCCGAGACGGACGACGACGAGATAGCAGCCCTCGCCGCGGAGACGGCCGCGTTCCTCGACACGTAGGTCACTCCTCCATCGCTCGTTTCGTGCAGTACCAGTACGTCCCACCGAACGTGACGAGACAGCCGACGACGAGTATCAGGTCGACGAGCGCGATGACGTAGGCGGCGGTTCCCGGCTGGAGGAAGAGAAACGAGAACGCCAGGAGGAACCCCATCACGAGGACGACGGCGAGCAAGAGCGGAATCTGGTTCCGTTGCTCACAGGCGGCGTCGAGGACGTACTTTCCGAATGCCATACGTTTGCATCTGCGTGGACCTACATTAACGTCCCGGTCGGGCAGGTGGGAGCCATCGACCGTCGGTAGCCGGCCCGCCGACCTATCGGAGTGCGGCGGTAAAGCCCGCGGTCGCGTCGCGCCACGCCGAGACGACGGCGTCGTACTCGGGGTCGCTGTCCCAGTCGTCGATCGCGTCGTCGGCTTCGAGGCGGGCGACGGTGCGTTCGACACCCTCCGCCCACGAGACCGTCTGCTGGAAGCCCAGGTCGCGTTCGGCCTTCGCCGTGTCGAACACCGTCGAGAACTGGAAGTGGTTCAGCAGTGGCGCCACCCGGTCCGGGACCGCCTCACGAAGCGCGTCGGTCGGGACGTGGACTAGCTCCGGCTCCGGCGCGTCCAGGGCGGCCGCCGCCCGGCGGTGGTACTGATTCCACGTCATCGGCTCGGTCGCCGTGGTGTGGTAGGCCTCCCCGATCGCTTCGTGGTTCCCGATCGCGGCGACGAACGCCGCGGCCACGTCGTCGCGGTGGCAGGGTGCCCACACCGAGGTCCCGTCGCCGTGGACGACGATCGGTTTGCCGCGTCGGAGTCGATCGACGTACGCGTCACTGGAGAGCGTATCGATCAGCCCGCCGCCCTCGCCGTAGGTGTGCCACGGGCGGATGATCGTGGCCGGAAAGCCGGCGGTCCGGGTCGCATCGAACAGGCGGTCTTCACAGGCCGCCTTGTCCCGACCGTACTCGCTGACCGGTGGCTCGCGGGCGGCGCGTTCCCGGATCGGCATGGTCTCGACCGGCCGGTGGTACACGTCGACCGTGCTACAGAAGACGTACTGGTCGATGTGGCCGCGGAACACGTCGATCGCTGTCTCGATCTCCGCCGGCGCGAAGCCGACCATATCGATCACGCAGTCGGGTGCGACCGTCTCGCGGGCCCGTTCGAGAGCCCCACGCTCCGTCCGGTCGCCGGTGACGTGGTCGACTGTTGCCGGGAGGGCGGCGTCGGTCTTCCCGCGGGTGAACACCGTCACGTCGTGGCCGGCGGCGTCCGCTTGCCGAGCGATGCCCGTACTGATGAGCCCCGTGCCGCCGATGATGAGCGTTTGCATGGTCGACCCTCGCGGGCCGGGGTTGTATAGCTGTGGGCGAGCGGCGAGCCCTCAGTCTTCCAGCGGCGCGCTGTCCCAGTACTCGTGGTCGGGCTGGCTGCGGAAACACGCGGTACGGTGGCCGTCGGTCTCGCCCGTGAGGGCGGGACAGGACTCCCGGCACACCTCGCGTGCCTCCGGGCAGCGCGTGTGGAACCGACACCCGCTCGGTGGGTTCACCGGGTCCGGAATGTCGATCCGCCGCATGGGTGGCTCGCTAGCGCCCGCCGAGCCGAGCCCGAGGTCCGGCGTCGCCCACCGGAGGACCTCCGTGTAGGGATGGCTGGGGTCCTCGATGAGCTGTTCGGCGGGGCCGACTTCGACCAGTTCGCCGAGGTACATCACGCCGATCCGGCCGTCACCGTGCTCGGCGAAGTACCGCGCGTTCGAGAGGTCGTGCGAGATGAAGACGAACGACGTGTCGAAGTCGGCCTGCAGGTCGAGCATCAGGTCCATCATCTCGACGCGCAGGGAGACATCCAGCGCACTGATTGCCTCGTCGGCGAGGATGAGATCGGGGTTCATCAGGAGCGCCCGCGAGAGCGCGACACGCTGTTGCTCGCCGCCGCTGAGCTGGTGGGGATAGCGGTCGGCGAAGTCCGCGGCCGGGTTCATCCCGACGCGTTCGAGCAGCGAGTAGATACGCTCGCGGCGCTCGCCGCGGCCAACGTCCGGGTGTGTCAGTTTGATCGGCTGTGCGAGGATCTCGACGATCCGCTGGTTCGGGTTCAGCGAACTGCCCGGGTCCTGGTGGATGATCTGGAGCGACGACCGGATCTCCTCGAACGGGACGGTGACCTCACCCCGACCATCCTTGGCCGCCCAGACATCCTGCCCGCGATAGCGGACGGTCCCGCCGGTAGGGCGCTGGAGGCCGATGGCCGTCTTCCCGAGCGTCGACTTCCCACAGCCGCTCTCGCCGACGAGCGCGAGGACATCGTTCTCACCGATGTCCAGTGAGATGCCGTCGACGGCTCTGACGGTGTCGGGCTCCTCGAAGAAATCGAGCAGTCCCTGGTCTTTCTCGAAGTGGACTTCGACGTTCTCCAGGGAGACGAGCGGTGTGTCGGTCGGTGTGGTCGTGTCGGGGGTGTGATCGGGTGTACTCATGTGGACTCCTCCGAACCGTCGGCGACTTCACCGTCGTCGGCCGTCTCGTAGTTCAGCTCGATGGACTGCCGGGCTTGCTCCCAGTGGTGACAGGCCGTGCTGTGGCCGTCGCCCGTGTCGGAGAACTCGGGGTCGACCTCGCGACACTCCTCGGTCGCGAGCGGACAGCGTGGCGCGTACGAACAGCCCGACGGGACGTTGATCGGCGCGGGACTCTGGCCCTCGATCGCGGTCATCTCGTCGAGCGGCGCGTCGAGGTTCGGCGTGGAGTTGAGCAACGCGCGCGTGTACGGGTGCCCGGAGTCGCCGATGAGCCGATCGCGTGGCGCGACTTCGATCAGATCGAAGGCGTACATCACCGCCATCCGGTCGGCCAGCGCGGCCACCAGCGGCAGGTCGTGGGTGATGAACACCATCGTCAGATCGTGTTTCGCCTGGAGTTCCTGTAAGAGCATCAGGATCGACCGCTGCATCAGCAGGTCCAGCGCGGCCGTCGGCTCGTCCATCACGAGCACGTTCGGTTCCAACACGAGCGAGAGCGCGATGAGCGCGCGCTGTTGCATCCCGCCGCTGAGTTCGTGCGGGTACGCGTCGAGCACCCGCTCGGGGTCGAGATACAGGTCAGAGAGGAGTTCGCGCGCGAACGCCATCCCCTCGGTCACGTGTGCGTCGTGGGCCTTCAGCGTCTCCTCGAAGTGCCCGCCGACTTTCATCGTGGGGTTGAACGAACTCATCGCTCCCTGGAACACCATGGCGACTTCCTCCCAGCGGAACTGACGGAGCTCCTCGTCACTGAGTTCCAGCACGTCGATCGTCGTCCCGTCGTCCTTGTGATAGAGGATCTCCCCCGAGAGCCGGCCGGGATCGGGGATCGCGTCCAGCATCGCCGACGCGAACATCGACTTCCCGCTCCCGCTCTCGCCGACGACGCCCAGCACCTCGCCGCGCTCGACGGCCATGCTCACGTCGTCTAAGACGAACGTCTCGCCGTCGTCGTAGGTGACCCTGGCGTTGCGCATCTCGATGATGGGGTCGGTCGCGGCCGTCGGGTCGCCCCGCCGCTGTGTCACGGGCTCGGAGGCCATCTCAGAGCACCTCCGTCACACCGGCGTCTTCGTCGTCCGTGGCCGTCGACTTCGACTCGCCGGCCATCCGGGTCCGGACGCGGGGGTTGAACACGCGGTCCATCCCCTGTCCGAGGAGGATCAGCCCGAGCGACAGGCCCATGATGGCGACCATCGGGGCCAGCAGCCAGTGGGCCGCGCTCCAGGAGAACAGCGCGCCGCCGCTGTAGGCGAAGTTGAGCGTCACGCCCCAGTTCTGTGTCGAGTATGGCAACACGCCCAGGAAGTACAGCCCGACCGAGGCGAACATGACGTACCGCGCGGCGAACACGAAGTTGACCGTCACGTACGGCATCAGGTTCGGGATGATGTCCTTCACGATGATCCGGGGCGTGCTGACGCCCATCGTCCGGGAGGCCTCGACGTAGTCGTTCTCCCGGATGGTCAGCACCTGCGAACGCAGCGACCGGCCCAGTCCGGCCCAGTAGCTGATGTTGATGATGATGCCCAGCAGGATGGGGTTCTCGGGGTTGAGCGTCACCGCGAGGATGATGACCAGCGGGAGCCCCGGAATCGCCATCACGAGGTCGGAGACGGACATCAGCGTCCGGTCGACGCGGCCGCCCTTGTAGCCCGCCAGCGTCCCGATGGCGACGGCGACCCCTGTCGCCCAGACGGCACCGGCCGTGATCATCAACAGGATGTCAGGCGTCGAGTGGATGATCAGCGCCGCGAGGTCGGTCCCAGAGGCGGTCGTCCCCAGCGGATAGTTCATGTTCTCGAACAGCATCAGATACCGCGGGGCCTGGCTCGTCGACGGTTCCCGCCAGAGCCCGAGCACCGCCACGAGGGCCACCAGCAGGTAGCCGCCGATGATGAGAGCGCCCAGCCGTGTGCGCCAGTCCGCCCACGCGACGAGAAACGGCGTCCTGATCCGCTCTTCGTACAGTTCTCTGGCTCGCTCGCCGGTCGTTAGGTCGGGCGCCGACGAGCCCTCCGATCGCCAGTCGACGCTTTCGCTCTCAGTATGCTTCATCTGACTCACCTGCGCTGATCCGCGGATCGATCTTGCTGTATGTCAGGTCGGCGACGTAGACGCCCAACACGAGCGCCACGGTGATGACGAGGAAGGTGCCCATCATCAGCGGGTAGTCGTTGGCGTTCAGCGCCGAGATCATGTAGTAGCCCAGCCCGGTGTAGGAGAAGATCTGTTCTAAGATGACGGTCCCGCCGAGGCGAAAGCCGAGCAGGAGCAAAAAGCCGGTGTACATCGGCAGGATGGCGTTGCGGGCGACGTATCGCGTCGCGATACGCCGGTCGGACAGCCCGCGAAGCCGCGCGACCTGGACGTAGTCGTTACCAAGCACCTGGATGCTGTTGCCCCGCATCGCGAGCGCCTGGCCGCCGGCGGCACCCAGCGTGTACGAGAGGATCGGCAGCACGCTGTGTTTCAGCGCGCTGACGACGAAGGGGACGCCGAGTTCCCGCTCGACGCCGTTGGCGACCGTCCCAGCCGTCGGGAGCCAGCCGAACTGGTAGGCGAAGACGTACAGCATGACGACGGCGACGACGTAGAACGGCACCGACATCAGCGAGATCGAGACGCCCGAGACCAGTTGGTCGAACCGGGTCCCCTCCCAGTAGGCCTGGAGCGAGCCGAGGAAGATGCCGACCACGAACACGAGGATCGTCGAGACGAGCACGACGAAGATCGTCCACGGCGCCGCGCCGGCGAGGACCGCCGTCACGGGTTCGCCGAGCGAGATCGACTCGCCGAGGTTCCCCTGGACGAGCGCGAGCATGTAGTCGACGTACTGTCGCCACAGCGGCGCGTCGGGCCGGATGTTCTGGAGGTTCGCGATCCTGGCGTCGACCTCCTCGGCCGGCACTCCCTGCCGGAGCAGTTGGGCGCGCAACAGTGTGAACGGGCCACCGGGGAGCAGCCGGACCAGTCCGAACGTCAGCGACGCCACGAGGAAGATCGTGGCGAACACCCTGGCGGTCCGTCGCACGTAGTAGTTGACCATTGTGTTACTTCGTCGCGCTCAGTTTGCCCTGCTTGGGGAGCCAGTGCGACGGCCACTTGACGCCCCGCGCCGCGTCGTCCTTCGAGACGACATCCCACTCGGCGTCGGTGAGCCAGGACTGGTCGAACTTCCCGACCAGTCCCAGCATCGGGAGAGTCTGGTTGTGGTGCCACGCGACGCGAGTGACCGTCTCGGAGACGGCCGCCTCGTCCTGCGTCGTCGCGACGCTCTGGATCTCTTCGAGCGGGTTCAGCGTCATCTCGCCCGAGCCGTCCATGGCCGGGACGGTGTGGTCGCCCTCGGGGAAGTTGTGGCCGCCGTCGATGTCGGGGTTGGTCATCTGCCAGCGAAGCGGGAAGTACGGGAACGACGACCGAGCGCCGCCGGGCAGCCAGTAGAACGCGCCCATCGTGAAGTTGGACTCGATGTACGCGCCGAAGTAGTCACCGCCGGGCAGCGAGTTGATCTCGAAGTCGAACCCGAAGGCGTTCAACTGGTCGACGACGGTGTTGGTCGCGGTCGTCCAGTCGGTCCAGCCCGCCGGCGTCACGTAGCTCCCGCCCAGCGCGTTCCCGTTGCTGTCTTGCCACGTGCCGCCGGACTTCGAGTAGCCGGCGTCACGCAGCAGCGAGGCGGCTTTCTCCGACTGGGTGGCGTCCATGCCGTACCCCTCGAAGTTGCCGTAGGCGTCGCCGAGCCACGACTCCTGGTCGGCCGGCGCGATGCCGGTGACCTTCGGTGCGGGGTCTTTCGTCCGCGGGCCGGCGTTGTCGGCGACCTGCTGGCGGTTGATGACGTGTGCGACCGCCTGGCGAACCTTCCGCTTGCCGAAGTGCTCGTCGTCGTGGTTGAACAGGACGCCGTAGCCCCACTTGGCCGGGAGCGTGACTTCCTCGACGCGGTCCGGGAAGTTCGCGACGATCTTCGGCGGGGCGAACAGACTCGTGACGACATCGAGCCCGCCACCCATCAGCCCCTGCTGGAGGGCGGTGTTGTCCTGCCGGTTCAGGAGTTCGTACCCGGTGAAGTTGATGTTGTCGGCGTCGTAGAACTCGTCGTTGCGGGAGAGCGTCCAGGCCTGGTCGTTCTTCGACTCGAAGCTGAACGGGCCGTTGCCGTGGATGTCTTCCTCCCAGGCGAACTGCTGGATCGCCGCGGCGTCCTTGTCGAGGAACTCCTCGTAGACGGGCCGGTAGCCGTGGATGCGCAGGTCGCCGTTCGCGAGTGTGTGCTTGATGATCTCCGGGTTCGAGGGACGTTCGAGGTTGATGACGACCGTCTTGTCGTCTTCGCCCTGCTCGACGCTCTCGGCGAAGTCCCACAGGGTCGCGCCGGTCTTTTTCATCAGCCGGAACTGCAGGATCACGTCGGCGGCCGTGACGGCGTCGCCGGTGTCCCACGCGAGGTCGTCCCGGAGCGTGAGCGTGACCGTCGTCCCCTCGAACGACCAGTCCGACAGGCCCGCCAGTTCGAACTCCTGTGTGCTGAAGTTGTAGGCGGCGAACCGCTCGAAGAGGTGGTTGCCGGCGATCCAGTCGTAGTTCTGTGTCGCCATCGGGTTCACGTGGAGGTTCGACGGGACCCCGTTGTTCGTCGCCCCGGTGAGGGTGGTATCGATGACGCCCGACCCGCCCTGGCTGTCGGTCGAGGACGAGTCGCCCGTGCTGCCGTCACTGCTCTCGGTCGAGCCACCGTCGTCGCTGGAGCCGCCACAGCCGGCCAGCGCAGCCGCCCCGGAGACACCAGTCAGTTGAACGAATCGCCGTCGGCTAATCACGTCGCTGTAGTCGTCAGTCGCGTTAGACATGCGTACAGTCAGACGAGCCCACCAACCGATAATAAATGTTGTGGTCGATCATCGACGTTCCCCGACAGGACGGCTCCGGCTGCACGGCGTGGTGGCCAGTAGCGGGCCGGGCTGTCGGGGGGTAGCAGCGAAAGAATTAACATCTGGTATTCGGTACCACAGTCAATGCGTCCAGATGAGTCACAGGACCTCTCTCGCCGGGACTTCGTCCGCGCAGCGGTGGCGATCGGCGGGACGAGCGCCCTCTCGGCGTGCCTCGACAGCGAACAGGCGAAACTCGACGGGCAGAGCGAGTCAGCGCACACGACGACGGAGGCGGGGCCGCGGTTCCCGCGCGGCGACCCCGAGGCGGCCCCCGACGGCCAGCACCGATGGGGCGAGTTCCTCGTCCGGGACGCCCACGGCAACACGGTCCCGCCACAGCAACTCGTCGTCGTCGGCCTCTCCTACGAGGGGTCGGCGCCGCCGACGACGGCCGAGCGCTCCCAGGTGGCCGACGCGCTCGGGACGCTGGCTCGCGCCTTCCAGTGGGGGACGGGCGGCAACGCCGGGGCCGCGTTCAACCGCGGCCTCCTGTTCATGCTCGGTTACGCGCCGCAGTACTTCGAGCAGGTCGGTGCTGTCCCGGAAGCGATCACGACGCCCGAGTCGGTCCTCGAAGCCGTCGGCGAAGCACCCGAGAAGGCCGACGCCTACGACGCGGTCCTCGTGCTGACCAGCGACATCGGCTCGGTCGTCCTCGAAGCGGAGGCCGCGCTGTTCGGCGAGGTCGAGCGTGTCAACGGCCTCGCCGTCGACGCGACGTTCGAGGGCGTCTTCTCGACGGCCGGCCGCCACGTCGGCTACATCGGGAAGGGGCTGCCGGCCGACAAACTCGACTCCGACGACATCCCCGAGGACGCCCCGCTGTCGATGGGGTTCAAGTCGGGGTTCCGCGACAACCTCCCCAGCGAGGACCTGGTCACCATCGACGACGGCCCCTTCGCCGGCGGCACGACGCTCGCGTCCTCGACGCTCCGGATCGACCTCGACCGGTGGTACGACCAGTCCCGCGAGGACCGAACGGCCGAGATGTTCTGTCCGGCCCACAGCGCCGACGATGTCGGCCCCATCGGCGAGAAACTCGGCAGCGACAGCGGCATCACCGAAGCGGATGTCGACGACCTCGACGCTCACGCCGCGGCGTACGACCGGGTCGGCCACTCACAGAAACTGGCCCGTGCCCGGGACGACGACTTCGAGACGCGCATCCTCCGCCGGACCGAGGGCGTCGCGACGACGGTCCACGACGGCACCGGGTTCCAGTTCAACTCGGTGCAGGCGACGATGGCCGACTTCGTCGAGACTCGGCGGGCGATGAACGTCGACGAGTACGACTTCGACGTGCCCGCCGAGGACCACGGGATCGTCGACTACCTCGAGACGCTCCGGCGGGGGAGCTATCTGGTGCCCTCGCGTGAGCGGTGGGCGCTCCCGGTGGTCTGACGATGCGGGCTGGTGCGTTGGCGGTCGCGCTGTCGGCGGTGCTCGTCCTCGCGGGCTGTTCGGCGGCGGGGACGTTCGGGGGACTCGGCTCGGACTCCGCGGAGCCACGCCTCCAGTTCGAGGACGTGACCGCGTCGTCGGGACTCCAGTACGAGGCGATCGGTAGCGGCGTTGGCAGCGGCAACTCCGGCGTCTACACGGCGGACGTGAACGGCGACTCCTGGACCGACGTGCTCGCGATCGGCGGCCAGGAGCCGGTGTTGTTCGAGAACCGGAACGGGACCTTCGCCCGGAGTACGGCGCTGCCGTCGGTCGACGGCCGGGTCAAGAGCGCGGCGTTCGTCGATGTCGAACGGGACGGCTGGCCGGACCTGTTGCTGTTCACCCGGGACGGGACGGTCCACGCCTACCACAACGACCGCGGCACGTTCGAGCCGACCGACTACGGCCTCGGGACCCTCTCGTATCCGCTGGGTGCGACGGCGGCGGACTACGACGGCGACGGGGACACGGACCTGTTCGTCTACCAGTCCGGGTCCTGGCGCGACCGGAAGCCGGCGGGCTACTTCAACCTGAACACCACCGTCACCGAGGACAACGGGAACCCGAACGTCCTCTACGAGAACGTCGGTGGCGAGTTCCGCCGCGCCGAGACCGACGCGATAGAGGGCGACCACTGGAGTCTGGCGGCGAGTTTCGCCGACCTCACCGGCGACGGGCGACCGGACATCCACGTCGCCAACGACTACAACAACGACACGCTGTACGTCAACCGCGGTGACGGCACCTTCGTTCACCGGTCGCTCGGGGGCGCGACGGCCCGCAACGGCATGGCCTCGGAGGTCGCGGACGTGACCGGCGACGGCCGCCCCGACGTGTTCGTCTCGAACATCTGGTTCCCGGACCTGCAGGCGAACATGAGCCAGGAACGGTACGACCGGCTGAAACGGTTGCTGGAGTTCGTCATCCACTCCAGCCGGACGAAGGGCAACACGCTCCTGGTCAACGGTGGCGACGGGACGTTCACCGACCGCGCCGACGAGTTCGGCGTCCGCCACGGCGGGTGGGGATGGGCCGCCAGCGCGACCGACTTCGACAACGACGGCGACCGCGACCTCGTCCACACCACCCAACACGTCGTCAGAGTCGACCGGACCGATCCGGTGTACACCTACCCGATGGTGTTCCAGTCGACCCCGTCGGGTGAGGAGGCGTTCACTCGCGTGAACAAGACCGACAACGGCATGCGAGAGACCGACGGGCGGGGCCTGGCGACGCTCGACTACGACCGCGACGGCGCCCAGGAACTCGTGGTCGCGACCTACGACGATCCGTTCGTCGTCTACGACAACGGGGCCGCCGGCGCCCGGAACAGCCTCCAGTTCCGTGCCGTCGACGAGCACGGGGCGACGGCGCTGGGAGCGGTCGTCACCGTCACGGCCGGCGACACCGAGCAGACCGTCCAGCAGACCGCGAACGTCGACTACCTCTCGCAGGACTCCCGGGTCGAACACGTCGGACTCGGCCGTCACGAGACGGCGACCGTCCACGTCCGGTGGCCCGACGGGACCGAGCGGCGGTTCGACGGTGTCGACGCCGGCCAGCGGCTCCGCCTGACCAAATCCGGCGTCGTCGTCGCGGCACGAACCGACGACAGCGCGTGACGACGCGGACTGCGCCCATCCAAAAATATAAATGGGCGTGGTAGAATCGTTCTCACTATGCAGTCAACAGGCGAGCAACCACTGTATAGGGACGCGACCGTCTCGACACCGAAGCGTGTCGCCGACCTGCTCGAACGGATGACGCTCGAAGAGAAGGTCGGTCAGCTCGTGGGGACGTGGGCGGGCCACCTCGACGGGTTCAAAGACGCCGACGACGTTGCCGACGAGATCAGGGACCACGCCGTCGGAGCCGTCGCGTCGTTCGGCTGGGGCGGTGCGGTCGACAAGCGACTCGACGACATCGTCGAGACGGTCAACCGCTTACAGGAGGTCGCGCTCTCGGAGACCCGCCTGGGCATCCCGCTGTTGTTCAACGTCGACGCGGTCCACGGACACGCCTACGTCGCCGAGGGGACGGCCTTCCCCAACGGGCTGGGGGCCGCGGCGACGTGGGATGTCGAGGCGATCGAACGGGCCGCGAGCATCACCGCGACCGAGGTCCGCCGGAGCGGCGCCCACCAGAACTACTCGCCGACCTGTGACGTGGCCCGCGACCCGCGGTGGGGACGGACGTTCGAGACCTTCGGCGAGAGCCCCTACCTCTGTGGGAAACTGGCGGCGGCGAAGGTCCGTGGCTACCAGGGCGACGGGATCGAGGATCGGTCGTCGGTCGTCGCGACGGCGAAACACTTCCCGGCCTACAGCCAGCCCGAACGCGGCGAGGACGCCGCACCCGTCGAGGTCTCCGACTATCTGCTCCGGAACGTCTTCCTGCCGTCGTTCCTCGACGTGCTGGACGAGGGCGTCGAGTCGGTGATGCCGTCCTACAACGCGATCGACGGGGAGCCGGCACACGGCTCGCAGCGTTACCTGACGGACCTGCTCCGCGGGACGCTGGGCTTCGACGGCACCGTCGTCTCCGACTGGGGCGGCGTGAGGATGCTCGACGCGGACCACCACATCACTGCGGATCACTGCGAGTCGGTCCGCCAGACCCGCGAGGCCGGCCTCGACATCGCTTCGGTCGACGCCGTCGACCACGCCGAACACCTCGTCTCGCTGGTCGAGGACGGCGAGGTTGCCGAAGCCGTCGTCGACGACAGCGTCGAGCGCGTCCTCGAACAGAAGTTCCGCCTGGGACTCTTCGAGGACGCCTTCGTCGACCCGAGCGAAGCACGGGATATCGTCGGTGCCGAGGCCCACCGCGAGGCGTCGCTGGACGCGGCACGGGACTCGATGACGCTCCTGCAAAACGACGACCTCCTCCCGCTGGCGGACGACACCGACGTTCTCGTCGCCGGGCCGAACGCCGACGACGTAGTCCACCAGCTCGGCGGGTGGAGCGTCCCCGACCCCGAGGGGACCGACGTGGTGACGATCCGGGACGGGATCGACGCCGCCTCCGCCGGGCGTGTCGTCTACGAACAGGGGGCGACGATCAACGACACGCTCGACATCGACGCGGCTGTCGAGGCCGCAAAAGCCGTGGACGTGGCGGTCGTCGCCGTCGGCGAACCGTGGTACCTCCACGAGTTCGGACCGACCGCCGACACCGGGACCGAGCCCGAGGAGTTCCCAAACCGGCACACCCTCTCGCTCCCGGACGCCCAGCGGGAACTCGTCGAAGCGATCCACGAGACGGGGACGCCCGTCGTCGGCGTGCTCGTCACGGGCCGCCCGCTGGTCGTCGACTGGCTGGCCGAGCACGTGCCCGCCCTCCTCATGGCGTACTACCCCGGAACGATGGGCGGTCGGGCCGTCGCCGAGACGCTGTTCGGCAAGAACGACCCCAGCGGTCGACTCCCAATCACGATCCCACGGTCGACTGGACACCTCCAGTCGCGGTTCAACCACTTCCCCCACCCCACGCCGATCGGGGCGGACGAACACCCCTCCTCGTACGACCCGCTGTTCGAGTTCGGCCACGGACTCAGTTACGCCGACTTCGCGGTCGGCGATGTCGCGCTGTCGGCGTCGACGATCGGGCCACACGAGCCGACGACGGTTCGGGTCCCCGTCGAGAACGTCAGCGACCGCGCGGGGACCGAGGTCGTCCAGGTGTACGTCACCGACCACGCCAGCGACCGCGTGACACCGGTCCGGGAGCTCCGCGGGTTCGAGCGCGTCGAACTCGCCGCGGCGGAGGCGACGACCGTCGAGATCGAACTCGATGCCAGCGAACTCGGCCGGGTGGACGCCGACGGGAATCGAGAGACCGTACCCGGAACCTACACCGTCCACGTCGGCGATCAGTCCGTCGAGTTGACGATCGAAACGACCTACGCCTGACCGGCGTTCTCGAACGAGATCGCGTCGAGCGTGATCGTCTGTGCCTCGAAGTCCTCGAACACTGCTCCCCAGCCTCCCACCGAGAGTTCGTCCACACCCGTATCGACCCAGACGATCGAGTACGTCGAGAGTCGTTCGAGCGACGGCGAGTCGTTGACGAAGACGTTCGGGTAGTAGATGTCCGTGACCGTTCCAGTGAGTTCCCGTGCCTCGCGTGTCTCCGTGTCGATCCCCGAGACGGTGACGGTGACCGTCGCACCGTCGGCGTACAGCGGCGCGATGTCCCTGATGAACTCCTTGAGACTGATGTAGATCTTCGGTGTCTGCTGGCCCGCCGTCAGCGGGTCCCAGGAGTACCAGAGGCAGGTCTGGAAGTACCAGTGGTTGATAAACGAGAGGATGCTGTCGTTGATGAGGATGCCGTAGTCCTCTTTCGCCCGGGAGTTGGGCGCGAAGAACGTCTGCGTCCGGTCGAGCACCGCCAGGAACGGTCCCGGGATCTTCACGACGTGGATCTCGATGCCGGACGCAGCGAGGTCCCAGTCCTCGCTCCGATCGGCCAGGTCGGGTTCGTAGTAGACGGCGGCGTGGACGACGACGCCCCGCTCCGCGGCCCGTGTGAGTTCGGCCCGGAGCGACTCGAACTGGTCGGCCGTCAGCGCCACCTCGATCCCGATTTCGGCCTCCCGGATCTGGTTGCGGGTGTGTTCGAGCACCGTGTCGGCGTGCTTGACGACGCCGACCCGGTGGTCACTGAGATCCGGCTGTTCCCAGCGGTCCTCCAGCTCCTCGGCGGCGTTCGTGAACAGTTCGCCCCGCTCCCGGAGGTGTGTGAGGATGTCGACCGGGTCCGACGGTTCGGCGTGCAGCCGGTCGTGGTCGATAGTCTCGACGAACCCCTTCGACTCCAGTGACCGGAGCGTGTCGTACACCTGTGATGTCGGGATGTCGGACTTCTTGGCGACATCGACTGCCGGGAGTCGTCCGTAGTCGACAAGCGTCAGGTACGCCTCCGCCTCGTAGTTCGTGAGGTCGGCGTTCTCCAGCGCTCGTTTCAGCGTGTCGCGGTCCATGTCCCCCCTCTGGAACCCAGGGTATGAATGTCTACCGCCCGCTCGCACACCGGTAATAAGACAACAGACAGATACCGAAAGTGTTACTTCTCGCAGACTCATCCGAAAACCGTCAGTACGGCGGGTCACTGAATCCGGACAGAAAGCAGCTCTCTATCGCTGCTGTCGCACAATGGAAATCCGAACCGCTGAAAACATATTCACAGCAGAACGTCTCGATTCGGCGTGTAGTGACCGTATTAATATTTTATCTTATACGACTTCGGTTTTCGGCCGGTGATCGGCGCTGTATCCGCTTGCGTGTCCGCGCCCCGAAATAACGAGTGTACCGTTGTTACAGACGAGCGGGGGTTGCGGAACAGTGGGATAGATTGCGCCCGCACGTCCGATGTCTGGAACGGAGTGGGTCCGTGGCGAGGTGGACCGTCGCGTCCGCCGGATGAGGACGGAATATCGAGATTTATCGACTTCAAGGGTACTACTATGGGTGTATAGCCAGTATTGAGACAGAAAATCGGATCTTTCTCTCCTCAAATTCCAGTTTTATATCCGATAGCCTTGGAGAATAATCTGGACGCACGAATATATAAATAAAAATTTCATTAACCCGTTACGTTCGAATTTCTACTCACCTTTCACAGTTCTTTTTGCCGAGAGAGTTACGGACAGCGGTGAGCACGTCCACCCGACGGGGGGCGTCGGTAGCAGCGAAAGGAGCCAGGACCGACCGGGCGCGTGGCGCGCCGTCGATGTTCTCGCCGCCGGCCACCGGAGAGCGGTCGACCTGACGCGGAGTAAGTGACTGCCCGACGGAGTGTGACACTATTTTACACATACTGTTCGGGTGTAGTATATAGTAGTATATCCAGGTGCGAGACGGGTATAGGAGAACTGTGCTCTCATACTCGAAAGTACCCCTATTATAAACGAGTTTAATAGTCCTTCCCCCTGTCTCTGGTGATGGCGCACGACTCAGACCGGGTTTCGCGGCGGACGTTTATCGCAACGACAGGTGCAACCGGTATCGCTGCAGTGGCCGGTTGTTCGAGCGGTTCCAGTTCCAGTGACGGCGGCTCTGGCTCCGACGGCGAGAGCTCCGACGGCGAGAGCTCCGAGGACACGCCGACGGAGACGGCGACCGAGGAGATGGAAGAGGAAACCGAGAGTGGCTCGGGCGGCGCCGTCTCGGCGCTCGAATCCGGTGGCTCCTCGACGGTCTACCCCGTCGCGAACACCGGTGCCTCCTACTGGAACGCAAACCGGCCGGCCAGCGACTCCGAGTACTGGCCGTACGCGGACTACGGTATCGAGACGGACAAGGCCCTCGCCGACTACTGGGCGGGCCTGTACGGCTTCGAGCCGGGCGAGGACGGCGACCCGCCGTTCAACGTCACCGCGGGACTGTCCCACTCCGGGACCGGCGTCGAGAAGGTCATGAACGGCCAGCACGACATCGGTAACTCCTCGGGGAACGTCGAAGACGAACTGCCGGACCGTGACTCCTACGAGCAGTTCGTCGACCACGTCGTCGCAGTCGACGGCCAGCCGCTGGTCGTCTCCCAGGAGATCGCCGACGCCGGCGTCGAGCAGATCACCGGTGACCAGCTCAAGGACCTCTACAAGGGCCGTATCAGCAACTGGAGCGAACTCGGCGGGCCGGACCGCGAGATCCAGGTGCTGGGCCGTGTCAAAGGCTCCGGGACCCGGACCTCCTTCGTCTCGAACGTCTTCGGCAACCCCGAGGAAGACACCACGGTCGCCAACCGCTTCGGCCAGAACCAGCGCCTCGCCCAGGCGATCGCTCAGGCGGACAACGCGATCAGCTACCTCGCGCTGGCGTTCATCAACACGGACGGGCTCTCCCCCATCGCCCTCGAATGGGAAGGGACGACCTACGCCTACCAGGACGACGAGAACGGCCTCGACTCGACGGCGTACCCGCTCTCGCGTGACCTGCACATGTACACGTGGGAAGGCACCTCGATGAAGGAGGCCTCGTTCATCAACATGATCCTCCACGACTTCGGGCAGGACATCTTCGTCGCCCCGAACAACTACTTCACCCTCGGCGCGCGGCGTCAGGAAGAAGGGAAAGCGAAGCTCCCCGAGCAGACCCCGGTCTGATCGGGTCCTCCCCCGCGTTCGACCGCGGATCGGTATTTCCGGAGATACACTGGCAAGATACGACACGTCCACGATATTTTTCATACAACCACAATGTTAGACGAAGCACAGGTCGACGCGCGCGAACTACTCCTGGGTGGGGACGCGGCGGAGGGGTCGCTGCTGGCGGTCGGGGCCTCGGCCGCGACGCTGGTCGCGACCATCCTCGTGTTCCTGTTCAGGCCGGCGATCGCGCTCCCGATGCTGATGGCGTTTGTCATCGTGACAGCCGTCGGTTGGGTGACGTATCAGGCGGAAATCGCACGGATGCTGACGCTGATCGCGACGGTGTTGACGGTGTTGACGGTGACGTTCATCACCCTCTTCCTGTTCGCGACGGCGATGCCGGCGTTCCTCGAACACGGACTGGGACTACTGTTGGTCCCGATCCAGAACGGGGAGATCCGGTGGTTCTTCGGGCTGCAGCGGGTGCTGCCGGCCAGCGAGACGTTCTGGAACCCACTCAGCGGCGCCTACTCGCTGATCCCGGCGATCTGGGGAACCGTCGTCGTCACCCTCATCGCGGGCGCGATCGCGGGGCCGCTTGGCCTCTTTGGCGCGCTCTTTATCGCCGAAGTCGCCAGCGACGGTCTGCGCGAGGTCATCAAGCCCGGCGTCGAGGTGCTGGCTGGCATCCCGTCGATCGTCTACGGCTTCATCGGCTTCCAGGTGCTCAACAGCTTCATCCAGACCTCGTTCCTCGACGACGGCGCGAGCTTCCTCATCGCGGGCGTGGTCGTCGGCGTGATGGCCCTGCCGACGGTCGTCTCCGTCGGCGAGGACGCCCTCTCGTCGGTGCCCGACTCGATGGGTGACGGCTCGATCGCGATGGGCGCCACCAAGTGGCAGACGATGAAGTCCATCTCGATCCCGGCCGCGTTCTCGGGCATCTCGGCCGGCGTGATCCTCGGACTCGGTCGGGCGATCGGCGAGACGATGGCCGTGGCCGCGATCATGGCCGCCGGTGTCGGGCTGGCCGACCCGCTGTTCGATGTCTTCGACGCCAGCGCGACGCTGACGAGCCTGATCGCCGTCAACTACGGCAGCGCCTCGGAGAGTACGGTCGACGTGCTGTTCGTCGCCGGCGTCATGCTGTTCGTCATCGTCGCCGGCATGAGCATCGTCTCACAGTACATCGAGCGCCGGATGCAGGAGAAGCTCAAGGGGCAACAATGAGCGACGCCTACGCAGCCCAGAACCGACTGGTCAGCGCGGAGTCGAACTACTACGACCGCGGCCTGGATGTCGTCATCGCCACCAGCGTGGTGGCGTTCGCGGTCGCGATGATCACCCTGATCGATCTCGTCCCTCTGGACGCCAGCGGCGCGGGTCTGGGCGAGTTCTTCGGCCTGTTGCTGGCCGTCGTCGTCGGCGGCGTCGGCCTCACCGGGCTCGCCGCCTGGACGAACGTCGTCCCCGTCACCTCACGGCGGGTCCGTGGAATCGCACTGGGACTGGTCGTCAGCACGCTCGGGATGACCGTCGCCGCGTACGCGCTCCCGGTGACGCTCGCGACGCTGTTGGGCGGACTGCTCGTCCTGGAAGCGGTCGGCATCACGGTCGCCGGACTCGCCTCGCGGATGGCCGTCGTCGACACCGAGCCGAACATGACCGCCGGCCTGCTCGCCGGCGGCGCGTTCGGCACGATCGGCCTGGCGATCGGCGCGGTGCTTGGCGGGACGCTGCTCGGGTTCGGCTCGCTCACGTGGCTCGTCGCCGCCGTCGCGGTCGGGGCGCTCCTGTTCGCGCTCACCGTCCTCCCGCGGGAGGACATCGGATCGACGGTCCCGACGGCCATCGTCGTCGGGACGCTGGGGGTCACCATCGCGACGGCGGCCATCGGCGTCGGCTGGCAGTGGAACCCCGAGTCGCTCTCGGGCGGGTTCACGGGCGGCGCGGTCATCCCGGTGTTCGTCCTCGCCGCGTCGATCCTCACGGCCTGGGCGGCCGCGAAGGCCCGGGCGGGCTTCGGTGCCCGGGGTCGGGAGTTCGGTGCCTTCCTCGTCATCAACCTCAACGCCTTCCTGATGGTCGCGGTGATGATCACCATCGTCGTCTTCGTGACGCTCAAGGGCGTGGCCTACGCCTTCCACGGCTTCACGATCGGAGCGCTCGCGGCGCTGGTCGCGATCACGCCCCTGCTCGTCCTCGCCGTCGCCGTCGCCCGCCAGCCCGCGGGGACGAGCGACTGGCACACCGGTGCCCGGCAGTTCTTCCGGCTCCTCCCGCTGGCGGGCGTCGGCTCGCTCGTGGCCGTCCTCGCGTCGGTCGCGGTAACCGGGCGCGCGCTGTCGCTGCCGTTTACCTACACTGTGCTGGTCAACAGGCAGGAACAGGCCCTCGAGACGGCCGTCTCGGTGACGCCGGAACCGGTCGTGGGCGCACTCCTGCTCGTCGCGCCGGCGCTGCTCCTGTTCGTCTACTTCTTCCGGCAGTACGGGAACCTCCGGAACGTCGGGACGACGATCGAGGCGGTCGAGCGGGTCAGGCAGACGGTCCCCCTGGCGGTCGCGGTGACCGTGGGCCTGACTGGCCTGCTGGCGATCGTCGGCGAGTCACCGCTTGGCATCCCGATCGGTGGGACGCTCGGACTGGCACTCGTGTTCGTCGGCGCGCTCGCGTCTGGCGGACTCGCGGTGTTGCCGCTCGCGGGCAGCCTGACCGGCGAGGGCGCGCTCGCCGACCGAGCGATCGACAACGCGCCGATGTTCACCGTCGGCGTGTTCGGCGGGCTCGGCCTGCTGACGGCGGTCGTCTTCCTCCAGCCGGCGGCGACGGTCGCCCCGAGTGTCGGCCCGGCGAACCTCGTTCCCGTGATCGCACTGCTGGGCGTGGTCGCCTCGCTGGGCGTCGCTGTGCTGACGACCGTCGCCCGCCGGGCGGCCGACGAGTCGATCCAGCGGCGACTGCTCGCCGACGAGACGCGGCTCGGCCTGACCGCGGCGGCCGGCTACGCCGCCCTGCTGGGCCTCCACGTCGCCGCGACCGGGATCCCGTTCACCGTCCTGGGCGTCTCGGTCGCCAACGGTGGATCGCTGTCGTTCCCGATGGCGATGCAGCCGTACATCCCGCTAGGTGCCGAACCCGGCGGCATCTTCCCGGCGGTGGTCGGCACCGTCTGGCTCGTCGTCGGCGCGACGTTGTTCGCGGTCCCGCTGGGCGTCGGTGCCGCCGTCTTCCTCACCGAGTACGCCGAACAGGGGAAGTTCACCGCGCTGGTCGAGATCGCCACGAACGCCCTCTGGAGCACGCCCAGTATCGTCTTCGGGCTGTTCGGGGCCGCGTTCCTCATCCCCCGGCTGGGCGGTGACGAGTCACTGCTGGCCGGGATGCTCGTCCTCGGGTTCATGCTCCTCCCGCTGGTGTTGATCACCTCGCGAGAGGCGATCAAGGCCGTCCCGGACCAGTACCGCGACGCCAGCGCGGCGCTGGGTGTCACCCGCTGGGAGACGATCCGTAGTGTGGTCCTCCCGGCAGCGATGCCCGGCGTCATCACCGGCGTCATCCTCGGCGTCGGCCGCATCGCGGGCGAGACGGCCCCGCTGATCCTGGTGCTTGGCTCGACGCTGAACTCGACGGAGGCCGTCTCGGTGATCGACGGCTTCCGCTTTGTCGCCCGGCCGCCCTTCGTCGTCAACGACGCGCTGATGTCGGCGTCGGCATCGCTGCCGACCCAGGTGTGGGCAGTGATCGCCGCCGGCGTCAGCGGCTCCCCCTCGATGGGGTGGGCGACCGCGTTCATCCTGCTGATGGTCGTTCTCACCTTCTACGCCGTCGGAATCACCGCACGAACCTACTTCCGGAGGAAGCTGAACTATGAGTAACACAGTCAACGACACCCAGAGTACCGACCCCGAGACAGCCACCACGACGACCGCCGGCGAGAGCGAGGAACGGACCCGGCCCGAGTGGACCGACTACGACTTCGCGGGCCGCGCGAAGCTCTCGGTCGAGGACCTCAACGTCTGGTACGGCAGCGACCACGCGCTGAAGGATGTCTCGATGGAGATCCCCGAGAACAGCGTCACGGCGCTGATCGGTCCCTCCGGCTGTGGGAAGTCGACGTATCTGCGGTGTCTCAACCGGATGAACGACCGGATCAAGGCCGCCCGCGTCCAGGGGTCGGTCGAGCTGGAGGGGACCGAGATCTACGACCCCAACGCCAACCTCGTCGAACTGCGCAAGCGGATCGGGATGGTGTTCCAGTCGCCAAACCCCTTCCCGAAGTCGATCCGGGAGAACATCTCCTACGGCCCGCGCAAGCACGGTGACATCAACAAGGGGCTGCTCGCGCGGCTGTTCGGCCGGGACGACACCGACGAGGAGGCCGAACTCGTCGAGCGGTCCCTGCGCCAGGCGGCGCTGTGGGAGGAGGTCTCGGACCGATTGGACGACAACGCCCTGGGTCTCTCTGGCGGCCAGCAACAGCGGCTCTGTATCGCTCGCTGTCTGGCCGTCGACCCCGACGTGATCCTGATGGACGAGCCCGCCTCCGCGCTGGACCCCATCGCGACCTCCAAGATCGAGGACCTCGTCGAGGAGCTCTCGAAGGAGTACACGGTCGTCATCGTCACCCACAACATGCAGCAGGCGGCCCGCATCTCCGATCAGACGGCCGTCTTCCTCACCGGCGGCGAACTCGTCGAGTACGACGACACCGACAAGATCTTCGAGAACCCCGAGAGCCAGCGCGTCGAGGACTACATCACCGGTAAGTTCGGGTGAGCGCCCGTGTCGAGGGAGTCCTACCGGGAACGGCTGGCGGCGCTGCGAGCGGACGTGGTCGCGATGGGCGACCTCGTCGTCGAGCGCCTGGAGCGGGCACTGGAGAGTTTGCGGACCGGCGACGATGAACTGGCCCGGGCGGTCATCGACGGCGACAGCGAGATCAACGAGCGGTATCTCGCGCTCGAAGGAAACTGTATCGACCTCTTTGCCCTCCAGCAGCCGGTCGCCAGCGACCTCCGGTTCGTGGCGACCTCGTTCAAGGTTCTGACGGACCTCGAACGGATCGGTGATCTGGCGACGAACCTCGCCAACTACGGGCTCGCAGCCACTGCCGAGGTCGTCCCCGAGGTCGCCATCGACGACATCGGAACCGACGCGACTAGGCTCGTCGAGCGGGCGCTCGCGGCCTATCGGACCGACGACGCCGACGCCTGTCGCGCGATCGCGGCCGACGACGACGAGATCGACGCGCTCTGTCAGCACGCCAGCGAGACGGTCGTCCGGGACCTCATCGAGCGGGAGGCCACCGACGACGGACTCTGGTCGGTCGAGCAGGTGCTCGACGATGTCTCACGGGTCCTGTTGACGATCCGCGATCTCGAACGAATCGCCGACCACGCGGTCAACATCGCCGCACGGACACTGTACATGGTCGAAACGAGCACGGAACTCATCTATTGAGATGGAGACACGCAAGATCCAGCAGGTCGGTGGCGGAACGTACACCGTGTCCCTGCCCAAGGAGTGGGCCCAGCAGGCCGAGGTCTCCGCCGGTACCGTCGTGGACCTCCACACGCACATCGACGGTCTGCTCGTCATCCAGGCCGACGACTGCGACCACGGCGCGACCGGCCCCGTAGAGATCCAGGTCCCCTCCGACGGCGCGGACGCGGTCGAACAGACGCTGCGAGCGGCCTACGCCGCCGGCGCCGAGGAGATCCGGCTGACGGCACCACAGGGGTTCTCGGACGACCAGCGCCGCGTCGTCGACCGGGTGGCTCGGAACCTGACAGGCGTCGCCGTCGCCGAGGAGTCCCCGACCGAGGTGACCGTCCGGACGATGTTAGACGCCGCGGAGGTCTCGATCAGTCAGTCGGTCCGCCAGCTCCAGTTCGTCGCGCTGTCGATGCACCGGGACGCCGCCGCGGCGCTGACCGGCGAGAAGACGGTCGAGCAGCCGGCCGACCGCGACGACCAGGCCGACCGGCTGTACGCGATGATCGAGCGCCACTTCGAGCGCGGCCTCTCGAAGCTCGACGAGGTCGACGCGCTGGGACTCACCCGACCCGAACTGTTCCAGCTGTGGGCGACCGCCCGCGAGCTCGAACGGGTCGCCGACCACGCCGAACGGATCGCCCGCGTCGCCGCCCGGCTGGAGTCGCCCGTCACCGGCGATCTCGCCGACGAACTGGAAGCGATCGCCGCCACGGCACAGCGGACGGTCGAAGACGGGATCCGCGTCGTCATCGACGACGCCGGTGCGGACACCGCCCGCCAGGCGCTGAGCGCGCGCGACCGCGTCCGGGCCGACGCGACCGACCTCGATCGACGGCTGTTCGAGGCCCCCGAGAGCGACTACCGACTCACACACGTCGTCGACAGCCTCGAACGGACCGCCGAACACGGCGGCAACGTCGCCGAACTCGGCCTCCGACGGGCGGTCCGGACGGGTTCGCTCGCCCCGGCGGCCGATCCGGCGGACGCCAGCGACTGATCGCGTGGCTCGTAGCGGCTTTATGTCTCGGCTCGCGTAGTGAGAGCCGATGACGGTCAGACACGACGGGCTCACCGTCGAGTGGCTCGGCTACGCGACGATCCGACTCGCCGGCGCCGACACTGTCGTCTACGTGGACCCGGGCCGCTACGGCGTCCTGACCGGAGAGTGGGAGCCCTTCGAGGGCGGCGTCGGCCACCCGCCGGCGCGGGACTACGACGCCCGCGACGGCGACATCGTCTGTGTCAGCCACGTCCACCACTACGACCCCGACGCGATCGAACGGGTCGCAGCGCCCGACGCCACGGTCGTTGCCTTCGAGGGAATCGGCGGGCGCGACCGGGAACGGGACCTCCGCCCCCTGTCGGATCTGCCCTACGAAGTCCGGCAGGTCGGCGCCACCGACCGGCTCAGCGTCGACGGCACCGATATCTGGACGACGCCGGCGTACAACGAACCCGACGGGCCACACACCCGGCCGAACGGGACGCCCTACCACCCCGAGGGGTTCGGCTGTGGCTTCCTCGCCGTGGTCGAGGGGACCCACTGTTTCTGGCCGGGCGACACCGATGTTCTGCCCGGCCACCGGACCGTCGAGACCTCGCTGTTCTGTCCCCCGATCGGCCAGCGGTTCACGATGGACCGCCACGAGGCCGCACGGCTCGCGGCGACGATCGACCCCGATCTGGTGGTGCCGGTCCACTACAACACCTTCTCGACGCTGGCCGCGGACTCGCGGGCCTTCGCCGCCGACGTGGCCGCCGCCGGTATCCCGGTCGCCCTGGACGAGCAGTGAGCGCAAGCCGTCTGTCGCCAGCGGGTCCACCTGAGGTGTGCCCGACGCCGACCTCACCCAGCCGATCCGGTCGGGGATGCCGACCTACCCCGGCGACCCGTCCGTCTCGATCACCGACCACGCCACGTTCGATGGCGACGGCTCGCCGGTCCGGGCGGTCGCGCGGTACGACTGACCACCGCCCGCGCCTCAGGACCGATCCCAGGTGGTCCACTCCCGGTGGGCGGCGGCGACGGCGCGGACCTCCTCGCCGTCAAGCCGGCCCTGTTCGGTCAGCACCGCCGTCACCGCGTCGGCCGGCGTCACGTCGAAGGTCGGGTTCGCGACGGCCACGTCGGCCGTGCCGTCGTACAGTTCTGTCCGCTCTCGCGGTTCGAGGTCGTAGCCGTCGTCGGGAGCGATCTTGTCGCTCGCGGCGGCGACGAACACCGCACAGTCCGCGGCCGCGGCCGACAGTGCCGCCGCCCGCGTCCCGACCTTGTTGACCACCCGACCGTCGGGCAGGATTCGGTCGGCGCCGACGACCACGGCTTCGGCGTCCCAGTCGACGAGTTCGAACGCCAGGGCGGCGTCGGTCGTCAGCGTCACGTCCGTCGCCGCCGCCAGCGACTCGGCCACGGCCACGCCTTCCCGGCCCGGGCGTGATTCGGCGACCAGGACCGCCTCGGGCGCGGCCTCGTGGATCGCGGCGCTGACGGTTCCAGACCGCGAGAGCGTCGCGATCCGTTCGGGCAGGGTCTCGGCGGCGACCTGGGCGGCCTCGCGGTCGACGGCACAGGCCTGTTCGACCGCGCGGCTGGCGGCGGTCTCGACGGCCCGTGGCGACCGCTCGTCGCTCGCGGCCAGCATCGTCCGGTCGATCCGGTTGGCCAGGACGGCCATCGATGGCCGGGCGTCCCGCAGCGACCGCGCCAGGGCCGCCAGCCCGTCCCAGTCGTCGCCGGTCCGTTCGGGCCGCGTGCCGTCCGCCCGGTGTCCCTCGGCGACGACCGCCGCCTCGTCCCGGAGAACCTCCAGCGCGCGCATCGACAGCCACGAGGAGCCGTGGGTCCGGTCCTCGCGGACCGTCGCCACGCGCGGGCGGACCCGGTCGTAGGACAGCCAGAGCCGCGGGACCGTCTCCCGGCGGAGGATCTCCGGGGGCTGGACCCAGGCCGTCTCGACCGTCTCCGCGTTCGTCCGAACCCCACGGGAGTCACAGTCGAAGAGGAACGGGTAGACGAGCCACTGGTCCGAGTCGTCCTCGACCGGAAACGGCTCGCCCTGTCGGACCAGCGTGACCGCACGCTCCAGCCCGGTCTCCTCGGCGATCTCCGCCCGTGCCGCGGCCTCCGGGTCCCGGTCCGGTGCTGTCGGGTCTTCGCCGTCAGCTGCGACGTGTCCGGCCACGCCGCCCCACCGGCCGGCGTACGAGCCGACGGCGTCGCTGCGGCGCAACAGGAGCACCTCGCCGTCCGCTCGGAGGAAGCAGGTGACGACCGGCCGGGGAGTCATGGCAGCACCGTCGACGGCGAGGACAATGAGCGTGGGGGCTACAGCGCGTCGAGCAGTCGGTCCACGTCCTCGGCGGTGTTGAACGCGTGGACCGACGCCCGGACGGCGCCCTCCGGGTGGGGGAGCGACCGGACGACGACGCCGGCCTCGCCGAGCCGTTCGACCGTCGCCTCGGGGTCCTCGACGGCGAAGGTGACCAGCCCGGACTCGTACTCCTCGGGACTCAGCAGTCGGTCGCCGAGCCCCGCTTTCAGCCGGTCGGTCAGCCGCTCACCCCGGGATTGCACGGTATCGAGCCCGATCTCCTCGATCGTCTCGATCGCCTCGGCCAGCGCGACGTAGGGCGCCGGCGTGGTCGTCCCGACCTCGAAGCGCCGGCCGCCGGCGTGGTACGTGTACTCGCTGGCGCCGGGGTCCTCGACGCTCCGGTAGCCGATCCGGGTCTGTCGCAGTCGGTCGTGGCCATCCGGATGGACGTACAGCATGCCGGCGCCCCACACCCCCAGTAGCCACTTGTGGCCGGCACAGGCCACGAAGTCCGCGCCCCACTCGGTCACGTCGACCGGGTGGTGCCCGACCGACTGGACGGCGTCGACGAGCACCTGTGCCCCCGCGTCGTGGGCGATGTCGGTGACCTCGGCGACCGGGAGTCGGGTGCCGTGAGTCCAGGTGAGCGAACTCAGGACGACCAGCCGCGCGTCCGCGACGGCGTCTTTCAGCGCCGCCGTGTCGAGTCGTCCCCGCTCGGTCGGGACGACCCGAACCTCGATGTCGTGCGTGTCGGCCAGCCGGTCCCAGGGGAGTGTCCCAGCGGGGTGTTCGAGATCGGTCCGTACGACCACGTCGCCCGGCTGGAAGTCGATCGCGCCGGCGACGAGACTGATCCCGTCGGCGGTGCTACGGGTGAGCGCGAGGTCGTCGGTCCCGGCACCGAGGAAGTCGGCGGCCACCTCGCGGGCGGCATCGATCGCGCCAAAGCCCATCTCGTAGGGGTCCTGTGGGCCGTGGCCCTCGAACTCGTGGCGTTCTATGAAATCGGTCGCCGCCTCGACGACGTGGCGCGGGCTCGGGCCGCTCGCGCCGGTGTTGAAGTAGGTACACTCCTCCAGTGCCGGGATCGACCGACGGAGCTCGGCAGGGTCCATACCGGGTGCAGGTCCGCCGGCGTCTTGAGCCCTGCGCGCTACAGCGCGGCCCCGACTGCACTACCGACCAGAACCCCGACCAGGGCGGCCCCGAGCATCCCGCCGGCGTAACCCGCCGCCGCGCCGAGTTCGTCGTTCTCCGCTAACTGGACCGTCTCGACCGCGAACGAGGAGAACGTGGTGAACGCGCCACAGAAGCCGGTCCCGGCCGCCACCGTGACCGGCTCACCGACCGGGGCAGTGACGAGCAGGCCCAGCAGGACGCTCCCGAGGACGTTCACCGCGAACGTATCAAGCAGGTCGCGTTCGAGCGTCCGGGACAGGGTGTACCGGGCCAGCGCACCGACCGCGCCGCCGACACCCACCAGGAGCAACGGATTCACGACAGCCACCCCGCGAGGAGCTGCCCGCAGACGACCGCGGCGAAGCCGAGCCCGTAGTTCGCGGCGACGTTCAGGGCGGCGAGTTCGGGACCGAGCCCGCTTGTCTGGACGGCGAAGGTGCTGTAGGTCGTCAGCGACGAGAGGAAACCCGTCCCGACGAGCAGTCTGGCACGCGTGGTCAACACCTCCCGGGCGCCCGCGTCGTAGACGACCGCGCCCAGCAGGACGCTCCCGAGGAGGTTCGCGGCGAGTGTCCCGGTGATCGGGTCCTGCAGGACGGCGATCCCCGGCGTCGCGAGGGCGATGGCGTGTCGGAACGCGGCCCCGCAGAACCCGCCGACGGCGACCAGCGCGAGCGGCCCGGCCCACTCGTCGCGGAACCCACTCATTACCTGGGGGAGGCCGTCCGAGTACTCCTGCGTTGCGGTCGACGCCCGTCACGGATCGACGACGGCCGAGGCGCGCGGACTCCCACCGCCGTGTGGCGTCCGGCGCTCGCGCACCCGGACGTGGTGGACCGACTCAGTGGTGTCGTCGACGACGAGCGCCTCGCCGGGCGCCTCGGGCAGCCGCGTCGCCCAGTCGCCGTCGAGATACGTCGGGTGTGCGGCCGCGAGCGCCTCGATGTCGGCACGGCTGGTCAGCCGGTGGGTCAAGTGGAGGTCGGCCTGTGACACCGCGACCGTCGGCAGCGCGCTCGGGCGCTGTGTCGCCAGCCAGAGACTCACGCCGGGCTGGTGACCCCGGGTGACGAGCCGGCGGAGCGGGCCGGCGGCGACGCCGTCGGTGAACGCGTGGGCCTCGTCGACGAGCAGCCAGGGGAGCCGCGTCGTCGTCCCGTCGACCCGTCCCTCGTACAGAGCGGTCGCGACCGCGGCGAGCACCGCGCTCGCGGGCCGTCGAGCCCGGCCGGAGAGGTCGAGGACGGTCGCGCCCGGGCCGTCGAGCCCCGCTGCGTCTAGCCCGTCCGGATCGAACACGTCCCAGTCGGCCGCCAGTGCGAGGTGGTTCGTCGTCGCGCGTCTGATCGACCGGTCGGCGTCGGCGCTCTCGACCCAGCGACACATCGCCTGGAGCGTGTCGTGCCGGCTGGCCGCCCGCCAGAGGAGGCTCCCCGCGCCACGTTCGGGGTCCAGTCCGAGCAGTGCACACCACTCGCGCGGAGCGAGCGAGCCGGCCCGGACCCGTGGCTCGACGACGGTGGCCGGCGTGTCCCCCGCCGCGAGCCCGGCGAAGCCGCCCATCGGGTCGACGACGACCGGTGCGACGCCGTCGCTCTCTGCCAGCGCCTCCGCGAGGACCCCCAGGGTGTAGCTCTTTCCTGTCCCGCGTTTCCCGACGACCAGTCCGGCGTGGGGGCCGTCGAGATCCAGATCGACGCGGGCGCCGCGGCTCCCGTCCCGCGCCCGGTAGTGACCCAGCCGGGCCGTCGGCCCCGATTCCCCCTCGCGTCCGATGACGACCATGGCGGGGCTGGCCCCGGCTTCGTATTTGAACGCTGGGCCGAGGGTTCAAGTACCAACCCGGGACCAGGACGCTCCATGTTCGACGCCCTGTGGCGGGACGAACGTGGTATCGAAGGGCTGCCGATCCGGCTTGTCATCGCGCTTGTCGTCGGCGTCGCCTGCATGAGCGTGATGATGAGCACCATCTCGGGCATCCAGACGCTCCAGGTGACCGAAGTCGACGTGCAACCGGCCCCGGAGGTCACGAAACCCGGGAGCAGCTCAGTCGGTGTGACCGTCGTCGATCCGGACGGGGCGCCGGTCGCCGACGCGACGGTCGTCGCCAAGAGCGGGACGGCCACACTGTCGTCGGTCAAGACCGCAAAGACCGGGTCCAGCGGGACGGCGTCGCTGTCGCTGTCGCCGTCGCTGGGTCCGAATCAGGACGAGGGGACGGTGGTCTTCGAAGTGAAACCGCCGGCCGGCAGTAGCTACCAGGATAACCGAGCGAACACCGATCTGCTAGTGGTGAGCTCCTAGTCCCAGTCGATCCACTCGTGTTCCCAGCCCGGTCGGGTCTCGGCCGCCTTGCGCGCACGTTCGCGATCCTCCCGGTGGGTCCGGTTGCGTTCGACGGTGTCGGCCTGCTCGCCCTCGACGAGCATCGGCGCGAACGCGACACCCCCCAGGCGCTCGGTCTCCCCGTCGGCGTCGACGATCGTCAGCGTCTGTTCGCCGGCGCCGAGGGGCATCACGAGTTGTCCATCGGGAGCCAGTTGGTCGACCAGCGAACGGGGCGGACTGATCGCGGCGGCCTCCAGCAGGATGCGGTCGTAGGGCGCGTACTCCGGCAGTCCGTCGGCGCCGTTTCGGCGGTCGACCAGCACCGCGTCGTAGCCGGCCGTGGCCAGGTTCGACCGCGCCTCGATGACCAGCCGCCGGGTGATGTCGACCGCCTGGACGTTCGCGGCACCGACCCGCTCGGCCAGCACCGCGGCGGTGTAGCCGACGCCGGCACCGACGACCAGCACGTCGTCGTCCGCGGCCGGCCCGAGCGCTTCCAGCAGGCGTGCTGCGGTGCTCGGCGAGAGGACGCGGGTCCCCATGACCTCGAACGGCCGGTCGGAGTAGGCCTGCTCCTCGGGGACGAACGCCTCACGCGGGACCGACCGCATCGCCGCCGACAGCCACGCGCTCTGGACGGCACCCTTGCTGTCGTGTTGGAGGCTGTCGACCATGTCGTCCCGCAGCACCGCAGTGTCCATACCCGTGGGTTCGCGTGGAGCTATATGAATGACGCGGCCCCGGCCACCGACACAAGAGTGACCCGGCGGCGGTGTGAACAGCCGGCCATGCCAGGGACCCCGGACCCGGCGCTCGGTAGCGACACGCTGACGCGGGCCGTCTCGATCGTCGCGTCGGTGGTCGTCCTCGCCGGACCGTCCGTCATGGCCGATCGGTGGCCGCCGCTGTGGTTCGCACTCGGCGTCGGCATCGTCTACGCCGGTGGCTGTCTCGGGTGTTGGCTGGGGGCTCGGTTAGTGACCGGGGCGTTCCCGAGCGGACTGGTCGATCGCCCGATAGCGGTGCTACCCCTCGTCTTCGGCGGAGTCGCCGTCCTCGGGATACAGGCTGCGGTCCCGGTCTACGGATACGCACGCTACGGCGTCGTGGTCCCGCTGCTCGCGCTCGCCGTCGTAACGAACCTCGTCGTCTACACGTTCCTGCAGGTTCGTGGCGAAACCGACCCGCTGGGGTTGTACGCGCTCTTTTTCGGTCCGGCAGTGGTCGTCGGCCTCGCGGTGCTGGTCGGGCTTGAAGTCGTCGTCCGGCGGTTCGTCCTCGCCGGCTGGTGGCTACTGTAACGGGACGAACCGGACCGCCCCGTGTGCCTCGCGTTCGAGCGAGCCGTCGGCGCGGCGTCGGACGCGAACGAGTCGCTGAGGTTCGTCACCGAGCGGGGCGAGCACCAGCCCGCCCGGACGGGTCTGGTCGACGACCGCTCGCGGGAGTTCGGGGGCGGCACAGGTGAGATACGCGCGGTCGTAGGGAGCGTGGTCGGGCCAGCCCTGTTTGCCGTCGCCGGCACGGACCGACACGTCCTCGTAGCCGGTCGCTGTCAGGCGCTCGCGGGCTGTGTCGGCCAGCGAGTCGTGGTACTCCACGCTGTAGACGTGTTCGGCTCCGACCAGTTCGGCCGTCACGGCAGCGTGGTAGCCACAGCCGGTCCCGATCTCCAGCACGCGGTCGCCGGGCCGAAGGTCCAGAAGCGTCGCCATGATCGCGACCATGTGTGGCGCGGAGATCGTCTGGCCCTCACCGATGGGCAGCGGGCTGTCAACGTAGGCACGGTTGCGGCGCTCGTCGGGGACGAACTCGTGTCTGGGGACCGTCCCGATCGCGTCGAGAACCCGTTCGTCGTCGAGTCGGTCCTGGCTCCGGAGTCGCTCGACCAGCGCCGCGCGGGCCTGGTCTGTCATCCTACCAAGCCGACCACGCGGTCGTCGACTCGTCGCGGACGTACAGTCGGTTGATGTCCTTCGCGACGGCGCTGTCGCCCTCGTAGTCCAGCTTGTCGAAGTCGTAGCCGTGGGCGTCGTCGCGGATGTGGAGCCCCTCGACGGTGAACTCCTCGTCGCCGAAAGCTTCGGTCTCGCCGACGCGGAACTCGTAGTCACCGGGGACCTGGAGCTTGAAGCTCTCTGTCTCGTCGTGGCGGCCGTCCTTGGGGTGCATCGTGACGTTGACCGCGACGTTGCCGACCGCACGGGACCAGATGGTCTCGACGGCGTCGACCGGGGCGTCGTCCTCGCGGCCCTCGTCGGTCTCCAGGCTCGTGATCCGGGCCGTCACGACAGCTTCCTCGGTCTCTAAGAGGAACTCCTCGCCGACGGCGAGCTGTTCGTCCTCCGGTACGTCGACCCGTGCGGTGAACGATTCGCCGTCCTGAGAGACGACAACGTCCCGGGGCACGGTCGTCTCCTCGGGGAGCTGTTCCTTGTGGACGTGGTCACACTCCGTACACCGGACCGTGACCTGGCCGCCGTCTTTCAGTACTTCGTGGACGGTCTCCAGGTCGGGCGAACAGGCGGGACAGGGGAGGCCGAGCCGCTCGCCGGGTGAAACTGTAGTCATACCTCCGCGTTGACGGGCCGAGCGTAAATGGTCGTCGCCACGTCCGGCCTCGTGTGGGCCGCTGGCACGACCGGCGGCGCGCTGCGCTCTCGTGTCGTCGCCGACCGATCATTCGGCGGACGGGAGGTCGATCGCCTCGCCGTCGGCGTACACCGTGGGTTCGGTCAGGATGCCGTCCAGGTGGATCGGTGCGTGGGTGTCCCCGCCGATGGCGTGGTCGTCCCCGATGGCGATGTGGACGGTACCTGCGGCCTTCTCGTCCAGTAGGACCGAGCCGACCAGTTCCGTGACGGCGACGTTCGTCCCGATACCCAGTTCCGCGAGGTTGTAGGCGTCCCGGCCGACCGCCTCGGCGGCCGCCTCCAGTTCCGCCCGAACGTCGGGGTCGCCGACCTCGGTGACGGAGCCGTCCGCGACCTCGAACTCGAGGTGTACGCCGTCCAGTTTCCCGTGGGGACGCATCGTCCCGTCGACGACGAACCGCCCGTCTGCGGTCTCGGGCGCGAGGAACACCTCGCCGGCCGGGAGGTTCGACATCTCGCCCGGTTCGTGGACGATGCCGGTGTCGAGTTGCCACTCTCGGCTACCGAGACCGAACGTGATGTCGGTCCCCTGTGGCGAGGTGACTCGGATTTCGCTGGCGTCCCGGACCTGCGCGAGCACCGCCTCGCAGTGTTCGCGGATGCGCTCGTAGTCGGCGTCCAGTCCCATGAGGAAGACGCCCTCGGTGATACCCGGCAGCGTCGCGACACGGGCGCCGGCGGCGTTTGCCTCGCTGCGGGCCTCGGTGTGGCTCAGGCTCTTGGTCGTCGGTGCCAGCACCACGTCGGCGGTCCGCATCGCGCCGGCGACCGGCGCAGGAGGCTCCTCGCCGTGTTGGTCACCCGGCGGGTACCGGACGAAGACGGTGTCGTCGGTGATCTCGGCAGCGACCCGGTAGAGCGCCTCGCCGATGGCTTTCCGTTTGTCGTCGGTGACGACCGCACACGATTCGTCCGGCTGGAGGTTCAGACACTGCGTGACGGCCGTCTCGGCCGGGCGCCTGAGCGACGAGTTGTCCATACCGACGGCTGGGTCGGGAGCGGATTAACTCTTGGTACGGGAATCGAACGAACCGGTACCGCCGGGCGTTGTGTCGTGGTACCAGTGCCCGATAGTACAACGATCCGAGTTAATTTCTATTATTATTAACCGCAAAGAATATCCCCCTCTCCCGAGAACCATCGACTATGCTCCATGTGGGCATCAACGGCTTTGGCACGATCGGCAAGCGGGTCGCCGACGCGGTACGTGCCCAGCCCGATATGGCCGTCGCTGGCGTCTCGAAACGGACACCGAACTTCGAGGCGACGATCGCACACGACCGCGGCTACGACCTCTACGCGGCCGGCGAGGACGGCGGGGCGTCGTTCGACGCCGCCGGCCTCCACACCGACGGGACGGTGCACGATCTCGTCGCGGCGAGCGATGTCGTCGTCGACACGACGCCCGGCGGGGTTGGCGCGGAGAACGCCGACCTCTACGCCGACCACGACACGCCGGCGATCTTCCAGGGCGGCGAGGACCCCGACGTGGCCGAGATGAGTTTCAACGCCAGGGCCAACTACGAGTCGGCGCTGGAGGCCGACACCGCCCGCGTGGTCTCGTGTAACACGACCGGCCTGTCACGGCTGTTTGCCCCACTGCGCGAGCGGTACGGCATCGAGAAGGCCCGGGTGACGCTGGTCCGGCGCGGGGGCGACCCCGGCCAGACCAGCCGCGGCCCGATCAACGACACGCTGCCCGACCCGGTCGAGATCCCCTCCCACCACGGTCCCGACGTACAGACCGTCTTCCCGGATATCGACATCGACACGATGGGCATGAAGGTCCCGACGACACAGATGCACACCCACAGCGTCAACGTCACGCTCGACGCCGATCCCTCGGCCGCCGAGATCAGGGACCTGCTGGCCGAGGAGTCGCGGCTGTTCCTGATCCCGGAGACGCTCGGTATCGACGGAGCGGGCAAGCTCAAAGAGTACACCCGCGACGCCGGCCGGCCGCGGGGCGATGTCTGGGAGAACTGCATCTGGGCGGAATCGGTCACCGTCGAGGACGGTGACCTCTACCTGTTCCAGGCGATCCACCAGGAGGCCGACGTGGTGCCCGAGAACATCGACGCCGTCCGGGCGCTGTCGGGCCGGACCCCCGACGCCGCCCGCAGCATCAGCCGGACCGACGAGGCGCTGGGCGTCGGGCGCGGGCTGGTCCAACACGGCGGTGCGACCGCCCGTCGGACCGCCGACGACTGAGCCGCCCCGTGCTGTTCGGGACGGCACTCGTTGCTTATCCCAGTTCGTGGAACTGCAAGTCGCCGCCGTCGGTATCCAGTGTCGCGACCGAGAAGACACCCGGCGCCGGCGGGATGGCGATACCGCCGGGGTTGACACGGACAGTGCCCTCGTAGGTCTCGGTACCGCGCTCGTGGGTGTGGCCGTGGAAGACGTAGTCGTAGTTGCCACACTCGACCAAGGCGTCGACGATGGCACCGCTCGTGCCGTGATACACCGCGACCTCGCTGCCGTCGAGTGTGATCTCGCCCATCTCACCCAGGTACGTCCCGAACTCGGCGACGGTCGACTCGACGGCCCACTCGCCGTCGTTGTTCCCGCGGGCGGCGTAGAACGTCCAGTCGCCGTCGAAGGGGGTCACTGAGAACGGCGCGACGAAGTCGCCACAGTGGACGACCGCCTCGACACCTTCCGCGGTGAAGGTCTCGACCGCCGCCTCGACCAGATCCAGGTTGTCGTGTGTATCGGAGACGATGCCGACGTGCATATCCGTCGGTTCCGTCGCCGGCATGAAGAACGTACTCCCTCGGCCGTGGCGCGAGGCTTTTCCCCCCGCAGGGGCAATCTCACTCCAATGGCAGGAGGCATCCTCGATACGATCGGCCTGCTGACGGTCGTCGTCTTCGCGATCCCCGTCGCGCTGTTCGGCGCCGAGCACCTGCTCCGGGGCGAGTTCGTCGCCGGCGTCGGCTTTCTCGCGATCGCCGCCGGGATGGTCGCCATCGAGCAGTACCTCGTCACGCCGACGGACCTCCCGTCGATGGCCGCCGAGAAGACCGTCGGTGCCGTCGCCAAGACCGACGAGGACGACGATCAGGACTGATCGCGCCAGCGGTCCGGGTCGTCGGCGGCCAGATACTCCCGGAGCAGCGACGGGAAGGCCCGCCCCTTGAGATACCGGAGCCCGAAGTCCTCCGCCCAGTTGATGATCCCCTGATCCTCGGTGACGACGCCGGCGTCGAGTTCGCGCGCCAGGATCAGCAGATCGAAGTCCTCACGCGAGTCCAGCACGCCCTGCCGGAGCGTCGTCCGGTACTCGTCGCGGAGGTCCGAGATGACCTTGTCCACCTCGGTCATGTGGTCGTGTTCCTCGACGGCCTCGGCCCGTGACTCCTCGGCCTTGCGGACGGCCTTCTCCGAGACCCGCAGGCCACGGTCGACGCGGTCGGACATCTCGTCGATGAACGTGTAGACCAACTCGGCGGGGATCATCACCTCGTAGTGGGCCGGCGATTTGGTGATGACCCAGGTGTCGAGTTTGGTCAGCACCTCGTCGTCGACCGACCGGTCTTCGAGCATCGTCGTCAGTTCGTCCTTGATCGACGGGGGCATGTAACAGGAGATGTTGTGGATCTGTTTCGCCGCCGCGATCAAATCGAGCAGCTCCAGACAGGCCGCGTCGAGGTCCCCGTCCGGTCCGCGTATCTCCGTCGTGAGAAACAGCGACGTATCGAGCACGAACCGTTGTTTCAGCGGGCGGTCGGCCATACCCCCCGGTACAACGCCGACGACCAAAGGCGCTCTGCCGGCACCGTTTTGTCTATCGACTGTCAACAGTTGGCATGGGCGGTGACTGGACGAGCGCGCTGGACCTGGCGGGAACCGACCCCGCGGACCTCGAAGAGCACTTCGAGCGCGAGTGGTTCCGCGGCCGGGAGTACCGACACCTCTCGGCGGCCCGGCACGGCATCGAACGCGGGACTGCCGTCGTCGACGGCGTCGTCGTCCGTGGCTACCCCTCGCTCCCGCGTGCGCTCGTGCTCGACCCGACGGTCCCGGAGTTCTTCGACGGCCCGGTCGCCGTCGAGGAGAAACTCAACGGCTACAACGTCCGCCTCGCGCGTGTCGACGGCGACCTGCTGGCGTTCACCCGCAGCGGGTTCGTCTGTCCGTACACCACCGACATCGTCTCAGAGACGGTCGACGCCACGGCGTTTTTCGACGCTCACCCGGAACGGATGCTCTGTGGCGAACTGGTCGGGCCGGAGAACCCCTACACGGCCCACGACTACGACGACGTGGACTCGGCGGCGTTCTACGTCTTCGACGTTCGGGACCGCGAGAGCGGGGCGCCGATGCCCGTCGAGCGCCGCCGGGACTGCTGTCGCGAGTACGGGCTCGACGCGGTCCGGGAGTTCGGGACCGTCACGCCCGCGGCCGCCGTCGACACCGTCAGGGAGGCGATCCGGCGCCTCGACGCACAGGGGCGCGAAGGCGTCGTCATGAAGTCGGCGGACGGCCGGCGGGCGCTGAAGTACACCACCAGCACGATCCACCGGGCGGACCTCGCACACGCCTTCGGACTCCCTTTCGACTACGGCCGGGAGTTCGTCTTCCCGCGAATCCTCCGCGAGGCGTTCCAGGCCGTCGAGTTCGACGAGTCCGACGCCGAGGTGCGCGAACGCGCCCGGCGCCTCGGCGAAGCGGTCCTTACGCCGGCCGTCGAGACCATCCGGGCGGTCGAAGCCGGCGATCCGGTGGGCGAGACCCACACCGTCCGTGGCGACCCCGAAGCGATCGAATCGTTGCTGTCACACTTCCGGGACCAGGGGCTGGCGCTACACGTCGAACGGGACGACCGCGAGGACGGCGAACGAGTGGTGACGTTCACGAAGGTCGCACACGCGACCCGGGACAAGACGGAGTACTACCTGGCGGGCGGGACCGTCGACGAGTGAGTCGACGGGGCCGCGCCCTCAGTCGGCCGCGAGCGGTTCGCTGGCCTCGTCGAGCAGTTCCTCGATGGAACGCTCGCTGGGTTCGTTCTCCAGCAACACGTCGATTGGCAGCGTCGGCGCGCCGTCGACGAGGTTCTCCAGCAGGACCAGCCGTTCCCGGGCGCGGGACATCCCGACGTAGAACACACGCCGCTCGTTGTCGGTCAGGGTCGGCACGGGGCTGGTGTGTTTGGTGAACTCGTCGACACCGGGGACCTCGATCCCCTTCTGGTCGACCGTCGCGGCCATCTGCTCGACGACCTTCTCGGTGAGGTCGGTCGCGACGAAGACGTGGTCGGCCTCGCGCCCCTTCGCGGAGTGGATGGTGCCCACGCGGACCCGGTCTGCGTCCATCCCGCGGTAGTCGCCGGTGAAGTAGGCGTCGACGGTCCGCTCCTGGAAGTTCGTCACCTTCCGCAGCATGTCCCCGGCCGAGGCGGCGTCGGGGACGAACGGGACGTGGTCTTTGACCACGTCGGGCGAGATCTCGATCTCGGCGATGTCGTCTTTGACGTGGTTCTCCTCGATCGCCTCCAGTTCGTCGAAGAAGTCGTCGCGCTCGCCAGTCCCGAAGGCGGAGTCGGCGAGCATGTCGGCCAGCCGCCGGGCCTCCAGCACGGAGAGGTGTTCGTCGTTCTCGACGGCCTCGACGCCGCGGACGTACTGTGTCAGCCGATCGGTCCACATCCGCTGGTCGGTCAGACAGGAGAAGGGGATCCCCTCGTCGATGAACTCGTCGATGAACTGGAACATCTGGTAGCGCGCCCGGAAGAGGACCATCACCGTCTCGTCGGACTCGGCGACGGTCGCCTTGACGTTGCGGGCCAGGTCGAACATCGAGGGGTTGGGGACCGCCTCAACGCGGCCGCCCTCTTTGCGCGGGTTGAGGTCTTTCTCCTGGCGTTTCTCGATGTGGCGCACCTCGCGGTTGACCACGTTGAGGATCTGGGAGGGGAGCCGGTAGGAGTTGGGCAGGATCTCGTCTTCGGTCACCTGCTCTTCGAGCAGCAGGTCCGGGTCGGCGCCCTGCCAGGCGTAGACGACCTGGTCGTCGTCGCCGGCGATCAGTACCCGCTTCATGTGGGGTTTCCACTCCTGGTACACGTCGTACTGCAGCGTCGTGATGTCCTGAAACTCGTCGATGATGAGGTAGTCGACGCTTGGCAGCAGCGACCGCTGGGCGACCCGTTCGAGCATGTCCGCGAAGCCGATCACGTCGTTGTCACCCTTGTAGGTGCGCCAGCCCCGGATCGCCTCTGGCACGTCGACGCGGTCGTCGTCGGTCGGCCAGGTCGGGGTGTACTTGTTGCCCGTCTGTGCGTTGTCGTCGATCTCCGGGGGCAGGCGGACCTCCTCGTCGTCCCACTTGAACGGCACGTCGTACCAGTCGGCCACGTCACGCCGGGTCCGCTGGAGCCACTGGCTCGTCGCGATGATCTTGTTGCCAAGCGTCGTCGAGCGGGCCGACCGGCGCCGGGACCCCTCGTACTCGTCCTCGTAGTCGATCCCGAACTGGTCACAGAACTCCTCCTTGTCGTCCTCGCCGACGACATCGCCACGTGAGAGGTTCAGCAGTTCGTAGGCCTTCGCGTGCATCGTACAGACGTTGCCACGGAGCGCACGCGGGGTCACGTCCAGTCGTTCGGCCAGACGCTCCCGGACCTCCGCTGCGGCCGCGCGAGTGTAGGACACCACGAGTACGTCTCGGAAGTCGACATCGTCGTCTTCCAGCAGCTCGTCGACACGGTCGAGGAGGGCCGTCGTCTTCCCGCTGCCGGGCCCACCGAACAAGCGGACGACCTCGGTGGTCGGTTCAGTCATTGAAACGACAATGGGGGCGCGGACGGATAAACGGCGTGCTTTCCCGAGCGACCCTCACCGGTACAGCGAGACGTACAGCATCGAGAACCCGATGATGAAGGGGACGGTCTCGGCCATCTGGAAGAACACCCGCACCAGGGCGCCGACGTTGCCCGCACCCAGTTGGGTGATGACACTGGAGATGGCGACACCCATACTGATGAAGGCGAACCCGACGAAGGCGTACTGCAGTCGTTCCGAGGGGCGTTTGCGGTACGCCTGGAAGCTGATGAGCGTGATCCCGAGCGTCAGTCCGAACACCACCATCCGCATCAAAACGAGCACACCGCGCGCGATTGCGACACCCTCGGCCATCTTGTCACCTCTGTTTGCCGACCGGGGTGGTAAACGTTCGCGTCATCGCCGTCACTCGGGGTTGAGTTCGTCCCAGAGCTGGCTGAACCGGTCGGGGAGGTTCTCCTCGCGATAGATCCGGACCTTGTACTCCTGATCTTCCAGGGAGATGACCGTCGACTCGAAGTTGGATTGATACACCTTGTAGTGGTTGCCGTCCTCGGCGACGAGCGTCTGGTCTTTGATCAGGTCGTACTCGTCAAGCATCTCGATGCGGCGGTACACCGTCGGGAGGGAGAGGTCACACTCCTCGGCGAGTTCCTTGGCCGACTGGGGCTCCCGACTGATAGCGGCCAGCACGCGCCGTGCGTGCTGGTCGCCGATCGTGTCGAGAATCTCTTCGATGCTCTTGTCGTCCGGCACTATCATGCAATTCTCCCGGGACAGTAAAAGGGTTTCCGAGCGCCGAGGTCCTTTCAGGTTCAGAAAACACTACCGCGTATATATGCGACTGGCAACGGAAGCTCTGGGCGTGGATCACGTTCAGGTGAGACGATGTCCGGAGAAAACCTCCGTCGCATGACGACGGACAAGACCTTGGGCGAGACACCCGACGAGCAACTGACCCCTCTCGGCGGGACGGACCGTCCGGGACTCGACAGCGGCGCCATTCCGGAGCTGCTGTTGGCTTCGGTCGTCGACGATGTCGCCGACGGTGAACTCACCGTCGACGACGGCCTCGTGACCCAGAGCCTGGACGAGATCCTGCTCGCGCTGATCGCGCTGGCCGACGACGAGACACACGGCACCGGGCTCATGGAGGAACTCTCGCGGCTCTTCGATGCGGACCTGAGTCCGGGGACGGTGTACCCGCGTCTGCACGACCTCGAAGCCGAGGACCGACTCCGGATGCACGAACTCGTGCAGACCAAACAGTACTCGATCGACGACACGGCAGCCGCCGAGTCGATGATCGAGGAAGCGATGTGTCACCATCTCGCGATCGGACTGTTCCTCCACGCGTCACTGGACGCGGTCTAACGCTCTCTCCCCGAGGTCGATCCGGCGGCCCCTGACCCCGGCTGCCGGGCTCGACCCACGTTCTCTCGGAACCGATCGAGTGCTGTCGCTGGTAGCCAGCAGTCGACGGAAAAGCCGCGATCAGTGGGGCGAAACCGTCAGTTTACGGGTGTCCACCCACACACCGAGCACTCTGTCGCCGCAGTTTCGTGGAGACCGCCGCAGTCGGGACACTGCTTCTTGTTGTAGCTCTCCTCCCACTCGGCCACCTCGACTTCGTGGCCCCGCTGGGAGAGGAACTGGTCGAACATATCGTCACTGCTCGGTGCGGACGCCATACGTGATATGCTATACCACACCAGCATATAGGTCTACCGATACTCGGAAACATTTGCCGACGCCGGTCGCTCCACGACCGTTTCGACAGCGAGAAGACTCGTCTATGGGTGTCTACGTCGGGCTCAAAACAGGACCGTGCGGCCGCTCGACAGCTAGCTCTCCTGTAACGCCGGGCCCGGCTTCCAGGTGTTGCCCTCCAGGACGACCAGATCGTACCGTTCCAGCACCTGTAGCGTGTCGACGACGGCCTGGGCGTCGAACGACACCGTCATGTCGTCCGGGAGCTGCTGGGCGATCGCGCTCCGGGTCCCGCCGTTGATCCGGACGACAGTCTCCAGCAGTTGTTCGAGGTCCCCCAACAGCGGGTTGAGATCCGTTCGCCCACCGTCACCGGAGTGGAGCTTCGACATGACTTCCTCGTAGTCGCCGCTGAGTTCCATCGAGACGGACACTTCTTTCTCGTCTACGTCCTGGTTCTCGCTCATTGTTCCCGGTATGAGTCCACGACACCAAAACAATTACCATCGGTCCACGATCGGTTGACGTGTCTGCCGAATACGTACCTCGATCCACCCGGAATAGGGACAACCGCGGCGGCGACCGATCACGGCGGGTTACGCCTGTTGGCAGGGACAGCCGCCCTGTTCGAGGAACTCGGCGACCGAGTACTGTGTCCCGCACTGCTGGCACAGGACTTGCGCGTCGAGGAACACCTCGAACTCGTCGATGTCGATCCGGTCCGTGTCCCGGAGCTTCTCGATCCGCTCCTCCGTGACCGAGAGCGTCCGGGTCATCAGCCGCTGGATGCTCTCTAGGTCTTTCTCGATTTTCTCCTGATCGCTCAGCCCCTCGTACTCCGCGCCGCGCCACTCCTTGAGGTACGATCTGATCGCCTGATAGGTGACGAAGTCCCGTTCCAGGTCGTCGACATCGATCCCGTTCCGTTCGAGGCGGGTCCGGGCGTCGGTCCTGACACCGGTACTGACATCGTCGCCGGTGAGGTTCTCGTACGTCGTCCGGACATCGCTTTCGAGGGCGCTCAACCCGGCGTCGAGCAACGCCTGTTCGAGCAGCCGCTTGTTGAAAAACTCCGCGAGGTCACGGAGGCTCATCCGCTCGACGCCCTCGCCCGTCCAGCGTGCTTCCAGGTCGGCCCCGAGTCCCTCCAGTCCGTACTCGTCGATGAGGCGTGCGACCTTGCTCGCTGGCCGATCGTCCGGTGTGTCTGCCATCGTAGGTTCCCTTACGAGAATAGCGCCAAAAGGCTACTGAGTCAGATCGACGTGATGCGGTGGAACTCCTCGTCCAGCGCCTGTGCGTCCTCGGGCAGCAGCGCCACGACGAGGTACTGTGCGTAGTCCGAGAAGTACTCGACCAGTTCGGCGATCCGGTTCGAGTCGATCGCCTCCAGCGAGTCGAGCAGCATGAACGGCACGATCTCGTGGAGGTCGTGGACGAGATACCCCGCCAGCGCGAAGATGAGTCCGGTCACCTCCCGTTCGCTCTCGCTCAGGTGTTCGATGGTGTCCTCGTAGGCCGCCCCGTTCTCGGTCGTCCGGACGATGTGGAGCTCGAAGGCCGTCTTGTCGACCTTCTGGCGCCCCTCACGGACGGTCCGTTCGACCCGCTCGATCCAGATCCGTTCGAGGTTCTCGTACTCCATGATGTCGAGGATCGCGTCCATGTGCTCGTTGAACTCCTCGACGGCGCCGGCCTCGATCTGGTCGATCTTCGTCCGCTTGTCGGTGAGCTGGTCGACCAGTTCGTCACGCTCGGCCCGGAGGTCGTCGGCCCGGTCCAGCATCGCCTCGATCTCCTCGATCTCGTCGGTGACCGAATCGAGGTCCGACTCCAGACTGTCGATCTCGAACTCCAGTTGGTTGGCCTCCTTGTGCAGGGAGAGGATGTCGTCGAAGTCCTCGGATTCGAGGTTGTCGACTTCGGTCTCTAGGGACTCGACCTCGTCGGTGAGCGACTCGCGGCGCTCTTTCAGCGACTCGATCTGTTCCTCGCGCCGTTCTAGCTCGGTCTCGATGTCCTCGATCTGTCCTTGAACGTCGTCACGGCGCCGCTGTTGCTGTTCGGCCTCGCGCTGTTGGCTCTTGAGGTCGTCCAGTTCGGACTTGAGCTCGTTGAGCGCCTCGACTTTCTCCCGGCGCAGGTCCTGCAACCGGGTGACCGTCTCCTCGATCTGTTCCCGTTCGACCGTCGAGCCACACGTCCAGCAGACGACCGACTCCTCGTCGTCGGCCAGCAGTTGGTCGGTGACGGCGTCGGCCGTCGCCTCCTGCTCGTCGTCGAGCGACTGGACGACGCCGTAGTCCCCCTCTTCGAGGCGCTCCTCGTTGTACTGGATGAGACTCTGCAGGTCGGAGATCTCGGTGTTGAGCGACTGGCGTTGCTCGCGCAGGCGGCCGATCTCGTCGTCGAGATGCTGGTGTTCGCCCATCGGCGTCTCGGGCAGCTCCGCGAGCTCCGAGTCGAGCTCCTGGCGTTCCTGCTGTAGCGAGGAGATGCTCTCCTCCTGGGTCTCGATCTGGCGACGAACCGACTCCAGATCCGACCGTGTCGACCGGAGTTCGTCGAGCTTCGCTTCAAGCTCTTCCTGTTCTTTCCGACTCTCCTCGATATCGCGACTGTTCGAGTCGATTTCGTCTTCTTTTTCGGCTAGCTGATCTCGCTTCTCGGAGATACTGTCTCTAATATCGCCCCGTCGCTGTTCGAGGTCGGGAAGGTCCCGCTTTCTCGACTCTATCTTGGCTATTTCGTCGTTTATTTCGCCTTTTTGTTCTTCGAGCTGCCGGATATCTCGCTTTATTTCGTCGATATCCACCGGTCGCATGATGATCTCGCGCAGGTCGTCGCCGCGCGCGACCGACCGGCGTGCCTCGTTGGTCTCCAGGAGGAACGCGAACACGTCCGCGACCGCCGGATCGTCGAGGTAGCTCTCGCCCTCGAACTGGACGGTGCCGCCGGTCCGTTTCAGCCGCCGTTCGTACGACTCGCCGCCGATCGACAGTTCGACACTGCCCGTGTCGGCGTCGCCTTTCAGTGTCGCCTGGTCGCTCCCCATCGCCGCCATGATCGACTGGAGAAACGAGGTACGGTTCGTCGCGTTCTTGCCCGTGAGAACCGTCACACCCGGCGGGATGTCGACGCTGGTCTCGCCGATTCCACCGATGTTCTCGACCTGAAAGTGTGCGACATCAGTGGACTGTTGAGACATGCCCATACCTCCGTCCTTGGGCCCGACAATAAAAAACCATTCCATCGCCCGCCAACAGATCCGCACAGACCGATATGGATAACACACGTACTTCCGTTATTTATTTGGAATAGCTACGAGCGAACGCTAACTCGGATCCGAATAAATCCGATTTCGTCACGAAATCCTCAGTAGTCGGACCTCGTGAGAGATCGATAGCCAATTTTCGAGTTTTATATTTCAATCTTGTATATAGGGACACATACCACGGCTTTTCTTTCTTTCGAACGCATATACGATACTATAACCCCGATTACAACCACATATTTGGATAAATCTTCGAATATGTTTTTATATTTGTCCTACTTATCTCCATAAATCCGATCCGAGCACCAGGCAGTCCGTGTTCGAACGATGGCTCGTCCGGGAGTCACCACATCCCGAGTTCCCTGTGCTGCGACGCCGTGATCGGTGCTCACTCTCGATCGTGGTCCAGAACGGTGAGGTTGTCACCTGTCAGGGTGAGCGTCTCGTCGTGACGGCGGAACTGGATGGGCCCTGCCGGACTGTGAACCGTCTGCAGACTCACTGCGTTCGTCTGCCGGGGTTCAAATCCGGCAGTTCTCTCACACACGCTCGCTTCGCTCGGGGTGTTCGATGGGCCCTGCCGGATTTGAACCAGCGCTCAATCGGTTTCCCACGCCAGCGGAGGCCCGCCGACGATATGAGCCGATCGCTTTAACCAGACTAAGCTAAGGGCCCCTGTGTACGTGCGTTCTGTGGTGTCGCCCTTTAGCCTATCGGGATGGGGCCTCACGGCACGAACGCTTTTCGCCCGGCGGCCGAATAGCACGCCAATGGAACACAGGTTCGACTGCGTCACCAGGGTGGGTCCGTGATGGCGACGCTGGGCTTTTGGGTGTTGGTCGGCCTGGCGACGCTGACGGGGCTGGGAACCGCCTGGGCACTGGGTGCCAACAGCAACTCGCCGCCTTTTGCCCCGGCGATCGGCGCCAACGCCATCTCGACGATGCGGGCGGCGTTTCTCATCGGAATCCTGGCCGCGCTGGGCGCGCTCACCCAGGGGGGAAGCATCTCGGAGACGGTCGGGTCGGGACTGATCGCGGGAGAGCCGATCACCTCGCTTGCCGCGACGGCGGGCCTGCTGACCGCGACGGCGTTCATGGCCTTCGGGGTGTACTCGGGCTATCCAGTCCCGGCGGCCTTCGCGACGACCGGGGCGATGGTCGGCGTCGGTCTCTCACTGGGCGGGGCGCCGGTGTACGACACGTACCGGGAGATCCTCCTGTTTTGGGTCCTGGTCCCGCCGGTCTCGGGCGGGCTGGCGTACCTGACGGCGACGCTGTTGCGTCGGGACGATATCCCCGAAACTGTCAGCGTCCCGGCACTGGCGGCAGTGGTCAGCGGGATCGTCGCCAACGTCCAGTTGAGTGTCATCCCCGCAGCGCCGGGGGAGACACAGGCGTCGCTGGCGGGCTTTCTCGGACGGTTCGTGACGACGCCGGCGGTCGCCGGCCTCGAACTGGACGTGCTCGCGGCGACGCTGCTCGCCGCACTCGGCGGGTTCGCGTTCATCCGCCGCCGGACGCTCGACTCGATCGACCGCGGCGTGAAGACGTTCCTGGTCGCACTGGGGAGCGTCGTCGCGTTCTCCAGTGGCGGGAGTCAGGTGGGACTGGCCACCGGGCCCCTGGAGAACCTCTACCGGGTCGAACTGGGGCTGCCGGGGGTCGCGCTGCTGGCGATCGGTGCGAGCGGGATCCTCGCGGGCGCGTGGATGGGCGCGCCGCGGCTCCTCCAGGCGACCTCGCGGGAGTACGCACAGCTGGGAATCCGTCGATCGATCGCGGCGCTGGTCCCCGGGTTCGTCATCGCACAGGTGGCGATCGCGCTGGGAATCCCGATCTCGTTCAACAACATCATCATCTCCGGGGTCATCGGCGGCGGACTCGCGGCGGGATCGACCGGCGTCTCCCGGCGGAAGATCGGCGTGACGCTGACGTTCTGGGTGCTGACGCTCGGCACGTCGGTCGGCATCGGCTTCGGCCTCTATCGCGTGCTCGCGACCGCGCTGGGCGTTACCTGACGACGGTGACGGTCACCGGCGCCTCGCTGACGACGGCCGTCGCGACGGTCCCGAGGAGTCGGTCGACGAGGGACGGATCGGTCCGTCCGTGCCCGCCCATGACGACGTGATCGACGGCGTTTCCGTCGACGAACGCGAGGATCGTCTCGGCCGGGTCGCCGGTCTCGACGGCCGTCTCCACGTCTCGATCGGCCGCGCTGGCCGCCGTCCTGGCCCGATCGACGAGCGTCCGGGCACGGTCGTGGGCCTGCCGCTGGCGGCGCTCGCCGGCGCCGACGACGCCGCCCTCGCTCATCCCGTCGTCGAGCGGTGTCACGACGTTCAGGACGGTGACGCGACAGTCGAACGTCTCCAGTGCGTGTGTCAGCGCCGCGTCGGCCAGCGGCGACCCGTCCAGGGGGACGAGGACGTGCTCGGGTGCCATACGGTCGCTTGGCCGGCCGCGTTCAATACTCCCCCGCTCGGACCGAGCCGGTGGCCCGTGACCGGAACTATTTACTCGGTCTGAAAATAACATATTTCGTAGGTTATTTACTGTCTCGGCCAGTCGAGTCGGATGGCAGGCGAACGGGCTGTGACTCGTATCCCATCGTCGGACACCTGTCCCCCGACGACTTGCCCCACACGCGGGGCTCGATACCACTGTACCCAGACCGTCCCTGCCGTCGTCAGTCAGCCACGAGGCACACTCCGTGCCAGAGCGGTGCCTCGTCCACCAATACCACCGATTGCCTTGTCCGTCGGTGCACGCCGCTGTCGGCGTGTACCATCCCCCCATTCGACACGCTCGCCAGCGGCGCCGGACAGCCGCGCCGGGGCGGTCGCTCACTCCTCGAAGACGTGTTCAACGTCGGATTTAGCCTCCGGGATGACCCGCTGTTCGGCCCGCCGCATCGAGCGCAGCGCCTCGTCGGTGAACTCGACCTGGAGCGACGGGAGCGCTCTGGCGAGCCCGCCCAGCACCTCGCCCGGATCGATCTCCAGTTCGAAGACGAACGCGTCCCGATGCTCGCGCAGGGGCGTGCTGTACTCGAAGTGGCGTTCGACGATGTCGATGGCCGCCTCGTAGTCGTACACCTCCGCGACGGCGGGCCAGAACTCGTCGCTGTCGGCCGCGATCAGCGGTGCGATGTCGTCGCCGAAGGTCCGCTGGCGGGCCAGCAGCGTCTCGCGGATCTGTTCGCGCCGGTCGCCTCTGATGCTGTCGGCCAGCGAGTTCCAGTAGATGTCCCGAGCCAGCACCTCGTCGGCGTGTGCCTCGAAGGTCGCCTCGGAGTCGGCGGCGTAGTCGAGCACCGGCTCGAACTGAGCCATGATCTCGCGTTGATACTCTCTGAGTTTCGGGCGGACGACGTGGCGCTCCAGGGGGCGGCTGTTCTTCAACAGCTTGCTCACGGCTTTGCTCCCGCCACCGCGGGACCCGCGGAGGACGGCTGCCACGTCGAACGCCGCGTAGGTCTCGTCGACGAGGTCCGAGAGATACCGCTCGAACCCGTCTTCCACGGCACGTCTTGTCACACTACTCTCTCCGGGCTCCACCACCCTATCCCTTACGCCGGTCCGATCGATTTATCCCCGCCTCGGATAATCCTGTGGTATGACCCAGCGAGTATCGCGTTCCGATCCGATCGCCGACGCGGGCGAGCGGACTCTCGTCGTCGGCGGTGACCGCCCCATCAGAATCTCGGCGGGCCACCGCCTCATGCACCACGACGGGAAGTGTTCGCGCCCGCACGGGCACAACTACGAACTGACGGTCCGGCTCACCGGCCATCTGACCGACGAGGGCTGGGTCGTCGACAAGGGGGAAGTCACCGACGCGATCGACGCCTGGGACCACCGGTTCCTGCTGGAGGCGGGCGATCCGTTGATCGACGCCTTCGAGGAAAGCGGGGACGGCGACGCGGTCGTCGTGCTGGAACGGCCGCCGACGGCGGAGGTCATGGCGACGGTCCTCGAACGGCGACTGGCCGATCGGCTGCCCGACACCGTCTCCGAGATCGCCGTGACGGTCCGGGAGACCGGCGAGCTCTGTACCCGCTGATGCCCGTCGCGAGTGACGCCGACGCGCTGGAGGGCGTGGCGACCGCGTCCGCGGAGACGGCCGACGCCCTCCCGATCAACGAGCTGTTTTGCTCGCTCCAGGGCGAGGGTCGGCTGGCCGGCACCCCGTCGGTGTTCGTCCGGACCAGCGGCTGTAACCTCCGGTGTTGGTTCTGTGACTCGTATCACACCTCCTGGGAGCCCACCGGCGACTGGTACGCGATCGAGGACCTCCTCGACGCCGTCGCGGGGTACGACGCCGACCACGTCGTCCTCACCGGCGGCGAACCGCTCGTCCACGACGCCAGCGCGGACCTGCTCGACCGACTGGCCGACCGGGGGTATCACACCACCGTCGAGACCAACGGGACGATCGTCCCGGACGCCCCGATCGATCTAGCCAGCGTCAGCCCGAAACTGGCCTCCAGTACACCGACGCCCGACCGCGACCCGAAGGGAGAGGGCGAGTGGGCACGGCGTCACGAGAACCGGCGCCTCGACGTGGACGCGCTCGCGGCGCTGGTCGAACGATACGAGACGCAACTGAAGTTCGTCGTCACCGGCCCCGAGGACATGAGCGAGATCGAGGCGCTGCTGGAGCGGGTCCGCGCTGCCGCTGACGACCCGGTCCCCGACGACAGCGTCCTGTTGATGCCGGAAGGACGGACCCGGGACCGACTCGACGAGACCCGCCCCGTCGTCGCCGACCTGGCGCTGGAACACGGCTACCGGTACACGCCCCGGCTCCACGTCACGCTCTGGAACGACGCGCCGGGCACCTGATTCCCGACCCGATACGAATGTCACACAACCACACGACCCACGACGACCGCGCCGTGGTGCTGGCCTCCGGCGGTATGGACAGCGCCACGGCCGCTTACGAGGCACAGACTCGCGGGTACGACGACCTGTACCTGCTGCACACGAGCTACGGCCAGAACACCGAACAGCGCGAACACGAGTGTGCGAGAGCGCTCGCCGGCCACGTCGACGCCGCCGACTTCCTCCACGTCGAGACGGGCCACCTCCAGCAGATCGGCGGCTCCTCGCTGACCGACGACGGGCTGGCCGTCGCCGACGCCGACACCGACAGCGAGGAGATCCCCAGTTCGTACGTTCCGTTCCGGAACGCGAACCTGCTGTCGATGGCCGTCTCCTACGCCGAAGCCAGCGGCGCGAGCGCCGTGTTCATCGGCGCCCACAGCGAGGACTTCTCGGGGTACCCGGACTGTCGGCCGGCCTTCTTCGAGGCGTTCCAGTCGGTCGTCGACGTGGGGACCAGACCCGAGACGGAGATCGCACTGGAGGCCCCGTTCGTCGAGTGGTCGAAGACCGACATCGCCGAGCGCGGCCTCGACCTCGGGGTCCCCTACGCGGACACCTGGAGCTGTTACCGCAGCGACGAACCCGCCTGTGGCACCTGTGACGCCTGTGCCTTCCGACTGGCGGCGTTCCAGCGACTGGGCGAGCGTGACCCGATCCCCTACGAGAGCCGGCCCGACCACACCTGACCGGGCGAGCGACCCGCTCAGTCGTCGGCCCGGTCCGCGGCGAGTCCGTCCAGGATGTACTCCGCCGAGGTCCGCGTCGTCGCCAGCGGTACGTCGTGTACGTCACAGATGCGCAACAGCGCCGTGATGTCCGGCTCGTGTGGCTGTGCGGTGTGGGGGTCCCGGAGGAAGACGATAGCGTCCATCTCGTCCTGTGCGACCTCGCCGCCGATCTGCATGTCCCCGCCCAGCGGTCCGCTCTGTTTGCGCTCGATCTCCAGGTCGGTCTCGTCCATGATCCGCTGGCCCGTCGTGCCGGTCCCGACGAGGTCGAACTCCGAGAGCAGCGACTCGTAGCTCCGGACGAGGTCGATCATCTCGGGTTTCTCGTCGTCGTGAGCGATGAGTGCGACGCGTGTCATAGCTCACGCATCGCGGGCCGGGATGAAAGCTGGTGGGGTCCCGCTGTGGCTGCACGTTTCGCATCTTCTCGCGTGCGCGACCGAGACGAACTGCTACTCGGGCCAGCCCTACGCAACGTCGACCAGGCCGTCGGCCGAGACGGTGACGGTGTGTCCCTCGACGGCGAACGTCTCGGGCTCACCGCCGTCGGAGACGACGCGTCGCAGCGCCGTCTCGTCGACGTAGCCGTCGATGTCGCCGATCTCCTCGACAGTGAGGTCCGTCGCCGCCAGCACCGCGTCGGTGATGACTTCGTCTGCAGGCCCCGGGCTCGCCCACCCGTCGGCGTCGTCCTGCAGCAGGTACACTGTGCCGTTGTCGGTGCTCATACACGCCGATACGCCCGGTTCCCCCTTAACAGGCGCTCAGTGGTTTCAGAGCGTGAAAGAACTCCCCGTCGGCGCGTGACAGGGTCGCGTCTGCCGTGCCGAGCGAGCATCGCCACCCGCCCGACGGTCGAAAGCGGTGTCGGAGGGCTCCCGGACGAGGGCTGTCAGAGGCACGGTCCGAGTACTCTCTCCCCAACACCACCCATCTATACTTCGTGGTACTACTTAATCATTCGTCTCGACCCACAGAACCATACCGGAACTGTCACGTACATATCCGGACGTTCCAGGCCGGTCGCCTCCGTTCGCCCGTGATCGTCGACGATATGTCGCCGCGCAGACGGGCCGGAACGACGGTGGGCACGGCGTTTTTGTCGGTACCGGTACCACTGTCTGCTATGGACGGCATCGTACTCGCGGCCGGGTCGGGAACACGGCTTCGGCCCCTAACAGCCGACACGCCGAAGGGACTCGTTCGGGTCGCCGGGCGACCGCTGCTCTCGCACGTGTTCGACACCGCGCTGTCGGTCGGTGTCGAACGGCTCACCGTCGTCGTGGGCTACCGAGCCGGCGATATCATCGACCACTACGGCGACGGCTATCGGGGCGTCCCCGTCGAGTACGTCCACCAAGACGAGCAACTCGGGACCGGCCACGCGCTCCGGCGGGCGTTCCCGCTCGGCGGGACCACGGTCGTCCTGAACGGGGACAACGTCTGCCGGGCCGACCTCGATAGGGTCGTCGACCGCCACCGGGCGACCGACGCCGCCGCGACGCTGCTGGTGGAGTCGGTCACGCGCGAGCGGGCCCGCGAGACCGGCGTGGTCGTGACCGACGACGGCCGGGTCACGGGGCTCGTCGAGAAGCCGGACGACCCGCCGTCGACGCTCGTCGTCCGGGGCTTCCAGGTGGTCGAGCCGACCGTCGAGCCGGCCTGTCGCCTGCTCACACCGTCGGATCGGGGCGAGTACGAACTCACCGACGCGGTCGATCTCCTCGTCAAAGCGGGCCACCGCGTCGAGACGGTCGAACTCGACGGCTGGTGTCACAACGTCAACGACACCGCGGATATCGAGCGCGTCACCGAACGGCTCGGGTGAGCGGAGAGAAGCGGGCGGCGTCAGCCTTCGACGCCGCTGAAGGAGAGTCCACCCTCGATGTAGCGCTGGGCGAACAGATAGACGAGCATGATCGGTGTCGCGAACGTGAGCGCGAACGCGGAGAAACGCGCCCACGGGATCGAGTACTCGTCGACCAGCGAGTAGAGCCCGACCGGCAGGGTGTAGTTCTCCGTCCCCAGCAGCGTCTGGGCGACGACGAACTCGGTCCAGCCGGTCAGGAAGGTGAAGATGAACACCGTCGCGAGCCCGGCCGCGGACATCGGGAGGATGACCTCCCAGACCACGCGCCACGGCGGCGCGCCGTCGACGACGGCGGCCTCCTCGTAGGAGACCGGAATCCCGTCCATGTAGGTCTTCAACAGCCACGTGTTGAACGGCACCGCCGTCGCGGCGTAGTAGACCGCGAGCGCCAGTTTGTTGTCGTTGATGCCGAACTGGACGTAGATCGCGTACATCCCGATCAGCAGGGCGACGCCGAGTCCGCCGCCGACCTGGGTCATCAACACGTACAGGAACAGGATCTTCCGCCGGAAGAGGAACTCGCGGCGCGAGAGCGCGTACGCCGCGGGGATGACCAACCCCATCGCGATCAACACCGTCGGGATCGCGACCGTGACGCTGTTCCAGAGGAACCGCTTGAAGCTCGACGGGCGGTCGACGCCGAACGCGGAGGCGTCGAGGAAGCTGATGCCGGGCGTCTCGAAGACGAAGGCCAGATCCGTCAGCGGAATGGCGACGGTGATCGCCAGCGACGGGATGCCGACATCGCCGACCACCCAGATGAAGGGTTTCACCGTCGGGTTCGGCGGGATCAGCGTGATGCTGTCGGACGTGTACAGCGACGCACCCGACCCGGAGATCGCCGCGGTGAAGATCCAGTAGATCGGGAACAAAAGCGCCAGGACCATCGCCGTCGCGGCGATCGTCGAGACGATGACGCGCAGCACCTCCGAGGCGGGCACCTCGCCGCGCTGGACCGCCTCGACCGTGTACTTCCACTGCCGGAGTGTCTCGACCGGCGTGCGGGCGATGTTCAGCGCGTCCTCGGTGAGTTTGCGCGTGATGTTCGAGAACAGCCCCATCAGTCGTTCACCCCGTCAGCCAGCCGGCCTTTCTTGACGTTCAGCCACATGAACGCGCCGATAAAGGCGAGCGCGACGATACTGATCGCGGCACCGCGCCCGTACTCCTGGAACTGCAGCGCCTCGCGGTAACCGTAGACGACGATGAGTTCGTTCGCCCGGGCGGGTCCCCCGTCGTTGAACACGTAAGGGATGAGGAACTGCTGGAACGACGCCGCCGACGTGAGGATCGTCGCGAACAGCACGGGCCGTTTGATCGACGGCAGCGTGACGTGGACGAACCGGGAGACGAAGCCGGCGCCGTCGACGACGGCGGCCTCGTGGAGTTCCTCGGACACGTCCTGGAGCGCACTGACGGTGATGATGACCATGAACGGGTAGGCCAGCCACGCCTCCGTGACGTTGTAGGCCATGAACGCGGTCCACCGGCCCGACAGCCAGGAGACGGCGCTGAACCCGAAACTGGTCAACAGCTGGTTCATCAGGCCGAACTGGGCCGAACTGAAGATGCCGCGCCACACCGTGATGACGAAGATCGGCGGCAGGCCCATCGGGAAGATGATGAACGACCGCAGCAAGCGCTTCCCACGAACGAGGTCGCTCGTGACCACGAGCGCGATCGAGAGGCTCGTGACGATCTTGAGGACGACACTCGTCGCGACGAACAGCCAGGTCACCCCGAAGGAGTTCCAGAACTCGGGGTCTGTCAACACGTTCGCGTAGTTCTCCAGACCGACGAACGTCGCCTCGCCGAACGTCAGAACCGCGAACGCTCCCTCGCCGGCGAAGAGGTTCGCCGGCTCTGCGTTCGTAAAGGAGATGCCGACCAGATAGACGACCGGGAACAGCATGAACGCCGAGAAGATAAACAGCCCTGGCAAGACGAGCAACAGCGACGTGTCTTCCCGATCGAGGAAGGGAACGTTCTCAACGCGGCGTGCGACGCGTGAAACTGTACTCATGAGTGTCCTCTAGCCTTCCCAGTTGCTGCGGATCTCCGAGGCGGCCGTGTCCAGTGCCTGTTGGGCGCTGGCGTCGCCGTTGAACGCCTTGGTCAGTGCGTTGCCGACCGGGTCCCAGACATCGTCCATGCGCGGTGCGCTGGGCATCGGAGTCCCCTGACCGGCCGACTCGGAGTAGGCCTGCACTTCCGCCGGGAGGTCCGAACTGCCGACGAGGCTGTCAAGCACCGGGATCGCGCCCTGCTCCTGGGCGAGCATGCTGAGGTGGTCCTCGTTGGTGACGTACCACTCGACGAAGTCCCGCGCCGCCGTGGCGTCGGCGCCGCCTTCCTCCATCGGCTTGGCGAAGTACCACACCGAGATGCCCGTGTAGGGGCTCTGTGTCCCCTCTTCCATCTCGGGGAAGCTGAACACTTCGTAGTCGATGTCGTTGTCGCTGAACGTCGCCAGCGACCACGGCCCGTTGATGGCGAAGGCGGCGTTGCCCTCGTTGAACGCCGCGGCCTGTGGCTCGTAGCTTGGGTCGTTCGGCATGTACGGACGGAGGTTCTCCAGGGCGTACTCCAGCCCTCGGACGACCTCGTCGGAGTTGACACCCAGGGGCTCGTCGGCCTGGGGGTCGTAGTAGTGCCCGCCGAAAGCCTGCAGGAACCCGCTGGAGAAGTACGGGTCGAACGGGTACGAGAGCCCGTACTGACCGTTGTCGGGGTCGTGGTAGTCGTCCATGATCGAGATCATCTCGTCCATGCTCTCGGGCACGGAGTCGACGATGTCCATGTTCGCGATCGGCGTGACCGTCTCGGCACCGAACGGCAGGCCGACGAGGTTGCCCTCGTACTGGACGGCGTTCTGTGCCGTCGTCGTGAACTGATCGAGGCTGATCGACACCTGGTCGCTCTGGTCGACGGTGAAGCCCTGTTCGTAGGTGTTGCCGGCCCAGTCGTGTGCCCAGTCGAAGATGTGAGGGCCCTGACCGGCCGGGATAGCACTGGAGGTCTTCTTCTGGAGGTCCGAGATGTCGGACCCTTCGATCGTGTGCTGGCTCTGTTCGTTGAACGTGCTGACGGCGCCCTCCCGGATCGCCTTCTCGCTGTCACTCAGCGACCACCAGGCGGTCGCGGTGCCGGCCGGTCCCTGACTGTCTGTCGAGGACCCACCGTCACTGGACCCGTCGCTGGACCCGTCACTCCCGTCGGAACTGCTTCCGGACCCACCGTCACCGGAGCCGCCGTCCTGTTGTTGCACGCTACACCCAGCCAGAGTCGCTGCCACGCTGACGCCACCGAGCTGCTTGAGGATTGTTCTGCGGTCCATTGTCATGGATCGATAATGGATGAAATAGTCTTTCACAACTTAAATCATTCGATGGGTAAGGTACGTTTATGATATACCGCGGTACACCAGTGGCTCCGGGAGAACACGTCGTCTCGCCGCTGGCCGGCAACGGCCTCTGACGACGAAACGACGGTCGAGTACAAAAGTTCTACGAAATCGTACCTCTCACTTTTCAACTTCGAGCCATCCGGCGAAAGACCCAATTACCCGACTGTGTACGGTGGGCATATGCACCATCCTGGTCCGCCCCGGTTCTGTCACGTCGGCGAGTCCGTCGAACTCGCGCCGCGCGCGCCGGACCCCGACGCCACCTACCGCTGGACGCTCACCGAGACACCCGAAGACAGCGCCGTCACGATCGACGAGGGACCTGTCGTCCACCTCGAACCGGACCACCCTGGCACCTACCGCGCCGAACTGACCGCGCCCGACGGGACCCACTCCCAGACGGTACGAGCGTTCCCGGCGCGGTACACCGAACGGGTCCGCTTCAGCGTCACCGACGCCGAGATCGAGGGGGAGGAGGCCGACCTCGCAGCTGTCGAGGAGGCCGTCGTCATCGGGAAGTTCAACGACTTCACGATGGGCGAACACTGGGCCGAGCGGGACGGCGACGAGTGGGTCTTCGAGACGGAACTCCCGCCGGGGACCCACGGCGTGATCTTCGCGTTCGACGGGGAGTTCGATCCCTACGCCACCGACGAGGTGACGGTCGAAGGGCCCGGTCGGCCACGGATCGAACTCGACGCCCGCGTCGCGGGCGACGAGCTGGTCGTCAGTGCCGACTCCAAGGCGGCGCCCGACGGCAGCGACCCCGTCGTCGAGTTCCACCTGGACGACCGAGACGCGCTCACGGAGGCGGACGTGATCGTCGACGATGACGAACTCCGCGCGCCCCTCGCCGCCCTTCCGGACGGCGCACGCGTCCACGCGGTCGCCGCCGCCGAACACCACAGCGTCGCCGACACGCTCGAACTCGGCGGCGACGGGACGGTCCACCGGCCGGCCGACGCTCCCGACTGGGCCGGCGACGCGACGATCTACGAGATCTTCGTCCGGGAGTTCGTCGGCGACATCGCCGAGACCTCCTTCGCCGAGATCGAGCGGCGGGTCCCGTACATCGAGTCGCTGGGCGTCGACGCCGTCTGGTTCACGCCGGTCGCACAGAGCCCGACCCGCCACGGCTACCACATCACGGACCTGTTCGACACCGCGGGCGACCTGGGGACCCGCGCGGAGTTCGAGTCGCTGGTCGACCGGCTCCACGAGGCCGGGATCTCGGTGGTGTTCGATCTGGTCATCAACCACACCTCCCGGGACCACCCCGCCTTCCAGTTCCACCGCTCGGGCGTGCCCGGCTACGAGGACCACTACGAACGAGTCCCGGCCGAGGCCGACACCTCCGACATCGACTGGGCCGGCGACGACGCCCCGGGGCTGTACTTCAACTGGACGCGCATCCCCAACGTCAACTACGACTCCCTGGCCGTCCGCGAGTGGATGCTCGACGTGGTCGACGAGTGGGCCGGTGTCGTCGACGGCTTCCGCTGTGACGTGGCCTGGGGCGTTCCCCACGGCTTCTGGAAGGAGGTCCGAGAGCGCGTGAAAGCCCAGGACAGCGACTTCCTCCTCTTGGACGAGACGGTCCCCCGGGAGGCCGACTTCCGGGAGAACGAGTTCGACGTACACTACGACACCGACTTCTACGAGACGCTGCTTTCGATCGGTCGCGGCGAGGAGCCCGCCACCGCCGTCTTCGACGCGCTCGAACTGTCCGAAGTCCGTGGGTACCCGGATCGGGCAGTCCACATGCGCTACGTCGAGAACCACGACGAGGACCGCTACCGCGACCAGTGTGGCGTCGCCCCGCTCCGGGCCGCCGTTGGAGCGACGTTCACGGTACCGGGCGCGCCGATGATCTACTACGGCCAGGAACGCGGCGTCGAGGACCAGCGCGGGACGATGCGCTGGCACGACGGCGACAGCGACCTCACCGACTTCCACCGCCGTCTGGTCGCGCTCCGTCAGGACCACCCGGCTCTGCGCGCGCCCGGCGTCGACCCGGTCGAGGTCACCGTCGACGAGGGCGACCCCGAGAGCGTGGTCGCCTACCGCCGCTCGGACGGCGAAGAGACCCTCGTCGTGGTCCTGAACTTCGGGGCCGACCCGGCGACCGTCTCGCTGGCCGCCGACGTGACCGGCCGGGATCTGCTGGCCGAGACCGACGTGACGACCGACGACAGCCTCGGGGTCGAGGACATCGTTGTCACGCCAGTCGAGTGACCGGCCGCTCCCCCGGCTACTGTGTCGAACGTAGACACACCGATCGATCATAGAAACCGTCAACGGTACGTAGGTGAGTGTGCCGGGTATGACTGCTCCCCGCCGCCCCGTCGTGCGGTTCGTCCTCGGCGCGACGCTGGGGTCCGTCGCACTCGCCGGCTATCTCGCCGTCGTCGGCTCCGATGCCGTCCTCGCCCGTGCGAGTGCCATCGCTCCCTGGGCGGTCGCCGCCGTCGCGGCCCTGGTCGTCGCCGAGGGCCTGGCCGACGCCGTCGGCGTCTGGGCGTCGATCCGCCCGCTCGGTGACGGGCTCTCGGGCGGCCAGAGCGTCCAGTTCGCGCTCGCCGGGGACTTCTTCGACACGCTCAGTCCCGCCGGGCCGGTCAGCTCCGAGCCGATCATGGCGCGCTTTATCGGCGTCACCACCGACACCAGCTACAGCGAGGCGCTGGGGGTCCGGGGCGTCGCCAAGTACGTCAAGTCCGGGACGCAGTTGCTCGTCTCGACGACCCTCGCGCTCCTGTTGCTCGTCGGGACGCCGGACGCCCGCGTCGTCGTCACCGTCCTTGGTGCGGCGCTCGTCGGCCTGCTGGCTGTCGGTGCGGCCCTGCTGTGGAGCCGCGACCGGCTCTCGCGGGCGCTCGTGGCACTGCTTGCCCCGGTCGTCGGGTTCGTCTCGGCGCGGTACCGCGAGGACCCACACGACCGCTCGGCCGTCGCGGCCGCCCTCGACCGGTTCTGGACCCGGATCGTCCGCTTCCGTGACCGACCGGGGCTGCTCGCGCTGATCGCGGCCGGCGGCGTCCTCGAACAGTTCCTGACCGCCGCGGCGATCTGGCTGGCGCTGTCGGGCACCGGGACGGTGGTCCCACTCCTGCCCATCGTGGCGCTGGTGCCGCTCCCGCAGGCCGCGAGCGCCGTCCCGATCCCGGCGAGTCTGGGCGCGTACGACGTGTTGTTGAGCGGCGGACTCGCGATCGTGGTCGGCGTTCCGGCGGCCGCGACGGCCGCGCCCGTGCTCGTTGTCCGGGCGCTCTCGATCCCCTTCGCACTCTCGGTGGGCGGCGTGGCAGTGGCCTTCCTGCGCGGCTGGCGGCTCTAACAGGGTCGACGCGCTTTCGGAGACAGCTCTGTGACCCGACGCTGACAGCCAGAGAGCCTCGTCCTGTCCCTACTCCCCGCGGTCGGTGACGGTCCGCCGTTCGATCGCCACCGCAGCGTCGACGATCTCCCCGGCGTCGTCGGCGGCGACGAAGGTGACGGTGTTGTGGCTGCCCGAGAGGGGGACCTCGACGGTCAGACGCTCGCCGTCGGGCTCGAAGCGCCGGGTCTCGTCTTTGCTCCGGACGAGCAGTTCGGCGGCGTCGGTGATCACCTCCACCGGGAGCGGCGAGTCCTCGGTCGTCGTCGGGAACTCGCCGACGGTCAGCGAGGGCCGGTCCCGTTCGGTCCCGAACCGCTCGGCGACGACGGCGGGCGTCTCGACCGGTTCGCCAGCGTCGACGGCGTGGGCCAGGCGGACGTACTGGGCCATCGACCACGACAGCGGCGTCGCCGAACCGGTGCCCTCGCCGAACATCCAGTCGTACTCGGTGGGTTCCTCGCGGTCCCAGACCTGCTCGGGGAGCATCCATCCCTCGTTGGCGAAGGCGGCCATCGTCGACAGGAGGGTCCGGGGGGTCAGTTCGCCCGAGTCGGTGCCGCGGCGGAGTTCGTACTCGCCGCGTTCGCCGGTGAGGAGCGGCCAGAGCCGCCCCTGGCCCGAACTCCGCCAGGGCGAGCCGTCGGCCTGCTCCCCGTAGCCGTCGCCGGTGTAGCGGTACCAGGCCGGGCCGTTCGGGGTGTCCCGGCGGATGGTCTCGTCGACGACCGAGACGGAGTTTCTGATGATAGGGTCGTCGGCCGGGCGGATCCCCAGGCGGACGAGTTCGAGGAAGCCGGCGTCGACGACCGCACGTTCGTCGAGAGTCGGCCCGCCGTTGGCGAGGGCCAGATCGGCCCCGTCGTCCGGGTCGGTGTCGTCGTTGATCCGCATGTAGTAGGGCGGCTCGTGGCCGTCGGCGCCCGTCGTCGTCACACACCAGTCCTCGACCGAGCGGGCCCACTCGTCTGCCGTGGCGAGCCACACCAGCGCGTCGCTTCGCTCGCCCGCGTCGGCGGCCAGCACAGCCGCGCAGGTCAGCCCGGCGATCTCGGCGGCGATGGTCGACGGCGAGTAGCCGCTCTCCTCCCCCCAGCGTTCCTGGCCCGTCGCCGGGCCGCTGTCGACCACGTAGTCGGCGACGGCTCCGAGCTGAGCGTAGCTGTAGTCGACCGAATCGAGTCCCAGCCCGTGACGGTCGGCCAGCTGATAGGCCATCACCAGCGGGAGCGCCGCCCCGTCCAGTTGCTCGCCACGCAAGCGGGGCCGACCGTCGACGAAGGTGTTCTGCGGGATGGAGCCGTCGTCGCGCTGCTGGGACTCGAAGACGTACTCGACGGCCCGGCGGGCGCCCTCGATGTCGCCCATCGCTCGCAGGGCGGTAAACGACTGGTAGCGGTCCAGCGCCCGGACGAAGTTGTACCCGTAGTCGCTGGGCGTCACGGCGCCGACGGCAGAGCCCCAGGGGACCGACGGGCTGGCGATGCCCCCGCCGAGGGAGGTCTTGTCCTCGACGGCGGCAAGGACCATCGCCGCGGCCCGATACTGGGTCGTCAGGTCCGGTTCGTCGGCGACGCTGTCGGGGACGGTCACCTCGCCGAGATACGACTTCCAGCCCGAGACGTAGGCCTCGCGGGCGCTGTCGTAGCCGGCGTCCAGCGCCGCCCTGGCCGTCCCGCGGGCGGTCTCCTGGTCGCGGCCGGTCGCGAATCCGAGCGCGAGGTGGGCCCGGCCGCTGCCGGTCACCAGTCGGCCGGCGAGGTCGACGACGCCCTCCACGGAGGCGCTGTTCGTCCACTCGCCGGCCTCGGCGAGCGCCTGGCCGTCGTCGGGTGCGAGCGCACTGGCACGGCTGAACCCGCTGTCGGCGACCAGCCCCAGCGCCACCTCGTAGCTGTCGCCGTCCTCCCGGACGACGTGCTGGCTGTCGTTTGCGTCGGTGTCCCAGGCGGCGAGTTCGTAGCCGGCGGCGGTCGGGACCCGCCGGCCGAAGTCGGCGCCGGCGCTCTGCGAGCAGGCGGTGCGGGCAAGCGCGTACACCTCGTGGCGAGCGGCCCCGTCGAAGTCGATCCGGCCGAGCAACGCGTCCCGCTCGGGGTCTGTCACCCACTCGGCGGTGAGTTCCCAGCCGTCGCGCTCGGCCGGGGAGAACGCCTGTTCGTACACCAGCGCGCGGTCGGTGGCGAGCGTCGTCGAGCGGTCGACGCCGTCGGGGGTCGTCCGATCGGGCTCGTGAGTCCGCCAGGCGGTCCCCGCTTCGGTGTCGACGACGACGAACTCCAGCGTCCGGAGGTTCAGCAGGTCCACGCGTGGGAACCGGACCTCGGTGACGGCACCCCGAGTGAACGTCGCCCACACCCGCGAGGGGTCGTCGCTCCCGTGGTCGGGGACCGTCGCCACGCCGAACTTCCGTCCGGTCGTCCAGGTCGGCGGCGGGGCCTCGATGGATGTCTCGGTCGCCGTCCCGTCGGTCCCTGTCTCGGTACCACTGTTCCGTTCTCCCCCACCGAACCGCCCCGGACATCCTGCGAGGCCGGCCAGCCCGGCCCCGCTCGCGAGCCGCACGAACTCCCGTCGTCGCGTCATCTGCTCGCCCCGTTTGGCCCCCGGCCGTGAATCACTGTCGACCGGCCGGGATCGTCCGGTAAATATACTACGAAATTTCCCCTCGCAAATTGGAGATCTTGGGGAACATTTATCATGCAGGAAATGTACAACGGTGGTAATGGCGAGTCTGGAACTTGAAACGCTTCGGAAGGAGTTCGACGGCGGGTCCATCGTGGCTGTCAACGACCTGGACCTCTCGATCGACGACGGGGAGTTCGTCACCGTCGTCGGGCCGTCGGGTTGCGGGAAGTCGACAACACTGCGGATGATCGCCGGGCTCGAACGGCCCTCGGGTGGACAGATCCGCCTCGGCGGCACCGATATCACCGATGTGCACGCGCGCCACCGGGACGTGGCGATGGTGTTCCAGAACTACGCGCTGTATCCACACAAGACCATCGAGCAGAACATGGCGTTCGGCCTGCGGATGAGCACGGACATGTCCGCCGAGGAACGCGAGAAGCGCGTCTACGAGGCCGCCGAGATGATGGGCATCGAGGACCTGCTGGACGACACGCCCGACGAACTCTCCGGCGGGCAGAAACAGCGCGTCGCCCTGGGCCGTGCCATCGTGCGCGAACCCGAAGTGTTCCTGTTCGACGAGCCACTCAGTAACCTCGACGCGAAACTGCGGACGACGATGCGGACCGAGATCCAGCGCCTCCAGGAGGAACTGGGGATCACGGCCGTCTACGTCACCCACGACCAGGAGGAGGCGATGACGATGGGCGACCGCATCGTCATCCTCAACGACGGGAAACTCCAGCAGACCGGCGCCCCGACACACGTCTACAACAACCCCGCCAACCAGTTCGTCGGCGGGTTCGTCGGCTCCCCGTCGATGAACTTCGTCGACGTGGCCGCCGAACCGCTCGACGGCGGCGTCCGGCTGACCGGGGCCGACGGCGCGTTCACCTACGACCTGACCAGCGGGCGGGCCGACGCCTTCGGCGACATCGGCGGCGGGACGTACGTCCTGGGTATCCGCCCGGAACACGTCTCGGTGGGCAACGAGGGTGCCCAGTCGGCCGTGCCGGCGGTCGTCGATGTCGTCGAACCCGTCGGGAGCGACAACTACCTGTACCTCGATCTGGGGACCGACTCCCGGGAGTTCGACACCGAGGACGCACCGGACTTCATCGCGCGGGTCGCCGCCGACATCGAACCCGAGGTCGGCGACACGATCCACGTCTCCTTCGAGGAGTCGTCGGTCCACCTCTTCGACGACGAGACCGGCGAGGCGGTCACCGCTGTCGAGGAAGAGCCCGTTCCGGCGAAGTGATCCAGTCCCGCTAACCCGCGAACCGGCGCCGACCATTTTTCGTGGCTCCCGGTTTTCCGCTCACTCCTGACTCACACGCAGACCATCGGACAGCGCAGCGATCGGCGTGCGAACAGTCCAGTGAGATGAGACCCCCTCCGTCTTCGGCCGGCGACTGTATGGAACCCCTGTAGTCCCCCGGCAGCCGGTTCCCCGATAGTATTCCCTGACTCGAAATGTATATGTGTGGCTACGGTAAAAGAAAGTTTAGACGGAGCTAATTCATAGCGTTACTTTCCAACTATGTCACGTAGTACGGATTCCGACAGAGCGGTGACGAGACGCGACGCACTGCGCGCCGGCGGTGCGGCGGCGCTGATGGGACTGGCCGGGTGTACAGCACTGCCGGACGCGCCGGCACAGACCGGCGGTGACAGCGACGACGGGGGCGGCGAGCCAGTCGCCGTGGCCTCGTTCTTCAGTTTCTTCGACTTCGGCAGGCAGATCGCCGAGGGGACACCACTGACCGTAGAGAACCTCGTCCCGACGGGGTTACACGGCCACGGCTGGGAGCCAAACGCCAGTATCACACAGCGCATCATCGAGGCCGACGCGTTCGTCCACGTCGGTACGGACTTCCAGCCCTGGGCCGACCGAGCGATCGAGACGATCGAAGCCGACGACGTGGACACGGCGTTGATCAACGCCCGCGAGGGGATCGAACTGGTGGACCTGGCGGCCTCTCTCGACCGCGAGGAAGAGGGCGTCGGCGCCCAGCGCGGGAAGGACCCACACTTCTGGCTCGACCCCCGACGCGCGAAACAGTCCGTCGGCAACATCGCCGAGGGGTTCGCCGACGTGGTCCCCGAACACGCCGACACGTTCCGTGAGAACGCCGAGCGCTACAACGCCGAGGTACTCGACCGGATCGATTCGGACTACGAGGCCGTCTTCGAACAGGCCGAACGCGACGTGGTCCAGTTGGCCGCACACAACGCCTTCCAGTACATCGGGGTGCGCTACGGCGTGCGGATGCGACCGCTGGTGACGAGTCTCGCCGCGAGCGGCGATGTCAAACCCGCCGACATCCGCGAGGCCGCGCGGGTCATCCGCGAGAACGACATCCGGTACATCGCCAACGGGGTCTTCGAGTCCCAGCGCCCGGCCCAGCAACTCGTCCGCGAGACGGGTGTCGAGGCGTACTTCCCGGCGACGCCGTACGCCGGTGTCCGCGAGGAGTGGGTCGAACAGAACTGGGGGTACGAGGAGATCGCCGACAACATCAACAGGCCGACCTTCGAGATCGTACTGGGCAACAAGACGCCCGAGGAGGCGGCCCCGTCGGCGGCGTGGCTCGAACAGTGGCGGAACTTCGAACCGGTATGACGACGCGAGAACGGCCCGATCACGGAGCCGGCACACACGAGCGAGAGGGGGTGACCGAACCGGTCGTCGACCTCTCGGCGGTCACCTTCGGCTACACGGCCACGCCGGTCGTCGAAGACATCTCGCTGACGATCGAGTCGGGCGAGTACGTCGCCGTCGTGGGACCGAACGGCTCGGGGAAGTCGACGCTGTTGCAGTTGGTACTGGGACTTCGACGCCCCGATTCGGGGACTGCTCGTCTGTTCGGCGAGCGCGCCGACCAGTTCGACGACGGCGAGCGGCTCGGCTACGTCGCACAGCACGCAAGCGCCGCGAAGGAGATGCCCATCACCGTCCGCGAGGTCGTGAAGATGGGTCGGTTCCCCCACGTCGGCTTCGGTCGCCTCTCCGAAGCGGACTGGCGGCTCGTCGGTGACGCGCTCAGGACCGTCGGGATGGAGTCGTTCGCCGACCGACGGATCACGCAGCTCTCGGGCGGCCAGCGCCAGCGCGCGTTCATCGCCCGGGCGCTGGCGAGCGAAGCCGACCTCCTCGTGCTGGACGAGCCGACCGTGGGCGTCGACGCCGAGTCGGTCGACGCCTTCTACGACCTCCTGGCGACGCTCAACGCCGAAGGGATCACCGTCCTCCTCATCGAGCACGACCTCGGGGCGGTCGTCGAACACGCCGACCGGGTCGTCTGTCTGAACCGCACCGTCTACTTCGACGGGCCGACCGACGAGTTCGTCGACAGCGACGCGCTGGCCCGGGCGTTCGGCACGGAGGCGCGGGTGCTCACGGGGGTCCAAGAGTGAGCGCGGACCTCGTGGCCACGTTCGTCGCGGGCGTCCTCGCCGCCGTCGATCCGTCGCTCGCCCTGCCGTTGCAGGCCGGGCTGGGTGCGGTCGGCGACCTGCTCTTCGGCGTCCTCCTGTGGGTCCTCGAACAGTGGTACTGGCTGATGGACTGGGCGTACTACCTGACCGGCCTGGAGATGCTGAACCCGCGATATCGGTTCATGCACCGGGCGATACTCGTCGGCCTCTGTGTCGGCGTGATGGCCCCGCTGATCGGGACCTTCCTCGTCCACCGACAGCTCGCGCTCATCGGGGACGCGCTGGCCCACACCGGGTTCGCCGGGGTGGCCGTCGGGCTGTTCCTGAACGCCGTCATCGACCTTGGGGTGTCGCCGTATCTCACCGCCGTCGTCGTCGCGATGATCGCCGCCTTGTTCATCGAACTCATCTCCGAGGTCACCGACGCGTACAACGATGTCTCGATGGCCATCGTCCTGTCGACCGGATTCGCTCTGGGGACGACGCTGATCAGCCTCAACGCGGGCGGGCTCGCGGTCGGCGTCAACCAGTTCCTCTTCGGGAACCTCTCGACGGTGTCGCCACAGAGCGCGGCCATCCTCCTGGTACTTTTCGCCGTCATCGTCGGGACAGTCGCGCTGACGCGCAACCAGCTCCTGTACGTGACCTTCGACGAGACCGCGGCCGCCGTCTCGGGGATCTCGGTCAACTGGTACAACCGCGTGATGGTGATGCTGACGGCGATGGTCGTCGTCGGCGCGATGCAGATTATGGGCGTCATCCTGGTCGCGGCGATGCTCGTCGTGCCGGTCGCGGGCGCGACGCAGGTGTCCCGGAGCTTCTCCGAGTCGCTCGTGGTCTCGGTCGTCCTCGCGGAACTGGCCGTCTTGCTGGGGATCGGGGCCGCCTACTACGGCGGCGTCACGGCCGGCGGGGTCATCGTCCTCATCGCCGTGGGGATCTACGTCTGTGCCGTCGCACTGGGGAAAGTACAGTCCGCCCGTGGCGAGCGCGAGACGCCCGAGATGGGGAGTATCGCCTCCGGCGGGACCGACGGAGACTGAGCGCGGCCACTGCTGTCTCTGTTCGACGGGCGCCTACTCAGCCGGCCCGGCCGCCTCTTCTGTCCGTAGCTCGCCGGTCGCGTCGAGGTGTGCGACCGTCGCCAGCCGCAGCGCGTGGGGCCACCCCAGCGGGGTCGCACAGTCCGGTGTCCCGTCGTCGTACAACTGCTCGGAGAGGTAGCCGTTCGGCTGGACGAGCGACCCGCCTGGGAGGAGTTCGCCCAGCAGGTCACGCGAGCGGGCGTAGGCGGTCGCCGCGCGGACGCCCTCGCCGTGGTCGGAAAGCAGCGAGCCGAGCTGTGCCGCCGCGTTGGCCCCCCAGGCCGTCGAGACCGTCCAGACCTTCTCGTCGGCCTGGCCGTTCTGTCGCCACTCGTCGCCCTCGAAGCGGACGAGCCCGCGGATCGCGTCGGTCTCGCGTTCCAGGCCGTCGAGCGTCGCTCGGATGTGGGTGTCGAGGCGGTCGAGCGTCGCCTGGGGGAGTTCGACCACCTCGCCGTACTCCCGGACGGCCCCGGCCAGCGCGAGCGTGCCGGAGTCGAGCCGCTCGTCGAGTTCGCCGTCCCGACTCCGGAGCGCGTAGGAGTCGCCGGTCCAGAGCCGATCGAGGCCGTCGTGGACGGCGCGGGCCTGCTGGCGGGCGTGGTCCCGCAGCGCCTCGTCGACCGGTGCGCGTGCGACGGCGGCGTAGGCGTGGAGGAAGGTCGCGGCGGTGTGCGTAAAGCGGCCCTGCATGTTCTCCCAGGCGTTCTGGCAGTCGATCGGGAGGCCGTCATCGAGGAGCGTGTCGTCGAGGCTCTCGACTCCCCGTTCGATCGCCGACTCGATCCGGTCGGGGTCGTCGGGAGAGCCGGTCCGGAGATAGGTCGCGAGAAAGCCCAGCACGCTGCCGGTCTGGTCGGCCTGGTAGTCGGTATCGTCGCCGCTCTCGATGCGGGCGTTGGCCCAGCCCGGCGCCAGCGTCTCGTCACCGGGCCAGACGCGGTGGGGCCAGCTCCCGTCGGGGAGTTGGGTCCGACAGTAGAAGGCGGCCGAGCGCTCGTGCCAGTCGGCCAGCCCGAGACCGAGGTACTGATCGCCCCCGAGCAGGAAGCCGGCGATCTCGGCGTCGTCACGGAACCAGGTGTAGCCGTAGCCGCCGGAGGTGACGAAGAACGGATCGAAGTCCGGCCCGGCCATGCGGGCGCCGTTGTCCGCCGACAGCAGGGAGACGACCCGCAGATCGTCGACGACTGTCTCCCGGGAGGGCGTCGACTCGGGGACCGACCAGGATCGGCGCTCGTCGCTCGCCCGGGCGAGCGTGTCGACGCTGTCGTGTGTGGCGGCGAGGTCGGCCACCTCGGAGAGGGCGTCGGCCCGGTCCGTCTCGTCGATGTCGGTCAGCAGCGTCACGAGCGTGACGGCGCCGTCCTCGAAGGAGGCACTCACGACGGCACCGCCGGTCAGGACCGCGTCCTCGTAGCGTTCCTGTGTCGTCTCCCTGGGGAACTCGACCGGGCCGTCCGCGACCAGTTCGTCGAACCGCTCGGGGATCTGTCCGTGGACGGTCTCGATGCCGGTCGAGACGCCGAGGTAGTCGTGTTCGTCGCGGTGGTACGCCTCGACGGCGTCGTCGTGGACGAGCAGGCTCGTCCGACCCTCACGGCCGTCTGGAGCGAAGCCGACGAACGCCTGTAGCGTCGGGTCCGCCGGGGCGTCCCCGCGGAGTTCGAACCGTGTGACGTGTGCACAGCCGATGGTGCAGTCGGACTGGACGACCGACCAGCCCGACCGCTCGTGGACGGTCTCGACGACGCCGGTCGCCCCGCGGTAGCGCTGCTCCGCGTCGGCGTCGAACCACGTCGTCTCGTCGGTCTCGACGCCGAAACGGGACTGGTCGATCCCGGAGAGGCCACAGAGCGGATACGAGTAATCACGCAGCGACCCGTCGGCGTCGACGTGGACGAGCCGGTCGTCGAAGCCCGAGAACATCCCGTCGGTAGAACGCAACTCGCCCGGGAAGTGCCGGTCGTGGTCCCGGTTCCGTTTGAAGTCGTTCAACGATGTCCGGAGCGTCATTGTCACTGTTCATCACGTCCGCCACCATAAATGATGGTGTAATACTTTTTCGTAGTTCGAATCTGCGGGACTTCTCAGACCGACTCTTGCCGGGTCGTCGTCGCCACGTCGGGAAGGTTGCCCGTCGCGGCGACGACGGTGACGCGGCTGTCTGCCGGCGCCGCGACGGTCAGGTCGAGGCCGCCGCCCTCGACGTGGACCGTCTCGTGTTCGGTCGTGACGACCACGTCCTCGCCGTCGCTCTCGCCGGTGACTGTGACCGTCTCCCCGGTCCGCTCGATGGTCACGTCGAGGTCGGGACCGACGGGTCGGTCGCCGTCGAGATACCGGTCGGCGACGACGGCGGGCGTCTCGACCGGTTCGCCGGCGTCGATACTCCAGGCCAGCCGGACGAACTGGGCGTTGGTCCACGACAGCGGCGTCGCGCTGGAGGTCCCCTCGCCGAACGCCCAGTCGAAGGCGTTGCCCTCGTCGTGGTCCCACACCTGCTCGGGGAGCATCCGGCCGTCGTTGCCGAAGCCGGCCATCGTCTCAAGGAGGGCGGTCGGCTCGAAGGTCGGGTCGTCGCGGCGGAGTTCGTACTCCCCGCGTTCGCCCGAGAGGAACGCCCACAGCCGCCCTCGTCCGGTCATGTCGGGCTGCCAGGGGGCGCCCGCCCGGAAGGGCTTCTCGCCGTAGCCGTCGCCGGTGTACCGGTACCACGCCGGCCCGTGGGGCGTCTCGACCATGATGTCGTCGTCGTACTCGGCGACGCTGTTGCGGATCGTCTCGTCGTCTGCCGGTCGGATGCCCAGCCGGACGAGTTCGAGGAAGCCGCCGTCGATGATGTCCCGCTCGTCGAGGGTCCCACCGCCGTTCGTGTGGGTCCGGAGTTCCCCGTCGTCGGGGTTGGCCTCGTCGGTCACGCGGACGTAGTACGGCGTGTGCTCGTGCCGGTCGGTGCCAGTCTCGGTCGCGTGCCAGTCTTCGAGTCGATCGGCCCAGTGGTCCGCGACCCCGAGATACGTGATCGCGTCGGCGCGCTCGCCGGCCGCCAGTGCGAGATCCGCCGCACAGACGAGTCCAGCGATCTGTGCCGCCGTCGTCGACGGGGAGTAGCCGGCTTCTTCCTCCCAGCGCTCCTGCTGGCTGTCCGGGCCGTTGTGGACGATGTACGCCGAGGAGCGCCGGACGTGCTCGTAGTCGTAGCCGGCTTCCTCGAACCCGTAGTCGTGGCGCTCCCAGAGTTGCTGGGCCATCACCTGCGGGACGGCGATCTCGTCTAGCTGCTCGCCGCCCCAGCGGGTCCGGCCGTCGAGGAAGGTGTTCTGCGGGAGGAAGCCGTCCGCGCGCTGCTGGCGAGCGTAGATGTACTCGGTGGCGTCGATGGCGCTCTCGATGTCACCGACGGCCTCGAACCCCGTGAAGGTGTGATAGAGGTCACGCCCCCAGACGTAGTTGTAGCCGTAGTCGGCCGGCTCGTTGGCTTCGACGGCGTCCCCCCACGGCACCGACGGGCTCGCGATACCGGCGCCGGGGTAGCGTTTGGAGTCGGCGGCTTTCATCACCATCACCGCCGTCCGGTACTGGGCCAGCAGGTCGTCGTCGTCGGCGACACTGTCGGGGACGGCCACTCCGTCGAGATACGACCGCCAGGAGTCGACGTAGGCCGTCCGGATGTCCTCGACCGGTGTCTCCAGTGCGCGCTGGGCGGTCGCCAGGGCCGCCTCGTCGTCGGCGCCCTCGGCGAAGCCGAGCGCGACCGTCGCGTCGCCGCTCGCCAGCCGGCCGGCCATGACGACGTTGCCCGCGGCCCGCTCGCGGCGCTGGCTCGCGTCGCCCTCGCCCAGCAGCGCCGTCTCGACGCTGCCCTCGCGGTGGTCGACCGTCGTCCAGTCGAAGCCGTCGGCGCTGGCGACGCCCAGTCCCACGTCGATCGGGCGGCCGTCGTCGTCGCGGAACACCCGCTCTGGTTCGCCCTCGTCGTGGTGGGCGACCAGGCTGTACTGGCGGCCGTCCTCGGCGGTCGACCGTTCGAGGACGGTGGTCTCGACATCGGCCTCGGCGTTCGTCGCCGGACCCTCCCGGGCGATGTCGAGACCGACGTTGACGCCGTCGCCGTCGTCACTCTCGAACGCCGACGACGCCGCTGGCGGTTCGTGGCGGGCCAGGAGTCCGTCGCCGGTCGCTCGCGCGATGTCGTGGTTCGCGTGACAGGACAGCACCGGGTCGACGACGACGTAGCAGTCGTAGCCGTCGCCCTCGAACTCGATGTCCACGACGAGCGCGTCCGCCTCGGGGTGGGCGACGTGGTCGACGGTCAGTTCCCAGTCGCGGTCGTCGGTCGGCTCAGCGGTCTGTCGAAAGAGCAGCGCATCGTCGCTCGCTGCTGTCGTCGTCCGGTCGACGGCTGCCTCCCTGTCGCGTCGCTCGCGGAAGGTCCGAACGGCGTAGCCGTCGCCGTCGGTGACCAGGAAATCCACCGTCCGGACGTTCATCACGTCGATCCGAGGGAACCGGACCTCGGTGACAGCGCCTTCGGTCAGGGTGTACCAGACGCGGGAGGGATCGGTCGACTCGTGGTCACAGACCGTCCCGAAGCCGTACTTCTCGCCGACGGTCCAGTGGGTCGTCGGCTCGACTCGCGGGTCGTTCGATGGCATACCCCCACCTGAACGACCAGTACCTTAATGTTTTCTCGAAATGTATTGAACTATTACAACGAAACTGGCGGATCGGTCGACAGCGGCTCGCGCACGACCGAAACACAGTTACTTGCGACTACGGAGATTGTGACAACAGATGGACGACTCAACGCTCGCAGCGCGGCTCGAACAACTCGGTCTCTCCGAGAAGGAGGTCGACACGTACCTGTCGATCCTCCGGACCGGCGAGGCCAAGGCCAGCGAGATCGCCGACGACACCGGCGTCTCGAAGCGCTACGTCTACAGTATCAGTGAATCGCTCGAAGAACGCGGGTTCGTCGATGTCAACGATCACGTCGTGCCGACGACGATCCGGGCCCGTCCGCCCGAGGAGGTCATCGCCTCCCTGACCGACCAGTTGACCGAGATGGAGACGGCGCTCGCGGATCGGTTCGCCGATACGGAGCGGGAACCCCAGCAGTTCGATGTCATCAAGTCCCGCGTGACGGTGGTCAAGCGCCTCAGCGAGTACATCGCCAACGCCGAGAGCGAGATCATGCTCTCGGTCCCCCAGCAACACCTCCCGGAGATCGGCGACGAACTCGCCGCCGCGGTCGACCGCGGCGTCCTCGTCATGCTCGTGGTCAACAGCACAGACCGGATCGACGCGACCGATGTCGCCGGGAAGGCCTCCGTCGCCCGCGCCTGGGAACAGGGAATGCCGATCATGCTCACGGTCGACGGCCAGTACGGACTGGTCGCGCCGGCGGACATGGTCCTCCGGACGAACTCCGACCAGCGGGCGATCGCGTTCGTCCAGAAACAGATCGTTCCGATCCTCTCCGGGTCGTTCCTGGGGAACTACTGGCCGATGGCGACCGAACTACACGTCGCCGAGCCGCGCCCGCTCCCGGCGACGTACCGGAGCTTCAGGCATCTCGTCTTGCAGGCGACACTCCGGCTTCGGGCCGACGAGGACGTGACCTTCTCCGCCGAGGTCTACCCCGTCCAGGCCGGCGGCGACACCCGACACATCGAGGGCCGGGTCGTCGACACGCGCCAGGGGATGGCCGAGCCACAGACCAACGCCTATCCCATCGAACACACGCTGGTCATCGAACTGGGCGAGGAGACGGCGACGATCGGCGGGCCGGGCTCGTTCCTCGAAGACTTCGAGGCCGGCGAGGCCCGCCTCAGCTAACGGGTGCTCGGGTCCGGCCAGCGGTAGACGACGTACGTCTCGGTCTCCTCGCTCGTGTCCGGCTCCCAGACGAGCCTGAGCGTCGCCTCGCTCAGATCGAGGTGTTCGCCCGGTCCGACCCCGCTGAAGTGGTCGGCGTTGATGGTGAGCTCCGTCCCCGCTCGGATCTCCGTGGGCGCCTGTGCCTGGACGGGGCTGGCGGTCAGCGAGACATCGTTCCCGCTGGAGTCTCTGGCGCCGCTCACGACGATCGAGAGTTCGTCCCGCTGGAGCGTGTCACCGCTTCCGACGCTCAAGTTCAGATACTCCCCGCTGGGATCGGTCTGCTTGTTGTAGTCGGCGACGATCGCGACCTGTGGCGCGTTCCGTGGCTGTTGCTGGCCGAGATCGAGGACGAACGACCCGACCACCGCCGCCAGGACGACGACGATCGCGATCATCAACACGACGCCGATGACGGTGCTCACCCCCCGCGCGTTCCCGACGAGATCGGTCATTGCACCAGTATCTGCGACTATCGCTTAAAAACGCTGCCGTCCACTCAGTCCGCGATACGGCGGCCGGCGAACCGTGATCCGCGTCAGGCCGTCGCCAGCAGGTCCTCGGGGAGGTCCCCGGGCAGGTCGTCACGGTCGTGGGAGGCCGAGAAGTCCGGGTCGGGCCCCATCGGGACGATGCGCTTGGGACTCACGTCCGGGTGGGTCGTGTAGTAGTGCTCTTTGATGTGGTCCATGTTCACCGTCTCGGCGACCCCCGGCGTCTGGAAGAGGTCGCGGAGATACGGCCAGAGGTTGTCGTACTCGCGGACGAGCCGGTGGTTACACATGAAGTGGGTGTGGTACACCTCGTCGAACCGGACCAGCGTCGTGAACATGCAGATGTCCGCCTCGGTCAGCCGGTCGCCGGCGAGGTAGCGCTGGTCTTCGAGCACCGCGTCCCAGTGGTCCAGGGCGTCGAACAGCTCCGCGACCGCGTCGTCGTAGGCGTCCTGGGTGTCGGCGAACCCGGTCCGGTAGACGCCGTTGTTGATCGGTTCGTAGATCTCGTCGATGAGCCGGTCGACCTCGTCCTGGTAGCCCTCGGGGTAGAGGTCCACGTCGTGCTCGGCGAGCGCGTCGAACTCGGTGTCGAGCATGCGCAGGATCTCCTCGGACTCGTTGTTGACGATGGTCGCTTCCTGTGTGTCCCACAGGACCGGTACCGTCACCCGCCCGGTCATCTCCGGGTCCGCCGCGAGATAGACCTCGCGGAGGTAGTCGGCACCGTTGACCGTGTCCTCGGTACAGCCCGCCTTCTCGGGCGTGAACTGCCAGCCGTCGTCGTCACGGTACGGGTCGACCACGTCGACGCTGATGGCGTCTTCGAGGCCCTTGAGCCGCCGGACGAGCAGCGTCCGGTGAGCCCACGGACAGGCCAGCGAGACGTAGAGGTGATAGCGTCCCGCTTCGGGCTGGAAGCGCGCGTCGGGGTCGTCCTCGATTCGATCGCGGAACGCCGTCTCCTGCCGGTCGAACTCCCCGTCGTCGTTGGTCGTCTCGTACGCGTCCGTCCGCCATTCGCCGTCGACGAGCATGTTCATGGTATCCTATCGGAGGGCGTGAACGGGGATAAACACCCCAGCAGGGTAACACCAGTGTCACCTCCTGTGCCGTCGGAAACCGCCATCGACAGGGGATGACACGCCGTCGCGTTGGCTTCGAAGCGCTTATCCCCCCGCTCGGCCACGTATCGGCCAAGAGTACGTATGTCGGAAAAACCCGCCTCAATGTACCGGGACATCGACAAGCCCTCGTACACGCGCCGCGAGTACATCACGGGCATCCCGGGTTCGAAGATCGCACAGCACGAGATGGGCCAGAAACAGACCGATCGTGACGACTACCCGGTCCAGATCAGCCTCATCGTCGAGGAGTCGGTCCAGCTTCGCCACGGCTCGCTGGAGGCCTCCCGCCTCTCGGCCAACCGCCACCTCATCAAGGAACTCGGCGAGGACGGCGACTACAAGATGACCCTGCGGAAGTTCCCCCACCAGGTCCTGCGCGAGAACAAGCAGGCGACCGGTGCCGGGGCCGACCGTGTCTCCGACGGGATGCGCCAGGCGTTCGGGAAGATCGTCGGCACCGCCGCCCGCGTCCAGTCCGGCGAGCGCCTCTTTACCGCGTACTGCCAGGTCGAGGACGCCCCCCACGTCAAGGAGGCGTTCCGCCGTGCCTACAACAAGATCACGCCCTCGTGCCGGATCAAGGTCGAACGCGGCGAAGAGCTGCTGATCGCCTGAGTTTTCGTCTCGGAGTCGCCTCCGGCGATCCCATTCGGGGACCTGTCGTTCGAAACCGTCCGCAGTCACACGAGCCGTGCGTCCGGTGTCGTCGGCCCCGACGCTCTCCGGGTATCACCGCACACGAGGGAACTATTTCTCGACCGGCACCGTCGTCGTCCCCACGTCGCTGTACCGCACGGACTCGGTCACCCGTAGGGTCGTCCCGTCGCGGACGACGGTGTACTGGAGCGCGTACGAGCGGACGACGCCGTTTGGCGTCACCGTCGCCGTGAAGCTCACACCGCCGACGCGGTCCGCGGTCACGACGGGAATCCGAGTGCGGTCGGTCGCACCCTCGGTCGAGACGCGATACAGCGGTGCCTGGTTGAGCTGCATGATCTCCTCGTTGGTCAGCGAGACGTTGGTGACGTTGACGGCGCCGAACAGTGTCCGGATACGCTGGTTGAACGTGGGATCGAACGACAGCGCGTCCCGTGGCGGGAGCGGCGGCCCGCCGATACCGCGGCTGTCGGCGGCGATTCGTCGGTCGGTCGTCCCGTTCGCGGTCGTCCACTGGACCGCGCGGCCGTCCTCCCAGTGCGTCCGGACGGTCCGGTTACTGACGGCGGTGCCGGCGACGGCGCTGCTCGCCCGGTAGGCGTCGTACCCCGCGGCGGTCTCGACCCGGGTGTCCTGGCGGAGCCGGACGGTCCCGTCGGCCGTCTCGACCAGCCGCCGACGGTCGACGGTGTACGAGCGGTTCGAGAGCACCGCGACGTGAGCCCGCGTCAGCGCGTCGGCGTCGTCGACGCCCGCCTCGGTGAGCCCCGGCGCGACCCGGACCGTCCCCGGATCGGGCGTCGGAACGGGGGCCGGCGTGACGGGCGTCGCCTGGTCGGGCCCGCCGACGAACCCGCCACAGCCGGCCAGCGCGAGACAGAGCGCGACGACCGTCACTCGGAGCACGCCGTGCATACGCGAACGTGGTCGCGGAGGGCCATAACGGCTCGGCCGGGAATATCTCCGTCGAAGGTTCTTGTGGCCGCATATAAGTTCCAGCGGGTGCCACCATCGGACATGCAGACCCTGTTGCTCGGTCCGGACGCAGTCGAGAGACACGCCGACCTCCCCGCGGTCGTCGACGCGGTGTCGGCCGCGTTCGCCGCCGACGCGCGTGGGAACACGATCATGCCCGCCAAGTCCTACATCGACCTCCCGGAGTACAACGGCGACTTCCGGTCGATGCCGGCCTACGTCCACGCGGGTGAGTGGGACGCCGCGGCGGTCAAGTGGGTCAACGTCCACCCCGACAACCCGACCGATCACGACCTGCCGACGGTGCTGGGGACGCTGATCTACTCGGACCCCGAGACGGCGTTCCCTCTCGCCGTGATGGACGGGACCAACCTGACCCGGCTTCGGACCGGTGGGGCCGCGGCGGTAGCGACCGATCACCTCGCGGTGCCCGACGCCCGCTCGCTCGGCCTGGTCGGCGCCGGGACCCAGGCGTACACGCAACTGGAAGCGATCGCGACGGTCCGGGACATCGAGACAGTCGTCATCGCCGACCGGAACGAGCGGCGCCAGCGGGCGTTCGTCGAGCACTTCGCGGACCGGTTCGACGTTCGCGCCGGGAGTATCGCGGACGCGGCGGGCTGTGACGTGCTCTCGACGATCACGCCCGTCGAGTCGCCCATCGTCGACCGCGAGTGGGTCGGCGAGCACACCCACGTCAACGCCATCGGCGCCGACGCCGCCGGGAAACACGAACACGACGACCGCACGCTCCAGGACGCCAAACTCGTCATCGACGACTACGAGCAGTGTACCCACTCGGGCGAGATCAACGTCCCCTGGAGCGACGGCCTGCTGGACGACGACGACATCTACGGCGAACTCGGCGCCGTCGTCGCCGGCGACATCCCGGGCCGGGAGCGCGACGACGGCATCACGCTCTTTGACTCGACGGGGCTCGCGATCCAGGACGTGGCCGCCGCTCACGTCGCGTACACGAAGGCACGAGCGGCCGGCGACGGGACCGACTTCGAACTCGTCGGGACCGAGACGACCTGACTGGCTAGTTCGGTGCCAGCGACTCTGTCACCTTCGAGATCAGCCAGACGATGACGATAAACGGGAGCAGGGGGACCAGCAGGATCACGATGGTGAGGAACATCCCCCAGCCGAAGATGTCCATCTCCTGATCGGGGCGGTTGCCGGTCAGCGGCGTCACGGTCCGGAGCGGTTCGGGGAGGAGCGAGCCTGTCGACTCGCTGTCAGTCGGTGTGTCGTCTGCCATACCGAGTAGTTCGTCGGAAGTGACAATAAGCCTATGCCGAGGGCGGGGCGCGAGGCCCAGCGTGGCAGGACGGCCCAGTGAAGGGAAAGCTATAGCAACGTCGGTGTCCGACGTTCCGGTATCTATGACCACGACCGGTGACGAACGCGAGCGCGGGTTCGACCACACGGCCATCGAGCCCCACTGGCAGGAGGCGTGGGACGACGCGGACGTGTTCCGCATCGAGGACGACGCCACGGACCCCGAGTACGTCCTGGCGATGTTCCCCTACACCTCCGGGAGCCTCCACATGGGCCACGTCCGGAACTACACCATCACGGACGCGTTCGCCCGCTTCGAGCGGATGCGCGGCGAGCACGTCCTGCACCCGATGGGGTGGGACTCCTTTGGCCTGCCGGCCGAGAACGCCGCCGAGGAACGGGACACCAACCCACGGGACTGGACGCTGAAGTGTATCGACTCGATGAAAGAACAGCTCACGGAGATGGGCTTTGGCTACGACTGGGAGCGCGAGATCGCCACCTGTGAGCCGGACTACTACAAGTGGAACCAGTGGCTGTTCAAGCGCTTCGACGACGCTGGCCTGGTCGAGCGCCAGGGCGCCGAGCTGAACTGGTGTCCCTCCTGTGAGACGGTGCTGGCCGACGAACAGGTCGAAGGCGAAGACGAACTGTGCTGGCGGTGTGACACGCCCATCGAGCACCGCGAGATGGACCAGTGGTTCCTGACGATCACCGACTACGCCGAGGAACTGCTGGACGCGCTGGACGGGCTGGACGGCTGGCCCAACAACGTCCGGGAGATGCAGCGCAACTGGATCGGCAAGCAGGAGGGCGCAAGCGTCGCCTTCGAGGTCGGCGACTACGGCGCGGTCGACATCTTCACGACGCGACTCGACACCATCTACGGCGCGACCTACTTCTCGCTGGCGCCGGGCCACGAGGTCGCCCAGGAGATCGCCGAGGACAACGACGAGGTCGCGGAGTACATCGAGATTGCCGAGGGGGCCGACGAGGACGACCTCGACGTGACCAGCGGTGTCTTCACCGGCGAGTACGCCACGAACCCCGCGACGGGCGAGGAGATCCCCGTCTACGTGGCCGACTACGTCCTGACCGACGTGGGGACCGGCGCGCTGTATGCCGTGCCCGCCCACGACGACCGCGACCACGAGTTCGCTGAGGCCCACGACATCCCGATCACGCAGGTCGTCGAACCCGGTCCCGAGGCCGCGGTCGACGCCGACGAGATCGACGTGCAGGAACAGGCCTACACCGAGGACGGCGTCCTCGTCGACAGCGGCGAGTACGACGGGCTCCACAGCGAACAGGCCCGCGGGGAGTTCGTCGAGGTGTTCGACGGCGACCACCGCACGGAGTACAACCTCCGGGACTGGGGCATCTCCCGCCAGCGCTACTGGGGGACGCCGATCCCGATGATCGACTGTGACGACTGTGGCTACGTCCCGGTCCCCGACGAGGACCTCCCGGTCGAACTGCCGGAGTTTGTCCACACCACCGGGAACCCGCTCGACGCGGCCGAGGAGTGGAAACACGTCGACTGCCCGGAGTGTGGCGGCGACGCGGTGCGGGAGACCGACACGATGGACACCTTCGTCGACTCCTCGTGGTACTTCCTGCGCTACACCTCGCCCGACCTCGACGACGCCCCGTTCGACACCGAGCGGGCGACCGACTGGATGCCCGTCGACCAGTACGTCGGCGGCATCGAACACGCCGTGATGCACCTGCTGTACGCCCGGTTCTTCACGAAGGTGCTCGACGACATCGACCTGCTTTCCGGCGGCGTGCGCGAACCGTTCACGAACCTGACGAACCAGGGGATGGTCCTGGGCGCGGACGGCAACAAGATGTCCAAGAGCCTGGGCAACGGCGTCTCGCCCCAGCGGATCATCGAGGAGTACGGCGCCGACACCGCCCGGCTGTTCATCATGGAGGCCGCCCAGCCGGAGAAGGAGTTCGCCTGGAGCGCCGAGGGCGTCCAGTCCGCGCACAGCTTCCTCCAGAACGTCTACGAACTGACGACCGACTACGTGGCCGGCGACGTGGCCGCCGAGAGCGGGAGCGAGGACGCGGCCATCGCGGCGTACGTCGCCCGCGAGATCGACGCGACGGCGGCGGCTGCGACCACCGAGTACGAGCAGTTCCGTTTCAACCACGCGCTGCAGGCAGTTCGGGAACTGGTCTCCCTGCTCCGGCGCTACGAGGAGGCGACCGACCCCGACACCGAGACTTTCGAGCGCGGGCTGGTGACGGTGACGAAGCTGCTGGCGCCGGTCGCGCCCCACGTCGCCGAGGAGATCTGGCAGGAACTGGACAACGAAGGACTGCTCGCCCAGGCCGACTGGCCCGCCGGCGAGGCCCCCGCGGAGTACGACCTCGAACGGCGCCTGGTCGAAGACACCCGCGAGGATGTCCGGGATATCGTCGAGACCGTCGGCATCGAGGACCCCCAGCGGATCACGCTGGCGATCGCGCCGGCCTGGAAACACCGGGTCGTCGACATCGCCCGCGAGGCCGACAACGTGGTCCCGGCAGTGATGCAAAACCAGGAGCTCCAGCAGTACGGCGAGGCCGCCGCGGACTTCGCCAAGGACCTGGCCGGCCGCGCGACGTTCCCGGACCTGCTCGCACCCGAACGGGAAGTCGAAGCCCTCCGGCGGGCGGCGTGGCTGATCGAGCGCGAGTTCGGCGCCGAGGTCGTCGTCCAGGCACCTGAAGAGGCCGACGACAGTCTGTTGGACAACGCCGAGCCCGGTCGCCCGGCGATCGATATCGACGAGTAGCTACTCCATCGGGACCAGGCCCGCTTCCATCAGGTCCCGCAGGACTTCGGCGGCGTGGCCCTCCGCCCTGACGCCCTCGTAGACGCCGACGATCTGTCCCTTCGCGAGGACGTAGGTCGTCCGGCGGGCCCGATCGCGCTCGCGGATCTCAACGTCGAAGGCCTCCGCGAGGGTCCCGTCGGGGTCGGCAAGCAGGTCAAAGGAGAGGTCGTGTTTCTCGGCAAAGTCACAGTGGCTGTCGACATCGTCGGTCGAGACGCCGTACACCTCGACCCCGGCCTCGTGATACTCCTCGTAGCGGTCGTTGAACGCCTGTGCCTCGGTCGTACAGCCCGGCGTGTCGTCACGCGGGTAGAAGTACAGCACCGTCGGCGTCTCGAAGTCCGGCGAGACGCGGTCGCCCCACTGGTTGGTCGCGGTGATCGACGGCGGTCGCGTGCCGGGTTCGAGCACCATCGTCAGTTCACCGGGATGTCGGTCCCGTCGTCGGCGTCCTCGACGACCTTCGGCAGGTGGACGGTCAGGACGCCGTCCTCGTAGCTGGCCGTGGCGTCGTCCTCGACGGCGGCCGGGAGCCGAACGCTGCGGCTCAGCGACTGCTGACGACGCTCCCGGGTGATGTACTGCCCGTCGACGGACTCGTCGGACTCGCCGTGGTCGGCGGTGACAGAGAGGGTCCGATCCTCGACGAGTTTGACTTCGATGTCCGCGCTGTCGAAGCCCGGGAGGTCCATGTGGACGACGAACTCGTCGTCGGTCTCGACGACATCGGTCGGGACCGCACCGAGGGAGACCCCGAACTGGTCGGACAGGACATCGAACGCGCGCTCGATCTCGCCGAGCGGATCGCTGTCGGTCATACCTGGCCATACGCGGCCCCCAAACTTAATCTTCCGACGACAGGTCGACGCGGTGCCGACGGCTCAGTTGATGACGGTCTGGGAGTCGTACGACCCCAGCCGGCGGACCCAGCCGTTCTCGGCGAGGGCCTCGATGTCCGCCAGCGCGTCCTGGGTGCGCTCCTCGTAGAGGCCGGCGGCGATGTCGATGTGGAAGACGTAGTCGCCCAGTCGCTCGCCGCTGGGGCGGGACTCGACGCGGGTGAGGTTGATGTCCCGGTCGGCGAAGGGTTCGAGCAGTTCCAGCAGGAGGCCGGGGTAGTCGGCGTTCGGGTAGACGATGAAGGAGGTCTTGCTGCCGGCGTCGCTGCGCTCGCTGGCCGGCGCGACGACAACAAAGCGGGTGGCGTTCGAGGAGCGGTCCTGGATGTCCTCGGCCAGCACTTCGAGTTCGGTGCCGTTGGTGGCGTTCGCGGGGTGGCCGATCGCGGCCACCGACGGGTCCTCGCGCGCCCGCTCGACGCCGCGGGCCGTCGAGGTGACCGCCTCAACGTCGATCCCGGGGTAGTGTTCGTCGAGCCAGCCGCGACACTGCGCCAGGGCCTGTGCGTGGCTGGCGACGAGGTCGAACGACTCGCCCTGCGCCAGGAGCGCGTGTCGGATCGGCGTGATGATCTCCCTGACGACGGCGACATCGTACGTGCTGAAGGCGTCGAGCGACTCCGTCACCGAGCCTTCGATGCTGTTCTCGACCGGGACGACGCCGCGGTCCGCCTCGCCGTCGGCGACGGCCTCGACGATGGCAGTGACCGACTCGGAGAAGGTGATGTCGTCGTCCGCGACCGCCTGCGCGGCCCGGTGGGAGTACGTGCCGGAGGGGCCGAGCGTGATTGTCGTCATAGCTCCGGATACATCGCATTCCCTGAAAAACACCCCGGTGTCGGCGGCCCACAGCCGCCTGCGCCGCGGGCGGCCACTCGATGCCTGGCCTCAGGAGAGTCGGGCCAGTTCGTCGTCAGTCAGTTCGATCGCGCTGGCGGCGACGTTCTGTTCGAGGTGTTCGATGCTCGACGTGCCGGGGATCGGCAGGGTCACGTCCGAGTGGCCGAGCAGCCACGCCAGTGCGATCTGGTGGGGCGTCGCGTCGTGGCGCCGTGCGATCTCCTCGATCCCGTCGACGCCGTCGAGCTCGCCGGCGGCGAGCGGGTACCACGGGATGAAGCCGATCCCGGCGTCTTCACAGGCCTCCAGGACGGCCTCGGCGTCCCGGTTGGCGACGTTGTACTGGTTCTGGACCGTCGCGATGTCGACGATCTCGCGCGCCCGGTCGAGCTGGTCGACCGAGACGTTCGAGAGGCCGACGTGACGGACGAGCCCCTCGTCTTTCAGCTCCGCGAGCACGTGGACCGACTCCTCGAAGGGGGTGTCCGGGTCCGGGCGGTGGAACTGGTAGAGGTCGATCGGGTCCATCCGCAGCCGGTCGCGCGAACACAGCTGTGCGTTCCGGAGGTAGTCGGGGTCGCCGTGGGCGAGCCAGTCGGCGTCGGTGTTGCGCAGCAGGCCGCCCTTGGTCGCGATCACGAGGTCCTCGCGCTCGGTGTCGAGCGTCTCACCGATCAGCCGCTCGGAGACGCCCGGGCCGTACGAGTCCGCGGTGTCGATGAAGTCGACCCCGAGTTCGACCGCGCGCTGCAGGACAGCGCGGGCGTTTCCGATGTCGTCCGGCTCGCCGATGATACCGTCGCCGGTGATCCGCATCGCACCGAATCCCAGCCGCTTGACTGTCAGGTCGCCGCCGATGTCGAAGGTGTCGCTCTCGTTCGTGACCATCGACGGCCCCTTCGCCGCCGAGACGTAAATGTCGTCGGCGTCGTTATCCGGTGCGATAATCGCCCCAGTAGAGTCATATGCGGCCACGGTCAACGGCCGATATCATGCCGACGCCCCGTCCGCTCGCTGCCCTGGCCGTGGCGGTCGCGGTACTCGCGATCGTCTCGGGGCCGCTGGTCGGGGCCGTCGATCTCACGCGGGCGACGCCCCCGGCTGGGGCCGGCGACGCGACCGTCTCCGTGGACTCCGTGCCGGCCGGGCAGATCGTCCTCGAACGGAGCCGCTTTGGCGCCGGCCGGTACCACCTGTCCGCACCGCCGGCGGTCGTCTCTGTCGGGTCCGTCGACGGAAACCCGGTCGTCCGGTACACCATCGACATCCCGGGCTTGTGGACGACGGCGACGAGCAGATATCAGCTGGCCGACCGCAGTGGCGAGCGGATGGGGCTCCGGCCGAACCCGGTCGGGATCAGCCCACAGCGGATCGACCAAACGCGGTACAACGCGACGGTCGCGATCTGGCTCCGCACCGGCGACCGCGAGCGCGACCTGATCCAGCGCCGCATCACCGTCGAGGTCCAGCGATGAGCGAGGGGGTCATAGACCGGTTGCTCGCCGGCGAGAGGGTGTCGGTCGCGACTCTCCGGACGGCGGTGTTCCGGGGGGTCTTCGGTGACCGGGTGGGGGCGCTGATCGGCCTCGCGGCGCTGGTCTGGTTCGGACTCAGCTGGGAGCTGAACTTCTTCTCCAGCGACCAGTACGCGTTCGCGAACACCCTGGTCGCCGTCCTCGACGGCCACCTCTTCATCGCCGAGGCCGTCTACGGTCCCCCCTCGGGCTCGACACCGGGGACCTATCTGGTCGACGGGCGCGTCTACGGACGGAACTACGCTATCGTCGTCGTCTCCGCCCTCTGGCTCGTCCTGTACCGACTCCTCGCGGTCCTCCTCGACCTCCGCGTGCTCCTGGTCGGTCTGTGGTCGCTCGCGGTCGCCGGCCTGAGCTACGGGGTGGGAAGCGTCCTCGGCCGGAGGCGGGCGGGCGTCCTCCTCGGGACTGGCCTCGGCGTGGCGCTGTTCGTCGGCAACCTCGCGGTCGCGACGCCGCTCCCCGCACGGTGGCTCCCGATGTTGGCCCTCCAGACGACGACCGCGCTCGCCGCCGCCGCCGTCGCCGTCGTCGCCTACCGGCTCGGCACGGCGGTGTCCACGCGCCGGGTCGGAGTCGCCATGGGCGTCGTCGCCGCCGTCGGGACGCCGGTCGGGTTCTGGGCGACGATCCCGAAACGCCACAGCGTCAGCGCGCTGGTGGTCGTCCTGGCGATGTACACCCTCTACCGGAGTCGGGCGGCGACGAGCCACCGCCACGCGAGACGGTTCCGGGCGCTGACCTACGCCTGGGTCGGGGCCGCGGCCTGGGTCCACGCCGCGGAGGGACTGATCCTGTTGCTCGCCGTCGCGGCGGTCGACCTCCCGACGGCGCGGTCGAACCGGCCGCGCGACCTCGCTGTCGTCGGCGCGACGCTGTTCGCCTCCTTGCTCCCCTTCTTCCTGACGAACTGGCTGATCGCGGGCAATCCCGTGGAACCGCCACGGCTCCTGCCGAGCTACGACGGCGACGTGCTCAGTCCGGCGGCGACCGACGGGGGGACGGGCACACAGCAGGCCACGGGCGACGCTCCGGCGGGCAGCGGCGCGGGCGGCGAGTCGACCGGAGACACCCCGATCGGCGGCCTCGTGGCCGCGCTCGCGGGAATCGGCCAGCGGCTCCTGGGCCTCGTGATCGGGTCGTACGGACTGTTCCTCACCGATCCCGGCCGAATCGTCGCGGTCTTCGCCCGGACCGGCTACCTCGACGGGCTCACCGCGTCGGAGGACGCGGCGATCAACCTGAGCGTGCTGGCGTCGATGCCGCTGTTGGGTGCGCTCGTCGCTGCGCCCGCCCTGGCCGCGAAGCGACAGCTACCCGCACTCCAGTCGCCGCGTGAGTGGTCCCCGATCCGGGTCCTCGACGCCTTCTCGGTCGGTTACGTGGTGTTGCTGCTCGGCATCTCTCTGGGCTCGCTGCCGGTCCACCACATGTTCACCGTCCGGTACCTCCACCCGCTGTACGTCGTCGGCCTCTACTGGCTGGCCCGACTGCCGGCGGTCCGGCGCGTCGTCGAGTCACAGGGGCGGGCGCTCGCGGCCGCGACGGCCGGGACCGCACTGGCCGGGGCGGGTGTGTACCTCGGTGTGATCGCCGCCGCCGACCTCGTCCTCGGGGAGTCTGTTCAGGTGTACGCGCTGTGGGCGCTGACCGTCGCCGTCGCCGTCCTCGCGTGGGCGGTGCTGGCGACGGTGCGCCCGGGGTTCGATCGGGCGGGCGCAGTCGTCCTCGGTGTCGCCGCCGGCTCGATGGCGGCGTACCTGCTGGTCGGTGGCCTCTCGCTGTTTCCCGTCACGGGCGAGTTCGTCCTCCCGCTCTCGCGGATCCTCGTCGACGCCGTCCACTACACTCGGCTGTACGGCAGTTCGCCGCCGTTCTGACTACTGGTCGGACATCGCTTCGCTCGCGATCGAGCGACCCCGGGCTTCGAGCTGGACTTCTCGGCGGGTCCGAACCGGCTCCAGGATGTCGGCCGCCAGCAGGCGGTCGTACACCTCCTCGACGGTGTCGATCTCCATGTCGACGAAGTCCGGGATCTTGAACGGCGAGATTCCGGAGTACAGCGCCATCAGCACCTGTGTCTCCTCGTCCGAGAGCTCCACGTCGTCGGCGACGTTTCGCTGTTCGCCCTGGCGGACCAGTCCTTCCAGCAGCGAGACGTGGCGCGGGCCACCGGAGATGTGCGTCTCGACGCTGGTCCCCTCGACGGTGTGTTCGACCGAGAGCATCGGGCGCTCGCTGCCGCGTATCTCCATGTCCTTGGCTTCGACGGTCCCCACGTCGTCGATGTCGAGTTCGACGAACGTCCCCGACGTGATCGCGAGGTCGATACAGTCCCCGTCGAGTTTGACGCGGGCTTTCTCCCAGCCGATGTCCCGGACGACACCACCCTCGACGGCGGGGTGTTTCGCCAGGACGACGATCTGATCGAGCAGGGCGCCGTAGAGGATTTCCTCGAACTCCTCGTCGGCTTTCGGGGCGACGAGGGTCACGTCGCCGCCCGATCTGAGTTTCACGTAGCTGTCGACCTGTGCCAGCGACTGGTTCATCTGGCTAGCGGTGACCCTGGTCAGCGAGGACAGCGGGATCGTCCGTTTGCCCTCGTTGGTCGCCAGCACGAGCCGCTTGTTCGACAGCAGGATCCGTCCGGGAATCCACTCGATGTCGTTGCGCTTTCGCCCGTCCTTGACGACCTGGACGAACTTGCCCTGCGTGTCGAGGAGTTTGCGCTCACCGTCGCTCATCGCTCTGTTCGCTCACTCACGGCTACGGGTGGGCGGTACTTGAGCCGACCGGCCGGCGAGCGCCGCGAAGAGCGCCGACTCATCCGCGCCCACCCAGCTTCGAGATCGCGGAGAAGGCCTTCTTCCGGACGGTCTCGTTCTCTGTCTCGTCGATGAGCTTGTCGAGCACCTTCCGGGAGCGCTCGCCGCCGACCTTCCCGAGCGTGAATATCGCCTGGCCCCGGACGGCCGGATCGACGCCGGTGTCCTCGACGATCGGAAGCAGGCGGCGCTCGACCATGCTGTCGTCGTCGTCCAGTTCCGCCAGACTCGTCGCGGCGAACTGCCGGATCATCTGGCCGTCGTCCGCTAGCGCGTCGACGAGGGCGTCGATGACCCGCCCCCGTTCCTCCTGAGTGGTCACCCGACCGAGCAGCCAGGCGGTGTTGCGCCGCTGTGCGGCCTGGGTGCTCTCTTCGAGGATCTCGACCAGCGGGACGACGACGCTGCGGTCGTCCGTGTTAGACAGTTTCTCGACGACGGTCTCGCGGATCTCGTGGCTCTGGTCGGTCGGGACGTTCGAGAGGAGTTCGATCAACGAGTACACCGCCGTCCGGCGAACCCCCGGCGAGTCGTCCGAGAGCGCCTCGGTGAGGTAGTCGACGGGCTGGTCGTTGTCGAAGTTGCCGAAGGCGTCGACCGCGATGCGGCGGACCGCCTCGTGGTCGTCCTCGTACAGCGGAAGGAGCGAGCGCAGCGCCTGGCGATTGCCGATGTTTCCCAGCGCCTGGGCGGCCTCGCGGCGGACCGCCGACTGGGAGTCGGTCAGCAGCGACTCCAGGGAGTCTGTCGCCCGCGAGTCGCCGAGCTTCCCGACAGACCGGGCCGCCCGCGCCCGGACTCGCGGGTCGGGATCGTCGAACCGCTGTGCGAGGTTCGGGACGGCGTCGGCCTGGTCGAGCCCGCCCAGCGCGTTGGCCGCGGCCATCCGCAGTTCGGGCACGTCGGCGTCGAGCGCCTGCGTGTACGCCTTGGCTTTCACCCAGTCGGCCGAGTCGTCGCCGAGGTCGACGCCGGCCATCGTGCCGATGAGCTGTTCGATCGCGTCCCCGCCCAGTTCGTCCAGCGAGTCGATCGCCTGTGCCGTGACGGCGTCGCTGTCCCGCTGTGTGGCCGTGACCAGGGCGTTGATCACGTCCCGGCGGTCGTCGTGGTCGGCGAAGTTCCCCAGCAGTTCGGCCGCCCGGGTCTGGACGCGCTCGTTGTCGCTCTCCCGTAGGACGCGGATGAGTTCCTGTACCTCGCCGTCCCGTTCGAGTTCGTAGAGGCTCATACGCGGCGGTAGATCCGGTGTTGCTTGTCGACCGGTTCGAACGAGTCCCGACACTCGGTGGGGAGGGTCTCGGTCATCCCGATCATCAGGTACCCCCCCTCCCGCAGCGAGCCACGGATCGTCTCGAAGATCGGGACCTTGTACTCGGAGTCGATGTAGATGAGGAGGTTCCGGCAGAACACGAGATCGAAGTCCCGTTTGGGCTCGCCCCGGATCAGGTCGTGTTGCTCGAAGGTGACCATGTCGGTGACCCGGTCCCGGACCGTGAACGTGTTGCCGTCCTGTTCGATGTACTCGGAGTAGTCGTCGAGTGGTTCCAGTTCCTCCGCGATGTCGGTCGTCTGGGAGGTCTCGTAGGTCGCCCGGCGGGCGTCCCGGAGGATGTCGGCGTTGATGTCGGTCCCGGTGATCTCGACCCGCCTGGCCTCGATCTCGGGGTCGTCCAGCGCCAGCATCGCCGCCGAGTACGGCTCCCGGCCGTCGGCGCTGGGGGCCGACCACAGCCTGACACGGCGGTTCTCCCGGGTCAGATCCCGGAGGACCGGGCGAAGCGCCTCCCAGGCCTCGGGGTTGCGAAAGAAGCCGGTGACGTTGATCGACAGCGAGTCGAGCAGGTGCTCGCGTTCGCCGTCGTCGCGCTGGAGCAGTTGCTTGTAGGCCCGGTAGGTCTCGGTGTCGGTCCGGCGCATCCGGGCGGTGATCCGCCGGTCGAGGTACGCGTCGTTGTAGAAGCCCGATTCGAACTCCATCTCGTCGCCGATGAACGTCAGTAGCTGGGAGAACTGTCTGTCGCTGCCTTTGTTCATAGCGTCACCACGTCGAGGATGTGGACGATGTTGCCGTCGCCCAGCACGGCGGTCCCCGAGAGCCCCGGGGTCCCCGAGAGGATACCTTCCAGGGGTTTGACCACGACCTCCTCCTGGCTGTTGACCGAATCGCAGTACAGCGCCACCTGGCGCTCTGACTCCCGGATTCGGACGAGCATCCCGTCGCCGTTGGTGGCGGCGCCGTCCACGTCGAACGTGTCGGCCAGGTGGATCACCGGGTAGATGTCGTCGTTGTGTTTGATGACCTCGGTCCCGTTGACCTGCTTGACCGCGTCGGTGGCGGTGATCTCGTCGACGTTCTTGATCGGGACGCCGTACTCCTCGTCGCCGACCTCCACGAACAGCACCTTCACGATCGCCATCGTCACCGGCAGGCGAAGCGAGACAGTCGTCCCCTCGCCCGGGTCTGACTCGACGCTGACGGAGCCGTCCAGTTGGGTGACCGTGTCGTGGACCACGTCCATCCCGACCCCGCGGCCGCTGGTGTCCGTGACCTCGTCGGCCGTCGAGAAACCGGGGTGGAAGATCAGGTCGTAGATCGAGGAGTCGTCCATCGCCTCCAGTTCCTCGGGCGAGCGGACGCCTTTCTCGATGGCCTTCTGTTTGATCCCCTGTACGTCCAGGCCGGCGCCGTCGTCCTCGACGGTGATGATGACGTGGTCCCGTTCACGGGAGGCCCGCAGTTCGATGTGACCGGTCCGGGGCTTGCCGGCCTGTTCGCGCTCTTCGGGCGGTTCGATCCCGTGGTCGACGGAGTTGCGCAGGATGTGCATCAGGGGGTCCGAGATCTCGGTGAGGATCGTCCGGTCGAGTTCGATGTCCTCGCCCTCGATGGTGAACTCGATGTCCTTGTCGAGTTCGCGCGCGAGGTCACGGACCAGTCGCGGGAACTTCCCGACGACTTTCTTCAGCGGGATGAGCCGCATGTCCATCACCGTGTTCTGGAGGTTCGCGGTGATCTTGTCCAGTTCGTTCAGCGTCTCGCCCGCGGAATCGAGGTCGTCCTGTTCGACCGAGCGGCGGAGTTTGATCCGACTCGTCACGAGCTGCTCGACGAGGCCGTGGAGGTCGTCGAGCTGGTCGACATCGACCCGCACCGATTTGATCTCGTCGACGCTGTGTTCCTCCGAATCGTCCGTCTCCGTCGCCCCGGCGGTCATCGACGGGGCGTCCGTCGTGCCGGCGGTCAACCGCTCGGTCACGTCGGTCGCGTCGAAGCTGTCGATCTTCCCGACCGACCCCAGTTCGGCGTCGACGGTCGCCGCGTCGGAGGCGTCCAGATACAGCACGAACGTCTCCTCGAACTCGCCGTCCTCGATGGCGGCTCGGTCGGGCTCCATCGAGAGGATCTCGAAGACATCCTCGACGGCTTCGAGCGCCAGCATGGAGTCGACACCGAGCATGTCCGACTCGCCCACATCGACTTCGACGTGGACGATCCGGTCGTCGGCCCCGTCCGGGTCCAGATCGGCGTCGACGGCGACGCTGTCGTCGCTGTCGTCGTCGGTGTCGCTGCCGGACCCGGCCGTCGGATCGCCGCCGGCGGCCTCGGCCCCTTCCTCGAGGACGGTCCGAAGCTCCGCGACCATCTCGTCGGTCTCGGTCTGTGATTCGCCCTCGGCCTCGATCTCGTTGACGATCACCTCGATCTGGTCGACGCCGGCGAAGACGAGATCCATCACCTCTGGCGTGACCTCCATCTCGCCCTGGCGCATCTCGTCGAGGAGGTCCTCGACGGCGTGGGCCAGGTTCGCCGCGTCGTCGAAGCCCATGGCGCCGAAGTTCCCCTTCAGCGTGTGGGCGGTCCGGAAGATCGAGTCCATCGCCTCGGTGTCCGAGGGGTCCGATTCCAGGTCGAGCAGCGAGTTGTTCAGTTCGGTGATCGCCTCCTCGCTCTCGCGGATGAATGCGTCGAGATACTGGTCGTCCATTGTCAGGTCACCTCAGTCGTGATCGTATCGAGAATACCGCTCGCGATGTCGTCGATGGGGAGGACGGCGTCGACACAGCCCGTCTCGACGGCCCGTTTGGGCATGCCGTACACCGCCGAAGTCGCCTCGTCCTGTGCGATCGTGTCCCCGCCCGCGGCCTTGATGGCCCTGATCCCCTCGGCACCGTCCTCGCCCATCCCGGTGAGGATCGCGCCGACGAGGGGGTCGTCGATCGTCGTCGCCGCCGACTCCATGGTCACGTCGACCGCCGGGCGGACGCTGTTGACCGGCGGATCCCGGTTCAGTTTCACCCGGAGTCGGCCGTTCCGGTAGTTCTTGACGACCATGTGCCGGTCGCCGGCCGCGATCATCGCCTCGCCGCCGCCGAGCCGACCGCCGTCGGTCGCCTCCCGGACTTCGTAGTCGCTCCGTGCGTCGATGCGCTCGGCGAACCGGCCGGTAAAGCCCTCGGGCATGTGCTGGACCACCAGCACACGGAGGTCGGCGGCCAGCGGGAGCGCGCCGAGGACCTTCTCGACCATCTTCGGGCCGCCGGTCGAGGACCCGATGACGAGTGTGGGGTTGTCGACGTAACGTCGGCCGTCCGCCGGCCCGCCGGAGCGCTGCGTGCCGGAACGGGTGCCACCGGTTCCGGACTGTGTCGCCGACCGGCGGCCGTTCCCGGCGACATCGACCTCGGCGACCGAGGTCACCATCTCGACCAGTTGGTCTTTCAGCCGGGACATCTCCATCGACACCTCGCCGCCCGGCTTGGTGAAGAAGTCGACCGCACCGTTGTCGAGGGCTTCGAACGTGACATCGGCGTTCTCGTCGGTGTGTGCCGACAGCATCAACACCGGGGTCGGCTGCACGTCCATGATCCGCGCGGTCGCGTCGATCCCGTTCAGCTCGGGCATCTCTACGTCCATCGTCACGACATCCGGCCCGTGTTCTTCGACGGCTTCGACGGCTTCGACGCCGTTTCGTGCCTGTGCGACGACCTCGATCCCCCCCTCCTCCAGGATATCGGAGATCACACTCCGCATGAAATGGGAGTCGTCGGCGACCACCGCACGCGGCGCGCGGCCGGCCATTGTCACGACGACCCCGGGGTCCGGGTAGTTCGCGAGCGCCACATCATACCTACCCCGAAATCGGGTTCGGCCCCGAAATAAAGACTCCGCCCGCGTAATCAAAGTTGATATCCCAGCAGGCAGCTTTATGCCGGGCTGTCGCCCTATCTCCTGACACTCCCAGGAACAGCTATGTCAGCCCAGTCAGCCACGACCGGCCAAGTGCTCGAGTTCAAGCTTGGAGACGAGACCTACTGTGTGAGTATCGACTACGTGACGGAGATCGTCGACGTTGGGGAGCTGACGAAAGTCCCGAACGCGCCCCCACACGTCGAGGGCGTCATGGACTTGCGTGGGCGAACGACCTCGATCGTGAACCCGAAAGCGGTGTTCGGGATCGACGAGGACGGTGCCGAAAAGCGGATCATCGTCTACGACCCCGAGATCGTCCAGACCCAGAGTGCGGCCGGGTGGCTCGTCGACGAGGTGTACCAGGTCGTCCAGATCTTGCCGGAGCAGGTCGACCAGTCCCCCGCGAACGACAACGGCTCGATCCGCGGTGTCGTGAAACGCGACGACGAGTTCGTCATCTGGGTCGATCCGGCGGTCGTCCACGCGGCCGGCTGACGCTCGGCAAATGATTCGTGAACAAGACTTTTGCCCGCCCGTCACACAGAACTACCTAACTTCCCCGTATCAAAAACACGAAAAATGATAGAGATAACCAAAACAGGCATCGACGGCCTCGATTCCATTCTGAACGGCGGTATTGTCACTAACTCGACGACGTTGGTAAGCGGAAATCCCGGCGCCGGGAAGTCGATCCTCTGTCTCCAGTACATCTACAACGGCGTCGAACAGTTCGACGAGAAAGGGATCTACCTCTCCTTCGAGGAAAACGAGGCCGACCTACGGGAGGCCGCCGAGTCGATCGGCTTCGACAAGTGGCCCGAATTCGTCGAGAACGGCGACATCAAGGTGTACGACAAGCAGGTCCTCCTGCGTGAGAACGACTTCTCGTCCTCGCTGGATCTCCTGCTCGACGACCTCGAAGACGAGGAGTACGACCGGCTCGTACTGGACTCGCTTGCGATGTTCAACCTCTTTTTCGACGACGAGGCCGAGAAACGGACCTACCTCCTGAAGTTCACCGACATCCTGCGGAGCAACGGGCTCACCACACTGTTGACCAACGAGCAGGGAGCGGTGTTCCCGGACACCGATATCGGACTGGAGAACTACCTGACCGACGGTAACATCTACCTCATCCAGACGCCGACCGACTCCGGCGTGAGCCGCTACGTCTGGGTCGCGAAGATGCGCAAACAGGACATCGAGACGGACATCTACCCGATGGAGATCGAGTGGGGCGGGATTCAGGTCCACGAGAACGCGAGCGCGTTCTCGATGATGAGCGAAGGGGATTCGCCGATCTGAACGCACCGATTACCCGATTATTATTGGAGAGAACGGCCGATAACAGCCCTCTCCCGTCATCCTCGGACACCCATCCCCGACCGGAGGAGTGCGCCCGACTCAGGAACTATCACAGGCGATAGCTTTATGCAGGACTGAATATATTTTCTGATAACGATGGCTTCGGCGGAGATCCTACAGACGCTGGGGAACAAATACAGCGCCGAAATTCTCGATGCCACCGACGAACCCGTGTCGGCACAGGACCTGAGTGACGAACTGGGGATCCCGATCGCGACCTGCTACCGACGGATCGACGAACTCACCGAACACAACCTTCTCGAACTCCACGACAACATCCTCTCGGACGACCGGCGACGGATCAAAGTGTACCGCCGAAACGTCGACGAGCTCCGTGTCGACTTCGAGGACGAACTGACGATCCACGTCGAGGAACGGTCGGAAGTGACGAACAAACTCGACGAAGCGTGGCGGACCCTCTCGGAGGGGTAAACCGGCGGTTTTCGGCGGACTGTGACGTTATCAACAGAGATATTTTAGCGGGTGGATTTATGCGTCGGACCGTGTTACCCTATCGTAATGCCGATGATCGAGCTCCTCTACACGATCTCGACGCTGGTGTTTGTCGTCGCTGGACTCACCATGGTCGGGATGGCGATGCGGGCCTACGTCCAGACATCACGGCGAGCGATGCTTCACTTGTCGGTGGGGTTTTCCCTCGCCGTCGCTGGCGCCGCCGCGACGATGATCAGTGCGTTCGTCAACGACTTCACGGGCGTCAAGTCGCTGCTGCTCGTCAACAGCGGCCTCACGACGTTTGGCTATCTCTTCGTGATGTATAGTCTTGTCACCTACGAGTAGTCCCTGCGCTCGCGGCAGGCGACCCCAGGGTCGCCGTTCGCTCTCCTCGAATCGGCCGACGATCCCGACACGATCCGTCCCGATATCCGGTCGTGACCTCCACTCGAAACGGACGTGTCAAGATTCCGTTCGCTCCACAAAATAGCGGTTTCAGGTCCCCAGACACTCGTTATCAGGAGAGATATTTTCGGGAGAGGTATTATAACCCGTGAAAGAAACAAGTCGATAGGGTCAGACAGACCCGGATTAACCAATGTTCATGGAATCAGACGAGGATCGCGGGCAGGTCGGGATCGGCACCCTCATCGTGTTCATCGCGATGGTGCTTGTCGCCGCTATCGCCGCTGGCGTCCTCATCAACACGGCCGGCTTCCTCCAGAGCAGTGCCGAGGAAACCGGACAGCAGAGTAGCGATCAAGTCACCAACCGCCTCGAAGTCGTCAACACCGTCGGCGACAACATCAACCAGAACGACAAGGTGATCCACACGGTCGAGGTGACGGTCAAGAAGGCACCTGGTGCGGCCAACATCGACATGGGCAGTACCATCGCTCAGTGGGTCGACACCAGCGGCTCCTACGACCTCACGTACGCCTCGTCTGCGGACGCCAGTAGCTTCTCCATCAATACAGTCCAGGACGACGACGACTCGATCACCGACAGTCAAGTGCTGAACGACCCCTCCGACCGAGCCACGCTTATCTTCGACGCGCAGGCGATTCGGGGCGGGAATGGTGACGATGGTATCGGCGAGGGTGAGACCGCGACGATCCAGCTGAACACTCAGTCCGGCGGGACCTCGACGGTTCGAATCGTCGCTCCGGAGACTCTGTCTGGTAACTCCGCGGTCACGCTGTAATCTGTCTCGCGTTTTTTCGCTTCATTCTCTCGTCTTCGCGTGCACGACCCGCGAGCGGTAAGCTGGCCGATCCACTAGTAGAAGTCCAAACATGTCTCGTCCGTTTTATATCAGCCAGAATTCGTCATATCCCCACTTCACCCATCTCAAACCGCCGTTATCAGGAGAGATATTTTCGGGGGAGGTATTATTACCCGTGAAAGGAACGAATCGGTAGGGTCAGACAGACCCGGATTAACCAATGTTCATGGAATCAGACGAGGATCGCGGGCAGGTCGGGATCGGCACCCTCATCGTGTTCATCGCGATGGTGCTTGTCGCCGCTATCGCCGCTGGCGTCCTCATCAACACGGCCGGCTTCCTCCAGAGCAGTGCCGAGGAAACCGGACAGCAGAGTAGCGATCAAGTCACCAACCGCCTCGAAGTCGTCAACACCGTCGGTGAGGACATCGACCAGGGCGAGAAAGTGATCCAACAGGTCGAGGTGACGGTCAAGAAAGCCCCCGGTGCGGCCAACATCGACATGGGCAGTACCATCGCTCAGTGGGTCGACACCAGCGGCTCCTACGACCTCACGTACGCCTCGTCTGCGGACGCCAGTAGCTTCTCCATCAATACAGTCCAGGACGACGACGACTCGATCACCGACAGTCAGGTGCTGAACGACCCCTCCGACCGTGCCACGCTCGTCTTCCGCGCGGACAACATCCGTGGTGGTTCCAGCCCGGCAGCTGGTGACGGGATCGGTGAGGGTGAGACCGCGACGATCCAACTGAACACCCAGTCCGGCGGCACCAGTACCGTCCGACTCGTCGCACCGGAAACCCTGTCTGGCAACTCCGCGGTCACGCTGTAATCCGCGTCGTTCTCTTTTCCGTTTCTCTCGCCGACGGAGTTATACCGCTCCTTGACACAGTGTAGTGTATGGCACAGGGGTCAGACGACACGAACCCTGAAGACGGGAAGATTCTCTCCCCCGAGGAGCTCGACATCGCGGAGGACGAACACGTCACGCAGATCGACGACGGGCGATACGTCGTCTCGTCGGATGTCCGCACCGACGAGCGGCACGGAAACGTCGCGAACACCCCTGACCCCCAACCCGACCCGACGCCGGAGCCCGAACCGGAGCCGACACCGGAGTTTACCGACGCGAACGTCCACGAGTGGCTGGCCGAGCAGATGGACGACTCCAACGCCCGGTACGGCTTCGACGTGACCGCGAAGTTCGACGGCGAAGTGGATCAACAACAGCTCGTCTCGAACGATATCGTCACCGTCTTCGAGAGCTTCATGCTGTGGTACGGCCGGCAGATGGACGGTTCGACGCCGGTCGAGGACGTGCTGGGAATCCTCCTCTCGGAGTCGAACGTGCCGGTCCGGTACCCACCCGAGAGTATCAAGACGCTGTTGCGTTCGACCCAGCTCTCGCCCGACGACACGATCGCCGACCTCATCGAGGCCGTCGACGACGAGGGAATCGAGCTCTGAGCGCCGGGGGATTTATTCCCGGCGGCGACAGTTGTCACGGCAGGCGATGACCCCCCGGTCGCTCCCGTCGCTGTGTGCCGCGTTCGTCGTGCTCTCGCTCGTCGCTACCGGCCCGCTGGTCGGGATCGACGTGACCCAGGGCTCGCCGGAGTCGTTCGGCGAAGGAACGGCGACGGTCACGGCCGTCGATGTCGAGTTCAGCGAGCTCCGAGTGACGGACGGTCGCTTCGGAACCGACGTGTCCTACCTCCGGGTGCCGACAGCGAGCGTGACGGTCGGATCGGTCACCGGGCGGCCGCGGCTGGTCTATCTGGTGCGCGTCCCGGCGGTTGACATCGAGGTGGTCTCGACGACGCTGGTGACCGAGCCGTCCCGGACCTACACGCTCGATCCGGGCGACGAAGGCGTGGAACGCGGGAGTGTCCAGGGACCGGTCACCGCGACGGTGACGGTCCGGGTCCAGAGTTTCTCGGTCGATCGGACGATCACTCAGCAGAACATCACCGTGGAGGGGCAGGCGTGACAGGCGTCCCCGGGGCGGGGCCGGCCGGCGGCCGCCTGTCGACCGACCGCCTTCGCAGCCTGCTCCGCCGAGGCGGACGGTGGGTGTTCGGCGACCGCTACGGGCTGGCGCTCTGGCTTGGGCTCGCCCTGGCGTTCGGGCTGACCTGGCGTGTGGGGTTTTTCATTCAGGATACGTACACGACGGCGAACACGCTCGTCGCGCTCTCGAACGGCCAGCTCCACGTCACGGAGGTGCGCTACTCGCTGTCGCTGGGCCCGCTCCCGGGAATGCACGAGGTCGGCGGGCGGCTGTACGGCCGTAACTACGGCCAGCTCGCGCTCGCTCTCCCGTTCGTCTGGGGGCTCGAAGCGATCGCGGGGGTCGTCGATCCGGGGGTACTGCTCCCGGGGTTGTGGGCGCTGGGCGGGCTCGCGTTCGTTCGGACGATAGCCGGGCTGGAGTGGTTCGACCGCGACCGGACGCTCACAGTCGGGTCGGTGGCGGTCGCCGCGTTGTTCGTCGCGTCGCTGCGGGCGGCGACGGACCTTGACCCCACTCGGCTCGCGCTGGTCGGGTACCAACTGTCGACGCTACTGGCGGCCGCGACGCTGTGTCTCCTGCTGTACCGGCTCGTCTCGCTCGTCCACGACAGACGAGCGGGGCTGGCGGCGGCCCTGGTGACGGGGCTTGCCACGCCGGTGGGGTTCTGGGCGACGATCCCGAAGCGACACACCCTCGTCGCGGCGATGACCGTCGGCGTCGTCTACGCGTTCGCAGTCAGCTGCCACAGCGAGGGGCGGACAGCACTGCGTGCCCGAACCGGCGCGTACGCGCTGGCTGGACTGGTCACCTGGACCCACGCCTTCGAGGGGTTCTTTCTCGTCGTCGTCCTGACCGGTGTCGACCTCCTGACCGGCGGCTCACGGCGGCCGCGTCACCTCCTGCTCGTCGGGCTCGTCGTCCTCCTGGCGCTGACGCCGATGCTGGCGACGAACTACGCCATCTCGGGGAACCCGGTCGAGCCCCCGAGGGTGTTACCGAACGCCGAGGCCACTGACACGGGCGGGTCGGGGGCGTCGGGCGGTGGCCAGGCCGACGGCGGAGCCGCGTCCCCGGCGACACCGCGTCCGGGCGGTGGGCAGTCCGGCCCGTCGGTCCCGACACGTGCGATCGGTGCAGTGGCGACACTGGTCGGCTTCGTCTACGAGTTCGCCGGGCGGTCGGTCGTCGACGGGCTCGGCGTCCTGGGCAAGCCCGACCGACTGGTCGATATCTTCCTCCGGAGCGGGCGGATCGACGGCCTCAGCTACGACATCAACGGGTACGAGGTCGTAGAGCTGGCGTTGCTGGAGGCGATGCCGGTCGCCGGCGCCGTCGCTGCGCTCCCGCTGCTTGCGGCTCGTCGGGTTCGCGGTCGGGCCGAGCGGGTTCGATCGCTCGCTCGTCCGTGGACGCTCACGCCCGTCGGACAGACGGACCTGCTCGTCTGTACCCTGGCGGCAGTGTTGACGGTGGTCTACCTCTCGCGGCTCCCGCTTTTCAGCCAGCTCACGGTCCGATACCTCCACCCGGTACTCCCGCTGCTCGTTTACGCGGCCGTCCGGCTCCCGGCAGTCCGGGCGGGACTCGACGGGGGCCGGCGGTTCCTGGCGGTTGCCACGGTCGGCTGGACCGGCCTGGTCAGCGCCGGGATGCTCGGTGCGATCACGACCCTGGCGCTCGCCGTCGGGGAGGCGGTACAACTGCACGCGGTCGTCGCGCTCCTGTCTGCGGCCGGTTGGGCGGTCGCGGTGATCGCTCGAACCGTCACCCCGGAACGGGTGTCCGGGCGACTGGTGGCCGTCGCTGGGACGGCGACGGTCGGCGTCGGCATCTCCTACGTCGTGGTGTCGGCGTTCGTATACTTCCCGTACGGCCGCTACGCGCTCCCTGTCGTCCGGGCCGTCGCGGCCGGACTGCCGACGGTCTGAAACCCCTCACGTAGTGCGGTATCAGACGCGATAATTTACGGGACACCTTTATTTAGCTCATTCCGGTATTTCGGTTCGATAAGTCATGCCAGACGTACTGATAGCCGACGACTCCGAATTTATGCGCAACCTCCTGCGCGAGATTCTGGAGGAAGACCACAACATCGTTGGCGAGGTCGAAAACGGCGTCGAAGCCGTCGAAGTGTACAAAGAGGAGACACCGGACCTGGTGATGATGGACATCGTCATGCCGATCCGGGACGGCATCGAGGCCACCGACGAGATCAAGACCTCGAACCCCGAGGCCAACGTGATCATGTGTACGAGCGTCGGCCAGGAAGAGAAGATGAAAGAGGCCGTCAAGGCCGGCGCCGACGGCTACATCACCAAACCGTTCCAGAAACCGAGCGTGATGGAGGCGATCGAGGACGTTGTGCCCTCATAGATGAACGTCGAGATCCAGTCGCTCGGCACGTTCAACCAACTCGCACACGAGGGGGCACAGCAGGCGACGGCGTCGATGTCCCAGATGACGGGGATCGACGCCAGCGTCGACGTGACGAAGATCACGCTCGTCCCGCGGGCCGACGTGGGCGAGGAACTGAAGGGGAGAGACTTCGTCGGCGTCCAGTTCGACTTCGAGGGCGTCATGGACGGGGAGACGGTGTTGGTCTTCGACGCCGACTCGGCAGACACCATGGTCGAGACGCTGGTCCCCGGCGGTGCGAGCGACGCGGCGATGGCACAGAGCGGCGTCGAGGAGATCGGCAACATCATGATGAGCGGCTTCATCGACGGCTGGGCCGACTATCTGGGTGCGACGATCGACCACTCCCCGCCCGAATACATCGAGAAGTCGGGCGCCGACGTGTTGCCCGAGGCACCCGAACACGACGCCCACGATCAGGTGTTCGTCTTCAAGTCCGAGATCGAGTGGGTCAACGAGTCGGTGAACTTCTACATCTACATGCTCCCCGAGTACGAGTCGCTCACGGAGACGATGATGTCGAACGCCGACACCGACGGCGACGCCATCCCGATCGACAAGCTGGAGACGTTCAACGAGATGACCGAGAGCGGGACCGAACAGGCCGCCAGCAACGTCGAGATGATGACCGGCATCCAGACCGAGGCGGAGGTGACCCAGATCAGTTTCGCCCCGATCACCGACGTGCCAAAGCAGATCGGGACCGAAACCTACGTCGGGACCGTCGTCGAGTTCACCGGCGTCCCCAGCGGGTACCTGCTGGTGCTGTTCGACGAGGAGTCGGCGGTCACCGTCGCCGAGGCGATGATGCCCGTCGAGATTGACAGCGACGAGTTGACCGACCAGCACAAGGCCGCGATCGAGGAGCTGGGCAACATCATGACCAGCGGGTTCGTCGACGGATGGGCCAACGTCCTCCAGACCTCGGTCGATCACACGCCGCCGCGGCTCGTCCACGACATGGGTCGAGCCATCGTCGATCCGCTGGCGGCACAGGTCGGTCAACACCAGGAGCACGCCTTCATCATCGACTCGGAGATGCACACCCCCGATGTCGACTTCGCTGCGGAGATTCACGCACTCCCCAACGAGAAGGAACTCCGGGCGGCACTAGACGACCTGGATGTCGAGCGAGCCGACGAAACGGACGCCAGCGTGGAACAGATCTTCGAATAATGAAAGTCTACGACGGGAGCCAGACGAACGGACAGCAGGAGAGCACGCCCGAGCGGATCAAAGTCGGCATCGCGGAGTACAAGGTGACGACAGATTCGGCGGTACTGACCACGAGCGGGCTCGGATCGTGTATCGGCGTGGCGCTGTACGACGAGACCACCGGTGCGGCGGGACTCGTCCACGTCATGCTCCCGACCGCGGAAGATGTCGAAGGCGGGAACCGCGCGAAGTTCGCCGACACCGGCGTCGAGGCCCTCGTCGACGCGCTCGAAACCGCTGGCGCGAGCACGGCTTCGATGCAGGCCAAGATCGCCGGCGGGAGCGACATGCTCGACTTCTCGGAGAGCGGCTCCTCGATTGGCTCCCGGAACGCGAAACAGGTCCGGGCGACCCTCGACGAGTACGACATCCCGATCGTCGGCGAGGATGTCGGCGGCGACCACGGTCGCTCGATCCAGTTGAGGGCCGACAGCGGCGACCTCGTCGTCAAGAGCGCCAACACCGAGTCGACGACGTTGTGATTTCTGAAAACTGACGAACAGAACCGGTCACTCCTCGCGGCTCCGTGTCTGACGGACGGCAGTCAGTTGGCTGACGGGAGCGCGTCCGCAATCCGCTGTTGGCCGGATATTTCCAGCGGAAACGACGGTCGAAAAATTTATTCGGAGTCGGGCGCGTTGAATTTAGCCACGGGCGCGGCTAGTAACTCCAGAGTTATCACTCGTGATACGCTAGACGGAATATTGAAGGGTATCTGAGGACATCTTTCAGAGAGAATGAACAGTCCCGCTCTCGCCACGGCGCTCGCGGAGCTGGCCGCGCCAGCGCTCGTGGTGCTCCTCTCGGGCGGTCTCGTCGGGATGAGCATCAAGAACATGTTCGACTCGATCCTGTCGGACAGCGAGAGCGAGGACGACGACGACGGCGACGGGATGGCCGACGGCGGCGGGCTGATGGCCGAGGAGGGAGGCGGTGACGGCGACGACCTGGGTGGGTTAGGCGGCTTCGACGACGGCGACGACGAGATGGGCGGGTTCGGCGACGACGAGTTCGGCGACATGGAGGACGCCACCGGCGCCGACACCGACGAACTGGAACACCGGCTCGACGAACTGGAAAACGAGGTCGGCAGCCTCTCCTCGACGGTCAACACCGTCCGGACCGAAAACGAGAGCATCTCCGAATCGGTCGAGGAAGTCGAGGAGAACGTCCGGAAGCTCCTGGACATCTACGAGATGGTCACGCGCGGGGTGAACCCCTTCGCGGACGATGTGGACGCCGGGATGGGCGGCGGGATGGACGGCGGGGGCTCGTTCGGCCTGTTCGACGACGACGAGGGCGGAGACGACGAGGCGGAACTGGACGACGACATCGCCAACGCCGACGCGGAGGGCTTTTTCGACGAGGACCTCGTCGAGGACGACGGTGGCGACATGGGGATGGGCGGTGGCGGCGATGTCGACGAGATGTTCCCGGAGGACGAGGGGGACGACTTCGGAGGCGGCGACGGGACGTTCGACGAAGCGTTCGACGACGACATGAGTATGGACGACGGGCTGGAGGACGACGGCATGGAGATGGACGACGAGAGTGACGACGGCGGGGACGGCGGCAAGTCCTTCGCCGAACTGAAAGACGAGTACGAGTCCGGCGACGCCGAGTGGGCCGACGGCGAGGAACCCGAGGACGACGAGGACCTCTTCGACGACGCCGGCGACGAGATGCTCGGCGACGACGCCATGGACGACGGGATGCTCGAAGACGACGGCGACGCCATGGACGACGGAGGGCTCGAAGACGACGACCTCTTCGACGAGGTCATCGAGGAGGACGACGGCGACGACACGGCAGTCGAAGACGACGCAGCGACGGTCGAGGACGACGCGGACGAGACGATCGCCGTCGAGGAGACGACCGCATCGGAACCCGAGCCGGAGCCCGAACCGACGGCTTCGGCCGAGACCGAAGCGGAGCCCGACACCGAGGACGAGTCGGCCGACGACGGCGGCAAACCGTACCTGTCGACCCTACCCGACGGCTTCGGGTCGGAGCTCATCGTCGTCGAGTGGCTGGAGTTTCTGGTCAGCGAGTCGGGCTACCACGAGGCGACCAGGGCCATCGACTACTACGAGACGATCGACTGGATCGACGCCTCCGTCGCGGCGGACCTGCGGACGTACCTCCAGGGGTTCGACGACGTGGCCGACAGCGGCGAGGCGCTGACGATCGACCACCACACCGAGAGTCTGACCTACATCTCGCAACTCGACGGTGACAGCGGGGCCGAGGGCGTCGCGCTCTCGAAGCTCGTCCGTGGAGGTGGTTCCGATGGGCTTCAGCGTTAGCGGCTCGGCGGCCCTGATCTTCGTGGCCGCGTTCATCGGCTTCGGGATGTTCTACACCGCGTCGGCCAACAGCTTCGAGAACGTCAACGACGCCCGGGACGCCAGCGCCGACCAGACCCTCGAACAGCAAAACACCGCTATCGAACTGCGGACCGTCGTCTACAACGGCACCGCCGACTCCCTGAACGTCACCGTCGACAACACGGGCTCGACGGAGCTGTCGGTCGAGGCCGTCGACGTGCTGGCGAACGACCGGTATCTGAGCGGCTACCGAACCGCCGTCGACGGGTCGACGACCACCGACCTCTGGCTCCCCGGCGAGACCCTGACGATCAACGCGACCGGGCTCACCACCGACCCGGGACGGGTCAAACTCGTCACCGGGCCGGGCATCGAGGCGACGGCGACCTCGACGGGGGTGCCCTGAGATGGCGAGCGTCTCGGTGTCGCATCTGATCATCTTCATCGCCTCCATGATGATCGCCGCCAGCGTCGCCGGCGTGTTTACCGACACCGTCGGGCAGTTGAGCAGCGCCGTCTCCGAGCAGGGGCTGGATGTCAGCAGCGACGTTCGCACCGACATCGAGATCATCTCCGACAGCGGCTCCAGCGCGATCTACGACAGCAGCGGGAACGGGAACATCACGCTGCACGTCAAAAACACCGGTTCGGAGGGGCTGGCAGCCGATCCCGGCGAACTCGACGTGTTCGTCGACGGCGAGTTCGCGACCGCGTACAGCGTGCGATTGATGCCGGACGGCGGGCTGTCCTGGGACCCGGGCGACGTGGTCCGTCTGGAGATCTCGACGGGGGCGCTGGCGAACTGGCAGCCAGGCGGTGACCACCGTGTGAAGGTCATCGTCAACGGTGACGAGGAGGTGTTCGAGTTCCGCACATGAGTATCGCAAGCAACGATCTGTTCTCGCTGGGACTGGACGATCACGACCGACTGAACAAGGAACTGGGCGGGGGCATCCCGCCGGGCAGTATCATCCTCGTCGAGGGGGATTACGGGGCCGGGAAGTCCGCGATGAGCCAGCGGTTCGCCTACGGCCTCTGTGAGGAGGGGATCGACGTGACCTACCTCTCGACGGAGTTGACCGTCGGGAGCTTCCTCGATCAGATGCACTCGCTGTCGTACGACATGGTCGATCACATCCTCGACGAGAACGTCCTGTTCCTCCACGCCGACATCGGCGAGTCCAACGCCCTGACCGGCACCAACGAGGACCAGGAAGACCGCAAGGAACTGCTCAAGCGGCTGATGGAGGCGGACGTGATGTGGAACAGCGACGTGGTCATCATCGACACGTTCGACGCCATCCTCCGCAACGACCCCAAGTTCGAGGCGCTGGTCCGACAGAACGAGGAGCGCCAGGCCGCCCTGGAGGTCATCTCGTACTTCCGGGACGTGATCTCGCAGGGGAAATGCGTGATGTTGACCGTCGACCCTTCGACGCTCGACGAGGAGGCCATCGGCCCGTTCCGGGCCATCGCCGACGTGTTCATCGAGTTGGAGATGATCGAGGTCGGCAACGACGTGCGCCGCCAGATCAACGTCCTCCGGTTCGCGGGGATGGGCGAGCAGGTCGGTGACACGATCGGGTTCTCGGTCCGGTCGGGAACCGGCATCGTCATCGAATCCAGGAGTGTTGCCTAACAATGACAGACCACGGACGCGCCAAACCATCCGACGAACTGCGACAGATGGCCGCACGGCGACCACACCTGCGGGACCACCTGAAGAAGTTCAAGCAGATCACCGGGGAGTTCCCTATGCTCATCGACGAGGCCGACGGCGACTACGAGTCCGACCGGCCGAACGTCCTCTACCCGGTCGGTGGCCCCATCTTCTGTCACATCTACGGCGATGTGGGCCAGGACATGAAGTACTACGCCATCGAGCCGGAACTGGACGAGGACGAGCAGGTCGTCTTCGGGAAAGTTCGGAACCGCCTGCTCGAAAAGAGCGTCAACAAACCCGCTCCCGAGAGCGAGGCCCAGTACGACGACCGGATCGAGGAACTGCTCCAGGAGACGACGACAGTCAAAAACGAGGACGGCAACGACGGCGTGCTCACGCGGCTGTCGAACCTCACCAGCGTCGGCAGCGTCGAGGTCACTCAGTCGACCTACGAGAACATCCTCTACCGCCTGAACCGGGACATCGTCGGGCTCGGGCCGCTGGAACCAGTGATGCGTGACCCGGCGAACGAGGACATCCACGTCATCGGCCGCAGCGAGTGCCACGTCGACCACGGCGTCTACGGGATGCTGGAGACGACCGTCGAGTGGGAGTCCGAAGAGGCGTTCGACCAGTGGCTGCGCAACATGGGCGAGCGGATGGGCGACCCCGTCAGCGACTCCGATCCGATCGTCGACTCGACGCTGCCGGACGGCTCGCGGCTGAACCTCATCTACTCCGACGACGTGAGCCTGAAAGGGCCCTCGCTGACCATCCGCCAGGGCGACGAGGTGCCGCTGTCGATCTTCCAGATCACGAAGTGGATGACCCTCTCGCCGGAACTGGCGGCGTACCTCTGGCTCTGTCTGGAGAACGAGCAGACGGTCTTCGTGGTCGGGGAGACGGCCTCGGGGAAGACGACGACGCTGAACGCCATCACCTCCTTCATCCCCGACGACGCGAAGATCTACACCGCGGAGGACACCGCCGAGGTGCTCCCGCCACACAACACCTGGCAGCAGTTGTTGACTCGCGAGGGCGAGGACGAGGGCACGAGCATCGACATGTTCGACCTGGTCGCCGCGGCCCTCCGGTCGCGTCCGGACTACATCATCGTGGGCGAGGTTCGTGGCGAGGAGGGGCGGATGGCCTTCCAGGCCGCCCAGACCGGTCACCCGGTCATGCTGACCTTCCACGCGAGCGACATCGTCTCGATGATCCAGCGTTTCACCGGCGAACCGATCAACGTCCCCGAGACGTTCATGGACGTGGCCGACGTGGCGCTGTTCCAGAACCGGGTCAAACAGGGCGATCAGGTCCTGCGCCGGGTCACGAGCGTCCAGGAGATCGAGGGCTACTCCAAGGAGATGGACGGGGTCGTCACCCGGCAGGTGTTCAACTGGGACCCCGTCGAGGACGAGATCGTCTTCCAGGGGATGAACAACTCCTACGTCCTCGAAGAGCAGATCGCGACGCTGCTCGGTTACGAGGACACGCGTGACATCTACGACGACCTGGAGTTCCGGGCGAACATCATCCGGCGCGCGATCCAGGAGGGGATCACCGGCTACCACGAGGTCAACGACTTCATCAGCGACTTCCAGCGCGACGGCATCGAGGGGATCCCCTTCAGCATGACCCGACCCGACTGACATGGCCCAGAGCGAAGCCGAGGGGCTGGACCTCACGATCACGGAGTTCGTCCAGGGACTGGCGGAGTCGTACCGCCAGATGGAGATTCCCCTGGAGCGGTATCTCACCTACATCCTGGCGCCGTCGGTGGTCTTCTTCCTCATCACGGTCGGCGCGGGGCTGTTGCTGCCGCTCGCGGTCGCCATCCGGGCACCGATCCCGTTGCTTGGCTTTCTGGTGCTCGTGTCGGCGGTATTCTACCCGAAGATCCTGCTGTCCCAGCGCAAGAGTGAGCTCAACAACCGGTTTCACCTGATGGTCACCCACATGACGGTGCTGGCGACGACCAAGATCGACCGGATGGAAGTGTTCCGCACGCTGGCGGAGGAAGACGAGTACGGCGAACTCGCCATGGAGATGCACCGCATCGTCCAGCTCGTCGACACCTGGAACCAGAGCCTCGACGACGCCTGTCGGCGCCGGGCGAAGGAAGTGCCAAGCGACGCCGTCTCGGACTTCCTGGACAGACTCGCCTACACGCTCGGCGCCGGCCAGTCACTCGAAGACTACCTCCTCTCCGAGCAGGAGCAGATCATCCAGCACTACACGACCGTCTACCGGAGTTCGCTGGACAGCCTGGAGGTGATGAAAGACCTCTACCTGTCGATGATCCTCTCGATGACGTTCGCGCTGGTGTTCGCGGTCGTCCTGCCGGTGCTGACCGGGACGAACCCGACGATGACCGTCAGCGCCGTCATCGTGATGTTCGTGTTCGTCCAGTCCGGGTTCTTCCTCGCCATCCGGTCGATGGCGCCCTACGACCCGCTGTGGTTCCACCCCGTCGAGTACCCATCGCCGATCAAACAGAAACTCGACCGGTCGATGTACGTCGGCGTCGGTCTCTCCGTGCTGTTGCTCTGTCTCTCGCTGGGCGGGATGACCGGGCTCTCGCCGGTCGGACTGGACGAGTTGCTCTTCATGTTCGACGGCGTACCCCTGCCGTTCTACGCCGCGGTCCCGGTCACGCCGATGATCATCCCCGGGATCGTCTTCCGGCAGGAAGAACAGAAGATCAAGGCCCGCGACCAGGAGTTCCCCAGTTTCATCCGGGCGCTAGGGGCGACCGAGGGGGCCAAGCAGTCGACGACCGGGCAGGTGTTGCGGACGCTGCGGAAGAAGGACTTCGGCCCGCTGACCCCGAACATCAACGACCTGTACAAACGCCTGAACATGCGGATCGAGCCGACCGCGGCCTGGCGGTACTTCACCGCCGACTGCCGGTCGTATCTCATCCAGACGTTCTCGGAGATGTACCTCATCGGCCGGGAGATGGGTGGCTCGCCCAAGCAACTGGGCGAACTCATCGCCGAGAACATGAACGAGGTGCTCCAACTCCGCCAGAAGCGAAAGCAGGCGGCGACGACGCTTATCGGCCTGCTGTACGGGATCACGGCCGCCTCGACCTTTGCCTTCTTCATCGGTCTCCAGGTCGTCAACATCCTCGCACAGATGTCGCTCGATCTCAACGCCGGGAGCCGGCTGGACGTGAACTCCCTGATCAACACCGGCGTCTACAACATCCCGCTGATCGAGTTCCTGCTGGTCATCATCATCATGTTCTCGGCGATGCTGTCCAGCCTGATGATCAGGACCGTCGACGGGGGCCACAAGGCAAACACCTACATGCACTTCGTCATCCTCACCTGGATCGGCGCCATCACGGGGACGTTCACGAAGTGGCTGGTGACCCAGTTCCTCCAGATCTGAGTCAGCGGGCGACGGTGATCTCCGCGCCCTCGCCGATGACATCGCCGGACTCGTCGGGGATGTGGCCGGTCCGAGGGTGGTAGCTGTTCGTGTACGGGCGATCGACGCCGGTCGGGGACGCGAAGTCGAGCTGTCCGTTGCCGTCCTCGTCCTCGTAGGCGACCGCGTACAGCACGGTCGACTCGGCGACCGGGCGGTCCAGTTCGACCGTGACGTTCTGGTGGAGACCGGCGTCGAGTTCGTCCGAGGCGCCGACGAGGCTCTCGCGGAACTGCCCGTTGACGAACGCGTAGCGGTGGATCGCCACGAACCCGCCGTCGGCGAGCGAGACGGCCCGGACCGTCACCGACTCGCCGTCGGTCGTCTGTGACCGGAACTCGACGTTCGTCGGGCCGGGCGTGTACCCACAGGCCAGCACCGAGTCCGAGGAGCCGTTGGTACAGGCCCGGAACTCGTCGGGCGGCCCCGGGACCGCGTGGGACTGCGGGCTGGCAGCCGCGTCCGATCCGGTGACCGCGACCGCCGCGCCGGTCCCGGACAGCAGCGCCGTCGCCACGAGGACGGCCGCCGCGACCGTCGCCGTGACAGTGCGTGGGGAGCGCATCTACTGCTGGACGATGATGGGATCGACGATACCCAGCACCGTGCTGATGCTCTTTGCCCCGTTGAACGCCGTCGGCGCCGGGTTCTCGCCGTTGAGGTGGCGGTAGAAGGCCGCGTGGTTGGCCTCGACGCTGTGGATCTCCAGGGCTGGCGGGATGAAGGCCGCGTTGCTGATCTCGGGGGCAGCGCCGGCGTAGGCGTCGACACCGGTCGACTCCAGTACCTGTGCGACGGCGGTGAACTCCTCGACCGTCTCGATGTCGTCTTTGCCCAGTGGCGCCGCGAAGTCGTACTCCTGGGCGGGGCCGACCGGCGTCCCGCCGTTGTCCGAGATGGCCGTCGTCAGGAAGTCGACGTGGGCCTGCTCGTGTTCCTGCGTGTCTCGGATGTAGTCTCTGGCGGTGAAGCGGGTGCCAAAGCCGAAGTCCTCCAGCAGCTCCGACCGCTGGAAGTCCCGCTCGCTGAACTCCGAGAGGTACTCCTTGTAGAACTCGTTTTCGAGGTGTTCCAGCGTCAGGGCGTAGTTGAGGATCTCGATGTCGGACCGGCCGCTCTGCTGGGCCGACGCCGTATCGAGGACCGCTGGTGCCCCGACGGCCGCCGCCACGCCGGCCGCACCCGCGAGGAAGCCGCGTCGGCTGGTCGAGGAGTCACTGGACTGGTCGTCGCCGTCGTCATGGGAGTCGTGTGCCATGCAGGCAAACAGGGGCAGGCGACCATATAGTAAATTTTCCGAGATGTTACCCAGTTGCGGCCAGCCTGTGACCCCCCTGTCACCCAAATTCGGGACTCCCAGCGGTCACGCCTCGAAGCCGTCTTCCCACCGGAACAGGCCGTCGTGCTGGATCACGTCGCCGTCGACTTCGAGCCGTGAGCCCTCGCCCATCGTCGTGATGAGGTCCTCGTGGACGGCGCTGTCGTTGCCGGCGACACCCTCGGGCAGACAGGCGTCGTAGGCTCGCCCCAGCGCCAGGTGGACGGTCCCGCCCATCTTCTCGTCGAAGAGGATGTTGTCGGTGACCCGGTCGACGCCGCGGTTCATCCCGATGCCCAGTTCGCCCAGCCGTCGGGCACCCTCGTCGGTCGACAGGACCTCCTCGATCACGGCACCGCCCTGTTCGGCGTGCCAGCCGACGACGGCGCCGTCCTCGAAGGTGAGTTCCACGCCCCTGATCCGCCGGCCCTGGACGGTCATCGGTACGTCGAAGGTGACGACGCCCTCCGTGGCCTCGGGGGCGGTGAACACCTCGCCCGACGGGAGGTTGTGCGAGTCGTAGGCGACGCTGGCCGCCGAGTTGACCGCGATCCGGTCGGCGATGGACATGGTGAGGTCGGTCCCCGCCGCGACCAGGTGGACCTCGCTGCCGTCGTCGAGGATCTCCTTCAGTCGGGCCTGTTCCTCGGCCAGTGCCTCCCAGTCCCGCAGCGTCGCCTCGTAGACGAAATCCCTGTAGGCCTCGTAGGCCATCCCGGCCTGCTGGGCCATCGCCCGCGTGGGGTGTTGGGTCGACACCCAGTCGGTGTCCAGGCGGGCCTCACGGATTCCCGCACGTGCCTTGGCGTAGGCCTGGCGGCGCTCGCCGGGCACGTCCGCGCTGCCGGCGGTGTTGTTCGACCCCGACAGCGAGAGGACGCTGTCGGCCCGCTCGTACAGCGCCAGGGCGTAGTCGGGGTCGGTCGTGAACTCGCCGTCGTGCGCTCGCAGGTACGCCCGCGTGATCTCGTCGCTGTCGTACACCGACAGGAGGTTCGCGCCGCGCTCGCCGAGGGCCTCGGCGACGGCGACCGCGAGGTCGTGGGCGCCCTCGTCGACCCGGAGGACCACGTCGTCGCCGGCCTCGATGCGCGCGCTCCAGTCGACCAGGACCCGTGCGTGTTCCCGGATGCGTTCGTCCATGCGCACGCCGAGGGGGCCGAGCCGTGAAAACGTACCGTCGCGTGAGTCGGTTCCACCCGAAACGGGGTGCGTCGGGGTCGGTTACGACTCCGTCTCCAGCAGCCCCTCGACACGGCGTTCGAACTCCCCTTCGTCGATCTCGCCGCGGGCGTACCGCTCGCGCAGCGTCGCGAGCGGGCCCGAATCGGTCGGCGACGGTTCCGACGATCGGTCGGCGGCCGCGGATCGGCGTCGCAAGAGGCCGATCGTCAGCGGCAACACGCCGCCGTAGCCGACCGGGAAGGCGACCCACGCCCACGGAATCCCGAGCGCGAGCCCGCCGAGGCCGACGAGCAATATCAGCAAAGAGAGCGTCCCGGTGACGAGTCCGTACGTCACAGCGTCGTGATCGGTGTCCATACCGGCGGTAGTGGCCCCAGCCACATAAAGCTGAGTGAGTGCTTACTAACTTTGGTGGGGACAAAAACGCCCACATTTTCACGGCCCCCGTCTGACCACGGTCCAGTCCTAACGGCCCGATATGAGTACGGCCGTTCCGACCCGTGTCCGTCCGGTCCTGGGAGCCGTCGAGTCGACGAACCGTCCACTGACCCTCTCGCGGCTCGCGCTGGTCGCGGTGGCACTTTGCTTCGGTGCGCTCCGGCTGGCCGGTGTCTCGCTGTCGCTGTCGACACAGGCCGCCATCTACCTGTTCGGGATGGTCGCGCTGAACCTCCCTCACGGCGGCTACGAGCACTTCGCGAACCTCCGGCGGCGCCGGCTCGCCTTCCGCTGGCGCTACCTCGGGCTGTATCTCGCGCTCGTCGCTGCCTTCGTCGGACTGTTCGTGCTCGCGCCGGTCGCGGGGCTGGCGCTGGCGATCGGCGTCGCGGTCGCGAAAGGGGGCCACGGCGGCCTGCGGGTGCTGGACGCGACGACCGGGACCGACCACCTCGACAGCCACGTCCAGCGGGCGCTGGCCGTCGCGGTCCGGGGCGGCGCGGTGATGGCGCTGCCGATCTTCTTCTGGCCCGGGGTGTTCCAGGCGTTCAGCCACGCGATGGTCGCCATCTTCGAACCCGGCGCGCTGGCCGAGTACGCCGCGTACTTCGGGACGACCCGCTGGCTCGTCGGCGGCGGGTGGGCGCTGGCGGCGGTTACACACGTCGGGCTGGGGTACGTTCGCGGTGGCAGCAGCTCCTGGCTCGCCGACGCCGGGGAGACGTTCCTGCTGGGCGTCTACTTCGCGGTCGTCCCGGTCGTGGTGGCCGTCGGTCTGTACTTCCCGCTGTGGTACTCGACCCGGCAGGTCGGGCGGGACGTGGCGCTGGACAGCCGTCGGGGGACCGGCGGCCCTGACCTGCTCGCCTTCGAGGACCCACAGCGGGTGGCGCTGGTCACGTGGGGGCTCCTACTGGCCGGGGCGATCCTGACGTTCGCCATCGCGGGCCTGCTGTACCAGTTCGCACCGAACCCGCTGGGGACCGCCTCGCCGCTCGTGGGCGGAGTTGCCTTCTGGAGCGTCTTCGTCTCGATCATCGCGCTGCCCCACGTCGTCGTCGGGGGCTGGCTCGACAGCCAGCAGGGGATCTGGATGGTCCCCTGAGCACGCTCGAACCGGAACCCCTACTTGCCCGCTGGCTGGAGTGGCGGTATGGAACTTGGCGTCATCGGACTCGGACGGATGGGTCGAATCGTCGTCGACCGCGTCCTCGATGCGGGGCACGACGTGGTCGTCTTCGACATCGACGAGGCGGCGGTCGCGGACGCCGCCGAGGCGGGGGCGCGCCCGGCAGAGAGCATCGCCGACCTCGCTGACAGTCTGGGCGAGGAGAAACGCATCTGGCTGATGGTGCCGGCCGGCGACCCGGTCGACGCCGCGCTGGACGAACTCGACGGCCTCGTCGACGAGGACGACGTGGTCGTCGACGGCGGGAACTCCTACTTCGAGGACTCCGTCCGGCGGGCGGAGTCGACCGACGCCGCCTACCTCGACTGTGGGACCTCCGGCGGTCCCGCGGGCGCCGAACTGGGCTTCTCGCTGATGATCGGCGGTCCAGAGTGGGCCTACGAGGAACTCACGCCGGTCTTCGACGCCGTCGCCACCGGGCCCGCGGGCCACGACCGCATGGGTCCCGCCGGCTCGGGCCACTACGTCAAGATGATCCACAACGGCGTCGAGTACGCCCTGATGCAGGCCTACGGCGAGGGGTTCGAACTGCTCGCCAACGGCCGCTACGACCTCGATCTGGAGGCCGTCGCGCGCACCTGGAACAACGGCGCCGTGATCCGCTCGTGGCTCCTGGAGCTGTGTGAGGAAGCGTTCCGCGAGGAGGGCACCGATCTGGGGACCGTCGCCGACCGCGTCGAGGGTGGCTCGACCGGGACCTGGACCGTCCAGGAGGCGCTCGAACAGGAAGTGCCGGTGCCGCTGATCTACCAGGCGTTGGCCGAACGCTTCGGCTCGCGGGCCGACGACGGGCGGTTCTCGCGCCGGCTTGCGAGTCGGCTCCGGTACGGCTTCGGTCGCCACGACGTGCCGCGACGATAGCACCGGCGACCCGTCGTTTTGCGGTGCCGGCGCTGTGCCTGAAACAACAGCTAATTAAATCAGTACTCCAAAGGCGTCCACATGGTCGAACTCGTAAGTATCGCTGGGGGGGCCGCGGTGACCCTGATCGTGGTGGCACTCCACTACGCGAAAGGGACCGGCTGGGAGGCCCCGGAGGACATCTCTCAGGAAGTCCTCGAACAGCGTGCTGCCACAGTGCCGGAGACGGACTTCCCCGAACCGTACAACCGGTCGATCGGCGGCGGCGGTGCCGCAGCGATCCCGGCCGGCGAGGCCGGCGAACTCGGTGAAGGCGAAGAAGAGGAAAAAGAGGCCGGCTTCGATCCCGACGACATCGCCGACGACGAGGTCGAGTACTACGAGATCGAGTTCGCGAAGGAAGGCGAGACCATCGAAGTCGCCAACAACGAGACGATCCTCGACGCCGGCGAAGACGAGGGGTGGGACCTCCCCTACGCCTGCCGACAGGGCCAGTGTATCTCCTGTGCCGGCCACATCCAGGACGGCCCGGCCGAGGAGTACATCCGCCACAGCCAGAACGACTCGCTGATGGACGACGATATGGAGGAAGGGTACTGCCTGACCTGTGTCGCCTACCCCGTCGCGGAGTTCAGCATCGAGACCGGCGAGTCCCCGTAAGCGCTCCCGTTCACAACCGTTAAGACGAGCTACCCAGTACGGCCTATCGAGGGCGGCTAGTTCAGCGGACAGAACGCCTGGTTCCGGACCAGATGGTCGGGGGTTCAAATCCCTCGCCGCCCGTGCAACGAAACTGCCGAGCGACAGCGAGGCAGTGAGTGAACCGGCAGCGAGGGATTTGAACTCTGCCAGTCGCGCGCAGCGAACTCTCGTAATCTGATTCGAACCGCGCGCCACCCGTGTTTCCCCTGGACGACTCTCGAGTACTAACTACTCCCTCCGCACACGGCACCGAGGTCTCAGCTCAGTCGGCGACACGACGGTACACGACAACGCCGACGAGGGTGGTCGCCGACAGCACCGCGACGGCGCCGAGGACCTCGTCGCTGGGCGGGAGCAAGCCGTCCGTGAGGATGAACGTCACCAGAAGGGAGCCGGCGCCGATCAGTGCGACGCCAAGCAGTGCCGCACCGAACGAGAGCCAGCGGACGACTGTTCCACTATTCATGCCGTCTCTTCCGTTCGATCGGGCGGGTGATAATGTTACCCCAGCGAAACGTACCCCGGCGGTCACGGTACGTCGGCGCGACGATCCCGCTGTTGCCGGCTATCGGAAGTGTCCTGACGACAGCAAGCGCTTCACGCACCGAAGCCCTCCCGGATTCACGACGCCGCGGCTGTGCGACATCGCGTTCGGCACGCGGAATACCCGGTTCGCGTCGCTGGCTAGCCGACGAATCGGGAGAAGCGCCACCGCCAGGGCTCGAACCTGGGACAACCTGGGTAACAACCAGGTGCTCTACCAACTGAGCTACGGCGGCTTTCCGCATCCATGGATTGCTGGAGTTGGTAATTAGGGCTTTCGTTTCCGGCCCGCATCGACACGCTTTCACGCACTCTGTGAGTAGCGCGGCCCATGAGCGACGAGTTCGACGCCGTCGTTGAGCGGGTCCGCGAGCGAGTCTCGCCCGACGACGAGGAGCGCGCCCGCCTCCAGCGGGTCGCCACAGCGGTGCGACGACGGGCGGCCGACGCCGTCGCGGACCTCCCGGTGGCGGCCGAGATCGTCCAGGTAGGATCGACAGCTCGCAACACCTGGACCGCCGGTGACAGAGACATCGACGTGTTCGTCTGCTTCCCGCCGGAACTGGACCGCGAGACCTTAGAATCGTACGGCCTGGAGGTCGGTCACGCGGTGTTGCCCGAGGGCCGCGAGGAGTACGCCGAACACCCCTACGTCGTCGGCGAGGTCGAGGGGTACGCCGTCGACCTGGTGCCCTGTTACGACGTGGCCGAGGCGACGGCGATCCAGTCCGCTGTCGACCGCACCCCCTTCCACACCCGCTATCTCGAAGCACGGCTGGACGACCGGCTGGCCGGCGAGGTGCGGGTTACCAAACAGTTCCTGAAAGGCATCGGCGTCTACGGGAGCGACCTCCGGACGCGGGGCTTCTCGGGCTATCTGACGGAACTGCTGGTCGTCGAGTACGGCGGGTTCCGGGCGTTCGTCGAGGCGGCGGCCGATTGGCACCCGCCCGTCGAGTTCGATCCCGAGGACCACGCCGCGACGACGTTCGAGGACCCGCTGGTGGTCGTCGACCCGACCGACCCCGAGCGCAACGTGGCCGCGGTCTGTTCGGCGCGAAACGTCGCCCGACTCCAACACTACGCCCGGGACCTGCGTGCCGACCCACGGGACGGACTGTTCACGCCCAGCGAGCCCGCCCCCTACGACGCTTCGGCTGTCCGGGCGGCCATCGAGCGCCGCGGGACGACGCCGGTCGCGGTCCGGTTCGAGACCCCCGACGTGGTCGAGGATCAGCTCTGGCCGCAACTGGAGAAGTCCCTGGCCGGTCTGACCGAGGAACTGGACCGGCGTGGGTTCGACGTGCTCCGGTCGGCGGCGTTCGCCGGCGAATCCGCTGTACTGCTGGCCGAACTGACCGTCGCCGAGCGGCCGGCCGTCGAGCGCCACGAGGGGCCGCCGGTCCACGTCCGCCAGCACGCCGAAGGGTTCTACGACGCGTACGCCGACGCCGACGTTGCCGGCCCGTTCGTCGACGGCGACCGGTACGTCGTCGAGCGCGACCGGGAGTTCACGACGGCCGCCGACTTCCTCGACAGCGACGCCCTCTTGGACGTGCGGCTTGGCCCCCACGTCGAGTCGGCACTCGAAGCAGGGTACGACTGTCTCGTCGGTGAGGAACTCTCCGAACTCGTCCCGGCGTTCGGCGTCGACCTGGCGCGTTACTTCGACCCGAAGCCCTGATCGGCCAGTTCATCAAGCACCGCACGGGCGTCCTCGTCGACCTCGCCCTCGGAGACGACCGGTTCGTAGCCGTCGAACACCTCGTGGACGGTCGTGATCGAGTCCGCGAGCGTGTCCAGCCCGTAGCCCCCTTCCAGCACGAACCCGAGGCCGGCCCCGCAGTCCTCGGCCAGCGTCCGCATCCGCTGGGTCATCGCGCCGTACCCCTCGGTCGTGACCCGCATCCGCGAGATCGGGTCGTGTTCGTGGGCGTCGAAGCCGGCACTGATGAGCAACAGGTCGGGGTCGTAGTCCGCGATCGCCGGCGCGATACAGTCGTCGATCGCCGCCAGGTAGTCGGTCGTGTCGGCACCGGGTTCGTACTTGACGTTGAGGGTCGCTCCCTCGCCGTCGCCGGCCCCGGTCTCGTCGAGGTCGCCCGTCCCGGGGTAGAGGCCGTCCTCGTGGATCGAGGCGTAGAACACGTCCCCGCGGTCGTAGAAGATGTCCTGGGTGCCGTTGCCGTGGTGAACGTCCCAGTCGAAGATGGCGACCCGGTCGGCCTCGCGTTCCAGCGCGGCCTGTGCGGCGACGGCGGCGTTGTTGATGAAACAAAAGCCCATCGCGTCGTCCTCGACGGCGTGGTGTCCCGGCGGGCGCCCGAGGCCGAATGGCGTGTCACGGCCGTCCAGCCCGTCGAGCGCGGCTTCGGCCGCCCAGACGGCGGTGCCGGCCGACGCCAGCGCGGCGTTCCAGGTTGCCTCGACGGCGACCGTGTCGGCGTCCCAGTTACCCCCGCCGTCGTCACAGAAAGCCCGGAACTCGTCGATGTAGTCGCTGTCGTGGACGGTCCTGACGAGGTCCGTGTCGGCGTCGTTGGCGGCGACGTACTCGACGCCGTGGCGTTCCTTGAGCGCGCGACGCACGGCGCGGAGTCGGTCGGGACTCTCGGGATGGCGCGGCCCGGTGTCGTGGTCGAGACAGACCTCGCGGTAGCCGAAGTTCATTCAGAGTCAGTAGTACTGCCCGAGTTCGAAGTACGTCTCGATATCCTCGCCTTTGATCGTCCGCCGGCCGGCGTGTCGGGCCAGCGCCGCGGCGGCCGTCGCCGTGTCGTCGGCGAACCCTTCGAGGATGTCCGCCAGCGCGACGCGGGCGTCCATCGACACCCGATAGTCGTCGTCGATATCGAGTCGGGCGATGCGATCGACCGGAGCCACCGGTAGTTCGAGCGTGTCCTTATCCGGGATGCCGTCGACGCCGAAGTCCTCGGGCATCAGCGTCTTCCGCCCGTCCGCGGTCGCCTCGGTGGCCGCGTCGACCGCCAGGGACGACCCGCGTGTCTGGATCCGGCGCGCCAGTTCCTCGGCTGCCTCGGCGCTCACCCGCAGCCCGTCCGCGTTTCGCCGGATAACGGCGTCGACCGGCGCGAACGGTAGCTCGACACTCATACCCACAATCGGGGGTGTTGCGGTCTTAAGAGTTTCCGTAGCGGCGTTGGCACGCGCAGAGGCGTTCGATGGACACCGAGGCCGGTCACGGCGGGCGGAATCGACGGACGGAGCAGGGATCTCAGAACACGTCGTCGGCGTCGATGCGGTCGTCGTCGGTCGAGCGGCCGCGGACGGTGACCTCCTGGCCGAGCTGGACCCGTTCGTCGGTCTCGACGGTTCTGGTCTCGCTCCCGTCGTCCAAGATGATCGGATCGCCGGTCTGGACGACTGTCCCGGTGAACTCGACCGTTTCGCCGGCGACGGCCCCACCATCGGCCGACGCGCTGGCTGTGGCGGTCGCGTCGGTGCCGGAGTCGGCCGCGGACGCGGTCGTGTCGTCGCCCTCGGCGAACTCGCCGAGCCCTGCGTTCTCCTCGTCGCCGCCCGCGGACGCGGTCACGTCGACGGTGTCTTCGAGGACGACGACCGTCGACGCCCAGTTGGCGGAGGCCTCCTTGTCGTCTTTCCAGCCGTCCTGGATCTCGACATCGGCGGCGAGTACCTCGTCACCGGGTCCGATCTCCTTGTCGGCCTTGTCGCCCCACAGGGCGATGCGGATATCGCCCGTGCCGTCCTGAACGCGGATGTTCCGGACCTGTCCTTCCCCGCCGTCGTCCCGGTCGAAGGTCCGCTTCGGGTCGGCCGAACGGACGACGCCCGCAACGTCGACCGTCTCGCCGATCTCGACGGCGGCGATGTCGTCGGCGTCGGGTTCGAACGCGACCGACTCGTCGATCTCGTCGACCGCCCCGCCGTCACCGACGTGGAGTTCCAGCGAGCCGTCCCGCTCGCGGACGTACCCGTCGACGACCTCGACGGCGGTTCCCGCGGACAGTTCCTCGGCACGGTCGGCGCGGTCGTCCCACAGCGTCACGCGAACGCGGCCGGTCTCGTCGCCCAGCGTGAGGTTCGCTACGCGGCCCTCGCTGCCGTCGTCGCGGTCGAACGTGCGGATCGAATCGGTATCCAGCACCAGTCCGCGGAGCGTCACGTCGCCCTGGCCGAGCGTCAGCGACTCGATGGTCGAGCCGCCGCCGGGGTCGACATCGATCGTCGCCTCGTCGTCGGGTTCGGCCTTGTCGACGGAGAGTTCGAGCCCGTTGTAGCCGTCCTTGGGTCGGCCCTTGATCCGGAGCACCTCGCCGACCGAAAGCTGTCCCTCGTCGATCGAGACCGCCTGTTCGTCCCAGAACGCCAGGCGAACGCTGTCTGTCTCGTCGGCGACATCGACGTTGATGACCCGGCCGTCCTCGTCCTCGCCGTCCCGCTCGAAGGTCCGCAGGTCGCCGATCGACATGACCTTCGCGAGGAACTTCACCTCCTCCATCCCCGGTTCGATGTCGGCGACGGCGTTGACCTCGCCCTCGCTGAGTTCGTGGGCGATGAGCATCGCGGCCGTCTCCTCGTCGGCGAGCCCCCCCATCTGCTCGACCTTCTGCTCGACGGCCTCCCGGAACTGCTCCTCGGAGACATCGGCTTCGATGTCCGCGTAGATGTCCTCTAGTGCGCCCATCTATCTATGGGACGCAGGGATGGACCGCGCTTAAGCGTTGTCGTTGGACAATTCCCCCGCCGCAGTCTGGCGATTCCGTCGCACGCTGTCGCATCGTCTCTCCCTGGCTCCGCGATCGTATATAAACGTCCGCCGTGGCCCCTCACATCCCGCTCGTGCGTGTGACTTCCTGTGGCCCGTCGCCACGGTCGTGGGTGACCACGACGGTCTCGGGGAGTCCACGTGACATCGAGACGACGACCCGGTACCGGATCTCGACGATGGCTTGCGTGCAGGCGACGGCCGTCTCGTCGGTCCTGTCGACCGTCTCGACGGCGACGGTCAGTTCTCCTGTCTCCTGATCGTACGTCGCCGACGAGAGTTGTGCCGTCCGGCAGCCGTTGCGGCCCCAGATCGTCCCGGTGACGGTGACCGTCGAGGCGTCGTTCGAGACGCTCGCCGTGTCCCGTTGCTGGCCGTCGGTCCGCCCCCGGAGGGAGAACTCGACCGTGTCGACGACCGGGGGGCGGTCGGTCGTCGGGGCGTCCGTCGGTGTGTCGTCGGCCGGCCCACCGGCGAGACAGCCACTGACGAGGGCGCCACCAGCCGTGCCGAGACAGCGGAGCAGGGTTCGGCGGTTCACGGCTCTACAGAGCGCACTAGAAATAAAGGCCCTTGTGTTCGTTGAAAGCCGTGTTTCAGCGTCGTGTGCACATCCGTCGCGCGGGTGGGTCGAACCGTCACCCTTTTGAGTACCACCACCCTCCGCTAATACGAGTCCGGGTAGGGTAGTGGACTATCCTCTTGGCTTGCGGAGCCAGGGACCGGAGTTCAAATCTCCGTCCGGACGTTCACGCTGTTCACGACCGACGGGCTCCACGCTCGCTTTCGCTCGCGTGGAACTCCGTCCGGACGTTTTCCAGTCCACCAGACGACGAGCAACGGGACGCTACCTGACAGTTGGCGGTCCGGGTCCTTTTGCCCAGGCGCCACCAACGGCCGCCATGCGCCCCCACCTCCGTGCCGGGATCGCCGTCTACAACGCCGGCCGGTACCACGCGGCTCACGACGCCTGGGAGGACCGCTGGCTGGCGCTCGACACCGGGGACGACGAGCGGTTTCTCCACGGGCTCATCCAGTTCACCGCCGTCGTCCACCACGGCCGCGGGGAGAACTGGTCGGGCGCGCAGGGACTCGCGGAGAGCGCCGGCGAGTACCTGACCGACCTGCCGGCCGACTATCGGGGCGTCGACCTAGAGACCGTCCGGCGGTTCCTCGTTCGTGTGGCCGCCGACCCCGAAGCGATCGACTGGACCGAGCCGCCCGAACTCACCCACGACGGAAGCGTCCTGGGGTACGAGGATCTGGACTTCGAGGCCACGGCGATCGCGGCGACCGTCATCGCGGAGGCCGACGGCTACGACGAGGCCCTCGTCGAGGGGGCCATCGACTACGCTCGCGACGAACTCGCCGACAGCGAGGACGGGCGGTTCGTCGGCCTGCTGTTCTCGTTCGTCCGCGAGCGCGACCAGCGGCCGGTGGTCTATCAGCGGCTCGGCGATCACGTCAGACGGGAACAGCAGAAAGACGACGACGTAGCGGGGCTGTTCGACTAGAGGTCGGGTTCGACGACCCGGTCTTCACCCTCGAAGTGCGCGGAGTTGTCCCGCGGTTCGTAGCCAAGGATCTCCTCGGCGCGCTCGATGGAGTAGTACTTCCGGTCGTTGTCGGAGATACCGTAGACGATCTCGTAGTCGTAGTCGGCCTGGAGCGCGCAGTCGTGAATGTGTGCACAGTCACGGTAGGAGAGCCACATCGCCTGGCCGCGCTCGTAGTCAAGCGGCGGGTGTCCGCGGGTGAGGTTACCGATCCGGATGTTACACACCTCGATGCCGTACTCGTCGTGGTAGTACCGCCCGAGCACCTCGCCGGTGGCCTTCGAGACGCCATACAGGTTCCCGGGGCGAGGGAGTTCGGTGCCGTCGAGCAGGAAGTCGTCCTCCGGGCGGTACATCTCCGGCGTCCGGCGGTCGGTCTCGAACGCGCCGACGGCGTGGTTCGAGGACGCGAAGACGAACCGCTCGACGCCCTCGGCGGCGGCCGCCTCGTACATCTTCTGGGTGCCGTCGATGTTGTTGGTCAGCACCGACGGCCACGGGGCCTCCGGACGCGGGTCGCCCGCGAGGTGGACCACTGCGCCGACGCCGTCCATCGCCGCGTTCACGTCGGCTTCGTCGTCGACATCGCCGATGAGATACTCGTGGTCGGGCTCCTCGGCCGGAGGGTTGTGAAACAGGAGTCGCCAGTCGTAGGCGTCCCCGATCCCTTCGAGGATCGCCTCCCCTACTGCCCCGCCGGCGCCGGTGAGCAGAACCGTCTCGTCCATGTTATCGGATGAATAGGTACCATCGAATAGGTAGCTTGCGGTTCGGTTATGTGCCGTGCGAGTGAACAGTCGGCCATGGACCCGACGCCGTCGGAGGTCGCGTGTTTCGAGGCCGGCATCAAGTTCGGCTCGCTGTACCACCAGTTCGCGGGGACCCCGGTCAGTCCCGACAGCGCCGACTCGCTGGCCCGAGCGATGGAGGAGGCCATCGAGAACCAACCGTACTGCGAGTCGGTCACCGTCAGCGTCCGGACGGACGCGCTCCGGCAGGCGATCGAAGACGCCGACGCCGACTACACGGAACTGACCGGCCGCTTCCTGGACGTGGCGATGGTGATTGAGTACGAGGGGGTCACCGTCGAGACGAGCATGGCGATGGAGGGGGACTACCCGCTGATGCAGGTCGAAGATCTCAGGGACTGAGACAGTTCCAAACGTTTACTGTCGGTGCTTTCACATCGGTAGACGCTATGACCCTCCACGCAGTCGACGACATCGACGAGGCGATCGACGCTACGAAGTCGTTCCTGTTCCCCTTCGAGTTGCGCCAGTGGCTCCGGATGGCCCTGGTCGTCTTCTTCATCGGTGGCGGCACCGGGACCGGCGGCGTCCAGAACATCGGCCAGTTCAGTAACTTCGGCGACGAGGGCAGTCCCTCCGCCGGCGAGTTCTCGCTGACGGCGCCACTGGAGTCAGTCCCCGCGGTCCCCGGGCCGGGACGGCTGTTCCAGGTCGGTGGCCGGGTCCCCGCGGAACCGAGTTCGCTCGCAAACGAGGTCGGTGCGGCGGTCCTGATCGCGGCCGTCGCCGCCGTCGTCGTCCTCGCGCTCGTGTTCGCGTACCTCGGTGCCGTGATGGAGTTCGCGCTCGCGCAGTCGTTGATCGACCAGGAAGTCCACGTCCGCCGGTATCTCCGCCGACACGCGGGCAACGGGCTGTGGCTGTTCGGCTTCCGGGTCGTCCTGGGTGTCGCATCGCTGGTCGTGCTGATCAGTGGACTGGCTGCTTTGTACGTCGTCGCCGGCGGGAGTTTCCAGAACCCGAGCGCGTCGGTGCTGCTTGGGTCGCTCGGACTCGTCATCGTCGCCGTCGTCGGGTTCGCGGTCGTCTACGGGCTGATCAACGGCTTCACCAACGTCTTCGTCGTCCCGATGATCGTCGAGCGCGGCGACGGCCTGGTCGGGGGCTGGAAGCGCCTGTGGGGATCGATGCGACGGGAGCCCAAGCAGTATCTCGTCTACGTCTTCTTCTCGGTCGTGCTGGCGATCGGGGTGGGAATCGTCGGGGGCATCGCCGGATTCGTCGCGGCGCTGATCATCGCGATCCCGTTCGGTCTCGTGGGACTGCTCCTCGGGTTCGGACTGGCGACCGTCAGTCAGGCCGCCGGGATCGCCGGCGGTGCCGTCGTCTTCGTCCTGTATCTGCTCGTGTTGCTCGTCGTCGCGAACATGATCAAGGCGCCCCTCCAGACGTTCCTGCGGTACTACGCGATGCTCGTCCTGGGCGACATCGACGAGGGGCTCGACCCGATCCCGGAGGTCCGTGGGGCACTGCGAAGCGACGAGGCCGCGTGAGGCGGCCACGACACCCCACAGTTTCGGTTTCGCCGCGCCCGGCGACGCGCAGTCGTGCGATTACACTTTCACTTTCAGGCGGGCTTTTAATCCCCCGCCCGTCGAACGGGTCGATATGGGACAGACGAGTCTGGACGACGACGACCTGTTCGGCGAGGCGGCAAGCGAGATGCGCTCGGACGTGGAGGCGTCACTGGACGCGGCCCGGGCAGCGCTGCCCGACGCCGACGACATCTGGGACGTTGAGGCGGACAACACGCTGGGCGTGCTCAACGCACTGAAGACGGCACTGGATGTCGGCGACGCCGAGGACCACCTCCGCGACGCGAAGAAGTGGTACACGATGGGCGAACGCGCCGACGCCTTCGAGGACGCCGACGACCTCGCAGAGGCGATCGAGGAGGTCGACGACCTGATCGCCGACATCGAGGACGCCCGCGACCAGGTCGGAGACCTCACCGCGACGATTCCCCAGCTACGGGGGACCCTCGAAGAGTTCGAGGACGGCGACGACGGCGCGGACGCGGAGGCCGACGCAGACACCGAAGAGGCCGAAGCCTAACGGCTCCGGACCCGGTCCAGCAGCGCCGCCAGCGCGTCGCTCGCCTCGTCGAGGAGCGCTTCGCCACGGTCGGGGCCCCCTCACGTGGGTCCCCGACCGTCCCGTTCTCGCTGAACTCGTCGGTGTCGTAGGCCAGGTTGACGCCGTGGACCCACTCCCCCCAGCGGTCGGCCCCGCCAGCGGCTGCCTCGTCCAGCCGGTCCTCCCGGACGAGTTCCGGAGAGACGTGCTGAAGGAGGCTGGTCTCGACCGGGCCGCCGTGGCCCATGTCGGGCGCGTCGACGGCGTCGAACCACGTGAACGGTACCGCGTACGCGTCGTCGTGTCTGGTCACCCGGCCACACACCTCCCGAAGCGGGGCGACGTTCCCACCGTGGCCGTTGACGACGACGACCCGGTCCCAGCCGTGGTGGGCCAGACTGCCGATCGTCTCCCGGACGTACTCCCGGAAGGTGTCCTCGCTGACCCACAGGGTCCCGGCGAAGTTGCGGTGTTCCTCGGCGACACTGACCGGGATGGCGGGCGCGACGACGACCTCGCCGTCGTAGGCGTCGACTCCCGCGTTGGCGACCGCTTCGGCCGTCAGCACGTCGGTGCCAAGCGGCGCGTGTGGGCCGTGTTGTTCCGTGCTCCCGACCGGGAGGACCGCCAGATCGGTGTCGACGGCCTCGGCGTCGGTCCAGGCCGACTCGCGTAGGTGCATGCCTCGGTCTGCGTGCGAGGAGTACAAAAGTGACCGGCCGAGCCCTCACACGATCGAGTCGGGGCGGGACGCGAAGTACTCGAAGACCATCCCGAGCCCCACGCCGTAGACGACGTGGGCGAGCAGCGTCAGGACGGCGTAGAGGACGAGTTCGACACCGGTCTGGCCCGTGTAGAACGCCAGGACGAACCCGGTCCACATCGCGGCCCCGAAGAACGCGCCGCTGATGGCGTCGGACGACTGGCCGGGCAGATACGCCTTGAGCGAGGCAAACAGCAGCGGCCAGGGGAACATCCCGCCGCCCAGGAAGATGAAAAAGCCGAACAGTACCTCCGGCACGTACCCGGTCAGCCCGACCAGTTCGGTCAGGATGGCGAAGTCGGTGAGACTGAACGCGCCCAGCGACTGCGCGATGAGGAAGACGACGGTCATCATCGCGGTCCCGACCAGGCCGCCAGCGGCACCGACGACGCCGTCGGCGACGATTCCGACGAGGCTATCGAACTCCTCGGTGTCGGTCACCGACTCCTCGGCCATCGGGTCCTCGATGCTCGGTGGCGTATCGCTCATGATGTGGTGTAACATACCAATGGGTAAAAAGGTTCCCGCACATGTACGGCGGACGACCCGTTTATGTAATCCTGCTGTCCATAATGACTAATACCCGGTGCGGAATATCATCAACGAAATGGCGGGATATGTGATACCACACACCGTGGTCGGGGCGCCGTTGCACGGAGGGAGCGTCAGAGCTCCCGCCGACGTGTTCAACAGTATCTTCGAGGTGTTCCTCGGACTCGGGACGCTTGTCGGGGTCGTCGTCGTCGCGTACACGATGTACCACGCGCTCAAGTACCGCGAGTCCGCGAGCGAGGACGACCCCTACGCCGACAAGGTCGAACGGCCCTCGATGGGCGAACTGCCTACGGGCGGGTCGGGCGGGCGGAAGGTGTTCTACTCGTTCGGGATCAGCGCGATCATCGTCATCTCGCTGATCGCCTGGACGTACACGACGCTGTTGTACGTCGAGACCGCGCCCGAGGGCGACAACATCGACGCCATGGAGATCGACGTAGAGGGATACCGCTTCGGCTGGACGTTCCGGTACCCCAACGGGTACGAGAGTTCGACGCTGCGGGTCCCCAAGGACCGGGTGGTCGAGTTGAACGTGACCTCACGGGACGTGTTCCACAACTTCGGGATTCCCGAGTTGCGGGTCAAGACCGACGCGGTCCCCGGCCAGAGCACGTCGGCGTGGTTCACCGCCCCCGAGACGGGGACCTACGAGGCCAAGTGCTACGAACTCTGCGGGAGCGGCCACTCGGTGATGACCGCGACCGTTCGGGTGATGCCCGGTGACGAGTACAACGCCTGGTACGCGAACACGTCCGCGCCCAACGAGACGGCGATGGCGTCGAACCAGTCCGCGAGTCTGGCGCCGCGCGAGTCCGCGAGCGTGGCCCCCACCGCACCCGCCGCGGCGCCCGCGAGCCTGACTGCACCGCAGGAGGTGCCGGCATGAGCCACGACCACGACCACGGCCTCCCGCCGAAATCCTCCGTCAGCCGGTGGTTCCTGACGACCAACCACAAGGACATCGGCATCCTCTATCTCATCACCGCGCTCTTCTTCCTCGTCTTCGGCGGGATGCTGGCGCTCCTCTTTCGCCTGGAACTCATCACGCCCGGCGCGGACCTGCTGGGCTCGATCGGCTACAACCAGGCCGTCTCGACCCACGGGCTGTTGATGGTGTTCTGGTTCATCTCGCCCTTTGCCTTCGGCTTCGCCAACTACATCGTCCCGCTCCAGATCGGGGCCGACGATCTGGCCTTCCCGCGGCTGAACGCGCTGTCGTACTGGCTCTACCTGTTCTCCGGGATCCTGATGGGCGTCTCCTTCTTCCAGGGGACGACCTTCGCCGGCGGCTGGACGATGTACGCGCCGCTGAACACGCCGGCGTACATCCCCGGTGAGGGGCTGGGCGCCACGTCGGTCGTGCTCGCGCTCATCATGTTCACCGCCGCGGTGACGCTTGGCTCGGTCAACTTCCTGACGACGATGTACCGGATGCGCGCCGAGGGCCTGCGGATGCGGGACATCCCGATCTTCTCGCTGACGATCAACCTCACCGTCTGGATGATGCTGTTTGCCTTCGCCGCGCTGCTGGCGGCGCTGATGATCCTCGCCTCCGATCACATCATCGGGACGACCTACTTCCAGTTCGCCAACGACGGGTCGACGATGGCCACGAGCGCCGAGAACCCCGGCGCCTCCTTGCTGTGGGCACACCTGTTCTGGTTTTTCGGCCATCCCGAGGTGTACATCGTCTTCTTCCCCGCGCTGGGCGTGATGGCCGAGTGCTTCCAGACCTTTACCGGTCGCCGGCTGGTCGGGCGCAAGTGGTTCATCATCTCGATGGTGTTGGTGGCGATCCAGAGCTTCGTCGTCTGGATGCACCACATGTTCCTGACCGGGATCAACCTCCCCATCAAGACGGTGTTCATGGCGACGACCATCGGCATCTCCCTGCCCTTCGACCTGATGGTCTTCTCGCTGATCTACACGATGGCGAAAGGCCGCGTCCGGTTCACGACGCCGTTCCTGTTCTCGCTCGGCGCGCTCATCCTCTTCATCGTCGGCGGGATCACCGGCGTCTTCCTGGGCGCGATCGTGCTCGACTACCAGTTCCGGGGCACCTACTGGGTCGTCGCGCACTTCCACTACGTGATGGTCGCGGGCGCGACGGCACTCTTTGGCGGGCTCTACTACTGGTATCCGAAGATCACGGGCAAGATGTACGACGAATTCCTCGGGAAGCTCCACTTCGCGGTGTACTTCGTCGGGTTCAACCTGCTGTACTTCCCGATGTTCGTCGCCTGGGAGACGCCCCGACGGGTGTTCGAGTACTCCCAGGACCTCCAGATCTGGCACTCGATGGCGACGGTGGGTGGGTTCATCCTCGGCGCGAGTTTCCTCATCATGTTCTACAACCTGTTCGTCTCGCTGTGGCGGGGCGCGGACGCGGGGGACAACCCCTGGGAGTACGCCACCACCGCCGAGTGGGCGGTCTCCTCCCCGCCGCCGCTGGAGAACTTCCCGGGACTGCCCAGTTACGCCGACGGCTCGCTCTCCTTCCTCTCGGACGAGGAGGTCGCCAAGCGGACCGACGGGGTCGCCGCCGACGGCGGCACCGCGACCGACGGCGGGACGGCCACGCCGGTGACTGCGACGGGGGCAACGGCACTGGGAACGGCACAGGAGACGGCCGGCGGTGACCACGCCAGCCACGCGAGTTTCTGGCCGTTCCTGATCAGCCTGGGCGGGTTCGTCCTGTTCCTCGGGCTCTCCGGGGTTCGGACCGGCAGTGTCGTCTACGTCGGGATGGCACTCGCCGGCGGCCTGGCGACGTTCTCCTCGCTGTTCGGGATGACCCGCGAGTCGTTCCACGCCCCCGAGATGGCGATCGCCGAACGGTGGCCCTTCGAGGGCGTCGAGAAGATGAAACTCGGGATGTGGACGTTCCTGGCGAGCGACATCGTCCTCTTTGGTGCCTTCATCGGCTCGTATGCCTTCGTCCGGGTCGCCTACGGCTGGACGGACTGGCACCACGACCTGATCCCGGCGGCCCACGTGACCATGCCGGGGCTGATCAACACCTACCTGTTGCTCACGTCGAGTTTCCTCGTCGTCATCGCGATGGTCGCCGCCGAACGCGAGAGCAGGCGGGGCACCGTCGCCGCGCTGGTCGGGACCTTCGCGCTCGGCGTCGGCTTCCTCATCAACAAGGGCATCGAGTGGAACCACCTGTTCCACATCGAGACCGCGGCGTTCCCCAACGGCTGGAACCTCTCGACGAACATCGGCTCGTCGACGTTCTACCTGACGACCGGGCTCCACGGCGCCCACGTCGTCATCGGGCTGATAATCTGTGCGTACATGGCCGTCCGGGCCTGGAACGGGGCCTACCAGGGCGACGACAAGCCCATCGAGTACTTCGGGTTGTACTGGCACTTCGTGGACATCGTCTGGCTGTTCCTGTTCCCGCTGTTTTACATCCTCTAGAACAATGGACTGGAAAGGATACACTCTGATATACGTCGTGTTGTTCGCCTTCGCGACCGCTCAGGCGGTCGTCGAGTTCACCGGCCTCGTCGACAGCGCCTACTGGCTGGCCTTCGCGGTCATCATGGTGTTGTCGATCATCAAGGCCGTCGGCGTCGCCGCCTACTACCAGCACCTGCGCTGGGAGCCCCGGGCGGTGACGTACCTCGTCCTCGGTGGAACGACGGCCGCGCTGGCGCTGACCGCCGCGGCGGCGTACTCGATCGTCTGAACCCGCGTTGCTCTGCGTTTTCGGCCACCGACGACGGTACACGTACCCGTGTCTCCGGGCGTGCCCTACATCACGAGCCGAACGACGATGGCGACGAGAAAGAGCGCGCCGCCGACCGTCGCGGACTCGGCGACCGCCAGCGATCGGGGATGACCGCGCCCGCTGGCCGCGGCGTAGACCCCGTAGAGGAGATAGCCGACGACCAGAGCGCCGCCGCCGACGGCGATAGCCATGCCGACCATCGGCTGACTCCCGCCGGGCGCGGAGATGTAGACGACCGGGAGGACCAACACCGCGACGACCAGCAGGGCGAAGGCGGCGAGCTGGACCGCCGGCTGGCTCGCCAGGCGGCCGATCGGCCCGCCGTCCGCGGCGTCGGCCGGTTCCGGCAGTCCTGCAGCGTCCCGAGCCGGCGGTGCGTACTGGTACCACTGCCGACCGTTCATCAGCCATGCCACCACCGCGACCGCGAGCACCGCCATCAGCGCCGTACTCACGAGATATGCGGTCGCCATGCTACGTCGTTACATGACACACTGTAATAACAGTTTACCCGACGTGCCCGGGAGGCCGACGGGAAGCACACTCAGTCGTCGGCGTCGGTCCGGGCGCGGCGCCGGACCGCCCGCTGGACGAACTCCTCGGGGAGTTCGTCGATCTCGCCGGCCTGGACCGCCCAGAGGTTCGCGTACAGGCCGTCGGCGGCCAGCAGATCGTCGTGGGGGCCGCGTTCGACGATCTCCCCGTCTTCGAGGACGACGATGGTGTCGGCGTCTTTGATCGTCGAGAGGCGGTGCGCGATGGCGAAGGTCGTCCGGTCGGCGGTCAACTCGTCGAGGGAGCGCTGGATGAGCATCTCCGTCTCCGTGTCCACGTCGCTGGTGGCCTCGTCCAGCACGAGGATCTCGGGGTCTTTCAGCATCGCACGGGCGATGGCGATGCGCTGGCGCTGGCCGCCCGAGAGCTTGACGCCGCGTTCGCCGACCATCGTGTCGTAGCCGTCGGGGAGGTTCTGGATGAACTGGTGGGCTTCGGCGGCCTCGGCGGCCTCGCGGATCTCCGCGTCCGTGGCGTCGAAAGTGCCGTAGGCGATGTTGTCCCGCACCGTCCCGTAGAAGAGGAACGTGTCCTGGCTGACGTAGCCGATGGACTGCCGGATGCTGGGGATCTCCACGTCCCGGAGGTCCTGGCCGTCGATGCGGATGGCGCCCCCGTCGACATCGTACATCCGCAGGAGGAGCTTCATCACCGTCGACTTACCCGCGCCGGTCGGGCCGACGAGCGCGACCGTCTCGCCGCCATCGACCGAGAAGGAGACGTTCGAGAGCACCGGATCGTCCCCGTCGTAGCTAAAGGAGACATCGTCGTACTCGACGGCCCCCTCAGTCACCGACAGCGGCGTCGCGTCCTCGCGTTCTTCGAGTCGCCCGGGCGTCTCCATCAGCCCGAACACCCGCTCGGCGGAGGCGTAGGCCCGCTGGTACATGTTGATGATCTGTCCGAACTGCGCCATCGGCCAGACGAACCGCTGGGTGTAGATGATGAACGCGACGAACTCCCCGGGGGACAACGACGCCGTCAGCGGCCCCGGGGGCTGGCCGATCACCATCAGCCCGCCGACGGCGAAGGTGGCGACGAAGCCCAGTCCCGAGACCAGCCGTAGCCCCGGGAAGAAGGTGATCCGCGTCTCGATGGCGTCCCAGTTGGCGTCTAAGTACTCCTGGGAGCTGTCCTCGACACGATCCGACTCGTACTCCTCGGTGTTGGCCGTCTTGATGATCTGGATGCCGCTTAAGTTGTTCTCCAGCCGGGAGTTGAGCTTCCCGACAGAGGAGCGCACGTCGGCGTACTTGGGCTGGATGGTCTCGATGAACCGCTTGGTGAACACCGCGATGATCGGCACCGGCAACAGCGCGACCAGCGCCAGTTGCCAGTTCATGTAGAAGAGGTAGGCGGCGATGCCGACGACCATGATGACCAGCCGCGAGGAGGAGTTGAGCCCGTCGTTGAGGAACTTCTCCAGCCGGTTGACATCGTTCGAGAGCACGGACATCATCTCGCCGGTCTGCTTGTCCGCGAAGAAGTCCATGTTCAGCCGCTGCATCGTCTCGTAGGTATCGGTCCGCACCGCGTGCTGGACGTGTTGCGCGAATTTATTCCAGCCCCAATTTCTCGAATAGTGAAAGACAGCGCCGAGGCCGAACGACGCCGCGATCAGCCCCGCAGTCAGCCACAGTCGGGCGGCCCGGCCCGCCGGAATCCAGGCGTCGGGAACCAGGAGGAGACTGTAGGTGCTGTCGGTCTGCTGGATGACGGTATCCAGCGCCAGCGCGAGCAACAGCGGCGGCAACAGGTCGAGCATCCGGGCCGCGATGGAACTGACGAGCCCCACGACGAAGGCCAGGCGCTGGCCGTGACCGTAGTCGGTGAACAGCCGCCACATCGGCCGCTCGACCCGCTCGCGGGCGTCCTCGAAGGCGTCGTCGTCCGACGCCGCGTCGATATCCATTATCGGTACGACGGCCCGGACGCGCAAAAGACCGTCGGGCTACGCGACGCCGGCGGGCAGTTCGACCCGGTCGCCCACCTCGACGCCGGTCCGGTTGGTCCACCCGCGGTTCACTTCGAGGACGTACTTCCCGCGGCCCTCGTACCGCCGCAACGTCTCGTCACCCGGCGGCGGCAGCGACGCGTGGTGGATCGTCGTGATCGTGCCGTCGGCGTCGACGAAGATGATGTCGAGCGGGAACGACATGTTCCGCATGACGTAGGCGTGGGTGTCGGCCTCGTCGTGGACGAACAACATCCCCTCGTCGGGGCCGAGTTCGTCGGTCTCGCTGAGCCCGACGTAGCGTTTCGTCGTCGTGTCCGCGATGCGGACCTCGACGGTCGCCAGCGTCGGCCCCGCGTCGGATTGCCTGACCGCGACGGTCGTTCCGGGAGTGGCCGTCCCCGTCGGCGTCGGTGTCGCGGCGGTCGGCGTCGTCCGCTCCGTGACGGTGACCGTCCCGCGCTCGTAGTCGCCGGTCCCGACGAGGTCGACCCACAACCCCGACTGGAGGACGACCGCCCCGCCGACCAACAGCGCGACCGTCCCCAGAATCACGATACCGGCGCGTCGCTCCATACCGGACGGTGGGCCAGCGCGGGCCTAAGCGTTCCGACCGAGAGAGAAAGCGTTATTCCTGCCGATGGGGAACGGGAGAGTGCGGGTCCGTGGTCTAGTTGGTTATGACGTGGCCTTTACAAGGCCGAGGTCGGTGGTTCGAATCCGCCCGGACCCATAGATTCTCCGCGAACGACTCGTGAGCGGTGAATCGCTCTCTCGGGCGGTTCGAACCCTGGAAGTCGCAACCGCGAGCGAAGCGAGCGGTCCGTCTTCCTCCGGTTCGAATCCACCGGGAGAGCGACGCTCTCCCGAGCCCTGCGCTCTCGCGCAGGACGCCCGGACCCATTCCGCGAACGACTCGTGAACGGCGCAAACGAGCACCGACGACGGGGCGACATCGGGACACGGCGAGACGCCAGCCACTGCTGTCGCTGTGCCAACACGTGACGAAAGCCATTTATCCCGGTCTGTGGTACCGCGAGGCATGATCGACGGATCGACGTGTCCTCGGTGTGACGGCGATGTCTCGACGACCAACGGTACGGAGTACGAGTGTGACGACTGCGGAGCGAGTTACGACAGTGCGGACCTGTTCCTTCCCTGACCGGGACCACCCGCTTTCGAAATCCTTTTTTATACACTGGCCATCGGTGGAAGTGCGCGCCGCCTTAGCTCAGACTGGGAGAGCACTCGACTGAAGATCGAGCTGTCCCCGGTTCAAATCCGGGAGGCGGCATCCCGATTCTACGCGATCCGCATTCGAGAGCGTTACGTACTCGACTGAAGGTCGACCTGTCCCCGTTCCCGGAGCGAAACGAGCGGGAAGTCGAAAGACGAGCGAAGCGAGTCGATCGGTGGTGGTCCCGCTTAGCAGGAGATCACTGCACACCCGCTCGCACGACAGTGTGGCCGGTGTATTGTCCCAATTGGTGCGATCGGAGTGACCGCAAGAACGTGTGTGAGTTGGAGTATCGACGGCCTAGGTCGGAAGCGCGGGGGCTGTCGTCGGTCACGCGATAACGGCACCCTCGAGGGCAACACATCCGACTTGGTGTGGACTCCCGTACAGAAACGAGAGTTAGGAGTGCTCTAATCCCCGATACAGCGCGTATAACAAATGGACGAATAGAAGATGTAGTCCAGTGATGGGCGTCAAAGAACAAAAAGAGGGTTCTGACGAGTACGAGGTTCGGTGGTTCCAACGGGACGACCGCCACGGGATACTCTCGCTGTACGAGACCGAGTGGGACAGACGCCCCACCCCCGACTGGTTCGACTGGAAGTACGTCGACGATCCGTTCCTCTCGCACGTTCCGATCAACGTCGCTACTCACGGCGGCGAGATCGTCGGCACCCAGGCGTACGTCCCAGCCCGGATACGCCGAGGTGACCGGTCAGTCCTCGCGCTTCAGCCGGCCGACGCGATGGTCCACCCCGACCACCGCCGAAAGGGACTGTACACACGGATCACCCGGAGCGCCATCGATCGGTACGAAGACGGCGAGCCGGCGTTCTTCTTCAACTTCCCGAACCCCGGCGCCCTGTCGGTCCAGCGTGACCTCGGCTGGTCGGCCCTCGACCGCGTCGTGACCCACTACCGGGTCCAGCGCCCCGCCGAACTCCTCACCCCGGGAGACGCGGGGGTAGGGAGGCGGACACTCGGCCGGACGATGAACGCGATCGCACGCGGGGCGCTGGGTGTCGTCGGGGCCCGTCGGTCGTCCAGTGACGACTCCGTCGAGGTCGACCGCTACGAGACGGTGCCGGCGGAGACGCTGGAAACCCTCTACGAAACCGCCCCACCTCGACGGTTCCACGTCCAGCGAGACAGCGCCTTCTATCGCTGGTGGTTCGCCGACCCCGCCTACGAGGACACGACGTACGTCGCCTCACGCGATGGCGAGCCCGTCGCCGCCATCGTCACCCGCACGAGGAACGGACGGAAAGTCAAACTCATGGATGCACTCCCGGCGGGTCCGGGCGAACCGGCATTCGGACGACTGATCGCGACTATCGTCTCCGACAACGCCGACGCGAGCGTCCTGGCCGTCTCCGGATCGACGCTCCCGTCTCCGCTCCTCTCGCGGTTCGGATTCGTCCCCGACGAAGCCCCGATCGTCTCCCGGTTCCGGACGCCAACCGAGATGGCGGTACGTCCGCTCACGAGCGATTCTGAGGCCGATCGACTCCCTGTCGGCGAGCTCGCTGACGGGTCGAACTGGCGAACGACGTTCACCGAACAGGACAGGGACTGAACGACATGAGTGACCAGAGACCCCCGCGGGTGATAGTCCTCGACGGAGACTACGACAACGCCATCCAGGTCGCGACCGAACTCTCCGAGGACCTGGACGCGACGATCGTCGGCATCGGGTCGGCCGGGAACAGCCGACTGCTCCGCTCGAAGTACTGCGATATCGGCGTCACGGCAGATCCCGAGGCGGACGGGTACGGCGAGGAGCTGCTCGAGATCATCTGGTCACACGAACCGGATGTCGTCCTGCCGGTCGGCTATCAATCGGTCGTGACACTCGACGGGCTACGGGACCGACTCCCAGGTTCGATCCGCTGTTGCCTCCCTCCGACGGAGCCGTTATCGACCGCGGTCGACAAGCGTGCGACACTCTCGCTCGCCGACGACTGCGGTATCGACACGCCCGACGACTACACGACCCAGGTCACGACGCTGGACGAACAGGGTCGACCCGGCAGCATCGATCAGCTTCCGTTCCCGGTGTTCCTGAAAGCCCGCCACGAATGCGGAGAGACCATGACGGCGAAAGTCGACGAGCCGGCGGCGTTCTGGTCGACGTACGAGGACCTGGCTGAGGAAGCAACCGACGATATCCTCGTTCAGGAGTTCATCGACGACCCTCGGACGTTCGGCTGTGGCGTCCTCTACTGCGACGGCGACCTCAAGATGCTGTTCGAGCACGAGGAACTTCGCTCCGTTCCCCGAGCGGGCGGGAGCGGGACGCGGGTCCGCATCTACCGCCACCCGGCCCTCGAAGCTGCGACCATCGCGCTGTTGGACGGGCTCGACTGGAACGGTCCCGCCCTAGTCGAGTTCAAGCGTCGCCCCGACGGCTCGTTCGTCCTGATGGAGGTGAACCCGAAGCTCTGGGCATCGTACGCGCTCGCGAGTCAGTCTGGCTACCGGTTCGTCTCCTCGATCGTATCCGAGCTCCTCGATCTGCCGTGGGAGCCGTCCACGTGCCAACCCGCACAGGTCGGCGAGATGGTGTTCCCGTTACGCGAACTCTACTTCTCGTACAGCCACGAGAGCGAGTCACTGCTGCGATCCATCGTCGCGATGGCGTACCCGCCGGCTCGGATCGACCTCAACTTCCGGGACCCGATATCGTGGTTCACACCCCCATCGGGAGACGCGGAAGCGGACGCAGAGCCACCCGTTCGCGGCTCGGACGCAGACACACGCTCGGCCCAGGGCGGTTCGGAGGAGAACCTCACGGTCGACGCAGACGATCCCGACATCGACCGGGAGACGGTGGCGAACGGAGATCGATGACCACCGAACAGACGGGCCCGGTCGATCTGTCGACCACACGCGCTCCGACGCTCCTCCGGGAGACGCTCGCGTACGCACGGGAGCGCGACTACACCGGGTGGGATTACGCCGACGGACTGAGTAGTAAGCTCCTCCGGGCCGTCCCCGTGGACAACAAGTGGGTGAACATCGCCGTACAGGAGAGCATAAAGCGAGCCCCGGTGAACGTGCGGCCACTGTTCCTAGTCGAACAGCGCCGGAATTACATGGGAGCGGCGCTCTTCGCGATGGCCAACCTGACGTACGCCCGTCTCCTCACGGCCGGGGCGGTCGACGAACCGGCAGAAGCGAGTGTCGATCACGTCGGGGAGGCGAGATCCCTCGTCGACTGGCTGATCGAACACCGGAGCGTCGGTTACAGCGGGTTCTGTGGCGGTCACAAACACGAGATTCAGACGCTCAGGGTCAAGGGGCTCCCGAACCATCCGTCGGTGGTATCGACCGCCTTTCCGGTGCGGGCGCTCCTCGCAGCGGCCCCGCTGGATCCGTCCTACGCCGAGGTCGCCCGGACGGCCGCGGACTTCGTCGTCGACGACCTGAACTATCGAGCGGTCGACGGCGGTGCAGTCATCGACTACCACGTCCAGGACACCGATGAGTACTACACCATCAACGCCGGCGCGCTCGGTGCACGCCTCCTCGTCGATCTGTACGATGTCTTCGACGAGTCGGCCCTGCGCGAGCGGGCACGGCGAATCTTCGACCACGTCGCCGACCTCCAGACGGATCGCGGTGGCTGGTACTACCGCGAGCCGCCCGATGCGTCTCACCTCTCGATGGACAATTTCCACAACGGGTTCATCATCGAGAGTCTCCAGCGGTACGGGGATGTCGTCGACGAACGCTATGCGGACGTGGTCGAGGACGGAGTCGAGTTCTATCGGAACGAACTGTTCGAGGCGTCTGGAGCGCCGAACTGGGACGAATCCTGTTCGTACCCCCGAGACATCCACGCCAGCGCCCAGGGGATCCTGGTGTTCACTTACGCCGGACGGCTCGACTTCGCGCGTCGGATCCTCGAATGGACCCTCGATAACCTCTACGGGGGTGACGGCCGGTTCTACCACCGGAAACACCGGTACCACACGAAGCGGACGACGCTGATGCGGTGGTGTCAGGCCTGGATGGTCTACGCGATCTCGGAGTTCCTCCGCGTCGATCGGGGTATCGAACCGCAAACGACCACCAGCCCCGTCTGTTCCCAGCCCCTCCGTCCGGACCAACGGGGTGAGCCCCGGTAGCCCAGACTGGAAGAGTACTCGACCGGAAGCTCGGGCTGTCCCCGCCTCCGCGAGCGGAGGCTCGGAAGGCGAGCGTCAGCGAGTCTCCAGGCGATTCAAACCTGGGAGGCGGTCCGTCGCCGCAGCCGACCGGTTCGCTTCGAGAACTCGCCGACTCGTGTCACACCGCCGACTCGGGGTCAGTCGGGATCGCTCCAGGTACCCTTGTTCGGGAACTCCAGAAACCGGTCGAGTTTCCGTCTCGCGTCCGTGAAGACCGAGGAGCCGTGAAACACCAGTCCGGCATCGAACTCGTAGGTCTGGAGGCGTTCGAGGTTCCGTTCGGCCGTCGCGAGATCGTCGGAGTAGACGGCCTCGACCAGAAGGAAGTACCCCGCGGGTAGCCCACGCCAGTCGGCGCCGATCATCGCGTCACCCATCACGACGAGGTCGTGGTCGGACGCGACCAGCGCGTAGTTGTCGGCAGTGTGCCCGGGAACGTGGACGGCAGTGAACGGCCCGACCGTCGTCTCGTGGTCGTAGCGGTGGTCGGGAGAGTGCTCCGTCGACAGCGTCGACTCCTGGGGAACCCACGTCGTCGGGTCGTAGCTGTCGACGACCGCGTCGAACCCCCCGACGTGGTCGTGGTCGGCGTGGGTGAGCACCACCCGTTCGGGCACGATATCGAGGGTCTCGATGCGGTCGAGGAGCGTCCCCGCGTTCGCTGCCGGGCCGCAGTCGACGAGCGTCGGCCGGTCCCAATCGAACAGGAACGCCCGGTATCTGGCCGGGTCGCGGGTCAGCGTGAGGTCGTACACGTCCGGGCGGATCTCGGTGATCGGGTCGTCCGTGTCGGGTCGATCCGTCACGGGAAGCGCCGTTCGAGAAAGCGTGCGACGGCCATGACCGCGAGCATCTGGGTCGAGTCGGTCGGATCGAGTCGGGGCGCGACCTCCATGAGGTCCATCGCACCGATATCCCGACACCGGCCCAACCGATCCATCGCGGCCAGCAGTTGAGCGCTGGTGAGCCCGCCCGGTTCCGGGGTCCCCGTCCCGGGGGCGAACGACGGATCGACGGCGTCGATGTCGACCGTCAGGTAGACGTGGTCGGTCCCGTCGGTCGCGTGCTCGATGGCCTCCTCGACACACGTCTCGATCCCCTTCTCGCGAACGTCGCGGGCGTAGTTGACCTGAATCCCGTTCGACTCGACGAGGTCGGGGAACCCGGACCGCTCGTAGGCCCGAATCCCGATCATCGCGTGGTTCTCGTAGCCGCCCTGTTCGAGGTCGTCGATCCGCGCCATCGGCGAGCCGTGCCAGTGTTTTCCGTACAGGTCTCCGTCGTCGGCCGTGTCCGAGTGCGCGTCGAGGTGGACGAGCCCAACGTCGCCCTCGACGCTCCCGGCGTAGCCGGCGAAGGCCGGATACGTGATGTAGTGGTCGCCCCCGAGGACGAGCGGAAAGGCGCGTTCGGCGACAGCGCCCACGTAGGCGGCGACCTGATCCCGTGTCCGCTCGGCGTCGTTGGGGGCGACCGGGGCGTCCCCGCAGTCGTAGACGCCGAGGGCGCGCTGGTCGACGTGGCGGCCGGTGTCGGCGTTGTAGGCCCGCCCGTTCTCGTCGCCGAACTGCGCGATCCACTCGCTGGCCGCGCGGAGCGCCCTGGGGCCGTATCGGGTGCCGGGCCGCCGGGAGACGGAGCCGTCAAACGGGACGCCGACAGCGCCGACCCGGGCGTCGGCTGGGAGCCCCTCGGGGTCGACGACATCGGCGCCGAGGAACGTCTGGATACCGGCGAACGCGGTCTCGGGGAGGCGGCTCGTCGGTTCCGTGATGTCGTTCGTCATTGGTGCGTGGTGAACTGGCGTGGCTGGCGGGCGGTGCCTGGAGCGGGGGTCGGGTTCGGCCACTTCGGGGGAGAATCCCCGGCGGCCGATCCGCCGACGGGAGCGAGTCGCGCATCGATGCGGTCCGTGGCAGTGCTATCTCGTCTCATACATCGACGTTCCCACCGTGGTACATAAGATGTGTCCAGGTATTGTGGGAGTGAATTAAAGATATAATATCACGTTCCCGGTCGGTCATGCCGATACAAGTGCGTTCGTCGTCCCGAGGCCGGTCCGGACCACTCGACGAGTCGGCAGTCGGCCCCGACGGAATCGACGACCAGGGCGGTTGGCGGCGACGGGAACCGTGTGCCTCGCGTGTGACACAAGACCTATCTTGCAGACAGGCTTCCGCCAGAGTATGACAGCCGTCGACCTCGCGTTCGACGAGCAGGAGTACCTCCCGGCGGTCGCCCAGGACGCCGAGACGGGCGAGGTCCTCATGCTCGCGTACGTCACCGAGGAAGCGCTCGACCGGACCCGGGAGACGGGCTACGCGCACTACTACTCGCGCAGCCGCGACGAACTCTGGAAGAAGGGGGGGACGAGCGGCCACACCCAGGCGATCGAGGAGGTCCGTGTCGACTGTGACGGCGACGCGGTGCTGTACGTCGTCGACCAGGCTGGCGGGGCCTGTCACACGGGCTACGAGTCCTGTTTCTACCGGACCGTCGACGGCGAGGAGGTCGGCCAACAGGTGTTCGACCCGGACGAAGTCTACTGATGTCCGACGCCGTCGACCGCCTGGAGCAGGCCGAACGCGAGCGCGAGCAGGCACGGGAGCGAGTCGAGGAAGTCGGCGCCGACCGGCTCCGGACCTGCCGGGACGCCTACCGGGAGCTGACGCGCCTGCTCGACGACTACGACGGTCGGGCGACCGGGAGCGGGGACTTCCAGGCCTACACCCAGTTCGAGGGGGCCGTGGCGACCGTGGTGGGGAACCTCGACGAGGACGTGCCCGAGTACGACACCTTCGAGGCCGTCGACGACCACCTCCAGCAGCGCCGGCTCTCGGAGAGCGACTTCGAGCGGGCCCGGGAGATGCTGGCGCCGGTGGCCGATCTCGTCGGCCGACTGGACGACCTGGAAGCGGCCCGGGAAGCGTACGTTCAGGCCCGGCGGGACGCCCGGCGGCGAATCGGAACGCTGGACGACCGGGTCGCGGAGCTGGAACGGCTCGAACGGCTGGGCGACGCCGATCTGGACGCGCCGGTCGAACGGCTCCGGGAGCCCATCGACGCGTACGACGAGGCCGTCCGCGAGGCGTTCGGGGCGTTCCGGGGCGACGCGTCGGCGCGGGACCTCCTCGACCTGATCGAACGGGCCGGCGCCTTCCCCCTGGTCGAGTTCCGCTCGCCGCCCGCGGAGCTGCTGACCTACGTCCACGACCACGAGGCCGGGACCGAGCCGCTGCCGACGCTACTGGAGTACGCCGACTACTCCGGGTCGAAACTGGACCACTACGTCGAGGATCCGGCGGCGCTGCGCTCGGCCGTCGCGACCCGGCGAACCTACCTCCGGGACATCGACGCCGAGCCGCTCACCGTCGGCTGGCCGCCGCCCCCGGCCGCGGAACTCCCGTGGCTGTGCGGGGAGTACCGCTCCGTCGTCGCCGGGTTCGCCGACGAGTCGGTCGTCGCCCGACTGCGCGAGGTCCGGGCGCTGGCCCGCCGCGAGGAGTACGAGCGACTCCGCGAGAGCGCGCTGGCTCGCTCGGAACTCACCGACGAGGAGCGCGAGCGGGTCGCGAGCGGCGCCGTCGAGCGTGATCTGGCGGCCGCTCGGGAGGAACGGGCGGCCATCGAGGAGGCGCTGTCGACCCACGGCGAACTGGGCGACCCGCCCTGAGGACTGTCGGCCGCCGTGGCGTGACTTACTCGGCGGCCGCGACCATCGCTTCCGCCAGTTCCGTCGCCCGGTCGAGGCTGCGGGCTTCTGCGTAGACGCGGACGACCGGTTCGGTGCCCGACGGCCGGGCGAGTACCCAGGCGTCGTCGTAGTTCAGCCGCCAGCCGTCGGTCCGGTCGACGGCGGCGTCGGTCTCCTGTGCGTAGCCCTCGACGCCGGCGAGCATCGCTTCGCGTTCGTCGTCGTCGTCGTACCGGAGGTTCCGCCGGACGTTCGCGTAGTCGTCGAACGGCGCGACGAGTTCGCTGACCGGGGTCTCGGCGGCGAGTTCACAGAAGCGTGCCGCGGTGTAGGCGCCGTCCCGGGCCACCCGATACGCCGGGAAGATGATGCCGCCGTTGCCCTCGCCGGCGACGGCGACGCGGGTCCCCGCGGCCTGGAGGTCGGCGATGCGACTGACGATGTACGTCGAACCGATCGGAGTCAAGGAGAGTTCCGCGCCGGCGTCCTCGGCGACATCGACGAGTCGCTGTGAGGCGTTGACCGCCGAGACGACCGCGTCGTCGGCGTCGAGTTCGGCGGCCGAAAGCGCCGCCAGTGCGGCGTCGCCCTCGACGTGGTCGCCGTGCTCGTCGACGAAGATTGCCCGGTCGCCGTCGCCGTCGTGGGCAATTCCCAGGTCCGCGTCGGTGGCCCGGACGTACGCCCGCAGGTCGGCGAGGTTGGCCGCGACGGGCTCGGGATCCCGACCCGGGAAGTGGCCGTCGGGCTGGGCGTTGATCGTGTGGACCGTACAGCCCAGTTCCCGGAAGAGGTCGGGGCTGGTGAGCGAGCCCGCGCCGTGGCCGGGGTCGATCACGACCGTCAGGTCCGCGGCGGCGATGCGCTCGCGGTCGACGGCATCGCGGAGTTGATCCCGATAGCTCTCGCGGGCGGTCTCGATACATCGATCGGTGCCGACCCGGTCCCACCCGGCCAGTTCCGGGTCGTCGGCCTCGACGGCGGCCGCGATGTCGTCGAGCGTCTCTCGGCGGAGTTCGACGCCGTCGGCGCCGATCAGTTTGACGCCGTTGTACGCCGGGGGGTTGTGGCTGGCGGTGATCATCACGCCGGGGACGCCCTCGCGCTCACAGTAGGCCTGGAGCCCGGGCGTCGGGACGACCCCGAGGCGGTCGACGGCGAAGCCGAGTGCGGTCAGGCCGCTCGTCGCGGCGTTGGCGAACGTCCGCCCGGTGGTCCGCGTGTCACGCCCGATGGCGACGCGGTCGTACTCGTCGGTCCAGACGCTTCCCGCGGCCTGTGCGATGCGGACGACGTACCGCGGCGTCAGTCCCTCGCCAGCGACATCCCGGACGCCACTCGACCCGAACACTTGCATTCGAACGGGAGTGTGTCACCGAGTGGCTTAGGAATGTCGACGTTACTCGGCGTCGGCCAGGGGATTCCAACAACCCTTAGCCCCCTGCCAGCAGAGAGCCTGTATGCCCAACCAGGAACTCATCGACGCGCTCCGGGACGCGGACGCCGTGAAATACGGCGAGTTCGAGCTTTCACACGGCGGTACCTCGAACTACTACGTCGACAAGTACGTCTTCGAGACCGACCCCCGCTGTCTGGAACTGATCGCCGCGGCCTTCGCCGAGCGACTCGACGGGACGAAACTGGCCGGCGTCGCCCTGGGCGGCGTCCCGATGGTCGCCGTCACCAGCGTCGAGACCGGCCTCCCCTACGTCATCGCCCGCAAACAGGCAAAAGAGTACGGCACGGGCAACCGCATCGAGGGCGAACTCGAAGCGGGCGAGGAGGTCGTCGTCATCGAGGACATCGCCACGACCGGCCAGAGCGCCGTCGACGCCGCACAGGCGCTGCGGGAGGCCGGCGCCGTCGTCGAACGGGTCCTGGTCGTCGTCGACCGCGAGGAGGGCGCCCGGGAGAACCTGGCCGACCACGACCTGCACCTGGAGTCGCTCGTGACCGCGTCGGACCTGCTGGCGGACGCCCCCGCAGAGAGCGACGGCTGACCGCCCGACCGGCGCCGTCCGATCTCTCGGCGGGACTACCAATTTTGGCCGTTCTCGCCACGCTTATGCCCGTCTGTATAGAGACAGGCACCAATGGGTACGCTGGAGCAGTTGTTCGAACTCGACGCACACGACACCACCGTCCGGACCGAGTTGGTCGCGGGGTTGACGACGTTCCTGACGATGAGCTATATCGTCGTCCTCAACCCGGCGATCCTCACGGCCTTCCCGGACAACGGGACACCCGGTGGCATCGCCATCGACGGGTACAGCCCGCCGGAAGTACTGCAGATGCTCGCGGTCGTCACCATCCTCTCGTCGGTCGTGGCGATGCTGGTGATGGCCTTCTACGCGAACAGACCGTTCGGCCTGGCGCCCGGGCTGGGCCTGAACGCCTTCTTCTCGATCACCGTCGTCGGCGTGCTGGGCGTCCCCTGGCAGACGGCACTCGCCGCAATCGTCGTCGAGGGGATCATCTTCATCATCCTCACGGCGGTCGGAGCCAGAGAGTACATCATCAAACTGTTCCCCGAGCCGGTGAAGTTCGCCGTCGGGGCGGGGATCGGCCTCTTTCTGGCGGTTATCGGTCTGCAGGCCATGGGGATTGTCGTCGACGACCCGGCGACGCTGGTCGGCCTGGGGAGCATCGCCAGCGACCCCGTGGCGATCCTCTCGGTCGTCGGTCTCTTCCTGACGTTCGTCCTCTACGCGGCTGGCTTCCGCGGCGCGATCATCGCCGGCATCGTCCTGACGACGGTCGCCGGCGCCGTCGCGACCTTCCTCGGGCTGGCCGAACCGGGCGTGCTCGCGACCGAAGCCGTCCGGAACGGCGGGTTCGACGCCGCACAGCTCTCCTCGGCACAGTACGACATCACGCCGCTGGCGGGCGCGTTCATCGCCGGCCTCCAGAACGTCGAGGCCTTCGCTTTCGCGCTGATCGTGTTCACGTTCTTCTTCGTGGACTTCTTCGACACCGCCGGGACGCTCGTCGGGGTCGGGCAGGCCGGCGGCTTCCTCGACGAGAACGGTGACTTCCCGGACATCGACAAGCCGCTGATGGCCGACGCGGTCGGGACCACCGTCGGCGGAATGCTGGGCACCTCGACGGTGACGACGTTCATCGAGTCCGCGACCGGTGTCGAGGAGGGCGGCCGGACCGGCCTCACGGCCCTCGTCGTCGCCGGCCTGTTCATGGCCTCGCTCGTCGTCGTGCCGCTGGCGACGGCGATCCCCCTCTATGCCTCCCACATCGCGCTGGTCGTCGTCGCCGTGTTGATGATGCGCAACGTCGTCGACATCCAGTGGGACGACTTCTCGCACGCGGTGCCGGCCGGCCTGACGATCATGGTGATGCCGTTCACCTACTCGATCGCCTACGGTATCGCCGCCGGCATCGTCTCCTACCCCGTCGTCAAGACCGCCCAGGGCGAGTTCGACGACGTGTTGATCGGCCAGTGGGTGCTGGCACTCGCGTTCGTGCTCTACTTCGTCGTCCGGACCGGCGGCGTCCTCGCGAGCGCGGTCTGACGGCCCTGCGCGCGCCGGACACACCACCGGTGTCCTCTTGTCGCTGGCGGCCATACCGACGGCCGCAATGGCCAACCTCGAACTCTACGAACTGGAGGGCTGTCCGTACTGCGCGAAGGTAATCACGAAGCTCGACGAACTCGGCCTGGAGTACGAGTCCCACATGGTCCCGCGCTCACACGGCGACCGCACCGAAGTGAAGGAGGTCTCGGGCCAGACCGGCGTCCCGGTGCTGGTCGACCCGGACAACGGCGTCGAGGGGATGCCCGAGTCCGACGACATCGTCGAGTACCTCGAAGAGACCTACGGCAGCGGCGCAGCGTAACGCCGCGAGCGGAGCACGCGGCTTTTTGCGGTCGTCGATGCGGTGGCCGGGAGCGAGTGCTGCGACGGTAGTCGCAGCCGAGCGACCTGGGGACGGGCAGGGCGGTACCGAAAGCGTACCGCGAGCATAGCGAGCGGTTTCACCGAGCGTGAGCGAAGCGAACGCTCGGCAGTTTTTCCCCACGTTTTTGCAAGCGGGGTTCGCGGAGCGAACCCCGCAGTAAAGTGGCTAGGCAGTCTCCTCGTGGTCCTCGCCCCGTTCCATGATGAGATCGCGCAGGTCGACGGCGTCCTCGATCTCCTCCATCTCTGCCTCCTCGATGATGGCGGTGCCCTCGACGGACTCGCGTTCGAGTTCGTCGACGACGTACACCGACCGCGTCCGGGTGACCTCGCCGACGGAAGACATGATCCGTGCGCGCTTCTGTGCGGTCTCGGTGAACGGCGAGTGGCCGGTCAGGACCTGCTCGCGGCGGCGGCCGTTCTCGTTGACCGCCGTAAACGGTGCCCGGTCGGTGGGGTGGACCTCGAAGCCGATCCGGGTGAAGACGGTGACGATGGGTTCGTCCTCGGGGTCCGCGTCAGGGTCCTCGGGGGTCGGTTCGTCGTCTCGGACCTCCTCGGCGCCGTCGAGGACGCTCACCGGCGCTGTCAGCGGCGCGTCGAAGAGGTCTTCGAGTTCGGCGGCCACCTCGACGGAGGCGTCCATGCCGTCCTCGTACTTCGAGACGGTGCGCCGGGAGACGCCCAGTTCCGAGGCCAGGCGTCCCAGCGACCACTCCTTGTCCTCGCGGGCGTCCGCGAGCACTTCCGAGTCGATGTTGACGTAGAGGCCGCCCGGCGCCGCGTAGATGAGCGGCGGGACCTCCTCGAGGAACAGGTCCATGGCGGTGTCGGGCGATAGGACCGGGACGCCGTGCCGGAAGTAGACGACGCCGGGTTTCAGCTCCTCGTCACGGGTCCGTAACCCGACGACGATGGGCGTCGCGTTCAGATAGGTCCCCAGGCGGCGCATCTCCGCGCCGGTGACGCCGTCGAAGGCGTCGATGTTGCCCAGGATCTTTACCAGCAGCACGTCCTCGCCGCGCCGGGCCGCGATGTCGAAGCTCTTGGGTCTGATCGCACAGCGGTCGCTGACGAGAAACCCCGCGTCCTCCAGCATCGCCGTGACGTTACCGACCAGTGCCGACCGTGACATACTCCTCCGTACCTCTACCGAAGGTAACCAATCGTCGTATATATGATTTGTGGCGGTACCCGCGGGGATTCGCACGACGAAAGGGGTTTGGGCACCACCGGCCAACGACAGAGCGTGACAATCGTCGGCCTCGACGACACCGACTCCCGGGAAGGCGGGATGTGTACGACCTACGCCGCCAGGCAGTTGGCCGACGACATCCGCGCGGCCGGCGGGCGCGTCGAACGGCTGCTGTTGGTCCGGCTGAACCCGGCCGTCGAACACAAGACCCGCGGGAACGCGGCGCTGGCGGTCCACACCGACATCGACGCCGATCGGGCCGTCAGCCTGGCCGAGTCGACGCTCGACCTGGCCGAGACCGACGACCCGCGGACGAACCCCGGCGCGCTCGTCGCCGACTGCGCCCCAGCGGCGGTTCCGTCGGCGGTCGCCGACTTCACGACGGACGCGATCCGAGCGATCCAGGACCGAGCGACGGCGACGACGCTTGCCGATCACGCCGGCTTCGCCCGTCTGGAGCGGGGAAACGGCCGCGGGCTGATCGGCGCGCTGGCGGCCGTCGGCGCGTGGTCGGCCCTGGAAGAGTGGACCCACGAACACATCGCCTACCGCGAGCGCGAGCGGTGGGGGACGGATCGTGAGGTGGACACCGAGAGCGTGTTCGCTGCCGCCGAGGCCCACTATCCGGCAGTCTGGGACACCGTCGACCGGGAGTCGAACTACCCGGTCTGTGTCCCACGGACGCCGTGTCCGGTGTTGTACGGCATCCGCGGTGACGATCCCGAGGCCTGTCGGGCCGTCGCCGACGCCATCGAGAGCGAACCGATCGCCCAGCGGGCGACGTTGCTGACGAACCAGGGAACCGACGTACACCTCCGGGACGCCTCGCTGTCGGCGGTCGAGGACGACAGGGCGTACCGGGTCGCCGGCGAGGTGGTCGACCCACCGGAGACCCGGGCCGGCGGGCACGTCTTCCTGACGCTCGCCGGCGACGGGGCGACCCTCCAGTGTGCGGCCTTCGAGCCGACCAAGCAGTTCCGTGATCGGGTTCGGAGCCTCCGGGTGGGCGACCGGGTGACCGTCTGTGGGGAGGTCAGCGACGGCACGCTCAAACTGGAGAAGTTCCGGGTCGACGAACTGGTCGAGACCGAACGGGTGACCCCGGACTGCGCCGAGTGTGGGCGGTCGATGGCGTCGGCCGGCCGTGACCAGGGGTATCGCTGTCGTGACTGCGGGACCAGCGCCGACGGGAAGGTCGAGCGAGCGATCGAGCGAGCGATCGACCCGGGGCTGGTACGAGGTCCCGCCGGTGGCGCGGCGACACGTCGCGAAGCCGCTGATCCGGGGCGGGTTCGACGGCCCGGTCCATCCCGAGCGGTAACGCGACGACCAGAAGCCGCGTGGAGCGCCCGAGCGGGGTCGGAGTAGGCGCCAGATAACAATGGATACGCAGCGACTAGCGGGGACATGAGCACCGAACACGTACGGGACGACGCGAGGGACCGACTTCCACAGGACGAGTTCAGCGACACCGTGCTGGTCGCCGAACTGGAACCGTCCGCCCGGGGCGGCGAGCGGGCGATCCTCTACCCGAACGACCGCTCCGGCACCGAGATGGCGACCCGCTGGCTCGCCGCGTCGGTGGACCTCCTGATCCCCGTCGAGGCGGTTCGGTGATCCCTTCCGTCCACCTAGTTAGTCGGTAACAATAGCGACAGTGCCCGACTGCGTCCAGCATGGGAACGGAACACGTCTCACAGACGGGCGGAACTCCCTCGCCCGATCCCGACGAGGGGGTGTATCCCGCGGTCGTCAGAACCAGATCGGACGGGGACGAGCGGTACATCTGTTACGCCGGGGATACAGACGCGGCCGACGCCGACGCCGAGTGGTTCTCGGTCGACGCCGCCGTCCCCGTCTCCTTGCTCCTGTGGCGTTGATCAGGCGTTGCGGCCGGTCAGCGCGACCACTACGTCGTCCGCCGGGGTGAGGACACCCCGCTCCCTGAACTGTTCCAGCGCCGCCGTCGCCGTCGCACAGGTCGGTTCGACGTGGAACCCCGCGGCGGCCAACCGCTCGTGTGCGGCCCGGGTCGCCGGTTCGTCGACGGCGACGGCGTCCCCGTCGGTGGCCTCGATGGCCGCCCGGAGCTGGTCGGCGCGGGCCGGCTCCCGGATCTGGATGCCGTCGGCCAGGTCGTTGTGCCCTCCGCTGTCGCCGTGACGGGCGTCGGCGATGGGGCTGGCACCGGCCGCCTGGGCGCCGAGCAGTCGCGGTACGTCGTCGGTCCAGCCGGCCCGTTCAAGCGCCCGGAACCCCCGGTAGGCCCCCAGGAACAGCGTCCCGTGGCCCAGCGGCGTGACGACGGCGTCGGGGACCGACCAGTCGCGCTGGGCGGCCAGTTCGTAGGCGATCGTCGCGGTCCCGGCGAAGAAGGCGGGATTCCAGGCGTGGCTGGCGTAGTAGCCCTCGCCGGCCTCGACGGCGGCGATACAGGCGTCGGTGACCGCTTGCCGGTCGCCCTCGACGGGGACGACCTCGGCGTCCGTGCGTTCGATCCGGCGGCGTTTCCCCGCTTTCGCGTCGGCCGGGACGTAGATCTCGGCGTCGATGCCGGCGCGAGCGGCGTAGCTCGCGACCGCCAGCCGGCGTTGCCCGAGGAGTCCTCCAGCACGCGGTCGGCGCCGACCGCCTGCGCTTCGGCGATCACCGCCGCCGCGCCGCGATCCTTGAAGCTCCCGGTCGGGTGCAGCGACTCCAGTTTGACCGTCACGTCCCACTCGGGCGCGTCGACGAGCGGGGTCCACCCCTCCCCGAGTGTCACCCGCTCGTCCATCGGCAGGAACGCGTCGAACGCCCAGATGCCCGCCGCGCGGTCGAACGCGGGCGGTTCGCCGTCGGGCACCGGCAGGTCGGTGTAGTCCAGTGCGTGGCCACAGTCACAGCGCCACGGCCGGTCGCGGGGATACTCGCGGCCGCAGGCCTCGCAGTGTCGCATGGGGGCACTGGGGCTGGGAGCCATCAAAAGGTGGTGGTCCAGTACGCAGAAGGTTTATTTCGACGGCGTCGGGTGGTCCGACAATGGTCTCCCGCAGAACCTACCTCCGCGGCGTCGGTACCGTAGCGGCGGCGCTATCCGCAGGCTGTTCCGAACGGCTCCCCGGTTCGGACGGCGACATTCTCGTCCAGAACTGGGACGAAGACACCCACGAGTTCACCGTCACGATGGACCGCGGGGAAGGCTACGACGTGACAACGGGGGCCGTCACCGTCGCCGGCGACGAGCAGGGCGAGATCGCCGACCTGCTCCCGAACTCGGACTGGCCGTACCCCTTCCTCCTGCACACCTCGGTCGACGGCGACCACGTGGCGACCACACACCACAAGTGGAACGACCAGATCGGGATCGTCTACCGCGCCGACGGGACCGTCCTCGCCAACGAAGTTCCGGAGGAGCACACCATCACGCCGTCCGCTCCGTACCGGACGGAAAACGGACCGAAACCGAGTAGCGAGGACCGCGAACGTGGAGAGCGACGCTCGCTAGAGCGAACCACAGCGTAGCGAGGGTCGAAGCCGAGCAACGGGACAGCGGTGCAGTGGCCGTGAGCGAGTGGCGCGACGGCAGTCGCGCCCGAGCGAAGACGGGGAAGGGCAGGGCTGTACCGGGAGCATACCGCGCCGCAGGCGCGGTTTCACGGGACCGAGCGAAGCGACGGTCCCGCCTTTTTCGCCCACGTTTTTCGAGGAGTGGTTCGCGCGCAGCGACTGCTGCGCGCGAACCCGACGATGAAAAAGGTGGGTTAGTAGGTATCGATGTCAGTCCCGACCGAGCAGACGTACTCGCCGGTCGCGACCTGCGGGAGGCGACGGGAACGCCAGAAGATGCCCGAGGAGTCGGCGGTGATCGTCTCCTTGACCTGGCCGAACACGTCGGTGATCTCGAACAGCGTCTCGCCGCGGGAGACCCGCTCGCCCAGGTCCGTCTGGAAGTCCACGAGACCGCCGGCGGGGGCGCCGTACTGCTCGAAGCCGCTGGCGCGGGTCTGTGGCGTGGGGCTGTAGTGGCCGTCGAGGAAGCCGTAGTAGGTGAGGACGTTGAAGACGCCGTCGACGCCTTTCCGGATCGACTCCTCGTCCCAGCCGACACAGCCGCCCAGTTCCGGGTCGATGGTCGGGACGCCCTCGTCGGGAGCCGCGCGGGCGAGTTGGCCGTCCGGCCCCTTCTGATCGAGGATGTGCCCACAGCCGAAGACCTTCGCCAGTTCGAGACACTCGCTGTGGAGGCGGTGGCGGGTGCCACACCGGACGCGACACTCCTCGATCATCCGCGAGGTCGAGCCCTGGTGGAGGTCCAGGACGAGGTCGGCACCGATGGCGGCGTCGAAGGTCGCGGCGGCGATGCGCTCGCTGGAGGTGCCCGTGTCGTCGCCGGGATAGGCCCGGTTCATCTTCGTGTCGTCGATGGGATTGCGGTGCTCGGCGACCTGGAAGGCGTGGTAGTTGACGATGCCACAGACGATGATCGTGCCGGCGATCTCCGAGGGGTCGAGCCGCGGGAGCACCCGCTGGATGACGCCGACGCCGTTGAGTTCGTCGCCGTCGCTCGCGGCCTGGATGTAGAGTGTCTTCCCGTCGGCGGCGCCGTTGACCACGGCGACGGGGAGTCCGACGGAACTCCCGTCGCGGGTCTCCCCCACCTCCAACCGTCCCGTGTCCCGCTCACCGGGGACGGCACTCGCCGTACCGAAACGTACCATTGTCCGACTCGTTCGGCCTGTGTGCCTTTACTGGTTCGGATTCCGGCCAACACGGACCGACGCCGTCTTGAGCCACGCGACCCTACCACCGGGCGTGTCAGAGAGCGAGCAACCCAGCGGCCGGGCCGCGATGGTGCAGGCGCTGAACGTCCCGCGGAACGCGAAACTCGGGTTCGGGTTCGCGCTCGTGGTGACCGGCCTCGTCTTCGCGACGTTCGTCCTGCCCGGGACCGGGCGGCCGGCGTATCTCTACCTCGCCCTGGCGTTCGTCCTGGCGATGTCGCTTGGCGGGCTGGCGACGGCCGTCCTGACGATCGGCTCGGCCGTTCGGCTGGCGCGGCGGGACAGGCCGGACTGAGCGGGGCCGGGCAGTCCGTGGAACACCCCCCGGGATTTAGGAGCCGGGAGCCGACACGGCCCGGTATGGACAGAGCCCTCCCCGCCGCGGCGCTCGTCGGTCTCGCGGCCGGTACCGTCGTCACACAGGTGCTCGACGCCGGCTGGTACCTCGCCCTCGGAACTGCCCCGCTGTACGCCGGGTGGAGCTACTTCGCGATCAGCTACCCGGCAGCGCTTTCCGCGAGCGTGTACTCGTTCGGCCGGCGCCGTGACAAACTCGGCTACGCGGCCGGCGTCTTCGGAATCAGTGTCACACCGCTGGCGATCGGTGACGCCGCCGGCAGCGGGACGGTCGCCTTCGCACCGGTCGTCGCCGCGTTCGGCATTCTTGGGTTCCTGTATACGCTGGGGGCGGTACTGGCCGTCGAACCCGGCGTGGTGACCGTCGAGCCTTAGCCGCCGGCCAGCGCGACGAACCGCTCGGCGCCCGAACGGGTCCCTTTCGCGATGACGACATCGCCGGCCTGCAGCGGCGTCTCCGGGCCCGGCGAGACGACCCAGTCGCCACCCTCGCGGCCGGTGCGGTCGCTCTGACTCCCCGGCCGACGGATCGCGATGATCCGCATGCCGGTGGCCGTCTTGATCTCCTGTTCGCCGATCGTGGCGCCCGCGAAGTCGCTCGATTCGGTGATCGTCGCCTGTGTGAGGATCTCGTCGGACTCCTGGACGGCCTCGGCGACGACCGGGTGCGTCGAGAGCCCGCGGAGGACGCCCTCGCTCATCTCCAGGGCGGCGTCGGAGATGACCTCCGTCGAGCGGGCCAGGTGGACCAGGCCGCGCAAGGAGACGGGGTCGTCGCTCTCGCCGGCCGCCCGGAGCACCCAGGCCTCGAACCGGGACTGGAGCGCGTCGACCTCGGCTTCGAGTTCGACGACCTCCTCGGCGACGGCCTCGCTGTCGAACAGCACTGCGCCGTAAGCCAGATCGACCGCCAGTTCCGCCATGTCTTTCATCAGGACGATCGACGTGACCGCCCGGTCGAGGTCCTGTGCGGCCCCCTCGGGCGGGTCCGGCGGTTCGTAGCGCTCGCCGGTGGCGTCCCGATACACCTCGCTGATACCGGACTCCGGCCCCCGGAACAACACGACATCGCCGGCTTGCAGCGCCGTCTCCCGGTCGGGGTTGAGCAGCCAGTCACCCTGGCGGCGGATCGCCAGTGCGCGGACGCCGGTCTCTGTCTCCAGGTTCAGCGCGCCCAGCGTCCGTCCGGCCAGCGGGGAGTCCGGCGCCACCGTCGCCCGCACGAGCGTCTCGAGGGCCTCGGGCAGCGCGGCCCGCATCGTCTCGGGCAGGCCGATGTCTTCGAGAACTACCTTCGCGATGTCGCCGGCGGCGTCGCTGATCTTCTCGGCGGCGCCGACCATCCCCAGGACCGGCGCCAGCGCCTCGGCGTCCTCCGTCGAGCGACAGGCCATCAGCAGGCTCATCCGCGCCCGCAACTGGAGTACGTCCATCTTCTCTTCGAGTTCCAGCACCTCCGCGGCGACATCGTCGCTACCCAACAGGACCGCCGAGTACGAGAGGTCGATGAGCAACTCCGCGGTGTCTTTCATCTCGGCCAGCACCGACTTGACGCTGACCGGTTCGTACTCGACCGACACTGTCGGGTCCATGCCCGGCGGTTCGACGCCACCGGGCAAAAGCGTTGACCACGGCCACAGCGGGTGAGTCATCGCCCACACACAGTGAGGCGGTGCGCCCGTCACTGTGGATGGTCGGACAGTTACCGGGCCGAAGAGTTGCAGTGTTCAATTTATAGCCGTCGTTGCTGGGCATTTCGCCATCGAAAACGTTTCGGCAATATTACATCGGCGGCCGGAAAGAAAATGTTTTTCCCGGCAGGTCGGGAACCCACAGCGTATGTCCGACGACCTCAAGAAGGGGCTCGAAGGTGTCCTCGTTTCCGAGTCCAGCCTCAGCATGATCGACGGCGACGCTGGCAGGCTGGTCTACCGCGGCTACACCATCGAGGACCTCGCGAACGGCGCCAGCTACGAAGAGGTGCTGTACCTGCTCTGGCACGGCCACCTCCCGAACGCCGAGGAGCTCGCGACCTTCGAGGACGCGATGGCGGCGGAGCGGGAGGTCGACGACGACGTGCTCGAAACCGTTCGCCGGCTGGCCGAGGCCGACGAGAACCCGATGGCCGCGCTACGGACCGCGGTGTCGATGCTGTCCGGGTACGACCCTGCGCCCGAGGACGCAGAGCCCACCGACGAGGAGGTCAACCTCGCGAAAGGCCGCCGGATCACCGCGAAGATGCCCACCATCGTCGCGGCGTTTACCCGCATCCGGAACGGTGAAACGCCGGTCGAGCCCCGCGAGGACCTAGACCACGCCGCGAACTTCCTGTACATGCTCAACGGCGAGGAACCCGACGACGTGGCCGCGGATGTCTTCGACCAGGCGCTCGTCCTCCACGCCGACCACGGGATCAACGCTTCGACGTTCTCCGCGATGGTCACCGCCTCGACGCTGTCGGACATCCACAGCGCCGTCACCTCCGCGATCGGCACCCTGAAGGGCCCGCTGCACGGCGGCGCCAACCAGGATGTCATGGAGATGCTCAAAGAGGTCGACGACGCCGAGCAGAACCCGCTGGACTGGGTCACGAAGGCCCTGGACGAGGGCCGTCGCGTCTCCGGGTTCGGCCACCGCGTCTACAACGTCAAGGACCCCCGCGCGAAGATTCTGGGCGAGCGCTCGAAGGAACTGGGCGAGGCCGCCGGCTCGCTCAAGTGGTACGAGATGTCGACGACCATCGAGGACTACCTCATGGAGGAGAAGGGACTGGCCCCGAACGTCGACTTCTACTCGGCGTCGACGTACTACCAGATGGGTATCCCCATCGACATCTACACACCCATCTTCGCGATGTCCCGCGTCGGCGGCTGGGCGGCTCACGTCTTGGAGTACATCGAGGACAACCGCCTGATCCGGCCGCGCGCTCGCTACACCGGTCCCAAGCCTGAGGACACTGAGTTCGTCCCGATCGAGGAACGATAGGCGGCTTCGGTTCGCTGTTTTTCACGCGGTCGATAGTCTCTGCATCGGTATTCCGGAGGGGAACGAGGACACATCCGAGAGAGTCCCTCGGTGGTGCTGTGGCCGTGATCGAGTGGCGCGACGGCAGTCGCGCCGGAGCGAAGACGGGGAAAGGCAGGGCGACCCGAGAGCATCCGGCGGCGGAGCCGCCGGTTCACTCGGCCGAGTGCAACGAGGCCGAGCAGTTTTTCCCCGCGTTTTTGCAAGCGGGGGTGCCCGCAGCGAGCAGAGCGAGCGAGGACACCCCGCAGCAAAAAGTGGTTACCCGAACAGCTCCCGGAACCGCGTCACACCCTCGTCCGTGCCGGCGACGACGAGTTCGTCGCCCCGGCGGATGTCCACGTCCGGCCCCAGTTCGGTGAGCACGTCGCCGTTGCGCTCGACCGCGATGACGGTACAGCCGGTCCGCGAGCGGATGTCGGCCTCGCCCAGTGTCGTCCCCGCGAGGCCGTCGGCGGTGGTCCGAACGACCTCGACCTGCTGGTCCATCGAGATCACGTCTTCCTCCCGGAGGATCGTCGAAGCGAGCATCCGGCCGCTGACCGTCGCCAGCGAGAGGACGTAGTCCGCGCCGGCGCGATAGATCTTCTGGACGTTTTCGGTGCCCTCGGCGCGGGCGATGATCTCCACGTCGGGGTTCAGATCCCGGACCACGAGCGTCGCGAACTCGGTGTCGGTGTCCTTCGAGAGCGCGAGGATGACCGTCCGGGCCTCGTCGACGCCGACCCGCCGGAGGTCCTCGGGTTCGGTGGCGTCGCCGACCACGTCGACGTTGGCCTTCTCCTGGCGGTCGAGGATCGTGTACGGGACGCCGGCGGCCGTGAGTTCCCCACAGATCGTCTGGCCCACCTCGCCGTAGCCGACGACGACCGTCTCGCCGGTGCGGTACTGGCGGACGTTCGAGAGCGTCATGGTCTTGAGTTGCTCCAGTTGGGACTCGGTGCCCGAGACCAGCAGGACGGTGCTGCCGTCGAGTTCGGCGTCGGGCGAGGGCGGGCTCTGGAACTGGCCGCGGAACCACGCGCCGATGACGTTGACGCCGGTCCCCTCGCGGATGCCGCTGTCGGCCAGCGTCGTCCCGACGAGGTCGCTCCCGCGGTGGATCGGCAGTTCGGCGATGTCGAAGTCCTCGCCGAGTTCGATCGAGTCCCCCAGCGTCGCCGAGACGCCGGTGGTGACCTTCCCGGCGAGGCTCCGCCCGAGGATGCCACGCGGCGAGAGGACCACGTCGGCGCCGGCGAGTTCGTGGTAGCGCTCGCGGTCGGGTTCCTCGACGACGCTGATGGTCCGAACGTCCTCGTCGACTTCGCGGGCGGTGAGGACGATACTGGTGTTGACCTGGTCGGAGTCGTCGGCCACGAGCGCGCGGGCCGAGGAGAGCCGCGCGTGTTCCAGTCCCTCGACGGACTGGGGGTCGGCGTGGATGACGTTGTACCCCTCGTCGTAGAGGTCGTTGGCGGTCTCGCGGTCGGGTTCGACGACGACGTAGTCCACGTCCCAGGACTCCAGTTCCGTGACGAGCGTCTCGCCGCGGGGGGTGAACGTACAGATGACGATGTGGCCGCTGAGGTCGTCCTCGACGGTGGTCGGGGCGGTCGTCTCCATCGCCTCCTCGAACAGCGGGAAGAGGAGGACGGGCAACGCGAGGAAGATGAGGACGACGCCGGTGACATCCATCAGGATGACGAACACGCGCATCACGTCGGTGTCCCACGGCGCGTCGGAGCCGTAGCCGGTCGTCGTGAACGTCTCGACGACGACCTGCAGCGAGTGCAGGAACTCGCGAGGCCGGTTCTCGAAGACCGTCATGCCGTAATCGTAGGCGAAGGTGTAGGCCACTATGACACCGACCAGTCCCACGACGTACAACAGCGTCCGGCGTTGCCAGGTGTCCATCCACCCACTGTTACTGGACGGAGCCATACCAGTGTTGGTACCGACGGCCGACAGGACAGACAGTTATCATCTGTGACAGGTTGACAGTCAGACGCGGGGCCGACGCCGGGCAGACAGCGCTCCCACCGCGGCTTCGTCCCGCACTTTCACTTTCGCCGCGGTTCGACTGGTTTTATATCACCGGGTGTGCATACTCCGGATGCAGTCACACGCTCCCCCTTACGTTTTCCCGCAGGCCTAACATCCCACAGCGAGTAGGCCGTGCCATGCTCTCCCTGGACGACGTGCTGGCGGCGCGCGACCGGGTCGCCGAGACTTCCCGGCACACGCCGCTCGACTACTCACACACGTTCTCGTCGATGACCGGGGCCGACGTGTACCTCAAACTCGAACTGTTCCAGCGCACCGGCGCGTTCAAGATCCGGGGGGCGACAAACCGGATCGCGACGCTCTCACAGGCAGAGCGTGACGCCGGCGTCGTCACCGCGAGCGCGGGCAACCACGCACAGGGGGTCGCGCTGGCGGCGACGCGGGCCGGTGTCGACTCGAAGATCGTCATGCCCGAACACGCCCCCATCTCGAAGGTCGAAGCCACCCGGAACTACGGCGGCGAGGTCGTCCTCTCGGGACAGGACTACGACGAGGCCGCCGAGCGCGCCCACGGGATCGAACGCGAGGAGGGCCGGACCTACATCCACGCGTTCGACGACGAGATGGTGATGGCCGGCCAGGGGACGATCGGCCTGGAGATCTACGAGGACCTCCCCGGCGTCGACACGGTCGTCGTCCCCATCGGCGGTGGCGGACTCGTCAGCGGCATCGCCACCGCGCTGAAGGGGAAGAACCCGGACATCCGCGTCGTCGGCGTCCAGGCCGAGGGCGCATCCAGCGTCGCCGAGTCACTGGCGAAGGGCGAGCGGGTCGTCCGCGACGAGGTCCGGACGATCGCCGACGGGATCGCCACCCGGACGGTCGGCGAGCGGACCTTCGAGATCATCCAGGACCGGGTCGACGAGGTAGTGACCGTCGACGACTCCGAGATCGCCGTCGCGCTGACGACGCTGTTAGAGCGGGCGAAGATCATGGTCGAGGGGGCCGGCGCGGTCGCGCTGGCAGCGGTGCTCGAAGACCGGTTCGACTACGACGACGGCGAGACGATCGTCCCCGCGCTGTGTGGGGGCAACATCGACCTGAACACGCTGACGAACGTCATCATGCGCGGCCTGGTCGAGACGGGGCGGTACGTCAAGATCAGGACGGTCCTGACCGACCACCCCGGCTCACTCGAACGACTCGTCTCGGTGCTGTCGGCCGAGCAGGTCAACATCTACGGGATCGAGCACGACCGGACCAGCCGCGACGTGGCGATGGACGACGCCGAGGTGGAACTGGACCTGGAGACGAGAGGCCCCGACCACGTCGAGGCACTGCTTTCGGCGCTGCGCGAGGAGGGGTATCAGGTCGAGGTACTCGTCTGAGCGAGGGCTTTTAAGCCGCTGGCGGCCGCCGCTTCGGGTATGAAAGAGACGGTCCACACCGACGAGGCGCCCGCCGCCGTCGGCGCGTACAGTCAGGCGACGACCACCGACGATCTGGTGTTCACCGCGGGCCAGATCCCGCTGACACCCGACGGCGACCTGCTCGACGGCGCCGCCGTCGATGTCCAGACCGAGCAGGCCCTGACGAACCTCCGGGCGATCCTGGAGGAGGCCGGCACGACGATGGACGACGTGCTGAAGGTGACGGTGTTTCTGGACGACATCGAGGACTTCGACGCGATGAACGACACCTACGAATCGTTCTTCGACGACGAACCACCGGCGCGATCGGCCGTCGCCGTCGCGGACCTCCCGAAAGGCGTCGCCGTCGAGATCGAGGCCGTCGCCGCGAAGTGATGGACGCCGCGACGAAATCGAGCCTCCTGTGGGGCGTCGTCGGCGCGCTGTCCTTTCTCGTGCTCGTCCAGGGGTACGAACTGTTCGCAGCGCGACCGATCGCCGCCACGGTGAAGGTGGGGGTGGCGCTGGCCGTCGGCGTCGGGGCCACCGTCCTCACCACCGTTGCCCGGGGGCGACTACCCGGAAACGAAAGCCATTAACCGACGGCCGTCAGACTCACGATTGCGAGCCAGAGTGGCCGAACCTGGTAAGGCGCACGCCTGGAAAGCGTGTTCCCTTTGGGATTCTGGGTTCAAATCCCAGCTCTGGCGTAGTTCTGTCGTCGATCGGTTCCCGAGCGGAGCCTACAGCGGTTCCAGACAGTGCCGACAGTAGGTGAACCCGGGCTCGTTGCTCGTTCCGCAGTGGGGACACGGGTGGCTGTCGGCCGGCGAGTCGTCGCTGTCGTCGGACTGCGGGTCGGGCGGACGAGGTTGCCCCCGTCGCCGTCGCTGACGGCCCTCGCGGACGATCCCGACGAGGACGGGGACCGCAGCCGCCAGCGCCGCCAGCAGCAACACCGTCACGGCGAGCAGGTACAGCTGCCCGGGTTCGATCACGGCCGGACTACGCGGGCCAGCGACGTAGCTCCTCGGTCACTCCCACTGGAACAGTTCGAGCGTGTACCCCTCGGGGTCCTCGACGAAGGCCGCATACGCGTCGGCCTCAGGGATCGTCGTCGGCTCCAGAACCGCCGCGCCGCCGGCCTCGACGGCCGTCTCGAACGCCGCGTCGACATCCGCGACGGTGAAAGCGACGTGGTCGGTATCCGCACGGCTGGGTGCGATCGGTGTGGTTCGGTCCGGATCGTACCGGAGCTGGATGTCACCGTCCTCGCCGGATCGCCCCAGGTAGACGTTCTCGACGCCGTTCAGCGTGAATCGGTTGGTCTCGGAAAAGCCCATCTCCTCGTAGAAGGCCATCGCGCGATCGAGGTCCGAAACACAGAGTGCGACGTGTGCAAGGTCCATACTCGCCGGATTCGAGAGCACCAGGGATGACTGTACCGGTGCGGAAACGGTCGCCGGTTCTTTGGGGCCACGGACGAAACATTTGGGCCGGATGAACGATTCGGGTCCCTCGACCCTCTTGCTGGAGTACACGCAAGACAAGATCGCCGTACTGGACGAGTCGGGGACCTACACCTACGTCAACGCGGCCGCAGAGCACGTTATCGGCTACGAACCGGCCGCACTGATCGGAACGAACGCCTTCGAGTACGTCCATCCCGACGACCGTGGGGTGTTACAGGACGCCTTCGAGACGATCGTCGGAACCGAGGAGTTCCAGGCGGACACGGCGACGTACCGCTACCGCGCCAGCGACGGGTCCTGGACCTGGCTCGAAAGCCGGATGTCGAACCTGACCGACACGGAACTGGCGGGCTACGTCGTCAGTTCCCGGGTCGTCACCGACCGCATCGAGGCCGAACGGGAGCGCCAGGAGAGCCAGGCACGGCTGCGCGAACTGGCCGATACGACCGACGATGTCCTCTGGCTGGTCGACGGAGATTGGGAGGAGGTGCTGTTCTGTAACCCGGCCTACGAGGCTGTGTTCGGCCGCCCGGTCGAGGAACTGGAAGCGGGGCCAGAGAACATCCTCGACTGTGTCTACCCGCCGGACCGGCCCGTCGTCGAGGAGTCGATGAAACAGCTCTCGGAGGGGGTCCCGACCGACAAAGAGATCCGGGTGAACCCCTCGACCGGCTACAACCGCTGGGTGTGGATCCAGGGGGAACCGATCGTCGAGGACGGCGAGGTCGTCCGTATCGCGGGGTTCAGCCGGGACGTGACACACCGTCGCCGTCGGGAGCGACAGCTCGCGGTGCTCGACAACTTCCTGCGGCACAACATCCGCAACCAGTTGAACGTCGTCATCGGGAGCGCCGAGACGCTCGAATCCGACCCGAACGTCGACATCGAGACACACGCGACGATGATCCGACGGGCCGGTGAGGGGCTGCTGGAGACCGCGGAGAAACAGCGCGACATCGTCGAGATGCTCACCAGCCAACCCCGAACGGCGACGACCGACATGAGCGAGGCGGTCCGAGACGCTGTCGGGCGACTGCGGAACCAGTACCCGGCGACGAACATCGAGACGGTGCTCCCCGAGACGGCGGTCGTCGACGGCCCCGGCGAACTGGAGTGTGCGGTGGCCGAACTCGTCGAGAACGCGATCCGCCACAACGATCGGGGGACCCCGCGGGTCCGGATCGCCGTCGAAACGGTCGGCGACCGGGTCGAGGTGACCGTCGAGGACAGCGCGGCACCGATCCCCGAGTACGACCGGAACGTCCTGCTGGGCGACCACGAGATGTCGGCGGTCAACCACAGCCGGGGGTGTGGGCTCTGGCTCGTCTACTGGACGGTCGACCTGGCCGGCGGGACCATCGACCACACGGCCGACGACAGCGGGAACACGGTGACACTGTCGCTGCCGCAAGCGTCGGAGCCAGAGGCCTGACAGCGACGGGAATTTATCCGTCGCGTCCGATGCCGAGCCATGGAGTACACCACACTCGGTTCGACCGGGATCGAGGTCAGTCGGATCTGTCTGGGTTGTATGAGCTTCGGGAGCGACCGCGAGTGGATGCTAGACGCCGAGGAGGGCCGTGAACTCGTCGAGCGGGCGATCGACCTGGGCGTGAACTTCTTCGACACCGCGAACGTCTACTCCGCGGGCGAGAGCGAGGCAATCCTGGGCGACGTACTGGCCGACTACGACCGCGACGAGCAGGTCGTCGCGACGAAGGTCCGGTTCCCCGGCGCCGACGACCACCGGAACGCGAGCGGGCTCTCGCGGAAGACCATCGAGCAGGAACTGGAACACTCCCTCGATCGATTGGGGATGGACACCGTCGACCTCTACCAGATCCACCGCTGGGACTACGACACGCCCATCGAGACGACGCTGCGGGCGCTGGACGACGCCGTCCGGCGCGGCCAGGTCCGCCACATCGGCGCCTCGTCGATGTGGGCCAGACAGTTCCAGCGGGCGCTGCAGATCAGCGACCGCGAGGGGCTAGCTCGCTTCGAGACGATGCAGAACCTCCATCACCTGACCTACCGGGAGGAGGAACGCGAGATGCTGCCGCTGTGTGACCGCGAGAACGTCGGCGTCATCCCGTGGAGCCCGCTGGGCGCCGGGTATCTGACCCGGCCCCACGAGGAGTTCACCGCGACGACCCGTGGCGTCCACGAGAACGAGACCGCCGAGGTCCCCTACGACGAGGGGCCGGGCAGCGAGGAGATCAACGAGCGAGTGCAGGAGTTGGCCGCCGACTACGGCGTGACGATGGCACAGATCGCGCTGGCCTGGCACTTCGAGAACGGCGACACGACCGCGCCGATCCTCGGGACCTCCAGCATCGAGCACTTAGAGGAGGCCGTCGAGGCCCTGGAGATCGACCTCTCGGCCTCTGACGTGGCGTATCTGGAGGAGCCCTACGAGCCGGTTCCTGTGTACGGGCACGAATAGCGAGACTCCGAGCATAGCGAGGAGTCTCGACGAAGCGGTGAGCGAAGCGAACCGCGGAGTACCCTGGCGTCTTTGCTACACCAACTCACCGCTGGCGACCGGGACGACGCTGCCACCGACCTCGACGGTGACCGGGTCGCCGCCGGCGTCGGCCGACAGCTCCAGCAGCGACGGACGCCCCATCTCGTACCCCTGTTCGACGCGGGCGTCGACGGTGTCGTCGCCGAAGAACTCGTGGCGGGCGAGATACGCCGCGAGACAGCCGTTCGAGGAGCCGGTCGCCGGGTCCTCCGGGACATCGTAGAACGGCGCGAACACGCGGTCGGCGAGGTCGTTGGCGTCGTCCCGGGGGTCGGCACAGAACGCGAGGACGTTCTTGGCGTCGCGGGCGCCGGTCACCCGGTCGTAGGCCGTCCGGTCGATGTCGATACTGGTCAGCGCCTCGCGGTCGGCCAGCGGGACGACGACCGTCGGGAGCCCGGTCGAGACTATCTGGACGGGCCAGTCTGTCGCCAGCGCCTCGGTGGGGAGGCCAAGCACCGCCGCGAGGTCCTCGTGAGCGAGACGGTCGCCAAAGTCGGGGGGCTGTTGGGTCATCCACAGCGACTCGCCGTCGTCGCGCTCGACGGCCTCGACGGGGACCTCGCCGACCTGCAGGTCGAGCACCACCGTCTCGGGCCGGCCGTCGGCGAGGTGGTCGCGGATCACCTGGGCGGTCCCGAGCGTCGGGTGGCCGGCGAAGGGGACCTCCTCGGCCGGCGTGAAGATCCGGACGGGCCAGGCGCCGTCCGCGGGGGGACCGGTGACGAACGTCGTCTCCGAGAAGCCCATCTCGGCGGCGATGGCCTGCATCTCCGCGGTGCCGAGGGAACCGGCATCACGCACGACGGCGAGTTGGTTGCCGGCGTAGCGTTCGCGGGCGAACACGTCGACGAGGTGGAACGGGCGGGACATGTCTGCGGGGTCGGCGGCACCGCCAAAGAGCATGTGGGAACCGTGGTACCACACCACTATTTGTCCGTGGCACTCGCTGCGAGCGTATGGACACTGTCGCGGTCGTCTGTTACGAGGGGTTCGACGAACTGGACGCCGTCGGCCCCTACGAGGTGTTCGAGAACGCCGCCGACGCCGGCGCGACCTGGGACGTGACGCTTCGCTCGGTGGAGGAGGCCGAAACGGTGTCCGCCAGCCACGGGCTCCGGGTCCGCCCGGACGGTCCCCTGCGCGCCGTCGACTCGGACCTCGTGGTGGTCGCCGGCGGAGGCTGGAACGCACGCGGCGACGAGGGAGCGTGGGCGGAGGCCCAGCGGGGCGCGTTACCCGAACTGCTGGCGGCGGCCCACGACCGCGGCGCGACCGTCGCCGGCGTCTGTACCGGTGGGATGCTCCTGGCCCGCGCGGGCCTGCTGGACGGCCGGCCGGCGGTCACCCACCAGGCGGCTCTCGACGACCTCCGGGCGACCGACGCCGAAGTCGTCGACGCCCGCGTGGTCGACGACGGGGACGTACTGACCGCCGGCGGGGTCACGTCGGGCCTCGATCTCGCCGTCTACCTGGTCGAGCGCGAGTGGGGCGCGAACGTGGGCCAGCGGGTCACCCGAGAGATGGAGTACGAGCGCCGCGGCAGCGTCTATCGGGGTGATGGCGAGGAGCGGTAGATTTATATTCTGTGTAAAGCATGCTTTACACGTAAAGCGTCCTTTACGACAAGCGCGCTTTACGTGGTTCCCGATGACGACTGCACACACCCTCACGACGTACCGACGCACGTACTTCGGTCTCTGGGCCGGCGGTGGCCTGGCGCTGGCACTGTTGATCGCGGCGGGCTACCCGCTGGTCGGGGTCGCCGGCTTCGCGCTGACCGCCGTGGCCGCCACGGCCCTGCAGTACCGCACGCCGGTCATGTTCGACGAGCGGGACACGACGGTGTTCCAGGAGGCCGGCGCGAACACCGTCGCCGCCGTCGGGATGAGTTCGGCCGTGATCTTCCCGACGATGACGGTGTTGCGAGCGCTGGGGCTGGTGGCGTGGCCGCTGTGGCTCGTCCACCTCGCGTGGTTCGTGACCGGGCTGTTCGCCCTGTGGGCGCTGCTGGTCGGCGTCGCGCGGGCGAAGCGATGAGAAACAGCCTGCCCGAGTTCCGCGAGCGCCGCGGCGAGAGCCAGGCCGACCTGGCCGCCGCCGTCGACGTGACACGCCAGACGATCAACGCCGTCGAGCGGGACCGCTACGACCCCTCGCTGGAACTGGCGTTCGCGCTGGCGGCACACTACGACTGCGCGATCGAGGACATCTTCTCGCCCGAGTGAGCCACCGGACTCAGGCGTTGGCGTGGGCCTCGTTGAGCAGGTCCTGTACGTTGACCGGTTCGCCGCGCTCGCTGCTCTCGATCGCGGCGAAGACGATCGCCATCGATTCGAGGACGGCGTCGACGTTTGTCTCCATCCGCTCGTTCCCGTCGAGCCAGTCACAGAACTGCTCGATGAGCCAGGTGTTCTCCCAGGATGGGCGTTCGTCCAGCGTGATGGGTTCGCCCTCGGGCTTCCGTCCCCAGTCGCCGACATCGTCGGCGTCGAAGGGGTAGCGGGTCAGTTCGCGGTGGTCGAGGACGATGGTCTCGTCGCGACACTCCGCGCGGAACTGCTCGTGGCCCCAACCGTTCAGCGCCGTCGCGTTGCCGTAGCTGCCCTCGTACTGGACGCGGGTGCCGTCGGCGAAGTACATCGTCACCAGACCGGTACAGTCCCCTTCGTAGTCGGCGGCGTCGGGGACCCAGGTGTCGGCGTACACCTCCTCACAGGGCGCGTCGACGAGCGACGCCAGGATGTCCAGGTGGTGGACCGCGCCGTCGAGCAACAGTAGGTTCTCCATATCGTGGACGTAGTCCGAGTACAGCCCCCGTTCGCGGACGTTGCCGGTGTACCTGGCCGTGAGGTAATCGACCGGACTGGCGTCCTGGACCGCACGCCGGAACGTCGTCTTGTCCTGGTCGAACCGGTGGCTCATCGTGATCCCCATCTTCTTGTCCGCCTGCCGGACCTTCTTCGCGATGCGGACGGAGCCCTCCAGCGTGTCCGCGATGGGCTTCTCCGAGAGGATGTGACAGTCGTGTTCGAGGGCGATGTCGACGACCGGTTCGTGGGCGGCCGGCGGTGTCACGATGGAGACGAAGTCCGCCTCGCGTTCGCTCAGGGCCGTCTCCAGATCGGTGTAACACCGTTCCGGGTCGAGATCCAGTTCGGAGCGAGCGAGCGTGAGACGGTCGGGATCGGTGTCGACCGCGGCTGCGACCTCGATACGGCCGGCCGCGACGTTGGGCGGGATCGACTGCTCGACCCAGTGGTGGCCGCGACCACCGAGGCCGACGTGTACCATCCGGTAGGTCATACCTCGGCTACCGCGTCAGTACCTAAAGGTACAACTATTCGGCGTCGGGGAAGGCGACCTCGCGTTTGTGGCCGTCGTCGGGGACGAACACCTCGCCGTCGAAGACCTCCCTGGCCTCGGCGGCCAGCCGGTCGGTCTGGCCGGCGTAGCGCGTCGAGATGTGGGTCAGCGCCAGCGTGCGGACCCCGGCGTCGGCCGCGACCTGGCCGGCCTCGCGGGCCGTCGAGTGGGCGGTCGCCTGCGCGCGGTCGGCCCGGTCCCCCGCGAAAGTCGCATCGTGGACGAGCAGGTCGGCGTCGGCGGCGGCTTCGACGACGCCGTCGGTCGGTCGGGTGTCGCCGGTGTAGACGAACGTCCGGCCGGGTCGGGGCGGCCCGACGACCTCCTCGGGCCGGATCGTCCGGCCGTCGTGTTCGACCGCCTCGCCACGGTGGAGCTTCGAGTACTTCGGTCCCGGCGGAAGCCCCAGTTGCTCTTCGGCTTTCTCGCGATCGAACCGGCCCTTGCGGTCGTCCTCGTCGATCACGTAGCCAACCGAGGCACAGCGGTGAGTGGTCGCGATCGCCCGGACGGTGTAGTCCTCGCCGTCCAGCGCAACGTCGCCGGCCGACAGTTCGTTGATCCGGACCGGGAACGAGGGTTTCGTCCCGTTGGCCTCGATGAGTTGGCGGACGTTCCCGCGGGTTCCGGCGGGCACGTGGATAGCGATAGGGGCGTCCCGGTCGTTGAAGTCGAACGTCTGGAGCAGCCCCGGGATTCCCAGGACGTGGTCGCCGTGGAGGTGGGTCACGAACAGGTGGTCGACGGCGAAGCCGGTGCCAAAGCGCATCATCTGGCGCTGTGTCCCCTCGCCGCAGTCGAACAGGAGGTAGTCGCCGTCCTTGTTGACGAACAGCCCGCTGGTGTTTCGCTGTGTCGTCGGCACGGCCCCACTCGTCCCGAGGAACGTCACTCGCATCTCGTCGCACCGTCGGCCGCCGACGGGTAAACGCGTGTCGAAACCCACTGGCCGTCAGACGCTCCAGACGAAAGTGTCTGGAAACATACTGTTACGACATGGTGTCCCGTACGGCACCGGTCGGTCGGGCTATCGGTAACGTCCACGTATCGGACCGTCGGTGGGTCGAACAAACTGGTTTCCGGTTGCATAAGTCGGTGTTTCCTCGCGTAACCGACGGTAACCACACCTGTCCGTCTGTGAACAATTATCGCGCTTTATCAGCCGTTCGGGAGTTCGTTCGGGTGGCCATGGACACGGCTACAGAGAAACTGACAACGATCACGGTAGTCGCAATACTGACTCTCTCGACGCTGACAGCCGTCGCGTTCGTCGGACCGGGCGCGGCACAGGTCGGGAACGTCGGAAACGCAGGGAACGCCGCGGTATCGTTCGCCGATCAAACGACGGACGGGACGACAGTCACGGTCGAGTCGGTGAACGTCTCCGAGGGTGGGTTCGTCGCCATCCACAACGAGAGCCTGCTCGACGGTGACGCGGTCGGCAGCGTCGTCGGCGTCTCCGAGTACCTCGCGCCCGGCAACTACACGAACGTCACCGTCACCCTGTTCGACGTGCCCGGCGCGAGCTTCAACGAGACGGAGCTAACGGAGAACCAGACGCTGATCGCGATGCCTCATCTCGATACCGACGGCAACGAGACGTACGACTTCGTCTCGTCGGACGGTGCCGTCGACGGGCCGTACGTCGACGACGCCGGCCAGCCCATCACCGACAGCGCGAACGTCACCGTCGCTGCAGGGGTCAGTGGCGAGTCGTTCACCGTGAGCGACCTCAACGTCCCCACAGTCGTCCGGCAGGGGAGCTCCGAGGTAGTGAACGCGGTGGTGACCAACCCCAACGATGTCACGGACACCCAGCGGGTGACGTTCCGGTTCCAGGGCGATGTCGTCTCGCGCGAGCAGGTGACACTCGGCCCCGGCGAGTCGACCACCGTCAGGTACTCGCTCAACACGAGCGTCGCCGAGGGGACCTACTTCCTGGGCATCTACACGCGGACCCGCGGCCAGCCCGCACAGGTCATGATCGTCGACGAGGTCCAGTCGTTCGGCGTCACCGACCTCTCGGCCCCCGCGACGGCGACCGTCGGTGAGACGATCACGGTGAACGCGACGATCACGAACCCGAACCCGTTCGCGACCGATCAGCTCGTCGAGTTCCGGTTCCAGGGCGACCGCCTGGCGGAACAGAACGTCACGCTGCCGGCGAACGACTCGACGGAGGTCACGTTCACCGCCGACACCACCGGGATCGAACCCGGAACCTACATCCACAGCGTGTTCACCGAAGGGAGCGGCCAGTCGGCGCTCATCGTCCTGGGCGAGGACACGGCACCGCCGACGGACAACGAGACCGAAACGGTCGTGTTCTCGGACCAGGAGAGCGACGGGACCACGGTCACGGTCGAGTCGGTGAACCTCTCCGAGGGCGGGTTCGTCACGATCCACAACGAGAGCTTACTCGACGGTGACGCCGTCGGCAGCGTCGTCGGCGTCTCCGAGTACCTCGCGCCCGGTAACTACACGAACGTCACCGTCACCCTGTTCGACGTGCCCGGTGCGGCCTTCGACGAGGACGAACTGACGGAGAACCGGACGCTGATCGCGATGCCCCACCTGGACACGAACGACAACGAGCGGTACGACTTCGTCTCGACGGGCGGCAGCGCCGACACCCCGTACGTCGACGACACCGGCCAGCCCATCACCGACAGCGCGAACGTCACAGTCGGCGGTACCGACGACCAGGAACCGCCGTCGCCGACCCCCGAAAACGACACGGCGACCGAGACGGGCTGACCCCCCTGTCACCCGTTCACATTTATACCGGAGGCTGTCGTATCGGCCCCCATGAAGTTCGTCATCGTCGGCTACGGTCGTGTCGGCTCGCGGACCGCACGCATCCTCCAGAGCGAGGGCCACGAGGTCAGTATCGTCGAGAACGACGTTGAGAAGGCGGATCGCGCCCGTGACGCCGGGTTCACAACCTTCGATGGCGACGGGACCGACGAGAGTATCCTCAAGGACGCCGGGATCGAGAGCGCCGACGCCATCGGCGGACTGACCGGCGATCTGAACACCAACTTCACCGCCTGTATGATCGGCAAGGAGTTCGGCTGCCGGACCGTGCTACGGATCGACGCCGACTACCGCGAGGAGATCTACGAGAAGTACGCCGCCGATGTCGACGAGATCATCTACCCCGAACGGCTCGGCGCCGCTGGCGCGAAGACAGCACTGCTGGGCGGGGACTTCAACGTCTTCGCGGATCTGACCGAGAAGCTCTCGATCGCCAGCGTCCGGGTGCCCGAGGGGTCGCCGGTCGTCGGCAAACGGGTGGTCGAACTGGAGTTGCCCGGCGACGCGCGGGTCTACGCCCACGGCCGTGCCCGCGAGTCGATGACGATTCCGCTGCCACAGACGGAGATCGAAGCCGGCGACAACGTCGCCGTGATGGCCGCCCCCGACGGACTCGACGCGGTCCGTGCGGCGTTCCGCGGCGAGGCGTCTGCCTGAGACTCCCGGCTGTACCGAACTGGCGGGTCGCCACACAGAGTGGAAACTATCTGTACGAACGGCCAGCCTGTGGCACACGGGTACAGAGAGGGGTATGGGGTATCCGGGCGCGCTGTGGGAGGATAGGATAGGATTGGTCGCCGGTGCGCGCCCGGGTGAACGGATGGCTTCTCGGGAGATAAACACCCGTCAGACACGCGGCAGACGGGACGGTTTTTGTGCCTCGGCCCGTCGTCCCCGTATGACCTGGGACGACCTGTTCGAGCGGGCCGGCGAGTACGAGACGACCGTCGAGCGGGTCCGCGAGGCGCTCACGGAGCGCCGTGACGATGCCTGAGGCATCGCCCGCCCGCGTCGTCGCCGACGCCGACGTGCTGGCGGCCGATCTGCTGTGTGGCGACGGGCCGGCCCGCGCCGCGCTGGATCACGTGCGCCGGCACTCCTGGGTGACCCTCGTCGCCAGCGACCCCCTGCTCGACGACGCGCAGGCGGTGATCGAGGCACTGAGCGAGCCGTCGCTGGCGGCCGACTGGCGCGACCGGATCGAGACCGAGCGCGAGCGGGTCGAACACCCGGCCGGCGATCACCCGGCGCTGGCCTCGGCGTACCGCGGCGGGGCCGCACACCTGCTGTCCTACGACGAGGGGCTCCGGAGCGCGAAGACCGGCGCCGCGCTCCAGGCACACATGCACCTGAGCGTCAGACCGCCCGACGCCTTCGCCCGGCTGTTCGACCCGGCGTCGCTGTACGCCGCCGTCGAGGACGGGGAGTACCCCGGCCCCGACCGGGACCCGCGTGCCTGACCCGGCGGAGGCGTGGGAGTTTTTGCGTCGAGCGACGAACGGCGGACAGAGATGCTGGCCCGACTCCGAGACCCCGAGTACACCGGCGAGAACCGCTGTCTGCCCTGTACGATCGTCAACAGCGCGATCGCGGTCGCGCTGGCGGGCGCGGTCGGTGTCGGGATCGCAGTGGCGACGACACCGGTGCTCGCCGGCGTCGCGGCCGCGCTGGTCCTCGCCGTCTCGGCGCTGTCGATCTGGCTCCGGGGCTATCTGGTCCCGGGGACCCCGGAGCTGACCAAACGGTATATGCCCCCCTGGCTGCTCGCCTGGTTCGGGAAGGGGCCGGCCGCCCGGGCGGGTACCAGTCGCTTCGAGGAGGAAGGCGTCGAACTGGAGACGATGTTGCTGGACCTCGACGTACTGGAGCCCTGTGCGGAGGTCGACGACCTCTGTCTGACCGGGGCGTTCGACGACGCCTGGCACCGCGAACTCCGCGAGGTCCCCGAGAGCGTCGACCCCGAGCGGGTCCTCGACCTGCTCGGCCTGACGGCCGGCGAGGTCGGTCTCGAGGAGTTCGACGGCGCGGTCGCGATCAACCGCGACGGAGAGCGACTGGGCCAGTGGCCCTCGAACACGGCGTTGCGCGTCGATGTCGCCGCGGCCCGGACGCTGGCCGACTGGACCGACGAGTGGGCGAAGCTCTCGCCCGCCGCCCGCGGCGAGGTCCTGGCCGGCCTGCGCGTGTTCGTCCGGGAGTGTCCCGACGGCAGTCCCGCGACGTTCAGCACCGACACCGTCGAGTCCTGCTGTTCGAGCTACGAGGTCGCCACCGTCGTCTGTGATGGGACCGGCGACCGACTGCTCGAACAGCCCGTCAGCGGCCCTCGTTGACCAGGCGGGCGAGTCGCCGCGTCACCGAACGGGGCGCGAGCCGACCCAGCACGTCGACCGCCCGCAGCAGCCGGCTCGGGACGACGACCGTCTCGCCGGCGACGAGGCCGTCGTAGGCGGCCGTCGCGACCGCCTCCGGAGTGTTGGTCGTCAGCGAGCCGACGGTCGAGTCGCCCATGCCGGCCCGCTCCTGGAACTCCGTCTCGACGGGGCCGGGACAGACGACCGTCACGTCGACCGGCGTCCCGCGTAGCTCCTCGGCGATAGCCTGCGTGAAACTGTTGACGTAGGCCTTGCTGGCGTAGTAGCCCGGGAGGAAGGGGCCAGGCTGGAAGCCGGCCATCGAACCGACCGACAGCACCGCGCCGCCGTCGTCGAACTCGTCGAGAAAGAGGCGGGTCAGTTCCACCGGGAGGACGACGTTGAGCCGTAACTGCGTGCGCTCGGCGTCGAGGTCGCTGTCGGCGAACGGGCCGTAGGTGCCGACGCCGACGTTGTTGACGAGCACGCCGACCTCCAGCCCCCGGTCGGTGACGGTCTCGTACAGCTCAAGCGCCGCCCGGGCGTCGTCTAAGTCCATCGCGATCGGCGTGGCGTCGACGCCGTACTCGCGTTCGACCTCTGCCGCCAGCGACCGCAGGCGCTCCTCGCGGCGGGCGACGAGCACTACGTCGTGGCCGTTGTCGGCGAACTCGCGAGCGAGCGCCGCACCGATCCCCGCCGAGGCACCGGTGATCAGCGCCGCCCCGGCGACGGTCATCGGTCGGCGTACCACGCGGCGAACGATTCGAGGGCGCGCCCGCGGTGGGAGACGGCGTTTTTCTCCTCGGTGTCCATCTCGGCGAAGGTGGTCCCGTCGTGTTCGAAGATCGGATCGAAGCCGAAGCCACCCTCGCCCCGGGGCGCGACGAGGCGGCCGTCGACCCGGCCCTCGAACAGCGCCACGGGTGGCTCGTCGCTCCCCCTCGTCGACCCGCTCGGCCGACAGCGCGTCGCCGTCACAGTAGGCGACGACGGTCTTGAACGCCGCCGAGCGGTCCGGCTCGGGTTCGGTCATGCGCCAGACCCGCTCGACGCCGACGGTGTCCTCGACGTACGAGGAATAGGGGCCGGGGAAGCCGTCGAAGGCGTCGACGAAGAGGCCGGCGTCGTCGACGACGACGGGGCCGTCCGCGGCGCGGTAGGCCGACCGTGCGCCGTGGGCGGCCACCGCGGCCAGGTCGTCGGCCTGGATCTCCGGATAGTCGAAGTCGAACTGTGTGACATCGTCGTCGAGATACGATACCGCCTCCCGGACCTTCCCGGGGTTGGTCGTCACGAAGTTGAGCATACCACAAGGGGGGGAAGCGACGGCAAAAGAGCCGTCGAAACCGTCTACTGCCGGACGATATCGGGAGCCAGAGCGTCTCAGTCGACGACGACTTCGACCGGTTCGTCCTCGTCGTCCTCGTCGAGTGCCTTCCGCTTGCTACTGCGTTCGAGGTACAGCATCACGCCGGCGACCAGCAGTACGACCCAGGCCCGCCAGTTGGCCAGGTTCAGCGTGTAGCCGATGCCGAAGGGCTTCTCGACGAGCATCCCCTCGCCCGGCTTCCAGTACGAGGACACGAGGCGTTTGAGGCTCGGTCGCTCGAAGTTGTACGGCACGCCAAAGAGGGTCCCGGACTGTGGCTTGTCGTCCATACCACCCGATACTGTCCCGGGCGTTAAGTCAGTTGTCACCTCGGCAGTGTTGGGTGCGAGCGGGTAAGCCCATCGTACCGGTAGCGACCCGGCGACTACCGGTAGCGCCCGCGGCCCTCGATGTCGTCGAGCGACGCCAGCACGGGGTCGGGATCGCTCGCCTCGGCACGGTAGGCCGACAGCGCCGCCTCGAACAGTGCGTCGGGGTCGTCGGCGGTGCCGGCCAGCGACTGGGCGAAGACGTGGAGGTCCATCGCGTGGTCCTCGGGTTCGTCGGTGTAGTAGCCCAGGCCGAAGTCGATGAGGAAGGTGCGCCGACGGTCGGCCCCGGGCCGGACCCGAACGTTCCGCGTCGTCGGGTCGCCGTGGACGAAGCCGGCGTCGTGGATACGAGCGAGTGCGCGACCGACATCCCGGACGTGGGATTCGGTCAACGCTCCGCGCAGGTCCTCGTCGCCGACCCGCTGGAAGACGATCCGGGAGTCCCGGAGGTCCACGTCCCGGACCAGCGGCGTCGGGACGCCGTTCCGGCGGGCGTCACTCGTCAGGCGGACCTCCTGGCGGGTGCGTTCGGTCCGCAGCCGCTCGTCCAGCGCCGGGTGGCGGTAGCTCCGCGGGACCCGCTCCTTGACGACGCGGTCGGCCTCGATCCTGACGGTCGCCTCCGCACCGGTGACTTCGGTCGCCTCGTGGTCGGTCGACCCGTCGACCCGTCGATCCGCGTCGGCCCCGACGGCCTCGTCGGCCCGCCAGGTGACCGGCACCTCGTCGGGCCGGAAGTTCGAGTCGATCCCCGACTCCTCGATCGCGAGCGTGTCGCCGGCGGCGACCATCCGGGCGCCAAGCATCGCGATCATGCCGGCGTTGTCCCGCAGGAAGCGGTCCTCGGGGGCGTAGAAGTCGGCCCCGCGTTGCTCGCACATCTCCCGGAGCATCCCCTGGAGGCGCTCGTTCTGGCCGACGCCGCCCCCGAGGACGAGTTCGTCGGCGCCGGTCAGCGACAGCGCGCGCTCGGCGACCTCGGTGAGCATCGCGAAGATCGTCTCCTCCATCCCGCGACAGACGTTTTCGACCGGCGTGTCGTCGTCGACGGCCTGCTTCGCGGCGGACATGATCCCCGAAAAGGAGAAGTCCATCCCCTTGACGACGTAGGGCAGCGGGTGATACTCGCCCTCGCGGGCGCGGCGCTCGACTTTCGGCCCGCCGGGGTGTTGCCAGCCGACGTGGCGGGTGAACTTGTCGATGGCGTTGCCGACGCCGGTGTCCATCGTCTCGCCCAGCACGCGGTACCGACCGTTCCGGTAGCCCAGGACGTGGGCGTTCGCGCCGGAGGCGTTCAGACAGACCGGCGAGTCGAACCCGGAGCGGTAGCGGCCGACCTCCAGGTGGGCGACCATGTGGTTGACCCCGACGAGGGGAACGTCCAGGCGCTGGGCGACGGCGCGGGCGGCGGTCGCGACGATGCGGAGACACGGCCCGAGGCCGGGGCCACGCGAGAAGGCCACGGCATCGACCGGCGGTCCCGTCTCCCCGGCGGCGTCGGCCCGCTCGCGGGCGTGAGAGAGTGCCGTCCCGACGACCTGGGGGATCGCCTCGCCCATGTGTTCGGCGGCCTCTCGCGGGTGGATGCCGCCGCTGTCGGGCTGGTAGGCGTCGGTCTCGATGAAGACGTGATCGTCGCTCGCTACGACCGCGGGATCGTCGGTCTCGAACACCGAAGCACTGGCTGCCCAGGCGGTGCCTTCGATACCGAGAACGCGCATACGGCCCGTTACTTCCACTCGGTGTAACCGCACTTCCCGCAGTGCGTGCGGTCGTCGTGGTCGGCAAGCACCGTGTCACCGCAGCGCGGGCACAGTTCGCGGTCGAGTTTACCGTCGGAGTAGTATTCGTGGTGGGGCATTATGCCTCCTCACCCTCTTCGCCGTCGGCGACGATCTTGTTGCGTTCGAGCATGTAGTCCTGCTCGACATCGCGGGCGTGTTCGGGGCTCTCGTAGACCTTCGCGTAGCCGACGGTCTTGCGCATGCCGAACTTGGTGTCGAGTTCGTGGATGACGACCTCGTCGGCGTCCTTGTTCAGCATGGCGGCCAGCGAGTCACGCACGGAGAGTCGGGAGGGCGTGGCCTCGTCGTGGACGACCTCGAACCGGACGTCCGTCCTGTGCAACATCGGATTCTCGTCCTCGTTGATGATATCGATGTCCATAGTTCGTTGGCTCTACTTCCCTCCGAAGCGCCTAAAAGGATTTCGAAGCCGTGGAATCCGCGAACACCGTGATCGACCGAGTGATGTGACCGCCAGGGGCCGACACTGCTACCGTGGTCGGGACGCATCTCAACACTGAGAATGGAAGGGGGAAAGCCTTGTACGGGGCAGCCCAACCCAGGTGATATGACGACGAGTGAAACCGGCCGGCTCTCCACCGGTGTCGACGGACTCGACGGCGTTCTCGACGGCGGACTGCTCGGCGGCCGGAGCTACCTCGTCCGTGGCGCACCCGGGACCGGAAAGACGGTGCTGGGCCTGCACTTCCTGACCGAAGGCGCCGCCGCGGGCGAGTCGGTGCTGTATATCAACCTCGAGGAAGCGACCGACGACATCCGCGAGAACGCAACGGCGCTCGGCTTCGATCTCTCTGGCGTGACGTTTCTGGATCTGAGTCCCTCATCGGCGTTTTTCGCGGAGGATCAGTCCTACAGTATCTTCGAGGCCGACGAGGTCGACCGCGAGCCGATCCAGCGACGGATCCGTGACAGCGTCGACGAGATGGAACCGGACCGCGTGTTCGTCGACCCGGTGACGCAGTTTCGCTACCTCTCCAGTGACGAGTTCCAGTTCCGCAAGGAAGTCATCTCGTTCATGCGGTACCTGAAAGAGGCCGACGCGACCGTGCTGTTTACCTCACAGCGGTCCGCCGAGACGCCGGACGACGACCTCCAGTTTCTCGCGGACGGCATCGTCGAACTCCGGCGGGACGACGAGGGCCGGTCGCTGTCGGTGCCGAAGTTCCGCGGTTCGGATCGCCAGAGCGGCGCACACTCCATGGAGATCACCGACGCCGGCATCTCGGTGTACCCGATCCTGGACCCGGGCGATCACGCCACGGAGTTCGACACGACACCGATCCCCTCGGGGAACGCCGAACTGGACACGCTGCTGGGCGGGGGCATCGAGCGAGGGACGATCACGGTCGTCAGCGGCCCGACCGGCGTCGGCAAGACCACGACGGGGACGCTGTTCATGCAGGCCGCGGCCGACCAGGGCGAACGCTCGGCGATCTACCACTTCGAGGAGTCCCCCCGGACCTTCCGCCACCGCTGTGAGTCGATCGGGATTCCCGTCTCAACGCTCGAAACTGACGGCGCGCTCACCGTCGAGGCCGTCGAGGCGCTTGACTACTCCGCCGAGCAGTTCGCCGCACACGTCCGGGAACAGGTCGAGGAGCGGGGCGTCAGCGTCGTCATGATCGACGGGATCAACGGCTACAAGCTCTCCCTGCAGGGCAACGAGGACGCCCTCGTCGGGAAGCTCCACGCGCTGGGTCGCTACCTCAAGAACATGGGCGTGACCGTCATCTTCGTCGACGAGGTGGGATCGGTGACTGGGTCGTTCGAAGCCACGGAGGCCGGTATCAGCTACCTCGCCGACAACGTCGTCTTCCTGCGCCACATCGAACTCAACGGGGAGCTTCGGAAGGTGGTCGGCGTGTTGAAAAAGCGCGTCAGCACGTTCGAACGGACGCTCCGGGAGTTCGAGATCACATCGGACGGAATCGTTATCGGCGATCCGCTCACGGACGCCAGCGGCCTGCTCGAAGGGACGCCGGACATCGAACGGAGCGACCGATAGCCGATGGACGACGGGCAGGGAACGTCGGCCGGCGGACCGCTGTTCGCCGAGTCGACCGACCGCATCGAGCTCCTGTTCGATCACGACCGCAACGGCGAACTCCTCGGGGAGTGGCTCTCGGAGAGTTTCACGGTCGGGACCGCCACGGAGCCGCGCCTGGACGAGTCGACGGACCTCTGTCTCGTCGACACCGTCGCGTTCGCCCGCCACGAGACGGCCCTGCGAGCGTGGAAACGGGCGAGCGCCCCGGTGTTCGCGCCGGTGTTGCTCGTCAGCGAAGCGCCGGTCAGCGAGCAGTTCGATCCCGAGGAGTGGCGCACCATCGACGGGCTCTACGTCGTCGACGATGTCATCGCGACCCCGATCGAGAAACCGGTGCTCCACCGACGGCTGGCGAACCTCCTCGAACGGCGGGCGCTCTCGGAGCGCCTCGACAGCAGATACCGCCACAGCGAACAGCGGTTCGCGTCGCTGTTCACGACGCTCCCCGATCCGGCCTTCGTCAGCGACCCCGAGGGGACGCTGCTGTTCGTCAACGACGCGTTCTGTGCGACCGTCGGCACCGACCGCGAGCGCGCCGTCGGCAGCCCGCTTGCCGCGCTCTCCTCTCTCGACGACGAGACGACCGCGACGCTCGAACAGTGTCTCGGTCGGGCGATCGGCGACGACGCGCTGGCTGTGGACCAGATCGAACTCACGGCCGCCGACGGCGAGGGGCGACACCTCGAACTCAACGCGACCGCGACGGCGATCGACGACGAGCAGTTCGTCACCGTCGTCCTGCGCGACGTGACCGAGCGGGTTCGCCAGACGGACCGCCTCGAAGAGAGCGAACGACGGTTTCGACGGATCGCGACGCACCTCAACGAAGTCATCTGGATGCTCGACGCGGACGGGGAGTTGCTGTATATCAGCCCCGGCTACGAAGCCATGACCGGGCGTCCGCTGGACAACCTCCACGGGAGTCCGCTGGAGACCGCGCTGGAACACGTCCATCCCGACGACGAGGACCACGTCACCACCGTGATGGAAGCGATGTTCGACGACCTCCAAGCGGGGACCGTCGACGGCGAGTACCACTTCGAGTACCGCCTGGTCGACCGAGACGGGACAGTGCGGTGGATCCAGTCGGACGCGTATCCGGTCGATACCCCGAACGGCGAGTCACGACGCCTCGTCGGCCTGCTCGACGACGTGACCGAACGGAAGCGGCGGGAGCGCTCGCTCGAACGGCAAAACGACCGCCTAGAGGAGTTCGCGGGCATCGTCAGCCACGACCTCCGGAACCCACTGCAGGTCATCGACGCACGGTTGGACATGCTGACGACCGACGACGAGGAGCACGTCGAAGCCGCCCAGCGAGCGGTCGGGCGGATGCAGCGACTCATCGACGACCTCCTCTCGCTGGCCCGTGAGGGCGAGACCGTCTCGGAGGTCGAGGCCGTCGAGATCGCGACCGTCGCGGAGTTGGCCTGGGGGAGCATCGACGCCCCCGAGGTGACGCTGGACATCGAGAGCGACGCGGTCGTCGAAGCCGACCCCTCACGGCTCCAGCAACTGTTCGAGAACCTCTTTCGGAACGCCATCGAACACGGTTCGACGGGCGGTCGGCCGGAGACCGACGACGCCCCCGAACACGGAGCGGCCGACGGGACGATCACCGTCGGCACGCTCGACCGCGGGTTCTACGTCGTCGACGACGGCCCGGGAATCCCCGAGGACCAGCGCGACCGGGTGTTCGAGCAGGGCTACTCCACGCAGGCCAACGGCACCGGGTTCGGGCTGAACATCGTCGCGGACATCGTCGCCGCCCACGACTGGTCGGTGTCGGTCACCGACGGCGAGGAGGGCGGCGCCCGCTTCGAGGTCACCGGCGTCGACACCTACTGAGTCTCGGCCAGGTTCGCCAGCAGGTTCGAGAGGTGGATCCGCTCGTTTGCCGCCTCGGTCAGCGCCATGTCCGTCTCGCCGGCCAGCCGGTGGACCGCCGCGAGGCGCTGGCCGGAGTAGCGCGACCGAGCGACCGCCAGCACGTCTTCGAGCACGTCACCGGCACCGTACCCCTCGTCGACCAGCAGGTCGTCAAGCGTCGAGCGCGCGTCGGTAAAGCGGCCCTCCTCGGCGGCGACGACCATCGACTCGACCTGGTCGTCGGCTTCGAGGTCGTTCAGCGTCTCGTAGGCGGCCTCCATCGTCACCGCGCCCTCGGCCTCGTAGGTCGTCTGTGCGGCCAGGATCGCCGACCGGAGGTCACCGTCGGCGTAGCCGGCGACGTACTCCAGCCCGTCGGCGTCGTGGTCCGCGCCGGCCGCCGTCGTCACGCCCTCCAACACCGAGACGGTCTCCTCGTGGGTCGGCGCCCGCATGACGACCGGGAAACACCGCGACCGGATCGGCGGGATCAGCGCCGAGGGCTGGCGCGTGGCGATGACGAACTGCGTGGCCTCGTAGTACTGCTCCATCACGCGGCGCAGCGCCTGCTGGAAGTCCTCGCGCATCCCCTCGGCGTTGTCCAGCAGGATCGTCTTGTACGTCCCCGAGACCGGCGCGTAGCTGGCCGACTCCTTGAGGACGTGGTTGATGAGGTCCGCCTTCGAGGACTCCCGGCGGCGCTTACTGTCGATGAACGAGGCGAACCGGGGGTCGTTGGCGACCTCCTTTTTCGTCATGTCGAACACGTCGGCGACGTTGAGTTCGGTGAAGTCGGCGTCGGGGTTGTCGTGGACCTCGCGGGCGAAGGCCCGCACGGCGGCCGTCTTGCCGCTCCCTTTCGGCCCGTGAACGAGGAGGTTCATCGGCTCCTCGATGGCACCCTGGAGGTGCTCGCGAGCCTGTGGCTGCGGGATCTCGTCGAGTGCCGGCGCGTACGTCTCGGTCCACAGCGGGGCGTCCATCTGTCGACCGTCGGTTGGTGTGGCCGGGACAAGTATCCCGCGGTCGGGCGCTCGCTCTGCTCCAGGGCTCCCGTCGGTCGGTGCCGCCCGCCTGCTCCACGGTTCGCTTCGTTCACCGTTCCGTCGAGGACCTTCGCTGCGGTCAGCCCCTCGCTGCTCCACGGTTCGCTTCGCTCACCGTTTCGCCGAGAGCCCTCCCTGTGGTCGGGCTCTCGCTACTCGAACAGCTCCTCGAACACCTTCTGCTGTGCGGCCCGGAGGTGCTGGTGGTAGGTCGGCCGGGAGATGTCCATCGCGGTCGCGAGTTCGTCGCCGTCGATCTCGCGGGGCCAGTCGAAGAAGCCGCCGAGGTACGCGGTTCGCAGCGCCGTCTCCTGACGGTCGGTGAACCGCTCGGACAGCGAGGCACGGAACTCCTGGCGGGTCTGGACCGGGCGCTCGTGCTCGTGGTAGCCGACCAGATCGGTGCCGTCGTAGCTGTCCTCGACCAGCCCGAACACCTCGCGGGCTTCGGTCTCGTAGGGGAGTTCGATCGTGTAGCGGGCGACACCGTCGGCGGCGGTGACACCCGTGGTGACCGCGCCGTGGTCGGCCAACCGGGCGACGAGTGACTCCCCGAGCGTGATGTCGAACAGCGCGTCGCCCTCGTGTTCGACGATGCGCTTGACGCTACGGACCGACTCGTCGGTCTCCAGCGCGTCGAGGACGGCGTCGGTGTCGGCCCCCTCGGCGGTCAGGTACATCCGGAGCGTCCCGTCGTCGTCGAGGACGGTCCCCTCGGATTCGAGGGTCGCGCCGGTCGACGCCGAGAGCCGGCTCAACAGCAACTCGCGGTCGTCGACGGTGAACTCCAGTTCGACGATCCGGTCGGCCGACAGGATCTTCCCGCTCTCGATGGCGTTGATGGCGTTGGCGACGGCCTGGCCCAGCGCCTCCAGGACGACCCGCTCGCGTTCGTCGAACGCGTCGGCCTGGTCCGAACAGACGTAGAGGACGCCGTAGGTCGAATCCGTGTACGAGAGGGGGATCGCCATCACCGACTCGACGCCGGCCGCGCGGGCCCGTGGCCCCCACTCGGCGTCGACCGTCTCGAGGTTCGTGAGGACTTCTGACTCCTGGGACGCGAGGGCACGCGCGCCGGGTTCGTCCGCGTTCGTCGGGACGCTCACGTCGTCGACTTCGACGGCGGCGTCGCCGGCCCACGCACGGGCTTCGAGTCGGTCGCTGCGGACGTTCGGCCGGGCGATCCAGGTGAAGACGTACGGCTCGGTGGCCGCGACCTGCTCGCAGACCCCCGCCTCGACTTCCTCGCGGGTCGTCGCCTCGACGAGCACCTCGATGGTGTCCTCGACGAGGCCGTTGATCCGTTCGAGGATCCCCGCGATGCGCTCGCGGGTCTCCCGGACCTCCTGTTCGCGTTTCGCCCGGTTGCACGCCGCCGCGGCGTTGGTCGTCAGCAGGTCCGCGACCATGTGGTCGATGTCGTCGAAGGCGTCGGGGTCCGTCGACATCACGCTCAGGGTGCCGTGGACACCGATCGGGAAGTACATCGCCGAGCGGAACCCGGTCTCGTCGTCCTCGATGTCGTCGTAGAGCGCGGGTTCGCCGGTGGCGAACACCTCGCCGGGCCGTCCCTCGTCGATCCCGTAGATCGGGCGATCCCCGAGCAGGGCGTCGGTCCGGCCCGAAGTCGCCGCCGGCCACAGGGTCTGCTCGTCGCCGTCGTACAGCCTGACGACGTTGAGGTCCATTCCCAGGACCGTCTCGGCCGCACTGGAGACGATGTCGGCGACGGCCTCCCTGCTCGGTGCCTGCATCAGCGCCCGCGAGGTCTCCTGGAGTTCCGAGAGCATCTCCTCGCGGCGCTTGCGTTCGGTGATATCGCGGATGACCCCCGCAGTCCCGCGGAACCGGCCGTTCGGGCCGTACAGCACCGTCATGTGGTCCTCACAGGGGAACGGCTGGCCGTTCTTGGGGCGGATCTCCAGTTCGAACGTGGTCTCGACCTCGTCGGGCCCGGAACTGGACAGCAGCGACGCGAGTTTCTGTTCGGCCAGTTCGACGGTGCCGCGGTCCTTGATGATCGCCGTGTGCTCGCCCAGCAGTTCCTCGGTCGGGTATCCCGTCAGGTCCGCCATCGCCTCGTTGACGAAGACGAACTGTCCCTGGTCGTCGAGGGCGTAGACGCCGTCGTCGAGCGCGCTGATGACTTCCTCGTACCGATCGAAGTCGGTCCCGGCGTCGTAGCTCGTGTACACGCCGGCCGCCCGCTCGACGCGATACCCGAGGACGGCGTACTGCTCGTCGGTCCCTCGCTGGACGTAGTCAGTCGCCCCGCCGTCGAGCGCCCGCTGGACCGTCTCGGGACCGCCGCTGTCGAAGACCACGACCGGCAGCGACGGCGACCGGTCCCGCAGTTCCGTGACGATCGCCGGGAGGGCGCTGTCGACGCAGACGACACAGTCGACTGCCCCGACCGCGTCGGCGGCCACCGACCCCGTCGCCGTCTGGGCGGCCATCCCATCCCGCTCCTCCAGTGCTGCCGCCGTGTCCGCGACGGCGGTCTCGTCCCCGCCACAGACGAGGACGCTGATTCCGCGTGACATACCTAACAGGTTAGCCACCCAGGTATAACAAGGTAGTGGTCGGGACCCCGATACAGCCCCGTCGCCAGGCGGTAGAGCAGGTCAGACTGAACAAACCGCAGAGCGCCGGATATCGCGGGGCGACGGTCTGGTGGCGGACGACTACTGGAGCGAGCGAACGCACAGTGTTTGCGGGCCACGACGGCGCAGTCCGTCGGTGATCGGACCCGGTGGTGAGAGCCCAGTGTTCGGCGTGGTGTACTTCCCGCTGGATTGTATTCGTTGCTCGCGGATTGTTCGTCCCAAAACGCGCCGGCCGGGAGTTCACCGAGTGTCACGAGGTGAACGTCGGGCGGCAAACGACCCGAGGGAGTGCGCCGGCCGGGAATTGAACCCGGGCTATTGCCTTGGGAAGGCAATGTCCTACCACTGGACCACCGGCGCGCACGACAGAGCGTCGGGAGAGCCCGACGCACGACAAACCGGCGACGCCGCGCGAGGCGCGGACGACTACTCGCACTCGTGGGTGAACGGTCGGCACACTTGAACGTAGCGTTTCGGCTGGCACCGCCGCTGGCCCGACAGCGAGCCGTCACAGGACGAGCGTCCCGTCACCGCCCTCGACACTGGACGGACGGTCGGAAATCCTGCGTCGATAGGTGGGTATTAGTCGTCGCCGGCCTACACGTCGGTATGGCCGAAGCCGACGCGATCGTCCGTGCCGAGGACCCCCTGGACCTGACGTTCTCCGAGGCGGAACTGGAAGCACATCGCGAGCACTGCACCGCGTTCGTCCGCGAGCAACTCGACGCAGCCGGCGTCGACCGGGCCGTCATCGGCCTCTCGGGCGGGATCGACAGCACGCTGACTTCGCACCTGGCCGTGGAGGCGCTGGGTGCCGACGCGGTCCACGGACTCGTCATGCCGAGCGAGGTCAACCGCGACGAGAACATGAGCGACGCCGAGCGCGTCGCCGACGAACTGCTGGGTATCGAGTACGACGTGATCGAGATCAACCCGCTCGTAGATGGGTTCCTCGATGCGTTCCCGGCCGCCGCGGGCGACCAGCTCGCGGTCGGGAACCTCCGGGTTCGCTGTCGGGCCGTCCTGAACTACCTCGTCGCGAACCACGAGGACGCCCTGGTGCTGGGGACCGGTAACCGCAGCGAGGCGCTGGTGGGCTACTACACGAAGTACGGCGACGGCGCCGTCGACTGTCACCCCATCGCGGGGCTGTACAAACAGCAGGTCCGCCAGCTCGCGAAACACGTCGGCGTCCCCGACGATCTAGCCGAGAAGACCGCCAGCGCCGAGATGTGGGCGGGCCAGACCGACGCCGCCGAGATGGGGATGGACTACGACACGCTGGACTCGATCCTCGCGTTGCACGTCGACGGCGGCGTCCCCAAGGCCGCGACCGCCGACCACCTCGGCGTCCCCGAGTCGGCCGTCGAACAGGTCCGCGGGATGTACGAGCAAAGCGCCCACAAGCGGGCGATGCCGCCGGGCCCGGACCCGCTGTACTGAACTCAGTCCTCGCGGGCCGCGATCAGTTCCGCGAACGCCGCCCGTTCGCGCGCTTCTCGCTGCTCCCGGTCACCGCCGTCACGGAGCAGTCCCTTCACCGTCCTGAGCGCGCCGTGGTCGACCGCCGCCAGCTCGCTCGCGACCTGCCGTGGCTCGTCGGTCACCCGCGAGACCAGTCCCAGTCGGAGCGCTTCGGTGGCGTCGACGGTCCGTCCGGTCAGGGCCAGGTCCATCGCCGCGCTCTCCCCGACGATCCGCGGGAGTCGAACGGTCCCGCCCCAGGCGCCGAAAAGCCCCAGTCGGACGCCGGTCTCCGCGAACGTCGCCGCGGGCGTCGCCACTCGGAGGTCACAGGCCAGCGCCAGTTCGACGCCGCCACCCCTGGCCGCCCCGTCGACGGCGGCCACGACCGCGCCGTCGTACCCTTCGATCGTCCGTGCGACGTGCTGGCCCAGCGCGGCGAACTCGCCGGCCGCGTCGGCGTCGAGACCGGCGATCACGTCGAGGTCGGCGCCGGCACAGAACGCCTCGCCGGCCCCCCGGAGGACGACGACCGGCGCCGTCGCGTCGGCCAGGGTGCTTTCGAGGTCACGGAGCGTCTCGCGGGTGAGCGCGTTGCGCTTCTCGGGCCGGTCGAGCGTGATCGTACGGACAGCACCGTCGGCCGTCGTCCCCACCATGCCGTCCCTCACTCCGGTGTTTCCAAAGGTCTTTGCCCTTCGCGCCGCTAGGTTTTGCCAATGGAGGAACTGGCGGCGGTCCGCCGAGCCGCGGTGGCAGCGGTCGACGACATCGAACCCGGACATCTCCGAGACCGGATCGTGTCACGCCTCGACGACGCCGCGTTCGCGCCCGGAATCCTGACGCTGGCCAGCGCAGACGCTGCGCGGGACCGGACGGCAGAGCCCGGCGACGGCCTCACCGACCGCGCCGCGGGCGTCCAACTCATCTACGAAGGGCTGGCGCTGACCCGGACGCTCGCCCACGACGACCCCTGGGAGCACGGCGACCGCGACGCCGCGGACCTGGACATCCTGATCGCCGACATCCTGGTCTCGCGGGGGTTCTACCTGCTCGCCCGGACCGAAGCCGCCGACGACGCCGTCGAAGTCGTCCGCTCCTTTGGGTCGGATCAGACGGTGCTTCGCTCGACCGGCGACGAGCGCTTCGACGCGAACCTGGAGACCGACGTACTGGAACTGGCCGTCGTCGCCGGCGTGACTGCGGCCGGGGAGACCCCGACCGCCGGCCTCCGGGAGTACGCCGTGACGCTCGCCGACGGCGGCTTCCCCGAGCACGCGGTGTTGCTGGGCGAGGACGTTCGGACCACGGTCGCGGCCCGCATCGGGGTCGATACGCCCGCGACCGACGGGACAGAGGCGGCCGCCGACCACTGAGAACGACCGCCATACCCGAGCGGAATCGAAACGCCTAAAGACAATTGCCGGGAAGAAGGAGATGCGTGCCTGGGTAGCTTAGCGGTAAAGCGCGTCCTTGGTAAGGACGAGACCCCGGATTCAAATTCCGGCCTAGGCTTAAGCGGCCTTACAGGCTCTCTCAGTCGATTTCGGCCTTCTCATGAGAGCCAAACGATGTCCAATAACACCCGAAAACGCTACAACCCGATAGCCGCGCAGTCTTGCGATTCGAGAATGTGTCATGGCACACAAACAAACGGAGGTGTGTGCGCGTGACCAACCAACCCGATCCACTGGATAACCTCCCCGCTGGTGGTGGCACCCCTCAGGATGGGCTTCCATCGGCTCCAGAACCAGTGGAACTCGATTTCCCGCTCGTCAGTGAACGGTCACGCGAAGACCTCGAAGCGTACGGACTCAATATGGTCGACGACTACCGGGACTTCAAGAAAGAGCTCCTCTCGTGGCTCGGCTCGTATGGGAAACACCCAGAGAAAGGTCAGGGCCTCGCCCAGAGTACACTTCAGTCGACACACTACAAGCTTGAAATTGCGTTTCGGTGGCTCTGGGAATATGAAGACGCCTACACGACGGCGTTTACACCAGATCATGCAGATCGACTCATTCGACTCCTCAACCGCTCAGACGAGATGGCTGATTCAAGCGTACTTCACTACGGGAAGGCTGTCCAGCGGCTATTCAAGTATCAAAACCATATCCACGGAACCGATTACGACTGGGAACCGAAGCCGGAACTGAGTCAAGCAACTGGCGACGAGCGCGATTATCTTCGCCGGACGGCTTTCAAGCCGCTCTATCAGGCGGCGCTGGAATACAATTCAGTCAAGAGCTACCATAGCGACATGTCCTCCGAGGAGCGTGATCGGCTGAAGACATTCGTCTCCCAGCGACTCGGCGTGCCCAAGTCTGAGGTCGGCCCCGAGCACTTCAAACAGGCTAACTCTTGGAAAGAACCGTCGATTATCGCTGTGACGTTGGACACTGGGCTTCGTCCCATCGAGGTGGGCCGAGCTACTACGGAGTGGATCAATCTTGAGAACAACGAGCTCAACATTCCCAAAGACGAGTCCACAAAGAACGAAGCTCACTGGAACTGTTCAATCAAGGGGCGCACAGCGAGAGTCCTCGAACGGTGGTTGGAGGAGCGAGCAACGTATGACAAGTATCGTGGTCGAGACGAACTCTGGCTCACGAAGCAAGGGACTACGTACAGTTCGAAGTCATGTAACTACCTACTGAGCCGGCTCGTCGACGATGGTGACCTTCCCATTCCAGACCACAAGGACATAACATGGTACGCGATTCGCCACGGGGTTGCGACATACTGGGCGAATCATATCGGTCCGCACCACGCGAAAGAGCAGCTTCGTCACAAGAGCGTCACGACGACGATGAAATATCTCCACTCCGACGCCGAAACTCGAAACGACGCGGCCGAACAAATCTGGTAACGCTCACCGAAAAAGCGAGTGACTCTACACCCTCACGCGTCCGTTCACGATAGGAACTAGTGTTCCCACGATAGAACATTTACTGAGCATCGGAAGCAGGACGTGTCTAAAGAGATAGCTTCTGAACGGATGGATATGAGTGGTGATGTCCTGGACAAACACTACGGTAAGCGAACAGAGCGAGAGAAAGCGGAGCTTCGGAAAGAATATCTGGAGAGTCTTTAGCTGATAAGCTAAGGATCTCTTTGGATCTCTCCACACTGAGAAGCTCTGTTGACTACCAATAATCAGTTGTGTGTCTATAGAGCTTGATATATTGGATATAGAGATAGAACATTTAAACAGGCAAAGCATTTGTAATTTCACAGACCAGTATAGAGCATAACTGATGGATGACCACAAACTAATCAAGGTCCCTCAACCCGGTGGCAAGCTGAAGCAGGACAAACTGGAAACAAAGATTGGTATCGGGGAAAATGAGGGATATACTGTAGTTGAGTCAATTTCTGTGAAGGGGACAACGAAGTACTTGATAATGGCTAAAGACTAATGTGAGGCCGCAGAGCGAGCTATATACGGATTGACTTTCGGAATGTTGCTGGTGGCAATCTCCGCTTCAACGTCGTCCAGCGTCGGCTTCATACAACGAGATGTTCGCCGCCACATCAGTTGCAGTATATTTGTGAATCACTCTGTCCATCTCTTGCACTCGATCTTGTGAGCCACTCTCGACCGCTTGCAGATAGGTTGGTGCCAATGACTCACCGAAGATCGTGTTGGTCAGTTCCTCGCCTTGCCATTCAGTTGGTTCCACAACAATGCCATGGGCCTCCAATGTCTCCTCAAGACTCGGCCATTTCTCCCCAGCTTCAGATGCCCGGCGTTTCCGAGGGCGAAAGAGATCAATATGATGGTTAGTACATGATAGCTCGGGTTCTCCGTCGAACGGGAGGCGAGTGATGCGCCCCTGCAAATAATCAAGATCGAAATCCATCCCATTGAATGTCACCAGTGCCGAAGGTTCGAACTCGTTAATTCTCTCAAAGGCACGTCTGATTAACGTACGTTCACAGCCCAGTGCACCGCCGTATGTGAGGACATCAATTGACTGCTCCTCGTTGAGTTCGTCATAGAGTCCAATCCCGATTGCTACCGTCTGGCTTTCGCTTGGGTCGATTCCATCAGTCTCGATGTCGATACTGGCGTATCGGGTTACAATGTTTTCAATTGGCAATTGATATTTCAGGAGCTCTGTCGCGGACATATCTCATGACCAGAGCGTGCATGCTTAAATATATCTATAATAAGACAGGTACATATACTGTCATATATGTATGCCGTTCAAATAGTCTCAAAGACAGGTGTTATGGGATTAGAATCTAAAATATTCAAGAATACTTATACTTGTCTGCGCCCTATTTTTATTTGGGGACATACCCCAATACAGCGGTAATCCGTTAACTCCGTCGGCAAGATAGCTAACAGAGCAATACCGGGAGAATCTCACTGAGCGGTGCCTCTCTCGGTGACACATCTGTTCCAAACACGGCGAGAGACATCACTACTATGTTCAAAACATCCAAAATTACGAAATCAAGAACCGATCACGAGACACGCAAAAACACTCCGAGTAGTCGCGTACCCACATCGAATCAATCCGAGGAACATCAGGTAACCCACACCAATGACTGATGTTTCCTCAGACGAGCTCGCCTACACCCTGGGACTCATCAGTGGTGAGGGCTCTTTCTTCATCACGTTCGTACGCGACGACCGATACAATCACAATGTCTGGTACAGTCCCAAGATGTCGGTATCGATGGGCGAATACAGTCGGGAGCTACTCAAAAGTCAGCAGGCACTGTACGGCCTCGGAACCGTCACTGATCATCCGAAAGGATACGCCTGGACGCTCTCATCACGGTCGGACTGTCACGAGCTTCGCCGGCTCATTGACGGACACATCAGACGACATGAGAACACAGCGTTCGTCCAGAGCCAGAAATACCAGTCGTATCAAAAATGGTGTGAGGCGCTCGAAATTCTACAGCCCGACCGATCACTCAGTGAGAGCGAGGTAATCGAACTTGCTGACCTTCGAGAGGGGATGAACAACATCCAAGCAGCGAGTCATATCTCCCCGGAAGAGATCAGGAGAACACTCACTCAAGAATAGCCAGCGAAGTACAGCGGTATCCGACCACCGTTGTCGGATATCCCATTATTATATCAGAAATATTATACTTGTATAACTCCAATATTCATATGGGTCCACTCACAGGACTCATAGAGGACGTGACCTGGGGAGGTTATCGACGCCGGGTAGCTGTCGCTATCTGGCCCCTCTACGAGACGGCAACTGGCGGCTGATTCTGGTTCTGGATCAGCCGAGTCGTCTCTTCATCGAAGCCTCATCAGTCGTGCTCACTGACGCGTGAGTGCTCGTTATCGGCGGCGTGCTATCCGAGAGAAGTACGCGTCATTATGCCTCACGATGATTGTGCGAGCCACAGCTCTTCAACCCGGTACGTAGATACCACACACTTCGAATAAGAGTGATATTTCAGCCAGGGGGCAAATCGGGTATCCATCATCCCCCTCCTGATCGTTGGCCCCTAAAGGCCGTTATTTCGAGTGGAGACTCGGTTTGACCTCCTCTAATGGGCACACCGATTGAGAGAGAGTCAGGCGGCGGTAAACGCCTCGTGTCCCATCCGAACCATTGCCGCATACGCATCAGCTATATCATCCAGAAGTGCATCGTCAAGGCTCTCAGCATCATCTATATTCCATTTGCGGGTGACGACACGGTAGGTTTGATTACCGGTAATCTCGAGTCCGTGTGCTTCGAACTCAGTCTGCATCCCCTGAAGCTCTGAGATACCCGTCTCACCCTGTACGTCGATTGCGATTACCACAGTTCCGTCATCGGGCTTGGGCGCGAGGCGATATGTGATTGATGTCGGGTGATTCTCGTTCTGAGACACAAGTTCTGGTTCCCGATCGTCGATGCCATCCGGAAACAGGTCACTGACTGAGGCCGCGTTCGTCACGGATTGGAAACGGGGAAATGCCCGTTCAAGAATATCGTTGGTCAGGACAGGGTACGTCGGACTTGGCCGGTCTTTGGGACGGACTCGCCCTGGCGGATAATCGACTATAGTCGAGCTTGCGACAATCCGGTTGTGACCCTCAGCAGAGTGGAACGCCTGAAGCTCGACGCACTGGAAATCAAGGCCTTCATCCAGCAGATACCGTACGTTCATTTCTGTTCGCCGGGTGATTTCCTCCGCGATGACGACCATCCGCTCAGTAGAACCGAACTGATCCTCATCCAGCGTTTCCCCAAACACGGCTTCAAAGTCTGACTGGAGAGTGCCACCAACAACGTTCGAGCCATCGACATCCCACTCTCCGCTATTCACGCGTTCCACGTATTCTTGGTATAGCTCGTTGAGGTCGTCATATCCGAAGTGGCTCAGGGACTGTGCGTAATTCTGAGGTTGACTCAGAATGGTCTCCTCTGATGCACTACCTGAACCCGAACGGCCAATTTTCACCTCGAAGATTACTACGTTGCCCCAACAGTCGAGCCCGATGAGATCAGCGACGCCAGTTTCCAGTCGGGCCTGACGGCTGATTACGAGGATTTGCTCATTCAAGAGTAGCTCCGGATTCTGGTGCAACCAGTCTTCCAGTGTCTCTTCGGGGTGTATCGAAGTTTGTTCGTACTCAGCAGCATCAGGCACTGATTCCGTCTCGCTCATCTCGTGTACCCGCATAAGAGGTCTGTCAAATCGGATCACCCTATAATTTCGGACCGGTATGATTTTCTGACCGGTTAGAATTTCTTTTATATACTACTCGCATTATCGGTCTGATTTCCTGAGTGAATGTCTCTACTGGGTGCGACGAAAGAGTCGATCCTGCGTGAGCTCAAGGAAGAGCCAAAGCACGGATATGCTATCGCCGATGCCGTTGAGATTTCCTCTGGTGGCGTATATACCCATCTACAGGATTTAGAGGAGGCGGGGATGGTCGTGGTTGACGAAGAAGAAAAAGAAGGTAGAGGAGTCACAACGTATCGGCTGACCGAGGCTGGTGAATTGCTTGTTGAAGCATTAGAAAAAGCAGACACTGCGTGAGCCAAGTTGGTGGTGGCATGTCTGCTCTCTTTTTGTCTCTCCGACTGGAATTTGTTTTCTTGCGCCTCACACATTCCTGGTGGCTTGGTCGTTCAGGTGAGAGGTATGCCGGCACAGTTATCGCTGACCGAAACCGGCGACTGTTGAGTGGCTAAAGTGAATTAGCTTGGCGTATCGGTCCGCAATTTTTTGACCATCTCACGGACTTTGTCAGGACCCCACATCCCACCCGTCAACGATAACACGATAGGACTAATGTGAAGTCACTGGACGAATTCTGAATCAAAAGTCCCCGGGGTGAAGGCCAGCGACCGCAATCAAAGAGCCTGAACACGTAACCAGTACGTCAGGTATCCTGATAAGCTGCACTCGTCTGACTCGTAATTGTGACATGTCCGCCATGACGATATCAACCGGTTTTCGCAGATATTCCCTTGAGAAATCGTAGTTTTCAACATACAGATCCGGACCTTGACCGATCACAGACAACTCTGCATCCCGATGAGGAACAGGGAAAACTGGTATTAATAGTGGGATACCTTTCTGCAAATAGAGATGGACATGACGACCGTTAGCCTAGATAAGGCAACAAGAGACAATCTTCAGATAGTCAAAGAAGAGCAGGAGCTTCCACACTATGACGCTGCGGTGTCCTGGTTAATCAACGAGGTGGGAGAGTAACGACTCTCGGTTAGCTGGAAAAGCCGAGCAAAAGGGCACCTGCTCGGCTTGATTGGGAGGCTGGGGATACCAGCTCCACGCTCCGTGTAGATCTTGTATCCCGACGTTATTGGCTTTTTCCCTGAGAGTTCCGTATAATTTCCAGCTCCCGTCCAATTTATTATATAATGACTGGTTCAGACGACGATCAAATCAAACCCGAAATCAGAGATCCGACTACCGATCTTGCAGCGGTTGACATACACAAATGTACTCCACCTAATCGGGGAGAGAAAAGTATCGATATCGAGCAACGACGGGGTGAAATCGAAAACAATCGGTATGCTCAGGTTCAAAATAATGATGGACTCAGTATCTTAGGAGATGACCCAGGTATCGGTAAGACAACCAGTTTCACACGTGGTGTAGCAAATCAGAACGAACCATTCGTCATTTATCTCCCGAAACATCAGAATTGCAGGGAATTCGAATTAGATGAGTTGAAGCCAGATATTGGCCTCCATTTGAAAGGGCCGAATCAGCCGAAACATGATGGCTGCTTAGATGCAGAGATTGAGGAGAAGCAGTGTGACAACCACGGTGATAGTGTGTGTCCCAAGATGTGTCCAATCTATGAACAGGCTCCTGATGATTCGATCCGACGTCGTTTTGAAGCCGTCCGAAAAGAGCGTGGGACAGGACAGGCGCATAGGGCACTCAATCTCAAAGAGAAAGACTGGCATGGTGATAAATGTCCTTGGCAACGACAGTGGGACCGATTAGACAATGTAGAGCGTGTGGTCACAGTCACTGAATATGCCACTGACGAGCGCGTTAACAGTCACGGCCTGAACATTATTGATGATCTCCCCGGATTTTTAGAAAAAGAGCAGACTCTTTCTGAAAGGAATCTTCGCGAGATTATCGGCGGGCTTGAGTATTTGGCTGAAACTGGAAACAGTTCTATTTCCAATTCGGTCGCTGAGTTGGTTGATTTCATTCAGCAACTACAGGACACACTGCAAGAGGATGAACCATCTGAGATGAAGACGCTATCGCCGCCTAATTTCACACCACAAAAAGAAATAGGCGATCGTTTGAGCGATGACACTGATGAGTTAGCGGAGCTCCTTGCTTGGATTCAACATGCCTACCGGGAGCACTTGCTATTGAAAACAGTCGATAAGAGCGGAGAGCTACAGACATACTATGATGCTGATGACGAGACTCCGTTCTATCTTGACTCGATATTCATGGCCGCGGCTGTAGCTGGATTACCCGAAGACTCGGTTCGCCGTGCTATTGGAGCATCACCGGGCGTTGAACAATGTCCGCGGTGTGGTGAAGGATCAAAATACAATAAAGGACAGATAGAGAATATTTTCACAAAAGAGTCTTATCAGACCCAGAGATACGTCAATACCAGCTATCATAGCTGTGGGGAGTGTGGATGGTCGGAAAAAAATGATTTGCTAACTGAGGGAGATATCGAACTCCCGAGAGCGAATATATGGATTCAAAAAGATGATCCAGACAAATTAGACCCAATTCACAAATTCATATATCGTCAACTCCCACTGGTCGACGACCTACCGAACCCTTCTCAGACTGTAATTCTTGATGCAACACCTGTGCCAGAAGCATATGCTCTACTGTTCCAGATCAACCCTGACGACATCACTGTGACAGGTGAGGAGCCAGTGGAACTCAATGCGACGATAACGCAAATCGTTGATGGACAGTACCATCGTGGAACAATCGCGAACGATGAACGTGGTAAAAGTCTTCAAGATAGGCTTCAGCGGGGTATTGACGCGCTATCAGCGCAGCATAATCGTGTAATTGTCGTCGGTCATCAAAAGGCAAAAGAATATTTCGAGGTCCCAATAAATGCTGAATGGATAAGCTTCCATTCCGGGCGGGGACTTGATTTCCCAAAACATGATGCTGTGATTATTATCGGTGCTCCCCACACCCGGACAAAGGACTTTGTTGAAGATGCAAAGCTACTGGCGATGGACCAGAATGCTGTCCGACTGGGTGGCGAAGAACACTCCACACGCCGAGATACAGAGGTTTCAGAGCCTGTTTATCGGAAATATTATTATCGGGATAGCTCAGGAATGGGCCGAGCTGTCCCAACGAAATCTTACAAGGGCTTAGTCGGTAAGTTATTCAGAAACAGAAGAGAAAACGAGATTGTTCAACTTGCCCACCGTATTCGACCGACTATAGCCGATGAAGAGAAGCAGATCTACCTATTGACTAATGTCCCGACCGAACTCCCTGTCGACAATCTCGTCACACTACCCGAACTCACAGAGCCAGTTTATCACCAGCTGGATATAACAGAGGGTGCGGTACGATTGTTAGAACTCTGTGTTCAACAGGCTGAAGAAGGACGCGCAGCTGAAAAAAACCGCTGGTTCAACGAGTGGGATGAGAACACGCTCCAGCACACAGTTTCGGGGTTCCATGAATTCGCAACTTCGCAGAAAGATGGTCTTGATGTGGAAGAACGAACAATTAGAAATTACATCAAAGAGCTTCAGAGCCTCGGAATTGTGGAAGAAGGAGAGTATATTCAGCGTGAAGGGCGAACATACGATTTCGACATTGCTACCTCGAAAAAGGCGTTATTGATACTAACTAATAACACGGATTTCGAAGTAGACACTGTCCGACGATTAGCCGAAATAGTGGACAGTGCAAATGAATCCACAGAATGGATTGAGTGGGTATCTGAGCATCTTCAGACCAGTGACGAATCTGGAGTACTATGACAGCCATCTTCTAATAGGATTGATCGGTGGCTACTGAGTACGGATTCGGATTATCACATCCGGACTTGCCCTAACAATGCCAATAGTTGCGCTGGCCTGATGACTACGCTGAGAAAGTTTGACCGGTCCTCCACGACTGGTGTAACTACCGCATCCATTCGAGAATCTGTAAGTAGCGGAACCCGGTTCTGCGGTAGCAGGGGCTATTTTGTACTACACGCAAGAGAATGACACAAACTACGTTCTCGTCGGAGAACGCCGATTAACGGCTACAGGCCTAAAACAGAGGGTAGAAATTATTCCCGGGTGCCTTTGAGCCGCTGTAACAGTGTATGCTTGAACCGTTTTCGGGGTCCTTTCGATACACTCTGGCCCTCGAAGCCTGGGTTGTTTTCGTCCATCTTATCCCTATCTTGAGGCTCCCGGGTAAAATATCTTGGCACCGCTGATTTCAGTAATCCAGATTGAAAATATGATAGCTCACACCAGTCATTATTAATGAGGTTATGATGAATACTGAGAGGTCAAATCGGAATCCTGCGTTGATTTGAAGCCAGATATCGAGTATATAATTTCTAATTTTATATATTGGCGGAAGTACTTGAATTATTGTCGACAATATAAACACTCCAAAACTTATTCCGAAGTACCATTGGAAGGATCGATCAGGGACCAATGCAATCTTGATAGCGATTATTAAAAGAAGGAGATCAATGATGACAAGTGGCAACCACAAAAAATCGTGGACCTGAGTTTGAATCGCACCTGTAGTAATCACCCCGATAGTCAAGAAAGCAATACCATTAACCGCGGATATTACTGTATAAGCCATCAGGTCACCATTCCGTTCTAGGACCTTCTCGTTGTCAGAAATCCATTTTGCGTAACCAAGAGCAAGTTCACGATAGAGTTCATCAATGACATAATCTTCGCTCAGAGTATCTTTGATATCTTCCTTCCTCACTCCGATGTCAATGTCTGAGGACGTGTAGGTAACGCCAGCGAAAGCAATTGACGTAACCAGAGACAAAGCTCCGAATGCGGAATTAATGTTTATCAGGTATCCAATTTCTACACCATCGTTACGAACTGCGATTGAGATGGCCCCGACAACAACACTGATCAAAAGAATATTCGCACGATAAATTCTGACAGCGTTATCGTCAATATTTCCTAATGTACTGGCTTGGTAATCAACTGTGTCGCTTGCTTCTCCAATAATTCGCTCTAATGAATCAATAGTAGCATCAGTATCATTAATCTCGATTTCATCTGACTCACTGTCCTCCATGAGTTATAAGCGAATCTATGTCAAGGGCAATATGCTCTTTCATCACCGCAGGAGAGAGTAGGATTTCGTCTTAGCACGGGAGTGATTATATCATGCCACCAGAGCCGAGAGCTGACAGTCGATAATCAGTAAACGCTGTTCTCAGCGTACTCTGGATACTCTTCGTAGACTTCATCAATGACCTCTGGAAGGGACATCTGCTCGTTGTAACGCTGCTTCACAGATTTCGCTAATTCGATGATGGCTTGGGCATCATCATCATCCCGCTGCTTCTCAGCAACTTCGCGTCCCGAATCGTCAACTCGATATAGATACTTGAGGTCGCCCTCATCATTGTACTCAACCTCGTTCTCGATGAGCAGATCCGCGTCAATCATCTCGTCAATATCCTCAGCCAACTCTTTCGAAAACGGTCCGTAGTCGTATGCGAAGTATTCATAGAAGCGGTCTTCGCTGTAATCCTCTGTCTGAGATAGTTCCTGCTGGATGACGAAGACCATCTTTTGAAGCCGAGTCCGACCTTCTATCGGATTCTCATCTCCCACGCAGGCGAGTGCAAGGGGGATGAGTCGTTTGTGCATATGATTATACCTCGGTTGCGTTCTCTTTTGAAGTCTTAAACGCCTTAAGCAAAATGTTTACTGACTCGTCATCTTCGATTTTAACCCCTGTATCTCCTCTCCCGAAACGCATAATCGCCAGCTCGTCGTCGACAAGGGCTAATGAAGAGTCAAAACGCTCCTGAGTCCAAGCCCGGGCTCCCGCGTCATCGACGAGCTGTTCGAGTTTGTCGCTCCATCCTGACCAGCCGATGACTTCGACAGTAACATCATCGTCAACTAATTGACCCAGATCGCGAATTTGATTGGATTGAATCCATTTCCCGTCGTGGTCCATCAGTAGGATGCGATCCTCGGCACTGTTAATCGCATCAACCAGTTCTCGCTTCGTCCCAGAGATGCCAGGCATGACCCAGGCGGGATGGCGTGGGTCAGCTCGTTCACGCTGTATCTCGTGTTGCTGCTCCAGATGCCCGATAGCAGCATCGGCCTTCTCATTGAACTCGTCTTGTTTGTCTCCCAGTAGAGACCGTGGATGCTGAGCTTGGTACCGTTTCGGTTGGTGGCCCTGTATGTTGACTGCGTTACCCTCTAACTGGCCCATAATATCGTAGACCCGGCCTTGGGGTACATCGGTCATGGCGACAATTTCGCTGGGTTCCAGTGGACCATGCTGAGCGACAGCCACATATGCTGCAGCTTGGTACGCCGTCCAATCCATAACGTCCCGCACGTATTCCCTCAGCTCATCCCCGCTGAGAGAAGTGGGTCGTTCATCGCCTCCTGACGGACCTGCACTATCCATAGACAACAACATTAGTTGTTTTGTTAGACCATCATAAATTCACTTCTTATTACCACGTCTAACAATGTTGTTTATGCAATTCTACTTACCAATTCCCGTCGTACTGTACGCTACATGCCAATCAAGAAGAACTGGAGTCGAGCCAATTCCAAGCATATCAACGCCAACGTCCCAACGAAAGGGGGAGTTTACGAGCTCAAAGCCTTCGGGGAGCTGGTCTATATCGGTAAGACGAGTAACCTACGACGTCGGCTCCTCGAACACCTCAACGAACGAAACCCGAACTACTACCGGTTCAAGAAGGCCGGATTCTTGCAGAGTCCGAGTGGCTTAGAGAGTGAGCACTTGGAAGCATACGGAACTACTCAATCCGAAACCCCATCTTGGAACGAGCGGTTCCCGCGAGCGTAATAGATTCAATTCTTCCTCATGACTACGTACGATACCATTGAAGGCTGGATTCGCGATGAAAACGAGGGTCACGACAGCGTGGAAGATCAAGTGGACGCCGCCTACTGGTTCTGGGACCGAAATATAACAATCCCGAAAGACCGGGTTGCCAGAACGAGCCAAGTGGACGAACACATAGCGCACCGACTTGACCATCAGATTCGCACCAGCCTCGATAATCTCGAGGACATCGGTGTGTTGGCACAACTGGATCCGCCGGGTAGTGGACAGTACATCCGCCACCACCGTACAGAGACGAATTTCTACGACCCAAGTACGCGAGATTTCGTCCCTCTACTTGAGGAAGATATGTCGCGGTTTCTGGATGACCTGGCCAACAGGACAGAGCAAGAATTACAGATTGCAGATGGGGGTGAAGATGGCGACGATATCCCCGAAACACTTCGAGATGTTGCGGCCGAGGCATTAGATGTGGACGCCCAGAATGTCGAAAAGACGCTGACCAACCCTTCAGATCCGGTTGTGCGAATGAACCGCTATGATTCTGTCGTGAACGCCATCAAAGAGAATGAACGGGTGTCTCGGAACCGAAACTACGACGAGATGGGATGGCGGAACAGTGCGCTCCGGTGGAGTCTATCGGAGCGTGCAGCGCATATCGAGGCAAACCACTCGCTTCCATCTTAGGACTACATATGGGATATGAAACTGGAGCGGTAAAGTGGGCGATCGGGATGTTACTCACCCCCGTCGGGTTCGCGTCGCTCTATCTCTTCGGAGATGCAATTTGGAATACGGTGACCCACCTCCAAGCGTTGTTCCATCTCCTGCAGTTCACTGACCAGCCACAGATTCTGATCATGGGTCTCATAGAGATATATGTCCCAACGCCAGAATCAGTGGTAGAGTCATTAGTGCTCTATCCCCTGGTTGGAGCGACCGTCGGCGCACTACTCTGGTATCGTGGTGTAAAGTTCTAAACTACCGCTCTCATTCATCCACATCGAAGTGCTGATACAGGCGCTCCAATGAAAACTGATTCCTGAGCTTCGTTACAGTGTTTTGATTTGCGTACATGCCGGTTTCCCAGTAGGCCTCCTCAAGTGGCCGGTCATCAATCCACTCGACACCGACAAGATACTCACGCAGTGCTTCGTCCTCTACGTTCTCGTCCATCGCCTCGGCGTCGATATCCACATCAAGAATCGATTTTGTCCCGTCGTCGGTCTCGACCTCAAACTCCCCAACCGGGGTTTTCTCTTTCGTGACTGTGCCGACACCAACGTATCCTCTCTTTGGAATATGAACAAAAATCCGATCGTCCACAGAAAGTTGATCCAAGGTTCGACTGTACCACTCACCCTGGCCACCGGATATAAATCCGTACTCACGTGCATCTGACCAAGATCGGTGTTTTCCATGGCCGAAGGAAGCGTAGTAATCGCGGCCGTTCCATGCTTCGCGTTTACTCGGCGGTTCAGGCGTCTCTTGCGGATCAATGAGCCAAGTGCGACCAATGTATTCTCGGCCGTCGTCTTGATAATAATTGAAACGGACAGCGTTGACTGGTACACTGTATTCCTCCGCAAGATACTCTACGATACGTTCTGTAGCAGCATCCAGTTCTGAAGCGACGATAGTGAGACTATGGGTTTGATTGATATCTTCTGGAACACCAGAGGCACCCTCTGGTCTCGCAGAACTGAACTTCTCACCAAAGGCTTCCTCAAACTCCCGGGTGTCATCGAAATCATCGTGTATGTCCGTGATATCATCGTATGTCAACTGACGGACCCACGAGGCGTAATCAAGCGCCTGAGCGACGACATCTCGGGGCGTTCGATCTCGTTTCAATTCGATAATGTGTAGATCGCCATCTGCGTCGATGCCGAGCAAATCAAGTCTATTTCCGCTTGCCGTTCTGATTTGTTGACCAACTATGAGGAGATCGCGACCCAGCATATTCGGATCTTCGATGAGTAGTTTTTCGAGGCGAGATTCGTCGTTAAGTTTCCCAGACGAGAGGCGCTGAAAGTCATTGTCGTCAATTCTCCAGAGTCCAAATTCGATAGGCATACTTCCTCCACACAGACGCTGCATATTGTCTTTGCGACGGTGCTGAGCAGTTGTCAAAGGAGGCAACCCGCGCTACCTGACCGTCATAGGGAAATCGGGTATGCCTGCTTTACAATACGCGTCTACCGATAGAGATTCTCGCGATGGCGAGCTTCGTGGACGACAATCTCGTTCTCCTCCTCAACGATGTCGACAAAGACACGGTAGGAGCCCCAGTTATATTTGCCGTTGGACTGGCCGCTCCACGGTGAGTAGTCCCAATCCGTAGGCGACCGGAACTCCGCAGTAGCGACACGGTCGAGTTTCTTCTGAATCTGGGAAACGGCCTCGCTGTTCAGCGTCTCAAACGCCGTCTCGGAACCGCTTCGGAAGGAAATGTCGTAGGCCATGGGTGGGTTAACGACACAGCCGAAGCCGCGACTGTGCCGTTATACAGCACCCTGCTGAGGGGCCAATTTCAGGTGGCCCGCACAATATAGCCTATCTTGTACCATTAATAAACAGGTCAGAGTACTTGAAACTACTGAGAGAACAAGTGACAGTGCAGGAAATCACACAGAGAATAGGAGACGGTTCGAAATCACCACCTCTTGCGTCATCTATTTGTGAGTTGGCGGAAGCAATCTGGTATATCTCGAATGAGCCAAGCCACTCTCTCTGAACGACCATATGTAAACTCGAATCTGTTCTCCAGCCACTATCTGGATGGTCGGGTGCAGGAGCGAGACGAGTGGGACTGCGATGAAGCAGCTCGTCAAGCGATGGAAGAGCTCCAGTCGTTATACGAGTTAGAAGGCCCACTGGTCGAAGGGTATGGCGAGGACGCGCTCATCGATAACTGGATAGATGAAGTTCTCGATGTGCTCGGGTTTGGGACGCAGGACGAAGTTACACTCCCCAATGGGGGTGGATTCGTTGACGAGCTCCTGTTTGAGACGCCTACAGCTCGCCGTGAGGCCGCGAAGGTCTACTTAGATACCCAGGATACAACTGACCTGTTTGAACGTGGTGTGGGCATTGTCGAAGCCAAACAGTGGGACGCCGATTTCAACGTGCAGTTTAGCGAACAGCGCCCATACCGGAACGCCTCTCATCAGACCAAGCATTATCTCGAAAATACACCGTCGCACATTCAGTGGGGCGTACTCACCAACGGTCGCAAGTGGCGACTCTACGGTACCAACGATTACGAGACCCAGACCTACTACGAAGTAGACCTCCCCGAGCTGCTTGAACGCGGCGACATGGAGGCGTTCAAATACTTCTACTTGTTCTTCCGGCCCGCCACGTTTCACGAGTCCGGTGGGACGACGTTTCTGGACGAGGTGTGGTCCGAAAGCGAGACGGCGTCACAGGAACTCGGAGAGAATCTACAGGACAACGTCTTCACCGCCCTGCGGGTACTCGGACGAGGATTCGTCGAGACCAACGACGACCTTGACATTGACCCCGACGATGAAGAATCTCTGGACGAACTGAAAGAGCAGTCGCTCGTGTTCCTCTACCGGCTGATGTTTGTACTCTACGCAGAGGCGCGTGGGCTCATCCATCCCGAGGACCAGCGAGCGCAGGACGACTACGAGGAGAACTTCAGCCTTGATGCTCTCCGGCTCGAAATCCACGATAAAATCGGGGAAGTCGACGAGGGGTTCGCCGAAGAGTTCAGTGACTACTCGACGGGAATGTGGGGCCGACTCGAAGACCTGTTTCGGCTTATTGACGAAGGCGAGGACGACCTCGGTATTCCGCCGTACAACGGTGGCTTGTTCGATCATGAATCCCACGATTTCCTTACCGAGCATGAGGTGAGCAACCAGTACCTCGCAGAGGTCATCTACCGGCTATCAACCACGCAAAACGATGAGGGTCGCTACGTGCTAGCGGACTACGCCGACCTCGACACACGCCACCTCGGGAGCGTCTACGAGGGCCTGCTTGAGCATCAGTTCCGTATTGCATCCGAGCAGTATGCAGCGGTCGCGGAGGACGGTGGCCAGGTCTGGAAGCCTGCTACCGAAGTCAGCGTAGCCGACGCCGTCGAGACCGTCCGCGAGGGCGGCCTATACGTCGTCAACGATGAAGGCGAGCGCAAAGCCACCGGTGCGTACTACACGCCCGACTATGTCGTGACGTACATCGTCGAGGAGACGGTCGGCCCGCTGGTCGAAGAGATACGCGAAGACCTCATCGACCAGGGCTTCGAGCCGGGCACACAGGAGTACATCGGACCTTTCTTCCGTCGTGTGACCGACCTTCGGATTCTTGACCCCGCAATGGGTAGCGGTCACTTCCTGACGAAAGCGACAGGCTATCTGTCCGAGCAGGTGATGGCCGAGGTCCGAGAGGCCGAGACCGAGTTCGGCGTGGCCTTCGACGAACAGCACATTCGGCGAGAAATCGCCAAGGAGTGTATCTACGGTGTCGACCTGAACGGGATGGCCGTCGAGCTGGCGAAGCTGTCGATGTGGTTGGAGACCCTGGCCGCCGACCGTCCGCTCGCCTTCCTCGACCACCACTTCAAGCAGGGCAACTCACTGGTCGGTTCAGACATTGAGGACATCGAGGAACTGGAATCCGACGCCAATGGAGACGGCGAGCAGGCGTCATTGGCTGAGTTCGGCGCGACCCGTGAAGGCACTATCGAGCGCCTGATGGACATCTATAGCGAGTTCCTCGACATAGAGAATGAGACAGTCGAGGACGTGCGCGAAATGAAACGTAAGTACGCCGAAATCGAGCAAGACGAACTCCGTCGACGACTCGTGGCGATGGCGAACGTCCATACAGCCGAGCGGTTTGGCCTCGATGTACCAAGTGGTGTCTACGAACGCATGGCGAAGGCACTGGAGGATGACGAAGAGTGGATGGCCGTCAAAAATACTGATTGGTTCAGAAGTGCCCAAGCGACAGCCGGTGAGCAAGATTTCTTCCACTGGAAGCTGGCGTTCCCAGAGGTATTCTACAGAGAGGGCGGGACAACGCGAGAAGACGCCGGATTCGATGCGGTAATTGGGAATCCGCCATACGTCAAGATTCAGAATCTCAGGCGTTCAGTACCACAGTTCGCGGATTACGCTCTACAGACGTTCGATATCGCAACGGGTCGGTTCGACATCTATGCGCTGTTTGTCAAGGTCGGGACAGAACTTACGGCTGATGGTCGACTATCGTATATCCTCCCCAACAAGTTCTTCGAATCTGGTGCCGGGCAACCGCTACGACAGTATCTCGTCTCGAACCAGCTACTCCGCGAAATCGTTGACTTCGGTCGACATCAGGTGTTTGAAGGTGTGACGACTTACACCTGTATCCTATCTCTCCAGAGCAGAGGCCAGGCGTTCGAATACGCCGAGGCCAGCGAAGCAAGCGAAGTCGGACTCAACCAGGCACCAAGAGCTGAAATTAAATTGGACGACCTTGATGATGAAAAGTGGGCACTAACAGGACCACGGGAACGCAACGTGCTCGATAAACTTCGGGAGGGTGGCACACCAATAAAAGAACAATCACAGTACCTGTCGGAGGGCATCGTTTCTGGAGATAACAAAGTCTTGTTTGTAGAGATAATCGAGAGGAATAAGGAGACGGTGAAGATTGAGTGTGCCTTAGATGGTGCTCAGTACGAATTGGAATCAGAGATTGTCAGACCCCTACTTCGAGGTGACGTTATTGAACGGTTTGGCTCCACACAGGCCCAAGAAGCGGTCGTCTATCCGCACGAAACACACCGGGGAGAAACACGCCCAATTCCGGAAAACAAGCTCCAGAACGAGTATCCATTAACATTCGAGTATCTCACCGAATTCAAAGAGCGACTTGCTGACCGGGGGACTGGGGATATGCGTTATCGGGAGTGGTATGCCCTCTACCGGTCGCGGGAGAAACAGTTGTTTGAGGCACCCAAAGTTATCACTCCAGACGTTTGTCAAAGATGTGAATTTACCGTAGACCATAGCGGGACCACCTTCCTTCCCGACACAGCTTACGGTATCGTGCCTGAGCGAAATGAAGAGCGACACCGAGAGTATCTGCTCGCTGTGCTAAATAGTGCCCCGATGTGGTTTTTTGTCTACCATACAAGTTCCGTTCTGCGCGGTGATTTCCGCCGATTCAAGACCTCGTATCTTTCTCCACTCCCTGTCCCTGATTCATCACCAGCAACTGAGCGGGAGACAGAGCCGACATTCGAGAACGTAATCAAAGACAAGGAGATGAGTCCCGGAGAACGCCTTTCCGACTTAGCATGTGTAGCTCTAAATCTTAGCGAGCGGCGAGATGACCTGAATCTTGCTCTCCTCGACTATATACAGCCATATTCGGAGGGACCATCACTCACTGACATCGGCATCTACCAGCCTCCAGAGGGAGTTGGCGACACGAAACTGGCCGCCACAAAGGAGGAGTACGGGAACATTCGGATCGGGACTGTAACGTGCGAACGCGAGGACCAGAGCACAGTCATCATCCACGCTACGGCTCGCTACAAGCCTGACGATGAAGATGCATACGAGACCGACCAGTGGGGCTACACAGAAACAGAGCCGATGCCTGCGATGCGTCTGACCGACCTCTCCGAAATCAAGGCCGACCTCGTGGAGGCGTTCGTGCCGGTCGCCGTCAAGGAAGCCGGTGGTTTCGCCGGATTCCGCGAGACAACCACGAAGACGAACTCGCTGGTCGACCGGCTGGAGGCGATAACTCTCCCTGACCCCGACGACGTGGCCGACGACCTCAAACGGTATCGAGAGGCCATCGAGCGAGCGGAGGAACTCGACGGGAAGATTCAGCGCACAGACGACCTGATCAATCAAATCGTCTACGATTTGTACGGCCTGACCGACGAAGAAATCGAGATTGTCGAGGAAGCAGTCGTCAATGAGTGATCCCCAGCTTGACGAGTTTGACCCACGCGCTGAACTCGTCCGAAGACAGCTTCAAACGTTCCCTCTCAAATTTCGGGAGTTGGGTGAAGGCGGCGAGCTAAGGCGGGTTCTGGATGCTGACAAACCACAGACACTGCAAGGACCACTTGTCGGACAGCAGCCAGAGATGTTCACTGAGCAGTATCTCATTGAGCCGATTTTACATGGACTTGGTTACACCGACCCTGCATCACCAGAATACGATGGGACAGGTGCATACTTCGTCCGCCGCCCGACCACATTCAGAAGTGTCGAAGCGAAACGTCCAGACTACCTGCTTGAACAGGTGGATTCCGCTTTAGTTTGCATACTCGAAGCGAAGGCGGCAAACAGGGAACAACAATCGGAACGCGCAGCAACCGATGATATTCGCGACTACATAGAGGTAAACACGTTCTGTAGATACCTGCGAGACATCAATCACGAGTATCTTGTCGCCATTGGGACTGATGGACTGCGATGGACACTGTGGCAATCAAAGCTCCAAGAGGATACACAGGGAGAGGTATGCCATGTTGACTTATCTGCAGAAATAAAGACGATAGCTAAGCAACTTGATGTGATAGAGGGCGAATCCGACCGGACTCCGCATAGCATCAGAGAGTCGCTCAGGGAGTTCACGAATCACTTTGCTGCGGATCGCCTTCCAGAGGTCGTGAAGGAATAACTGAATCTCGGGCCATCACGGGCTGTACAGTTCGATATAGAATTGAAACTGAGTGAGAACATGCCACCAAAACCGTTGGCCGGGTTTCGTTGAGACTCTTCTCAACTCCCCGTCTGTATGTACATACAAGCCCATATGTACGTACAGAAATCGGGGCACAGTAGATATTTACGGGGTGGTAGGGTAATCCTCCTGAATGACTACCGCTGTGGAGATACCGCCACGACTGGTCAGAACGGTGTATCGAAAGGCCAGTGAGCGAAATCAATCGTTTGAGAAGCGGGAAGACTGGGACAACTATGCCAGAACGTGGGGTGTTGACCCTGAAGACCGACACGTAATCGGACTCTTGGGTGAGATGGCGTTCGCTATCTATGCTGATTTGCAGATTGATACGGAACTTGTACGATGGTCAGATGGTGGTGTTGATTTCGAGGTTTCTATCGATGGCATCAAGCGGACGGTTGATGTGAAAACCAGTCGGAAAGAGCCGTACGCCTTACCGGTTAAGGAGTGGCGTGTTGACTCAGAGTATTACGTTCTCGCTCATTTGGAGGGGGCGTTGGAAGATACGTTAGAAGATGTCACGGTGAATCTCATAGGAACGGCAACGGAAGAGATGGTACTTGATGCGGACCGGAAGAAGTCGAATTTTGACCATTACAACTACGAAGTGCCGGTTTCGTCGCTGAATCCGATTCCAGACAGTGCATCTATCGTCAGTGAATAGTGAAGGCCATAACTGTTGACGTAGTTCGGCTTTCCGCACGGCCCTGAGAAATGATCAAGAGAACGGTCCGGTGCCATCAATTTCAACGGCCACGGCTGGTTCTGTGGGTTGTTTTCCGGAACGTGCGCCTGTGGCTCCCGAGAATGTATCATCGCTTATTTATAGGCTCGTGTAGTGATTTCGGGATGAGAAGGACCGGAAACGGTCGAGAACCAGCAATAGTAGCTGTGAAACGTCCGATTTGGTCCGGTGTCGACCAGGACCTTGGTAAGGACGAGACCCCGGATTCAAATTCCGGCCTAGGCTTTCTGCGACGAACGAACGTGAGGAGCGAAAGCTAAAGTCGGAATTTGAATCCCTGCCAGTCGCAGCCCGCGCAACGACCGCAGGGAGTGAGCAGGACCGTCTGGCTCTGGTTCAAATTCCGGCTTAGGCTCTTCTTGGAGATCACCTGCGAGCGGCGCGTCTCGTCGCGCCGCATCCCGTATCGTCGTACGAGACGGACCGGGATTTGAATGCCTGGAAGACGAGCGTAGCGAGTCTTCCTCTGGTTCAAATTCCGGCCCAGGCTTCTTCCGCCCACAGTTCTGCCAGGGGGTTCCGTCACCGGGCAGTCGCTACGGTCCGGAAGGAAGGCGGAATCCTCCGAAACGACATGTGAGCGGCCCGTCACTCCCCGACAGAGTCGGGTCAGCTTTTTCTCCACGCACCGACGATAGTCGACAATGGCCGACGACGCGGCCGACTACTACGTCGGGATCACCTGGTGTGACGAGTCGTGGCTGGCGGTGGCGTTCGGGACCGAGGGGTTCGACCACGTCGCCGTGTGTGACGGGATCGGCGACTGCTGGGCGCGGTACGAGGAGACGGCACGGCGGATTCTGGTCGATCTCCCGGTCGGCCTGGTCGAGTCCGGCGACCCCGCCAGACGGTGTGACGACCTCGCCCGGCGAGTGCTGGGGCCACAGGCCGGGACCGTCTACACGCCGCCGGTCCGGGAGGCGACCCGCAAGCGGCGGTACTCGGCCGCGGGTCGCGTCCACGAACGCAAGAGCGGCGAGGCGCTGTCGGAGGCCGCCTTCGAGGCCCGCGACGGGATCGCGATGCTCGACGAACTCCTCCAGGAAGTGCCGGAAGCCGCCGCAGTGATCCGGTCGTCAGATCCCGAACTGTGTTTCCGGGCGCTCGCCGGTGATCCGCTCGAACAGCCCCGCGGGACGGCGGCGGGCTACGCCGAGCGGATGCGGGTGCTGGCCCACTACGACCGGGACGCCGCCCCGACCGTCCAGCGGGCCGCCGACGAGACGGCCGGCCACGCGGTCACCGTGGCCGACGTACTCGACGCGGTGGTGCTCGCGTACACGGCCGCACCGGGCGACGGGGCACTGCGGACGCTCCCGCCCGAGCCACCGACGGACGCGAAGGGGCTCCCGGTGGAACTGGTCTACCGGGCGAGCGCGGCGCTGTCGGGTGAGTGAGTCGGGCCGCCGAGCGCCGGCGCGGTCGCTGGCCGATCGAGTGAATAACTGCAGGCAGAAGTCGCCTTACAGTCGGGTGACGTTGGTCGCGCGCGGACCCTTGTCAGCCTGTTCGATGTCGAATTCGACTTCCTGTCCCTCTTCGAGGTCCGGGCCGCCAACGTCTTCCATGTGGAAGAAAACGTCCTCGTCCTCGTCCTCAGTATCGATGAAACCGTAACCGCCAGTGTCGTTGAAGAAATCAACCGTTCCTTTCGCCATTGCATCTGAAGGGACGCCGAGACCACGGATAACAGTTCCGATACGTGTACCCCAGGTGAGATGGCAGAACCGCGAGACGGCGAATCGCTGGTGAGTGCTACCACGAGTCACCCGGGCCGAGAGTCAGCAAGCCAGCACGGCCGTCCCAGCCGCTATGGTGGTCGGGGCCGACCGTCCGGTATGCTCCGCCGTCTCCGCGAGAACGGACCGGTCGTGTTGGTTCCGCTGGCCTGGACGTTCGCGCTGGCCGCACACGTCGACGTGCTCGCACTCCGGACGGTCCTCATCGCGCACCTGGTGATGGACACCGTCATCGTCGTGTTCACCGCCCTCTCGTGGCGCGAGATGACCAGTGGGGTGTTGCGGGCCTGGAAGCTGGTCCTGCTCGCTGGCCTGGTGGCGACGCTCGTCGGGACCGCGGGACTGCTCGCGACACCGCCGATCCGGCCGGCGCTGACCGCGACGGTCGTCGCCTGGATGCTGATTCCCGCGGCCGGACTCGCTTACACCGGCCAGCACGTCGATCGGTTGGCGTCCATTTACACCGTCGGAGCCGCACTCAGCGTCGTCGGAGCAGGCGTCTACGTGGCCGGCGTCGCCAGCGTGGGCCCCCTGCTCGTCCCTGCCGGCCTCGCGCTGACGGGAGTCGGCCAGACCGCCGGGATCGTCGCCGCGGTCGTGGGGTACTGACCCCGGGTGGATTTAAGCCCCGAGCTACCGATGCACGGGCAGAGTCACCCGTGAGTGCTGACGAGCCAGACGACATCGACCGCGCGTGGTGGAAGGAATCGTTCGTCTACCAGATCTACCCGCAGAGCTTCAACGACAGCGACGGCGACGGGGTCGGGGACATCCAGGGGATCATCGACCGCCTGGACTACCTGGACGACTTGGGCGTCGAGATCGTCTGGGTCAATCCGCTGTACGACTCACCACACGTCGACAACGGCTACGACATCCGGGACTACCGCTCGATTCTGGCCGAGTACGGGACGATGAGCGACTTCGATGAACTGCTCGCGGAGATGCACGACCGGGACATGCGCCTCATCATGGATCTGGTCGTCAACCACACCTCGGACGAGCACGTGTGGTTCCAGAAGTCCCGCCAGCGGGAGGACCCCTACACCGACTACTACTGGTGGCACGACGGCGACGGCAGCGAACCGCCGAACAACTGGACCTCCGGCTTCGGCGGGTCGGCCTGGGAGTACGACGAGGCCCGCGAGCAGTACTACCTCCATCTGTTCGACGAGAAACAGCCCGATCTCAACTGGGAGAACGAGGCCGTCCGCGAGGAGGTATACGAGATGATAAACTGGTGGCTGGAGAAGGGGATCGACGGCTTCCGGATGGACGTGTTCAACCTGATCTCCAAGCCCACCGACCTCCCGGATGGCGACGAAGAGGAGGGGTGGGTCGGCTCGGAGCTGTTCGCGAACGGCCCGAAGGCGCACGACTACGTCGCCGAGATGGTCGAGGAGACGTTCGCCGACTTCGACGTGATGACCGTCGGCGAGGGGATCGACGCCGGCGTCGAGGACGCAAAACGGTACTGCGGCACCAGCGGGGACGGCCTGAACATGCTGTATCACTACGAGCACGTCCTGCTGGATTTCGACGACGACGAGGGGTGGTGGAAGGTCGACCCCTGGGAACTGGACGACCTGCGCGAGATCCTCTCGAAGTGGCAGCGGGAACTCGACGGGGACGACGCCTGGAACACGGTGTTCCTGGGCACCCACGACTGGCCCCGCATCGTCTCGCGGTGGGGCGACGACGGCCAGTACCGGCGGGAGTCGGCGAAACTGCTGGCGACGTTGCTGTTCTCGCTCCAGGGGACCCCCTTCCTCCTTCAGGGCGACGAGATCGGGATGACGAACTACCCGTGGTCGAGCCTCGACGAGATCCAGGACGCCGACGCGACCAACCGGATCGAGGGGGCGATCGAGGACGGCGAGATCGACGGCTTCGAGGACGTACAGGAGCTCATCCGCTACCGGTGTCGGGACAACGCTCGGACGCCGATGCAGTGGGACGACTCCGAGAACGCCCGCTTCACCGACGACGACCCCTGGCTCGCCGTCAACCCCAACCACGACGAGATCAACGTCGCGGCCGCCCGCGCGGACCCGGCGTCGGTCTGGCACTACTACCGGGAACTGATCGAACTGCGCGGCGACAGCGACCTGCTCGTGTACGGGAGTTACGACCTGCTGACCGAGGACGACCCGCAGGTGTGGGCCTACCGGCGGACGCTGGGCGAGGAGCGGGCGCTGGTCGTGCTCAACTGGAGCGAGGAGCCGGCGACCTACGAACTCCCGAGCGACGCCGACCCCGCGGAACTGGAGCCGATGATCGGGAACTACGAGGACCCGACAGCGGCGGGACGAACGCTCTCGCTGTCGCCCTACGAGGCCCGCATCTACCGGGCGTAGCGACCCCGCGCTACGCCAGCCCGACAGCCTGCATGATCGCGAAGAGCACGTCGCCGTAGGTCAGCGAGACGACCAGGCCGGCGAACATCGGGACGATGAACGGGATGCCCGGCGAGACCCACACCTCCTCTTCCTCGACCAGTACGTCCAGTCCCTCTTGGAGCTGGGTCGGCGTCGCGCCGTAGGCCGAGTGGTCGATGTCGTCGAGGAACTGCTGGGCGCCCCAGGGGTCGGCCGTGCCCGCCGTCCCGTCCGTGTCGTCCGGCACCGTGACCGGTTCGCCGCCGTCGGTCGCCAGCGAGCCGTCACCGGGCGGGTTCGGATCCGTCGGGAGCGACGCTGGATCGCGGTACCGCTCGGGGTCGGCCAGCACCTCCGCGAGCGTCAGCCCGCGGTACTGGAGATACATCCGGAGCGCGTCCAGGTCCAGCCCGCGCCGGGTGAACCCGTCCGGCGATTCGAGCAGCCTGCCGTACTCGTCGGTTATCTCGCCGACAGCGACGGGTTTCCCGATGAACATCGCGAGGTCGAACTCCCCGCGGGCGACGTTGCTCGCGGCCACCCCGATCGGGTAGACGACGCCGGCCAGCACGGTGTTCGAGAGGATCGTCAGCGAGAACACGCCCAGCGTGGTCGGTTCCAGCGGCAGCGCCACCGACGGCGAGGACAGCAGATAGGTGGGATAGACCGGAAAGAGGACGGCGATCAGCATGAACGCCTTCGCGTCGGCCCCGCCGAACCCGCCGATCCGCCAGAAGGCGTACGACAGCGGCAGGACGAACCCGAGGCTGATCGCGACACGGAGGAAGAACAGCCGTCCGCCGGCCGTGTTCAGTACCGTGTACGCGTCCCAGACCAGCAGGCCGGCCGCGAACAGCGCCAGCGGCCCCCAGATCTGGTTGGGGATCCGACGCGTCTTCACGTCGCGGTACGCCGCCCACCCGAAGACCGGGACGGCGACCAGTCGCAACAGGTCCGGTATCGACCCGAGCACGACTGTCACCACTTGGTGTGAACCCCTAATGGTTCCGGTCAGCGGCGCCGCCGCTGCCGGAGGGGGGAAGACGGTGAAAACTGCAGAGAGCGTCAGATGACGCGGTTCTGCAGGTAGTCGAGATGCTTCGCGTTGTAGACGATCTTGACCTCGTCGGCGTCGGGGGCTGCCGATGCAGGTCAGGCGGACGTTCTTCTCTTCGACTTCCTCGTCGCTGAGGATCTGCTGCATGTCCATGTCGATGTCGCCCTCGACGACGATGGCAGCACAGTTCGCACAGGCGCCGGCGCGGCACGAGAAGGGCCAGTCGTAGCCCTGTGCCTCCGCCGCTTCGAGGATGTACTCGCCTTCGTTGACTTCGATCGTTCCGTGGTCCTCTTCGCCAAGGCCCGCGTCGCCGGCCTTCTCGAAGAGGTCGTCGTCGTAGATATCCCAGCCGTTGTCGTCCACTACTTCGTAGTTAAGGTACTCTACCGTGGGCATCACCTGACGGGTTCGAACGCCGACTTGTTAGACTTTGCCCTTCAACACCGCGGGGCGAACAATCGTGAAGGTTAGGCCACCGGGAGAAACCGAAAGACGAGGTAGGCGGCGACGGTCGCGATCGAGGGGACGATGTTCTGCAGGAAGATGACGCGAGCCGTCGTCGCGGGCTCGAACAGGTCCGACGCTTTCGGGAGGTCTTCGCCCGACTCCTCGCCGATCGGTTCCGTGTCCTTTGGCTCGGGCGTCCCCTTCTGGCCGCCGACGGTCGGGGCGTCCTCTGCGTCGGCGGTCAGCGCCCCGACCGAAACGTCGGGTGCTTCACCCTGGACGGTGTCCGAGAGCCGCGTCGTCCGTGTCGCCCGCCCCCAGCCCAGCCCGACGATACTCATCGTGGCGATGATGACGAAACTGGCGGGGATCCCCAGCGCCGAGAGGAAGGTGACGATCGTCGAGGCGACCGCCGCGACGACGATGGCCGCCACCAGCGGGAGATCGGTGAGGTCGTTCCCGACCGTGTCCATCGTCCGTCGGGCGATGGTAAACGCGCCCAGCCCGATCGCACCGCCGCCCAGCAGGATCGCCGGGTACAGGTCCAGCGAGCCGTTGCCGACCAGCGGCGCGACGGCGTTGGCGACGTTCGACGCCCCGGCCGAGAAGCCCATGTAACAGCCGATCCCGATGACGACGACGGTCCCGACGAACTCGCGTGGGGTGGTGTTCTCGCCCAGTCGGACCCAGGGGAACCCCGAGTCGTCCCGCTCGACGAGCGCGCCCTCGCTCTGTGAGACGGCGAACCACTCGACCAGCGTCGGGTAGAAGTACCGGCCGATGACGCCGCTGACCCAGAAGGCGATGATCGGCGAGACGAGCCACCACGAGACGATTTCGAGCATCAGTCCCGCGTTGAGCGTGTTCTGGGCCAGCCCCAGGCCGGCGATGGCGCCGACGGCCGTCATCGAGGTCGACGCGGGCACGCCGGCCACGTTCGAGAGAAACAGCGCCGTCCCGATGAAAAAGAGGACGACGATGCTGATCAGCGGCGAGAACTGGGTCCCGACCAGGTCGCTGCCCAGGCTCTGGACGACGGCCGGGCCGACGAGCAGTCCACCGGCCAGCGCGAACACCGTCATCAGGGCCGCCGCCGAGAGCTTCGTCAGCGTGTTCGACCCGACCGCCGGGCCGAAGGCCACGCCCGTCGAGGAGCCCCCGATGTTGAATCCGACGAAGACCGCGACGACGAGCCCCAGCGCGAAGAGAACCTCGACCATACACCTGCCAGACGCTGGCGGGGGTAAAGGGTACCGTCTTCGGAATCGGCCGGCAGGACCGGACCGGTCGACGCTCGTTCGATCAGGCGTCCTCGGGGTCGTCCCCGCTGGGAGCGTCCCCGGGGTCGTCCTCGTTGCTTGCGAGTCGCTGCCGTTTCTCGGCGGCCGTCTCCTCGACCTCGGAGACGGTCTCCTTCGCGGCCTCGACTTCCTCGGTGACGGACGCGGCGGTCTCCTTGGCGTCGCTCGTCTTCGTCTGTGCCTCGGTCGCCTTGTCCTTGACTTCGGTCACGGTCTCTGCGGCGTCGTCGGAACCGGTCTCGGCCGCGGTCCGTTCGACCTCGTCGGCCGTCTGCTCGACCTCGACGGCGGCCTCGTCGACCGTCTCGGCGGCGTCCTCGACCGAATCGACGGTCGTCTCCAGTTCGTCGACGGTCTGTTCTAACTGCTCGGCGGCCTGTTCGAGTTCCGCAGCCTGTGTCGCGACATCCTCGTTGGTCCGCTGGAGGACGTTCGCCAGGGCGAGAAACTGGAGGAGGCCGACGACGACGAACGCCGAGACGGCGACGCTCGCGGCCGTCGCGAGTACCTCTTCCCAGGCGGGACCAGCATCGACGAGCCCGACGGTCACCAGCCCCCACGCCAGCGACAGTGCGACGGCGACGACCAGCACTGCCTGTGTGAACAGCCGGTACTGTGCCTCGTAGCGGCCGAACATGACGGCTTCGAGACGCCGAGCGAGCGGCGAGAGCAGTGGAACACCGGGCGACATACCCTACCGTTTCGCGGACAGCGGCAAAAGTCCGGGGCTCGAACGCTCCCAGTTCCACGGCTCACCTCCTCCACCGTTCCACGGCTCACTACGTTCGCCGTTCCGCCTCGATGTTTTCGCTGGCGCTCGGCACAACTCCCACCGCTCCACGGCTCACTACGTTCGCCGTTCCGCCTCGATGTCTTCGCTGGCGCTCAGACATCGCTACCGACACGCTTTCGACCGATGCCGACCCAGCCACGTCCATGTTCCCCGAGTTCGAGGTCGTTCCGGCCGTGGACATGCAGGACGGGCAGGTCGTCCAACTGGTCGGCGGCGAGCGCGGCACCGAGAAGACCTACGGCGACCCGGTCGAGGCCGCACGGCGGTGGATCGACGCCGGCGCCGGAACGTTGCACCTGGTCGACCTCGACGGTGCCTTCGAGGGCGAGCGCAAGAACGCCGCGGCTATCGACGCCGTCCTGGACGCCGTCGACGACGACGTTGGCGTCCAGTTGGGCGGAGGGATCCGGACCGTCGACGACGCCGTCTCCCTGCTCGATCGGGGCGTCGACCGTGTCATCCTCGGGACCGCCGCCGTCGAGACCCCCGAGATCGTCGCCGAGATCAGCGAGAGCCACCCCGGCAGCGTGCTGGTGAGCCTGGACGCGAAAGACGGCGAGGTCGTCGTCTCGGGGTGGACCGAGGGGACCGGGCTGGACCCCGCCGAGGCCGCACAGCGGTACGCGGACCGCGGTGCCGCCGGAATCCTCTTTACCGATGTCGACGTGGAGGGCCAACTCGCGGGTGTCCGGACCGACCCAGTCGAACGGCTGGTGGAGGCCGTCGACATCCCGGTGATCGCGAGCGGGGGCGTCGCGACCGTCGACGACGTGGTCGCGCTCCGGGATGCCGGTGCGGCCGCCGTAGTCGTCGGCAGCGCCCTCTACGAAGGGGCGTTCACGCTGGCCGAGGCGACAGACGCGGTCGACGGGTCGTGATCTGTCGGGGAGCAACGGTTATCTCGCCGCTCTGCCTATCGATGACATGCAGGGGAGCACTGTCGCAGCACTGTTGGTGACGGAGCGTGCGGCCGAGCGGGAACGGTTCGTGGACTTTTTCGCCACCGATCGGGAGATCCTCCCCAGTGTCGCGGGCTCCGCCGAGGCGGCCCTGTCCAGCCTCGACGCGACCGACATCGACTGTGTCGTGAGCGAAGCGCCCCGGGCCGAGCGTGCGCTCTCCGTGCTGACGGCCGCACGGACGGTCCGGGCGACTGTCGCGACGGTGCTGCTCACCTCCGACGTACCGAACAGCCGGTCCGACGGCGTCGCCGACATCGTCCTCCGCCGGACGGCGGCGAAGACGGACCTCCCCAGGCTCGGCGAGGCGATCCGGACGGTGACCGGCGTGGCCGAGATCGACCGCTCCGGCGGGAACGACTGGCGGTTCCTCGGGCGGTTCGACTGGGCCGAGAGCCCGGATGTCGGGACCGCCATCGTGACGGCGCTGGCCGGGGCGATCGGCCGGGACGCGCTGGAGATCGACCCGCTGTACGACAGCGTCGACCCCGGTGCGCTCGCACAACTGGTCGGCAGCGACGACTCGGGACCCGTCGTCGTCCAGTTCCCCCTCGCGGAGTACGTCGTCAGCGCCTCCGCCGCGGGGCCAGTGTGGTACCGCCCCGAGGTCGCCTGATCGGACGCTCGCGACTCACCCCGAGTACAGCGTCACCGCCGTCGCCCCGTATCCCTCGTAGAACGGTCTGATCCCGCCCTGTGTGTTGCCGGCGGAGACGCGGCCGTCGGGGGTCTCGAACACGAGGCTGTTCTCCATCGGGAAGTCGTTGGTCGGGTCACCGACGAGCCCCTGGCGGACCTCGACGACCGGGACCCGCTCGTAGGTCCGCTCGCTGCTGTCGAGGCCGGTGACGGTCACGTCCGCAAGGAGGTCCCGGCCGGCCGCCCGGTGGAGCGCGGCGTTGGTCGCGGCGGTCCGGAGGTGGTCGTAGGTCGCCGGCAACGGGTCCGGCTCCGTGACGTGGCGGTCCTCGCCCATCGGCCAGAAGTTCGCGACGACGTTCCCGAAGAAGCCGCTGCCGATCTCCCGCTGGGTGAACGCCAGCGCGTACTCCTCGCCGTGTCGGCCCGAGAGGACGCCGTGGGCACCCATCAGCCCCCGCGTCTCGTCGGCGATGACGTGGACCGGCGCCGTCGCGTCCCAGGTCCGGGCCACGTCTGCGATCCGTCCCCACTCCTCGTCGAGGGCGTCGGCGGACAGCGGCGCGACCGCCAGCAGGTAGACGAACACGCCCCGCTCCTGGGCGTCGGCCAGCGCCGTGCGGAGGTGTTCGATCTCCGGTGCCGGCACGACCAGCAGCGCCTCGTGGTCGGCCACGTCGAGTGCGCTCCGTGCGCGCTTGCGGACGGTCGCCCGCGAGTGGACGACCTCGACGGGCGGCCCCCCGTCGGCGGGCTGTTCGTAGAGGTCGTCGATCGTCTCGCCGAGTTCCTCGACCCGCGTCGACAGCGCGCCGATGGCGTCCTCGGGCGGTCGGGCGCGCAACACCGTCGGACTCTGTGTCTCGTCGATCGTCACCAACCCACGGTCGGCCAGCGCCGCGGCGATGTCGTAGACGTACCCCTGCGAGACATCGGCGGCCCGCGATACCTCCCCCGTCGTCGCCGTGCCGGCCTTCAGGACGGCCAGATAGGCCTCGATCTCCTTCTCCGAGAGCCCGAACGTCGCGAGGTGGTCCCGGAGCGCGTCGCCAGACATGGGAGAGGATTGTACTACTATATACAAAATATTTTTCCACTAGGCCACACAGGGTGGAGTATGAACGAGACGGCCAACGTCCACGGGGCCGAGACGGAACGAGACACCAGGCGGTGGTGGACGCTGGCCGTCTTCGCGTACGTCGCGCTGGAGGGGGCCGGCCTGCAGATGCGCGGGGCGGTCATCCCCGAACTGCGGACCACGTTTGGCGCCCCCGACTGGCAGTTGGGGCTGGTCGCGCCCGCCGGGACGCTCGGGTATCTGCTGGTCGTGATGCTCGTCGGCGCGGTCGCGAGCCACTTCGACACGCGCCGTCTGCTCCTGGTCGGCTTCGTCGGGACCGGCGTCGGGATCTTCTTCATGGGCGTCGCCCCGTCGTTCCTGTTGTTCCTGTCCGCGCTCGCTGGCCGCGGGCTCTTTACCGGCGTCGGCCGGGGGACCGACCGGCCGCTGTTGAGCCACCTCTACCCGGCCCAGCGGGGGCGGCTCTTTAGCTACTACGACATGATGTGGGCGGTCGGCGCGACCCTCGGGCCGGCGCTGGTCGCGGCGGCCGTCTGGCTGGGCGACTGGCGGCTGGCCTACTTCACGCTCGGGCTCGCGTTCGTCCCGCTGGTCGGGCTGGTGTGGTATCTCCCGACGCCGACGGTCGACGGCGGCGACGACACCCTCGACATGGCCGAACTCCGTCGGATCGGTCGCCAGCCCGAGGTGCTGGCGACGGCGGTGACGCTGTTTCTCTCGGCCGGCGTCGAGGGCGGGCTGTTCACGTGGCTGACGACGTTCGCCGACGGCCGGCTCTCGGGCCCGCTCGCGACGGCCTCGCTGAGTATCATGCTCGCCGCGTACATCCCCGGCCGGCTGGCGTCGGGGCGGCTCTCGGAGCGCTTTGGCTACGCCCGTCTGGGACTCGTACAGGCCGCCCTGCTCGTCCCCGCCTTCCTCTACACCTTCTTCTTCGCCGAGGGGCTAGCGCTGCTTGCCGGCTTCTTCCTCATCGGGCTGGTGCTGTCGGGGCTGTACCCGACGATGCTGGCCTACGGGACCGAGGCCGTCCCCGAGCACAGCGCCCCGGTCAACGCCATCGCCGCGGTCACCTCCGCCGCCGGGATCGCCGCCGTCCCGGCCGCCATGGGCTTTCTGATCGGTGACGCGGGCATCCTCCAGGCGATGCGCCTGCTGTGGGTCCCGATCGCGGTGTTGCTCGCGGTGACGCTCGCGACCTGGCTGGTCATCGGCCGGGTGACGGAGTAGCGGTGACGGAGGGCTGCGGCTTCGGAGACACTGATTCGAACGGCCAGTCCCCCGAGTTCAGCCGGCCGGGACTTTCTGGCCCTCACACGACCACAACACACCAGCAGCGGGTACAGCGACGCCTAGCCGTGAGGTCCAAATAGCCGGCCCGACACCGTGGGAGTATGACCGACCGCACGGCGGCCGTCACGCGCGAGACGGCCGAGACGGAGATCGAGGTGACCCTGGAGGTCGACGGCGACGGCGAGTCGACGGTCGAGACCGGCGTCGGCTTCTTCGATCACATGCTGACCGCCTTCGCCACCCACGGACTGTTCGACCTGACGGTCCACTGTGACGGCGACCTAGAGATCGACGACCACCACACCGTCGAGGACGTGGCGATCACGCTGGGAGAGGCCCTGTCCGACGCGCTGGGCGAGAAACGCGGTATCCGGCGCTTCGCCGACCGGCGGGTGCCACTGGACGAGGCCGTCGCAAGCGTCGTCGTCGACATCTCCGGCCGGCCGTACTACGAGTTCGACGGCGAGTTCTCCCAGGCCGAGGTCGGCGGGATGACCAGCCACATGGCCGGGCACTTCTGCCGGTCGCTGGCGATGAACGCCGGGCTGACCCTCCACTGTGGCGTCGAAGGGGAGAACGCCCACCACGAGATCGAGGCGCTGTTCAAGGGGCTCGCGCGGGCCTTGGACGACGCGACCCGCATCGACGAACGGCGCTCCGACGTGGCGAGTACGAAAGGCGAGCTATAGATGTTCGACGAGATCATGGAGAAGTTCGCGGACTCCCCGGGCCAGCAGGCCGTCATCCGCCTGCTGCTCGAACGGGGGTTCTCGGTCAACGAGGACGGCCGGGTGGTCTCGGGCGGGATCGAGATCCCGAACACGGGGATCGCCCGCGAGGCCGGTGTTGACCGGCGGGTGGTCAACGCGACGACCGACGCGATCCTGGACGACGACGAACTCCGGCGTATCTTCCGGAACATCTCTGCGGTGCCGAGCCTGCTGGACCTGGCGCCGGTGCTGGACCTGACCGCGATCACGGTCCACGTCCGGGACGCCGACGAGTCGGGCATCGTCGCCGCCGTCACGGGGGCCATCGCCGACCGGGGCATCCCGATCCGGCAGGTCCTCACCGAGGACCCGGAGTTCACCGACGAGGCCGTCCTCTACGTCATCACCGACGAGGAACTGCCCGGCGATCTGGTCAACGAGATCACCCGGATGGCGTTCGTCCGGACGATCGAGCTGGCGTAGCGCCCGCCACGTCTTTGTCCCGCCACACCGACTGTCGAGGCATGAACCCACGGACACTCGTCCGGGCCGAAGGGGCGATCGTCGCCGCCGCCGCGACGGCGACCTACGCGCTCCAGGGGCGGTCCCTGCTCGTCTTTCTCGCGCTCGTGCTCCTGCCGGACGTGTCGATGGCCGGCTACCTCCACAGCCGCCGGGTCGGCGCGACTACGTACAACGCCGTCCACACCTACCTCGGCCCGGTCACACTGGCGGCCGCCGGAATCCTGACCGGGACCGGACTTGCCGTCGGTGTCGCGCTGATCTGGACCGCTCACATCGGGGCCGACCGCCTGTTCGGGTACGGGCTGAAGTACGCCGACCGCGAGTTCGGCGACACGCACGTCCAGCGGCTATGACCGCGACGATCACCGTCGAGAGCCCGGACGGCGAGCGCCGCGAACTGACCGCCGACGCTGGGGCGGTCCTCCGGGACGTGTTGCTGGCCGCCGACATCTCCCCGCACGGCCGGTACGCGCGGTCGCTCAACTGTGGCGGCCGGGGCATCTGTGCGACCTGTGGCGTCCGGGTGGCCGACGACCCCGAACCCGAACACTGGCACGACGACCTGGCCGACCGCTTTGGCTATCCGCGGCTGTCCTGTCAGCTCCGGGTGCGTGACGGGATGGTCGTCAGGCTGCTGGACAAGCGGGTGTGGGGGAGCCGAGACCCCGGAGCCAGCGGGCCGACGGGGGGCGAGGGGGAGCCGGAAGGATAAGCGCTATTCGCCTCCCGCCGGTACTGGCTCCCGTGCCAGACAGCTACCGGACGGTCGGCGAGCGGGCCGAGGCACGCTTTACCGTCCAGGGCTCGGAGTTCATCGGCCACGTCGCTCCGGCGACGACCACCGACGCGGCCGAGGCGTTCGTCCGCGAGATCGAGGCCGCCTACGACGACGCGACCCACAACGTCCCGGCCTACCGGGTGCGATCCGACCCGTTTCGGGAGTATTCCAGCGACGACGGCGAGCCAAGCGGCAGTGCCGGCAAACCGGCGTTGAACGTCCTCCAGCAACGCGAGATCGAGAACGTCGTCTCCGTCGTCACCCGCTACTACGGCGGGACGAACCTCGGCGTCGGCGGCCTGGCCCGGGCGTACTCCCGGGCGGTCAAGGACGGCGTCGACGCGGCCGGCGTCGTCGAGGAGGTTCCCCACGAGACGTTCTCGGTCACGGTGGCGTACGACGATTCGGGCAGCGTCCGGGGCCTGCTCGAATCCGCCGGTGTCGAGTTCGAGGCCGCCTACGAGGCCGACGTGCGCTTCGACGTTCGGGTCCCGGTCGCCGAGGGGGCGGGGCTGCGCGACGAGATCAGGAGCGCCACGAGCGGCCGCGCCGACATCGACGGGTACTGACTGCGTCGCCGACACCGCCGACTGCAGCGGCTGGTGCGCGACGGACGATGACACGACACACGGATTGGATAGTAGTTCGACTGGAACGGGTCACCCGACGACGTGTCGCGTTCTCCAGTTGAAACGAAGGGGTTAGGGAGCGGGGCGGCGGCGAGAACTCGCAGTACCACTCGTTCACCGATGCACCTAAAAGATGTTTCGGTCCGCGCGGTCAGTCCGTCCGGAAAGCGCGGTCGCCGGCGTCGCCCAGGCCCGGGACGATGAACCCGTCGTCGTCCAGTTTCTCGTCGATCGCGACGGTCAGCACGTCCACGTCCGGGAACGCGCTGGAGACACGGACGATGCCGGGCGGGGCCGCCACGGCCGACAGCGTCAGCAGCGTCTCCGGATCTGTCTGGCTCGTCGTGATGTGTTCTAAGACCGCACACATCGTCGACCCCGTCGCGAGCATCGGATCGGCGACGATGACGGTGTCCTCGGGGCGGATCTCGGGCAGTTTCACGTAGTCGATCGAGATGGGGAACTCGCCGTCCTCGTCCATCCCCGCCGCCTCGTCGCGGCTGGCGGAGATGACGCCCTGTCGGGCGCGGGGGAACGCCTTCAACAGCCCCTCGACGAAGGGTGTGGCGGCACGGAGGACGTTGACGATGACGACATCGTCCAGCCCCTTGACGCGCTCGCCCATCGTCGTGGTCAGGGGCGTCTCGATCTCGACGTACTCGGTCTCCATCCGCCCGTCGACGATCTCGTACCCACAGAGCCGACCGAGCCGGACCAGTCCCTTCCGGAAGGCGACCTGTTCGGTGCCGACATCGCGGAGCTTCGAGAGTTCGTCTTTCGCGAGGGCGTGGGTGACGACGGAGGCGTCGCCGCGCTGTTCTATCGCCATGTCCCGGGCCTACAGCAGGCTGGGGGTAAACAGTTTCCACTCCGGTGGCTCTGTGGTGGGCGCCGACTGCCAGGCGCGGAGAGCGTATCGACCACCGTTCGAGTCGGTCGACACGACGCGGACGAGTGACCTGCTCGGTCGATCGGACGGGGAATCGCCGGCACCAGCCCGGACGAGTCGGACACGGCGGCCACTGGTCACCGCCTGCCTCGTCGCTTCTCGAAGAACAGCCGCACGACGTGGATAGTGGCGGAGTACAGGAGGAGGAGTCCGCCACCGATCGACACGAGGCCGGAGATGTCCGAAGACCGGTAGAGACCGTTCGACGCCGCCTCGTTTAGCACGATTCCGAAACCGAGGATCACTGCCCCCATCGCCCCTGCCACGTTCTCTTTGCGGACCCGCCACGATCCAAAGAGGCGGAGGTTGAGATAGTCGTCGACTGCCGAGACGGCGACGAATGCCGGCGGGGAGACGACGACGAACCCCACGATCGCCGCGATCGCCGGCGACTGGTCGGCGATCCGACTGAACCAGGAGACAAAGGGCGCCAACCCGAGTAGGGCCAGACCGCTTCCGAGCAGCATGACGAGAGTTTCGGCGAGCGACGCTTGCTCCTGTGCCATTTCGCTCGAAGACGCGCTGGCCGGGTCGGCGGCGGAACTCTCTGCAGCAGCGGAGTTCGGATCCTCGGTGCCGTCGTGTTCCGTCTCGGCGGTCGGCGACGACTCCGGGAATTCGATGTCCTCGACGGCGACGCCGAATCCTGCGGCGTCGGGCGAGAGGTCGTCGGGCGAGATGATCTGGACACCGTATTCGTCCGCCGCCGTCTGTGCGTCGGGGCTGATCCCACCGGGAGACGTGAGTGCCAGGTGCCCGATGTCTTTCTCTTTCCCAGTTTCGAGCAGATACTTCACGTGGGGGAGGTCGATCACTGTATCCGCTGCGGTCTCGACGAGGCAGAGGGAGCGTTCCGGGCCATCGGAGACCTCGCTGGCGACGCAGGCGATCAACACCGCCGAAGCGTTGAGCTCGTTTGTCGCCGTCTCGTACCCCTGAGAGTGGAGGTAGTGTAACACGCTGTCGAGATATCGTTCGGGGTCGACAGCTCCGTCGGCACGTCGGTCCCGGTCAGATCCGACCATCCGGTGGAACGTGACAGCGCAGTATTGTTAAATGTGACCGACACACGTCCTGTCTGCGACAGGGTCGTCGGCCCCCACGACCGGAGTGTCACACCCGGGCCGTTCAGGTGGGTTCGGCGCCGGCGGACTGCTCGGCCGGGATCTGGCCGCGCTGGCGGTTCTTGAGCAACAGCAGGGCAAAGAGGACGCCGCCGACCGCGCGGAGGCCGAGGTCCATCACGAGCGTGACTTCGCCGCCACCCAGTCCCAGCAGGCCGGTGATGTCGAACAGGCCGGAGACGGCCAGCCCCGGCGCCATCAACAGCAGCGAACTGACCGCGAAGGCAGTCCGTTCGAGCCGGGAGACCGGACCGTAGACGAATCCGATCACGGTCGCGGCCAGCGCGACGACGCCGACGAACACGCCCAGGACCGGGATCAACACGTCGAAGACCGCGAACCCGGGATCGGCGAAGTCCGACAACTGGACGACCCGGTACTGCTCGCGGATCGGGAGTTCGTCGGCGTTTTCCCGCCGGCGCAGGAGGACGATCCCCGGCGAGAGGATGAACGCGAAGGGGACGATGGCCTTGTTCAGCGACAGCGAGAACGCGTCGATCCCGGTCTGGAAGGCGTCGGACTTGGCGACCCCCGAGGCGGCGTAAGCGGCCACTGCGACCGGCGGCGTGATGTCGGCGATCACCCCGAAGTAGAGGATAAAGAGGTGCGCCGCGAGCAGCGGCACGCCGAAACTGGTCAGCGCCGGCGCCAGCAGCGAGACGAGGATGATGTAGGTGACCGTCGTCGGCATCCCCATCCCGAGGATGACCGAGGCGACGGCGGTCACCAGCAACAGGAGGACCAGCGACCCGCCGGCGACCGCACGGATGAGCGCGACGAGGTTCGGGCCGAGTCCCGAGACGCTGATGACGCCGGGGATGATCCCCGCGGCCGCGACGGCGATGACGACCGGGACGGCCGTCCGGGCGCCGCTCTCCATCGACTTCCCGAGGAAGACGGTCAGCCGATAGAGCCCGTTGCTCGCGAGTTCCGAGCGGCCCAGCATGTCCGCCGTCGAGACGGCGGCCTCGTCGACCGCGTCGTCGAACGAGAGGATCGGCGACTGGGTGCGCGGGCGGGTCGCGAGCGTCAGGACGCCGGCGAGGATCGACAGCGTCCCGAGGCCGCCGACCGTCGCCGCGAAGGCCGCCTGGGCCGACTGGGCACCGGTCCCCTGGCCCGTGATCGCGCCGACGATCCCCGCGCCGGCGAGCAGTTGCGCGAGGAAGGTCCCGACGAACAGGACGGCGAAGATCCCCCCCAGTCGCGCCCGGGTCTCGTCGCTGTAGGCGGCCACGAGCGTGATCAACGCCCCGATCGCGATGAGCGTGAACCACGCCGAGCGGGCCACCGAGAGCCGTTCGATGATGAGGTAGTACAGGAGGAGGCCGATCGGGACCAGATAGAACCAGCCCGAGCGGACGTGGCTCCGGATGTCGACCAGTTCAGAGGGGTCCAGGCCGCCGATGTTCTGTTTGACCGCCTCGAAGTGGACCATCACCCAGACGCCGAAGAAGAAGACGATCGCCGGGATCGTCGCCGCGACGATGACCTCGCGGAACGGCGTCGCCGTGTACTGGACGATGAGGAAGGCGGCGGCCCCCATCACCGGCGGGAGGATCTGCCCGCCGGAGGAGGCGGAGGCCTCGACCCCCCCGGCGAACTCCGGGCGGTAGCCCGACCGTTTCATCAGCGGGATGGTGAACGCCCCCGTCGTCACCGTGTTCGCGATCGACGAGCCGGAGATGGTCCCCATGAAACCGCTGGCGAGGATGCTCGCCTTCGCGGGGCCACCCCGGCGGGTCCCCGTCGCGGCGTAGGCCAGATCGATGAACCACTGGCCGGCCCCGGACATCTCCAGGAAGGCGCCAAAGAGGATGAAGATGTAGATGAACTGCACGGAGACGGTCACCGGGATGCCGAAGACACCGTTTTCCGTGTTGTACCAGAGGTTCTGGATGATCGAGTCCCAGCCAAGCGGCGGGATCGAGAGGACGCCGACGTAGGCCGCCCCCTGCGGGATCAGGAAGCCAAAGCGGGCGTAGACGACGAACGCGGCGACGATGACCATGAGGTAGAGACTGATCGCACGCCGGGTCGCCTCCAGGACGAGCAAGACGCCGATCGCCCCCAGCACCATCGCGTACGAGAGCTCCGCGAGCGGTCCCAGCAGGCCCGCGATCGGGTCGAGGAACGTAAACACCTCCTGAATCGGCCGGCCGCTCTCCAGGCCCAGTGCGCGCATCCGCTGGATCTCGTCGAAGTCCGTGATGAAGTACGCCGCCGCGAGCACGGAGACGAACATCAGGACGACATCGAACGGCGTCACCCGGTCGAAGTCGGGGTCGACGAACAGCCACGCCAGCGCCGCGCCGACCCCACGGGTCGCCCGCGTGACGGGGTGCTCGGGACCGAGTCGGTCGTCCAGCCACGCCGCGAACCGGATAGAACGGGTCGCGAGCGGTCCGTCACCGGTGCTCGACGGATACAGCAGGAAGGCAAGCACCAGCCCGAAGGTGACGTGGATCGCGTTGATCTGGAGCAACTGTAACGAGGCGAACTGGATCGTCCCGAGGACCGGAACGTCGATCGAGAGGACGAACCCCTTCGCGGCCAGCCACATCTGGAAGACCGAGAAGGCGATGCCGATGACCGCGACGGCGACCGCGGCCGCCCCCCGGAGCGAGCGCTTGCGTTCGATCTCCTGGAGGACTTCGTCGACATCCTCTTCGCTGAGCTCCTCAGACGAGTCGTGTGCTGTCATACGTTGTGAGTGTGTCCGTGGCGGCGGCGAACGCGGACCGCCGGATCACGTGGACGTGGACGGACCGCTCGTCGGTGAGTGCGACCAGATCGACCGTCCTCGTCCCGACGTGGAGTCGGTGGCCGGCGATCGAACCGGGCGCGACGGTCACTCGCTCGTAGCTCCCCGGCGGGTCGTAGACGAGCGTGCCGTTCTCGCGGGTGACGTTCGCACGACTGGGGAGGCCCCAGCCGTAGGACTCGAACTCCATGCGGGTCATCACCAGCCGGTCCCCGCGGACGGTGTACTCGTCGTAGACCCGAGTCCGCTCGACGCTGTGTGTGTACTCCAGCGCGACGGTGGTCCCGTTCGCGACCGGCACCGTGAGGTACCGCTGGCCGGTCTCGGCGTCTTCGACGACGAGCGCGGGGCCGCCGGGGACCGCGGCGGCGCTCCCCGCGACGATCAACACGACGAGCGCGGCGACGATTCCTCGGCGCATGGTGGGGTTATCGTTGCGGCAGCCGGGTCCAGGTCCCGAACGAATCGATAGCGGGGCTCACATGTCGAAGTACGCCGCTGCACCAGGGTGGAGCTCGATCGACATCCCGTCCTGGGCCGACTCCCTGCTGATGAAGTCGGTCTTGATCGTCAGCTGGTCGACGTTGTCGAAGATGGCCGCAGTGACCGTCTCGACGGTGCTGTCGGCCAGTTCCGACCGGGTCGCGATCATCGCCTGGACGGCGACAGTCTCGATAGCCTCGTCGACGCCGGTGTAGGTGCCCGCGGGGATGGTGTCGTCGGCGAACCACGAGGCCGCGTCCTTGACCGCCTCGCGGTTGTCGCCCTCGATGGGGACGATGACGATGTCGTTCGTCGTCGCGAGGTCCTCGATCGCGCCGACCGGCCAGCCGCCGACGACGAAGGCCGCGTCGATGTCGCCGTTCCGGAGCTGATCGGCCGCCTGTGAGAAGGAGGCGTTCTGCTCCGTGAAATCGGAGATCCCGACCGCTTCGAGGATCTGGAGGGCGTTGACCTGCGTCCCCGAGCCGAGGTCGCCGGTGTTGATCGTCGCACCGGAGAGGTCCGAGAGGCTGGTGATCTCGGTGTCGGCGAGTGTCACGACCGTGATCGTCTCGGGATACAGCGTCGCGACACCGACCAGGTTCTCGACTGGGTTGTCCTGGAACGCCTCGATCCCGGTGCCGTTCTTCGCGAAGAACGCGATGTCGTTCTGGATGAGCGCGAAGTCGGCGTCCCCGCTGGCGAGGTTGCCGACGTTCTCGACGCTGGCTCCGGTCGATTGGACGTTCAGCGTGAAGTCGGTGTTGGCCTCGACGACCGTCTTGAACTCGTTCGAGAGCGGGAAGTACGTCCCGCCAGTCCCGCCGGCGTGCCACGAGAGTCGCGTCTCCGTGTCGCCGTCACCGCCGTCACCCTCTGTCTCGCCGTCACCGTTTCCGTCACCGCCGTCGCCCTCTGTCTCGCCGTCGCCGTTTCCGTCACCGCCGTCGCCCTCTGTCGCGCCGTCACCCTCTGTCGCGCCGTCGCCGCCGGTACCGCCATCGCCGTCGGCGCCGTCGCCACCACAGCCAGCGAGTGCGAACACGCCAACCGCGCCCGCCGTCCGGAGGAACCGCCGTCGTGTGTGGTCTTTTGACATACGGTCGATACTGTTTCCGATTCTCCCACTAAGCTATGCGCTGGTTACGCGCCGTAAGAAGAGGAATCCAGTCACAAAGGCGATACTACCGACTGACGGGTCGGGGTGTCCGGTACCGGAGGGACAGCAGTCGTCGTTAGGACGAGGTTTCCACGCCGAGTTCGTCGAGCAGCGTCCGGGCGGCCCGCGCCGACGAGGGCGGCCCGCGTGCGGTGATCAGGTCGCCGTCGACGGTGACGCTCGTGTCGGCGTCGAGTTCGGCGTCCCAGTCGGCGCCGGCGGCTTTGACCTCGTCTTCGACCCAGTAGGGGAGTTTCCGGCCGTCGGGCATCAGGTCGTCCTCGTCGACGATGCCCTCCTCCCAGGCGTTCGGGAAGCCGGTGACAGAGCGGCCGGCGACGAGCATACCGCCGTCGCTGTCTGCTCGCGGCGCTTGGCCGCTCTCGCTGTCCCGCGTAAAGGCGAGGATACCGACGGCGTGACAGACGACCAGTGCCTTCCCTTCGTCGCCCTCGACGGCGTCCCGGAGCAGCCGGCGGGCGTCGCTGTCCTGTGTCACGTCCCACTCGGTCCCGTGGCCGCCGGGGAAGACCACGGCGTCGTAGTCGGCCGCCTCGACCCGAGCGATCGGTGTCGGGTCGTTGAGCCGCTCGTCTTCCTCGTGGACCGAGCGGACGTGTGCGGCCGTCTCCTCGCCCACCTCCTCGGGGTCGACGGAGCGTTCGTCCAGGACCGGCGGCTCGCCGGTCGGCGTCGCGACGGTGATCTCCACGCCGGCCTCGGTGAGCGTGGTCAGCGGCTCGATACACTCCTCGCCCCAGTAGCCGTGTTCGCTGACGACAAACAGTGCGGATGGCATCGTCGGCCGTTACGCTCCCGACGGGCATAAGCCGCCGGTCGACGGGTCGGCGGAAACGCTTAACCAGTCAGAGCGAATACTGAAACAGAACACGATGGAGACCACAGCGGAGACTGTCCGACCCATCGGTATCCGATTTTACAATGGCTGACATGGAAGAGAGCGTTTCAGGCTTCAAGATGCGAGGCGGCTGGGTCGCCGTCGTCGAACACGGCGAGCGGATCACCCGGGCGCTGAAAGACCTCGCCGGCGACGAGGATGTCGCCGAACCGGTCGACGAGGACGCCCTCGACGAGTTCGACGACTGGCGGCCCAAGAGCCACGAGCGGCTCGACGAGGACGTAAACGAGAAGACGGCGGAGCAGGCAAGCGTCGACGAAGGGCGGGGCGAACAGGCCGGCAAGGACCCCGACGAGGACCTCCAGACCGCCGGCGAGAAACTGAGCGAGTCCTACGAAAATCTGGACGAACCGGACGAGGCCATCGACAAGTGGGGCGAGTCCGTCGACTACGTCGCCCGCGCGGCCGACTCGGCCGGCCGGAAGGCCCTGCGGAAGGTCGAGGACGCCGTCTACCGGAACGTGATGACACAGATCGCGCCCTACTACTTCGACAACGAACTCGTCAGCGCGAACCTCCGGCGGATCAACGGCGAGGACAACCCCGAGTACGTCTTCGAGGTCAACGTCAACGACGACGACCTGAAGCTGCGGGTCTCGAACCGGCTGGCCGACTACGACCAGTCGGTCGAGCGGTGGCACGTCGACACCGAGAAGGTGACCGAGGCCGTCGAGGCCGCCGAAGGCGTGGACGCGGTCGAACCGGGGGAGGAGACCGATGCGAAGACGAACTGAGCTCGCCGCCGTGCGAGCGGCGTCGGCTTCCAGCATCGCAGACGCCAAAACGGACTAAGGCCGTCTCCGTACGGCCGGCATCGGTTTGGCGTCCGAGAGGCGAAGACGAACTGAGTTCGCCGCCGTGCGAGCGGCATCGGCTTCCAGCATCGCAGACGCCACGACCGATCAGGCGGCCCGTCGAGCACTGAGAGAGCCTACGTCTCTCCCTGTCGAAATTCCGGTCGGTACCTGACGGTTCCGGACACGGCGTCTAACGCGCCGTCGTGCAACGGATCGACCATGAACTCCTCGTCCACACCGTACTCGTTTTCGAGCCCGTACTCGCTCGCCGGTTCGAAGCCAAAGCGCGAATAGTACTCGGGGTCGCCCAGTACGACCACGGCGTCGACACCGGCCTCGCGACAGGTCGCGATCCCCCGTCGGATCAGCGACGAGCCGACGCCCTCGTTCTGGTGTTCCGGGAGCACGCCGACTGGTGCGAGCCCGACCAGTTCGACGCTCGCTCCGTGATCGTCGACCGCCACCGGAGAGAACAGGACGTGGCCCACGACGTGGCCGTCTGCGACTGCTACGAGCGAGACCACAGCCGTGTCGGCGTCGTGGAGCCGCTGTACGATGCGTGCCTCGTCGAGGCGCCCGTCGAAGGCACGGCGGTGTATCTCGAAGACGGCGTCGGCATCACTCTCGGTGAACGGTCGGATCTCCATGACTGTCCCTCTGATCGAGGGGAGTCGGCTGTGTTACAAGAGGTGATCGGTCGAGCCGACGACCCCCCGAAGCAGGAGCCCCGCAGCCACGATCAGACACCCCCCGAGCCCGACGAACGCCAGCCGGTAGCTCGCGACGGCGGCGAGCCAGCCCATGTACACCGGGCCGAGCGCGCCGACACCCAGGAACAGCGCCCGCGCGGCCCCCAGGTCGGCGCCGAGGTTGTCGTCGGGCGCGGCGTCCAGCAGCGTCGCGTCGGCCACCGGGAACACGGCCTTGTAGCCGACGGCGTAGACGGCGATTGCGAGGCCGACGGCGACTATCGACTCGGCCGCGACGACGGCCGCCAGCGCGGCGACACCCAGGAGGAGACCACCGGCACCGACCGCCCGGCGAGGGACCCGATCCGACAGCGTGCCCGCCGTGGGCTTGACCACCACGCCGACGACGAACACCACGGCGTACAGGCCGGCGGCGACGGGTTCGGCAAAGCCTTTCCCGTCGGTGAGATACGCCGGGAGAAAGTTCACCCACGCGCCGACGACGAAGAAGAACAGTGCGAACGCGACCAGCGCCTCCCGCTGGCGGCGGGTCGTCGCCAGCCGCCGGACCGTCGCGACGAGTTCCACGTCGGTGCGACCGAGCCGGTAGGGATCGCGGTTCCAGGCGACGTAGGCCAGCGAGACCAGCGCGAGGACCCCCGCGACGGGGACGAACGGCGTCCGCCAGTCGATCCCGAGTACCGGTTCGAGGCCGATCAGCGCCATGGTCGCGCCGCCGCCGGTGACGATGACGCCGCCGACCGAGGCCAGTATCCCCCCGATATCGGTGCCCGCGGCGTACAGCCCCAGCGCCTGGCCGCGGCGCTGGACGAACAGATCCGACAGTTGGGCACGGGAGGGGACGGCGAACAGCCCCTTCCCGAGGCCGAGCAACACCGCGGCGGCGCCGAGCAGCCACACCGTCGTCGTCCCCGACACGACCAGGAAGCCGGCGGTGAGCACGACCAGTCCGGGGACCACGAGCGACGGTCGGGTGAACCGATCCGAGAGCCGGCCGCTGGGAAACTGGGTCACGGCGTAGACGGCCTGGAGCGTGCCCAGCGCGACACCGGCGACGACCGTCGTCGTGCACAGGTCGGCGATGATGGACGGCAACAGCGGCGGCAGGAGGAACCGCCCCAACTGCAGGGTGGCCCAGGCGACGCTCAGCGTCGCGAGCATCCGCCCGCCGTAGCCCGAGAACAACCGCTCGGTGCGTGCGGTCACTGTCGGCATTCGCCCCCCGAGCGGTTTAGGCGGCGCGGTCGCGGCAGGCGCGTCGTCGGTGTCGACTGGCGGGTGTACGCGAGCAACAGCGAGAACTGGGGATGTCCCGACCCACAGAACGACGGGTCGTGACATACTCCGGTCGTGTCCCTAGCCGACGGTGATGGGACCCAACGCGACAGCGGCAGCAGACCCGCTCGCTGGCCGGTCGGCGACGGTCGTCGGTGCGGGCTTTGGCGGCCTGGCGGCGGCCTGTTACCTGGCCGACGCCGGCGCGGACGTAACGCTGCTCGAACAGCACGACCGACCCGGCGGCCACGCGAACCGCATCGAGGACGACGGGTTCACCTTCGACACCGGGCCGTCGTGGTACCTGATGCCCGACGTGTTCGAGCGCTTCTTCGGCCACTTCGACCGGGAGCCAAGCGACTACTACGACCTCGTCCGCCTGGACCCGCACTACCGGGTGGCCTGGAAGGGCGGCGCCGACGGCGAGATCGCCGACAGCGTCGACATGCGCCCGGACATGGCCCACAACCGGCAGGTGTTTCGCTCCTACGAGGCCGGTGCCGACGAGGCGCTTGACGCGTATCTCGACGAGGCCGAACACACCTACGAGGTCGGCATGGAGCGGTTCGTCTACGAGGACCGCCAGCGACTCCGGGACTTCGTAGACCCCGAAGTCGTCCGGTCGGCCCGCGGGCTCACCTTCCTCGGGTCGATGCAGGACCACGTGGCCGACTACTTCGAGCACCCGAAACTGCGCCAGTTGCTGCAGTACACGCTCGTGTTCCTGGGCGGGTCGCCGTACAACACGCCGGCGCTGTACAACCTCATGAGTCACGTCGACTTCGAACTGGGCGTCTACTACCCCGAGGGTGGCATCTACAGCGTCGTCGAAGGGATGGTCGAACTGGCCGAGGAGCTGGGCGTGGCGATCCGGACCGGCGAGGAGGTGACCGGGCTGGCCGACGCGGGCGACGGGGTCGCCGTGACGACCGGGGACCGGCAGGCGACGACGGACCTCGCGGTGGCGAACGCGAACCTCGCCCACGTCGACCGGGACCTGCTGCCCGACGGGACCCGTGAGACCCGCCAGGGCTACTGGGAGAGTCGCACCTACGCGCCCTCGGCGTACATGCTGTATCTGGGCGTCGAAGGTGACGTGGCCCCGCTGGAACACCACACGCTGGTGTTGCCCGAGGACTGGGAGCCACACTTCCGGAGCATCTTCGCGGAGCCACGGTGGCCGGCCGATCCGGCCTACTACGTCAACGTCCCCTCGATTACCGACGACGGGGTCGCGCCCGAGGGCCACCACGCCGTCGTCGTCCTGGTCCCCATCGCGCCGGGGTTGGACGACGACCGGCCCGCCCGCGAGCAGTTCCGCGAGCAGGTCCTCTCTGATCTCGCACGGCACGCTGGCGTCGACCTCCGGGACCGGATCGTCGTCGAGCACGAGGCCTGCGTCTCGGAGTTCGCCCGGCGGTACGACGACCCGCAGGGGACCGCGCTGGGGCTGGCTCACACGCTGCGCCAGACAGGCCCGCTGCGGCCGGGCCATCGCTCCTCGGCGGTCGACGGGCTCTACTACACCGGGTCGTTCACCACGCCGGGTATCGGCGTGCCGATGTGTCTCATCAGCGGTCAGCACGCGGCCGACGCGGTCGTCGAGGACCACTGACACGTATGCTAGTCGTTGCCATACCCCTTCGTTTCAGGTGGAAATCCGCCGTGTCGAGCGGTAGGCTCATTGCAGGGTAGGGCAAACGCCGGGGTAGATGGTCGCGACGAGTGTGCTGGTGACGCTGGTGGTGGCGGCAGCGGCGAGTCTGTTCATGGCCTGGACGATCGGTGCCGGCTCCTCGGGGTCGACACCGTTCGCGCCGGCCGTCGGGGCGAACGCGATCTCGGTGATGCGGGCGGGCTTTTTCGTCGGCATCCTCGGGCTCGCCGGCGCCGTCCTGCAGGGTGCAAACGTCACCGAGACGGTCGGCGGTGGGCTGATCGTCTTCCCGGAAGGCGGCGGGCTCTCGGCGGCGGCTGCGATCGTCGCGCTGCTGACCGCCGCAGCCCTGGTCGCGGTCGGTATCTTCACGGGCTACCCGATCGCGACGGCGTTCACCGTCACGGGCGCCGTCGTCGGCGTCGGCCTGGCGATGGGCGGCCAGCCGGCCACGGCGAAGTACATCGAGATCGTCTCGCTGTGGGTCGCGGTGCCGTTCGTCGGGGGCGGCATCGCGTTCGCGACGGCCTGGCTGTTGCGCCACGAGGGGACCAGCGAGGAGCTACTGGTGCCGGGACTGGGCGCGCTGGTCGGTGCGATCATGGCCAACGTCCGGTTCGTCCTGTTGGCACCGGGGAGCGAGCAGGCCTCGGTGGCACAGGCGCTCGCGACCGCCGCCGGGACGGCCCAGCTCCCGACCGTCGTCGGTGTCACGCTCGTGGTCGCGCTGCTCTCGGGCGGCCTGCTGTACCGGGACGTGCGGGGCGATCTCGACGCCGGCCAGCGGCACTTCCTGCTCGTGCTGGGTGGCCTAGTCGCGTTCTCCGCGGGCGGGAGTCAGGTCGGGCTGGCGCTGGGTCCGCTGCTCCCGTTGCTCGGCGAGGGACCGACTGCGGCGATCCCGATCACCGGCGTCCTCCTCTTTGGCGGCGTCGGCCTGCTCGTGGGGTCCTGGACGGGCGCACCGCGGATGATCAAGGCGATCGCACAGGACTACTCCTCGCTTGGCCCGCGCCGCTCGATCGCGGCGCTGATCCCGAGTTTCATCATCGCACAGACAGCGGTGTTCCTGGGCGTGCCGGTCTCGTTCAACGAGATCATCGTCTCGGCGATCGTCGGTTCCGGAGCGGCCGCCGGCGGGGGCGAGGTCAGCCGCTCGAAGATGGGCAAGACGGTGCTGGCCTGGATCGGATCGCTCGCGCTGGCGTTCGCGGTGAGCTACGGCCTGTTCGCGCTGGTCGACGGGCTCTGACTACTCCGGCCGGCTGTAGTCGGGATCGATCATCTGTGCCGAGGTCGGCGCCGGGTCGCCGGGCGTGAGGTTGTATTCCGAGAAGTCGGCGACGCCGGCCGCTCGGAGGATGTCCTCGTCGTACAGCGACTCGCCAGTGAACTCCGCGGGGTCGTGCCGGAGGATCTGGAGGACGGCGTCGGAGACCACGTCGGGCGTGCGCCAGTCGTCCTCGGTGCCCAGCCCGAAGTGTCTGGTCGCCCGGGTGTCGATGGCGGTGACCGGCCAGAAGGTGTTACAGCCGATGTCGTGCCCGCTCAGCTCGCCGGCCAGCGAGAGCGTGACGAACGACATCCCGAGTTTCGACCAGAGGTACGGCCCCGAGCCCGGGCTCCGGTCGACGGTGACCGGCGGCGCGTTCGTCAGGATCCACCCCTCCTCGACGCCTTTCAGGTGGTCGATGAAGGCCCGCGAGACGAGGTAGGTCCCGCGGACGTTGACCTCCGTCAGCAGGTCGAAGCGGTTGGGCGGCAGGTCCTCGACGGTCGCCAGTTGGATCGCACTGGCGTTGTTGATGACTATGTCGACGGTGCCGAAGCGATCGATCGCTTGGTCGGCCGCGGCCTGAACCGCCTCGGGGTCGCGCACGTCGAGCTGGATCGGCAGCGACTCCGCCCCTCGCTCGCGGACCTCGCGGGCGGTCTGTTCGATCGATCCCTCCAGGTCGCGCTCCTCGCCGTAGTCGCCCTCCTCGCTGGTCTTGCCCGTCGAGACGACGTTACAGCCCCGCTCGGCCAGCGCGAGCGCGATCGCCTTCCCGATCCCGCGGGTCGTGCCGGTGATAAACGCCGTACTACCCGAGAGATCGGGCGTCTCCAGTGTCATGACTTCCCAGTCGACACAGAGCCACATAGTAGTAGCCCTCTGACCGGCGAGAAACCGCAGTAGCGACCGTGAGGAGTTTACTCGGTCGAGGCTTCCTCGGGGTCGGTCGCGTCGCCCCCGTCCTGGTCGAGGCGGGCGACGCGGGCTTTCATGATCCGGGTGTTCTCGACCTGTTCGACACGGATCTCGACGCCGTCGTAGGTGATCGTCTCGCCCTCCTCGACGAGTCGGCCCGCGCGGTTGAAGATGAAGCCGGCGATGGTCTCGAACTCCTCGCCCTCGGGGAGTTCCAGTTCCAGCGCCTCGTTGACCTCCTCGATGTTGACCTCGCCTTTGACGACGACGGTGTCGTCGTCGACGTACTCGATCGGTTCTTCCTCCTCGCCTTCGAGGATCTCGCCGACGATCTCCTCGGTGAGGTCCTCCATCGTCACCAGCCCCTCGGTGGTCCCGAACTCGTCGATGACGATGACCATGTGCATGCGCTCTTTGCGCATCTCGGTCAGCAGGTCGTCGACGTTCTTGGACTCGGGGACGTGCAGCGTCGGTTCGATGAGGTCTTCGAGCGCGATGTCTTTCGCGATCGCCTCGCCGTAGTTCAGGTCCCGAACCAGATCGCGGATGTGAGCGATGCCGATGACGTTGTCGAGGCTGCCTTCGTACACCGGGACTCGCGCGTGGCCGCTCTGGATACACGTCTCTAAGGCCTCCTGGACGGAGTCGTCCTTCGCGACGGCGGTCATGTCCAGCCGCGGGGTCATGACCTCCTTGGCGATGGTGTTGTTGAACCGTAGCGTCCGCTGGAGCATCTCCCGCTCTTCCTCGTCTAAGACGCCCTCGCGTTCGCCCGTCTCGATGATGTCCTGGATCTCCTCGCGGGTGACGTAGGAGGTCTCGATCGCCGACCGGCCGCCGGTGATCTTGTTGACGATCCGGGTGAGGTAGTCAAAGAGGAGGATCAGCGGGATGAGTGCCTTCTCGGCGAACTTCAGCGGCCGGGCGATCGTCAGCGCCCAGGATTCGGTGTTCTCGACGGCGTAGCTCTTGGGGGCGCTCTCGCCGAACAGCAGGACGATCGCGGTGATGCCGAAGGTCGCGGCCAGCACCGCCTCGCCACGCGAGAGGTAAAAGCCCAGCAGCCCCGTCGCGATCGAGGACATCGCGATGTTGACGAGGTTGTTCCCGACCAGGATCGTCACCAACAGTCGGTGCGGGTCGGACTTCAGTTGCTGGAGCGTCTTCGCGCCCTTGATCCCGTCCTCGACGAGCGCCTCGGTCCGGTGGGCCGGCAGCGAGAACATGGCGATCTCCGAGGAGGAGAAAAACGCCGAGAGCCCGATGAGAACGACGATCGTGACCAGCCCCGTACCGACGATGACGTTCTGTGGGATCTCCACGCCGAACACCGGGACTGACTGGAGCAACAGGGAAGCCAGCGCGAACGACACAGGTGGGTCCAGGGCCATCAACGGTCCGAGTTGTAATGGACGGGGATTAAGACTTGTCATGGCAGAGCAGTGGCGAAGCCCTTACCCTCGGTTCGGTCTTACGGGGGGTATGAGCGAGCCAGCGATCACCCTGTACCGGTTGCAGGCGTGTCCGTTCTGTGAACGCGTCGTCCGGGTACTCCAGGAACACGGCCTGGAGTACCGTTCGCGGTTCATCGAACCGATGCACTCCGAACGGGACGTGGTCAAGCGACTGACCGGCAAGCGGACCGTCCCGGCCATCGTCGACGAGAACACCGGGATCACGATGAGCGAATCCGCGAACATCGTCGAGTACCTGGAGCGGACCTACGGAGACGAAGCGCAGACAGCCAACAGGGGTGAGGCCTGATGGACCTCGGCTTCGACATCGTCGATCTTGGCGCGGCCGATCCGCCCGCCGAAGGCGAGCAGGCGCCCGACTTCACCCGGCCGCTCGTGAACGACGAGTACTGGGAGGACGTGGCGCTCTCGGCGGTGTGTGCCGAGAGCGACGACCCCGTCGTCCTCGTCTTTCACCCGATGGACGGGGCCTTCCCGGCGACGTACGTCTGGAACGAGATCCGGGACCGGGGCTGGCACGAGTCGGCGACGGTCGTCGGCCTCTCGATCTCGACGCCGTACGCCCACAAGGACCTGCTCGACGAGCGGTCGATCGGGGGCGACTACCGTCTGTACTCGGACCCGGGCAACGGCGTCGCCCAGGAGTACGGCATCGCGATGGACACCGACGGGATGGCCGGCATCGAGGAGCCCCGCCCGGCGGTGTTCGTCCTCGACGACGACCGGACGATCGAGTACGCCTGGGTTGGCCAGCAGTGGCCCTCCTTCCCCGACTACGACACGGTCGAAGCCCAGCTCTGAGATGAGCGACGACATCGATGCCGCCGCGGCGGCCGTCCGCGACGGGAAGCTGGTCGTCTACCCCACCGAGACGGTGTACGGCCTGGCCGCGGACGCCCTCGATCCCGCGGCCGTCGAGCGGGTCTTCGAGGCGAAGGGCCGAGCACGGGACAAACCGATCTCGCTCGCGGTGCCCGACATCGAATCCGCGCGTGAGTACACCCGACTGACGGAGCGTGAGGTCGCGTTCATGCGGGAGTTCCTCCCGGGACCGGTGACGGTCGTCGCCGAGCGCCGGTCGGTCGTCCCGGACGTACTCGTCGACGGCGGCGACCGGGTCGGCGTCCGGATCCCCGACCACCCGGTCGCGCTGGAACTGCTCGACGCGGTCGCGCCGCTGACGGCCACCAGCGCCAATATCTCGGGGAACCCCAGCGCCACCTCGGTCGCGGAGTTGGACGCGATCGGCGAGCGGGCGGCGGTCGCCCTCGACGGCGGCCAGACGGGCGGGACCGGCTCGACCGTCGTCGACGTGGAAGCGGGGACGATCCACCGGCGGGGCGCGCGGGCCGACGCCGTCGAGGCCTGGCTCGCCGACTCACAGGAGCGAGCGTAGCGACCGCGTCCTGACGCCACACTGCTCGCGGTACTCACAGGGCGAGCACTTCGCGTCGCTGTCGGCTCTGGCCGGCGGGCCGTCGATGGCTTCGGCGGTCCGCAACGCCGCCCGGTAGACGCCAGCGCGCCGGGCCGTCACTTCGATCCGGCGGACGACGCCGTGGGCCGGATACTCGGCGTAGGCGTGTTCGACCGATCGCTCGCGCTCCCAGGAGAGCGCCTTCGCCGCCGCCACGAGCCTGACGGTCTGGGGCTCCCAGACCCCCTGGTCGGGCGGCGCACCGGCGAACACGAGCGACGGAACCGGGCCGTCGACACCGTCGACGAGTTTGTGCGCGACGCCGCGGGCGTCTTTCCCGTCGAGATACGCGTCGCGGACGGCCGGGTCGACCAGCGCGTCCCAGGCGTCGAGTCGGTCGCGGGCCGCCCGGAGGCGGTCCCGGACCGTGGCCGGGTCAACGTCGAACGGGGCGGCAAGCAACGCGGCGTCGTCGGTCAGGAGTCGCCCGTAGTCGAAGGCCAGGTCGCGGACGCGACCCACGTCGTCGGGGATATCCGGTGGCCCGTCGCGTCGGCGGTAGTAGAGCTTTCGCGGGCAGTACGCGGCCGTCTCCAGATCGCGAAAGGTGTGGGTGTCCGGCACGGGGGGTCTGGCCCCGGCTTCGGGCAAAAGGGTTCACATCGATACGTCGGCGTCCGAGTCCAGCGAGTCGATGTCCTCCGTCGCCTCGTCCAGCCCCGTCTCCCGGACCGCGGCGGTGTGCTGTGTCGAGAGGCCGGCCTCGGCCAGGGCGTCCTCGAACTCGCTCTGGAAGCGGTGGCTCACCTGCCGGGCGGCGGCCTGTGCCGCGACGACGGCCCGGTAGTGGGCAGCAGTCGCCTCGTCGACGCCGAACTCGGCGGCCAGGTCGGCGGCCGTGGCGTCGTCGGTGACGACCCGCTTGCGGAACGTGGCAACGTCGAAAGGCGCGTCGTCGTCTGTCTCCCGGATCAGGTGGAGGTCGAGGCGGGCGCGGACGACGGCGTCCTCGTCGGCGTCGAGCCGGTCGGCCAGTTCGGCGTCGCTCTCGCCCTCGTAGAACCCGCGCACGACCGTCTCCAGGGCCGCGTCGTCGAAGTCGGTCCGGAAGTCGTACCGGTCGCGCATCCGGGCGACGACCGCGCGAAGCCGGTCCGACACCGACTCCTCGTCCGCGTCAGCCAGTGAGCCACGGGTGTCCTCCTGGGACTCCGTGACGCGTTCCTCGCCGGAGACATCCATGAAGATATCACGGAGCTCCTCGGTCTTTTCGTCCATCGGACCGGAACAACGCCGTCCAACGGGTAAATATCTGTCGGGGAAGCGAACGGTCGGCGCCACCCTTACCGCCGCCGACCCCGACGGGGAGGTATGGACGTGGCACTGGTGACCGTCGGCGACGAGTTGCTCGCCGGCGAAACCGAGAACACGAACGCGACGTGGCTGGCACAGCGACTCGCTGCGGCCGGGGCACGGGTCACGCGGATCCTCACTGTTCCGGACGAGGAAGGCGTCATCGCCGACGCCGTTTCCCGCTTTCACGACTCGTTCGACGCCGTCGTCGTGACCGGCGGTATCGGCGGGACCCCGGACGACGTGACCAAAGCCGCCGTCGCGCGGGCGTTCGGTCGGGACCTCGTCGTCCCGGACGACGTACGGGCCCACCTCGAAGCGAAGGCCGAGCGGTTCGCCGACGACAACCCGGAGATGGTCGACCGCTACGAGATGGACCTCGATCTGGACGCCTGGGCGGCGATCCCCGAGGGGGCCGAGCCGCTGCTGACCGACGAGAGCTTCGCTGCGGGCTGTGTCGTCGAGGGCGTCTACGTCCTGCCGGGCATCCCCGAGGAACTACGGGCGATGTTCGCCACCGTCGCCGACGACTTCGGCGGCGACCGGACGACAGAGACGATCCACACCCCGGCCCCGGAGGGCGCCGTCGTCGCACAGATCACCGAGGCCCGCGAGCGGTTCGGCGTCGCCGTCGGGAGCTACCCCCGGAAAGACGGGACGCCGGGGCGGGTGACCGTCACCGGCGACGACCCCGACCGGGTTCGGGCGGCGACCGACTGGCTTCGCGAGCGCATCGAGACGGTCGAGTAGTCAGACCAGTTCCAGGACGCCCATCGCCGTCGCGGCCAGCAGCACCTCGAACGACAGCGTCCCCAGCGCCGACAGCGCGACGAACCGGCGCGTCTCCATGCCCGCGACGCCGGCCGGGACGGTCAACATCCCACGGGTGAACAGCAAGGTGTTGCTCAGCGGCACCGCCAGGATACCGAACCGGTCGAACATGTGGCCGAAGCGATCCAGACGGTCCTCGCTCACCCGGAACCACGGCCGGTCGAGCAACCACTCGCGGCCGCCCCGCTTCGCCAGCAGAAAGAGCGCGGTCTGGCCGACCGTCGCGCCCGCCACTGCGACAGCGAGGATCGCGGCGACGCTCGGGAGGTCGTAGCCGCCACCAGTCCGGGCGAGGATCGCCACCGCCGCCGGGACCAACGCCTCGCTGGGTGCGAAATACAGCAACATAGCGCCTTCCAGAACGAAGACGAGAAACAGCGCCACCAGGCCGTACCGTTCCAGCAGGCGCTCGGCGTAGGCCGTATCGCCGAAGACGTAGAGCGCGACGCCGGCCACGCCAAGCAGCGCGAAGCCGGCGGCGACCACGAGCAGGCCGTAGTCCTCCGCGAACGTTCTGACCGGGCCGCGGCTCGTGTCGGTCGCCATCTATCGCCCTGTGGCGGGGCCGCGGATAAATCGTTTCTGTCCTGCGGTGGCGGGCAGCCTCGCAAGCGGTGGGTTCATGGCTCTCACTGCCCGACACCGGGTATGGACACGACACGTCGCCCGCGCCGGCTCCGGACCGACGGCGTCCGGCCGCTCGTGCGCGAGACCGACCTGGCCGCCTCGGACCTGATCGCCCCGGTGTTCGTCGACGCGACGACCGACGAGCGGGTCCCCATCGAGACGATGCCAGGCCACGAGCGGGTGCCCGTGGACGAGGCCGTCGCCCGTGTCGAGGAGATCCGCGAGACCGGCGTCCAGGCGGTGATGCTGTTCGGGGTGCCCGAGTCCAAAGACGAACGCGGCTCCCGGGCCTGGGCCGAGGACGGCGTCGTCCAAGAGGCGACCCGCCGGATCACCGCCGAGACCGACGCCTACGTCGTCACGGATGTCTGCCTGTGTGAGTACACCGCTCACGGCCACTGTGGCGTCCTCGAGGACGGCGCCGCCGAGGACCCGACGCTGACGGTCCGCAACGACGAGACGCTCGACCTGCTGGGGAAGATCGCCCTCAGCCACGCCCGGGCCGGCGCCGACATGGTGGCGCCCTCGGGCATGATCGACGGCATGGTCGGGGCTATCCGCGAGGCCCTGGACGAGGACGGCCACACGGCGGTGCCGATCATGAGCTACGCCGCGAAGTTCGAGTCGGCCTTCTACGGCCCGTTCCGGGACGCCGCCGACGGCGCGCCCGCCTTCGGCGACCGGCGGCACTACCAGATGGACCCCGCAAACGCCCGCGAGGCCCGCCGCGAGGTCTCCCTGGATGTCCAGCAGGGCGCCGACGTGTTGATGGTCAAGCCCGCGCTGCCGTATCTCGACATCGTCGCGCAGGTCCGAGAGGCCCACGACCACCCCGTCGCCGCCTACAACGTCTCGGGGGAGTACGCGATGCTGCACGCCGCCGCGGAGAAGGGCTGGCTCGACCTCGAAGCGGTGGCCCACGAGTCGCTGCTGTCGATCAAACGCGCCGGCGCGGACCTGATACTCACCTACTTCGCCGAGGACATCGCCGACCGGCTCTGAGACAGACCCCGAACCTATTCAACCGCCAGGACCACACGCACACGCACATGCGACGACAGACCCTCCTCGTGGCCGTCGTGGCCGCGGTCGCCCTGCTGTCGTTCAGCGTCGGTGCCGCGAGCCTCGACGCGAGCACCGGTCGGGATCGTATCGACCCCGAGATGGACGACAGAGAGATCGACAATCCCGGCGCGGACTACCCCGGACCGGACGACCCCAGCGACGCCTCCCCGCCGGCCGAGGACGGCGGCGCCCGCTCGCTGCTCCCCACGCTCTCCTCGCCGGCCGTCGGCGCGCTCGTGGTCGCGTTCGCCGCGGTGGTCGTCGCCGTCTGGCGCTTTGCCGGCGGCGGTGAGACCCCCGACGACGACACCGAGAAGGCGTTCGTGACCCCCGGCGAGTCGGCGGACACGCCGACGTACTCGACCGACAGCATCGACGTGCCGCTCTCGAACGACGTGTACCGGGCCTGGGCCGACCTGACCGAGCGGCTCGGGCCGGCCGACGGCGCGACCACTCCCCGGGAGTACGCCCGGCGGCTGGCCGGCGCCAGCGAGGACCCCGACGCGCTCGAGCAGTTGCGTGAGACCTTCGAGCGGGTCAGATACGGCGGCGAACAGCCGACCGCCGAACTGGAACAGCGTGCCACGGAGGCGCTGGACCGGGCGACGGTCGGTCCGGAGGACGACCGATGAGCGACGGGCTGCGGCCGGTGCCCCTGGCCGTCGGCCTGGGCGCGACGGTGCTTGCCGTCGGGCTGGGCGCGGTCGGCGTCGCCGTCGTCCCCGACGACGCCCGGAACCTGCTGTTGATCGCCGTCGCGGTCGTCGCCGGCAGTTTCGCGCTCCTGGCGTTGCTGGTCCACTCGCTCGAAGGAGACGAGCGACCGAGGCTGCCCGACACCGACAGCCGGACGGCGACGATCCCCGGCGACGAGGTCGACACGGCGCTGTCGGCCGGCCGGGACGGCAAGGCGATCCGGGACCGGCTCCAGTCGGTCGCGCTCTCGGTGCTGGAACGGCGGGGCCTGACCCGCTCGGCGGCCGAACAGCAGTTGGCCGAGGGCACCTGGACCGAGGACGGGCGGGCGGCGGCGGTGCTGTCCCGCGGGGAGATTCGCCCGTCGTTGCGCGCCCGGATCGAGGGGTGGCTCTCGGGTGTGCGGCCGTTCCACCGCTGGGTCGGTGCCGTGACGACCGAGTTGCTCGCGCGCGAGGACGACCGATGAGCGAAAGCGCGGGCGGCAGCGTCCACCAGACCGGGCGCTGGCTCGGGCTGACCGGGGCCGCCTTGCTGGCCGCGGCGGTGGGCCTGGTCGCACAGGCGCCCGCGCTGGTCCTGCTCGGCGGGGTCGGCGCGGCGCTTGGTGCCTACGACCGGGTGGCGGTCCCGCCGGCCGCGAGCGTCGCCGTCGAGCGGTCCATCGAGCCGACCGACCCCGGCATCGGCGAATCGGTCACCGTCCGGCTGACGGTGCGCAACGAGGGCGACCGGACCCTCCCCGACGTTCGCGTGGCCGACGGCGTCCCGGAGACGGTGCGGGTCGTCGACGGCTCCGCGTCGGTCGGGACCAGCCTCCGGCCGGGCGCGAGCACGACCGTGACCTACGAGATGACCGGCGGGAACGACCGGTGCGTGTTCGACCCGGCGACGGTCGTCGTCCGGGACGTGGTCGGCGTGGTCGCCCGTCACGACCGGATCGACGTACAGCCGGAATCGGTCACCTGGGAGCGCCCCAGCGGCAAGGCGATGTTGGCGCTGATCCCGGCCGTCTACCGCCGGCCCGGGCAGGTCCCGGTCGACGACGGGGGGGCCGGGCAGTCCTTCTACGCCGTCCGGGAGCGCCGGCCGAACGACCCCCTATCCCGGGTGGACTGGAACCGCTACGCCCGCACGGGCGAGTTGACGACCGTCGAGTTCCAGCGCGAGCAGGCGGCGACGGTGATCGTCCTCGTCGACAGCCGGCAGGCCGCCGCCGTCGCGCCCGCGGAGACGGCACAGACCGCCGTCGAGCGGTCGCGGACGGCCGCGCTGGCGCTCGTCGAAGGGCTGCCGGAGGACGGCCACGCGGTCGGACTGGCCGCTCTCTCCCCCAGGAGAGCTGGCTGCCACCGGGGCAAAGCGAGTCCCACCGGCGGCAGGCACGCGAGCGGCTCCGGGAGGACCGGGCGTTCACGGCGACGCCGGTGACCGAGGCGCCCGACGTGGACCGGCTGTTCGCACAGCTCCCGGCGGCGGCGAACGTCATCTTCCTGAGCCCGCTGTGTGACGACGAGAGCGCGAGCGTCGCCCGCCGGCTGGCCGCCAGGGGCCACCCGGTGACGGTGGTCAGCCCCGACGCGACGGCGACCAACACGGCCGGTCACCGGCTGGCCCGCTTAGAGCGGGGCGATCGGCTCAGGGAACTGCGGGCGGCCGGCGTCGAGGTGTACGACTGGGCCGAGGGTCGGTCGCTGCAGGGACTCCTCGGCCAGGCCGGAGGTGGTCGGTGATGGCGCCACAGACGGGACAGGGGTGTGCGCTCGCGGCCGGGCTGGCGACCGTCGGGACGCTCTTCGTCGCCGGGATCGGCCCGCTCTCGACGGCCGCCGCGCTCCTCGCACTCGTCGCGCTGCCGGGAGCTGGCTCGCCGACAACGGGCTGTTGGCGAACCTCGTCGGCGCGGCGCTGTTCGGCGCGGTCCTGCTCGCCGGCGTCCAGGGCGCCTCGACGACGACGGTACTCGCCGGCGGCGTCGGGACGGTACTCGCCTGGACGTTCGCCCACTCGGCGCTCGAACTCCGGGACGATCTGGGCGAGGCCCGGAGCCGGCGCCTGGAGTTGAGCCACACCGCCGGGACGACGGGGCTGGTGGCCGGGGCCGCCGTCGTCGCCGCGGTGTTGTTCCGCGCGAGTTCCTTCGAGTTGCCGCCGCTGGCGCTGGCCGCGCTCGTCCTGGCGGGCGTGGCACTGACCGCGGCGCTCAGGCGCTGAGTCCTACTCCGAGAGGGTCTCCAGTTCCGACCCCTCGGGGTCGAGGGCGAGAACGTCGCCGTCACGCTCGACCGCGGGGAGCCTGATCGTGACGACTGTCCGACCGGCCACGCGGTCGTAACCGAGGGTGCCGCCGGCCGACTCGGCGACCCAGCGAGCGAGCCAGATCCCCAGCCCGCTGCCGTGCTGGAGGGTGGTTATCGTCTCGCCCTCGAAGACGGCCGCGCGTTCGATATCGGGGATGCCCGGGCCGTCGTCTTCGACCCGCAGAAAGATCTCGTCGCCGTCTCGCTCGATTCGGACCCGGACCTCGGTCCCGTCGGGCGTGTGTTCGACGGCGTTCTCGACGAGGTTGTCCAGCGCGTCGTACACCCCCGGCCCGCCCGGGACTGCGACTGGGGCGGGGATATCGGTCTCGATCGACGCCACCTCGGGATAGCTGTTCGCGACGCTCCGGGCCAGCGAGACCGGATCGACCGCTCGGGAGGTGGTGTTTGCCAGGGCCGATTCGACCTCCTTCGCCTGCTGGCTGACCGCGTCGATGCGTCCCGCGGCGTCGAGGATCCGCTCGATCATCGTCTCCGCGTACGTGTCGGTCACGGCGTTGCCGAGGTGTTGGGCCGCACCGAGGACCACCGAGAGGTCGTTCCGGAGGTTGTGTCGCAACACCCGGTGGAGCACCCGCAGCCGTTGCTGTCGACGGCGGTCCTCGGTGACATCGGTGTAGATGGCGAAGCCGTACCGTCGGCCGTCCTCGGCCCGATACGGGACGCTGTGGTAGTCGAACTCCCGGCGACCGTCGACGGTCTGCCGGGAGACGACGGCGTGGTTCGTCTTCCCGTCGGCGGTGCGCTGGTCGTAGTCGGTCGCCTCGGCGTCTTTCCCGTCGGGGACGATGAGTTCGTTGAGCGACTCGCCGAGGGCGTCCGGCGTGTCGTGCCCGAAGGTCGCGGTAAAGGAGACGTTGACGGCGCGGACGACGGGCGTCCCGTCGACGATCTCGAAGGCCACGGCTGGGTCCTCGATGAGATCGAAGAGGTGGTCGAACCGATCGTGGACGCTCGTCGAGCGGTGGACCGCACAGACGACCGGACCGTCGGCGGCCGTCACCTCGACCGTCGCGGGGAGCTGGCGCTCGTCGCCGTCGAAGGTGACCTGACAGCCCCGTGTCTCCCGGTCGTCGGCGCTGCGGACGGCCTGAATCGCACGCTCGACGGTCTCGGCGTCGTCGGCCGTGACCAGCGACGAGAGCTGTCTGCCCGTCAGTGACGCCGAGTCCGCCGACAGCAGCGTCGCGAACTCCTCGGTCACGAACGAGAGCCGGCCGTCACGGTCGACCCCGAACATCAGCGGGTCACGATCCGGAGGAAGGGCGGTGCCGACAGCGCTGTCACCGACCGCCGGACGCCGGTCGTCCCCACGGGAGAGGTGCGGAGTTCGACCGTACTCTGGCCGTCCTCGCGCCGCAACAGGAGCGTCTGGTCGGCAGCGTCGGTCGCCTGCTCGCCGGCGCGCTCGTCGATCGCGGCGATCTCCTCGTCGACGGTGACCGACGTGGCCTGGACGACATCGAGGGCGCCCTGCGCGTTCGCGATACCGCGGTCCTCGGTCGTCACCTGTGGGATAGCTGGTTCGTTATGTACGTTCATATTCCGGAAGATTGGCAAATTTGTTTGGATATACGAAGCTTTCGACAGGTTTCCTCCAATAGTATTGCTCGTTACAATAGATCCGTTCGAATACAGCCCCATAACCTTGCCGCCGCTGGCAACACCCGCCGAGCGGGGGTGCGCGCAAGCAAATCGGGCCGATATCGGCCTGAGCCGCCGGTCTAGCGGTCGACGTTCGTCCAAAATTTTCGCGGACAGACGCTTCATTTCTTGACGGAGAACAACCTTATATCGATAATATTGTACGGTAATTCGGACAATCGTCTACTGAACACCTCCCAATTTCCACTTTCATAAAGCAAACCCTTATGTATACCTCTGCCAAGAGACTTCTCCGTGAACGAAGTGACGAAAGTTGGAGCGAGCGGCGATAGAGTTGGACGTTCAAACTAAACTTCGAACTAAACTGAAACAGGTGAACACAAAAAATGGTACTTGCACCACTCCAGGTGACGACTGACGCACTCAACTACACGTGGATCCTCGTGGTATCGTTCCTGATCTTCTTCATGCACGCCGGCTTCGCCATGCTCGAAGCCGGGCAGGTGCGCTCGAAGAACGTCGCGAACCAGCTGACGAAGAACCTCCTGACCTGGTCGGTCGGGGTAACGGTGTTCTTCGGGATCGGCTCCGGCATCGCCTCGCTGGCAGGTGGGGGCGGCTTCTCGGCCGCCTTCATGACCAGCGGGACGGGCTGGATCGACTGGCTCTACGGCGCGGTGTTCGCGATGACCGCCGCGACCATCGTCTCCGGGGCGGTGGCCGGTCGCGCGAAACTCCGTGCGTACATGACCTACACGTTCCTGCTGGCCGCAGTCATCTACCCGGTCGTCATCGCGATGACCTGGAGTTCGACGGGCCCGGGACTGGTCGAGGTCATCACCGGCACCGCCTTCACCGACTTCGCGGGCGGGATGATCGTCCACGGCATGGGCGGCATCGCCGGCCTGACCGCGGCGGCGATCCTCGGCCCCCGGATGGGACGGTTCAACGAGGACGGCTCCGCGAACGTCATCCCCGGCCACTCGATGACCTTCGCAGTGCTGGGAACGTTGATCCTGGCTTTCGGCTGGTACGGCTTCAACGTCGGCACCTCGGCGATCATCGGTGACGCGTTCCTGGGCGAACAGCTCGGCCGCGTCGCGATGACCACCACCATCTCGATGGCGATGGGTGCCATCGGCGCCGCCGCAGTCGCGTGGCTCAAGACGGGGAAGGTCGACACGCTGTACGTCGCAAACGGGCTGCTTGCCGGCCTCGTCGGTATCACGGCGATCCCCCACACCACGGCCTGGTGGGGCGCGTTCGTCGTCGGCGTCCTCTCGGGTGCCCAGCTCCCGATCGTCTTCAACTTCGTCGAACGGACGCTCAACATCGACGACGTGTGTGCAGTCTTCCCGGTCCACGGCAGTGCGGGCGTGCTGGGGACGCTGCTGTACCCGTTCGTCGCCGCAGGTAGTGTCGCGATCGTCCCCGCGTTCATCGCACAGCTCGTCGGTGTCGTCATCATCGGCGGCTGGACGATCACTGCGACGGCCGCAATCTGGTTCGTTCTCAAGTCGGTCGGACAGGCACGCGTCACCCCCGAACACGAGCAGGAAGGGCTGGATGTCAGCGAACACGGCGTCGAGACCTACCCCGAGTTCGGGAGCGACGGTGTCGTCGCCGACGGTGGCAACGTGAGTGAAATGATCCGCAGCGACGGAGGTTCCAAGGATGAGTGAAACTGACGACCGCGAGATCAAGATGATCGTGGCAATGGTACGGCCGGACAAACTCGGTGACGTGAAGAAGGCGCTCGCGGAGGTCGGCGCGCCCTCGCTGACAGTCACCAACGTCTCCGGGCGGGGCTCACAGCCCGCGAAGAAAGGCCAGTGGCGCGGCGAGGAGTACGTCGTCGACCTGCACCAGAAGGTCAAGATCGAGTGTGTCGTCGCCGACGCACCGGTCGAGGATGTCGTCGGAGCGATCAAAGACGGCGCCCACACCGGGGAGAAAGGCGACGGGAAGATCTTCGTCCTGCCGGTCGACGAGGCCTACCAGGTCCGGACAGGCGAGAGCGGACCGGACGCGGTGTAAGCGCCGGGGATGGTCGACGAGATCGACAGGGCGGTCGTGAACGCGCTGTTGCGGGACGGCCGAGCCAGCGCACGCGATGTCGCGACGGAGACCGGCGTCGCGGCGACGACCGTCTCACGGCGGATGGACGAACTGGAGTCGACCGGTGTCATCGAGGAGTACACCGCCCGCGTCGACTACGGTGCCCTCGGCTACGATGTCACGGCGGTGTTCCAGCTCTCGGTCGACGGCGACGGACTCGTCGACATCACCGAGTCGATGCGCGAACAGCACAACCTGCTGGCCGTCTACGAGGTCACGGGTAGCCACGACATCGTCGCGATCGGGAAGTTCCAGGACACCGACGAGATGAACGCCTACATCAAACGGCTCGTGACAGACGAACACGTCCGATCGGTCTCGACGGCGATCGTCCTGAACGCGGTCCGTGAACACGAACAGTTCCCGGTCGACGACGACGACCGGTAGCGTCGCCGGCCTCGCCGGGACACCGGTATTCTCTCCGCACTATCGACGACCGACCAGCCCCGGCTGTCGACGGCGGGGGGTCGGGACACCGTGAATCCGGGTCGAAGCGGCCCCGCGGGCGCTCTATGCCACCCGACTGGCCACCGCGACGGATCCTCAGGAAAGTATTACCAACAGGTGTAGTACTAAATAATACGAAACGAATTGTCCCCCATGATGGATAGTGAAGGACCGTCCAGACGCGCGGTTCTCCGGGCTGTCGCGGCCGGGACTGCAACAGTCGGGGGGGCCGGCTGTATGGGCGGTGACGGCGGCGGGTCGACGGCGACACCGAGCCAGTACGCCAACCAACCCGTCGGCGAGGACAGCGTCACGTTCGGCTTTCCGATCGCCCTGTCCGGCCCGTTCGGCTCCGACGGGGAGCGCCAGGAACGGGGGTTCAGGCTCGCGGTCGATCACCTCAACGAGGGCGGTGGGTGGGTCGACAGCGGGAAGTTCCCGTCGCTGAGCGGCGACGGCGTGTTGGGGCGGACCGTCGAGATGGTGACCGCGAACACGGAGTCCTCGCCCGAGACCGCCGTCAGCGTCGCCAGGGACCTCATCGCCTCCGAGGGGGCGGTGATGATCGCCGGCGGGTCGTCGGGCAACACGGCGGTGAAGCTCTTCGATCTCTGTCACCCGCGCGGCGTCGTCCACATGATCGGGTTCGCGCCGGGGACGAACGTCACCGGCGCGGACTGTTCGCGGTACGGGTTTCAGGAGATGTTCAACCCGAAGATGGCGGCACAGGCCCTCGTCCCGGTGTTGCTCGACCGCTTTGGCGACCGCGCGAGCGTCTACGGCCTCCACGCGAACTCGGACTTCGGGTTCACGCAGGCAAACGAGTTGCGGCGGCTGTTGCTCGACAACAACTGGGACTACCAGGGCGACACCCAGACCACCGTCGGGACCTCCGAATACCGCCCGCAGCTAGAGGAGGCGAAAGCCGCCAACCCGGACGTGCTGGCGCTGTCGTACCGGGGGATCGACGGTGCGAACGCGATCCGACAGGCCCGGGAGGTCTTCGACGACATCGAGATCGTCGCGCCGCTGTTGAGTCGGACCACCGCGGAGCTGACCGGCGAGGCCATCGAGGGCGTCGTCGGGACCATCTCGTGGGACCCGAGCATCGACACGCCGCTGTCCCAGACGTTCAGCGAGGCGTTCCAGCGGGAGTTCGGAGAGCCAGAGGAACGGCCCGACTGGCGGCTGGGCTCGGACCAGGCACATCTGGCCTATGGCCAGACGCTCCAGTACGCCGCAGCGGTCGAGCGCGCCGGGACCTTCGAGCCGCCGGCGGTCATCAGGGAACTCGAAGGCCACCAGTACGCCATGGGCATCGGCCGGGAGACGATGCGGGCCTGCGACCACCAGGCGATCCGGCCGGTCCCGGTCGTCGAGGGACTCCCCGCGGCCGAGCAGTCAGAGAGCCGCTACTACGACTCCGTGACGATCACTCGGGAAGTCGGCTACGGGTGTGACGAGGACCCCGCCGACGACTGCCGGGAAATGGGTCCGTACGAACCCACGACCGAGACCGGGTGAGGCGGGGAAAACGTATACAGGTCCGACCGAATACGTAGCTATGAGTCTACAAGTCGACGTACGAAAGCTCGACCTGTTCAATCAGATGGCGAAGGAGGGATCGAGCACCGTCGCCGATCACCTCGGGCAGCTAACCGGGCTCGACGCCGGCGTTCGGACCTCGCAGATCAACTTCCTCGACATCGAGGACGTGAAGACACACATCGGCTCCGACGAGCGGGTCGGCATCTACGTCACGTTGGAGGAGGCCCCCCACGGGTACGTGTTGTTCATGCTGGAACCGGCAGACAGCAAGCGCCTGGCCGGCGCGATGATGGGCGGCATGGGTGAACCGAGCGACGGCGAGGGGTTCAGCGAGATGGAGCGGTCGGCGATGCAGGAGATCGGCAACATCATGACCTCCGGTTTCATCGACGGCTGGGCGAACGTCCTCCGAACGACCATCGACATGGGGACGCCCAACTTCGTCTACGGCCCGGCAAGCGGCATCGTCGACGAGATGGGCGGCTGGCCGGACTCGGAACTGGTCTTCGTCATCAACTCCCGGATCACCGTCGACGGCGGCGACCTCGGGATGACCGTCTACACCTTCCCGGAACTGAAAGCGCTCGTCGACCTCATCACGAACATCGACCTCGATACGAACGTCGTCGAGGACACCGACGCCGGCGACATCGTCTGAGACGGCCAGGTCCGGCGAAGAGGCGTGTCCGAAGCTGGGTGGGTAGCGACCGGTGTGGTCAGGTCGAGCGCGAACACAGCGACTGCAGGGTCGCCCGCGTGTCGATGTCCGCGACGGTCTCGGGCGGGCCGGATCGTGGACGACGACCGGCGAGAGCCGATCGAGGAAGTCCGTGACCGACCGCGAGCCCGTCCCGAGGGTCGTCCCGGCGGCCGCGACGGCGGCGTCGGTGGCGTAGACGGCCGTCAGCGGTCGGTTCCGACCGGCGATCCGCGGGACCGCCCCGTCGCCGCCACACTGCTCGAACAGCGTTTCGATCAGCGACGGCTCGACGAACGGCGTGTCACAGGCGGTGACGACCGTCCACTCCCCGCGGGCGACCCGACAGCCGGTCCGGATACCCGCGACCGGGCCGCCGTCCGGGACCGGATCGATCGCGTAGCGCACGTCGGCGCTGCCGACCGCCTCGGCGATGGCGCCGCGTTGCTCGTCCCGACAGTTGACGACCACCTCGTCGACCGCCCCGGCGACGCTGTCGACGACTTGGCGGATCAGCGGGTCGCCGTCGAGTTCGGCGACTGCCTTGTCCTGCCGGCCAAAGCGGGTGGAGTACCCGCCGGCCAGGACGACCGCGGACCGCATCAGTCGTCCCCGGAGACGGCCGCGTCGGTTCCCCCGGAACTGCCGACGAAGCCGGCGGTGTTGGCGACTTTCGCGACCTCGGGGCGGAACACCCACGCCGACAGCAACACGATGGGGATCATCGAGGCCGCGACGACGGAGTAGCCCAGGTGGAGGTTCGCCAGCCACGGTGCGGAGTAGATCAGCGGGTAGACGATCCCGCCGACGGTTCCGACGCCGCCGACGACGCCCGCGACCGCCCCGGAGCTGTTGGGGAACATCGAGGGGACCATCGCGAAGATCGATCCCTCGGCGAAGGCACAGGCCGTGCCGACGAGGAAGCCGACGGCGACCGCACCCAGCAAGACCCCCGACAGGCCGGCCAGGGTCATCCCGAACATGGTCACGACGACGAAACACAGCGTGACGAACGTCCACTGCTCGCGGTAGCGCCCGGTGAAGACGGGCAGGATGTCCTGCTCTCTGCGAGCGAGCACGTCGCTGACGTAGCCCCCGATCGGCCGGAGCAGGCCGGCGGCGACCGAGAACGTCGCCGCGAACGTGCTCGCGATGACGAGGTTGTCCTGGTTGAACGCCTCGCGGTAGTAGGTCGCGAGCCAGCCGTTCATCGACAGCTCCAGACCGAAGGTCATCACGTACGCCAGCGCGAGGACGACGGTCCCGTAGCGGGTGGCGGTGTGGAGCCAGTCTTTGAAGCTCGCGTTGTCCTTGGTGGCCTGGCGCTTCTCCTCGCTCTTTGCGGCCTCGCCCAGCGTGTAGTAGGCCACCGCCAGGAGGATCGAGACGATGCCGGTGTAGAAGAAGGCGGCCCGCCAGTTCGTCGAGAACAGCGGCCCGTTCCAGCCGCTACCGAACACGCGCGGGAGGACGAGCGCCCCGCCGGCGGCGCCGGCGTTACCCACGCCGGCGTAGATGCCCTCCGCCAGCCCGAGGTTCTCCTCCTCGAACCACTCGGCGACGTGCTGGATGCCGATGACGAACGTGATCCCGGCCGTCGCGACGATGATCCGGGTCACGAAAAACAGCGAGTAGTCCCGCATGAACGCACTCGCCATCGAGAAGAGGCCGACGTAGGCCAACACGATGGCGAAGATGGCCGGTGCGCCGAACTTATCGGAGAGCCACCCGGTCAGCATCCGGCCGAAGGGCGCCATCCAGATGGCCGAACTCGCGAGAATGCCGATCTCCGCCGTCGAGAGGCCGAACTCCTCGGCCATCGGTCCCGTAAACGGCGCGAAGGAGAACCAGATCAGGAACGAGAAGTTGAACCCGATCGTCGCCAGCAACAGCGTCCGGTACTTCGTCATCTTGATCAGTCCCATGCTGGCACCTCCGCGGACGTGGACAGCTGTCCAGACCCGAACCCTACGTTTTGTATTTCACGAACTTTACTCGGTTTTTCTACCATGTTCGAACACATTATAGCTGCTTTAGCCCATGATTCAGTACCTCATAACGGTATCCGTTTACAAACACGAAATTAGCGCTGCGTTGTCGGACGACCGGCAAATGTGGGTGTCGCTGGCCCGGTTCTGCCGGCCGGATTTCCCAACGTCAAATAGTCGGTGGGGTATCTCCGGAATCGTCAATTGGGCGATCTTCCTCTGTGCTGCCGCTGTGAGCGGGTGCAGCGTCGACCCGGCTCGGGACCGGCTGCCGACTTGTCATCCGAAGGGCGATATTTTCGTTCATCGAAACTGTTATTCGGTCGTTTGGGTAACAATACCCCAAGTATAAACCGTAGAAATGCCCAATCACCACATCATTTCTGCTCGGCGTTGCACGATCGAACACCGGGCACGGACGCGGGTTCGAGCACGCCCATCGCCGTCGCCGCCATTCAGTCCTCGCGCACGAGCAGTGTCGACGACCGGTCCGGAACCCGAGGTGGCCCGGCGATGACCCAGTGGAAGCCCACGACCTGTATGCGGTGTGCCGTCGGCTGCGGACAGCTCCAGCGCGGCGTCGACGAGGGGTACGGCGTCGACGAGGTCCAGGGCGACCACAGACACCCCACCGCCGACGGCCTGGCCTGCGAGCGCGGCATCCGGGAGACGAAAAACCCCGACGGCGAGTGGCTCACCGAGCCGCTGATCCGGCGGGGCGACACGCTCCGGCCGACGACCTGGGACACGGCACTCGGGACAGTCGCCGCGGAGTTCCTCCGGGCGATCGGCGAGGACCGTAACTCGGTGGCGGTGCTTGGCAGCGGGCAACAGACGAACGAGGCGGCCTACGCGCTGGGGAAACTCGCCCGGGGCGGGATCGGGACTCGGCACTTCGACGCCAACACCACCCTGTGCATGGCCAGTGCCGTCACCGCCTACTACGACGCCTTCGGCAGCGACGCCCCGCCCTGTACCTACGACGATATCCCGGCGGCCGACACCCACGTCGTCTGGGGGGCCAACCCCGCGGTCGCGCACCCGGTCCTCTACCGGTGGATTCTCGACAGCGCGAACGAGGCGGACGGACGGCTCGTCGTCGTCGACCCCGTGGCGAGCGAGACGGCCGCCGACGCCGACCACCACGTCGCCCCCGAGCCGGGGACCGATCTCGTCCTCGCTCGCGCGGTCCTCGCACAGCTCGTCGAGACGGACGGGATCGACCGCGAGTTCGTCGAGGCGGCGACCGACGGGTTCGACCGCCTCGTGGCCGCCCTCCCGGCTGTCGAGACCGCCGCGGAGACCGCCGGCGTCACCGTCGAGACAGTCGCCGACCTGGCGGCCGCCTTCGCCGACCCGACGCTGCTGTACTGGGGGATGGGCGTCAACCAGAGCACCCACGGCACCGCCGCCGCGCGGATGCTCATCAACCTCTGTCTGGCGACGGGCAACATGGGGCCGGGCAGCGGCCCGTTCTCGCTGACGGGGCAGGCGAACTCGATGGGCACCCGGGTCTGTTCCTCGAAGGGGACCTGGCCGGGCCACCGGGCGTTCGACGACCCGGAGAGCCGGGCGCTGGTCGCCGACACCTGGGACGTGCCCGTCGACCGGCTGCCCGACGACCCCGGTCCCGGCCCCGTCGGGATCGTCGACCGGATCAACCGCGGCCACGTCGACGCCTGCTGGGTGGTCGCGACCAACCCCGCGGCGGGGATGCCCCACGCGACGAACGTCAAGCGCGCGCTCGACGATGTCTTTCTAGTCGTCCAGGACGCCTTCCGCTCGGAGACCGTCGAGCACGCCGACGTGGTGTTGCCGGCGGCGACCTGGGGCGAGAGCGAGGGCACCGTGATGAACATGGAGCGCCGCGTCTCCCGGGTCACCGCCGTCAGCGAGACGATCGACACCGTCCGCCAGGACCTCGACATCATCGCCGCGGTCGGGAACCGCATCGAACCGGGCCTGTTCGACGAGCCGCCAGTAGATCCGGAGCCCGTCTTCCGGGAGATCCGTGAACTCACCGCGGGCACGCCCGCGGACTGTTCGGGCATCACCTACGACCGCCTGGAATCGGAGCGGGCGGTCCGCTGGCCCGCGCCCGACGCCACGAGCGAGGGCGGGTACCGCTACGACGACGGGGAGGGCTGGGCGTTTCCGACCGACTCCGGGCTGGCTCGCTTCGCCGCGCCGACGACCTACGAGGGCGTGCCCGAGCCGACCGACCCCGAGTACCCCCTGTTGCTGACGACCGGGCGGCGTGCCGGTGCGTACAACACCGGCGTCCGTAACCGCGAGACGGGCGAGGACGTGCCACGCGCCCGGATCAACCCCCAGACCGCCGGCCAGTACGTCGAGGTGCTGGATCGGGGTCGGACCGTCGTCGAGTCCCGTCGGGCGAGTGTGACCGTCACGCTCGTCCCGGACGACGGCATTCCGCCCGGGGCGATCTGGCTGGACGTACACCACCCCTCGGTCAACGACCTGACGCTCCCGGCGATCGATCCCGACTCGAACGAACCCAACTACAAGCAGTGTGCGGTCAGGCTGGCGGCACCGGACAGGTCCCCGCCGGTCGCCCGCGACGGAGTCGTCCGCACGGGAACGGTCGTCAGGCGGTAAGACAGGCCCTCACTCCAGCAGCTCCGGCGCGGCGTCGTAGGCGGCGACCTGTTGGCCGGGGACCGGCTGTTCGACCGTGGTCGGGCCGGTCCCGTCGGTCGGCTCGTCCTCGTGCATCGTCAGTCGTCCGCCGAGAGGGGCTGTCCGCTGGCGTCGGTCGGCGCGGGGCTCTCGCCGTCGTCGAAGGGGTACCACGACTGTTTCCCGTCGGCCAGACAGGGGTCGGTGTACCCCTCGACCTCCTCGGGTTCGGCGAGTTCGACGATCGTCTCGTGGCCGGTGGCGTCGACCCACTCGCGGAAGGTCTGACCCTCCTCGCGGAGCGCGGCGTAGGCCTCGACGATGTTTCTGATCATCCCCGGGACCTCGTCGGCGGGGACGCGCTGGCGGACCCACTCGATGAAGGTCGGGTCCTCGCCCATGCCGCCGCCGACGCCCACGTCCATCGCTTCGACCATCTGGCCGTCCTTGCGGGCGCGCATCCCCTGGAGGCCGATGTCGGCGGTCATCGCCTGGCCGCAGTCGGCCGTACAGCCCGAGAAGTGCAGCTTGATCCGGTCGACATCGTCGGGTACGTCGGTGTTGTCCCCGAGCCACCGGAGCAGGCGGGCCATCCGGGCTTTCGTCTCCGTGAGCGCGAGCGAGCAAAACTCCGTGCCGGTACAGGCCATCGCGCCCTGAACGAAGGGGTTCGGTTCGGGCGAGTGTTTCGAGAGCAGCGGCTCGCCCAGCAGTTCGTCGACCTTCTCGTCCGGTACGTCCATGATCAGCGGGTTCTGCCGGCGGGTCAGCCGGACCTCGCCGGAGCCGTACTCCGCGGCCAGGTCGGCCAGTTCGATGGCCTCCGCCGCGGGGAGACGACCGACCGGCACCGAGAGCCCGACGTAGTTGGTCCCGTCGACCTGGTCGTAGACGCCGACGTGGTCGTGGGCGCCCCGCTCGTCGGGCTTGCCGGCGTTGTAGGTGTAGCCACCGCGGAAATCCGTGCCGGCCGACTCGAACTCGAAGTCCAGCCGGTCGTCCAGTTCCTCGCGGATGGCGTCGGTCCCGTGCTCGTCGACGAAGAACCGCGCGCGGTTCTTCGAGCGGTTCTGGCGGTTACCTGCCTCGTGGTAGTACTCGACGAACGCACGGACTGTCTCGACAGCGTGTTCGGGCCGGACAAACAGGTCCAGCGGGCGGGCTTCACGGGGTTCGCGCCCGCCCAGGCCGCCGCCGACGCGGACGTTGAACCCCTCGACTTCCTCGCCGCCGATGAACTTGTGGGCCGGTTCCAGCCCGATGTCGTTGATCGCGTCCTGGGCACACCCCTGTTTGCACCCCGACACCGAGATGTTGAACTTCCGGGGCATGTTCGAGAGGTCGTCGTCCCCGCGGATCGTCTCCTGGATCTCGTCCAGAATGGGGCGGGACTGGACGTACTCCTCGGCCTTGCCGGCGACCGGACAGCCCGAGATGTTGCGCATCGTGTCCCCGCCCGCCGAGCGCGAGGAGACACCGACCGCCTCGAGTTTCTCCCAGATCTCGGGGATATCTTCGAGTTTAAGCCAGTGCAGTTGGATCGACTGGCGGGTCGTGAAGTCGATCCAGCCGTTGCCGAACTCGGGGTTGTCAGCCGGCCCCTGGGCGTACTCGCGGGCCACCTCGCCGATCGCACGCAGTTGCCCGGGTTCGAGGATGCCGCCACAGTTGGTCAGCCGCATCATGAAGTACGACTCCTGGCCGCCCCGGTGGTGGAACACCCCCCAGAACTTGAACCGCGAGAACCACTCCTCGCGCTCGTCTTCGGGGATCGAGTCCCAGCCCCGTTCCGCGAACTCCTCGAGTTTCTCCCTGACTGCGTCGCCGTACAACTCGCCTTTGATGTCCTCTTTCTTATGCGCCATAGCTGTCGAGTTCAGAACCTTCGTTTTGTTTGGTTTTCTTCCGAGTATCCGCGTTCATGTAGGGTATTTCTCGTTATGATAGATTATTCCATGTCTTGATAAGGCTATTCGTTAAAATATCTCCATACAGAACCGCCCAGACTAGCAATCGGTCGATACGGTGGCTGCGGGGCGCCGGACTGACCCCCGAGTTGGGGTTCGTCCAACAATCGGTCGGCTGGGAAACGTTCGTCCACCGGGCACCGTCTGGACGACGAGCGGGGAGCTAACAGGCGTGCAGTGTCGGACGGGGTCGAAAACGAGTCGGCGGATCAGTCCGCGGTCGCCGGCGGCAGATCCGCCTCGGGCGCGGCCAGCCGGACCGCACACTGTTTGAAGTGGGGCTCCTTCGATTGGGGGTCACGCTCGGAGAGGGTCAGCCGGTTGGTCGCGGGGTGGTGGATCGGCAGCCAGACCATCCCTTCCGGAACGCCCTCGTCGGGGTCGATTCGGGCCGTGACGGTCCCGCGGCGGGAGGCGATCTCGATGTGGTCGTCGACGACACGGCCGCTGTGGGCCGCGACGGTGTCGGGATGGATACGGGCGACGAGGTCGCCGGCGGCCCCGCCCCGCGAGCGGACGCCGGTGTTGTAGCTGTCGGCCTCGCGGGCCGTCGTCAGCGTCAGGGGGTACTCCTCGCCGGCCGGTTCGGGGAGGGCTCTCTGCCGACCGGTCGAGAACTGCGCCCGGCCGGAGGCCGTCGGGAACTCCCAGGACTCGTCGTCGTAGTACCGATAGCCCCCGGAACTGTCGGCGTCGGGGGCGGGCCAGCGGACGGCGTGTTCCGCGTCGAGGCGATCGTAGGTGATCCCCGAGCAGTCGGCGACGGTCCCCTCGGTGAGACCGGTGAACTCCTCGAACACCGCTCGGGGATCGGGCGAGGTCGACGCGAACAGGTCCGGGAACAGCCGGTTGCCGATGGTAGCGACGATGTCGATATCCGACCGGACACCGCTCGGGACCTCCGTGGCGGGCCGGACCCGGGAGATCGTCCGTTCCATGTTGGTAGTCGTCCCCTCGCTCTCGCCCCAGGTCGCCGCCGGCAACACCACGTCGGCGACGGCGGTCGTCTCCGTGTGGAAGGCGTCCTGGGCGACGACGAAGGCGTCCTCCAGGGCCTCGCGGGCGCTGTCGGCCTCGGGCATCCCGGCGACGGGGTTGGTCGCGACCGTCCAGACGGCGTCGGGACCGGCTTCGAGCATCCCGACGGGGCCGGGACCGGGGTCGTCGGGCAGCCGGTCGACGGGCACGTCCCACGCCTCGGCGACTGTCCGGCGGTGGTCGGGGTCCTCGAAGGGGCGCTGTCCGGGCCAAGTCCCCTTCGAAGAACAGATCCGGGTCCCCATCGAGTTCGCCTGCCCCGTCAGCGAGAACGGGCCGCCGCCGGGCCGGAGGTTCCCGGTCGCCAGCGTCAGATCGATCAGCGCCCGGGCCGTCTCGGTGCCCTGGACGTGTTGGTTGACGCCCATCCCCCAGTAGACCAGGGCCTGCCGGTCGAGCGCGTCCGCGAGCAGGTCGAGCGCGTCCATCCCGACGCCCGCGTCGGCCGCGGCCTCGGCGGCCGAGGGAAGCGACGTCAGGAGGTCCTCGAATCCGTCGGTCGCCGACTCGACGAAACCGGTGTCGACGCGGTCTGTCTCGACGATCCGTGCCAGAACCGCCCGGGCCAGCGCGAGGTCTTTCCCGGGGTCGGGCGCGACGTGGCGCTCGGCGTTCTCTGCGGTCTCGGAACGAACGGGGTCGACGACGACGATCTCGACGCCGTCCTCGTCGGCCGCCTGGCGGAGCCACCGGAACATCACGGGATGGGCGACCGCGGGGTTGGCTCCCCAGACGACGTGTCGGTCGGCCTCGTCGATATCGGCGTAGGTGCAGGGTGGCGCGTCGCTCCCGAACGCCTGGTAGTAGGCGGTGACGGCACTGGCCATGCACAGGGTGGTGTTGGCGTCGTAGTTGCGCGTGCCGAACCCCCCGCGAGCGAGTTTCCCCAGCGCGTAGGCCGCCTCGTTCGTCTGTTGCCCGCTGCCAAGCACCGCCACCGAGTCGGGATCTGCCTCGTGGGCCGTCCGGAGCCCCTCGATGGCCCGCGCGAGCGCCACGTCCCAGGTCGTCTGGCGGAGTTGCCCGTCGCTGCGGACCAGCGGGCGGGTGAGCCAGTCGCCGTCGGGGTCCTTGCTCTCGCGGATGCCCCGTGCACAGGCCAGCCCCTGATTGACCGGGTGTGCCGCGTCCCCGCGGGCCACGTCGATGCCGTAGCCCACGTCGGCTCCGCGGTGCATGTGTCCACAGCCGACCGCACACCGCATACAGGTCGTCGGCGTCCAGTCGCTCACGGCGGATCACGCGCCAGCGGGGCGCCCGACTGTCCACCCGGACAGTCGCTAATAACGTATCCTGACAGCATATCGGTGTCTGGATACACGAAAAGGTAGTGTAAAACAGTATCTCTTTACGAAGTTCGTTTATTCAGCGTTCGATATAGACGTTCGTGCATCCCGGTTCGAGAGGTCGCCGCCAGCGGGAGCGGCTGACCGTTCGTCCACCGCCGCGAGCAACAACTTCTTTCGAGGAGCGACCGAACGCGGGGGTATGAACCACGAGCAGTCGCGAGCGCTGTACGACCGTGCGCTGTCGGTCATGCCGGGCGGCGTCAACTCCTCCGTGCGGGCGGTGCGCCCGTACCCCTTTTTCATCGAGAAGGGCGACGGCGGCCACGTCGTCGACGCCGACGGGAACCGCTACATCGACTTCGTGATGGGCTACGGGCCACTCTTGCTGGGCCACGACCTGCCCGAGCAGGTCCAGGCGGCCGTCCAGCAGGCCGCCGCCGAGGGGCCGATGTACGGCGCCCCCACCGAGGTCGAGGTGGAACTCGCGGAGTTCGTCACCCGCCACGTCCCCAGCGTCGAGATGGTGCGGTTCGTCAACAGCGGGACCGAGGCGACCGTCTCCGCGGTCCGCCTCGCCCGCGGGTACACCGGCCGCGACAAGATCGTCGTCATGCAGGGCGGGTACCACGGCGCCCAGGAGTCCACGCTGGTCGAAGGCGAGGGCGACCACACCCACCCCTCCAGCCCGGGCATCCCCGAGAGCTTCGCCGAGCACACGCTGACGGTGCCGTTCAACGACCCCGAGGCGGCCCACGAGGTCTTCGACGAACACGGCGAGGACATCGCCGCCGTCCTCACGGAACCGATCCTGGGGAACTACGGCATCGTCCAGCCCGTCGACGGCTACCACGAGACGCTCCGGGAACTGTGTGACGACCACGGCTCCTTGCTGATCTTCGACGAGGTCATCACCGGCTTCCGCGTCGGCGGCCTCCAGTGCGCACAAGGGAAGTTCGGCATCGACCCGGATATCACCACCTTCGGGAAGATCGTCGGCGGCGGCTTCCCCGTCGGTGCCATCGGCGGGAAAAGCGAGATCGTCGAGCAGTTCACGCCCGCGGGCGACGTGTTCCAGTCCGGGACCTTCTCGGGGCACCCGGTGACGATGGCGGCGGGCCTGGAGACGCTGCGCTACGCCGCCGAGAACGACGTGTACGGCCACGTCGACGGCCTCGGCGAGCGGCTGCGATCCGGTCTGCAGGACATCCTCGAAGACCAGGCCCCCGAGTACACCGTCGTCGGCACCGATTCGATGTTCAAGGTGGTTTTCACCCGTGAAGCTCCAGATTCCTTCGAGGGACACTGCGAAGCCGGGTGCCAGCAGCGGGAGGACTGTCCCCGCTTCGAGCAGTGCCCGAAGAACGGCCACGACATCAAACAGGCCGAGACCGAACGCTGGGAGCGGCTGTTCTGGCCCGCGATGAGAGATCAGGGGGTGTTCCTCACGGCGAACCAGTTCGAGTCACAGTTCATCTGTGACGCGCACACAGACCAAGACATAGAGGATGCCCTCGAAGCGTACAAAGAGGCGATATGACGTGTCCGACGACGACATCGCCCTCTCCGAGAAGCGGATGTACGGCGAGAAACGACCGGAGACCCACGCCTACGTCGCGTCCGGCCTGGGCGTGACACGGGTCGAGACCGCCGGCGGCCAGATCGGCCGGTTCAGCCTCGTCGAGCGCTGTCGCGCCCGTGACGTGGCCGGCGCCGACGGCGAGATCGCGGTCGCGACCGACGAGTCCGTGCTGATCTCGACCGACGACGGCTTCGCCCCGACCGGGTTCGGCCCGGCGACCGCGGTGGGCTACGACAGCGACGGCCTGCTGGCGGCCGGGGAGGGCCGCGTCGCGCGGTACGTCGACGGCACCTGGGAGCAACTGGGCGAACTGGCCGACGTGCGAGCCATCGACGGCGGCCTGCTCGCGGCCGCGGACGGGGTCTACGCCCTGCCGGCTCTGGAACGGCTGGGACTCGCGGACGTGTTCGACGTGGCACCGGGCTACGCGGCGACCGCCGACGGTCTCTACGGCCGCGAGGGCGCGGAGTGGACCGCGATCCGTTCGGGCAGCCACCGAGCGGTCGCCAGCGACGGCCACCGCACCCACGCGGCGGCCGCGGACGGCCTGTTCGAACTGGTCGCGGGCCGCTGGGAACGCTGTCGGCTCCCGGTCGAGGAGCGGGTCGTGGACGTGACTTACGGCGACGACACGTACGCGATCACCGAGGACGGGACCTTCCTCGTCGACACCGAGGACGCGGCGACCGCCGACGGCCAGGGCGGGTGGCGCCAGCGCTCGCTGGGCGTCCCCGAGGTGGTCGGCGTCGCCGTGGCGTGACGGCGGCGGTTTCGGCCGGTGACACAGCCGGCGAGGGTCTGCCGGTGAGACACCCGCGAGAGGCGACCGACGACACAGCCGCCGAGATACCGCCGATACCGCAGCCGCCGGCCAGCGCCCGGTGACACGACCGACCGGAGGGACTGAAAGGGGCGACACGCTCGCCGAACCCCGACCCGACAAGCACCGAGCGGAGCGAGGCGCGCAGTCGCGGTCGCGGGAGGCGAGCGTGTCGGGGCTTTCGGGCGGTCCGTGGGCCTGGCCGCGCCGTCGACCGGAGTGACGGTGACGAAGAGCCCCCGAACCGAAACAGGGTTTAGCCCGGCCGGCCACCCCTCGCACATGATTGTCCCGGGGGAAGCCACACAGTCGTTCGCGGCGGCGCTCGCCGACGCCACGGGCGACGACCTGGCCCGCGTCGAGTACGAACAGTTCGCCGACGGGGAACACGTCGTTCGCCTCCCCGAAGCCGTCGCCGGCGAGCGAGCCGTCGTCGTCGCCTCGACCGTCGACAGCGACGCCCTCGTCCAGGTCCTCCAGCTCCAGGACGCCGCCCGCGAGGTCGGCGCCAGCGAGGTCGTGACCGTCCTCCCGTACATGGGCTACGCCCGCCAGGACGAGGCGTTCAGGGCCGGCGAACCGGTCTCCTCGCGGGCGATGGCGCGGGCCGTCTCGTCGGGGACGGACCGCGTCCTGACGGTCAACCCCCACGAGCCAAGCGTCTGTGACTTCTTCGACGTGCCGGCGACGGGCGTCGACGCCGCCGGCGTGCTCGCCGAGCCGCTTCCCGCCGATCTCACCGATCCCCTCTTCCTCTCGCCCGACGAGGGCGCGATCGACCTGGCGGTGACCGCGCGGGACGCCTACGGCGCCGGCGAGACCGACTACTTCGAGAAGGACCGCGACTACGACAGCGGCGAGGTCACGATCACGCCGAGCGACGCCGCCGTCGAGGGCCGGGACGTGGTGCTGGTCGACGACATCATCGCCACCGGGTCGACGATGAGCGAGTCCGTCGCCGTCCTCGAGGAGCGGGCTGCGAGCCGCGTGTTCGTCACCTGTGTCCACCCGATGCTCGCGGGCAACGCGCTGACGAAACTGACGACGGCCGGCGTCGAGGCCGTCTACGGCACCGACACGCTCGAACGGGCCGAAAGCGAGGTCAGTGCGGCGCCGGTCGTCGCCGCGGAACTCTGAGTCGGCGGTAGCAGCGTTCTCCGGCGGGTCTGTTCCCGCGTGGCAAATGGTTAAGTGGTCCGGGAAGCTCGGTGAAAGTGATGGACGACGACCCCGACGAGGGGATGCTCGGCTGGGACGAATCCGTGTTCCGCGACGAGCACGTCTTCGAGATCGACTGGCTCCCCGAGACGTTCAAACACCGCGAGAGCCAGATGGAGACGCTGAAGTACTCGCTTCGCCCGGCGGTGCGTGGCTCCCGGCCCCTGAACGTCATCGCACGCGGCCCGCCCGGGACCGGCAAGACCACGGCGGTCCAGATCCTCTTCGACGAACTCACCGCACAGACCGACGTACAGGCCGTGCGGGTCAACTGCCAGGTCGATTCGACCCGGTACGCCGTCTTCTCCCGGCTGTTCGCCGAGATCTTCGAGTACGAACCCCCCTCGTCGGGAATCTCGTTCAAGAAGCTGTTCTCCCAGATCACCGACCGCCTCGTGGAGAACGACCAGGTGCTCGTGGTCGCGCTGGACGACGTGAACTACCTCTTCTACGAGAGCGAGGCAAGCGACACGCTGTACTCGCTGTTGCGCGCCCACGAGGCTCACTCGGGCGCCCGGATCGGCGTCATCTGCATCTCCTCGGACCTGGAACTGGATGTCATCGACGCGCTGGACACCCGCGTCCAGTCGGTGTTTCGCCCCGAAGAGGTGTACTTCAACAAGTACGGACAGAGCGAGATCGTCGACATCCTCGACGAACGGGTCGATCGTGGTTTCCACGACGACGCCGTCGGCCCCGGCGTGTTAGACCGGGTCGCCGCACTCACCGAGGAGCAGGGCGGGGACCTCCGGGTCGGCATCGACCTGTTGCGCCGGGCCGGCCTCAACGCGGAGATGCGCGCCTCACGCGTCGTCGAGCGCCAGGATGTCGAGGACGCCTACGACAAATCGAAGTACGTCCACCTCTCGCGGCGGCTCCAGGGCCTCTCGGAGTCGGAGGCCGCGCTGGTCGAAGTGATCGCCGAGGGGGCAAGCGGCACCGCGGGCGACGTGTACGAGGCGTTCCACGAGCAGACCGGCCTGGGTTACACCCGCTACTCCGAGATCATCAACAAGCTCGATCAACTGGGACTGATCGACGCCGAGTACACGAACGTCGACGGCCGGGGGCGCTCCCGTGACCTGACGCTGAACTACGAGGCCGACGCGGTACTGGAACGGCTCTGACCGTTTTCGGTCCCGGTTCGCGCTCGCCGGTCACTCCCCGCCGACGACTTTTCGGGCCCACTGGACGGCGTACTCCGGGCCGTGGTCCCGGTAGGCCTCGGTCGCCAGCGCGTCGAACGGCGCCGGCAGTTCCAGCCCGTGTTTGACGGCGCTACAGGCCAGTTCCGCGGCCGCGGGAAAGCTCGTCTGGCCACGGGCGACCTCCGTCGGCAGGTCCGCGATGCGTGGTTCGAGCCGTTCGCCCGCGTCGGCCCAGGCGGCGTGGAGCCCGGGGTAGTCCTCGGCCCAGTCAGCGAATATCGTCCGGGTCTGGAGCCCGAGGTAGGCGTCGTACAGCGCCGCGGCCAGTTGATAGGTGTCGGCCGGCCCCATCCCCGCTGTGGCGTCGGCGAACCCGGGATACGCCTCGCCGAAGAAGCCCAGGAACTGCTCGGGCTCGTCGAGAGACACCTCGGCGAGCGCCTCGGCGATCAGGAAGTCGACGAAGTCGTCGGGCGATCCGGCCAGGCGCGGCTTGACGAACACGCAGGGCGGGTCAGTCTGGCGGGTCCAGGCGACGCCGCCGTCCCCGGGCATCCCGATCGTCAGTTCGTCGCCGGCGTAGCGCACCAGCAGTTCGGGCGCGTCCGGCGGGAGCCACTCGGCCGGGAACGAGAGCGGATCGACGCTGTCGGTCACGAGCAGGAGCTCCTCGGCGACCGCGGGGTCCAGCGACTCGAAGTCCTCCTGGCAGTCGAGTACGAGCGTCCCCGGTGCGAGGTCGTCCCGCAGCCGCGATAGCTCGGCCGACAGCTCGCGCTCGGTGAACATCTACGCCGAGAACAGGATCAGGTTCGCGATGATGAGCAGCGACAGCAGCGTCGATGCACCGATTGTCCCCAGGACGACCTTCGTTTCCGTGCTCATACGCCACCGTATCACAGGGCCCGCATTAAACCTTGAGAAACGGCTATCCGTTCGCCGCCACCGGTCCCGGTATGGAGCGACAGCGCGTCTCGACGGGCACCGACTGGGAATCGACCGTGGGCTACTCGCGGGCGGTCCGGACGGGCGACACCGTCCGGGTGTCGGGGACCATCGCCACCGACGACGAGGGCGAGGTCGTCGCGCCGGGGAACCCCTCCGAACAGACCCGCCACGCGCTCTCGATCGTGGCCGACGCGCTCGCGGAGGTGGACGCGAGTGTCGCCGATGTCGTCCGGACTCGCATGTACGTCACTGACATCGACGACATGGACGCCGTCGGGCGCGCCCACGGCGAGGTGTTCGGGGAGGTGCGGCCGGCGGCGACGATGGTCGAAGTGTCGGGACTGGCTGCCGAGGAGGCGGTCGTCGAAGTCGAGGCCGAAGCGGTCGTCGGGTAGTCAATCGCCCGCCGCACCCACACCGGCGTTCCGGGCCACGTCGCGCCACTTCCCGGTCCAGAAGCGGCCGGTGTTGACCGCCGCCTTCACGTAGAAGTCGCCGACGAGCGCGACGAAGATGGCCGGCAGCCCCAGGCCCAGGCCGGGCGAGACGGTGATCCCGACCAGCGGCACCGTCAGCGCGTAGGTCGTCGGCAGCGCCAGCACGGCGACCGGGAGCCGGAAGCCGTAGGAACCGAGGATCGTCCCGTAGAGCGGCCAGCGCGTGTCGCCGGCGCCCCGCAGGCTCCCCCGCATGGTCCGCGAGACCGAGAAGCCGGCCACGAGCAGGCCGAACACGCGGACGAACTGCGCGGCCAGTTCGGGATGGGCGGTCCCGAACAGGCCGACGATCGGGCGGGCGGCCACCACCAGTACCGCGCCGACGGCCAACTGGACCGCGAGCGCCACCCGCAGCGTCTGCCAGCCGTAGGCGGTCGCCGCGGCCTCCTCGCCCGACCCGAGGTGCTGGCCCACCAGCGTCGAGGCGGCCGTCGCGTACCCCCAGGCCGGCATCAGCGCCAGCAACATCACGCGCCGGCCGATGGCGTAGGCCGCGACGACCGGCAAGCCGAGCGTCGTCGAGAGCACGCCCAGGACGAACAGGAACGGGAACCGCGCGAACGTCTGGAGCAGGCGCATCCCGGTCAGGGGCAGCGCGACACGGACGATCTCGGTCAACAGCCCGAGGTCGAACTGCGGGCCACGAAGCGGGAGCCGGACGGCGTACCGGCCCGAGACGAGCAGGCCGAAAAAGATCGTCGCCGCCAGCGTGTTCGCGACGGCGGTCCCCCAGGCGGCCCCGGCGATGTCCATGCGGGGGAACGGCCCCAGTCCGAAGATGAGGACGGCGTTGAGCGCGACGTTGGTCGGTAGCGTCAGCAGGCGGACGTACATCGGCGTCTTCGTGTCGGCGCTGCCGGCCAGCGACCGGGAGGCGACCATGCTCCAGAACCGCGGCGCCATCGACAGCATCACGATCGAGAGGTACGTCGCGCCGTAGCGGACCGTCTCGGCGTCGTCGATGAGTACCCCCACGAGCACGTCGGGGTAGAGCCAGGAGACGACCGTCAGCGGCGCCGACAGCGCGAGCGCCAGCCACAGCGACTGCTTGACCGCCAGGTTCGCCCGCCCGGACTGGTCGCTGCCCTGGAGTCGCGAGACGACGCTGATCGTCCCCGAGGAGACCGCAAGGGAGAGCCCGAAGCCGACGAAGTAGTACTGAAACCCCAGTTCCAGCCCGGCGATCGCCGCGTCGCCCAGCGCGATCCCGACCATCAGGAAGTCCGCCAGGCGAAGGAGGATACGCAGCCCGCCGGTGACCATCACCGGGGCAGCGAGGTCGGTCGCCTCGGTCGCCTTCTCCCGGTCGACGAGGCCGACACGGGCCAGAGCAGCGGGGACCGCCCGGACGGACCGACGGAGCGCGTCACGGACCATCTACCGGTACTGAGAACGGCACACCCCTGTCGCTTTCGCTCCCGCGGGCGCCCGGAAGGGAGACGTTCAGACGAGTTGCTCGCCGTCGTCGTCGTAGACGGCGATGGCGTCGACCGGACAGGCCCGTGCGGCGAACTTCGCGTCCAGTTCGGCGTCCTCGGGCACCTCGCGGACGAACGTCCCTTCTGACGCCTCCTCGCTGTCCGTCAGTACGGCTTTGCCCGCGTCCTCGTCCCGCTCGAAGGCGTCCCACTCGGCGACACACTGGAACATCCCGATACAGGTGTCACGGTCGTACTCGATACGCATACCGGCCGTTGGCCGGTCACGGGCAAAGGCGTTCCCCTCGGCTACGGCGAGAGCCTGTCGAACGCCGCCACGACCGAGCGGGCCAGGATGCCCAGCAGGTCCCTGTCGGCGTCGGAGAACGCGTCCGGTTCGAGGGCCGCGACGCTGAGCAGTCCGTGGTCGTCGAGCGGGAGCAGGAACACCGTCTCGAAGGCGGTCGTCATGGCGTCGTCGTGGTCGGCGTAGTCTTCGACGAGCCGCGGTTCGCCGGCCTCGAAGACCTGCATCTCCAGGTCGCCCTGGGTGGGGTTCGTGGTGCCGGTCCCGTCGGTCGCGTCGCTCGCACGCTCGGTCGCGGCCTCGGTCACCGCCAGCGCGGTCAGCCGGTCGGCCTCCGGGCGGTACGTCCACACAGCCGCGAGGGACTCGTCGAACACTGTCTCGACAGTGTCGACCGCGACCCGGGCGATCACCTCGGGCGTGTCGGCCGTCAGCAACTGCCGGGTCGCGTCGTTGAGCGCTTCGAGGCGCTGCTCCCGTCGCCGCTGGTCGGTCACGTCCCGTAACACCACCTGGACCGCGGGCTGGCCGTCGTAGGAGATGGGCGTCCCACGGCTCTCGACGTGGCGGATATCGCGGTCCCCACGTCGCAACTGCCAGGCCGCCCAGCCGGCGCTCTCGCGCTCGTCGAGGGCCTGGTGCATCCGCCGTTCGATCCGGTCGCGGTCCTCGGGGTGGACGTACGAGAGCGGATCGGTGCCGTAGATCTCGGTCCGGTCATCGATGTCCAGCAGGTCGACGACGGAGTCGTTGGCATAGAGGATGTTCGGACCGCGGTGGACGAAGATCGCGTGTGGCGACGCCTCGACCAGGTTGCGGTAGCGCAGTTCCGTCTCCTGTCGCGCCCGCTCGGAGCGATGTCGCGCCACGGCGTTCTCGATCCGGTTCGCCAGCACGTCGTACTGGTCGCTGGTCGCCCGCTTCTGGAGGTAGTCGGTGACGCCGGCCGAGATCCCCTCGCTCGCGATCTCCTCGCTCCCGCGACCGGTGTAGAGGATGAAAGGGACCGACTCGTCGCGCTGGTGGATCTCCCGCAGCAGCGCGAGGCCGTCCATGCCCGGCATCTCGTAGTCGCTGACGACACAGTCGATCTCGGTCGCCTCGAACGCCGACAGCGCGGCCTGGCCGCCGGTGGCGGTCGTCACGGCAAACGAGTCACGGCGCTGTTCGAGATGCAGCGCGACGACATCGGCGAGATCGGCCTCGTCGTCGACGAGCAACACGCGGACGGTATCGGCAGTGACGGTCTGTCCATCGGGTTCACCGGCCCCTCGCATGTACGGCACGCTTTGCAGGCAGCCGGTATATCCGTTGGGGCACGACCACCTCAGTCGTCGGCGACGGCCTCGGAGTCGGGCGTCGTGACGGTCGCTCCCGTCTCGCGTCCCGTTTCGAGGGCGTGTTTGGCCGTCTGGCCGGCGGCAAAGGGCGAGCGAGCGGTCCCGACGCCGACGCGGAGGTCGACATCGGTCGCCGCCCGGACGTGTTCGATGGCGTCGTCGTAGGCCGGCTTCGGGAGCACCGGACACAGCGCGATGACGTTGTCGCCGCCGACGAAACTCGTCACGGCGTCGTGGTGCTCGCGCATGTACTCCGCGAGCGTGTTCGTCGCCCGCCGAACGACCAGTTCGGCGTCGACGGCGTTGACCCGGTCGGTGTAGGTGCCGGTCGCGTCGATCACGTCGAAGTGCGCGACCGAGAGCGGGCCGTTCGAGCCCGCTCGTGGTCGGCGGCCAGCCGCTCACACCGGTCGGCGTCCTGTGCGCTGCCGGTCGCCTGGAGCCGTTCGCTGGCAGCGCCCAGCGCCTCGACCGGGGTCGTGCCGGTGCCGACGCCGACGCTTGCGGTGACCGGATAGTGGTTCCGGACCCGTTCCTGGAACCGCCGGTGGTCGGCCGGGTCGATCCCGTTGGTCGCCGCGACCATGTTGTCGAACCGGCCGGGGAAGACGTAGCCGTCGCGGTCGCCCACGAAGTCGGCCAGGTCGGCGTACAGGCGGGACTGGAGCGCCTGGAGCGAGGTCTCACGCCGGGGTTCCGGCGTCACTGTCCACGGGCCGTAGTCGTCGAGTTGGACCAGCGAGAACTGGACTGCCGAATCCGCTGTCACAATCGTCCGGCCCTTCGGTCCAGAGTGGTATGACTGTTGGGAATTTCTCCGGCGATCGGCCGGTAACACGGCCGTAACCCGGTGACAGCGGTGTCTGCGAGGGCTTTTGTCCGTCTCGCTCCATCTGTTCGACGTGTCCCAGAACAAGGACGGCTACGCCGAGCAGGTATCCTACGACGAATCGCTGGACGACCACCCGACAGACGAGGAACTGGACGACGCAGTCGCGAACCTCGAAGCCCGCGGCTTCGATGTCGTCGTCGTCGATGACGCCGACGCGGCGCTTGCGGAACTGCAGGCCGAGATCCCCGCCGGCGCGTCGGTGATGGACGGCCACTCGACGACGCTGGAACAGATCGGGTTCATGGACCACCTCATGGAGGGCGACCACGACTGGGAGAACCGCCACGCCGAAGTGTACGGCATCGAGGACGACGCCGAACGCCTGCGCGCCCGCCGGGAGGCCCAGGCCAGCGACTACTTCGTCGGCAGCGTCAACGCCATCGCCCAGTCCGGCGAACTCGTCGCCGCCGACGCCTCCGGCAGTCGGATCGGGGCGTACCCCTTCGCGGCCGAGAACCTCCTGCTCGTCGCCGGGGTCAACAAGGTCGTCGACGACCTCGACGCGGCGCTCGATCGCCTGGAGGAGGTCGCCTATCCGCTGGAAGACGCCCGCGCACAGGAGGCCTACGGCCAGGGGAGCGTCATCGCCAAGCAACTGATCTACCGCCACGAGACCGAGGAAGACCGGACGACCCTCGTGCTGGTCCGCGACTCGCTGGGCTACTGAACGCGACCGGAGCACACAAACCGGTTCGTCACCGAATGCGGGCGTGACCGACTGCCACGAACACGCGGGCTTTTCGCGCCTGTTCGCGGGGAGCGAACTCACCGTGGGCACGGGGTTCCCCCTGACGGGCGACGCCGAGTCACGCCCCGCTGTCGAGCGGGAGACGGCGCTGATCGAACACGCCGAGTCGCTGGGCTACGCCGGATTGTGGGCCAGGGACGTGCCGCTGTACTGGCCCCGGTTTGGCGACGCCGGCCAGACGTTCGACCCATGGACGTGGCTGAGCCACGCCGCCGCCCACAGCAGCGACATCGCGCTCGGGACCGCGAGTGTCGTCCTGCCCCTTCGGCATCCGCTGCACGTCGCCAAGCAGGCCGCCTCGCTGGACCGGCTCTCCGGGGGTCGGTTCGTCATGGGCGTCGCGACCGGGGACCGTGACCCGGAGTTCCCCGCCTTCGGCGTCGATCACGACGACCGGGGCGAGCTGTTCCGGGAGTCCGTCGACACGCTGCGGACGGCCTGGCGCGAGGACTTTCCCGAGGCGTCCGGTTCGTGGGGCCACCTCGACGGGGAGCTCGACGTGGTGCCGAAACCGATCGAGGGGACGGTCCCGCTGCTCCCGACGGGCAACGCCCGCCAGTCCGTCGAGTGGCTCGGCGAGCACGGCGACGGCTGGCTGTTCTATCACCTGCCGACGGACACGCTGGAGTCGTATCTGGCCGACTGGCGCGAGGCCGCCAGCGAGAAACCGTACGCGATGGCGATGCAGGTGGCGCTCACCGAGGACCCGACGGCCGACCCGGAACCGGTCCACCAGGGGTATCGGGCCGGCAGCGAGTGGTTCGTCGAGTACCTCCGGGACCTGGACGCGCTCGGCGTCGACCACCTGATCGTCTCGACGCCCGGCGACGAGCCGGAAGCGGAACTGACGCGGTTCGCCGAGCGAGTGTTAGAGCGGGTGTGACGAATCTGTCGCTCACGGGTTCGTTCGCGGCGAGGATAGTCCATCCTGGATTCGAACCGGAGGAAGACGGACCGCTCACTCCGTTCGCGGTTGCGACTTCCAGGGTTCGAAGCCAGTTGGCACGGCAGCGACTCGCGGTGTTGCTCGTCGCAGAAGTAGTCCATCCTGGATTCGAACCAGGGTCGAAGCCCCCAGAAGGCTTCAGGATTGGCCACTACCCCAATGGACTGAGTGCAACCGACTGTACTGGGTGGTCCCTTGTAAGCGTTGCGCGATGGGGCCGGCTGTGTGGGGAGACAGCACGTCTCCCGGGCCGCGCGACGGACATCGACACCGATTTGCCCGGCCCCGCGCCACCCTCGCGTATGTACGTCGGACGCTTCGTCGTCGTCGGCCCCGAGTGTGGCGCCTACCGCGTCTCCTCGCGGTCGTTCCCGAACCGGCAGGCAGTCGAGCGCGGTGGCACCGTCACCGTCGAACCGACACCGGACGCCCCGGAGACGGACAACCCCTACATCTCCTACAACGGCGTGCGGGTCACCGACCGGGGCGCGGTCGTCGGCAACGGCTCCCACGTCGATCCCATCGCGGAGAAACTCGAACTGGGCTACCCGGCCCGGGACGCCCTGGCCGAACCGCTGCTTTCGCTCGACTTCGAGAAGGACGACTACGACACGCCCCGGATCGCGGGGATCGTCGGCGTCGACGCCGACGACCCGACGACGGCGGCCGACGGGCCGGGCGCGGTGATCGGCACCGTCCGCCGGGACGCGCTGCTCGTCGAGAAAGTGACCGAGCCGACGCTCGTGGCCACCTACGAGGAAGACAGCCCCACGTCGTTCGATCTGGCGGCGACCGACGCCGGGAGCGCGGCCCGCGAGGTGTACGACCACGAGTTCGAACACGCCGTCTGTGCGGCGGGCGTGGCCGGCACGGCCGGCGCCTTCGACGTGGCAGTGTACAACGGCGAGTAGACCACCGGGCGGGAGTGTGACAGGGAGTGACGACACTCAAGTCCCCCCGGTGACAATACACACACGATGAAACTCGGCGTTCTCTCCGATATCCACGGGAATCGGGTGGCACTCCGGGCGGTGCTGGCCGACATGCCGTCGGTCGACATGCTCGTCTGTGCCGGCGACGTGGTGGGGTACAACCCCTGGCACGCCGACTGCGTCGACGCGATGCGGGGGGTCGGCGACCACGCCGGCTACCCCGACGAGGAAGTGCCGACGGTGATGGGCAACCACGACCGCGCGGTCGCGGACACGACACCGTTCGCGTTCAACGGGATGGCGAAAGCCGGCGTCGAACACGCGACCGAACAGCTCGACGACGAGCAACTGGCGTGGCTCGCCGCTCTCCCCGACGAGCGCCGCGTCTGTGACGGTCGTGTGAAACTGGTCCACGGCCACCCCGACGACCCCGATCACTACACATATCCCGACGAGTTCGGCCCGGACCTGCTTGACGACGAAGCCGTCCTCGTCATGGGTCACACCCACCGCCAGCACCACGAGCGCTACGAGGAGGGCGTCGTGATGAACCCCGGCAGCGTCGGCCAGCCCCGCGACGGCGACCATCGGGCGGCCTACGCAGTGCTCGACCTGGAGACCCTCTCGGTCGACGAACACCGGGTGGCCTACGACACCGACACCGTCATCCACGCGGTCTCGGACGCGGGGCTCCCCCGCGAGATCGGCTTCCGGCTGACCCAGGGCCGGTGACTTCTGCGGCGATGGGAGCGAATATATGTCTCTCGTCACTAGTGGTGGCGTGGAGTCCCCATACGACATTCTGGGTCTCGACGAGGACGCCGACGACCGGGAGATCGTCGACGCCTACCGCCGTCGGGTCAAGGAGGTCCACCCCGACCAGGGCGGGTCGATCGAGGCGTTTCAGGAGGTCAAGACCGCCTACGAACGGATCCAGAACGGCTGGGAGCCCGGCGAACCCGTCCCGGAACCGACCCCCGAACCCGAGCCGCCGGAACCGGCCGGCCCCACCGTCGAGTACCTCAACTACGAGGTGGTCGAGGACCACGGCTGGTCGCTCGACGACGACGACCTCTTCGAGAAGGCCGACCGGCTGACCCTCTCGCGGGCCGACTACGGGGAGTTCGAACTGGACGCCGACAGCAACGAGTCGCTGCTGGAAGCCGCCGAGGGCCGCGGGTACGCCTGGCCCTTCGCCTGTCGGGGCGGCGCCTGTACGAACTGTGCGGTCGCGGTCGTCGACGGCGAGATGCCCTCACCCAAGAGTCACATCTTACCGTCGGACCTGCTCGAGAAGGGGATTCGCCTGTCCTGTCTCACCGCGCCGACGACCGACGCGAAGATCGTCTACAACGTCAAGCACATGCCCGAGGTCGGCGACCTGCTCCTGCCGGCCAGCCGGTTCGAACAGGCCTCGACCGACTAGAAGACCTCTTGGATGAGTTCGAGCGCCTGCTCGCGGTCGTCCCAGGGGACGAACACCGAGACCGATGTCGCCGACGTGATCACGTCGTAGAGGTGGATGTGCGCGTTCGAGACCGGATCGACGACCCGGCGAGCCAGGTCGGGCTGACTCGGGTCGCCGCCGGTGACGCGGATGACGGCGATGCCGTCCTCGACGGTGACCGACGAGAGCGTCTCGTCGTCGACGACCTTGTCGTGGAGCAGCGCCTCGGCGTCGTCGGCGTCGTCGGCGTCGACGTAGAACGTCAGGGAGTCCATCCCCGAGGAGTTGGCCTCGATGTTGATGTCCTCCTGGGCGATAGCACCGGACAGTTCCGCGAGGATGCCGGGACTGTTCCGGATGGCCCGCCCGGCGACGGTGACGCAGGCGACGGGGTTTTCCTGCAGGTCGATGAGGTTCTGGAACTCGCCCTCGATGGAGGTGCCGCCGGTCAGCAGGTCGCCGTGCTGGTAGTGGACGACCCGGACCCCGAGCGCGGCGTCCTTGTACGACAGCGCCGACGGGGCGACGACCTCGGCGCCCCGGAAGGACAGCGACCGCAGTTCGTCGACGCTGATCTCGCCGACGTTGCGTGCGCCCTCGACGACGCGGGGATCGCCGGTCATGACGCCCTCAACGTCGGTGACGATGACGACTTCGTCGGCGTCCATGTAGTTGCCCATCATCACCGCGGAGGTGTCCGAGCCGCCACGGCCCAGCGTCGTCACGCTGCCGTGGTGGTCCTCGGCGAGAAAGCCCGTCATGACGGGCACGACATCTTTCAGCTGGCCGGCCAGCGCGTGAGCGCGCTTCTGGGTCTTCTCGACATCGACCTCGCCGTACTCGTCGGTGATGATCGGCCAGTCTTCGCTGCCGGGTTCCAGGAACACCGCTTCGATCCCGCGGGCGGCCAGCGCCCCCTTGAGCATCCGGACGGAGGTCCGCTCGCCCATCGAGACGATCTCGGCGCGGTCCTCGTCGGCGGCGTCGTACTCGATTCCGTCCAGCAGTTCGTCGGTCGTGTTCCCCATCGCCGACGCGACGACGGCGACCTCGTGGCCCTGCTCGACGGCGGCCGCGATCGAGTCCGCGGCACGGTTGATTCGGTCCCCGTTACCGAGACTCGTCCCGCCGAACTTGGCGACTACGCGCATACGATCACCTGCGCGGTGTGTGCGTGAATCATTGCCGTCGGCTTGGCCGTCACCCGGGATAACTGTGTTCATCTCCGCAGGCAGGGGGCTCCGACACACGGTTTATTTGCGTGGGGAACACACACAGGGCTATGGAGGTACGTGACGCTGTCGAGGCTGACGCCGAGGCGCTGGCCGACCTCGCGACGGGGCCGCCGGACGTGATGCGAAACCTCGTCCACGATCGGACGGTCCGGGTCGCCGAGGAGGGCGAAGAGATCGTCGGGTTCGTCAGCTACGACGCCGAGCGGGGCACCGTCCACGTCACGCAACTGGCCGGGGACCGGACGGTCTGTGAGCGGTTGCTGGCCGAACCGATCGAGTTCGCCGAACGGGAACACATGACCGTCGAACTGCTCGTGCCCGACGACGAAGCGGCCGTCCAGACGGCCGTCGAGGCCAGCGGCTTCACCGACACCGGCTCCGGTCCGCAGTTCGAGGGCCAGCCGACGACCCGGTTCCGCCTCGAACCCGGCCGGGCCGAGCAGTAACACCACGGGGCCGCTTCTCGCCGCCGTTTCCCAGCAGCGTTACTTCGAGCGGAGCTTCCGGTAGAGATACGCGGCGCCGAGCCCGCCGGCGATCAGTGCCGGCAGCGGCGAGTCGGCGGCCTTCGCGGCCTGTCGACGGACCGTCTCGACGACCGACGACCCCTCGTCGATGTGCTCCAGAACGGCGTCGGTGTCGTTTGGCACCGGCTCGGGGTCGACACCCGCCTTCGCGGCGGCGTCGGGGTCTTTGAGCAGGTGGCCGGTGGTCAGACAGACGACGGACTCGTCGGCCCCGACGTCGCCCTCGCGACGGAGTTTCCGCAGGCCGGCGACGGAGGCGGCCGACGCGGGTTCGACGCCGACGCCCTCGCCGGCGAGGGCGCGCTGTGCCGCGGTGATCTCCTCGTCGGAGACGGCGACGGCGGTCCCGCCGGTCTCGCGGATGCCCGGCAGCGCCTTCGGGGCGTTGACCGGGTTGCCGATACGGATCGCCGTCGCGATCGTCTCGACATCGTCCCAGCGCCGGGTCTCGTCGTTGCCCTCCCGGATCGCCTCGACCATCGGCGCCGCGCCCTCGGCCTGGACGCCGGTGAGTTTCGGGACCTGGTCCTCGGTGATGGCACCGGCCTTGACGAGTTCGCGGAAACACTTGTACAGCGCCGCGGTGTTGCCGGCGTTGCCCACCGGCAGGACGATCCGGTCGGGGTACTCGCCGTTGTCGGCGTAGAACTCCTCCATGATCTCCAGACCGATCGTCTTCTGGCCCTCCAGACGGAAGGGGTTCAGCGAGTTCAGGAGGTACGCCTCGCCGCGGCTCGCGAGGTCCTGGACGATGTCGAGACACTGGTCGAAGTTCCCGTCGACTTCGAGGATACGGGCACCGTGGAGACTGGCCTGGGCGATCTTGCCGGCCGCGACCTTGCCGGCCGGCAGCAAGACCAGCGTCTCCATCCCGCCGCGGGCGCCGTAGGCGGCGAGCGCCGCCGACGTGTTGCCCGTCGAGGCACACGCCAGCCGGTCGACGCCGACCTCCTGTGCGACCCGGACCCCGACGGTCATCCCGCGGTCCTTGAACGACCCGGTGGGGTTCATCCCCTCGTGTTTGATCCGGAGGTTCGCGACGCCGATGTCGTCTTTCAGTCGCGGAACCTCGTGCAGCGGCGTGTCCCCCTCGGGAAGCGTCACGCCCTCCGCAAAGGGCAGTGCGTCGTGGTAGCGCCAGACGCCACGCCCCTCGTCTTCGAAGTCCTCCCAGGTCGGGAGCTCGGCGTAGCGGGCTTCGAGCAGTCCGTCACAGTGGTCGCAGGTGTAGCGGATCTCGGCGAAGGGAGCGAACGACTCCCCACACTCGATACAGGCGAGCCAGACGCCGTCGTCGGCTTCCGCGGGAACGCGGTCGGTCAGTTGCAGATCGGCCATTGTGCAAGCGCAGGACCCGGGCGGGCAAAAGTCGGACGGTTGGCCGCTGTGTCACTCCGTGCCGGCCGCGAACTCGTCGATGCGGTCGTGGACGGCCGCGGTCCACTGTTCGAGCGTCTCGTGCATCAGTTGCCGGGCCTCCGGACCCGGCGTCGCGGTGTACTGGTAGACGTGGCCGCCGCCGTCGAGCAGCCGCCGTTCGCGGCTCGCAAGCCCCTTGTCCAGAAGCGTCGACAGCGAGCGGTTGACGTTCGAGCGGTCCCGGTCGAGCGCCGCCGCGAGTTCCTCGACGGTACTGCCCGGAGCCGAGAGCAGCGCCTGGTAGGTCCGGACCTCGTGTGCCTGGACGCCGAAGACACAGGCCATCACCTCGTCGAGCGCCGGTTCGTCGTCGACCATCGACTCGGGGAGCTGGTTCCTGGAGACTGCCATGTGGGCAGTCGTACCACCGCGGGGCGCATAAACGAGGTCGTTACCCGGAGCTCACCCGGTAAAGTCGGTGTTACCGGGACGCCCGAGCGTCGGCCGGTCCGCCGACGTGGACGGTGGGCCGACCACCGACCGAGCTACTGTGCCAACAGTTCGCAACCGTAACGAAAAGGCCACCGTTTCGTCTGGAGAGGGGGGTGTCCACGATCACCGTGGCCCGACGAGCAGGGGAGAGAACTGTTGACATCCGGAGAAAAAAGGCCCTCGCTTCGGGTGGAGATCGGTGCGAGCCCCGTCCACTCTCCGGTGAGAACAACCCACAAACGTATCGAAAAGGGTGGTGTTTCGGGTGGAACTACGCCCCGTCGGCAAGCCGTGCCAGTTCGTGCTCGACGGTCGCCGCGACCCCGGTCCGGAGGGGCCGGTGGTCCAGTCCGAGTTCCGCGGTCGCCTTGCTGTTGTCACCGAGATACGTGACGCCGCCGAGGACGCGCAGGCTCTCGGCACGGTACTCTTTTGGCAGCGTCACGACACGTTCCAGCAGGCCGGCGACCGGTGCGAGCGCGCGGAACAGCGCCGGTGAGACGGCCCGCGGCGGGTCCCGGCCGCTCACGTCGGCCACGATGTCGAACAGGTCGACCAGCGTCGCCGGCTCGCCACAGACGTTGTACGACTCGCCGGGCGTCCCCGCCTCCATCGCCAGGACGTGCGCCCGGGCGATGTCCTCAACGTGGCCCGGCGAGTACGCTACCCCGCGGGGGATTACCGGGAGCGCACCGCGGAGATAGTCACGAAGGGCGTCGCCGAAGACGCTGGTGTCGCCGGGGCCGTAGACGAGTCCGGGCATGACCGTCACCAGGGGGAGACCGTCTTCGACCATCGGCTCGGCGACCTCGTAGTGGGCCTCCCACTTCGTCCGGTCGTAGGCGGTCAGGTGCCGGCCCGCGAAGCGGTAGCTCTCGTCGACGACCTGTCCGCCGGTGTCGGAGTTGACCGCGAGCGTGCTCGTGTAGACGCCCTTCGGAACGTCCAGGTCGGCCATCAGTTCCAGGACGTTGCGGGTCCCCTCGACGTTGATGCGGTCGCCAAGGGTCGGGTCGTCGGCCCCGATGTCGTACCAGCCGGCGACGTGGAAGACGCCGTCGACGCCGGCCATCGGCTCCCGCATCGTCTCCGGGTCGAGGATGTCGCCCTCGACGACCTCGGCGCCGGCGGCGTCGAGGGCTGTTGCCTTCGAGGGCTGGCGCGCGAGCGCGACCACCTCGTGCCCGGCGTCGAGCAGGTGTGTCGCGACGTGGCCGCCGACGAATCCCGTTCCCCCGGTGAGGAAGTATCGCATAGTAGCGTGAGGCGTCCGAGCGGCATAAACCCGCGATCGCGGCGCGGGGGTCGTCGCCACGACGCGGTGAGCGGGTGGCGGCAGCTCTCGCTCGCGCAAAAACGTGGGGAAAAGCCGCGCTTCCCTTCGGTCAGCCCGGGATGGCTGCCCGCGGCAGTCGCCGCTCGCTATCGAGACCTTCGCTTCGCTCGGGCTCTCGCTACTGTTCGGCCAGCCACACCAGCAGCCCGTTCTGCGCGTGGAGCCGGTTCTCGGCCTGGTCCCACACGATGGCGTTGTCCGACTCGACGACCTCGTCGGTGACCTCCTCGCCGCGGTGGGCGGGCAGGCAGTGCATGAGCGGGCGGTCGCCGAGCAGGTCCGTCGTGACCTGGAACCCGTCGAAGTCGGCGAGTTTCTCCTCGCGGCGGTCCTCCTGGCCCATGCTGACGAAGACATCGGTGTAGACGAGGTCGGCGTCGGCGACGGCCGCCTGCGGATCGTGGGTCGTCTCGGGCGCGTTGTCGAAGCCGGCTGCCCGTTCCAGCACGTCGTCGTCGACCTCGTAGCCCTCGGGCGTGGCGACGGTGAGGTCGATCCCCGCCATCGCCGCGCCCAGGACGAACGACTGGCAGACGTTGTTGCCGTCGCCGACCCAGGCGACCGACACGTCGAAGTCACCGAACTGCTCGCGGATCGTCAGCAGGTCCGCCAGCGTCTGGCAGGGGTGGGCGTCGTCGGTCAGGGCGTTGATCACCGGCACGTCGGCGTACTCGGCCAGTTCCACCACGTCCGCGTGGTCGAAGACGCGGGCCATCACGAAGTCGACGTACCGGGAGAGCGCACGAGAGGTGTCCTTGACCGGTTCGCCGTGGCCCAGGTGGATGTCGTCGGGGCCGAGGAAGACGGCGTGGCCGCCCAGTTGTGTCATCCCGGTCTCGAAGGAGACCCGTGTCCGGGTCGACGGCTTCTCGAAGATCATCCCCAGCGTCTGCTGGTGGAGGGGGTCGTCGGCCCCGTCGCCTTTGATCTCGGCGGCGCGGTCGAGCACCGCAGTCAGTTCCTCGGTCGTCAGGTCGTCGACATCGAGCAGGTGCGTGGGCATGGTTACAGCAGGCGTTCGGTCACGTCTTCGAGGACGGCGACCGAGCGGTCGTACTCCGTGAGGTGGAGGTGTTCGTTCGGTGCGTGATCCAGGTCCGAGTCGCCCGGGCCGTAGGTGACCATCGGGCAGTCCCAGGCCTGAGCGTAGATGTTCATGTCGCTGGTGCCGGTCTTGCGCAGGAGGTGGGGTTCGCCGCCGTGGCTCCGGATCGCGGCCCGGAACGCGCGAGCGACGCTGGTCCGGGGACTCTCCATCACCGGCTCGACCCAGTCGTCCCAGTTGACGGTGCCGTTCTGGAGATAGCCGTCGGCGATCTCGCGGATCTCGTCGGTCGCGTATTCGGGCGGGACGCGCAACTGGACCTGCATCGTCGCCTCGACCGAGAGGCCGTCGTCGGAGATCCCCCCGTCGAAGTCGACGGGTTTGCAGGTGACCCGCTCGAAGACGGGGTGCCACTCGTCTTTGGCGAACTCGTCCTCGACCGCGGCCCACCAGTCCATCGCGTCCTGGATGGCGTTGTTCTCGGGCCGCGAGGAGTGGCCCGATTCGCTGGTGGCGACGTAGGCACCACCGAGCAGCCCCCGGTAGCCCAGCGTGATCCCCTCCCAGCCGGAGGGCTCGCCGTTGATGACGGCGTCCGGCGCGGACTCGCGGTCCTCGACGAGGTGGCGGCCGCCGGTGGAGTCGACTTCCTCCATGACGACGCCGACGAAGGAGGCCCCAGTGCGGACCGCGGTGACGGCCATCGCACAGAGCGGCCCCTTCGCGTCGACGCTGCCTCGGCCCCACAGTACGTCGCCCTCGCTCGACTCCTCGACCCGGACCGGGATGTCGCCGGGCACGGTGTCGATGTGGGAGGTCAGCAGGACGCCGTCGTCGGCCGGCGCGCGGACGTTGCCGACCTCGTCGATCCAGACCTCGCGGTCGTGGGCCTCGAAGAACTCGACCAGGCGCTGGGCGGCCTCGCGCTCGTTCCGTGAGACGGAGGGGGTGCGGACGACCGCCTCCAGCAACTCGCGGGCCTCGGTGTCGACCTCGCGGGCGGCGGCTTCGCTCATCCGACCACCTCCGCCATCGCCTCGACGACGGCGTCGGCGTGGGCCTCGTCGATGGTCAGCGGCGGGAGCAGGCGCACGACGGTTCGACCGGCCGGCAGCGCGAGCACCTGGTGGTGCAGTGCCAGTTGCTTCAGGGCCTTGTTGGCCCCACGGCCGACCTCGACGCCGATCATCAGCCCCTCGCCGCGGATGTCACGCACCTCGTCGCCGATGGCCGCTTCCAGTTCGGTCTGGAGGTACTCGCCCATCACGGCGGCGTTGCCCGGCACCGAGTCCTCGACGATGGTCGAGACGGTCGCCCCGGCGGCCGCGGAGATGACCGGGCCGCCCGAGAACGTCGAGGCGTGGGAGCCGTAGTCCTGGGCGATCCAGTCCCGACACAGCGTCGCGCCGACCGGGAAGCCGTTGCCAAGTCCCTTCGCCGAGGTGATCATGTCGGGCGTGACGGCGGCCCGCTGGGAGTTCCACAGCGCGCCGGTCCGCCCCATCCCGGTCTGGACCTCGTCGAAGATCAGCGCCGCGCCCGCCTCCTCGGTGATCTCGCGGGCCGCTTCCAGATACTCGGTCGAGGCGGGGTTGATGCCGCCCTCGCCCTGGACGGGTTCGACGATGAAGGCCGCCGTCTCCTCGTCGACGGCCTCGTCGAGTGCTTCCGCGTCGTCGTAGGGGACGAACTCCACGTCACCCATCAGGGGCTCGTACGGTTTCTTGTACTTGTCCTTCCAGGTCGTCGCCAGCGATCCCATCGTCCGGCCGTGAAAGCCCTGCATGGTGGCGACGACCTTCGACTCGCCGGTGGCCGACCGGGCGAACTTCAGCGCGGCCTCGTTGGCCTCGGTCCCGGAGTTACAGAGCCAGGTCTTGTCGATGGGGTCGGGTGCCGTGTCGGCGAGCAGTTCGTACAGCGCCGTCCGCTGGGCGTTGGGGTACGACGCCTGGACGTAGGTCAGCTTCTCGAACTGCTCGGTGACGGCGTCCTGGACCGCCTCGTGGCCGTGTCCCAGCGGGACACAGGCGTACGAGGCCCCCATGTCGAGATACTCTGTGCCGTCGTCGTCGTAGACGTACGCGCCGTCGCCGCGTTCGATCTGGATCGGTTTCTCGTTGAAGACGAATCCGCTCATGTGTGTTCCTCCGTCGTGAGTGCGCTCGCGTGGAGATGCGTTCCGCTACCTTCGAGGGCAGAGGTGATCGGGTCGTCGGCGTTGGCGTCCGCGACCACGACTTCGGGTGCGCCGCCGTCGAGCGCCTCCTCGGCGGCCATGACCTTCCGGCCCATGAACCCTTCTGCGGCCTCTTCCAGAGCCGTCCAGTCCTCGCCTGTCTCGACGGACTCGATCAGCGTCGCGGGATCGTCGGGGTCCTCGTAGACGCCCTCGACATCCGTGAGCAGGACCAGGGTCGCCTCGAGTTCGGCGGCGATCGCGGCCGCCGAGCGGTCGGCGTCGGTGTTGACCGGGATGATTTCGCCATCATCGTCGCCTGCCATCGGCGGCGCGGCGACCGGCGTGTAACCGTCCGAAAGCAGCGATTCGAGCAGGTCGCCGTTGACTTGTTTGATCGTCCCGGAGTGGTCGCCCCGTCTGATCTTCTTCTTCCCGTCCTCGACGACCCGGACCGCGGACTTGCGGGGGCCATAGAGGAGTTTCCCGTCGACGCCGTTCAGCCCGACCGCGTCGACGCCCTCGCTCTGGAGGCCGGCGACGAGTTGGGTGTTGAGGTGGCCGAAGGCCATCTCGAAGACCTCCATCGTGGCCTCGTCGGTGAATCGCCCGACGACGCCGCCGGGCGTCTCGACGTACTCGGGGTCGATCCCGAGTCGGTCGAGCGTCTCGTCGACTTTCGTGGAGCCGCCGTGGACGACGACGACCTGCTCTCCGTTCGAAACAAGTGTGGCGACATCGGCGAGCGCGCCGGCGGGATCGACCGCCCGAGCGCCGCCGACTTTGATAACTACTGTCATGAAAAAGCCTCCGTGTTATGGTGCGCCGACGGGGTGGAGCCCCTGGAACTCCAGGCCCGCCGTCTCCTCGATACCCAGCGCGACGTTGGCCGCGTGGACGGCCTGGCCGGCCGACCCCTTCATCATGTTGTCGATGGCCGAGAAGACGACCAGACGCTTGTTGCCGGGGTCGAGTTCGAAGCCGACCTCCGCTTTGTTCGTCCCCGCGACGGCCTTCGGTTCGGGGTAGCGGTAGACGCCGCCACCGCCGGCGACGAGTTCGACGAACGGTTCGTCCTCGTAGCTGCCACGGTAGGCGCTCCAGAGATCGCCCTTCGAGACCGGGCCGTCGGGGAAGACGTGGCAGGTCGCGCTCGCGCCGCGGGTCATCTCCACCGCGTGGACGGTAAAGGAGACATCGACGCCGAGGAACTGCTGGATCTCGGCCTCGTGGCGGTGGCCTGTCGGCGCGTACGGACGGACGACGCCGCTGCGCTCGGGGTGGGACGACGCCTCGCCGCCGCCGGCCCCGCCCTCGCTGGAACCGACCTTCACGTCGACGACGATCTGCTCGTCACCGCCGAGTACGTCGGCCTCGAACAGCGGGAGCAGTCCCAGGATCGTCGCCGTGGCGTTACAGCCCCCGGAGGCGATGAGGTCCGCGCCCGCGAGGTTCTCGCGGTTGAGTTCCGGCAGCGCGTACTCGCTGTCGGCAAGCAGGTCCGGCCGCGTGTGGCCGTCGTACCACTCGTCGTACTGGGCCTCCGTGTCGAGGCGGAAGTCCGCCGAGAGATCGACGACCGTGTCGGCGGCGTCCCGGAACCGGTCGATCTGCTCCATCGAGACGCCGTGTGGCGTCGCGGCGAAGAGCACGTCGACCGACTCTAGGTCCTCCGGCGAGGAGAAACGCAGATCCGTATGCCGGAGGTTCGGATGCTGGTGGCCGATGGTCTTGTTCTCCTTCGAGCGACTGGTCGCCTGGGCCAGTTCGAACTCGGGGTGGCCGTCGAGCAGGCGGAGCAGTTCCCCGCCGGTAAAGCCCGACCCGCCGACGACGCTCGCGGTGTAGCTCATGCCGTCACCTCCGAGGCCTGGGCTTTCGCTTCCAGCCAGTCGACTACCTTCGAAGGCACGTCGACATCGCTGACCTCGTTCAGCGCCTTGAACTCGACGGTGTGGTTGACCTCGTGGACGGTGTAGTCGTCGGGCTCGCGCGCTCGCGGCTCGTCGCCGCTCGCGTCCTGGGTGTCGCTTTGTGACACCCCGACTTCCATCAGGTCGACGCCGAGCAGACCGCCGCCGACCGCGTCGCTGGCCTTCTCGACGAGTTCGAGCGCCCGGTCGTCCAGTTCGAAGGTGTCGGTCTCGGCGCCTTTCGCGGCGTTGGTGAGCCAGTGGTCCGACGAGCGGACCATCGCGGCGACCGGTTCGCCGTCGGTCGCCAGCACCCGGATGTCGCGGCCGGGTTTGTCGACGAACTCCTGGACGTAGAAGATCTTGTGCTCGTAGTGGCCAAGCGTCTCCTTGTGTTCGAGGATCGCCTCGGCGGCCGACCGGGAGTCGATCTTGGCCATCAGGCGGCCCCACGAGCCCACGACGGGCTTGAGGACGCAGGGATAGCCGAAGTCCTCGATCGACTCCAGCGCGGCGTCTTTGGTGAAGGCCACGTCGGTGTCCGGCGTCGGAACGCCCGCCCGTTCGAGCGCGAGGCTGTTTTTCACCTTGTCCGCACAGACTTCCGCGACGCCGGGACCGTTGACGACCGGCACGTCGTAGGCCTCGACGAACTTCGTCGCGTAGACGCTGCGTGAGGTCGCCAGACAGCGATCGACGACGATGTCCACGTCCTCGAACGCCGCGGGCGCCTCCGAGATGTTGAACCGCTGCTTGCGAACGTCGATCTTCTCGATCTCGTGGTCGCGCTCGCGCAGTTCCGACAGCAGGAGCTTCTCGTCCCGGCGGATACGCGAGTAGAGGAGTCCGACCTTCATCATGTGTCCTCGCTGTGTTCGCGGGCGGCGTCGGCCGGCGTCGCGAACGGGACACTGGGCCACGCCGCGGCGGTCATCACTCGCCCCAGTCCTCTTCGAGTTCGGGTGCGCTGTCGAGTTCGACCGGGTCCGTTCCGATCACTTCGAGCTCGGCACCGCAGGTCGCACAGTCGACGATCTCTCCGACTTCGAGGTTCTCGTGCAGGGAGACCTCCGCCCCGCACTCGATGCAGTCTGCCATTGTAGCTCACTCTCGGACAGCGACCCACTTAAGCACTTCGAACTTGTCAGCAGAAAATAGTGATCGTACTACCCGCTAACGGTGTTTCGATCGGTAGTACGCGGCGTGACTGATACTAGTATCAGAATTGTGGTATACTGTCCCCGGACGGGGATCGTCGCTCAGACATAGCGGTCGACCTCCGTCGCCAGGCGATCGGCGGCCTGTTCGAGTCCCCGCCGGCGATCGTCGAGGGCCTCCGTGTCGACGGCCAGGGCCTCCTGGGCGGTCGAGCGCTGGTCGGCGACCGCCGACGGGGCCGGGCCGCCACGGGAGTCCCGCATCGCGACGCTCTCTCGGGTCCAGCGCCGCCTCGACGGCCGCGCGGTCGACGTACTCCGAGAGCGGCGCGTCGAGTACGTCCGCCGCGACGGCCGCGATGGCGTCGTAGTCGGGGGCGTCCTCGTCGGGATCGAGGTCGGCCGCGACCTCGGCGACGACCTCGTGGGCGGTCCGGAACGGCACCCCCGCCATCGCCAGCAGGTCCGCGACGCCGGTCGCCGTCGAGAAGCCGTCGGTCGCGGCGGCTTCGAGCGCGTCGGCGGGCCACTCGGCCGTGGCGACCGCACCGGCGGCAACCTCGACGCTCTCGGTGACGCTGTCGATGGCGTCCCAGGCGTGGCGACCGGCCCGCTGGAGGTCGCGGTTGTACGCACGGGGCTGGCCCTTGAGGTTGGTCAGCAGGCCGTTCAGTCCGGCGACGGCGTCGCCGGTACGCCCGCGGACCAGTTCCAGCGTGTCCGGGTTCTTCTTCTGGGGCATGATCGAACTCGTCGAGGCGTAGTCGTCGTCGAGGTCGACGTGGCCCTTGCTCGCCAGCACGACCACGTCCTCCGCGAGCTGTGAGAGCGTCGTCGCAAGCCCCGCGACCGCGCTCGTCGTCTCGACGAGGAAGTCCCGCGCCGACGCCGCGTCCATCGAGTTCTCGACGCACCCCTCGAACCCGAGCAGGTCCGCCGTCCGGTCGCGGTCGATGTCGAACGGCGTCCCGGCGAAGGCGGCGGCCCCGAGCGGGTTCTCGTTCACGCGTGCGTACGCGTCGAGCAGCCGTCCGGTGTCCCGCTGGAGCGCCTGTTCGTAGGACAGCACCCAGTGGGCGACCGTCGTCGGCTGTGCGGGCTGGAGATGCGTGTAGCCCGGCATCACCGTCTCGTCGTGGTCGCGGGCGACGGCGAGTAGCTGTTCGCGCGCGCCGATCACTGCCGAGAGCAGTTCGAGCAGGTCCTCGCGCAGGCGATAGCGGATGCAGGCGGCCACCTCGTCGTTGCGCGAGCGGGCGGTGTGCATCTTCCCGCCGTCGGCGCCGACCCGGTCGATGACCGCGCTCTCGATGGCCTCGTGAACGTCCTCGCCGTCCGGGAGGGCGGCGTGTCCCGTCGTTTCGATCGCTGCCAGTGCCGCGAGGATGTCGCCGGCCGTCTCCCGGTCGACGATCCCCTGTTCCGCGAGCATCACGACGTGGGCGCGGTCGACCGCCAGGTCCGCCGCGAAGATGCGCTCGTCGTCGGCGAGCGAGGAGAGGAACGACCGGGCGGGGCCGCCGGCGAAGCGGTCACGGCGGACGACGCTCTCGCCGGCCTCGCTTGCGGCGTCGCCGTGCGCGCTCTCCGAGACCTCCCCGTCGTCGTTCTCTCCGTCGCCCATGGCTTACTCCTCCGAGGTGTCGCTGGCTGCGTCACCGTCCGCGTGCGTCGGGTCCTCGCTCCCCCCGTCGGCCACCGTCGCCCCCTTCTTCGCGTCGTCGAGGATCCGGTTGGCGAGACGCGACTGGAACCCGTGGTACTTCGCGACGCCCGTGGCGTCCTGCTGGGTGATGCCGCCGGTGATGTCCTCCTCGTCGAAGGACGCGGCGGACTCGCTGTAGACGGCGTACTCCGATTCGCGGGAGACCGGGCGGCAGTGCCCGCCTTCGAGTTTCACCGTCACGGTGCCGGTGACCCGGGCGTTAGTGTCCTCGACGAACGCCTCCAGCGCACCGGTCAGGGGCGCGTCGACCAGCCCCTCGTAGGCCTTCTGGGACCACTCCTGGTCGACCTGGGCCTTGAACTGGCGTTCCTCCTGGGTGAGGACGAGCCCTTCCAGAGCCTCGTGGGCCGTCAACAACACCGTCGCCGCGGGGTGTTCGTAGTTCTCGCGGACCTTGAGCCCGAGCATGCGGTCCTCCATCATGTCCGTGCGGCCGATGCCGTGGGCGCCGGCCTGTGCGTTGAGCTGTTCGATCAGTTCGACCGAGCCCAGGTCCTCGCCGTCGACGGCGACCGGGACCCCCTCTTCGAAGGTGACCTCGACGAGTTCCGACTCCTTCCCCGAGGGGTTCTCGGTCCACTTGTAGATGTCGTCGGCCGGGATCGTCGACGGGTCTTCCAGTTCCGACCCCTCGATCGAACGGCTCCAGAGGTTCGTGTCGATGGAGTAGCGGCCGCCGTCGCCGCCCTCGACGGGCAGCCCCTTCTCCTGGGCGTACTCGTTTTCCCACTCGCGGGTCAGACCGAGTTCGCGGACCGGCGCGATGACCTCCAGGTCCGAGTCGCGCCAGATGGCCTCGAAGCGCAGTTGGTCGTTGCCCTTGCCGGTACAGCCGTGAGCGATACCGTCACAGCCCTCCTCCTCGGCGACCGAGAGGATGGCCTTCGCGATGACCGGGCGGGCCAGCGCCGTCCCGAGCGGGTACCCCTGGTAGTCGGCGTTTGCCTTCACGGCCTGGAAACAGAGGTCGGCGAACTCCGCTTTCGCGTCGACGACGTACTGCTCGACGCCCAGTGCCTCGGCGGTCTCTTCGGCCTCCTCGAACTCGTAGTCGGGCTGGCCCACGTCGACGGTGACGCCGATGACCTCGTCGTAGCCGTACTCCTCTTTCAGCAGCGATACACAGACTGTCGTGTCGAGCCCACCGGAGAAGGCGAGCGCGACGGTTCCGTTTCCTTCGGACATTGGTTTGGTGGTGTGACTGTCGATTTCGGGTACCGGCCGGACAGTCGACGGCGGGAGTCAGCGACGAGACGAACCGTGAGAGTGGGAGTAGTAGTGGGCCTAGAGACGGCCCCGTCGTCGTCGGCGTCGCTGCGAGAAGGAGTCGGACCCCTCGCTGACGCCTGCGAGCGTCCCGGCGGGAGCGGTCCGAGTCATGTACGTAACGGTACTGTAAGTCTGGTACTAATAGCTTCCGTGTCCACTCGCCGTGCGTGGCGCGTTGGCACGCCTCGGGCCGGCGCCGCGACGGCCACAAGAGGTTTGTCCCGGCTCCGGAACCACCAGCTATGGACACACTCCCCGACATCGACACGCTGTTGCAGCTCCTGCTCGTCCTCGTGGTCGTCTGGGTCGGGCTGGCGGTCGTCGAAGAGATCCTGGGCCTGCTGGGCTGGCTCCTCGGGCCGCTCCAGCCGTTGATCGGACTCGCCGTCGTCGCCCTGGCGGTGCTGTGGCTCTACAAGCAGCGGTGAGCCGCCGCTGCCCTCTCCGTTCGGGACCGCGCGGTTTTACCGGCTCGGAGCACTCCGGAGCGGTGTGTACAGTCTCAACGTCCCGCTCCCCTCGGCGGTCACCGCGCTGGCGGGCCGACTGGCCCGGGAGTGGCCGACGGCGACGCCCCGAGCCCGCGGCGAGCACACCCTCGTGGCGAAGCGCCTGGGCGAGGGCGACCACGCCGCCTACGCACGCCTGGAGTCGAAGGCGCGCGAGATCCTCCGCGGGCAGCCGACCTTCGAGGCCCGGATCGGCGGCGTCGAGCAGTTCGAGACGGCCGCGACCGGTCCCTCGCCCGTGGTGTACCTCGCCGTCGAGAGCCCCGGGCTGGTCGCGCTGCACGAACGGCTCTGCGAGCGGTTCGAACCGGTCGAGGGCGTCGAAGGGCCTGAGTACGTCCCCCACGTCACGGTCGCCCGGGGCGGGGACGCCGCGGCGGCCCAGCGGCTGACCGAGCGGGCGATCGATCCCGTCGAGTGGACCGTCGACAGCCTGAGCTTCTACGACGCCGAGCGGGGCCAGACCGCCAGTACGCTGTCGCTACCGGCCTGACTCGGGCGGGAGACAGCGACGGGGACTCGGCGGTGACCGAACCAGCGGTGACAACGTTTTTGCCGGCGCCTGCCGTCCCGTTCGTGTATGGATTACCGGGAAGTCGACAGCACGTCCGAGTACGTCTGCCGACTGGACCACGGCGCCGACTGGCGCGGCGAGATCGAGGCGTTCGCCGACGAGCAAGGGATCGACGCCGGCTTCTTCTACGGCCTGGGCGCGGTGCAGGACGCCGAACTGTGGTTCTACGATCAGGCGGACCAGGCGTACGACCCCGTCACGTTCGACGAACCGCTGGAAGTCGCCGCCTGCGTGGGCAACGTCTCGCATCTGGACGGGGACCGGTTCGCCCACACCCACGCCGTCCTCTCGCGGCCGGACGGGACGGCGCTTGCGGGCCACCTCGACAGCGCCACCGTCTTCGCCGGGGAACTGTACGTCCGGGCGTTCGACACCCACCTCGAACGCGCCCACGACGAGCCGACCGACCTCGACCTCTGGGAGCTCTGAGATGCGAGAGGCCGACGAACAGTACTTCGAGACCCTGGAGACGGAACTGGACCACGCGATGGCCGTCGCCGAGCGCGCCCGCGAGCGCGGCGGCGACCCCAAACCCGAGGTGGAGATCCCGACCGCCCGGGACATGGCCGACCGCGTCGAGAACATCCTCGGCATCGAGGGCGTCGCCGAGCGGGTGCGCGAACTCGAAGGCGAGATGAGCAGGGAGGAAGCGGCGCTCGAACTCGTCGACGACTTCGTCGAGGGGACCGTCGGCGACTACGACACCCGCGAGGGGAAAGTCGAGGGTGCGGTCCGGACGGCGGTCGCGCTGCTGACCGAAGGGGTCGTCGCCGCCCCGATCGAGGGGATCGATCGCGTGGAACTGCTGGAGAACGACGACGGGACGGAGTTCATCAACGTCTACTACGCCGGCCCGATCCGCTCTGCGGGCGGGACCGCACAGGCCCTCTCTGTCCTGGTGGCCGACTACGCCCGGGCGCTGCTCGACATCGACCAGTACAAGGCCCGCGAGGAGGAGATCGGCCGCTACGCCGAGGAGGTCGACCTCTACGACAAGGACACCGGCCTCCAGTACTCGCCCAAGGAGAAGGAGACGAAGTTCATCGCCGAGCACATGCCGATCATGCTCGACGGGGAGGCCACCGGCGACGAGGAGGTGTCGGGCTACCGGGACCTGGAACGGGTCGACTCGAACTCCCCGCGGGGCGGGATGTGTCTGGTGCTGGCGGAGGGGATCGCGCTGAAGGCCCCGAAGATCCAGCGCTACACCCGGAATCTGGACGAGGTCGACTGGCCGTGGCTCCAGGACCTCATCGACGGCACCATCGGCAAGAGCGACGGCGACGAGAGCGACGATGCGGCCGAGGCGACCGACGAGGAGAGTGCGGGCGACGACGGCGACGCGGACGGTGAGGACGAAGCGGACGACGACTTGGCCGGTCCGCCCCGCGTCGACCCGGCGACGAAGTACCTCCGGGACCTCATCGCCGGCCGGCCGGTCTTCTCTCACCCCTCGAAATCCGGCGGCTTTCGCCTGCGCTACGGCCGTGCGCGCAACCACGGGTTCGCCACCGCCGGCGTCCACCCGGCGACGATGCACCTGGTCGACGACTTCCTGGCGACGGGCACACAGATGAAGACCGAGCGGCCGGGGAAAGCCGCCGGGGTCGTCCCCGTCGACACCATCGAGGGGCCGACGGTCCGACTCGCAAACGGCGACGTGCGCCGCATCGACGACGCCGAGGAGGCCCTGGCGGTGCGCAACGGCGTCGAGAAGATCCTCGATCTCGGGGAGTACCTGGTCAACTACGGCGAGTTCGTCGAGAACAACCACCCGCTCGCGCCGGCGTCCTACACCGTCGAGTGGTGGGAGCAGGACCTCGAAGCGGCGGGGGCGGACATCCAGGCGCTGCGGGACGATCCGACGGTCGACCTCGCGGCCCCCAGCGCCGACGAGGCGCTGCGGTGGGCCCGGAAGTACGACGCCCCCCTCCACCCGGCCTACACCTACCTCTGGCACGACGTGAGCGTCAAACACGTCGGCGCGCTGGCCGACGCTATCGACGACGCCGAGGTGGTCCAGACCGACGGGGCCGTCGCGGAGCGTGGCGCCGGAGCCACCGGCGGCGACCTCGTCCTCCCGCGGACCGAGACCGTCCAGCGGGCGCTGGAACACCTCCTCGTCGAGCACACCCAGACCGACGAGTCGCTCATCGTGGACGACTGGCTCCCGCTGGTCCGGACGCTCGGGTTTTCACGGGCGCTCGAACGGGACTGGACGCTGGACGATATCTCCGAACACGCCAGAGAGTACGGCGAACCGGAGTCCGTCGACGCCATCGGCTACGACGAGTCCAAGGACCGCGAGGGCGGACAGAACGCCATCGAGGCCGTCAACGAGGTCGCGCCCTTCACCGTCCGCGAGCGGGCGCCGACCCGGGTGGGCAACCGGATGGGTCGCCCGGAGAAGTCAGAACGCCGGGACCTCTCGCCAGCGGTCCACACCCTCTCACCCATCGGCGAGGCCGGCGGCGCCCAGCGTGACGTGGCCAAGGCGACGAAACACGCCGACTCGATGAGCGACACGCCCGGCCGCGTCGAGGTCGAGGTCGCCCGGCGGCGCTGTCCCGACTGCGTGACCGAGACCCACGAAGCCCGCTGTCCCGACTGCGGGACCCTCGCCGAGACGGTGTACGTCTGTCCCGACTGCGAGGCCGAGGTCGAGCCCGACGAGTCCGGCCGCGCCGAGTGTCGCCGGTGTGAGACGCTCGCGTCGCCGACACAGTACACGGTACTGGATCTCCAAGAGACGTACCGCGATGCCCTCGAATCGGTCGGCGAGCGCGAGACAGCCTTCGAGACGCTGAAAGCCGTCAAGGGGCTCACCTCCGAGGAGAAACTGCCCGAGCCGATGGAGAAGGGAATCCTCCGGGCGAAACACGGCGTCTCGGCGTTCAAGGACGGCACCGTCCGCTACGACATGACCGACCTCCCGGTGACGGCGGTCCGACCGGCCGAACTGGATGTCGGGGCTGACCGGCTGCGGGCGCTTGGCTACGGGACCGACATCCATGGCGACCCGCTGACCCACGACGACCAGCTGGTCGAGCTGAAGGTCCAGGACATCGTCCTCTCGGACGGCGCGGCCGAGCACATGCTCAAGACCGCCCGCTTCGTCGACGACCTCCTCGAACAGTACTACGGGCTCGAACGGTACTACGAGTTCGACGACCGCGAGGACCTCGTGGGCGAACTCGTCTTCGGGATGGCGCCCCACACCAGCGCGGCGACAGTCGGGAGAGTTGTTGGTTTTACGACAGCAGCAGTTGGCTACGCGCACCCGTATTTCCACGCCGCGAAACGGCGAAACTGCGATGGCGATGAAGATTGTGTGATGCTTCTGATGGACGGCCTGTTGAACTTCTCGCGAAAATATTTGCCGAACAAGCGCGGCGGGCGGATGGACGCCCCGCTGGTGATGTCCTCCCGGATCGACCCCAGCGAGATCGACGACGAGGCCCACAACATGGACATCATGGACTCGTATCCCCGCGAGTTCTACGAGGCCACGCGGGAACTGACACCCCCCGAAGAGGTCGAGGAGATCATGACTATCGCCGAGGAGACGTTGGGGACCGACAGCGAGTACACCGGGTTCCGACACACCCACGACACCACGAACATCGCCGCCGGGCCGGACCTCTCGGCGTACAAGACGCTGGGCTCGATGGAGGACAAGATGGACGCACAGCTGGCGATCTCCCGGAAGCTCCGCGCGGTCGTCGAGAGCGACGTGGCCGAGCGGATCATCGAGTACCACTTCCTGCCCGACCTCATCGGGAACCTCCGGGCCTTCTCGCGCCAGGAGACCCGCTGTCTGGACTGCGGGGAGTCGTACCGCCGGGTCCCGCTGACCGGCGACTGCCGGGAGTGTGGCGGGCGCGTGAACCTCACCGTCCACGAGGGGTCGGTCAACAAGTACATCGACACCGCCATCCGGGTCGCCGAGGAGTTCGGCGCCCGCGACTACACGAAACAGCGGCTACGGATCCTCGAACGCTCGATCGAGTCGGTGTTCGAGAACGACCACAACAAACAGTCCGGCATCGCCGACTTCATGTGAGTCCCGCGTCGGACGGTACCCGTCGGTTCAGCCGCCCGACGCTGTCCCGTTGATACCGCTCTGGGTCAGGAACCACCCGGCGGGGCTCACGAACAAGAAGAGCAGAAAGATGACGAGTTGACTCTGGTCGGCTACGGCTTCGGCGCCCTCGGCGAGCATCCACATGCCGTATATCGGGACGATGACGAGTATCGGTGACAGGTCAGCGTCCGTCCCGGAGTCGAGTTGCGAGGCTGCCTTGTACATCCAGAAGATGCCGTACAGCCCGAACGTCACGATGAACAGGGCGACCTGGATACCGAGCGATCCCTCCTCGAACGCCGATGGGTTTGTAATCTGAGCGGACATCCCACTACATCATGTTTTAATATTATATTTAAAGCTATCGAAATATCAGATTGATATTCATTTACGTACCCGACTCGTCCGGGACGGCCCCGAACGGGCCAGTCTCGGACCGGGAGACAGTCGCGTGGGCCAGGCGGGGTCGGCCGACAGATGACGCTCGCGTGACGGCCGTCCGACGGGTGTTTTTGCCCGTCGATATCCACGGTAGCGGTATGCAAGCACGTGACACATCAGTGGCGACGCCCGCTGCCGCCGAGAGTCAGCGCCAGTCCGCGAACGCCCGGTACGAACTGGAGATCGCGCTGTTGCGCCAGCGGATCACGCAGCTGGAGTCGGCCGTCGAGGCAGAGCGACAGCGACGACAGGCGGTGGTCGATCGGTACGAGCGGCTTCTCGAACAGCGTTAGAGCGTAAACTCGAACCGGGCGCCGCCCTCGGCGCTCGCCGTCGCGACGACCGACCAGCCGTGGGCCTCCGCGATCGTCTTCACGATGTAGAGCCCGTAGCCCGTCCCGTCCGCGGAGTCGGTGTAGCCCATCTCGAAGACCTGCTCCCGTTCGTCGGTGTCGATGCCCGGGCCGTCGTCTTCGACGTAGAACCCGTCCCCGTCCGGGAGCATCCCGACGCTGATACGGACCGTATCGCCCTTGCTGTCGTGTTCGACGCTGTCGTCGGCTTCTGGCCGATTGCTCGTGGAGCCGTGTTCGACGGCGTTCCGAAACAGGTTCTCGAACAGTTCGACCAGCCGCGAGCGGTCCGCCCGGATCACCGACAGCGAGTCGGTCTCGACGGTGGCCCGGGACGGACTCACCGTCGCCCAGGCGTCGGTGACCACCTCGTCGAGGTCGACGGGTTCCGTGTCGCCGACGGTCTGGCCGTTCTTCGCCAGCGTGAGCAGTTCGTCGGTCAGGTTCCCCATCCGATCCAGAGCGGCGTCGATCTTCTCGAAGTACTCGTCTTTCGGGTCGTCGCGGGCGATGTCGACGTAGGCGCTGGCGACCGACAGGGGGTTGCGCAGGTCGTGGCTGACGATGCTGGCGAACTCCTCTAAGCGCTCGTTTTGGTGTTCCAGTTCGCGTTCCCGCTCCGCTCGATCCAGCGCCGCCTCGACGTTGGCAGCGAGGATCGTCACCAGGTCCAGGGTGAACTCGTCGACCGCCTCCTCGCCGGTCGTGACCCCGAGAGCGCCGTGTTCGCCGAGCGGGACGACCGCCGCCGTCGGTTCGGCGATGGTCTCCCGGTCCGTCTCGACGCGCCCGTCCGTGTGGATATACTGGGCCTGTCCGTCCCGAAACGCCGTCCGGTAGTGGTCGCCGTAGCTGTCGTAGATGTCGGTGTCGTCGGTCGCGACCGGTGCCAACTCGCCCGTCGAGGTGTCGACGAGCGCGACCTGAACGCGGGGCAGTGCCGGGATGTCCTCGGCGATAGCGACGGTGATCTCGCCGATCTCGGCCCGGTCGCTGGCCCGGACCAGGTCGCGGCTGGCCTCGTAGATCGCCCGGACCATCCGTTCCTGGCGCTTCTCCTCGGTGACCTCGCGGGTCCCGCCGACGATGCCGATGGGCGTCCCGTCCGCGTCGTACCGGGGCGCCTTGGTGGTCGAAACCCAGTGGCTCTGGCCGTCGTCGTCGACGTAGTACTCGACCTTGTTCACCATCGGCTCCCCGGTTTCGAGGATCTCCTGGGCCTCCGCGTAGAGGTCGTTGGCGTGGTCCCGGGGGAGCAGTTCGTAGTCGGTCAGCCCGATCAGTTCCTCGCGTGCGAGGTCGTACTCCTGGGCCGTGACGGCGCTTGCCTCGGCGAACCGCCCGGCGGTGTCCTTGATGAAGATGTGGTGAGGGAAGTAATCCAGCAGCGAGTCCAGCAGGTCGGCGTCGTGCTGGAAGTGTCGTTCCCGACCGACGGCGTGGTAGATCCGTCGGGCGACCAGTTCGGTCCGGCCGGGGTCCATCGTCATCGGGATGCCGCCGGCGTCGAGAACCGCCTTCGCGAACGTCCGGGTCGTGAACTCGGTGTCGCCGATATCGTGACCGTAGACGGCGACCGGGACGGGACAGCCCTGATCGAGGAGCCGATCGAGGAGTGTGAGGCCGTCGACCGCCGGCAGGGTCGGCGTCGCGGGCGCGTGCAGGACGACACAGCAGTCGTGGGCCGCCGGCCGGACCCCGTCGGCCGAGTCGGCGACGGTCACGGCGATGTCGTCGATCCCCCGTAGCGTCGCGACGAACGTCCCGAGTCGGCCGTCGGGATCGACACAGCAGACGGCGACGGTGTCGCTCACCGCGTGTCCTCCAGGCCGGTGATCTCGAACCGGGCGTGCCCGTCGGTCCCGGTCGTGGTGACCGCCCAGCCGTACGCCTCGGCAATCGTCGAGACGATGTAGCGGGCGTACGGCGTGGTCTCGTCGGTCGGGAGTCCGCCGTCGGACAGCGACAGCTCTGTGAGCGGCTCCGGCAGGGATGTCCCCGAGAACTCGATCGCCAGTCCGTCCCCGGCAGCGGTCTCCTCGACGCGGACCGTCCCACCGCCCTCGTTCTTCCGAACCAGTTCCCAGAAGAGGTGTTCGAGCAACTGGCGAAGCCGTTCGCTGTCGGCGACGACCGAGTCGATCTCGCCGACCTCCAGTGCGACGCCGTCGGTGTCGATACTCGACCAGGCCCGCCGGGAGAGTCTGGCGGGGTCGACCTCGACGCGGTCGCCGACGATCTCGCCCCGATCGGCGAGCGTGAGCAGTTCGTCGACGAGGCGGTCCATCTGTTCGAGCGCGGAGTCGATCCGGTCGACGTGAGGCGAGTCGGCGTCGAGGAGATCGGTCGCCCCCATCGCGACCTGAAGGGGGTTCCGGAGGTCGTGACTCACCATCATCGCGAACTCCTCTAAGCGCTCGTTCCGGAGACGGAGTTCCCGCTCGTGGTCCCGCAAGGCGGCCTCGCGTTCGGCGCGGTCGAGCGAGGCCTCGACGGTCGCCGAGAGGACGTTCGCCAGATCGAGCGTGAACTCGTCGAACGTCGCCTCGCTGGCGCGCATCCCCAGGGCGCCGTGGTCACCGAGCGGGAACACGGCGACATCGATCGTCGACGGGTCGGCGAGATCGGTCGGCGACTCGCCCTCCGGTCCCTCGGTGACGTACTGCGGATCGCCGGTCTCGAACGCCCGCCAGAACCACCGCTCGTAGTCCGCGAACAGCGAGACCGAACCGCAGTCGGTGTCGGCCGGGGTGAGCAAGGAGCCGTCGTGGACGACGACCTGGACCGCGGGGAGGGCCGTGATGTCCGCGGCGATGTCGGTCGTGACGCGGCAGACATCGGTCGTCGTCTCCGCGCGCATCAGATCGCGACTCGCCTCGTGGAGCCGGGCGACCAGTCGCTCCCGCCACCGGAGATGGGTCACGTCGCGTGTCCCGCCCACCAGGCCGGTGATCTCGCCGTCCTCGTAGCGCGGGACCTTGGTGGTCGCGACCCACCGGTCCTCGCCGTCCTGTAAGAAGTGTTCGACCGCGTTGACGACCGGTTCGCCCGTCTCGCGGATCCGCTGTTCCTGCTCGTAGAGCGCGTCGGCCAGGTCCGGCGGGAGCAGTTCGTAGTCGGTCAGCCCGACCAGTTGCTCGCGGTCGTACCCCTGTGGCTGGCCCGTCCCGTTGCTGCCGACGGCGATCCGCGAGGTGTCGTCCTTGATGAAGATGTCCTCCGTGTAGTACTCGAAGAAGTCCTCCAGGAGTTGCGCTGGATCGGCGAACCCGTCCTCGCCGGTGGCGACACAGCGGACCCGGCGTGCCAGCAGTTCGCCCCGTTCGAGCGGGACGTAGATCGCGTCGGCCGCCCCCGCGTCGAGCGCATCGATCGCCACGTCCGCGCCCGGGAACCCGACCGCGTACAGCACGACCGGGCACTCGACCGTCTCGACGGCTCGCTCGACGGCCGCGACGCCGTCGACGGCCGGTGTCGTCGTCTCGTCGTGGGGAACGACGACCAGATCACAGCCCGCGGCAGTGTCGGCCGAGAGCGTCTCGGTGGTCTCGACAGTGATCCCCTCGTCGGCGAGCACAGCGGCGAGGGCCGACAGCCGCGTGTCCCCCCCGACCAGCAGGGCTGTCACTGGCTCCCCTTCGTCCTGAACCATCCTGAACTGTCGGTCTCGTCCCTGGCTATAAACGGTTATCGCCGCGAAAATCAGTCGCGAGAACGTCCCGTTACTCGTCGCCCAGCGCGACGTAGGTCGTCTCGATGATGCGGTCGTCGCCGTTCAGTCGGTCGAGCACCTCGGCGGTGGGCTGTTCGTCGAGGTTGTACACCGAGAGCGCCTCCCCGCCGATGGTCTCGCGGCCGTTGAACATCCCGGCGATGTTGATGTCGGACTCGCCCAGGACGGTGCCGATGAAACCGATCGTCCCGGGTTCGTCGCGGTTGCGGACGACGAGCATGTGGCCGTGCGGGACGGCCTCGATGCGGTGGTCGTCGATCCGGACGATCCGGGACTCGTCGCCGGCGAACTGGGTCCCACAGACGGAGACCGACTCCTCGCCGTCGGAGACGGTGACGGTGATGAGGCTCTGGTAGTCGTCGGCGGAACTGGTCTTTGACTCGGTCACGTCGATCCCGCGGTCCTCGGCGACCTGCGGGGCGTTGACGGCGTTGACCTGGAGTTCCGAGGGGGCGAACACGCCTTTCAGCGCGCTGGCGGTGACGTACTCGACATCTTCGTCTGCGATGTCACCGGCGTAGGTGACCTGGACCTCGGACATGTGGCCGTCGAACAGCTGGACGGCGATGCGGCCGGCGGTCTCGGCCAGTTCGAGGTACGGCCGGACCTGCTTGAACGTCGCCTCGTCGATCGATGGGGCGTTCAGAGCGTTTGCGACCGGCTCCTCGTCGAACGCGGCGACGACCTGATCGGCCGTCGAGGTCGCGACGTTCTCCTGGGCGGCCTCGGTCGAGGCACCGAGGTGGGGCGTGACGATGATGTCCTCGACAGCCAGCAGCGGGCTGTCCGCGGGCAGCGGTTCCTCGCCGAACACGTCGAGGGCGGCGCCTTTGAGCGGGCCGTCTTCGACGGCCTCGGCCAGCGCCGGCTCGTCGATGATGCCGCCGCGGGCGCAGTTGACGACGTACCCCTCGCCGATGCGTTCGAGTTCCGCCTCGCCGATCATGTTCTCGGTCTCGGGGGTCAGCGGCGTGTGGATGGTCACGAAGTCCGCGGCGTCCAGGCAGGCTTCGAGTTCGTCGACGAGTTCGGCCCCGAACTGATCCGCCCGCTCCTGGCTGATGTATGGGTCGAACGTGACGATGTCCATCCCGAGGCCGCCCAGCCGCTTTGCGACCTCCTGGCCGACGCGGCCGAAGCCGACGACGCCGAGCGTCTTGTTGTTGAGTTCGGTCCCCAGGAACTCGCTTTTGGCCCACTCGCCGGCCTTGAGGCGGTTGTGTGCCTGCGGGATCGAGCGCGCCGTCGCGAACGCCATCGCGACGGAGTGTTCGGCGGCGGCCCGGACGTTGCCGTCCGGGGCGTTCGCGACGATGACGCCGTGATCGGTCGCGGCGTCGATGTCGATGTTGTCCACGCCGATGCCGGCGCGGCCGACGATGATCAGGTCCGGGGCGGCGGCGAGGACCTCCTCGGTGACCTCGGTGCCCGAGCGGACGATCATCGCGTTGGCGTCGGCGACCGCCGAGAGCAGTGCGTCGCCCTCCACGTCGTAGGCTGTCTCGACCTCGTGACCGGCCTCGCGGAGTCGGTCGAGGCCGGCGTCGTCGATCGGGTCCGTGACGAGTACCTTCATGTCGGAGTGGATTTCCCGGGGGGCAATAACGCTTGTTTTCTCGCCGCGTGCACACTTGCGACACGCCCTCGAAAGCGTGCGGAGAAAGGTCAACGTTTATTCGACCGGTCGCGGTAGCCCGTGGTGTGTCAGACCACGACGACCCGCCGACCAGGCGTCGCTTCCTCCTCTCGGCCGCGTTGGCCAGCCTGGCCGGCTGTCCGGGGCGACCGTCCGACTCGTCGGCTGACGACCCGACGGCGTCGGCGACGCCGGCTCCCGGGACCGGCTCCCCGACCGGGGTCCCCGATCTCGACGCGCCGCCACAGGCGGCAATCGACGGGAGTCACGCGCCGGGGCCGCCGGTGTTTACGAGTGTCGGCGCGTCGGTTCGCGCCCCCGAGTTTGCCGGCGTCGAGAGCAACCTCGCGCCCCGGAACCCCGACCCGACCGCCGGCTACGACTGGTCGGTCGTCGACGCGCCGGCCGGGAGCGAGGCCGCCGTCGGCGACGGCTTCGCCGTCCAGTTCCAGCCGGACGTACCCGGCACGTACGCCCTCGAACTGCGCGCGCCCGACGGCGTCCACCGACAGACGGTCAGGGCGTTCCCCGAGCGGACCGCCGGGGACCCGCGGCCGACGCTCTCGCTCGACGGCGACGTGGCCGACGGGACCGCCGAGATCCGGGCCGACGTTCGCCCGCCGACCGACAGCGACGCCGCGCCTGGTGATCTCACGGTCGAGTTCCTCGTCGACGACCGCGATTCTTTCGAGGGCAACATATCCGTCGATGGGCATACCGCCAGGCTTCCACTGGATGCGATGGACGGACCGGTTCGCGTCCACGCGGCCGCCGCGGGCGAGACGGGGCGCAGCGTCGCCGATACGCTGGTCGTCGATCCCGACGCCCGGGAACTGCGCCACCCGACCGAACCGCCCGAGTGGGCCAGCGACGCGGTGGTCTACGAGGTCTTCGTCCGGCGGTTCGGCGCCGACGTGGACTTCACCTTCCTCGAATCGAAGGTCGAATACATCGACTCGATGGGCGCCGACGCGGTCTGGCTGACCCCGATTCTCGATGCCCACAGCCACCGCGACGAGAGCCAGCCCGGTGGCCCCCACGGCTACGATGTCGTCGACTACTTCGAACCGGCCGACGCGCTGGGTGACAGGGCGGCCTTCGAGTCGTTCGTCGACGCCTGTCACGACCGGGGGATCAAGGTGATATTCGATCTCGTGGGCAACCACACCGCCCGCCAACACCGCTACTTCCGGGCGGCGAAGGCGGCCGTGACAGACACGGCGGTGTCGAACAGTTTCGCCGAGTGGTACCGCTGGACCGACGAGCAGGCGCTGTACTACTTCGGCTGGCGGGGTATCCCGGCGTTGAACTACGACACGCTGGCGGTGCGGTCGTGGTTCCTGGCAATCGTCGCGGAGTGGGCCGACGTGGTCGACGGCTTCCGCTGTGACGTGGCCTGGGGGATGCCCCACAGTCTCTGGAAGGAGGTCCGCGAACGGGTCAAACGCGACCACCCCGAGTTCCTCCTGCTGGGGGAAGCGGTCCCGTGGGACGCCGACCACGCCGACTTCGCCGAGAACGAGTTCGGCCTCCACTACGCCGAGGGGCTGTTCCGAACGCTCCAGGCGGTCGGTCGGGGCGAGGCTCCCGCCGACGACCTCCAGAACGTCGTCGCCGAGCGCCGTGACGCCGGCTACCCCGCCCACGTCGGGCTGCTCAACTACGTCGAGAACCACGACACAGATCGGTTCCTCTCGTTCGCCGACCGCCGGTGCCAGCGGGCTGCTGGCGCGGCGACGTTCACCCTCCCGGGCGCGCCGCTGCTGTACTACGGCCAGGAAACCGGGCTGACCGAGCCCCGCGAGCGGATGAACTGGGACGAGGCCGACCGAGAGTTGCGGTCGTTCTACCGGTCGCTGGCGGAGTTGCGCCACGACCTGACGCCGCTGCAGTCAGACGCGGACGTGGTCCCGCTGTCGGTCGCGCCGGGCGACGACCGCGTCACCGGCTACGCCCGCGAGGCCGACGGCGAGCGCGTCCACGTCCTGTTGAACTTCGGCGACGGACCGACGACCGTCGCGCAACACCCGGCCGTCGGCCGGACCGACCTCGTCTCCGGGGAGTCCGTCACCGCCGGCGAGGGTGTCACCGTCGAGGCCGCCGTCGTCCTCCGGGCCGACGCCCTGTCCGGCCGGGGTGCGCCGCGTGCGACTTTTTCCGATCCCGCGGGCGACGCGACGCCGCCGGCGGGTCGCCCCGCGGGCGAGTACGACCTGACCGGGATGGCCGTCCACGAGTCGGACGACGGACTTCAGTTCGCCTGGCGCCTGTCGTCGCTGCCGGCGGACGGCGGCCCGACCGTCGAGGCGTATCTCCGGGACCCGACCGCCGACGGCGGGAGCGGCGAGACACGCGGCGTCGGCGCGACGCTGGCCGCGCCCGCACAGCACCGGGTCGTCGCGACGACCGAGGGAGCGACCGTCGAGCGAGTGGACGGGACGACGGTCGCCGACCTGCCGACGCGGCGGGCCGGGAGCGAGTTGGTCGTCGAAGTTCCGTCGAGGGTAGTTCCCGACGACCCGAATGAACTGGCCTTCACGACGCTTCTCAGGGGTGACGGCGCGGCCGGCGACGGGACGGCTATCGCCGACCTGCTCGTCGGCCCGGTCGACGACGAGTCGTCGATCCGAGCGGCCGACCGGCCAGTCCTCCCGATGGTTCCGCTCGCGGCGGGCGTCCGGAACCGGTTGCTCGACGCAGAGCGGGTTGCCGCCTGGACGGACCCGGCGGGGGACGACCACGGCCCCGGTGGGTTCACCTACCCCGAGACCGAACGCTGGGAGCCGGGGAGTCTGGACCTCCGGCGCGTCGCCGTCTTCGAGGGGGCCGATCGGTACCACTGGCAGTTCGAGTTCGCGGAGCCGGTCCCCGACGGCGTCGACCGGAGCCGGCTCGCCCAGCACCTCCAGGTGTACGTCCGGGACCCTGACACAGACGGGGGGTCGACGGCCACGCGGGCCGGCGTCGGTGGCCGACTGGCCGCCCCACACCAGCGCCGACTCGTCGTCAACAAATCGACGGCAGCGGTCGAACGCGCCGACGGGACGACCGTCAGCGACGCAGTCACCGTCGCCTCCCGCGACGGGCTGGACGGGCTCTGGGTGAGTGTGCCGAAAGCTCCGCTGGGCGACCTCCGCGGGGCCGAGGTCGCGGTGCTCTCGCTGGGCGGGTCACTGACCGGCCCCGGCGGCGTCGCACAGGTACAGCCCGAGAACAGCGTCACCGACTTCGGGGGGCGAACGCGGCCCACCCAGGCGAACGTGATCGACCTGCTGGTCCCCGAGCGAACCGACCAGGCGACCGCCCTGTCCGTCGGGGACGGCGACGTGACGCTCCCGTACGTGCAGGTCTCGGCGTCGGAGCCCGGGTCGTAGTCAGGGTAGCTGGGCGTCTGTCTCGGCGATCAGGTCCCGGGCGCGAGACTCGAAGGCGGCGGCCACGTCGCGGTCGGTGTCGGCCGCGAGGTCGTAGGACAGGTCCGGCGGTTCGCCCTCGACGACCTCCGGGAGCAGCGTGTCGAGTTCGTAGCGGCGCAACCGCACGTCGGCCTCGTGGACCCGTTCCCAGGCGGCGTCGGTCGGCGGGGCGAGGTCGAAGGCGGCCCAGACGGCGTCGAGGATCGCCCCCTCGACCTCCTGGTACCGGTCGAGGTGGCGCTTGACCGGCGAGACGAGATCGGAGACGTACGCCTCCGGCGCGTCGTGGAGCAGGCCGTACAACTGGACCCGCGGCGTGGCGTCGCGTGCGGCCAGGTCGCGGCTCACGTACAGCGAGTGGAGCCCGACGCTGTAGAACTCCCGTGTCTGACCCGAACACCGACAGATGTTCGAGAGCCCGTGGGCGATGTCGGCGAGCGCCACGTCGCCGGGCTGTGGGTCGAACGGTCTGAACTCCCGCCCGCTGACCGTGTTCATCACGGCAGCGTGGGGGTCCGAGCGAGGGGTCGTGGTCATACCCGTTGGTCGGTCCGATTCTGGTTAAAATTTGTGGACCGTTACGCATTTGTGTGCAAAGTTGTTTGCACGCAATCGGTCACCTCCCGGTGATGGGGAAACGCTTTCACGGCGGCGCGACAGGACTGGGCCAGTGAGCGAGACGGTCCACCTGATCCCGGTCGGTATCGATGTCGAGCGACTGTTTTTGCCCATCACCCAGGGCGAGCTGGCGGCCGACGCCGTAGTCCTCTACCGGGCGCGCCGGCACAGCGACGACCGGGAGGTCGCCGACCTCGCAGAGCGGATGTTCCACCGATTGGAGTACACCTTCGAGCGAGTGCTGGGCGCCGACGTGGAGACGGCCTTCATCGACAGCGTCCACGACTACGAGAACGCCTACAAGACCGCCTACCGGGCGATCCGGGAGCGAGTGCCCGAGAGCGAGGTCTGGATCAACATCTCTTCGATGCCCCGCACGGTCTCCTTTGGCTTCGCGACGGCGGCGAACACGCTGGTCAACGAACGTCCCGAGTTGCGCGATCAGCTTCACGTCTACTACGTTCCGCCCGAAGCGTACCTGACGACCAGTCTCCTGCGTGAACTGGAGGCCGAACTGTCCTTCCTCAGGGAAGGTGGCGACGCCGACGAGCGCATCGCCGAGATCGAGGCCCTCTTAGAGACGGTTCGGGAACGAGGGATCACCACCGGCGCCCGCGAGATAGACGGCCAGCGCTACGTCGAGTTGCCCGCGGCCCCGCTGGCCGAACTCCGCGCCTTCGAGCGGGAACTGGTGGAAGTGCTCGGCGAACGCGGGCCGACGAACTCTACCTCGGCGCTCGCCCGGGAACTGGCCGCCCGCCGGGGCGAGGAGGCCGACGAGTCCCTGCGGAGCAAGGTCCAGTACAACGTCCGCCAGCTCGAAGCGAAGGGGTTCCTCCGGCGGGTCGATGTCGGCGGGAGCTACGAGACCCGACTGACGAAGATGGGTCGACTGTGGGTCCAGACCCACTGACCGCTGTCGGGTACCGTGTCGAAGAACCGATCGGAACGAGTGATGCGACCCGAGTTATCGCCACTCGGGAAGGGACGCGGCGTCTACCAGTGGGAGTGTCAGATAGGCGTCGTCTTGCGAGATGTCCGCGATGACGAGCGTGTCGGTCGTGTCTTCCTCGACGGAAGCCATGACTTCTGCGTCCTCAGCAACCTCCACTGGGGCGACCGTGTCCGGCTCCATGCATGACAATATGTAGCACTTGTATATAAACGTAGCGGAATCGATAGACGGGGGTGGCGTGCGTGTCGTCTCTCTGTCTGACACATGTCTGCCATCTGTCAGGAGCGTGAGAGACAGCGGTGACCGCTCGCGCCGGTCAGCAGGGGTTCTGAGAGTGGTCCCAGCCGGCCACAGCGGCGAAAACCGGCGGATGTTAAGGACTTAGTAGATGCGGGCAGGAGGTTCTGGCAGTATGAACGTTGCAGACGCGATGACGCCGCGCTCGGAGGTCGTCACGGTAGAGATTCCGGGCACCCGTGACGATGTCCTCGAGTACCTCCAGGACCGGGGCTTTTCCTCCGTCCCGGTCATCAAATCGACCGACGACGGCGAGGAGTTCCGTGGGCTCGTCACCCGGGAGGCGCTCATCGACCGGCCAGACGAAGACCAGCTCGCGATGCTCGTCGAGGAGGTCCCGACGACCACCGCCGACGCCACCCTCGAAGCGGTCGCCCGGCTGATGCTCGAAGAGGGCGAGCGTCGCGTCCCCGTCGTCGGTGACGGCCTCGACGGCATCGTCACGATGACCGATGTCATCCGCGCCATCGCCAACGGGGATGTCGACGGGAGCGCGAGCGTCGGCGACCTTGCCCGGTCGGATGTCAACAGCGTCTACGTCGAGACGCCGCTGACAGTCGCCGAGCGGGAACTCTCCTACGCCGAGGTCCCCTACGCCGTCGTCCTCGACGACCACGGCGACATGACCGGGATGCTCACCGAGGTCGACATCATCGAGGTCGCCCGCGTCGTCGAGGGCGAGGACGACACCGGCGACTCCATCGCCGGCCAGGACGACGAGTGGGCCTGGGAGGGGATCAAGGCCGTCGGCGGCCGCTACATGCCCACCCGGAACGTCGAGATCCCGGCCGAGCCCGTCGGGGAGTTCATGACCGACGACGTGGTCACGGTCAGCAAGCGCCGCACCGCCGAGGAAGCCGCGCAACTGATGATCGAGCACGACATCGAACAGATCCCGCTGGTCGCCGGCGACCAGCTCGCGGGCATCGTCCGGGACGTAGACCTCCTGGAGGGCCTATGAACGAGGGCGAGCGCCTGACCGAACTGGCCAAGCGTCGGGGCTTTTACTTCCCCGCCGCCGGGTCCTACGGCGGCGCCGCCGGCTTCTGGACCTACGGGCCACAGGGCGCCGCGCTGAAAGACAACATCGAGGACGCCTGGCGCGACCGGTTCGTCGTCCGCGAGGGCCACCAGGAGATCTCGGCCCCCGACATCATGCCCGAACCCGTCTTCGAGGCCTCGGGCCACCTCGACGGCTTCGACGACATGATCATCGAGTGCGCCGACTGCGGTGCGACCCACCGGGCCGACCACGTCGTCGAGGACGCCACCGACATCGAGGAGGCCGAATCGCTCCCCAACGAGGAGGTGATGGAGCTCATCGCCGACCACGACATCGAGTGTCCCTCCTGTGGCGCCCCCCTGGCCGGCGAACCCGTCGAGAACTTCAACCTCATGTTCGAGACGAACATCGGTCCCGGGAGCTCCTCGCCGGGCTACCTGCGGCCCGAGACCGCCCAGGGCATCTTCGTCGAGTTCCCGCAGCTCTCGGAGTACGCCCGCAATCAACTGCCCTTCGGCGTCGCCCAGATCGGCAAGGCCTACCGCAACGAGATCTCCCCGCGGAAGTCCCTCGTTCGCGTACGCGAGTTCACGCAGGCCGAACTGGAACACTTCGTCGACCCGGAGGAGGACGAGCCGCCGCTGTCGGCGGTCGCGGACGTGGAACTGCCGCTGTACTCGGGCGAGGCCCAACAGGCCGAGGACGGCGGCCAACAGCAGTTGACCGTCCGCGAGGCGGTCGACGAGGGCGTCATCGCGAGCGACTGGGTCGCCTACTACCTGGGCGTCGCCAAGGGCTGGTACGAGCGCATCGGCGTCGACATGGATCGCTTCCGCTTCCGCCAGCACCTGCCGGGCGAACTGGCCCACTACGCCTCCGATTGCTGGGACGCCGAGGCCGAGATCGACGGCGACTGGATCGAGATCACCGGTTTCGCCTACCGGGGCGACTACGACCTCACGAAACACGCCGACCACTCCGGCGAGGACTACACCGTCTTCAAGCAGTACGACGAGCCCGTGACCGTCGAACGGCCGACGGTCGACCCGGACATGAGCTACCTCGGGCCGGAGTTCGGCGGCGCCGCCCAAGAGGTCGCGGACGCCCTCGAAGCGCTGGCCGAGCGTGACCCCGACGCCTTCGACGGCGACGAAGTGACGGTCGAAGTCGACGGCGACTCGGTCACGGTGCCGGTCGAGCAGACCGGGTTCAGCGTCGAGGAGATCACCGAGAGCGGCGAACACGTCCGCCCGCACGTCGTCGAGCCTTCCTTCGGCGTCGGCCGCCTGGTCTACACGGTGCTGGCTCACGCCTACAGCACGGACGAGGTCGACGGCGAGGAGCGGACCTACCTCGATCTGCCGGCCGAGCAGGCCCCGACGACCGTCGGCGTCTTCCCGCTGATGGACAAGGACGGGCTGGACGAACTGGCCCACGAGATCGCGGGCGACCTCCGCGGTGCGGGGCTGTCGGTCACCTACGACGACTCGGGCGCGATCGGCCGGCGCTACCGCCGGCAGGACGAGATCGGGACCCCCTACTGTGTGACCGTCGACTACGAGTCCAAAGAGGAGGGGAGTGTCACACTTCGGGAGCGGGACACGACCGAGCAGAGACGCGTCCCGATCGAGGAGCTGACGGACCACCTCGTCGCCCTCAGCGAGGGCGAGACGACCTTCGACACCCTGTAAGATGGCCGACGAGGTCGCCAGACGCCTGGTCCACGTCACCGGGTCTGCGGTCCCGCTCTGTCACCTGGCAGTCCCCGACATCGTGACCTGGGGGGTCGTCCAGGGGTTCCTGGCGCTGTGTCTGGTCGTGGTGGTCGTCCTGGAGTACCTGCGCCTCTCCGTGGGGCTCGACTGGGCGATCTACGATCGGCTCACCCGGGAGTACGAACAGGACAACCCGGCCGGGTACGCGCTGTACATCGTCGGGATGGCCCTGGTCGCGTTCGCGGTCGGGATCGCCGGGATGACGACCGCCGTCGCGGTGCCGGCGATGCTGATGCTCGCGATCGGGGACCCGATCAGCGGACTGCTCGGTTCTGCGAGCGCCAGCGCGGTCAAACAGGGGTGGGTGCTCCTGGTGATGTTCGGCGTCTGTACGCTGCTCGCCGCGCCGTTCGTCCCGACGGTCGCGGCGGTGCTGGGCGGAGCCGCCGCTACCTTCGCGGACGGGGTCAAACCCACGATCGCCGGCTACGTCGTCGACGACAACTTCTCGATCCCGGTGCTGGGTGCGGCCGCGATGTGGGTCGGCGTGACCGTGCTGCCGGTGTAGCCGCTCCCCTCGGCCGGTTCACTTTCACCGTGGTACCTGAACCCTTAACCACGACCGGGGACAACTCGGTACAAATGGCGACCGTCGAAGGCGGGGAGTACCTCGACCGGCCGATGGTGACCCCGGAGTTCCTGGAGAACCGTCGGTACCAGGTCGAGTTGGCCGACACCGCCGGCTCGACCCACACGCTGGTCTGTCTCCCGACCGGCCTCGGGAAGACGACCGTCTCGCTGCTCGTCACGGCCCAGCGGCTCCACGCTGTCGGTGGGACCTCGCTGATGCTCGCGCCGACCAAGCCGCTCGTCCAGCAACACGCCGAGTTCTACCGCGAGGCCCTGACCGTCCCCGACGACGAGATCGTCGTCTTCACCGGCGAGGTCAGCCCCGACAACCGGGCAGCCCTCTGGGACGACGCTCGCATCGTCATCGCGACGCCCCAGGTCGTCGAGAACGATCTGGTCGGGAACCGGATCTCCCTCTCGAACGTGACCCACTGCACCTTCGACGAGTGTCACCGCGCCACCGGCGACTACGCGTACAACTACATCGCCGAGCGCTACCACGCCGACGCCGACGACCCGCTGGTGACCGGGATGTCCGCCTCCCCGGGCGACGACGAGGAGGCGATCCTCGAAGTGTGTGAGAACCTCGGGCTCTCGGAGGTGGCGGTGATGACCGAGGACGACGCCGACGTGGCCGACTACACCCACGACACCAGCGTCGAGTGGAAGCGGATCGAACTGCCGGAGGTGGTCGTCGAGATCCGGGACGCGATCAACGAGGTCGTTGCCGACCGGCTCGAACAGCTGAAGGAACTGGGTGTCACGAACAAGTCCTCGCCGGACCTCTCCGAGCGGGAGATCCAGGGGATGCAAGCCGAGCTACGGCAGTTGATGGACAACGACCAGAGCGAGGGGTACCAGGGGATGAGCCTGCTCGCCGAGATCCGGAAGCTCCGCACCGCGGTCACCTACATCGAGACCCAGAGCGTCGAGTCCCTGCGGCGGTACTTCGAGCGGCTGAAAGAGGCCGCCCGCTCGTCGGGCGCCTCGAAGGCAGACCAGCGACTCGTCAGCGAGCCCAAGATCCGCGAGGCGATCCGGAAGGCCCGCGAGTACGACGACCTCCACCCGAAGTTCCGCCGGACCCGGATGTTGCTCGCGGAGACGCTGGGTATCGAGAACGGCGAGCGCGTCATCGTCTTCACGGAGTCCCGGGACACCGCCGAGACGCTCGTGGACTTCCTCTCGGACCACTTCGAGACCGAGAAGTTCGTCGGGCAGAGCGACACCGACGGCAGCGAGGGGATGACACAGACCCAGCAACAGGAGACCTTAGACCGGTTCCGGGCCGGCGAGTTCGAGGTGCTCGTCTCGACCTCCGTCGCCGAGGAGGGGCTGGACGTGCCCGAGGTCGACCTCGTCCTGTTCTACGAACCGGTGCCGACGGCGATCCGGGCGATCCAGCGCAAGGGCCGGACCGGCCGCCAGGCCGAGGGCCGGGTGGTCGTCCTGCTGGCCGAGGACACTCGCGACGAGGCGTACTTCTGGAAGGCCCGCAACGACCAGAAGCGGATGCAACAGGAGCTCCAGAATCTAAAGAGCGTCGCGGGCGACCTCGAAGCCGAACTCGACCAGACCGGCCTCGACGAGTACGAGGGCGTCGAGAACGACTCGGCCGGGAGCGACGCCGGCGGGTCGAGTGGAACCGGTGGGGGGGAGGCCGCCGCCGGGTCGAACGCGGCCGCTCCAGCCGAAACGGGGAGCGACGGCCAGGCCGGGCTGGACGCCTTCGCCGGCGAGACCGACCCCGACGGCTCCGCGGACGTGGACGCCACCAGCGACGACGGTGCGGAGCGCGAGGGGACCGTCGCCACCGCCGACGGCGACGAGGAGGTAGTCGAGATCGTCGCCGACCAGCGGGAACTCGACGCGACGATCGCCCGGGACCTCTCGACCCGCGAGGGCATCGAGACACGACTGGAGACGCTCGCAGTCGGCGACTACGTCCTCTCGGACCGGGTCGTCGTCGAGCGCAAGACCGTCTCGGACTTCCTGGACACCCTGACCGGCGGCGACCGGTCGATGTTCGAGCAGGTCGGCGACGCCACCCGCCACTACGCCCGGCCGGTCGTCGTCATCGAGGGCGGCGACCTCTACGGCGCCCGGAACGTCCACCGGAAGGCGATCCAGGGCGCGCTCTCGTCGCTGTCGGTCGACTTCGGCGCGAGCGTCCTCCAGACAGCAGACGAAGACGAGACGGCGGACCTGCTCGAAACGATCGCCCAGCGCGAGCAGGAAGACGCCGACCGCGAGGTCAGCGTCCACGGCGAGAAACAGTCCCGAACACTGCCCGAGCAACAGGAGTACGTCGTCGCCGCGATCGGCGAGGTCGGTCCCGTCACCGCCCGCTCGCTGCTCGCGCACTTCGGGAGCGTCGAGGCCGTCATGACCGCCGACGAGGCGGCGCTCCAGGCCGTCGACGGCGTCGGGTCCGTGACCGCCGAACGGATCAGAGAGGTCGTCGGCAGCGACTACCGCGGGGAGTGAGCCACGGCTGGCAGCGACTCGTCGGTTCACACCGGCGATCAGACAGTTCCGGCGTCGGCCGCGTTTTCGGCCATCGAGCGCGGTGACGGCCCGTGAGCCGGGTCTGGCAGCCCGACGAAAACGTTCATATCAGGGGACGATATAGAACGATTGGGGGGAACTGACGTGACACAGTCGCACTCCGAGAAGCGATATTTCGAGTTCGAACTCCACAACATCGGCGCCGGCAGCGAGGCGCTCGCGTCCAGTGATCTGGCGGCCGATCACGACTACGTACTCGCGGTACTGTTGCGAAACCACTACTGCCCGCTGTGTCGGGAACTCGTCCGGAACCTGGCCGACCGGTACGAGGAGTTCGCCGCTCGCGGGGTCGCCGTCGTCCCGGTGTTACCGGACATCAGGGAGCGTGCGCTGCTGTGGCATCGGCGCTACGATCTCCCGTTCCCGATGCTCGCGGACCCCGCGACTGACATCGTCAGCGAGGACGGCGCGCCCGAGGAGTTCGAGACGTTCGCGCCGTTCCAGCGGACGATCCCGCGGCTCCCGGGGGTGGCGTTGTTCGAGTGTGAGGGCGAGCGACTCCGGATCGTCTCGCGCCACGGCGGGCCCAATCCACAGGACGTGCCGACGATCGACGACCTCCTGGATCGGGTCGACCGCCACCGCGGCGACGGGGTCCCCGATCGGCCCGGAGAAGCCACCTCGGACGGCGGGCTGGTGAATCTCAACTACTGACCGGACCGCCCGTTTCGTCTCGGCCGTCGCGTGTCCCGGTCGTTCTCAGAAGTTCGTCGCGTCCAGCGCCGCGGCGGCCTCGCGGGCCGCCTTGAGGTGCTCCCGCGCGTCACGGGGGTCCTGGCTGTCGGCCGCGCGCTGTGCGAACTGGTGGGCGGTCTCGGCGAGGAGTTTCTTCGCCTCCGTCAGGTCGGTCGCGGCTTCCTCGGGAAGCCCGGCGGTTCGAGTGGAAACAGTGGGGGAGCGATCGTGGGACTCGTTCCCGCTCGTTGACGGGGGTCGTGCGGCCGGAGTCTGGGTATCGACAGTCGACTGCTGGTCGGCTCGTCCCCCAGTTTCGGATGGAGCAGCCTGTGCGCCGTCGTCCGCGCTCGGCACCGCGTGCTCGGTCGGCGCAGTCGCGGCCGTCTCCGCGCTCTCGGCGGGGTCGGCCGACCCGTCCGGGGCGGCTCCCGCCGACCCGTCTGTCGGCGTTGCTCCCGCCGACTGCTCGGCTTCCGCCTGGTCGCCTTCTGCCTGATTGCCGCCGAACTGCACGCGGGCCTCGTCGCTGGTGTCCGCGACCTCGATGTGGTCGCCGTCGGCGTCGTCGGCACCGTCGTCCGCTCCGCTCTCCCGTGTGATCGGTTTCTGGCAGGTGGGACAGAACTCCTGGCCATCGTAGCGAAAGACCGGATCGCCACAGGTGCTACAGTGGGCGTTCGTCATCGTCGCCCCCTTCAACAGGAGTTCGCTCATCTGCTCGGTCGCCTCGCGCTGTTCGTCCTCCTTCTCGAACTTCTCGCGGAGTTTCTCGCGTTCGGCTTCCTTGTCGAAGTCGCTCATACCCAGTACAACGCCACCACGCTGAAAACCCTTTACGGGTCCGAGAGCCGACCCGGAGACAGGGGTTTCGACACGTTTAACGTCCGCGCGGGAGGCGTTTCGGATGGTATGACAAAGGTAAGCGTAGTCGGCGCGGCCGGGACGGTCGGCGCCGCCGCAGGGTACAACATCGCGCTCCGTGACATCGCCGACGAGGTCGTCTTCGTCGACATCCCCGACAAGGAAGAAGACACCATCGGCCAGGCCGCCGACACGAACCACGGGATCGCCTACGACTCGAACACGACGGTCCGCCAGGGCGGTTACGAGGCGACCACCGGCTCCGACGTGGTCGTCATCACGGCCGGTATCCCGCGCCAGCCCGGTCAGACCCGGATCGACCTGGCCGGCGACAACGCACCGATCATGGAGGACATCCAGTCCTCGCTGGACGAGCACAACGACGACTACGTCTCGCTGACGACCTCGAACCCGGTCGACCTGCTGAACCGCCACCTCTACGAGGCCGGCGACCGCGCCCGCGAGCAGGTCATCGGCTTCGGCGGTCGGCTGGACTCGGCGCGCTTTCGCTACGTGCTGAGCGAGGAGTTCGACGCCCCGACCCGGAACGTCGAGGCGACGATCCTGGGCGAGCACGGCGACGCACAGGTCCCCGTGTTCTCGAAGGTCCGCGTCGACGGCACCGACCCCGAGTTCGACGCCGACGAGCGCGAGCGCATCCTGGGCGACCTCCAGGAGTCGGCCATGGATGTCATCGAGCGCAAGGGCGCGACCGAGTGGGGGCCCGCCCGCGGCGTCGCTCACATGGTCGAAGCGATCGTCCGTGACACCGGCGAGGTGCTGCCGGCGTCGGTCAAACTCGACGGCGAGTTCGGCCACGACGACACCGCCTTTGGCGTGCCGGTTCGGCTCGGAAGCGACGGCGTCGAGGAGATCGTCGAGTGGGACCTCGACGACTACGAGCAGGAGCTGATGGCCGAAGCCGCCGACAAGCTCTCCGAGCAGTACGACGAGATCGCGTAGGCGTTAAATCGATCGTTCTCGCGGCCCCTTCGGTTCGTCGCGGCCCCTCCGGTTCGAGTCGATCGGCTCAGGTCGCTTCGTCTTCGAGACAGTCCACGTCCCCAGTGTCGGCCCTGGAGCGGTCGAGGTCGGTCCCCAGGAGGGCTGCCCATTCCTCGATGTGTGAGTCGGTCGGCGAGTGGTCGTCGGTGGACATACGCGAAACCTCTCCGGCAGCGACTATAATGGTTTTCACGGAGAGACCCGGAGAATAGCGGGTCTACAGGCGGAGCAGGCCGAGTGCCGTGGGGCTCGACCCCGAGAGGTTCACAGGCGGTTCGGGTCAGTCCCGGATCGCTTCGGGGACCTGGATGGAGTAGCGGCCGTCCTCTTCGAGCGCGACGATGTACTCCTCGCGGTCGTACAGTTCCATCAGGTTCAGTTCGTACTGGCCCGGTTCAAGGACCTTGATCGACTCGAACTGCTCGTTGAGTTCCTCCCGAAGCTCCGAGAGGTCCGGCCGGTCGTCCGAGCCGTCGTCGGTCTCGGCGGCGTCGGCCGGGTTCTGGGTTCCTTCCCCGGCGTCGGGCGACTGTGTCTCGCCGGTCGGTTCCGCGGCCGGCGGGTCGTCCGGGAGTTCGTCAGGCCCGACGATGTCGCCGCGTGCGCTCGCCTGCGCGGCGTCCTCGGTTTCGGCTTCGGTTTCGGCCGCCGGCGGCTCCGCCGGCGTGTCTGGCGCCGGCTCCGCCCCTCGGTTCGACTGGACCCGGCGGCTCCGGCGGCGTCGTCCCCGCCGCCGACGAAGTCACGAACTGTCGCCGCCGTCTTCCCGACGGTGCGGGCGACGGTGCTGTCCGATCCGGGCGGCTCCGGCGGTTCGGGTGGCTCCGCGTCCGTCCCGGGCGGTGTCGAGCTGTCGACGCCGTCCGGTTTGAACTGGAACTTGTTGCCGCCACAGTCGGGACACCCCGAGAGCATCTCCTTGGAGCCGTCCTCGAACGCGCGGCCACAGTTCGTACACTGATGGGGCATTATTTCCGGGAGACGAGTGCGCTGATGAGGTTTTCGTCCTTGTGGAGCGTCTCGATCTGGTTGGCCGGCCCGATGACCGTGAGCTTCTGTGTCGATTCGTTACCCATGAGCCGGTCGAGCAGGCCCGTGTTGGCCGCCTCGGACTTGGGGTAGGTCTCGATCTCGATGCCGTTGAACTCGTCGGGGCTGATCTCGGTCATGGTGACCTCGATGAGCCGGGACTCCTCGTCGGGCGAGAGCCCCTCTTCGAGGATGACGATGTTGCCGTCGCGGACGCCGTCCAGCACCGTCCGGATCTTCTCCATCGTCGTGAGCCCCTCCATGCGCTCGCCGCTGACGAGGTCGATCTGCACGCCGTCGTCGGGATCCTTTATCTCAGGCATGGGATCACCCGAAGTACTCCGCGATCTTGTCGTACACTTCGTCCATGTTGTCGCCCTCCAGCGCCGAGAGCGGGATCGTCTCGTGCTGGGGGTAGGCGTTGCGGATCCGCTGGACGGAGGAGTCCTCCAGATCGATCTTGTTCGCGAGGATCAGGACCGGGAGGTCCTGACTCTCGATGATACCGATGAGCATCGTGTTGACCTGCGTGAACGGGTCCGTCGCCGAGTCGAGCACGTAGATGACGCCGTCAACGTCCTCCCGGAGCCAGTGCATCGCTTCCGCGACCCCCTCGGTGGCTTCCCGGGACCGACGGACGGCGTCGTCTTTCTCCATGTCGTGTTCGAGAAACTCGGTGTAGTCGACCTTCGTCGTCACGCCCGGTGTGTCGACGATGTCGATCGTGACCGTCTTGCCGTCCCGTTCGATCTCGACGTTCTCCTTGCGGCGAGCCCGGCGTGTCTCGTGTGGGACGTGACTCTCCGGCCCGACGGCGTCGCCGGTCCAGTCTCGAGCGATCCGGTTCGCGAGGGTCGTCTTCCCGGCGTTTGGCGGCCCGTAGATACCGATCCGCTTTGGGTCCTCCTCCGAGAACAGTGTCGATGCTGCCCGTGAGATGCTGTCTTTGAGGTTTGTTAGCAGTCCCATCCTATCCTCCCGCCGCCCGGACGTGCCGGTATGGCGGCTTCTGGCTGTAGAAGACAGTGGAATTTACTTAAGCCTACGTCAGACAAAGATAACTTTTCGGATAGGTTTGACAAGGAGTCTCACCCGCACGAGCGCCGTGATCGGCAGTCACCGGAGTGGGTCGACCCGCCCCCTGGAAGCCCCCCACCCCTTCGTTTCGAGTGGAACACCACACCCCCGTGTGGGTGGGAGGGTGTGAGAGCCGGGTTGGACGGGAAAGAGTGGGGTGTCGGTCAGTCGCGCGTCGAGAGACGAACTAGGGACTAGTGTACCTAGAGCCGCTCTAACACTAGTATACGACTAGACCACTGAAAAGAAGAATCCTTTCTTTCTAGTGCGGGTTTGGTTTATTGGTATGGTACATAAATCTTGTCTAGCCTAGAGCCGGATCCACTCGAACCCCTCCCCCACCCCCCGGTCCGATTCGTCGTTCCACTCGAAACGAAGGGGTGGGGGGGTTAGGGTCACTCGACAGCGATCAGTCCCAGATCTGAAACGTAGCTCTCGGGATACGGCGGTTCCGGGCGAGTAACCTTCGATTACCGATATGTCCCCGTGCCGTTCGCCGTTCCCGTTCACACGTGACGCTCCCCACGCCCCGCCCCCGTTTCCCGTCCACTCGACAGATCCCCCCACTCGAACCGTGATTTCGACCGAAATATTTAATATCCGCTCACGCACGACTTCATGTGGTTCAACTGGACGCACCCGAGAGCGTCGAAAATCGGTAGGAACGGTGTATCGGAGTTTCTACCGTCCGTTTTCTGGGTGCGGACAACGCTTTCCACCCGAAACTGGGGGGTTCACCAACCACGATGACCGACCCAATCGATCGATCGACCGGAGAGCAAGACTCGTCGTCGGAGGGAGACAGTCCCGAATCCGACGGCCCCGAGCCGCGCGACGGCGACGCCGGGACGGAGCCATCGCCGACGACGCGCCCCGACCTCGACGACGTGGTCTTGGACAATCTCGACACCGGCTCCGACGGCTCCGACGAGGCGTCCCGCGGGCTGTTCGACGACCTCCTGGAGGGCGAGCCGATATTCGAGAACAAGGAAGTCCTCAGACCCTCCTACACCCCGCACAAACTCCCCCATCGCGAGGAACAGATCAACAACATGGCGACGATCCTGGTCACGGCACTCCGGGGGGATACACCCTCGAACATCCTCATCTACGGGAAGACCGGGACGGGAAAGACCGCCAGCGCGAAGTTCGTCAGCGAGGAACTGGAGACGACCTCGCAAAAGTACGAGGTCCCCTGCGAGGTCGAGTACATCAACTGCGAGGTGACAGACACCCAGTACCGCGTCCTCGCGCAGTTGGCGAACAAGTTCATCGACAAGAACGTCGAGGTGATCGACGACCGGGTCGCGGAACTCAACGACCTCCGTTCGCGCGTACGCGAGGACGAGGCGACGCTCGACGGGACGGAGTTCGCCGATGTCGAGGCGATCGACGACCGGATCGACTCCCTGGAGGCCGACAAGGCGGGATTCGAGGACGTTCCGATGACCGGCTGGCCGACCGATCGGGTCTACAGTTCCTTTTTCGACGCCGTGGACTACCACGAGCGCGTCGTCGTCATCATGCTCGACGAGATCGACAAACTCGTCGAGAAGTCGGGCGACGACACGCTGTACAACCTCTCCCGGATGAACTCCGAACTGGAGAACTCCCGGGTGTCGATCATGGGGATCAGCAACGACCTGAAGTTCACCGACTTTCTGGACCCCCGCGTCAAGTCAAGCCTCGGTGAAGAAGAGATCGTCTTCCCCCCCTACGACGCGAACCAACTCCGAGACATCCTCCAGGCCCGCTCGGACGTGGCGTTCAAGGGCGAAGCGCTCTCGGACGACGTGATCCCGCTGTGTGCCGCCTTCGCCGCACAGGAACACGGTGACGCTCGCCGGGCGCTCGATCTCTTGCGGACCGCCGGCGAACTCGCCGAGCGCGGCCAGACCGATCAGGTGGAGGAAGCCCACGTCCGCCAGGCCCAGGAGAAGATCGAACTCGACCGGGTCGTCGAGGTCGTCCGGACCCTCCCGACACAGTCGAAGATCGTCCTCTTCGCGATCATCCTCTTAGAGAAAAACGGCGTCCACAGCATCAACACCGGCGAAGTGTTCAACATCTACAAGAACCTCTGTGAGGAGATCGACGCCGACGTGTTGACCCAGCGGCGCGTGACCGACCTCATCTCGGAACTGGACATGCTCGGGATCGTCAACGCCGTCGTCGTCTCGAAGGGACGGTACGGGCGGACGAAGGAGATCTCGCTGTCGGTCCCGACCGAGGAGACCGAAGCCGTGTTGCTGTCGGACTCGCGGCTGGGCGATATCGAAGACGTACAGCCGTTCGTCCAGGCCCGCTTCGACAACTAAGCGGGACCGACGGTGACGCGAGCGACGGCGGTCCCGGCCTGGTTCCACTGGAGACGGATCTCCCCCAGCAGCGGGACCCGCATCTCGGCGGTTCCGATGACCCACTCGGGCCGAACGACGCCGCTGATCCCGCTGACCTGGTCGTAGGCGCCGTTCGTCTGCTCGTTGTCGCCTTTCGTGATGAAGCCAGCGTGGGGAGCCGGACAGTTCCGCAGCTCCTGGCAGTTGTCCGCGGCGCCGACGGCGGTCTCGTCGGCGCGGTCGTACCAGTTCTCGCCCGCGTCGACCCAGAGGCGCGCCCGGTGGATGACCGGCGTCCGGCGCTCGTCCCCGTTTGGCTCGTAGACGATGACATCGCCGCCCCCGGAAAAGCGGCTGTAGCCGTCTGCCTGCTGGGCGGTGACGACGCCGTGGGTGGCCTGGGGGCCGGCGAAGCGCTGTTCGGACATCACGAACACCATGTCGCCTTTCTGGACGTTCGGCTCCATGCTGGACGACTCCACAGCGACGAGCGGGGGCCAGACGCCGCTGACCGCGAACAGCAGGGCACCGACCAGCAAGACGCTGCCGACGCTGCTCAGGATATCGAGGACGTAGGCCATGCGCTCTGGCTCCTCGCTCTCTGCCGGCACGGAGTGGCTGTCGGTGCCGTCCATCGAGTTGCGGCTTTACACAGCCGGGCTATCAACTTTCCGTTGTGTGGTTTCTGCCCGCGACGACCGCAGGCTCAGCCAGCCGAGCTCCGAGGCCCGTGCCTCCGCGGTGCCGACGATCCACTCCGGGCGGACCGGTTCGCTGATCGCCCGCTCGCCGAGCTGGTCGTAGCCGCCGTTGTAGTCGCCCTTGGTGATGAAGCCGGCGTGGGGGGCCGGACAGTACCGGAGGGCCGCGCAGTCGTCGGCGGTTCCGAGAGCGTCCTCGTCGGCGCGGTCGTACCAGTTCTCGCCGCCCTCGACCCACAGCATCGCCCGGTGGATGACCGGTGTCCGGCGCTCGTCCCCGTCCGGCTCGTAGATGATGACATCGCCTCCGCGGCCGAACCGGTCGTAGCCCGTCTCCGTTCCCGCCGCGGCCGTGACGATCCCGTGGGTCGCGTTCTCGCCCGGGAACCGTTCGGCCGACATCACGAACACCATGTCTCCCGTCTCGATGTTCGGCTCCATGCTGGGGCTCTCGATGGCGACGAGCGGCGGCCAGAGACCGCTGACCGCGAACACGAACAGCCCGACCATCGCGACGGCTCCGACGCTGCTGACGATGTCACGAAGGTAGCGCCACCACCGCTGGCCGCCCGGCCGTTCCTCGCTCTCCCCGTCGTCGGCTGCCATTCGTTCGAACACCTCGGGGCCGAGCGGTCAATATTGTGTCGGGTCCGGCAGTCTTTTGCTCTCGGACACGGAGTGTCGACCGTGCCTCTGGAGACGCCGGCACGCATCGTCAGCGAACTCGCTAGCCGGGGCTACAACGCCGAACGCGAGGCGGTCACCCGGATCGCCGACGCACCGGACCCCCAGGCGACGCTCGCTCGTGCACTAGAAACGATGCCGCCGGACGCGCTGAAACTCACCGCAGACCACGTCGATACGGTCAGAAACACCGGACCGGGCGACGATAGCCCCGATCGCTCGATGCGATCGGACACCCCCGCGGACGACCCCTCTGTTTCACCTGGAACGGACCCGCCCGAACCGACGGACGTGGGGGGGCAGTCTCCACCTGAAACAGGGGGGTCTCGCGATGTCGACCCGACGCTCCGGGCGATCGAAGTCGCGAACGACATGACCGGTCACTCGACGGGGACCGGCGAGTACCAGGACTTCGTGACGGTGTTCCGGGACCGCTACGAGAAGCTCTCCGCGCACCTGCGCGGCCGGGTCAACCACCGACCGACCGACGCCATCGAGCGGATGGGTGGCAACAGCGAAGCGGCGCTCATCGGGATGGTCTCGGACATCAGAACGACCGCGAGCGGCCACTGGCTCGTGGAACTGGAAGACACCAACGGCACCTTCCCCTGTCTGGTGATGAAAGACCGCCCGATCGCCGATCTCGTCCAGCAACTCCTGTTCGACGAGGTCATCGCCGTCGAGGGGACGCTGGCCGACGACGGCGGGATCCTCTTCGTCGACTCCCTGCACTTCCCGGATGTACCCCGGACACACAGCCCGTCGACCGCCGACCGGCACGTCCAGGCGGCGCTGATCTCGGACGTACACGTCGGCAGCCAGGAGTTCATGGCCGACGCCTGGCACCGCTTTACCGACTGGCTCCACACCCCCGAGGCCGAACACGTCGAGTACCTGCTGATCGCGGGCGACATGGTCGAGGGCGTCGGCGTCTACCCCGACCAGGACGAGGAACTGGACATTATCGACGTGTACGAACAGTACGAGCAGTTCTCGGAGTACCTCAAGGAAGTCCCCGGCGACATGGAGATCCGGATGATCCCGGGCAACCACGACGCGGTCCGCCTCGCGGAGCCCCAACCGGGGTTCGACGAGGAACTCCGGGAGATCATGACCGCCCACGACGCGCAGGTCCACTCGAACCCGGCGCTGGTCACCGTCGAGGGCGTCACCGTCCTGATGTACCACGGCGTCTCGCTGGACGAGGTCATCGCCGAACTCCCCGACGAGGAGGCCAGCTACGAGGAGCCACACAAGGCGATGTACCAGTTGCTGAAGAAACGCCACGTCGCGCCGCAGTACGGCGGCCACACCCGCCTGGCCCCGGAGGACCGGGACTACCTCGTCATGGAGGAGGTGCCCGACGTGTTCCACACCGGCCACGTCCACAAACTCGGCTGGGGGAAGTACCACAACGTCCTGGCGCTGAACTCGGGCTGTTGGCAGGCCCAGACGGAGTTCCAGAAGTCCGTCAACATCGACCCCGACGCCGGCTTCGCGCCGATTCTGGACCTCGATACGCTCGACATGACGGTCCGGAAGTTCGCCTGACCACCGTTTTCGACCGGAGAACCGCGTCGCCGACGGCGAACACACTCCAACGTATTTCAGCCACGCTCCCGAACGCTTCCCATGGAGATCGTCGAGAACACCCTCTCGGTCCCCGTCGACGACTTTCTCGACCGCCCGCTGTTCTGTTTTCTCGCCCAGTCCTCCGGATCTGGCCCCCGGGTGTCGCCGCTGTGGTTCCTGTGGGAAGACGGCCGCGTGTGGCTCGTCGCTCAGGAGGACGCCCGATCCTACCCCGATCGCGTCCGGCAGTTCCCCGAGTCGGCGCTCGCCGTCGTCGACTTCGATCCGCGGTCGGGCCGCGTCGAACACGTCGGGATGCGCGGGCACGCGTCGCTCGAACCGTACGATCCCGAGCGTGCCGACCGCCTCTTGTCGTCGTATCTCGGCCCGGACCGATCGGAGTGGGACGAGCGGTTCCGCGGGCTGGCCGCCGACGGCTACTCGCTCGTTCGGTTCGATCCCGAGACCGTCGTCGGGCGTGACCAGTCCTACGAAGGGTCGCTGTCGGAGTGACTGTTCCGGAAAATTCGCCGGTATCTCCGAGCAGTGGCCGGGGTAACCGGAGGAATCGGGGTTTAAGACCACGCCGGGCGAGGTGTCGGACGTATGAGCGACGACGACACCGAACGCGGATTCGAGACCAACGCACTGCACGTCGGACAGGAGGAGCCCGACCCGGCCACCGGCTCGCGTGCCCCGCCACTGTACCAGACGACATCCTACGTCTTCGAGGACGCCGAGGACGCCGCACAGCAGTTCGCCCTGGAGAAACCGGGTCACATCTACTCCCGGCTGATGAACCCGACCGTCGGAATGCTCCAGGAGCGCCTGGCGAAACTGGAGGGCGGCGTCGGCGCGGTCGCCACCGCCTCCGGGATGGCGTCGCTGAACCTCGCGACCTTCCTGCTTGCGGATGTCGGCGACAACGTCGTCACCGCCTCCTCGCTGTACGGCGGGACATACACCTACTACACCCACACGGCACCGCGAAACGGGGTCGAGACCCGCTTCGTCGACACGCTGGACTACGACGCCTACGCCGAGGCCATCGACGAGGACACCGCCTACGTCCACTGTGAGACCATCGGCAACCCCGCGCTCGTCACGCCGGACTTCGAGCGTCTGGCCGAGATCGCCCACGACCACGGCGTCCCCTTCTTCGTCGACAACACGTTCGCCACGCCGTACCTCTGTAACCCGATCGAACACGGCGCGGACCTGGTCTGGAACTCGACGACGAAGTGGATCCACGGCCACGGGACGACCGTCGGCGGGGTGCTGGTCGACGGCGGCTCGTTCCCCTGGGACGAACACGCCGAGAAGTTCCCCGAGATCGCCGGCGACAACCCCGCCTACCACGGCGTGAACTTCCGGGACCGCTTCGGCGACGCCGCCTTCACCTACGCTGCCATCGCCCGTGGCCTGCGGGACCTGGGCTGCCAGCAGTCCCCCTTCGACGCCTGGCAGACGATGCAGGGCCTGGAGACGCTGCCCACCCGGATGGACCGCCACTGCGAGAACGCGATGGCGGTCGCCGAGTTCCTCGACGACCACCCCGAAGTCTCCTGGGTCACCTACCCCGGGCTGGACGACCACGAGACCCACGACACCGCGAGCGAGTACCTCGACGGCGGCTACGGCGGCATGATCACGTTCGGCCTCGCGGACGGCTACGACGCCGCCCGGACGACCGTCGAGTCGACCGAGATCGCCAGCCTCCTGGCCAACGTCGGCGACGCGAAGACGCTGATCATCCACCCGTCCTCGACGACCCACCAGCAACTCTCCGACGAGGAGAAGGCCGCCGCCGGCGTCACGGACGACATGGTCCGACTCTCGGTCGGGACCGAGTCCGTCGCGGACATCGAGGCCGACCTCGACCAGGCGATCGGCCAGGCCACCCGCTGAGTTACGGCAGTAGCCCAGTCCCGACCCACACCAGCGGGACCAGTACGACGAGATACGCCGCGGCCGACAGCGCCCAGTCCCGGCCGATCGCGCTCACGCGCTGGCGGGCCAGCCCCGGCCGGGGCAAGACGACGCCGACGAAAAACGCCACCATCAGCGCGAAGAGCACGACCGTCGTCACCAGATAGCTCACCGCCGAGACGCCGCCCAGCAGCCCCTCGACGAGAAAGAGCAGCGTGACGAACAGCGGCCCGGTCCCGCCGCCGGCGACGTAGTGGACCGCCGACGCCAGCCGTTCGGGTGCGGTGTCGGGCGACTGCTCGGTGAGGACGCCCGCAGCGACCGTCGGCGGCGTCCCGCCTTCCGGCAACCGTGCCATCACGAGGTCCATCCCCAGCGTCGCGACGACGCCCGCGAAGACCCCGAGGACGATTCTTAACGCGACACCGACCGACGCTGCAGGCTCGACGACCATAGCGGGGCTCAGGACTGTACCCACTTCTGGCTACCGCCCGTCGCGGTGCCGACGGCGTGAGCGGTCGGCGGTCCCGCTCGTCTCACGCCCCGTATTTAGGGGCCACCACTGGTGAGGCAGCGGTCCTACCGTCACAGACCGAGAACTACCACAGTGTGAGCTATGCAACAGCACCACTCCTCGACCGGTGACCGCGGAGGGCTCTTGCCCCTCCTCGACGAGACTGTCGCCGGCCACGAACCACGCTGGAACGCCACGGCGACCGCCTGCACGATGTCTGACACTGCCGGGGAGGGAGACCGATGACGGCCCACCTCGGGAAGATGTGGGTCGACCCCGACGAGGAAGTGACCTGTATCGCCTGTGGCGAGACGGTCGCACGCGAGGCCGCCCGGGAGTACGACAAACACGGCGACCGCTGGGACCGGGACGACAAGGCGTTCGAGTACCTCTGTACGGACTGTTACGAGGACTGCTGTCACCAGCCCCGCGACGGCCTCGAAGCGACGCTCGTGGCGGCCGACGCCGGCCGGACCGACCGGGCGACGTTTCTCAGCCAGTACCACGAGCGAGTCCTCGACGACGATTGAAACACCCACACGCCGGCACGGACTCTACGGGTCGGCCGGGCCGACTCGGGCAGTCGAACGGCAGTGACCGAAACTCTCCCCACAGACACTGTCCACTGTTGCCCGATATTTGTGTTCGTATAACGTACTAGAACGAACATAGTTGTATAAGACGAAGAAATATACGGGCCCTGTCCCAACGATGCCGCTGTCGGTTGGCACGAGCCGCCAACCGCGGAGTCAACCATGTCCATCATCCGGTGCCTCACCGACACCGTCCGCAGCCAGGCTCGAACCTACGTCTGTCGGTACTGTCGACTGTCCTTCGACGAGCGACGGACGAACTGTCCAGCCTGTGGCTGTAGCACAGTCGAACCCGACCGCTGAGCTTCAGCGGGTTACAGAATCCCCTCGCTCTCCAGGAGTTCCCGGAGTTCCGCCATCGTCGAGACGACTTCGTCACACGACGGCTCGACGGCCGGTTTCGGCTCGAACCCGATGGCGAGCCCGGCCACTTCCAGCATCGGCAGGTCGTTGGCCCCGTCGCCGACCGCGACGGTCGCCGTCCGGTCCTCGCCCAGGATCGCCGTCGCGACCTCCATGGCGTCGTCTTTCGTCCCCTCGATCAGCGGCCCCTCGACATCGCCGGTGAGTCTCCCGTCGGCGACCGGCAGGCGGTTGGCGACGATGGCGTCGACCGCGACGCCCTCCCGGTCGAGCGCCGCCTGGACGCCCCGCTCGAAGCCGCCCGTGAGGATGACGACGTGGACGCCGGCGTCCCGGAGCGCCGCGATGACATCGGCGGCGCCGGGTCGGAGTTCGACCTGGTCGAAGGCGGCCTGGGCCTGCTCGTCCGGGAGGTCCGCGAGCAGCGCACACCGCTGGCGCAGGCTCTCCGCGTATTCGATCTCGTCGTTCATCGCCCGCTCCGTGATCGATTCCATGTCGGCGGCCGTGCCGTTCTGGTTGCCGAGCAGGACCGTCATCTCCGAGTCCGAGAGGGTCCCGTCGAAGTCGAACGCGACTAGCATTACCCGCCCGTTTCGCGTGGAGCCCTTCAAACTATCCGGTTTCCGCCGGGTCGTTTGGGACGGCGTTTTTGTCGTCCGGTCCCCGACACCCGCTATGGAGCACGTCTCCGTAGACGAAGTCGAACCGCAGTCGCTGGGTGGCGATGTCGACCGACGCGGGCTCGCGGACCCGCTGGGCGCGACCGACGTGGCGATCAACCGCTACGTTCTGGAGCCGGGCGAGGGCTTCTCCGGCGGGCTGCACGCCCACCTTGACCAGGAGGAACTGTTCTACGTCGTCGAAGGGACTGCGACCTTCGAGTACCGGAGTGATCCCGCCGGCGAGAGCGAGACGGTCACCGTCGGCCCGGGCGAAGCGGTCCGGTTCGCACCTGGGGACTACCAGCAGGGGCGCAACGAGAGCGACGAGCAGGTCGTCGCGCTGGCACTCGGCGCACCTAAAGAGACCACCGAGAGCCGCGTCGCACAGCCCTGTCCCGACTGTGACAGCGACGTTCTCGCGCTCGCACCGGCCGACGAGGGTTTCCTGCTCGTCTGTCCCGATTGCGGGACCGAACTGGAACCGGACCTCTAACGACGCCCGTCGACCTCGGCGTCGAAGCGGTCGACGAACCGCTCGACGAACGCCCGGCGGTCCTCGGCGATGTCCCGGCCGGCGTCGGTGTACATCCGTTCGGGCAGGTCCAGGATCTTCTTGTGGAGGTGGTTGTACTGGCTCTGTCCGGCCGCCGTCGGGTCCGCTTCGGGCGGCAGGTCCGGATCGTGGATCGTCTCGCCCAACTCCCCGCCGTAGGTGAACGAGCGGGCGACCCCGACGGCACCCAGCGCGTCCAGGTTGTCGGCGTCACAGAGGATCTCGGCCGCGCGGCTCGCCGGTTCGACGGCGTTGGAGTACCGATGTGCCCTGATGGCCTGTGTCACGGTGTCGATCCGCCCGTCGGCGACCCCGCGCTCGGCCAGCACCCGCTCGGCCTCCCGAGCGCCCCACGCCGCGTGGTCGTCGATCTCGCCGGCGTCTTCTCTCGCCCGACCGATGTCGTGGAACCACACCGCCAGTTCGACGGTCCGCTCGTCGACGGCGTACTCGCCGGTCAGGCGCTCGGCCAGCGCCTCGACCCGCTGGACGTGGTGCCAGTCGTGGGCGGGGCTCATCGAGTCCGCGAAGTACGACCGCGCGACCGCTCGGAGGGAGTCGTCTGCCATCGGATTCATCTCGGCCCGGTCGATAAAAGACGTGCCGAAACGATCAGTCGCTGCGCTCGAACCCGTGTTCAGGGCTTGGGTGGTGGGCCGTCGTATGCACCCATGTCCTGATAGAAGTTCAGCATCGCGAACTTCAGTTTCTCGGGGTCGATGTCGACCATCTCGCGGCGTTCTTCCGGCGGGAACGTGCCCCGAACCGCGTAGTCGTGCATCTCCATCTCGGCGGCCTCGGTGTAGCGCTTGTCGAGCAGGATGCGGGCGCCGAAGTCGTCTGGCGAGCGGACCACCCGTCCGAGCGCCTGGCGCGTCTTGCGGACCGTGGGGATCTCGACGGCGTAACGCCAGCCCGCGTCGTCCGATGTCGTACCGGTCTCGCTGTCGGCGAAGGTGGTCGCGTAGGCGTCCTGAACGGCCTCCATCCGGTCGTCGAGGTGGGGGTAGGGGACTCCGACGACCACGACGGTCCGGGCGTCCTCGCCGTCGTAGCTGACCCCCTCGCCCAGGGTCCCCCACAGCGAGGTAAAGAGGACGCCGTCGTCGCCGTCGACGAACGCCTCCCGGAGGTCACGGGCCTGCGTGCCGGGTTCGTCGAGGTAGCGGGTCCCGCTGACCGCGACCATCTCGTAGTAGCGCCGGGCCTCGCTGTAGGACGGACAGAACACGAGGGTGTTGCCCGGCGTGAACCGGATCACGTCCTCCAATGTTCGGGCGATCGTCTGCTGTGTCTGTGGATCGTCGCGCTCGCTCGAAAAGAGCGCCGGCCCGTCGACGGCGTATGTCCGCCGGCGCTCCTCGGGGAACTGCGCGCCGTAGGCCATCGTCACCGGGTCGTCCAGTCCGACCACGTCCTCGGTCACGTCGAAGGGCCGCAGCGTGGCGCTCATCAGTACCGACGCGTGCAACTCCTCGAAGAGGTCTCGCGTCACTTCCTCGGGGATGCAGGTGTAGAGTTCCGCCCGGCCGTACACCGCGTCGGTGCTCTCGTCCCGGCGGACGCTGACGACTGGGTACTGGCCGTGTTCGTCGCTCTCGGCCAGCCAGTCGTCGAGGAAGGCAGCGGCCTGGAGGGTCTGACACTCCTTGCGGGTGTCGAGTTTCCCCTCCTTGAACTGCTCCTCGTAGCGGGCGTCCAGATCCCGGCCCAGTTCGACCGCCGTCGACAGTTCCTCGTGGAAGCCGGGGCCGGTGTACCCCTGGAGGAAGGCGAGCGTGAGGTCGTCTTTCCGATCGTCGTTGGCGACGGTGATGTCCTCCCAGTGGTCGTCGACCTGCTCGCGATCCCCGAACCCGAAACTCTCCTCGTAGGCCTCGACCAGTGCGTCCCGGAACGTCGACAGGACGTTCCCGGCCGCCCCGGCCCGGTCGTCGTCGACCCCGTCGAGTTCGTCGATGGCCTGGTCGAGCGTGTTCTCGGTCAGCGTGCGGCGGGCGTGGTCCCGGGCCGCGGACTCGACGTTGTGGGCCTCGTCGAAGACGGCGATGATGTCTTCTGGGTCTCGGCCCAGCCACCGGAAGAACTGCTCGCGGATCGTCGGGTCGAGCAGGTGGTGGTAGTTACAGACCACCAGATCGACCCCGTCCATCCCCTCTTTCAGCAGTTCGTAGCCGCACATCCCCCGCTCGTGGGCGTACTCGTAGACATCGTCGGGCGTCCGCACGTCGTCGTAGAGCCAGCCGTAGAACGCCTCCGTGTTCTCGGTGAGGTTCCGGTAGTAGTGGTCACAGGTCGACCGTTCCGACTCCAGCTCTTCGAGGTCGTCCTGGAGCCCCCGGAGTTCGTCCACGACGGCGTCCCGGGCCTCCATGGCCTCGCTGCTGCCCTCCTGTCCGGCTTCGAGCAGTTCCCCCTCGCGCTGTTCGAGGTCGGCGATGTCCTGCTCGGTCTCGACCAGATCCCGGGTCGTGTCCCGCAGGGCCTGACACTCCTCGTAGTCCACGTCGATGTGACACATCGACCCCTTCCCGCGGAAGACGACCGCCCGCAGTCGCTCCTGGTCGGTGATCGCCCGGGCGTCGGCCACGAACTGGCGCATCTGCTGGTGGACGTTGGTCGTGATGACGACGGTCTTGTTCGTCTCGCGGGCGTGTTCCAGCGCCGGGACCAGGGAGGCAAGTGTCTTCCCGGTGCCACAGGCCCCCTCGAAGAGCACGTCCCGGCCGTCCTCCAGCGCCTCGAAGATGGTCGCCATCGCCTCCTGCTGGTGGTCGTAGGGCTCCTCGTAGGGGAAATACCGCAGGTAGCCGTCGTCGCTCGTCGCCACGGGCCTTGGTTGGCCGCTCTCGGGCAAAAGGGTTCGCCCCGGCAGCTACTTCCGGCCCGCGTCCGTCCATCGGGGCATGTGGCGGCCGCTCGCAGTCGTCGGACTCGTCCTGCTGGCGGGCTGTTCGGGGTTCCTGGGGACGGACGCCGGCGGTCCGGACCGGACGGTGACCCCGGCGCCGCTCCCCGAGACGCCGACGGACCGGCCGGTCGAACTCCCGCGAGCGAACGGCTCGGTCGATCTCCAGCGTGTCCTCGTGCGCCACGACACCGCGCTGGCGGGCCGGAACTTCCACCGGCGGGTCGTCCGGGAGGGGCCGCGCAACACCAGGGATGTCTGGGTCGACCGGGACGCTGATATCGTCCGTGTCAGACGGACGCTCGGGCCGGTGGCCGACGACGCTGTCGTCGCCGACGGGACGCTGTACCGCTCGGTCTCGGACGACCCCAACCGCGACTACTTCACGACGCCCAGCGACGGCTCGGTTCCCTACGTCAGTACGCTCTCGGGCGTGACACTGCTTCGGGTCTTTCTGACCGACTACGACTACGAGCGGGTCGGGACCGTCACTCGGAACGACCGGACGCTGGCGGTGCTGTCGACCAACGATACGGACGTTCCGATCACCGCGGGCGATCCGGACCAGACGGTCGCGGTCCGCTCCCGGGTGTACGTCGACCGGGGCGGGGTCGTCAGATACGTCGACCACTACGAACGGGACTCGGACGGGACAAACCGGACCGTCCAGATGCGTGTCACGACCGGCACCGACCGGATCGCGGTGCCCTGGTGGCTCGCCGATGTCGATATCTACGCCGGCTGACCGGTCCCGCTCGTCTCGGGTTCGATGTACACCTTCCGGACGCTCTCGTTTGCGTCTTCCAGCGCCCGCTCGATGTCGCTGATCGCCCGGTCGACCCCTTGGGTATCCAGGTCGGACGCGAACGCGATGTCCGCCGACACCAGCAGCCGTCCCGGACCGAAGTAGACCGTCCGGAAGTCGACGATATCGGTGACGCTGTCGTTGTCCCGGATGACCGTCTCCAGTTTCCGCTCCTCGTCTTTCGGGAGGCTCTCGCCCAGCAGGAGCCGTTTGTTCTCCCACGCCAGCGCCAGGGCAAAGCCCATCAGCATGAGCCCGATCAACACCGCCGAGAGCTGATCGAAGACTTCGTTGCCCGTCTGCTGGGTGAGAAAGAGCCCGACGAGCGCGATGACGATTCCGGCGAGTGCGATAGCGTCCTCGGTCAGTGCGGTCAGCGTCGTCACGTCGCTGGTCTTGCGGAACGCCTCCCTGTAGCCGCTCCAGTCGTTGGCGTCGATCTGGCGTTGCATCTCCGCGCGGGCCTTCCACAGCGCCCACGTCTCGAAGGCGAAGGCGCCGAGCAGGACGGTGTAGTTGACCCACAGCGGGTCGAGCCACGCCGGCGGCGTGTACTGGATGAACAGGAAGTCGATCCCGGCCTGTGCCCCCTCCGAGCCGTGGCCGCCGGACGTGAGTTCGCCGTAGCCGTGTTTCAGGCTCTCCCAGCCCGCGATGCCAAAGAGAAACACCGAGACGAGGAAGCTGTAGAAGAACTGTGCCTTGCCGTAGCCAAAGGGATGTCTGCGGTCGCGTTCGCGGCCGCTGTAGCGGATCCCGATGAGCAAGAACACCTGGTTCCCGGTGTCGGAGATGCTGTGGTACGTTTCCGACAGCATCGCGGCGCTTCCGGTCAGGAGGAACCCGAAGAACTTCAGGATCGCGATGGCACCGTTGGCGACGAGGGCGGCGAGGACGACTGATCTGCTTCCGGCCATTGGGTGTCCTCTCACGACCCGCACGCAAAGTGGTTCGGGATTTATACCCGGCGCCCCTCTGTTCGGTATGCTCACGGTCATCTCCGACACGCACGGGACCGACGACCACCGGTTGACGGGCGCGACGCTCGACGCCGTCCGGACGGCCGATCACGTCGTCCACGCGGGCGATTTCACCACAGAACGGGTCCTCGACGCCGTCGAGGGGGTGGCGCCGTCGCTCACGGCGGTCGTCGGGAACAACGACGGACCGGCGATCAGAGAGCGCCTCCCGTCGGTCGCCACCTGTGACTGGCGGGGACTGCGGGTGCTGGTCGTCCACGGCCACGAACACACGGAGACGGCGCTGACGATGCTCGCGCGCCAGGAGGGAGCCGACGTGGTGGTCGTCGGCCACTCACATCGGCCGGAGTTGCAGGCACGTGACGAACACTTGCTCGTCAATCCTGGAAGTTACGCCGACCCGCGGCGGTACCGGGCAGCCCACGCCGAACTCGACGCGACTGCCGAGCGCGTCCAAGCCCGCCTGCGCTCGCCCGACGGGACCACGCTCGAATCGGTCCAGTGGGAGCAGTGACGACACACGGAGTAGTGCCGGTGGAATGCCAGTGGTGGAGTGTCAGACTGGATCCCACGGGTCGGCGCACGTGAGTGTATACCACCCAAACTAAAGGAGCTACTGGAGAGTCAAACGACCGTTTTACACACGACGCTGGGCGTACCACAGAACCGTCATCGCCGCGAGAACGACCGCGCCACCGGCGAAGAAGGCGATCCCCGGTGCGACCGCGGCTGCCGCGTCGGCCCCGCCCTGTGTCGCCCCGTCGATCGCGCCGACCGCCGTGTCGGTGAACCCACCGTCGGCGATCGTCCCGTTCTCGGCGTAGAGGCTCGGCTGTGGATCGGTCGTGTCCGCGCTCCCGCTGCGGACGGTCGGCCCGAACAGCGCCGAGAGCCCGCCACCGAACACCTCCTGGACGAAGACGCTCGCGAGCGCGACGACGGCGAGTCCCCCCAACAGGTTCGACAGCGCTGCCCGCAGCCCCGAGGTCTCCTGTTCGTCGCCGGCACAGATGACCAGCGGCTGGTTCGCGGGCGCGAACACGTCCATCTCGCGGCCCTTCTGGGAGTAGGCGGTGTCGACGACCTCGACGGCTCCGGCGTTCTCCAGTTTGTCCAGATGGTACTGTGCGTTCTGGAGGGACGTGTCGACACGGTCCGCGAGTTCGCCCGGTGGCGCCGGCTCACGGTTGAGTTCTGCGAGCAAGTTTCGGGCGGTCTCCGCCGAGAGTGCGGACAACACGTCGTCCGCGTCCTCGCTGTCCACGCCGATGACTCGGGGCTCGGCGTCGGGGGTTGCCGGGTCCCGAGAGGGCAGCAGCGACATGAAATTACGTATGTTCTATCGGGTTATGAGTCTTTGCCAAGGTTCGACAGCCGTTGCACATATCGCTCAAACACCTATTTCACTCTCGGAAATCGACCGCCTCGGCCCGTCTGTCGCCCGGTGGCGAAACCTCTTTGAAGTCCCGCTGACAACTGCCGGTATGGTCGATGTCATCACGCTGGGACTCCTGGCTGCCGTGCTCCTCTTTTTCTTCTTCATGTACCTCATGCTTCGGCGGACCTTTCTCGGCTTCAAAGAGGGGTTCCAGCAGAGCAAAAAGAAGTAGCGGGGGCGAAAACGGTTTGTGGCCGTCGCTAACAGTAGCGGTATGGACCCGCGTATCCGCGAACATGCAGACGTTATCGTCGACCACTCCATCGACCTGAGCGCCGGTGACGACATCGTCATCGACGCCCACCCCGTCTCGGATGATCTCGTCGTCGCTCTCCACGAGGCCGCCGCCGACCGCGGAGCGAACCCGCTGGTCGTCCAGGAACGACTCGGCGAGCGGTTCCGCCGGGCGTATCTCCGGAACCGCGAGGAGTTCGAGACGCCGAGCCACGTCCAGGCCCTCTACGAGGAGATGGACGCCTACATCGCGATTCGGGGCAGCGCCAACGTCACCGAGACCAGCGATGTCGACCCCGAAGTCACGAGCGCGTACCAACAGGCCCAGCAACCGCTGTTGAACGAACGCCTCTCGAAGACCTGGTGTCTCACGCAGTTCCCCGCCGCGGCCAACGCCCAGCTCGCCCAGATGTCCACCGAAGGGTACGAGAACTTCGTCTGGGACGCCGTCCTGAAAGACTGGGACGCGGTCCGCGAGCACCAGTCCCAGATGGTCGACATCCTCGACCCCGCCGAGGAGGTCCGGATCGTCTCCGGGGACACCACCGACGTACGGATGTCGATCGCGGGCAACGAGACGCTCAACGACTACGGCGAGAAGAACCTGCCTGGCGGCGAGGTCTTCACCGCCCCCGTCCGCGAGAGCGTCGAGGGCGAGGTGCTGTTCGACAAACCCCTCTACCACCAGGGCCGGGAGATCACCGGCGTCTACCTCCGCTTCGAGGACGGCGAGGTCGTCTCCCACAGCGCCGAGAAGAACGAGGCCCTGCTGACCGAAGTCCTCGACACCGACGAGGGCGCTCGCTACCTCGGGGAACTCGGGATCGGCATGAACCGCGACATCGACCGGTTCACCTACAACATGCTGTTCGACGAGAAGATGGGCGACACCGTCCACATGGCCGTCGGCCGCGCCTACGAGGCAAACGTCGGCGAGGACAACGAACAGAACGAGTCGGCGGTCCACGTCGACATGATCGTCGACATGAGCGAGGACTCGTACATCGAGGTCGACGGAGAAGTCGTCCAGCGGGACGGGACGTTCGTCTTCGAGGATGGCGAGGTCTGAGGGAACCGAGGACTTCGGTTCGGAACGGCGACCGCAAAGACGGATTCGAGCGGTGTGATTCGCGGCGGAGAACTGCCTGCCCCTCGCGAGCAGGCTACAGTTATTTAACAGGTTCGGCCGAACAGACGATCGAACCATGGTCGGGAGGGGGAACTACCGTCAGGGGTTGGCAGCAGCGATCGGTGTCTGCGTGCTCGTCGTCAGTGCCTGGGGGATGTTCGCGACAGTATCGGCCTCGGCCGCGCTCTCCGAGACGCCGTCGGCGACGGTTTCGACGAACGCGGACATCGATAACGACGGAGCGATCGACGAGGTAACGGTCCAGAAAGCGGCCGGACAGGAACTCACGGGAACGGCGACAGTCGCTCCGGGAACGGCGCTCGACGTACGAGTGACCGGGACCGACAGCGGTGCGCCGTTCGTGAAGCCGCTGTCGACGACCGTCCAGTCGGACGGCACGTGGTCGGTAACCGCAGACTTCAGCAGCAACGCGCAGGGGGCGAACTTCACCGTCGATGTCAAGCGGAGTGACGGAACCTCGCTGCTGGAGGAAACAGTGGACGGTCGGATCGGCAGGGCGCCGACCGCGAGCGTGACGTTCAACGATCAGGACTCGGTCGGCGACACTGTCACCGTCGCATCGGTCACGATGTCTGACGGCGGGTTCGTCGCAATCCATCTCGACAACGCCAGCGGAAACGTCGTCGGCAACAGTTCGTACATCGAGGCCGGATCGGCGACCGACATCCGGATACAACTGGCCCCATCACTGACCGAAGACGCCACGCTGGTGGCGATGCCACATCAGGATACCGACGCCGACCGGCGCTACGAGTTCCAGTTCGGGTCGTCGGTCGATGCACCGTACACAGAGAACGGGTCGGCCGTGGAAGACTCTGGATTGGTTACGGTGACGACACCGACGGCAACGCCGACGCCCACGCCAACGGCAACGCCGACGCCCACGCCGACAGCGACGCCGACGGCAACTCCGACGCCGACGCCAACACCGACGCCGACGGCAACACCCACGCCAACGGCAACGCCGACAGCGACGCCGACGGCAACTCCGACGCCCACGCCAACACCGACGCCGACGGCAACTCCGACGCCCACGCCGACAGCGACACCAACTCCGACGCCCACGCCAACCGCAACGCCGACGGTAACACCGACGCCAACACCGACGCCGACGCCAACACCGACGCCGACGGCAACACCCACGCCAACGGCAACGCCGACAGCGACGCCGACGCCCACGCCGACAGCGACACCAACTCCGACGCCAACACCCACGGTAACGCCGACCCCCGAACCCACACCGCCAGAGCGGGACGTGGTCGAGCGGTACGACACGAACGGTCGAGCGGGTATCCAGATCGGCGAGGTGTACCGGGCGCTCGAACGCTACCGGATGGGCGAGGAGACGGGACTTACCCTCATGCGCCTTATCGCCGCACTGAACGAACGCTGACGAGTCCACGCCGAGACCACCTGCTTCGGTGGGCGGTCCCCGTCACGCCTTGTGCAGTTTCGCGACGTAGCGCGGCCCCTCACGTTCGACGGCGTCGACCGTCCAGCGGGTCTCCTCGACGAGGTCCCGCATCGTCTCGGGCGCGGCGTGGAGGTAGTCGTGCCACTCGCCAATGTACTGGCGGTACCGGGTTCGGATGCGGATTCTGCCCGGCAGCCGGTCGCGGTCACGGTTGCGCTCGTGGTAGTTCAGGTGTGCAGGGTCGTCGGTGTCGAGCGGGTCCAGACTCGACGCGATCAGTGTCGCGGCGTCGGTCGTCGCTTCGGCGAGCGAACCCAGAACCTCGGGTGCCCGCTCGGCACTCCCGACGAGGCCGAAGTTGTTGCCCAACAGCACGGCCGAGTCGAAGAGCCCGTCTAAGTCGGCGGCGTCGGCCACGTCATAGCGTTGCACGTCCTCGACGCCCCGATCCCGCGCGACACCGATCGCGCCCGGCGAGAGATCGATCCCGGTCACGTCGTGACCCCGCTCCTGGAGCGCCAGCGCGTGCCGGCCGGGACCACAGCCCACGTCGAGGACGTGACCCTCGGCCCACTCGACGGCGGCGTGGCCGAGGGCGCTCCACTCGTCGGGCGTCGAGAAGTACAGCTCCGGGCCGGCCGGGCACTCGACGAACCCGTCGTCGCGTTCGATCACCTCGAAGGCGTCGCCGCCTTCGTGGTAGTCCCGACACATCGCGCCGAAGGCGTCCGACTCGGGCAGGTCGTCCATACGCGTCGGTCGACGACGGGAGGAAAAAGCGTTCGGTGACCGTGACACACCCACACAGTCCGGCTCGAATCACGGACGACACCGAGAGCACGACGGACCGACACGACACTTATCCCCGCTGCCGGGGTAGTATCGACTATGCGCGATCAGCCGCCGCTGCTCGTCCGTGCCGTCTGGTTCCTGTTCGTGGGGTGGTGGCTCACCGGGCTCTGGCTCACCGCCGCCTGGCTGTTGAACCTCACCATCGTCGGCATCCCGCTGGGGATCGCCCTGATCAACCGGGTCCCGGTAGTGGTGTCGCTCAAGCGACGGGCCCCGCCGCCGAAGGAGCGCCAGAGAGAGCCGTATTCGCTGCCGGTTCGTGCCGTGTGGTTCCTCTGTATCGGTTGGTGGGCGAGCGGTCTCTGGACGGCCGCGGCGTACGCGCTGACGCTGACGGTGGTCGGCATCCCCGTCGCCGTCTGGATGCTCGCCAGACTCCCCTTCGTCGTCTCGCTGTACGACTACTGACGCAACTGTTAGCGTGAGCGAAGGATACTCACCGTTCCAGCCCAATGTCAGGTTATGGCAATCGGACAGGTAGAGCTCGCGATCCGGGTCGCTGCCGGCCTGTTCGTCATCGTCGCCCCGACCCTCCTCTTCCTGGGACTGTGGCGGGGACTGGAAGCGATGCGTGACGACGAACTGATCCAGCGCGCACAGCAGCGCGCCAGGTCGATGGAGAGCGACCACGGCGGCTGGAACATCGACGCGACGGCGGTGCGGGCGGCGGCGACGCGAGCCGACCCGGTCCCCGACGAGATGATCGCCTGTGACAGCTGTGGCACCCACAACCGTGACGACGTGACCTACTGTCAGGACTGCCTCAGCGACCTCTCTGGCCGCTGACTCGCCACTCAAGCTGATATTTCAGCTATCGGGGTGTTTAGGCGCGGAGCGACCGCGTGTCGAGTGTGATCGATACCACCGGAGACGGGACCCCTCTCACGGACGGTCGAACGGGACCAACCCGACATCGAGGTGTGTCCTGACGTGTCACGATCCCGCCGCGATACCGACGAGAGCGACGCCGACCGCCGTCGTGGCGAGCGCCTCGCTCGACTGGCCGGGCCACACGGCGAGCGCTTCGAGCGGCTCTGTTTCCGGCTGGCGCTCGCGGTCAGCCTCGTCGTCGCCCTGTTCCCGATCTACTGGACCGCCGTCGTCGCGGTCACCCCACACCCCCAGGTCTGGCAGAACGTCGGGGTCGTCCCGACGACCGTCTCCGCCGAGGGGGTCGCGCTCGCGTTCGGGACGACCAACTGGGTGAGCGTGCTGGGCAACAGCCTCTTTATCTCGCTGCTGACGACGGCGTTCGTCCTCCTGGTCGCGACGCCGGCCGGCTACGTGTTCGGCCGACTGGAGTTTCCCGGTCGGAGACCGCTGCTCGTCGCCGTCCTTCTGGTCGCCGTCGTCCCACCCCAGGGGATCGCGCTCCCGCTGTACCGCCTGTTCCGGGGATACGTCAGCGTCGCCGGCGTCTCGCCACCGGAACTGTTCAACACTCCGGCGGGGATCGTCCTCCCGTCGAGTGCGCTCATCGTCCCGCTGGCGATCGGCTTGCTCACCGTCTTCTTCGCCGGCGTCCCCGACGACCTCGAAGACGCGGCCCGGATCGCCGGCGCGACCCGGGGTCAGGCGCTCCGACTGGTCATCTTCCCGCTGGCCCGGCCCGGGATCGTCAGCGTCGCCACGCTCGTGTTCATCGAGGCATACACGGAGTACTTCTTCACGGCGTTCATGACCACTGGAGCCCGGGGGATCGGCTACACCGTCCAGTCGCGCCTCCAGGAGTTCGTCACCCCGCTGTGGCAACTGGGGTATCCGAACATGGTCGCGGTCGCCTCGCTGATCGGACTCGTTCCGCCCGCACTGGTCATCCTCTACATGAGCGGCCAACTCGACAGCTGGCTGTCGGCGTGGGGCTCGGCGACTGGATGATACAGGCACGTCGATCGCTCGATTCCGCGAACCAGCGGCGCTGGCGCCGGGAATCTAGTCCCCGGCGGCGGCCCGTCCGCTCGCGGTCCCGCCCGAAACGGGCGTCCGCTCGACGACCGTCGCGTCGTAGGTCGGGTACTGTTCGACGATCTCGCCCTTTTCGAGGTCGCCGTCCTCGACCATCTCCTCTAAGAGCCACCAGGCGAGTTCGACGTGGTCCGACTTGACGGTGTAGAACTCCTCGGGGACGCCTAACTCGACGAAGCGCTGTTCGCCGGCCCAGGCCTTCCCGTAGACCAGCGTCCCGTCGTCGGTCACCTCGTCGAAGGGCCGGCGGATGTTCCGGGCCATGCGTTTGAGCCGCGAGCGGTGCTGCGCGGCGTCTTTGAACACGCTCGTACAGAAGTAGACCTTCTCGTGGTCGCCCATCCGTTCGAGGATGTCGTGGGACCCCTCGACGGCGCTCATGTGGTCGTCTTTCAGCTCGAAGCCCGCCTCCTGCATCCGGCGGTAGTTCCCGTCCGACATCTCGAACTCGTTGATGTTACAGAAGTCGGCGGCTCCCTCGTCTAAGAACTCCAGGAACTCCTCCTCGGCGCGGATGCCGGGGATCTCGAAGGCCGGTGTCAGCCCCTCCTCGCGGGCGATGTAGAGGATCTCCTCCCACTCGGTGCCGTGGAGGTCACCCCACTGCTCCAGCGGCGGGTGGAAGCGAATCTCGTCGAGTCCGGCCTCGCTGAGCCGGCGCATGTTCTCGCGGCCGCCGGGGATACCGGTGTAGAGGTGCGTGTGGTGGTCCTCGCCGAACTCGTCTTTGAGGAGTTCGAGGTAGTGACAGGTCCGGTCGAGCACTTCCTGGGGCTCGCCGCCGGTGATCGAGGTCCCCAGCGCGCTCATGCGCTTTGCCTCCTCGATCACGTCCGCGTCGGACTCGACGGGCCGCTCGTTGGCGTACATCTGCGTGACGTTCTTGCGGTTCTCCCCGAGCGGGCAGTAGAAACAGTCCCGCTGGTCACAGTAGCCGTAGACGAACAGCACCATCTTGCCGCCTTTGGCACACTGCTCGCAGCCCTCGGAGATCATTGCGTACACGGAGTCACCGCCTCCAGCGGCAAAAAGCGTGCGCATCAGGTCGGCCGTGGCGCGTGTGGGCTGGCCCCACACCGTAGCTTTACGCCTGCCGGCCGCCCACGGCATCGTATGCAGGAGTCCGCCCGCCGCCGCGGGTTCGCCATCGTCTTCGCCGTGGTCTTTCTGGACCTCCTGGGCTTTGGCATCATCATCCCCATCCTCCCGTACTACACGCGGTCGTTCCCGGGTGGGACGGAGTTCGTCATCGGGCTGCTGGCGGCGTCGTACTCGGCGATGCAGTTCGCGTTCGCCCCGCTCCTGGGATCGCTGTCGGACCGCGTCGGCCGGCGGCCGGTGTTGATCCTCTCGCTGTGTGGTTCAGTGGTCGCCTGGACGGTCTTTGGCCTGGCCGACGCGCTGTGGCTGCTGTTCGTCTCCCGGATGCTCGCCGGCGCGATGGGCGGGAACCTCTCGACGGCGCAGGCCTACGTCGCCGACGTGACGCCGCCGGAACGTCGCGCGGCCGCGCTTGGCTACATCGGCGCCGCGTTCGGCCTGGGGTTCATCTTCGGACCGGGGATCGGCGCCGTGTTGAGCTTCGACGCCACCGTCGCGGCCGTCGACGCGGTGGTCCCCGCGGTCCCGATCACGCGGTTCTCGCTGCCCAGTTTCGCCGCCGCCTTCGCCAGCCTCTGTGGGGTCGTCGTCGCGCTCGCCTTCCTGCCCGAATCCCGCTCGCCCGACGGTGCACCGACCGAGCGACAGTCGGCGATCGGCCAACTCGGGGCCGCTGTCTCGACCGCGGGCCTGCGGGAACTGCTCGTGGCCTTCTTCCTGGTCTCGTTTGCCTTCTCGGGCGTCCAGATCATGTTCGTCCCCTACGTCGCCGACATCTACGGCTACACCGCCGCCCAGAGCGCGCTGCTGTTGACCTACGTCGGCGTCCTCGCGGTGGTGACACAGGGCGTCCTGGTCGGTCCGCTGACCGCCCGCTACAGCCCGATCGCCCTCTCGCTGGCCGGCACGGCCGTCCTCGTCGTCGGTGTCGGTGCCCTCCCGTTCTCGATCGCGGTCGGCACCGTTTTCCCGTCGCTGACCCACCTCGTCCCGTTTCTCACCGCCGACCTGCTGGGACTGCTCGCCGTCCTGACGCTGCTGCCGGTCGGCAACGGCGTCCTCTCGGTGACGCTGACGGCGCTGGTCTCTCAACGGGCCAGTGCCGACCTCCAGGGGAGCGCGTTCGGCGTGACACAAGGCGCCGGCAGCCTCGCCCGGACGGTCGGTCCGCCAGTGATGGGCGGGCTCTACGCCGCCGTCGGCTACTGGTCGCCGTTCGTCGTCGGGAGTCTCCTCTTGCTCCCGGTGGCCGCTCTCGTCGTCAGACTGCGCACGCAAACGGACAGCACCGACCCCCCGAAACCCCGGCCCGCCGACCCCGGCCACATCAGATAGGGACGCCATTCTTACACGCTCGGTGACATACGTCCGGTATGGCGAACGAGGACCCCGATTCGGTCGGCGGGTCGCTCGACGCGGAGTCGCCCGACGAGCGCATCCTCGCGTTCAGCGAGACGCTCATCCGCTACGTCGAGGTCGTCGCGGCGCTCGTGTTGGTGGTGCTGTTCGCCATCGGCGTCTTCGATCTCGGACTCCAGATCTTCCAGAGCGGGGTCAGGGGCGACATCACGGACCCGCTCGTCGTCGTCGGCTTCATCGACACCGCCTTGCTCCTCTTTATCATCGTCGAGGTGTACCAGACCGTCGTCGCCTACACCCAGGAGAGCGACACCCGCCAGATCGTCCGCCTGGTCATCTACACCGGCGTCATCGCGATGGTCCGGAAGGCGATCATCTTCCGGACCGGCGAGTACGCCACCGAGCAGCTAGCGCTGCTGGCGGCGGCGGCCTACACGCTGATCATCTTCGGCCTGGCGGCGCTGCTCGTCGTCGAGCGCCGGACCCGTCTCGACGCCGAGTGAACGCCAGAAAGCAATTAACGGCCGGTCTCGTAGCCCGGACTATGCTGCTGGTGCTGTGTGTCGACCTCGACGACGACCTCGGCCGCAAGACCGACGTGGAGACGCCGGTCGTCGGCCGCGACGCCGTCGAGGAGGCCGCGGTGGCCCTCGCCGAGACAGACCCCGAGGACTCGGACGTGAACGTCCTCTTCGAGGGGGTCCACATCCACGACGCGGTCACCGACGAACCCGTCGCGGTCGCCGCAGTCACCGGCGTCGACGGCAGCGATGTCGCGGCCAACCGCGCCGTCGGCGAGGAGGTCGATACGGTCCTTGCCTCGCTGACCGCGCGCGAAGACGTTCGCGCCCTGGTGGTCACCGACGGCGCACAGGACGAGTCCGTCGTCCCGGTGATCCGCTCGCGGGTCCGGATCGACGGCGTCCGCCGGGTGGTCGTCCGCCAGGCCCAGGACCTCGAATCGATGTACTACACCATCAAGCAGGTGCTCGACGACCCCGAGACCCGCGGGACGATCCTCGTCCCGCTCGGGATCCTCCTCCTGATCTACCCGCTGACGATCCTGCTCGACTACCTCGGCTGGCCGGGGTCGGCACTGGGCGTCATCTCCGGCCTGTTCGGGCTCTATCTGCTCGCCCGCGGACTCGGCGTCGAACAGTTGCTCGACGACCTCGTCCAGCGGACCACCGCCGGGCTGTACGCCGGCCGGGTGACGATCATCACCTACGTCGTCGCCGCCGCCCTGCTCGTCATCGGCGGCGTCAACGGCGTCCAGACACTGGAATCGCTGTCCGACCCCGTCTCGGCCGTCGAGGTGCTGTCGGCGCTGGTCTACGGCGCGATCCAGTGGTTCGCCGTCGCCGGCGTCACTTCGAGCCTCGGGCGCGTGACCGACGAGTACCTCCGCGAGGCGTTCGAGTGGCGCTACCTCAACGCGCCGTTCTACGTGCTCGCTATCGCGGCGGTACTCCACGGCGTCAGCGCCTTCTTCCTCGGGTTCCAGGACCTCCAGTACCTCGCGGCAGTGTTGACCGGCGGGACGCTGCTGGGACTGTCCAGCACGCTCGCCTTCGCCGTCGCCGAGTCCCGCCTGGAGACGGCCGACCGAGTGAACCAAGGCCCCGGCGGCCCCTCGTCGGAATGATGTACGTCTCCCGCGCCGTCGAGAGCATCCGTGCAGACCCCATCGCGGGCGAGTCGATCGGCCTGGTGCTGGAAACGGCTCCCGACGCCGAGCCCGAGGCCGTCGCCGACGCGGCCGCGGCTGCCGGCGCGGCTGTCGACCGACACCTCCAGTTCGACGACCTGGCCGTTACCGTCCCGCAGACGGCCGTAGAGGCGGTCTGTGCCATCGACGGACTGGCCGCGGTCCAGACCACCGACGCTATCTCGATCACTCACGAGGACGCCAGCGACGAGGATGTCGAGTTCGACGGCTGACTTTCGCACTGCTTTTGAGACTGCCGCGTCACGTTCGGGTGAGGGCACGTAGCTCAGTCCGGATAGAGCGTCGGACTTCTATCCCCGTCGTGACTGCGGTGGGGGAAGACATCCGACGGTCGTGGGTTCGAATCCCACCGTGCCCGTCCCGAGACTGTCGGTTACTTACTTCCCCGCTCAAATACGGTTATTACCGGGTATAGACGATATAACCCCCCATCTCAGAACCAATCTCGTTCTGAGAATCTGGTGTTCGTAACGTCGTGTAACGGCTCCCGACGCTGTCCGGCGATTTCCGTTGTTCCTCGACGGCGTAGGGATGTCTGGTGTGAGCTTCCCCAGCGGACTTTTGCCCGCTCGCTCGCTACGCGGGGCTATGATCGACTTACGGAGCGACACCGTGACACGGCCCAGCGAGACGATGCGGGAGGCGGCCCGTGACGCCGCGGTCGGCGACGACGTGTACCGGGAGGACCCGACGGTGACCGAACTCCAAGAGCGGGTCGCCGAGGTGCTCGGGACCGAAGCGGCGCTGTTTGTCCCCTCGGGAACGATGGGCAACCAAGTCGCGGTCCGGACTCACACCGACCGCGGGCAGGAAGTGCTCTGTGAGCGGGAGAGCCACGTCTACAAGTGGGAACTCGGGGGGCTGGTCCAGCACGCCGGGCTCCAACCACGGACCATCGACGGGGGCGAGCGCGGGGTCGTCACGCCCGAGCAGGTCCACGAGGGTCACGTCGAGGCCGACGGGCACCGACCGGGGACCGGCCTGCTGACACTGGAGAACACCCACAACAGCAAAGGCGGGACCGCGATCGTCCCCGAGGCGATCGCCGCGGCGGCCGAGGCCGCTCACGACCGTGGTGTCCCGGTCCACCTCGACGGGGCGCGGCTGTTCAACGCGGCGGTCACACGGGGGGTCCCGGCCGCGGAGTTCGTCGCGCCGGTCGACTCCGTGATGTGCTGTCTCTCGAAGGGGCTGGGTGCGCCGGTCGGGTCGGTACTCGCGGGTCCGGCGACGTTCGTCGAGGACGCCCGCCGGGTTCGGAAACTGCTCGGCGGCGGGATGCGCCAGGCGGGGATGATCGCCGGACCGGGGCTGGAGGCCATCGAGAACCGCGACCGACTCGCGGAGGACCACCGGCGCGCCGAGCGGTTAGCGGCGGGCCTGGACCGCATCGACGGGCTCTCGGTCGACTCGCCGGAGACGAACATCGTCCTCGTCGGGACCGATCGATCCGCAGAACCGTTTCTCGACGCCTGCGAACGCGAGGGGGTTCAGGGGGTACCGTTCGACGACCACGTCGTCCGGTTCTGTACGCACTGGGACATCGACGACGCCGATATCGACCGCGCGATCGAGGCGGTCGAACGGGCCGCGTAGCTACATCCCGCTGTAGGCGCTTGCCAGTTGGTTGATGACCTCCTCGTTGGAACTGCCGGAGATGAACGAGGAGATCGCGGAGTTGACACCGGAGGCCGCTTCCGGCGGTGCGGCGAGGCCGTGGGCGACCGACGGTGGCTGGGCGCTGCTGTTCTGGAAGTCGTTGATCTGGTCGGCCGAGAAGTCGTTGAACGGGTCCGTCGACACGTCGCTCCGGGGCGGGATCGCGCCCTTTCCGGGGTTGAAGATCTCCTGGGCCTGGGTGGTCCCGACGAAGCGACACCACAGCGTCGTCGCCTGGGGCGAGGGGTTGTCGATCGGATACGGGAACGAGTCGATGACCAGCGAGTAGTAGCTGTCACTGCCCGGGAACGGGACGTAGTTCCAGTCCTCGCCGTAGGCGAAGTCGTTGACGTAGTAGGTGCTCGCGGCCCAGTCGCCCTGGTGGATGAAGGCGGCGTCGCCGTTGATGATCCCGGAGTTGGCCTCCGTCCAGGAGATCGAACCGGCGTCGCTGGGGTAGAACTCGCTGTAGTCGCGGACGATGTCCAGCGCGGCCCCGAGTTCGTCCCGGTAGGACTCGACGGCACCGTCTTCGAACACTTCCGAGTAGGTCTGGGCGTCCTGCTGGGCCAGGAAGATGGTCTCGAACATCTGGACCGTCGACCAGGGGGCGTTGGTCTGGTGGGCCATCCCGGTGTAGCCGGCGTCGGCGACGGCTTCCAGTCCGTCGACAACGTCCGACGGCGTGTTGAAGTCCGAGGGGTCCACGTCGGCGTCCTCGACGACGCTGACGTTGTAGAAGAGGTTGTTGAGCCGGTGGATGTTCAGCGGCACCGTCACGTAGTTGCCCGCCGGCTGGGCGACGTTCTTGACGCCCTCCAGGTAGGCGTCTTTCATGTTGTTCTGGTCCCAGACCGACTCTTCGATGTCTTCGAGGAGGTTCGCGTCCGTGAACGGGATCAGCGCCTTGCCCGGCCAGTTCTGCCAGGTGCTCGGGTGGTTCCCGTTCTGAATCCGGGTCCGGATGTTCGACTGGAGGTTCGTCCCGGCGCCGCCGGCGATGAGGTTCTCGTCGAAGTCGACGTAGGGGTACTCCTCCTGGAAGGCGTCCATCACGGCCTGGATCGCCTCCAGGCCGTCGCCTTCGCCCCACCAGTGTGCCACTTCGAGCGTGTTGGTCTGGGTCTGGCCGTCGCCGCCGTCGCCGCTGCCACCGTCGCCGCTGCCGCCGTCGCCGCTGCCACCGTCACCGCTGCCACCGTCACCGCTGCCACCGTCGCCACTGCCACCGTCGCCACTGCCACCGTCGCCGCTGCCGCCGTCGCCGTCGCCGCCACAGCCGGCCAGTGAGGCCGCACCGGCCGCACCGGCGATTCGCAGCGCGTTCCGTCGCGACAGGTTCCGTTCCGAGTTGTCGTCTGACATCTGTCTCGTCCTTATATATCAGTCTATGATGTAAAAGCCGTTCTATGACAACAGGGGCGACTTCACATATCGGCACGGAGGGTTCCCGTCCCGAGGACTCGCCAGCCGTCGGCTCGCCGCCACACAGGTCGCAAGCGTTTTGCCCGCGGCTCCTGTACGCAGGGTCATGGCCGACTGCCCGCTCGCGGACGAATGCCCCAGTTTCACCGAGCGTATCGAGGGGATGGGGTGTACGCACTACGGTGACAGAGGTGGCGCCGAGTGGTGTAACCACTACAACCAGCCCATCTCCGATCTGAAGAGCCAGCCGGTGAAGCCGGGCCAAGAGGTCGTCGTGACCGTCGAGGACATCCACGAGAGCGGTGCCGGCGTCGGGCGGACCGAGGACGGGTTCATCATCATGGTCGACGGGGTCCTCCCGCCGGCCAAGTCGAAGGTCAAAGTCACCAAGGTTCGGTCGAACCACGCTCGCGCGGAGGAACTCGAACGACTGGAACTCGACGAGGACGAGACCGAAGACGAGGAAGCCGACGAGGAGACACAGGTCGAGGCCCAAGAGGACGACGAGGACGACCGACGGCTGGGGAGCCGCGACAACTTCTGGGGTAGCTGAGCGGTCGGCGACCCGAGGTTCTTTCTACCGACGCGCCGCCCACCCGATATGGAACTCGAACTCGAGGGCAACGTCGCGCTCTGTACCGCTGCGACGAGTGGACTCGGACTCGCGAGCGCCCGCCGACTCGCGAACGAAGGCGCGGACGTAGCAGTCTGTGGAACCACGGCCGAACACGTCGACCGGGCACGGCAGGATCTCGATGACGCCGGCACGGGCGACGTGCTGGCGGTCCAGGCCGACATCACCGACCGGGCCGCCGTGGAGGCGTTCGTCGAGGAAACAGTCGACGAACTCGGCGGGCTCGACCACGTCGTCACGAGCGCCGGCGGCCCCGCGCCCGGCCCGTTCCTGGAGACGACCGAACGCCAGTGGTACACCGCCTACGACCTGCTGGTGATGAGCTACGTCTGGACGACCCGCTTCGGGGCCCCGTATCTGCGGGACTCGGATGCCGGCACTGTCGTCGCTATCACCTCCCGGTCGGTCCAGGAGGTCATCGACGACCTGGTGCTCTCGAACGCCGTCCGGCGAGCGGTGATCGGGCTCGTGAAGACACAAGCACGCGAGTTCGCCCCGGAGGTACGGGTCAACGCCGTCCTGCCCGGCGCTCACGAGACGCCGCGGATCGAGGAACTCGTCGAGGCGGCCGTCGAGCGCGGCGAGTACGACTCCTACGAAGAGGGCATCGCCGACTGGTCCGACGCGCCCCTTGGCCGGGTCGGGAATCCGGAGGAACTGGGCGACGTGGTCGCCTACCTCTCCTCGGCTCGCTCCTCGTACGTCACCGGGACCGCGCTCCCGGTCGATGGCGGGTCGATGCGAAGCTAGGGGCGGTCGAGTCGCTCGGTGGCGTCGGTGTTGTCCGTCGCCAACTGCCAGACGAGCGTCCCGAGCGAGACCAGCGCGACCGCCGCGGTGGCGATGTAGCCCGTGCTGCCGACCTCGAAGAGCCGATCGGGAAACAGCGCGCCCATCACGAGCAGCCCGACGGCCGAAAACCCCGCGAGAAACGGGATCACGAGCAGCCAGAACCGTCGAGCGACACCGTCCATACTGGGTCCGATACCACGCGAGACAATGACTGTTTCCCCCGGATCGCCCCTCAGAACGCGTCCTCGTTCCTGAGTTGGGCGACCACCTCGCGGACTCGCTGGCTCTTTTCTTTCGGGACGACCAGCGTCCGATCCCCGAACGAGGCGACGACGAGATCCGAGACGCCGACGACGCTGGCGTGGCCGTCGGTCGCGACGACGTTGCCGGCGGCGTCGATCGTGACTGCGTCCCCGAGGACGGCGTTGCCGTCGCTGTCGTCGAGCACTCGCTCCAGGGCGTCCCACGAGCCCAGGTCGTCCCACGATAGGTCAGCGGGGACGACGGAGACGTTCTCGGCCCGCTCTAACACCGCGTAATCGACGCTGATCGCGTCGACCGCGTCGAACGCTGCCGCGGGGTCGTCGCCGAGGCGTTCGATCAGGGGTGCCAGTGGCGTCTCCCGGGCCGCGTCGAGAAACGCCGTCGGTGTCCAGGCGAACAGCCCGGCGTTCCAGTAGAACCCCTCCTCGACGTACCGCCGTGCGGTCTCGGCGTCGGGTTTCTCGTGGAACGCGTCGACGCTGTGGTAGCCGTCTGCGGGCGCGCCCGGCTTGATGTAGCCGTACTCCGTCGCGGCCCGACTCGGCTCGATACCGACCGTCACGAGCCCCCCTGTTTCGGCTGCAGTTCGGGCCGCGCGCTCGCCCACGGCCCGGAAATCGCCCTCGACGTGGTGGTCGCTGGGGAGACAGAGCAACACGCAGTCGCCGACCTGCTCGCGGATCCGGTGGGCCGCATACGCCAGCGCCGGCCCGGTGTCTTTGGGTTCCGGTTCGGTCAGCACGGCCACACCGGGCGCTCGTTCGCGTACGCCGTCGACGTACGCCTCGCGGGTGAGGACGTACGTCTCGTCGGCGAAGCCCGCTCGCTCGACGGTCTCGGCCAGTAACGACCGTTCGCGGCCGAACGACTGGAACTGTTTGGGTCGGTCGCTGCGACTGGCCGGGTAGAGTCTGGTGCCGGTTCCGCCCGCGAGCACGAGCGCGACGAGAGGCCTGTCCATACCCGGCGTTGTCGCCGGTCCGTCTCAAAGCTGTGGGGTCACCACGTCTCGACGGTCCCGTCGCGGATGTCCTCGACACAGCCCTGACAGTCGGGGTGGTCGGCGTCGAAACAGTCCGGGCGGGCCTGCGCGTCCAGCGAGACGGCCCGCCGGTCGGCATGGCGGCGACAGACGACCTTCGCGCGCCCGTCCTCGTCGCGGGGGAGCCCGGCCAGCGCGGCCCGTTTCCCGTCGCTGTAGGCCCGTTTGGCGTCCGACAACTGCTGTCCGGCCGACCGGAGCGTGTTGCTGATAAAGCGCGCGATCCGGTCGCCGTCACCGTCGGCCATACCACACAGTTGCGGCCGGCAACGGATCAATCTTCCCGCGCTCGCGTCCACCGACACGTCCGTCGGTTTCACTTTCACTCCGCCGGGCGAGTGTTTATATCCGAAGGCGACCAACGCTCAGGTGTCTCCCATCGAAAACCAGGCGGAGACAGTGAACGCCAATGACTGCAACAGATTTGCGTACCCAAGCCGAAGAGATACACGAGCAGTTCGCCGACCAGCTGGACCTCGCTGTCGAGGACGTTCAGGAACGGCTGGACACACTCGTCAACGACTATCAGGTTCCCGTCAACGAAGCGCGCCGGAGCGTCGTCAACACGTACTTAGACGAGGCCGGCATGGACCGGGACCAACTCGCCAGTGGCGGCGGCAACGAGCAGGTCCAGGTGAGCGATGTCGACGCGCCCGAAGAGTGGGTCGACATGCGCGTCACCGTCGTCGAACTGTGGGAGCCCCGCGCCGACGCCGTCGCACAGGTCGGGCTCCTGGGCGACGAGACGGGCACGATCAAGTTCACCAAGTGGTCGAAATCCGACCTCCCGGAGCTCTCCGAAGGGACCTCCTACGCCCTGCGCAACGTCGTCACGGACGAGTACCAGGGCCGATTCTCCGTGAAGCTCAATCGGACGACCACCATCGAGGAACTCGACGAGGAGATCGAGGTCGGCGACGACAGCGTCGAGGTCGAGGGCGCGCTGGTCGACATCCAGTCGGGCTCGGGCCTCATCAAACGCTGTCCCGAGGACGACTGCACCCGCGTCCTCCAGAACGGCCGCTGTAGCGAACACGGCGAGGTCGAGGGCGAGTTCGACCTCCGGATCAAGGGCGTGTTGGACGACGGCGAGGAGGTCACCGAGGTCATCTTCGACGAGGAAGCGACCGAACGGCTCACCGGTATCTCCCTGGAGGAGGCAAAGGAGATGGCCATGGACGCGCTGGACACCACGGTCGTGGCCGACGAGATGCGCGAAGGCATCCTCGGGCGCTACTACCGGGTCACCGGACCGACCTTCGGCCGCTACGTCCTGGCCGACGAACAGGAGCGGCTCACCGGACCAGTGGATGCGGACGAACTGCTGATCAAAGCGAGGTCGATCTAGATGGCGAGTACACCCACCCGCGAAGTCGCCCGCCGCGTCTTCGCCCGCGAGTTCAACGATTCGAGTTACACGTTCAAGGAGTCCGACGACGACCGTGCACCGGTGTACGTCCTCCTGCCGACCGGCGAGCGCGCCAACCGCGTGTTCCTCGTCGGGACGCTGACCGAGACCGAGGATGTCGGCGAGGACAGCGAGTACTGGCAGGGCCGTGTCGTCGATCCCAACGGCGACACGTTCTTCATGTACGCCGGGCAGTACCAGCCCGACGCCGCGTCGATGCTGCGGGAACTGGAACCGCCTGCCTACGTCGCCGTCGTCGGCAAACCCCGAACCTACGAGACCGACGAGGGCGACGTGAACGTCTCCGTCCGGCCGGAGTCGATCTCGGAAGTCGACGAGGCGACCCGGGATCGGTGGGTCGCAGAGACCGCCGAACGGACGCTCGAGCGCATCCAGCGGTTCACCGACGCCGACCCCGACGACCCGGCGACCGACGAGTACGTGACGATGGCCCACGAGGAGTACGGCGACGACATCGAGCCGTACCGCCAGTCCGTCGTCGGCGCGCTGGAGAGCATGCAGGACGAGCAAGCGGAAGCCAGCGCCGACTGAGCGAGGCCGCACCGTCGTGTGGCGCGCACAGTCGCGCAACCGATTTCCGTTCGCCCCCACTCGCTCCGACGAATGGACACGGCTACTCTCCGGACAGCCGACGGCCTCTCGATACGTGTCGCACAGCATCTGGCCGACGCTGACGCCGTCGGTACCGTACTGCTCGCACACGGCATCACCCAGGACATGGACGAAGGGGGGATGTTCGTAAGACTCGCCGACAGGCTCACGACGGCCGGATTCGACGTGGTCCGGTTCACCTACCGCGGCCACGGCGACAGCGACGGCGAGTCGGCGGGCGTGACTATCGGCGGGGAGTTGCTGGACTTCGAGGCGGCCTTCGAACACACCGTCACCGAGTTCGACGGCCCCTACTTCGTCGTCGCCAAGAGCTTCGGCGCGGTGTCGACGTGCCTCTCGCTCGATCGGTACGCCGAGGATATCGCCGGCGTCGCCCTCTGGAACCCGGTCCTGGACATCGAGGGAACGTTCCTCGATCCGAGCGTCGAGTGGGGCAGGCATCACTTCACGGGCGAGCGGCTGGAGACGCTCTACGCCGACGGTGCGCTCCCGCTCGACGAGGAGTTCAGCATGGGCCGGGTCCTCTACGAGGAACTCCACCGATACGCGCCGGGCGAGCGGTTCGTCGAGAGTACCGTCCCCGCGCTGGTCGTCCACGGCACCGCCGACGAGATCGTCCCGTACGACGACACGCGACGGGTGGCTCGACGAAAGGGCGCTGCGTTCCACACGATCGAGGACGCCGATCACGGATTCGTCAGGCCGGGCGAGCGTCCCGCGGACGAGGACAGGGAACAGGACAGACGAACGGTCGAGTGGCTCACGGCCCGGACGAGCGACTGATCTCGGCTCGCGTCTCAGGGTTCGAGCAGTTCGACCAGGTTCCCCTCGGGGTCGACGACGAAGAGAATCGCCGTCCCGCTCTCGGTCGTCTGTGGCTCGCTGAGCGTCTCGACATCGGCCGGGAGTTCGTCGGCGACGGCGGCGAGATCGTCGACTTCCAGCCCCAGGTGTGTCGCGCCCGGTTCGTTGAGCCGTGGCGCCGGTCGCTGATCGCCTTCGGGATCGTAGCTGACCAGCTCCAGACGGGCGTCGCCGGCGTCTAGATGCGCGAACTCGGCGCTGGCGCCGTCGACGCCGACCCCGGTGGCGAAGGCCTCACCGCCGACGGAAAAGCGGGAGAGAACGTCCAGGCCGAGACTGTCCCGGTAGAACTCGATCGAGCGTTCGAGGTCCTCGACGGTGATCGCGTAGTGGTGTGCTGTCGCGTCCATACCGAACGCCAGAGCGGCGGCGGTTAAACCGCTGTGGTCGCCGTTTCTTTCAGCCGTCTCGTGAACGTGCGAGCGTCTGACAAACGATTAAATACGAGGACGGACGACTAGGAGACAACGATGGGCAACAAAAACAAGACGATCTCCTTCCGCGTGAGCGAGGACAAGTTCGAGACGCTCCGCGAGATCGCCGAGGAGCGCGACATCTCGCTTTCCGCGGTGTTCCGGGACTACGTCGACACGCTGGTCGCCCACGACGGCCAGGTGAAAGTCGCCCCCGAGCACGAACTGGAAGCGGCCGCCGAAGAGTCCAGCACCGAGAGCTTCCCGCCGAAGGTCGAGGTCCCGAAGAGCTTCGTCCGGGAACACGAACGGCTGGAACTGGAGGCCGAACACCTCCGCGAGCAACTCGAAGAACACAAACGCTACGTCACGAAACTCCGCCAGCAACTCGATCAGATGGACCAGGACGAGGTGATCCACCTCGAAGACCTGGACGACGAGGAGGAAGACGACGCCGCGTCCTACCGGATCGGCAGTTTCGAAGAGCTATAACAACCGCTGGCGGCGGTTGCGTGTTTCGTCTGCGACCTCGTTCTCTCCCTCGACATCCGCCAGCGTCTCGACCGCTTCGAGCGTCCGGACGGAGTCGTCGAGAAAGGAGAGGATATCGCCGGGGTAGGCATAGAGCATGTAGTCGTCGGTCATCACGTCGACGATCGCGTCCGGTCCCATCCCCTGTTCGCGCAGTTCCAGGAGGTACGCGACGAACTTCCGCTCCGGACAGCCACAGTGGGGCGCCCCCTGGCACTCACAGTCCATGAAGTCCTCGGCGAAATCCAGCACCCGATCCCGGGTCGCGTCGTCGAGTTTGACCAGCCCCTCCCCCTGGAAGAGGATGTCGAGCGTCGCGCCGCTGAAGGCCCCTTTCGGGAAACTCGTCTCTAACTGGGAGGCGAGTTGCTGGTGGTTCTTGACGTAGATCTTGTCGGTGATGGCCACGCGTGGGGACACGTAGTCGGTGATCGGATAAAAGCGTCCCGGGACTGCCGTCCGGGAGCGGGTGACGAGCGCCGTCGGCACCGGCCAGCCGACGGTGCCAGCGCCGACCTGTGTGCTACCGTCGCCGCTCGACGCCGCCCCAGCGGTCGCGTACGGGGTCGAGCGCGCGCTCCGGGAACAGCGACGACGACCGGGTCGAGACGACGGTCCCGTCGTCGGCCGGGCTGAGTCCGAACGCCGCCCGGAGCAGTGCGAACGGTGCGCCGGCGCCCCACGCCTGTGGGACACAGGTCGCTGGGTACGGCGTCGGGGCGGTCTCGCGGTCGAAGCCACAGTACAGCTCCGGGAGGCGTTCGTGTCGCGTCCGTGCGCCGGCGACGAGGACGTGCCGGCCGATCCGTTCCGCGACATCGCCGTAGCCGTAGCGGCCGAGTCCGACGGCGACCAGCGACGTGTCGTGTGGCCAGACGCCCCCGGCGTGGTACGACACGGGACTGTAGCCGGCGTCGGTGGCGCTCATCGTTCGGATCCCCCAGCTATCGGCCAGCTCAGGCTGTTGGAGCGTCTCGACGACCGCCCCGGCTCTGGCTTCCGGGACGAGACCGGTCCACAGACAGTGGCCGACGTTCGAGGTCACCGCGTCGACGATATCGCCCGCGCCGGTCTTCGCGAGGCCGTAGAACGAGCGGTCGGGGAGCCAGAACTGGTCGTCGAAGCGCCGTTCGATGGCGCTGGCCCGGTCGCGGTACTCCACGCACCGGTCCGTCGATACGTCGGCGGAAGCCTCGTGACGGGCGATCCGGCCCAGGAGCGAACTCCCGCGCCGGAGAGCGGCTGCGGCGTAGCCCTGTACCTCCGCGACGGCGAGGGGCCCGTCGGCGGTCGTCCCGTCGGCGAACCGGACGCTTGCGGTCGTGTCCTTCCAGGCCCTGTGTGCCAGGGCGGTGCCGGTGGCCGTGTAGTAGAGAAACGGGTCGTCGGGCCCCGACGTACTCGTCTCGTACACCCAGTCGAGGGCCGCCCGCAACGACTCGGCGAGGTCGGCGGCCAACGCCGGGGTCCCCCGCCAGTCGCAGGTCTCGGCCAGCAGGAGGACCCACAGCGGCGTCGCGTCGATCGTGCCGTAGTACGGCGTGTGTGGCACGAGTCCGCGAGCCGCGAGCTCCCCCTGGCGCTGCTCGTGAAAGATCTTCCCCGGTTCCTCTTCACGGCGGTCGTCGGTCCGCTGGCCCTGGTGTGCCGCGAGATACCGCAAGGTCCCGGCCGCCAGTTCCGGGGCGACCGGGAGCGCCTGATACGCCGTGATGAGCGCGTCCCGACCGAAGGGGGCGGCGAACCACGGCGTCCCGGCCAGCGGGACGCGGCCGTACTCGGTGTCGGTGGTCAGGGCGCGGAGGTCCGCCGCGGCCTGTTCGACCACGCCAGCGAGTTCGTCGTCGGCCGTGGGGACGGCGGGGATGTCGACGCGGTCCGTGTCGCCCGACGCCGTCTCCGCCGAGGGAAGGGCGTCGTCGAGGCCGATCCGGGTCGTCACGGTCGCGGTGTCCCGGGGCTCGACGCCGAGGGAGAACCGCGCCTCGTCGTCGGTCAGGCTCGTGGGCGCGGGGTCGAACGCGACCGTCGTCGCGTACCTCGTGTCCGCGTCGCCGTGTGTGAACGAGTAGCTCTTGTGGACGGTGTCCTCGGCGATGCGGGTCTCGACCGTCCGGTTGATGTCGGCCTCGAACCCGCGGACCTCGAACACGTCGGCGAAGTCGGCCTCGAACCCGAGTCGCAACTCCACCGACTCGGGGTCGGGCGAGTGGTTGCGGACGGTGATCGTCTGGACCGCACCGTGTCCCTCGGTCACGCTGAGGCGGCGCGTGAACGACCGGTCCGTGTGTTTCGCGACTTCCCCGGTGCCGGTCATCGTGTTCACCCCGGTCGCGGCCGGCACGAACGTCTCGGTTCGGCTCCGCGGCGAGACCAGCGTCGACTGGAGCCGCGTCAGCGTTCCCGTCGCAACGTCACAGGACAGCTCAGAGAGGTACCGCGTGTCACGGTCGTACAGCCCGCCAGTGTCACCGGCGGTGATGTCGGCGTGGGTGGCGGTCGGGAACACCAGGTACGTGTACCCGTCGACGAGCGTCTCCTGGGTCATCTGTTCACCCTCGCGGGACAGTTTCACGCTGGTCTTCGGGGGTCGGTTCGATCCGGATTGGGGCCATAGCTCAGACTGTGAAGGGCAGAAAAATAACACTTTGGATGAACACAACAACTCCGAGAGGTTGTTATCCAATAGAGTTTTAAATGATTATTACAAACAGTTCTACATATGCCTCCGCATGATAACACGCGGCACGATCGGGCGGCGGGAACAGAGCGACAGTCGCTGAGTCGGCGACGGCTCCTCGAACTCGGGAGTATCGCTGCTGCGGCCGGGCTGGCCGGTTGTGGCGGCGACGGCGGTAGCGGCGATGGCGGCAGTGGTGACGGCGGCAGCGGTGACGGCGGCAGTGGCGACGGCGGCAGCGGTGACGGCGGGAGCGGCGGTGGCGGAGAAGAGACCGCGAGCGAGATCGGCTACTGGAACATCCACAACGGCGACGACTTCCGGGAACCGATCAACACCATCGTCAGCGACTTCGAGGACAGCGCCGGCACGACCGTCAACACCCGGTACGTCGACAACGACGACATCTCCGAACAGCTGTCCAGCGCGGTCGCGTCGGACACCCTGCCGAACGTGGGGCTGCTCGCGATCCAGACGATCCAGCGCCTCGGTGCCGACGGCACGCTCTCCGCGGAGAGCACGACATCGGTCGTCGACGAGATCGGCGAGGACGACTTCCGGGACGGCCCGTTGCAGTTCATGAGCGACGGTGACGGCGGGTACTACGGCGTCCCGGCGGACGCGTGGGTCCAGGGCATCTGGTACCGCAAGAGCGCGTTCGAGGAGGAGGGGCTCGAACCGCCCGTGACGTGGGACGCCATCCTCACGGCGGCCCAGGCGTTCCACGATCCGGACAACAACACGTACGGTATCGGGTTCGGAACCCAGGTCGACGCGTACGCACGCCAGTGTTTCACGCAGTTCGCCCGGTCGAACGACGCGCGGGTCGTCGACGCAGACGCGAACGTCGTCTTCGACTCCCAGGAGATGGTCGAGACGCTGGAGTACTACCAGCAACTGAGCCAGTACACGCCGGGTTCGGTCACATTCAACGACACGCGGAGCCTCTACGGGAACCGGCAGGAACACATGTTCCTCTACTCGTCGTACCTGCTCCCGGACCTGCTGGCCGACGAGGGCGAGGAGATGGTCGCCGACACGGGGCTCGCACCGGCGACCGAGAAACAGCGACGCAGCACGTACGGGCAGGTGCTCGGACACTGCATCTTCGACGACACCGACGCCAGACTCACTGCGTCGGAGGACTTAGTCAACCACGTCATGAGCGGCGACTCCTACGTCAACTGGGTGCACACCCAGCCCGGCGGCACGATGCCGGTCCTGCAGTCGACCTCCGAGAGCGACGCGTACCGCGACAACGAGACGCTCTCGGCCTGGAGCGATACCATCAGCCAGATCTCGTCGGCGCTGGGGAACATGGAGCGGTTCGACGTGGTCGACGGCACGCTCGTTCCGGAGTTCGGCCAGATATCCAGCCAATCGCTGGTCGCGGAGGCGGTCAACCGGGTCTGTATCAGCGGCGACGACCCCGAGACCGTCGCGACCGAACAGGCAGAGAAGATGCGTAACGCGCTCGAATGATGTCGGTCGGGACCCGGCTCGCATCCGTGACCGGTCTCGATCAGTACTTCGAGTCCCCGGCAGAGCAGCGGGAGGCCCTCCTCGGCATCGGGTTGATCCTGCCGGCGGTCCTCCTCATCGGCGCCGTCATCCTCTATCCGATCGGCTACAACGTCTATCTCAGTTTCACCACTGTCCCGCTGAACCCGGACAGGGCGCCGACGTGGGTCGGGCTCGAAAACTACGTCGGACTGTTGTCCAGTACCCGGTTCTGGTCGGCGTTCTCGACGACGCTCGTGTTCACTGTCGGCAGTACCGTCCTCTCGACGGTCGCCGGACTGGTCGTCGCGATCCTGTTCAACCGGGAGTTCCGCGGGCGGCGACTCGCTCGCGGACTCGTCTTGTTGCCACACGTCACGCCGATCATCGCCGTCGCGTTCGTCTGGCAGTTCATGCTCAGCCCGCTCTGGGGCGCGATCCCGAACATGCTCGCCGAGTGGGGGCTGTACAGCAACAGCACTGGCCTGCTGGCACAGAGTTCCACGGCGCTTCCCATGGTTATCGTCTTCTCGGCGTGGCGGAACTTCCCGTTCGCGTTCCTCCTCATCGTCGCCCGGCTCCAGGCCATCCCCGAATCGATGTACGAGGCGGCACGGATCGACGGGGCGGGGCCGCTGGCACAGTTCAAAGACATCACCCTCCCGGAGCTACGCGGGACGATCACGATCGTCGTCCTGTTGCGGTTCATCTGGGAGTTCAACGCCTTCGCGCAGGTCTGGCTCCTCACGCGACAGGTGCTCACACTGCCGATCTTCGCCTACCAGACCGCCTTCGCCAACTTCGAGCAGGGGACCGGCGCGGCGATCTCGCTGCTCCTCTTTCTCGTCCAGGCGATGTTCGTCGTCGGGTTCGTCACGCTGTTCGGGGAGGACAAGATATGATCCTCCGGATCTACGCACAGGTCCGGTCGAGCCTCGGCGTCCTCAAGACGGGCTACGACACCGATAGCCGCCTCGGTCACCTGGGGTTTTATCTGAGCCTGGCGCTGACGCTCCTGATCGCGCTCCTCCCGTTCTACGTGATGCTCATCACGAGTCTCACCCCCGACGCCGCCATCTACTCCGACGACCCGTCGCTGCTGCCCGGCGAGGTGACGCTGTCGCAGTACTCCGTCCTGTTCACCTCGGAGACGTTCGCGTTCACGAGCTACTTCTTCAACAGCGCGATCGTCGCGCTGGTGACGGCGTCGTTCTCGCTCGTCGTCGGCGTCATCGGCGCGTACAGTTTCACGCGCCTGGAGTTCCCGGGCAACGGTCTCGTCCGGCGCGGAGTCGTCGTCGTCTACATGCTCTCGGCGATCACCGTCGTCGTCCCGCTGTTCCAGTTGCTCGCGCGGTTCGGCCTCGTCGACACCCGGCTGTCGCTGTTTATCACCTACACCGTGAGTACGCTCCCGCTCACGCTGTACATGCTCTGGAACTACTTCGAGAGCCTCCCGGTCGAGATCGAGGAGGCGGCGCTGCTGGACGGCTACTCCCGGGTCGAGACGATCTTTCGCGTGGTCGTTCCGCTGAGCCTCCCGGTGCTCGTCGCCGCCTTCCTCTTCGCGTTCAAGATCGCCTGGAACGAGTACATCTTCGCGTCGGTGTTTCTCAAATCACAGGCGAAGCTCACGCTCCCGATCGGTATCGAACAGATGAACAGCAACTTCAACAACGTCTGGGGACAGATCATGGCGGCGTCGTTTCTCACCACGCTGCCGATCATCGTGATGTTCCTGTATCTCGAACAGTACATGGTCAAAGGGCTAACGGCCGGGGCGGTAGAGGGGTAACGATGGCAGAGCACAGTCACACTCCCGCGGCGGACGCGGCCGAGCGCACCGCCATCGGCGCGGTCGGGGACGCCGTCGGCGGCAACTCGGTCCGACTGCGCGGGCTCACGAAACGGTTCGACGAGACGCTCGCGGTCGACGGCGTCGACCTCGATGTCGACAGCGGCGAACTCCTCGTGTTGCTCGGCCCCTCGGGCTGTGGCAAGACGACGACCCTGCGGATGGTCGCCGGCCTCGAACCGATCACCGATGGGACCGTCACGATCGGCGACCGGGACGTTTCCCGGACGGTCCCACAGGACCGCGACGTGGCGATGGTGTTCCAGAGCTACGCGCTGTATCCCCACAAGACGGTCCGGGAGAACATCCGGTTCCCGCTCCGGAAGACGGACCTCGACGACGACGCCGTCGGGGAGCGCATCCAGTCGACGGCCGCGCTGTTGGATATCGCGGACCTCCTGGAGAAACGACCCGCCGCGCTCTCGGGCGGCCAGCGCCAGCGAGTCGCGGTCGGACGGGCGCTCGCGCGGAACCCGTCGGTCCTGCTCATGGACGAACCGCTGTCGAACCTCGACGCGAAGCTCCGGATACAGACGCGCTCCGAACTCCGGGACCTCCAGCAACAGCTCGGGATCACGACACTCTACGTCACACACGACCAGGAGGAGGCGATGAGTCTCGCCGACCGCATCGCCGTGATGAACGGCGGCCGTATCGAGCAGGTCGGGACGCCCGAGGAGGTGTACCGCCGGCCCGACTCGGAGTTCGTCGCCACCTTCCTCGGGGATCCCTCGATGAACGTCTTCGACGTGACCGGCGGGGCCGGACCGGTCGTCGACGCACTCACCGCCACGAAACCGTCCGACGCACGGCGGGTGGGGATCAGACCCGAGGATGTCTACCTCGCTGGCGACCACACCGAGGCTGGACCCGCCGAGCGGACTCCCTCCGTCGACTGCCGGGTCACGGTGGTCGAGCCCATCGGTCGCGCCTACGAACTCACGGTCGAGACCGGTGGGCGGACCTTCGATGTCAGAACCCGGTCGGTCCCCGCGGACCTCGACCGCGGCACGCCGACGGCGGTGACGTTCGACGCGGACGCGGCCTCGTACTTCGACGCCGACGGGAGGCGGATCCGTTGATGGTTGAACTCGCCCTCGACGGCGTCACCAAGCGCTACGACGACGCGCAGGGGACCGAAACCGCCGTCAGCGACTTCTCGCTGACCGTCGAGGACGAACTGCTCGTGTTGCTCGGTCCCTCCGGCTGTGGCAAGACGACGACGCTGCGGATGATCGCCGGGCTCGAAACCGTCACCGACGGGGCCATCCGCATCGACGGCCGCGACGTGACGGGACTGGCCCCCAGCGACCGATCGATCGCGATGGTCTTCCAGGACTACGGGCTCTACACGATGATGTCCGTCCGCGAGAACATGGCCTACGGGCTGAAACACTCCACGGACCTCTCGGCCGCCGAGCGGGAGGCACGCGTCGAGGAGATGGCCGAGATGTTCGACATCGCGGGCCTGCTGGACCGGTCGGTGACCGACCTCTCGGGCGGGCAGAAACAGCGGGTGTCGCTCGGCCGGGCGATGGTCCGGGAACCCGACGTGTTCCTCCTCGACGAACCGCTTGCCAGTCTCGACGCGAAGCTCCGGTCGGAGATGCGGACGGAGCTCCAGCGCCTCCAGTCGGAACTGGACATCACGACCGTCTACGTCACCCACGACCAGAAGGAGGCCATGACGATGGCCGACCGCATCGCCGTCCTCGACGACGGTGTCCTCCAGCAGGCGGGGCCGCCGGACCGGGTGTACGCGGACCCGACGAACCGCTTCGTCGCCGACTTCCTCGGGACCCCGTCGATGAACCAGCTCCCGGCGGTTCTCGACAGACAGGATAGCGACCGGTACACCGCCCGGTTCCCGGCCGACGACCCGACGGTCCCGCTCGCTGCCGTCCCGAGCGGGGTCGCGGTCGCTCCCGGCACCGAGGTCGTCGTCGGCATCCGCCCCGAGGACATCGACATTGACGCGCAGTCGCCCGATGGCCCGGTGTTCGAGGCGGAGGTCGTCGTCACGGAGTACCAGGGGAGCGACAACTTCGTCCACCTGCTGGTCGGTGGGACGGAACTGACCGCCGTCTCGCCGCCGACCGTCAAACCCGAGCCCGGCGAGACGGTCCGTCTCAGCGTCTCCCCGTCGGACATCTACCTCTTCGACGCCGAGACGGGCGAGGCGATCACCACCAGCGGCCGTTCGGTCCCGGCGCGCGAGCGGGACGCCTGACCCCCGTTCTCACTACCGGGTCTGACCGCCCCGACACGCCGGTCACAGCCCCGGTGCCGGGACCGTCGCTCGCCGGAGCGCGAACGACTCGTCCTCGCGAGCGACTTCGGCGAAGACCTCCCACTCGTCGCCGCGAGTCAACACGTCGACGTACCGGCAGGTAGCGAAGGTGTCGACTCCCGTGTCGCGCTCGGCGGCCGGGCCGCTGTAGACGGGGCCGTCGGGCGACGTGTCGGTCACCCGTTCGAGGTCCGGCGACACCGCCACGCCGGTCCGGAGGTTCCACGTTCGGCCCGTGTCGCTGATGCCGCTCCCGTCGTAGAACACGAGCCAGACGGGTGCGTCGGGCGCGGGGACGACGGCCGATACTCTGACGTGGTGGTCGTGCCAGTAGGCCCGCTCGATGACGGGGTTGTCCCCGTGGCGGGTCCACGTCTCGCCGTCGACGCTGGTCGCCAGATGCGCCTGCTCCGAGCGGCCGTCGGCCCCCGCGTAGAACATGTAGTACCGGCCCCCGACCGTCTCGATCACGGGGTCTTTCACCGTCCCCGCGTCGGTCGTCCCCGGTTCGGGCGTGAGGACGGTCCGGGCGGTGTCCGGGTCCAGGTCCGACGGCGCCTCGGCGTCGGCGAGTTTCTGTATCACCCAGTCGTTGCCGCCGCGGTCGACGGGGAGGTAACACTGGAGCGCCCCCGTCCGTGGGTCCGTGACGAGCGCCGCCCGCTCGACACTCACGACTCCGAGATCGGCCGCTGTCAGGGCTGCTCGCTGCGTGAGCGACCGGTCGTCGCCGTACTCGTACACCGTCACCTCGTGGCCGCGCCGGTCCGGATCACGCCACCGGACGGCGAGGTAGGGCACGCCGTCGTGGCGGTGGACACACGGTGCACCTACCCAGTACCCCTGCCGCTCACCGGACGGTTCGAGCACCGTCTCCGCCGCGTCGATGTCGATGTCCGGGGGTGTCGCGTAGGTCGACATGATAACAACCACGAATCGTGGTGTTAAATAACACGGGGGGCGTGTACACACCTGATGCACACCGCCCCGAGGCCGCCGACCCAGCGCGACCCGACCGCACAGCGGCGACGACAGACCGATAGCGGATCACCGGACCCATGAGTGACAGCAGACTGACCAGCCGCCTCGAAGAACTCGGGCTGACATCCTACCAGGCGAAGGCGTACGTCGCCACCGTCCGCTCGGGGAAGGCGACCCCGACGGACCTCGTCGACGCCTCCGGCGTCCCGCAGGGCCGGATCTACGACGTGCTGTACGATCTCGAAGAGATGGGCCTGGTCGAGATCAGGTCCCGCGGGCGGGGGAAAGAGGTCATCGCGCCGTCGCCGCAGGATGTCCTGAACGACCTCAAACGACGGCGAATCGACGAACTGAGCGAGACGATCGACACGCTGGGGTCGGAACTGCGTCGGGTCCACGACGACACCGTCGACGTGTCCGACGACTACGTGACGATGGCGAGCCGCGAACAGACGGCGCTGCGGCACATCGAACAGGCGATCGAGGCCGCCGAGTACTGGCTCGTCGTCGCCACGTCACCACGGATCTACCGACAGATCGAACCGGCGCTCCGAGTGGCGCTCGAGGACGGCGTCACGGTCAGGCTCCTGATGAGCGGCGACGCGTCGACGGCCGAACGCACGTATCCCGATCGGATGTCGGTCCGGTCCCGCGCGACGGCAGACACGGTCGTGGCCGCCGACCGGACCTACGGGATCTTCGGGAGCAACCACCCGATACAGGACACGCAACGATACCTGATCACGCAGGAGTCGAACCTCGTCTTACTGCTGCAGGACTACACCGAGACCGTCTGGGGGGCGTCGGCCGTCGTCCGGACCGGACGGACGTTCCCGCGCCGGTATCTGGACCCGCGCCGAGCGATCACCGATCTCCGTTCCGAACTCGACGACGGGACTCGGTTCCGGGCGACGATCGAGGGGTACCACACCGACTCGCACGAACCCGGTACGTGGGAGGGCGTCGTCGAGGACTACGAACTCCAGAGCGAGGTCGAGATCGACTTCTCGTTGGCCCCGCCGACGGTCTCGTCGCTGACACTGTCGACCGCCGAAGAGACGCTCACCGTCGGCGGGTGGCGAGCGACCGTCGAGGATGTCGCGGCCACGGGCATCGAGATCACGCCGATCGCCGAGTGATCGACGAACCCGGGCTGTCGTCTGTCGTCGTGTCGCAGACTGAAGCGGCGACGACGGCCGTGTAAGGGTGTCTCGAACCGACCGGGGAGTCGTAACGTATTTCTGTACCAGCGGAGTAGCTAAGGCTGCTTCAGCACGCGTGTCCGGGTTGGGGTAGTGGTATCCTTCAGCCTTGTGGTGGCTGAGACGTGGGTTCAATTCCCGCACCCGGACTCATTTAACATATCTTACACACCCGCTACGACGCTCCATAGTTTCACATTCACGCTGGTCAGCGTGCTTTTATTTTCGAACGCGCAGAACATAATTGTATGTCGCATACGTGCCCGACGTGTGGACGACAGTTCGACAGTCGGCGAGGCCTCGGTGTCCATCATAGCCAGTCACACGACGAACGGCTTCCGAACCGGCAATGTGATCGGTGTGGTCAGCAGTTCTACTGTGAGTACGAGAAGCGATACTGCTCGGACGATTGCCGTGAAGAGGCGGTATCGTACCAGGGGGCGGCTAACCCGAACTATCGCGGCGGCAAAACACAGACCGAGTGTATGATCTGTGACCGGACGTTCGAGTATTACCCGTCCGCCAAGGAGGGAGTCTACTGCGCGGACTGTGTGCAGACTGAAACGTGGCGAGAGCCACCGTCACAGTCGGGGGAGGACCACCATTCTTGGACGGGTGGAACCCTGACACTGGAATGTGATGTCTGTGGTGACCCTGTCGAACGATACCCCAGTCAGATTGAGGGCGAGGTCACGCTCTGTAGTCGTGACTGCCACGCAGAGTGGCTCTCGGCGGCGTTCACCGGCGACGGCCACCCCAACTGGCAGGGTGGCGGGATCGACGACTACGGGCCGGGGTGGCCCGCGGTCCGTGAGCGGGCGCTCGGCCGTGACGGGCACGCCTGTGTCGTCTGCGGGGCCGACGACGCCGACATCGGTCGGAACCCCGACGTCCACCACGTCGTCCCGGTTCGGCTGTTCGCCGCCTCGCCGGTCCTGACCGTCGCCGACGCCCACACCCTCGACAACGTGGTGTCGCTGTGTCCGGCCTGTCACCGGCGCGCGGAGTTCGGTCGGCTCACGCGGGCGGAACTGCGCTTTCGGGCGGGGACCGCTCGCCCGGCGGGCGAGCACGATCCGCGCTCGCGGGTCTGCTGATCGGGGTCAGGGTTTCGGCCGGAGGGAACCGCGCTCGCCGGCGGCTGGCGCGTAGTCGCCGCTCGATTTGATGATCGAGAGCGCGGTCATGATGTCCGAACGGGTGAGCAACCCCTGGAAGGCGCCGTCCTCGTCGGTGACGAGCAGGCGGCCGACGGAGTTGTCCTGCAGTTGAGTCAGCGCGTCCATCACGTCGGTCGTCGGGGAGACGGTCACGAGGTCGGTCGTCATCACGTCGCCGACGGTGTAGGCGTCCCGTTCGACCTCGCGGACGGCGCGGGCGTCCTCCAGGGCGACCAGGCCGACGACCTCGCCGTCGCGCTCGACCGGGTAGCCGGTGTGGCGCTCGGCGAACATCGTCCGGATGAGGTCCCGGACCGACTGGTCGGGGGTGACCGTCGTCACGCGGTCGGCGGGGGTCATCACGTCGCCGACGGTGACACCCTCGAAGGCCGCCGCCATCGAGGTCTGGCGGGCCTCGCCGGCCGCGCCGATGTAGATGAAGAAGGCCAGCCCGGCCAGGAAGATGTTGCCGACGACGAACAGCCCGAACAGGCCCAGGAAGATGGCGAACACCTTCCCGACCTCGGCGGCGATCTCGGTCGCCCGGGCGTACGGCCGGGTGCGAGCGAGCAAGGCCCGGAGGACGCGGCCGCCGTCCATGGGAAACCCCGGGAGCATGTTGAACACGGCCAGCGCGAGGTTCATCACGGCGAGATACGCGAGGACGAACCGGACCGACTGGAGCAGCGTCGACTCCGTCGCGGGCAGGACCGCGAACGCGACGTACGAGAGGCCCCCGAGGAGCACGCTGACGATCGGACCGGCGACGGCGATGGCCAGTTCCTGCTTCCAGTCGTCGGGCATCTCGGTGAGCTGTGCGATCCCGCCAAAGAGCCACAGCGTGATCGAGTCGATCGGGAAGCCGTAGCGCATGGCCACGAGCGAGTGACCCAGTTCGTGCAACACGACACCCGAGAACAGACCGACGGCGGCGGCCACGCCCAGCACCCAGACCAGCGAGCCGACGGTGAGAACCGACGGCTCCAGCCCGGCGCCGAGCACGTCGTTGAGGAGGTCGGCGGTCTCGCCGACCTGTGTCCCGATGATCCAGGCGAACAGCGGCAGGACCAGCAGGAAGGTCAGATCGAGCTGGATCGGGATGCCGAACGCACTGCCGATTCGGAACCGGCGCATATGATCGTGTTGTCGGCCGACCGACTTAAAGTCGCCGTGGAGGCGTCCCGAGTGACTGAAGTAGGGGCCGCGTCGTACACACAGCCGTGTCCCAGCAGGCTGCACAGGTCGATACGCTGTTTCTCCACGAGCGCGGCGAGGAGTACACGGTCGTCGCCGAACGTGACGGGGAACGGCTGTTCCACGGCGTCCTCGAAGTCAAGGAGACCGACGCGGGGCCGCGACCCCGCCGGCTCCGCATCAAGGAAGGCACCGACGAGGACCTGCGATCACCCGACCAGTTCGTCGAACTCGCCCGGCGGGCGGCCCGACTGCGTATCTCCGAGCAGACCTCCAGGCGGGCCCGCGACCAGGCCCGGCGGCTGTTCGACGCCTATCAACTGTCCGCGAAAGTCGTCCGGACCTGTCGGTACTGCGCCAACGCCGGCCGGTACTCCCCGATCACGAGCGAGACGGAGATCCACACCGACGGGGAGAGTATCTGCCCCGACTGTGCCCGCGAAGAGCTGGACCGCGAACTCGCCTTCGAAGGCACCATAACCGGTGAGGCGCGCGAGCGCCTCGAAGAACTCATGCTGGAGGTCCAGGACCTGGACCGCATCTCGAATCTCCTCTCGGGGAACTTGGACCCCGACCTCACGAAGTTCGACGAGATCTCCGCGACCGTCGACGATGTCGAACTGGTGCCGACGGACTCGCTGTCGTTGCACCCCGGTATCCAGGACCATCTGGAGTCCCGGTTCGACACTCTGCTGCCGGTCCAGAGTCTCGCTGTGGAGCACGGCGCGACCGACGGGCAGGATCAGCTCATCGTCTCGGCGACCGCGACGGGGAAGACCCTCGTCGGCGAGATGGCCGGCCTGGACCGCGTGCTCAACAACAAGGGGAAGATGCTGTTTCTGGTCCCGCTGGTCGCGCTGGCGAACCAGAAGTACGAGTCGTTCCGGGAGCGATACGGCGACATGGTCGACGTGTCGCTGCGGGTCGGCGCCAGTCGGATCGCCGGTGAGGGCGGGCAGTTCGACCCGAACGCCGACGTTATCGTCGGTACCTACGAGGGAATCGACCACGCGCTCCGGACCGACAAGGACCTGGGGACGATCGGGACGGTCGTCATCGACGAGGTCCACACGCTCGGGGAAGACGAACGTGGCCACCGGCTCGACGGGCTGATCTCGCGGCTGAAACACTACTGTGAGACCGGTGGCGCGCCCGACTCGGGGGCCACACAGTGGATCTACCTCTCGGCGACGGTCGGCAACCCGAGCCAACTGGCCGAGAAGCTCCGTGCCCAGCTCATCGAGTTCGAGGAGCGCCCGGTCCCCATCGAACGCCACGTCACGTTCGCCGACGGTCGCGAGAAGATCGAGACCGAGAAGAAACTCGTCAAGCGGGCCTTCGACACGAAATCTAGCAAGGGGTACCGCGGTCAGACGATCATCTTCACCAACTCCCGGCGGCGCTGTCACGAGATCTCCCGGAAGCTCCAGTACGACTCGGCGCCGTATCACGCCGGCCTGGACAACAGGCGCCGCCAGCGGGTCGAGCGGCAGTTCGCCGACCAGGATCTCGCCGCTGTGGTGACGACGGCGGCGCTGGCGGCCGGCGTGGACTTCCCCGCCTCGCAGGTCATCTTCGACTCGCTTGCCATGGGGATCGAGTGGCTCACCGTCCAGGAGTTCAGCCAGATGCTCGGGCGCGCCGGCCGGCCGGACTACCACGACAAGGGGACCGTCTACGTCCTCGTCGAACCCGACTGCACCTACCACAACAGCATGGAGATGACCGAGGACGAGGTGGCGTTCAAGCTCCTCAAAGGCGAGATGGAGCCGGTGATCACCCGTTACGACGAGAGCGCCGCCGTGGAGGAGACACTGGCGAACGTCACCGTCGCCGGCAAGCGCGCGAAGGCGCTCAACGACCGGATGATCGGCGAGGTCCCGACCAAACACGCGCTGGGCAAACTGCTGGAGTACGAGTTCATCGACGGACTCTCGCCGACACCGCTGGGGCGGGCCGTCACCCGGCACTTCCTCGCGCCCGACGAGTCGTTCCAGTTGCTCGACGGCATTCGGAAAGGCGACGACCCCTACGAGATCGTCGCGGCGATGGAACTGCGCGACGAGCACTGACTGGGGCGGAGCGTACATTCTTGTAGCGGGCCACCCATCCGATCGGTATGGGGCTGTTCGACAGTATCCGCCGGACGCTCGGCGGCGGCGACGACACCGCGAACGAGCACTCCGAGAGTGGCGAGTCCGCGACCGAACCGGCCTCGGACGGCCCGACAGTGACCGACAGCGCCGCGCTCTCGCCGGCGGAGTTCCGCCAGCGGGCCGAGACGGTCGCCGACCGGTCGGCCGACCTCGATTTCTCGACGGCGTCGCTCTCCCGGCTCGACGCTGCCGTCGCCGATCAGTTCGACGACGAGCCCGTCGCGGCCAGCGAGGACACGGCGTACACGACCCACACCGTCCGTTTTGGCAGCTATCTCGGCGAGGTGCTGGTCCGGGAGCTGGACGGCCGCTGGGTCCAAGACGACGGCTGGGGTGTTACCGTCGCCGGTGCCGACGACGAACGCACGGTCGCCGTCTTCGACGTGGCCGCGCGCTCGTTCGCCGACGAGCCGGTGTTCGCGGCCGTCCTCGATCGACTAGAGACGGAGCTGTCCGTCCCCGCCGACTCCGACGGTCCGGCGGGAGCGGGCGACCCCGCAGACGAACCGGAGCCAAGCGGGCCAGCCACCAGCGAGTCGCCACAGGGCGACGACACGGACTCGACGGTGACGAGCTGGGAGGACGCCGGCGGCTGGCAGCCGGCGACGGAGACGCCCGGGTTCGACGGGAGCGATGCCGACGCGGACGAGGGGAGCGATGCCGACGCAGACGAAGGAGGCGTCGCCGACACACCGGACGACGCGGACCCGGTGGACGACGACGCGTTTCACATCCCGGACGCTGAGGGGGGCGTCGCTGCGACGGCCGGCACCACGCCACCGGCCGACGCGGACACAGATACCGACGACGGGAACCAGACCGGCACGGACGCCTGGTCGCTGGCTGCGGCGTCGGACCCCGAGGCCGGGGGCGACCCCACAGAGTCGCTACTCGACCGGATGGATCGGAAGGGCGATCCGGCGTCGGACCCGGCTGCCGGCGACGGCCTCCGCGCCGACCACGCCGAGCGAGCGGCCGAGTTCGCCGAGTTCTGGAGCGAACGCGACCTGGATTTCACCCCCGAGTCGCTGACTCGTCTCGACGACCTCGTCGACGCCGAGTGGGAGGACGACCGTTTCGCCGACGCGACCTACGGCGGGACCGACAGTTTCGACGACCGGGCGTTCACGAGCCTCGTCGAGGAGCTTGGCAGCTACTTCGGCGAGGTGGTGGTCCGGGACCTCGACGGGGAGTGGACCGACGAGACCGACCACGACGCCGTCGTCGTGACGGGCGCCGACGGCCGGCTGGCGGTCCCTGTCTCGGAGGTAGCGATCGGCGCGGTCCGCGACGACGGCGCGTTCGACCGGAGCTACCGCGCCTTGCTCGCCGATCTGGAGGCGTGACTCCGCACGCTTTTTGCCTGCCGCTCTCTCACTCCCGGTGTGCTGGAGTCAGTCACGCCGGGGATGGCGTTCGTGTTCGCGCTGATCCTCCTGGCGCTCGTGCTGTTTGCGACGGAGGCGCTCCCGGTCGACGTGACCGCGATCAGCGTCATGGTCGCGCTGTTGCTCGTCGAGCCGGTGACGACCGTCGCCGTCGACGCGAACCTGCTGGCCGATCCGGTGTACGTCCTCCACCAGCCCGGGGACGGCGGCTCGCCACTGACTGCGGGGCTGTCGGGCTTCGCGTCGACGGCGACGATCACCGTCCTGGCGATGTTCATTCTCTCCGATGGGGTGCAACGGACGGGTATCGTCCAGTTACTCGGGGCGAAACTCGCCTCGCTGACCGGCGACAGCGAGTCCCGACAACTGGGCGCGACGGTCGGACTGGTCGCGCCGATCTCCGGGTTCATCAACAACACCGCAGCCGTCGCCATCCTACTCCCGATGGTGACAGATATCGCACACGAGGGCAAGATTTCACCCTCGAAACTCCTCCTGCCGCTGTCGTACGCCTCGATGTTCGGCGGGATGCTCACCCTGATCGGTACCTCGACGAACATCCTCGCCTCCCAGCTGTCGGCGGAACTGCTCGATCACCCCTTCGGGATGTTCGAGTTCACGCAACTGGGCCTGCTCGTCTCCGTCGTCGGGACGGCCTACCTGCTGACGGTCGGCCGCTGGCTCGTCCCGTCGCGGATCGAGGCCCGCGAGGACCTCACCGACGAGTTCGAGATGGGCGAGTACCTCACCGAAGTTGTCGTCCGGGAGGACTCGCCGATCGTCGGCCAGACCGTCCAGACCGCACTCGAAGAGACCGAGTTCGATGTCGACATCGTCCAGCTCGTCCGGGGCGGCCGAACTTTTCTCGAACCACTGGGCCCGAAATCGATCCGGGCCGGCGATGTCTTCGCGATCCGGACCGACCGTGACACCCTCGTCGACCTCCTCGACGCCGAGGGGCTGGACCTGATGCCCGAGGTCGAAGTCGACGACGCGGAACTCGAAAGCGCCAGCGAGCGGACGAACCTCGTCGAGGTCGTCGTCGCGCCGGGCTCGTCGCTGGTCGGCGAGACGCTCGCCTCCACCAACTTCCGCCAGCGCTACGACGCGACGGTGCTGGCGCTCCGGCGCGGTCGTGAGCTGTTCCGCCAGCGCATGGACCGGGTTCGGCTGAAAGTCGGTGACACTCTGCTGGTCCAGGCCACGCCCGAGAGCATCGACCGCCTCAACATCAACAACGACTTCATCGTCGCTCAGGAGATCGAACGACCCGACTTCCGGCGGTCGAAGATCCCCGTCGCCGTCGGCATCGTCGCGGCCGTCGTCGGCGTCGCCGCACTCACTCCCATCCACATCGTCGCCTCGGCGCTCGCCGGTGCGGTCGCGATGGTGCTGACCGGCTGTCTGCGCCCCCAGGAGCTGTACGACGCCGTCCAGTGGGACGTGATCTTCCTGCTCGCGGGGGTCATCCCGCTCGGGATCGCGCTCCAGGAGACCGGCGGTGCGGACCTGCTTGCGGACCTGTTCGTGATGACCGCGCCCGGGTTCGCGCCCATCGTCGTCCTCGGACTGATGTACGTCGTGACGGCGCTTCTGACGAACATCATCTCGAACAACGCCTCCGTCGTCCTGATGATCCCGGTCGCCGTCGAGGCGGCCCAGCAACTGGGCGCCTATCCGTTCGCGTTCGTCCTGGCGGTCACCTTCGCCGCGTCGACGGCGTTCATGACTCCGGTGGGCTACCAGACGAACCTCCTCGTCTACGGGCCGGGGGGCTACCGGTTCAGCGACTACGTGAAAGTGGGTGCGCCGCTGCAGGCGGTGTTCGCCGTCGTGACCACGCTCGGAATCGCGTTCTTCTGGGGCCTCGCGCCACCGTAGCACGGCCCGACGGGCAACGAAACCCTTTACTCGGTGACGGTCGCATCCTCACGTGCGGGATCGTGGGGTAGCTTGGTAACCTTCGGGCCTTGGGTGCCCGTGCCCCTAGTTCAAATCTGGGCGATCCCACTTCACTCCGGTTCTCTCGACCACCTAGCTACTGCTGGACCGTCTCCCGGACCGCTCCGACGACCTGCCGGTCGATCTGGTCGTGTGTCGCCTCGACCGTCTCGGAGTTGTCGACGACGACGTGGTCGCGCTCGAAGGGATCGAACGCCGCTCGGTGTTCCTCGTAGACTGCGAAGTCGGCGTCGCTGACGCTCCCTTCCCGGGCGCGAATCCGCTCTCTGACGACCTCGCGCGAACAGGTCACCCTGACGAACAGCAACTCGGCGCCGGTCGAACGGGCCGTCTCGGCGGCCATCTCGCGGTAGGCCGTCGAGTTGAACGTCGCGTCGACGACGACGGACTCACCACGTTCTAGCTCCGCTCTGGCCTGCGAGAGCAGTTCCTCGTAGGTCCGCTCGATCTCGGCGTCGGTGTAGGAGGGGTCCTCGAACAGCGATTTGCGCACTTCGTCGCTCCGATACCGCGAGGCCTCGCACTGCCGGGCGGCGTAGCCAGAGGCCGTCGACTTCCCCACACCCGGGAGACCACAGAACGCGATGAGCACTGGGCTGTCCACGCCGGCCGTTCACACACTCGCGGCTTAACTCACACGGTTGCACACCTGTCGCCGACAGACCCATACTGCGCCGGCGTCCACGCTGGGCTATGAGCGAGTACACCGAGGCCGACTGGCTCCGGGACCACATCGAGGGCGTGCTTGCGTTCTACTACCCCGACTGCGTCGACGAGACCCACGGCGGGTTCGTCGCGCAGTTAGACACCGAAACCGGTGAGATCTACGATCCCGACAGCAAGCATCTGGTCGCGGCGGCGCGGTTCACCCGGAACTTCGCGCTGGCCGTCGACCTGTTCGGGGCCGACCCGTGGCTGGGCGCGGCCGAACGCGGCACCGACTTCCTCTACGAGCAGTTCCGGGACGTAGAACGAGGCGGCTACCACTGGCTGCTGGACGGGACGACACCGGCCGACTCCCGGCGGGTCTGTTACGGCCACGCGTTCGTCGTCCTCGCGTACGCCCGAGCGACCGAGGCCGGCGTCGCGGGGGCGCAGGCGGCCCTCGACGAGACGTGGGAACTGCTGGACGAGCGGTTCTACGAGCCAGAGCAGGGATTGTACCGGAGCGTCTTCGACGCCGACTGGGACACCGCCGAGGACTACCGCGGGCAGAACGCCAACATGCACGCCTGCGAGGCCAACATCGTCGCCTACGAGGTCACCGGCGAGGAGCGGTATCTCGACCGCGCGCTGACCGTCGCCGAGCGGCTCTGTGTCGACCTAAGCCGGCGAGACCGACGGTCGGCTCTGGGAACACTACACCGCCGACTGGGACCACGACTTCGCGTACAACCGCGACGACCCGACCCACCAGTTCCGACCGTGGGGGTACCAGCCCGGCCACCACGCCGAGTGGGCGAAACTGCTGTCGATCCTCCACCGCCACGCCGGCGAGGCGTGGCTGCTGGACCGCGCCACGGACCTGTTCGACGCGGCGCTCGACGGCTGGGACGACGACTGCGGGGGGGTTCTACTACTCGCTGGACCGGGACGGCGACCCCGTCGTCGACGACAAGTACGGCTGGGAGGTGGCCGAAGCGATCGGTGCCGCCGCCGCGCTGGCCGAGCGGACCGACGACGACCGATATCTGGAGTGGTACGACCACTGCTGGGACTACGCCGCCGAGACGATGGTCGCGCCCAGTGGCAACTGGTACGAGCGGGTCGACGCCGACAACGAACCGTATCCGACCGGCGACGGGGCGGCGGTGGAACCGGGCTATCACCCTATCGGCGCCTGTTACGAGAGCCTCCGCAGTTTCGGTGAGTAGGCCGGCCGAGCCGCTAGCAGGGTCGGCTCGTCCCGATGCCGTCTGTCGGTCCCGCGGTCCCGACGGTCGGTCCGCCCGTGCCGTCACTTCCGCCGCGGTTGCCGAAGGTTCTTAGCCTGTCGGGCGCAATCGTTGCCCAACCAGATGGCGACCGCCGACAACACCGAGCTCATCGACCGCTTCGAGGAGTTCTACCGCAACTACTACCGCAACGAGATCGGTGAGCTCGCCCAGAAGTACCCCAACGACCAGAAGTCGCTGTACATCGACTGGCAGGACCTCTACCGGTTCGACCCCGACCTGGCCGACGACTACCGCACGAAGCCCGAACAGCTTCAGGAGTACGCCGAGGAGGCGCTGCGGCTGTACGACCTCCCCGTCGATGTCTCGCTGGGTCAGGCCCACGTCCGTGTCCAGAACCTCCCCGACTCCGAGGACATCCGCGAGATCCGCCACGAACACCACGGCAACCTCATCGCCGTCCAGGGGATCGTCCGGAAGGCGACCGACGTTCGCCCGAAGGTGATCGAGGCCGCCTTCGAGTGCCAGCGCTGTGGCACCCTCACCCGCATCCCCCAGAGCACCGGCGACTTCCAGGAACCCCACGAGTGCCAGGGCTGTGAACGCCAGGGCCCGTTCCGGCTCAACACCGAACAGTCCCAGTTCATCGACGCCCAGAAGATTCGCGTCCAGGAGTCACCCGAGGGCCTGCGCGGCGGCGAGACACCTCAGTCCATCGACATCAACGTCGAGGACGACATCACCGGGACGGTGACGGCGGGCGACCACGTCAGGGTGACGGGCGTCCTCAAGCTCGACCAGCAGGGGTCGGACCAGGACAAGTCCCCGATGTTCGACATCTACATGGACGGAGTCAGCGTCGTCATCGAGGACGAGCAGTTCGAGGACATGGACATCACCGACGCCGACAAGAAAGACATCGTCGAGCTCTCGAACGAGCCCGATATCTACGACCAGATGGTCGGCGCCATCGCCCCCTCCATCTACGGCTACGAGAAGGAGAAGCTCGCGATGATGCTCCAGCTGTTCTCCGGTGTGACCAAGGAACTCCCCGACGGCTCACGCATCCGGGGTGACCTGCACATGCTCCTGATCGGTGACCCCGGTACGGGGAAATCGCAGATGCTGTCGTATATCCGAGAGATCGCCCCTCGGTCTGTCTACACGTCGGGGAAAGGCTCCAGTTCTGCCGGCCTTACCGCGGCGGCTGTGAGAGACGATTTCGGCGACGGACAACAGTGGACGTTGGAGGCTGGAGCGCTCGTTCTGGCCGATCAAGGGATCGCCGCCGTCGACGAGCTGGACAAGATGAGTTGCGTGACCGGGGACACCCTCGTCCACGGAGCCGACAGGATCAGCAGGATCCGTGATCTCGCCCACGAGTACGCCGAAGACGGTGCCGTCGAGCCCCTTTCGAACGGTCGCATAATCCGTGCTATCGACGACCTGCAGGTCTGGACGATGACCGACGATGGGCGGCTCGTCACCCGCCCGGTGACGGCCATCCACGAGTACGACGCGCCCGAGGACCTGACGCGGGTGACACTCCAGACGGGCGAACGACTCACCGCGACCGCGGACCATCCGTTCTTCGTCCGCGAAGGCGGCGAGCGTGTCGAACGGCCAGCCGCCGATCTGGAGGCCGGTGACTGGGCGTACGTTCCACGAGAGCTGACCGGGACGGCCGCCGACGGCGGAACAGTACCGACTATCGAATCGGACTCGTCGACGGTGCTTTCGGCTGGTGATTCAGATGGAGTGCCCCCCTCTGAACGTCCAGAGCTTGCCACCGAGGACGTGACGTGCCAGCGTGTCGAATCGGTCGAGACGGTACCTGCGGAAACTGAATCCAGACCGGATCCGTGCGTCTACGACCTGACCGTCGCTGGGACACATAACTTCGTCGCCAACGGCATGGTCGTCCACAACTCCGAGGACCGCTCGGCGATGCACGAAGCGTTAGAACAGCAACGGATCAGTGTCTCGAAAGCCGGGATCAACGCCACACTGAAGAGTCGCTGCTCGCTGCTGGGCGCGGCCAACCCCAAGTACGGCCGGTTCGATCAGTACGAGCCCATCGGCGAGCAGATCGACCTCGAACCGGCGTTGATCTCCCGCTTTGACCTGATCTTCACGGTCACCGACCAGCCGGACGAGGAGGAGGACCGCAACCTCGCCCAGCACATCATCCAGACCAACTACGCCGGCGAGTTGAACACCCACCGGGTCGAGACCTCGACTTCGAACTACTCGGCCGAGGAGGTCGAGACCGTCACCGACGAGGTCGCACCGACCATCGAACCGGATCTCCTGCGGAAGTACATCGCCTACGCGAAACGGAACTGCTTCCCGACGATGACCGAGGAGGCAAAGACCGTCATCGAGGAGTTCTACGTCGACCTGCGGTTGAAAGGCCAGGACGAGGACGCCCCCGTTCCCGTGACCGCCCGGAAACTGGAGGCGCTGGTCCGCCTGGCGGAAGCCTCCGCGCGCATCCGGCTCTCGGACACCGTCGAGGAGGAAGACGCGGACCGGGCCGTCGAGATCGCCCACTACTGTCTGAAAGAGATCGGTGTCGACCCCGAGACCGGGGAGTTCGACGCCGACGTGGTCGAGACGGGGACCTCCAAGAGCCAGCGGGACCGCATCCAGAACATCCGCGGGATCATCGCCGACATCGAAGACGAGTACGACGAGGGAGCGCCCGTCGACGTGGTGGTCGAGCGCGCCGAGGAGGTCGGTATCGACGAGTCCAAAGCCGAACACGAGATCGAGAAGCTCAAACAGAAAGGCGAGGTGTACGAGCCACGCACCGACCACCTCCGGACGACATAATGGACCGCATCTCCGCACTCCGGAACGTCGAGGAGGCGCTTGCGACCTTCGAGGACGGCGACTGTTCGCTGGCGGACCTCGAACGGGAGGTTCGCGGGGTCTTGCGTACCTACGCCACGGACTTCGAGGGCGAGTTACGAGCCTACCGAGCCGACGGGGACGGTCCGGCCGACGGCTTGGTCGTCCTGGCCACGGACCGTCCCACCGCACGCGACCGGATCCGCTCGCTCGTGGGGGAGCCCGGCCCCTTCGAGGTCACCCCGGTGGAACGGTAGTGAAAGTGGTTTTACACCAGAAGGACGTATCAGGACTCGACACCGATGTGTGACCTTCCCGAGCGGCTCGACGGGGCGACGAACACGGTGCTCTGTGCCCCGTCGATGAGCGGTCACGCCGGTGGTGGCGGGCTCTGTACGGAGTTGCTCCAGGCCCCGGAGCCGCCGGGGAGCGTCCTGTGGGTCACCTATACGCGGTCGCCGTCGGCGTGTGTCGAGGCGGTTCGCTCGTCGTCGATCGAGACGGCGTCGCTGTCTGTCATCGCCGTCGGCGAGGCGCCCACCGGGGCCGACTCGCTCTCGTCGGTCAGCATCGACAGCGTCTCGACACCCAGTGACCTGACCGGCCTGGGGATCACACTCAGCCAGCGGCTGTCGGACTGTGAGGATGTCGTCGTCTGTTTCGACTCCCTGACGGCCGTCCTCCAGTACGTCGAACTCGAACCGCTCTACGAGTTCCTCCACGCGGTCGTCGGCCACCTCCACGCGGCCGACGCACGAGCGCACTTCCACCTCGACCCGAGCGCCCACGACAGCCAGACGGTCGACGCGGTGACATCGCTGTTCGACGCCGCCGTCTACGTCCGGGACGGGGACCGAGAGATCCGCACTCGGAAAACGTTGCAGGAGTGAAAACGCGGAATTTTTCCACCTGGGGGCCACAAAATACGGTCGATGTTGCTTGTCGTCACCCACTCGCGAGCGGCTCGCCGGGACCTGCGTAACGTCTGTCGGGCACACGACCGCTGTGTCGTCCGGCGGTTCGGTCGGGCCGCACTGCTCTCGGCGACTGAGTTCGGGGCGTTCCAGGCGCTCCGGCTCCAGGCGAAACACGGGGTAGACGTGCAACTGGAACGGGTCCGCCCGTTCGAACCGGCCGACGCGCCCGACCACGTCCGGACGGCTGCCCGGCGATACGAGGACCGCGCGGAGCCCGCGGTCCCCTACGAGCGGTTCGCGTCGGGGCGAGCGCTCCCGTCACCGGCCTCGATGCGGGAGGAGCCGCTGTGAGACTCACCGTCGGGGCGACGACCTACGAGGGACGTGTCGTCGATCTGCGGGCGCGGTCGGTCGACGGCCGGACTGTCGCCGCAGCCGTCCGGGGCGAGCGGTGTCTGCCGGCGGTCGACGCGCCCGAACCGACGGCCGTCTACGACGCCGCCGGATACGTCCACCCAGACCTCGGACTGCGGACGCGGACGGCCCTGGCCGCCGCGGCCAGATCGGCGGGCCACACGACTCCCGAGGACGGGGCGATCGAGGAGGTGCGCGAGCGTCTCGCCGACATCGAGCCGGCGGTCCCCGACCGGACGACGCGTGCCGACGCCGTCCCCGAGCACGACCTCGCCGCGCTGCAGGAGTCGGTCGGGGTCCACCGCGGCCGCGTTCGGGCACGCGAGGCGCTGGACGCCGACACCGAGGACGCGCGTGCGGACCTCGAAGCGGCCGCCGCGACGCTCGCGGAGCGCCGGACCGCGCGGACCGCGGCCGAACAGAGCCGCCGCCGCCGGCGCGAGGAACTCCGGACGTACCGCGACCACCTGGCCCAGCGCCGCCGCCTCGAAGACCGACTCGCCAACCGCCAGCGGGCCGCCCGGGCCACGCTGGTCGAGCGACTGCGTCCGGCGTTCGAGACGGCCGTCGCCGACGCGCCCGGCCCGACACCGACCGACCCCTTCGACGCGGAGCCGGTGACCGCTGCCTTGGCGGTCCTCCGGGTCGCCAGCACGCCGGCCCCGGTCGTCCTCTCGGTCGACCGGTTCACGACGCCCGCGGCCGCCGCGGCGTGGCTCGACGCTCCGGTCGTCCGGTGCTAACGTTTAGAACCCAAGCCGGGACCAGGGCGCGTATGGCCTCGATCGAGTGTTCCTGGACACACCACGAGGGGGTGACGCTGGTGACCGCCGGCGTCACCGTCGCCGAGGAACCGACACACGTCACCGTCACCAACTGTCTCGACGGCGCAGTCCGTCCGCCCCGACGTGAGGGCTGTCCGGTGCCGGGCTGGACCGACGACGGCTTCGCGGGCGTCGTAGACCCTGGGCACCACGCACTGGGGTACGCCGTCGAGGCACCTCCGGCCGATCCGCCGGCGCGGCTCGGCGCGGCGACCCCCGCTCCGGACGCCCAGCCCGTCGGCGAGCGAACCACACCGGGGGCGATCGTCTGTGACCTCGGCGACCCCTCGCCACCCGCCGACGCCGTCCCCGCAGCGGACATCCCCGACGCCCCCGACTCCGGCGTCGAGCCGGCGACAGCCGGGGCAGGTGTGGAGGGTGACGACCCGCCGCTGGCGACGCCCGGCGACCTCCCATCGGTAGTGACCGACTGGCTGGACGCCGTGGAACGGCGCCTCGAACGACGTGAGCAGTCCGAGGCCGGGAGAGCGGTGGAGACGGATTCTTCCGACGAGGACGGCCGGCCGGCGCTCCCCGACGAGCGGGCGCTCCGACAGCTCGCCAGACGGGGCGACCGGCTCGCGGACCGCCGTCGAACGCTGGCGGACCCACCGGGCCGAGTGGAATGATCCTGACTGTCACCGGCGGCAAGGGCGGCGTCGGGAAGTCGACGGTCGCGTACAACCTCGGGGCAGCGCTCGACGGTGTCGTCGTCGACGGCGACCTCGCGATGGCCGACCTCCCGGAACGGCGCGGGCCGGACCTCCACGATGTCCTGGCCGGCCGCGCGGACCCGCTGACGGCCGTCGACGAGAGCGGGCCGGTCACCCTGTTGCCCTGCGGGCGAACGCTCGCGGGGGCACGGGCGTCCGACCCGACCGCGCTCGCCGACGTGCTCTCGCGGCTCGACCGGGCCTACCGCTGGGTCGTCGTCGACTCGCCTGCCGGGCTTCAGGCAGACGTGGGACTCCCGCTGTCGGTCGCCGACGCCGCCGTTCTGGTCACCGTCCCCGACCGGGCGGCACTCGCCGACGCGCTCCGCGTCCGGGCGCTGGCCCGGGAACTCGACACCGGGCTCTGTCGTGTCGTCCTCAATCGTGTGCAGGGGACCGCTCGAACGGCCGATCTGGCCGACCAGTTCGGCGCGCCGGTCGTCACGATCCCGGAGAGCGGCCGGCTGGCGACGGCCCACGAGCACGGGCGCCCCGTCGGTCACACGGCGCCGGACTCCCCGGCCGCCGAAGCGTTCGAGACCCTCGCGAGCGCCGCCTACGGCTGTAGCTCGCTGTAGGTTCCCCGAAGCGTCACCGGCGTCACGTCGGCGACCGCGGCCGCCTCGGCCTGCGTGAGATCGAGGTCGTGTCTGCGCCCCGCGGTGTACAGACAGGCCGCTGCGACCCCTGCCGGGTTGCGGCCGCTGACGAGGTTTCGCTCCCGCGCCTCGCCGACCAGGTCCTCCGCACACTGTCTGACAGCCGCCGGGACATCGAGTTCCGTCGCGAACCGCGGGACGTACTCCCGGGGGTCGATCGGGCCGGTCGGAAGCCCCAGGTCCCGGTTCAAGGCGTCGTAGGCCGCCCGCAACTCGTCGGCGTCGGCCTTCGCGACGCGACACAGTTCCTCGACGGTCCGGGCGACACCCTCCGTCCGACAGGTCGCGTAGACGACCGCCGCCGCGAACCCTTCAAGCGACCGGCCCTGTAGTAGGTCCGCCTGCTGGGCGGACTCGAACAGCACGCACGCCCGATCCCGCAGCGCGTCCGAGAGTCCGAGCGCGCCGACGATCCGCCGGATCTCGGTGAAGGAGTAGATCTGGTTGCGCTCCCGTTTCGAACTGACCTGTGCTCTGGTGTGTTCCCGGCGCAGTCGGGCCAGTTGCCGGCGCTTCCGGCCCTTGAGCCGCGTCGATCGACCGATCTCCGTCGACAGTCCGCGGTCGTGACGCGAGCAGGTCAGCGGGGCGCCGGTCCGCGCCCGTTCGGTGTCGTCGTCGTCGAACGAGCGCCACTCCGGGCCGCGGTCGATGGCGTCCTCGCCGACGACCAACCCGCAGTGGGAACAGACCGTCTCTGCCCCGGTTCGTTCGACCGTGCTATCGCATTCCGGACAACTCGACACTGTCGCACTCATCGTATCGTTTCCTACGGGCGATAGGGGGGTTAAAAAACCGATCCGAGGCCGCGAAATCGACGTTTTCACGGCCGAACTACCGACCGGTAACCGGTAGGTAGTGCCTGGGGGTCGCCACGCGCTGGGGGCGGGGAGTCGCCAGGGTTAAATTACTCTCGGGAGAACGTGAGACAAATGGCGCTGTCCGACATCGCCGCCGGGATCGAGGTCACCGAGCGACAGCGCGACCAGGGCGTCGCCGCCGTCGACGACACCGACACCACGCTCGCCGAACGGCTCACTCCGGTCGCGGCCGCGCTGCCCTGTCCGCCCGCGGACGCAGCGACCGTCGTCGAGGCCTACGCTGCCGGCCGAACTGTCGGCGCCAGCGGTCACGCGGCCGGGATCGCCCCGGTCACCGCGGCGAAGACGCTCCACCTGCTCGGCGAGCAGGTCACACCCGTCGGCCCACAGGGGCGTGAGATCGTCCGGGACTGGCTGTCGGGCACCCTTGCGCGGACGGACGCGCTGGCGCTCTCCGGACTCGGCGACCGCGAGTTCGCACTGGCGGTCTACTGTGAGACCCACGACCCGCTGCCGGCGGCCCGGGACGCCGTCGAGGGCGCGCTGTCGACACGGCAGGGCGACCCGCTGGACGAGACGATGAGCGACATCGACGAACTGTTGTGAGTCGGCCGGAGCCACGGGGATTCGGACGCTGGAGCCGGTGAATGTGTTCGATTCCGACCGTGGCGTGTGTTACTAACTGTCTGGGTCGCAAACGGGCGACGTATGCTGATTCAGGCCGTGTCGTTCCGCGAGCAACTCGCCGCTATCGGGACGGAACTGATCGACGGCATCACCGCCGCGATCCCGAAAATCGTTCTCGGGACGCTGTTTCTCGCTATCGCCTACGTGGGAATTAGAATCGTTCTCACGATCGCCCGCTCGGTGTTCGAGCGGGTCTATCCCGCGAGCCAGCGGCTCGTCGTCGACCTGACCGTGACGGTCATCGCCATCTTCCTGTGGTTCGGTGCGGCGCTGGTCCTGTTGAACATCGTCGGACTCGGGAACGTCGCGGCGAGTCTGGGGACCGCGAGCGGGTTCATCGGGCTTGGTGTCGCCTTCGCACTGCAGGACATGATCGCGGACACGGTCGCCGGGGTCTACCTCCTCCGGGACCCGGATTTCAACGAGGGGTATCGCGTCGACACGGCGTCGGTGACGGGTCGGATCACTGCCATCGGACTCCGGAAGACCCGGCTGCGCGTCGAGGACGGCTCGCTCGTCGTCCTGGCCAACCGGGAGGTCGAGAAGCGCTGGCGCCTGGAGGAGTCGAGCCGCGACGGGACCGGCGACTGAAGGGACGAGCTACTGGACCACCCTTAATAGTCCCCCCGGACAACCCCGTTGTATGTCGGCTTCGGAACTGGCAGCGCAGGTTCGGCAGGCGCTCGATGTCGATGGTGAAGCGTTCAACGAGCGTGCCCGGGCGGAGGCCGCCCACCTGAAGGAGGCGGTCCGGTCGGGCACCTTCGACAACACCGAAGCCATCGTCGGGATGGAACTGGAGCTGTACGCCGTCGACGATCGGACCGACGCGCTCCGCCGGGTCCCCCGTCAGTTGCTGGAACTCATCGGTTTCGAGAAGGAACTTGGCTTGCACAACGCCGAGATGCAGACCAGCCCACAGCCGCTGAACTCCCACGGGCTGGCCGCACAGCGCAACGAACTGAAGGCGTCGCTGATGCCCGCCCAGCAGCGGCTGGGTAACGAAGGGATCCGGTTGGTCTCCGACGGGATGTGGACGGTGCCGCCCAACGGCGAGACCGCCGGGAGCTACCTCTGTGACGCCGTCGAACACGACAGTGTACGCATCGGGACGAACATGTCAGACTCGGTCCGGTACCACACGATGGCAAACACCGAGTACCCCGCCGCGTTCGAACTCGACGCCCCCAACGTCTCCCTGTCGGCGCCGACGGTGATGCCCGAGGCGCTCATCACGTCGATCCAGCCCCACTACCAGATCCCACACGCGCCCGATCTCCCCGAGTACTTCAGCTACGCCCTCCGGGTCGCGGGCCCCCTGCTCGCGCTCGGCGTCAACTCGCCCTTTTTCCCGCCTGATCTCTACGACGACGCCCCCGACCGAGAGATCGTCGCCGACGCGCACATGGAGAACCGTATCGGCGTCTTCGAGTCCGTTCTGAATCCGCCGGCCGGCGACTCGACACCGCCGAAAGTCTGTTTCCCGCCGGACTTCGAGACCGTCGAGGACGCCATCGACGACATCGTCGAGGACGACACCATCGTCCCGATGGACATCCAGTCGGGCGGTCGGTTCGACGACGACTTCGTCCACATCCGGCACAAACACGGCTCGTACTGGCGGTGGATCCGGCCGGTGTTCGAGGGCGCGACCCGCTCTGCGGCCAACGCCCGGATCGAGTTCCGGCCACTGCCCGCACAGCCGACGCTTGCCGACGCCATCGGGTTCGAGGCGGTCTTCGCCGGGCTGATGGAGAGTCTCCGGCGGTTCGAGCACCCGATCCAGTCGCTGGACTGGGAGACCGCCCAGGACAACTTCTACGCCGCCGTCGAGGACGGTCTGCGGGCCGACATCGAGTGGATCACGGCCAACGGGGCAAGCACTACCGCGACCGACGAGATCTACGGCGAACTGTTCGAACTCGCCCGCGACGGGCTCGAACAGCGCGGGCTCTCGACGGAGGAGGCCCACGAGTACATCCGACCGCTCCGCGAACGGGTCGACCGCCGACTGACGCCCGCCCGCTGGAAACACGACTTCGTCCGCCGGCGCGTCGAGGAGAACGTCCCGCTCGCCGAGGCGATCTGGGGGATGCAGGCCCAGTACATCCGCAACCAGCGCGACACCCTGCTGTCGAGCAGTTTCGTCGACTGGTTCGAGTGATCGGTCAGGCCGTCAGCTCCGCTCGCTCGCGCTCGTCCGGGTAGCGCTCGACGCCGGCGTAGGTAGCCACGTCCGCTCCCAACTCGTCGACGCGCTCGGCGATGTCGGCTTCGACGAGCCGGCCGTCCTCGAACGCCTGCCACGAGTTCGGGATCGCGACCTGGGTCGGCAGGGGCCAGGCCTTCAGCTCCCGGCAGGTCGCCCGCAGGTGTTCAGCGCCGGCGTCGGGAACCCGCCGCCGGCGACCGCCAGCAGGCCGACGGTCGTCCCCTCGACATCCTCGATGCTACAGTAGTCGAGCGCCGTCTTCAGCGGCGACGAGTACGACCCGTGATACATCGGCGTCCCCACGACGATCCCGTCGGCCGCGCGGACCCGCGCCGCCAGTTCCGGGCCGTCGCCGGCGTCGTCGGCGTCCGGATCGAACAGCGGAAGTTCCCACTCCCGCAGGTCGAGCAGTTCGGTCGTCGCGCCGGTCGCTTCGGCGGCGTCGAGCGCCCGTTCGACGGCGATCCGCGTCCCGCTGTCGTCGCTCAGACTGCCACACAGCCCGAGGACGTGGTCTGTCGCTGTCATCGTAGGACGATCCAGGGCAGCCGGTACTGTAAAAACTCTGAGAACTCCGTTTCAGTAACTCTCCTTACACGTCGGACACGGCGCAGGCGTTTAGTACGGACCGGTCGAAACGGCCGTATGGCCGACGACGAGGGCGTCTCCCACAGAGCGCCCGAGGAGGCGTTCGGACTCTTCAGCCACGAACTCCGCGTCGAGATTCTGTTCGCGCTCTGGGCGGCCGACGGCCACGCGCTGCCCTACGCACAACTACAGGACCGCGTCGGCGAGCGCGACAGCGGGAAGTTCAACTACCACCTCTCGCAGGTGACGGGCCAGTTCGTCGGGAAAGAAGGCGACGACTACACGCTGCGCTATCCGGGCCACCGCGTCATCGACGCGATCCGCAGCGGCGTCCTCCACCGGGAGGCCGAAGTCGACTCGGTGTCCCTCGACGCGGCCTGTCCGGACTGCGGGGCGTCGCTGACGTTCACGTACGAGGACTACCTCGGTCGGGTGGGCTGTCTCGACTGTGCGTCGATCGTCCTCTCCTTTCCGTTCGATCCGGGCGGGATCCAGGACCGTTCCCCACCGGCGGTCGCGGCGGCGTTCGACCGGCGGACACGGCTGTTCTGGCGGTTCGCGCTGGCCGGCGTCTGTCCGGTCTGTGCCGGCGTCGTCGAGACGCGCCTCGCGTCGGGCGCCGGGTCGGAACTGGACAGCCACTACGCCGACGACCACCCGGCCGTCCTCGCCGTCGACTGTGCGGGCTGTAGCTTCTACAACTATCCGCCGGTCGGGATCGCCGTCCTCGCCCACCCCGCCGTCGCGGGCTGGCTCTACGACCACGGGGTCGACCCGCGGACGACGCCGGCCTGGGCGTTCGACTGTGTCGTCGACCCCGATCGTATCACGGTCCGGGGGACAGATCCGTGGACGGTCACGGTCACGCTCTCGGCTGGCGGCGAACGGCTGGCGGTCGACCTCGACGAGCGCGCGGCGGTGACGTCGCTCGAACGCCGACCCGCCGACACCGACGCCCGGTTGTGAACTCGGTTTCACAGGCGATCGACCGCTTATGCCGCTCCGGTCCGTACCCGGTCCCATGCGTCTCTCGACGATCGAACGCCGACTGGTCTGGATCGGGACGGCACTGGCCGGTATCGTCCACCTACTGGTCCCGGGGCTCCTGTTACGGACCGCCCGGATCGGCTACCGCGTCACGCTCGCGGTCGATTTCCGGCCCCGGAGCGGTGCCCGCGGCCGGGTCCGGGCGGTGGGGATCGGGCTGCTGGCGCTCGCGGCCGTCGTCCGCCGACTACAGCGTTGACTCGACGTACTCCACGGCTTCCCGTGGCGCCTCGACGTGTTCGACCCCGTCGATGTCGTGGGTGTCTATCCCTGCGACCGGCCGGTTCATGTCGAGGGCGTGCCCGATCTCCGAGAGCGTCCCGGTGTTGCCGTCGACGGCGATCGCCGCGGCACCGTTCATCACGACCAGGACGTTCCGGGCGCTTCCCAGCCCGGTCGCGATGACTGTGTCGACGTAGTCGTTTGCCGCTGCGCGACGGTCGCCCGGGACGATCCCGATAGTGTGCCCGCCGGCCCGGCTCGCGCCCTTGCAGACCGCTTCCATGACGCCGCCCAGCCCACCACAGACGACCTCGTGACCGCGTTCGCCCAGCAATCGACCGACTTCCCGTGCCTGGCTGTACTGGTCGTCGGTGACCGCCGAGCCGCCGATGACGGAGACGCGCATAGCTGTCGATAGGGCCGCGAGTGTGAAAAAGAGCGGCCGCGCTACAGCTGGTCGAGCCAGTCTTGGGCGCGGGACTCGGTCGTCTCGGCGATCTCGGCCAGTTCGGCCGCGTCGTACTCCGCGAGGTCCGCGACGGTCTCGATCCCGGCCGCGTGGAGGCGGTCGGCGTAGGTCGGGCCGATGCCCGAAACCGTCTCGACATCCGCGGCGGCCTCGACGCCGCCTTCCTCGGTCGCGGCAGCGTCGTCGACCGGGTCCTCGTCGTGCTCGCCGGGCGACTCGACCGCGATGTCGACTTCGTCGCCGCGGTTGCGGTCGCTGTACCACTGTGCCACCTCGGGCCAGAGGTCCGCGTGAGTCGACGAGGACACCGAGAGGCCGATGTGGCCCGTCGAGAACTCGATAGTTCTGGTGTCCTCGCTGGCGATGACATCGTTGAACGGCTTGGAGGCCTCCGGCGGGATGAGGTGGTCGTACTCGCCCATCAGCTGGAGGACTGGCATGTCGATGTTGTTCAGGTCGACGTGTTTGCCGTCCAGCTCCAGTTCGTTCCGGTAGAGCTTGTTGTCCTGGTACACGTCTTCGAGGAACTGGACGTACGCTTCCCCGGCAACGTCGATACCGTCGCCCAGCCACTTCTCCATCCGGCCGAAGTTCTCGACGAAGCCCTCGCTCTCGATGTTCTCGGCCAGGCGGATGTACTTCGAGACGTAGTTCTCGACGGGGTCCATCAGCGCGAAGCCGATGTCGAGCATGTCCGCCGGGACGTTCCCGAACGTCTCGGTCACGTCCTCGGGGGAGTAGTACTCGTCGCTACCCCACTCTTCGAGGACGCCACCGGTGTGGTCGAAACAGAGGCCGGCGGCCATCAGGCCCAGTGCGTTGACCTTCTCGGGGTGGAGCGCGGCGTACATCACCGACATCGTCCCGCCCATGCAGTAGCCCAGGATGTTGATGGCGTCCTGGCCCGACCGTTCCCGGACCACGTCGACGCAGTTGTCCATGTAGCGGTTGACGTAGTCGTCCAGGGTCAGGTGCTGGTCGAGCCGGGAGGGCTCGTTCCAGTCGATGAGGTAGACATCGTGGCCGCCCTCGAGCAGCCGTCGGACGACCGACCGCTCCTCCTGGAGGTCCAGGATGTACGGTCGGTTGATCAGCGCGTACGTGATGAGGATGGGGACAGACTCCTTGTCCTCCTCGGCGACCTCGATGCCCGCGGCCTCGGCGTCGTAGTGGAGCAGTTCGAGCTTGTTCTCCTCGTAGACGACCTCGCTGGGCGTCTGGCCGACCTCGACCGACTCCATCAGCTCCAGGCGCTCGTCGGCGATCTGGCTCCGGTCGGCGGCGTCGCTCATCGATTCCAGGGTCTTCGTCTGGACGTTCAGTGCCGCCGCGAAGGGGTTGAGTGGGTTGCTCGACATGGCTTACTCCTCGAGGTGTTCGAGGACGCGGTCGAGCTTCTGTTCGACGGCGTGCTGGCGGCGCTCGACTTCGAGCAGGCGCTCGCCGACCTCGTCCATGTCGTCCCGCGTCGGGAACCCCATCTGTGCGATGGCGTCCTGGCTCACCTCGTCTGCCTCCTGTTGCATCTCCATCATCGACTCGACGAGCTGGCCGTTGGCGGCGGCGAAGGCCGACGTGCTCATCACGTTCTTGAACGCCTCGTTGGCCGCCTGCAGCCAGATGTCACGGAACTCCGCCGGGTCGACATCCTCGCCCTGTGCGGCGTCGGTCGACCGTTCCATCAGCTGTTCGGTGGCGTCGAGCCAGGTCTCGTAGGCCTGTCCGTACCCTTCGAAGCCCTCGCTCATCTCCTCCTGTCCCAGCATCGAATCCTCGACGGCGTCCGCCCAGGACTCGACGAAGGCCGACTGGGCCTTCATGTTCTGTTCCATCGAGTCGGCGACCGCGTTGTTCATCTCCTCGACCATCTCCGCCCATTCCTGTTGCATCTCGTTGTTGCTCATAGTAATAGCTCGCGCGTTCGCGCACAAAAAACGGCTGGTTCGTTACGCCTCGACGGCGTCGGCGGCCTTCGCCTGGACTTCCTCGACCTGGGCCTGCATCTCCTCGACCTGCTCCTGGACCTCGTCGAGCTGGTCGCCGAACTGCTCGGCGGCCTCGACGGACTGGGACTCCAGTTCCTCGTGTGCCTCGACGAGCATCTCGACCTGCTCGGTGACGGCGTCGAGGTACTCCTGGGTCATCTCGTCGTAGGCGTCGGCGCCTTCGACCATCTCGCTCTCCATGTTGTCGAACAGCTCGGCGTGGTTCTCCAGCAGGAAGTCGTACTGGTCGTCGACTGCCTGGCGGACCTCCTCGACGCTGCCGGCGACGCCGGGCATCGTCGACTCGATGGCGTCGAGGTAGCTGTGGAAGGCGGTCTTCGAGAGTTCGACACCGCGGCGCTGGGCCGACTCCTGGGTGTCGAGGCTGCCGATGACGGCCTCGTTGACGTTCTTCTGGAACTCGAAGCTCTGTTCGAGGGCCTTCTGGCTCTGTTCGATCGACGCGCGCTGCATCTCGAAAGCGGTCGTGACGGGGGTTGTGTAGTCTACCATTGTAATCACTCTGAATTTTTACTGACCGGGAGGACGACTGCCTGGACGATGTCCCCTTCTTCGATGTCCAGCGCCTCGCGCTCGGCATCGGGGATGCTGATTCGACCCCCGCTTTGCACGCGGGTCTTGAACGTCGCCATCTGGCTCATTGCACCGAGCTGGTTCATATCCATGCTCGGCATGCCGCCGGAGGCGAACAGCTGTTTCATCATCTCCTGCTGTTGTTGCATCGCGTTCTCGCTCGCCTGTTGCATCCCTTTGAACATCGGGGGCCACAGCAGGCCATCGTCCTCGTCGGCCATCGGTACTACCGTCTACTCCCTTCAACGACATAAAACTTCCCCTCAATACCATTCGTTACCATTCAATGGTAGCAAGTGGAGAGCGGTAATCTGTCCTTTCGTCCCGGCCCCGTCGGGCGATATATGTCGTTCAAGCTGACCGTAAAACACCCTCCCCGGCGGATAGACGGGCTCTCGGGGCTGTAAACGGTGAAACAACGCCAAGGTTTAATACCCGGACGACTAGATATCAGTATCGATGAGTTCTGAATCCCATCGGAACCCGCTGCTGGACACGTGGACGGAGACTTCCACACACATGTTCAACAGCGTTGTCGCGGCCAACCGGGCAGCCTTCGCCGCCTTCGGCGTCCAGCAGGACGACGAGGACGTAGCTGAACCCGTCGAACGTATCGAACCCGACGAAGACCTCCCCGAGTGGCACGTCTCGCTCTCGGAGGACCATCCCGACTACCTGGGTGTCGGGGACCGTGCGGAGTTCACGAAGACCATCTCCGACGACGATGTCCGGCAGTTCGCCGCCGCGAGCGGCGACACGAACCCGCTCCACCTCGACGACGAGTTCGCCGAGCAAACCCGCTTCCGCGGGCGGATCGCCCACGGGACGCTGGTCGGGAGCCTCATCAGCGCGGCGCTGGCACGGCTTCCCGGCCTGACGATCTACCTCTCGCAGGACCTGGAGTTCCACAACCCGGTTCGCATCGGCGACCGACTGACAGCCGAGTGTGAGATCGTCGAAGACCTCGGGGACGATCAGTACCGCCTGACGACCCGCGTCATCGACGAGGGCGAGGTCGCCATCGACGGCGAAGCGGTCGTCCTGATCGACGAACTGCCGAACTAACAGAAGGCCCGCAGTGCCCGGTTGAACCGCTCCGGCTGTTCCCGTGGCGGACAGTGTCCGCACTCCCGCAGTATCTCCAGTTCGCTATCCGAGAGCGACGCGGCCGCCCGTTCGGCCCACGATTTCGGGAGCAGCGGGTCCGCCGCGCCGTGGACCAACAGCGTCGGCACCTTCACCTCCGAGAGGCGGTCGGAGTAGTCGGTCTTGAACCCCGTCGCGCGGAACTCGCTGCGCTGCCAGCGCCGCATCGCCCGGACGGTCCGGCGATCCACGACCGACGCGACCCGGTCGACCAGTTCCTGTGGTGGCTCCGTCGCCCCCATGCTTCGCAGCCCCGATCTGATCGCCGGTTTCGACGTGCTGACGCCCTGCCAGAGCATATTGCCTACGACGGGTGTCTGAAAGATCCCCGTCGCGGCGACCCGCCAGTACGCGTCCGCGCCGAGGCCGTAGCTGTCGACGAGGACGAGCCGTTCAACCTCGCCGCCGTCCAGCGCGTACCCCAGCGCCAGCGCACCCCCCATCGAGAGGCCCGCGAGCGCCGGCTGCGTGATGTCGAGGACGTCGAGAAACGCCGTGACCGTCTCCAGGTAGTACTCGGTCGTGTACGCCCGATCGGGTTTGTCGCTGCGTCCGTGGCCGGGGAGATCGGGCGCGTAGACGGTCCGTTCGCCCGCGAGCGCGGGGAGCGCGTGGCGCCAGGACACCGTCGCGGCGTCCAGCCCGATCCCGTGGAGAAACACCAGCGGCGGCCCGTCGCCACCGGTCCGGTAGTGAACGTCGATGTCGTCGCCGTCGACTGTCAACTCGACGGATTCCGACGTAATCTCGGCGGTCATCGGCGGTCATCAGTGTTGGAACTGTATCAGGCTTTCTCTCACCGCTGCCGGAGACAAAATATAATTGTAATCTGACCAACCGTTACGGGGCCGGAGTGTGTCGACAGCGCTGTCGACACGAGTCGGTCCAGACCACTGCCGTGCGGTGCTTCCGCCTCACAGACCGTCGCTACCGGCTACTCGTCGGAACTATTTCTCTCGTAGGCACCTCGACTCGTGAGCCGGCCCTGCTCGCGGACGACCGACGGCGTCCGACACCGCCCGGGCTCGCCGGTCACCTGCGGGATCGTACAGTTGTTACAGCTCTCACACAGCGCGTCCGCGCCGGCAAGCAGGCGAGCGCCAAGCCGCGGTTCGGCGTAGAACGGGCGGGCCATCCCCACCAGGTCGGCAGCAGGCCTGTCGCTGCCGGTGCCCAGATAGCGGTCACAGTCCGCCCGGGTCCGCAGCCCGCCTTCGAGCAACACCGGCACGTCGACCCGTTCACGGACCGCCCGACAGAAGTCGGCGTTCCAGCCCGGGTCGTGGTCGAACCGCCTGGCCTGAAACCGGTTCAACAGCGCCACGGCCCGCGCCCGCAGTCGACTTCCGAAGACCGACGCGTAGTCGTTCTGGAGGTCGCTTGCGGCCCACGCGCGGTCCGGGAATGCCCCGCGGACGATGCTCATGTCCCAGAACGTCGACACCTCGACGGGGACCAGGCCGTCGTAGCCGATCCCGGCGAGCCGCTCGGCGATCGCGAGCCCGTCGGCTCTCGATAGATGCCTTCGAACGAACTCCGGTGCGACCGTCTCGGCCGGGACCTTGGTCACCAGGGGGATCGATCCGGCGTGGTCGCGGACGGCGTCGTGGATCGCCTCCAGAAACCGCACGCCGTCGGCGAACTCGTCGTTCCGGCGGTTGTAGAACGGCGAGAGGAACTGCTGGATCAGGCTCATGTTCGCCGCCGAGAGGTGGACGCCGTCGTAGCCGGCGTCGGCCGCGTAGCCGGCACACCGGCCGAACTGCTCGGCCAGGTCCCACACCTCGTCGGTCGAGAGCACGGCCGGCCGGAGCGAGATCAGGCCCGCCCGGTCCAGCAGTCGGAGCTGCCAGGGCGGGCGCGAGACGGCCAGTTGGCGCTGTTCGGGATGCCGTTCACGATAGCCGGCGTGCCAGGTCGACATACTTCGCAGGCCGCCGTGGGCCAACTGGAGGAAGATGCGCCCGCCGTGGTCGTGGACGGCGCCGGTCAGCCGCTCCAGGTCCGCGACGAAATCGGGGTCGTGGACCCGCGTCATGTTCGGGGCCGCACAGCCGCCCCTGTCGGTGACGATGCTCGCCCCCTGGAAGACGAGGCCGACGCCGGACTCGGCGGTCGGTTCGAGTTCGTCGACGAGCGTGTCGACGGCGTCCGGTCCGTTGCCGGCGCATTCGAGGACCGGTGCTCGGTAGAGCCGGTTCGGGACCGTGAGCCCGCCGATGTCGACCGGATCGGTCAGTGCGGTCACGGTCTCCGGCGACGACAGACACGCGAGTCGATACCGGTTCGGGCAGTTCGCGGCGAATCCATGGCCCAGCGTAACACACAGCGCGGAAAAACACTGTCGCTACTTCTCGACGGGCAACAGCGCGACCCGCTCGTGGACGGCATCGGCGATGGTTCCCTCGGTCGCAGCCAACTCGGTGTCGGTCACGTCGAAAAACGAGCGGACCCGGTCGCGGTCGTACTCCCCCAGCGTCTCACCCGGGTCGAGCAGGTCGCCAAGGGCGGCGGCAGCGGCGGCTTCGTCCCCGCCGACCACGACGGCGACGACCGGACAGTCCCCGTCGCTGAGGCCCATCTCCAGGGCCTGGTTGATCTGGCGCCGTCCGGCGGCGTACAGCAGGATCTCGACGCCGAAGTCCTCGGCGATCCCCTCGCCGCGGTCGCGGGCGCGGGTCGCCAGTTCGACCGCCCGCTCTACGTGTGCGCGGTCGACCACGTAGCGGGCGTCGAACGCCTGGATCGTCGCGCCGTAGGTGTCGCCGATCCCCTCAAGCTCCGCGACGAACGCCCCCACGTCGTCGACCGTCGTGGTCCCGTCGACGACCTCCATCAGAAATCCCCCAGGCTGGACTGGTCCTCGGCAGTGTCGTCCGACCGTTCTCCGGCCGAGCCGTCGTCCGCCACGACCGCAACGTCCGGGTCCGGTTCGACCCCCTCCATCGAGGGGTTCCGATGGCCGGCGTTCTCCAGGACGTTCTCGGCGGTCTTCTCCCGGCCCCGGAGCGCCGCGAGGACGGTCGGTTTCGGGGCGTCGCGCAGCGCGGCGCGGTCGGTGATGCCGGCGTCGTAGAGCCGTCGGGCGCGCTTGCGGCCGACGCCGCGCACGCCCGCCAGATCGATCAGCTCCTCGCCGACGCCGTGTTCGACCCGCCGCCTGGCCTCGCTGATCGCCGGTGCGGCGTCCAGACCGACCTCGCTTGCCAGGGACTCGGCGGCCCCCAGCAGCCACTGCGCGGTCTCGACTTTCCCGCGGATGTCGCCCGGGCCGACGCCGTAGCGTTCGGTGATCGTCTCCTCGTCGATCTCGGAGGCCCAGTCCTCCAACAGCCGGCCGGTCTTGAACGCCGCGAGCCAGTCCTCGAAGCGGTCGTCCTCGAACTCCGAGGGCGTCGGCCCGAGCAGTTCGGCCTCGCGCTCGTACACCGCCATCTCGTACTCCTCGCGGTCGCCCGACCGGAGGTACAGTTCGTACATGTCCGGCGTCCGCGAGACGAGATGGAACAGGCCCAGCGCCGAGATGTCGTCGGGGTCCGTCCCGGCCGCGCCGGCCTGCTCGCCGTCCGCGAGTTCGCTCGCGGTCGTGAACCCGTCATCGGCGGCCCGCTCGGCGCCGTCGGTCGCCGGTTCGGCCGCGTGGCGCTCCCAGTGTTCCAGCCCGTCGACGATCTCGGCGGCGCTCATCGGATCGAGGTAGAGCCGCGAGACGGTGTGGCCAAGCGACGTGGCGTCGAGTTCGTCGCCGTCCCGCTCGACGAAGCCGTTCCGTTCGAGGTAGGTGAGCACGTCGCCGACGACCCGTTCGAGCCGGCCGCTCTCGGTCGTCTGGCTCGCGTACAGCGTCTGTTCGAGAAACTCCAGGAGGCCGCCGCGCGACCGGGCGAACCCGGAGGCGACCGTCGCCAGGATGTGTGTCCGCAGAGCGGGTTCGGCGGCGAGTTTCGACCGCACGGGCTCGGGGTCGGCCCAGACGTACCGCTCGAACAGTTCGTCGAGTTCGTCGTGGCTGTTGGCGATCAGCGCCGCCTCGCCGTAGGGGTCGAGTCCGGGCCGGCCGGCCCGCCCCATCATCTGGTGGACCTCCAGCACGGAGAGCGGTTGCATCCCGCCGGCCTCGCCGTCGTAGCGGCGCCAGTCCCGGACGACCACGCGCCGGGAGGGCGTGTTCACGCCGGCGGCCAGCGTCGGCGTCGCACAGACGACCTTCACGAGCCGGTCCCGGAACGCCTCCTCGACGAGTTCCCGGTGGCCCCGTGCCAGCCCGGCGTGATGGAACGCCGCGCCGTCGGCGACGGCGTCGGCCAGGTCGTCGCTGGTCTCGGTGTCGCTCACGTCCCGGATCTCGGCGGCCACGTCGGCCAACTGGTCGCGCTCGTCGTCGCTGAGGTGGGGTCGGACCGTACTCCCCAGCCGGCCGGCGGCCGACTCGGCGTTGCGCCGGGAGTTGACGAACACCAGTGTCGAGCCCCCCTCCTCGACCACTTCGCCGTCCTCGTCGGTGTCGTCGGTCAGCGTGTCCCGGACGATCGCGGCGGTCGGCTTCTCGTTGTTACGGACGGCGAGGCGCTGCTGGCTCCCGTCTTCGAGGTGGAGCGCCTGGCCGTAGTGGACCCCCTTCTGGAGGTCGATGGGCCGCCAGTCCGAGTCGACGAGTTCGGCGTCGAGCCAGCCGGCCAGTTCGTCGGCGTTGCCGATGGTCGCCGACAGCGCAACCGTCTGCAGGTCGGGGTTGAGCCGGCGGAGCTTCGCCAGGGTCACCTCCAGCGTCGGTCCCCGGTTCCCGTCGTCGACGAGGTGGACCTCGTCGCTGACGACACAGCTCAGGTCCCCGATCCAGGGCGCGTCGTTTCGCACGAGGGAATCGACCTTCTCGCTGGTGGCGACGACGATGTCCTTGTCGGCCAGCCAGCCGCCGTCGGACTCGTAGTTGCCCGTCGAGACGCCTACGTCTAAGCCGTACTCCTCGAACTGTTCGAACTCGGCGCGCTTCTCGCTTGCCAGCGCGCGCAACGGGACGATATACAGCGCCGTCCCGCCGCGGGCGACCGAGGACAGCATCGCCAGTTCCGCCACGAGAGTTTTCCCGCTCGCGGTCGGGATGGCGGCGACGAGGTTCTCACCGCGCGTGACCCCGGCCTCGACGGCCTCGGCCTGGGGTGGATACAGCTCCTCGATCCCGTCTCCGCGTAGATGGTCGGGCAGCCAGTCGGGCACGCCCGGCAGGTCCGCAACGTCCATTACTGCTCGGTTGGGTCCTGCCGCGATTTAAACTGTCGCACTGTCGGCCGAACACTCATGTGGATGGCCGGCTCGGTCCACGGATCACGGAGTCGACAGCCTCGCCGGCCGAACACTCATGTGGACGGCCGGCGGAGGCTACGGTATCGAATGGCTCGTCGCTACGACCACACGCGGGTCCAGGAGTACTGGCAACACGTCTGGGAGCGGGAGGGCGTCTACGACTGTCCCGACGACGCTACCGACCCGACCTACGTCCTGGGGATGTTCCCCTACACGTCGGGATCGCTCCACATGGGCCACATCCGCAACTACGCGATCACCGACGCCTACGCCCGCTATCGCCGGATGGACGGTGACGATGTTCTCCACCCGATGGGGTGGGACGCCTTCGGGCTGCCGGCCGAGAACGCCGCCTACCAACGGGACACCGACCCCGAGTCCTGGACTCGCTCGTGTATCGAGCGGATGCGCGACGACCTAGAAGAGATGGGCTTTGGCTACGACTGGTCCCGGGAGATCACCACCTGTGATCCCGACTACTACCGGTGGAACCAGTGGCTGTTCACCCGCTTCTACGACGAGGGACTCGTCGAGTACGACGCCGCGACGGTCAACTGGTGTCCCGACTGCGAGACGGTGCTGGCCGACGCCCAGGTCGAACGACCCGAGGGGAGCGAGCGCCACCGGAGCCACGGTCCCGGCCACGGCGACGACCGCGGGGTCTGCTGGCGCTGTGGCACCGGCGTCGAACAGCGTGATCTCGACCAGTGGTTCTTCACGATCACCGACTACGCCGACGAACTCTACGACGGCCTGGACGACCTCGACGGGTGGCCCGAAGGCGTCCGGGACAGCCAGCGCAACTGGATCGGCCGCCAGGAGGGCGCCCGCGTCGCCTTCGAGACCGACGCCGGCCCGATCGAGGCGTTCACGACCCGGCTGGACACCGTCTACGGCGCGACCTACCTCGCGCTCTCGCCGGGCCACGACCTCGCCCGTGAACTGGCCGCCGCGGACGAGGCCGTGGCCGACTACGTCGAGTCGGTCGCCGACGCCGACGACGCCGGCCTGTCCGGCGTCGAGACCGACCTCACGGCGACCCACCCCTACACCGGCGAGGAGCTGCCGGTGTACGTCGCAGCCTACGTCTTAGACGACGTGGGGACCGGCGCGGTGATGGGTGTCCCGGCCCACAACGAGCGGGACCACGCCTTCGCCGGCGAGCACGACCTCCCGGTCGAGCAGGTCGTCGAACCCGTCGACGGCACCGGAACGAACCTCCCGGGGGAACCGTACACCGACGACGGGATGCTCACCGCAAGCGGGGAGTACGACGGGCTGGCGAGCACGGCCGCCCGCGACCGTCTGCTGGCTCACGACACCGCCGAGGCGGCGACCACCTACCGCCTGCGGGACTGGCTCATCTCCCGGCAGCGCTACTGGGGGACGCCGATCCCCGTCGTCCACTGTGCGGACTGTGGACACGTTCCGGTCCCCGATGAGGACCTCCCCGTCGAACTGCCGGAGTACGTCCAGACGACCGGGAACCCGCTCGACGCCGCCGAGGAGTGGAAACAGACGACCTGTCCGGACTGTGGGGCCGACGCGGTGCGGGAGACCGACACGATGGACACGTTCGTCGACTCCTCGTGGTACTTCCTGCGCTATCTCTCGCCCCACTTCGACGACGCCCCCTTCGACCAGGCGACCGCCGACGAGTGGCTTCCCGTGGACGTGTACGTCGGCGGCGAGGAACACGCCGTGCTCCACCTGCTGTACATCCGGTTTTTCACCCGCGCGCTCGCGGACCTGGGACTGCTGGACCGGCGGGAACCGGTCGACCGGCTCATCAACCAGGGGACGGTGCTGCACGGCGGCGAGAAGATGTCCAAGTCGAAGGGCAACGACATCGCGCCCCACGAGTACGGCGCCGAGACGACCCGGCTGTTCGTCCTCTCTGCGGCCCACCCGGCCCAGGACTTCGAGTGGACGGTCAAGGACGTGTCGACGGCCTACGACTTCCAGCAGACTCTCTACGGGATGGCAACCGACTTCGCCGAGGGGACGGGCCGGACCGACAGCGCCGACCACGACGCCTACCTCGAACGCGAGATCGACCGCACCATCGCCGCTGTCACCGAGGAGTACGAGCGGTTCCGCTTCCACCGCGTCGTCAGCGAACTCCAGCGGTTCGCGCGCCTGTTGCGCCGGTACGCCAGCTACGACGAGCCCTATCGGTTCGCCTACGGGCGGGCGCTGCGCGTACTGACGAAACTGGTCGCCCCGATCGCCCCGTATCTCGCCGAGGAGATGTGGCTCACCCTGGACGAGGAAGGCCCGGTCGCGGCCGCCGACTGGCCCGAGTCGCTGCGGGATGTCGAACACTACCGTATCGAGCGCCAGCTCGTCCGGACGACGCTCGACGACGTTCGGGACATCACCGAGGTGGTCGACATCGACGATCCCGAGACGATCGAACTCGTCGTCGCGCCCGACTGGCAGTACGACGCCTACGAGATCGCCCGCGCGGCCGATCCCGGCGACGCCATCGTCGGCGCCATCATGGACGACGAGCGGATCAGGGAGCATGGCGACGCCGCGGCCGACTACGCCGCCGACCTGGCCGCGGAGGGTGCCGGGCTGGAACCGATCGTCGACGGCGACCGGGAACTCGCCGTGTTGGAGCAGGCCCGCTGGCTGTTCGAAGACGAGTTCGGTGCCGACGTGACTGTCCGACGGGGCGGCGACGACGACCTCGCCCGGAAGGCCCGGCCGAACAAGCCCGCCATCCACATCTCCTGACCGGGGTCGCAACGGTTTTCCCGCCGCCGGCCGCCATCCGAGCTATGGCAATCGGTGACGTGTTCGAGGCCGACGACTGTGCGGATGTCTACTACGTCGACACCGGGATGTACGATGTCGAGGAATACGGCTCGGTGTACATCGTCGACGCCGAGCGGCCGGCGCTCGTGGACACGGGCATCGGCACCCGCTACGAGAACATCCTCGATGCGATGGACGAGGTCGGGGTCGCTCCCGAGGCCCTCGAAACGATCGCGGTGACACACGTCCATCTGGACCACGCCGGCGGGGCCGGCTACCTTGCGGAGGCGTGCCCGAACGCCACGGTCTACGTCCACGAGTCGGGCGCGCGCCACCTCGTCGACCCCGGCCGACTCTGGGAGGGGACCAAACAGGCCGTCGGCGACCAGATCCAGTACTACGTCGAACCGGAACCGGTCCCCGAAGAGCGCATCGAGACGGTCGAAGACGGCGACGAGATCGACCTGGGCGATCACACCTTCGAAGTGATCCACGCGCCGGGCCACGCCCCCCACCAGGTCGTCTTCCACGACCCGACCATCGACGGGGTGTTCACGGCCGACGCCGCCGGCATCTACACGCCCTCGACCGACGAGGTCCACGTCACGAGCCCGCCGGTGAACTTCGAACTGGAGACGGCGCTCGAAGATGTCGAACGGCTCCAGGAGATCGACCCCGAGACGCTGCTGTACGGCCACTTCGGCCCCGCCCCGACCGACGACCGGCTGGCGGTGTACGCCGACAAACTGTCGGAGTGGGTCGCCGACGTGGCGACGGTCCGTGCCGACCGCGAGGACGACCAGGCGGTCGTCGACCACTTCGTCGAGACCGTCACGACTCCCGATGTCTGGAGCGACCACAAGGCACGGGCGGAGGTGGCGATGAACGTCCGTGGCGTGCTGGTCGCGCTGGACCGGCGCGACACCGAGCACGGCGAGTAGACGCGTTTATCAGTAGGCCGTCCGTCACCCGGGACGATGGAGGACACCAGTGGCTGGTAGCTCCGCCCTACTGATTCCACTCGTCGCCGGTATCATCGGACTCGGTGTGCTCGCACAGGTCGCGGCCGCCCGGCTCAGGGTCCCGAGTATCATCTTCTACTTGCTCGTCGGAATCATCATCGGGCAACCCGGACTGGGGATCATCGGCAGCGGCACCTTCGGCGGTGCCCTGTCGGCGATCGTCGGCCTGGCCGTCGCGATCATCGTCTTCGAGGGGGCCTACCACCTCCGGTTCGAGCGTATCCGCGAGGCCCCTGCGGCGACGTTCCGGCTCGTGACACTGGGCGCGGTCATCGCCCTCGTCGGCACCGCTATCGCGGTCAAGTTCGCGTTCGACGACCCGGCCGTCTCCTGGAACCTCGCGGTGCTCATCGGCGCCCTGCTAGTGGCGACGGGGCCGACGGTCATCACGCCGATCCTGAGCGTCGTCCCGGTCCGGGACCGGGTCGCGACCGCCCTGGAGACGGAGGGGATCGTCAACGACGTGACCGCCGCGATCATCGCCGTGGTCGTCTTCGAGACGGTCAACCCCGCCACGACCAGCGAGGGACTGATCCAGGCGTTCGCGCTCCGACTGGGGACCGGCCTGCTGGTCGGCCTCGTCGTCGCCGGGCTGTTGTACTACCTCCTGCAGTACATCGACCTCTCGCCAAGCGACGCACCGCGGAACGCCCGGCTGTTGACGCTCGCCGGCGCGCTGGTCGCCTACGCCGTGGCCAACACCATCGCGACCGAGGCGGGCGTCGCCGCGGCCGCCACCGCCGGGATCGCGCTCGGTAACATCGACCACCCCTACGAGGAGGACATCGAGGAGTTCAAAGGCGACATCACGCTGCTGGTCCTCTCGTTCGTGTTCATCGCGCTGGCCGCCCAACTGAGCCTGGACGCCCTGATCGATGTCGGACTGGCGGGGATCGTCGTCGTCGCCGCCGTCGCCTTGCTCATCCGCCCGCTGCTCGTGTTCATCTCGACGGCCGGGGACCGGTTCACGCGGGGCGAGAAGCTGTTCGTCAGTTTCGTCGGGCCACGCGGGATCATCCCGGCGTCGGTCGCGACGCTGTTCGCCGTCGAACTGAACACCGTCGCCGAGGAGGTCGGCGGTGCGCAGGCGGAACTGCTGGCCACACAGGCGGAGATCCTGCTGGGGACCGTCTTCCTGGTCATCTTCGTGACCGCGCTGTTCGAGGGCGGTCTCGCGCGCTACATCGCGGAATATCTGGACGTGATACCAATGAGAGTCATCATCGTTGGCGGCGGACAGGTGGGCCGTGCGCTCGCCGAACGCCTCGAAGATCGAGGCGAGAACGTCGTCATCATCGAAGAGGACGAATCGATCGTCGAACGTGCCCGGAACCTGGGGTATGCCGTCGAGATCGGTGACGGTACCGATACCGACGTGTTACGCTCTGCCGGGGCCGAGAACGCCAAGACCGTGGTCGCGGCCACCGGCGACGACGACGCGAACCTGCTGGTGTCCCAACTGGCCAGTTCGAAGTTCGATGTCGAGCGGGTCATCGCTCGCGCGAACAACCCCGACAACGTCGAGGCCTTCGAGGACCTGGGCGTGCGGACCATCTCCTCGGCGATGGCGACCGCCTGGGCCATCGACAACCAGATCGAGCGGCCGGCGATCGCCCACTGGATGACCGACGTGGGCCGGACCGGCGACGTACAGGAGGTCGAACTGACGAACTCGGACCTCGTCGGCAAGTCCGTCCGTGAGGTCGGGCCGATGCTCCCCGAAGCGTGTCTCATCGCGCTGGTCAGCGGCGAGAACTTCGAGGAAGCACAGGTTCCGACGGCCGACTACGTCCTTCAGGACGGCGATATGGTGACGCTGCTGGGTCGCCGTGAGTCCGTCCGTGACGGAATGAAACTGGTCGGCAGCGACTAAGCGTCCTCGTGTCGCCAGGGCGATCCGTCGCCCTCGCCGCTCGTCTTGTACGTCCCGCGAGCCGTCGCGACGTGGTGGTCGTCGGCGTCGTACACGTCGATGTCGACGACGGCGACGCTCCCGCCCATCCGGACCACCTCGGCCTCGGCGTGGAGGTCCGCCGTCGCCGGCGCGAGATAGTCGATCCGCATGTCGACGGTCGGCGAGATCGTCCCCGACAGCGAGACGACGGCCGCGCCGCCGACGGTGTCGACCAGCGAGTACGTCACGCCGCCGTGTGCGATCTGTTTCGCCGGGTTCGAGGAGTGTTCGTCCGCCAGCGGGAGCCGTCCCTCGGCGTGGCCCTCTTCGACGGTGGTGAGTTCCATTCCCAGCTCCTCGACGAACGGCAACTCGTTGAAGATTCCCTGAACGTCCATACGGTCACGACGACAGCGAGCGGTAAAAGCCCGTGAGAATTCGGAGCAACGTGTCAGTCGTGGTACCGAACGTCACCGTCGATGGACTGAAGGCGTCGGCCACGCCATTGCGTGCATGGCGGAGACGGTAGCGCAGTTGACCCGGTTCGGGCTCTCGGAGACGGAGGCACGCACGTACGTCGCGGTGTTGGAACGGGGTTCCGCGACCATCGCGGAGCTCAGTACGGCGACCGACATCTCGACGGGCTACGTCTACGACCTCGTCGAGAGCTTAGAGGACCGCGGGCTCGTCGTCGTCGACGATCACCGCACGCCGACACAGGTCCGGGCGGTCGACCCGGAGTCGGCCATCGAGTCGATGACCGACGAGCTCTCGGAACTGGCGACCGACCTCGCCAAGCGCCACACCGAGACGGAACCGGACTACCCCGCGGTCGAACTCGTCCGGACGCGGGAGACCCTCTACGACCGCCTGGAACGGCTCATCGAGGACGCCGAGCAGGAGGTGTTCCTGTCGGTTCCCGCGCCCGCGATCAGCCGCCTCGCGGCGCCGCTCGAACGCGCCGTCCACCGGGGCGTGTTCGTCGCCGTCCTGCTGGGGACGGCCGGGATCGACGACCGTGTCGATGTCGAGCAGATCGCCAGCGGGGCACACGCCGTCCGGACGTGGGAGGCGACCGTCGCGAGTCTGGCCGCCGCCGACGGGCGTGTCTCGATCACCAGCGACTCCTCGCTGTTGCACGGCAAACACCGTCAGGGGGAGTACGGCCTCGCGATCGAACAGAGCCCGAAAAACGCCATCGCGATCCTCTCGCAGTGGTCGAACTTCTGGGCGGCCGGCGACCAGGTCTACCGCGCCGACTGCCCCTCGCTTCCACTGGAGCGGGTGTCGTTTCGCCACGGGCTGTTCGCCGTCGCGACCTACCACGACCCCCAGTCGCTGACGGTGACGGCCCACCTCTTCCCGGGACAGGGAGCGGAGACGGTGACGGGGCGAGTCGTCGAGACGAAACAGGGGCTGGTCGAGCCCGCGACAGCCGAGTTCACCGGCCAGAACGGACTCGTCCTCGATGTCGAGGGGACCCACCGCAGCGTCGGCGGCAGCGGCGCCTACACCGAGGACCTGGCCGCCGAACTGCTCTCCGTACGCGAGGAGTGAGCCCTGCCGCGCGACGACGACCCTCTGCTGTGGGATGACAACGGCTATCCCGGTCCTCGCCGATCCCCCTCGTATGAACGCTCTATTCGACAGCCCCGCCGTCCGCTACGGGATGGGCTTTGTCAGCGCGCTGGTCCTCACGTTCGTCGCGTTCGTCTTCCTCTCGGGGCCCCTCCGGTGGGTCGTCCTCGCGCTCGCGGCCTTCGAGGCCGTGTTCGTCCCCCGGATACTCGCCCAGGTCGGGTAGTCGGCCGACCAGGGACAGCCCGTGGTCGGCCGCTCCGCGCGAGCAGCGCGTCAGGGCCGGTGGAACTCGATGGCCGCGCCCTGGCCGAAGCCGACACACTCGGTCGCCAGCCCCAGGTCGGCGTCCCGGCGGTTCATCTCGTGGACGAGCGTCACCGGGAGGCGGGCGCCGCTGGCCCCGAGCGGGTGGCCGATGGCGATGGCGCCGCCGTTGACGTTGAACGCGTCGTCGTCGAAGCCCAGTTCCCGCTGGCAGTACAGCGTCTGGGAGGCGAAGGCCTCGTTCAGTTCGATCAGGTCGTACTCGTCGGTGTCCCGGCCGATCCGTTCGCCCAACTGCCGGACCGCGGGGACCGGCCCGATACCCATGACCGTCGGGTCGACGCCGGCGACCTCGTGGGCGCCGATCTCCGCGAGCACGTCCAGCCCGCGCTCTTCGGCGAACTCCCGGGAGGTGACCATGAGGCCGGCCGCGCCGTCCGAGACCTGCGAGGCGTTGCCCGGCGTGACGGTGCCGTCGGACTTGAAGACGGTCGGCAGGCCGGCGAGCGTCTCCAGGGAGGTGTCACGGCGGATGCCCTCGTCCTCGTCGACGCGGCCCTCGTCGGTCTCGATCGGGACGATCTCGTCGCCGAAGCGACCGTCGTCGGTCGCCGCGGCGGCCCGCTCGTGACTGCGGAGAGCGTACTCGTCCTGTGCTTCGCGTGTGATCTCGTGTTCCTCGGAGACCTTCTCGGCGGTCATCCCCATCTGGAGCTCGCCGATGTTGTACAGCTCTGCCAGCCGCGGGTGGACGTTGTGAGTGTTCTCGCCCATCTTCACCCGGGACATCGACTCGACGCCGCCGGCGATCAGGACCTCGCGTTGCCCCGCGGCGACGGCGTCGGCGGCCCGCATCAGCGCCTCCGCGGAGGACGCACACCAGCGGTTGACCGTCGATCCGGGGACCGACTCGCCCAGGTCAGACAGCAGCGAGATCACGCGGGCGAGGTTGTTCCCCTGTTCGCCTCGTTGCTGGGCACAGCCCCACAGCAGGTCGTCGACCTCGTCAGATTCGACGCCGGTGCTGGCGAGCAACTGGTTGACCAGCGGGATCGACAGATCCTCGCTGCGAACCTCGGCGTACGCGCCGTCCTCTTTCCCCTGTGGCGTCCGCACTGCGTCGACGATGACCGGTGTTGGCATGGCCGACTCAACGCTCCCGCTCGTGTTAAACCCTGACAAACTCCGCACACCCGGTGGGGAGTTGTCGAGCCGGGCTCAGGCCTCGCCAAAGCCCGGCGGCAGCCCCGTGTGTTTGATGCCGTCGCGGTCCTCGATCCGGAACCGATAGACGACGATGTCGTCCGATGCGATGGCCCGCTCGAACACTTCCGGACGCCACGCGCCTTCGAGCACCGTTTCGAGGTCCGCCAGTTCCGACTCGGGGACGGCTTCGGGCCGGCCGGTCAGGACCACGCTCTCCCAGTTGAACATCGACCGAACGTCGTAGACGAGAAAGCCTGCCGTCTCGGCCCGGTCGACGAGCTGTCGCTTCCGGCTGTCAGGGCCGCCGACGAACGTGAAGTACAGCGCCTCGCCGTCGTAGCCGTAGGAGATCGGCACCATGTACGGTGCGTCCTCCGCCGGCAGGCCCAGCACGCCGACGCGCTGGCTTTCGAGGAACGCCTCGATGGCGTCCTCGTCCATCCGCGTGAGTCCCGCCGATTCGAGTGAATCAACTGTCATGTTCGGAACTTCGGGGGAAATCCGCTTAAGTAGTTCGGGCATTCTCCCCAGCGGAGAACGGTCGGTCGGCGTTACTCGGCGGTTTCGGCGCCCGGAGCGTGGCGTTTCACGCCTTCGATGGCGTCGATGGCCTTGTTTCGTTCCGTGTATCCTTCGCCGCTGTCGGCGAGGACGTTCCCGTTCCGGTGGCGCAGTCGCCAGCGCCACTCGTCGGCTTTGTCGGCGAACAGTTCGAAGACGGTGCTCCCGACCGGGAGCAGGCCCGCGTCGGCCGCGTAGTTCTGGACCCGTTCGAGGCCGTCCATGGCCTTACTGCGGTTGCTGTAGCCCTGGCCGCTGTCGGCGACGATCTCGCCGTTTTCGGCCCGGAGCCGCCAGCGCCACTTCCCGGCGGTGTCCTCGTAGACCTCGAAGCCGTCGTCGACGGCCGCCGCCGGTGCCCGCTTCTGGACCCGTTCGGCCGCGCGTCGGGCGCTGGCGCGGGTCGTGTACCCCTCGCCGCTGTCGGCGAGGACGTTGCCGTTGCGGTGGAGCAACCGCCAGCGGAACTCGCCGGCGGCGTCCGGATACACCTCGAATCCGACGGGATCGAGCGTGAGGTAGGGAGCGCCGGCCACGTACGCCTTGACGCCGGCGAGGCCGCGGCGGGCGTTGGACTTCGAGGCGTACCCTTCGCTGCCGTCGGCGATGATGTTCCCGTTGTCGTGACGCAGCCGCCAGCGGAACTCCCCGCCCTTGTCCTCGTAGACCTCGTAGGTCGCCTGGCTCTCTTCGGCCGGAATCTCCGGGACATCCTCGGCCGTGTCGTCCTCCGTGGCGTCCGGGAGGAGCACGACGCCGCCGCCGGCGGCGTTTGCCTGGACGCTGCGCAGGCCCTGCATCGCCTTCTGTCGGGAGGCGTACCCCTGGGCGCTGTCGGCGATGACGTTCGAGTTCCGGTGACGGAGCCGCCAGCGGTACTTCCCGGCCCTGTCCGCGTACACCTCGAAGGTCGCCTTGCTCTCCATCGCGGCCGCGATCGTCTCGTGTGCAGCGGTCAGTTCCGCCTCGGTCGCGTCGAGCACCGTCGCCATCTCCTCGCGTGCGGCGTCGCTGGTGGCCAGTTGCTCGGCCAGCGAGTCGCGTTCCTCGGTCGCCTGCTCGGCCGCCCGAGTCGCCTCACTCGCCGCCGCCGACGATGCCTTCGCCGTCTGCGTGGCGGTTTCGGCGGTCTCACGCATCCGCTCGTACTCTTCCTGTCGGCCGGTCAACAGCGGTGCGACGATGGCGCCGACGGCCGTCAGGAACAGGCCGAGCAGGTACACGGAGATGACGCCGACGTGTCCGGTCGGCCCCGTCCAGTTCGCCGGGTAGACCATCGTGAACCAGACGATCCCGGCCAGACAGACGACCGCCCCGACGTACGAGAGCGTCAGTGCCCGCCGCGACAGCGGTAAGCGGAGCGTCGGCCCAACGATGAGCGAGACGAGACCGATCGCGCCGGCGATGTAGCCCAACTGCCGGGGGAGGGAGTTGTCCGGCGAGAAGTAAAACAGCAGTAGGCCCGCGATACCGAGCAGGATGCCCAGGACGAACAGCCAGTAGCCGTACGCTTCGTCGTCCGTGGTCGGTTCGCCGATCCGCCCGCTGTACATCCGAACGAGGGAGTTTCGAGATGACATAGACGTAATATTCTAAGCGAAACTATATATCTGTTTGCGCTGGTGGGCACGCTCCGAGTCACTTATGCCCGTCGCGGGCCAATCAAAGTGGGAATGAGCAACGCGGAACTGGATGTCGTCGAGTTCCTGCTGACGACAGTCGTCTACACGGACCGGCGGGACCTCGAACCGGACGACCTTCCGGCGGCCTACCGGGCGGTGTTCTGGAGCGACGGGACGATCGAACGACCGCTGTCTGCGACGGAGTCGACCGCCAGCGAAGCGACCGGCGTCGAGCAGCCCTGGGCGACGGTCTCGGGGCTGATGTTCACCGACCGGGACGACTTCTCCGGGACGATGTCGTTCACGAACCGCGAGATGGCCGAGGAGTGGTTCCTCGACCGGGTCGACGCCGACCGTCTCCTGGCCAACCCCGTCCTCGCGGCCGAGTTCGACCGGGAGTTCGACGACCTCGACTACGAGCGGGCACGCGAGCAGAACCGGCCGGCGCGGGCCGACCGGGCCTTCATCGACGCCATGCTGGAGGAGGCGTTCGACACCGAGGACGAGGACGACGAGGAGATGCTCGACCTCGTCGACGTTCGGGCCCCCGAGGAGGTCGAGATGACCCTGAACGACCTCGTGCTCACCCCCGACCAGGAAGGCGAGATCCAGAAGATCGTCAAGGCTATCGAACACCGCGACTACCTCGCCCAGATCGGGCTTCGAGAGATCGGGAAACTCCTCTTCGTCGGGCCGCCCGGCACCGGCAAGACCAGCGTCGCCCGCGCGCTCGCCCACGATCTGGACCTCCCCTTCGTCGAGGTGAAACTGTCGATGATCACCTCCCAGTATCTGGGCGAGACCGCCAAGAACGTCGAGAAGGTCTTCGAGGTCGCCAAACGCCTCTCGCCGTGTATCCTCTTCATGGACGAGTTCGACTTCGTCGCAAAGACCCGCTCGTCGGACGAGCACGCGGCGATCAAGCGGGCGGTCAACACCCTGCTCAAGAGCATCGACGAGATCTCGCTCATCCAGGACGAGGTGTTGCTCATCGGCGCGACCAACCACCCCGACCAACTGGACGCCGCGGCCTGGCGGCGCTTCGACGAGATCGTCAACTTCCCCAAGCCCGACCACGACATGCGCGCGGACATCCTGCGGATCATCACTAGGGAGATGGACATCCTGGATTTCGACCCGGCGACGCTCGCCGATCTGACCGAGGGGCTGACCGGCAGCGACCTCCGACTCGTCCTCCGGGAGGCTGTCCTCGAAGCCCTGACCGAGGAACGGACGACGCTGACCCAGCAGGACCTCGAAGACGCCGTCGCCGACTTCGAGGAGCGTGACAACCTGAAGAACATGGACATGATCGAGGGCGACCACGACGCCCTCGTCGCCGGCGGGGACTTCTCCGGAGGCGACGGCGGCCACGACCACGATCACGACCACTGATCGGGCAGTAACAGCTATCTACCCGATCGTCGTCTGACAGGTATGGCAGACGATGTGTTCACAGACACCGACGAGACGGCCGAGGACTGGGTCGACGTACGGATGACCGACCCCGAGAGAGGCGAGTGGGACATCGACGCGGTGGTCGCGGGCGGACAGGTCGAGTACGTCGACCTGCGGATCGACCCGGCGCTGTTGTCGGGCTTTATCGAGTGTCTCGTCGGCGATGTCGGCGACGAGCGGGCCGCGAGGGTTCTCGCACGGACCGCCGACAGACTGGGGCTCGATCCGGCGACTCTGGGCGACCGCCTGGAGTAGCCCGCTAGGACTCCGGGAGCGACCGGACGAAGACGACATCGTAGGCGTCGTCGGTCCCGATCCGGCCCGAGATGCTCGACAGCGTCGTCGTCAGCCGACCGCCGTCGCCCGAGCCGACGAACACCATCGACGCGCCCGTCCGCTTTGCGAGTTTCCGGATCGGTTTCGCGATGGCGTTGGCCGACGGCGGGCGGCCGGTGGTCTCGTAGCGAAACGACGCGTCCGGTGCAATCTCTGCGACGCGTTCCCGGAGCGCCGTGGCGACCCGCTCGGCGTCGAAGGGCTCGCCGGGGTCGAGCCACCCCACCTCACGGGCGTAGGCGGCGTCCGTCGGGATCACGGTGGCTGCCAGGACGGATTCGCCGACGCCGCTGCCGAGCCTGTCGGCCCGTTCGAGCGCCGCCCGGGAGCGTGGTGAGCCGTCGAACGCGACCAGGAACGTCATGTCGGGAGGGCGGGGCCGGGTCCGCTTAGCACCACCGAACCAAAGCGGGGGGCTTAGGGCCGTCGCCCACACACGGGGAGGTGATGGAGGTCACACTGCTGGGGACCGGCGACACGACCGGGACGCCGACCGTCGACTGTGACTGTGCCACCTGCGAGCGGGCGCGCGAGCCCGACCCGGAGCTGTGCGAGCGCGTCCGCGAGCGCGGCATCGACCCCGCCGGCGGCGTCGAACGGTCACGCTTCTCGGTGTTCGTCCGGAGCGAGAGCGGCGAGTCGCTGCTGATCGACTGCAGCCCCGACTTCCGCCAGCAGTTCCTCGACGCCGACGTTGGCCTGCCCGACGCCGCGCTTGTCACCCACGTCCACTTCGACCACCTCGACGGGCTGGGCAACGCCTACCGCCTGTTCGACGACCTCCCCGTGTACGCCGCCGACGAGACCGATCCCGTGACCGGCGAGAGCGTCGCCGAGGGAATCCGGAGCCGCTACGACTACCTCGACACCGTCTCGGTCGAACCCCGGACACCTCACGACCCGTTCTCGGTCGCGGGTCTGGAGGTGACGCTCGTCCCCGTCGAACACCCGCCGCTTTTGTGTTACGGCCTGCGCATCGAGGAGCCGTCGACGGGCGCCGTCCTCTCGATCTCGGGGGACACCTGCTACGACGTGCCCGACCGATCCCGCGAGGCCCTCTCCGGCGCGGACCTGGGGCTGGTCGAGGGGCTCGTCCACCCCGAAGCCTGTGAATTCCACCCCAAAGGCGGGGCCGACTTCGACGACGAGGGCGTCCCGCGGACCTTCGGTACCAAACACATGACACTCCCCGGCGCCCGCCAGTTCGCCGCCGACATCGGGGCCGAGGAGTACCGCATCGTCCACACCGCCCACTACGTCCCGGCCGACCGCGCGTTCGCCGACGACATCGCCCTGGACGGCGAGCAGTTCTCGCTGTGAGCCGGGCCGGCACTCGGAAGTGAACGAGCCGACCGGCTCGCGAGCAGTCGCCCGCGAACGACTCGCAGCGTGAAACCGACGCTACTCCTTTGTGGGATGCTCACCCAACAGAACGCATGGACAGGCGTGGTATCGCGGAGGTCGTCGGCGCGGCGCTGGTCAGCGGCGGGCTCGCGGTCGCCGGCCTCCGGTTGTTCGCCGGCCGGATCGACTGGGTGCTCGTGGCCGGCCTCGTCGCCACTGTGAGCCTCGCCGCCGCGGCGAACTACCGGGGCCGGACCGGCCACGCCGAACAGGTCGCTACCGAGGCGCCCGACGCGACCGCCCGGGACTTCGAGGCACACGCGCCGGACGCGGCGGGTAACGGCGGCGACCCGTCCGACTCGGCTGCGGCGGAGGCGGCCACCGACCGGGACACCTGACGCTGCCGAAGCGGTCGAGGCCGGACTGCCGGCGGACACGGCCCGACGGGTCGGGCTCCCAGGGCGTCCGCCCGGCACGCAGGCCGTCGCCGTCGAACACGGGTGGGTCGGCGGGGTCGTGACCCTCGCAGTCGGCCCCACACTCGTCGCTCGCCCGGACGGCCCGGCCCAGCCACTCACAGTAGGGTCGGCCGTCGCCGTCGGGCACACACCGGCTACAGGCGGGGTAGTCGAAACTGCGCCACCCTTTCGCGTAGGCGCGCTCGGCCAGCCGACGGCGCGCCCGTGCCTTGGCCGCCGCGTCGACGATCCGGATATCCGTCCGTCCCGGGTGGGAATCGAGGGGTTCGACGCCGGCCTCGTCGGTCGGAAGCGGTGTCGGCTCCCGGACCACCTCGCGGTCGCCGGTCTCGGGGTCGAACCGCCAGACGCCGACGGCTTCCGGGATGCGGTTGAGGTGGGCACGGGTGACGTAGGAGGCCGTCGCCAGCACGACCTCGTCGGCAAGCGCCAGCGACACGTCGGTCCGAAGCTGGGCCTGGAGGTCGCCGGGCCGGTCGAGGTCGGGCTTGTTCTCGATGGCCGTGATCCCGCCGACCCAGTCGGGATAGCGGGTGGTCTGGCGGACGTAGGTGCGGCCGCCGCGGCGTTCGCGCTCGAAGAACCCCCGCTCGACGGCCAGTTCGACGGCTTGCCTGGCGCGGTCGGGATGACAGTCGAACGCGGGCTTCCAGTAGCGGGCCTCGCCCGGTCCCACGTCGGACTCGACGGCGGCCGCCGGGAGCCGTTCGGCGGTGATCGCGGCCCGCTCGTCGAACTCGGGGCCGGGCTCGATCACGACGGTATCGAGCACTCGGCGCCCGTGGACGTGCCCGCCCAGTTGCCGGCTGACGAGATGCCCCGCGCGTTCGAGGTGGGCACACAGCGCCAGTTCGAAGTCGAACTCCCGCACACCCACAGCGAGGGGCGCTGTCGGCAAAAGCAGTCCGCCCTCCGGCGCCGTGCTGGTGTTGTTGAACTGTCTCTTCGTAGTTTTTTCAGCGCGTGAAACCACCGCTGACCGTTTATTATGCGATCTCTCCAACCGAGATCACATGGGGCTGGGTACCGGAGACGCCGACGGCGACGCCGGCGCGCACACGCGGCGCGTGCTCGTCGTCGACGACGAACCGATGGTGGCGACCGCCGTGGCGGAGTACCTCGACGCGGTCGGTGACGCACTGGACGTGGTCCACACGACGGCGCCGACGGCGGCACTCGAACGGCTCGACGGGTCGTTCGATTGGGTGGTGACCGACTACGAGATGCCACGGCTCGACGGACTGGCGCTCATCGAACGGGCCGAGACGGACGCCGAGTTCGTTGTCTTCTCGGGTGTCGACGACGACGCGGTGGTGCGCCAGGCCCGCGAGCGTGGAGCGACCTTCGTCTCGAAGGGTGTCGGCACCGGGCCGTACGACGAACTCGCGACCCTCGTGGCTGGACAGGAGCGCTGACACCGCGGGACAGAAAGCAGTTCATTCGGGCTGTCGACGGACCCGTACGATGAGCGGGTCGCCCGACCACGGTGTGAAACTCGACGGCGTGGCGCTGCGCTGTCCGAACTGTCAGACCGGCCTCGGATCCGACGCGGGCGACGCCTCCAAGAGCGCTAGGCTGGCGGCGCTCCGCGCGCTGCTGATCACGGGCGTCGGTCACGTCTCTCTCGGCGAGATCGCCCGCGGCGTGGGCTGGTTCGTCGGGGGGATCGGCCTCGCCGTGGTGGTCGCGGTGACGGTCCCCGAACTTGGACCGGTGAGCTTCCTGATCCCGGTGGCCGCCGCGGCCGACGCCGACGCCCTGGCGGCCTGAGAGCGACACGGCGGGTCGGCCGCACGTGGGGCGATCGTGGCTCTCGCGCGTGCAGAACAGTAGGTTTATCACCCGCAGGCGGCGAACTTCCCACCACGATTACTCCCGACATGACATCGAACAAACAACCGGAGGTGAACATCGGACTCGTCGGCCACGTCGACCACGGCAAGACCACGCTCGTCCAGGCGCTCTCAGGTGAGTGGACCGACCAGCACTCCGAGGAGATGAAACGCGGTATCTCTATCCGGCTCGGCTACGCGGACGCGACGTTCCGTCGCTGTCCCGAGGCCGAGGAGCCCGAGGCGTTCACCGTCGAAGAACACTGCGAGGACCACGATGTCGACACCGACCACCTCCGAACGGTGTCGTTCGTCGACGCCCCCGGCCACGAGACGCTGATGGCCACGATGCTGTCGGGCGCAGCGATCATGGACGGTGCGGTCCTGGTCGTCTCCGCGACCGAACCCGTCCCGCAGGCACAGACCGAAGAACACCTGATGGCGCTCGACATCATCGGTATCGACAACATCGTCATCGCCCAGAACAAGGTCGACCTCGTCGACCAGGACCAGGCGATGCGCAACTACGAGCAGATCCAGGAGTTCGTCGAGGGGACCGTCGCAGAGGACGCCCCCATCGTCCCGATCAGCGCCCAGCAGGAGGCCAACATCGACCTGCTCATCGACGCCATCGAGCAGGAGATCCCGACGCCCGAGCGCGACCCCGACGCCGACCCGCGCATGATGGTCGCGCGCTCGTTCGACATCAACCGCCCGGGCACTACCTGGGAGGACCTGATGGGCGGCGTGCTGGGCGGCTCGCTCGTCCAGGGCCAACTCGAAGTCGACGACGAGATCGAACTCCGGCCCGGCCGCGAGGTCGAGGAGGGCGGCAAGACCGAGTGGCGGCCGGTGACCACCGACGTTCGCTCGCTGCAATCGGGCGGGGACTTCGTCGACACGGTCACCCCCGGCGGGCTACTGGGCGTCGGAACCGGACTCGACCCCGCGATCACCAAGGGCGACGCCCTGGCCGGCCAGGTCGCCGGCCCGGAGGGCACGCTCCCGCCGACCCGCGAACAGTTCACGATGGACGTGGACCTGCTCGAACGGATCGTCGGCGACGAGGGTGGCGAGGTCGAACAGATCTCGACCGGCGAACCGCTCATGTTGACCATCGGGACGGCCACGACGGTCGGCTCGGTCACCAGCGCCCGGGACGGGGAGTGTGAGGTCGCGCTCAAACGGCCCGTCTGTGCCGAATCCGGTGCGAAGATCGCCATCAACCGCCGTGTCGGCGCGCGCTGGCGACTCATCGGTGTCGGGACGCTGCGTTGATGATCGTGCTGGACACCAACGCACTCATGATGCCGGTCGAGTGTGACCTCAGACTGTTCGAGGAACTCGACCGGGTCGTCCGCGAGACGATCGACCGCTCGGCCGACGACGCCAGCGCAGTCGCCTACGTCGTCCCCGAGGCAGTCCGTGCAGAACTGGACAAACTCGCCGACGGCGCCGGCGCCGAGGCGACCGCGGCGGCGGTCGGCCGGGACCTGCTCGATCGGTGTTCGATCCGGCGGACCGACGCCGACTACGCCGACGACGCGGTGCTGGAACTGGCACGCAGCGACGACGCGACACACGCAGTCACGAACGACAAACCCCTGAAACGCCGCCTGCTCGACGCAGGCGTTCCGGTAATTAGTTTACGGGGCAAGAACAAACTGGGTATCACTCAACCATAACACATGTACAAACGGGTACGCCTCCGCGATACGGTCGAAGTTCCACCACGGCATCTGGCAGACGTTAGTCCGGATCTCGTCAAGAAGCTCCTGCAGGACAAACTCGAGGGACGGATGGACGAGGATGTCGGCAGCGTCGTCTCGGTCATCGAAGTCCACGACATCGGTGACGGGGCCGTCCTGCCCAACAAACCCGGCGTCTACTACGAGGCCGAGTTCGACGCGCTGACGTTCGATCCACAGATGCAGGAAGTCGTCGACGGCGAGGTCGTCGAAGTCGTCAACTTCGGTGCCTTCGTCGGCATCGGCCCCGTCGACGGCCTGCTGCACGTCTCCCAGATCTCCGACGAATATCTCGCGTACGACGAGGAGAACAACCAACTCGCCTCCCGCGAGTCCAACCGAATCCTGGCCGAGGGCGACGCCGTCCGGGCCCGCATCGTCACCAAGAGCATCGACGAGCGCAACCCCCGCGACTCCAAGATCGGGCTGACGGCCAAACAGGTCGGCCTGGGCAAGCACGGCTGGCTCCAAGAGGAGCGCGAGAAACGCGAAGCAGCGGCGGAAGCCGGTGAGAGCTGATGGCGGACCGACTCGTCTGCCGGGACTGTCACCGCGTCCAGGGCGCCGAAATCGAGAGTCAGTGTGAGGCCTGTGGCGGTACCTCGCTGACCGAGGACTGGGCTGGCTACGTCGTCATCGCCCACCCCGAGAAGTCCGACATCGCCAAAGAGATGGAAGTGACGAAGCCGGGCCAGTACGCGCTGAAGGTCCGCTAACGTGGCAACCGTCGTTCTCGAACTCCCGGCGGCGCTCCGGACGGCACTCAAGGAGCCACTGGGGCCGATCTACACCGACACAGCGGCGCTGCTTGCCGACGCCGGCGACCCGATCGTCGCGGTCGGCGACATCGTCACGTACCACCTGCTCGAAGCCGACCGGACGCCCGACGTGGCACTGGTCGACGGCCGGACCCACCGCAGCGCGGTCGACGAGGCGGTCGAGGCCGCCGTCGACGGGTTCGACCGCGAGGTGACCGTCGAGAACCCGGCGGCGACGCTGACCGAGGAGCTGCTCGCCGCGCTCCGGGCCGGACTCGACGACGACGGGACGACGCTGCTCGTCGTCGACGGCGAGGAGGATCTGGCGGCGCTGCCGGCGGTGCTCGCCGTGCCCCCGTCCGGGAGTGTCGTCTACGGCCAACCGGACGAGGGGATGGTGCTGGTCACGCCCGACGGCGACGCGCGCGACCGGGCGCGGTCGCTGCTCGAACGGATGGACGGCGACAGCGACCGGGCGCTTGCGGTTTTACGCGGCGAGTGAGGCGGTTCGACAGCAGCCGCGTCTGTGGTGTCACGAGAGGACGTGGACGTGCCGGACCAGCGACCGGTGGACGCGCCGTTCGAACCGGTCGGTGACGGTCCAGCCGGCGTCCACTGCGGCGTCGCTCCAGTCGCGGTCGGCGACGACGACACACCGCGGTGCGACCCGGCGGGCCTCCGCGAGCGCGCCCGAGACGAGCGGCGCGAGGTCGCCCTCGATGCGGGACTGGCGGCCGTAGGGCGCGTCGAAGACGACCGCGTCGACGGCGCCGTCCGGGAGCGGGAGCGAGGCCGCGTCCGACCGGAAGAGGTCCCAGCGACCCGGTTCAGGGTAGTCGTCCCGGCCGGGGTGGCCGTCGCCGTCGAGGACGTGCCGGAGGTTCTTCCGGCTCCCCGCGACCATCTTCCGCTGTGCGTCGCCGCCGAGCACGCTGGCGCCCAGGAGGCCGGCCTCCAGGAGGACGCCGCCGGTGCCACACATCGGGTCCAGGACGGTCGCGCCCGGGCGGGCACCGGCGATGTTGACGAGCGCGCGGGCCTCCAGGGGCGCCATACTACCCGGCTGGAAGAACGGCCGGTCGGTCGGCCGGCGACCGCCGAAATCGCGGTGGCTCTCGACGGCCAGCCACCCGACCGCACAGCAGGCCGCGCCCTCGCTCTCGTTCGACTCCTCGTCGCCCGCGGGATCGGTGAAGTAGGCGTACAGGACGTTGTCGGGGGTCTCCAGGTCGACGGCGAAGCCCTGCCCGGTGAGTACCCCGCCGAGTTCGCGCTCCGCGCGCTGTGTGTCGACGCCGGTGGTGCCACGAACGTCGACCGCGCGCACGGCGACGGTCCCCTCGCGGTCGAGCGGTGCCGACGTGAGCACGGCGCGTGCGCTGTCGATGTCCGGGTCGCCGGTCCCGACCAGTTCGCAGGCGCGGTGAGTCAGCGCGAGGTGGCCCACTCGGTCGGTGATCCCGCGTGCGGTGGCCAGCCCGGCCCGATCCGCTCGACGCCGCTCGCCCCGCTGGCCGCTTCGCGGGCCGCGAACGCGTCGTCCTGGCCGCCGAGTTCGAGGACGTACACGCCCGAGTGCTGTCTCCCGGCGCGTATGAGCGTGCCGGTCCCCGGCTCAGCAGTCAACAGAATGACGTTTCCACTGGCCGACCTGTCATCGATGGCATGAACCTTTATAAGCCTTAAATACGAGGTTTAAATCGAGATATGGCTGACCCCAAGGAGACCATCAACATCGAAAACGTCGTCGCCTCGACTGGAATCGGTCAGGAGCTCGACCTCCAGAGTGTGGCGATGGACCTCGAAGGGGCGGATTACGACCCAGAGCAGTTCCCCGGCCTCGTCTACCGCACCCAGGACCCCAAATCGGCGGCGCTGATCTTCCGCTCGGGCAAGATCGTCTGTACCGGCGCGAAATCCACCGAGGATGTCCACCAGAGTCTACGGATCGTCTTCGACAAGCTCCGCGAGCTGAACATCCAGGTCGACGAGGAGCCCGAGATCGTCGTCCAGAACATCGTCACCAGCGCGGACCTGGGCGAGAACCTCAACCTCAACGCTATCGCGGTCGGGCTGGGGCTCGAGAACATCGAGTACGAGCCCGAGCAGTTCCCCGGGCTGGTCTACCGCCTCGACGAACCCGACGTGGTCGCGCTGCTGTTCGGGTCGGGCAAGCTGGTCATCACCGGCGGCAAGGAGCCCGAGGACGCCGAGAAGGCCGTCGATCAGATCGTCTCCCGGCTCGACGACCTCGGGCTGTTGACCGACTGATCGACCGGCCGATCGTCGCTCCGGACGGCACCGACTCCCGGGGCCGGTGTCTCACACCGATCCCGCTGAAACACAACGCACAAGCGCCGCGCGGCCCCACAGTGGAACATGTTGCTTCAGGCCGGCCCGTCGGGACTGACCGGCGGCGGACTGCTGGCGGTGGTCGTCACGCTGCTCGTCACGTGGCTGTTCTACGCCGCCACTCTCCACCTGGCGGCGACGTTCTTCATCGGCGAGGTCCCCAGCCAGCTCGCGGCCAAGGCCGCGATCGTCCCCGCGATCGTCTCGCTGTTGCTCCAGCAGTACGGCCTCCAGAGCGGTATCGTCTCCCCGAGCCTGGGCGTGCTGGTCGTCGTCCTCGTGACGATGCTGGCCGACGGCATCGCGATCAGTGCCGTCTACCGTCTCTCGGGCCGCTCGACCGCGCCGCTCGTGGTGTTGCACTTCACCTTCGCGGCGGTGCTTGGCATCGCGCTCAACAACATCTTCGGGCTCGTCTGAGCCGGTCCGGAAACCGTTAACCGCCTTCGCCCGTTCCCTCCCGGTATCGGATGCGAGAGAACGATCGCGCCATCGTCGCCTTTACCGGACTGTCACACGCCGTCGTCCACACCTACGAGCTGTCGATCCCGATTCTCGTGCTCGTCTGGCTCACCGAGTTCCCGGTGACGACGGCGACACTCGGATCGGTGGTCGCCGTCGGGTACGGCCTGTTCGGGGCCGGTGCGCTCCCCGGCGGGGTGCTGGCCGACCGATACGGCCCGCAGTGGCTCGTCGTCGGCTGTCTCCTGGGGATGGGTGGATCGTTCCTGTTGGTGAGTCTCGCCCCGAACGTCCCGACGATCGCGCTCGCGCTGGGGGTGTGGGGACTGGCAGCCAGTGTCTACCACCCCGCCGGCCTGTCGCTCATCTCGACCGGGGTCCACGACCGCGGGACCGGCTTCGCCTATCACGGGATGGCCGGCAACGCCGGGATCGCGCTCGGCCCGCTCGCGACCGCGCTCCTGTTGCTCGTCTTCGACTGGCGGCTGGTCGCCGCGCTGCTCGCGATCCCGGCGGTCCTGGCGGTCGGCGTCGCCCTCACCGCGGAGTTCGACGCGACGGCGGCCGTCAGCGCCGACGGGGGGACCGAGGACGGGGCGGGCGAGGACGACGCAGCGACGACCGAGGAGACCGACGCACCCGCGTCCCTGTCGGCGTTTCTGGCCGACTCCCGGACGCTGTTCACCGCCGGCTTCGCGCTGGCGCTCGGCGTCGTCGCGATGAACGGACTGTTCTACCGGGGGACGCTCACGTTCCTCCCCGACGTGTTGAGTGGGTACCTCCCCAGTGTCACCGAGTACGTCCGGCTGTTCGAGCCCGGCAGCGCCATGGCCGAGGAGTTCGACCTGGCGTACTACATCTACACGGGGCTGCTCGTGGTCGGGATCGGCGGCCAGTACGTCGGCGGAAAACTCACCGACAGGGTACCGGTGACGACCGGCCTCGCCGGCGTCTTCGCGGGGCTCTGTGTCGTCGGCGTCCTGTTCGTCCCGGCGGCCGAGGCCGGCGTCGGCCCGCTGCTTGCGGTCAGCGCGGTGCTTGGCTTCCTGTTGTTCGCCATCCAGCCGCTGTATCAGGCGACCATCGCGGAGGTCAGTCCGGCGGGTGACCGGGGGCTGTCGTACGGCTACACCTACCTGGCGAACTTCGGCGTCGGCGCGGCCGGCGCGGCGGTGTCGGGCTACCTGCTGTCGGCCGTCGGCGAGGGCGGGACCTTCCTGGGGCTGGCGCTCTTCCCACTGGTCGGCGTGGTGCTCGCGGTCGCCCTCCGCGGCCGGCGCGGAACGGACGCCGGGGCGGCATGACGACACTCAGTCCCGGTTTGACTGTCCACGAGACACTTACGCCAGCCAGGCGAACAGCCGGATATGTCACTCGACCGTCGACAGTTTCTCGCGGCCGGTGCCGGGGCCGCCTCGGCCCTGACTGCGGGCTGTGCGGGCCGACTCACGCAGTGTGTCCCGTTCGGCGGGGACGGACTGCCCCACGATGCGGCACTCGCCGTCACACCCGTCGACTCGGTGCCCGACGACGCCGACACCGTCGCTCTCGCCGACTTCGCCGAGCGGGAACGCGAGATGCTCCGGACGGCCATCGACGAGGGAGTCGTCAGAGCGTGCATGCGCGAGGAGACTGACCGGACAGCCGCGCTCGACGGGATCGCCGACGCGGTCGGTGTCGATACGTACCTCACGGACGGTTCGGACGCCTACGGCCTCTGGGTCCGCATCACCGACCAGGTGTTCGCGGCGAGCGGCGACCCGCCCGAGGACGACGCCTCGCCCTGTTGCTGACACAACCGTTTTCCGGGCTGCCGCCGCCACTCTCCCCATGGACAGCGAACCGAACCTCGACCGGTTCGACTCCCGGCGGTCGACGGCCTACGGGACCCGCGGCGTCGTCGCGACGAGCCAGCCACTCGCCGCTCAGGCGGGTATCGATACCCTCCGGGACGGGGGCAACGCCTTCGACGCGGCCGTCGCGACGGCGGCGACGCTCAACGTCGTCGAACCGATGAGTACCGGGCTGGGTGGAGACGCCTTCGCCCTCTATCGGACGGCGGACGGCGATATCGGCGCGATGCGGGCCTGTGGCGGCGCGCCAGAGGCCGCCACGCTGGAGCAGGTCCGCGAGGCCGCCGCCGCGGAACAGGGAGGCGACCCCGCCGACGCCGAGATGCCCGAACGCGGGCCGCTGGCGGTGACCGTGCCCGGTGCCCCCCGGGGCTGGGAGGCCACCGTCGAGCGTTTCGGCCGGCTGGACCTGGAAGACGTGCTCGCCGACGCCATCCACTACGCCACCGAGGGGTTCCCGGTCAGCGAGGTGATCGCCTCGGCCTGGGATCTCTGTGAACCGGCGTTGCGGAACGACGCCGCCCGCGAGCAGTATCTCGTCGACGGCGAGCGCGCCCCGTCGGTGGGCGAGACGGTCGCGCTCCCCGAACTCGGGTCGACTCTGGCGACGCTCGCGGCCGAGGGCGCCGACCCGTTCTACGAGGGCGAAATCGCCGACGAGATCGTCGCGACGGTTCGGGACGCCGGCGGCCTGCTCGATCAGTCCGACCTCGCGGCGTTCACCGTCGAGTACCCCGACCCCGTCTCGACCACCTACGACGGCGCGGAGGTGTTCGAACTGCCGCCGAACAACCAGGGACTCGTCGCGCTGGAGGCACTGAACGTCGCCCAGCAGCTCGGCGTCCCCGAGACCGACGATCCGGTCGAGCGGACCCACCTGCTCGCGGAGGCGACGAAACTGGCCTTCACCGACGGCCACCGCTACATCACCGACCCCGACTACGAGTCGATCCCGCCGCTGAACTCCGCCGAGTGGGCACGCGAGCGGGCCGCCGAGATCGGCCAGGCGGCCATCGACTCGCCCGAAGTGGGGATGCTCGACTCGCCGGCGGAGGACGCCGACACCGTCCTGCTGACCGTCGCGGACGGCGACGGCAACGTCGTCTCCTTTATCAACTCTCTCTTCATGGGCTTTGGCAGCGGACTGGTCGCCGGCGACACCGGCCTCACCCTCCAGAACCGCGGCGCGTCGTTCGAACTCGATCCCGACCACCCCAACCGCGTCGCCCCGGGCAAGCGCCCGTTCCACACGCTGATCCCCGGGCTGGTACGGTTCGGCGACCGCGACTGGGCCGCCTTCGGCGTCATGGGCGGGTACATGCAGCCCCAGGGCCACGTCCAGGCCCTCTCGAACCTGCTGGACCGTGACATGCCGCTGCAGGCCGCGCTTGACGAACCGCGCTGGCGCTACCGGGAGGACGGGACCCTGGCGACGGAGGCCCGGTTCGACGCCGACGTGGCCTCGAAACTGGCCCGCCGCGGGCACGACGTAGCCGTCGACATCCCGCCGCGCTTTGGCGGCGCACAGATCGCTCGGTGGGCGGACGGGACGCTGTCGGGGGCGACCGAACCGCGCAAGGACGGCACCGTCGACGTGTTCTGAGCGGGTGGTACCGTGATTGCGGTCGCGGTCTGTTGCCGTCGCGGCAGCGGAGCGCCCCGAGGATACCCGGTGACGGAAAAAGATACTATTCCACCAGGCGCTCGATCTCGGTCACCAGCACGTCGCTGGCGCCCACTCGCTTGAGGTCGTTGATCGTCTCGAACACGTCGCTGTCGTCGACGACGGCGTGGACGGCCACGTCCTCGCGGCCGGCGATGTCCATCACGGTCGGGCCGCCCATGCCCGGAAGGACCTCCTCTACGTCGTCGACGGCGTCCTGGGGGACGTTCATCATCAGGTAGCGTTTCCCCTCCGCAGCGAGGACCGACTGGAGCGCGGTCCGGACCTGCTGGACCTTCTCGTCGTCGGCCACGTCCTCGCGGGCGAACAGCCGGACCGACGACTGCAGGACCTCGTCGACGATCTCCAGGCGGTTCATCCGCAGCGTGGTCCCCGTAGAGGTGATGTCGACGATGCCGTCGGCGATGTCGACGTGGGGGGTCAGTTCGGTCGCACCGGAGACCTCGGTGATGTCGACATCGATGTCTAACTCGGCGAAGTAGCTCCGTGTGACGTTGGGGAACTCCGTGGCGACTCGGCCGCCGTCGAAGTCGTAGACGGTCTCGATGTCGCTCTCCTCGGGGGCGGCCAGGACGAGTCGACAGCTCCCGAACTCCAGGTCGAGGAGTTCGTCGAGGTTGTCCGGGTCGGCCTCGTGGACCTGGTCGAGCCCGGTGATGCCCACGTCAGCGGCGCCGTCGGCGACGTACTCCGGGATGTCGGCGGCCCGGGCGTACAGCACCGTCACGTCGGGATCGACCGTGTCGGCGTACAGTTGGCGGTCGGCCCCGTCGACGATGTGCAGCCCGGCCCGTTCCAGCAGGTCCTCGGCGGGGTCGTGCAAGCGGCCCTTGTTGGGGACGGCGATGCGCATACGGACCCTGAGAGGGGAGCGGGCAACTGCTTTTCCCTCCCGGAGAGCCGCCCCAACTAAGAGCGGTCGCCCCGAACCCGGTTCCATGACCGACCTTCTCGTCAGCGGTGGGCGGGTGCTCCGACCGGACCGGACAGTCGAACGTGCCGACATACTCCTCGACCAGGACGGCGGCGAGATCCTGGCCGTCGACGACCCGGGCGAACTGGGCGGCGACGACGAACTCGACGCCGACGGCGGCCTCGTGATCCCCGGGCTTGTCAACGCCCACACCCACGTCGCGATGACGCTGTTGCGGGGCTACGCCGACGACAAGCCCCTGGACCGGTGGCTCCAGGAGGACATCTGGCCTGTCGAGGCGGAACTCACCGCCGAGGACATCCGCGTCGGCGCGGAACTGGGCCTGGTCGAGATGCTCAAGTCCGGGACGACGGCGCTGTCGGACATGTACTTCCACGTCGAAGAGATCGCCGACGCCGTCGAGCAGGCCGGCCTGCGCGCGGTGCTTGGCTACACGGCGGTCACCGTCGGCAAGGACGACGAGGGTGCCCGGGCGGACCTCGAAGAGAGCCTGTCCGTCGCCCGGGACCTCGACGGTGCCGCCGACGGTCGCATCAGGACGACGTTCCAGCCCCACTCGCTGACGACCGTCGGCGAGTCCTATCTCCGGGAGTACGTTCCCCAGGCAGTCGAGGACGGGCTGGCGATCCATCTGCACGCGAACGAGACGACCGACGAGGTCGATCCGCTCGTCGACGAGCACGGCGTCCGCCCGCTCGAATACGCCGACGACATCGGACTGCTCGGCGAAGATACCTTCCTGGCTCACTGTGTCCACGTCGACGACAGCGAGATCGAATTGTTGGCCGACCGCGACACTGGAGTCGTCCACTGCCCGGCCTCGAACATGAAACTCGCGAGCGGTATGGCGCCGGTCCAGGAGTTGCTCGACGCCGGTGTCACCGTCGGCCTGGGGACCGACGGTGCCGCCTCGAACAACGATCTGGACATGTTCGACGAGATGCGCGACGCGGCCATGATCGGGAAACTGGCGGCCGACGACGCCAGCGCGGTCGACGCCGGCACCGTCGTCGAGATGGCGACGAAGCACGGTGCGGAGCTACTGGGCTTCGACAGCGGGCGGATCGAAGCCGGCGCCAACGCGGACCTGGCGGTGCTGGAGCTGAACAGTCCCCACCTGACCCCGGCCCACGACCTCGTCTCGCATCTGGCCTACGCTGCCCGCGGGAGCGATGTCCGTCACACTGTCTGTGACGGGCAAGTTCTCATGCGTGATAGCGCGGTCACCGTCTTCGACGAGGCGGCGGTTCGCGACCGGGCCAGCGACCACGCCCGCGCCCTTATCGAGCGCGCGACCGACGACGAATAAACGACGAGGGCAGTTTTTAAACACTCTAAACAGTTCTCAAGCATTTCCATCACTTCCGGAACGACGGTGAACGAACTGAACGGCAGGGGGGGTTTACACCGGGTTCGGGTATACCGGAGAGACGAGATGAACGCGAAACTGTCAGCATTGATCGCTTCACTGGGCCTGGTCCTGTTTGCCGTCGGACCGGGTGCACTCGGAAGTGTCGGGGCGGCGACGGCGGGTAACGCCGGTAACGCCGGGAACGCATCGCTCGGCGTCAGCGTCACACAGGCGGGCAACCAGGCCGCCACGGTGTCGGTGACGGCGAACGACTCCGCCGTCGAGAACGCCTCGGTCAACGTCACCGTGCGTGACGAGAACGTCACCTACGCTGGCGCAGGCAACTACACGACCGACGAGAACGGGACGGTCGACCTGCCGGCGCCCAACGAGACGCTGACCGTCGACGTGACCGCGACGGCCGACGACCGCACGGCGACGACGATGGAGACGCTGAGTGAGCGCACGGAGATCGACTCCCCCGATGCGTTCGACGACGCGTTCACTTCCTACGTGATGTATCTGATCGTCAGCGGCTACTACACCGGACCGGACGCTGACACCGCCCGTATCGGCGAGGAGATCGCCGAGTTCACGGCGGCGAACAACCCGAGCACGATCGACGACGGGTCCGAAGACGACGGCGACGAGACGGAGGATAGCGACAACGATACCGAGGACGACACCGAAGACGACGAGACCGACGGTGAGCGTGGTCCCCCTGAGGACGCCGGCCCGCCTGAGAACGCTGGCCCGCCCGAGGACAGTGACGATTCGGACGACAGCGAAGAGTCCGACGACGAGCGCGGCCCGCCTGAGAACGCCGGCCCGCCCGAGCATGCCGGTCCGCCGGAGGACAAGTTCGACGACGACGAGGAATCCGAGGACAGCGACGACGCGGACGAAGAGGAGTCCGAAGAGAGGGAGGATAGCGACGAAGAGGAGTCCGAAGAGAGGGAGGATAGCGACGAAGAGGAGTCCGAGGACAGTGACGATGCAGACGAAGAAGAATCCGAGGACAGTGACGATGCGGACGAAGAAGAGTCCGAAGACAGCGACGACGCGGACGAAGAAGAGTCGGAGGACAGTGACGATGCGGACGAAGAGGAGTCCGACGACGACGAACGCGGTCCGCCCGAGAACGCCGGTCCGCCCGAGAACGCCGGCCCGCCCGGCCACGCTGGTCCGCCCGCCCACGCCGGCCCGAAGTAACGCTCGCGACCTGATCGGCTGACACAGCCGAACCGCGGGACCTTTTTTAGGATCGACGGCCAGCCACCGCGCGGTCGATCGTCTCCGTTCGGTAGGGTTTAGGGTCCGGTCGCCTACCGTTCTAGCATGACAGAGCCGATCTCAGCCCGTCTCGACGATGTCGAGACGGCCCGTGAGTCCGGTCGCCGGAAGATGGACTGGGCGGCCCAGCACATGCCGATCCTCTCGGCACTGCGCGAGCAGTTCGAGGCCGACCAGCCGTTCACCGGCGAGACGATCGGGATGGCGATGCACGTCGAAGCGAAGACCGCGGTCCTTGCAGAGGTCCTGGCCGCCGGTGGCGCCGAGGTGGCGATGACCGGCTGTAACCCGCTCTCGACGCACAACGATGTCTCGGCGGCGCTGGACGACGTGGTCGGCGTCACCTGCTACGCCGAGCGCGGCGTCGACGACGAGGCCTACTACGACGCGATGGAGGCCGTACTGGCCCACGAACCGACGATCACCGTCGACGACGGGATGGACCTGGTGGCGATGGTCCACGAGGACTACCCCGAACTGATCGACACGATCGTCGGCGGGGCCGAGGAGACGACCACGGGCGTCCACCGACTGCGTGCGATGGACGAGGACGGCCAACTCGACTACCCCGTGTTCGCGGTCAACGACACGCCGATGAAACGGCTGTTCGACAACGTCCACGGGACCGGCGAGTCCTCGCTTGCCTCCATCGCCATGACGACGAACCTCTCGTGGGCCGGCAAGACCGTCGTCGTCGCCGGCTACGGCCACTGCGGGAAAGGCGTCGCCAAGAAGGCCAGCGGCCAGAACGCCGACGTAGTCGTCACGGAGGTCGAGCCCCGGCGCGCCCTCGAAGCGCACATGGAAGGCTACGACGTGATGCCGATGGCCGATGCGGCCGAGGTCGGCGACGTGTTCATCACGACGACGGGCAACCGAGATGTCATCGTCGAGGACCACTTCGAGGCCATGCAGGACGGCGTCTTGCTGGCCAACGCCGGCCACTTCGACGTGGAGATCGACCTGGACGCCCTCTCGGACCTAGCGGTCGACACCTACGAGGCCCGCGACGGCGTGCAGGCCTACGAGATGGCCGACGGCCGGCGGCTGAACGTTCTCGCGGAGGGTCGGCTGGTGAACCTGGCGACCCCGATCGCCCTGGGCCACCCCGTCGAGGTGATGGACCAGAGCTTCGGCATCCAGGCCGTCGTCGTCCGCGAACTCGTCGAGAACGGCGACGCCTACGACGCCGGCGTCCACGACGTTCCCGACCGACTGGACAAGGAGGTCGCGGAGATCAAACTCGACGCCGAAGGGGTCGCCTTCGACTCGCTTACCGACGAGCAGGCAGAGTACATGGACTCCTGGCAGCACGGGACGTAGGTTCTCGCGCCGAGCGAGCGGACCGGACAGCCGAACGGCGTAGCCGTGCGGTAGGAGGGGCCGACGAAAGCGAGCGTCACTCAGTCCGTCGTCGTGCCGGACTCCGCGTCGGGCTGTTCCGCCGGTTTCTCGCCGACGACCGACTCGTCCCAGTTCCCGACGAGGAACCACACCGCGACCAGCGCCGCCGCCGCGACGTGTGAGAGCGCGATCCCCCACCAGACGCCGCCGGCGGCCATCCCGAGGACGGTGATAAACAGGTACGTCGGCGGGATGCGAAAGAGCCACTGGGAGGCGATCGAGAAGCCAAGCGCCGTCCGGGTACTCCCTGCACCGCGGAAGGCGGCGTTGAGCAGGTGGAACAGGCCCATGAACACGTAGGTCGGGCCGATGATCCGGAAGTACTCAGCACCCATCGTGAGGACCGCCGGGGCGGTCTTGGCCGGATCGAGGAAGGCGGTGACGATCCCGGCGGCGAAGGCGTAGGCCGCCAGGCTGGCCGCCAGGAACACCGCCCCGCCCAGTCCCGCCGCCAGCAGGACTGACTTCCGTGCACGGCCGGACTGGTCGGCCCCGAGGTTCTGGCCGACCGCCGTCTCGACGCCCTGTGCCAGGCCGACTGCCGGGAGGTAGACCAGCGTGTTGATGCGGTTGCCGACGCCGTAGGCCGCGACGGCGTCGGTCCCGACCAGCGCGACCAGCACCGTCATCCCGGTGTAGGCAAGCGAGTCCGCCGACCGTTCCAGCCCCGCTGGCCCGCCGACATCGAGGATCTTCCAGACGGTCTCGCGGTCGAGCCAGAGGTCCGATAGCGCGATGTCCAGGCCCAGCCGGCCCGAAAACAGGAGCCAGAAGCCCGCAAGCGCCGCCCCGCCGCGGGCGACGACGGTCGCGATGGCCGCGCCGGAGACACCCATCCCGGCAAAGCCCGTGGCGGCGTACAGCGACGCCTCCAGCCCCTGGAGCCCGGCCAGCGAGAAGACGACGTTGTCCTGGAACCCGAGGACGAGAAACGGGTCCAGCACGGCGTTTGCGGCGACGCTGCCCAGCATCAGGTACATCGGGGTCGTCGTGTCGCCCCAGCCCCGGAGGATGGCCTGGAAGGCGAACGCGCCGAACATGAAGGCCGTCCCGGCGAAGACGATCCGGGTGTACTCGACGGCCATGACGTGGATCGCCGAGCCGGCGGTCGTCCCGATGTAGGGCAGCAAGGTGGGTGCCGCGACGTAGCCGACCGCCGAGAGCGCTCCCGAGACGAGCGCGGTGACGGCGATAGTCTGGCCGGCCACCTCCCGGACTCGGTCGTCGTTGCCGGCCCCGCGGTGCTGGGAGACGAGGACGGTGCCGGCGATGGTCAGCCCGCTGCCCAGCGAGATGGTCAGGAAGATAAAGGGCAGCGAGTACGTCAGTGCCGCGACTGCCTCGTCGCCCAGGCGCCCGACGACGAACGTATCGACGAGGTTGTACGCGACCTGCAGCAGTTGGGTGCCAACGAGTGGCAGGGAGAGTTTCAACAGCGGCACCAGCAGGGGGCCGTCTGTCAGGTCGACGGACCGGTCCAGATCGCTCACGTGCTGTCTCGACCGAGCACTCGTGACGTGATAATTCATCGGGATTTGATCGCGGTCGGTGACGGCAATTTTATTCGGGCCGGTCCGCAAGGGGCCACAGATGCAACCGCTCCACGCACGCTACCCGTTCATGGCCGCCGCCCGGGAGGCCGTCGAAGCCGCGGCGGTCGATCTGGGCGAGGTGGTCGCGACCGACGAGGCAGTCGTCGAGCGCGCGCTGGAGCGGGTCCAGTCGGCGATCACGAACCGGACCGTCGGCGAGCCACACCGACAGACGCGGGTCGAACTCCTCTCGTACCCGGTCGCGCGGGTGCTCGTGTCGCTGGTCGACCAGCACGTCTGTACCCGGAAGTACGCCGAAGCCGAGGCGGAGACTGCCTACGACCGCTTCGTCGAGGCGTTCGAGCGCACTACGGAGCTCAAATCCACACAGGGATCACAGGTCTCCCTGCGGGACCTGCTCGCGGAGTTCGACCTCGGGAGCGTCGTCCACGAGCGCTCCGACGGCTACTGGATCGAGGTCGGGCCGTACCTGGAGATGGCGGCCGACCAGCGCGGCGACGAGTGGCGCCTTGTCAACCGCACGCTCGCGGACGGCCGCGTCGCGATCACGCGGGCCGAACTCCACGTCCTGCTCAAGCAGGCGATCCGCCACCGCGTCGAGGACGGACTCCCCTTCGACGTGCCCGACGCGATCGGGCAGGAACTCACCGACGAGGCCGAACAGATTCGGGAGGTGTTGTCCGAACTCGATCTCACTCGCGAGATCGACACCGTCGTCCCGGAGCTGTTCCCGCCGTGTATGAAGGCACTGCTCGACCAGGTCCAGAAGGGCGAACACCTCGAACACCACTCCCGCTTCGCTATCGCGACCTTCCTCGTGGGGATCGGGATGACGACCGACGAGATCGTCGAGCTGTTCCAGGTCAACCCCGGGTTCGGCGAGGAGGCCACCCGCTACCAGGTCAACCACATCCGCGGGGAGACCAGCCCGACGGAGTACTCGACGCCGGCGTGTTCGACGATGCAGTCCTACGGCGACTGCGTGAACAAGGACGACCTCTGTGAACGGATCGCCCACCCGATGGGCTACTACGAGCAGAAGCTCGACGACTCCGAGGACGACGAACTGACCGACTGGCGCGACGAGCAAGACGAGGGCGGCGACGAGGACGCGGCCGACGCCTAGAAGTTCTGCCGTTCCAGCCAGAGACCGGCACCGAGCATGAACACGACGAAGACGCCGATCGCGGTGACGATGCCGATACCACCCTGCGGGTCGAGGCCGCCGTTGGTCCCGTACGTACTGGAGACGTAGACGGTCGCAGCGACGAAGAGCGCGAGGGCGATAGCCGAGATAACGATCTGCACGACGGTCTCCCGCTCGATATCCATGTCCTGCGGTTCTGCTGGCCCGGGCAAAAGGGTGTCGAAGCGCCCGAGTGGCCGAGACACTTAGGGCCGTCGAGCACCTATATTTCGACTGGACACACCCCAGAACACAGCCGTGTCCGCCTCCCATGACGCTACTCACGCCACCCGACGACACCGATCGGACTGCACTCGCACCGGACCTCCGTTCGCTCACCGACCGGGCCGCACGCGCCTGGACCGAGCGCATGGCCGTCCGCGAACTGGGCGACGGCGAGTACGCCGTCACGACCGACAGCGGCCACACCTACGTCGTCGACCTCCCCGACCGGTCCTGTAGCTGTCCCGACCACCGTATCCGGGGCGAACACTGCAAGCATCTGCGCCGGATCGCCATCGAGATCACCGCCCGCCGCGTTCCGGCGCCGGGCATGCAACGGGCCCGCTGTGACGCCTGTGGCACCGAGACGTTCGTCGACGAGGAGGTGCCGGCTCCCCACCTCTGTGAGACCTGCCGGCTCGACCCCGGCGACGTGGTCCGGGACCGCGAGACGGGCAAGCGCCTGGTCGTCGTCCGGGTCACCGACGACCGCGCGGACGAGCGGATCATCGAGTCGACCGGCCGCTCGGTCGCCGCTCACGAGACCAACGAGGGGTACCCGGCGACGGATCTGGTCGTCGACGCGGTCTACCTCCCCGCGGCCGTCCGCGAGGAGTCGCCCCGGGAGTACGCGTTCCCCCACTCGCGTCTGGAGCGGACCGACGCGCAACTGCTCGATTTCCTCGACTGAGCGAGCCCACTGATCCCGCCTGCGCCCACTCAGTCGAGCATCTCGGCCGCCTCTTCCGTCGAGAGGTCGCCGCGCTCGAACGCCGCGAGGATGTCGAGTGTCGCCTGATCGGGGCCCTCATCCCCGACAGCGTCGAGCGTGACCTTCTCGGAGTGGCCGACGAACTCCTCGAAGTCGGTGCCCTCGGCGATCGCCTTCTCCTTCTTGACGCGGTAGTTCCCGCCGTCGGTCGTGTAGAGGTCGCCCGGATGGAAGAAGTACCAGTCCTCGCGGTCGAAGCGGACGCCGATGCGGGGTTTGGCGCCGAAGTTCCGCGCGAAAAAGAGCAGCGCCTCGACCTCCTCGCCGGTGAGATAGATGGGGTCGCCGGCGCTGGACTTGGCCTCGATAGCGTAGAACGTCTCCCCGTCGCCGGTCAACACGTCCGGCAGTTCGCGCTCGGTGGCGCTGCCGCTCGCAGGCGCCCGCATCACCGCGAAGCCGGCCTCGTCGAGTTCGTTGACGAGTTCCCGCTCGCGGCGGTCACCCTTCGCGTTCGAGTTTGCCATTGTCGAGTGGTCGGTCGTCGGCGATAAAAAGGACTCGCGCTCTCAGCGGTCGTCGTCGGTCCGGGACCGGAGTTCCTGAACGACCTGCTCGGTCTCGCCGCCGTCGCCCCGAACCGCCCGGGCGTAGCGTTTGTACTCCTCGGGGGAGACCTGCACCGTCTCGGTGCCGCCCTCGTGTTTCAGCTCCAGGCGGACCGTCCCGCCGGGGGTGTTGCGGATCCGGAAACTCGCCATCGCCGTGAGGACGAACCACAGCGCGAGACAGCATCCCAGAAAGTACGCCATCGTCGTCTCGAAGGCCAGCGTCTCGGCTCCGTTCGTCCAGCGGGCCGGGTACGCCCGGACGAACAGGCCGATCCCGACCAGACAGCCGGCGCTCCCGAGGACGACGCCGAGTTGCTGGCGGCGCGACGAGGGGAGGACGGCGACGACCGAGAGGAACAGCGCCGGGATGCCAAGCCCGCCCAGAACGCCGGCGAGTTTCTCGGCAGCCCGGACATCGGTGACCCCCAGCACCGCCGACAGCGATGTGGTCACGACGAGGATCGCAGTCACGAGCGCGCCGACGCCGGCGACCCCGAGGACGACCCCGGCGGCGATCCGCCGCGGGTCCCGGCCGTTCCAGCGGCGTCCTCCGTACGCATCCCCGAGATTCTCCATGGGGAGGCTTTGACGCTCCCACCACAAAACGGTACGTCAGACAGTCGCAAGACGACTGCGCTACTCGCTCTGGATACGCGGCGCGAGCATGTAGGTGACCCGGCCGTTGCCCTCGGCGAAGTTGAAGTGCATCTTGACGGGGAACTCCTCGCCCAGTTCCATCTCCACTTCGGCGTCTTTGGGGATGGCTTTGTTCATGTTTTTCAGATAGTCCAGCGAGAACAGCGAGTGGGCGTTCCCGACGGTCAGATCGATGAGATCCTCCTGAGTGAGTTCGAGGTGTACGTCGTCGGTGTCGCCCTCGGCGTCGACGTAGAACACCTCGTCGGTCGTGTCGACCCCCAGCGCGATGTGGTCGCTGACCATGTCCGCCGCGGTGACGGCACGGTCGATGTCACGGCCCTCGATGACGATGTGGGCCGAGAGGTCCAGGTCGGGGAGGTCGGGCTCCTGGCGGATCGAGTCGGGGTCGATCAGCGCCAGCGTGTACTCCAGGCCGTCGATGGCGATGTGGAGCTTGCGTGTCTCCTCGTCGAGTTCGAGGTGGACGAGCTGGCCGGCGTCGGCCATCCCCGCGATGTCTTCGAGCCGCGAGAGGTTCACGCCGATGATCCCCCCGTCCGTCTCGTAGGACTCGAAGGCCGCCGCGTCCAGTCGCAGATCGACCATCCCGACGTTCGCGGGGTCGACCGCCCGGATTTCCAGCCCGTCGTCCTCCAGGTGGATCTTGCACTCGTCCACCAGCACGCTCACCGAGTCGAGAGCCGCCTGGAGCGTGTCTGCGCTCACGATGGCGTTGAACATCTTGGGCCGAGCTACGCCCCCATCCGTTAAAAAGCCGGCTATCGTACCCGCGTGCGCGCAGGCGCTCGGGCGCCCAGACCGCCGGTTCGCTGTCGGGTCAGGCCTCCGGTTCGAACACCTCGGGGTTCTTGGGGCCCTCGCGGTTGATGACCGCGAGCATCCCCTTGCGAGCGACCCGCGAGAGCGCGTGGTCGACGAGCTTGATCGGTCCGGGCACCTCGGCGTGCAGCGTCGCGATGGCACACGAGCCCGGTTTGACGGGCGTCGTCTGGACGAACTTGTTGGGCGCACTGGCGACGGCGCCCTGTTGCCAGACCTCGTCCCACACCGAGCCGATGGGGTGGAAGCTCGAATCGAGGTTCGGCCCGCCGGTGACGAAGTACACCCGTGCGGTCTCGCCGGTCCCTATCGACGGCGAGCCGTACCGGTCGGGCGTGATAGCGTACTTCTCACCGTTCATCAGGACGTAGGTCGGGTCCTCGGCTTTCATCGACTCGATGTCGAAGTCGTGGTGGCCCTCCTCTCCGGCCTCGCCTTTGGTGTACAGTTCGTGCTGGCCGAAGTAGAACTCGTGGTCGACCTCGGGCAGCCCGTCTTTGGGCTCGACGAGGATCATGCCGAACATCCCCGAGGAGATGTGCATGTCCATGTTCGGGACCGCACAGTGGTAGATGAACGCCCCGGGGTAGGTGGCCTTGAACCGGAAGGTCTTGGTCTGGCCCGGCGTCACCATCGAGGCCTCCGCGCCGCCGCCGGTCCCCCGGACCGCGTGGAGGTCGATGTTGTGGGGCATCGAGTTGCTCTCCTCGTTGGTGACGGTCAACTCGACGGTGTCGCCACGGCGAACCCGGATCATCGGTCCCGGCACCTGGCCGTCGAAGGTCATGTACGTGTACGTGACCCCCGGTTCGACCTCGGCGACCTGCTCTTTGGTCGTCATCTCGACCGAGTGGGTCGTCGGCTCCGACCGGCTGATCGGGTCGGGGATGTCGGTCGGGTCCGCGGCGATACGGTCAACGTCGGTGGGTTTGGCTTGGTTCATGGCTGGCTCGACAGGCGTGGTGCGTTCGGCGGTCGGTTCCTCGTCGGTGCCGGGTGCCTGGGCACAGCCGGCGACCGCTGCGGTGCTGACACCGAGCGCCTGGAGCACCCGGCGCCGCGTCGCCGTCGGGATGGATGACATCAGTGTGGGCCTCCGTACACGTTGGTCTGTGTCGCCGTGACACATATACCGAGAACCCTGCTCTCAGGGCGTGAGAGGCGTTTTCAGGCGACGAGAAGCGGCGGGAACGTGTTCGGGCGCTTTTTAATATCTCCGTTCCCCGCCCGGTATCGACTTGGCACTCGCTACCGAAGGGCCGCGTATGGACGAGGAAACTGACGACCGTGTCCAGGTGTGGCTGGTCGAGCGCACCTACTCCGACGACGAGCAGAACCTCATCATCCTCACCTATGCGACCCCCGACGGCGAGCGGTACTACCGGAAAGAGCGGGCACTCACCTCCTTCACCGACGTTCGTGACACGACGGCGGCCGTCGAGACCGACCCCGAGAACCTGGGCGCGGTCGGGGACGACGACCTCCGCGAGCAGTACGCCGCCGAAGCCGAGCGGATGGCACAGGTCCACGACCCCGAGGACGTGATCTGAAGACGAGGAGCGGGCCGGCGCCAACACCGCCACTGACCGCTTCGACGGATTGCCGGCCGGTGACAGCGGTCTCGACTGTCCGCTATCGGAAGCGGCCCACTAGACCGTCCGTCGGTTGCGATCTCTCCCGCCGTCGGCGACGGAGGCGACTTCTGCCGATGATGCTGCTCCCGATCAGATAGAACGGGACGACGATCGCGCCGAGCGTGCCGATCGCCGGAAGCCACGGGTGCTCGCCGTGGAGTTCGGTCAGCAGCGATGCCGGGAGTACTGCAACGTACCGGTGTGTGGTGAGCAGCCGCTGGTAACTGCCGGTATCGGCCGGTGCGTGCAGTGTGACAGTGACCTCACGGCGACTCTGTGGCGGAACCCGGACGACCCGATCCGACACGCCGACCCCGTCGCCGGGGACGAGATAGACGACGTTCGGGAGGTAACTCGGGTTCCTGAGCTGTCGCGTCCGGGTCGTCGACTCCCCGGCAGGGACGATGTCCGCCCGTTCGGAGTCGAAGCTCGAACTGATGATCTCCGTCTCCGTCGTGCCGCCCTGGACGACTGTCGGGACCGTCAACCCGACCGCCAGGACGAGCGCACAGGCGGCGACGAGTATCCGCGGATCCAGCCCCTGCGAGCGGCTCCGATCCGTGTCACGGTCCCGCTCGTCGCGTGTGCCGTAGACGCTGTCGAATCCGAGGTACCCGAACGCTGCCGCTGCGACTATCGTCAACAACCCTTCCGTTCCCAGAAACAGCTCGGTACCGGACCAGCGAGCGAGTGTCAACTGGGCCCCCTGGACCGCGTCTCCGACCACACCGATACCGGCACCGAGTCCGGGGATTGCGACCACCCAACCGTTGATCTGGAGCACCTCCGCGACAACCTGGTGGTCCCCCACCGGCGGCTCACCGGCCGTCTGATCGGTGATCGCGTTCGCGTCCCCTCTGGTGATGTACCCGTCCTCGGTGGTCCCGACGACCCGGTGTGTGGTCAACCCACCATCCTGAATCTCCTCGGCCTCGAAGACGATCACGTCGCCCGGCTCCGGTGGTCCGGTGAGCGCGCTGGGGATCGCGACGAACCCGTCGTCTGGTTCGAGCGCCGGATCCATGCTCCCGGTCCGAACGAACCCGAGCAGGACGGGTTGTCCGAGCAGTTGCCCGACAAGCAACGCTAAGACGACGAGTACGAGTACCGTCTCGGCTGCGTTCGTGATCCCCTCCTGTATCGACATGGGCTTCCTTTCACCCCCTTTGATTCCACACTCCGTCGGTACAACGGAACACCGTCGGTGTGGATCAGCCGCCAGTCGTCGGGTTAGCCGCGACATCGGCGCTGACGACGAGGTTCCCCGAGAGGTCCGGCGTCCCTTCGCCACCACGCGTATCGACCTGCAGCGACACGTAGATCGCCTCACCCGGCGGAATCCCTTCGTTCCCGCTGACGTTCCCCTCCTGGAAGCTCAGCGCCTGATCGTTGTCCGGTGACCCGGTCGTCTCGTCGAACTCGATCGCACTGGTCGCGACGGCGCCGTCGGTCCGCGTGTTGTCGTCGCTCGGGCCGCCCGACTCGGCGATCTCGCTGGCGTGGCCCTGTAGGTACAGCGCCGCACCGTCGTCGTCCCCGTCGGCGTTTCCGTCGTCGCCGTTGTTCGTGAGTTCGTACCCGATCTGGATGTCGAGTGTCTGGCCGCTCTGGTTCCGGACGACGAACGCCGACTGGTCGATATCCGAATCGGGGTCCGACGGTGCGTCGTCGGGAACGAACGGGGTGCCGGCACCCGCCGCCGCCGGATTCGTGTCGTCGTCGTAGAGGCTCTCGAAACTGACGTCGGTGCCGCTGGCGTCGTCGTCCATGGCACCGATCTGGTACCGGGAGTCGTCGTTCACGCCGCTCCCGTCGGCACCGTTTCCGTCGAAGTCGATCTGGAGTTCGCCGCCGGCGACCGTGAGCCGCTCGCCGGCTCCGGGTGCGCCACCCTCGTCGAGTTTGATGTACGCTTTTTCGTCCGTCACGACGCCCACGTCGCCGTTCCGGCCCAGCCTGGCGGCCGTGAACGCGCCTGTACCTGATCCAGCCGCCCCGCCGGCGGCGAGCGATCCGAGTCCGATGAGGAACTTTCGTCGGTCCATCTGTTGTCACCGCCCGCAGTCACCCCGCGAGCGTATCCGCCACTGTGTCCCAGAGGGGTGTCGTTATACAGGCGTGTTCGTGGGGCGAAACAACCGATTTCGTCGGTCGAGCGGTCGAAACGCCACCCCTTCGGCCACGCGCACTAGGTGGTTAGTACCGACCCGGACTGACGCGTCGAGTGCCGACACGGTCCCGTTTTCCGCGGTTTCGCCACCTCAATGGTCCATTGAGCTCCGGTTTTGCGGGTTAATAGTCACTGGGTATTAATGTACAATGGGTTGACTGCTCGGGTGACGGGGGTCGGGGGTCGATGCAAGAGATTACACAGTTCCAACACACGGACGAAACGAGGGCAAACAGGGCGGCCGGAGAGATCGACAAACTGTTCGATATCATGAGCAACAGCCGGCGACGTGCGGTGTTCCACTATCTCAAACAGGGTGACAGAACCGCCGTCGAGATCAGCGAGGTCTCCAGGCAACTGGCTGCCTGGGAGTGCGAGATCGAGCCCGAACAGGTCTCCTACAACGACCGTCACTCGATCCACACCTCGCTCCGGCAGTTCCACCTCCCGAAGATGGAAGAGGGCGGCCTCGTCGAACTCAACGACCAGGGTACCTGTGTCACCCTCACCGAGGCCGCCAACCAGATGGACATCTACGTCGAGACCGTCTCTGAAGAGGAGGTCCCGTGGTCGACGTATTTCCTCTCGCTGTCGGCCGTCCTGGGGATCGGGATCGCGGCGGCGACCCTCGGCGTCCAGCCACTGGCCCTGTTACCGGCCCAGGAGTGGCTCGTCGTGGAGTCTATCGCCTTCGCCGTCTCTTCGCTCGTGTTCTGGTCCAGCCAACAGGAAGATCTCCTGGGGGCCGGCAACGCTCCCCCACTATTTTCGGAGCAGTGACCCATGCACAAACTGTTCGTTCTGGCGGTGCTGGGGGCGCTCGTTGCCAGTACGCTCTCGGTCGGGACCGGTGGGTTCACCGCCGGACAGCTCTCCCGGCCCACCACCGTCGATGTCATGTCCGACGACCGTGCCGCACTTGGCTACGACGCCCACTGTCGGGGCGTGGAACTGCTCGTCACGGTCACGAACCGGGGTGTCGGGGGTGATCTAATGCTGTCCGTGTTCGTTTCCGGGACCGAGCGACGGGCGACGGTCGGTCCCGCGGAGTCCGCGACACTCCGGTTCGTCGACGCCAACCCAGGCGATACGGTCACTGTCCGGGCACACAACGAGGGAGGCGGGCTGGCGATCGAACTAGAACGGTCCGTCCCCGAGGACTGCCGGGACCGGCGTGCGATCAGTTGGATCGCTTTCTGCGGTACCCCGCCGACAGCCCCACCAGTGGTCACGGCGACGGACGACGACGGTCCCACTGCAGTCCACTGGTCCGACACCGGCGACGGTGAGGTGGTGTACAAGGCCGGACCGACGGTGTACAGTACGACCGACGACGGCGTCCTCCGTAGCGGACAGGGGGCTCCAATCGAGAGCGCACGCGGCGGCGGCGAGTCGGTCTCGACTCCCTGTCCCGTCGTGACCGACGCCTCGGGCACGAAGTTCGAGTACAACACGTCGACCGAGATCTTCGAGTCTGAGCGTTGAGACACATCCGGCGGTCGCCACTACTGTGCTCGTCCCGGGGTGAGTCGGCACCCATTTCAGCGTTGATAGCCTCGGGTCCCGTATGAACGACCGTTCGTCCAAGCACCGGGGTGTCTCCTGATGTCTGGCAAAGACGACTACTACAACAGAGCGAAACAGGAGGGGTACCGCGCCCGCTCGGCCTACAAGCTCCAGCAGCTCGACGAGACCGCCGGACTGCTGGGCGAGGGCCGGACTGTCGTCGACCTCGGGGCGGCGCCCGGCGGCTGGCTCCAGGTCGCGGCCGAGCGCGTCGGCGAGCGGGGCACCGTCGTCGGCGTCGACCGCCAGCGCATCGACCCACTGGACGACCCCGATCCGTCCGTCGAGTACGTCCGCGGGGACATGACCGACGACAGCACGAAAGCCGAGATCCGCGAGGTCGTCGGGGCTGACGACGGCCAGGGCGGCCCGGTCGACGTGGTCCTCTCGGACATGGCGCCCAACATGACCGGCGAGTACGACCTCGATCACGCCCGTTCGGTCCACCTCGTCCGGCAGGCCTTCGACGTGGCGACCGACCTGCTCGACGCCGGCGGGGACTTCGCCGCGAAAGTGTTCGACGGCCAGGACCTGGACGACCTGATCGCCGACATCGAACCGGAGTTCGAGTACGTCCGCGAGGTCCGCCCCGACGCCTCCCGGGACTCCTCCTCGGAGCTGTATCTGGTGGCGAAACACCGCCTGACAGCGCCGGTCCGGGAGGGCGACGTGGTCGAGGTCACCATCGAGGACATCGGCGAGGAGGGCGACGGCATCGCCAAGGTCGAGAACTTCACCGTCTTCGTCAGCGGCGTTGAGGACGGCCAGACCCTCGACGTGCGCATCGACGACGTGAAACCGCGCTACGCGTTCGCCCAGCCCACCGAGTAGCTACTGGACGACCGAGGCCGAGCCGAACTCTCGCTGCCGGACGAGGCCGACGACGGCGTAGACGAAGGGCGTATCGACCACCGCGATGGCGAGTTTCAGCAGGTACTGGCCGACGATCAGCGCCAGCGCCTCGCTGGGCGGGACCCCCTGGAAGACGACGAAGCCGACCGAGATGAAGATGATCGTGTCCAGCAACTGGCTCGTGGCCGTCGAGCCGATGTTCCGGAGCCAGAGCTGTTTCGGGCCGGTCCGCCGGCGGATGGCGTGGAAGACGAACACGTCCCAGTTCTGGCTGACGACGTAGGCCGCCAGGCTGGCGACGACGATGCCGGTGCTGGCGCCAAGCACCGACCGGAACGCCGCCGGATCGACCGGCTGTGCGGCCGCCGGCAGCCCCGGCGCGAAGATAGTGCTCCAGACCAGCCCCAGCAGGACGAAGTTCATCGCGAAGCCGACGTTGACCAGCACCGTGGCCGCCCGCCGGCCGTACAGTTCAGCGTAGCAGTCCGAGGCGAAGAACGTCAGTGCGTAGGCGAGCGCCGCCCCGGGGAGCACGAGCGTCTCGCCGGCCAGCGGGACCCCGAAGGGCAGCCCGAACGCGAGCAGTTTCGAGGCGGTGACCTGCGCGACGACCAGCGCCGTCACGAACAGGCCGATCAGCGCGACCCGTGCCGGCGAGCCGTCCTCACTCGTCATCGTCCAGGCGGCCGTGGCGAGCGTCGATGTCGTCCAGTACGTCGAGTGTCTTCCGGACCGAGGCACGGATCGCGTCGCTCCGGTTGACGAACTTCCCGTCGTCGCCGACGTGTTCGTCTAGATCGTCCAACAACTCCGCGGGCATCTCGACGCTTATCTTGGGCATATCTGAGGAATATCGTCGGCGCCCTTTATTGTTTCTCGAACGGTCCGTGCCGCGGGGACAGTGGACACCGCTACAGAAACAGGAGGAAGTACGCGAACACGAGCAGGATGCCACCGACGAGGAAGTTACCCAGCGCCTCCTGGCGCATGCGTTTCCCGAGCCCGAGGTCGGGGTCGTCGGTGACGACGAACTTCGGGGCGTCGCCGGCGTCGACGACGGCGGTGGTCACCGCCTCGTCGGGCGCGGACGCGGCGTCGACGCCTGCGTGCCCGGCCACGCGAACGGCCCCGTCGGCGTCGATCCGGTACTCCCTGTACCAGCGTTTACGGCTCGCGACCGGCTGTACCGATGTCTCCCGGTCGAGGAACTCGCCGATGAACGCCGGTGGGTGATCGCCACCCTCGACCTCGAACTCGTCGCCGCTTGTCAGCACTACGTCCGCGTCCGACGGTTCGATGTAGGCGGTGCCGGTGCCGTCGTCCAGGACGAACGGTTCGAACTCGGTGGCGGAGTATTTGGTGTTGCGTCCCACGCCCTCACTCCCCTCCCTCGTTGCCGGACGGGTAGTACTCCATGACCTGGACCTGGTAGGCGACACACTCGGTGTCGGTCAGCGGAGCGGTGAGGGGTTCCTCGACCGGTCGCGCGTCCCCGACGAGTTCCACCGGGGCCGACCGCCCGCCGAGCGATCCGACCGCCGTCTCCTCGACGGAACGCGAGGTGATCGCCCTGAACACCGCCTGCAACCCCCAGAAGACGAACCAGAGCCCGGCGGTCCCCACGAGGGTCCCCCAGAACCCGAAGTCGGTGACCACCGAGACACCGACCACTGCCAGGAGCCAGACCACGACCCAGCGTTTCCAGTCGTCGTTTACGTTCCCGGTGTTGGCCAGCATCTGATCCATGCTAACATCTCACTATCACGTACGTGACACCCGACCGTCTTTTATCCACTGGTTCGTTCAGCGGGCGTGGTGTGGTCGTGACGGCGGTCGGAGACGACATGTCGCGTCGTGTGGAGAAACCCGGTGTCCGCGTGAACACGGTCGGCGTGGCTCGCGACCGTCGCTCAGTCGGCCGGTTCGCTCCGCCGTTCGGAGGTCCGTCGGCCACCGAGCGTGTACACCCACAGAACGCCCAGTCCGAACAGGTACGCCAGTGCCGTCGGGATGCCGACGATGAACATGGTGAAGATGCCGTTTGGCGAGAAGATCGCCGAGACGGCGACGATGGCGATGACGACCTCCCGCCAGCGAGTGTACATCGTCTCGAAGGGGACGATCCCGCCCTTGTGGAACAGGAACATCGTCACCGGGATCTCGGCCAGCAGCCCGATCCCGACGGTGAGGAAGAACACGAGCCAGCCGAACTTGCTAACCCGGTAGGCGATCACCATGTTGGCCTGCAACTGGTCGTAGGCGATCGCCGAGATCGTCAGCGGCGCGAAGTAGAGGAACCCGAGCAGGCTCCCGCCGATGAGCGCGCCAAACAGCGTCCCGCCCCAGACCGCCAGGATGTTGCGGTTCCCGACGACGAAGCCCCGCTCGCGCAGCGCCGGCCACGCGAAGTACAGCAGGACGGGGATCACCGCGACGGCCCCGACGATCGTCGAGAACTTCACGATGAAGACGAGGTGCTCGACCGGGTGTAGCGTGACGATCCCCACGTCGTCTGCCATCTCCGCCGGGAGCCGGCTGACGAAGGTGCGCTGGATCTCACCGATCCCGCCCTGGTAGAGAAACAGGAAGGCAGCGCCCATCACGGCACCGAAGACCCCCAGGATCCAGAACGACTTCGAGGCGATCGAGCTGAAGATGAACTGCAGGTCGTAGTAGTACCCGCCCACGTCGTCCTCGGTGGTCTCGTCTTCGGTGAAGGCGTTGAGCATCCCCGCCGTGGTCGAGGTGACCACGTCGTCCTCCTCGGCCTCGCCCTCGGTGTCGGCGGCCTCGCCCTCGCCGTCGTCCTCGTTCGCCATGTCCCAGCGATCGAGGACGAGCTGGGCCTTCTCCTCGTCGCCCTCGGACAGCGCCGTGTCGGCGTGGCCCAGGGCCTCCTGTTCGGTCATCTCCTCGAAGACTTCCGGCGGCGCGACCTTGATCGCCTCCGCGTTGAGTTCGTCCACATCGATCGCGGTCGGGTCGCCGTGTCGGTCCGGTACCGTCCGGGCCGACAGCGCCCGCAGGACGTGGACGTAGAGGACGGCGATCCCGCCGACGAGGCCGAACAGGACGCCAAACAGTGTCGCGGTCCCCTCGACCGAGAGGCCAAACAGCGCCGGCGGCTGGACGTTCCCGGTCAGCCGTGTCGAGTACTGGGCGGCGAACGCCTCGGCGGCCTGGACGTACTGGAAGGCCGGCGAGGACAGCAGGTAGTACATCGCGGCCCCCGACAGGAGGCTCCCGCCCAGGATCGTGTTCCAGTTCGAGAGCCCGACCTCGCGGGTGCTGACGAGTTCGCTGGACCGTCGGAACAGGACCGCGACCTTCGCCAGCGCGAGGCTGATGCCGTAGAGGCCACACAGCGGCGCGGCCCACATGATCTGGGTGAACGGGTCCGGCGGCGAGAACAGCGCGCCGAAGGCGAAGATCCCCATGACCGCGTAGCGCCACTTGTCCCGGAACGTCTCGTAGGGGACGATCTCGGTGTAGGAGAGGACCGTCATCAACAGCGGCAGTTGCGCTGCCAGGCCGAAAGAGACGGCCAACATGAAGACGAACTGGAACCACTTGACGATGGAGTACTGCGGCGTGAACCCGGCGTCGAAGGCGTCGCCCGCCAGGAAGTTGAACATGATCGGGAAGAACAGTTCGTAGGCGTAGGCGACGCCGGCGGCGAACAGGACGAGGCTGATCGTCACGAACGACAGGAGCTTCCAGGCGGGGATGTGTTCGGCCGGCCACCACCCACGGCGGCGGAGTCCGTCACGGCCGAAATAGATCAAAAGCGGCAGCGACATGAGGATCCCGACGACGGCACCGATCTTCACCTGGAGCAGGATCACGTCGAAGGGAGTGACGGCGACGATGCTGGTCGCCTCCTGTGTGGTCAGGTCCATCTGGGAGTACAGGAGGTCCTGGCGCAGGCGGTCCCAGACGCCGTACTGGAGCCCCATGATCGTCCCGATCATCCCGACGACGAAGACGATAAACACCTTCTGGAGGTGTGTCTGGGCGCTACTGAGCATCGCCCCCAGTGTGGCACGGCCGCTCTGGACCGTTTTGACGGTATCCTCGTCGATCGCGCTCGCCATCTCCCCTGGGTGTAGCCAATTGTGCGTTATCAATTTATTCATCCCACCAGCACGAGACGGCCCTCGCGGAACGGCTCGCCGGGGGACCTCGAAAAGAAAGTTTACAATCACCTCCCGCTAAACCCCTCCAGATGCCGGACGGCGACGACAGCGACGAAGAGCGTGGGCCCACAGAGCCGATGCTGTCCGACGACGACACGGACAGGCTCCCCGAAGCCGACAGAGAGGGAGCGCTGCCGTCCGACGAGGACGGAGACAGGCCGGTCGGTGCCGACGGCGGCCCGGCCGACGCCCCGGTCGGCGGCGACGAGGCGACCGCCGGAGCACACGCGCGGCCGGCCGAGCCGGCGACGCCGCTGTTCGAGCGCGACCCCGACGACGTGGTCGCCGCGACGCCGGCCGACGTGCCGACCGACTGGGGGATGCCCGCCTCGCCGACGGCCCACACTTCCTACGGCGGCGAGAACGTCCCGACGCCGGGCGACAGTACGCCCGCCCCGGACCCCGACGCGGACTTCGACTACGGCGAGGAGGGCGCGCCCGACGACCAGGAGATGCCCCTGGCCGACCACGTCGAGGAGATGGCGATGCGGCTGTTCGTCGTCGTCGGCGTGATGGCCGTCGTCACCGTCCTCGCGCTCCCCTCCTCGGACCAGTTGATCAACTTCCTGTGGTACTCCTTCCTGGACGGCCCCGCCGAGGCCTGTGGCCAGTTCGTGGCCAACGCCCAACCCGGCGGTGAGAGCACCGTCGCCGGCGCCGACTGTCCGCACGTCTACAGCCCGCTCGCGCTGATCCTCGCCCGCCTGAAGGTCTCGTCGCTTGTGGGCCTGATCGTCGCGCTGCCGGTGTTCGTCTACGAGACGTACCTGTTCATGCGGCCGGGGCTGTACCCCACGGAACGGCGGTACTACCTCGCGGCGGTGCCGACCAGCCTCGTGCTCGCGACCATCGGCGTCGCCTTCGCGTACTTCCTCGTCCTGCGGGCGATGTTCGACTACTTCATCACCTACTCGGATCGGGCCGCCGACCTCGCGTTCGGCCTGGGCGAGACGTTCAACCTCATCATCCTGATGCTCGGGTTCTTCGCCATCGTCTTCCAGATCCCGCTGTTCGTGATGCTGGCGATCATGATGGGGGTCACGACCCGCCAGTGGCTCGAAGACCGGCGGCTGTACTTCTGGGGTGGGTTCGCCGCCATCGCGTTCGTCTTCAGCCCCGACCCGACCGGGATGGCGCCGCTGATGGTCGCCGTGACGATGATCGGCCTGTTCGAGGGGACGCTCCTGCTCCTGCGCTGGACCCAGGAGAGTTCGCCCATCCCGACCGCCGAGGAGGCCGCGGCACAGCGCCCGCTCGCCTGGGTCGTCGCCGGCCTGGCCGGCTACGTCCTCAGCCCGGCACCGGTGCCGACGGGCTACTACCAGCAACTCCCGACGGCGGTCACCAGCGCGCTCGACAGCGTCGGCCTCGCACCGCCCCTGCTCGTGGGTGGGAGCGCCATCGTGGCCTTCGAACTGCTGGCGTACGTCAACAAGAACTACATCGTCAACATCCGCGTCTGGCGGACGCTGCGCCGCGTTCGGCTCCCGGTCTGGGGGACAGCCATCGTCGTCGGCTACCTCTCCAGTGCCGACCCGACGCTGTTCCGCCTGGTCAACCAGGTGAGCCTGACGCCGACGGCGGCCGTCGCGGTCACCGGCGTGCTCGTGATCGCCTTCGAGGCCGCGATCCTCGCCGGGAAACGCCGGGGGGCCGCGACCGATGAGTGACGCCGACGCCGCGACCGTCCTCGTCGCGCGCCACGGCGAGACCCACTGGAACCGCGAGAGCCGGGTCCAGGGGTGGGCGCCGACCGGTCTGACCGACCGCGGTCAGGAGCAGGCCGCGGCGCTGGGCGAGGCGGTCGCCGAACGCTACGCCGTCGATCGGATCGTCTCCTCGGACCTGCAGCGGACCCGCGAGACGACGGCTGGCGTCCTCGACGGCGGGTCGGACCTACCGGACCCGGCGTTCGACGCCGACTGGCGCGAACGCGGGTTCGGCGTCCTCCAGGGGTTGCTCGCCGAGGACCTCTTCGAGCGGTACCCCGCCCACGACGACGGCGACAGCGTCTCGGCGCTGCCGGCCGCGCCCGAGAACGGCGAGACCGTCGCGGGCTTCCGTGACCGCGTCCGCGATTCGTGGACACGACTCGTCCGGACCGTCGAGCCCGGCGAGACGACGCTCCTCGTGACCCACGGCGGCGTCATCAAGGTCCTGCTGGCGACCGTCGACGAGCGGTCGCTGGACGCGGCGCTTGCGGCCCACTCCCAGGACAACTGTGCGGTCAACGAGGTTCGCGTCGCGGACGACCGGACGACCCTCGTCGCCGAGGAACTGACCGACTGGCGCTGACGAACGCTTATCGGGCTGGCGCGTGTCTGTCGAACAAATGGGACTTTTCAACAAGATCGGCCGGAACGTCGAACAGTTCAAGCAGACGGCCACAGACGCCGCCAACGAGCAGGCCGACTACGAGTGTCGCGCGTGTGGCTCGCGGCTCCACACCGACCACGAGGAGTGCCCGGAGTGTGGCGCGAACGAGGTCTACCCGGTGGACGACTCGGAGAGCGAGGACGACGAGGCGTGACTACTCGACGCTCGGGTAGTCGGTGTCGAACACGTCCGCGACGACATCGTCCTCGCTCTCTTCGGGGCTGACGCTCCCGGTCTGGTAGCCGTGCAGGTCCAGCGTGACGTGGTCGAACCCGCAGTCCTCGACGTGGTCGCGCGCGGCCCGGACGAAGTCTGGGTCGAGCGCGGTCTCCAGTTCTTCTTCGCCGACCTCGATGCGGGCCAGGCCGTCGTGGTCGCGCACTCGGAACTGCTCGAACCCCCAGGTACGGAGCAGTTGCTCGGCTTTCTCGACGCGGGAGAGGCGGTCCTCGGTCACCTCAAGTCCGGTCGGGATCCGCGAGGAGAGACAGGCCATCGACGGCTTGTCCGCCACGGAGAGGTCGTACTCGCGGGCGATCTCCCGCACCTCGGACTTGTCGATGTCGTGTTCCAGCAGCGGGGAGTAGGCGTCCAGTTCCTCGACGGCCCGCAGGCCGGGCCGGTGGCCCTCGCCAACGTCGGAGGCGTTGGTGCCGTCACACACCACGTCGATCTCCAGTTCCCGGGCGCGGTCGTACATCGCGCCCAGGCGCATCGACCGGCAGTGATAACAGCGCATCTCGTCGTTGCTGACGAACTGCTCGCTGTCCAGTTCGGAGAACTCGACGATCTCGTGGCGGATGCCGATCTCCTCGGCGACCCGGACGGCGTCGTCGAGTTCGGCCGCGGGCAACGTCTCCGATTTCGCCGTGCAGGCGACGGCGTCGTCGCCGAGCGCGTCGTGGGCCAGCGCGGCGACGACGCTGGAGTCGACACCGCCGGAAAAGGCGATCACCACGCCGTCCTGCTGGGCCAGGTCGTCCCGGGCGGCGGACGCCTTCGTCGCGACTGAGGACATTGCCGTTCGTTTCGTCTGGACGGGCAAAAGCGCGTCGCGTTCTCCGTGTCCTCGTCGGGAAGCGGGACGCCTGCGCGGCGGCGACGGGTTTTTTCTGACCGGCGCCGAACGGAGCGGTAGATGGACCTGGAATCGGTGCCCGGCGTCGGCGCCAAGACCGCCGCGGCGCTCCGGGAACTCGACGACCCCGAGCGCGCGCTCCGGGAGGGCGACGTTGCCACGTTGTCACAGGCCCCGGGGATCAGCGAGGGCCGGGCCGCCCGCGTCGCTCGCGGGGCGATCCGGGCCGACCACGACGACCCGGGCGGGTTCGCCGCCACCTCGCGGGCCCGTGAACTGTTCCGCGAGGCGCTCGGACTGGTCCAGGAGCGGACCGTCACCGACTACGCGGAGAAACGCCTGGAGACGCTGTATCCCAGCGGGACCCGGAGCCGAATCGAGGAGGTCCGGGCGTTCGCCGAGTCGGCGATGGCCCGTGACCCCGCCCTCGCCGTCCGGGACCCCCTCTCGAACGTCGAACCGCTCTCGGAGGCCGGCGGTGTCCGGGTGCGGGACCGCTGTCTGGCGACGAGCGACGCCGAGCGGTACGCACAGGCCCAGGACGCGATCCCCGAGGTCAGCGTCGAGGTCGTCGACGACGCCCGCCAACTGGCCGAACTCGCCCGCTCGTACTCGACGGTCGTCGCCCTGGATGAGGCCTTCGCCGGCGTCGACGTGGAGGGCGATGTCCGGGTCGAACCCGACGCGCTCGCGAACCCGTCGTCGGTCGTCCCCGAACGTGTCCTCGCCTTCTTCTCGCGGAACCGGGACCCGGTGCTGGCCGCCGCCGAGGTCCACCGGATCGCCGACCTGGACCCGCCCTGTGATCTGGACACCCTAGAGCGCGCCCTCGACCAGCTCGCCGAGGACGGCACCGTCCGCGGTGACGACGAACTCGACCGGTTGGCGACGGCGGTCGACGACCTCGACGCGGCCGTGGGGATGGCCGAGAACGTCGCCAACGACCACCTCCGGGCGGCAATCGAGGAACGGGATGTCACCATCGAGGGCACCGACCTGCTGTCGCTGGTCGAACGCGGCGCCGGCGTCGACTCGCTGCTCTCGCGGGAACTGGCCGACGAGTACGCCGCCGCCGTCGAGAAGGCCCGCGACCACCTGATCGAGACGCTCGACCTGCGCGACACCGAATCGATGGCCCGCCGGGCGTTCCCCGACGAACCGACCTACCCGGTCGAGCGCCAGGAGGACGTGGTGAGCCGGCTCCGGGAGGAACTGACCGCCGCGCGGGACCGGAGAGCGACCCGCCGCAAGCGCGACCTGGCCGACGACCTCGCGGACCTCCGGGACGACGCCGCGGCGCTCGTCTCGGCCGCCCTGGAACTGGACGTGGAACTGGCCGTCGCCCGCTTCGCCGCCGACTTCGACTGCACGCTCCCCGAGATCACCGAGGAGGGCGGGTTCGCCATCGAGGGGGGCCGGTCGCCGCTGCTGGACGTTCCCTTCGAGGCGGTCGACCCGGTCGACTACGCCGTCGACGGCGTGACCGTGCTCTCGGGGGTCAACAGCGGCGGGAAGACCTCGACGCTGGATCTGGTCGCGCTCGTGACGACGCTCGCGCACATGGGGCTCCCGGTACCCGCGGAATCGGCCCGGGTGGGGCGGGTGACCGAACTCCACTACCACGCCAAGACTCAGGGGACGCTGGACGCGGGCGCGTTCGAGGCCACGATCCGGGAGTTCGGCGATCTCGTCGACAGCGTCGGCGACGGCGCCACGGCGGGCGATGGTGACGACGGCGCGAACACCGGCGGCCCGCGCGTGCTCGTGCTCGTGGACGAACTCGAATCGATCACCGAACCCGGCGCGAGCGCGAAGATCATGGCTGGCATCCTCGAAGCGTTGAGCGAGCGCCGGGCGACGGCGGTCTTCGTCTCCCACCTCGCGCGGGACATCCGCGAGGCCGCTGCCATCGACATCGACATCGACGGCATCGAAGCGGTCGGCCTGGAGGACGGCGAACTGCTCGTCGACCGCTCGCCGGTCAAGGGGAAACTCGCCCGGTCGACGCCGGAACTGATCGTCGAGAAACTCGCCGCGGACGACTCGGGCACCTTCTACCGGGACCTGCTCTCGAAGTTCGAGGAGTAGCTCACCAGGCGGTCAGCCCCGAGCGCCCGTGGCGGTAGGTGAGGACACCGGCGAACACCGCGACGCCGGTGAACGCCGACGCCGCGCCCAGGTAGAACACCCACTCCATGCCGACGTTCGTCGTCAGCCAGCCGCCGGCCAGCGGTGCCAGCACGGCGCCGGGCCGCCAGACCAGATCGCGGACGCCGAAGCTCGACGCAACGCCCTCGCCGCTCCCCTCGTCGGCGAACAGCGCCATGCTCGCGGGCTCGCGGATCGAGTCCGCGACGCCGAGCAGCCCGTTCAGCGCGATCAGCGGGAGGAAGGCGGGCGAGAGGTCCCCGAAGAACGGGAACACCGACGGGAGCCCCAGTGTCGCGCCGATGGCGGGGGTGAAGGGAACGACCACGGCCACGAGCCCGTAGGCCAGCCCGCCGAGGAAGACGAACCGCGCCCGGCCCTGCCGGTCGGAGAGGCCACCGGTGTAGGGCTGACAGCACATGTTCGTGAACTTCTCGGCCGCGAGGACGACCGCGACGGCGGTCGCACCGTTGACCGCCGCGTTGTAGCCCAGCCCGCCCGCGGCCGCGACGCCGGCGAAGATCGGCACCCACGTCCGGACGAGCGTCACGGCGACGGCGTACTGGGCGCGAAACGTGGTGATCGTGAGGATGCGGCGGTTGAGCGCCAGATCGGCCAGCGCGAACCCCTCGGTCGTCGTCTCGTCGCGGTCGACGAACAGCAGAACCGCCAGGAACGCGACGAGCGTGATCGCCACGAGCAGCCCGAAGACGGCGTCGAAGCCAAAGCGGTCGTACAACAGGCCCGCAGACAGCGACCCGCCGATCGCCGCCGCGAACCGCCAGGCGTTCGAGGTCCCGATAGTGGTCCCGCGGGCGCTGTCCCGTGCAAGCTGCCCGACCAGCGCCAGGCCCAGCAGGCCGGCGGTCGTCGCCGCGATGCCCTGGAGCCCCCGGACGAAGACGAAGCCCCAACTGGAGTCGACGAGCGGAAACAGTCCGTAGACGGCCGCCGCCAGCGCCAGCCCCGCGAGCAGTACGGTCCGCTTGTCGAAGCGGTCGCCCAGGTACGACACCGGCACGACCGCGCCGGCCTGGGCCAGCGTCAGCCCGGTCGCGAACATCCCCAGCACGAACCCCTGCGGTTCCAGGAGATCGATGTACGTCGGCAACAGCGTCAGCAGCGTGACGATCCCGAAGGCGGTGGCAAAGCGTGTGAGAAACAGGGCCTGGAGCTGTCGGCGTGCGGTCACTGCGTTGGCACACCGGACTGGCCGACTAACCGTTTCCGGTCCGTCGAAGATATCCGCTCGTGCTCGCGGAAAGAAAGGTACTCGTGCCGTGGCCGCTCACGGCTCGGGGCGTTCGACCGCGCCGATCTGCTGCATGAGGCCCAGCAGGTCCGGTTGGACCCATCGCTCGGCGATGCGGTCGTCCTCGATCCGGGTGAAGACCATGTTGTCGACCTCGACTTCGGTGTCGGTCGCGTCGATGCCCATGAACTCGCCGACGTGTCGGCCCCGCAGCGTGACCCGCATCGCGACAGTGTCGCCCTCGGCGACGCTGTCCTCGACGGTCGCCGAGAAGTCCGCGAAGGCGTTTCTGATCGACCGGATCTGTGCTTTCAGGGCGTCCCGTCCCGTGATCTCGCCCAGCGGGCTGTGGTCGGCGACATCCTCGGTACAGATCTCGTCGATCAGGTCGAGTTCGCCCCGTGTCGCGACCCCTTCCGGGATCTGTCGTGCCAGTCGTTTCTTTTCGACTAATGTGTCCAGTGATGCCATCGTTGTCCTCCCTGCGCTCGCGGTCCGTCCACGCCGTGTCACGGCCTGTCGAGAACCGAGCGCTACGGGAACGTACGACGTCTCGTCTGGTAGCTTTTGTCACACGTTACGTGTAGTCGCTCACCGGTTTGTCACACCACTCTCAGTGGACAGTCTCGGCAGCAACCGACGACCGGGTGGCCGTCACACCGCTCGGTGGCTCCGGCTTCAGTCCGAGGCTTCCGCCGCAGCGACCGGTGCGATGGCGATCTCCATCGCCACGTCCTCGACCGACCAGGTCTTGCGGTGGCCGTCGGCGACGGTGCCGAACTCGTCGGCCCGCACTTCGTCGGCGATCAGGTCGCGGTGTTCGTCGACCAGCGCGGCCACGCGGTCGTCGGCAACGTCCAGATCGACGACGATTCGCTCCTCGATGTCCAGTTCGAGGTCCTTGCGCATCTCCTGAACGCGACGGATGACCTCGCGGGCGTACCCCTCGCTCTCGATGTCCTCGGTGAGTTTCGTGTCGACGTAGACGACGCCGCCGCCGTCCAGTGCCGCGAACTCGGTCCCGGTGACGCCGCTTGGCGTCTCGCGGCGGAACTCGACCATCTCGTCGGTCAGGTCGACCGGTTCGCCCAGTTCGTCGGCGACGGCCGCTTCGAGCGCGTCGATCGAGCGCTCGGTGACGCGGGCGTCGTTGAGCGCGTTCATGACGCGGCCGGCGTCGTCACCGAATGCGGGCCCGAGTTCGCTCATGTCGGCTGCGGCGGAGTAGCGCAGTTCGCCCCACTCCTCGTCGGCGCCGACGACCTCGACCGCCCGGGCGTTCAGCCGGTCGGCGACGATCGCGGTCTGGGACGCGACGGCGTCGGCGACGGCCGCGCTGTCCACGTCGACGATCACGCGCGTGACCGGCCAGCGGAGCTTGCGCTCGGCCTGCTGGCGGGCGTTCGAGCCGGCCTCCTCGACCTCGCGGACGACCTCGATCTCGTCCTCCAGTTCGGGCTGGCGCAGCGACTCGTCCGGTTCGGGCCAGTCACACATGTGGACCGTCGGGTGGCCGGCCTCGCCGGTGAGGGCGTCGTAGATCTCCTCGGCGACGAACGGGGTAAAGGGCGCGAACAGGGCCGCAACGTCCTCCAGTACCCGGTACAGCGTCGCGTAGGCGGCCCGCTTGGAGTCCGAATCGGCCTCGTCCCACATCCGCTCGCGGACGACCTGGATGTAGAACCGGGACACGTCCTCGACGACGAAATCGAGCAGTTCGTCGGCGGCCTTGTCGTTCTCGAAGTTCTCCATGTGCTCGGTCATCGCGGCCTCGACGCTCTGGAGCCGCGAGAGCACCCACTCGTCGACGAGTTCGAGGTCGTCGTGTACGTCCTCGACGCCCGTTCCGGCGGCTTCGCCGCCTTCACCTCGTTGGGACTCCGCCCCAACGCTCGTCTCCTCGGGGTCGAAGTCGTCGGCCCGCATGTACGGCAGCGGGAAGCGAGCGACGTTCCAGAGGATGTTGAGCCGCCGTTGCATCTCGGCGGTCTCGTCCCACGAGAAGTTCATGTCCTCGCCCTGGGCCGTCACGGACAGCAGGAAGAGTCGCATCGGGTCACGGCCGTACTCGTCGATGACCTCGTGGGGGTCGACCAGCACGCCCTTCGATTTGGACATCCCGCGACCGTCGGGCATGTTGGCGTAGCCGTGCATCAACACCTGCTTGTAGGGGGTCTCGCCGGTCGCTGCCGTCGACATGCCCAGTTGCGACCAGAACCACCCGCGGGTCTGGTCGTGGGCCTCCATGATGAGGTCGGCGGGCCACAGCTCCTCGAAGGCCTCCGTCTCGGAGGGGTAGTCCAGCGTCCCCCACGTCGCCACCGAGGAGTCGAGCCACACGTCGAACACGTCGCCGACGCGGGTGTAGGTCGTCCCGTCCCGGGTGATCGTCAGGTCGTCGACGGTCCCCTTGTGGAGGTCGACGGCGTCGGGGTCGATCTCCTGGTCGACCGACTCGGCCAGTTCCGCGCGGTCGCCGACGACGACGACATCGTCCATCGAGCCGTCCCAGTCCTCGGGCGTCCAGATCGGGATGGGGATGCCCCAGTAGCGCTGCCGGGAGACGTTCCAGTCCGGCGCTTCCTCGACGAAGTCCCTGAAGCGGTTGTCCCGGGCCCACGAGGGGTACCACTCGCTGTCCTCGATGTTTTCGAGCAGTTCGTCCTTGATGTCGGTGACCGTGATGAACCACTGGTCGGTGACGATGCGGACGATGTCGGTGTCACAGCGCCAGCACTGCCCTTCCCGAACCGAGTGCCCCTCCTCGTGGGCCAACAACAGGCCCTTCGCGTCGAGGTCGGCGATCACGTCGTCGTTGGCGTCACGGACGAAGGTGCCCTCGTACTTGCCGGCGGCGTCGGTGTAGACGCCGTCGCTGCCGACCGGGCAGAACACCTCCAGATCGAGTTCCTGCCCGCGCTCGAAGTCCTCCTCACCGTGGCCGGGCGCGGAGTGGACGAGCCCGGTGCGGTCCGCTTCGACGTAGTCGGCGGTGTAGACCTGTCCCGACCCCTCGGCGCTCGCGTGGTCGGGCACCTCCTCGGCCAGCGGGTGGTCGTACTCCCAGCCCACGAGGTCCTCGCCGGACAGTTCCTCGACGACCTCGTAGTCCTCGTAGCGGCCGGCCTTCAGGACGCCCTCGACGCACGGTTTCGCGACGTAGAGGCGTTCGGTCTCGCCGTCTTTGGTGGCGTCGACGCCGACGTACTCCAGGTCCCCGTCGACGGCGACGAAGGTGTTGGCCACGATGGTCCAGGGGGTCGTCGTCCAGATGACGACGCTGCCCTCGCGGCCTGCACTCGCGGTTTCACCGCTCGTGTTTTCCGAGGACTCCCCCTGATCGTCCTCGCTCAGTGGAAACTTCACGTAGATGGACGGTTTGTCAACGTCGTGATACTCGACCTCGTTGTTGGCGATGGCGGTCTCACACCGGGGACACTGGTTGATCGAGCGTTTGCCCTGCTCGACGAGGCCCCGCTCGTGAGCCTGCTGGAACCCCCACCAGGCGGCCTCCATGTACTCCGGGTTCACCGTCTTGTAGGGATCGTCCCAGTCCATCCAGACGCCGAAGTCCTGGAAGTCAGTCTGGAGCCCCTCCAGTTGCTCCTCGGCGAAGGCCTTGCACTCCTCGATGAAGTTCTCCTCGCCGAAGCGCTCGATGTCTTTCTTGTTCTCGAAGTCCAGGCGCTCCTCGACTTTCGTCTCGATGGGGAGGCCGTGCATGTCGTAGCCCGGCCGGTCCGTAACGTCGTACCCCTGCATCCGGAGATAGCGGATGTAGAGGTCTTTCAGCGTCTTGTTCCAGGTCGTCCCCATGTGGGCCGCGCCGGAGGTGTAGGGTGGCCCGTCGACGAAGAAGTACGTCTCCCCGTCGGCACGATGTGCCTTCGTCTGCTCGTAGGCGTCGACATCGTCCCAGTAGTCGAAGACCGTCTCCTCGACGGCCTCCGGGTCGTACTGGTCGTCGATCGCGGCGAATCGGTCCATACCGGTCGTATTCGCCGCCGGCATTAAATGACAATCGGTTACCCACGCGGCGTGGCACGTCCCGACTTCCGCGGGGTCACAACCGTTATCCTGCTCTGGCACCAGGTTCGGGTAGACGTGACGTGCCGTCCCGGCCGACGGCAGTCACCGACACGCGATGGCTTCACACGCCGACCCCCACACCATCCCCGAATGCGCCCTGTCGAGTGGCGAGGACGGGCTGATCGACTGGGCGTCGCCGGGGGTCGAGACGGTCTTCGGCCGACCGGCCGAGGCGGTCGTCGGCGAACCGGTCGTGTCGGTACTGGGTGCGACACTCGCCGAGCGACCCGACGGCTCGCTCGAACCGACGACGCGGGAAGTCACCGTGACGGCGGCCGACGGGACGACCCGGGATCTGTCGGTCACCGTCCTGTCGCTCGCTACCGGCGCCGCGACGCTGTATCTGTGCCGTCCGACCGGGACCGATCAGCTCTCTCTCGGGACGGTCCTCTCGCGTGTCTCCGACAGCATCGTCGCACTGGACACGGAGTGGCGCTACACCTACGTCAACGAGTTCGCCGAGGCAGTGCTCGGCCACGCACGGGATGACCTCCTCGGGGAGGTCATCTGGGAGGTGTTCCCGGGGGCGGCGGACTCGGCGATGCGGGACCGCTTCGAGCGGGCCATGGAGACCCAGGAGCCCGTCACCATGGAGTGGTACGGCGACAGCGTCTCGACGTGGTTCGAGATCCGCGCCTACCCCTCCCCATCGGGGATGTCGGTCTACTTCCGGGACATCACCGATCAAAAGGAGCGTGAGACGGCCCTCCAGCAGGAACGGGATTTCACCGAACAGCTCCTGGACGCGAGTCCGGTCGGCATCTGTGTGCTGACGCCGGACGGTCAGTTCGTCCGGGTCAACGAACGCGCCGAGGACATCCTCGGCGTCTCGCGCGATCGCCTGCTGGACGAGTCGTTCCGGGAACCGACCTGGGAGGTCCGCGGCCCCGACGGCGAGGAGTTGGCCGACGAGGAGTTCCCGTTCACGATCGCGCTGCGCACCGGCGAACCGACCTTCGGGCACGAACAGACGCTCAGGCGGGCCGACGGCACGCGCATCTGGGTGGCGGTCAGCGCCGCGCCGATCCACGCCGACGGCGCGGTCCACCGCGTCGTGGTCACCTTCGAGGATATCACCGAGCGAAAGGAGACCCAACAGCAGTTCGAGGCCGTCTTCCAGGGGACGCTCGACGCACTGATACTGGCCGACGACGAGGGCGACTATCTCGCTGTCAACGACGCGGCGTGTGCGCTGTTTGGGCTGTCCGAAGACGAACTCATCGGCCACAACGTCGCGGAGTTCGCCCCCGCCGAGTACGACGTGGTGGACGCGTGGTCGACGTTCCTCGACGAAGGGATGTCTCGCGGAGAGTTCTCTGTCGTCCGCCCCGACGGCACGGAACGGATCGCCGACTTCGCAGCGACGGCGAACGTCCGTCCCGGAGTTCACCTCTCGGCACTGCGGGATGTCACCGAACGAAAGGCCGCCGAACGTCGTCTGGCCCAACAGCGTGACGAACTCCGGCGACTCAACCACGTCAACGAACTCATCCGTGACGTGAACCGCGCTATCGTCGGCGCGACAGACCGGGACGCCATCGAGGCGGCCGTCTGTGCCAGCCTCGCCGACTCGGACCGCTATCCGGTCGCGACGACGCTCCGGTTAGCGTCCGACGAGCGGCTCCGGGTGCAACACCGGGCCGGGCTGTCCGCTGCGGCGTTCGAGTCGCTCGAACCGGCCGACGACGGGGCTGTCGAGGAGGCGATCGAGACGGCAGCCGCGACGAACACGCTCACGGTCGTCACGGACCTCCAGACCGATCCCGAACTGTCCGCGTCGGTTCGGGCCGCCGCGACCAGCGCCGGCGTTCGAGCGCTCGGAAACGTCCCGATCGAGTACGACGGCGTCGTCCACGGCGTCCTGTCGGTCGGGGCGAGCGAGGACGACGCTTTCGGCGAGCGCGAGCAGGCCGTCTTCCTCGAACTGGGGCAGATCATCGGAACGGCTATCGACGCGATCCAGACGAAGAAGCTCCTCTACGCCAGCGCGTTTCAGGAACTCGAACTGGAACTGGCGGCGGCGGCCGACCCGCTGCTGGCGCTCAACGACCGGCTCGGCGGGACGTGGGTCCTCGACGGTGTCGTCCCGGTCGAAGCGGGCCGGTACCTGGTCTACGTCGACATCGGCCAGACACCCGTCGAGACCGGGACTGCGAGCGCCGAGACCGAGGGCATCGAGGTGCTCCGGACCATCGAGACGGACAGCGGCACCCGACTCGAACTCCGACTCGGCGGTGACTCGCTGTTCGGTGCGATCCTCGACGCCGGCGGCTGGGTCCGCGCCGCGACCGTCGAGGGCGGGACGGGGCAGTTCGTCGTCGACGTGACGCTTGACACCGACGTACGGACGTACATCGCGCGGCTCGAACGGAGCGGCATCGACGCGACCATGCGCACCAAACGCGAGGTCGAACGGACGCCGCCGGCGTGGTCGGCCGGCGACACCGCCGACGAACTCACGGCCCGCCAGCGGAGCGTCCTCGAAGCCGCCGTCCGTTCGGGATACTTCGACTGGCCGCGCCGCCGGACGACCGGCGAGGAACTGGCCGACGCGCTCGACATCGCCTCCTCGACCCTCCACCAGCACCTCCGGGTCGCTACGGCCAAGATCCTCGAACAGTACTTCGCGGTCGATCCCTCGGACCCGAACTGACCCGCGTCGAACACCTCACCATGCCGATACGATGCCGGACTGTTCCGGTATACCGTTCATGAGGATGAGTCTGTTACCCGAGAGCATGAGGTCACAGAACGAACGGCCCGTGCAATCGATCGGGGACGCTGTGGATGTCCTGGGCAGTTACCGGCGGCGGCTGGTCCTTTCGATCCTCAGCGGCCGGTCGGGGTCGATCGATGTCTCCCAGCTCGCGACGCGACTCGTCGCCCGGCAACGGAACAAATCATCCGCGGCAGTGACCGACGAGGAGCGACGCGAGACGGAGATTCGTCTCTATCACGCCGACCTGCCGCTGCTCGCTGCGGCCGACCTCGTCAGGTTCGACGCGTCACGGGCGCACGTCGAGAGCGCCGACCTGCCGCTTGACGGCGACGACTGGCTCGACATGCCGGTCGCCGAGGCCCTCTCGGCGTGGAACCAGTGATCGGTGCTGTCACCGCTCGCGCTGGAGGAGTAAGGCGGCGGTCTGACCGCTCTTTTCGGTGATCGGCGCGGCGACTTCCCAGCCGTCCGCACCCAGGTCGTTCAACTCGTCTTCGGGGACGCTGCTCGAACCGAACATGCCGGTGTCGACCTCGAACACCTTGTACTCGTAGGAGGGCATACACCGGGCGAGAGCGGCGCCGACGGCACAACTCTTGTGGTCACCCGGAGCGGGATGAAAACACAGTTAGTCCCTGAACGTCCTGAGATGTGGTAGAGACAATGGTACACACGAGCGTCATCGGCTGTGGAAACATGGGCAGTGCCCTCGTCACGGGCCTCTGGAAGTCCGGGAACCACACGGTCATCGCGTGTGATCTCGACCCGGCGGCCCTGGCGGCAGTCGCCGACTACAGCACGGAGACGACGGAGGACATCTCGCGGGCCGCGGAGGCGGACGTGGTGTTCGTCGCCGTCAAGCCCGACATCGTCGAGGCGGTGCTCTCCGAACTGGACCTCTCCCCGGAGCAGACGCTGGTCACCATCGCCGCCGGCGTCCCCACCGACTTCGTCGAGGCCCGGACCGACGCCGACGTGGTCCGGATCATGCCGAACCTGGCTGCCGAGACCCGGGACATGGCCGCCGCCGCGACCGGCGACCTCTCGCCGGCGGTCCGGGAGCTACTGGACGACGTGGGCGAGTTCGCCGAGATCGAGGAGGCACAGATGGACATCGCAACCGCCGTCAACGGCTCCGGGCCGGCGTTCGTCTTCTATCTCATCGACGCGATGACCCAGGCCGGCGTCGCGGGCGGGCTCGACCACGAGGAGGCCGAGACGCTTGCGGCACAGACGTTCAAGGGCGCCGCCGAGACGATCCTGCGGGACGACCGCAGCGCCGACGAACTGATCGACGCCGTCTGCTCGCCCAACGGGACGACGATCGAAGGGATGGAGGTCCTCTGGGACAGCGACGCCGACGAGGCCGTCGCCGACGCGGTCGCGGCCGCCGAGCGGCGTTCGAAGGAACTCGCGGCCGACTTCGAGGATGAGTGACGCCGTCGACGCCGAGACCGTCTCGGCGACCCGGCGACTCGCGGCCGACGCCCAGCGGGTCATCGTCAAGGCCGGCACGAACTCCCTGACCGACGACGAGTCGAACTTAGACGACGAGAAGCTCGACAAACTCGTCGACGACCTGGAGGACCTGCTCTCGCGGGGGAAGGAGGTCCTGCTTGTCTCCTCCGGTGCCGTCGGCGCGGGCATCGGCCGGGTCGACCATCCCACGGGGACCGTCGAGGAGTCCCAGGCCCTCTCGACGGTCGGCCAGAGCCACCTGATGCGTCGCTACACCGAGAGCTTCGAGCGCTACGACCGGAAGGTCGCCCAGATCCTCATCACCGAACACGACCTGGAGAACCCCGAGCGGTTCACGAACTTCCGCAACACCGTCGAGACGCTGCTGGACTGGGGGATCGTCCCCATCATCAACGAGAACGACGCCGTCGCCACCGAGGAGCTCCAGATCGGCGACAACGACATGATCTCGGCCTCCATCGCCATCGGCGTCGACGTTGACCTGCTGGTGACCCTGACCGACGTGGGCGGCGTCTACACCGGCAACCCGAAGGAAAACCCCGACGCCGAGCGCATCCCGGTCGTCGGCCAGAACTACAGCGAGGTCGAGGGGATCGTCTCCGACAGTTCGACGGGCGGGTTCGGCGGCATCCAGACGAAAGTCAGCGGTGCTCGCGATGTCAGCGAACACGGCATCCCCGCGATCATCGCCCGGTCGACCGAACCGGACGTACTGGAGAAGGTCGCCAACGCGGAATCGGTGGGCACAATATTCGTGCCGATCAACGGGGACGTAGATGACTGACGCCACCGAACGCCAGGTCGAACAGGCACAGTCCGCGGCCCTGCGGCTGGCGAACGTCGACGCCGCCGACCGGGACGCCGCGCTCGAAGCGATCGCCGACGCCATCCGGGCAAACAGCGAGGCGATCCTGGAAGCCAACGCCGACGACGTGGCGGAGGCCGAGGAACTGCTCGCCGAGGGCGAGTACACCCAGGCGCTGGTCGACCGCCTGAAGCTCGACGCGGGGAAACTCGACTCCATCGCCGGGATGGTCGAGTCCGTCGCCGACCAGGCCGACCCCCTCGGGAAGACCCTGGCGGCCCGCGAACTCGACGACGACCTCGAACTGTACAAGGTCGCTGTCCCCATCGGCGTCGTCGGGACCATCTTCGAGTCTCGGCCCGACGCCCTGGTCCAGATCGCCGCGCTCGCGCTGAAGTCGGGCAACGCCGTCATCCTCAAGGGCGGCAGCGAGGCCAGCGAATCGAACCGCGTGCTGTACGAGACCATCGTCGAGGCGACGAGCGAGATGCCCGACGGCTGGGCGACGCTCATCGAGGCCCACGAGGAGGTCGACGCGCTCCTGGAGATGGACGACAAGGTCGACCTGGTGATGCCCCGGGGGTCCTCGGAGTTCGTCTCCTACATCCAGGACAACACCCAGATCCCCGTCCTGGGCCACACCGAGGGCGTCTGTCACGTCTACGTCGACGACGACGCCGACCTGGGGATGGCCGAGGACATCGCCTTCGACGCGAAGGTCCAGTACCCCGCCGTCTGTAACGCCGTCGAGACGCTGCTCGTGAACGCCGACGTGGCCGACCAGTTCCTGCCCGGGATGGTCGAGCGCTACCGCGAGGCCGGCGTCACGCTGCGCGGGGACGCCGCCACCCGCGAGGTCGTCGCTGTCGACCCCGCGACCGACGACGACTGGTCGAGTGAGTACGGCGACCTCGAACTCTCGATCAAGGTCGTCGAGGATGTCTACGCTGCCGTCGACCACGCCAACACCTTCGGCTCGAAACACACCGAGTCGATCGTCACCGAGGACGCCGACGCGGCGGAGACGTTCATGACCGGGATCGACGCCGCCAGCGTCTTCCACAACGCCTCGACCCGCTTCGCCGACGGCTACCGCTACGGCCTCGGCGCGGAAGTCGGTATCTCGACGGGCAAGATCCACGCCCGCGGCCCGGTCGGCCTGGAGGGGCTGACGACATACAAGTACTACCTGGAGGGCGACGGCCAACTGGTCGCGAGCTACGCCGGCGACGACGCCCTGCCGTTCACTCACCGCGAGTTCGACGGCGAGTGGCGCCCCGGCCACCTGGCCGACGAGTAACGCCGTCCGATGCCGACGTTTCCCGCTCCCGACAGCCAGCACGCGCTGGCCGACGACTGTCGGCGCTGCCCCGCGCTGGCCGACGCCCGCGACTGCATCTCCTGGGGGAACGGCCCGCCCGACGCCGCCGTGGTCGTCGTCGGCGAAGCGCCGGCCGCCGGTGACCCCGACGCCGACCGCTGGCGGGGCGGGAATCTGACCGGGCTGGCCTACACCTCGCGGGCGTCGGGTCGGAAGATCCGGGACCTGCTGGCCGACGCCGGCTTCGGCCACGAGGACTGTTACTTCACGAACGCGGTGAAGTGCCACCCACCGGACAACCGGGACCCGACCGCCGCGGAACTCGCCAACTGCCGGCCCTACCTCGTCGAGGAGGTCGAGACGGTCCAGCCGCGTGCGGTCGTGACGACCGGGAAGCACGCGACGAAAACGGTGCTAGCGCTGGACGACCAGTCCCTCGACGGCTTCCTCGATTCGGTCCTCGATCCGCGTGAGAGCGACACGCTTGGCGTCCCGGTCGTTCCCCTTCTCCACCCGAGTTATCAGGAGGTGTGGCTCGCACGCCTGGGCTACGACCGCGACGGCTACGTCGACGCGATCCGCGAGACGGTCGCTGACTGTCGGTCGTAACCGGGCCGAAGCTTCTTGTCGCCGCCGGCCGACCCACCGTCCATGAGCGACTGTATCTTCTGTCAGATCGTCGACGGCGACATCCCGAGCCGGACCGTCTACGAGGACGACGCCGTGCTGGCCTTTCTGGACGCGAACCCCCTCTCGCCGGGACACACGCTGGTCATCCCGAAGGCCCACCACGAGCGGCTGAACGACCTGCCGGCCGGCGCTGCCGGGGAGGTCATGGCGGCGGTCCACGCGCTCACGCCAGCCGTCGAGGCGGCGGTCGACGCGCCCGCGACGACGGTGGCGTTCAACAACGGCGAGGCCGCCGGCCAGGAGGTCCCGCACGTCCACGCCCACATCGTCCCGCGGTTCGAGGACGACGGCGGCCGGCCGATCCACGCCCTGGTCAGCGAGCGCCCGGACCTGGCCGACGACGAACTCGACGACATCGCGGCCGCCATCACCGACGGCGTCTGAGCTTCCACATCTTTTTACGGGAGAACGCGCGCAACGAAGGGTATGGGACTGTCGACGCTCGCGTTCGTGGGTGCGACGGGTGGTGCAGGGACGACGCGACTGGCCGTCGAGACGGCGGCGACGCTGGCCCGGGACGGCCACTCGGTCACCGTCCTCGACGCGGCCTTCGCCACGCAGGGGCTGGCGACGTACGTTCCCGAGTCGATCCGCGGGGACACGACGGCGGTCGCGACCGGCGAGGCGACGCTCTCGGAGGCGACCTACGACGCCGACTTCGACGTGGCCGGTCGGGTCGCGCTCTGTCCGGCCCACGCCCCCTTCGAACGGATCGCTCGGGCGAAGACGCCGGAGCACGCACAGGCGTTCGAACAGGCCGTCGCCGAGGCGGCCGACCGGTACGACCACGTCCTGCTGGACGTGCCGCCGGTCGCCGCCAACCAGGCGCTTGCCGCCGTCGACGCCGCGCAACGCCGTGCGCTGGTCGCGCCGGCGACTGCGCGGGGCCGTGATCTGGTGCCACAGCAACGCGGCCGATTACAGGACATCGACGCCCCCGCAGACGCGGTCGTCGCCACGCGGACCGACGCCGCCGACGCCGTCGCCATCGAGGACGCCGACCACGCGGTTCCGGCCGGCGACCCGAACCGGACGCGGCCGTCCGCACTGGACCCGAACACGCCGCTCGCGCCGGCTGTCGCCGACACCACCGAGGCGCTGTTGGACGTGGAACTGGGGCTCTCGTTCGATTCCGGCGGCCTGCTCTAGAGATCGGGCAGTGGCACCACTACGACGGGACGGGTCGCCGCCGACAGCACCGCCTGCGCGGTCGCCCCGATGCCCTCGGCGCCCTCGGTGCCGCGGTTGGCGCCGAGCAGGACGATGTCGGGGTCGTGCTCGTCGATGGCCGCCAGCAGTTCCTCGGTGGGGTCGCCGTCCCTGGTTTCGGTGGTCGGCATCGCGGCCGCGAGCCGCGAGCGGGCGACGTTGGCCGCGTCGCCGGCGTCTCTGGCCGACGCGTCGGGGTCGCGGACCGCGACCACGACGACGCTGTCCGCGCTCGGGTCGAGTCGGTCCTGCAGGTAGTCGGCCGCCGCGGCAGTCACGTGGACCGACGCGGTGGCGACGAGGTACTCGGTCATACCGTCTCTGGGGACGCCGCCGGCTTCGCCGTTTCGCCCCGTCCGACGAACTTACGTCGACCGCCGCCCCTACGGGAGAGCGTGCGCGTCGAGAACAGTTTCATCGGGGTCGAGGGCGTCGGCGAGAAGACCGAACGGAGCATCTGGGAGCAGGGGGTCACCCACTGGGACGAGTTCGAACCGGGGGTCGTCGGCGGGAAACGCGGCCAGCGAATCGGGTCGTTCATCGACGAGGGCCGGGACCGACTCGCGGCGGCCGATGTCGACTACTTCGACCGGGCGTTCCCCAGCAGCGAGCAGTGGCGCCTCTACGAGACGTTCCGCGACCGGGCCTGTTTCTTCGACATCGAGACGACGGGGCTGGACGAACACCGTAATCAGGTGACGACGGTCAGCCTCCATCACGACGGCGAGACACAGACGCTGGTGGCCGGCGACGACCTCACTGCCGGGAACCTGCGGGCGGCCTTCGCCGACGCCGGCCTGCTGGTGACGTTCAACGGCAAGCGCTTCGACGTGCCCTTCCTGGAGGCGAACTTCGATGTCGACCTCGATCACCCCCACCTCGACCTCATGTACACCTGCAAGAAGCTCGGCCTCTCGGGCGGGCTCAAGCAGGTCGAGCAGGACATCGGTATCGAACGGGACCGGCCGGACATCTCCGGGCGGGACGCGGTGCGGCTGTGGCGGGAGCACGAACGCGGCGTCGACGGCTCGCTGGAGACGCTGATCTCGTACAACCGCGAGGACACCGTCAACCTCCGGACGCTCGCCGACCGGGTGACCGGCGATCTGGACGACGAACTGTTTCTCGGTTAGGGGTTCGTCGGCTCCGGCCCGTCGAGGGCGGTCCCGGGCCGCAGGAGGTGGGCGCGGCCGGCCAGGAAGCCGAGCAGGAGGCCGGTGAAGTGTGCGATCAGCGCCACGCCGGGGTTGGCGGTCGCGATGGTGATAGCCGCCGCACACAGGCCGCCCAGCGCGAGTTGCGCCCGCGGCGACAGCGAGACGCCGCCGACGACTGTCTCGGTCAGCCGGTTCGAGGCCAGCAGGTAGCCCAGGAACGCGAAGATGGCACCGCTCGCGCCCAGCACGTTGACCTGACCGACCATCCACGGGACGACCGGCCCGAGCAGGCGGGCGGCGTACACCTCGGCCAGGCCGGCGATCGTCCCGGTGAGGACGAAGAAGGTGTGATAGCGCAGACTGGTCGTCTCGCGTTCGAGCAGGAAGCCAAGCACTGCCAGCGCGACGGCGTTGGACAGCAGGTGGGAGGGGCCGCCGTGAGCGTAGACGCTGGTCACGAGCGTCCACGGCTGTGCGACCGGGCGTGACATCCCGAACACGAGCGTCTGCGGGAGGATCAGTCCGACGACCTGCTGGAGGGCGAAGACGGCGCCGATGGCCCCGAGCGTGACGACCGTCGGGCTCTCGGTGAGGCGGGGCATACCCGTACTTTCGCCCACTGCTACAAGAAAGGTCGGCCCGAATCCAGAACGCATACGTGGGGCCGCCGCGTTCGACCGGACATGACAGAGCCGCTCAGCGAGTCGCTCGCCGACGCGTTCGCGGAATCGACCGACGAGGAGACCGCCGCCGAGGCCGGCGAACAGATCGCGGAGTTCGTCGCGGACTACGAACGCGACCTCACGGCCGAGGCCCTGCTGGACCGGTTCGCCGAGGCGCCCTACGACGACTTTGCCCACCGCTACGACTGGCTCGTCGGCGAACTCGCCGCCGAGACCGAGGACTGCACGGACTCGCGGGCCTACCGGCTCGACGGCTTCGGCGATCTGGCGGCCGATCCGACACAGGGCGCCTGAGCCGATGGCCGGTGGGACGTACACCCTCGTCCTCGAACGCGACGAGTCCGCGACGATCGCGGTCGGCGCGCTCGGCGAGCGGGCGTTCCCCGAAGGGTGGTACGCCTACACCGGCAGCGCGCTCGGCTCGGGCGGGTTCGGCCGGATCGACCGGCACCGTGCGGTCGCGGCCGGCGAGAACGACACCCGCCACTGGCACGTCGACTACCTGCTCGGCGATCCGGCGACGACCGTCGACACCGTCGTCCGGACCGAGGCCGACATCGAGTGTGCGGTCGCCAGGCGGGTCGACGGCCCCGCTGTCGAGGGGTTCGGTCACGTCGCCGGCTTCGGCTGTTCGGACTGTGACTGCCCGACCCATCTCACCTCCCACGAGCGCCGGGATCTGTTGCTCGCGGGCGTCGAACGGGCCCACGAGGCCGCAGCGGCCGATTCGGCTTAGACCAGTTCGTAGCCGGCGTCGGCGACCGCCGACGCCAGCGCGTCCTCGTCCACGTCGCCGTCCGTCTCGACGGTCACCGTTCCGGCGTCGTGATCTGCCGACGCAGAGACGACGCCCGGCAGGTCACCGAGCGCCTGTTCGACGGCGTCCTCACACCCTGTACAGGACAGCCCACTCACCGAGAGCGTCTGCGTGCTCATAGGGGCCCGTACCTACCGGCCGGACAAAACCGCTTCCCTCGCGGCAGTTTCGCCGTGTCCACGGACGGCCTGGGGCGGGACCGACACGCCTAATTTCCGCCGTCGAGAACCGACGCCCATGTTATCGAGACAGTTCGTCCGGGAGAACCCCGAGACGGTCCGGGACGCCATCGAACGCAAGGGCGTCACGGGCGTCGATCTCGACGAGATCCTCGACATCGACGAGGAGTGGCGCGGACTGAAAGCCGAGGGCGACGGCCTGCGCCAGGAGCGCAACGAGATCTCCAGCAAGATCGGCCAGTACAAACAGGAGGGCGATGAGGAGGCTGCCCAGGAAGCCATCGAGCGCTCCCAGGAGCTGAAAGCCGAACTGCAGGAAGTCGAGGAGCGCGCCGAGGAACTGGAAGACCGGCTGGAGGCGGCGCTGCTGGAACTGCCCAACGTCCCCCACGAGTCGGTCCCGACCGGCGAGGGCGAGGCCGACAACGTCGAGCGGTACCGCCGCGGGTTCGACGACCTGCGCGAGCTTCCGGATGAGGTCGTCCCTCACTACGATCTGGGCGAGGAGATGGACATCCTCGACTTCGAGCGCGGCGCGAAGGTCTCGGGCGGAGGCTACCAGTTCGTCAAGGGCGAGGGCGCCCGGCTGGAACACGCCCTGATCCAGTTCATGCTGGATGTCCACCGCGAGCAGGACTACACGGACGTGTTGCCGCCGATCCCCGTCAACTCCGCCTCGATGGAGGGGACCGGTCAGCTCCCGAAGTTCGACGACGACGCCTACCGCGTGGGCGCCCGCCAGGACGACGACTACGACGACGACGACCTGTGGCTGCTCCCGACGGCGGAGGTACCGGTCACGAACATGTATCGCGATGAGATCATGCTCGACGACGACCTCCCGGTCAAACACCAGGCGTTCTCGCCGAACTTCCGGCGCGAGGCCGGCGAACACGGCACGGAAACGCGGGGCTACGTCCGCGTCCACCAGTTCCACAAGGTCGAACTCGTCAACTTCGTCCGGCCCGAGGACAGCTACGACCGTCTGGAGGGACTGCTGGGCGAGGCCGAAGCGGTGCTGGATCGCCTGGACCTGCCCTACCGCGTGCTGGACATGTGCACCGGTGACATGGGATTCACCCAGGCCAAGAAGTACGACATCGAGGTGTGGGCGCCCGGCGACGACATGGACGACGGCCCCGCGGTCGGTGGCCGCTGGCTCGAAGTCTCCTCGGTGTCGAACTTCGAGGACTTCCAGGCCCGACGGGCCGGCCTGCGCTACCGGCCCGAGCGCCACGAGTCCGCGGAGTACCTCCACACGCTCAACGGCTCCGGGCTCGCGGTGCCCCGTGTCCTCGTCGCCATCCTGGAGTACTACCAGAACGACGACGGGACGGTGACGGTCCCCGAACCGCTGCGTCCGTACATGGGCGGCCAGGAAGTCATCGAAGGGCACGAACCCGTCGGCGAGAGCGCGGTCGGCGCCGGCGAGAAGGAGTAGCGTCACTCGCCGTCGGCGAGGGAGCGACAGAGCTGTCGGACCTGCGGGAGCGTCGTCGCCGGAACCGCGGCGGGATCGACCCACCGACACGCGAAGACGCCTTCGCCGGCGTTTGGCTCGACGCCCGAGGCCAGCAGGCAGTCGAAGACGGTGTAGACAGACACCACGTCAGCCCGTCCCTGGTGCCGGTAGGGGAACCACGCGCCGGGCGCCCCGACGTACACCCGACAGCCCAGTTCCTCGCGGAGTTCCCGGCGAAGCCCCGTCTCGGGGCACTCCCCGGGCTCGACGCCGCCGCCGGGCAGCGTCCAGAACGGCGTCCCGTCGCCGTGGCGCTCCCGGACGAGCAGCACCGACGAGTCGGTCCGCACCAGCGCCTTGGCGCCCCGCCGGACCGTGAACCCGCCGGAACCGTGGTCGACGGACCGACCCTGCCGCGTGCTCGTGTCGCTGCCCATACGGGAGTCCCTGTCGAGGCCGACGAATAAACAACTACCTCCTACTGCCCCGTCGTCGGGCAGCCACTCCCCGACCGACCGGTAACCGGCCCCTACTCCACGGCCCCTGTCACCGCTCCTCTCCCCTGTTTCAAGTGGAACGCCTTCGTGCGTCGACAGGATGTGTTCCCAGAGTGACTGGACCGACGCGTTCGGCCGGATGGTCCGTGACTTCCATCGGGACGCTGTCGACGAACAGCCACGGTACCGGCGGCTCGACGGGTCGACCGGCCCGGCCCACCTGGCGGGGTACTTCGAACCACCGTCGGCCTGGCACGACTTTGAACGGACGCTGCTCGCCGAGTGTTCGGGTCGGGTCCTCGATGCCGGCTGTGGCGCCGGCCGACACGCGCTGGCCCTCGACGACCGGGGCTACGACCTCCTGGCGTTCGACCGCAGTCCCGGTGCGGTCGCCGTCGCCCGCGACCGCGGCGTCGATCAGGCTGTCGTCGGCGACATCCGGGCCCCGCCGGTGACCGGGCCGTTCGACACCGTGGTCGCGTTCGGCAAGCAACTCGGTGTCGGTAGCTCGGTGGCGACCCTGCAGACGACGTTGCGAGCGCTTGCCGGCGTCGTCGCCCCTGGCGGGCGACTGCTGGCCGACCTGGACGACTGTCGCCGGGATGCCCCGGACAGGACGTGGGTCGGTAACGCCGCTGTCCGGCGGTTTCGCGTGGAGTACGACGGACTGACCGGACCGTGGACCGACCTCCTGCTGGTCGACCCAGCGCGGTTCGAACAGGCCCTCGACGGGACGTACTGGCGGCTGGAGCGGGTCCTCGGTGCGGACCGTGACCGGCCCGACTACGCGGTCGTCCTCGAACGCACGGCTCAGTCGGTGTAGGTGTGTAACTCGGTGATGTGGCCGTCGACGGTGAACACGTCGACGAAGCCGAACAACACGTCGCCGTCGGCCGCTTCCAGCCGGCCGCGGACGGCGACCTCACCCCCGCCCTCGACCGGCTCGTACACCCGATCCAGATGGTGGGTCGTGTCGGGCTGGGGCCGCTCCTCGCGCATGAACCGGACGAACCGGTCACGGCCGTCGAGGGTCCGGTCGGGACGGTGGTGGACGAACTCCGCCGCCAGTAGGTCGGCGAGCGAGTCGTACTCGCCGGCGTCGATGGCCCGGTAGTACGCCCGGACCAGTTCGGTCGGCTCCACGGGTCAGTCCTCCGTCTCGGTCCCGTCCTCGTCGCTATCGCTCCCGCTCACCGGGCCGGTGTCGGGCGTGACGTAGCCGCCGAACTCGTCGTTCGGGGTGCTGTAGTCGCCCGCCTCCTCGGGGTCGTCGTCGGTCTCCCTCTCCTCGTCGACCGACTCCTCGCTCGTCTCGCGCTCGGGCGGCGCGTCGACCATCGTGGTCGACTCCGTCGGCACTTCCTCGGGGCGTTCGGGCTGCTCCGCGGCCAGTTCCGCCTGGAGGGCTGCCAGGTCCTCGCCTTCCTCGTCGGCGTCGTCGCCGGCGGCGACGCTGTCCGGCGGTGCGTCGACCATCGCCGTCGGCTCCTCGGTGACCTCCTCCGGGGTGGGCTCGGATTCGGGGTGGGTGGCTTCGAGCTCGGCCTGGATCGCTTCGAGTTCGGCGTCGCCGATGGCGTCGTCCCCGTCGTCGGTCGCGGCGGCCGCTTCGCTCTCGCTCGCCGCGTCGTCGGCCGGTTCGGGGCCGCTCGACCCGGCACCGCGGTCCGCTGTCTCCGGCGCGTCGTCGGCGGCCTCGACCTCGGCGTCGATATCGACATCCAGTGTCGCGTCCTCGGGGTCCTCGGTCGTCGGGAGGACGCTCGCTCGCTCGGTCTCGGCTTTCTCCAAGTCGTCCATCTCGGGCGGCCAGTCGTCCGGATCGGGCGGTTCCTCGTAGCTACGGGCGGTCTCCAGGGGCCGTTCGGCGTCGTCGCGCCACTCCTGGCCCGCGGCACCGCTCCCGCTGGAGTAATCGCTCGCGGATTCGGCCATCCAGTCTGCGGCCTGCCAGAGGGCGTTCGCCTTCGTCTTGGCCCCCTCGTAGATGGCGGCCTGCCCGTCGTCGTCGACGAACCGCAACGCCGTGTCGAAGCGGTCCTCGGCCTCGGCGAACTCTTTGCGGGCCTGCTGGAAGTCGTTCTGGGAGAGCATCCACTCGGAGTCCTGGTAGGCGCCCATCGCGGACGTGAACGCCCGCCGCCCCTCGGTGTAGTGGGCGTGTCCGACGCGGTAGCGGGCGAAGGCCGTGTCGTCCCCGCCGGTCGCGGCGATGGCGTCTTTGATCGGTTCGACGGCGGGTAACTCGGTGAGGTCGGCCGTGCTCCAGGTGTACTGGACCACCCCGTCATGGTCGATGACGGCGACGCCGCGCTCGATCAACTGCTGGCCGATGTCGTCGACGAAGTCGATACCGTACTCGCCGGCCACGTCGTGGTCGGTGTCGGAGAGCAGCGGGACGTTCAGTCCATACTGCTCGGCGAACGCGCGGTGGCTGTAGACGGAGTCGGGACTGACGCCCAGGATCCGAACGTCTTTCTGCATCGTAAAGAGGTCGAGTTCGTCCAGATCACAGGACTCGCCGTCGCAGGCGGGGTTGAAATCCGCCGGGTAGAACGCTAGGATGACAACGTCCTCGCCGACGTAGTCGTCGAGCGCGACGCGACGGCGGTCGCCGTCGACGAGGGCTGGTAATTCGAACGACGGTGCCACCGTCCCCTCTGAAATCACAGTCTGTACTTGCCGTCCTGTCACTTAACAGTGTTTCTCTCGGGACTGGTTCGCCCGGTCCGAGGGCGGCGAATCGCGCGTCTCCGGCCGAACGAGCGGTTTTTGCCCGTCGGTGCGGTAGCCCGGGTGTGGAACTACACGTTCGCTACGAGGGTGACGACGACCCCGAGAAGTGCAGCGCCCGGAAGCTCGCCCGGTTCGACCTGGCCGAACTCCACCGGGCGACCCGGTCGACGCCGCCGGGGGTCGTCCTCAACCCGTTCGCCGACCGCGCGCTCTCGCCGGCCGACCGGGCGACGGCGGGCGACGGCGCCCGTCACGACCGCCTGGTCGCGCTGGACTGCTCGTGGGAGACCGCCGAGCGCGAGGCGTTCGATCTGGAGGGGGTCCACCGCTCGCTGCCCTTCCTCGTGGCCGGCAACCCCGTCAACTACGGGACCCCGTTCCAGCTGAACACCGTCGAGGCGTTCGCCGGCGCGCTCTGTATCCTCGGCGAGCGCGACCAGGCCGAGCGCATCCTCTCGAAGTTCTCCTGGGGGCACACCTTCCTCGAACTCAACGAGGAACCGCTGGCCCGCTACGCGGACTGTACGGACTCCAGTGACGTGGTCGCGGTCCAGGATGACTACCTCGTCGAGGAGTGACGAGTCAGGCGAACCCGGTACCGATCCCGCGGGGGTCGGCCGGCGGGGTGAGCGGACTCCCCGGCAGAGTGCGCCCGGCGTCGGGGTCGTTGTACCCGCCCGGCGCCACGTCGTTTGGCCCGTCGGGATAGCACAGCGACGCCAGCGCCTGGATGTGGTCCCGGCCGACGCCGAGTTCGAACTGGCCGCCGCCGTACAGCCCGATCCCCTCGTCCGCGCAGTAGGCGATCGTCTCCAGTACCGACTCGACGGTGCCACACCGGGAGGGTTTCATGTTGAGCCAGTCGGGCTCGAACGGCAACTCCCGGATGCTCTCGACGCCGGTGATGGGCACGTCCCAGGTGACTCGCCCCTCGCGGCCGTCGAACACCGGCCGCGTCTCGTCGGTCAGATTCGGGTCCTCGACGAACGCGTCCGGGAGCCCGTCGACCACGCGGCGGTAGAAGTCGGCGTCGGGCTCGACCGCCACCTCGTTGTCGTCGTACAACCCCTTCATGTCGACGACGCGAACGTCGTAGTCGGAAAGCGACGCCACGAACGCCTCGTCCCAGTCGGGCGTCGGATCGAGCTTGAACGCCAGGTCGTCGTGGATCGCCAGCAGGTCGTCCAGGCGGTCGGTCGAGGGGGGGTCGTCGCCCTGGGGGTCCGAGAGGCGCGTCGAGACGACGAAGTCGACCGGATCGTACGCCCGGCCGAGCGCGGCCCCGAGGCTCGTGTCGGCCTGTTTCAGCGCGAGGTCGAGTGCCGCGCTCTCGAATCCCCACCGCCGGTAGTGGCGAAACCGCTCCTCGTCGGGTGGTTCGGGCCAGAGGTCGGCGTCGGCAAGCGCCGTCGAGAACGAGTCGAGGGTGTACTCGCCCGTCAGGTCGACGCTGTGGCCGGCCAGGGCCTCGTGGGCCTCGTTCGTGTAGGTCACGTCCTCGCCACGGCCCGTCTCGCCGGCCCCCGAGAGCGTGACTGTCGTCGTCGCCCGGTCGAACCCGCTGGACGTGGCTCGCTCCCGCAACTCGAAGGTACAGTCCTCGACGGTCAGCGCGAGGTCGGCCACCTGATCGTACATACTGATCGGTCGGGGTCCAGCGGCCTAAAACTCCCGCCCATCCCGACAGCGCCGGCCTCAGAACGGCAGGGGGAACGGGACCGAGCCGACGGTGTACCCCTCGACGGTCCCGTCGGGGCGACACCGGAACACCACCGTCGGCTGGTAGCCCGGGTCGGGCCGTTCGCCGTAGAGGCGGCCCCACTCGTCGTCCCGGAACGACGAGCAGTCGACGACGAGGACGGCGCCGGGATGGGCCGCCAACTGGTCGCGGGTCTTCGCGTCCGTCGAGGCCGTCAGCGCGCCGACGGCGGTGTCTACCTGTCGTCGGGTCGGCGGGCGGGGCCGGGTCACCTCGACGAGGGTGTCCTCGACACGGAAGTCGACGGAGTGGCCCGACCCCAGTTCGACCTCCGGTTCGATCTCGTTGCCCGCGTCCACGAGGAGTTTGGCGACGTTGAACTCCCCCATCGTCGCGGCCATCCGCGTCCGGTCGAACCCCTCACTGGTCCCCAGTTTGCTCGCCATCGTGTACCGGAACCGGTCCAGGGCGCCGCTGCCCAGGAAGTCGTCGTAGAAGGAAAGCGCCGTCTCGCGGTCCGTGTCGGGGAAGCCGGCCGCGTGGTCCCGGAAGAACTGCCGGGTCGACTCCCGACCGTCCTTCGAGAGCAACACCGGGAGGAAGAAGTGTGCCAGGTGGTCGTACTCGGTGAGCCACGGGTCCTCGACCTCCAGTTGTGCGAACAGCTCCCGCTGTGCCCACTCGGCGATGGGGTCTGGGCTCTCCTCGAAGGTGTACTTCGTCGTCTGCCAGAGCGCACGCGGCGTCTCGGTGTTGCCGAGCCAGTAGGCCTCCTGGCCGTTCCAGCAAAACAGCGCCAGGTCGCCGTTGTGCATCTCTAAGCGTCTGGCGGCCCATCCCTCCGGCGGTGCGAACCACGGCCCCGTCAGGTCGGCACCGAACGAGTCCGCGAGCGGTGCCAGCAGGTCCCGCCGGACGCGGTCCTCGCTCCAGCGCTCTGTCGAACGACGAAATCTGATCGGGCCAGCCACACTCCGTCTAGGTCGGCTGGTGTCTTGTGGGTTCCGTCTGCGTCGTCGCCGTATCGGCGTTTCTCACGACGGAATCTCGGCGAACTGGGGTGACCGTTACATTGATAGGTATTAGTTCACAAGGTTGGGTGTGGTAAGCTATGTCGATGGGAGCGTATGACGACGACGAACACGAACGCCGTGAGCGCAAGAACAACGAGGTCGACCTGTCGGAGGACGACGACCGCACAGCGTATCACGGGTCTGTCGAATACGATTCCGGGGAGTCGACGGAGGAGCTCCTCGACCAGTTCAAGCAGATCAACTCGGAGTAGCGTCCGCGGTTCTGGACCTGACTCGTAGCAACAGCACGGACAGACCCGTCACGACCGTCACTGCCGTCACGTGTGCCAGGAGCGCCGCCAACAGCACCGGGTAGTTCAGCACGAACGGGACCAACACGAGCTGTAAGATTCCAAAGCCCAGCGTCTCCAGGTCCGCCCGCTGGAAGACGCGCGCGGTCTCCGGGTCGAACCGATAGCGAGCGGACCGCCAGAGACCGGTGACACTGGCCCACCAGCCGGTACCGATCCGGTAGCTCACGTCCCAGAGGATGAGCAACATGAGATAGACCACGAGCACCGGCGGCTCCTCGCCGAAGAGATCGGTGACGATCGGTGAGGCGCTCGTCTGCGGGTCGAACACGAACAGGTGGGTCAGCATGGCGATGTAGGCCAGCACCGACAGCACCACCTCGACGTTCGAGGAGAACAACAGCGCCTGATACGTCTCGGGCACGTCGATCCGGCGGACGAGCGTGCTGATCCGCAGCATCTCGACACTGCCGATGGAGGCGACGATGACTACCGCGGTCCCGGCGATGGCGGCCGGCCACACGTCGTAGTACCACGACAGCGCGACGATGCCGACCTCGAAGACGAACAGCTGGATCGCGACTGCTGCCCACGTGGGTAGTCTTATCCCGGGCAGCGCACCGACGATACTCTCGTACACCCAGGTTTCGCCGTAGACCGGATGTGGCTCCCCGCGACTCACCGGCGGTCCCCCCCGGCGGCGACCACGCGCTGTGGGGCTGGCTGTCGAGGCTGGGTGGCCGCCCGCCTGACCGCCGCCTCGAACGATGTCGCGTCGACCGGGACCACGTCGTCGAGCCCGGTGTCGTCGGCGACGACCGGTGTCTTCAGGCCGTCGACGAGCGGGCGGGCGACGCTCGTGGGGACATCCGTCAGGAGTCCCACCCAGTAGGCGGCGACGCCGGGCGTGAACATCGGCACCGGGACGATCCGCGGCCCGGTCCTGCCCAGCAGGTCCCCGGTCCGGCGGAGGATCTCGGCGTAGCTCATGACCTCCGGGCCGCCGATCTCGTAGGTCTCGCCGGCCGTCTCGGGGGCGTCGAGGAGCCCCACGAGGTAGGCGACCACGTCGTCGATGGCGATTGGCTGACAGTCGGTGCGGACCCACTTGGGCGCGACCAGCACCGGAAACCGGGTCGAAAGCGCCCGGATGACCCGGAAACTGGCACTGCCCTCGCCGACGATGATCGCCGCACGCAGCGCGGTCAGATCGTACTCGCCCGCAGCCAGCAGCGTCTCGACCTCCCGGCGGGAGGCGAGATGCTCCGAGAGCCCGTCTTCGCCACCGAGGCCTCCGAGATAGACGACGCGGTCGACGCCGGCACTCTCGGCCGCCGTACGGAAGTTCCGGGCCGCTCGCCGGTCCCGATCGGCGTAGTCCGCGCCGGCCCGCATCGAGTGGACCAGATAGTAGGCGGCGTCGACGCCCGCGAGTGCCTCCTCGAAACTCCCGGGGTCCAACAGGTCGCCGGCCGCGACCTCGACACCCGGGGGTGGGTCGTATTCGGCTGGATCGCGGACCAGGACGCGAACGTCGTGGCCGGTCCGACACAGCGCCTCGACCAGGTGGCTCCCGACGAACCCCGTCGCACCGGTGACCAGGACGTGCATACAGCCACACAGGCCGGCAGGGGGTTAAAAGGTCGGCCGCTCCCTGCGGCAGTCGTCAGTTCCGCTCGGCGACAAGCACCCCGACCTGCTCGCTGACCATCTCGACGGCGGTCAGGGCGTAGCCGGCGCCCGTGAACGCGTCGGCCAGCACGCCGACCGTCGCCGGGTCGTCGACCTCGGGGCTGTAGAACGGGTCCTCGGGGTTCGGTTCGCCGAAGAACATCACGTCACCGAGGACGATCCGGCGGGGCGCCAGACCGGCGACGACATCGATCGCCTCGCGTTTCTCCGCGTCGCTCAGGTGATGTAGCGCGAAGTTCGAGGTGACGATGTCGACCGCGCTGTCGACGTTGGGGTCGCGGAACCGGCCCTCGCCGAACGTGGCGTTCTCGATCCCGCGCTCGGCGGCCTTCTCGCGGGCCCGTTCGAGCATCCCCTCGCTGATGTCCCGGCCGATCACGCGCTCGGCGTCGGGTGCGACCCCGAAGGCGATTGCGCCGGTGCCGGCGCCCAGGTCGAGTACCACGTCGTCCGCCCCGGGGGCGGCGTGTTCGACGACGAGATCCGCACAGGCCCGGTACTCCCGGGAGTCCTGGCTCTCGTCGTAGTCGGCGGCGTGGTCGGAGAACCGTGCTGCGTGCTCGTCGATGGACTTCTTCATGGGCACAGGTTCGAGCGGGGCGGTGAAGTACGTCCCGATGCCCACCGGTGGGGAAAGACATTCCCGCACCTCGCCCTAACGGCCGGTATGGCATCCCAGCCCTGCGACGGCTGTGGCACCGCGGTGTCCATCGGCGGCGGTATCACGGGTATCTGGGCGAGCAAGAGCCAGCCGACCGAGGGGATCATCCTCGAACTGGCCGACGACACCGAACACTTCCTCTGTTACGACTGTATCGACCGGCTCCCGGACGACCGTGAGGTCACCGCCGCCGACGTGGCCGGACTGGGCGAGTAGCGACGCCGCTGGCCGAACACGGACTCGTCGACGGCAGACAGCGCGGTCGCTCACCGGTTTGCTGTCGAAGAAATCGCCTCAGACGCGACCGCCGGCTGGCGGTCCGAAATCAGCTTAGTTGCGGACGACGTTGGTCGCGCGCGGGCCCTTGTCGGCCTGTTCGATGTCGAATTCGATCTCCTGTCCCTCTTCGAGGTCCGGGCCGCCAACGTCTTCCATGTGGAAGAAAACGTCCTCGTCCGCGTCCTCAGTATCGATGAAACCGTAACCGCCAGTGTCGTTGAAGAAATCAACAGTTCCTTGCGCCATTGCAACCAATCGTACAGCCGGGGGAGGGATAAGAGTTCTGAGAGTGGGCGTCACACGACCGTGTGTGTGTGACCACGGCCCACGAGCGGTTCGTCGCGGCGGCTGGTCACCCGGGCTTCGACGCCGGGACAACGGACGACAGGAAAGGTTTACGCCGGCGCTGACCCTGCCTCCTGTCGTGTACCCGGCGCGGATCCACGACGAGTTTCCCGCCCCCAGCTACCGCGGGAACCAGAAACAGGCCCTGGCGGACATCCGTGCGGCGTTCGAGGCCGGCAACGATGTCGTCCTCGTGCGTGCGCCGACTGGCAGCGGCAAGTCCTTGCTGGCCCGGGCCATCGCTGGCTGCGCCCGCACGGCCGGCGAGGCCGCCGCCGAACAGGTCTGTGACGCCTACTACACGACGCCACAGGTCTCACAACTGGACGACGTGGCCGAGGACGCCCTGCTGTCGGACCTCTCGGTGATCCGCGGGAAGAACAACTACGACTGCATCCTCCCGGGCGAGACGGACACGCCGGTGAACCAGGCCCCCTGCGTCCGCGAACGGGAGTTCGACTGCCAGGTCAAACACCGCTGTCCGTACTTCTCTGACCGCGCTATCGCCTCGAACCGCCGCATCGCCGCGATGACGCTCGCGTACTTCATGCAGACCGCCGGCAGCGATGTCTTCGGCAAGCGCGACGTGGTCGTCGTCGACGAGGCCCACGGGCTTGGCGACTGGGCGGAGATGTACGCCACCATCGACCTCTCGCCCGGGACCATCCCGCTGTGGGGCGACATCGACGTGCCCGCCCTCGACGGCCTGGACGACGCCGTCGCCCTGGCCGAACGGGTCGAACACGTCGCCGAGCGCCGCGTGAAAGCACTCCGGGGCAACGCCGAACTCTCGCCCGACGAAGTGGCCGAGCGGGACTCGCTGAACACGCTGCGCCAGGACCTCCAGTGGTTCCAGGAGGACTACCGTGATCCCGACAGCGCGACCACCTGGGTCGTCGACCAGCCCGACGGCGAGGGCGGGGCGGTCACGATCAAGCCGATGAACCCCGAGCGGTACCTCAAACACACCGTCTGGGACCGCGGGAACCGCTTTGCCCTGCTGTCGGCGACCATCCTCAACAAGGCGGCCTTCTGTGCCAACGTCGGCCTCGACCCCGAGAACGTCGCCTTGGTCGAGGTCGGCCACACCTTCCCCGTCGAGAACCGGCCGCTGTACGACGTGACCCAGGGGAAGATGACCTACGAGCACCGCGAGGAGACACTGCCGGACATCGCCCGGACGGTCGTCCGCATCATGGCGGCCCACCCCGACGAGAAGGGACTGGTCCACTGCCACTCCTACGCCATCAAGGAGCGCCTGCGGGAACTGCTGGACGACTTCGGCGTCGGGTCCCGTGTCCGCGACCACGACAAAGAGGGACGGGACGCCGCCCTCTCGGCCTGGAAGCGCAGCGACAACCCCGACTGTTTCCTCTCGGTGAAGATGGAGGAGGCCTTGGACCTCGAAGGTGACCTCTGTCGATGGCAGGTCGTCTGCAAGGCGCCCTACCCCAACACCCGGGACTCCCGGGTCGCGCGCCGCCTGGAGGACGACCAGTGGGGCTGGTACTATCGGACCGCTCTGCGGACGGTCATCCAGGCGTGTGGCCGTGTCGTGCGGGCGCCCGACGACTACGGCGCGACCTACCTGGCGGACTCGTCGCTGCTCGACCTGTTCGACCGGGCGAGCCACGACACCCCCGACTGGTTCGGTGCACAGGTCGCTCGGCTCTCGAAACCGGACCTCCCGCGGTTCGACCCGGACGCGGCGCTGTCGGGTGTCAGCGCCGGCACGAAACGGCGTCGCGACCGCTCGCGGTCGCGCTCGGGCGACGGGAGCCACCCCCTGTCCGATGTCTGGGACTAGAAGACGACGAAAGAGAGCCCGTAGACGATCCCCGACCCGACCATCAACAGCGTCAGGAAGATCGCCATGATCTGCTGTCTGTCCATAGCCTCTCTTGACCGGTGGCACAATTAGGCGTTACGACGCACACAGCGAGCGCCGCGCCGGAGTCACTCCACACGGGCGTCGACGACGACGTGGGCGACACCCTCGCTGTAACCTTTCACGCGGCGGGTGTCGAGCACCTCGACCGACCGACCGGCGTCGGCGGCCGCCGATTCCAAGCGGTCGACGGGGCGGTCGAAGACCAGCGCTTCGGGCGTGGCCTCGTGCATGTGGACGACGCCGCCCGGCGCGAGCGCGGCCAGCGCGCTGTCGAGGTACTCGTGGGAAGCGTCGGGCGGAGCCCGACTGTCCTCCGCGCGCGGCGCGGAGGCCTCGTAGTAGCCCATCACCACGCGGTCGGCGCGCTGTTCGGTGGCGAGATTGGACACGACATCGCGACAGTCCGCCCGGTACGGTTCGACGCGCTCGCTCACGTCGTTGAGCATCGTGTTCTCGACGAGAAAGCGGAAGGCGGTCGGGTTGCGCTCGACGGCCGTGACGTTCGCCCCCGCGCGGGCCATCGGCAGCGTGAAGTAGCCGACGCCGGCGAACATATCCAGCACGTGTTCGTCCCGCTCGACCGCCTCGCCCATCCGAGCGCGCTCGGCCTTGTTCCCCGGCGAGAACATCACCTCGGCCAGATCCAGCGCGTAGCGGGTCCCGTGTTCGACGTGGACCGTCTCGGTGTCACCGGTGCCGGCGATCACCTCCACGTCCGGTTCGCGGTGGTCGCCGGCGATGCCGTGGCGGGCAAGCACGGTGTCGGCCTCGCCGTGTAACTGGAGGAGCGCCTCGCCGACCTCCGCCGGCCGGGGGCTGTCGCCGATGTCGACGAGGACGACGCTGCCGATGACGGCCCACGACGAGGGGGCCTGCTCGCACTCGGCGTCGGTCCAGCTCCGCTCGCGGAGGTGGTCGGCGAGCGTCCGAAGCCGCGGTTCCCCGACCTGTCGGACCACCTCGCGGTACGTGACCGACTGTGGCGGCTCGGTCACCGGGACCGCGACGCCCGCCTCGTCCCACGCCTGGACGCTCCGGTCGGCGTCGTAGACGCCCTCCGCCCGGAGCTGTTCGATGACCGTCTGTGCGCGGGGTTTTGCGATGACGACCGCGAGTGCGTCCCCGTGGCTCGTGGGGTCGCTCCCGGGCTGGTCCTCACTCATCGTCGGCCCGCTCGGGCAGGATATGCAGCCCCGACCGGCTCTTGATGACCGTCACGGTGTCGGCGTCGGTGTCCAGATAGTCCGGTCGGGGCACGGTCACGCTCTCGAACGTCTCCGGATCGAGGACCTGGACGGCGTGGGCGTCCTCGACGGCGACCAGGGTGGTCTCCTGGCCGTCCTCACGGAAACCCAGTCGCGTCGCGTCGGGTGCCTCGCCGTCCTCGAACCGGGCCTCGTAGTGGTCGCCGGTCGCCAGGCGCACGCCCTTGAGGTTCCCCTGGACCGACCGCACGAGGACGGGGCCGTCGCCGTCCTCGGGGTCGATGACCTCGCCCTGGCGGTACCGTGGCAGGCGGACGGCGTAGGTGACCCGATAGAGGCGCTGGCCGTCCTCGTCCTCGCTGATGAGACGTTTCGAATCGGAGTACGACCCGCCCAGTTGGGCAGTGATGCGCTTTGCGATCCCGTGGCCCATCTGGGTCGTCGAGATCTTCATGTTCAGCCCCTCGTCGACGGTGCTGGTCTCCGTGATGAAGGCGTTGCGGTCGCCGGTGTCCTCGCGGGCGGCGATGTACTCCTCGGCGATCTCCTCGGCCCGTTCGAGCTCCTCGTCGGTCGGGTCCCGGCCGTCCGCTCGCACCTGGACGACGCTGGCGAACGACCCCCCGGCGATCTTCCCGCAGCGCTCGCAGGTCTGGCGGGAGATCTTCACCGGGACGACGACCTCCTCGGTGACCGGCGTCTCCCGGATCACGCCGGAGAACTCCGCGTGCATCCGGATCGTGTTCTTGTCGACCTGCTCGGGGGCGACCTGCCAGGCGACCGACTGGGCGTCGACGTGGACTCCCAGGGCGTCGCTGACCTGGTCGACGGCGATGTCGGTGTAGTCCTCGGCGCCGACATCGACCCAGCGGTTCCCCTTGTGGACCGCGCCACACCGCGAGCAGACCCGTACCTCGATGCGGTCGGGCGCGTCGACGAGGTCGAACTCCTCGAAGTAACAGGCGTCACACAGCACGCTGTCCGGATCGCGCTGGCCGGCGACGCTCGGCCGCTCGCCGGCCCGTTCCGGAATCTCGTCGCCACAGCGCGGACAGAACTCTCCCGACCGGCTCATTGTGCGGCCGTAGACGACTGGGCCGCTTAAGCGGTGCGTTTGCCGCCCAGCGCCGGCCGGGACCGGTTCGGCCGGATAAACTAAGTCACCCAAGGTTCATCTGTGGGTAATGGTGCCACGGTCAGTCGGTGGTGGTCGATGACGCTCGCGTCCGTCCTCCACGTCGCCGTGCTCGCGCTCTCGGTGGTGGTGACGACCGGACTGGCCGGCTACGCCTGGCGCCACCGGCGCGAGCACGGTGCGACGGCGTTTCTGGGGTTGATGGCCGGCTTCTCGGTGTACTCGGGCACCCACCTGATCGGCCTCCTGACGGTCGATCAGGGGTGGCGACTGTTCTGGGAGTACGTCCAGTGGACCGGCACCGCCGTCGTCCCGGTGTTCTGGCTCCTGTTCGCGCTGGCCTACACCGGCTACGACGAGGTGGTCGACCGCCGGACCGTCGCCGCGCTCTCGGTCGTGCCGGCGATGACCGTCGCGCTCACGTGGACGAACGGCTGGCACGGGCTCATGTGGGCCCAGAACACGCTGATCGTCGTCGACGGGCTGGCGATCTTCGAGCAGACGTTCGGCCCGTGGTTCTGGGTGTACACCGTGTTCATGTACGGCGTCGTCGGTGCCGGTGGCGTCCTGTTGCTCCGGCTCGTGTGGGTCTCCGATCACCTCTACGCCGATCAGGCGATCCTCGTCGTCCTGGGGGTGGCCGCACCCATCGTCGCCAGCGGGCTCTCCGTACTCTCGGTGACACCGACCGGCAACCCGCCGCTGGACATGACGCCGTACTCGTTCCTGGTGACCGGGACGGCCTTCGGCTACGCGCTGTTTCGCCACCGGCTGTTCGATCTGGTGCCCGCGACCCGCCAGCTCGGCCGCAACGCCGTCATCCAGCACCTCGAAGACGGCGTCGTCATCGTCGACACGGAGCGGCAGGTGCTGTATATCAACCTGACCGCCGCGGAGCTGTTCGACTGCACGCCGGCGGCCGTCCTCGGGCGCCCGGTCCGCTCGCTCGTCGACGACTCGGCCATCGACTTCGACACGGAGGACGCGCTGGCGGAGGTCGAACTCGACGGCGGCGTCTACGAGGTCCGGACCTCGCCGATCCAGGACCGCCACGGCCGGCTGACCGGCCACACGCTCGTCGTCCACGACATCACGGCCCGGACGCGCCGCGAGCGTCGGCTCGAACGCCTGGACGACCTCAACACGGCGGTCCGCGGCGTCCACCGGGCGCTGGTCGGCGCCGACGGGGACGACGATGTCACCCGGGCGGTCTGTGACCGACTCGTCGACACCGGCCTCTATCAGGCTGCGTGTGCCGCCGACCTCGCGACCTGGAACGGCGAGGCCGACTGCTGGACCGTCGCCGGGGCCGACGGGGAGGAACCGACGCTCCCCAGCGACATCCCGGTCCAGACCGACGGCGGGGCGGCGGTCGCGGTCGCCGACCCCGACGATCAACACGGCACCTGGACCGTCGTCCCGCTGGTCTACGGCCCGACCGTCTACGGGGCGCTGGCACTGCAGTCCTCGCGGGACGACGGCACGATCACCGACCGGGAGCGCGAGGTGCTGTCCGAACTGGGCGAACTCATCGGCTACGCGCTCGACGCCGCCGAGAACCGCCGGCTCCTGAGCGCCGACTCGGTCGTCGAACTCACGTTCCACAGCGAGGACACCGACGGGACGCTGCTCGCGGCCGCCGGCGGGGCCGACTGCCGGCTCGAACTCGACGGGCTGGTCCCGAACGTCGCGGACGGTCACCTGGCGTATCTCCGCACCGACGGCGACCCCGAGGCTGTCGCGACGGAACTCGCCGCGCTCGGTGCGACCCGCGTGCGGACGGTCCACGCCGACGACGGACTGCTCGAACTCCTCCTGCCCGAGGGGACACTCGTCGGCGCGCTCGTCGACGACGGCGCACACGTCCTGGAAGTCACCGTCGCGGACGGGACCACCGAGGCCGTCGTGGAAGTCGCGACCGACGCCGATGTCCGGGGGATCGTCGATCGGGTCACGTCGGCGTTCACCGCGACGCGGCTGGACGCCAAGCACCGGCGCGACCGGCCGGCGCTCCGTGACGACGGGCTCTCCAGCGAGACGACCGCGGCGCTCACCGACCGCCAGCGGGAGGCACTGGAGACGGCCTACCGGGCGGGCTACTTCGACTGGCCCCGGGAATCGACGGCCGAGGAGGTCGCCGCTACGCTGGAGATCACGGCGCCGACGCTGCACGCCCACCTCCGGAAAGCCGAGGGGGCGCTGTTTGCCGACCTCTTCGACCGGGATCGTGACCAGAACGCGTGAATCCGACCATCGGCCGTTTTCCGGCTCGAAACCGGTCCGAAACCGCTGATATCGCTATCACGAACCGGCGACACTACACAGTTAGTGGCAACCTACTCGTCGGTAACCAGTGACCTGTCGGCAACGACCATGGGTTCTGATGACGAGACCGAGACGGTCGACCGACGGACGCTCTTACGAACTGCCGCCGCGCTGTCGACGGCGGGCCTCGCTGGCTGTTCGATATCGACGCCTTTCGGGGACCTCGGCGGGGGCGGTAGTGGGGGCGGGGGAAGCAGCGCCAGCGGTGGGGGCGGTAGCAGTGCCACCCGGACGCCGACGCCGGTGACGGCCACGCGCCAGCCAAGCACTGCGACGCCCACGCCGACAGCTACCGATACACCGACGGCAACGGCGACGGATACGCCGACCGCGACGGCGACGGATACGCCGACTGCGACGCCGACCGCGACGGACACGGACACGCCGACCGCCACGCCGACCCCGTCTACCAACCCCGTCGTCACGCCGATCGAGCCACAGACGCCGATCCCCTGTGTCGTCGACGGGAGCTGTGTGCCCGACAGCGTCGTCGACAACAGCACGACGCTCCCCCAGGAACCGGTGTTCGTCCCGGAGGAGCCGCTCCTGCCGGCCGACCCGGTGATCGTCGACCCGAGCGTGTTCAACAACACGGGCACGTCGTCGGTCGGCGACCCGAGCGAAGTCTCGAACAGCGGCACCATCGACGTGACGGTCACGCCCGAGACGGGCAGGGCGAGCAGTTCCACCGTCGGCAGCAAGGGGACCGAGCGGCGCGGCGACATGATCTGTACGACCCAACAGCGCCGCGTCACGTCCGGTAGCGGGACGAACTTCCTGTTGAATCCCCAGTTGGGAACCATCTGGCCGGGGGCGATCATCGAGGCCGAGAGCATCGCCAAGGGACAGTTCTCGCCGGCGCTGTCGTCCAGCCGCCGCAACGGGACTCCCGCGAGCCAGATCCGCAATCCGATCGAACTGTCGGTCTCGCTACGGAACATCAGCGGGGAGAACACGCGGACGGTCCAGACCCCCTCTCTGGGGAACTTCCGGAGTGCACTCGACGATATCCTCGGGCAGTACAACCGGAACGCGAGCACGCCGGCCCGGATGCAGTACAGTATCCACCAGATCCACTCGGCGAAGCAACTGGATGTCACGCTCGGCGTCCACTACGACAGCCTGAAGGTCCAGGTCGACAACACGTTCGACTTCTCCAGCCGGTCGGAGACGAACAAGCTGATGGCACAGTTCTATCAACAGTACTACACCGCCGACATCTCGCTTCCCAACCCCGTCGCCAACGGCGTCGTCTCGGACCCGGCGACGTATCTCGAACCCAACGATGTCGTCGTCAAGAACGTCACCTACGGACGGATGCTGTTGTTCTCGGCCGAATCGAAGTACGAGCGGACCGAGATCGAAAACGCGCTCGACGTTGCGCTGAACATCGGCGCGGGCCGAGGAACGGCGTCGCTCGATGTCAAACACAAACAGGTGCTCCGGGACACCGAGATCAACGTGCAGGTGCTGGGCGGGGCCGCCACGCAGGGGGCACAGCTCATCAGCAAACCCGGCGAGGGGGCGCTCCAGGCGATCAAAGACTTCATTCAGGACGGCGCGACCTACGACCCCCAGCAGTCGCCGGGGGTCCCCATCGCCTACCAGACGAAGTATCTGAGCAACCTCGATACGGCGAACACCTACATGACCACGACCTACACCGAGCGCAACTGCCGGCCGACGACGCGGTCCTACCGCGTCCACAACATGGACTGGCGGGTCGTCACGGAGGACGATCCCGGCAACGAGGAGGAGATCTACGGCGACGTGTACGTCGTCGGCTGGCCGATCCAACAGGGGGCACAGGTCACGGGCACGAGTGCCCGCATCGAACCCCGCGGCGGCCGCAGCGACGGCCGCGTCTGGCACCGGTCGCGCAGTTCCCACGTCAACATCAGAGAGGGGCGGCGCAAGGGGCTCAACGTCGACGAGGAACTCGTCTTCGACGGCGCCCACGAACTCGACACGAGCCGGTCGTACATCCAGGTCACCGCCCGTCCCTACGAGAAAGACCCGACCTCGAACGACGACTTCGGCAACAAAAAGAACGTCAAGTGGTTCCTCGACCAGTCGCCCAGCGACCCCGACCGCGCGGGACGGGGCGGCGGGAAGTTCACCCAGCGCTGGAACGACCACGGGTCGGAACTGGAACTCTCGTTCGACATCTCGCCGATGCCGCCGTGAGGGACGAGCGACGGCGGGGACGGGCTGCTCGGCGACTCGGCTACTCGGCCAGCAGCGTCGGCTCGTCGACCGCGGCGTCGCCGGCCGTCCGCCAGTCGTGTTCGGGCGCCCAGTCCAGCAGACTGCGGGCCGTCGCGGTCGAGAGCGCCGACTGCTCGCCGTCCAGTTCACACTCCGCCGGGAGTTCGCCGAAGTACTCGGCCACGAGGTCGGCGGTCGGTCGGCCCATGTAGTTGTCCGCCGCAGCGGCGTGGAACGCCTCGTGCCCGTCGAAGTCGGCGTCGAGGGCCGCGGCGACGAGACTCGCCACGTCTCGAACGTCGACGTACGACCAGCAGTTGCCGGCACCGTCGGCCAGATCCTCGATATCGAGGCAGTTGTACTCGCCGGGGTACTGGATCCAGGAGGGCCGGATCGAGGCGACGCTGATCCCGTCCCGGCGGGCGACCATCTTGGCGACCGCCTCGCCGGCCACCTTCGAGGTGCCGTAGGGGTCTTCGGGCGCCATCGGATGTCCCTCGTCCATCGGGAGATACGCCGGCAGCGGCGTCTCCGCGGCGAAGGCCAGTCCGTAGGCGCTCTCGGAGGAGGCCCACACCACGTCCGCACCCGCCCGGCCCGCGGCGTCTAGCACGTTGTAGGTCGCCGAGACGTTCGTCTCGAACACGCGCGTGCCGGCGTGGCGTTCGGGCGCCGGCAGCGCCGCCCAGTGGACCACCGCCGCGGGGTCGAACTCCGCGACGAGGTCCCGGACCTCGCCGCCGTCGGTCACGTCCGCCGCCCGGAAGGTGAGGTGGTCGCGTTCGGCGACCTCCCAGCCGGGGTGGTCCAGGTCGATACAGACGACATCGTAGTCGCCGGCGAGGCGGTCACAGATCCAGCGCCCCGAGCGGCCACGGCCGCCGGTGACCAGCACTGTCTCGGTCATGAGCGGGGTTCGGACCGGGCACACAAAGACGTGCGGTCGTCGCCCCGTCCGTGCGGGATCGACACACGATAACGGGGTTTTAGAGTCTCGGTCGCCTACGCCCGCCTATGCAGTGGCAAACCGACTGGGGACTCCGGGGCCGGATGGTCCTGACGATGTTCCTCCTCTTTGGCCTGTACATCGTCTTCCTGGGCTTTCTGACCCTGTACTTCGGCGATCGACTGCTCCCGATCGTCCTCGTCATGGGGCTGTTCCTGGGCGGGCAGTTCTTCTTCAGCGACAAGCTCGCGCTGTACTCGATGGGGGCCAGGGAGGTCGACGCCGACGAGTACCCCGAACTCCACCGGGCGGTCGAACGGCTCTCCCAGCAGGCGGACCTCCCGAAGCCGAAAGTCGCCGTCGCCGACTCGCGGGTGCCAAACGCCTTCGCGACCGGCCGCTCTCAGAAGAACGCGGCCGTCTGCGTGACGACGGGGATCATGAACACCCTCGATCAGGAGGAACTGGAGGGGGTCATCGCCCACGAACTCGCCCACGTCAAGAACCGCGACGTGATGGTGATGACCATCGCCTCCTTTCTCTCGACGATCGCCTTCCTCATCGTCCGGTGGGGGTGGCTGTTCGCGGGCGGCCGTGACCGGGGCGGCCAGCAGGGCGCGCCGGTGATCGTCGCCATCCTGGCGTCGCTGGTGGTCTGGATCGTCTCGTTCCTGCTCATCCGGACGCTCTCCCGGTACCGGGAGTTCGCCGCCGACCGCGGCGCCGCGGTCATCACCGGCAAGCCCTCGGCGCTGGCGACCGCGCTCATGAAGATCGACAGCGGCATGGAGAAGGTGCCAAAGGACGACCTCCGCAGCCAGTCGGAGATGAACGCCTTCTTCATCATCCCGATCCGGGCAGACTGGATCGGGCGCCTGTTCAGCACCCACCCCTCGACCGAGAAGCGCATCGACCGCCTGCGCGACCTCGAACGGGAACTGGAAGGGCGCTAGGGACCTGCTGGAGTTCTCCGGCAGTGATGGGTGTCAGGAGCTATGCTGTCTAGATGGTGCGTGTCTTCGTGCAGTCTCCGGGGCCTCACCGGATTTCGCCGCCCGCTACCACCGGCAGAGTACCCGTCGTCTTCCGTCCGCGGCGGCCACCATTGGTCGACCCCCCTCAGAACCTATATCTGTCCCAATCGTATTCCTCGGTATGCGCCGAAACCTGAGACGGTCGATCGGAATCGGTGTCGGCATGCTCCTCTGTGTGGCGGGCGGTGCAGTCTGGCGCTGGAAACGGCGACGACTCGCGGAGCTATCGGCCGGGAGTGAGCTCGTCGAAACAGAACGGGGTGTCGTCGAAGTCGCCCGACGGGGCTCGGGGTATCCCGTGCTGGTACTGCACGGAGCACCGGGCGGCTACGATCAGGGACTCCTCCTGGACGGGGCGCTTGGAGATGGGATCGAAGTCATCGCTCCCTCCCGACCGGGGTTCCTCCGGACGCCCCTCGACGACCACCGGTCCTTCGAGGACCAGGCCGCCCTCCTCGTGGCGCTCCTCGACGCTCTCGACGTGGAACGTCCGATCGTCGTCGGTATCTCCTGTGGGGGCCCGGTCGCCCTCCAGCTCGCCGCCGAGTATCCAGAGCGAGTCGCGGGGCTCGTCCTGGCCTCGGCGATCACGATCGAGATCGACGAGCGAACGTACGACACGGGCAACCCGATCCTCGACCCGTTGCTCACCTCGACGCCGGTACTCGACATTCGCTCCGGTCTGCTCGCCTTCTTCCATCGGTTCACGCCCGACCGGTTCATCGAGAACATGCACGCCGGGCTCTCGACGCTGGAGGGTGACGCCCTCGAAACCTTCGTCGAATACATCCAGACACACCCTGCACAACACAGGCGGGATCTCGCGTTCGCCCCGACCATCCTCCCCGCCAGCGCCCGCATCGACGGGACGCGCAACGACGAACGCTGGTGTCGCGAGCTCCCCGTCGTCGACTACGAGACGATTGCATGTCCGGTCCTGGTCTTTCACGGGGAGTTCGATGCGGCCGTCCCGATCTCCCACGCCGAGTTTGTCGTCGAAGCACTGCCAGACGCCGAGTTCGTCCGGGTCGATGCCGACCACCTCGCGGGTGTCGGCCCTGATGCCGACCGCGTCCGAAGAGCGCTCCAATCGTTCGTTGAGTCGATCGTCGAGGACGCGAATTCGACGCCGACTCGACGGTAGGCCCCGCTGCGCTTCCGGCGTGGAAGCGGCCGATCAAGGTCTCGACTGCTGGGCACACCCCCTGTCGCACACTGCCGGTAACTTCGTCTCCACCGTCACGCGGTACTACCGCCTGATACGATTCACACACCGCCCACACGACGGCAGTGTGATCTGGCGTGCATCGTTCTCCAGTGGCCACGACAGGACGAAAACCGCCTTATTGTCGGCCGCCGACGTAGGGATATGGGACTACTCGACGGACTCAAGAGCGTCCTCGGCGTGAAAGCCGAGGCCGACGCCACCCGGGAGGCCGACCCGGACGACCTGTTCGGGATGTCGACGGCCTACATCACGATGGAGGCGGACCTGGGCTACGAGGCGACCGGGGACGCCGCGCTCTGTTTCGGCGATGTCGACAGCACGGACTTCCAGGACGCCAAACAGGAGGTCCGGGAGATCTTAGACGCCGGCGCCCGGGAGACCGGCACCGAGGTGGAGTTCACGGAGGACGACCACGGCTACCAGTGGGTGGTGCTCCACGACGACGACTTCGAAGACCTGGTCACGTCGATCCACTTCGCCGCGGACACGCTCATCGAGCGCCGCTACGGCTCTCGTCTGCTGGCGGCGCTGTTCGCCTTCGAGAGCGATCGGAACTTCGACTCGGTCTACTGGGTGTACTCGTTCCGCCGCGGGGCCTACTACCCGTTCGCGCCCGACCCGGACCGCGACCACGAACGGGACACTACGGCGGAGTTCAAACTGGAGAGCAACTTGGACGGCGAGCTCACCGTCGAGAGCGACAAGGAGTACTGGTACCCGCTGTGGCCCGACCGGGCCGGGGACCACCCCTGGGAGTGACCCGTGGTCGACAGCCCAGCGGTCTACGACCACCTCCGGCCGACGACGGCCGACTGTCCGGCGGGCGTCTACCGGGTCGTCGGCGTCGGCGACGACGGCGCCACGCTCCTGCGCGTGGGCGACGCCGACGAGCAGCGGGTCAACACCGGTGCGGTCGTGACCGTCCCCGCCGACTCGCTCGCGGGCTTCGAGCGGGCCGACAACCCCGACGGGAACCGGCGACCGACCGCCCTCGTCCGGTCGTCGCTCGACAACTTTTCCTGGTCGGCCCGGGCGTTCGTCCGGACGCTCGCGAAGCGCCCCCTCGTGTCGGCGGGCGCGCTCGCGCTCTTGCTCGCGGGCGAGTTCGGACAGGACGCCCTCTCGTTGACGGGACTCCAGGCCGGCGTGCTCATCGTGGTCGGCGGCCTCGCCCTGGTCTACGTCGGGAGCGGTCGGCTCTGAGCGCGCCGACCGAGCTTCCCCTTCCCTTCTAAATCCCCCGATCCTGGCCCGACCTGTCCGGCCGCTGTCGGGCTGTTTCACTTTCACTCTCCTGTTAACGTGGGTTTATGTGCGGTCGGGCGCAAGCCACGTCCATGTCCGCAAGCGAGGACCTCGAAGACCTGCCCGGCGTCGGCCCGGCGACAGCAGAGAAACTCAAAGACAACGGCTTCGACTCCTACCAGGGGATCGCGGTCGCCTCCCCCGGCGAACTGTCGAACACGGCCGACATCGGCGAGTCGTCGGCCGCCGACATCATCAACGCCGCCCGCGAGGCCGCCGACATCGGCGGTTTCGAGACCGGCTCGACGGTACTCGAACGCCGCGAGCAGATCGGCAAGCTCTCCTGGGGCGTCGACGAGGTCGACGAACTCCTGGGCGGGGGCGTCGAGACCCAGTCGATCACCGAGGTGTACGGCGAGTTCGGGGCCGGCAAGTCCCAGGTGACCCACCAGCTGGCCGTCAACGTCCAGCTCCCGGCCGAACACGGCGGGCTCGAAGGGAGTGCCATCTTCATCGACTCCGAGGACACCTTCCGCCCGGAACGGATCGAACAGATGGTCGAGGGCCAGGACGACGAGGTCATCGAGGACACGATGGTCCTCCACGGCATCGTCGAGGAGGGCGAGGCCGACGCCACCGACGACGAACTGCTGGACGCCCTCGTCGACTCGGTGCTCGACAAGATCCACGTCGCCAAGGCGTTCAACTCCAACCACCAGATCCTCCTGGCCGAGAAGGCCCAGGAGATCGCCAGCGAGACCCAGGAAGAGGAGTTCCCGGTTCGCCTGCTCGCCGTCGACTCGCTGACGGCCCACTTCCGCGCCGAGTACGTCGGCCGCGGTGAACTCGCCGAGCGCCAGCAGAAGCTCAACAAGCACCTCCACGACCTGATGCGCGTGGGTGACCTGAACAACACCGCCGTCCTCGTCACCAACCAGGTGGCCTCCAACCCCGACTCCTTCTTCGGTGACCCGACCCAGCCCATCGGCGGGAACATCCTGGGCCACACCTCGACGTTCCGAATCTACCTCCGGAAATCGAAAGGCGACAAACGCATCGTCAAGCTGGTCGACGCGCCCAACCTCCCGGACGGCGAGGGCGTCATGCGCGTCGAGGAAGGCGGCCTGATGAACGAGTAGCGACCGACTTCACGTTTTTCGTCCGTTCGATCGGCCAGCACCGCGGACGGCCGACCCGCCGCTCGTCACCGACACCCGTGACATCTGTCCCCGCGTCCCGAACCCCTTCGTTTCATCTCGAACCCGCCGCCGTCCGGCGTCTTTCGCGTGTCTGACGGAGCGGGGTGAAAGTGGTCTCCACGCCACCGAACCGCACGACGGCGATACATCTCCTGTCGAAACAGAGGGGTACGCGGCGAAAACCACACGAAGAAGCGGTGACTTACTGAGACGCTCGGGAGTCGTCTCTCGGGTGCAGCTACGGACGACTGGGGACGCGAGTGGTAACTACTCGGAAACTTCCGTCGTCGCCGGACGACGCCTCGGCCGTTCAGTCGCCGGCGGACTTCATACCGGTCCCGTCCAGGTCCGCGCCGCCGACCGAGGACCGCAGGGCGTCCATCCCGTCGTCCCGATCGATCCCGAAGTTGTCGGCGTACAGTTCCTGGACTCGATCGAACTCGTCGTCGCTGAGCGGCGGCGTGTCCGGCGCGCCGCCCCACTCGTCGATGTCGTCGGTCGTCCGGAACGTCGGCGTGACCGAGGCGACCTCGTCGTGGGCGAGTAACCACTGGATCGCGGCCTGGCCCATCGTCCGCTCGCCGTCTCGTTTCAGGAACTGCAGGGTCTCCAGTTTCTCCCAGCCGGTCTCGTACCACTCGTCGGGCCGGTGAGCGCGGTGGTCGCCTTTCCCCAGTTCGGTCTCGGGGGTGACCTGCTCGTTGAGCAGCCCCGACGAGTGGGGGACCCGGGCGATGATCGAGGTGTCGGCGCCGTGTTCGCGGATCGTCTCCACGAAGTGCCGGCCCGGCGTCTGCTCGAAGAGGTTGAACACCGTCTGGAGCGCGTCGAACTCCGCCGTGACGGCGGCGTCGCCCTCGGCCAGCCAGCCGATCGAGGGGCCCAGCGCCCAGCCGATCGCTTCGACTTTCCCCTCCTCGCGGAGTTCGTCGAGCGCTTCGAGCACGTCCTCGTCGACCTCGTCGACGTTGGCGTTGTGGAGCATCAGCAGGTCGACGTACTCCATGTCCAGGCGGTCCAGCGACCGCTCGGTCGCGGTGTGGATCCACTCGGGGGTGACTTTCTTCGGGAGTTCCCCGTGGCCGGCCTGGGGGTTGTTGTAGAAGTCGTAGCCGATCTTCGTGCTGACGGTCACCTCGTCCCGGCGGTCGGCGAGGGCCTCGCCGACGATCTCCTCGCTGTCGCCGTGGCCGTAGACATCGCCGGTGTCGAAGTAGCGCACGCCCTGCTCGACGGCGTGGTCGATCATGGCGACGGCGTCTTCCCGCGTCCGGTCGCCCCACCAGTCGGTCCCGACGACCCAGGCACCGAAGCCGACCTGTGAGACCTCGACGCCTGCTGTCCCGAGCGTGTCGTATTTCATGTCCGGCCGTTGGGCTGGAAGACACTTATCGCTCGTGGTTCTCCCGGATGCCGTACCGCAGCGTCGGTGTCGCGATCGCCTCGCGGATGGCAACGTCGCCGTACTCCCGGCGGACCCACCAGGCGAGCGCAGCCGTCCCCAGTAGGAGGCCGACGAGCGCGATCAGGCCGCCCTCCGGGCCGAACGACCCCCCCGTCACCAGCGGGACGCCGGTCACCCGGGTCCCGACGAGCGCGGCACCGGTCCGCAGGCCGCTGACCGGGAACCCGTACAGCCCCAGGGTGAAGTTCCAGGCGACGTGGAACCCGCAGGCGATCCCCAGCCGGCCGGTCAGGACGTAACAGCCACCCAGCAAGAGCCCGTACAGCGTGATGTTCGCGATGCTGAGAAGCGTCGCGCTGGGGTTGCTCGCGTGCAGGACACCGAACAACACGCCGGTCGCGACGGTGGTGACGACCACCGCTCGCCACTTCCCGAGCGTGCCGGCCAGGCCCTCGGCGGCGTTCGTCAGCAGGTACCCCCGAACGATGATCTCCTCGGCGGAGGCCTGGACGACGAAAAACACCGCCAGCAGGGCGAGCCGTTCGACGGCACCCAACGGGCCAAACGCGAAGGTGTCCGACGGTCCCGTGACGAGGAGTCCCGTCACCGTCAGCAGGCCGGCCGCGAGTTGACCGAGGAGAAACAGCGTCGGGAGCCCGACACCCAGCGCGATCCCGAACCCGGCGTCGCGCCACCACTGCCGGTCGAACCCCAGGCCGTAGTCCGAGAGCCGGCGCCGGTCCAGGAGATAGCCGATGCCGACGGCGATGGCCGTTCCGCCGGCGTAGACGGCGATCGTCCGGAGACCGACGTAGGCCGCACGGATGTCGGGGGCGAACGAGGCCGGATTCACCACCTGCGAGAGCGCCCCGGTGAAGACGATCGCGACGAAGGTCGCCACGAAGAACCAGAGGACGACACGCCAGAGGGCGCGCAGGCGCTTCTCGCGGGGGTTGACCATGTAGCCGCGGATCTCCATGATGAAGTCCGACCTGACCATACCGGCCTGTCGGCCTCCCCGGTCTTATACCGACTGCAGAAACGCCGGGAAACCGTGTGGAGGTGTGTCGTGACACCGCCGTCACCGGGTGCCGAACAGGTAACGGAAACCCATATCTGCGACCGAACCGATGCTGTTGCTATGACGAAACGCCACGTCTCGCTGCCGCCGCTCGCCGAGGAAGGCTTGCGGAGTTTCATCGACGAGGTCGACGAGCGTCTCACCGGCGAGGAAGACACCTGCGACGTGGTCACCGACGTGTTGATCGACCTCCACGGCGACCGGCAGGCGTACGAGCGCTGGCAGTCCGGCGAGGACGTGTCGCCGGCCGAACGCGTCCGTCTCCAGGGGTACGACCCCTGTAACACCACCCTAGAGAGCGAATACTACGCCGAGAAGGACGAACAGCGGTTCAAACGATCGAAACACCTCCAGTGGCTCTGGCGGCAGTTCGACGCCACACCGATGGCCGACAACGTGGAGTTCGCGCTGCGCTTCCGGCGGATGCTCGCAGATCACCTCTTCGAGTCCTGTGGCGACGACTGCCGCTTTTTCAAGGGGATCACCTTCACGTACGGCCACAACATCGAGATCGGCGACAACGTCGTGATCCACGACGATGTCCACCTCGACGACCGCGGGAAACTGACCATCGGGGACCGCGTCTCGATCTCGGACGACACACACGTCTACAGCCACGACCACGACGCCGTCGACCAGACCCACGTCGACAACTTCCACACGATCATCGAGGACGACGTGCGCCTGACCTACGACTCGATGGTCCGGGCCGGCGTCCGCGTCGGCGAGAACTCGATCCTGGCCGCCAAGTCGATCGCGAGCAAGGACATCCCCGCCCACCACATCGCCGCCGGCACGCCGGCCAAGTCCATCGCGATCAAGGAGGGCTGGGAGTCCGTGGCGGACCCGATAGACGACGCCGGGGCCGACCGCCGCAGCGAGCGGCAACTCGACGACGACCTCCCGGACAACCTCGATGTCTTCGACGAGTTCCAGCGCGACCTGACACCGCCGAAGTAGTCCTCTGAGTATCAATTCTGATATCTGGTGGCGAACACCGAAGTGACTGTCGCCACCTCGTTCGTGTATGCAACTGTGGGGCTGGCTCATCGCGTACGTTGTCACGTTCGGGCTCGTGCAACTCCTCCTGTACCACTACTTCCAGCACCGCAACACGTCGAGCGAGTCCCCCGAGTCGACGCCGGTCGGCGCCGGACACGGTCGCCCGGCGGTCGAACCAGACGGCTCGTCCACGCCGGCCGAAGCGGTCGCCTGCCCCGACTGTGGCACGCCGAACGAGGGACACACGATGATCCGCTACTGCCGGGTCTGTGCCGCCACACTCCAGTAGGCACTTGCCCCGCCGGCCCCACACTCCGGTATGCGCAGCGTCGCGATCAACGTCGGGGCCAACACCAACGAACCGGGCTTCCGTGGTCCCGTCTTCCCCGACGGGTCCTTCGAGTACGTTCCGATCCCCGAGTCCGAGGAGACCGCCGAACCGGTTCCGACCTACGCCGACCTCGACCTGGAGACGGACGTTTCCGCGGTCGCCGACCGACCCGTTCACTTCGATCCGGAGTTCCCCGAGGCCGGCGGCCAGCGATACACCTACGGCGACGAACACGGCGTGAAGGCCGGCCCCCTCTCGGAACTGACGGCGGGCGACTACCTCGTGTTCTACGCGACGCTGACGACGACCGGCGAGCGACCTGCCTGGGCGCCGCCCGAGTGGGGCGCCTACGTCGTCGGCCACTTCCGACTCGCCCGCGACGCCGTGACCGGCGAGGAGTACCGGGACCTGCCCGCCGACGAACGGGCCGTCTTCGACTCGAACGCCCACGTCAAGCGCGACTCGTTCGACGCTCGGGTCCTCGTACTGGGCGATCCGGCCGAGTCACGGCTCTACGAGACGGTCGTCCCGCTCTCCCGACCCAGCGGCGGCACCGACGCGAACCACGTCGTCACCGACTGGTCCTCGGACTCCGGGAAGGGACCGTGGTGGCGCCGTCCCATGCGCTTCGACGCGGCCGGGACCGAGCGACTGCTGGCGCTCGCTTCGGACCCGCCCGCGAGTGGCTCCGGTGAAACAGGCGAATGAGTTATCACGGGTGAGAACAGAACGTGAAAGCATATGTCGAAACGTGCTCAGGCTGGAGGTATGCGTGTCTCCAGCGGTGTCCCCGGGTTCGACGAACTCGTCGAAGGCGGGCTCCTGACCGACCGCCTGTACGTCGTCAGCGGCCCTCCAGGTAGCGGAAAGACGACGTTCTGTTCGCAGTTCATCACACAGGGGGCCAAAGAGGGCGAGTCCTGTCTCTACGTGACGATGCACGAGACCAAGACCGAACTGATGCAGGACATGTCCGGCTACGAGTTCGGCTTCGACCGGGCGGTCCAGTCCGACGCCGTCCAGTTTCTCAATCTCGTGACCGAGAACGGCAAACGGACGATCACCCAGTTTGGCTCCGAGGGCGGGCTGACCAACCGACTGGTCGCGTACATCAGACAGAACGACATCCAGCGGGTCGTCATCGACTCGACGATGCTGCTCCAGCACTTCATGAACGATGTCAGCGACGAGATCACGGGCTTTCTCTCGGCGCTGAAACAGACCGAGGCCACGACGCTTTTGATCTCGGAGATGACCGATCCCTCCTCCTACAGCGACGAACACTACCTCGCCCACGGGGTCATCTTCTTCCACAACTTCCTGGAGGGCGGGAGTATGACCCGAGGCATCCAGGTCATCAAGATGCGCGGGACCGCTATCGACTGTGACATCCGGAAGATCCAGTTCTCCGACCGCGGCCTCCAGGTCGTGCCCGACGAGAAGGTCGAGTCATGAGCCGCTACGCGCGCGAGTTCGACACCGACTGGGACACGCTCGACAAGGACGAGGCGACCGAGCACGCCTACGCAATCGGCGTCGCCGAGCGCCTCGGGGAGTACAACCGGGAGGAACTCGAGCGCATCTACGCCGAGATGACTTCGGCCTACCAGAAGAGCATGGTCGAACTGGCCTACGACGAGGGCCGCAACGAGGCCCAGGCGGTCGCCGAGCGGGGCGACGCCGACGAGAGCGCCGTCTGGGACGAACTGGTCACCGGCGAGACGACGTATCTCGACGAGGACGAGCCCCCGACCGGCGGTCGGGACGGGCTCCCGGAAGCCTTAGAGCCCTCGGAACTGCTCGACAGACAGGCAGTCGACAGCACGGACCGGGTCGACCGGCCGGACTTTCTGGACCGGTAGCTCACTCCGGCGGTTCCACCGGTGCCTCTAGCTGGGCGACATCGACGACGAGCTGGTTGTTCGTCGTGTCGACGGCCTTGACCGTCCCGGCGACGACGAGGCCCGCGACCGGCGTCGGCCCGAGCGCGACCGCCTGGCCCACGTCGAACTGTGCGACCGAGTCCTGGAGGTGGACCCGGGCCTGGCACTTCTCGGGGTGGTGGACGCCGGTCAGGTTGATCTCTTCGACCGTGACATCGACGCGTTCGTACTCGCGGGCCAGTGTCACCGACTCGGCGTCGTCGGTCCGGTCGCGACCGATCGCCTCGTAGGCCAGGTCGGTCGGCTCGTACCCGCCGCTCGGGCCGGAGACGCTCTCGACGAGGCCAAGTGCCGCCAGGCTCTGCATCTGGTTCTGGACGGTGCCGAGGTTTCGGTCGATCTCGTCGGCGATGACACGGCCCTTGACCGGCGCGTCGGCCGACTGGTGCCTGTTGACCAGCGCCGTGAGTGTGCGCTGTTGGCTGCTGGTCAACTCGATCTGGACCATACCGGCTGTTCCACGACGACACACTTATACTGTTGGCTCCGACGAACGAGCGCGACACCACCGGCAGCAGGAGTTATATACCAGAGTCGATAAGCCGGCGACTGTGAGCAAAGTCAAGGTGTCCCTGTCGGACCAGACCGTGTCCGACATCGAACGGCTCGTCGAACAGGGAGAGTTCATCAATCAGGATCAGGCCATCGAGGACCTCCTCAAGCGTGGGGTCTCGGCCTACAACACGACCGAAGAATCGACCGAGTCCGCGCTGGACGACCAGATGTTCGGCCAGACGGCCGCGGACCAGCAGGACCCGGCGATGCAGGACGACGACTACGGCTTCTGAGCGCGGCAGCTACCGGAGATCGTCGCCGAAAAAACCGTGTGCTGGGGCCGCCCGCGAACTAGAACGAGACCTGATCCGGACCGTCCTCGCCCATCGCGATCGGGTCGCGGTCGGAGTAGCCCTTGCGACCGATCGCCTTGCTGGAGACGGCCGAGTACGTCGCGAGCCGTGCGTCCTCCGGTGTCTCGTAGGTCTCGGAGTCGATCCGGCCCAGCGCGTCCGCCAGGGTCTCGGTCCCGTTTGGCAACTCCAGTGTCGTGTCTCCGACCGCCTCGATCAGTTCTTCGGTCGTCAGTGGGTACGTCTGTGCGTCGAACGTCTCCGTCGCGTCGGTCAGCATTCGCATATCCAGGGAAAGTTAACGGAAGATAATAAACCTTCACTATTGATAATCATAATACTCTTTAATGCGTATAATGACCACCCGGCGTGTGTGGCCAGGGCCCACACCGGCGCGTGTCGAAGGGACTTCCTGCCCGGACGAACTGGCCTCCGTATGGTTGTCGCGGATCTCCACGTCCACACGACACGCTCGGACGGGACGCTCACGCTCTCGACGCTCTCCGAGGCCGCCCGGGCCGCCGGCGTCGAGGCGGTCGCCGTCACCGATCACGACCGGATCAACCCCGATCTGGACGGTCCGGTGACGACCAGGGACGGCCTGACCGTCGTCCACGGGATCGAACTCCGGGTCGACGCGGGCGACCAGCGACTCGACCTGCTGGGCTACGGCGTCGACCCGACCGAGGACCTCCGGGAGGCGTGTGCCACCATCCAGCGGAACCGCCGCGAGCGGGGACGCCGGATCATCGACTGCGTCGAGGACCGCCTGGACGTGACGCTCCCGGTCGAACCCCGCGAGGGACTTGGCCGGCCACACATCGCCCGTGCCATCGCCGAGGTCAGCGACTACAGCTACGGTGACGCCTTCGAGGAACTCATCGGCGACGACTGTCCCTGTTTCGTCGCCCGTGAGATCCCCTCTTTCGAGCGCGGCCGCGACCTGCTCGCCGACGCCTGTGCGCTCGTCGGGCTGGCACACCCGTTCCGCTACGCCGACACCGAAGCCGCGCTGGCCCGCTGTGACTCGCTCGACGCCGTCGAACGGTGGTATCCCTACGACCGCGCGGTCGACACCGACCGGATCGAGCGCGCCGTCGAGCGGTACGATCTCGTGCCGACCGGCGGCAGCGACGCCCACGGTGAGACCGTCGGCGGGGCCGGCCTGGACGCCGACGCCTGGGGGCGGGTCCGGCGTGCGCTCGGCGTCTGACGGACGGCGCACGGAATCCGAGGGTTCAATGTGGGCCGGATACTACCCCGTTGTATGCAGTGTCACTACTGTGACGACGAGGCCGACATCGCCGTCGAGAAAGACGGTCTGAAGGTCGGTGTCTGTAAGACCCACTTCCGCGAGCAGATGGCGGAACTGGAGGACGCCGACTGGATGGACGAACTCGACGAGCAACTCGACATCGACCGGCGGGAGTGAGCCGCTGGCAACGCTTTTCTCGCCGTGGCGACACGGTCGCGTATGCGGAAACTCTCTCTCGACGAGGTCGACACGCGAATGGGGCCGGCGAGCGTCAGACGCGAGCTCGCCGAACCACTGGGCATCGAAGACGCGGCACTGAACTACTACGAACTCGCGCCCGGCGACGCCTTCGGCTTCGGCTATCACCGCCACGCCGACCAGGAGGAGGTCTTCTACGTCCAGACCGGAACGGTCACGTTCGAGACCGAGGACGGTGACGTGGTCGTCGGCGCGGGCGAGGCGATCAGGTTCGCCCCCGGCGAGTGGCAACTGGGCCGCAACGAGGGCGCGGAGCGCGTCGTCGCGCTGGCGATGGGCGCACCACGGGAGTCCGGCGAGACGGAGATGCACCGCGAGTGTCCCGACTGTGGCGAGCGGACGCGAAACCGGATCGAGTTCGCCGACGGCCGCGAGGCGCTGGTCACGCTGTGTGAGGAGTGTGGCGCCGAGACTGGCCGGTTCACCTAACCCTGGCAGGTCGTCGTGAGCGCCGTCGACTCGTTGGTGCCGATGGTCAGCCGCGCCTCGACAGCCGTCGCGTCGGGCTGACAGCGGAACCGCGTCCAGGTCCGGACCCGATCGTCGCCGGTCGTCCGCCGGACGACCAGCCAGACCCACGAGCCCCGTTCGCTGTCCCGGAGTTGCATTCCGATCCCGCTGTTGGCCGGGACCCGGAACTGTTCGCTGGTGACGTTCCCGCCGACCAGACGGATGTCGGTGACCCGCCCCAGTTCCGACGGCGGCGAGTCAGTCAGGACGCTCACCGGTCGGCGAACGACGGTCCCGTTGGCGTAGGTGACATCGACGCCGACGGGATCGTCGGGGACCACCGAGACGCGCACGTCGTAGGGCTCGGACGCCCGATTGTCGACCGACAGCGAGATCGGTTGCCCCGGGTCCGGGGTGGGCTGGCCGCCGAAGTCGACACCGAGACACCCCGCCGTGAGCCAACACAGCGCCAGCACCAGGGGCAGTCGCTTCATACCTCAGCGTCGGATCGCAACCGCAAAACCCTGTGGGCGAACGTCAGCGTTTAGTGTGGCCACCCTGACGCTCGGCTACGGTGTCTCACGAGAACCGCACGGCGTGGGCCAGACAGACCGGGCATGTCGGCGTGCTCCTGTCCGCGCTCGGGGTCGTGGTCTGGGCCAGCGGGCTCCCCTTCCTGTTTCCCAGCCTCGGGCCGACGGCGTACCTCTACGCCACCCGCCCCTCGGCACCGGCCTGTACCCCTCGACGGGTCCTGGGTGGCCACGCCGTCGGCGTCGCCGCCGGCCTCTTGGCGTACCACACCGTCGCCGGGGGCGTCGTCATCACGGCGTCGATGACCGCCGGGGCGCCGGGGACGCTCCGGCTGGCCGTAAGCGGCGTCGTCGCGGTGATGCTGACGACGGTGGGGATGCTCGCGACCGACACGCGCCACGCCCCAGCGTGTGCGACGACGCTCATCGTCGGCCTGGGCATCCTCCCGTCGCTCCGAGAGGGGGGAATCATCCTCGTGGCCGTCGCGGTGCTGGCCGTCGAACACGCGCTCGTCAGCCGACTGTTCGCGTAGATCAGTCGTCGTCGGCGGCGACCGTCCCGTTTGCCGCGCCGGTCGCGTCGGACTGGACCGTCCGGACGTAGTCGGTGAAGTTCTCGAACAGCCGCTTGGCCTCACAGGCCGCCCGGTAGTTCTCCTCGGTGATGCCGTCGACGACCCGCTGGACGCGCTCGTCGGGCAGTTCGTCCTTGCTCTCGGTGACCATCTCGGCGGTCTCGGTGTCGTACTCGGGGTGGAACTGCACGGAGAAGACGCGGTCCTTTCGGAACCCGTGGACGCCGTAGTCGTTCTCGGCGAACTGCTCGGCCCCCGGCGGCAGTCGTGCGACGTGATCCGAGTGGGTCGTAAACACGGTGAACGACTCCGAAACACCGTCGAGCAGCTCGCTCTCGCCGTCGTGCTCGACGGTCCGGTAGCCGATCTCGTAGTCGTCCATCGGCTCGACACGGCCACCCAGCGTGTGTGCCAGCAACTGGTGGCCGAAACAGACGCCCAGGAACGGCAGCCCGCGATCGATCGCGTCGCCGACCCACGACTCCAGGTCGGCGATCCAGGGCTCGTCCCAGTAGACCGAGGCCCGCGAGCCCGTGACCAGACAGCCGTCGAACGCGAAGTCGTCGGGCAGTTCGCGCTCGGTGACATCGTACTCCACGAGGTCGGCGTCCAGTTCCCGCCGGAAGTTCCGGCGGTTGGCCGCGCCGTCGTGGGCCGCGTTCAGCAGGGCGATACGCAGACTCATTCACCGAGAGACAGACGCCCGAGGCGTAAAAACCTGCATATCCCGCCCGGAACTTGCCGCTCACTGCGACAGCGCGAGTCCGACCGCCGCCGCCGTCCCGTAGCCGACCGCGACCGCCACCGGCCAGATCGTCGCCGTCGTCAGCACCCACGGGAGGGCGACGCCGTACGCGACCCCGAGCAGTGCCCCGGTCGCGGTCCTGACGGCGTTGTGGCCTCGCCGGTCGGTGACCGTCGTCACCGCCCAGTCGGCCAGTGCCGGGGCTGGCCCGAACACGACGAGTGGCGCCCACAGCCCGCTCCAGGCGCCAAGCACGAAGAGCACGACGCCGGCGACGATCCCCGGATAGACACCCGCACAGCGGGCACAGACGGCCACTTCGCGGCCGCTCACCCTGATCCGGTGACACCGGTGGCGCTCGTCGGTCCGGTGGTGCGAGAGGAGATAGGGTGCTGTCGCGGCCAGTCCACGGCGCAGTTCCGCGAGCCGCCTACTCCCCGCCGCCATCGCCGCCCTCGCCGAGGCCGTTCCCGCCGTCGTCGGCCCGAACGGACGCCTCGTCGGACCCCTCGTCCGTGTCCGCATCGTCGACGTACCGGCGCTGGAACTCCGCGTCGGTCTTCGTGAGATAGAGGATGCCCTCGATCAGCCCCGCCAGCGCCGGGATGCCGGTCCAGAAGAAACAGAGGTACAGCACGCCGATGCCGATGTTGCCCAGGTAGAAGTGGTGGGCACCCAGCCCACCCAGCAGGATCGCCAGGACGCCCGCGGTGACGCGGTCTTTCGGCGACTCGGCGGTGCTGCCGGCGGCAGTCGAACCGGTCCCGGACTGCTCTGCCCCACACTCCGAGCAGAACCTCGCGTCGGCGTCCAGTGTCGTCCCGCAACTGTGGCAGTACTTCTTGCCCGCCGGCGCCCGCTCGATCGTCTCCTCGCTGTCGGTCGGTTCCGTCTCGGAGGCGCCTGTGTCCTCGTCGGCGGCCTCGGGTCCGCCCGCCTCGGCGCCACGGTCGTCGGTCGTCTCGTCGAACTCGACCCAGTCGTCCTCGTCGAGGGGTGCGTCCCCCTCCTCGGTGGGGTCGCTTCGGTCGTCGGAGGTATCGTCGTCCGGGGACATACCAGAACCACTCGACAGCCCGGCTGTTAAACCTCGTGGTCGGTGTGGGCGTCGAGCGTCGCCAGCAGCCGGTCGGTGACCGCCGGCGCGTGCTCGACGAAACAGAGGTGTCGCCCCTCGACAGCCTCGCTGTCCCCACGTGGGAGGTCCGCTGCAAGCGACTCCGCGGCGTCGGGGGCCACGACCGGGTCGTCGAGCCCGTAGAACACCGTCGTCGGGAGCGTCACCTCGTACAGCGGCGGGGCCGAAAAGTCCGTCACCGCCGCCGCTTGCGCCTGCCAGGCGTCGCCGGTCGCGTCCTCCTCGCGGCGCCACTCGGTGATCCGGTCGAGCAGGTCGGTCGCGTCCGCCCGGAACTGGTCGGAGAAGGCGCCCGAAAGCGACGCCTCGGGGCCGGCCTCCAGCGAGAGGGCCGCGAGCGCCTCGGCGTCGACCGCGCTCCCCTCGGCGGCCGTACAGTACAGTGTCAGCGTCCGTGCGCGGCTGTACTCGTGGGCGTACCGCAGCGCGACCATCCCGCCCAGGCCGGCGCCGACGAGGTGGGCCGACCGGACGCCGTGGTCGGCCAGCACCGCCTCCAGGTCGGCCGCCAGGGCCGCCACGTCGTAGGGGCCGGCGGGGGCGTCCGACCGGCCGGTCCCCCGGTGGTCGAACACCACCGTCTCGTAGGGGCCGGCGACCGCGTCGTGGTGCCAGCCCCACAGCCACGCGCCGTAGCCCACGTCGCCGACGAAGGCGACGGTCGGTCCCTCGCCGTCGGTCTCGTAGTAGAGGTCCACTCCGCGGTTGGTCGCTGTCGGCATCGCTCGGGAGTTTCCGGACCAGGGGCCTGGCTCTTTCGGTCCCTCAGCGGGACTCGGCGACTTCGGCCCGCAGGTCGGTCGAGGCGACCGGCTCCTCGGCCGCGGGAGAAAGCGCCGGTACGACCCCGTCCCGGGCGGCCTCGCGGTAGTGGTACCCCCAGAAGGCCCCGGAGGCGTAGAGCCAGTACGTCGAGACGAACGCCGGCCCGACGAAGGTGAACCAGGCGGCCAGCCAGACCGCCCCGAGCAGGAGGCTCAGTCCCAGCCAGAGGACGAACCCCTTCAGATACGCCGGGCGAGCGGCGAACGCGCCGGCGAACCGCTGGGAGAACGACGCGCCCACGCGGCCGGTCGCCGCACACGTCGTCAGCACCGCCGGCGTGACGTAGAGGCCGGCCAGCGCGACGGCTGTAAGCGTACCCGCCTCCCAGGCGCCACCCACGCCGGCTTCCGCCAGGAGCGCCGTCAGCGACGCGCCCAGCGCGGCGGCGACGCCCCACAGCACGACCAGCGCGACGGTGGCCCGTAGCCCGTCGACGAGCAGGTCGCGCCACCCCGCGAAGGCGGGCTGTGTTCGGTCACCGTGGGCCGCCGCCTCGGCCAACTGGACCGCGTAGCCGGCGGTGAACAACTGCAGGGGCGGGAGGATCGCGCCCAGCAGGCTCACGATGCTCCCGAGGAGGAACGGTTCGTACTCGTCGTGGACCGGGTAGCCCAGCGCGAACCCGGCGGCGTCGCGCTCGAAGGGGTCGTCGGGCTCTGTGTCGCTTGCCGACCCCGAGCGGGCGCGGCCGTCCGTCGAGTCCGCGGCCGAGACTGGCGTCCCCAGTTCGTGGCCACACTGCTCACAGAAGTTGTCGTCCGCGTCGACGGCGGCCCCGCAGGCCGTACAGTACGCCATACGACTGACAGTTCGACGCGAGGGGGTTTCGTTCTTTCCCTCGCCGCGGTCGTGAAACCGACCTCAAACGTCCGCGACCGACCGCAGGATGTCGGGGGCCTCGGCGAGTGCGTCGTCCAGCGCCTCGCCGTCCGGGCCGCCGCCCTGTGCGAAGTCCGGCGGGCCGCCGCCGCCGCCGCCGACCCGGCCGGCCAGTTCGCCGACGACCTCGCCCGCGTCGACGCCGACGCCCTCGGGGACGGCGACGACGAACTGGGCACCGTCCCGGCCCGAGCCCAGTACGGCGATCTTCCCCTGTTCGACGAGGGCGTTGGCCTGTGCGCGCAGTTCGTCCATGTCCGCGTCGATGCGCTGGACGACCGCGGTCGTCTCGCCCACGTCGACCTCCTCGGCGTCGGCTCCGCCGGAGGCGCGGGCCTCGGCCAGTTGCTCTTTGAGCGCCTCGATCTCCTTGCCCCGGGCCTTCCACTCGTCGAAGAACCGCGCGGCGGTCTCGGGGACCTCCTCGTGGGCCACGTCGAGGATGTCGGCGGCGTCGTAGAGCGCGTCCTCGGTCGCGTGTGTCGACTCGATGGCCGCGTTCCCGGCCGCGAAGGTCAGCCTGATGACTCCGTCCTGGATCCGCTCGGTGTTGAGCAGCTTGATCGCGCCGATGTCGCCGGTGCGGGCGACGTGGGTCCCGCCACAGGCCTGGATGTCCTCGGCGACCTGGATCAACCGGATCTGTTCGCCGGCGGGGATCCCGCCCTGGTAGAGGTCGAAGCCGTGTTGCTCCTCGGCCTCGTGGCGGTCGGGCCACTGCTGGCTGACCGAGACGTTGTCCTGGACGAGTTCGTTCGCCAGCAACTCGATCTGTTTGACCTGCTCGCGGTCGATCGAGTCGTAGTGGCGGATGTCGATGCGGGCAGAGTCGGTCCCCTTCTGGGCGCCCGCCTGCCGGACGTGTTCGCCCAGTACCTGGCGGGCGCTGTGGATGACGACGTGGGTCGCCGTGTGGTGTTGCATCAGTCGCTTGCGCCGGCTCGCGTCGAGTTGTCCGCGGACGAACTCGCCCTTGCCGGGGTCGTCGTCGCAGGTGTGGACGATCACGCCGTCGTAGCGCTGCACGTCGGTCACCTCGACGGTCACGTCGTCGGTCGCCAGCGTGCCGTGGTCCGGGGGCTGGCCACCGCCCTCGGGGTAGAACATCGTCTGGTCCAGCACCACGTCGAAGTCGCCGTCCTCGCGGTCGAACACCTCCAGGACGACTGCCTCGAACTCCGTGCGCTGCTGGTCCTCGTAGTACAGCTGGTCGGTGTCGGGCAGCTCTGCCAGCCGGTCGGCGTAGGGCATCTCCTCGCCGGCGTCGGTCGCCTCCCCGCCGCCGTGGCGGCTCGCGACCACCGAGTAGAAGTCGTCGGGCACGTCGACGGCGACCCCGCGCTCGGCGGCGATCTCCTCGACCATGTCGGGCTGGATACCGTGGGAGTCGTACAGTTCGACCAGCTCCTCGGTCGGGATCGGCTCGCCGCGCTCGGCGTACTCGTCGGCGATCTGGCGGACCCGCCGGCCACCGCGGTCCAGCGTCTCGCGGTACTTCTCGACCTCGGTCCGGACGATGTCACGGATCGTGTCGCGGTTCCGGTAGCCCAGGCGCTCGGCCTGCATGTCGACGAGTTCGTCCAGCGGCGCGTCGACGCCGACGGTGTCGACCAGGCGCTTCGTCCGCCGGAGGACCATCCGGGCGAGATAGCCCGTCCCGACGTTCGAGGGGACGATGCCGTCCCCGAGCATGTAGGCGAGCGTCCGGCAGTGGTCGGCGATGGCGTAGATATCCTCCAGGGGGGCCATCAGTTCCCGCAACTCCTCGACGGTGACGCCGACCTCGGCGGCGATATCGTCGCGGGCGGCCTCGATGTCCTCGGCCTCGTCGATGTCCATGTGGCCCGCCAGTTTCGCGGCGTCGTGGACGACGGTCGCCTCCTCGTCGGTGAGGTCGATGCCGGCGTTGTCCTTGAGGAAGGCGATCATCTCGGGGTAGATGGCCTCGTACACCGTCGGGGTCCCCTGGCTCATCCAGGTCCATCGTTCGAGCCCGTAGCCGGTGTCGACGATGTAGGTGTCCATCTCCGAGTACGTGTTCCCGTCTTTCATCTCGTACTCGCCGTCGGGATCCTGTTCTAAGGACATGAACACGAGCGTCGCCAGCTCGGCGCCCTTGTAGATGACCTCGAAGGCGGGGCCGGCGTTGCCCCCGCCGACCCACGGGTCCTCGATCAGCGTGAGTTCGGCGGGGTCCGCACCGAGTTCCTCGAACAGTTCGACGCAGTACTCGACGGTCTCGTCCTTCCAGTAGACCTCGCCCTCGTAGGCGTACTGCTCGGGGTCTTCGATGTCCTCACGGGCGTTGAAGGCGTGGTGGGCCATCATCTCGAAGGCCATCGTGTGCCGGCCGGTCTTGCCCACGTTGTCGATGTCCTGCATCCGGATGCAGGGCTGGCTGATACACAGCGGGTTCGCCGGCGGCGGCGTCGTCCCGCTCGTGACCAGCGGCTGGAAGTCGTAGATCGACGCCTGGGTCAACAGGACATCGTCGCGCCAGCGGTTGGCAGCGACCGGGTACGGGTCGATCCGCTCGTGGCCCCGCTCCTCGAAAAAGGAGAGGAACACCTCCCGCATCTCTTCGAGCGTGTACGAGTCGTCGAACCCGGGGTCGTCGATGAACCCGTACTCCGCACAGGGTGGCTCGCCGCAGGTCTCGCGCTGGGTCCGCGCCCAGAAGGTGGCCCCACAGGACGAGCACTCCTGGCGGCTAAAGCCCGCCTCCGCGAAGTACTCCAGTTCGTAGGCCTCGTCGAGGTCGCTCATTGGGCTACAGTTGGCCCACGTTCGCGTAAAACTGTTCCGAAGGGGCCTACACCTGGACCGCGGAGCCGCCCGAGAGGGTCTTTGGGACGACGACCTGCTCGGTCGTACTCGCCCCCGACGTGGTGGTGATCCGGACCGTCGCCGTCTCGCCCTCACCGATCTCCTGGCCGAAGGTGTCGGCGGTGTTCCCGGTCCCGGCGTTGGCACCGACGTTGTCGTCCCCGAGGTCGAGCGTGATCCTGAACCGGTCCTCCGAGTCGTCGAGGACCGGCTGTGAGTCGTCGTCGTCCTGGATCGTCGTCACGAGGAACCGGCCGTCCGGATTGCCCTGGGCGCCGTCCTCTGCGAGCTGGTAGTACGAGCCACTCGGGCCGATCCACTGGATCGTCGCCTGCCCGAGATCGACCGGGCCGGAGCCAGGTGTCCGCCTGACGGTCAGGTTCACCACGCCGACCTCCTTGTTCGTGAAGTGACTCCCGGTCGCGCTGACGATCCCGACTCGGTTGGTCGTCGAGTCGCTGGACTGCTCGCCGGTCGTCTCCGCGGAGTTCTGGAGATAGCCCGAGGTGTCGATGAGGACGCCCGCTGCGATGGCCGCCACCAGCACCATCGAGATGAAGACGATGAGTGTCCCGATGCCGACCTGGCCCCGATCGTCCGCCGTTCGGTCCGTCGAACTGTGCATTTCAGTAGTTGATAGCTGATCGCTCCTCCGACATAAGAGTCAGTGCGCAATTATTAGCGGTGAGAACTGGACGTTCACGCCCTATCGAGCGTGTTCAGCCCGACCGACACTCCCGGGGTCGGACGGTAGCTACCCGTGCTGTCTCTCGGTTTTCACTCGTCGGAGCCGAGCTACGCTCGGCGCTCACTCAGACTGTGCGAGCGACGCCAGCATCGCCTCCAGTTGGACCCGTTCGTTCGCGCCCTGGGTGATGCGGTAATCCGTCTCGCCGACGCGCTCCAGTACCCGCACCGCCGCCCGGTCGTCGATGTCGAACTCCCAGATCGAGCGGTGGAGCTGGTCGATGATATCGCCGCCGGCGATCCCCTCCTCGGTGAGCAACCGATCGAGCGTCGCCCGGGCGGCGGTGAAGTCACCGTCTAGCGCCGACTGGACCATCTCGTGGATCTCCTCGGGTCGTGCAGTCGAGGTGATGGCGTACACCGCCGACTCGTCGACCACGTCGCCGCTGACCGAGGCCGCCTGGAGGCCGTTGATGGCCTTGCGCATGTCGCCGGCGGCCGCGTAGACGAGCGCGTCGAGCCCGTCGTCGGTCAGTTCGATCCCCTCCTCGCCGGCGATATGGCGGATCTCGGCGGCGACGGCCTCGTCGGAAAGTGGCGAGAACCGAAAGACCGCACAGCGGGACTGGATCGGGTCGATGATCTGACTGGAGTAGTTACACGAGAGGATAAACCGGACGTTGTTCGAGAACTGCTCCATCGTCCGGCGGAGTGCTGACTGTGCGTCAGAAGTGAGCGCGTCGGCCTCGTCGAGGAAGATGATCCGGTACTCGTGACCGCCGAAACTGGTGCGGGCGAAGTTCTTGATCCGGTCCCGGACCACGTCGATCCCCCGCTCGTCGGAGGCGTTGAGTTCCAGGAAGTGCTCGCGCCAGTCCTCGCCGTACAACTCGCGGGCGATGGCGGTCGCGCAGGTGGTTTTCCCCGTGCCTGCTGGGCCCGAAAATAACATGTGGCTCAGGTCGTTCCGGGAGACGTAGCTCTGGAGACGGCCGACGATGTTCTCGTGGCCCATCACGTCGTCGAGCCGCTCCGGGCGGTACTTCTCGATCCACACCTCTTCACGCCCCGCCCGCGACTCGGAGTCGGCCTTGCTCATGTCTCCGGGGAAGCGTGGGCCGGCCTTAAACGAACCGTTCAGTCCGGCCAGTCGCCCCGATACCGCCAGCCGACACACTCAAGCCCGCGATGCCAGTAGGGACGGCCATGCACGTCACCGTCGAGGTGGCCGGCGACGACACCCACGAAGTCGAGGTCGACGGGGACGCGACCTACGCCGACCTGCTCGAACCGCTGGGGCTCTCGCCACACGCCGTCTCGGTGCTGGTCGACGATCGGACGGTTCCCACCGACCAGCCCGTCGAGAGCGACCGCGTCACGGTCGTCCGACTGATCAAGGGCGGCTGAGCCGGCTCACTCGCTCGCACCGTCGGTCCGGACGATGGTCCAGAGGAGCCCGACGCCGCCGCCGAGCTGGAGCGTGCCGGTGAGCGCGTAGAACCAGACGCTGTCGAGGAGGGTGATTCTCGACAGTGTCTGTGACGCGTAGACCCCGCTCAGCGAGAGGAACCCACCGACGGCGACGAGGGCGGCGAACAGCCGGATCGATCGCTGTCTGTCCATACACCAGCGTCGACACCGAGCGACAAGAAACCGCACGAAGACGGCCCGCCGTTACGGTGAGTCTCCCGCTCACCGCCCGCTTTTGTCCGTTCGGTCCCTACCGGTCGCCATGTCGACACCCGCGACGGAGTTCTCGCTCCCCAACGTCGGTCCCGGGCCGGACCCAGTCTCGCTGTCGGCGCTCGCGGCCGAGCACGCGTTCGCCCTACTCCTGTTCCAGCGCGATCACTACTGCACGAACTGCCGCCAGCAGGTCCAGACCGTCGCCGGCCGGTACGACGAGTTCGCCCGGCGGGACACCGAAGTCGTCTCGATCGTCCCCGAACCGGCCGAGAAGGTCCGGGAGTGGCAGGACAGCTACGACCTCCCGTTCCCGCTCGTGGCCGATCCCGAAGCCTCGGCCGGGGACGCCTACGACCAGCCGGTCCGTTTCGGCTTCCTCGGCGACTGGAGTGACTTCCTGGGCCGGATGCCCGAGGCCGTGCTGATCGACCTGCGCGGCGAGCCGACTGTCGTGTGGTCCTACCGGAGCAGATCGACGTTCGACCGGCCCAGCGTCGACGACCTCCTGGCGGCGATCGAGGAGGCACGCGACACCCCGCCGGAGGGCTGAGCCGTGCGGGTCCGGGACGCCACCGTCGAGGACCTCCCGTCGGTGATGAACGTCCTCGACGGCGCAGTGCTGGCAACCGATGTCGAGCGGGTCAGGGCGAGTATCGCTCGGGACGGGACGCTGGTGGCGGTCACCGAGGACGAGCAGGTCGTCGGTGCGCTCGTGCTCGACGGGGGCCGCGTCGACGCCGTCGCGGTCCGGCGCCGCCGGCGCGGGCAGGGGATCGGGACGGCGTTGGTCGAGGCCGCGGCCGACCGCCGGGAACGGCTCACCGCCGAGTTCGACGCGGCCGTCCGGCCGTTCTACGAGTCACTCGGCTTTACCGTCGAGTCACTGGCCGAGCCCGGACGCTGTCGTGGCGTGCTGTCGGAGTGACGGTCAGTTCGACCGGCCCGCCAGCTCCTCGATCCGGAGTTCGTACAGCGTCAGGTCGAGTTCGTCCAGCGACTCGTCGAAGACGCGGATGGGCTCGAAGCGCTCGTTGATCTCGACCGCGTCGTACGCGGGGTCGTCCTCGGGGACTTCTCGGATCGGCCCGCGGGCGAGGACGCTCCAGCCGGTCTGGCCGTCGGGGTCGGCGGTCGGTTCGGCCTCGTAGACGACGTAGGTCGCCGTCGCCGTCGTCTCGACGAACGCTGCCTTCCGGCTGTCGGGGGACTCGCCGAGACGGAAGTACAGCGAGCCGTCGGCGTAGTGATGGAAGACGGGGACGGCGTAGGCGTCGTCGCCGTCGGCCAGCGCGAGGACGCCGTCGGGTGTCGATTCGAGCCGTTCGACGACCGTCTCGCGGTCCATCCCGTGCGTGTAGGCGAAGGAAACGTCGAGGTCCATGTCACACCAACACAGGGAGTGGAGTTAACGGTTTGTGGGCGCTCGTCCGTTCGCCGACCGCTGCTCGGCCGAACGCGGTCAGACCAGCGGCGTGACGATCTCGCGGCCGGCCGAGAGCAGTTCCCCCACCCGGTCCTTGCTGCCGGCCTCGGCGTAGACGCGCAGTTTCGGCTCGGTGCCGGAGGGCCGGACGAGCAGCCAGGTCCCGTCTTCCAGGCGGATCTTGAACCCGTCGACGGTGTTGATCCCGTCGACTGCGACGCCGGCGACTGACTCGGGCAGGGACTCCTCCAGTTCCGAGAGCACCGGCTCCTTTCGCTCGTCCGGACAATCGACGCTGATGCGGTCCTGGTGGATCTCGCCGTGGGCTTCGAGTAGTCGGTCGACGCGCTCGTCGAGCGGTTCCGCCTTGTCGGCCGCGACAGCGAGCAGCGACATCAGGACGCCGTCCTTGTTCCGGACGTGGTCGGTCAGGCCGAACCCCCCCGACTCCTCGCCGCCGAAGAGGGCGTCGTGTTCGGCCATCGCCTCGGCGACCCACTTGAACCCGACTGCCGTCTCGTAGACGGACTCGTCGTGGGCCTCGGCGACCCGGTCGATGATGCTCGAGGAGGAGACGGTTCGGACGACGGGGCCATCACGCGATTCGAGGAGGTAGTCGTACAGCGCCGCGAAAAAGAGGTTCGGCCCCAGGAACCCCCGCTCGGGCGTGACGATCCCGATTCGGTCGGCGTCGCCGTCGTTGACGATCCCGATACTGCCCTCGCCGTCGGCGACCCGGTCGATGAGTTCGCCGACCTTCTCGGCGGTCGGTTCCGGCGAACTCCCGCCGAACTCGGGGTCGAGGTCGTCCCGGAGCGCGGTCACGTCCGCGCCGGCCCGGGCGAGCAGGTCGTCGGTGACGCCGCGCCCGCTCCCGTGCATCGCGTCGTAGACGACCGAGTGTCCCGAGAGGTCGACGCCGGCGTAGTCGAGCGCGTGCTCTCGGTAGTCCTCGACGAGCGACTCCTCGGTGATACTGCCCCACTCGTCCTCGGGCAGCGGGTCCGGTTCGGCCAGCGCGGCCTCGATCTGTTCGGTGAGGTCCGGCAGGGCGGGCGCGCCCTCGTCCGAGAGGAACTTCACGCCGTTGTACTCCGGCGGGTTGTGACTGGCCGTGATCTGGAGCGCGCCGGCCAGTCCCCGGTCGCGGACCGTCCAGGCGACGACGGGTGTCGGCGTGTCCCGGTCGGGGAGGAGCACGTCGAACCCGTTGGCACAGATGACCCGGGCGAGTTCCTCGGCGAACCCTCGCGAGGTCTCCCGGGCGTCGTAGCCGACGGCGACGGGTCGGCTCTCGTCCCGGGCGTCGAGCGTCGTCGCGACCGCCTGTCCGACCATCCGGACGCGGGGCGTCGTGAACGTGTCAAGCGTCGCCCGCCAGCCGTCGGTCCCGAACTCGATGGCCGCAGCCTTCTCGGCAGCACCGTCTGATCCCATACTCCGGAGTGCGCCCCGGGTGGGCAAAAAGCTCCCGTCGGTTCCCGGCGTCGCCGCTATGAGGCCGGCGCGACACACGGCGTCGATTCGGCCGGTTACCCGACCAGATCCGCCTTCTGCTGTCGGGAGAGTTGCTTGATCTCGTACTCCCTGCTCATCGCCGCCGACTTGCTCTCGAAGCCCTCGACGTGGACCAACTCCACAGGGGTCCGGCCGCGGGTGTATTTCGCCCCCTCCCCGGCGTCGTGTTCGGCCACGCGGCGCTCGACATCGGTCGTGTAGCCGGTGTAAAACGTCCCGTCGTCACAGCGAAGCACGTAGGCGTAATGTTGCGCACGCTGCGAGGTGGTCATCGGTCGATACAGGGGAACGGCTGGGCCTTACACTTGTCGGGCACGCTCTCTCGACACTTCGGCGATGCCGGCGTTCGCCGAACAGTTGGGGCAGGCTCTGATGTGTCCGTGCTCGTCAGCGAACACACGGGCGAACTGTTCCGAGACGTGCGCGCCACAGTGGTCACATTCAGTCATCGTATTCGTCGGCAGTTCGACCACCGACAGTACTCTCTTTGAGCCCACCCCCTGAATCACGTGTGCCCAACTAGTTTGGTGGACGTTGCCACCCCGCCGGATCACCGGAGAGCGCCGATCTGGCGTCCGATCAGCCCCGCCTGGACGCCGGCGGTGAACCCCGCATCGACGTTGACGACGGAGAGCGCCGTACAGGACTGGAGCATCCCGGAGAGGGCGGCTTCGCCCTCACCGCCGTGTCCGTAGCCGGTCGAGACCGGGAGGCCGATCACCGGCACGTCGACCAGCCCCGCGACGACCGTCGGGAGCGCCCCCTCCCGGCCTGCGGCGACGACGAGCACGTCCTGATCGCGCAGGCGGTCGACGGCGTCGATTGTCCGTGCCATGCTAGCGACACCCACGTCGTCGATCCGGGTGACCGTCGCGCCCATCTCCCGCGCTATCATCGCGGCTTCGCCGGCCGGCACGGCGTCGGAAGTCCCGGCCGTGACGACGCCGACGTGGGCGTCGAGCGTGGGTCGATCGAAGTCGGCCGTCGTCGCGACCAGCCAGCGGGCGCGCTCGTCCCAGCGAACCGTCACTGCCGTCTCGGCCAGGCGCTCCCTGACCGCCGTGGCTGCCGCCTGCTCGATCCGTGTCACGATGGCTCGGCCGGTCGTCTCGGCGGCCGTCTCGGCCAGGGCCGCGATCTCCGTCGGTGTCTTCCCGTCGCCCAGGATCGCCTCCGGGACCCCCGAACGGGACTCCCGTGCCGCGTCGAACCGTCCGGCGCCGTTCGTGGCGTAGCCCGCCAACTGTGCCTCGGCCTCGGCCGGGCTCACGTCGCCGGCCGCGACCGCTTCGAGTAGCTCGCGCATACGATCGTTCAGGTGCGCGGGCCACTCCTAGTCGTCGGTTCGCCCCGTGGTCGTCCGAGCGGGCCACAGCGCACCGCTGTCGCGCGAGCGCGGCGATCGGGCCGACAACGGGCAATTTTCTCTCGTACTGTCCCGTTTCGGCCGGCATTTATTAGTACCCCGATAGCCGAAATCGCCTCAAACCCCCGCGAGTAGCGGACAGAGCGGGATCATTGGGGAAAGTATTTAAGCGCCCCCTTCGGATGGTTTGACTGTATGGCAGACCTGATTGTCAAAGCCGCCGTGAAGGAATCGCTCGACGACATGAACGTTGCCTCTGACTTCTACGACGCACTCGACGAGGAGGTCGAGGAGCTCCTCGCCGACGCTGCTCGCCGCGCAGAGGCCAACGACCGTAAGACAGTTCAGCCGCGCGACCTGTAAGGTCACACTACTTTCTTTCTTTCGACGCGATCGGTCAGCGACAGCGCCAGCTCTCTTACAACTCGCGGACAGTGACGCCGCCGCCGACGACGGTCACGGCTCGCGGATAGAGACGCCGCCGCAAACGATGGTTACGGCTCGCGGACAGAGACGCCGTCCTCGCGTCCGACGTGGATCTCGTCGGCCAGCCCGACGAACAGGCCGTGCTCGACCACGCCGGGGGTGTCGGCCAGGTGGCGAGCGACCGTCGCCGGCTCGTCGATCGCGCCCAGGTCACAGTCGAGCACGAGGTTGCCGTTGTCGGTCACCACGGGGCCGTCCTTGCGTTCGGCGGCACGAAGCCGGGGCTCGCCCCCGAGTTCCTCGACGGCCGCGGCGACGGTGGTTCGGGCGGCCGGCAGGACCTCGACGGGCACCGGGACCGACAGCGTCTCAGCCTCTTTCGTCGGGTCGGCGACCACCAGGAACCGGTCGGCAGCGGCGTCGACGACCTTCTCTCTGGCGTGGGCCGCCCCGCCGCCCTTGATGAGGTCCCCGCCGGCCACCTCGTCGGCGCCGTCGATCGCCAGGTCGACGGATACCTCGTCGAGGTCGGCCAGCGGAATCTCACACTCCCGTGCCAACGCCCGTGACTGGAAGGAGGTCGCAACGCCGGTCACGTCCAGCCCGGCGTCGACCTGCCGACCGATCGCCCGGATCGCGTGGGCCGCCGTACTGCCCGTCCCGAGCCCGACGACCAGCCCGTCTTCGACGGCCTCGGCTGCCGACTCTCCGGCCGCGCGTTTCGCCGCGTCGGAACCGCCCTGTTTCATGCCTGCGGAGTCGTGGCTGGCGGACAAAACGTTTGTTCTCCGGCGAGCGGGTAGCGCCTGTCCGCACGGCGAGAGACAGCGTGGCCGGACGGCCACAGAAGAGACGGTAGTGACCCCAGTTCGTTATCCGCGTCGCGTCGACCGCGCCTCGCGAACGTCGGCGCCGTCCCGGATCTTGTCTTCACACTGCGGGCACACTCGCGGCTTCTCGACCCCATTCGGTGTAAACACCCGCGCGTAGGCGGCTGTAACAAAATTACCGCAGTTCTGGCATTCCGGCATACAGCCGGACGAACGGTCTATTCCCTCTTAATTGTTGGTGCTTTGGTACGAACTCACACACCCGGATCAGAACTCGTTCGTGACGGTACCGTCCTCCGCGAGTTCGACGACGCCGTCGAAGCGGTCGCGGAAGGCGGCGACCGTCTCGGCGTCGTGGACCTCCTGTGCGAGGTGGAACATCCCGACGGCGTCGTACTCCTCGAGGAGTTCCAGGATGTCGTCGACGGCCGCCAGCGCCTGCTGTTCGTCGGCGTAGTAGATCAGTTCGGTGACGGAGTCGAAGCTCACCCGGAGCTTCCCGTCGTGGTCCTGGAGGAACTGCTCGGTCTGTTCGACGATCCCCGCCAGGTCGTCGGGCGCGGAGACGTACCGGACGTTGTCGGACTGCCGGCGGGTGTAGCCGCGTTCGACCGACAGGGTGTCGAGGATGGTCGCGGCGTCCTCGTCGACCTCGTAGTACTCCAGTTTCTGTTTGACCTCCCGTGCGGTCGTCCGGGTCGAGATGACCAGCATCGCGTCGGTGTCGGTCGACAGGAACTCGGTGTCGAGCCGGTCGGTCTCGCCGGTGCTCGGGTGCAAGAGGAGAACCCCGGTGCCACCAGGGACGGTGTCCGGCGCGTTGTCGATCGCCAACGTGTACTCCATATGCCGGGGAAAGCGGCCGGATGCGCATTAAGTCTGCGGGTCTCTGGCCGATCAGAACACGCTGTCGGCGGTCGCGGCCCCGACGACGCTGAAGATGGCGCCGACCGCCGTTGCCTTCAGCGTCGTCACCGCGAGGCGCATCGGCGTCGGGTTGGGGAGGATATCGTTTTTCACCAGGAACGTCTCGGGCGCCGTGAACACGAGCGCCAGGGTCGCGACGGACCCGAACGACACGATCATCAACGAGACGAACCGGACGGGGATGCCGGCCACCTCCGCTTCCCGTTCGATGTCGCGGCCGGCGTCGGCCTTGTAGAGGGCGCCGTAGCCGATCGCGAAGACGATCGCCGTGACCACCGCCGCGTGGTAGAGCGTCATGTTCGCGGCCAGCACCCACACCTCCTCGGTGACGACGAAGGGACCGGCCAGCAGGAACCCACCGACGACCTGCTGGGCGGTGTCGGCGATCCGGTAGCGTCGGCGGCGTGCCATACCCTCCCGTTGGAACGTCCCTTGGGATAACGCTACTGGGTCAGCCCTCGATCGGGGACGCCGGCCGATCCCTAACGGACAGCGGCTTCCCGAAGCACAACCGGTTTTTGAGTCGGGCGCGGTAGTGTGGCCATGAGCGTCAGCGACGAGTTCGACGAGTGGGCCGCCGCGGGCAAGGACCGCGGGATGGAAGAGCGCCACTGGCACACGGCAAAGCACGTCCTGGCACGGATGCCGGTCGAGGCCGGCGAGACGGTACTGGACCTGGGCTGTGGCAGCGGCTACGCCGGCCGCGCGCTCAGAGAGACCAAAGGCGCCGGCCGCGCCTACGGCATCGACGCCTCCCCGGAGATGGCCCACAACGCCGCCAGCTACACCGACGACCCCCAGGTCGGCTATCTGGTCGGGGACTTCGAACACCTGCCCTTCGAGACCGACAGCATCGACCACTGTTTCTCGATGGAGGCGTTCTACTACGCGAGCGACCCCCACGCCGCGCTGGCGGAACTCGCCCGCGTCGTCCGCCCCGGCGGCACCGTCCACATCGCAGTCAACTACTACGAGGAGAACGTCCACTCCCACGAGTGGCAGTCGTTCATCGACGTGCCGATGACCCGCTGGGACAAAAGCGAGTACCGCGAGGCGTTCCGCGACGCGGGCTTCTCGGTCGCCGTCCAGGACAACATCCCCGACCGCGAGATCGAGATTCCGCCCGAGAGCGCGTTCCCGACCGAGGACTGGGAGCGCCGCGAGGCGATGGTCGAACGCTACCGGGAGTACGGCACGCTGGTCACCGTCGGCGTGCGCTGAGTCCGGGAACGCTTTTGGCCCCGCCCGGCGAAGAGCCGGCGTGTCATCCCGGCAGCGGACCTACGTACTCGCCGGCTTGCTCGCCGCGACGGTGCTGCTGGCGACGTGGCTGCTGTCGAGCGTGCTGGCGACGGTCTTTTTCGCCATCACGGTCGCGTACGTCCTCTATCCGCTCTCGACGTGGCTCGTCGACCGCGGACTCTCGAAACGGGTGGCGGCGGCGGTCTCGACGACCGTGGCGTTCCTGGCCGGGACGGTCATCACGATACCGCTCGTCGCCGTGCTGTACGTCCGCCGTCGGGACCTGTTCGAGTTCCTCCAGCAGCTCCCGCCGACGATCACCCTCCGGATCGGCGAGTTCATCTACCCCCTGAACATCGCCGACCTCCTCGTCGGGCTGCGGGGGACGGTCCGGGCGCTGGCGGTGGCGCTCGCGACCCTGATGCCGATTCTGGCGCTGAAGGCCGTGCTGTTTACGATCCTGCTGTACGCGCTCCTCTGGCGGCCCGCAGCACCGAAACACGAACTCTACGAACTCGTTCCACGCCGGTATCACGACATCATCGATCGGCTGCACAGGCGGCTCCAGTCGACCCTGTACGCGATCTACGTCCTCCAGGCCGCGACCGCCTTCGGCACGTTCCTGGTCGCGTGGGTCGTGTTCGCGGTGCTTGGCTACGAGAGCGCGTTCGCACTGGCGGTCGTCGCCGGGATCTTCCAGTTCGTCCCCGTCATCGGCCCGAGCGTGGTCGTCCTCGCGATGGCCACCGCACAGGTCGTCGCCGGTGACGTGGTCGGCGCCGTCCTCGTCACCGTCTTCGGGCTCGTCCTCGTCGGGTTCCTGCCGGACGCGGTCATCCGGCCGCGGCTGGCCCGCTACACGACGGGCATGCCGGCCAGCCTCTACTTCGTCGGGTTCACCGGCGGCGTGCTGTCACTGGGGATCGTCGGGTTCATCGCCGGGCCGGTCATCGTCGCCCTGCTCGTCGAGGTGCTCAACCTGGTCACCGACGACGGGGCGTCGACCTGGAACCGGCACGCCTAGGTGTCGTCGCTGCCGGTCGCCAGCGGACGGTCCTGTGCCTCCCACTCGGTGAGGCTCCCCTCGTAGAAGCCGATGTCGGCAAAGCCCAGTTCGCGGAGCACGACGTAGGTGTGACTGATCCGCCGGGCCGTGTTACAGTAGAGGACGACGCGTTTCTCCGGGACGATGCCGGCAGCCGCGAGCACGTCCAGCGCCTCGTCACGGGGGAGCAACCCGCGCGTCTCGTCGTCGACGAGGTCCCGCCAGTCCAGCAGGACCGCGCCCGGGATGTGGCCCTCGGTGTATTCGCTCTCCTCGCGGGTGTCGACGACGACGGCGTCGGGGTCCTCGGCCGCCGCCGACACGGCGTCGGGGCCGACCAGCGGTGTCTCGCTCGGCGGGTCGACGACGTAGTCGGTCGGGTCGACGGCTGGCGCCTCGCTCGTGGTCTCGAAGGCCCGTTGCCAGGCCGAGAAGTCCCCGTCGAGCAGGTGCAGTCGCTCGGGGTCGTGGCCCAGCAGCTCCGCCGTCACCAGAAACCGGGCAGCGAAGACGCCGTGGTGGTCGTCGTAGGCGACGATGTCGTCGTCCCCGCCGATCCCGGCTTCGGAGAGCAACGCCGCCCAGTCGGCTTCCGGGGGGAGCATCCCGTCCTCGCCGTCCTCGCTCCGGAACGTGTCGAAGGGGACGCTCACTGCGCCCGGCAGGTGGCCGAGGCCGTCGTACTCCCAGGCGTCCCGCACGTCGACGATCCTGAGCCTATCGAGGCGGTCGTCCACCCACTCGGCGGAGACGATATCTGTCATTATCAGGCGGTATCGACTCCGACGGCTTGAAAACTCCCATCGAGTCCGGTCGAAGGTGGTGGCATATGTTGCCGGCTCCGGGGGAGTGGCATGGTCTGACACGACAACATCGGCGATTCGCCCGCCTGCGTGGGGTTGGCGGCGTCGATCCGGGGTTGCTGGCCCCCCGCCTGTCAGTTGATCGCCACGATAGGGGCAACATCTGCCGGCGAAAGGGATGACTGGTCGAACCTGCCGACACTCGTGGTAATATATGGGTGGTAGACCAACGTGAGGACGCATTATGACTGATTACGCCAACGACGTGCTCGTCTCGGCCGACTGGGTCAGCGAGCATCTCGACGAGTTCCAGAGCGACGACCCGGCCCACCGGCTGGTCGAGGTCGACGTAGACACGGAACTGTACGACGAGAGCCACATCCCCGGGGCGATCGGCTTCAACTGGGAGACCGACCTTCAGGACCAGACCACGCGGGACATCCTCTCGAAGGAGGACTTCGAGGACCTGCTGGGCAGTCACGGCATCAGCGAGGACTCGACTGTCGTCCTCTACGGTGACAACTCCAACTGGTTCGCCGCCTACACATACTGGCAGTTCAAGTACTACGGCCACGACGACGTGAAGCTGCTCGACGGCGGCCGCGAGTACTGGGTCGAGAACGACTACGAACTTACCGACGAGGTCCCCGAGTTCGACGCCGTCGACTACGAGGCCGCCGGCCCGCGCGAGTCCATCCGCGCCTACCGCGAGGATGTCGAGAACGCGATCGAGCGCGAGCTTCCCCTCGTCGACGTTCGCTCGCCCGAGGAGTTCTCCGGCGAGATCCTCGCGCCCCCTGGACTTCAGGAGACCGCCCAGCGCGGCGGCCACGTCCCCGGCGCGAAGAACATCTCGTGGGCGGCCGTGACCAACGACGACGGCACGTTCAAGAGCCGCGACGAGCTCGCGGAACTGTACGCCGAGGAAGGCATCGACGGCGACTCGACGGTCGTCGCTTACTGCCGCATCGGCGAGCGCTCCTCGGTCGCCTGGTTCGCGCTCCACGAACTGCTTGGCTACGACGACGCGATCAACTACGACGGCTCCTGGACCGAGTGGGGCAACCTGGTCGGTGCGCCTATCGAGAAGGGCGCGGGCAACTGAGCGTAGCGAACGCGCCCGCGAAGCGGCAAACGCCCGTCTTCTTCGCTGTTTTCTTTCGACGGTCCGGTCCACGTAGCGACGCCGACGCTGCGAACGCGGCCGTGGATTCAAGACGACTGAGACCAACTGTCACTCGTGGACAGAACAGCACTCGAACGGGAACTCCGGAGCGCCTTCGACGCCGAGGAGACGACCGTCTCCGTCGTCGCGAGACAGGCACGTGATATGGCCGAGGGTGGGCAGTTCGTCGACGACTTCGAGGCGGAGCTGACGCCGGCGACCGTCGTCAGCAACCTCGAAGACGCGCCCGAGGGGTACTCACTGGTCGAGCGGTGGAACTGGTGGCTCGGCGCACTCGACCTCTCTCACGGGGGGTACGCTCGGTTCAGCGTCCGGCCGGATATCGAGCAACAGCCGTAGCTCGGGGGGGTCGTGGGTCGGAGAAAACCGGCGCCAGCGCCAGCCGGCTCAGAATACGCTGAGCCCGTGTGATTCCCGTGCGTGTTCGAGAAGCTCGTCCGTGCTCTCGAACGATTCACCGCAGCTGCACGTGTGATACGTGGTCGTCGGTGTCTGCTGGCGTGTCGCCATGACAGTTATGTGTAGATAGCCAACCATAATAATTGTTTATGGTAATATGGTACCGAGGAACAACCGTCGTGTTGGCGAGACACACAGTCCCGGTCGATAGGCCGACCGAACCCGTCGCTGTCCCCGGATCTGTACCCCGGTAGTACGGGCCGTGTAACTTACTCGGGGCCACTCTTGCGTGCCCACATGGTTCGACCACTGCCTGTCCGAGTCCCGCCAGTCCGACCGGCCGACCAGCGCGGCGCCACGGCGGTGACCGACTGATGGGGCGGTTCCGCGCCCTCGTCGCCACCGGCGTGGCCGCGCTCGCTCTCTGGATCGGGTGGGGGCTGTACGTTGCCCGGTCGGCCGAATCGGTGCCCTACGAGGTTCAGGCGACACTCGACGGGGTCGAGATCCGTCGGTACCCCGAGACGGTCCTCGTCGAGACGACCGCACCCGACGCGGGAGCGGCGTTCCAGCGGCTGTTCCGGTACATCAGCGGCGCGAACGCCCGCGAGGAGGCGGTCGCGATGACGGCGCCGGTCGTGACAGGGGCGTCCGCTCCGGCGCCCGGGCCGACCGACGGCGAGTCGATCCCGATGACGACGCCGGTTCGGACCGACCGCGACGAGACGGGTGTGACGATGGCGTTTTTCCTCCCGTCCGACTACACCCCGGCGACAGCGCCCGTGCCGACAGACGACGCCGTCCGGCTGGTCGTCGAGCCCGCTCGGACCGTCGCCGTCACGTCGTTCTCGTGGTACGCCACCGAGGATCGGGTCGAACGCGCCCGGTCGACACTCGACCGGGTGCTGTCGGACGCCGGGGTGACGGCCCGCGGGGAGCCGTCGCTGTTACAGTACGACGACCCGTGGACGCCCCCCTTCATGCGGACGAACGAAGTGGCCGTCCGCGTCGACGCGGAGACGGTCCCCGCCTGAGCCACCCGTCAGAGCGTGGCCCGTCTTGCGGTATCGTTCTCACAAGAGTCATACGGATGGAACCCTTGAATCTGATCAGCCATAGGCCTCTCCAGCATGACTACCGCCAATTCGTCTCCGCCCGCCCGGGAGCAGGTCTACGAAGCTTTCGCCGACCGGAGCCGGTCGTTCAGCGACGCGGTCACGACGGCGCTGTCGGCCGGTTGTGACCGGCTCGGTCTCTCGGTCGGCTTTCTGACGGAGATCACCGACGGGACACAGTACGTTGAGGAGGCGGTCGGCGGTCACCCCGAGATCCGCCAGGGTGCCGAGTGCCCGCTGAGCGAGGCGTACTGTCGCCGGACGGTCGAACTCGACGGACAGTTGAGCGTTCAGGACGCCGCGGCGTCGCCCGAGATCGCCGACGCGGCGTACGACCGCTTCGGGCTGGGATCGTACCTCGGAAGCCGGGTCGTCGTCAACGGCGACGTGTACGGGACCGTCTGTTTCGCCGACGAAGCCCAGCGAAACGAGCCTTTCACCGAGGCCGAGGAGCTGTTCGCCGAACTGGTCGCGCGACTCGTCGGCCGGGCGATCGAGCGCCGAGCCTACGAGCGCGAGCGGGCCGAACAGACTGCGCGGTTGGCCGCGGAGAAACGCCGGTTCGAGGGGATCGCGGAGAACAGCTTCGACGTGCTGTTTCGGATCGACACCGAGGGCCGATTCACGTACGTCTCTGACGCCGCCAGACGGATACTCGGCTACGATCCCGATACCCTGGTGGGCGACGCGTTCGCCGACTACCTGATCCAGACTACTGCCGCCGACGCCCTGGACACTTTCGACGGCTTGCTGTCCGGCGATCCGGTCCAGGGACTGGAACTATCCTTCGAACACCGCGACGGGAGCGAGGTCGTCGTCGAGGTCAACGCCACGCCGATCACGGACGACGGCACCGTCACGGCGGTCCAGGGTGTCGGCCGGGACATCACCGAGCGCCGTGAGCGCGAACAGGAACTCCGGGTTCGGACCCGCGCGATGGACGAGGCCGAGGTGCCGATCACCATCGCCGACGCCAGCGAACCGGACAACCCGATCATCTACGCCAACGACGCCTTCGAAGCGGTGACCGGCTACAGTCAGGCCGAGATAACCAGTCAGAACTGTCGGATCCTCCAGGGTCCCGACACCGACCCGGAGGAGACGGCACAGCTTCGAGAGGGGATCGAAGAGGACCGTCCCGTCACCACCGAGCTTCTCAACTACCGTCGGGACGGCTCGCCGTTCTGGAACCGAGTGACGATCACGCCGGTCCAGAACGACGACGGGGAGATCACTCACTACCTCGGGTTTCAGCAGGATGTCACCGACGGCAAGCGCAGCGAACGGCTCATCGGGCTGTTGAACCGTGTCCTCCGGCACAACCTCCGGAACGAACTGACGGTCATCCAGGGGTACACCGAGTTCATCGACGACCCGCCGCCCGACACCGACATCGCGGCCAGCATCCGCCGCCCGCTCGATCGGCTCCTTGACCTGAGCGAGACGGCCCGCGAACTGGAGACCTACGCGCGACAGGAGCGGTACCCGGTACGGCTCGACCCCGCGGCGTTTCTTCCGACGGTCGCGGCGTCGCTCCGGAGCGCCCACCCATCGGCGACGGTCTCGGTGACGGTCGAGACCGACCGCGACATCTGTGCGGGCGAGGAACTCCAACGCGCCGTCGAGGAACTCCTCACCAACGCCCTCGAACACGACCCGAATCCGGAGACGACAGTCGAGATCACCGCCCGGGACCAGGGCGAATGGGTCGAGATCGAGGTCCGCGACGACGGGCCTGGTATCCCGTCGATGGAGGCTCGCGTCGTCGAGACCGGCGAGGAGACCAAACTCCAGCACGGGAAGGGACTTGGCCTGTGGCTGGTCAACTGGACGGCGACCCGCTACGGCGGGTCGTTCCAGATCGCGGGCGGGGACGGCACCGTCGCGACCCTGCGCCTGCCCGCGATCACGGACGACCAGTCCGTCGAGGCGGTCGCCCGGCGGCCGACGGTCCTCTTCCGATGACGAACCGACGGAGGGAAACCCGCGGCGGCGCTACGTCGGCGTGATGGAGGTCCAGTTTCTCGGCGGCGCCGGCGAGATCGGGCGCAGCGCCGTCCTGCTCGACGGGCGCCTGCTGCTCGATTACGGGATGGCAAGCGAGTCACCGCCACAGTATCCCGTCGGCGATGTCGACCCCGACGCCGTCGTTATCTCACACGGCCATCTGGACCACGCCGGTGCCGTCCCCGCGCTGATGTCCAGTGGCGACCTCCCGCCGGTCCACTGGACGCCCCCGACGCGGGATCTGGCGACGACGCTGGCCGAGGACACCCTCAAGTTACACGGCTCGACGCCGCGCTGTCCGTTCACCGACACCGACGTTCGCCGACTGACACAGGCGTCTGTGACCCACGGCTACGGCGAGTCCTTCGAGGCGGCCGGCTACGAGGTCACCTTCTACAACGCCGGCCACATCCCCGGGAGCGCACACGTCCTCGTCTCCGACGGCGAGACGCGACTGCTCTATTCGGGCGACTTCCACACCGGCGAGCAGCGACTCGTCGCCCCCTCGACCGCCCGTCCGGACGCGGATATGGTCATCTGCGAGTCGACCTACTCGGACGTGACTCACGAGGCCCGTGAGACGGTCGAGAAGCGCTTCGCCGAGAGCCTCCAACAGACGGTGTGGGAGGGCGGGACCGTCGTCGTTCCCGCATTTGCTATCGGTCGCACGCAGGAGGCGATGCTCGTCTGTAACGCCCACGACATCGACTGCTATCTTGATGGCATGGGTCAGCGAGTGACCAAGCAACTGAAACGCCATCCCGAGTTTTTGAGAGACGCAGATGCACTGCGAGGGGCCACCTCAAGCACCCGCTTTGTGACCGGTCGACACGGGCAACGCGAGCGGATAGCCAATCAAAACACTGTCATCATCACCACGTCGGGAATGCTCAATGGTGGGCCAGTAGTCTCGTACGTCCCCAAGATTCGAACCAACCCGACGAACAAGATCGCTATGACCGGCTATCAGGTTGAGGGCACGCCCGGACGGGAACTGCTTGAACGTGGCCGGGCAGAATTCGATGGCCGAGTGATGCCCGTCAGTGCCAAAGTCGAGTCCTACGATTTCTCGGCACATGCTGATAGAGATGGTTTGCTGGAATTCTTAGACGAATATCGAGAGACAGAGATTGTGCTCAATCACGGAGACCGGTGTGGGGCCTTCGCCGAAGAACTGCGAGCTGAAGGGTACGACGCACAGGCTCCCGAACTTGGCGATGTCATCACCTGCTGAACAGCAGGCAAAGACCTGACGCGGTCGACAAAAGACGAACCAATCGACGAGCAATTGCTACGTAGACGGCGTGACATCCTCGCCTGCACGACGCAGGGTTCCCCACAGGGGAATTAGAGTAAGATTCTCGCGCTACCTCTATGTGTCACTGACGGGATTTCCGTCTCGACACAAAGTGCCCGGTGGCCCTGTCACAGGGCTCCCACCCTATGGCGAGTCATCGCTGTTCGGTTTCCAAGAACAGCTCTCTCCCCACGAGCATGCGCGGCGGGCAATGTTGACCGCCGCGTTGATATCTGCCTGAAATTCGGCGATACAGATGCCACCGAGGTCTTCTAGGACGATACTCGGCTCTTCGAATTCTGATGCAGACGACACTGCGCGTCTTGCGGTCTGTTGGCTTTGTTGAAATCCTATTCCTCAAACACATTCTCGTCTGAAACAGCTGGCTAGTGGGGGCTGCATACTGATCATACAATAAACCGTACTGCCAAAATTGGGAGAGAGCTGAGCGAGACTGTCAAAAGTCTTATGAAACTATGGCTAAACAGCCTACACGATGCGACGGCGGTGTTTCCTGACAGCAGTCGCAAGTGGGACCGTCCTTGGACTGGCAGGCTGTAGCTCGGGAACCCTCGGGCCGAGCGAGCGCCAACTTGACGCCCGGCGGACGGACCTGCAGGAGCGAAACGACGCAGTGGTCGGGATGGTAACCCCCGACAACGCGTTCGCACCGGCGACGGTGACCATCAGTGTCGGCGAGTGCGTCGGGTGGATCAACGATTCAGAGTGGGGCCATACCGTCACGGCCTACGAAGACGGTATCCCTGACGAGGCTGCATTTTTTACGACTGGAGGGTACAACACGGAGCAGGCGGCGCGGGACGCGTGGCCGGACGGAGATCTTGAATCCGGCGAAACCTACGAACACACCTTCGCTGTAGCCGGTGAGTACGACTACTTCTGTGTCCCACACGAGGACGAGATGGTGGGAACCGTGATCGTCAAGGAGTAACGATTAGCGGTCGAATTTTGCAGCCAGAGCGGTCAGCACTGAGGCTATACCTAACGACCATCCAACTGCAAGACCCGCGCTGTGTATTCAGCAGGACTGCTGAAACCTATCACCGATTGAGGATTACAACAGAGCCGGCAACTTCTATCCACTAAGCCCTTTTCCTTTACTGACCACAACCGGGTCAGAACCTGTCCCTTTCTGAGGGTTTCAACAGAGCCGGTCTGTTCCATGATCTCGGTCAGTGCATTTTTATTTCAGACAGTCGGCCAACTGGTCGGGCGACAGCCCCATTACCATGCTTGTACCCGAATTATATCAATACCTGTGACGTTTAGGAGAGCGTATATTCAAATACTACTGCGGATAGTGATTCTGCATGAAACGCTATACGAAGAGGGTCAATAACGATTGCCTCAGTATACGGAGACAAGCGTCTTCGCTATCTTCTCGGTACCCATATCAAAACTACAATATAAAAACCAATCGCGCGCACATGTTTTCGCGAGTCGCTTCTCGCCACCGTGTCGACTCTATGGGTGTCCTTCGTGGCTGAACGCACGGATGGCGAGGCCAATGGGGACGCCGAACTTCCAGTTCCGGTCGCTGAACCAACGCTCTCAGAGACCGTTCCAGTCCCTGACCCAGTCGAACCACGGCCCTATATCGAGATACGCCCGGCAGAGACGACGGTCGACCCTGGTGCTGTAGGGCAGGCTATGGATCTCCTGCACACGTTGCTCACCGATTTCACTCAAACGGGATTGAAAGACCGCCTGTTCGGATCGACACAAATCCCGCTCGTTGAGTGGTTGCTCCTTTCGGATGGCCGTGAGGATCCACAGATTCGCTATCTCGTCGGGACCAACTATTCTGATCTGATCGAGGATCTACTGGGCGTTCTCCGGACGTGTTTTCCGAACTCCTATGAGTTTCGTGAGATCGAATTCCATCCGCGTTATATCGAGGAGTTTCTGCCAATCGCAGATCGTGGGGTGCAACCAACGCCGACATCACCAACCGGTCAGGAGATAGATACCCGGATACATCCATACATTGTGGGTGTCGAGTACCGCGGACAGGCCACACGCAAGCGTGACTGGCAGACACCCCTACAGCGCTTTGGCCATCGTGGTGCGTCTCGGGATGAAACGCGGTGGACACCAGGTGGCGACCAGCGTCACTATCGAGGGCAGAATCGGCCAACGGACACTCGCGAGGAGTCCGCCCAGTCACATCGCGTTCCGTTAGCCCCACTCGTCGAAACGATCTGTGAAGCCACCGTCCCGGTGTGTTATCAAGTCGTCTGTCGACCACACGAAGACTGGAGTAAGAACGCGAATCGCTATCTTAAAGCGCTCGATGAGGGCCAACTCGGGCTTGCCAGTGGCGTCGTTGATTTCATTTCGCCACGCTCACGTGAGCAGCTGGCCGCCTACGAGCCACCACTTGAAGACCGCAACCGAATTGCAGGCATCCAACAGCGTGACCCACAGCGGACCTTTGCGGTTTCGGCCCGGGCAGTAGCGATGAGTCGTGAGCGTCCCGGGCGTGTCGAAGCTGTGGCCCGTCGTCTTCGAAATGCGTTGTCGAGTGTGAACGGCCAGTATCACACCATCGTCGGACAGGTTCGGAGTGACGATGAAATGCATGGCTCTACGGTCCCACCAGGCTCAGCGATCTTCGGGGACCTCTGTAGCCGGGCGCTCTATGACGTGAGCTACGAGGCGTTCGTGAATCCCTTTTCTCGAAATACACCCGAGAGTACGGGTATTGTCGTTGCGCCCGCAGAGTTACCGGGACTGTGTCTCATCGATGGGACGGGCCTGACACCCGGTGGACAACGGGCGCTCTCGGCGCGTCGTCGTGAACGGACCGGGCTCACCTTGCCTCCGCCCCAACAGCTCATGCGCTACCGACCACCGGGGATGGCCCTGTGTATGCCACTCACGCATGACCGCCAGCCGTATGGCCAGCCACTGTATCTGCGTCCGAGTCAGCAGGATAGACACCTCGTCGTGGTCGGAGACACGGGGGCAGGCAAATCCGTACTGATGGAGCAGGCGGTATTGACGAATCGGGAAGCGACAGCTGGGCCGGAGATTCTCTTTGATTACAAAGGCGGAGGCACGGCCGAGGAGTACCTTCGAGCGCACTACGCCGAATACGGCAATCTGGACGATGTGTTGTATTTCGACCTCTCGAAGGTGTTACCTGCCTTCTCGTTTTTCGACATCCAGCCGCTGCTGGATGCTGGCATTGCTCGGGAGGAAGCTCGTTCGCGAACGGCCGGGCACTACGAAGAGATTCTGAAAGGGCTCATGGGCGCAGAGAAATACGGCGAGGCCGCAGAATCAGTGAAGGCCATCCGCAACCACCTGCGAGCGCTCTATGATCCCGTCCATGGCAATGATGCCTTTTCGCACTCGGAATTATATTATGTGCTCCAGCGTGCCCAGCGCGGCGAGGAGATGCCCCCAACGAGCGATGAACAACTGACTGCGTACTTCAATGGGCTCGCTGATCGAGATAGAGATATCTTCACGAAGGTACTGGGCGGGGCCGTTGGCCGTGTCGAGACCATTGCCACGGACGGCCGGCTTGCACCCGTCTTCGATCACGTGCCTGTGGACGGGGACGGTGAGGATGGTGGTCCAGCACCCCACTTCGATTTCACCGACTGGCTCGCAGAAGACGCTGTCATCGTCTTCGATTTCGGTGGAATGGAGTCATCGATTAAGCGCACGCTGACGATGGTCATCTTATCGAATCTCTGGCGTGCGCTCAAGGCCCGCGAGCAGGCTACCAGAGGGACCGATGCGCAACTCCCCCAGGTGAATCTGTATCTCGAAGAAGCTCGTGACGTCGGGGCAACCAAGCTCATGGACACACTGCTTTCGGAGGGTCGCAGTTTCGGCCTCTCGATGGCACTGGGTGTGCAGTTCCTCGAACAACTGGACTCGCCAGACCCCTCGAACAATACCTATCAAGAGGCGCTCAATGAGACGGCCACCTTTGTCGTTGGGAACGTCTCGGTCGATACGGACCTCCCACGGGCGCTCGCGACTGAGGCGATGGATCCCGAGGGTGTTGCCAGACGACTGAGTGCCATGGGTCGTGGTGAGTGGCTCGTCCGACCGGGCAGTGAGTTTGGTGATGAACCAGTCAAACCGTTTCTCGGGGAATCATTGCCCGCTCCGGCTGGCCACCCTGCGAGTGAGGCTCCACTCGACGGGCAGACGATGGCAGCGTTTCGGGAGGCATTCGAGACGATGCAGCAGGAGACGGCGAACGTGTCAGGTCTCGTCCACGCTGAGACTGGTTTGTTTGGAGAGGAGACGGTCGACGAAGACTCCGACACTGAAGCTGACACAGACAGCGAGGACGACGTTACGGAAGAAGAGACAGAGGTGATTGCACGCTCTGGTTCGGAGGGTCGTCTCGATACGCTACTTACCCACACCAAGCGCATGCCGTCGTGTGTTCGCTTCGATGCACAGACTGACGCACTCTGTTGTACCAACTGCGAGAATCGCTATGACCCATCGATTAGAGGGATGGAGCGGGCCATCGAGTGCTGTCACGACCTCGAAGAGGTGGACAGCGACGACATCCCCATTTGTGAGTTTAACCTGAAGCTCTCGCCTGCGGAGATCAGTGACTCGGAATGGTCGCTCAAACAGTTGCTGTTCATTCAGGCAGTGTACAACGCCCAGCAACTGCGTTATGACCCACTGGAGTACGACCTGATGAGCGATTCGATGCTCCGACTGCGTGAGTACGTGGGCATCGAGACTGACGAGGTACAGGAATTACTGGATGCGAAGCTGGTTCGCATCGATGGTGACCATCCCCACCGGCTGTATTCGGTCTCGCCAGTTGGGCGAAAGACCGTTGGAGAATCCTACAGAGAGGGCATCGATTACGGTCATGGCAGAGGCGACTTAGAAGAATCCAGTGAGCACGTCTTGGGTGTCCAACTCGGTATTCAATTGCTCGAACAGGAGTTCCGAGATGATCCTGACTCCGATGTCGAGATCGTCCGGCCGTATCATGAACTCCGCAGGGGAGAATTGCCCGCCTCGGCGTTCATGGGTACGGGCGCGGAAGTCGAGGATGTCACTGAGGGCTATGAACAACGACGCTTGGACGTCGCCGGGCTCGATAGTGAGGAGAACGTTGTTGTGGCTATTGAGGTCGAACGGGTGAATCACGACACTCGCCGTGCAGTCCCGGCTGATTACGATAAGATGGCTGCCTGTGGGGTCGAAGAGGCAATCTGGATCGTCATTAGTCGGAAGGATGGACACGAAGTACTTGCGGCGCTGAACGATCCACTTGAGGGACCGCCACGGGTCGAAAAAACGGCGGTGGTGAATCACCAGACGTAGCTTGATTTCACTGTTTTAGAGATTGCTTGATGTTGTGAACCGCACACATCAGGACGAGTTCACGAAATTCACCGTACCAGGTTCGTGCACGCACGGCGTCACCGAGCGTGCGCTTGATCGTGGAGAAGACGGTCTCACACATCGCTCTCTGGCGGTATCGAGGCCCATCGATCCGCGCGTTGTGCGCGTGATCGATGGGCCGGAACTCACGATGTTTGATCAGCGGTCTCACGCCTTCTTCACGGAGTTTATCGCGTAAATCCATCCAGTCGTAGCCTTTGTCAGCAGCGAGGCTGGCGAGGTCGCCCGCGTTGCGGAGGGCGACCTGCCAGCCGTTGTGTGTCGTGGCGTTTCTCGGTCGTACAATGAACGTCCAGAATGGCTTGGCTTTCTGTGTCGACGAGAGCAGTTGCTTTGAGTGTCTGAACCCGGTAATTCGTCCGGCGACAGTAGTGCTTGCTAGCGTTTTCGCGGTCGAAGAATGTCGCGTCTATCGCGGCGTGACCGCTCGGCTCGTGCAGTTGCGCCGACAGGCGCAGCAGCACTCGCCAGAGTGCTGTCTTGATTCTGTCAAACCACTTGATTAGCGTCGAGTGGTCGGGGAGATCGGCCGTGTCGAGTCCGATCTCCCCGAGTATTTGTGGCATCTCGCTCAGCAAATCAAGTGCTTCTCGGTAGGATTTTTCCAGGTAAACCCGCAGACAGTGCAGCGACACCACCGCATACTCGGCGAAGCCGCCACCCCTTCGGGGGCGGCGACTTCGCCTCGCTCACCAACAGCATTTTTAGCTAACTGAACGACTTTGCTCGTGAAGCGGGAGATCTTCGACATAGAGCATCGGCGGTTTCCCGCTTCAACTTCCTTAGTTCTAACGGTCGAAGTCGCCGTCGTCCAGCGATTCACCAGAGCCGAAAAAACCTATAGTGAGAATACGCCACCGTCACATTTCAAGATCGACACGCCAGGGTTGACGGATATTCTCCCGATTGGGTATATCCGGAGTTCGGTGTTGGACTAGCGCGGGCTCCCCTACTCCGGTTCTGCACATCTAGCGACTGTGTGTGATTAATTGTCGCTCGCGTACAATGATATTGAAGACAGTGGCCCTGCTCAACATATGTAATGGCAGATGAGCCCGAAGAAGGAGGTGAGTCCGAAGTTGATCGTTCTTTGTTTACTGATCTAGAGACCGCTGATTCGGATGGGACGTTCCCTACGGAAGGTGACGGATTTTGGTACCCAACGGTTGATGAAATCGTCGAGATCCACGATGAGATAATCGCCGAGGATGACGACAGCCAGTCCGGTATCGAAGACCGAGACCGAATTCAGTTTGCGATTGATTATATCAGAGACGGGATAATGGGAAAAGAGCCTGAGACTGTTCATGAAAAAGCGTTTGCGCTAATGCGCCTCATCGCCTCAAACCATTGGTTTGTCGATGGAAATAAGCGTACTGCGCTGAATACTACTACGCTGTTCTACCTTCTCAACGGCTATGACCTCACCTACGGGGAAGATCTCAGGTCGATGCTCAAATTGCTCGCTGTGAGAGAGGATCTAATCAATCGTGAGGTTGCGAGTCAATACTTGGCTGATCAAACAGAGCCGCTGGATATGTCGACAATCCTTGGCATGGCTCTTGTTTCGATCGCCGATAGCTTCTTAGAGGATATGAATGCTGAGGACATAGTCGGAGATCTCATTGGTGGTAACGGAGAGGCGAATTGAGCAGAGCTGACTAACCATAATGGTTAACAGCACAACGGACACTAGTTTCAGGTACGCAATGGCTGTCGAAGATAACGAAGAGGCTCCACCGAAGAACGTCATGGAGCAACTCCTCAACTCTGTACGAGAAAAATATATTGAGGAACACGGTGAGAAACCCTCTGAGGATTTCATGCGCCGAGCACGGAATGAAATCGTGCATAATCTCGCCAGCCATGACCGCGAAGAACATCGAGCAATATACGACGCACTCGCGGACGAATAACAACTGCTTACGAGGACTGGTCAGTATCTCAGCCTTTGCGACCGTCTGAATCGCAACAACGATGGAACCGCCCGCATGTGGACCAACCGTACAGCCTCGTTCTTTGTGAGTGTACTCCGCTCACCCCAAAAGCAGCTGAAAGGGAGTCTCTGCGAGTTCGACCTTCGCGACCTCTGCGTCCTGAATAACGACTACTGCTTGCTCGTAGCCATCCCAGTAGTGCGCTGCACCAGCACCGTCGACTGAAGATGGGGTCCTACTGTTCACTGTGATTTTGAGGTGGGGACTGGAGTCCTCGGCCACTGGTGGTGGACTGCTGGGGCGTCTTCATGATGTATTCGAGACAAACTGTGTCTCCCGATTGGTACTGCATATGAGTAACAAGTATGTTCATAGCATAGAGTCGGAAATATGACATGTGTCCAAGGTTCTGCGGGGTGAACCTACAGAGACTCATGTCCGAGTTCGGAACCATCACGCTCATTCCGAGTGTTCATTACTCACCAGTCCATCGGTCTCGCGTTCGAACGACCATCCGAGAGACGGATCCCGACATCGTCGCCGTCGAACTCGGGACGGAACGCTACGACCGTCTCCAGATGGACAGTTCGTTGGACGCCTGCAATCTGGCACATGATCTCCCGGAATCGACTGCACCCACGTACCAGACGTTGAAAGCTCTCCAGCAGACAGTGGCGCGTCTGTATGGACTCGACCCGGGGCAATCCGACATGGCAACAGCCATCGACACAGCAGCCGACCTGGATATCGACGTTGCGCTCATCGACAACCCGATATCAGCACCCATCGAGGCGATCTCGGCTCGTGTCGGTCTGGACACCATGCCGAAGATGCTGCTCCGGACGCAGTCCATTGGCCCACGGGAGTGGGTTGAGCAGGTCGAGCTCTGGATGCGGCCGCTTGGCACCATCACCAGCGGCGATGACGTCCAGCCAGCGATCGACCAATTGCGTCGGCTCCTCCCAGAGGTTGCGAGAGTGCTCATCGATCAGCGTGACCGGGCCATGGCACATCGGCTGCACAGGCTCCGATCTGAGGGCGCCGATGTGGTTGCAGTTATCGGGGCAGGCCATCACAATGGCATCAAGACTGTTCTTGATGAGCTCACAGACCAACCTGTCGAGTCCGACATCACTGTCCCGATCCGATCGCCCAGTCGGGACGTGACCACTATTCCGATTGAGTAGCTTCGTGTGGATTGTGGTCGGTGATTCATGCTATTCAGCAGTGCTCTGCCTATTTGCCACGACAGCGGTACAGTTCGAGCATCTTGGCGTAGCATCTGAGACAGGAAATTCAGATATACCGGGCGCTCCATTGACGCCGTTTTAGCTGTGCGCTTCGACGACATCGTTCGAGAGCGTGCCAACGCCTTCGTACGTGATTTCTATCGTATCGCCAGGGGTGACTGTGCCCGGATTCGCCGGGCTCCCGAACGCAATAGCATCACCCGGTCTGAATGTGAATCGCTTAGAGAGGAAGGAGACTATCTCCTGGGGGCTGAACAGCATCTGTGCTGTCGTGGCCGATTGTCTCGTTTCGCCGTTGATGATGGTCTCCATCTCGATATCGTTGGGATTGAGGTCCGTTTCGATCCAGGGCCCGAGCGGCGCGGAGGTCTCGAACGCTTTGCGTGCCGTCCGGCCCTGTTGATCCAGCGCGTCGATATCGTTCATGACCGTGTAGCCACGGATGATATCCGATACCTCATCCACGTCGACATCATGGCATCGCGTGTCAATTACCGCAACAAGTTCCCCTGCGTAGGTGAGTTCATCGGTCCAATCCGGGTATCGCACCGGTTGTCCGGGACCGGTCAACGCAGCCGGTGGCTTGATGAAAAAGTCCGGTTCGTCCGGTCGGTCGTAGTCCATCTGATCGAGTGTTTCGGTGAAGTTCCGACCGACACAATAGAGAGCTGACGGAGAACAGGGATAGGTCAGTGAGCCGTCGCGCCTCTCAACGTATTCACCGTCGTCAGTAGTTAGGACTCCATCTTCATACTGCCCGCTGACGATGCCATCGGGGGTCTGCATCCGCGCTCGTTTCATACCCACGCATTCAACGGGAAGGCAAAAAACCCAACCACAGTAGTCTCAGCCGAGAGAGGGGGACATGTGGTCGTTGCAACAGCGCAGTCCTCTAACCTGAACTCATATTGAACCTAGTGATCGTGATTAGTGAGATAATCACGACCCATCGTTGAGCGGTATCTGTATGATAACCGTCGCGGAGAACCAGACTTCCTTACTGGAGTTTCCTACTAGACGCACAACTGATAGGTAGCTTCCGTACTGTTTCTATGGCCGTAGATTAAATATCGTTGTCGTTCATCGACATCTATGGGGAGCGAACAGACAGCCGACGAGCTCTTCCAGCTCCTATCCGACGAGATCAGACTCGACATACTCCGGACAGTGGCGGTCGCACAGAACGAGAACAAACAGCGGGGCGTCGCTTCGCTCTCGTTCTCCGAGATCTACGACCGAGTCGAAGTCGACGACACGTCGAAGTTGTCGTATCATCTCGGCGAACTAACCGGCACGTTTCTCAGGAAACACGACGAGAACGACAGCTACGCGTTCACACACGCCGGGGAGCAACTGGTCCGGTTCGTTCTGGCCGAGAACTACCGCCAGCCCGATCCAGTCGGCCCCATCGAGACGGAGGGTGGGTGCCAGTGGTGCGGAGAGCAGACGCTGGAAGCGATACTCGAGGACCAGTACTTCATGATGTACTGTACCGCCTGTGAGCGGGGCGCGACCGCGTATCGTGTCCGACCAGCCCAGGTTCGTGACCGAACGGGTGAGGACCTCATCGACGCTGTCGCCCGGGAGCAAGTCGGGGACCTGCTCAAATCACGGCGTGGTGTCTGCCCGGACTGTGCGGGTCGCATCGAGACCGAGATCTGGGACACCGAGGACGTCCCGTTTCCCGGCGAGCCACCTGTCCCGTTCATCACCGCCAGTGAATGTCAGTCGTGTCTTCGGTTCCTAAGTCTCCCGCTCCCGGTGGCTGCCGCCTACCATCCGGAGTCGATATCGTTCCACTGGGGGCACGGACTCGACATCCTCGACGCCGGTATTTGGAAGTTCAATGGCTACCTCTACGACGACCAGTGGACAGCAGAGCGCGTCGCGACGGACCCGGCCGAATACCGGGTCGAGTTCCGTCGTGAGGAAGCCACCCTTCGACTGTTCCTCGACGAGACTGCCACGGTCACACACACCGAGCGCGTGCGACGCAGAGGCCAGCGATAGCGACCATAGTGATAGAATTATTTCAAAACCCTCGTTGAGCGATCTAGACCGTTTCTGGATTATTCTCCTGAATAGCTTTTCTATATCCTCTCGAGCCACTCAAATCGCTTAAATTCGGTTTTGAAACGATCGCGATAATATATCAATTCTTCGATAATTCTTATAGGTGGGTAGTGTGACGTTCCGGCTGTCGACAACGATGATCGAACCGATCTCGCCGACCGAGATTCCCCCGGCGACTCGACCTGTCGTACAGCCCACCGAACGTCTACAGTATCCAGTCGGTTTCGACGATGTCTCCAGAGAGCGAGACAGCAGCCGATGTCGCTGGCAATCGGTGATACTACCCCGCAGTTCGACCACTCTCCCGTCCGTCCGAACGGAGGTGGGTGCCGAATGATAGCACGTCGGCTCACCACCGTTCTGGTCGCAGCTGTCCTCCTGACCGCATCCGGGACTTCGTTGGCTGCAGTCACCGGAAGCCCCGACATCACGGCCTCGCTTTCGGACTCGACGGTCGTCCCCGGGGAGGAGGCAACGTTCGACGTCGTCCTGACCAACACCGGATCGCTCGACACTGCGTCCTCGCGGAATCCGGGGTTCAACAGTGAAGTGACGACCGCCCGTGGACTACGGGTCGACATCAAGGACGGGGACGGACCGTTCACGATCACGACCGACGAGCAGGTGTACGGGTCGTTCCCACAGGGGACGACCGAGCCCCTCTCGTTCGCTGTTGTCGTCGACGAGAACGCCGAACCGGGCACCTATCGACTCCCGGTCGTCCTCGAGTACAAGTACACCGAATTCATCTCCGAGACCAGCGGAGACAGGGACGAAGCCACCGAGACCACCCGGGAGATGGTCACCGTCACAGTCGCCGACCGGCCGACGTTCGCTATCACTGACGTCGACTCGAACGTCCGAGTGGACTCGACGGGGACGGTCGAAGTCACTGTCGAGAACACCGGGTCTGAAACCGCATACGACGCGGCGATCGGCTTCGAGTCCAGTAGTCCCGACCTCTCCGTCGGTGGACAACAGGCCAGTTCCCGGTACGTTTCGGCATGGGGGCCCGGAGAGACCCGGACGTTCCAGTACCGCATCGGGTCCGCACCGAACGCCAACGCCGACACGTACGAGTTCGGCGTGACCGTCGACTTCGAAGATACGGACGGCGTGCGTCGACAGTCCGTCGAGCAGTCGGTCGGTGTCCCGGTCGCCCCAGCGCAATCGTTCAGTGTCGTCGACACCGAGAACGACGTCACCATCGGTGACGATGGCTCGTACGACATCACGCTCCGCAACGAGGGGCCAGTCGCGGTCACTGACGCGACGGTCCAGATCAGCTCACAGAGTAGTGATATCTCGTTCGGTGACGCCACGTCGACGACCCAGTACGTCGGTTCCTGGCAGCCCGGTGAGACCCGGACCGTGAGCGTCCGGGCAACGGCAGACTCGAATTCCGACCGACAGTCGTACGCGCTTTCGGCACAGGTCAGATACGAGGATCCGGAGGGAGACAGTTCGCAGACCGACCCCCTGTCTATCGGGCTGACGCCACAGCAGGAGCAGTCGTTCCGACTCGACGGTATCGACGGCACGTTGCGTACCGGTGACGACGGCCGAGTGAACGCCACACTCACGAACACCGGCGACCGTGCCGTCGAGAATCTCGTGGTGAACTGGCAGAGCGACCACAGCAACATCTCGCCACAGGAGACCCAGTTCGCGGTCGGTGACCTCGCTGCGGGCGAGTCGGCGACGGTCACGTTCGGCGTCGACGTCTCCGACAGTGCGGACGCCGGACCCCGGCAGTTCGAATTCGTCGCTGTCTACCGTGACGGCGACGGCGACCGCCACGAGAGCGACAGTCTGGTAGGGCAGGCTACTGTTGCCGACGCGACCGACGAATTCGACGTGTCCGTGGACAACGGGACCGTCACCGCTGGTGGGTCCTCGACCATCGACGTTATCGTCACCAACACTGGTGACGAACAGGTGACCGACGTCTCCGCCAAACTGTTTGCCGACGCTCCCATCTCGGTGTCTGACGACGAGGCGTTCGTCTCCTCGCTCGCTCCCGGCGAGTCCACCACGCTCAGGTTCAGCATCAGCGCGAGCGGTGGCGCACTCACGAAGGCCTACCCGCTCTCGCTGGACTTCCGCTACGAGGAACCGGACGGCGACACGCCAGTGTCGGATACCTATCGCGTACCGATTCGGGTGTCCTCCGAGAGCGGCGGCGGTGTCCCGCTGACTGCCGTCGGCGGCCTCGTGATCGTCGGACTCCTCGCAGTGGGCGGCTACAGCAGGTACCAGTGAGATGAACTACCAGGCGCTCATCGACCGGATCGACGACCGCATCGTTGACGACTCGCGGCGAGTCGTTGCTACCTTCCTGGTCGTGACGCTGCTGTTCACTGCGGGTCTGGGCAACGTCTCGACGAACTCTGGGACCTCCCAGTTCACGAGCGGCCTGCCCGCCGAGCAGGCCTTCGAGCGAGTCAACGAGGAGTTCTCGCCGACGTTCACGGCGGATACCGGGAGTGCGCAACTCGTCCAGCGTGGTGAGAACGTCCTCTCGAAAGAGGGGTTGTTGCGGATGCTGCGGGTCCAGCAGCGTCTCTCCGCGGACGACGACCTACGTGTCCAGAGTACATCCAGTGCAGCGCAGTTGGTGGCCCAGCGGCTCGACCCGTCGGCGACCACGCTTGGGGCACAGATTCGGACCGTCGAACGGGCCTCCGAGAGCGACGTTGACCGTGCAGTCCGTGACGTCGCAGCGACGAACCCCCGGTTCGGTTCGCTGGTGAGTACAGATTTCAACCGGGAGGCCGCGACAGCCTCCGCGACCGTCGGCATCGTCACCCACGAGGTTCCAGCGGGACTCTCCTCGGGGACGGGACAGAGCGGGTCCAGCCCGCTGACGAGTATCCAGCAGCGGGCGCAGTTCACCGTGCAGTCGGCTGCCGGTGGCTCGATGACCGTCTTCGGGACCGGTGTCGTGGCCAGCGAGAACGCCAGCGTGCTGGTCGATTCGATCCTCATCGTCGTCCCTGCCGCAGTGCTGTTCATCCTCCTCTTCCTCGTGGTCGCCTACCGGGACCTGGCGGACCTGCTGCTCGGGACCCTCTCGCTGTTCATGGCGATCGTGTGGACGTTCGGCTTCATGGGGTTGGCGGGTATCCCGTTCTCGACGCTCCTGATCGCCGTTCCCCCGCTGTTGCTCGCAGTGGGGATCGACTTCGGGATCCACGCCGTGAACCGGTATCGAGAGGAGCGGGCAGACGGTACTGGCATCGCCGACTCGATGCGGGTCACGACCGATCAGCTCCTGGTCGCCTTCTTCATCGTGACTGGGACGACTGTGATCGGGTTCGGAGCGAATCTCACCAGCTCGCTGCCTCCGATCAGGGACTTCGGTGCGGTGGCCGCTATCGGAATGACGTTCACGTTCCTCATCTTCGGTGTGTTCCTGCCGGCTGCCAAAGTAGAGCTCGACCGGCTCCGAGAGCGATACCCGATCCCGACGCTCAGCCGCCGGCCGCTCGGGTCCGACGGGTCAGCGCTGGCACGAGTCCTCGGGGGCGGCGTGTACGTCGCGAACCGCGCGCCTGTCCTGTTCGTCGGCCTGCTCCTCCTCACGAGCGCTGGTTCCGGGGTGTACGCGACGGACGTCTCGACCAGTTTCGAGCGGACTGACTTCCTCCCCCCGGAAGAGAACCCCGACTTCCTGATGCAGCTCCCGGAACCGTTCCGGCCTGGAACCTACACCGTCACCGAGCAGATCAACTTCCTGGACGACACCTTTGACGCCCGGCAGAGCGACACGACCACGATATACCTGGAACGGCCGATGCGACAGGACGACGCGCTGGAGTCGATCTACCGGACCAACAGGGACCCACCCGACTCGTTCGTTCGCGAGAACGGCCGGGCCGACGCGACGTCCATCCTGACCGTGATCCAGGACCGGGCAGCACGTGACCCCGAGTTCCGGCGGCTCGTCCAGCGCAACGATCACAACGACAACGGGGTTCCCGACGACAACCTCGGCAAGGTGTACGACTACCTGCTGGACTCCTCGTCTAGGGACCGAGCGCTCCGGTACATCGGCGAGGACTATCGGAACGCCCGCATCGTCTACATGGTGCAAGCCGACGCCAGCAACGACGACGTGGCGGCGGACACCCGCCAGGTCGCCGCCGACTTCCGGTACACTGCCATCGCCACCGGAAACACCGTGGTGTTACAAGCAGTGACCGACCTTGTCCTGGAATCGGCGGTGCAATCGCTCGTGGTGGCACTCGCCGGAACCGCGCTGTTCTTGATGGCTGCCTATCGGGTTCTGGAAGGTCAGGCGTCCCTCGGCATCGCGAACCTCGTGCCCATTGTCGTCACCGTCAGTGCCATCGCCGGGACGATGCGACTGCTCGGCATTCCGTTCAACGCCATCACGGCGACGATTCTCGCGGTCACGATCGGGCTCGGCGTGGACTACACTGTTCACGTCACCCACCGGTTCGCCGACGAGATACAGGAACAACCGCTCCAGGCGGCACTGGACGCGACTGTCAGCGGAACCGGCGGTGCATTGCTGGGCAGCATGTTGACGACGACGGCAGGCATCGGCGTCCTCGCCCTGGCGATCTCCCCGGCGCTGGGCCAGTTCGGCGTTCTCACCGCAATCTCCATCGTCTACGCGTTCCTCACCTCGGTGTTCGTGCTGCCATCCGTCCTGGTTATCTGGTGGCGAGTTACCCAGCGCGAGTGGTCTGTCACGCCGCGCCCCTCGCTCGGAGAGACGGATTCTCCGATCCCGGGCGACGACTGATACCATCTCCGGCGTCCTCTCGATCCATTCTAGACCTCCTTCTTGTTGTGCGCGTACGAGAACAGCATCCTCCCTGACGACAAGTATGAAAGAATAGTTTCAAAAGCACGTTTTACTGAATCGATACGGCACACGGCAGCTCTCTTGCATTGTAATTAAACCCGTTCTCGGTCCCACGAAACCGCTTAAATCCGATTTTGAAACACTCTCGATAATATATCAATCATTCGATAATACTTATGTGTAGTCGAATCGTCGTTTCGGGTGTGAATCGAGGCAGACACCGATATGACGACGACTGACACCACCACAGCGAACCGATCGACCGAACAGTTCGAAGCGTATCTGGACCAACTCGCACGATCACACGGGGTCTCCGGGTACACGATGACGCCCGAGGGAACACTCGTCTACGCCGCATACGATGGCGGCGAGTACGATCTGCAGACGCCAAACGGCTCACTCACCGACGCCGATGGCGACCTCACGAACCCCACCTGGCTCCGGGACCGTGGCACACTCCTCGCATACCGCGACCAGGGTGGCACAGAGCAGTACGACCTCCTGGAAGTCGATCCCGAGAGCGGGTCGACGACGCCCGTCCTCAACGATGGGTTCCGAAATTTCCGTGCCCGTCAGCATCCGACGGTGTCGGATCAGGTCTCGTTCGTCTCGAACCGGAACCGCTCGCTGGACCTGTACACGGTCACGCTCGACGACGGCACCGTCACCAGACTCTCCGAGAGCGACGCGCCGGTGATGGGATACGCGTGGTCGCCCGACGGCACGCGGATCGTCTATCAGGCAGGCACCGTCGACGACGCCTGCCTCCGTGTCGTCGACCGTCGTACCGGACGAGACGACGTGTTCGTCGACGAACCCGACTCGGAACAGTCGTTCGCGTTCACCGACGACGGCCGCGGTGCTTGGGGGACAGATGGAGTCGTGTTCACGACTAACCACCAGACCGGCTACCGTGAACTCGCGGTCGCCGAACCCGACGGTGACTACACCCTCCGGTACGTGAACAACCGCGACAAGTACGACCCCCAGTGGACCGAGGGCGGTGATATCGTCTTCCTCGAAGCCAGCCGAGGCGATTGGAAACTGCGTCGACTCACCGACGGCGCAGTCACGACCGTCGAGTCGTCCGGGATGAACGTGGACGTCAAGACCATCGACGGTGACGTCTATTACAGGCATTCGAACTCTGCGACCGACGGCGACCTCCACCGAGACGGTGACCCCGTGGTCACGGTGGGTCAGGTCGACGGTCCGACAGTCTCGCCCGAAGACGTCACCTACGAGTCGTTCGACGGCACCGAGATAGCAGCCCGGCTCTACATGCCCGACTGCGCTCCGGTCGGGGGAATCGTCAAAGCCCACGGCGGGCCGGAAGCACAGGCCTACAACCCCCTCGACCTCACCACACAGGCGCTCGCCCACGCCGGCTTCGAAGTCCTAGCCCCGGACGTCCGGGGGAGCCTCGGTTACGGTCGAGCGTTCCGGACGGCCAGCGACGAGGACCTCGGTGGCGACGATCTCACGGACGTGGTCGCAGCCGCAAGTTACCTCCGGGAGCGGGGGCGAGAGAACGTCGGCATCGTCGGGACCGCCTACGGCGGCTCCATGGCACTGCTGGGCGTCGGTGCGACCGACGCGTTCGACGCCAGCGCGAGCGTCTGTGGTGTCGTCGACTGGGAGACTGCCGTCGAGAACACCAGGGGGGACACCGCCGATATGCTGCTCCGGAAGTTCTGTGGGGCCCCAGCGGAGAAACCGGATCTGTACGCCGATCGGTCGCCGATTACGTACGTCGACGACATCGACGTTCCGGTACTGATCGTCCAGGGTGGGAACGACCCCCGGGTTCCCCAGAGCGAGGTCGATCGACTCATTGCGTCACTGCAGGAGCGCGACGTCGAACACGAGTACCTGCTGTTCGACGACGAGGGCCACGGCGTCGAGCGAACGGCGAACCGCGTCGAGTACAACACACGGACTGTCGAGTTCTTCGGCAGTACCCTCTGCGAGAACTAGCGACCGAATACAATGACTCATTCAGACCATACCGACGGCACTCACGATCATCGAACGGCACAGCCGACCGACACCGATCCAGTCTCACACCAGTCGATGTCGGTCTCCGAGATCAAATCCTGGTACGCGGACCACGCCGACTGGATGCACCGGTTCGAACGCGTCGACCGACTCCTCACGGGACGCTATCGCCGCCACCGGTTCGGTGATGTCGACGGCCGAGTACTCGACGTCGCCTGTGGAACCGGGGCGAACTTCCGGTATCTACCCGAGTCGGCCGACCTCGTCGGGATCGACATCAGTCCGGCGATGCTGGACAGGGCCAGCGACCAGCTCGCGTCGCTCGGCCGCGACGGGACGCTCCGGGAGATGGACGCGCAGGCGCTCGACTTCGCCGACGACAGCTTCGATGCAGTGATCTCGGCGATGTCGACGTGCACTTTCCCGGACCCCGTCGCCGCGCTCCGGGAGATGGAACGGGTCTGTCGACCGGACGGTACGATCCGTCTCGTCGAACACGGTCGGAGTGACGTGGCACCCATCGCCCGCTGGCAGGACTGGCGGGCCGACGCCCACTACGAGAAGAGCGGCTGTCGCATGACCCAGGATCCACGCGAGGTGGTCGAGGCTGCGGGCCTGTCGATCCAGGACACCACGACAGGTCTGTTCGGGATACTCACGACCTTCGAGGTGGCACCCGACGGGAGTGACGAGAGATGCTAGCGCTCTCTGCCGACGCACTGGAGTGGATCGCCGTCGGGGCCCTCGTCACTGTCGCGGGCGCACTGATCAAGTTCCGCGGGTGGACGTTTCTCCTGGCCGGGTACGACGAGAGCGTCCCCGTGTCGGAGGACACGGTACAGAACGTGGCGGGGAACACTGTCCTCCGCGTCGGCATCGCCGTCTTCGCGTTCGGTGTCCTCCGAGCGGCACTGACTCTCCCGTCGTACCTGGGTGCGTTGATCGGGGCTGCAATCGTCCTGGAGGTGGCCCGAATGGTGTACCGGGTGAACGCCCAGCGCCCGGCCGCAACGTGAGGGCCACGGATCAGGAGAGATGGTCGAGGAGTGCGTCGGTCACCGCATCCCGTTCGTGGTGGACCCAGTGGGACGCATCGGGAAAGGTCCGTACCCGACCGGTAGCACAGTACTCCATACTTCGCTCGGCCATCGAGGAAACGAGCGCGACGTCGTCCTCGCCCCAACAGAGCAGCGTGGGCTGGGTGACGCTGGTACGGGGTGGCCGTTCCGATCTGCGGAACCCACGGTACCAGTGGATCCGTGGTCGAATACCGGTGTGCTCCCAGGCCGCTCTGTAGCGGTCGATCGTCCCCTGGTCGAACGTCTCGGGATTCGACGTCAGTTCGAGCGAGTCGACCATGTTGTCCATTCCGTTCCGGGCCAACAGCCACTCGGGCAGTTTCGGCAGTTGGTAGAACCAGACGTACCAGCTCCGGAGGAGCTGTCGGGGACTGGACCGAAGCGTCTCTCGATACACTGTCGGGTGGGGGACGTTGAGAATACCGAGTCGGTCGACGAGCGACGGGCGCCGGAGTGCGAGGTTCCAGGCGACGAACCCGCCGAAGTCGTGCCCGACGACGTGAGCCGACTCTCGGCCCTCGCTGTCGATCAGGTCGGCGACATCCGCGACGAGTTCCGAGAGCCGATAGGCGTCGATTCCGTCGGGGGCGTCGCTCAGATTGCACCCCCGCTGGTCCGGGACGACCACGCGGAACCCCGCGTCGACGAGGGGACGGATCTGGTCACGCCAGCCGTACCAGAAGTCGGGGTGCCCGTGCAGTAAGACGACCAGTGGCGCGTCCGGATCGCCAGCAGTGACGACGTGTAACTCGACGTCGTTTACCACCCGAGAGGAGGATTCGATCTCTATGTCGGCCACTAACGACGCGTCAGTATCGGGACGTGATCTCGTGACCGACATCAGTATCGACTCGAAGCCGCGACCGTGGTTGGATGCTGTCTATCGAACATCGTTGTCTCCTGTCGTAGACGAACATACGGTGCCGGGTTCCGTACGCCGATTGCCCCATCCATGGGGCTACTTATGTTCCGACAGCTCGGTTCCGACCGCAGCCTGCAGGAATTCGTCGGAAAGGTCGATAGACTCAGGTTGGTTCAGCCCGATTCACTGCTGTTTGGAACTGCACGGTGATCTGTTTTGTATACTAGCGAGACCGCGTCACTGGACGATTTCGCTGAATACCCGATGTTCGGCTTTGCGAAGGTGTTCGCCGACGGTTCCGGGCCTGATTCCGACGACGTCGCTGATATCCTCCAGTGATGCCTGGCGGGGCTCGTCGTAGTAGCCCAGCTCAACTGCGGTCTCCAGAACCTCTTCCTGTCGATCGGTGATCGTCCTGCTGAACGTCGACCGGTCGGATTCGTACTCACCTGTCTGGAGCACGTCGACGTCCATGTATTCGACACGCTCGACGTAGGCGTACAGATCGCTGAACACCTCGTCGGTCCCGAGGTACGTGATCTTGAGCGCATCGTCGGCGGTGAACCGGATCGGGGTATCGAGTACCAGCGGCGACTCACGTTGGAGCTGCAACGACTTGCGAACCACCGCTGTCGGTTCGAACTGACTGACAGCCATCCAGGGGTCCTCTCCGGCAGTGAGATAGCTGCTGACGTGTGGGGAGCTCTCCATGATCTCGCTGTACTGTTCCTGATCGCCGCTCGCCTCAGCTAACAACAGGACAGTATCGTCGGTGAGCAACTCCACGTGATGGATCGCCCGGCGTTCGATGGACTGTGCGGCCGTCAACTCCTCGCCGAGCGGGTGGAATGCGCTCTCTCCCTTCGGCCTAACTAACAGGGTGAGATATCGCATACACCGCCTTCGACGGGCTGTAAGTAAACCACTGTGGAGAGCGATTACTTATATCCCACCACTGGTGAGGCAGTTCAGCTACTCGACCGAGCCGTGAACTGCAACCAGACGGGCGATGCAACAGCAACACCGTTCACCCGAAGATCAGTTCGTAGACAGTGTCGTCACAGCACTCGACGACGACGGGCTCGTCGGCCGGGAGTCACACGAGAACGCTCCAGCAGCCGTGGTCCGGGCCGACAGTGTCGAGAGCGTCCTCTCGACGCTTCGCTCCGAGGGAGGGCTCGAACACTGCTCGTGTGTGACTGCCCAGGAGTACGACGACCGCTTCGAGACGATCTATCACCTCACCAGCTACGATGATCGGACACGGGAGCTGTCGGTCGTCGTCCCGACGCCGAAAGACGAGCCGGTCAGTGAGTCCGCCACGTCGGTCTACCGAACGGCCGAATGGCACGAACGAGAAGCCTACGACCTCCTGGGGATCGAGTACGAGGACCACCCGGACCTGCGTCGCATCCTCTTACCGGAGACGTGGCAGGGGCATCCACTGTCTGACGACTACGACCAGACACAACCGCAGATCGTTCCCCTTCGCGAGAACGCGAACCCACTTGCTGAGGACCGCCGTGACGGGCCCGACACGATGCATCTCAACGTCGGGCCCCATCATCCCTCGACCCACGGGGTCCTCCACCTGAACGTGACGCTGGACGGTGAGACGGTCGCTGCTGTCGAGCCGGATATCGGCTACATCCACCGCTGTGAGGAGCAGATGTGCGAGAAGGGGACCTACCGTCACCAGATCATGCCCTATCCCGACCGCTGGGACTGGGGCGGTGCAGGGCTCCTCAACGAGTGGGCCTACGCCCGCACGATCGAGGATCTGGCCGACATCGACGTCCCCGAGTACGCACAGGTGATCCGGACGATGAGCGCCGAACTGTCGCGTATCCTCTCGCACTTCCTGTTCACTGCGATGTACGCGCTGGACGTTAGCGGCGAGTTTACAGCGACGTTCATGTATGGCTTTCGGGACCGGGAGGTCGTCGAAGACATCTTGGAGGACCTCACCGGCCAGCGCATGATGTTCAACTACTTCCGGGTCGGTGGCGTCGCGTGGGATATTCCTGAACCCCGTGAGGAGTTCTTCGAGGCCGTCCGTGCGTTCGTCGACGACCTCCCAGCGAAACTCGGTGAGTACCACGACCTGCTGACGAGCAACGAGACGTTCCAGCTCCGCTGTGTCGGAACCGGCGAACTCCCTCCCGAGGTCGCAAAGCAGTACGGTGTCACCGGCCCAGTCGCTCGTGGGTCCGGCATCGACTATGACCTCCGACGGGACGATCCGTATGGCTACTACGACAATCTGGACTGGAACGTCGTCACCGAGCACGACTGTGACAACTTCTCGCGTGTGCTCGTCCGGTTACGAGAGATCGAGGAATCTGCAGCGATCGTCGAGCAGTGCGTCGACCTCCTCGAAGACTGGCCCCAGGACGAGCGTACTCTCCAGGCCAACGTTCCGCGGACGCTGAAACCCTCGGGTGAATGCTACAGGGCCGTCGAGGGTGCGAAGGGTGAACTGGGGATCTATATCCGCGCAGACGGGACCGAGACACCCGCACGGTTCAAGATCCGGGGGCCCTCATTCTCGAACCTGTCGGCGCTCTCCGCGATGGCCCAAGGGGAGTACGTCGCTGACCTCGTCGCGACGCTGGGGAGCCTCGACACCATCATGGGGGAAGTTGACCGATGACGATGTCGCTCTCGCGACGCACAGCGGGTGCTCGCTCGGTCACCCGATGTCCACGGGGTAAGCTAGCGTACAGCGTTGCGGACGAGACGTACGACCTCCCGAACGGGACGAACTGGCTGGTATACGGTCTAGGGCTGGTGGCCACGGGGGTGTTTTTGACGCTCAATTACACGACTTGGATTGGAGGCGTGGTGGTACTCGTCGGTCTCTGGTTTGTTCTTGACGGCGCGACCACGATTTGATATGGCTCCGCTCGGACACCACACGAGTTCGTCTTGGGACCGGAATCCGAGGCAATGCTCCGGATGCAAATTCTAAACACGGTGTACCGGACGCTTCGTGAAAGCAACCGGCCCCACACCCCCGCGAAACTTGCCGACGTTTGCGACCTGACCGAGTCACAGGTCAGATCAGCCCTTGAGTACTTAGAACAGCGAGGTCTGGTTACCAAGACAGAGGAGGAATACCGAGCGGTACCACAGACTTGGGATCGAGTGACACCTGTCGTACAGTTCGGCGCTTGGGTACCACGCCAAATACTCCGTCCGTTTTTTCAGGGTCGCAATAACCGATAGGTGCGATCCGACACGTAGGCTGCGCTCGGCGGAACGACGTTGACTACTCTCTACGGGAAGATCCTTTTGAAGCGATCCCACATCAGGTAGAATCGGTTCGTATAGCGACTGTACTGATCGTTAGTAAGTTCGAGAATGCTGAGATAATCACGACCACTTTGCAGAGAGCTAGCACCTCTGCTTAGCCCTAATCGTAGCAATGCTGGTGGCAAATATCCCGTCTGAGAATTGGCAGCACACTCTTATGATATCTGCTAAGAGAGGTTTATATATGGGTCATCTGCCAGACGTTCATGTTCTACACGTTGATGACGAGCCGGATTTTGCTGACGTCGTAGCTGACTTTCTCGAACACGAGGACAATAGACTCGCAGTCGAAACCGCAACGAGCGCCAGCGAGGGATTAGACAGACTTGCTGACGAGGACTTCGACTGTATTATCTCTGACTACGATATGCCTGAGCAGAACGGAATCGAATTCCTCGAAACAGTTCGTGAGATGGCTCCTGAACTGCCTTTTATCCTGTTCACCGGCAAAGGGTCGGAAGAAGTTGCCGGCGATGCCATCTCGGCTGGTGTTACTGATTACTTGCAAAAAGAGCGTGGCACTGACCAGTATGCCGTGTTAGCAAACCGCGTCCGAAATGCCGTCGAACGATACCGTGCCGAGCACGCCCGTGAGCGTCAGCGCAAAGCCAGCGAAACCGCACACGAGGGCATCAGCATCCTCAACGAAGACGGCGAATTCATCTACGTCAACCAGGCGTACGCGGATCTCTACGGCTACGACCCCGAAGACATACTCGGCCAACACTGGGAATTGGTGTATCCCGACGACGAAGTAGCAGTCGCACGGAACGAGATTTTGCCGACGGTCGCTGACGAGGGCTCTTGGAGCGGCGAAACGACCGGTCTCCGAGCCGATGGTACTACTTTTCCCGAAGACCACCGGGTCGTCCAGACGGATTCTGGAGAACTGATCTGCTCGGTTCGGGACCTCTCTGCAGAACAAGAATTGCAAATCGAACTGACGCGATTTGCCACGCTTGTAGAGACGCTCAGTGACCCCGTCTACGTGCTTGACGAGACGGGACGGTTCGAATATGTAAATGATGCGTTCGTTGAGATGGTCGGGTACGGCCGTGACACCGTTCTCGGCGCGACACCAGCACTGATCAAATCACCGGATGCGGTCGAACGAGCAGAAGCCAATCTCGGTCGCATTCTCCCATCGGACGGTCCCGACAGCGTGCAGTTCGAGATCGAGATTCAGCCCAATGACGGGGAGCCGATTCCCTGTGAGGACCACATGGGCATCTTACCCTACGAAGGGGAGTACTTCGAGGGCTCAGTCGGAATGTTGCGTGATATCACCGAGCGCAAAGACCGCGAACGGGAATTGAAACGGCGGAACCAGCGTCTCGACGAGTTCGCCAGCGTCGTCTCTCACGACCTCCGGAATCCGCTCAACGTGGCTTTCGGTGGGGTAGATCTCGCACAGGCGGAGTGTGACAGCGAACATTTAGAGCGCGCCGAACGCGGTCTGGATCGAATGGATGCCTTGATCGACGATCTGCTGACGCTAGCTCGTGCAAACGAGACGATCACTGACCGCGAATCGGTCGATATCACAAGGATCGTCGAGGAGTGCTGGTCGAACGTCGAGACAGGCGACGCCACGCTCGTCACCGACGTTGATTGTACGATCGACGCGGACGAGAGTCGGCTGAAGCAGGTATGTGAAAATCTCGTTCGTAACGCTATCGAACACGGTGGCGACGACGTGACCGTAACTGTCGGTGAGTTTGAGGAGGGAGTCTATATCGAAGACGATGGCGTGGGGATCCCCGAGGACGAATACGATGATATATTCACTGCGGGATACTCGACGAGCGACGAGGGAACGGGCTTCGGACTGAGTATCGTCGAACAGATTGTCGAGGCCCACGATTGGGAAATACGCGTCACAGACGGCTCCAAAGGCGGTGCGCGCTTCGAAATCATCAGCAGTGAGTTCGTTACTGCGTAAATCGACTGTCGTAGCCGAGACTCCGCCTGTATTCCATGGTTATACTGTCGGTGTAAGTCCACTTTCGATATCGGCTCATCTAACGGCTCGTCTGACAGTCCGTCGACGAGCTGTCCGTGGCTGCCGACGGAATGAAGATGATTGTCGGCGCCGGAATTCGTGCTAGTCTCGCCGGAGAGGGTGTCTGGTTCTACTGTTTGCGCGTACCGACACCTGAGATGACGATGCGGATTCCGTCCTGATACGACGTATCGAGCGTCGTCTCCCAACCGTGGGTCTCGGCGAGCATCCGGAGGTTTGGGAGCGTCAAACCGGCCTCGGCGTCGGGAATCGCGCTCCCATACTCGAAATACGATGCTGGGTCGGTGTTGCCGGTTGGCGCACCGTCATCGGTGATCGCAAAGCCAGTGTCGGTGACGGTAACGGTAGTCTCGGTCGCACCGTTGTGCGCACCGAACGTGAACGCATTGATAAATAGTCTTTCGAGACGCTCGGGGTCAGCTGTGACTTCTACACTGGATTCAATAGAGAGGGAACCATTGTCAACGTCAGCAGTCGCCCATGCCGCCTTCGCGATAGTTCCGAGGTCAACCGTCTCGGTCTGGCTGTCTTCGACGCTTTGGCCGTATCGAGCGAGTTTCGCCAAGTCATCGACGATATCTGCCATCCGCTCTGAGGTGTCCGAGGCGGTCTGCAAGCTATTCCGAGCTAAATCCACCTCACCGTCTTCAACCGCGTCGCCAGCGATGTCGATTCTGGCGCTGACAATCTGCAGTGTGTTGAGCAGTTCATGCCGGATAGCGGCGGCGAACCCTTCCAGTTGTTCATTCTGCCGTTCTAGCTCCCGACGCTGCCGTTCGGTCCGAGTCACATCGGTAAACAACACCATCCGGCCGATGCCAGTCTGGCCCAGCGAAAAGCGCGTGTCACTCACCAGATAGTGTTTGGTCTCGCCGGCCCTGGTCCGGTCGAGGATCCAGTTTCGGTCGCCAAGTTCCGTGCTCGCGGGTGGGATAATGTCGTCCAGTGGTTCCCCTGTCGCCCCATCGAGGTCCGGGAACAGCTGCTCAGCGCGTCCATTGTAGTGGCTGATTCGGTCATCGCGGTCCAGATAGACGACCGGCGCGTCAACGCCGTCGGTGAGTTGGACGGCGAGAAACTCCTCTTCGAACACGTACAGGACGCCGATTGCGAAGACGGCAACGCCAAGCGGCTCGTAGTTGATGTCAATGAGGGCATCGCTGGCGAAGCCGACGATATCGAACACCACAGGGAGGCCAGTAATCCCGACAAGCGCGGCCAGTGGCCGTGTATCGTAGTCGGCGTCCAGAAATAGTTCGTACAACATGAAGAATCCCACCGCGACAAGCGCGTAGGAGAGCCCGGTGACGACCCAGTGAAAAGTCCCGTGTATGATTGTCTGATGCGGAAACGGCTCGGTGACGAAGGTCGTCTGAAAGTACCAGCCGTGGAGTGGATTCGTGAGTTTCACTGCGACGATAGCGAGATACAGCGCCACCGCGAGACGTCTATACATCTTATCTCGGTGAAATGAGCGTCCGGTATAGGCTGAGGTAAAATAGAGCCAGGCCCCGACGGTAGTGAGTCCGATAATCAGGCTGAGTGTGTAGGCTCCGTAGCCTACCGTTGGAGTTGGAGCGACCAGAAAGGCCAATTGTAGCGCGGCCCAGCCACCACTCCCAACCAGCAACGCGACCAACCCTCGACGGGTATCGGTGTCTGTGACCTGCCGGGCACGACCGAGAGCGGCTATACAGCCGAGTGCGGCCAGTCCGTAGGCGAAAACATATGCCAAAAACGCTGGAGAAACGCCGAGGACGGTCATCTATCAGATTTATTTGACTGACTGATTTGAGTCCTATGCCCGTATTACGACAGTTGATAATCACGGCACTGCGGTCAGCCAGCTACTGTTATATACGAAATTGTGCCCGTCGGTATTCCTTCATGAGAGAAGCACGACCAGTTATTTTTCAGCCACTCCCTGAGAAGCGCCACCATTGCTAATTCGTCCGAGAGGATGAGGGGCAATGTACCCATGTGTTCCCACAAGGGGAAACAACTTATCCGGCCGGCCTCCATACTCTCCACTATGAGCCAAGAATCGCTTGACGATACGATTAAATTCCGCGCCGGCCCGCTCAAGGAGGCGGCAACCGAACTGGATGCCGTCCATCTTGGAGGCATCAATATTAGCGAACTCGGACGAGAGGGGCTTACCGAGATGCTTCGGCGAGCGATGACTGACGACGACAAAATCGCGATTTACGAGCACTACTCTGCGGGCGATATCTCGGAGGAAGCTGCTCGAGTCCTCCTCGGGGAGGAGTTCGATTTGCTCCAGGAGGACACTGAGGCCTTCCGCGAGGCTACTGAGGCTGACACCAGCGACTATCTAGCCTAAATGGCCAGTGGCGACACACGGTATCCGATTCTCGTCGATACGGATACGCTGATTGCCGTTGCGAATAGCTCGTTGTGGACTCAGATAACGGACAACGTCGGCCTCACGACGACAAACGTCTGCAAACAGGAGCTAGAGCGACACGCCGAGGAGACGCGCGAAACCGCACCTGAAGGAAGTCGTCCGTACCGACTCCATCACGGAAGCCGTGCTGCACTTGCGGCGCTTGCGGATGAAGACACACCGCTCACCCAGGTGACTAGTGTTCCCCGGCCCCATGGAGCGGACGCTGGCGAGGAATCACTCCGACAGGAAGTGGTACAGAACCCGGAGGCTATCGACTACGTTATTCTGATGGACGCGGCAGGCCGACGCTCGGTCCGCCGCGCAGTCGACGATCAAAACGAAGATATCCGTGTCGTGGCACCGCCGTTTCTGTTCTACATTCTCTACGATACCGACCTCATTTCTCGTCGCGAGTTCTGTGAAGCGTGTGGTGAGCTGTTGGAACGAGAGGGGTGGACCGGATACAAGGCTGTGAAAGCCGCATGGGAGGGGATTCCGATTGATTGTAGCGACATTCTTGACGACAATCTGCTCCCGTGATCGAACTAGCTCCCGCAGCGAGACGTGCTGGTTCGATATCGCTCACGGAGTCCTTCGAACGCTACCTCCAAGACAAGGGGAAAGGGCGTGGTGGTGACGGCGGGAACTACCGTCGTAATGCGGCCCGCGAACTCAAACGGTTCGGCCGGTGGGTTGCGGGCGACTGCGGTCGGAACGAGTGGACAGGAATCGTCCCCGAAGATGTCGACCGGGACCCGTCCTTCTAGGATCTCGATGAACGAATGTTCCGGGCGTACGCCCGGCATCTCGGCAGTGACCGCGCGCTCAAGCAAAACACCATCCACACGTATTATCACTATATCTCTGCGTGGTGTGGTTGGTGTGCGAACGAGGGATATCTCAGGGGTCACTACGCCCGGCGAGCGAGTGCGATGGCCCCACTCCCGATGACGACGGTCGCAAACCCGGCGACCAGCAGATATGGACATCTGAGCAGCGTCACGAACTCATCCGACACGTTGACGAGCGAGTCCAGGACGCAATTGAGACGTACAGAGCGCTTCCGGATGATGTCGATCCCCTCGACAGGCAGCGAGCGCGATATACGATCCTAAAGGCGGCTCGTGACCGCGCTCTCGTCTTCGTTCTCGCATACACAGCTGTTCGCGTTGGTGAGATTCTTCGTGACCCGAACGATCCACGGCGGCGTGGTGTCCAGTGGGGAGAGATTTCGCTAGATGACGGGAGCATGGATGTCTACCGAAAGAAACAGCAGTGGGATGTTGCGAGTCTCCCAGATCCTGTGATCGCGCCACTCCGGAGACATCGAACGCTGATGGATCCACCGACGGTGCAATGGCCAGTGTTTCCCACGTTCGACCAGCGGACGCTCGCAACGCTCGTCCAAGACGGGCCAGATACAATCGAGAAACAACGTGACGAGTACGCTCGGGACTTCTTGTTGGCTCTCGACGAGGATATCCACCCACTGTCGATCACGACCGATGGGGCGCGGTCGATTCTTCAACGGCTCTCGACGCAGCGGAGGTCGACCTTGAGCATCCGAAACACGATTATTTCGCTCCTCATGGTGGCCGACGGGGAATGGGCGAAATCCTTGTCCGCGGATTCGGATACACGGTTGCTGACCGATATCTCGATAACTCAGAGAAGATGATTCGTAAGCGCTACTCGCACATCGAAGCCGATGAATTGGGTGCGCTCGCGACCGAAGCAATCAACGAGATCGATTCCATCTGAAGATACTGAGACCGCTGTTGGTTGCCGACCAATGGCGGTGAGACGGTTGAACCTCCCTGCATGCTGCGACATTCACGTCCAAACTATCTAATGAGGAGTTTACAACGCTTGGCTCACATTAGACGATCCTGTCCCGCCCTGTACACGCTGTTTTTCATGTGGTGTGCACCAGTCAAGCCCTCTGCGTCCGCCGCTTCGAGACACCGGTCGGCCGGACCCGTCGTGAGAGTGGACCATCCTGTCGATCGCAAGAGTTGACTTATTTCTCGCCGATGGAGAGTTTGTCGCAAGACAGTCTTTATCATCATTCTGTATTGCGTCCGTGACCACGCAGTCCCTAGTTCCTGTACGTGCCACCATGCTCCTTGGCTCCGGTCTAATATGTACAGGCACTCGGACTTTCAAATCGGGTTTGATTCAAAACTGTTTAGATGGCTGTGGGGTTATATATTGAAGTATCTCTGTGCCCTTCATTGAGTCCAGCGCTAAGTAGTTCAAACCGATACGTGGTGTAATCAGATGACAGTGACTGACTCCACTCTTGACACGGCTCAGATTCTCGTTGTTGGTTCAACAAAATGGCTCGAAGCGTTTACACGTACGATACGCAGCCAAACTGGGGGGTCTATTACGACGGTTAAGACAGTGCCTGAGGCACTAGATACCGTCGGTAAGAGGCCCATCGACTGTATCGTTACTGCATATAAGCTCGGAGAGCAAACCGGGATTGAACTAGTGAATCGTCTCAAAGAAACGTACCCGTCCACCCCGATCATTCTCGGCACTAAAGACGGTAGCGAGGCCATAGCGAGCGAGGCTATCCGGGCTGGAGTCACCGATTATCTCGCAGTAACCGAGTCCGATGACCAGACAAATGAGGATCTTATCGAACGGGCTGTGGACGCGGTTCGTACAGCGGAGCAGACGATCACTCGCAACGAGCGGGCACAGCAGTTTGAAGCCGTCTTCCAGGACAACCAGACGGCGACATGGGTACTCGACCCACAGGGCACACTCAAGCGCGTCAATCAACGGGGACGGAAGATGATAGATCATGACTGTGACGCTATGATCGGTAAGCCGTTCTGGACACTGCCGTGGTGGGACGAGACAGAGGCGGCCCAGCGGGATGTTCGACAGCTCGTCACGTCGGCGCGTGAAGGCCGGTTCAGTAACGCCGTCGTCTATCAGGCACCGGCGACCCCCCATCGCGTCCTGGACCTTTCAGTCCGCCCTGTCGAGAACGACCGTGGCGACGTCGTCTCGATCGTGGTCGAAGGAATCGACGTTACCGACCAAGTCAAACTCCAGCGCGATCTCCAAGAGTCCGAAGAACTCCACCGGGTCACGCTCAACAACATGACCGACACCGTCCTCATCACAAACGACGACGGTGAGTACACCTACGTCTGTCCGAACGTCCACTTCATCTTTGGCTACACCGCCGAGGAGATCTACGAGCAGGGAACCATAGACGGGTTACTCGGTGAGGATCTCTTCGATCGTGACGACCTCGCTGACAACAGGGCACTCAAGAACATCGAGTGTACGGCGACTGACAAAGCTGGCCGCGAACACACGCTACTGGTTAACGTCAGGGAAGTCGACATCCAAGGGGGCTCGTTCCTCTATAGCTGTCGTGACATTACGAAACGAAAACAGCGCGAAGAGGCCCTGGCTACCCTCCAAGAACTCGCCCGGTCGTTTCTCTATGCCGGGACCCACGACGAGATTGCACAGCATATCGTCGAGGACGCGCCGAACGTGATCGGTGTCGAGGCGAGTGCGGTATATCTGTTCGACGCGGACGGAAACGAGCTACGTCCTGCGGCGCACTCACAGACGATGCGAGACCTGCACGGACCGCTGCCGAGTGTCCACGCCGATGGCGACACACTCCCCGGACACGGGTTCATCACGGGCGACAGGCAGGTGTTCGCGGATATCCACGAGTCTGGCCGTCTCGACAATCGGGCGACGGACCTGCGGAGTGCCAGCTACATCCCGTTGGGTGACCACGGCGTCTTCGTCGCGGGATCGGACACGGTGGGTGCCTTCGACGAGGTGACACGGGAACTCGCCGACTTGCTCGCCGCGGCCGCCGAGGCCGCCCTGGACCGTGTGACCCGCGAGTCGAAGCTCCGCACACAGGAGCGGCAACTTCAGCAGCAAAACGAGCAACTCACCACCCTGAATCAGATCAACAAGACGATTCGGGCTATCGACCGGGCCGTCGTCAAGGCTGAAACCCGTGAGGAGATTGACCACGCCGTCTGTGAACTGCTGACCGACGATGGCCGGTTCCGTTTCGCGTGGGTCGGAACCGTCGACCCGACGACGGACACGCTGGAAGCCCGTGCCTGGGCCGGCAACGAGCAGGGATATCTGGACGGCAACCAGTTTGTGGTCGGAACCTCCGGGACGGAACCGGCCGGGCAAACGGCGGCGTCGGGGGAGCTCACGATGGTGCCAAACGTCGCGGCCGACCTGCGGGAGGACTCCTGGCGGACGGACGCGCTCACACGCGATTTCATGTCAGTGCTGAGTATTCCGCTGGTGTACAACGAAGTCACGCACGGCGTGTTGACCGTCTACGCGGATACCAGAGACGCTTTCGACGGGATGGCACAGACAGTGTTGACCGAACTCGGCGAAACTATCGCCGCCGCACTGAGCGCCATCGAACGGAAGAACGCTCTCCTCACGATGTCGATAACCCGCCTGGTGTTCGAAATCGACGATCCGACGTTCGTCCTCTCGCGTCTGGCGCGGGAGGCCGACTGCACCCTCACCTATCAGGGTGGTGTGCAACAGACAACCGACGGGAGCTACGTCTTCGTTACTGTCGACGACGCTGACATCGGAACCTTACAGGACTGTGCATCGGAACTGGCCGGCATCGATGCTGTCCAGGCCATCAGTGCCGACACCGACGGCGGTGTTCTCCGCCTCGGACTGACACAGCCGTTCCTCGCTCTGGAACTGGCCGACCACGGCGCCGTCCTGCGCGAAGCGACTGGGGAGCCAACGAAGACCACACTCACAATCGACGCTCCGGAGAGCATCGACGGCCGGACCATCAGACAGCTGGTGAACGACACGTTCGTCGAGGTCGCCCTCGACAGCAAGCAGACCCTCGACCAGGCCTTCGACCGCGATATCCACGCACAGTTCCTCGCAGCACTGACCGACCGCCAACTGGAAGTCACCCAGACGGCCTACTACAGCGGCTTCTTCGAATCACCACGCGAGAGTACGGGTGAAGAGGTCGCGGATTTCCTCGATATTTCTCCTCCGGCGTTCTACCAGCATATCCGGACGGTACAGCGGAAACTCTTCACAGCGGTGTTCGAGGACGCGAAGTTTTCGGTAGCCGGTCAGTCCAGGTAGGTTCAATAACGAACACCCTACTGTCTGGATACCTTGGTAGTAAACTGCTGACTATTCGATTCTGTACTGGGTATGTAGTCACGAGTGTCGCGCGTCGACAGCGGGCACTCGTGAATATCCAATGCGAGATGTCACGCAAACGCCCGACGAGGAAACGCCGTACGAGTGCTTCGAGTGTGGTACTGTCGTCACTGCGGAGGACAACCCCGGCCCCTGTCCCGACTGTGGGGGCGAGATGCGCAACCGGCAGACACCGGTCGAGTGACGATGCTATCGGACTGGACCGGAGCCGAGGCCAATCGAACTGGGGCCCGGTCGTGTTGTGGCCGATCTAAGCCTGTCACACACGCGGTTGTCCGTCGGGACAGCCTCGTAGACACCAGGAATGGTACCGGTTTCGGTGCCAGTCGTGGGGCGGGAAAACATTTGACCGCCGCCCGCGGTTTCGGGGCCACCCGACTGCCCGACGCGCAGTACGCGTACTCTCATTCTTCCTGAAAAATATCGCTCCAGAGACGACCCCGAACTCAGACGCATCGAAGACCCGGCGACAGCGGCGTGTTTCAGGGCTGTCACCCAGATCTGGTACTTCCCCTCCGGCCGCGTACTCCTGGAACGGGACCAGTACCGCGACTGTCTGCTTCCAGAGGTCGACCGGATAGACGTCCCCGCCAGCGGTTGCGAACGCGTGGGGGACGCGGTCGCTCTTGACGCCGATACGACGGTCGAAGTGGTCGACAGAGCGGACAGACAGATATTTAAATATATTAATACAAAAATAAAATTAGAGCAATAATTAAAGACAAATATTAGTTAAACAAGCCTCAATTAGTAAAAACCAAACTTAAATTTAGTATAAAAACTCAGATAAGACAGTTAGGTTTTGGTATCTCGGTTCACCTGCGACATGTATGTCGGTGCTAAACCCGTACGAGAATCTGCGTACGCAGATCGACGAAGCAGCTAGCTATGTTTATGTGTCGGATGGGAAACTAGACGACTCAAGACACCCGAGCGCGTGGTGGAGATGAATCTGGCTGTCGAAATAGACGATGGGTCGACCGAGGTGTTCCGTGCCTACCGGTCACAGTTCAACGGTGACCGTGGCCCTTACAAGGGCGGTATCCGCTACCACCCCGGAGTTACCCGTGATGAGGTCAAAGCGCTGTCAGGGTGGATGGTTTATAAAACTGCCACCAGTGATATCCCGCTCGGCGGCGGCAAAGGCGGTATCATCACCGACCCGAGTGAGTACTCCGAGTCGGAACTCGAGCGGGTCACCCGTGCATTCGCCGTCGAACTGCGCCCCTTCATCGGGTCTGACCGTGATATCCCCGCTCCCGACGTCAACACGGGCCAGCGTGAGATGAACTGGATCAGAGATACCTACGAGACCCTCGAGAATACGACTGAACCAGGTGTCATCACCGGGAAAGATATATCTAGTGGCGGGAGCGAAGGTCGCGTCGAAGCGACCGGCCGGTTGACGGTCATCGCCGCACGCGAGGCGTTCGAGTATCTCGACAAGGACCTCAGCGGGGCCTCTGTCGCTGTACAGGGGTATGGAAATGCCGGCTGGATAGGGGCCAAACTAGTCTACGAGATAGGCGCCGATGTGGTCGCCGTATCAGATTCCAGCGGTGGTATTTCTGCCACAGATTCGCTCGACCCCTACTCTGTCAGGGAACACAAACAAGCGACCGGCAGCGTCGTCGGCTACCCGGGTGCAGAACAGGCTCTGACAAATGAGGAACGCTCTTCCGAAGGAGATTGTTGATGCTGCTTTCCGTAGTAGGTTGATACCTGAACCGGTAGTTTGAGTCCTTGACCAGCCCGTTCTCGTTGAGCCTAGTTCAGCATAGAACCGCAAGAGGGCTCTACATCAACAATGTGCTACGCAAGAGCGAATGAGGAATTGCTCACGATATGCAGCGATTGCTCAACGACTGGTATGCGGATATCGGACAGCTCATTCAGGAGTTCGAAGATCGATATAGTCGGGACTCGGACGACCGAGAGAACCAGCCGCTGCAGTCCTGTTCCTGATTCCTGCAATCTCAACTCTCTAGCGCAGCAGTATTGTGTATTTTACACAAAAGCATACGAATACCTATGGCTGAAGAGATCGAGGAGATCCGACGACAGAAATTGGCGGAGCTTCGAAATCAGGCTGGAACGGGCGGTGCTGGGGAGTCCGACTCGCAGAGTCCTTCTGAGCCGATCCATATCGACGGCGGCGCCGAGCTGACCGAAACTGTCGCCGAACACGATGTCGTGCTAGCCGACTTTTACGCTGACTGGTGCGGACCATGCCAGATGCTTGAACCGGTCGTCGAAACGATCGCCGCCGAGACGGGTGCGGCTGTGGCGAAGATCGATATTGACGCGAACCAGCAACTTGCCGCCGAGTACAGTGTCCAGGGGTTGCCGACGCTCGTCTTATTCGCCAACGGTCAGCCTGCCGAACGCCTTGTCGGAATGCAGGACGAAGCGCAGCTTCGCTCTGTGATAGAAAAGCACGTGTAAATCAGCGACGACCGATGGGCCTGCTGAGGCGGACGACCGCCGTTCGAAGGGCTCCCTTGTGGGTGGCGAGTACGATGTCCTGTACCGGGACGAGGCGGCATCCTCACAGTACACTGCGTCCGATATTCGGTCGATTCTAGAACACATTCAGTTGGAGGCAATCGGCACTGCAGTCTACGAGGAATACCACGGAGAGCCGCTGCACGCGACCGTTCGCGTATACGATACACTGGTCACCATCGCTGTACCGGTCGAGGAGACGATCGGGCTCGTTGTCGTGGTACGGAATGATGGCTCATACGATCTGCATTCGATAATTGAGACAGTCGAAAACGCGGCATACGCCGGTAATTTCTAACCGCCATAGGGGACCGCAACGTCTTTCAGACGACGAGGAGTGGTATTGGGCAACAATGGATCTCACAAGCAATATCACTCGTCGACGCGCCCTTCTCGCTGGCGGCGGGGTGCTTGCGCTCGGGGGTGGTGTCGCGTACGTCGCGTCACAGCCTGAGCCGAGTGAGCAGCGCTACGTTCCGGATACCTCCCACGGCAGCACTGCGACGACGGACTTCGGCGTCGAACTCGCCGGGCGACCGATCGCCGGCGAGCGCGACGCTGCGGTGGACATCTACTACTGGACGGACTATCTGTGTCCGTTCTGCAAGAAGTTCGAGACGGAGACGTTCCCCGATATCGGCCGCAACTACCTCGACACCGGCGACGCCCGCCTGGTGGCGCTCTCATATCCGAACATCGGACAGTACTCGATGCCAGCGGCAGTTTGGGGGCGCTGTGTATGGTCGCAGGTCGCCGACAGCAACCCCGCCGCGTTCTGGAACTGGCACGCGGCGGCGTTCGACGAACAGCCCGATTCAGGGACGGATTGGGCCGACGAGGAGGCGTTTACCAGTGTCACCGAGCGGGTAGATGGTGTGGACGTATCCTCGGTCGATACCTGCCGCGAGGAACGAGGGGACTCGATTCGTGAGAGCATGGATCCAAACCTCGACGTAGCCCGCGAGGCGAGGATTCAGGGCACACCGGGTTTCGTTATCTACAATCGTGAGTCCGGGGCTGCCGGGAGGCTCGTCGGGGCCCACCCCTACGAGAACTTCGCCGACGCCATCGACCAGGTGATGGAATCGTGAGCGTGAGACGGACCATTGCGAGTCGCGACTGGACTCGTAGCCTCCGCGGAGCGCTCGTTTACCCGCTCACGTCTGATCGACGGCTGCTGCTGACCGCCGCCGGGACGGCCGTCACGTACGTCGTCCTGGTCTTGAGTTCGTTCCCTCAGTTCTCGCTCCAGATCCTCGCGAACGACCCGGGCGACGTCGTCTACGCGGTCAGCGCACTCACTCGGGAAATGTACCTGAGCACTGGGGCGGTCGGTCTCGCTCTGGTCACTGGATACGCGGTCCTGACCGGTATCGCGACGACCAACGCGCTGGCGCTGGTCGGCCGTGCGCGTCGCCGAGGTGCATCAACCATCGTGGGCGTCCTGCCCGGAATGGTCGCCGCCGGCTGTGCGAGCTGCGGTGCGGGCGTGCTCGGAGCGTTGGGCTTCGTCGGTGCGATGGCGGCCCTACCGTACGACGGCAACCTTCTCCGCGTCGGCGGTATCGTCCTGCTCCTCATTTTCCTCGGGCGCGCGGGTGATCCGCGGACGTGCTCGATCGACCCGACGTAACCATGCGATGGAACAACCGACGACAGATGGTCGAGATGTGGCATGCATCGGACAACCGAACGAACGGCACTCGACGACGGGAGGTTGGGCTGTGACGGCTCTCCCGTATTCCCGATTCGTCAGGAGCGCCGGCGTCGGCGTCGGGACTCTCCTGCTGTTCGGCGTCGTGACCGGACTGATCCCGAACCCCCTGTACGTTCGAATGGTGGAGCGTACCCCGGCGGACTACCTCTTCCTAGTCGCTACGGCGGCGTTCGCCGCCGGCTTCGTCTACCAGCGGTCGCTGACCGACGACCCGATCGGAGACCGCTACGCCGCCGGCGGTATCGTCGGCGGGTTCCTGGCTTTCGGTTGCCCGATATGCAACGCCGTGCTGCTGGCGCTGTTCAGCTCCTCGGCGCTGATGACGTACTTCGACCCGCTGCGACCGGCGTTCGGGGCCGTGAGCGTCGCCGCCTTCGGCGGACTGCTCTACTATCAGCGACGGCGCTGTGAGGCGTGCGGCCGCTGACGGATCAGGCCTCGCAGCTTCCGCCGCCGGTCCGAAGCCGGACGAAGCCGGCCAGGAGCCCGACGGTCACGGCCGTCACGAGAATCTGGACCAGGTTCCCACCGAGGACGGCGGTAGTACTGCCGCCAGCGACGGCGCCGGCCGCGCCGGTCGACGCCGGGGCCGCGACGAGACAGCAGAGGCTCAGCGCGCCGCCGATCCCCAGCAACGACCAGTGCGATCGCGTCGACTCGGCAGTGCCGTCCGCCTCGGTCATCTCTCGGCTGCTGCTACCGTCCGGTCTCGTTTGTGTTTTGGGGTCGCTCACTGGGGCGAGACCGTGCCACTGTCGGGAGCAGCGACTCCGCTCCGTGCGTCCCAGGCGACGAAGGTCCGTGCGAGTCGGGCGAGTGCCGCGAAGACACCCTCGGCGGCGTCTTCGGCCTCGACGGTCTCGTGAAAGTCGTCGAGCCAGCCGAGGCGGCCGACCGTCTCCCGCTGGTGCTCGCGGACCGCTGCGAGCTCGTCGGTGGCGTCGCTACGGTCAGCGAGCAGGGTGGCCTCCCGCTCGCAGAGCGCGCGCATGAACTCCAGTTCGGCGGCGAGGTGGTCGGGAATGGCGTCGCCGCGCTCGGGTTCGAAGCCGACGGCCGCATGGGACCGCGCGGCCGCGGCAGCGGGGTCGCCCAGCAGTTCGCCCGCCGCCCCGGCGTCGTGGTACGGCGAGTCGGACTCGAAGTCCTCGCTGGGGTCGTCAGCCCAGGCCGACGCGAACGGGGGGACGTAGTGCGGACCGGGGACGACGAACAGGTTGTCGTAGCCGACCCGGAGCCCCTCGGTGTCGAGGTCGGGGCGGTCGAACGCATCGCCGTCCGCGTCACCCAGGAACCGGGTGACGAGGTCGGCCAGGGTCCCGTCGCCGAGCGCGGCCGCGAGCGTCTCGTGGTCGCCGTCGAACGCCGCGGCGAGCAGCCCGTACACCGCCGCTCTCGCACGGGCGGCGTCGGCGTCGCCGCCGGATTCACCGCCCACGGCCGTGGTGGTGGCGTCGTCCATCGGGATCACTTCCGCTCGACCTCGACGAAGGCGTCGTACTGGGCGTTGCTCCCGCCGACGAGGTCCGAGAGGCCGGTGTCGCCGAGGTCTTCGTCGAGCGGCTGGAGGTGGTTGATCGCGAACCCGGCGTCGCGGCCCTTCGCCAGCCCGGCCTCTTCGGTCATCGGCTCGTCGAACTGGTAGGGCGTGTGGCCGTCTTCCTCAACCAGGCCGCGGGTCTCGCCGTCGATAGTCTCTTCGACCGCACCGTCTCCGGACCGACCCCAGCCCCACATGGCACCGACGACGCCGGGGCGGATGCCGTTCGTGACCATCGCGACCCCTTCCGCGGTGCGTCGGCCGGCGTCGATGGCGATCTCGTCGCCGTTCTCGATGCCGCGCTTCTCGGCGTCGCGCGGGTTGATCCACAGCGGGTTCTGCGGCCTAGTCTCCCGGAGCCACGGGCTGTTCGTGGTGCGGTGCATCCCCTGGGTCCGGGGCTTCCAGTTGATCAGCCGCAGGGGGCGCTCGGGGTCGCCGTCGTCGGTGACCGGCGCCTGGACGCCGCCGTCGTAGTGTTCGACGTCGTCGACCCGCGGGAGCGGGTCGAACCGCTCGCCGGTGTAGGAGTGTTTCCCGTTCGGCACGACCTCGCTGTAGAAGTCCACGCGCGAGCTGAGTCTGTAGCGCATCTGGTCGCCGTCGTAGGCGTTGCTATCGTCGAAGCGCTCGGCGTAGTCGTACTCGTGGCCGTGCTCGGCGAACCGGTCGGCGTAGTCGTCGACGGGCTCCTCGAAGCGGCCGCCGCGGTTGAGCACGGTGACGACCTTCGCCCACTCCTCGTCGCTGACGACCCGCTTCCAGCGGTCGAGGTCGAACGAGTCGCCGAGCCCCTGCTCGTGGCTCTCGCGGAAGACCCGCTGCTCGTCCTCGCTCGCATCGGGGACGGGCTCGCGGGCGTAGGCCATGTTCGCCGCGAGCTTCAGGTAGAAGTCCTCGGCCCGCTCGAGCGGCCACAGATCCCCGTCCGCGTCGGGGATCGCGTCCTCGCCGACGCCGGGGAGGTCCAGTTCCGTCCAGAGGTCGATCAGGACCTCCTCGAACGGCCGCGCGTCGGGAACCACCTCGACCGCGGGCTGGCTGATCTTCTCGTCGGCCAGCCGCTTGTTCGGGTACGTGCCGAAGTTCTCCCACCGTTCGAGGTAGGTCGGCTCCGGCAGGATGTAGTCGGCGTGCTTGCTCGTCTCGCCGATCACCGTGTCGGAGGCGACGACCAGCGGGATAGTGTCGGGGTCGCCGAGGATGTCGGGGATCTGGTCGCCGCCGGCGACGGCCATCACGTGGTTGTTCGAGTACGGCCGGATGAACAGCGCCTCGATGCCGTAGGGGTACTCGTCGGCGGCGCTGCCGTACAGTTCCTGGGTGGCCTGAGGTGGCGCGACGGGGAACCACGGCCGCTTCGCCGGGTAGCCGCCGTCGCGTTCGAACAGCGTGGTGTCCTCGTAGTTGACCCCGCCGCGCAGCAACGGGATCCCCCACGGCGAGTGGCCGTCGGGGACCTGTTCGAGCTCGTAGCGGCCGGACATCGTACTGTACCCGGCGTAGGGCGTGATCTGGCCCCCTTTCCAGTCGTAGTTACCGATGAGGTGCTGCAGCGTCGCGATGGCCCGGGTGTTGTAGAACCCGTTGGTGTGTTTCGCCGGGCCGCGGTAGGCCATGATCGCCGCTCGCTTTCCGTGGCTGGTGAACTCGTCGGCGACCTCGGCGATCCGGTCGGCCGAGACGCCGGACATCTCGGCGTACTCCTCGACGGTGTGCTCGAACACCCGGTCGCGGTACAGGCTCCAGACACTCTCGACGGCGGTTCCGTCGACGGTCAGCGACACGTCGAGGACACCGGTCTCGACCTCGCTGGCCGGCCGCGGTTCGCCGGTCGATGCGTCGACCGCGACGAAGTCGTCAGCCAGTTCGTGGTCCGCCGGGACGAGCCCGAGGTCGGCGGCGCGGGCCTTGGGACCCGCCTCCTCGTCGACGAGGACGAGGTGGGTCGCGTCGCTCCAGGTTGGCTCGCCGTCGCTCTCGGCGGCACTCTCGGCGGGGTTGCGGAGGTACTCGACGTCGTGGCGGTCGTGTTCGAGGATCCAGCGGGCCATCCCGAGCGCGAGCGCGCCGTCCGCGCCAGGTTCGACCGGGACCCAGGTGTCCGCCTTCTCGGCGGTCTTCGACAGCCGCGGGTCGACCACATCCATCCGCATCCCGTCCTCGATGGCGCTGGTCAGCTTCGGCGCGAGCCAGGTCGGTCCCTTGTTGGCGACCATGGGGTTGGTCCCCCACACCAGCAGGTACTCGCAGTTCTCCACGTCGGGGTACTGGCGCTTCTTCTGGGCCGCGTGCGAACGGACGTTCCCCATGACGCTGGAGAAGCCGCAGGTCCCCGCGTGGTGGACGCTGTTGATCGACCCCAGCCCCTGGTGCCACAGGCGAGTCCGGATGAAGTTGCGCCGGAACCCGCCCACGTCGACGATCTGGTTGGCTTTCGGCCCCATGTCGGGGTGGTCGGTGTCGATTAAGACGTCCTCGTACTTCTCGTCGAAGGCCGACTTCTCCAGCTCACCGGACTGGACGGCTTCCCAGTCGTCCATCACCTCGTCCTCGGGCGCGTAGCCCCACAGAGCGCGCAACCCGGGGTGGCCCAGGTCGTCGTCACCCTCGACGATCTCTTCGATCGCCTGTTCCCAGGAGATAGTCTTCCACTCCCCGGAGCCGCGGGGACCGACGCGTTTCATCGGCTTGCGCACTCGGTAGCTGTCGAACGCCGTCTGGATGCCGGCCTGGCCCTTCAGGCAGATCCGGCCGCCCGACAGCGACCACCGGTCGGCGTCCACGGCACCGCTCCCCGCCACGTCGCCCGTGGCCACGTCTTCGGGGTCGCTGTCGTAGGGCACCTGCGAGAACGGCTGGGTGTTCAGGAACGAGTACGGGTTGCCGGCCAGCTTGCGGACGAGCGAGCTGTACTCGCCAGTCCCGCTGTCGTCGGCCAGCCGGACTTTGATCGGGCAGAACGTGTTGCACTGCCCGCAGGTCGTGTGGATCACGTCGCTCGCGCCGTACTCGCCGTAGTCGTCGCCGACGTAGTGTTCGGTGTCGTCGGTCCAGAGGTCGTCGGTGTCGACGTTGACGGTCGCGGCGCTGGCGGCGCCGATGGCGCCGACGGCTCCGACCGCCTTCACGAGGTCGCGTCGCGTGAGCGACGGCCCCTCGTCTTCGGTCCCTCCGGCGTCTGCGTCGGTGGTGTCGTCGGTTGACATCAGTGGTCACCTCCGTCGAGCGGCGTCAGCGGCAGCAGTTCCGCGCCGATCGTGTACAGGAGCAGTCCGACCGCGATCATCCCGGCGCTGGTCGCCCACTCCACGGCCGATGGGAAGTACGAGCCGTGCGGGAGCCCCTCCATGACGGGGCGGATCTGCGGCGGAACGACGATGTTGAACCGCACGGCGACGATGCCGATCACGACGCTGAGCCCCGCCAGCGCCATCAGCCACGGCGTGCGTCGCCACTCCCGCTTCGAGAGCATGACGAGCGGGAACACCCACCCGAACCCGACCATGAACCACCAGAACGACCACGACATCTCGCCGAACGCGATGATCTGCCAGGTCTCGACGACGTGGGGGTGGAAACTGACGATCGCGATCAGCGCCTCGATGGCGGTCAGCGCCACGTCGACGACGACGAACGCGGCCAGTAGCTTCGCCAGCTGGTCGAGCAGGTCCCGGTCGACGGGCTCGTCGTCGAACAGCTTCGTCCGGAGAACGTACAACAGCATCACCAGCGCCGTCCCGGAGAGCACCGCCGAGACGATGAAGATCACCGGGAATAGCCCGCTGTTCCAGTACGGGCGGGCCTTCGAGACGGCGAAGAGGACGCCCGTCCCGCCGTGGACCATGAAGATGGCCAGCGGGATGCCGACGATCCCGGCTCGCGTGAGCCAGGTTCGGTCGGTGGTCCGGGAGGCCTCGGTCGTCGCCCGGCGACCCAGCGTCAGGAGGGCAGCGAGTCGGGCGCGCAGTCCCGACCCGCGCTCGGCGACGCGGGCGAGGTCGTAGCGCATCGAGAAGTACAGCTCGGTCACGAGCACGCCGATGTAGGCGACGTACGCGTGGACCTCCCAGGAGAGCGCGGAGGTGAACTGCCGCCAGACGAACGGGTGATACATCCGGTCCATTCGGCCGAGATCGGTCCAGACGAACAGCAGCGCGACGGCCATACTGACGATCGCTGCGAACAGCGCGTCGCGGTCGATCCGGTGCATCGCCTCGACGCCGAAGACGTTCGCGAGCGTGCTGACGAGGAACGCCCCCGCCGAGAGGCCGACGAAGTAGATGTAGAAGGCGACCCAGGCGCCCCAGGGGGTCGTGCTCGTCAGGTTGGTGCTCGCCATCCCCTCCGTGATCCGCAGCCACGTCGCGTACCCGCCGACGAGCAGGAGCGCGCCGAGGACGGCGTACCAGGCGACGCGCAGGCGGTCGCTGACGAACCCGGGGTCGAACTCGAACCGCGAGTGTTCGGTCGCCATGGTCACTTGAGGTAGTAGACGTTGGGGTCGGTCCCCTCGCTCTCTTTCAGCTGGAACGCCCGTGAGGAGTCGGCCATCTCGGAGACCTCGCTGTCGGGGTCGTCGAGGTCACCCATGTTCCGGGCGTCGCCGACGCAGGTCTCGACGCAAGCCGGCTCCTCGCCGCGCTCCAGGCGGTGCGTGCAGAAGCTACACTTGCGGACGTTGCCGACCGGCGACTCGTCGCCCTCGCGCTTCCCGCGGTCGACGCCGTACTCGGGGCTGGTCACCTCGCCGGCCTCGTCGACCTCGTCGTCGTAGTTCTCGCCGAAGTCGAAATAGCGCGCCCCGTACGGGCACGCGATCATGCAGTACCGACAGCCGATACAGCGGTCGTAGTCGACGTTGACCACGCCGTTGTCCATCTTGTAGGTCGCGCTGACGGGGCAGACCTGCACGCACGGCGGGTTCTCGCACTGCATACAGGGCCGAGGGACGTTCGTCCGCGTGACCTCCGGGAACTCCCCGTGTTCCTCCTCCATCACGACGTTGTAAGAGACGCCCGGCGGCGTCCGGTTCTCGGCCTTGCAGGCGACCGTACAGGAGTCACAGCCGACGCACTTCTGGAGGTCGATGACCATCCCCCAGCGCTCGTCGCCGTCCGCCCCGTCGCCGGTCGCGTCGGCCCCGTCCCCGTCGGCGGAGAGCTCGCAGGCGACCGAGTCCATCGAGCCGACCGAACAGCCCAGCGAGTCCGCGGTCTCGTCGGCGATCGTCTGGTCGCCGCTCTCGATCGATGGGTTGGGGGTCTCGCGATAGGTGTCGCCGAACTCGCGTTCGGCGGCCTCGTCGTATCGCTCCCAGTACTCCTCGGCCGACAGTTCACCCCGGGAGACGCGCTTGGCGTCCTCGGCCATCGCTATCCCGAGGTCCGTGTCGTGGTCGGTCTTCGACAGTTCCGCCCTGGGATCGGCCGCCTCGTCGTCGACCATCGCGTCGAGGTCGGCGGCGCCCGCGTCCGGGACGCCCGGCAACCGGTCGTCGCTCGCGCCACTCATCGGTACCACCCGCACATCGGGCCGCGTCCGTATGGCCGGTCGAACTGAGGCATACACGTAGACCTACACGAGCCGGGGAGGTGAGCGTGGTACCGATACTCTTTGCCCCGCCGGACGGGACCGAAACGGGGGATAACTCCCGGCCCAATACTGTTTGGAACGCCGGAAACGGGCCCGTGCCGGTCGCCCGCTGGACCGCGTCCCAGCGACTGGGAAAGCCCGAGGGCTTATACGAGGAGGTGCGAACAAGTTCGAGCTATGACTGCGCTCGTTGACCGACACCCCCGATCCGTCGTCGGAGGTGGACGCTCTTGAACGGGGTCCTCGTCGCCTCCATCCTCCTCAGGCTGACCGGAGTCGGGTACTCGCTGGTGTTGCTCGCCCGGAGCAGCGACCGTCGGTTCGGGTTCCTGACGGTGATGCTGTCGCTGATGGCCACTCGTCAGTTGCTGTCCGCCCGGAACTCGACGACGCCGGTCGAGGAGCTTCCGGGACTTGCGGTCAGCGTCCTCGCGCTGTTGACCGTGTATTACCTGTCGAGCTACGTCGTCGAGGAGCGACGCGTTACCGAGCGCCTTCGAGGGTTCCGGAAGGCGATCGAGCACGCCGGTCACGCCATCTTCCTGACCGGCCCCGGCGGGACCATCGAATACGCGAACCCGGCGGTCGAGAGCGTCGTCGGTTACGGCCCCGAGGAGGTCGTCGGCGAGAACCCGCGCCTGTGGCAGTCCGGGGAGCACGACGAGGCCTTCTACACGGAACTGTGGGAGCAGATCTCCTCGGGCGACGTCTGGGAGGGCGAGATCATCAACCGTCGGAAGTCGGGGGAGCTGTGCTGGGTCGACACGACCGTCGCGCCGATCACCGACGAGGGAGGGACGGTCGAGCGGTACGTCGCGGTCGAGCGGGACGTGACCGAGCGCAAGGAGCGACAGCTCCGGATCGAGGAGCAAAACGACCGCCTCGAGCGGCTGAACAACACGAACGAGGTCATCCGGGACATCAACCGGGAGCTGGTGGGGGCGTCGAACCGGCGCGAAATCGAGCGTGTGCTCTGTGACCGGTTCGCGTCATCGCACCTGTTCGACGCCGCCTGGGTCGGCACCCGGAGACTCGTCGACGGGGACGTCGCGGTCCGGACCGCTGCCGGCGTCGACCCGGAGGAGGTCGAGGCACGCCTCGAATGCTCGTCGACCTACCGTGACGTCGCCGGTACGGTCCTCGAACAGCGGCGACCGGCATTCGTCGAAGACGGTGGGGCGCCCGTCGACGACCCCGCAGCGGCCTCGGGCGTCGTCGTCCCGTTATCGTATCAGGACGCCGACTACGGCGCGCTGTTCGTCGAGACCGGGACGGACGGCGCGTTCGAGGCCATCGATCGGTCGGTGTTCGCCGAGCTCGGGTTGGCTGTCGGGGACGCCATCAACGCGGCCGAGAACCGCCGGACGCTCGCGTCCGACGAGGTAACTCGCCTCGAGTTCCGGCTCGACGGGACGGACGACCCGCTGGTCTCGCTGTCGTCGGCGCTGGAGTGCACGGTCGAACTCGACCGGGTCGGGGACGGCAAGGAGGGCGACTGTGCCGCCTACGTCTCCGTGAGGGGCTGCGAACCGGACGCCGTCTCGGCCCACGCCGGCGACGCTCCGGGGATCGAACGGGCCGAAGTACTGTGCGACGGCGACGAGCGGTGCGGCGTCAGGCTGACTCTCGACGACGCCGTCGTGACGACGCTGGCCCGGTACGGCGCGGCCGTCCGATCACAAAGGGTTACCGATGGTAGCGGTCGTCTCGTCGCCGATATCGCCCGGTCCAACGACGTCCGGTCGGTCGTCGAGGCCGTCCAGTCGTCGTATCCGGACCTGGATCTGGTCGCCCAGCGCGAGCGCGAACCCGACGCGGCCGCCGAGACGAAACTCCGGACGGCCTTCGAGGAGTCGCTGACCGACCGCCAGCTTGAGGCCGCCCAGACGGCCTACTTCGCGGGCTTCTTCGAGTGGCCGCGTGACGCCAGCGGGGAGGAAGTCGCAGCGACGATGGGGATCAACCAGTCGACGTTCACTCAGCACCTCCGCGCCGCGGAGCGCAAGCTGTTCGCGGCGCTGTTCGACCGTGCGGACGACGCAGTCGCCGAACCAGCCGGGCTGTGACCTTCGACGATAGCTCGGGCGGGCTCGCCTCGACACCTGAGGCTGTCAGCCGATCCCTCGTTCCTGGTATTGTGAAATTCGCGAAATACTTTAGTTTGAGACAGTCGAACCTACGGTTATGAGCGAGACGTTCGTGGTCGTCGGCGGTGACGCCGCGGGGATGAGCGCCGCGAGCAAGGCCAAGCGCGAGGACCCAGAGCTGGACGTGGTCGTCTTCGAGAAGGGCGAGTGGGTGTCCTACGCAGCCTGCGGGATGCCCTACTACGTCAAGGGCGAGGTCGAGGACCTGGAGGATCTCGTCGCCGTGACGCCCGAGGAGTTCCGCGAGGAGCGCGATATCGACCTCCGGACCGGCCACGAGGTCGTCGGCATCGACCCCGAGGCCCAGACTGTGACCGTCGAGGGCGACGGCGAGACGTTCGACCAGCCCTACGACCACCTGCTCGTCGCGACGGGGGCGAGTGCCATCGAACCGCCGCTCGACGGGCTCGGCCTCGACGGCGTCTTCACGATCCACGACATGGACGAGGCCGACGCCATCGAGAACTACGTCACCGAACACTCGCCGGACTCCGCGGCCATCGTCGGCGGCGGCTACGTGGGCGTCGAGATGGCCGAGGCGCTGTCGGCGCGCGGCGTCGACGTCTACCTCTACGAGATGCTGCCACACGTCCTCCAACCGTTCGGTGACGCGGTCGCGGAGGTCGTCGAGGACCACCTCCGCGAGCAGGGAGTCGAGCTCCACCTCGACACCGCCGTCTCAGGGTTCGAGGGTGCCGACCGGGTCGAGCGCGTCATGCTCGACGACGAGTCCCATCCCGCTGACGTCGCCATCGTCGGCGTCGGTGTCGAACCGAATACGGATTTGGCGGCGGACGCCGGCATCGGGCTGGGCGAGACCGGAGCCGTCGCGACTGACGAGTACGGTCGGACGAACTACGAGAACATCTACGCTGCGGGCGACTGCGCGGAGGCACGCCACGTCGTGACCGGCGAGCCGGACCACGTACCCCTGGCGCTGACCGCCAACCGCGCCGGCCGCGCAATCGGCCAGACCGTCGTCGGCGACCCGGAGCCGGTCGGCGGAATCGCCGGAACGGCCATCGTCAAGGCGTTCGAGCTCGGCGCCGCCCGGACCGGCATCCTCGACGAGGAACGGGCACGGGACGCCGGCTTTGACCCCGTCTCAGTAACGATATCGGCACCGACGCGGGCTCACTACTACCCCGATGGGGCAGAGCTCACCGTCACGCTGGTGGCCGACCGGAGCTCCGGTCGGCTACTCGGCGGGAGCGTCGTCGGCCGGGAGGGTACGAAGCGCATCGACACGGTCGCGACGGCGCTCACGGCTGGTATGACCGTGACTGAACTCCGAAATGCCGATCTGGCGTACGCCCCGCCGTTCAGCCCCGTCTGGGACCCGATACTTACGGCGGCGAAAGTCCTCGAGGGGAAGTTAACGGGCGAATGAGCGCCGCTACGCCATCCGAGTACGTGCGAGCACACCGAGAGGAACTGGTCGCGCTCGCCCTCGACCTCCTCGCGATTGAGACGTCGAACCCGCCCGGCGACACGCGCGAAATCGTCGCCAAAATCGAACAATTCCTCGACCCGCTTCCGGTCGAAGTAGAGAGTTTTGCAGTCGATCCAGCGAAGCCGAATCTGCTCGTTCGACTACCGGGTGGCTCCGACCACACACTGCTGTATAATGGCCACCTCGATACGGTGCCCTTCGACGCAGATGCCTGGTCTCACGATCCACTCGGCGAGCGCGTCGATGAACATGTCTACGGCCGCGGTGCAACCGACATGAAGGGTGCCGTAGCGTCGATGCTGTTCGCAATACAGGCCTTCGCAGCCACCGACACTGAGCCACCTGTCGACCTTCAATTCGCGTTCGTGAGCGACGAGGAAGTGGGTGGTGACGCCGGCTTGCCAGCGCTACTCGACGCTGGTGAGCTCGACGCTGAGGCATGTGTGATTGGCGAGCCAACCTGCGAGGAAGGCCGCCACTCCGTCACAATCGCGGACCGGGGCAGCATCTGGCTGACGCTCGAAGCCAGCGGTGAGGGGGCCCACGGCTCCCGGCCGATACTCGGCGTCAATGCCATCGACCGGCTCTACGACGCCGTCGGGACGATGCGCGAACGGTTCGGCACCCAGCGACTCGAGATCGACGCTGACGTGGCGCCGATCGTCGAGGAGTCAGTGGAGTACTACACCCCATCGATGGGTGGGGCCGCCGCTCGAGAGCTGTTCTGGTACCCCTCGATCAATCTCGGCGTCCTCGAGGGCGGGGACGCGATAAACACCGTCCCGCAGTCTGCGCACGCCGAAGTTGACGTGCGACTGACCGCAGGTGTCCACACGCCCGATGTGCTCGCGGAGATCCGGGAGTGCGTCGCCGACTGCGAAGGTATCACAATCGCCGACGTCTCCTGGAGCGTCGGTACGGCCGAAGCACCCGCCAGCCCACTCGTCGAAGCCGTCGCGTCGACCGCGGAGGGGGCCACGGGTGATCGCGTTTTCCGGCGGAGCGCTACGGGTGGTGGTGATGCCAAGAAACTCCGGAATGCGGGCATCCCGACCGTCGAGTTCGCGCTCGGAACCGACACTGTCCACGCGCCGGATGAGTACGTTCCGGTCGACGTACTCGTCGACAACGCCGTCGTCTACGCTCAGCTACCAACACGGTGGCAGTCCCAGCTCCGGTAGGTAACCCCTCTAGACTCACGGTTGTATCGGGCTGCTCGGGCGGTTGGGGGAAGTTGTCGGGAAACACTTAGGTAATAGTATAGTATATTTGTGGGCATGAAGAGCAATATTAGTGCGACAGACAGTCGAATCCGGATCGGTATCGGGCTGGGTTTGGCGGCTGTCGGAGTGGCCTCACTCGGAGGACTGTTTGGAGTTGGGACGGTGGTCGGCACAGTCCTGGCCCTGCTGGGTCTCGTTCTCGCCGGGACTGGCCTCGTTCGAGTCTGCCTCCTGTATCGCCTGCTGGGAGTGGATACGTCGGGGTCCGGCTAGGGATGGAGCGCTTCCAGAACACCGGCCAACCCGACTGGGACTGGTGGAGCAAACTTTGGCCGACACCCGGCGCGACGCTCCGGGAACTCGGCGTCAAATCCGGCGAGTCGGTCGCCGAAGTTGGCTGTGGAAGCGGCTACTTTGCCCTTCCAGCCGCCCGAATTGCCGACCCCGAGCCCGTTTACGCTATCGACCTGGATGGGTCACTGCTTGATGAACTCGATGATCTCGCCGAGCAGAAGGACATCGAGAACGTCGTTCCGACCCACGGTGACGCCCGGAACCTGACTGGCGTCCTCCCCGACTCAGTAAGCACCCTCGTCGTGGCAAACACGTTCCACGGCGTCGACGACCAGTTGGGGTTGGTCGAGCAGGCGTTTCAGGTGCTCGAACCTGGCGGGAGCCTGATCATCGTCAACTGGCACGACCGCCCACGTGAAACGACGACTGTCGGAACTGAACCTCGTGGACCTCCAACGAAACTTCGGATGACGCCGAGAGAAACTGAAGATGCCGTGCTTCCAGCTGCAGCGTTCACGCTCGACCGGCAGGTCGAGCTGCCGCCGTACCACTACGCGCTCGTATTCGAGCGGTAAGCCCTCCTCCTCTATGATTTCAATATTATCTTCCGGCCGGTCGTCCCAGGCCCATAGGTTTTCAGAATCTTGGAACGGACACACAATACTAATATAGGGCAGCTCCAACTACTGCCTGTGAGCTCTCTATGACTGATATCGAGCCTGACGATACCGTCGATGCCAGAGGCGCAGCATGCCCCGGCCCGTTGATGGACCTCATCGGAAAGATTCGGAGCGCCGAGTCGGGGGACGTGATCCGACTGCTGAGCGACAACGACCAGTCGCTCACCGACGTTCCTGAGTGGGCCGAGGAAGCCGGTAACGAGCTACTCGCGGTCGAGGAACGCGACGACCACAACGAGTTCTACGTGGAGAAAGCATGACCGAGCACGTCGTTATCGTTGGTGGCGGGACCGGCGGCACCGTCCTCGCGAACGACCTCGCCGACCGACTCGAACCCGAACTCGACGCCGGCGACGTCCGAGTCACGCTCGTCAACGACGACCCCGACCACGTCTATAAGCCGGTCTGGCTGTACGTGCCGTTCGGCCAGCGCGAACCCGACGACGGCCGTCGCCCGCTCGACGACCTCGTCGACGACGCAATCGATCTCCGGATCGATCGCGTGTCGGACATCGGCCCCGAGGCCCAGCGGCTCCAGTTCCACGGGAGTGCCCCACCAGTCAGCTACGACTACCTGGTCCTGGCGACCGGGTCGACGCTGGAACCCGACCAGATTCCGGGCCTCACGGAGGGCGGTCACAACTACTACAGCGAGTCGGGCGCGACCGACTTGCGCGATGAACTGTTGGAGTTCACCGAGGGTGACCTCGTGTTGAGCGTCATCGGGACGCCCCACATGTGTCCGGCGGCACCCCTGGAGTTCGTCTTCATGGCCGACGACTGGCTCCGCGAGCGCGGCCTCCGGGAGGACGTCGATATCACGTACACGTATCCGATCCAACGCGTCCACGGCAACCCCCACATCGCCGAGTGGGCCCGCCACATCATGGCGGAACGGGACATCAACGTCGAGACGTTCTTCAACGCCGAGTCGGTCGACCCCGACGCGGAGACCATTACGTCGATGGAAGGGTCCGAACTCGACTACGACCTCCTCGTGACGATTCCACCCCACGGCGGCATCGACCTGATCGAGGAGGCTGGGCTCGGCGACGACGGCTGGGTCGACGTCGACAAGCACACGCTCGAAGCCGAAGCTGCCGACAACGTCTACGCGCTCGGCGACACCGCCGACACCGGCGTCCCGAACGCGGGCAGCGTCGCCCACTACCAGGCCGGCGTCGTCGCGCAGCGCCTCGCTAGCGAGATCCGTGGCCGCCCGGCAACGGCAACCTACGACGGGAAGACGCTGTGCTTCATCGAGACCGGGATGGACGCGGCGTCGTTCGTCGAGTTCGACTACGAGAATCCGCCGTCGCCGGCGCCGCCGTCGGAGAAACTCCACTGGTCGAAACTGGCGTACAACGAGTCCTACTGGCTGACTGCACGAGGACTGCTCTGACCATGTCTGAACCGCAGAACCCCGGGCCGTCCGAGTTGGAGGCGGCGATTGAACGGAACCCCGAGGCGGTCGCCGAGTTCGTCCAGCGCCTCGACGCCGTCAACGAGCTGCTGGACGTGCTCTCGCTCGGCGAGAGCGCGCTCGACGACGAGATGGTCCGCGAGCTCTCGGCCACGGGATCGACACTGGCAGAGTCCGCCGACGGGCTGGCTACCGACGAGACCGTGGCGCTGGCCGAGACGGTCGGCGAGAACGGCGACGACCTGCGGGAGGCCCTTGACACGTTGCTCGCGCTCCAGCAAAGCGGGACGCTCGACGACCTAGCCGAACTCGCGGAGGTAGGGTCGTTGGCGACCGCGGCGCTCGACGACGATATGGTCACGTCACTGGCCGGTACCGGTGCTGCGGTCGGTGAGGTCGCGCAGACGACCGCTGACGACGATACTCGTGATGGCATCCAAACGCTGCTGGAGAGCGTCGGTGAGGCGGAGCAAAGCTCCCCCCAACAGGTCGGAGCTGTTGGTCTGCTTCGCGGATTGCGTGATCCGGATGTCCAGTACGGGTTGGGCTACCTGCTGGCGCTCGCAGGCGCGCTCGGCCGTGCGCAATCCACCGAGAAGTCACACTAACCGCTCTCTCCCAGTCGATGTAGACTGGGGAGTGACCGCACCATATTGTATTGTGCGGTAGGCCCAAGACTATTAAACATCCGGTGCGTAGAGTCTCGTAATGGCAACACAGACAGCGGAGACGGACCGCGTGGTTTCGCTCGGTGACGACGACCTCGAAACGGTCGTCGAAGACAGCAGCGTCGCGCTCGTGGAGTTCTACACTGAGTGGTGTGGCACCTGCAAACGAATGAAGCCAGTCCTCGAAGCACTCGCCGAAGACACTGACGCGACGGTGCTGACGATCGACATCGAGTCGAACCTCGAAACGGCGATCGAGTTCGGTGCCCAGAGCACGCCGACGTTCGTCCTGTTCGTTGACGGACAACCGGTGAAACAGCTTCGCGGCGGCCAGACCGAGCAGACACTCCGCGACCTGATCGCCCAGTATCAGGACTAACTCACCGACAACGAGATGACTCCTAGAGAACTTCGCGCCGACACGCCCGCCTTACACGAGGACGTCTACCTGAATTTCGGCGCTCACGGGCCGAGCCCACGGTACGTTGTCGAGGCTGCTGACGAGTTCGTGCGGTCACACGAGTACGAGACGAACACGCGAAACGACCCCTACGAGGTGGCGTTCGACGCCTACGACCGCGTGCGGGAGCGCGTCGCCACCTTCGTCGGTGCGGACGACGACGAGATTGCGCTTACGGAGAGCACGACTGCGGGCATCAACGCTGTCGCGACCGCCATCGACTGGGAGCCCGGCGACACCGTCGTTCGAACCGCCCTCGAACATCCGGCTGGGACGCTCCCGTGGCAGCGCCTAGAACAGGAGGGCGTCGAGGTTCGCGTCGTCGAGACGGAGAACGGTCGCGTCGACCTCGACGCCTTCGCCGAGGCTGTCGCCGACGCGCGCCTGGCCTGTTTCAGCGCGGTGACGTGGACGCACGGCACCCAGCTGCCCGTCGCCGACCTCGTCGACATCGCTCACGAGGCTGGCGCGTTCACGCTCGTCGACGCTGTCCAGGTTCCGGGACAGCTTCCCCTCGATGTCGGCGAATGGGGGGCGGATGCGGTCGCGGCGGCCGGACACAAGTGGTTACTGGGGCTGTGGGGCGGCGGCTTCCTCTACGTCAACCGGACAGCTGCTGACTCCCTCGCGCCCACTACAGTTGGCTACCGAAGCGTCGAAACGCCGACTGAAGATCCCTACAAGTTCGCAGCCGGCGCCCGCCGATTTGAGGTCGGCTCGGCGAACCCGGCTCCGCACGTCGCCCTGGCGGAAGCCATCGAGGCGATCGATGAGGTCGGAGTCGACCGTATCGCTGCCCGAATCCAGGAATTGGCTGGCCAGCTGGCTGATGGGGTTCCAGACGACCGGCGTCTCAGCCCCGCAGACCCGGAGTCGGGACTCGTGACAATCGACGTGGACGACTCCGAAGCGACGGTCGACCGACTCGCCTCGGAAGGAATCGTCGTTCGTGCCGTGCCGACACCGGACGCTGTCCGCGCGTCGGTCCACGCGGTCAACACTCACGCTGAGGTCGAGCGGCTGCTGGACGCACTCGAATCGGAGTGGGCCTGACAAGACCGCTGCCTCCCGCTACGACACTCCCTAAGCGTCTACTCGTTGAACACGGATGGCGCTCCTGGAGTGACCGTCGGGGGGATTCCACTATCGAAGAAAAAGTTCTGTCTGCTTCAGTCGACCTGTACACGACCGCTGTCGTCGACGACGACGTCGTGACCACGATACGCGAATCGCACCTCGAGGTCAGACGCCCTCGAATCCTCGACCAACGTTCCGAGCGCATCCGGATCGACGACCTCGGCTAGCGGCGGATCGAGTGTGACTGGCTCGACGCTCTCTGCCTCCGCGACGGCCTCGACAATCTGGGGAATCGGATCCTCGAGTTTGTTCATCGGAGTTTAGACCAGAAGCTGGATGTCGGCGTCGGCCATGTCCTGGAGGGCGGTCGCCGCGCCGACGCCGGTGGTGACGCCGTCGTAGAAGTCCGCCTCGTCGTAGTCCATCAGGTCGATGGTCATCTGGCAGGCCTGGAACTCGACGCCCATGTCGAGGCTCGTCTCGATGAGCTCCTCGATGGTCGCGGTGTCGTTGTCCGCGATCTTCTTCTCCATCATCTTCGTCGTGACGCGGTCCATGCCCGGGAGCGCGGCGACGGCGTTCGGTACGGGCATGTTGGGGTTGCCGACGGAGCTGAGTTTCAGGTTCTTCGATCGCTCCTCGTGGAGGATGTCCAGCCCCCAGAACGTGTGGAAGACGGTCACCTCGTAGCCGAAGGCGGCCGCGGTGCTGGCGAGGATGAGCGGCGGGTACGCCATGTCGAGGGTCCCCTTCGTCGCGATGATGCTCATCTTCTTGCCGTCGTCGTCACTGGTGGCTTCGGCAAGGGCATCCTCCAGTTCGTCCACGCGTGCGGCCAGTTCCGCACGCGAGGGGGCGTCGTCGGCCGGCGCGTCGGGAGTGTCCGTACTCATCGTTACTCCGTCTTGCGGACGTAGTGTTTGAACACGTCGTCGCCTTCCTCCTGGTCGACGAGTTCGACGCCCTCGGTTCCGGACGCCCAGCCGTCGATGTCGCTCATGCTTCCGGGATCGGTCGCCAGCACTTCGAGGACTTCACCTTCCGAGAGCTCGTCGATGGCCGACTTCGCTTTCACCACTGGCATGGGACACGATGCACCTTTCACGTCTAGCGTCTCCGTAATGTCGAATTCAGCACTCATTGGTTATCTGCTCCGTTTGTCTGTATTGGAGCTATCGCACAATACCCTCTACCCAAGTAAAAGATTGTTGGTTCTTGGGAATACTCTACCAATACAAACAACGGTGTATCTTCCATACACCGACCTATATACCTAATTTCGGATGGTTGAGGGAAACGGAACCGTCTATACTCGGACTAGTATTGTGTAATTAGGGAAATTCCATGCAAATACTTTTGTACGTCCACCCAGTAGAAACGACTGCACAACATGAACGCCGATGACTTTCCGACTCCGGACGTCGACGTCGAAACCGTCGACCCGGAATCGCTCAAGGACCGCAAGGACCGCATCAACGCCGGCGAGGACGTCACCCTCCTCGACGCGCGTATGCAATCAGATTACGAGGAGTGGCGCATCGACGGTGAGAACGTCACGTCGATCAACGTGCCGTACTTTGAGTTCCTCGAGGACGACATCGACGCGGATGTCCTCGAGCAGATCCCCGACGACCGCGAGGTGACCGTCCTGTGTGCGAAGGGCGGCGCCAGCGAGTTCGTCGCGGGCACGCTCGCAGAACAGGGCTACGACGTGAACCACCTAGAGGATGGAATGAACGGCTGGGCGAGCATCTACGAGGCCGTCGAAGTCGAGCGCTACGACGGCGCCGGCACGCTCCTCCAGTACCAGCGCCCCTCCTCGGGCTGTCTCGGCTATCTCCTCTACGACGACGGCGAAGCCGCGATTATCGACCCGCTGCGGGCGTTCACCGACCGCTACCTCGAGGACGCGGCCGAACTGGGCGTCGACCTGCAGTACGCATTGGACACGCACGTCCACGCCGACCATATCTCGGGCGTGCGGAATCTGGACGCGGAAGGGGTCGAGGGCGTCATCCCCGAGGCCGCCGTCGACCGTGGCGTCACGTACGCGGACGAACTGACGACGGCTGCGGACGGCGATACGTTCGACGTCGGCGACGCGACCATCGAGGCGGTCCACACGCCCGGCCACACGACCGGGATGACCTCCTACCTCGTCGACGACAGCCTGCTCGCGACCGGCGACGGGCTGTTCGTCGAGAGCGTCGCCCGCCCGGACCTCGAGGAGGGTAACGACGGCGCCCCCGAGGCCGCGAGCATGCTCTACGAGTCACTGCAGGAGCGCGTCCTCTCCCTGCCCGACGACACGCTCGTCGGCGGAGCCCACTTCAGCGACGCCGCCGAGCCCGCCGCCGACGGTACCTACACCGCCCCCATCGGCGAGCTCGTCGACGAGATGGACGCGCTCACGATGGACCAGGAGGAGTTCGTCGAGCTGATCCTCTCGGACATGCCACCGCGGCCGGCCAACTACGAGGACATCATCGCGACGAACCTCGGCCAGCACGCCGTCGACGACGACGAAGCGTTCACCCTCGAACTCGGGCCGAACAACTGCGCAGCCAGCCAGGACTCGCTCGCGGGTGACTAACGACGCCGATGGTCACTGACCCAGTACTACTCCAGGCGGCCGTCGAGCTGTTCCCCAACGGGATCAGTCGCTACGCCGTCGGCGGCCTGCTCGTTGGGCTCGGGACCGTCCTGATCTACGTCGGGACGGGTATCCCGGCCGGGGCGAGCACGTTCCTGGAGTCGACGCTGTCGTACGTCTCCGACCAGTCGCGGTTCCAGCAGTACGTCGCCTCGCGGGACTGGCGGCTCGTGTTCACGGCCGGGATCATCCTCGGCGGGCTGGCATTCGCTGCCACGTTCCAGTCCGGTCTAGTCACGAGCTCGCTGTACGAGCCCGGAACGACCGGCCAGCTCTACGAGGTCGCCGGCGTGACGCTCTGGCAGACCGACATCCAGCCGTGGCGACTGTTTATCGGCGGTATCCTGGTCGGCATCGGAACCCGGATCGGCAAGGGCTGTACGTCCGGACACGGCGTCTGCGGTGTCGGCTCGGCGTCGAAGACGTCGCTGGTCGGCGTCGTGACGTTCCTGACTGTGGCCATCGGGACCGCCCAGATCGTCGCTGCGCTGGGGGTGAGCCCGTAATGGCCGACCGCCACCCGCTGTTCAAGCCGCTAATCTTCGTCGGCGGTATCGTGTTCGGGTTCGGGCTCGGGTTCAGCCACATGGCGCGCCCGGAGGTGGTGCTGAACTTCCTCCAGTTCGAGGATCTGGGCCTCCCGTTCGTGATGTTCGGTGCCGCCATCGTCTCCGGGATCGCGTTCGCCCTGTTGCCCCGTATTCGGGACGCGGCACCCCTCACGGGCGACCCCTACGAGCGCCGCCTGAAGCCCTTCGACAGGAACGTTCTGGTCGGCGGCGCGGTCTTCGGCGTCGGCTGGGGCCTCTCGGGCATCTGCCCGGGCGCGGCGTACGCGAGCCTCGGCACCGGAAACGTCGCGATCCTCTGGGCACTCGCCGGGATGTTCCTCGGCGCGTACGCCCAGGGCTACTGGCGGAGCCGCAGCCAGACGCGTGACACCGCCCCCACGGGTGCAGACTAACTCACCTCTATGGACCCCGCTCTCGTCGCTCTCTTCGTCGGTGCAGCGCTGGCCAGCCTGTTCATGGCGTGGGTCATCGGCGCCGGCTCAAGCGGCGCAACGCCGTACGCTCCTGCCGTCGGCGCGAACGCCATCGCGACGATGCGCGCCGCGTTCCTCGTCGGCATCTTCGGTTTCGTCGGCGCCGTCACCCAGGGCGGCAACGTCTCGGAAGCCATCGGGAGCGGCCTCGTCGGCGGCATCAGCCTGCCCGTCGCCGGCGTCATCCTCGTGCTCGTGCTGGGCGCCGGCCTGATGGCGGTCGGGATCACGACCGGCTATCCGATCGCGACGGCGTTCACCGTGACCGGCGCCGTCATCGGTGTCGGCCTCGCTCTCGGTGGCACGCCGGTCTGGCCGAAGTACGGGCAGATCGCCGCCGTCTGGGTGTTGACGCCGTTCGTCGGCGGCGGCATCGCGTTCACCATCGCGAGTCTCCTCCCGCGTCCCGACGTCCCCGAACGGTACAGCATTCCCGCCCTCGCCGGCCTCGTCGGTGCAGTCCTCGTGAACGTCCGGTTCAGCTTCCTGGGCGAGGGGAGCGCACCAGGGACCCTCCGCAGTCTCGGACAGCGGGTGCTCGCAGTCGACGGGCTCGCCTGGGCAGCCAGTATTACCGGCTTCGCAGCGCTAGCCGTCGCGGTTGTCGTCTGGTGGGATGTCAGTCGCGACGAACGTGGCGGTCTGCGTCGTGTGCTGCTGGCGCTCGGGTCGCTCGTGGCGTTCTCCGCTGGGGGGAGTCAGGTCGGGCTCGCCGTCGGACCGCTGCTCCCGCTACTCGACGAGGCCGGGATGGTCTCGACGTTCGCCGTGCTCGTCGGCGGTGGCCTCGGAATGCTCGTCGGCTCGTGGACGGGCGCGCCGCGGATGATTAAGTCGCTCGCCCAGGACTACTCGTCGCTCGGGCCGCGCCGCTCCATCTCGGCGCTCGTCCCCTCGTTCCTGATCGCACAGCTGGCAGTCCTGCTCGGTGTCCCCGTCTCGTTCAACGAGATCGTCGTCAGCGCCATCATCGGGAGTGGCGCCGCTGTCGGTGGTCGGCAAGCGGTGGATGCTAGAAAAATTCTCCTGACAGTCGGGGCGTGGGCAGGGTCGTTCCTCCTCTCGTTCGCGCTCGCGTACGGCACCGCGTTCCTCCTACTGTAACCCACAAATGAACCTGCTGAACTCAAGCACCAATGACTACGACAACTGAATTCGAACAAGGGATCCGCGAACACCTCGGGCAGTTCTCGCTGCACGTCCTGCTCGTCTTCGCGACCGGCCTGACCATCGGCTCCGAACGAACCGTCGTTCCCGTGCTGGGGGAGGACGTCCTCGGCGTCGAATCGTTCCTCGTGATCGGCTCGTTCGTCGTCTCGTTCGGGATCGTGAAGTCGGTCCTCAATCTCTACGCCGGCAAGTGGGGCGAGGAGTACGGCCGCAAGCCCGTCCTCGTCGCCGGGTGGGCGACGGCGCTCCCGCTGCCGGTCATCCTCATCTTCGCCCGGAGCTGGGGCTGGATCACGGTCGGGAACGTCCTGCTGGGGATCAACCAGGCGTTGACCTGGAGCATGGCAATCAACGCGAAAATAGACTCGCAGGGCCCGAAAAGCGCGGCCTCGCGGTCGGCATCGACGAGGCCTTCGGCTACACTGGCGTCGCCGTCGGCGCTTGGATCACGGGTGTCATCGCCGGTCAGTGGAGTCTGCGGCCGGAGCCGTTCTACTTCCTCGCCGTGGTCGTCGTGCTGGCGTTCCTCATCTCCATCTTCCTGATCAAGGAAACCGTCCAGTACGCACAGGCCGAGGGTGACGACGACCATCACGACGCGAACCTCCCGTTCAATAAGGTGCTGAAGCGCGCGACGTACGGCGACCGGACGCTGTTCGCCGCCGCGCAGGCGGGCCACATCGAGAACTTCGTCGATACGCTGTTCTGGATTGCGGTCCCGCTTTATTTGGTAAGTCAGGGCCTCGGTATCGCGGCGGTCGGGGTCGTCGTCGGCGTCCACAGCGCGATGTACTTCCTCCAGATCGCGACCGGGGGGGCTCGCGGACCGCATCGGCCGCCGTCCGCCCGTCATCGCCGGGATGTTCCTCGCGGGCGCAGGCGTCCTCGGAATGGTGTTCGTCGATGGCTACCTCCCGTGGGCCGTGCTGGCTGGCGTCTCCGGTCTGGGGATGGCGCTGCTGTACCCGAACCTGATGACGGTTCCGAGCGACGCGGCCCATCCGACGTGGCGCTCGGCGGGGATGGGCGTCTACCGGATGTGGCGTGACTCCGGGTACGCTGTCGGCGCGGTCCTGATCGGACTCTCGATGGAGTTCGTGAACGTTGAAGCCGCGTTTTACCTGACCGCTGGTCTGATGTTTGTTTCCGGGGCGGTGGTGTATCTCTGGATGGAGGAGACTCATCCCGAGTTCGGTACTCATGAGCCACCCGCGCCTGCGAGGGCCGGAAGGGGAAGCGTCACTGAAGACTGAATGCTCCGTGGGCCCCATCTCGTGAAGCCCCGCGCCCTGAGAGCTAGCAAGGGCTGCCGGCGCCCGACAATATCGCAGCCCTGGTGTTGTCTCTCTCAGACTGCCCGGGGTGGCGGGACGAGAAAGACGTTTCCAGTTGCCTGTGCGACGATCTCCTCGGAGACACTCCCCAACAGGAGCCGTCGGATACGGCTTCTCCCTTTCGACCCGACAAGGACTGTCGACGGTGTTACCTCAGATTCGACGGCGAGGATTTCGTTGGCGGGATCGCCGTGTCGGACTTCGACCTGTGTCTCGATGCCCCAGTTTTCCAGCGTGCTCGTATGCTCGGCCAACTGCTCCTGTGGGCTGGCATCGGCGTCGATGACCTCGTCTTTCGGCGATCGAACGTGAACGAGCGTTACCTCCTCGGTCGCGTGACGGAGGTACGAGAAGGCGTCGAACGCTCGGTTGGCGTTCTCAGAGAAGTCCGTCGCGAAGAGAATACGCTGAAAGAGGTGTTCCCGGAGAACCTCGGGGTCGTCGGTCTCCCGCTCGACCCGGTTGACCAACAACGGAACGACAGTCGTCCGCGCGAGGTTGCGGGCCGTCGACCCGATGATCCGGTTCTGTAACGGGCTTTGTCCCCGTGAGCTGACGACCGATAGATCGGCGTGGACGGTCTCAGCGATGCCGTTGATACGTCGATAGGGGGTCCCACGGACGACGTGAGTCTCGACGTCGAACCCGGTGGCCTCGATGACCGTCCGATACTGATCGAGCGCTCGTCGACGTTGCTCTTCGAAATTCACGCCGGGCATCCCAGAGTGGACGTTCGCCGGAACGACCGTCACGAGGTGGATCGTATCGACGCCGATGCGGCCCAAGCACTCGAGGCAGGTTTCGTTCTCTATTGCGGCTTCACTTGCAGCCGACAGGTCGGTCGCGCACAGGGCTCTCATAGCGACACTTTTGTCGAGTGTCCACAACATAGTTTTGTTCGAATTTGTAGGAATAGTCGACAACGGTATCTCCGCTGAGAAGTTTCGTGAGTGGCCAGCGCCCATATGTTTCCTATAAGTTATCGATACTCTGGCCGAGGTTACCGGAATATAGTATTGTATAGTAATCCCAAAATCGTTATAGGTACGAGGCGAGTAAGGGCTACTGAGCAGAAATGTGCAAACAGCGAATTTCCGTGTTCGAAACTCAGAGGGAGAACCGATGGCAGGATTAGAGATTCCCACCTGGGATCCGGAGACAGCCTTGCTTATCGGCACGATACTACTGGAAGCGATCGTGCTGTACGTGGGCTACGGCGGCCTCGAACGGCTCTTCGGGCCCTATCTAATGAAGTTCCTCGTCGGGGGTGACGCGGATGCTCGATAGTCTCCTCGACGGCCTCGGGATCCTGGGAACCAGTCCCGAGATGCTGGCGCTGTTCGTCGGCTTCGGTCTCGTCGTCGGGGTCCTGTTCGGCTTCTTCGGCATGGGAGGGTCGTTCCTCGTCACCCCGGCCCTGCTGATGCTGGACTACGAACCGTCGGTCGCCGTCGGGAGCGGGATGGCGTTCGTGTTCGGGACGGCCGTCATCGCGACCCTGAAACACCACGACCTCGGGCAGGTCGACTACAAACTCGGCGCGATCATGATCACCGGGACGACGATCGGAATCGAGGCCGGGCGCGCCAGCGTCTACTACCTCGAGTCGCTGGGGCTCGCGGGCGGCATCATCAGCGTCGCCTACGTGGTCCTGCTCGGCGGTGTCGGCGCGATGGTGACCCGTGACGCCCTCAACAGCGACGGCGGCGGTGGAATCGATCACGAGGCAGCTGACAAGGACCTCGACGAGTACGAGATCCCAGAAATCGCCAAAACGATTCAACAGACCGTGCGGATTCCGCCGATGGTGACGCTCCGCGGTGACGTCCGCGTCTCCGCGTGGGTCATCACCGCTGTCGCCTTCGCGACCGGCCTGCTGTCCGGCTTCCTCGGCGTCGGCGGGGGCTTCATCCGGATGCCGGCGATGATCTACGCGATCGGCGTCCCGGTACCCGTCGCCGTCGGAACCGACCTGTTCGAGATCGTCTTCTCCGGCGGTCTCGGAAGTTACCTCTACGGCCAGGGCGGCGGCGTGAACCTCGGTATCGTCGTCCCGCTGCTGTTCGGGAGTGCACTCGGTGCGCGTATCGGCTCTGCTGCGACCGCCGTTGTCGACGCTGACGGCATCAAGATCTACTTCGGCGGGATGCTCCTAATCGGTGCCATCGCCGTGGGTATCGGCGAGATCGGCTCCTACGTTGGAAGCCCAACGCTCGAGCTGATAGGGCTGGTACTGGTTATCGGCGCGGCGGTCGTCGTCGCCTTCGCGATTCTGTACACGACGATTTCGTCGCTGCGGCAGAAGCGTCATCAGGGAACCACGGTTACCAACTAATCGGTTTTTCGCACCAACCCGTTACCCGGTCGGGTTAATTGATTGTTCACTCCCTGGATCTCACCAGAGTGAGGAGTAGCTGTTCACGCCTTTTCCTGTTTACTTCTCTTGGCTCACCGCGAAATTGTTCGAACTGTGCAAAAGTCTTTTAACGGGCTAGAACGTACGCAGTATTGATAACAATGCCAGATTCGATGTCTGAACAGCTCCGTCGGGACATGGAGTGTGAGGGGCTGCTGGAGTGTTTCCACGGTCTCAAAGAACTCGATAAGGAGTGCTTCCAGGCGCTCGTTGAGTCCGAAGAACCGCTGACCGTCGACGAGATTGCCGAGGCTGTTGACCGCGAACGCTCGACCGCCTACCGTGCTGTTCAGCGACTGCTCCAGACCGGTTTCATCGAGAAAGACCAGATCAACTACGACCAGGGCGGCTACTACCACGTCTACTCACCGACGGACCCCTCGAAGATAGCCGATGACATGCAACGCCTGCTCAACGACTGGTACGCGAAGATGGGCCAGCTCATCCAGGAGTTCGAAACCAAGTACGAACAGCCTGAGACCGCGGCTCCTGCAGCCGAAAGCTAAAGCTCTACTTTTCTCTATTTCTGGCTCAAAGACTCTCCCCGAGAGCTGAATTTGCGGTCTCGAGTTCCAATCGGAATTTTGGATGGCGTCTAGTATTGGGTAGAATTGTATATATCACCCAAAACTCTTAATTAGCGCTGGTACATACGTACTGGTGATGGCAACTGATACTGCATCCGACGCTGGCACCGCGTCCACGAATGAACCGCTGCACGTCGACGGCCAGTCTCAGCTCAACGACATTGTCACCGAGAACGAGGTTGTCCTCACGGACTTCTACGCCGACTGGTGTGGGCCCTGCAAGATGCTCGAACCGGTCGTCGAGACGCTTGCCGCCGAGACCGACGCGACGGTGGCGAAGGTCGACGTCGACGCCAACCAGCAGCTCGCTCAGTCCTACGGCGTCCGTGGCGTGCCGACGCTCGTCCTGTTCGCTGACGGCGAGCAGGTGGAGGAAATCGTCGGGATGCAGGGCGAAGAGCAGCTGCGCTCCTTAGTTGGGAGGTATACCGAGTAAATGACTGAGGAGATACGAGACCTAGTCATCGCAGGTTCAGGCGTTGCTGGTCTCTCAGCAGCCGTTTACGCGGCTCGAGCCGAGCTCGGACCCCTTGTGCTCGAGGGCGACGAGCCCGGCGGCCAGTTGACGCTAACGACCGACGTTGAGAACTACCTCGGGTTCCCAGACGGCGTCGGCGGGATGGAGCTGATCCAGCGCGGGAAGGAGCAGGCCGAGCAGTTCGGCGCCGAGTTCCAGCACGGCAGCATCGAGTCTGCAACACTGGACGGAGAGCCGCTGGAGCTGTCGCTCTCGACCGGTGAGACGATCCGAACCCGTGCCCTGATCGTCGCGACTGGTGCCAGCGCCCGATGGATCGGCGCCGATGGTGAGGACGAACTGATGGGGTACGGTCTCTCGACGTGTGCGACCTGTGACGGCGCGTTCCACCGCGGTGACGACGTGCTCGTCATCGGAGGTGGGGACAGCGCGATGGAAGAGGCCCTCTTCCTCGCGAAGTTCGCCGACTCCGTGACGGTCGTCCACCGCCGCGACGAGCTCCGTGCGTCGGAGATCATGGCCGACCGCGCTCGCGACAACGAGGACATCACGTTCGCCTGGAACACGGAACTCTTGGCGATCGACGGGTCTCAGGAGAACGGCGTGACTGACGCGACACTCGTCTCCCACCCGGACGGCTACCCTGCCGAAAAGTACGAAGCCGGTGAAGATGTCGAAGTCGAGGAGATCGATATCGGTGGCGTGTTCTACGCCATCGGCCATGAACCCAATACTGACTTCCTCCGGGACACGCCCGTTGACCTCGACGACAGCGGGTACGTGCAAACGTCCTCCGCCGGGGATGCGTGGGCGACGACGGCGACGGCCGCCGACGGCGTCTTCGCGGCCGGTGACGTGATGGATCGCGAGTACCAGCAGGCGGTCACCGCCGCCGGCATGGGTAGCATGGCCGCCCTGGACGCGGAGGAGTGGCTCGAATCAGCGGAAGCGGCGTCGGCCGACAGCACTGGACCGATCCCGACGGAGGCTGACGACTGATGGGATCCGCAGAGAGACGAAACGTCAATACGACGGACCCGGCCACGGTCGAGGACCAGGCGGATCGGGTCCTCGTCTCATTCCGGTCGCCGGAGACCGACCCCGACGAAGACGAGGGATGGTGGGTCGCCGACAGCGAGTGGCTGCAGGAGAACATGACGGAACGCACGTACCGCCGATACCTCTGGTGGGCCCACGCAGGACCGGTCTCGGTCGGCGACGAATGGGAGGAGTTTGTCAACTGCGGTTGTGCGAACCCCGAAGACGTGATCCTCTGCGTCGAGGCCGTCGACGGCGGAACGGCGATCGGATCGGAGACGACTATCGAAGTGATCCCCCGAAAGGCAGTCGTCGAAGGCGATGTCGAAGAGATAGAGAACGACGCCAGTTAGTGGGTTATTACGGTGCCACCAGTAACATCGGTCCTGTAAATCTCTTCTGTCTCACAGGAAGAGCGCCGGAATCGTATTCCGGAAGATGTTGAGTGAGATGACGAACAGCAACGCGACGACGAACCAGTTGAACTTCTCCTCGTCGACCTCGAGACGGCGGAGGTACGTCCCGAGTAGAAGGCCGACGATAGTGACGATCGCGATCATCGACCCCAGCCACAGTCGATAGGATGTCAACAGGTCCGTAAACAACGCCATCTGGATAATTCGAACTGTGAAAATGGCCCCGAGGACCATCGAGAGGCCACCGATGTACCGTTCAGTGTCCCGCTCGAACGTGTGGAAATATGCCGGGAGCAGTGGACCGAGGTTGGCGACGGCTAAAAGGAATCCCTCGAGGAACCCCGCGACGCTGAGTCCGAGCGGATTGTGCGTCTCTTCGACGGTGACGAAGTCCTGGACGATCTGGAAGACGACGTAGCCAAAGATCACGAGGCCGATGAGGAACGGAACGATCGGACCCGTACTAAATTCGGCGAGGAACGCGACTCCGATTACTGAGCCCACGATAGGTAGAAGGACGAGAACCCACTCCTCGCGGATGAAGGATAGACCGGTGTTGGTTTCTCCGATCTGGAACATATTGATCTCCACGGCGGAATAGCTAAGACGACGACCGCGAAGGTTGGATCGATCACGGAAGCGAATATGGGCGTCGTGATGAGTGCATAGCCGAAGCCCACCATCCCCTTGACGACGCCAGCGATAACCGCAACGAGAATGAACCCTGCCAACAGTGTAAGCGAAATGTCGGCTTGTAGGCCCTTGCTGAGATTATCGAATCCGGGGAAGAAGACGATAGAACCTGTGACGACAGCAAGCGTCGCGAAGACCATCATTACCTCGCGGTACTGGAACTCGAGAAAGTTCGAGACAAACTGTTCGACATCTACTCATGATTCTGGAGTACTCATAGATCCCACTGTTCGGCCGAATCCGAATTCAACGCTTACTGAGGCTCTGGTGAATCGCTGGACGACGGCGGCTTCGACCGTTAGAACTAGGAAGTTGAAGCGGGAAACCGTCGATGATTCATGTCTAAGATCTCCCGCTTCACGAGCCAAGTCGTTCAGTTAGCTAAAAATGCTGTTGGTGAGCGAGGCGAAGTCGCCGCCCCCGAAGGGGTGGCGGCTTCGCCGAGTATGCGGTGGTGTCGCTGCACTGTCTGCGGGTTTACCTGGAAAAATCCTACCGAGAGGCACTCGATATGCTGAGCGAGATGCCACAAATACTCGGGGAGATCGGCCTCAACGCGGCCGATCTCCCCGACCACTCCACGCTAGTCAAGTGGTTTGACAGAATCAAGACAGCACTCTGGCGAGTGCTGCTGCGCCTCTCGGCGCAGGAGCACGAGCCAAGCGGTCACGCCGCTATTGATGCGACGTTCTTCGACCGCGAAAACGCTAGCAAGCACTACTGTCGGCGGACGAATTACCGGGTTCAGACGCTCAAAGCGACTGCTCTCGTCGACACAGAAAGCCAAGCCATTCTGGACGTTCATTGCACGACTGAGAAACGCCACGACACACAGCTCGGCTGGCAGGTCGCCCTCCGCAACGCGGGCGACCTCGCCAGCCTCGCTGCCGACAAAGGCTACGATTGGATGGATTTACGCGAAAAACTCCGCGAAGAGGGCATCAGACCGCTGATCAAACATCGTGAGTTCCGGCCCATCGATCACGCGCATAACGCGCGGATCGATGGGCCTCGATACCGCCAGAGAGCGATGTGTGAGACCGTCTTCTCCACGATCAAGCGCACGCTCGGCGACACCGTGCGTGCGCGAACCTGGTACGGTGAATTTCGTGAACTCGTCTTGATGTGTGCGGTTCACAACATCAAGCAATCGCTAAAACAGTGAAATCAAGCTACGTCTGGCGATTCACCACGGCCTGTGAGACCAACACGAACGAGGCGCTGACTACACGCTCTGTATTGACCACGACCAAGCCAGAATATCTCACTTGCTGAGGATTTCAACAGAGCCGTTCGAGAATAGTCCAGCCGATCTCAAATTGTGAGTGCCCTCACGAGATAATAGGACGCTGGTTATACATCCCGAAATTAGCCTGCCGAGCCCATTCAGCTCAAAATTGATCCCGACGGTGCTATCCTGCGTTGAATACCTCATGACCGAGGGTAACGAGGTCAACGTATCTGGCTGCTACTCGTTTGATAAACTCCTCTTGTCGGAGGTCGCTCACCTCGATTCCCTCCCATGTGTCTACGACAATCCGCATAGAGTCTCGCTGGCTCACCGAAAACCCCTGTTCTCGAAAGAGATCACGGTTCTCTCGAAGCTGGTTTGCCGCGTTTGTGTTTCCGTCACCGGAGGCATCGATTGCGACTTTGATTTCCTTATCATCGTATGGATTCACTCGGAGGGCGTATCGGACCGGCGCTGGATGATCAGTGGCCTGTGACTCGAGATAGGGATAGTTTGTCGTGAGATTCCCAAGGAGTGGGTCCATACTAGGTGCACAGAGAGTATCCTTGATTTTCGGGAACGCTGTGGTAAAGACGCGTATGGTAAAAGCACGATCACCAGGGCTGGACCGTGCCGGAGTCTTTGTCCGCGTTTCATCGTAGTCAACGATTGTGGTTGCTCCGAAGAACATATCGCCAGACGGTGCCTCGAAACGCTGGACTTCGACAGCCTGGATATCGAGTCCTCGATCACGTAACCACCGAGCCGACTGGCGCGTCTGTGAGGTGATCTCCTCAGCGACGATGACTAACCGTTGTGCTTGATTCAGCTCCCAGGCATTTCTGTCCTGGTCGAAAAATTCGTTGTACGCCTCAACGAGTGAGGTGGTTTCTGCAACCGCAGCAGGGACGTTCCAGTCACCGCTGTGGTAGTGGTCGAACAGTGAATTCAATTCGTAGTAATCGTACCGGTCGAGTGCCTGAGCGTACAGCTGTGGTTGGCTGACGATACTCGCCTCCGAGGCAGACTCTGAACCAGAATCTCCGCGTTTGAGTTCGAACACGACGCTGTTTCCGAAGCGATCGAGGCCAAGCAAATCGGGAACACCAGTTGGAAGGCCTGGCTGTCGGGCAAACACGAGAATCGGTTCGTCTAGGAGTGCATCGGGCGATGCATTGAGCCAGTCTTCAAGTTCTTCTTCCCCCTCCCCTTCGCTTGCTGGTGCAATTGGAGATGAACGTAGAGGTGTTGCAGTGGATTCTGTTTGCGGTGAGTCAAACCGATACAGGCGCATTGGCACACACACTCAAACCCGTGGTATAAATACGCTGGATGCCCGATGCATGTGACAGAATATTCCAACTGGTGGTCGGGATTCCTCCGTGTTCAGGCGGAGAGGGATGTCAACCTCTCACCATTTAGAGCGTAGGGCACCTGAAGGCAGCAATCAGCTCTTCTATGTCTGGTCTTCACTGGAAACGGTGGTGTGTGATATGACGTGGTTCCGTTCAGCAAGTACAAAAAGGCGGACTAGTGTGGAGTACACCGCTTGACTCCTCCCACGTTCATCCAGATTTTCCCACAAGTCGCCCGTCGCCACACATATCGACCACACCTCAACACACGCTTTTCGCCACAAACGTCCCTCTAAATTCCCCTCTCTGAACTGTCCGGACAAACCACTCTCACAGCACCGATAGACATACTTATGCCAGCCTCCACGAAGAGAACTCTATGCCATCCAAACCCGACTATGAGTTCCCATCACGCCCATTCTCGATAGACGAAGCACTCTCACTTCGAAAGCGCGTTGGCTCCTTTGACTACACGGCACCGACAGTTGGACTCCAATCACGAGAAGCAGGACAGGCCACGAACTCCAACGCAGTCGTTGGGCTGTATGTGGGTATCGCCAACGGTGGGCACTACTTTGGATTCAACAACGAAACGAACGAGTGGGAGTCGGTGAGTACGTTTGCTTACGATGGCCAACCGACTCAGGCAGACCTCGCCGCACCACTTGAGGACCTGATGACCTGGCTTACGCGCATGTATCCGGGAGAACCGCTCGTCACGTACGGCCGGAACGACCCGGGTATGAACTGACTCCGTTCACTATTGACTCCACATGAGGATGGCGCCCTCCTCCCGATAGATGAGTGTTGACCCTCTGTCGGGGCCAAGGACACTCGGACAACAGAAAACCACACACCCACGAAGCCTACTTGCTCAGTCGTCACCCTTGTACGCACCCTCTCGTTTTCGAACACTCTCGACACGGAGCGTTGTCGACTCGTGGTGCAACCGACACCCGCGACGGTAGCCGCCAACACGTAACTTCTGGAACGGGGAGTTCGTCAGTGGTTCGAGGAATTCGCTTGGATCACGCCACTCAGAGGATACGACTTCGTCTAGCTTGTCGATGATGCGCTGTTGGCTGTCAGATGGCACCTGAGCGGACTGCTTCTCGGCTCGTGGCGAGAACTCCCAGTCCCAACCTTCCTCACTCGTCGTCGGACCCATACCGTGCTCGAATCTCGTCGCTCGAAATGCCCTCGCCTTCGTCAAACTGCGCTTCGCTGAGTTCGATATCCTTCCAGACACCCGCACCTTCCGGATGGTTCACCGCATCGCGCAGCGCGAACCGGATGAACTCACTACGGCTATTGAACCCCCGTTCGCGCCACGTCTCATCGACCACGTCGAGAAACGACCGCGCAATACGGAGATTGATCCGGTCACTCTCAGGATCAGGGTCGTTCGAATCCCCTTCTGACATACAGACGTACATCTATCGCACTCACAAAAAATGCTACCGCCACTTGTGTTCGTCACTCCTGTGTAGTCCGGTCCGACGGTCAAACAGAGAGGTACGCTAGAATGACACAACTGCGGACACAGTGGGGTGCGAGAAGAGCGATGTATCCTCGGACGTTGTCGATAGAGAGTCCACTATGTGTAGTCTTCGAGCCGTTTCTCGTCCATCTTCACCGGAAACGGTGGTGTGTCTAGAAGGCCCCGTTACTTACTACCACAGAGATTATCTGTCTCACTGTGAAACCCTGTCCCGAGACACCCGCCCTCAATGATGTCGACTTCTCTGGGCACGTCTGGGTGCAGGAACTCCCAACAGGCGCCCAGTTCCGATTCCAGGTAGCTCCCTCTGGCCTCGTGACCTTCGCCACGAATCAGCAATCCTTCGATACCATCACCGCTCTACCACCGCAGTTTCGCCGAGCAGCCGAAACAATTAACGAACGACTGGACCGCCAAGCCCTCGAAGCAGCAACGGACGATCCAAGCGACGTGACCTTCTGTGGGATTGCGACTCGAAACGAGGGTATCGAGTACGATTGGGATTCGCTCCCCCCGTTCGTCGGTGTCGACGTCTACTCTGGCCGAAAAGACCAGTTCCTCTCACCGGATTCGGCGACTGGCGTCTTCAAGCGGTTGGGAATACCAGCGTTATCTGCTATCGACAAAGAATTGAACGCTGCCCACGCTGATCTCTCCCGCTACGAAGATGAGTCGGAATTTCCACCCTCTGCGTGGCGAGATAGACACACCGCTGGCGTCTTGATTCGGGATAAATCCGGTGGACGCGGCCTCGCGTGGGCCGAAGAGTCCAGTTCCGAACCGACGAGCGAAGCCAAAGCCGCAACGGAACTGGCCAATGAATACGCCACCAAGGAGCAAATCACACAGACGATTGCGGCGTTACGCGAAGGGGATCAGTCGGTGACGGTCGACACAATCCGTGACCGCCTCGTCGCAGACGTGACACGGGAGTCGTATGCAGACCTCTTCTCAGAGGAAGAGTTTCTCACCTCACTGTCGGCGTTTCAGTCAGCCGTTGCTGAGCGTGTTCAGCAACATCAGTCCTCATCAGAATAGAGCCGGGTCAGCCTGCAATTGTTATCGCATGGGGATTGGAGAGAACAGCCACGACGTTGCTCTGTTGCGATAGTTGGGTGCAGTCAAGACAGAAGGATTTCTCGGCGATGAACGGACTTTCTGAGCCAAGCTTTCTCATGGGAGTGAGAACACTCAACCCGAAGAGGACAGAGAACGGGCGCTGTCATCTGCTTCGTAGTGAGCGTGTCCGGCCCTCGGAAAATGGCGCGTGATGAATCGGCGCACTGCGTCGAGAACACGCGAGGGGCGTCCGAACGGAGTGAGGACGACGGCTGGGGAGGGGCTGGCGTCATGAAAAAAGCCACTCTGAGGGTGCTGAAAGTTGCTCTACTAGCGAAACTGCTCTTTCACTCGGGCAACGCTCGTGCGCCCGTCCGAACACACTCCCAGCATGGGAACTCCTCAAGACACTCCTCACATTCGTCGTCTTCGTCAACCGACTGTCTCTCTTCCTGACTTGCCCGACCTGCTGCGGTCTCAACACCACCATCTGCGACCACCTGCCTGTTCGCTGCGTCTAGGATGGGTGCTCGAATTGCTACCCCAACCCGGTGCTTACACGCACCATCGAACCGTGCGTCTGCAGGACAGGTACATGTCTGTGGTAAACCCTCGTCAATTGTCACCAGATATTCGTGCTCCTCTGGGTTCGCATGACTCCCGTTTCGAACACGAACGCCCTCGGGGACGATTGTAAACTCGAAGGCTTCGTACTGGGCGCGTTTTGCCACTCGCTTCGTGAATGCTAAGCGCGAGAGTGGATGGGTCGGTTCAGCTGCCTGCGGTAAGTTTGTCTTCGACATTGGTTGTTCGGGACACATCGATGATGTGCCCCGCGCCCCTCGCGGGGCACCTACAACACAGGTGCAGCGTGTTTCCCGAGACTCTGAGCCACCCCATCATACATAAGTACGCCAGTACACTAATCACGCCAGCACACTAATTTCAGGATATGCCCCTCAGCATCGACGAGTTTGAATCTGGAGAGCTACCATCGGGACCGAGCGTCCCTGAACAGGTGATTCGGTACTTGCTCTCCAACAACGACCAGGCATTTACCCGAGCTGAGATTGCAAGCGCCATCGAAGAAGCGCCGAATACAGTCGGGACTGCCCTCTCACGACTCAAGGATCGAGACCTCGTCCGTCACAAGGGCGAATACTGGGCTATTTCCGACGACATAGAACACGTGAGGGCTGCCTATGATCTCCACACTGCAAGCGAACGATTAGACGACGACGGCGGCATTGACGCTGATGCATGGGATAACACTGCCCCTGAGACAGCCCATCCCAGCGAACGCAACGGAGCAGAGTAGCTGATGGAACCCGAGCGTGGTGATGTCGTCCGGAGTGTAGATCCGTTCAAACTCGGAACGGATAAGCAACGACCTTGGCTGATCATCAGCAACTCTGAGCACCCCTTTGATGGCGAGCAGTACGTCGCAATCGCCATTTCGACCAAAGAGTACGACGACTCAATCGCTCTCGCTCCAGATATCTGGGAAACAGGTGGTGTCCCCGTCGAGTCTTTTGTGTCTCCGTGGACGATTCATTCACCACGAACAGAGGATTTCATCGCTTGGCAAGGCCGCGTCACTGATTCATTCGTCGATCTCGTTGTTGATCGACTTGAATCATCTCGCTTTCCCCACATATCGAGAGCTTAGATGATAACTCGACCGTCACTGAAATCTTGACTGCGCTTCGGAATCTTTCTCCTGAAGAGGTTCCGTCAGGGGAGGGAGAGTCAGAACTTGAGTCGATTGAGCGCGAGAAGCGCGAAGCAGCCTTTAGAGAAGGAATCTACGAAATCTACGAATGCTGTGCTGTCTGTGGCTCCCGAATCGAAGGACCAGATGGATCACACAACCTAGAAGCCGCACATATCCTCCCGAAGAGTCAGGGTGGGCCGGACGTGTTACAAAACGGCGTTGCACTGTGCAAACGCCATCACTGGGCATTTGATAGCGGGTGGTTCCATATCACGACGGATTACGATATCGTCGTCCACGACCAATCGGAACTAGCCGGATACAACGAGATTGAAGCGTATGAGGGTGTGTCCTTGGACGTCCCTGATGCTCAGTCATTACGCCCTCATCCGACCTATCTTCGACAGCGAAAGCCATCCGAGACCTCTCAGGAATAAGGAGTCACTCTATTCTGTGCTCAGGATGAATAGTGATTCGTGACCGTCACCAGTACGATCTGATGAAAGAAATCACGATTTCTGCAATCGCAATTTCCAAAATCGAGAGTTCTATTTATGACGAGGTGGTACAGATTGCATGGACCAATTCGTTGATCGGGACGCTGAACTCGATCAACTCGCCGAGTGCTATGCGTCCGAGTCAGCCGAATTCGTCGTCATCTATGGCCGCCGTCGCCTTGGCAAAAGCGAACTCGTCCGCCAGTCCATCGCTGATCGGGACGACGCCGTCTATTACCAAGCAGTCGAGTCCACGGCACCAAACCAACGAGAGCAATTCGTCGAGACCGCTACTGCACAGTTCCCATCGCTTCGCAACGTTCGCCGTGACTGGGAGGTACTCCTCGAAACACTGGGCGAAGAGGACGCCGTCGTCGTCATCGACGAATTCCCGTTTCTCATCGAGGAGGACCAGTCGCTACCGTCTCGGATACAACGCGTTTGGGATATGAAACTACAGGAGACGGGAATGACACTCGTACTCGTCGGGTCCTCGATTAGCGTGATGGAAGAGAAGGTCCTCTCGGGAAGTGCCCCGCTGTACGGTCGCCGGACAGCGACGATTGACCTCAAACCTCTCGCCGTAGCCGACGCACAACAGTTTTTCCCGGAGTACGACCCCGAGACCACAATCACGGCGTGGTCAATCTATGGGGGTACTCCATACTACCTCCAGACTATCGATCCCAACCAACCGTTAGGAACGAACGTCCAACAGTCGATTCTATCAGAGCGCGGCCTCCTCTATTCTGAGCCCGAGTTTTTGCTCCGTACCGAACTCCGACAGCCAAATACGTACTTCAGCATTCTCCGTGCGCTTGCTCACGGGCGTCGCACCCCAAACGAGATTGCCGGCATGGCAGGCATAGAGTCGGGCTCACTCAGTACGTACCTCCAGAAGCTTCGCCGGCTTCGTCTCGTCGAACGCCACATCCCCGTAACGGAATCACCGACAACCTCGAAGCGTGGTCGGTATCGCATTGGAGCACCACTGTTCCGATTCTGGTTCCGATTCGTCTATGGGAACCAAGATCAGCTCCGTATACTCGGTGATGACGCCTACGAAGAACTCGTGGCACCGGAACTGGCTGATTACGTGAGTCCCCTGTTCGAACGCCTCTGTCAGCAAGCGCTCCCAGCGCTCATTGACCGACAGTTCCAGGACGTCGGGCAGTGGTGGTTCAAAGAGCATGAATTGGATGTCCTCGGTCTCACAGACGAGGGACTCGTTGCTGGGGAGTGTAAATTCACCTCGAAACCGGTAAGCGAAGGGATCCTTGCCAACCTCGAACGAACAGCATCGAACGTACGGTGGTCAAAGGAGCCAGCAGACGGGACGACGCTGTATGTCTTATTCAGTCGCTCGGGGTACACTGAGGATCTTACAGACGTTGCTGACGGTCGCGATGACGTTCGTCTCGTTGAGTTGTCCGAGCTACTCACCACCGATAGCAGCTCCTGAACGGTAGCTAGACTGGTACTGATTGGTCTTCGGAAAGTGGCGCGCGATGAATCGGCGCACTGCGCCGAGAACGCGTGAGGGGCGTCCGAACGCAGTGAGGACGACGGCTGGGGAGGGGCTGGCGTTATATTATAAAAAAGTCACTCTGAGGACTCTGAACAGTGCTGTATTCGCGACTGGTTTTCATTCGGGCAACGCCCGCACTCCTGTCCGAACACACTCCCAGCACGGAAACTCCTCAAGACACGTCTCACACCCGTCGTCTTCGTCGACCGACTCCCCTTGCTGGTGATTCGCCCGACCCGCTGATGTCTCAACACCACCATCCGCGACCACCTGCCTGTTTGCCGCGTCTAGGATTGGCGCTCTGATCACCACCGCTACCCGGTGTTTACACGCCCCATCGAACCGTGCGTCCGCAGGACAGGTACACGTTGCTGGAATTCCGCCTGCAACACGCACGAGATACTCGTGCTCCTCGGGGTTCGCATGACTCCCGTTGCGAACACGAACGCCCTCGGGGACGATTGTGAACTCGAAGGCTTCGTACTGGGCACGCTTTGCCACTCGCTTCGTGAATGCTAAGCGCGAGAGTGGATGGGTCGGTTCAGCTGCCTGTGGTAGGTTTCTCTTCGACATTGATTGGTCGGGACACATCGATGATGTGCCCCGCGCCCCTCGCGGGGCACCCTACAAACCCACTGATGGCGGAATGCTCTCCCGTGCTATCACTCGGCTTATCTCTCCACTTCACTATCCTCCTGTGGTCTCACCGCAAGCACTTCGCCAGTACGAAGACTTGGGGATAGTTCGTTGGCACCGCATTCATGAACTCTTAGAACTAACAACGAAATTGCTACTCACGCTCCGATACAACAGATACTCTCTTTCAAAAGAGCCCCCATCAAGGTTCGTATCGAGAGTAACGAATACTTTTATTTACGCGGTCCGAACGCTGCTAGTAAGAGTACTGCCCATGAGCATTGAGATCTCCCTCTCTCCAAAGGATAACGGTGACTGGCTTGCCAGCGCTGTTAATGGCGAGTCTGTCGATATTTGGAAGCAAATGGCAGACGCAGAGCGAAAGCGTCGGGCAAAGGGTGCACACGTGGAAGCACTGGCAGACCAGCTAGCCACCACAGACATGGGCAAAGACGTGGCTGAAAGAGTAGCCAAGACGTTCATCGAATATCTTGATGAGACGGAGTATCGCGAGATTCGTCGGGCTGCACTCACAGATGATAGTGACGGAGATTATCTTGACCGGCTCACCACACAATTCGTCCAACGGCTTCGTGAGTACCTGCATGCAACACAGCAGGCCCGAAACTCGAGACAAGTAGTTGCATCATCCGTCTTTAGTTAGTCGAGAAACCGCGTGACAGCGACGGCTTATCGAGGCTTCTTTTCGAGAGGAATGAGGAGGCAACGGCTGTGCACACCAAAGCCTCCTCATCGAGAATCATGCGTCGGCTCACTACACTGTTTCCCTCCGAGTTCCTCGAAGAGCACGCCGAGGAACTCGGCGTAGTCGAACGAAACAGAAAGGCGCAGATGCCCGCCCTCGTGTGGTCATTCGTGTTCGGCTTCGCCGCAGGCGAGAGCCGAACACTTGCTGGCTTCCGGCGTAGCTACAACGCCACTGCCGATGAGACGCTCTCTCCCGGCGGATTCCATCAGCGGTTGACGCCAGCTTTTGCGGAGTACCTCCGCGACCTCGTCGAGCACGGCATCGACGAGGTCGCTGTTCCTGACGCTGTTGACATCGATATCGACCGATTCAAAGACGTGATGATCGCCGATGGAACCGTGCTGCGGTTGCATCGGCTTCTCTCAGATGAGTTCGAACCACGGCGAGGGGAGCAGGGTGGAGCGCGGCTCCACCTGCTCCACAACGTCACCGACCAGACAATTAATCGGTTCAGCGTCACTGACGAGAAAACACACGACAGCACCGAGTTTTCCACAGGATCGTGGCTGGAAGACCGGTTGGTGCTGTTCGATCAGGCATACTTCAAGTACCGCCGCTTTGCGCTGATTGACGAGAACGACGGCTACTTCGTGAGTCGGCTGAAACCGAACGCAAACCCGGAGATAACGGCGGAATTGCGGGAATGGCGTGGCGACGCCATTCCCTTGGAAGGGGAGAAGATCCAGAATGTCGTAGACGATCTCTACCGCGAGTACATTGATGTCGAGGTCGAAGCGACGTTTCAGCGACGCGAGTACGCGGGCACGCAATCATACGATAGCAAGACATTCCGTGTCGTCGGCGTCCGTGACGAGGACGCCGACGACTACCATCTCTACATTACGAATCTCCCGAGAGAGGAGTTTCTGCCGGCAGATCTAGCGACGATCTATCGCTGTCGGTGGGAGGTAGAACTGCTGTTTCGTGAGCTGAAGACGCAATATGAACTGGATGAGTTCGACACAAGCAAGACGTATATCGTGGAAATTCTGCTGTACGCGGCGTTGCTGTCGCTGTTAGTGAGCCGTGATCTGTTGGATCTGGTTACCGAGCAAGCCGACGACGAGATCGTGTTTCCGCCGGAACGCTGGGCGGCGACCTTCCGGTCGCACGCCCAGGTTATCCTCCATGAACTCGGTGAGTTTCTCGGCTACTCACCACCGCCACTGCTGGAGCGACTGATCGAAGATGCCCAGAAGATCCATCAGCAACGACCGATCTTACAAGAGACGCTCGCTACCGCTACGCAACCGAGGTGTGAGGCCTAACTAAAGACCAATGGTAGTTGCATATACTCAAGGGGCTGCCGATACAATTAGCGGCTGTGAGCCAGCACGTGCACCTGTTGCAGCGTACGCCCACACGCACCCGGCGGGTCTGTCTCCGCAGAAACCGGTTGTAGAAATCACCGACCAGGCTGAACACCAGACTGCCGACTACTCAACTGACGCCCCCGATACGGTACCATTCGAACGGTAACGGCTCTTTATCCCGTTCCTGCGTTGGTATCCCGATACCTCGGTAAACTAGTCCCCAAATTTATATTCTGAAGTGGTGATACTGGCAGTATGACCGGTATCCGGGACCACACTCCCTTCTTGTACTTCTCTGTCGCATCTACTCAAATAAGGGAGAGTTAGTCATGCAAGCCACACGATATCAGGTACTAGCAGTTGATCTTGAACTCAATGACCCCCATCTCAGTGATATTGAGGACGGTGCTATTGGAGCTGAGCTTACCCCTGGGAGCGAACCAACATTTAACGAAGAATTAGGAGCACTTGTGGGCACAGCTACACTCGATATTGATCTCTACGCCGACGATGAGAGTGATAGAGCACCAGCGGAGATGGTTGGTGATTCGGACCTACAGCTTGGTGACATCGCTGTTGATTTCCGTATTATCCTTCCCGAAGATCGGGACTCTATCGAAGAACATCTCGAAACGTGGCAAGAAGACGGCTACCACGAGCTGGATAGTGATTTCCGATTCCATCTTGAGAGCGGCATCGGGACCGAGATAATGAATCCGCTCTCGGACTTAATCGATGATTCGTTTCGAGGATTGCTCCCCTATACACGGTTCACTCCAGAAGCCGATGCAGAGGACGTAGAGTCGGGATCTCCTGACAATTCAGAGTGACTTATACAAAACACAGGAGAAAACCCACGGCTTTAGCCGTGAGATGAATCCGTCACTGCTGAATCAAACCACCCTCCTGTAGCAGGCTGACTTCCCAGAGTATAAGAAACACTAGTGTCAAATATAAGATATGGAAGTACGGCGTACCGTCCCCGTTGTGCTCGACGTGGACAGCGACGACGCCGTACTCCTCGAAGACACCGTAGATACCTTCCTGTGGTGCGCTCAGTACGTCGTAGACCACGCTTTCGAAGGCGAGTACGTCACCACCAGCAAAACCACGCTGGATGAGGAAACCTACGACGATGTACGCGAAGCCACAGACGGCTTCAACGGTGGCCTCGTACAGGCCGCCCGCAACAAGGCCGCCGAAGCCTGCAAAAGCGTCGTCGCCCGCTGGAAGAACGGGAAGAAGGCGTCAAAGCCACGCTTCACTAGCCCGCACGTCGTCTACGACCACCGCACCGCCACGTTCCACGACGACTACGTATCTCTCGCCACCACGGACGGTCGCATCGAAGCTGACTGCGTCCTGCCCAACGAGGACAGTGATACACCACACTCGAAATACCTGTTTTCCGACGAGTACGAAACGACGGGTGCGGAACTGCACTACCACGGCGGCGACTGGATGCTTTACATCCACTGCAAGAAGGACGTAGAGACTGACACGTCGGAACAGGCAGCCACCGAGAACGGAACTGTTCTCGGGGTTGACCTCGGCGTGAACAACCTCGCCGTCACCTCGACGGGGACGTTCTGGACGGGCGAGGAGTTCGACCACTGGCGCCGAGAATACGAGAAACGCCGTGGCGACCTCCAGCAGTGCGGGACACGGTGGGCGCACGAGACCATCCAGTCTGTCGGTCGGAAAGAGGAAGGGCGGTTTAAATTGATGCTGCATCGTATCAGCAATGAACTCGTCGCGGAGGCGCGTGAGAACGGGTGTCGGGTCATCGCGTTCGAGGACTTGACCGACATTCGTGAACGGACTGGCGCGTCGTGGGGACACAAGTGGGCGTTTGAGCGCCTGTACGAATACGTCGAGTACAAAGCCGAAGAATACGGCATTGTGGTCGAGGAGGTTGCCCCTGAGAACACGTCACGGCGTTGCTCGCACTGCGGGTTCACGCACCCGAACAACCGCGACGGTGAGCACTTCAGGTGTCAGAAGTGTGGGTACGAGAATGACGCGGACTACAACGCCGCGAAGAACATCGGGTTACGGTATCTCCGTCGGAACCAAACTGGGTCTGGCGGAGGCGCACCCTTGGGCGTGCGCTTAAACAGCGGGACGCTGAACGTGAACGGAGGCTATTCTCCTGCCTCGTCAGAGGCCAGAACGGGAGTCCACGCTGAATCCCACCGCTTTAGCGGTGGGTAGCTCAATCGAAGATATAGACGACAATACCCTCGTGTTCACAGACAGGGCAGTTCGTGGTAGCCCCGTCTACGGCCGTCCCACAATGTCGACACTCACATAGCAGTTCCTGGCTTCTGAGTAGCCCTCGAAGCCACCCCATCACGCCGACTCTCCCGTAACCCGGCGTCGGTGTGTGTCTGCATCCAAACGGTGTGGTGATACTCCGCCCGTCCGGGCGTACTCGTTCAAAATCGCTCCACACGCCCTACAGGAAATTTCCCCGCCCTCGACGAGAATTCCCCCTGTACATCGTGGACAGGTATGCGCAGTAATTTTGTTCCCAGTGTCTTCGTCGACGTTTCGGCCAGTGATGCTGTCTTGTTGATTCATGGGTTCAGCGAGACACATCGAAGATGTGCCCCGCACCCCACAGGGGCACAATATACACGCAGGCGAAGCGGCCAGCAATCCACACACTGGCTCACAACCGCCGTCTACGGCCGTGTGTGAACGAATCCGAGTGTGTAGACATATCGGGATGGCTGGCTTCGCTAAACTCGACATGAAGGTGTCATGAAGGGGTCATGAACTATTCGAACGGGAGAGTTTCAGGCGAACGACAACGAAGTAGCTGCGACACTGGCCTACGAATTGCAAAACGTGCGGGCCGTCGGACACACCATCATTGACTGCTCTCAGTGGCCTCGATGATGTCGATATCCATCAGTTGGTGGAGTGGTGGCTTGTCAAAATTGGCTGTATCACAGGTGACAAACGTCGCACCACACTCGCGTGCAGTTGCGGCGTGGAGAAGGTCAGCCAGAGCAAGGCTGCAATCTTGCTTGGCAAGCGAATTCTCCAAGAGAACCGCCTCGATTGCGACACTCTCGGTCAGCGGTAAGACACGTTGTATCCGTTGGGTAAGTGCATGTTGGTGCTGGTGGACCGCAGACTGTGAGGAGTAGTACCGGAGGTACTCAAACATCACCGTGGCCGGTATCACCCATGGTTCGGATGCATTGTCTTTTAGATAACCGATTACGTTGGTGTCCGGGTCCGGACGTGCGAATTTCGCGACGACACTGTTGTCTAGGCACAACATCGTCAGCGACGGCTGTTCTCTTCGAGCGACTCGGACAACTCCTCGTGTGTCTGTGTCATATGTTCTCCAATTCCCTCATCCGCGAACCCGGCCATCGCTTCAACGTCGTCCGGTGTCCGCGTCACCGCTAACCGGTCCAGTAGCTCGTCAAACGTCTCATCATCGCGTTTCACCGCCTCAAGCTTCTGCTTTGTCTCCTCAGAGATACGAATGGATGTGCTCATGCGAATACATTGTATGCAGGGCGTAGTAGATGTTACGCCTGTCTTCTGACTGGCCGATTCAACAGCTACGACTCAGCGCCCTCGACTCACCTGCCCTTCCTGCCGAGAAATATAGCCACGTTCTTCGATGTCATCTGCAGCCTCCCTGCAAAGCGACATAAGAACGAGCTCTGGCACACCCTGTGTCGCCTGTCTCACAAGCCATTGTTCAAGTCCTCTCTCTCTGCCCCATTAACCTCGCCATCCAAGTCCATCACTCACCCTCCGGCGTTTTGATGATGAGTTCCGAGCGGTCATCAGCCCACCGAGAAAGCATTGCTGTGAGATACTCCCGTGCCTCCCTCGGAGAGAACACCTCTCGATCACAGAGGTCTCCGACCACCCGTTTCAACGCTCGAAACTCACCTTGGGCGTACCCATCACCGACTGGCTCGCCGTTGTACCACCGCACGGTCCTGAGTGCGCCATTACCGATGGTCGGCTCTCCGGAGATTCGCTGGCAGTCATATTGTAACCCAAACCAGTGCGTGCGATAGGCTGTTACCTCGAAGTCACTATCAACGACGTACAGCGCCTCGTGATGCAGATAGTCCAGGTACTCCGTAAGCACTGATTCAAGCGAGATGGCAAGCGCCAGTGGATCGTGATCAATGTCTGTTGGAGCTACTCCAGACTCTCCAACTAATCGACTCACCGTTTCATCGTCGTACGATTCAATGAGCGCCTCGAAGAGGCGCTGGGCGTTCTCACTTGCTTCCTCGCCACCGAAGGGTGTCTCCCGAGTGACTTGACGTTTCAACCGGAGGTGCAATCCACCCCAGTGGGTGTAATGGATGTTGTACAGACTGTCGGGTCGTTCGTATGCAATGAGTGCTCTGTGTCCCATATCGAATCTGCGAGACTGGAATGCCCCGCACCCCTCAGGGGCGAAAATATACGCTGTGTTGTACCCAGACACCGCCACATTCGGCGTAGACGGCCACAGCGGATGTGTGTGAGTGTGCAAAGATTGTTCGGGTGTCGTCATGTCGGCGCTGATTTCGGACTCGAAAACACGGGAACTGATCGTCACGCTGGAGCCAACATTGGTGACTCCGGAGGTGGTCCACGACGAAATCAGGTCTTACGAAGACCTCATCGTGGAAAAGCCTGGGATGGAAAGAGACCGAGTACAGCAGTTTATCGAGCTGCTGTTTTCGTATATTGAGACGGTTCCAGCCAGTGCTTTCTATCAGCATATCGGCGAAGCAGAGGATAAACTGGGCGAAACCGACCCGGATGATGTGCTCTACCTAGCCTGTGCACTCGGGACTGAGGCCAGCATCTGGAGTGATGACAGAGACTTTGAAGACCAGGATCTTGTTCCTGTATTCACCACTAGTGACGTGATTGACTCCTTCGATACGCTCTGAAAGGCTCTACTCTGCACATACTCGAAAAAAGAAAGCCGCCCTTTGGCCTATTCGTCCGAGTCTTCAAGCACGGTCAGTTGTGACCGGCCAGTGAGTGCAACTGACACCTGTCCCTGATACCAGCTTTTTGCCACGCTTCGTATCCGCACACACTCGCCTTCTCGAACTTTCGGTTGGCTGGATTTTCGCCACACTGTGAACTTGACCGTGCCCGTCTCGTCCTCCAGCAAGCCCACTTGAGCTATTGCACTGTGTGATGGCTCCCACAGCGTGACTACTTCACCCTCTATGTCCACCGCTGAACGATCCACCTCACCAACCACCCCAATTGGAATCACCTGTCCGGGTGCTTTGCTGAGCACCTCGAAGATCGTCAGTACCGCTTCCATCATATCAACGCCCTCGACCACCCGCTGTGCCACCAACCGACTGATTGCCGCCCGTGACCACCCCGGTAGCTCGCCTGCTACCCGTGCCGCTTCACGATTCACCTCGCCCAACTGCGCCCGTTCTAATTGTGCTCTTGGGTCCTCCCTGTCCGGGTCTGCCCACGGATTCACGCTTCCTGCTCGCTTCGCAAATGCGTCTCGCCGTTCGGCACTCCCGCGTTGTGCCACCCTTCGAGTTCTTGCTTCTCGATCCGACTCCTGCCCTCTATCGTATCGCTGGTGAGTCCGCCTAATTTCTGCCTCTCTTGCCGCCAGGCGTTCCTCTGCTTCGAGTGTGAGTCCCGTGGTTTGTGCATCCGGGTGATTCGTATCCACCTTCGCCTGGATTTCTTGTCTGACCGAGGGTCGTCCCTCGAACGTGTCTGTGACGACGTCTGCCTCGAATTCCGTCTCGACCACGTCCGCTTGCACATCGAGATCGACTGTTTTAGCGCCCTGTTCTTCCGAAAACTTACCACTGTGTACGTTCTTACCGGATATTGGAGTTCCTACTCCGAAGGCGCTCACCGCGCCGACAACCGCGACTCCACTCGCGGTTTTTCATCACACAACTTCTAACAGAGACGTCACAACTGTGCGCCGCTCGCGCCTTCGTGAGCGCCCATAGGGCGCGAGCGGCGCACCCGTAGTCCAGAACAACCAGCGACGCGCGCCGAGTGGCCGGTGCGAGCGGCCAGGGGAGTTAGTCTGGTGGCGAGTGAAACGAGCCATCCGACTAACCCGCTGGCACCGAAGAGGTGAGCGATGCGGGGACCGACTGGAACGGAGGTCCCCGGTACACCGGCCAGAAGAGGCGAGCGGGGCGGGCCTGGCGTGTCCCGTTCAAACCACGCCTGAGAGCTCGCACAACCACCGTGGGTGGGAATGAAAGGGGCCGGCCGCTCCGGGAAGACGGCCGACGTAAGCACTGGAACGAACGTAGTGAGTGAAGCGCGCAGCGAGGCCCTCGACTGGAGCGGTCGGGGGCTTTCAAGAACTCTAACCGCCTGCAAGAACCACTACCTCGACACTCCATACTTACGAAGACCCACTCTACGCCCACCCGTCCTGCTCACAACAGTACTACGGCAAACAGAAAATAAATAAGCAGACTCAACCCGTCCTGAAGCGCAGTCGCAAGTGGGCCACTCCCAAGGGCAGGATCAACACCCACGACGATGAACCCAATCGGGATGAGCGATGCCAGTGCTGTCGCGACTGTACTCGAGACGAACAACGACAACCCGACGACCAGACCTATCGAGACTGACCCACCAATACCGACGGCTCCAATCCCACCAAGGATACCCAACACGCCCCCGACCACAACACCCACTCCCAACTCCCGTCTGAGATAGATCCCATACTCAACCTCACGCAGCGCAAACGCCCTGATCGCAATCGCTTCTGATTGTGTCCCCACGGAATCAGCAATGTAGGCAATGACGGGCAGGAAAAACGCGAGTGCAATCGTCTCACGCATCGTTGCTTCGAACTGACTCGAAACCACACTGAGGCACAACCCGGCCACCAGGCCAAACAGTAACCACGGAATCCGACTGACGACTGCATCACGAACACGCTCCGAAGCGATGTCGCCGATGGGCTCGCCAGTGTGGCGAACCCCTGCTTTGTGCAGCACGTCTTCGAGATGTTCCTGATGCATGGTGTCGATGATGGACTGGGCGGTGACGGCCCCGACGAATTATCCATCACCCTCGACAACTGGGAGTTCCGTTCGGTCTGTCTCAATAGCCATCAAAACGGCTTCTTCCCGGTCAGCAGTGGGATGCAATACTGCACTGGCTGGTTCCATCACAGCCCCAACAGACGTCGCGTTCATCGACTGCAGCAAGTCGGTGGTATCGAGATAGCCAACGAGTGTCCGTGCTTCGCCCACAGTCTCACAGACGTAGATCGTCGCCGTGCTGTCCCACGCCTTCCCACGCAGCTGTGCACGGACCGCAGACGGCGTCGCCTCGGGCTGGCAGGTGGGAACTGTCGTGGATGTTATTCCCCCGATTGTGGTTTCGTCCGTGGTGAGTGACATATGGGGTACTGACACACGCTGGTCGGATAACGGCGCTCACCGGGTACGAGTGCATCCGTATGAGTGCCCGTTGCTCCAAGAATCAACGCTCGTGATATTGCTCATTTTAGCACACACTCAGCCAACTGGGACTGGCCCCATCATTGAGAGCGCTCTGTCTAGTCTTGAATCTTCACACACGCCCCTAGAGCCCGCAAGAAGGGGGTTAGTGGGTATTGCGTAGCGTGTGTGAACGGACTGTTTCGACGTAGAGTGCTGAATCGCAGATTCGAGAGATTGCACAGAGAGCGCGTCTGGTGCGCGGATATGGCTGATTCACGGAGGCACATCTGGGTGTGAGATGGGAAATCTGCAGAGGAATAGATAGCCAACGCGAAAACCGCAAGACGGCGAGCGTGTGTGAGAGTGTGGGGCCACGATGTGACAAAGAGAGATGGTGTCGATGTCTCGGTATGCAGCCAGCGAATCAGCACACTGGAGGTCCAACGTACCTGTCTATGGGCGAATCCCCTCTTCGATGGCCCCCGCAGGGGACGGCGACGGTCTCTACACACACTTTTCGAATATTCGCTATACAACCCTTCTTGCGGCTGAATTCGACAGGTGTGAAAACTAGCCGAAACAGGGGACACTACCGAGAGGTCGAAAATACGCCTTTCTGCTAGTGGTGTCTACTGTGAGTAATCCCTCTCGGGCGGCCGCGCGATGACCTACGTCCCGGCGATCCGCCACCACCCGACCAACAAGGTCGCCATGACCGGCTACCAGGTCGAGGGGACGCCCGGCCGCTCGCTACTGGAGACCGGTAGCACCGAACTGGACGGCCGTGTGATGCCCGTCAGCGCCCAGGTCGAGCAGTACGACTTCTCGGCCCACGCCGACCGTGAAGGGCTCCTGTCGTTCCTGTCGTCCTACCGGGACACCCCAGTGATCGTCAACCACGACGACCGCTGTGGGGCCTTCGCCGAGGAACTCCGGGCGGACGGCTACGATGCGCAGGCGCCCGACCTCGGTGCCGTGATTCCCTGTTGAAACAGGAAACCCGTCACGGGCCAGTACCCCGACCCTGGCCCGTCCCGTGCAGTATCGACACCGAGTCCATCGGGCGTGTGGTTTTATACAGTACGGGACACTCAAATGACATGAGTGGGGACGACGATGATCCACAACGCCCGCCATCGCCGCGCCTCCCGTGGCACTGAACGGCAGACGAACCCTGGACGGGACAATGCCCACTGAAGTGGCGTCGGGCGCCGACTGCGACGTGCCGGTCGCACATCTCGCCGCCTTCGTCCTCGTGACCCTCGCCGTGAGTGGCGGGGTCGCTGCCGCGACGATCGTCGAGACGGTGTCGAGCGTGACGACGATCCCGATCATGCTTGCGCCCGCACTGCTGGCCATCGTTCTCCGGCAGATCCAGGGCTACTCCGTCCGGCGAACGGTCGTCGGGTCGCTCCGCGGGGCGACCGCCAGGTCGGTGGCGTTCGCGGTCGGCTTTCCAGTCGCCTTCATCGCGCTCGCTGCCGTTGTTGCGCTCTCGACGGGGCTCGGGACGTACAACCCGGGTGGCGGCGAATTCAGCTACGTCGGGCCAGTGGTCCTCTTCCCGGTGTTCTTGCTCTTCGCGGGGATCCTTAGCTACGGGGAGGAACTGGGCCGGCGGGGGTATCTCCTGCCGGCACTCACCGAGCGAGTCGGCCCGATCGTGGCCACCGTCATCGTGGGTATCGTCTGGGCGCTGTATCACTTCCCGGCGCTGTACTTCGGCGCACGGGCGACCGGTCTCGGCGACCCGGTGACGACCGCGGTCATCCAGATGGGGGCGGTGCTGGCCGTCGCCGCGTTCCCGTTCTCGTACGCCTATTACCTCTCGGAGGGGAGTGTCCTCCCACCGGTGGTACTCCACCTGACGTGGAACCTCCTCAACCCGTTCGTGCTCGGGAACGTCTATACGAACGTCGAGGGGTTCATCGCTGGACAGGTGATTTTGATCAGCGGCGAAGGGCTACTCGGACTGGCTATCGGCATCCCGACGCTTGCCGTGGTCGCGCTCCTCATCCGCCAGCGACGGTTCTTCGGGACAGCGCCCCGCCCCGAGGGGTAGTCCGTCCCCATCCCGAGTTCGCGACGGGCTCTCGGTCCGTTCTCGATACCTACCGGGACACCCCGGTGATCGTCAACTACGGCGACCGCTGTGAGGACTTCGCGACGGAACTGCGCGCGGACGGGTACGACGCGAGCGCGCCGTCCCTCGGCGACACGGTTTCCCTCTAGTCCCGCTCTTTGAGCCACTCGTCGAGCAGGTCACGGACCGCCGCGTCGCGGTTCTCGCGGTGGTCTTTGAACGCCTTCTCGTCGATCGCGTCCAGCAACTCCTCGTCGAGTTCGAGTTCGACCGCTTCCAGGTCGAGGTGCGCCTCGCTCATCGGGTTCGATGGGACGAGCCCGACCCGTTTATACTCTCGTCAGACGGGCGTCGGCCACCGGTGTGACGGGTCAGTGCAGCGTCCCGTCGCGGGCTTCGACATCGGCCGCAAAGAGGGCGTAGCCAACCTCGTCCACCCGGAACCCCGTTTCGGCGGCGATCTCACGGATCGGCTCGATCATCGTCACGTAATCCGCGGCGTCGAAGCTCTCCTTGCGCCCGTCGAGATAGTCCAGGCGGTCCAGCGAGGCCCACACGCGGGTGTCGACGACGGCGTGGCACTCGGGGTCCAGCGCGGTCACCACCGCCGAGGCCGTCGGTGCTTTGAACCCGGCGAGCCCGGAGAGGAGTTGGAGCTTCGAGAAGTCCCCGGCGACCGCGACGACGTTCTCGGTCACCTCCCGACAGCGGTCTTCGGGGTTTTTCTCGACGTGGTAGGCGCTGCGGGTCGAACTCGCGTAGGCGATGTCGTACAACTGCTGGCGGGTGAGATACCCCTGCTCGCGGTAGCTCTGGCCCACCTCATCGAGCCAGGCGGGGTCCAGTCCCTGCGTGTCGGCGTAGTCGGCAAGCGCCGACCGGACGTACTCCGTCAGGTCCATGGCCGACGGTCGGTGGCGCTCCCCGGTGAACGTTCCGTTCGGGCGAAACCCCTTCGTCGGACCCCGGCCAACCGCCGGCATGGACCGGACACACCTCGACTTCGATCGCTACTTCGAGGTCGTCATGGAGACCGACGAGGCACAGGTCGCCGAGATGACCGTCGACCCCGGACGGGCCGTCGGCGGGCCGGAGAACTACCACACCGACAGCGACCAGTGGCTGTTCGTCGTCTCGGGGACCGGCGTCGTCACGGTCGACGGCACGGACCAGCGCATCGAACCGGGTGACCTGCTGCGGATTGAGGCGGGCGAGCGCCACGGTATCGAGAACGACGGCGACGAGCCCCTGGAGACGCTGAACGTCTACACGCCCCCGCGATAGCCGCCGCCGTCGCTCGACACGGCTCGCCCGCGCCGACCGACAGGGGTGGTCCCGCCCGAGCGCGGACGGCACCGTTTTTTGTCGTCCGGGAGCTACCGCCGACGATGTCATCACTCCGGTCGCTGCTGGTGCCCCACGGGTACGACGCGGTCGCGGCGTGGGCCGTCACGCTCGGCCTGGTCGCCGCGGTCGGACAGTTCCTGGCGTCGGGTGAACCGGACTGGGCGGTGTTTACGGCCCTGCTGGTCGCCGTCGCCGTCGTCGTCCCGGCGGCGACGAGGGACCCAGCTATCACGATCCCGGCCGAACTGCTCGCCGTCGCCGCCCTTCCGGTGGCCGTCCGGGCGGCCGGCGCGCTCCCACAGGCGACGCCGTTCGTCGCCGCGGCCGCGCTCGCCTTGCTCGTCGCCGTCGTGCTGGACGCGTTCACCTCGCTCTCGATGACCCCGCGGTTCGGAGCCGTCTTCGTCGTCGTCACGACGATGGCCGCCGCCGGCGTGTGGGCGGTCGGGGCGTGGGCCGCCGACACGCTCGCCGGGACCGCCTTCGTCGCCGGCAAGACCGAACTGATGTGGGATCTGGTCGTCGCCACCGCGGTCGGCGTCGGCGCGGGGCTCGTCCTCGACGGCTACTTCCACGTCTCGGACCGGATCGACCGGCTCCGGGACGCCGTCGGCGGGGGCGTCGACACCGACGACACCGGCCGGGACCTCCCCGGCGAGTCGCGCCACCACACGGTGGCCGTCCGGGCGCTCCAACTGCTACTTGCCGCCATCGCCGCGGTCGCCGTACTCCGGGGCGAGACGACACTCGTGGTCAACAGCGCCGGGCCGCTGGCGATCACCTTCCTGCCCGCGCTGTTCCGCCGGGAGTACGACTACGCGATGGACACCGGCCTCGTCCTGTGGATCACGCTGGCGGCGACGCTACACGCCGTCGGCGCGTTCGGCCTCTACGAGGCGGTGGGGTGGTACGACAGCCTGGCCCACACGCTGTCGGCCAGCATCGTCGCCGGCGTCGGCTACGCCCTGGCCCGGAGCGTGGAGGGCCACACCCACGCGGTGACGTTCACCCCGGGGTTCCGGGCCGTCTTCGTCGTCCTGTTCGTGCTGGCGGTCGGCGTCGGCTGGGAGATCCTGGAGTTCGCAAGCAGCGGGCTCGCGACGCTGGTCGGCGGCGATGCGGTGCTGGCCCAGTACGGCACGACCGACATCGTCAACGACCTCGTGTTCAACACGGTCGGGGCCGTCCTCGTGGCCGTCTGGGCCAGTTCCCACTTCGAGGGCATCGCCGAGCGGCTGACCGGCAGCGTCGACGTGCTGGTCCGGGGCGGGGACTGAGCCGCCTAGGCGCTGTCACCCGGTCGTCGGCTACTCCACGCCGGCCCGTTCGTCCTCGGGGTCCTGGATGTCGCCGACGAGTTCCTCTAAGGTGTCGGTGACGGTGACGACGCCGACGACCTCGCCGCCCTCCATGACCAGAGCCAGTTCCTGTCGCTCGGCCTGGAACCGGTCGATGGCGTCGCTGACGGTCGTGTCGGCGGCCATCGTCATCGGTGGCGACGCGACCGCTTCGAGGTCGACGCCGTCGAGGAGGCCGGTGTCCTCGGCCAGGTCCTCGCGCTTTCGGACCAGCGCGGGGACGTAGACGATCCCCAGGAACTCCTCGAAGTCCTCGCCGATCAGCGGGAATCGCGTGTGGGGCGTCTCGGCCAGTTTCCGGGCGTTCGTCTCGTCGTCGTCGGCCGTCGACAGCGCGACGATCTCCTCGCGGGGGACCATCACGTCACGGATCTGCTGGTCGCCGACCTGAAACGCCGCCAGGATCTCTTCGCGCCGTTCCTCGGGGAGGTCGCCGCGTTCGAGGATGGAACTGAGTTCGGTCCGCAACTCCGCGCGGGACTCGAAGCTCTCGACTTCGGTTTCGAGCCAGGCGCCGGACATCTCGACGCCGAACAGTCCCAGCGTCCACTTGGCGACGGTGTCGCCGACGGAGATCAGCGGCGAGATGAGCTTCGCGAACCAGTACAGCGGGGCCGCGCCGTGCCGGCAGACGAACCGCGAGCGCTCGACGCCCAGGTAGGTCGGGGTCTGCTCGCCGTGGGTCAGGTGGACGAGGTTGATGATGACGAAGGCGATGGCCGCGCCGAGCCCGACGCCGGCCAGCCGGGAGCCCTCGAACAGCGGCGCGAAGATGGCCGCCAGCGCGGGCTCGGCGACGATCCCGACCGCGATCGAGGAGGCGGTGATCCCCACCTGACAGCTCGTCAGGTAGATCTCCAGATCGTTGGTCATCTCCCAGGCACGTTCCAGAGCCGCACTGCCGTCGACGAACTCGTCCTCGGTGAACTGGCGGGCACGGGTCAGCGCGAACTCGATGGCGACGAAGAAGCCGTTCGCGAGGATGAGTGCGATCCCGGCCAGTAGTCTGGCGGCGATCTCGACTGTCGGCATGGAGTGGGCGGCCGTGGCTGTTTGCATGGGCTGGGCGGCCGTACTCGACGGGCGGTGTAAAAACGTGGGGCTACGCGCTCACGTCGAACTCGACGCCGGTCAGCTCCTCGGAGACGCTCCACAGCTCCGCGGCGTCGTCCTCGTCCCGGGAGGCCTCGTTTGACTGCTGGAACTCCGGGGCACCGCGCATCCCCAGCAGGCCGTCTGGACCGACGTACTCGCCGCCGATGATCCCGTCGGCCGTCGCGGCGTACAGCATCGGCAACGCACCCTGCTTGGCGGACTGCCCCAGCAGTGCGTTGGCGACTTTCATCCCGGCCAGTCGGACGTTCGACCCCATCTCCTGTGGCCCCCGGAACTGGAGGTTCGTGTCCGCGTACCCCGGATGGCAGGCCACGCTGCGGACATCGTCGACGCCGTTGTCGTCGATCCGGTCCTGGAGTTCGTAGGCGAACAGGAGGTTCGCCAGTTTGCTCCGGCCGTAGGCCGCCCACCTCCCGTAGGAACGCTCGGACATGAGATCCGAGAAGTCCATCTCGCCCATCTCGTGAGCGCCGCTGGACTGGGTGACGACCCGCGCCTCGCCGTCGCTGGCCCGTAGCGCCGGCCAGAGGCGGGCGGTCAGGGCGAAGTGTCCGAGGTGGTTCACCCCCAGTTGCGTCTCGAAGCCGTCCTCGGTCTCCTGGCGGGGAATCGCCATCACGCCGGCGTTGTTACAGAGGATGTCGACGCCGCCGTACTCGTCCCGGACGCCCTCCGTGAACCCCGCGACGCTGGACAGCGACGCCAGATCACACTGCCGGACATCGAGGTCGGCGTCGGCGATCGACCGCCGGATCTCCGCGGCGGCGTCCTCGCCCCGGTCGACGCTCCGGCAGGCCATCACGACCGTCGCGCCCTTGCGGGCGAACGCTTTGGTTCCCTCGAAGCCGAGTCCACTGTTGGCGCCTGTCACCACGACGGTATCCCCGTCGAGCGACGGCATCTCCGCGACTGACCAGTCTCCCATCACCCCCGCTAGTGGCTCGACCTACAGAAGGGCATCGCCACTGCCTTTTCCCGTCGAGCCCCTACGGTCGCCCATGAGTGCCACCGCGATCACGGTCTACACGCGCGAGAACTGCGATCTCTGTGAGGAAGCCATCGACACGATCGAACGCGTGGCCGCGGAGACGGAGACGGCGGTCGATCTGGAACTGGTCGATGTTGACGAGGACCCCGAGCTACAGGACGAATACGGCGAGAAAGTCCCCCACGTCCTCGTCGACGGGTCGCCCGCGTTCACCTACGTCGTCCGGGAAGACGACCTGCGCGAGCGACTGGCCTGACGACGACGCTCACGCATCGCCGACGAGTCGCTGTCGCGCTTGCTCGGCCCGCGTCTCGGTCGCGTAGGTCAGCCTGAGTCGGCCGTCCCACTCGCCGTTCGCGATGTCGGTCGCCAGTTCCGGTGCGATGTCGTAGCGCCGGTCTGCCTCGGCGTGGACCAGTTCGAACTCGCCCGGCGACTCGGTGACGCCGGCCGACCGGAACGTCTCGGCTACGTCCCGACGGGCCGTGTCGGCGAGCGTGACGGTGAAGCCCGGCGCGTTCCGCCGGAGTTCGACGGGACCGACCGACTCGATAGCCGCGCCGGTAAACAGCACCTGCTCCGTCTCGGGGCCCTGCAGGCGGACGGTGAAGCGCTCGGTTGCCGCCGACGCGGGGGTGTCCTGCCCGTTCTCGGTTTCCGTGGAGCCGCCGGCCGACGGTGCCCCGTCCGAACCGACGACGTTACAGCCCGCGACGGCACTCGCGGCCGCCACGCCGGCGAGCCCGAGGACGCTCCGTCTATCGAGGGGCATATTTCTCGATGACAGACGGCGGGAAATATAGCTGTCCCCTTCCGATCAGGCTAGTCGGCGTTACCGACGCTCGTGACCCCGTTCGACGGCCGCTCCCAGTTCCCGCGTCGCCGTCTGTGGGTCCTCGGCGCCCGTGATGGCGGTGATGACGGCCACGCCGTCGGCCCCCGCCGCGGCCACGTCGGCGGCGTTGTCGGCGGTGATCCCGCCGATACCGACCACCGGGATGTCGACGGCCGTGGCGATCTCGGCGAGGCGGTCGGTGCCGATGGCGTACTCGTCGTCTTCGATGTCGTCCTTCGAGCCGGTGGCGTACACCGCCCCCACGCCCAGGTAGTCCGCGCCGGCCCGCTCGGCCTCGCGAGCGTCCTCGACGAACGAGACCGACCGGCCGACGACGGCGTCCTCGCCCAGCAGTCCGCGGGCGACCGGCACCGGCAGGTCCGAGTCGCCCAGGTGGACGCCGTCTGCGTCGACCGCCTGGGCGATGTCGACCCTGTCGTTGACGACGAAGGTGACGCCGGCCTCGCGGGTCAGCGTCCGGAGCCGTCGCCCCAGTTCGTAGCGCTCGCGGGCCGAACGGTCCTTCTCGCGCAGTTGGACGACGCCCACACCGCCCGCGATGGCTTCCTCGACGATCGCTGTCGTCGTTCGGCCCGCGGACAGTGACGCCTGTGTCACCAGATACACGCCCCAGTCGACCATGACAGAGTGTCGAAGCCGCCGCCTGCTGAGTCTTGCGTTCGCGGCTCAGTTCGCGACCGTGCCGTCGGTCTCGCCGCTCTCCCTCACTGCCGGGGACAGCCGCCAGCCCGCGACGCCCGCGGCGACCAGCAACAGCCCGCCCAGAACGAGCAGGTACGGCTCGGCGCCGAAGACGATCCGCCCGGCCGGGTCACCGATCGGGAGGACGCCCGTGTAGATGCCGCTTGCGGGGTCGCCGAGGTGGTGAAGGACCGCACGGATCGGATAGAACAGGACGATCCCACCGATCAGCGCCGGGATCGCGGCCGCCTGGCGCCACCGCGTCGCCAGCGCCGCCCCGACCAGCCCGACGCCGGACAGCCGTGCGAGCAGTCGCTCCTCGTGGTTGAGCGAGTGGAGCAAGCGGGGCTGCCCAGGGGACCGTCCCCATCTCGTGTCGATCGTGAACTCGTACATCGGTCTGGCGTGCAGTAACTCCGTGTGGATCCCGACGAGGACTGTCAGCAGACCCGCGGCGGCGAGTCCGACCGGGAGGAACCGGGCTCGGTCCATGACGTACGGTACGTTACACTCGGTCGACAAAAGTGTTGCACCCGGCCCGAACGTTCCTATACCGGCGGGGCCTACCTCCGGTATGGTCCTCGGACTCACCCTCTCGTTCGTGGTCGGCCTGCTCGTCGGCGGGCTGGCGATCCACGTCGGCGCGTCCCTGATCGTCGGATCGAGCAGCTACAGTAAGGCGCTGATAACCGCCGCTGTCGCCTGGTTCGCGTGGGCGGTCGTCTCGCTGTTCGTCGGCTGGCTCCCGCTTTTGGGTCCGGTCGTTGGCCTGCTCGTCTACGTCGGCGTCATCAACGTCCAGTACGACGCCGGGTGGCTGAAAGCGGGCGCCGTCGCGTTCGTGGCGTGGGTGACCTCGTTGCTCGCGCTGGCCCTGCTCCGGACGCTCTCGCTGGGCGTCGAGGTCGTCGGCGTCCCCGGTGTGTAAGGACAAATAATTACACCACTGGCGCCCTCTTGGCGTCCATGTGGAACTTCCGCGTCACGACGATCTGGGGTATCCCGATCAAGGTCAACATCTCGTTGCTGATCTTCCTGCCGGTGCTGGCCTGGCTCATCTCAAGCACCGCACAGATCGAGGTGTATGCGGCGATCGTCTCCGGGCTCTCCGGGACACAACTGGATCTGGCCCGGTTGCAGGCCGGTTCGACGCCGTGGCTCATCGGCGCAGCGGCCGCGGTGGGGCTGTTCGCCAGCGTCGCCCTCCACGAACTGGGCCACTCCTACGCCGCGATGCGGTACGGCCTGGAGACCGAATCGATCACACTGTGGATCCTCGGTGGCCTGGCCAGTTTCAAGACCATGCCCCGGGAGTGGAACCGCGAGTTCTGGATCGCCGTCGCCGGCCCGATCACGAGCATCCTCGTCGGCCTGGCCTGCTACGGCGCCCTGCTGGCCCTGCCGGCCAGCGCCACTGTGACGCTCTTCGTCGTCGGCTGGCTGGCGGTCACGAACGTCGTCCTGGCGGTGTTCAACATGCTCCCGGCGTTCCCGATGGACGGCGGGCGCGTCCTACGGGCCTTGCTCGCTCGCAACCGGCCCTACGCCTCGGCGACCCGGATCGCCGCCCGCATCGGTACCGGCTTCGCCGTCCTCTTCGCCGTCGTGGGCGTGCTCTCCTTCTCGCCGCTCTTGCTCCTGCTCGCGCTGTTCATCTACGGGGCCGCGACCGGCGAGTCCCGCACGGTCGCGCTGGCGGACCTGCTGGCGGGGCTCACTGTCGGCGACGTGGCCCGGCCGGCGACGGCGACCATCGAGGCCGACGCCCGCGTCGAGGAACTCGTCGACCGGATGTTCGCCGACCGCACGACCGAGTTCACCGTCACCGACGGTGGCGAAGTCGTCGGTGTCGTCACCGTCCGTGACTTCCGTGCGCTCTCGCAGGCCGAACGGCAGGCCGACACCGTCGCGGACCTGATGGAAACCGACCTCCCGCGGTTCGAGGAGACGATGGAAGCGTTCGACGCGCTCGTGGCCTTAGACACCGGCGGCGCCAGTGCCGCGCTCGTCGACGGCCCCTCCGGAACCCGCGTCGTCTCCCGGGAGGACTTCAGTTCGGCCATGGAGATGCGCCGGCTCGTCGGCGAGTCCGGGCCGTTCTGAGTCACCCCTCGATCTCGCGGGTGACCGCCACGGAGCCCGACAGCTCCCGGCCGGCCGGCGGACCCAGGGTGATCGACTCCTCGTCGAACCGCCGTTTCACGCGCCGTCGGAAGTCCGACTCAACGTCGGCGACATCGCCGCGTGCGGGGTCGTCGATCCAGAACTCGGCGCGGATCCTGACGTTGTCCGGCCCGAGTTCGACGATCCGGGTCGTCGGCGGAGGGTCCGCGATGACTCGATCGTGGTTCGTCGCCGCCTGCTGGAGTTCGAGCAACGCCTGCTCCGTGTCCTCGTCGTAGGCGACGACGGCCTCCTCCGTGACCCGGTAGCTGTCGCGGCCGAACGGCCGGGTCAGGGCGTTTGTCGTCAGTTCCGTGTTCGGGACGGTGACCGTCTCGTTGTTGGGCGTCCTGATCCGTGTCACGCGGAAGTCGACCGCCTCGACGTGACCCTCGCCACCGGGCCAGCCGATCCAGTCGCCGACGTTGAAGTCGGGATCGGCGACCAGGAAGAGCCCGCTGATCAGCGAGCCAAAGACCTCCTGGCCGGCCACGCCCAGCGTGAACGTCAGGGCCGCGACCAGGATCGCCGAGTCGGTGGTCAACAGGAACCCCGCCTGCCCGGCGGCGACGAGCCCGAGAAACACCGCAATGCCGACGGCGGCGACCTGGAGGTACGTCTCCGTCGCACTGACGAGCGTCGGGTTGTTACGGTTTCGGCTCCGGACGATCCGGACGACCAGCGGAACGACGACCAGCCGCGCGAGCAGCGTGACCGCGACCGTGACGGCGACGAACGTCGCCACGTCCGACACCAGTTGACTGTACGGTTCGACGGCGGACCAGTCCGGTGGGGTGAGTTGCCAGCGCACGTCCCAACCTCACTGCCGGTCGACAAAAACCCGCGTCCGGGCGGTCGGACCGACCGGCTCGCTCGCGTCGCCTCTGGGTGATAGGAACGTTTTTGTTCCCGTTGTGACGAGATACTGATATGCTGCCCTCCCTCCAGCTAGGCGTTCCAGGCGGTGCCGAAATCGTCATCCTCCTGTTGATCTTCGGGATACTACTGGTCGTCCCGTTGATCGTCTCCGCGTTGATCTACCGGGACGCGAACGATCGAAACAGCAGCCACGCGCTCGCGTGGGCGAGTGGCTCGTTCTTCGGGGCGTTCCTCGGTGGGTTCTTCGGCGGCGTCGTCGTCTGGGCCCTCTATCTCGTCGTTCGCGACGAGATCGGGCCCGCGGGGCCGTGAAAACCGGCGCCCGATCGCCGTCCGGATCACACTGATTCTGGGGCCGTCGTGGGCTACCGGCGCAACCCTCGGAGCCGGTCGGCGCCGCCGGCCACGACGGCGACGACACCGACCAGTGTCAGCCCGAGGTGGAGCTCCCCGAACCAGAACGGCGTCCAGGGGGCGACCGACTGCAGGCTCACGAGCAGCAGCGACAGCCCGGGCACGCCGCCACCGCCCGCCTCCTCGATGTCGCCGTCTGCGGTGTAGCGCTGTGCGCCCACGCGCTCGCCCTCGGGGAGCCGCTCGGCCTCGTAAGCGATTGGCGTGTCGTCGGGGGTCTGACGGCTCCAGACGACCGTCCCGTTGGGCGTCACCTCGAAGATGCGCTTGTTCAGCGTGTCGGTCACGAGCGTGTTGCCGTTCTCCAGGCGGTCGGCGTCACGGGGCCAGTGCAGCGGGACGCCGCCGGCCCGCGAGAGCGTCCAGGCGGGCTCCCACTCGCCGTCGACCTTGTGGAGTTCGACCACGCGGTCGTTGTCCGAGTCCGCGACGAGGACGGCGTCGGGACCGAGCCACTGGGGGTTGTGCTGGTGGTTCAACACCGCGGGGTCGCCACAGCGGATGTCGCCGTCGCCGTCGAAGTCTTTGAGCTGGGAGTCTCTGACCATACAGCTGTCGTCGCTGCCGCCGTCGTCCTCGTTGACGACCTCGACGACGCCTTCGCCGCGCTCGACGAGGACCAACTGGTTCGCGTTGCGCACGGAGACGAGGTAGTGTGTCTCGTTGACCGCGTCGACATCGTTGATGTGGAGCCAGTCACGCCTGGTCACGTCCGGGGGCGCGTCGTAGAACTCCGAGGCGTTCCACTGCCAGGTGATCGCCCCGTCCCGGACGGTGAAGATCCGCTCGTGTTCCATGTCCGAGAGGAGATACTCGCCCGAATCGAGCCGCTCGACATCGTGGGTCTCGCTGTTCGTGGCGTAGCGGACGGGGAAGGCGAACTCCTCGACGGTTGCGGGGCCGCCCTCCGCGTCGGGGTCGATGATCCGGTAGCCGGTCTTCGTACAGGGCGGGTCGTAGGGCGCACACCCCTCCTCGTACCCGGAGTGCATGAACCCAGCCATCACCCGGCCGTCCGGCAGTCGTGTCACGTCGAAGTAGCTGTCGGCGTCGTCGATTCGCCAGGTGATCTCGCTGCCGGTGAGCAGGTAGACGCTCCCGTCGGCGTGCCAGCCGGTGTCGCCTCCCTGGGAACCGACGAGTGTCTGCTGCTGTGAGCCGTCGCCGACGTTCGTGTCGGGGGCGGTCGCGGCGCCGACCGCGACCGTCCCGAGGACGAGGACGAGGCCGACGACGATCAGGGCGGTACTGCGTATGCCACGGTCCATCACGCCACTCTCCGCCGACGGCGAAAAAAAGCCTTCCGAGACCGACCGTCGGTAGCTACAAACCCCGTGGGAACACATCCAGGGACACATGCAGTCCGGGTTCGTCGAGTGGTTCGCCGATATCGTCGGCACAGACCCGCTCCTGGCGGGACTCGTCGGCGGCGTGGTCATCGCCACGTTGAACCTTCTGGGCGCGTCGCTGGTGTTGGTCTGGCGCAACCCCTCCCAGCAGGCGATGGATACGGCGCTTGGCGGTGCCGCCGGCGTGATGCTCGCTGCGGCGTTTACGAGTCTCATCATCCCGGGCATCGAGGAGTACTCCGCGGGGAACCCGGTCCCGACGCTGATCGGTGTCGGCCTGGGCGCGCTATTTCTCGACCAGGGCGATCGCCTCGTCCCGCACGCCCACTACCTCCTGACCGGGAGTCGTCGGACCGACGCCGCCGAACCGAGCGAGTCGGTCCCGGTCGTCGACGAGCGCCTGGCCGGCGTCGTCCTGTTCGTCCTCGCGATCACGCTCCACAACATGCCCGAAGGGTTGGCGGTCGGCGTCGGCTTCGGCGCCGCCGGCGGCGATCCGGCCAGACTCGGCAGCGCCCTCTCGCTGATGCTCGCCATCGGTATCCAGAACATCCCCGAGGGGCTGGCGGTGTCGGTCGCGGCGATCAACGCCGGCCTCGACCGGCGGGCCTACGCGGTCTTTGCCGGCGTTCGAGCGGGCGTCGTCGAGATTCCGCTGGCGGTGCTTGGTGCCGTCGCCGTCAGTTTCGTCGAACCGCTTCTCCCCTACGCGATGGGGTTTGCCGCCGGCGCGATGCTGTTTGTCATCTCCGACGAGATCATCCCCGAGACCCACACGAGCGGCCACGAGCGGGTGGCGACGCTCGGGCTGATGGTCGGCGTGATCGTGATGTTGTACCTCGATATCTCGCTGGCCGGCTGATACGCTGCGGTGTCAGCCGTCGTACGGCCAGTTGGGGTCTCTGGGCTGTCCGTCGGGCGCTTCGCAGTCCGCGACGGCCTCGGGCGTACACGCCCCGTGTTCGCGGAAGTTCTCGCGGGCGGTCGACAGCGAGACGTGGTTGGTGTCGCTGACGTACTCCTCATCGCTGAACTGCAACGGATCGTCGAGCCAGTGACAGACCGGACAGACCTCGTACGAGCCGGGCTGGCCCTCGGGGAGCGTCTTGTACCCACAACACGGGCAATAGCCCAGTTCGCGCGCGGCGGGGTTGCCGGGTGTGTCGGTCGACATGCGCCGTGGTATGTGTGGTCACACCAAAGAACTGTCGACCGTTCACTCCGCCTGTGCGTCCTCGACCTTGCCGGCGTATCGCTCCAGTTCCCCGGCCAGTTCACGGGCCTGTGCGGCCGAGAGGGTCACTTTGTCGGCGTGGGGCTCGACCGCGTCGAGGTCGGTGTTGTCCATCTCCAACTGGAGTTCGACGTGGTCGGGGTCTTTCCGCGGTGCCGTGACGTTCAACACCGCGAGCGCGTCCTCGTCGAAGCCGTGGCCCTCGACGGTACCGTCGAGCAGGTCGAAGGTCGTGTACGCGTTGACCTTCAGGATGCGGTCTACCATACCCTCCGTTCGGCCCTGGCTGGCAAAACCCCTGTGTTGGGCGGTCGTCGCCGGCCCCGTCACTCCGGTGGCTCGAACCCCACGAGGGCGGCGTCCTCGCGCGCTCGCTCGATGGCGGCGTCGAGATCGAACTCCCGGACGAGGTCGCCGTCCCGAACGAGCGGCTCCATGAGCGACTCGGCGTCCGCGGGGGCGTCCCGGTCGGCCAGCCCGACGTGGTGGCCGCCGTCGGGGGTGCGGTAGACGCTCTTCGTCCCGGTGAGCTTCCCGCGCTTTGCCGCCGGGTCGCCGTCGACCTCGACGATGTCCAGCGCGAAGTCCAGCGGCTCGGCGTTCGAGACGTAGCTGCCGACGCCGAAGCCGTCGGCCACGTCACGCAGGTCCCGCAGTTCCGCGGGACCGAGCCCACCGGAGACGAAGATGTCGACATCTTCGTGGCCGTAGGCGTCGAGCGTCCAGCGGACCTCCCTGACGATGTGTCGGAAGTCCCCGCGCCGGGAGCCGGTCGTATCCAGGCGTACCCCGTCTAACTCCTCGACGGCCTCGGCCGCCCGCAGCGCCTCGTCGACCTCGTCGCTGTAGGTGTCGGTCAGGGCGATGCGGGGCGTCTCCTCGGGGACGGCCTCGTCGAAGGCCTGCCAGGCGGCTTCCTGGTTCCCACGGCCGAAACAGATGAGTAGCGCGTGGGGCATCGTCCCGCCGGCCGCCCGACCGAGCACGTCGCCGGCCGCGACGTTGGAGAACCCGTCGAGCCCGCCCAGCAGCGCCGACCGCTCGACCATCGCCCCCAGCGACGGGTGGACGTGCCGAGATCCGAAAGACAGCACCGTCGAGTCGGGCGCGGCGTGTCTGGCCGCCAGCGCCCGGGTGGCGACGCCGGTCGGGTGCGAGAGGAAACCCAGCAGGGCGGTCTCCAGCCGGCAGAACTCCCGGTAGGATCCCTCGATGCGCATGACCGGACCGCCGTCGAACAGCTGTCCCTCCGGGAGCGCGTCGACATCGACCGCCCGATCGGCCAGCAGCCTGGCGGCGTCGGGAACCCCGGCGAGCAGGTCCCAGCGCCCCGTCGCGAACTGGCTGGCGGTCACCTCCGCGACCACGTCGGGGTTTCTGCCCGCGTGTTCGAGGGCCTCCATCGTCCGGTCGAAGTACGCGTCCGTCGCCCGTCCCGAGTGGATCGCCTCGGGAGAGACGATGTCGAAATCGTCCGTCATACCCCGCCTTCGGACGGACTCCGGAAAAAGAACCACGGTCGGGCCCGGAGAGCCCGCTATCGCTCGGCGGCCGTCGGGGCCACGTCGAGGGCGTCGACGAGCGCCTCGCTGAGTGTGCTCTTCCGGTGGTTCACCTGCAGGTGGACGTAGAGGTCCTGTTCTCCGTATTCGCCGCGATCACACAGGGGACACGTCGTTGTCGCGTCGGGACGGTCGGCGGCCGTGGGGTCGGACAGTGCGGACATCTACGCGTGACGTGACACCGAGTCTATAAGAACGTGTGTATGTGGGCTACTGACTGGTCTGCTGACATCATGTGTCTATTGAGACGCCTTCCCCGGACTCGTCGCCCGTCGATCGGTCGGCTCGGGGCAGGGTGAGGGTCACGACGGTGCCGCGTGGCTCGTTCTCGGCGAAGTCGAGCGAGCCACCGAGGTTCCGGAGGATCCAGCTGACCTCCCACAGCCCCAGTCCGCTCGTGTGTTCGAGCTGTGAGCGGTCGCGTTCGTCCTGGAGGAGCTCGGCCTCACGCTGTGGGATTCCGGGGCCGTCGTCGGCGATCCGCAGCGTGACGTACTCGCCGTCGTCGGTGGTCCCGGCGGTGATCTCGACGGTCGGGTCGGGGTCGTCGTTGTGGACGACGGCGTTCTCAAGCACGTTCCCGATGGCGACCGGAACCGCGTCGTTGACCCTGACCGGCGGGACCGCGCCCAGGTCGACGGTCACCGACACGTCGGGGTGGTCGTCGCGGAGCGCCTCGACCTGCTCGGCGACCATGGTCGACAGCGTCTCGGTGTAGGAGTCGTACTCGCCCGAGACGACCCGTTCGACCTCGCGGGTCTGCTCGCTGATCCGCTGGAGGTCGCTGATGGCCGTCTGTATCCGCTTGGCGAGCGACTCCCGGTCGCCGTCGAGGTCCGCTTCGAGCACCTCTGCGGTGCCGTAGGCGACATCCATCCGGTTGCGGATGTCGTGACGGAGCGTCCGGGAGAGGACCTGGAGCCGCTCCCGGCGCTGGTTCCGGTCGGTCACGTCGACGTAGTAGGCGTACTCCTCTTCGGGGTTGTCGTCGGCAGCCGGCGCGGTCACCCGGACGAACTCCCGCTGGCCGTAGTCGGTGTCGAGCGTGACCTCCATCTCTGTCCAGTCGAGGTCGCTGTCGCTGGTCTGTGGCGCGACCGACTGTTCGGTGCCGTCGACCCGTTCTGGCTCCTCGTCCGGCGGCCGCAGCGCCGCCCGGAGGTCCCGGCCGGCCAGTTCCGCCTCGGTGAACCCGAACACTTCCTCGAACGCCGGGTTCGCCATCTCCAGGCGGGGCTCCTCGTCCTCGAAGCGGACGGCGATCACCGGGTTCGGGACGTTCTCGAACAGCGCCGCGAACTTGTCGCGCTGGCGCTCGACCGCGCGACGCTGGTCGATCCGCTCGGCGTCGTACCGACCGAGTCCCAGCCCCGCAAGTAGCGTCAGCCCGCCCGCGGCGACCACGACCAGAAACGGCTTGAACTGTGACTGCAGCGACTGCGTCCCGACGACGACCGCCAACACGACGAGCGTCGCGGCGGCCGCGACCCCGAACCACCGCCCCATCTGCCGGACCTGGAGGTCGGTTGCGGCCCGCCACAGCCAGACGGCACTCCAGCACAGCGCCAGGCTGATCGACAGCGACAGCGAGTTCTCGACCAGCGTGGTCCACAGCGGGTCGCCCTGCCGGACCGCGTCGACGTAGATGTCACTCGCGCCCAGCGACGCGACGGCGAGGCCGCTCGCCCCGACGATCCCGCTGGTGCCGAGCCGACGTGTTCCTGTTTTCACGCCCTCAGCTCCCGACCCATGGTACTCGCTCCGGGGAGATGCATACACTCCGCTTCGAGGCGAGCCGATAAAAACCGCACTCCCATACAGTTTGGCCGTTCACCCGGCCGGCGCGTGGATCTCGCCCAGGTCCTCGACGGTCGGGCCGTTGACGATCCGGACGGTGTCGCCCCGGCGGACGACGTGGAACGCGTCGGCGAAGGGGCTGGACTCGGGGACGACGTAGACGTTCGCCCGGGGCTGGGTCGCGCCGTGTTCCTCGACCAGTGCGGCCCGGTAGGCCCGGGCGAACTCGCGGGCGTCCTCCTCCGTGTCCCAACTGCTGCGCCAGACGTAGCCGCCGTCCCCGTCACCGTCGCCGTCGTGGTACGGGACGACGGTGTCACCGCCCCAGCCGACCGAGGGGGCGCTGTCGTAGCTGTAGCGGTCGGCGTCGGTCTGGTTGTTGTGATACATCGTCGCGAAGATCGAGGCCTCGCCGACGGTATCGGCCACCGGGTCGTGGTCGAACCGCTGCCACTCGCCGTTCGAGCGGTCACGGACGGTGACGTTCACCGGGTCCTCGTCGGGGTAGGCCTCGGGGTGGAGCACCTGCTCGGAGCTGTCGGGGTACTCCGAGTAGACCGCGTTCACCGCCTCCCAGCCGCCCGCCTCCCGGCGCGCGTCGACGAAGCGCGGCCCTGTGGCGTAGGGCTGGATGATGACGGTGAACAGCCCCTCGTTGATACTGCTGCCACCGCCGCCACTGGACCCCTCGCGCTCGGGGCGGTCCATACAGTTCCAGCCGTCGCCACAGCGGCGCTCGTACAGCGCTTCGACGTAGTTGGCGTCGCCCTCGACGATGCCGTCCCGGGCCAGTTGGGTGTCCTGGGTCTCGGCCGACCCGTTCAGCCCGAACTGCTGGTCTTGCAGCGCGTGGACGAGTTCGTGGGCCAGGGTCCGCCGGTCGACCGCGGGCGTCTCGCTCGGGCTGACGACGACGATTTGGTCCCGGCTGGGCGAGTAGAAGCCCTGTACCGCCGTCGAGAGCGTGTCGTCGATGGCCTCGCTGCTCCCGCTGTCCTCGCCGATGAGCAACAGCGACTCCCAGACCTGGTCGTTCCAGGGGTCCCGGGGCGGGCCGGCACTGCTGCCGTTGCCGCTGCTGCGGTTCCGGTACTCGGCCCGGGAGATCACTTCGACCGGCACCGGCTCCTCGAACTCTAGCCCGCGAATCCGCTCGACCCGGGCCATCGTCCTGGCGGTGACCGCCTCCAGTTCGCTCTCGTTGAGGCCGTCGTCGGTCGTCACCGACACCGGATCGTCGTACCAGTAGCCGTCCTCCCAGCCGATCGCGTCCTGGCCGGTCGGCGTCTCGGGGTGGGACGGCCCGCCGATCGGTCCGGGGAGTGTCGGCGCGCTACAGCCCGCCAGCACGAGCGCCAGCGCCACGAGCAGCTCCCTACGCATCGTGGACCTCGTCGAGTTCGGCCGCGGTCGGCGCGTTCACGACGGTCACGGTCCGGCCGTCGACCCGGACCGCGACGGCGTCGGCGAAGGGGCTGTCCGCGGCGAGGACCCAGGTCCCCTCGGCCCGCTCGGTCCCGCCCCAGTGGGCCAGGGCGCCCTCCCAGGCGGTGGCGAACTCACGGGCGTCCCGGTCGGTGTCCCAGACCGTCTTCCAGACGTAGGCCGTCTCCGTCCCGTCGCTGTAGACGTGCATCCGACCGCCGGCCCACCCGTCGGTGGCCGGCAGGTCGTAGTTGTACGGGTCCGACGAGTCGACCGAGCCGTCGTCCTCGAAGTTGATCACGTCCTGTGGGGCGACGGCGCTCGACTCGTTGTAGTCGTCGGTCAGGGTGTAGGCCAGCGACGCGGCGATGGCCGAGGGACCGACGACGGCGTAGTCCGGACGGTCCCGGTCGGTGGAGGGACGGACCCGGTCCCAGTCCCCGGTGGTCCGGTCCGCGAGGTCGACCGGTTCGCGCTCCCAGTCGGGGTACTCGCTCGGGGCGATCACTTCGCGGGCGCCGTCGGGGCGGTCGTCGTAGGCGTCGTCGACCGCGGCCCACCCGCCACGGTCGCGCAGGTCGTTCACGAGGCCGGGACCGTCGCTGTAGGGGAAATACAGCATGAAGTTGATGCCGAAGTGGCGGTCCCCGCCGCCGCCACCGCCGCCACCGCCGCCGGCCAGACAGTCCCACTGCTCGCCACAGCGGGCGTCGTAGGCCTGTTCGACGGCCGTCGCGTCGCCCTCGATCAGGCCGTTTCGCCCCTGGACCCCGTCGCGGGTCCGCGCGTCGCTGGCCAGCCCGAACTGCTGGTCTTGCAGCGCGTGGACGAGTTCGTGGGCCAGCGTCAGTTCGTCGATCGTCGGCGTCTCGGAGTCGGTCACGAGGACGATCTCGTCGCGGCCGCCGCTGTAGAACCCGAGGACGCTCTCGCCGAGCGTGCTGTCCTGGACGGCGATCGACCCACGGTCCTCGCCGACCAACAGCAGCGCCTCGAACTTCGCGTTGTCGAACCGCCGGAGTGCCGGGCCAGGCGACCCGCCGCCGCTGCGGTTGCGGTACTCGGCCCGCGAGACGAGGCCGACCGGGACGGTGGTGTCGAACTCCAGGCGCCGGACGACCTCGACGCGGGCCATCGATCGGGCGACGACGGCCGCGCGCTCGCTCTCGTTGAGGCCGTCCTCGGTGGTCACCGGCAGCGACTCGTTGTGCCAGTAGCCGTTCTCCCAGCCCAGCCGGTCGGTCTGTGGGTCCGGTGGCGCGTCGCCGGCGACCACCGGCTGTGCCGTCGACTCGGTGTCGGTCGCCGGGGTGGCCGCGGCGTCCCCGCCGGTGCTCGCACTCGCGTCCAGACTATCGTGGCCACCGGTCGAACCGGGCGCCTGACAGCCAGTGAGGGCCAGTACCACACAGAGGGCGAGGACGGCGAGGCGTCGCATCTACCCGTCTAAGGGGGAGGGCGGTGAAAAGTGACACGCTACCACGACCACAACTGTTGGGAGGGAGGCGCCCCTACCGTCGCGTATGCAGTTCGATCCAGCCGACACGGCCCTGATCGTGGTCGACATGCAGAACGGCTTCTGTCACCCCGAGGGGAGCCTCTACGCCCCCGACAGCGAGGCCGCGATCGAGCCCGTGACCGACCTGATCGACCGGGCGGGCGCGGCCGGCGCCGCCGTGGTCCTGACCCGTGATGTCCACCCGCCCGAGCAGTTCGCTGACGCCCACTACTACGACGAGTTCGAGCGCTGGGGCGAACACGTCGTCGAAGGCTCCTGGGAGGCTGACCTCGTCGAAGCACTCGATCCCGAGGCCGCGGAGCTGGTCGTCGAGAAACACACCTACGACGCCTTCTACGAGACCCAACTGGAGGGGTGGCTCGACGCCCACGGGATCGACGACCTGGTGATCTGCGGGACGCTGGCGAACGTCTGCGTGCTACATACAGCTTCCAGCGCCGGCCTGCGGGACTTCCGGCCGGTGCTCGTCGAGGACGCAGTCGGCTTCATCGAGCAGGACCACCGGGAGTACGCCCTCGAACACGCCGACTGGCTGTTCGGCGAGGTCACCGACCGCGCCGCTGTCGGCTTCGAGTGATCACCGGTCCGGGCGGACGCCGAGCCCGATCCCGACCGCCGCACAGCCGAGCGCGACCAGGCCGCCGGCGAGCAGCGTCTGCTCGTAGCCGGCGCGACCCCCGCGACGGCGAACACCGCCGGCCCGACCGTCGCGCCCAGCGAGATGACGCTCGTCCGGACGCCGAAGACGCCGGCGCGGTAGCGGGCCGGCGCCAGACTCCCGATCAGCCCGTCGATCGACGGGAGCGTGAGGCCCTGGCCGGCGCCGACGACCAGTCCGGCGAGAGCGACGGTAAGCGGCGTCGGGGCCAGCGCGGTCCCGACAAGCCCGACACCGTAACAGGCGAAGCCGATGACGACGAGACGCTGTGGCGCGGCGAACTGGACGAGCCGGCCGTTGGCGGCGGCGACGACCGCCGTCGCGACGGCGCCGGCGCTCAGCACCGCGCCGATCCGGGCCGCCGGCAGGCCGAACGCGCCGGTCAGGCGGAACGGCACCGCCGTCAACAACCCGCCGAACAACAGGGCGTAGCCCGCGAAGGAGGCGCCAAAGAGGACCGCCACGTTCTCGGGGAGCGACCCGAGCGCGTTCCGGAGGTAGGCCAGTCCGCCCTCGCGCTCGCCCGTCGACGGCGGCTCGGCGAGGTGCCACCAGGCCAGCAGCGCCACGGGCACGCCGGCGGCGTACAGCCAGAACGGGCGCCGCCAGGCGCTCTCGCCGAGGACGCCACCGACCAGGGGGTACACCGCCGCGCCGACGGAGATGGCGGCGGCGTTGACCCCCAGCGCCGCGTTGCGCTGTGGCCCCTCGAAGGCGTCGCCGAGCAGGGTCACCGCGACGCTGAGGACGCCGCTGGCGCCGACCCCCTGGATCGCCCGGAGCACCAGGACGGCACCCAGCCGGTCCGCCGAGACGACGGCGACGCCACAGCCGGCGGTGACGAGCAGGCTCCCGACGAGGATCGGCCGGCGGCCGTACCGGTCGGCCAGCGCCCCGGCGACCGGCGCGAGGACGACGCCGGGCAGCGTGTAGACGGTGATGACCAGGCTCGCACGCCCGTCGGTGACGGCGAACTCCCGGCCGATGGCCGGCAGGAGCGGACTGACGAGCGTGACGCCGAGGACGGCGGTGAGCGTGCTCGCGAGCGCGAGCTGTAGCACCGACGACTCCCACGGAATCCGTCCCTGTCTCGCGGTCACAGCCGACTGTCCGACCCGGGCGGTATAGCTCCCACGGCTCGGGGCCGCCTGGAACGGGAGACTTACGGGCGTACCCGGCCGAGAGGGGCGTATGCTCATCCGTTCAGCCACGCTCCCCGACGGCAGCCAGCGCGATGTCCGGGTCAGCGGCGACTCGATCGCCGCGGTCGGCCGCGACCTCGAACCGGGCGACGACCGCGTCCTCGACGCTGCGGGGAAGCGCCTCTTCCCGGGCGCGATCGACGTACACGTCCACTTCCGGCAGCCGGGCTACCCGCACAAGGAGACCTGGGAGACAGGCTCCCGGGCCGCGGCGGCCGGCGGGGTCACCACGGTGGTCGACCAGCCAAACACCGACCCGCCGACGGTCGACGGGGCCGCCTTCGACCAGAAAGCGGAGTTCGCCGCCGACTCGCTGATCGACTGGGGGATCAACGGCGGCGTCACCGCCGACTGGGACCCCGACTCGCTGCTCGCCCGGCGCCTGTTCGCCCTTGGCGAGGTGTTCCTCGCGGACTCGACGGGCGACATGGGGATCGATACGGACCTGTTCGCCGAGGCCGTCGACGCCGCCACCGAGGCCGGCGTGCCCGTCACCGTCCACGCCGAGGACGCCACGAAGTTCAACGAGGACGCCCGGGCCCGCGACGACGCCGACGCCTGGAGCGCCTACCGGACCGCCGAGGCCGAGGCCGCCGCCGTCGAGCGGGCCTGTGCCATCGCACGCGACCGGGACGCCCGAATCCACATCGCCCACACGTCGACCCCGGAGGGCATCGACATCGCCAGCGAGGCCGGGATGACCACCGAGGTGACGCCCCATCACCTCCTGTTGTCCCGGAAAGACCTGGACGAACTCGGCACGCTCGGCCGGATGAACCCGCCGCTGCGCCGGGAGTCGCGCCGCCGGAAGGTGTACGAGCGGGTCGCCGACGGGACCGTCGACATGATCGCGACGGACCACGCGCCCCACACCCGCGCCGAGAAGGACGCGAGCATCTGGGACGCCCCGTCTGGCGTCCCCGGCGTCGAGACGATGCTCCCGCTCCTGCTGGCGGAGGCGCGCGATCCGGACACGCCGCTGTCCTACGAGCGAGTCCGTGACCTGACCGCGGCCACCCCCGCGGCGGTCTTCGACGTGCCACAGAAGGGCGCGATCGAACCCGGCCGGGACGCCGACCTCGTGCTCGTCGACACCACCGAGACGACCGAGATCGGTGGCGAGGCCCTCCAGACGGACTGTGGCTGGACGCCCTTCGAGGGGTTCGAGGGGATCTTCCCCGAGTGGACGATGGTCCGCGGGACGGTCGTCTACGACGCCGACGCCGCCGACCCGTTTGGTGCCCACGACGGCCAGAACGTCCGGGACGCCGACGGCGAACTGCTATAGGCCGCCCGAGCGGGGTGTACGAAAGGTTAGTGAAACTTCATATCGGCGCAGTTCGTACCCGCTGTATGCCACGCTGTGAGAACTGCGACAGGGAGTTCGCGCACACGGACGACCTCGACCACGAGGAGGCCAGCGAGTTCGAACTCGACGACAGCGACGACGGGCCGCCGCGCATCACGATCGGCACCGGGCTCCACGATGTCTGGCGCTGCAAGGGCTGTGGGAAAGTACTGGGCGTTCGCTGACTACCCCGCCCGCTCTAACCGCGTCACCGGAACCGACCAGACGAGCCCGAAGACGGCCCTGTAACAGACGATGCCGGTCCCGAACCCGACGAGCGCCGCGGCGGCGACCAGCGCGACGCTGCGCGGGACGACCACGACGAGGCTGGCGCCGAAGACGCCCAGTCCGAGCAGTGCCGCCAGCGCGACGACTTCGGGGTAGATTCCGGGGACCGAGTCGTGTTCGACGGCGTACAGCGACAGGACCGTCCCCACGAGAAAGAGTCCGGCAATCGTCATCGGGAACGGGCCGAGCAACTGCCCGCCGCCTTCCAAGAGTCCGACGACGAGGACGCCCAGGCCGGCCAGCCCGTCGGTCTTGAGAACCCGCCGTCGGGCCGCCGCCCTGTCGGTGTCGTCGGGGTCGTTCGACGCTGCCGGACGGTTCATACTGCACTACTCGGTAGGCCCCCTCATTAGTCTCGCCCCTGGGGACCACCGAACGGACCCCTCACTGCTCCGTTCCCGGTTCGAACTCCGTTCCACACTCGGGACAGCACACCTCGTCGTGGCGCAGCGCCGCCGAGTGTTCCTGGACCTCCCGCATCACCTCGGAGATGCGGTCTTCGGCTTCGAGTTCCTCCTCGACGGCCAGGTCGACGCCCTCGACCTCCAGCAGGAACTTCGCCACTTCGGTGGCCTCGTACATCACGTCGTCGAGCTCCTCGGCGGTGAAGAAGTCCGACATCGCGCCGTAGAGGAACGTCGCACCCGACTTCCGGACTTTCTCCTCGAAGGCCGCCCGCGCCTGGTTGACCGCCTGTGGCGTGTAGGTGTCGGTCATGAACGGGACGAGTTCGGGGAGGTTCTCGCCGATCTTGGTCATCTCGACGCCCGTCTCGGTCCGGAAGTCCGCACACAGGCGGGCGATGGCCCACTCGCGGGCGGTGACGTAGGTCCGGTCCCGGAGGAAGTCGTTGGCCCGGTCGTAGGTACCGCCCTCGATCTTCTTGAACCGGTCGTACTTCCGTACGTCGGGTGGGACCTCGGGGTCCGATACCTCGCTGTCGGCGTCCGTCGCCACCTCCGTGTCGTCTGCCGGTTCCGGCTCGGCTCCGTCCGGCGGTTCGCCCTCTGTCATAGACGACTCTGCGTGGCCGGGGCGAAAAAGCGTGTCGCCCGTGTCAGGTGGCTTTTTGGGCGGCGGCGGCGATGTGTGGATATGAAAGTACTGCTCGGCGTCGGCGGCAGCCAGCTGTCGTACCACGCGCTCGACGAGACGGTCCAGCGAGCGAACGAGACCGGCGACGACCTGACGATCGCTATCTTCGACAACGAGGAGGTCGACACGGACGCCGCTGCGATCGAACAGCGGGTCGAGGAGACGCTCGCCGAGGCGGGGTTCGAAGCGGAGATCCGCCACGTCGAGGGCGACTCGCCCGGCAGTTGGCTCGTCGGGACCGCCGAGAGCGAGGACTTCGACCGGATCGTCCTCGGGGGCGGCGAGCGCTCGACGCAAGGGAAGATCCAGCTGGGCTCGATCGTCGAGTTCGTCCTGTTGAACGCCCAGACCCCGGTCACGCTGGTTCGATGACGACCGAGTATCCCGACGAGCCGGCCGGCGAGTTCCCCGCACCGCCACGGACGGTCACGGACCGTGAGGACCGCGAGATCGACCTCCGCGCCGCCGACGAGGGCGACCGCGAGCAACTGGTCGAGATGTACCTCGACTTCGACCCGGCGGACCGCGCTCAGGGCATCCCCCCGATCAAGGAACACGCCATCGAGCGGTGGCTCGATACGATCCTCGACGAGGAGTGTGTCAACGTCGTCGCGCTCAACGACGGCGTCGCCGCCGGCCACGCGACGCTCGTCCCCGACAACGAGGGCGATTACGAACTCGCGATCTTCGTCCTCCAGGCGTTCCAGGGCAGCGGTATCGGGACGGTCCTCTTAGAGACGCTGCTTGGCCAGGGACAGACAGAGGGGATCGAGCACGTGTGGCTCACCGTCGAGCGCTGGAACGACCCCGCCATCGCGCTCTACCGGAAGATGGGGTTCGAGACCCAAAACGCCGAGAGCTTCGAGATCGAGATGGCGATTCGGCTGCTCTAGACGGAGAGGACCGGCTGGCTGGCGTACTCGATGACGTACAGGGCCGCGCGGCCGACCGCCTCCTGTTCGCCGTGCTCGCGCGGGACGACGATGAAATCCGCGCCGATGTCCTCCGAGACATCGAGGACGACACTCCCCGGTGTCTGCATGAGCCTGGTCTGTGAGAAGGCGGTCGCGGTCGAGGTTTCGAGCGAGCCGCCGGGGTGGTGCTCGTCGAACGACCGGCGGATCTCGTCGGTGAACTCGCGGTGTTCGCTGGCGACGGCGTCGGGGTCGACACGCTCGGTGTCGATGTCCCGGCGCAGTCGCTCGTCGAGGACGAACAGGAGGTGGAGGTCGGCGTCGTACCGCTCGGCGACGGCGACGGCGTACTCGGCCGCTCGCTCGGACCGGTCGCTGCCGTCGACCGGGACGAGCACGAGATCGATGTCCATCACGCTCTCCTGTGGACCGGTGGAGCCAAAAAGCCACCGAGGAAGGGGCGGATTTTTGGTCGTGCCCGCGGTACGACGGGGTATGTTCGACACGGTGGTCGTCGCGACGGACGGATCGGGCAGTGCCGAGCGGGCCGTCGAGGCCGCACTGGACCTGGCTGCGCGCTTCGACGCCACCGTCCACGGCCTGTACGTCGTCGACGAGTCCGAGGTCGAGGCCACCCCCGAGGAGGTCCGAGACGCCTTGGAACGGGCGCTGGCGACGACCGGCGGGCGCGCGCTGGCGTTCATCCGCGAAGCCGCGGCCGCCGAGAGCGACGAGGAACTGGTCACTGCGGTCCGGCAGGGGGACCCGGCGACCGAGATCTGCCAGTACGCGACCGAACACGACGCCGATGTCATCGCCACCGGGACCCGCGGCCGGCACGGCGAACACGGCTTTCTCCTGGGGAGTGTCGCCGAGGCCATCGTCCGCCGGGCTGAGATGCCGGTCCTGACGGTCCGGCAACTGGAGGGCGACGCCAACCCGGACCGGACCGAAGTGTGACCGCGGCCGGACCGCGGGGTTCATTGGCGGGGGGCCGCATGGACGCCCATGGACGATTGGCTCATCGACGACGACCGCCTCTCCGTAGCCCGCAAGTCTGTCCTCCCCGGTGAGGGGTTCTTCGTTCCCGACTCGTTCGAGGAGGAACAGGCCGAGGCCGAGGCCGCGGAGACGCTCGCCGGCGCCGGGGTCGTCGTCGTCGCCGACCCCGACGCCGACGGACTCGCCTGTACCGCTCTGATCCGTGAGGCCCACGGCGAGGGCGCACTGCTCCCCGCAGGCCCGCACGAACTCGACGAGGCACTGGCCTGGACCGCCGAGTACGCCGACCCCGACGCGACCGTCTACGTCTGTGACCTCTGTCCCGACAGCGAGGACGACCTGGCGGCTATCGCGGACCTGACCGCCCGCGCCGAGCGGGTCGTCTGGTTCGACCACCACCAGTGGGACGACGACCTGGGCGCGCTGGTCGACGACGCGGGCGTCGAGCGGACCGTCGGGGACAGCGAGGAGGTCTGTACCGCCGACGTGGCCCTGGCGGAACTCGACCACGACTTCGGCGAGCGCTGGGCGGACCTGGCGGCGGTCACCCGCGACCACGATCTCTGGATCCGCGAGGACGAGCGCAGCGACGACCTGGCCGACTTCTCGTACTGGTCGGACCCCGAGGAGTACATCGAGGCCATCCAGGCCCACGGCGCCGACCTCTCGCCGGAGGTCCAGGAGTTCCTCGCCGAGAAACGCATCGAGAAGGAGGCGCTCATCGAGAAGGCCGTCGACCGCGCCGAACTCCGCGAGGTCGGCGAGTGGACCGTCGGCGTCACCTACGGCCGCTGTTCGCAGAACGAGGTCGCCGAGGCGCTGCGCGAGCAGGGCGCCGACGCCGCCGTCGTCGTCAAACCCGCCGGCTCCGCCTCGATCCGCGGGACCGAGACCTTCGAGCGCGCCCACGAGGTCGCCGCCCAGGTCAACGGCGGCGGCCACCCCAAGGCCGCCGGCTGCAAGCCCGACATCTACGACGACATGATGGACTACGCCCACCACTGGACGACCCACGGGGCGGTGGCGAAACAGGCGATCGTGGACGCGTTCAAGCGGCTACCTGAGGAGGACGACGAAGGCATCGATACCGACCGGTAGTTACCGCCAGTGGTGGGCCGTCCCCGGTCGACAACGCTGATACGTCCGGCGGCGGTACACCCGGGCAGTTCCATGGCCGGCGCCCTCCCCCCGTGGCTTCCCGACCGTTCGACCGCGACCGCCGAACTCGCTCGGGCCGCCCTCGTCGCCGTGACGCTCGCGGTCCTCGGCGAGTCGATCCGATTCGCTGCCGCCGCCGGACTCGGCTTCCTGGGACTCAAACTGCTGACCGACGTGACCGAGGCGATCGTCGGCGACTACGCCGACAACGCACTGTTGGGCCTGTTCGTCCTAGCGGCGACTGCCTACGCGGTCACGCTGACGACGCCGCTCTGGCTGCCGCTCGTCGGGGCGCTCCTGGGGGGATGGCTCCTGCTCGACGGCGTCCAGCATCTCCGCCACGGCGTCTCCCGGGCCGAGGTCGGCACCGCGACCGACCACGACGGGGGCCTCCTCACAGGGTTCGTCCGGGCGCTGCTCGCGCGGCTGCTCGAACCGCTTCGGCTCTGACTATCCGTCGACGACCCACTTGTCGCTGTAGCGCTCGCCACAGGCACACACCGCGTAGGCGTGGACGACATCGCCCTCGGCGTAGAGGCCGCCGACCTCCTCGTTCTGTTCCTCGGCGAACGCGAAGACGAACTTCGTCGTGTGGTTCTGTTCGGGTTCCTCGTCGGCGACCGGACAGGTCGCGCCGGTCAGGTCGTCGTGGATGTCGCCCTCGGTGCCCATCGCCGCCTGTGCCAGTCCCATCGGATCGATGCCGGTCGCGGACTTGAACGCGCTGCGGCCGTCGTCACCGGGCAACACGAGGACGTGGCCGTCCTCGACGCGCTCGGCGTACTCCGCCAGCGCGCCGGGGTTCGACACCGCGTCCTCGTGGAGAAAGAAGAGTACGTCCTCGGGCCGCTCGCCGGCGAGAAACTCGGTCCGTTTGCTCATGGGGGTCCGGAGTCGTCCGCGGGACAAAAGCCCCCCGCTCCCGGTCGCCGATCCCCTCTAGCTTTTTGCTACCGGTTATCGAACCATCACGTATGGTGACACACCACCCACAGAAAGGGGTCGAACTGTACCGCGAGGACGAGGCGTTCGTCGTGCTCGTCGACCTGCCCGGGTTCGACCGCGAGGATGTCGAGCTCCGGTGGCGCGACCGCCGTCTCCACGTCGAGGCGATCCACCGGGAGCCGGGGGAGCGCACGAAGGTGTTCCACCGCTCGCTGGGGCTCCCGCGACCGGTCCGGGACGACGAGATCACGGCGACGCTCGCCGACGGCGTGCTCGAAGTCCGGCTTCCGATCGCGGACCGCGAGCGGGACGGCCGGCGGATCGACATCGGCTGATCGGCCACACAGTTTTCAGCCGGCCGTCCGAGACACCGACCATGCCCGAGTACGCCGACGCCGTGACCGACCTCGTCCACGAACCGACTCAGACCGACAGCCCGGGACTCGACCTGACCGTCACCGAGGTGTACGACGTGATCGAGCCGGGTCGTGTCGACTTCGGCGGCGGCGAACTGGAGCCCGCCGGCCTGACGCCGCACGACCGCCACAAGCGAAACCCCGACGACGACTACGAGTGGTGGCAACTCCGGGAAGGACAGTACCTGATCGAGTACAACGAGTCCCTGGTCGACGGCGTGACGGCTACGCTCCAGCCTCGGACTGAGATCGTCGAACGCGGCGGGAGCCACCCCACGTTGCAGGTCGGGTCGCTCCCCCGGGTACCGCTGTCGGTCGGCGGCGCTGGCCTCCTGCTGAAAGAGAACGCCCGCGTGAGTACGGTCGTCGATGTCGAGAAGGGGGACTAGTCGTCGGCGACGACGCTGTCGGTGCTGATCCGACTGTCCGAGGCCGACGGTCCGTCGTCGCTGGCTCCCGAGAGCTCGTCGGCCGCGCGGTAGAGCTCGTCCGCGACGCGCTTTTGATTCTCGCCGAGCCGGCGCGTCGACTCCTCTAAGTCCTGTACTGCCCGGTTGAGGCTCGACAGTTCGCGGCTCCAGGAGTCCATCGATCCGCTGAGTGTCGCCATGCTGTTCTCGAAGTCGCTTCGTTCGTCGTCGGGGCCGCCGGCGCGAGTCGTCGTCATCGTACATATACGAATGCGCCTCACGCGCCTCGCTTCACCACCTAACGAGTTAGGTTATTGGCTGGGCCGTCGGTGTGTCGCCCTCTCACAGGCCCGGACGACGCTTCGATGCGCTTTTGAAGCGCGATTGATTTGACTCCGGTATGGCTGAATTCACTGTCGCCGTCTCCGACCCAGAGAGCGGCCACACGTACCAGATCGACGTGGACGGACAGGACGCGAACCGGTTCATCGGCCGCGAACTCGGCGAAGAAGTCGACGGCGCCGCCGTCGGCCTCGACGGCTACTCGCTGGAACTGACCGGCGGCTCGGACACGGCCGGGCGACCGATGCGCTCGGACGTTCGAGGTGCCGCGACCAAGACCATCCTCTCGGACGGCGGCGTCGGCTTCGAGCCGACCACCGAGGGCGAGCGCAAGCGCATCACCGTCCGCGGCCGCGAGGTCAGCGACGAGACCCGACAGATCAACGCACAGATCGTCGCCCGCGGCAGCGAGGATGTCGACGCGCTGCTGGGCGACGAGTAACGAGTGTCCGATCGGATCCCCAGCGATCACGACGCCGTCGAGACACACCGCGTCTCCGTCGAGTCGATCGGCCGGACCGACCGGCCCCGCGTCCCGCTGCCGGACGCGGTCGACCTCCGCGAGGGAGACGTAGTCGGACTCGCGCTCGACGGCGACCGGTACTACGCCCTGGTCGAGACGACCTTCGAGGGGGACCTCGTCGTCACGCGGGCCGGTGACAACCGCCGGGTCGCCCGCGAGGGCGACGGCACGAACCGCCTCGCCGAGTGGATCGCCGACGGGACCGTCTCCTACGGCGGCAGCGCCCACTTCGACGTGGTGACTGCCGGCGAGGAGTACGGCCTGCGGACGCCCGGGCGACGCACCGTCTACACCGTCACCGGCGGCCCGGACGACTCGCTGTCGGACATCGCCAGCGATCTCGACGGCTGAACCCGACCTGTGGAGTGTCTCCCGATTCTCCAGAATGATACTCGCGCGTAACGCTCAATATCCGTCCGGTCGTTACTTCCGACATCGACTGACATGTCGGAATCAGTGATCGCGGACTTCGTCGCCAAATTCAACTCCGAGGTCGCCAGCCGGGGCGACCCGATCCGGGGGCGGGTGGTCCTCTCGCAGAAGCGCCTCGTCCTGGCGGCCAGCGAGAACGACAAGCTGACGATCTCGCTGGACTCGATCTTCGACATCGCGATCGGCCAGGTGCCACCGGACCTGGGGAACTTCTTCGACTCGACGGTGACCGTCGCGTTCGAGCGCAACGGCAAGCGACTCGTCGCCGCGATCGAGGCCGACAACGACAAGATCGAGAAGTTCGGCACCGTCCTGTTCAAGGCGATCGTCAACGGCACCGAGACGACGGTCAAAGAACGGGCCCGGGTCGGCGGGCGCGTCTCCGACGAGCCGTTCCGTTCGGCGCGGCTGTTCTTGACCCCCGGCACTGTCGAGTTCCGTCGGGACGGGGAGACCTTCGCCGTCGATCTGGAGACGGTGACGGACTTCGACCGGACCAGCCGCGAGATCAACGGCTCCTCGCGGCCGGTACTGGTCGTCCGGCACATGCAGGACGGGCAGGCGATCACCACGCTCGCGGCGATCCCCTCGGCCCGGAAGATGTCGATCCTCGGGCGATACCTCCGCCGGGAGTACTCCGAACTCATGGAGGAACTCCAGAAGGTCGAACTCACCAGAGACAAGAAGGAGGTGCTGGTCGCGATGTACTCGACGGGCGACATGGGCGGGATGCCCCTCGCCAGCATCCTCGGGAAGGACTCCTCGCAGGTGTCGATGGTGCTGCAAGACCTGGACAGCGACGGGCTCGTCCAGGACGGCGACGACGGGCCGACGCTCACGCCCAAGGGCAAGGTGGTCGCCAGCCGCCACCTCGAAGACGTGAACGCCTGAAAACGTGGTGCGCGCCCCGGTCGGGGCCGATCAGTCGTCTGTCGTTACACTCGTGGCCGAGTCGGCGCCACACTCCGGACACTGGAACCAGTACGAGTCCGCCTCGGCGTCGGACCGGAAGCGGTGGCCGCAGTCGTCGCACTCGTACTGTGGCTGTTCCCCTGTGAGACCGACCGTCTCCTTGACTGACTCGAGTACGGACATCGTTGCACCCACACGTTGCCGAGGACCGCTGTTATAAGTACAGCCGACGCTTCAGCCCACGAAACTGCCGATCTCGCCGTCCGTAGTTTGCTCCCGCTCGCCCACGCGAAATCTGCCCGTAACCGGCGCCGAACGCGACGGCCCGAGAGCCCTGTCGGCCGTTTCAGCCCGTGAAGCCGCGCGCGGAGACGGCTCAGAACCACGAGAGGGCGTCGGCACTCGTCGGGGGAACATTCAGGACCGCTCGTTGCGCTCGTCCCAGGCGTCGGCCTCCCGGTCGACGAACTCCCGGCGCAGTTCGAGGTTCACCGCGAAGCCGGCGCCGTCCAGTTCCAGACAGACCCGTTCGAGGTTGGTCTCGTAGACCTTGTAGTGGTTCCCGTCCTCGTCGACGCGGGTGGCCTCGGTCAGGAGGTCGTACTCCTGACACACATCGACCCGCCGGTAGATCGTCGGCTCGGAGGCGTCAAGTCCGTCGGCCAACTGCTGGACGGACACCGGTTCGAGGTTCGCCGCCGCCAGCACGCGCCGGACCGCCTCGCTGCCCAGCACGTCGAAGATCGTCTCCGGGTCCCAGTCTCTGTCCACGGTGGAGGCACACAGGGCCAGCCACAAAAGCGCGTGGCCGGTCACTCCCGGCGAGCGCGCTCGATCCGGCGATCCAGTGGCGGGTGGACGGCCAGCACACCGGCGAGTCGGCCCGCGTGGGTCGTGACGACGCCCCGCCGGGCCAGCGTTTCGAGCGCGTCGGCCAGTCCCGGACCGAACCCCGGGCGACCGCGTCGGCGTCCGCCGTCCACTCTGTCCGCCGGAGGACGGCAAGCGCGACCAGGCCGTAGGGAACGGCGAGCGCGAGCGCCGGGCCGACCAGTCCGGGCGCGAACTCCGCGACGGCCAGTAGCGGGGTAACTGCCCCCGCGAGCAGGCCGTACCGCAGCGTGACGTGGTGGTGGCGGTGGTGGCCGACCTCGTGGGCGACGACGCCCCGGAGTTGTGCCGCGTCGAGCCTGTCGAACAGCGCCGCCGTGACGAAGACGTACCGCGGACCGGGCGCGACGCCGGCCGCCACCGCGGTGCCGACGTGGCTCCAGTCGTCGACGATCAACAGGCCGATGCCCTCGGGGAGCGCCGGCGCGACGGCCCCGCGTTCTGTCTCGGTCGGTCGTCGCGTCCGGAGCGAGAACGCCAGCCAGGCCGGCGTGGCGACGGTCGCGAGGCCGCCGGCGACGACGGCCGTCCCGACGCGGACCCAGCCGCCGGGGAGCAACGCCACGAGCGCGACGGCCGAGAGGGCCAGCCGAAGCCGGCGACGCCACGCTCCAGTTCGAACCGCAGCGCGGCCCGGTAGGTGAGCGGGAGGCGGCCGACGCGTCGCTGGACCGACAGCGTCGCCAGCCGCGCCCCCACGAGCGCCGGCACCAGGGGGACGACGAGCGCCAGTGCCGTCCCGGCGACCGCCACGGCCGGCCGACCGAGCCACGGGACCGGCCCGACGAGTCCCGCCTCGATGCCCGCCGGCACGTCCAGCCACAGCGCGACGGCGGCCCCGCTTCCCCAGCCCAGCGCCGCGGCTGCGCGGCGCTGTCGACGCAGGGCTGTCGCTCCCGTGGTTCCCTCGTCGCCCGGGTCGGCGGGGTCCCGGAAGCGGACCACGAGCGGGGCCAGCAGCGCGGTCAGGACGGGCAGCAGCGCGGCGACGGCGTCCACGTTCGGCGTCTCGGCCGGCCGGGACATAGGCCTTGCCGGCGGCCATAGAAACGCCTTTGCCGTCGCGGTCCCGCCCTGTGGACGTGTCACGCCGAGCCGACAGTGAGCCGACGGTCGCGGTCGCGGAGGTGTTGCCGGAGTTCGCCGACGCCTTCCCCTTCGAGCGGTTCAACGAGATGCAGTCGGCGGCGCTGCCGGCCCTGCTGAACCACGACGACAACGTGGTCGTCAGCGCGCCCACCGCCAGCGGCAAGACCGCGCTCGCCGAGATCGCGATCTGTCGGACCCTCGCCGCGGGCGGGACCGCTCTCTTCCTGGCCCCGCTGCGCGCGCTCACCAACGAGAAAGAGAGCGAGTGGGAACGGTTCGAGGACCTGGGGTACTCGGTGTACGTCGTCACCGGCGAGCGGGACCTCAATCCCCGCCGGGCCGAGCGGGCCGACGTGCTGGTGATGACCCCCGAGAAGGCCGACTCGGCGACCCGGAAACACGACTCCCGGCGCTACCAGTTCATCACCGACGTGGACTGCTGTGTCATCGACGAGGTCCACCTGCTGGACTCGGACCGCCGCGGCGCCGTCCTGGAGGTGACCGTCTCGCGGCTCCGGCGGCTCTGTAGCCCCCGCGTGGTCGCGCTGTCGGCGACGATGTCGAACATCGACGACGTGGCCGACTGGCTCGACGCGGGCGAGGCGACGACCTTCGCCTTCGGCGACGACTACCGGCCGGTGCCGCTGAACGCCGACGTGAAGACCTACACCCACGGCGAGAACGCCTTCGCCGACAAGTACCGGCGGCTCTACCGGGCGCTCGACCTGGCCGAGCCACACATCCGCGAGGAGGGCCAGGCGCTCGTGTTCGTCTCCTCGCGCCAGGACACCGTCCAGGCCGCAAAGAAGGCCCGCGACGAACTCACCGAGCGGGACATCCCGATGGGTGCACGGGGGGACTACGACTTCCACAACGACGCCGCCGACCTCTCGAACGACACCCTGCGCCAGTCGGTGCTCGACGGCGTCGGCTTCCACCACGCCGGGCTGGCCCGCGAGGACAAGAACCGCGTCGAGGAGTGGTTCAAGCAGGGGAAGATCCAGCTGCTGTTCTCGACTTCGACGCTTGCCTGGGGCGTGAACCTCCCGGCCCGCTGTGTCGTCATCCGGGACACCAAGCTCCACGACCCCCTGGAGGGCGAGGTCGACATGAGCCCGCTCGACATCCTCCAGATGCTCGGCCGGGCGGGCCGGCCGGGCTACGACGACCGCGGGTACGCCTGGGTCGTCTGTGATCGCTCGGACGCCGACAAGTACCGGCGCCTGCTCCGGGACGGCAAGGAGATCGAGTCACGACTGGCGGCGGAACTGGACGCCCACCTCAACGCCGAGATCGCGCTGGGAACGATCCGGGATGTCGACGACGTGATGGACTGGCTCTCGACGACCTTTTACTACGCCCGCGCCCAGTCCGCGCCCGACGAGTACGCCGCCGGCAGCGACCTCCGCGAGCGGGTCAGCACCACGCTCTCGGACCTCGTGGCGGACGGCTTCGTCGAGCAGGACGGTCTCTCGGTCGAACCGACCCGGCTGGGACAGTTGGCCTCGAAGTTCTACCTCCGGCTCTCGACCGCGCGGCGCTTCGCCGATCTGGCCGAGCGCTGCGAGGCACAGGCCGGCTCCGGCGGGGACCCGATCGACGCCGACGACGTGCTCCGGGCGGTCGCCGGGTCAACGGAGTTCGACAGCGTCAGCGCCCGCTCGGACGAGGAAGACGCCGTCAACGCGGTGCTTGGCTCGACTGCCGAGGACCTCGCCGCCGGCCAGCGGAAGGTCCTCGCGATCCTCCGGTCGGGGATGACCGGGACGACCCCCTCGGAACTGAAGAGCGACGCCTGGGTGATCCGCCAGAACGCGCTGCGCCTGCTGGCGGCGCTGCGGGCGTTCCTGGACGCGCTCGCCCCCGGTCGGTTCGCGAACCTCGCCTGCCGGGTCGAGGCCCGCGTCGAGAACGGCATCAGCGGGGACGCGGTCGGCCTGACCGCCATCGACGGCGTCGGGCAGGGTCGCGCCCGTTCACTGGCTGCCGAGGGGTTGCGGACACCCGCAGACGTGGTCGAGGCGGGCGTCGACGGCGTGGCGGCGGCGGGTGTCTCGGCCGGCGTCGCCGAGCAGGTCGTCGCCAACGCCCGCGAGTTGCCCGCCGTCACGGTCGAGTGGGGGCCTTCCCCGAAGAGATCGCCGCCGGCGACCGGGCGATGCGGGAGGTCACCGTCGCCAACGACGGCGGCGACGCACGCGCGGCCCTGCGTGTGACGGTCAACGGCCGCGAGATGACGGCCAAACCCTCCTACCTCGGCGAGGCGACGCTGCCCGTCGCCGTCTTCGGCGCCGACGCGGACGAACTGCGCTTCACCGTCGAGGTCGCCTTCCCCGACCTCCCGCTCGCGCCGATCACCGACAACCGGACCGTCACCGTCCGGTAACCTGTCCTCGGCTCCCGTTCGGAGACGACGGCGACAGCGAGCCGGATAAAACATCTGAAAACGTCTGTGGCTGTCTTGGCCGGTACTCGCCTCGCGTTGAAACGGGATGAAACAACGGTGGTGAGCGTACACTCACTCGAACTGGCGAGAAGCGTCGACCGCTTATATTGGGGTGTGGACGGATGGGCTGAGTGAGGAGGAATCCGATGTCCAGCGTGTCCCCCCACGGCTCCCCAGCAGACCGCGCCCCCGACACCAGTGCCATCAGATCCATGACCGTCCGTCCGGTCCGCTTTCTGGCGTTCTGGACGGGCGTGCTCGCACCCCTGGCCTACCCCCCACTGCTGTTGGGCCAGGTCGACGGACATTCGGTCCTCCTCGCAGGTGTCGTGCTCGCCAACGTGGTTGGCCTCCTCCTTGGCCGGCGCTACGGCGACACCGCCTGAGCCTGCCGCTCCCCAACCAACCCACCGCTCACCGACGCCGTTTCGATCCGCGTGTGTCCGCCCCCGACACACGCTCCCTGTTCTACTCCCCCAGGAGCACCGCACGCAGCTCGGCCGCGTCGCCGGCCACGTGATCGACCATCGAGAGGTCCGTCTCGTCGCCGTCCCCGCGGAACCCGACCGTGGTCATCCCGGCGCCGACGGCCGCCCGCGCGCCCGCGGTCGAGTCCTCGACCGCCCAGCTCTCGCTCGGATCGACCCCCAGCTCGGTCGCCCCCCGCTCGTAGATGTCCGGCTCGGGCTTTCCCGGCCCGTCGATCTCTTCGGCGCTGACCGAGGTGTCGAACTGCCCGAGCAGGTCGAACCGCTCGTCGATCAACTCGATCCAGTCCCGGGGTGCCGAGGTCGTCAGCGCAAGCGCGACGCCGGCCTCGCGCAGTTCGGACAGGAGATCGTGTGCGCCGGGCAGGAGCGTCGCGTGTTCGCCGTAGATCCGCTCACCGGCCTCCTCGAACAGCCCTTCGAACTCCTCGCGGGAGATCACAACGTCGTACTCCGCCGCGAGATCGGGGTACACTTCCCTGAAGTTGCGGCCGGTGATGTCCGAGACCGGGATGTCGTCGTCCGGCGCTGCCGTCGGGAGGATGTGGTCGCGCTCGATGCTGACCCAGTGGTCTTCGGACTGGACGAGCACGCCGTCCATGTCGAAACAGACCGCGGGCGGTGTGACTGTCATTGTCTCTGGTCCGCACCCCGGGGGTTTCTCTGTTGTGGCTCGGCCGAGGGTTTAGGTACCGGGACGGGACCAGGCCGGGCCATGCACGACGGAACGCGTGTGATGGCCGGCCAGTGTACGACCGTCTTCGAGGGCTCGCGCGAGCGCGAACAGCGTGGCGACGTGCTGGTGGTGGTCAAACCCGACAACACCGTCCTCGTCCACGACGCCGGGGGGTACCAGCCGGTCGCCTGGCTCACCAGGGCCGAGAGCGTCGCCGTCGAGGACGGTACGGTCACCGCCCGGGACGGCGACGAACTCCTCCGTGTGGTCGCCCACGAGGAACACGGCAGCGCCCGGTTCCCGGCCTCGGACGCCGGCGTCCCGGTCGCGGACTGTCCGGACTGTGCCGGCACGCTCGTCAGGACCCGTGGAACTGTCGCCTGCACCGCGTGTTCGCGCAGCCACGGGGTCCCCAGCGACGCCGCGGTCACCGACGGCCGCTGTAGCGACTGCGGGCTGCCGACGATCCGTGTCGAACGCGGCGACGCCTTCGAGGTGTGTCTCGACCGGAACTGCGAGTCCATCGACGACCGGGTGACCGAGGCCTTCGACCGCCGGTGGGACTGTCCGGACTGCGGGAGCGACCTTCGCATCCTCCGGCGGGGCGGCCTGCTCGCGGGCTGTGAGGACTACCCGGACTGTGACACCGGCTTCTCGGTCCCCAGTGGCCTGATCGTCGACACCTGTGACTGCGGGCTCCCGGTGTTCGAGACGGCCGGCGGAGTGCGCTGTCTCGATAGCACGTGTCGGGCGGGGGGCGGGTGAGCACAGCGGGCGAAGCCGCAGGGGCTTTGCCACGGCGGCCGTCACTCCGGGTATGGAGCTGACGCTATCGGACGGCCTCGTCCGGGCCGGCCAGCGCGCCCGCGAGCGGTTCTACGACGCCAGCGGCTACGGCCGCGTCGAGAACGGCGGCGATCTCGCGCTCGCGCCGGTCGAGGCGGCTCACCTGTTGTACCGGGGCGACATCGACAGCGTCGACGGGATGGATGTCCGGTCGCTGCTGGCCTCCGCCGCGGTGTCGGAAGTCGCCTTCTTCGTCTACAAGGACCTGCGGGACCGTGGATTCTACCTCACGCCCGCACGCGAGGGCTGGGTCGACGACCCCGAGGGGATCGACTTCGTCGTCTACCCCCGCGGGAAGGGTCCCTGGGACGACGCCGTCGAGTACCGCGTCCGGGTCGTCGGCGAGCGCGACACCGTCCCCGCGACCGACCTGGGCGACTGCGTGCTGGCTGTCGTCGACGAGGAGAGCGAGATCACGTATCTGGAGACCGACAGCCAGGATGTCGGCGGGACGAGTGCGGCCGCCGTCCCGGCCGTCGCGGGCGACCTGCTGGCCGAGCGGGTGCTGTGCTGGGAGCCCCCGTCGGCGCTGTACGAACGGGCCTTCTACGGCCAGCGCCTCGACGACGACGGCGCGGTCCAACTCTCGCTGGTCGAGGCGGCGTATCTCGCTCACGAAGGGACACTCTCCGTCGACGGCGGCGCGGACGCCGTCGTCGAACGCGGGCGCGAGGTCGAGGGCGAGCGGTTCGACCGGCGGCTGACGGTGTACTCGACTCTCCGGGACGCCGGCGTCGTCCCCAAGACCGGGTTCAAGTTCGGCGCCGACTTCCGCACCTACGCCGATGTCGACTCCGTCGACGACCTGGGCCACTCCGAACTACTCGTTCGGGTGTTGCCCGCGGACCACCGGTTCGAACCCCGCGACCTGGCGCTGGACGTTCGGCTGGCCCACGGCGTGCGCAAGCGGATGGTGTTCGCGCTGGTCGGCGACGAGGTCGAGTGGTTATCGGTCGCGCGGCTGACGCCCTGACGTGGACCCGGAAGGCATAAGACCGTGTTCGCGCATGACACCGGTATGGTGTCCACTTCCGTCGACGGCTGGCGCTGGCGTCACCGGGAAGTGGACAGTCTCGCGGTCCCCGTCCGGTGGGCGTAACCCGCCGGCGAGGCCGGCGATGCTCCCTCCGCTTTCTCGGCCGCGGTTTCGAGCGCACACTGACCCGACACACGACACATGAGGCGAGATTCACACACCGGCGACGAACCGACCGACGAACAGCCCCCGACAGCGGGACCCGACTCGAACGAGAGGCTTCGTGCCGACGGAGGCACCGACGCCGCCGGCGCCGACGACGTGCGCCTCGATCCCTGGGGCTCCTCGACCATCGCGGACTACCGCAAACTGTTCGAGCAGTTCGGGATCGAGGAGTTCGACGAGGTGTTGCCGGCGGTCCCGAACCCCCACTACCTGATGCGTCGTGGCGTCATCTTCGGCCACCGGGACTACCGCCCGGTCGCCGACGCCATGCGCGAGGGCGAGCCGTTCGCGGCCCTCTCGGGCTTCATGCCGACCGGCGACCCCCACATCGGCCACAAGATGGTGTTCGACGAGATCATCTGGCACCAACAGCAGGGCGGGGACGCCTACGGCCTCATCGCCGACCTCGAAGCTCACGCCGCCCGCGGGCTGACCTGGGAGGAGATCGACGAACACGCCCGCAGCTACGTCCTCTCCTTGCTCGCGCTGGGATTCGACCCGGAGGAAGGTGAACTGTACCGTCAGTCCGAGAACCGCCAGTTGCAGGACCTGGCGTTCGAACTCGGCGCCGAGGCCAACGCCTCCGAACTCCAGGCCATCTACGACTTCGACGGCGAGACGAACATCTCCTACATGCAGTCGGTCGTCACCCAGATGGCCGACATCCTCTACCCGCAACTGGAGGAACCGAAACCGACGGTCATCCCCGTCGGCCCGGACCAGGACCCCCACATGCGTCTGGCGCGGGACCTGGCCGCGCGGATGCGCTACTTCGGCGTCACGGAGGCGTTCGCGAGTTTCGAGGCCCGACCCGCCGAGCGCCCCCTGCTCCGGCAGGCCTACGACGCCCGCGCGGAGTACGCCGAGGACTCGGACCGACCCAGGTGCGTCGAGGCCGCCGACTGGCTCCGCGAGACCGAACCCGCGCCGGCCGAGGCCCGCGAGTCGGCCGTCGAGAAATTGGACAACGCCGGGAAGGAACCGCTGCGCCCGCGGACCCGGATCTACGACCGCAACGCGACCGACGAGGCCTTCGAGGCCCTGATCGAGGCCGTCTCCGGCGAGAAACGGGTCTACGACGAGCACATCGACGCCTTCGACCTGGACCGGACCGCCGCCGAGGAACTGGCCCGCGAGGTCGAACTCGACAACGGCGGCTACGGCTTCGTCGCGCCGTCGTCGATCTACCACCGCTTCATGACCGGCCTGACCGGCGGGAAGATGTCCTCCTCGATCCCGGCCTCCCACATCTCCCTGCTGGACGACCCGGAGGACGGCTACGACAAGGTCAAATCGGCGACGACGGGTGGCCGTTCGACCGCCGAGGAACAGCGCGAGAAGGGCGGGAAGGCCGACGAATGTCCGGTGTACGAGCTGTACGCCTATCTGCTGGCCGGCGAGGACGACGAGTTCGCCGAGGAGGTCTACGAGGAGTGTGTCGGCGGCGAACGGCTCTGTGGCGGCTGTAAGGAACAGGCTGCCGAACTGATGGAACAGTTCCTCGAAGACCACCAGGAGAAACGCGCGGAGTGGGAAGCCCGACTCGACGAACTCGACATCGAGTTCGACTCGGACCGCAAGCGCGCCTGAGAGCGGCGCTGGATGGGGTCACAACCCTTTTCTTTGCCCGTCACAATCGCTCCCATATGGCACCCGAATCCCACCGCGCCGGCGCCGTTCGCCAGCCACCTCGCCGTCCGGGGTTCGGCTTCTTCTTCGCCGCCTGACGGGTGGCGGAGTTCGGGGCTGCTTGATCGCACGCCCGGACGAAACCACCCGAGGAACGCGCGCCTCGCGTGAAGTGAGAACCGTTAACTGAGCGACCCGCGGTTATCCCCACAAGACCGAGACACCCGTATGAAACGACCACAGGCACAGGTGGCCGTCCTGCAGGCCGCCGACGCACAGGAGGACCGACGAATCGACGACGTGGCCGAGGCGGCCGACCTGCAACCGCAGGCGGCCACACGCGCCGCGTTCGAACTGGAGGCCGACGGCCTGGTCGCCGTGAGCGAGGAGACCGTCGCCCACTACGAACTGACCGAGGAGGGCGACCGCTACGTCCGCGAGAGCCTGCCCGAACAGGACCTCTACGCGGCCGCGATCGACGCCGGCGCCGACGAGGGGCCCGTCCAGATGGGACAGGTCATCGGCGCCTCGGGGCTGGAGGGCGGCGCCGTCGACATCGCACTGTCGAACTACGCCCGCAAGGGGTACGGCCAGATCGATAGCGGCGAGATCACCGCCGACGCCGATGTCTCGCCGGGCAAGGACCCCGAGATGTACGCGCTGGAGGCCGTCGCCGACGGTCGCGTCGCCGACGCCGACGACGACGCGCTGGATCAACTGGAACGGCGCGGTCTCGTGACGGTCACCGAGGAGACGATCCGCTCGGTTCGGTTGACCGACGACGGCGTCACCGCCCTGATGGAGGGCGTCGAGGTCGCCGAGACGGTCGACCAGCTCACCCCCGAACTGCTCACGAGCGGCGAGTGGGAGGAGGTGGAGTTCACCGAGTACAACGTCGCGGCCGACGCCGACGACGTTCCCCACGGCAAGGAACACATCCTCCGCCAGACCGCAAACCGCGTGAAAGACACGCTGGTCGGCATGGGCTTTCAGGAGATGGAAGGCCCGCACGTCGACGCGCAGTTCTGGATCAACGACTGCCTGTTCATGCCCCAGGACCACCCCGCCCGGACCCACTGGGACCAGTTCGCGCTGGAACGGCCCGACGAGATCCACGAACTGCCCGAAGACCTGGTCGAGCGGGTCCGTTCGGCCCACAAGGAAGGTGTCGGCCCCGACGGCGAGGGGTACCACTCTCCCTGGGAGGAAGACGTTGCCCGCGGACTGGATCTGCGGGGCCACACCACCTCGCTGTCGATGCGCTATCTCTCGGGCCACGAGGTCGGGGAACTGGAGCCGCCCGAGCGGTACTTCAGCGTCGAGAAGGTGTACCGGAACGACACGCTCGACCCGACCCACCTGCTCGAGTTCTTCCAGATCGAGGGGTGGGTCATGGCCGAGGACCTCTCCGTGCGGGACCTGATGGGGACGTTCACGGAGTTCTACGAGCAGTTCGGCATCACCGACCTGGAGTTCAAACCCCACTACAACCCCTACACCGAACCGAGCTTCGAACTGTTCGGGACCCACCCCGAGACCGGCGAGATCGTCGAGGTCGGCAACTCCGGGATCTTCCGGGACGAGGTGCTCGAACCGCTGGGCGTCGACTGCGACGTGATGGCGTGGGGACTCTCGCTGGAACGACTACTGATGCTCATCTACGGCTTCGAAGACATCCGGGACGTTCACGGGACGCTGTGTGATCTCGAACTGCTCCGCGAGACGGAGGTGATGCACTGATGCCCGTCGTCGATGTCGACCCCGACGAACTGCGACACCTGACCGGCCACGAGGAGAAAGACGACGACGAACTGCGCTCGGACCTGTTCGACCTGGGCCTGGAGTTCGAGGGCCTGACCGAGGACGAGGAGTTCCAACTGGAGTTCGCCCCCGACCGTCTCGACCGCCTCTCGGTCGAGGGCGTCGCCCGCTCGTTGCGGTACCACTACGGCGACGACCGCGGCGTCTACGTCCCCTCGACCAACAGCGCCGAGTGGACGATCGAGGTCGAGGACCAGCCCGCAGGACGGCCCTACGTCACCGGCGCCGTCGTCCGCGGCCTGGACATGGGCGAGGACGCCCTGGAGTCGCTGATCCAGGTCCAGGAGAAGCTCCACGCGACGATGGGGCGCAAGCGCGCGAAAGGCGCCATCGGCGTCCACGACCTGACGATGCTCAAAGGCGCGGCCGCCACCGAGGGCACGGGCAAGTCTATCACCTACACGAGCGTCGACCCCGACGAGGCGACGTTCGTCCCGCTCGATGCCGACCAGGAGATGACGCCCAACGAGGTCATCGCGGACCACGAGACGGGCCAGACATACGGCGATCTGGTGGCCGACTTCGACCGCGTGCCCGCGATCTACGACTCCATCGGGCTGTTCTCGTTCCCGCCGGTCATCAACGGCCGCCGGACCGAGGTCAGCGAGAACTCCCGGGACCTGTTCATCGAGATGACTGGGACCGACCAGTGGACGATCGACCACATGCTGAACATCGTCTGTTACGCGCTGGAGGCCCGCGGCGGGACCGTCGAGCGCGTCGCCGTCGAGTACGGCGCGGACGCTCCCGGCGAGTACGCCGGCCACACGCTGGAGCGACCGGACTTCGATACCCGGACGAAGACGGTCACGCACGCCCGCATCGAGAGCATCCTCGGTGTCTCCTTAGAAGAGCGCGAGGTGATCGACTACGCCGAGCGGGCTGGCCTGGACGCCCAAGAGACCCGCGACGACGGCGAACTGGCTTACGAGGTCGAGATTCCACCCTACCGCGTCGACGTGCTTCACCCGCTGGACCTGATCGACGACATCGGGCGGGCGCTTGGCTTCAACAGCCTCGAACCCACGTATCCCGACGTGTCGACGGTCGGCGGCCGCCACGACCGCTCCCGGCTGGAAGACGCTGCCCGGGACGCGCTCGTCGGCCTGGGCTTCGAGGACCTGCTGAACTTCCACATGACCAACGAGGAAGAGAACTTCGAGCGGATGGGGCTGGCCCCGGAGGGGGCAGCCGAAAATGCGAGCGGTGATAACCGCGAGCAGCACGTCGCCCCGGACGACGACTGTCTCGGCGCTGCCGACCCGGTCACGATCCAGGAGCCCTACAGCGAGGACTACACCATCCTCCGGACGTGGGCGCTGCCGTCGCTCATGATGGTCCTAGAGAACAATACCCACCGGCGCTACCCCCAGGACCTCGCGGAGATCGGGCTGGCCGCCCACGTCGACGACGACGTGAACACGGGCGCCGCCGAACGCCACACGGTCGCTGGCGTCCTCGCGCGCACGGACGCCTCCTACGAGGACGCGAAGGCCCGTCTGCAGGCGCTGGCCGACTCGTTCGACGCCGAGCTTTCGACGCCGCCGACCAGCCACCCGTCGTTCATCGCCGGTCGGGCCGCCGAGGTCGTTCTCGACGGTGAGGCCGCCGGCGTGATCGGCGAACTCCACCCGAAAGTGCTCGTCGAACACGACCTGGAACTGCCGGTGGCAGCCTTCGAGTTCCGACTGGACGCACTGGAGTAAGCCCGCGAGCGGCCCGACCAGCGCCCTCTCATTCCTCGCCGGGATAGACGTACGCTACGTCGCCTGGGTGGTCGGTCTCGTCGACCTCGACGACGACGGTCGAGGACAGTTTGTTGAACAGCCGGAGCCCCTCCTTCTCGAAGGCGAGCCAGCCGACGAGACAGTCGATCGGTAACAGGAACGCCTTCCCGAAACTCTCGACCGCGGCCGTCCCGTAGTCGATCTCGTCACCGCGTTCGTCCGTGACGGCGATGTCCATGACGAGTTTGCCGGCCGACTGGCCCCCCGATCCCTCGAGCGCCGTCCAGTAGAGGAACAGCGCGATGCCGTTCAGTCCCGCGACGGGCGACGCGGCGAGGCTCCCGGTCAACAGCGAGACGACACTGGCGAGTTCACCTATGACGGCGATAGCGGCGCCCACGACGATGACATCGACGAGCCAGGCGAGAAATCTGTCCGTCCACGACGCGATGTAGAGGGTGCGAGTTTCTGTGTCCATGCCACAGGGGACACCCGCCTCGTGTTTTACTGTTCGGCGTTACAGGTCTGCCCCGACCGCGTCCTCGACGCTGTCGAATCCGTCCTCGTCGAGCAGTTCCAGCAGTCCCTCGTTGATCTCGCGCGCGACGGACGGGCCACGGTAGACGAGGCCGGTGTACAACTGCACGAGCGAGGCGCCGGCGCGGATCTTCCGGTAGGCTCCTTCGGCCGTCGAGACACCGCCGACGCCGATCACGGGGACATCGACGCGCTCGGCGACGAACCGGACCATCCGGGTCGACTCGCCCTCGATGGGCTTGCCAGAGAGCCCGCCCTGCTCGCTCGCGTTGGGCGATCGGAGGCTCGCCGGCCGGTCGGTCGTGGTGTTGGTCGCGACGACACCGTCAAGCCCCAGTTCGGTGACCAGATCGAGTGCGTCCTCGACGGCCGGCTCCGGGAGGTCCGGCGAGAGCTTCACGAGCAGGGGACCGGCGCCGGCGTCCTGGAGTTCGCCGAGGATCGCCGCCATCGCGTCGCGGTTCTGGAGCTCCTCGAAGCCCTCGGAGTTGGGACAGGAGACGTTGACGACGAAGAAGTCGCCGCCGTCGGCGACCCGCTCGTACGTGTAGCGGTAGTCGGCCGGGGCCTCCGTTGTTCCGACGTGTTCGCTCTTGGCGATGTTGACGCCGACCGGAAACGGCGCGTCGGTCCGGGCCAGCCGCTCGCCGATCACGTCGGCACCGTCGTTGTTCAGCCCCATCCGGTTGATGATCCCCTCGTCTTCCCGGAGGCGGAACATCCTGGGGCGGGCGTTCCCGGTCTGTGGCTCGGCCGTGACCCCGCCGACCTCGGCGAAGCCAAAGCCAAGCGCGGCAAGCACAGCAGGCACCGTGGCGTTCTTGTCGAACCCCGCAGCGACACCGACCGGGTTGTCGAAGGTCTCACCGAACGCCTTGACCCGGAGCCGCGGGTCGGTCACGGTGTAGTAGCGTGCCAGCAGCTTCGTGAGCGGCGTGCCGTCGACAGCCTCCAGCAGTCGGTGGACGCCCGTGTTGGCCGTCTCTGCCGGGAGCGAGAACAACGCCGGTTTGGCGATATCGTACAGTCTCATTGGGGGTGTGTTACTACCGTCTCGGAACGATCGATCCGCGACGGTGTGTCAGAAATCGTGTTCAACGTCTTCGGGGTCTGCCTTCTGAATGATGATCTTGTTGTCGCGCACGCGTACGAACACTTCGTCGCCGATCTCCATTCCGGCGACTGCGAGTTCGTCCTCGTGGATGTTGATGTGAACGTTGTGGTATTCGCCGTCTTCGTCTTTGGCGCCACTCGGACTGAGCTTCTTCTTTCGCACCATCGCGCTATCCTATTCCGTGCATCACCGCAGGATGCACTTAAGTCTACCGTGCGGCCGCCGCCACGTCGCCGATCGGCCGCCGTAGCGCGACGATTTCGCCGGACTGGACGGTCCCGCCACGGACCAGTATATAAAACCACCGCGGTAGGGAGGCGGAATACGGGGGTATATTTATGTTCTGCCATGTGCTGAATTGACATGGAGTGGCGAAATCATGGCACGTGACAGTGACAAGCGCAACTTCGCGCTGCGCGAGGACGGTGACGAATCGAGCGTCTTCTCAGGCGGAACACCCCGACAGGCTGCACTGAAGGCTGCCCGTCGGCTCGACCCGGCCGACAGCGAGGCGTCGGCCGACCGCCAGGAGATTCGACTACGGGAGAAAGGAACGCACAAGGTCCACATCTACGAGGCCTGGGCGTGGCGGGAGGAGGCTCCGGACGACAAGCCCGATTGGATGCCCGGTAACATCACGAAGGGTAACGTCTCCAAGCAGGGCGTCGATCACCTCGACGATATCTGACGCCAGGACGACCGGCTTTTTCCGGCCTGTCCCGTCGCTTACCGTCCTCGTAGGTTTCCCCCTCGCAATCCGTCTCTCCGTGCGCGTGTCTCGATACAGCGGCCCATGGAATCGCATGACGTAGCGGGTGTAGTTCGACGGGGTTAAGTGTGACACCGTCCTCGGAAGAAATACGAAGGCGGCGCGGGGCACTGCCCCGACGCCCCCAGCCTCCATCCGATGCCCTTAAGTGTAACAGGGTGTTCGGAATGGATGCACACGACGCTCGGTCGGACGCGACAGGTTCCGACCGACCCGGGCCGAGGCGATGCGGTTCGCCGAACAAACTCGAAGCCTTTATGAAGGCTTCGAGCGAACATACAGGTCCGGAGTAAATGAGGATTCCACCCCTGCGGTCCGCCGTCAAGATGGGATCTGATGTTAGCCCTGATAGTTCGGTGACACTCGGTCGTCGAGTGTCCTCGAACACCCTTCGATAGCGACCACACCCTTTATGGGTGTGATCCCGCCTAACCCCCCGGCCTCGTGCCGGGATACATTCCGGTTGATCCTGCCGGAGGCCATTGCTATCGGAGTCCGACTTAGCCATGCTAGTTGCGCGGGTTTAGCCCCGCAGCATATAGCTCAGTAACACGTGGCCAAACTACCCTATGGACAGGAATAACCTCGGGAAACTGAGGCTAATACCTGATACAGCTCTCATGCTGGAGTTGCAGAGAGCTGGAAACGCTCCGGCGCCATAGGATGTGGCTGCGGCCGATTAGGTAGATGGTGGGGTAACGGCCCACCATGCCTATAATCGGTACGGGTCATGAGAGTGAGAGCCCGGAGACGGTATCTGAGACAAGATACCGGGCCCTACGGGGCGCAGCAGGCGCGAAACCTTTACACTGCACGACAGTGCGATAAGGGGACTCCGAGTGCGAGGGCATATAGCCCTCGCTTTTCTGTACCGTAGGGTGGTACAGGAACAAGGACTGGGCAAGACCGGTGCCAGCCGCCGCGGTAATACCGGCAGTCCGAGTGATGGCCGATATTATTGGGCCTAAAGCGTCCGTAGCCGGCCGGACAAGTCCGTTGGGAAATCGACGCGCTCAACGCGTCGGCGTCCAGCGGAAACTGTCCGGCTTGGGGCCAGAAGATCTGAGGGGTACGTCCGGGGTAGGAGTGAAATCCCGTAATCCTGGACGGACCACCGGTGGCGAAAGCGCCTCAGAAAGATGGACCCGACGGTGAGGGACGAAAGCTAGGGTCTCGAACCGGATTAGATACCCGGGTAGTCCTAGCCGTAAACAATGCTCACTAGGTGTGACGCAGGCTACGAGCCTGCGTTGTGCCCTAGGGAAGCCGAGAAGTGAGCCGCCTGGGAAGTACGTCCGCAAGGATGAAACTTAAAGGAATTGGCGGGGGAGCACTACAACCGGAGGAGCCTGCGGTTTAATTGGACTCAACGCCGGACATCTCACCGGCCCCGACAGTAGTAATGACGGTCAGGTTGACGACTTTACCCGACGCTACTGAGAGGAGGTGCATGGCCGCCGTCAGCTCGTACCGTGAGGCGTCCTGTTAAGTCAGGCAACGAGCGAGACCCGCACTTCTAGTTGCCAGCAACACCCTTGTGGTGGTTGGGTACACTAGGAGGACTGCCGCTGCTAAAGCGGAGGAAGGAACGGGCAACGGTAGGTCAGTATGCCCCGAATGGGCCGGGCAACACGCGGGCTACAATGGCCGGGACAATGTGATGCCACGCCGAGAGGCGGAGCTAATCACCTAAACCTGGTCGTAGTTCGGATTGCGGGCTGAAACTCGCCCGCATGAAGCTGGATTCGGTAGTAATCGCGTGTCATAAGCGCGCGGTGAATACGTCCCTGCTCCTTGCACACACCGCCCGTCAAAGCACCCGAGTGAGGTCCGGATGAGGCCACCATGCGGTGGTCGAATCTGGGCTTCGCAAGGGGGCTTAAGTCGTAACAAGGTAGCCGTAGGGGAATCTGCGGCTGGATCACCTCCTACTGACCGGGACTGGGGCTTTGCCCCAGCCCACCTTTCACGGGTTGTTCGAGGTCGTCGGCGACCGAGCACCTAAGAACTATCAGGGCTAACGACTGCAGCACCTGTCGGGCCCATAGCTCAGCGGCAGAGCACCGCCTTTGCAAGGCGGACGCCCTGGGTTCAAATCCCAGTGGGTCCATACGACGTGCCGGGTTCGAACCGTGCCCCTTAAGTGTGGGACGGCGCTCGAATCTGGTACGACGACTGATGCACCAATCCGGGTCAAACCGCGATTGGGAAGGGTCGATTCGCCTACCATCTCCACCTTGGGGGCGAGTATGAAACCGTGTGTACGTGCGATCCAGGCGTCCACTGGACTCGTTCAGTTCTAACTAACGAGTCACAACGACGTTGGCTACTATGCCAGCTGATGGATAGCTCGGCTCGAGAGCTGAAGAAGGACGTGCCAAGCTGCGATAAGCCTGAGGGAGCCGCACGGAGGCGAAGAACTCAGGATCTCCGAATGAGAATCTCCTCGCAATTGCCACGCGCAATGAGGAACCCCGAGAACTGAAACATCTCAGTATCGGGAGGAACAAAAAACGCAACGTGATGTCGTCAGTAACCGCGAGTGAACGCGATACAGCCCAAACCGAAGCCCTCACGGGCAATGTGGTGTGTGGGCCAACTCTCAGCATCCGACCATCTCACAGAAGTCCCTTGGAACAGGGCGTGATACAGGGTGACAACCCCGTACGTGAGATCAGTACGATGTGCGTTGGTTCCAGAGTAGCGGGGGTTGGAAATCCCTCGCGAATCTCGCAGGCATCGACTGCGAAGGCTAAACACTCCTCGAGACCGATAGCGGACAAGTAGTGTGAACGAACGCTGCAAAGTATCCTCCGAAGGGAGGTGAAATAGAGCTTGAACCCAGTTGGCGATCGAGCGATGGGGCATACAAGGTCCTGTCCAGAATGACCGCGGGGCGACCCGCCAGTAAGACGGACAGGAAGCCGATGTTCCATCGTACGTTTTGAAAAACGAGCCAGGGAGTGTGTCTGTATGGCGAGTCTAACCGGAGTATCCGGGGAGGCACAGGGAAACCGACATGGCCGCAGCTTACGCGAGGGCCGCCGTCTTCAAGGGCGGGGAGCCACACGGACACGACCCGAATCCGGACGATCTACGCATGGACAAGGTGAAGCGTGCCGAAAGGCACGTGGAAGCCTGTTAGAGTTGGTGTCCTACAATACCCTCTCGTGATCTATGTGTAGGGGTGAAAGGCCCATCGAGTCCGGCAACAGCTGGTTCCAATCGAAACATGTCGAAGCATGACCTTCACCGAGGTAGTCGGTGGGGTAGAGCGACCGATTGGCGTGCTCCACTCCGAGAGGAGTGGACGCGCCTGTCAAACTCCAAACCCACCGACGCCGTCGACGTGAGGATTCCGGTGCGCGGGGTAAGCCTGTGTACCAGGAGGGGAACAACCCAGAGATAGGTTAAGGTCCCCAAGTGTGGATTAAGTGTAATCCTCTGAAGGTGGTCTCGAGCCCTAGACAGCCGGGAGGTGAGCTTAGAAGCAGCTACCCTCTAAGAAAAGCGTAACAGCTTACCGGCCGAGGTTTGAGGCGCCCAAAATGATCGGGACTCAAATCCACCACCGAGACCTGTCCGTGCCTCTTACGAGGCAATCGAGTAGATTGGCGCTCTCATTGGATGGAAGCAGGGGTGAGAACTCCTGTGGACCGATGAGTGACGAAAATCCTGGCCATAGTAGCAGCGATAGTCGGGTGTGAACCCCGACGGCCTAATGGATAAGGGTTCCTCAGCACTGCTGATCAGCTGAGGGTTAGCCGGTCCTAAGTCATCCCGTAACTCGACGATGACAAAATGGGAAACGGGTTAATATTCCCGTGCCACCACACAGTGAAACCGACGCCCTGGGGTCGACCACGCCGGGCTTTCGCCCGGTCGAACCGTCCAACTCCGTGGAAGCCGTAACGGCACGAAGCGGACGAACGGCGGGATAGGGCAACGTGGTTCAACCTGGGGCCCGTGAAAAGGGAGTGTGGTGTCCGTACCGAGAACCGACACAGGTGTCCATGGCGGCGAAAGCCAAGGCCTGTCGGGATCAACCGACGTTAGGGAATTCGGCAAGTTAGTCCCGTAAGTTCGCGATAAGGGATACCTGCTCGGGAAACGAGCAGGTCGCAGTGACTCGGAAGCTCGGACTGTCTAGTAACAACATAGGTGACCGCAAATGCGCAAGCACTCGTACGGTCACTGAATCCTGCCCAGTGCGGGTATCTGAACACCTCGTACAAGAGGACGAAGGACCCGTCAACGGCGGGGGTAACTATGACCCTCTTAAGGTAGCGTAGTACCTTGCCGCATCAGTAGCGGCTTGCATGAATGGATTAACCAGAGCTTCACTGTCCCAACGTTGGGCCCGGTGAACTGTACATTCCAGTGCGGAGTCTGGAGACACCCAGGGGGAAGCGAAGACCCTATGGAGCTTTACTGCAGGCTGTCGCTGGGACGTGGTCGCCGATGTGCAGCATAGGTAGGAGACACTACACAGGTACTTGCGCTTAGCAAGCCACCGAGTCAACAGTGAAATACTACCCGTCGGTGACTGCGACCCTCACTCCGGGAGGAGGACACCGGTAGCCGGGCAGTTTGACTGGGGCGGTACGCGCTCGAAAAGATATCGAGCGCGCCCTAAGATCATCTCAGCCGGGACAGAGACCCGGCGAAGAGTGCAAGAGCAAAAGATGATTTGACAGTGTTCTTCCCAACGAGGAACGCTGACGCGAAAGCGTGGTCTAGCGAACCAATTAGCCTGCTTGATGCGGGCAATTGATGACAGAAAAGCTACCCTAGGGATAACAGAGTCGTCACTCGCAAGAGCACATATCGACCGAGTGGCTTGCTACCTCGATGTCGGTTCCCTCCATCCTGCCCGTGCAGAAGCGGGCAAGGGTGAGGTTGTTCGCCTATTAAAGGAGGTCGTGAGCTGGGTTTAGACCGTCGTGAGACAGGTCGGCTGCTATCTACTGGGTGTGTTATGGTGTCTGACAGGAACGATCGTATAGTACGAGAGGAACTACGATTGGTGGCCACTGGTGTACCGGTTGTTCGAGAGAGCACTGCCGGGCAGCCACGCCACACGGGGTAAGAGCTGAACGCATCTAAGCTCGAAACCCACCTGGAAAAGAGACACCGCCGAGAGTCCTCGTAGAAGACGAGGTAAATAGACTCGGGGTGTGCGCGTCGAGGTAACGAGACGTTGAGCCCGCGAGCACTAACCACTCGAAGCCATAATCATACGCACTGTGACTCAGAAGTCACCAACAATCGTTGGTAGACTGAACGAGTCCAGGCGCAAACTGGATCGCACGTACGAAAATCAGACCGACCGAGACAGGTAATTTCACGGTTCGACTCCGTGACTCGGCGTTAGGCGGCCATAGCGGCGGGGTTGCCTCCCGTACCCATCCCGAACACGGAAGATAAGCCCGCCAGCGTTCCGGGGAGTACTGGAGTGCGCGAGCCTCTGGGAAACGCGGTTCGCCGCCACCATTCATACCTTCATTCAGCCCTTCGAAGAGCGTCACCGCTCTTCGAGGGGCTTTTCGTCGTTCAGGAGTGGCAACACTCCCCCGATCCTCGACGCGCAGCGCGCCCGCGACCTCGCCGGTCGCACCATACTGAGCGAATCCGCTAGCCTTAAGCGGCGGACTCCAGTAGTACGGGTTGCGCCAAGGTGGCAGAGTCTGGCCTAACGCAGCGGCCTGCAGAGCCGCCCATCGCCGGTTCAAATCCGGCCCTTGGCTCTCACACGTTTCCCTAAAGCCCAAGACGGCTATGTCTTGGCACCGCTTTCTTTTGACAGCGGCATATCGGAAATACGATAAAATGTCTCGACCGAATACTCTCGTCCCGGCTAAGAACGGTACCGTCATCGACGATTTTCAAGCGCGTCGAGCGCACGTCTGAACTGCTCCTCGTTGACCGGTGGTTCGGACATCGCCTGTGCTTCGAGTGCGCCGGCGTATTGTTCGAATTCGCCGTCGCTTGGGTCGGCCGCGAGCACGCAGTCGACGTACCCATCGAGGGCAGACCGCAACGCCTTCGCGTAGTGGTCGTATGCGGCGTCGATGCGGGCGTGGTTGTCGTCAATTCCCTCGAACAGTGCACGGTAGACGGTTGCGGCCGCCCGGTAGCGCTTACGCTCACGGTACTGCTCGGCCAACTCGAAGAAGTGCGAGAAGTCGATTGCGTCCGTGACCACTGGATAGTTCGCCGTGTGCTGGTCGAACAACCCCTCGATTTCATTACGGTACGCTTCGACCGACTTGCCCCCGTCACCGAATCGTGCGAGGAACTGCTCACGCAGGTCCGGGTTTTCGGCGAGTGCATCGCGCACGAATGCACGTAGGTCGTCAGACGAGAGATCTCCGATCACTCGGTCGACACGCTCGCTCTCGTCTTGGGGCGGATCGGCGGCGATGTCTAGCAGCACCGCGACGACATGTTTGCATTCGCCCGCTCCTTCGTAGGGACACGTACACCGCGCATCGATGGAGCCCTCGCCCAAGTTGACAGTCACATCGTACAGACTCGACCCTCGAACTGCGGCTGTAATCACGTCGTCAAACCGTCCGATTCGTTGAATGCGTCCTTCGTCGCGGTAGTCCAGCCCGCGTTCGAACACCGCGTCAGTACAGATCTCCCGAATTTTCGCGTTGTCGAGATTCATGGCCATGGAACAGTCGCCTGCTCTTGTCCGTTCCCGGTTCTATTCGTCTAGTAGTTCGGTGACGCTCTGGACCGGAGCGTAGTATCCGCGCTCGTTCCGCCAGGTTTCGAGCCACTCGTCTGCAGTTTCGCTGTCGATGTGGTCGCGTTTGATGCCGAGGACGAGGTGGCCGATTGATCCGGTGACCGGAACGTCCAGTTCGGACGCAAGACGGCGTGCTGCAAGATCGTCAGTGGCGACGGTCCCGTCGTGTTCGACGGCTCCCCGCAGTGCTTCCGTTTCTCCTGGATCGAGTCGTTCACGAAGTTTTACTCCGCTCGTTTCGGGTGGCGTGTCACTGACTGGCAGTCCTTCGTCGAACGCCTCGACAGCGCTGGTCAGATACTCGTGGCCGAAATCGGCTCCTTGTTCGATCTCGTCACGGACTGCGGGTGCCACGACTGGCGCTTCGAGTATGTCGACGAGAAATTCGATCGAGTTCGTACTGGCGTAATTACTGATGACTGTTGCGTCGAGGAAAACAGGTTGCGGGTATCCGCCCGGCATCTATTCGTCAAGGTCGAGTGCAACGTCGATCTCCTGCCGGAGCTGGTCGTCAGTGCGCGGTCCATAGATGGACGTGAAGCCAGCATCCTCCAGCACTTCTTCGAACTCCCACCGGGACAGTCCGGCCGCTTTTGCAGCACGTCCCAGCGAGATATCGCCGAGAACGTACCGGCCCACCGCGGTCGCCAGCTCGTCCGGGGGCTCACTACTGGAGGAGGCCATCGTACCTAACCATCGGGTCCACGGACCTAATAATCTATCGTGGGATGGGGGATTCATCGACTCGACGGGTCACCGTCCCCGTAGCAGTCGAAGACGGAAACGCTGATTTACTCGTCATCTGGGGTAACTTGGAGACAATTCACTTTGTGTGGCCGCTCATCATATTTAAAACACTGTCTTAATTCGGGCCCTTGGCTCTTTGGTCCGAGCAACGTGAGGACGGCAAGCCAGTCGGCCGTGATTTGAAGGCCGATCGCACGCGACGAGTTCCAGAGAGTACGTCTTCCGCCGGGCAAACCTGGGGGGTCGTTTCTCGGGGCGCCCGGAAGCCGATCACTGGCCGGTCACGTTGACTCGGTGGGTCGCGACGTGGAGGTACTCCAGTCGCGAGACCTCGGTCGACAGCGGGAGCGATTCGCCTTCGAGCGCTTTGTCGAAGTGGATCGAGCCGTACTGACCGAGCGTCAGGTCGCCGGTGATAACCGCACCGTAGATGTCACCCTGCATGGCGTAGGTGGTGCCGCTGCCGGTCGGACCGGCGGGCGTGTAGATGATGCCGTCGAACGTCACGCCGGGGCCAGTCACGACAGTGTGTGTGTCTTTCGGGCCGAGTATCTGGAGCCGCCGGGATGCCTGATCGGGGATGTGGACCCGCGAGGACTTCCCGACGAAGACATCCGCACTGGTCGAACCGAGGCCCGTCGGCGAGACGGTCCGTTCGGTGTCGCCTTCGACGAGGAGGCGGACACGCCCGTTTCCTTTGACCGTGATGTTCCCACCGGACGATCCCCGCTTCCGAACAGCGACCCAGTCCTTGACGGCGATAACGACGTTCCCGGCCGTGGTGTTCACCACGAGCGTCTCGCCGTCGACATCGAGCGTGTCGACGTAGTATCGTCCGGGGCCGAGTTCCCCGGAACCGGTGAGCCTGTCGTTGGTGATGAGGGGGGTTTCGTCGTTGTCGTTGGTCGCCTCGATCGTCGCGACCTGTTGATAGACGTACCCGTCGATGGGATCGATCGACGCGATACCGTTGATCTGTTCGGTCGACCCGGTCACGGTGCCGCCGTTGGTGTATCCGGTCGTCCAGGAGACGTTGCCGTCGATCGATGCGGCGCTGCTCTCCACGCCGACGTACCCGCCCGAACGGACATCGGCACTGATGTCGGCGTTCCCGGTGAGATTTACGTCTCCGGCTGCTTCGACGGTGCCGTCGGAACTCCGTGAAACCGCGTACCTCCCTCGCGACGAGTTGTAGCTGTCGACGTACGCACCGGTCCCGGCCAGTTCCAGTTTGCCCGGGCCGGACGTGGCGATGACGCCGTTCCGAGGGGTGATGACTTCCGGAAGTGCCAGGAAGGTCGCTGTCACCGCCTCGTCGGGATGGTCGTAGCGGACGCGGGCGTCGGTCTCGCGCTCGAAGTACTGCCCCCAGGCGTCGTAGTACCGGCTCCGGACGGTGACGACGACCTTCGCGTCACCGAGCCGGTTTTCGAAGCCGGCCGAGGCGTTCGGGAACGAACGAAGCGGTGGGCCGCCGTCGGTGACGGTGACCTCGCTGTGGACGTGTTCGGTCGATCGGAGCTGGACGATCGGTAACGTCAGCGTCGTCCCGGTGTAGTGAAACTCCGGGCGGGCGATCGGCACGGAGCCGTCACCGTCACGTCGCCAGACGCCGCCGCCCTGGTAGGCAACTTCGGTCCGACCGTCTTCGTAGACGACGGCCCCGAGCGAGCGGTTGGCGATCTCGGTGGTCGTCCCGGTGATGATGTCGACGTGTTCGATACGGAGGGACCCCCGATCCGCGTGTGCGCCGAGGCGGCCGCCGGTTCCGGTGAGTCCGAGGTCGAGGCGTCGGGCCGTCGCCGCACCCAGGGCGACGCTGCTGGCGGCCGAGTCGAGGCTCGTGAGCGACTGCTCGGCCTGTGCGATCCCGACCGCCCGCTCGCTGTCCTGCAGCGGCCCACTCCCGAACGCGACGACGACTGTCGTGCCCAGCACTACCAGCACGAGCAGCAAGACGACGGCGACGACTTCGGAGACGCCACGCTGGCCGGGACCGTTGAACCGGGTGATCGCGACGATGTCTGGTGGTGCCATTGGGACGAGTGATCGTCAGGCTTCGAGGGTCCCGAGTATCGCCGACTGATCGGTGTCGGGTGACTCGTAGACGATGCGGACGACCTCGCCGTCGGAGACGCCCGTAGCGGCGACCCAGCGATCACCGCTCGTGAGTTCGCTGTCCGCGAGCGCGCTCCCGGGGGGGATTGTCGAGGCGCTGCCGGTCGTCGTCACCGAGACGCGTTCGATCGCGATACTGTCACCGCCGTCGTGGGCCACGGTCACGTTGTCCCCGTCGGTGACGGACACCGAGAGGCTGGCCTGTGGCATCGTGGCGCTGCGGGTCTGGCCCAGGCCGAGGACGGCGCTCGCGATGACTGTCGCGAGGATGACGGTCACGGCGACCATGAGGATGACGCCGATGACCGGGCTGACCGCGTCGTCGTCCGTGAACAGGTTGGTTGCGTTCATAGTTGACTATCCCAACGGCCACGAGTGTCCCACCGCGACCACCCGACCCGCTGGTGTTGTGGAACACACTCCCCGAGAGCGACATTGTTATCCGTCTCCTGAATCCCCCGCCCGTGGCGAGAATCGACGGACTCGGTGTGATCGATCGGTGGGGCGACTGTGAGGACGGTTCCGACGGCCGGACGGTGTCTCGGACCGGAAGAGAGTCACTACCCGACCGGTCGATCCGGGGCGACCACGGGCCGGAGCCGTCGCGACTGGGGTAAGCCTGGGGGTAACAATACCGGTGCCGCGACAGTGATTCACTCGTCCGCGGTCGCGACGGCCGGTGACAGGACCGCCGACACCAGCGAACCATGACCAGGAGTCTGCCAACTGGAATCGACGTGCTCGACCGGAAGCTGAACGGCGGCATCCCGCCCGGGCGGGTCGTCGCCCTCTCGGCGTCGCCGACGAGCCAGTCCGAACTGTTCCTCTACGAGGTCGCGTCGGTCCAGGAGACCGTCTACGCGACGACCGAGCGCTCGGTCGAAGCGGTCGAGGAGACGTTGGCGGGGCTCGGGACGGAACGACGGACTGTCGAGGTTCGTGGCGTCGGCGACGATCCGTTGACGACGCTGCGGCGATTGCTCGACGATGTCGACGACCGGACGGCGTTCGTCGTCGACCCGGTCTTGCCGCTCGAACGGCAGTCCGGACCGGCGGCGTATCGCGCGTTCCTCAACGACCTGACCGATCGGATGATCGAGACCGGAAGCATCGCCGTCCTCCACTGCCTGGACCGTCGGACCCTCCCCGAGAACCGTGACACGACGGAGTACATGGCCGACATCGTCTTCGACCTCTCGACGGAGCTCCGGGGCGACTCCCTGGAGAACCGGTTGCTCGTTCCGAAGTTCCGGGGCGGGCGCGCGCTCGAAGAGACGATCAAACTCAACCTGGCGGCCGATGTCACGATCGACATCAGCCGCAAGATCGCCTGAGCGGTCGCCCCACATCCGTGTTCCGATCCCCCTGTTAGCGACTGTCTTCCGTCTGCACGCCCCGGTTTCGGCGTGGTTCAGGCGGTGCGTTACAATGGTCGGATCTCCACAGAGAGATAGACGATGCGACCGAACAGACGGGCAGTGGTGACCGGTCGTCGTGGGGGCGACCGGCACTGCAGACCGGTGTGGTGTGGAGCACGCACACAGCAAGCGGCCACCGCGGGCAGGACAGTTTCGGCACCGCTCGTTCCTCCCGGGGACGAGCGCCGGCCGGTCCTGTTTGGGAGGGAACACCGATGAGTGAACGGACGGCCTCGCCGCCCTCCGAGCAGGACCTCGACGGTCCCCGGGACGCCGTTACCGTCGGCGAGTACACCTGGGCCGACTACCGGGCCGAGTACGGCGACGCGAGCGACGCCGAGTCGGAATCGACCGCCGGCGGGTTTTTCGACCGGTCCGGGCCGTCCGGCACGGCCGCGCCCGCGGCGACACTCGGGTTCGATCCGGCCGATATCGGGGCCGTCATCGCCGAGGCGACCCGTCGCGGGGAGCGGGCGGCGGCGCTCGTCGACCAGCGAAGCGTCACCGTCACCCCGGAGCTCGACGAGGACGCGTTCTTCCGGACCGAGGCGGGCGAGCCGACCCTCGTCGACCGCTACGACCTGGAGAAGACGGTCCCGATGGCGAAAAAGCGCCACTTCACCGAGGTCGAGCGCTACTGGGTCGACAAGCCCTACGCGTTCGTCGTCATCTTCCACTCACAGCGGGAAAACGAGAAGAAGTACTACGTCGTCGACCCCTACCTCAACGACATCGAAACACGCCTCGTCGAGTACCTCGCCGGGAAGCTCCGGACGGCGATCACGTACTCCGACGAGGACATCGTCGTCGAGGGGATGGACGCCGACCGACGAGCGGTCATCGAGACGAAGGTCTCGCAGTTCATCGACCGGTACAACCTCCGGGAGAGCGACAGCGGGGGGCTGATCGCCAGGCTCAGACGGTCGCTGACCCGGAGCGAGGACGCCGTCGGCGCGGACGACACCGCCGGCGGGACGACGCGCCCGGAACCGGCCGTCATCGCCGAGGACGCCGGCACGCTCTCGGAGTCACAGATCGAGACGCTGCTGTACGAACTCAAGCGTGACTTCGTCGGCTACGAGCGCGTCGACCCGATCAAACACGACATCAACGTCGAGGACATCTCCTGTGACGGCTACGACGCGCCGGTGTTCGTCTACCACACCGACTACGAGCAACTGATCACGAACGTCTCTCACGGCACCGACGAACTGGACGACTTCGTGGTCAAACTCGCCCAGCGGTCGGGCAAGGGGATCTCGAAGCGCCAGCCCCAGGTCGATACGACGCTGCCGGACGGCTCGCGCGCCCAGTTGACGCTGGGGCGGGAAGTCTCGGACCACGGGACGAACTACACCATCCGGCAGTTCAAGGACATCCCGTTTACCCCGGTCGATCTGATCAACTGGCACACCTTCAGCCTGGACGAGATGGCGTTCCTCTGGCTCTGTATCGAGAACAACAAGAGCCTCGTGTTCGCCGGGGGGACCGCCTCGGGCAAGACGACGAGTCTGAACGCCGTCTCGCTGTTCATCCCGTCGAACTCCAAGATCGTCTCGATCGAGGACACCCGCGAGGTGGAACTCCCCCAGCGCAACTGGGTCGCCAGTGTCACGCGTCCCTCCTTTACCCAGGACGGAACCGGCGACATCAGCGAGTTCGAACTGCTGGAGGCCGCACTGCGCCAGCGCCCCGACTACATCGTGATGGGCGAGGTGCGGGGCGAGGAGGGTCGGACCCTCTTCCAGGTGATGTCGACGGGCCACACCACCTACACCACGTTCCACGCCGACTCGGTCGGCGAGGTAATAAAACGGTTCACGACCGACCCGATCAACGTCTCGAAGACGCTGTTTACGGCGCTGGATCTCGTCTCGGTCCAGACCCAGACCCGCATCCGCGGGCGCAAGGTCCGCCGGAACAAGACCCTGACCGAGATCACCGACTACGACTCCGAGAACGACGAGATCAGCGTCCAGGACGTGTTCCAGTGGGAACCGGAATCCGACACGTTCCGCGAGTTGGGTCCGTCGTCGAAACTCGACGAGATCGCCTTCGACCGGGGCTGGTCCGACCAGCGCCTGGAGACGGAGCTGTTCAAGCGCCGGACGATCCTCGCGTACCTCATCCACAACGGACTCAACGACTACGCGCAGGTCGCTGCGACGGTCCAGGCGTTCATCAAGGACCCCGAGACGGTGTTGACGCTGGTCGCCAACGGCCAGCTGAAAGCCTCCCTGGAGAACCTCAAGTCGATGGAGAGCGTCGTCATCGATGTCGACGAGCACAAAGAAGAGAGCGTCCCGCGGCCCGAACCGACCGACGCGGTCCGGGAGGAGACCGAGCGGATCCTCGATCGGGCGGCAGAGACGCTGCTCGCGGAGTACCGCGGGACCCAGCCCGACAGTCTCGTCTCGACGCTCGCGTCGGTCGGCCGGGACGGCGAACTGATCGTCGCACCGACCGACGGCGAGCGGGCGATCGGAGCGCTGGGGGCCGACGCCGACGGTGCGGCGACCGACGGCGGCAGGACCCGGATCGAAGGGGGAGAGGATGAGTCTCGGGACGAGTGAGGGGGCGGTAGCCGGCTACCGACGCCACTCCGAGCAGCTCCGGGACCTGTTCTACCCCCTCTACGACTGGCTGTTCAGCGAAGACAGCGCGTTCGTCGTCGACCTGGACGAGACGCTCTCTGCGGCCCGGATCAACGTCGCTGTCGACCTGTATCTCACCGGGACGTTGGCGCTTGGGGTCGCCGTCGGGGTCGCCCTCTGGCTATGTGGCAGCGTCGCCACGCTCGTGGTCGTCGAACTCGGCCTCGTCGATGTCGGGACGGTGCTCGGGGTCCGGCTCCCGAACGAGACAGTCCAGTCCTGGCTGGCGGCGCTGCGGGTGCCGCTGCTGGTCCTGTTCAGCGGTTTCGGCTTCGGCCTCCTCGGGCTGGTGTCGGTGTTCTGTACGGCCGTGGCCTACCCCTACTCGCTGGCCGCACAGCGCCGGCGGGAGATCGACATGCTGCTCTCCGATGCCGTCTCGTACATGTACGCGCTGTCGGTCGGCGGGATGAGCCAACTGGAGATCCTGGAGGCGATGGCCGAGGCCGAGGACACCTACGGCGAGGTGGCCCGCGAGTTCCGGACCATCATGCAGGAGACGACGTACTTCGATACGGACTACCGGACCGCGATCCGGAACCGGTCGGTCGAGACGCCAAGCGACGACTTCGGGCAGTTCCTCACCGACATGCTCTCGATCATCAACAGCGGCGGGAGCATGAACGACTTCCTCGAAGACAAGAAGGACCTCCACTTCCGGACGACCAAGGAGGAACAACAGCGAACCCTGGAGACGCTGGAACTGTTCGGTGAGATGTACATCACGCTGTCGCTGTTCCCGCTGTTGCTCGTCATCATCCTGGTCATCATGCAACTGATGGGCCAGAGCAACGCGGTGATGCTGTTCGGGACGGTCTACCTGCTCATCCCGCTGACGGGCGTGGGCTTTCTCGTCCTGGTCTCGACGGTGAAACAGGACGCCGTCGGCAGCGGCTACCTCGAACCCGACCGCGGCTCGACCTGGGTCGAGAACGACTCCGCGACGCCGCTCAAACTGGGGCTGATCCGGAAGTTCACCGGGCGCTACCGCGTCTTCGATCGGATCAAACACCACCAGGAGATCCACGAGACGGTGAAGCTGCTCTCGGGGCCACACCACTTCTTCCGGGAGAACCCGGTGTACACGCTGTGGGTGACGGGGCCGGTCGCGCTGGCGTATCTCGGGTTCGCGATCCTGACCGGCATGGTCCCGGTGACCTGGGCCGGGATGGTCGACCAGCCGGTGTGGTCGACGGTCAACTACGCCTACGTCCCGCTGTTCGTGACCTGCCTCCCGCTCGCCGTGTTCCGGGAGTGGAACGTCCGCTCCCGCCGGGCGGTGTTGACGAACCTCTCGGAGAACCTGCGGAAACTCGCCAGCGCGAACGCGACCGGACTGACGCTCACCGAATCGATCCGGATGGTCGCGGAGACCTCGTCGGACCGGCTTGCGGCGGAGTTTGGCACCATCTACGCCAAGAGCCGCTACGGGATGGACCTGACCGACTCGCTGATCGTCTTCAACAACAAGTACCACATTCCCCGGCTGGCACGGACGGTCACGCTCGTCTCGAAGGCCTACGAAACCTCCAACGAGATCTCGACGGTCCTCTCGACGGCGGCACAGGCAACCGAGGCCCAGGACGACATCGCTCGCGAGCGCAAGTCCCGCTCCCGGATGCAGGTGGCGGTCATCCTGATGACGTTCCTGACGCTGCTTGGCGTGATGGCGATCCTCAAGACCCAGTTCATCGATGTCATGGCGAAGCTCACCGAACAGACCGGGGGCGCGGCCAGTCAGACCGGCTTCGGCGGCGCGATCGACCTGGGCGAACTCTCACTGCTGTTCTTCCACGCCGTGACCATCCAGGCGATCCTCTCGGGGCTGATCTGTGGGTACATCCGGGACGCGAGTGTCCTCTCGGGGGTCAAGTACGTCGTCGGGCTGTTGAGTCTCGCACTCACCGTCTGGGTGATGGTGGGATGATCGACAGGGGGCGTGGCCAGACGATGCTCGATTTCGCCGTCGCCGTCGGGCTGTTCCTGCTGACCGTCGCGTTCGTCGTGGCGTTCGTCCCGCAGGTGACCGCGCCGTACCAGGAGCAAGCCCACCCCGCGGTCGCCCAGCGAGTCGCCGGTGGTGTCGCGGACAACCTCCTGGCGGGCGACGCACCGTCCGTCCTCGACGAGGACTGCACGGTGGCGTTTTTCGCACAGAGCGGGGCCGCCGGCTGTCCGTTCGACACGACGGCGCCGCTGACCGAGCAGGTCGGGGTCGGTCCGCGGCACCGGCTCAACCTCTCGCTCCAGCGCAACGTCTCCGGGGACGCCACGCTGGAGGTCCTCTGTGGGAACGGTGGGGCCGTCGGCCCGTGTGGCACCGATCCGCTTCGGGTCGGGCCGGCACCGCCGGCGGACCGCTCGCTCACGACGACCCGACGGGCGGTCGCGGTCGGCGGGACGGACGCGGTGCTGGAGGTGACGGTCTGGTGACGACGCCGCGTGCTCAGGCGTTCACGCTGGAGGCGGTCATCGCGTCCCTGATCGTCCTCGGGGGGCTCCTGTTTACCTTTCAGGTCGCCGGCGTCACCGCGCTCGGGACGAGTACGGCCAGCCCGCAGGTCAGCACGCAGCTCTCGGGTGTCGCCACCGGAACGCTCGACGCCGCGGCCGCCAACGGGACGATATCGCCGACGCTTCGGTACTGGGGTGACGCCCCAAGCGGGTTCCACGGCGCGGCCGCTATCGAGGGCTACTACGTCGCTGCGGCGCCCCCGACGGCCTTCGGTGCGTTGCTGGAGCGCCGGCTCGGCGACCGGAACGCCGCGTACAACGTCGGGATCGCCTACGTCGACGCCGACGGGGTGATCCGGGAACGCCCGCTGGTCCGGTCGGGGACACCGACCGACGACGCCGTCCGAGCCGCGGTGACGGTCACGCTCTACGACGACGACCCGCTCCTGTTTGCCAACGGGACGGCGACCGACGACACGCTCGGGAACACGTCGTTCTACGCGCCCGACGCTTCGCCGTCGAGTCACGTCTACAACGTCGTCCGCGTGGAGGTGGTCGCGTGGCGCGTGTAGCCGACCGCGGCCAGCTCCTCCTGGCGGCCGCGTTCGGGCTGGCGATCGTCCTCGTCGCGCTCGCGCTGGTAGTCAACTCTGTCGTCTACACGGGGACGCTGGCGACCACCGACGGGGTCGGGAGCGACGAGCGGGCGGCGACGCGGTACCACCACGGCGCAGTCACGGGGACACGCGGCCTCATCGCGACGGTGAACGACCGGTCCCACGCGTCCCACGCCACGCTCACCCGCAACCTCAGTACCGGGGTGACACAGTGGGACGCGCTGGCCGGGAAACAGTACGCGCTGGAGGGCGCGGCGACGAACGCGACCCTGTCCGCGACGACCAACGAAACCCGGATCGGACAGGACGATCCGACCCGGGCGCTGACCGACCGGAGCGGCGCGGCCAACTGGACGGTCGCCGCGTCGGTCCCGGCGATCTACCGACAGCGCTACACCGTCTCCCGGAGCAGCCTCACGGCCGTCCCTCCCGGAACCGACTGTCGGGCGACCGGGGACTGTTTCGCGGTCGTCGTCGACAACGGCACCGACACCTGGCGGCTGTTCGCCGCGACCTCGCCGAGCGGGACCGACATCGCGGTGGAGATCGTCGACCCGAACGGCGCGACGACGACCTGTTCGGTCGCCGCGTCGACGGCGACGATCGACCTCACGAACGGGACGCTCGCGGGCACCGCCTGCCCGGCGCTCGATGTCACGGCCGCGCTCGACGGTCCCTACACGATCACCCACCGCCGTGGCGACCGCGCCCGTGGAAGCTACCGTCTCGTCGTCGAAGGGATCGTCCCCGCGGGCACCGCCTTCGACAACGACGACGCGCCGTACGCCCGGCCCGGCGTCGCCGCGGTGACCGTCCGGGTCCGGTACCGGACCGCCGATCTGACGTACGAGACCGACACGCGCGTGCTCCGGGGTGGGCTCGATGGCTGACCGGGGCGTCTCGACGGCGCTGAACTACGTGTTGGCGCTCGCCGTCGTCGCGCTCCTGGTCAGCGGTCTGTTCGTCGGGATGAGCGGCTTCGCCGAGGAGCGCCGCGATGGGGCCGTCCGGACGGAGCTCTCGGTGGTCGGCAACCGACTCGCGACGGAACTCGGGACGGCCGAACGGCTGGCGCTGACCGGCGACGCCCGCACCGTCCGAGTGGGCGTCGCCCTCCCCGCCCGGGTCTCCGGGACCGACTACGCCGTCGCCATCTCCCGGACCGCGCCCGAACAGTACGTGCTCGTCCTCCGCGCCCCGGCGGCCGACGTGTCGGCGACCGTCCGACTGCGGAGCCGGGTCCGAGTCCGTCCGACTACCGTCGGCGGTGGTGACCTCCGCGTCGTCTACGACGGCGCGACCGACCGCCTGGAGGTGACCGATGGCTGACCGCGGCCAGAGCGAGGCCGTCGGCTTCGCGACGGTGTTCGGGATCGTCCTCCTGACGCTGACGGTCGTCGCGGCCGGCGGCGTGGCCGGACTGGAAGACGTTCGGTCCCACCAGCAGCTGTCGAACACGCAGCGCTCGTTCGCGGTCCTGGCGGACAACGCCGACGCCGTCGCCGCGGGCGCACCCAGTCGGGCGACACAGATGCGACTCGGCGGCGGGACGCTCGCGATCGGCGACACCGTCGAGATCGCCGTCTCGGGGACGGCCGTGGGCAACGCCAGCCGAAGCTTCAGCCACACCGAGACGTACGAGCCGCTGGTCTACAGTCTCGGGGACAGCCAGGTCGGCTACTCCAGCGGCGCGCTCGTCCGCGCCGAGCGTGACGGGGCCGTCCTCTTTCGGGAGCCGGCGTTCGTCCTGACCAACGAGACCGTGCTGTTGCCGTTGCTCTCGACGACCCACACCGACCGGACGGCGGTCGGTGGCTCGTCCACCCTTGTCCGGACCGTCCGAACCGACCGCGAACTCGTTCGGGCGAACCGGTCCACCTACGACGTGACTGTCTCGGTGACCTCGCCACGCGCCGCGGCGTGGGAAGACTGGCTGGCGGACCGTACCGCGACGACGTGCTCACGAACCGGTTCGACCGTGACCTGCACGCTCCGCACCCAGCGACTGTTCGTCTCGGTCGATCACGTCGCCGTCTCGTTCGGGTAGCTACTCGATTTCAAGCGAGCCGCTGTCGCCGTCGCCACCGTCCTCGTCCCACTCCAGTTCGAACTCGACGCTCAGTTCGCCGGGGCCGTCGACCGGTCCCTCTCGTTCGGCTTTGACCTCGAAGGTCGGACTGGCCGGCGGATCCATCGTCACTTCCTCGCCGCCGGCTCGGAGCGTTATGCTCTCGCCCGCGTCGAGGTTGTCCGCGACGGTCCGCAGGAGGGTGGCGATCTCCGACCGCGACTGGCTCCGCTCGGATTTGAACAGCACTTCCTCTGGCATATGGCAACTGATACGTCGGGGTTCGGGATAAACCCACCCGTCGGGCGTCGTTCGCGCTCAGCCCAGCAGATCGAGGTCGTCGGCGACGCGGTCGACGAGGTGATCGAGCACGTCGGGATCGACCTGTGCAACGGACTCGCCGTCGTGGAACTGCTCGTTGTGGCTCCGGACGGACTCCTCGACATCCTCGAACGCGATCCGGGTTCGGGTGTTGCACTCCGCACAGATGACCGGAATCTCCGGCAGGTCGTCCTCAGTCGCCATTTACGCACTCTTCGGGAAGGAGTCGCAAATAATGACTGGTTCCCGGCCGTGGCGGGCACGCGCGCCCGCCGTCGGGGACGCGGGCCGACGAGACGGCGTCGGCCGGTCTCTGCGGGGTCGACGGGCAACAGAAAAGTAATCGTTAAACGGCACGCAGTCTCACCGTCCGAACATGCAACGACGAGCCGCGGCGGCATACTTCGTGTTCTTCCTCGTCGTCAGTGTCGCGGCGTACGCGTACATTGGCGTCGCGGAGAGCCAGCGGCCGGAGGTGGCACTCGATGCAGAGGCCGAACTGACAAACGGCAGTACGTTCACTGCCGGCGAGACGACCTACTCCGCCTCGAACATCCACATGTCCGGTGGCGGCGGTGGCGGCCACGGCGGTGGCGGCGGATCGATGGTCGCCGACCTCGCGTGGACGAACCAATCGAACAGGTACACAGCGACGTTAGAGAACGGGTCGACGACGACCTACCAGAACGAGTCGTACCTCGTCCTGACGGACAACGAATCCGGGACGGTCACGCTGCGCGAGGCGTTCAACGTCACGCAACTGCTCAGTGAGGACCCCGCAGTCGAGGACAGCCTGGCGACCCAGAACGGCACCAACTACGTCGTCTATCGGAACAACAGCACGCTCCGCCCGCTGGCGGAGTGGCTGCCGGAACCCGACACCGCCGAGTTCCAGACCGGCGACACCTACCCCTACACGACCGACAGCGGGACCCAGCAGACGACCGTCGCGACCGTCGAATCCGGCACGGCGACCCTCGAGTGGATCGCTCCCGAGGACCGCTCGGTCGAACTCAGCGAAGGCGGCAACGTCACGCTTGACGACGGGCGGTACTTCGCACACTTCCCGGATCAGAGCACGGTTCAGTTAGTGCCGATCGACCAGTACGACGCCTACGAGGAGGACCTCGCACGGCAGGACTACTTCCACGAGCGCACGAACGGCCTCTGGGGCATCTCGATCCTCTCGGGTATCGGGGCCGTGCTCGTCCTCGGAATGGCCTACCTCCCGGTCCGGGGCTGATCCGACGGCCGCGACTGCCTCGGTATCGACCCGCAGAAACGCCGCTATTCTTCGACGGCGAAGCTCACGTAGAGGATTCCGGCACCGATGCCGGCCATCAGGAGCGCGCCGACGATCTGGACGATCGCGACGAGCAGCGTCTGTGCCGTCGCCCACGGTGCGCCGATGATCGTCCCGAGCGCGGCGAGGACGAGAAAGGCACCCACCGCGGCGCCGAGTGGCTTGAGCGGGCTGTCGAAGGTATCCTGAAGCGCGTTCATGTTCTGGTACTGGACAGTGTGGGTCCTAAATGGTCCGGTCTCGGTTCGGCCGTCGGTCGGGGCGGTCGACTGTTCCGTTCGTCGCCGAAGCGGGCCGGAGAGAGTTGCACCGGAGCCAGCCGTGTTCGCTTCGCTGCGCGTGCCGTCCAGGGTTCACCTCTCTCCATAGCGCACTTGCTGCTCGCGGCAAAATGCCACGGGCCGGGAGGGAGTTGAACCACGGAAAGACGACGGTCTCGCTCCGCTCGACCCGACGACTTTCCTGTTTCAACTCCTTCCTGCCGGTTCGCTCACCGATTCCTGGTGCTCATCGGTTCGCTGCACGGGCCGGGAGGGAGTTGAACCCCCGACCATCTGGTTAAAAGCCAGACGCTCTGCCTAACTGAGCTACCGGCCCTCGAACCAACCTGGGGGGAGCGTCGGCTAAGGGCTTACGGTCCGCCGTCGAGCAGTGACTCGATCGCCTCGCTTGCGAGGGCGCCCGGATCGGTCGCGTCGAGGGCGGCCTGTCGCCGGAGTTTGCAGTACGCGTCGACATCGATGTCGACGGTCATCTGCCCGAGCGCGTATCCCTCGGCGGCGAGCGCGTCGGCGACGGACGCGCCCTCGTTGACCGTGCTGGCGACCGTCCGGATCTGACGCACGGTCAGGTCGTGGTCGAGCGCGGCCCAGGCAAGCAGCAGGCGGGCCTCGCCGGAGACTCGCGCGATGTGTTTCGCCGCCGTCGGCGCGATCTTCCCTTTCGCGACCTGGACGCGGACCGACCGCGGGAGGTCGTGGACCCGGGACCACTTCCGGATGAACGAGACCGTCGCGCCGTCGCCCGCGCGCTCGGCGGCGGCCTTGTACGACCCCTCGCCACGGACAAGCGCCGCACAGGCGGCGGCGCCACGGAGGATGTAGACGTTGTCGGCGGCACCGGCGGTGTTCTGTGCGAACCGCCCGACGACATCGGCCGCGAGTTCGAGGCTCTCCGGGTCGTCGGGATCGAACTCGACGGCCTCGTGGGCGTGTTGACCGGTGAACTGCGGGTCGCCGCGGATGACTGGCTTCCCGACGGGAGACTCCCGGTCTGTCGACGGTTGATCGGACCGCTCTGGCATCGTCCTCCAGTTCGGCCCGGGGCCACAAAAGTATCTCGTAGGGGTCAGTCGTCGCCGGCTGCCGCTTCGCGCTGTTCGCTCATGTGCTCCCAGATCTCGGTGCACCCGCATCCGTCCTCGACATCGTCGAGGTGGTCAGTCGTCGGTTCTTCGACTTCTCGCTCGGCGTCGGCCTCGTCGGTCGTTTGGTTTGCGTTCGTCATCGTTGTGAGCGGGCGATGACCGGTCGGGCCATCCACCCGTGTCGCTATCGACGTATAGAACAGCCACTCTCATAAACCCGCTCTCCCCTGTAATCCCTTCCCTGGCTGCGGTCTGGGGGCAAAAATATCCGCTTCCTCCGACGGCACACCCGTCCCGGTAGTGCATGTGGTCGATCCACACGTACCGACAGACGGGACGGGGATCGATCCGATGCCGGTGAAACTTGCGAACGCCGATGCCCTCAGGTACGACCCCGATCTAATGAGATGTAATGACGACCGACGTTCACCAGCTCGACGACGGGGCCTGGATCTCGGTGAACGACTCCCGGGAAGTGAACGTCTCGGACCTGTGGCTGCTGGCGGAAAGTGACTTCTGTGGGTGTGAGACGACCGATTTCCTCGCCGAGGGGTTCGTGAAAGTCGGCGTCGACCACCCGAACATCGAGGCTCGGATCGCCGGACAGTGTATCGCGTGTGGCGCGAGCGGCGTCACGGACTGGCTCGTCGTCGGCCGCGTCGTCGATCCCGATTCGGGCGAGTTCTACGGTGTCGTCCACGATAGCGTGCATTTCCCGGCGAAACACACCCGAAATGCCCGCGAGCGAGAATAAGCAATAAGATCCTGTTTCACCGAGTGGGGGAGACGGTTGACGGCAAGACGGGGCGTATAAGGCTGGCACTCTAGGACGGTACACAACCAGCCATGCCGAGCAAGGTAGAGAACTGGAAGGACGAGATCTACGGTAACGAGATCCGCGAGCACCTCATGGAGTTCGCGGAGGAAGGGTGGGAGGCCATCCCGGAAGACGAACACGACGCGTGGTTCGAGCGGTTCAAGTGGTGGGGGCTGTACCACCAGCGCTCGGGCCAGGAGTCGTATTTCATGATGCGTATCGGGACACCGAACGGCGTCATCGAACCCGGACAACTGGAGGTCATCGGCGAGATCGCCCGCGACTACGCGACCGGGCCGGCCGACAACCCCGAGTTCGGCGAGGCCTACTGTGACTGGACGACCCGGCAGTCGATCCAGCTGCACTGGATCAAACTGGAGGACATCCCGGAGATCTTCGAGAAGCTCGAAGCCGTCGGGCTCTCGACTCAGCAGGCCTGTGGTGACTCCTGGCGCAACATCGTCGGCTGTCCCGTCGCCGGCAAGGACAAACACGAACACATCGACGCCTGGCCGGTCGCCGAGGACCTCCACGAGACGTTCAAGGGCAACGACGACTACGCCAACCTCCCGCGCAAGTGGAAGGTCGCCGTCACCGGCTGTGACGAGGGCTGTGGCCAGGGCGACATCAACGACCTCGCCTTCGAGCCCGCCGAGAAAGACGGCGAGATCGGGTTCAACGTCCGCGTCGGCGGTGGCCTCTCCCGGAAGGAGCCCCGCCTCGCGCGTGGACTCGACGTGTGGGTTCCCCCGGAACAGGCCGCCGATGTCGCCCACGGGATGTCCGCGCTGTTCCGCGAACACGGCGACCGCGAGGACCGCTTCAACGCCCGCATCAAGTTCCTCGTCGACGAGTGGGGGCCCGAGAAGATGCGCCAGGTCCTCCAGGACGACTTCGTCGACTTCGAACTGGAGACCGCCGGCGAGGACATGCGCGACCAGTACACCTACAACTCCGGCGGCAACGAGGGCCACGACGACCACGTCGGCGTCCACGAGCAGGACGACGGCAACTACTACGTCGGCCTGAACGTCCTGGTCGGCCGGATGGGCGCACAGGACACGATCGAACTGGCCGAACTCGCCGACGAGTACGGCTCCGGCGAGGTCCGCCTGACCCAGCGCCAGAACGTCATCATCATGGACGTGCCCGAGGAGAACCTCGACGACCTCACGAGCGAGGCGCTGCTCTCGGACTACTCGCCCGAGCCCTCGCCGTTCATGCGTGGCTCGATCGCCTGTACGGGCACGGAGTACTGCTCGCTGTCGATCGTCGAGACGAAGAACCGCCAGGTCCGCTACGCGCGCTGGCTGCGCGACAACGTCGAACTGCCCGCGGACCACGAGGACTTCCACATCCACCTCTCGGGCTGTACCGCCTCCTGTGCCCAGCCACAGATCGCCGATGTCTCCCTGCGGGGCATGAAGACCCGCAAGGACGGCGAACCGGTCGAAGCCCTGGACATCGGCCTGGGCGGCGGCCTCGGCGAGGACCCGCGCTTTGCTGACTGGGTGGAGATGCGCGTCCCCGCCGACGAGGTGCCCGGTGCGATCCAGAACCTCGTGAGCAACTTCAAAGACCTGCGCGAGGACGGCGAGACGTTCCGTGACTTCGTGGAGGCCCGCGACGAGGACACTCTCGCGGATCTGGTCGAACCCGAGGAGACCGACTACCACGACCCGTACATGCACAACACGAAGACGACGTGGTACCCATACGCCGAGGACGATGAAATGGACGCCTCGCCCGCGCCGACCGACGGCCAGGGCGAGCCGCTCCCCTCCGACGACTGAGGACTCGCCGCTCGGCAGTTCGATTTTTGCGCCTGCCTCGGCTTTCCGGCCGTGACGGGAGACGGCACAAGACCCATCAGTGACGCGCCGGCAGGCGGAGACGTGCGCCACATCCCCGACCCCGACGCCGGCGGCCCCGGCCTTCGGCCGGTCGTTGCTGTGGCCCTCGGTATCGCCCTCCTGACGGTGGCCGTCGCTGTCGTCGTGACTGGCGGTGGCTCCGTCGCCGACGAGTCGAACGTCTCTGTCACCGCGACCGCGACGCCGGTCGAGACTCTCCCGGCGAACGCGACGGTCCACCGCCACGCGTCCTTCGAACTCGCCACGCCGGTCCACCGGGCGGTCACCCGGGCCGGCGAGCACAACGCCGAAGCCAGCACGACGGCCACCGTCGAGGATATCGAGACCGTCCGACTCCCCGAGGACGCCGACCGAACCACCTACTACGTCCGCTCGGACCGCTCGACCGACCCCGACGAAGAGCTGTTTCAGGTGACCGTCGAGCGGACTGGCTCGTAACACAGCGAAACCGACGTTTGGTGTACAGTCGGCCGGGAGCGCGCTCCGTCGCGCGACCTGGGGAAGGGCAGGGCTTGCTCACGAGTCCGGCGAGCGAAGCGAGCCGGTTCACGCGAATCGCGCCGCGATTCGCGCCTTTTTCGCCCACGTTTTTGCAAGCGGGGGTCGCTCCGCGACCCCCGCAGCAAAAAGGTGGTTGGTAAGCGTTATTGGCCGCTGTCGGCTAGGGACTCTTGGCAGAGGGAGGCCGGCCCCCGTGTCGCGAGACATGAGGAAAGTCCCCCCACCGTCCAGCAGGTGACCGGGCGCAAGCCCGGGGCGGGAGACCGTCGGCACTGGAACAGCAACGACACGTCGTCGCCGGACCGATGAGGTGTGCGAATCCCGAACGACAGCGGGGTCCTGCCCCACTGGAAGCGAGGGAGAGGTAACCCACCGAGGGCCAACGTTGGCCGCCGGACGGCGCCCGACGCCGGCGACGGACCGATGGAACGGCGAATCCTCACCGGTGCAAGGCCGCGTCGACAGGTAGCTGGACACCGCGGAGACGCTGGACGCGGCCGCTGAGCCGAATGCCGGCCCGAACAGAAGGGGGCTTACTCCCCTCAGCCGACTTTCATAACCGACTAATACGCACGACCGCAGTAGTGGAACGATGAACAGCGCAGTCGCGAGTGCGGTCCTGGCGCTCGTCGTCCTGACGGCCGGCTGTAGCGGTGTGGGCGACCTCCAGCAGTCGGGGCTGGTCGGCGACGCCGAGCACCCCCTCGCCGGGGAGACGGTCACCGTCGTCGTCGACGGGACACCGCGCGAGCGGGCGGTGACCGCCGCTGCGGCCCAGTACTGGAACGGGGCCGGCCAGCAGTACGTCGAGTTCAACGTCACACTCGACGTGGTCGCGGGCGACGGGAGCGAGCGGGACCCCGACGTGGTCGTCACGTACACGGAGTCGGTGACCGACTGCGGTGACGACGAGTTCTCGGCCGGGTGCGCCCCGCGGCCCAACGCGTCGACGGGACTCGAACGGCCCGCGGACATCGAGGTCCAGCGCGGCCTCTCGAACGAGTCGACGCTGCTGGTCGCGAAACACGAGTTCGGCCACCTGCTCGGGCTCCGCCACGACGACGAGCCCCAGTCGGTGATGTACCACGAACGCGACCTCTGGACCCGGGACCGACCGAACGCCAGCGAGCGCGCGCTCCCCTGGGACGACCCCGCACTCACCGTCGCCGTCCGGAACGGCTCGCTACCGGCCGAGGACCGCGTCGCCTACCGGCAAGAGGTCCAGTACGCGCTCGCGTACTTCGACGAGGGGGCCGACGGGGCGGTCCCTTCGAACCTCTCGCTCCAGTTCGTGGCGGACCCGTCGGCGGCCGACATCGTCGTCACGCCGGTCACGGACTCCGCGTGCCGGGACACGCGGGGATCGTGTTCGACGGTTCAGGGAACCGATCCCGACGAGGACGGCGCCATCGAGACGTACAGACGCGTCGAGATCGAGACACAGGGTGTCGATACTGACGCGGTCAGCTGGCACGTAGCCCGGCAGCTCGCACAGGCGGTCGGCGTCGCTGGCGACGAATTGCCCGCCGCACTGACGACCCGCGATCCCGAACAGCGCCGCGGACAGTGGCACGGGTAGGTCGATGGGTACAAGCCGTCGCCGCGTCCAGCTACCCGTATGAACGCCGACGACCTCGTCGAAGCAGTCCGTGACGACCAACAGACAGAGCTCTCGCGGCTGGGCTCCTCGAAGATGCTGTACGCCGACACCCGCGGTGAGATGGAGCCCGAGACGGTCACCGCCGCCGCCGCCGCCCGCGAACAGGCCGCCCACGAGACGTTCGACGCGTGGAGCGAGGACGCCGACGCTCCGTCGGTGTTCGCCGACGCCGCGGCCGGCGCCGCGGACCGACTCGAGGCGACCGACGCCGAGCCCGCCGACCGCGAGTTCGCCGTCTACGGCGTCCTCGCCGACTTCGACGGGACCGTCGAGCGACTCGGCGGACTCCTCGGCTGGACACTCGTCGACAAGAAGGTCAAGGAACAGCTCACCGGCTTCTTCACGGGGCAAGCCGACCCACAGACCGCCAGCACCTACCGGAGCGCCGGCAGCGATATCGAGGCGTTGCGCGCCGACGCCGGCGACGCCCTGGAGACGGTCTGTGAGAGCGACGCCGACTGGGACGCCGCCGAGACGGCTGCGATCGCGGTCGTCGAAGCGGCCTACGAGGAGTACTTCGAGACGCTTGAAGAACTGGGCGTCAACCCGAAGCCGGTCTGCTAAGCACACGCTAACTATCTGCCGTCGGTCCGACACTCGGACCATGCCCAAACACCACTACCGGTGTCACATCTGTGGCCGGGACTTCGACGGCTTCGAGGGACTGCGAACGCACACCGAGCGGCGACACGCCGACGGCAACGAGAAGTGGTGGCTGGTCGTCGAGGACCCCGACGACCTGCCGTTCGACGTACAGGAGCCCTAGTCCTCGGTGGCCGGCGACTCGCGGTTCCCGGGGCCACTGGGGAAGTAGAACTCCCGGTCGTCGCCGGTCTTGAACCGGCTCAACACGTCCCCGAGCGGGACGGCGTAGCGTCGGAGCGTGTCGGCCTGCTGGGTCACCTCGGTGAGTTCTGCAGCCTGTTCCTCGGCGGCGCCGGCGACCGTCTCGGCCTCGGCGGTCGTCTGCTCGCTGACCGACGACACCTCCGAGACCGTCGTCGCTACCTCGCGGAGACTCTCCAGTGGCGCCTCGAACGCCAGTTCGTCGTGGCGCTCGCTCTCGGCTTCGAGCCGCTGTGCCACGTCGTCGATCTCCTCGGAGATCGCCTGGAGTTGCTCCTGCTGGCGGTTGGCGTCGATCGAGACCGTCTGGATCGACTCGGCGATCTGTTCGGAGGCGTCCTGGAGGCTGTGAGCGCTGGCCTCGACGGTCTTGCCGGTCTCGGCCACCTCGTCGGCAAAGCGGGTCAACTGGCCGGTCGTCTTCTCCAGTTCGTTGATCATCTCGTTGAAGCCGCCGGCGATCCGGTCCATGGCGTCGTTCTCGCCGTTCTGTTCGAGTCGGACGGTGAGATCGCCCTCGGCACACCGAGCCAGCGTCTCGGAGTACTCGTCGGCGCGTTCCTGGAGGTAGTCGTTCATCGCGACGGCTTCCGCCCGGGAGACTTCGGCCTTCTTGCGGGCCTGCTCGGCCTCGTCGATCTGGGCTTTCAGGGACGACCGCATCTCGTCGAAGGCACCGGTGAGCCGGCCGATCTCGTCGGCTCGGGTGCGTCGCAGCGTGATATCCAGGTCGCCGGCTCTCATCCGCTCGGCCTTCTCGGTGAGTTCCGTCAGCGCGGTGCTGGTCCGCCGGCCGAACAGCAGTGTCGCCGACCCGAGGACGAGTAGCGGGACGAGGATCAGCCCGGCGATGGTCGTGGCGAGCTGGTCACGCAGGGCGTAGGCGTTCGCCTTCGGAACGTGGGTGACGACCGTCCAGTCGGTCCCCTCGACGGGCGCGTACCCCAGGACCGAGTCGGACCGCTGTCGGAACCCGGCGGTGTCGCTTCCCAGCGCCTGTTCGGGGACCGTCACGTCGTCGTGGGCCTGGCCGTAGACGAGCGACCCGAAGCCGTTGTGGACCGTCGTGAACGCGCCGTCGGTCGTCTGGTGGAAGCCCCCACGTACCGACAGCGCCGCCTCCACGACGACGACGTGTTCGGTGTTCCGCGGTGGCGCGCTGATGAACGCGACCACAGTCTCGTTGGTCGACGACTCGTAGGGCGTGTCTCCGACGACGACGTTCGAGATCGTGTCTGTCTCGTTGTCGATATCACCGCTCCGGGTCGCCCACGGCACCCCGCGGGCTCGCAGGTTCGTCCCCTCGGTCCCCGGGGTCGTACTCGCCATCACGGTCGCGTTACTGATCTTCACGTAGTGGATGGCGACGATATCCGAGCGTGCGTTTTGCAGACGGTTCAGCAGGTAGCTCCCGACTTCGTCTCTGTCGCCGCGCTGGAACGGTGCGGCCTCCGAGACCGTCCGCGTCTGATGTCGAAGCCCGTCGACCCACCCTTCGAGGCCGTCCGCCTGGAGCTGTGCAGTCGAGGCGGTCTGCTGTTGGACCTGTCGGTCGAGTGTTCCGGTCGCGCTCGTCGCGAAGAACGCCCCGACGCCCGCTGTCACCACCATCGCGACGACGACGAGCGCCACGTATTTGCGGACGAACCGACGGCGGATGACCGTCGGTAAGAGTCCGGTGCTGCCGCCGTCGTTATCTGTTTGTGACATGTGAAAACCGTCCGCAGTCTCGGTGATAAATCCCGTTCGTATATACGATGTATAGATTATCAGCCGCGCACATAGCGGTATATACCGGTCCGTGTCGTCGAGCCAACCACGCCGCTCAAGTCTGTCGGGCCCGACACTCGGGTAATGAGCGACGCCGGAGGCCCCCTCTCGATCGACCGGCCCGACGTAGACCGCCAGTTCAGCGTCGACGCACCCTTCGACCCCGCCGGCGATCAGCCCGAGGCCATCGAACAACTGGCCGAGGGGTTCCAGCAGGGGATGGACAAACAGACCCTGCTGGGTGTCACGGGATCGGGGAAGACGAACACCGTCTCCTGGCTGATCGAGGAGATCCAGAAACCGACGCTGGTCATCGCCCACAACAAGACGCTGGCAGCGCAACTGTACGAGGAGTTCCGGAACCTCTTCCCGGACAACGCCGTCGAGTACTTCGTCAGCTACTACGACTACTACCAACCGGAAGCGTACGTCGAGCAGACGGACACGTTCATCGACAAGGACGCCTCGATCAACGACGAGATCGATCGCCTGCGCCACTCGGCGACCCGGTCGCTGCTGACCCGGGACGACGTGATCGTCGTCGCGAGTGTCTCGGCCATCTACGGGCTGGGTGACCCGCGCAACTACGTCGACATGTCCCTCTCGCTTTCGGTCGGTCAGCGGATCGACCGCGACGAGGTGCTGGCCCGGCTGGTGGACCTGAACTACGAGCGCAACGACGTGGACTTCACGCAGGGGACCTTCCGCGTGCGCGGGGACACCCTCGAAATCTACCCGATGTACGGCCGCTACGCCGTCCGCGTGGAGTTCTGGGGCGACGAGATCGATCGGATGCTGAAGGTCGATCCGCTGGAAGGGGAGGTCGTGAGCGAGGACCCCGCGGCCCTGCTCCACCCGGCCGAACACTACTCGATCCCCGAACAGCGCCTCGAACGAGCCATCGAGGAGATCCGGGAACTGCTCGACGACCGTATCCGTTACTTCGAGCGCCAGGGCGACCACGTCGCCGCCCAGCGCATCGAGGAGCGGACCACCTTCGACATCGAGATGATGGAGGAGACCGGTTACTGCTCGGGGATCGAGAACTACTCGGTCCACCTCTCGGACCGGGAGAGCGGGGAGGCGCCCTACACACTGCTGGACTACTTCCCCGAAGAGTTCCTCACGGTGGTCGACGAGTCTCACCAGACGCTCCCGCAGATCCGCGGGCAGTTCGCGGGCGACAAATCGCGCAAGGAGAGCCTCGTCGAGAACGGCTTCCGCTTGCCGACGGCCTTCGACAACCGGCCGCTGACCTTCGAGGAGTTCGAGGACAAGACCGACCGGACGCTGTACGTCTCGGCGACGCCCGGCGACTACGAGCGCGAGGAGAGCGCACGGATCGTCGAACAGATCGTCCGCCCGACCCACCTGGTCGACCCGAAAGTGGAGGTCGCCGACGCCAGCGGCCAGGTCGAGGACCTGTTAGACCGGATCGACGAGCGGACCGACCGCGACGAGCGGGTGCTCGTGACGACCCTGACCAAACGGATGGCCGAGGACCTCACGGAGTATCTGGAGGAGGCCGGCGTTGACGTGGCCTACATGCACGACGAGACCGACACCCTCGAACGCCACGAACTCATCCGCTCGCTGCGCCTGGGTGAGATCGACGTACTCGTCGGGATCAACCTCCTCCGTGAAGGCCTGGACATCCCCGAGGTATCGCTCGTGGCGATCCTGGACGCCGACCAGGAGGGATTCTTGCGCTCGGAGACGACGCTCGTCCAGACGATGGGGCGGGCGGCCCGCAACGTCAACGGCGAGGTGGTGCTGTACGCAGACGACACCAGTTCGGCGATGGCCTCGGCGATCGAGGAGACCCAGCGTCGCCGGGGGATCCAACAGGAGTACAACCGGGAGCACGGCTTCGAACCGACGACCATCGAGAAGGAGATCGGCGAGACGAACCTCCCGGGCAGCGAGACCGACACCAGCGACGTGGCCGGCGACGGCCCCGAGGACGCCGAAGCGGCCGCCCGGCAGGTCGACCGCCTCGAAGAACGCATGGAGGAGGCCGCGAACAACCTGGAGTTCGAACTGGCCGCCGACATCCGGGACCGGATCCGCGAACTCCGCGAGGAGTTCGACCTGGCCGGCGGCGAGGACGACGACGGCGGCGTGCCGGCGCCCGGCCCCGAGTTCTGAGCGGGGGTATCGACAGCCGAATCCGGGGAACTGTTTTCCGCGTCCGTGACAATTTCCGTCCAAGTCACGCTTCCCGTGACACTCCCATGGACCTCGACGTGACACGCCGCCTCTCGCCCGCCGGACTCGTCGTCGCAGCGCTTGGCTTCCTCCTGACACGCTTTACCGTCACGCTGGCCGTCGCGGACGATCCGATGCAGTTCGTTCTGGCCGGCGTCGGCCCGCTGGTCCTCGGCCTCGGGCTGTCGGCGTTCGGGATCGCGCTGACGGTCGGCGAGTTCGACCGGTCGTTCGTCCGCTCGGTCGCTCTGTGGTGTCTCGCCGGGACCGCCGGGATGTTCGTCCTCGTCGCTTTGACCCTCGTAGGCAACAGTGGAATGGCCGCGATGGCGTCGACCCAGTCACAGACGTACCTCTCGAACTTCCTCATCGGCGGGAGCGTCGGCGGCGCGCTGACGGGTGTCTACGCCGGGCGGGTGACCCGCCAGCAACGGGACCTCCAGCAACAGGCCGCCAGACTGGACATGGTCAACCGCATCCTCCGTGACCGGGTGTTGAACGCGCTGACGGTCATCCGTGGTCGATCGGAGGTCGCACGGGGTCGTGAGGACGTGCCCGCCGACCAGACGCTCGGGGTCATCAGCGACCGCTCGGACGCGGTCCAGACGACCGTCGAGAACATGAAACACATCACCCGGAACGGCCAGTCGACGGGAGCGCTGGACCCAGTTGCGGTCGGCCCCGTAGTCGAGCGCGCCGTCCAGAGCGTCGAGCGCGAGTACCCGGCCGCGGAGTACGACTGTTCGCTCGACGCCGGCGCCGACATCTCCGTCCTGGCCAATTCGATGCTCTCGGCTGTCGTCGAACACCTCGTCGAAAACGCTGTGGTCTACAGCGACGCGGCGACGCCCCGCGTCTCGGTGTCGCTGTCGGCCACCGACCGGACAGTTCGACTCGCCGTGGCCGACAACGGTCCCGGGCTTCCCGAGCGCCAGCGGGACCTGCTCGAACGCGGCGCAGTCGGCCAGTACGAGGACCGCTCGACCGGGTTCGGCCTCGATCTAGTCCGCCTGCTCGTCGACAGTTACGGCGGGACGACGGACGCGACTGTCACGGAGGAGGGAACCACCGTCGAGATCACGCTCCCGCGGGTGACCGACAGCGACGAGCGCCCCGCTCTCGGCGACGAGACGGTGTACGGGATCCCGTCCCGCCGGATCGTCGTCGCGGTCGCCGCGTCGCTGTCGGCAGGCGCCGTGATGGCGGTCCCGCTGCAGGTTCTCGCCGGGAGCGTCCCCGTCATCGGCGCGCTGTACGGCGTCGAGAACCTCTGGATCGGGTGGATCACCCACGGGTTCCACAGCGTCGTCTTCGGGCTCGTCTACGCGGCGCTCGTGGTGGGCATCCCGTCCTCGTACGGCGGCCGAACCCGGTACGTCGGGGTCGCGGTCGTCTGGTCGGTGCTGTTGTGGCTCGTGGCGGCCGGCCTCGTGATGCCGCTGTGGCTCTCGGCGCTCGGGATCGAGACGCAGTTCCCGAACCTCACGCTCGCGTCGCTCGTCGGCCACTTACTCTGGGGGCTCTCGCTCTCCGGGTTCTACTGGTTCGGGACACAGCGGCTCATGGCGTCGGGCTGATCACCAGTCCAGTGAGCCGCCGCTCTGGTACTCGGTGACCTGTGTCTCGAAGAAGTTCTTCTCCTTGTTGAGGTCGACGGCCTCGCTCATCCAGGGGAACGGGTTGTCCGTCCCGTAGCTGGGATCGAGGTCGAGCTGTCCCAGCCGGCGGTCGGCGATGTACTCGACGTACTCGGCGAACTGGGCCGGGCTCATTCCCAGTACGTCCTCGGGACAGGCCTCCCTGGCGTAGAGCTGTTCGAGGTCGACGGCCCGTTCGATCAGGTCCCGGACCTCGCGGTCGAACTCGTCGGTCCAGGCGTCGGGGTGTTCCCGCCGGATCGCATCGATCAGGTCGACGCCGAAGCCGACGTGCAGCGACTCGTCACGCATGATGTACTCGAACTGCTGGCCGATGCCGACCATCTTCCCCTGGCGTTTCAACGCGAGCATCATCGCGAAGCCGGCGTAGAAGAAGATCCCCTCCATGATGACGTAAAAGCCCACCAGATCCCGCAGGAGGGCACGAACGTCGGCGGTAGTCTCCAGCCGGAAGGAGTCGTCGTCCAGGCGCTTCGTGAGGTCGACGACGAACTCGTCTTTCTCGGCGATCGAGGGGACTCGATCGTACATGCCATAGAGGTACTCGGGCTCGAACCCCAGCGAGTCACAGCAGTAGATGAACGTGTCCGTGTGGATCGCCTCCTCGTAGGCCTGGCGCAGGAGGTACTGGCGACACTCGGGTGCGGTGACGTACTCGTACAGCGCCAGGACGATGTTGTTCGCGGTCAGGGACTCGGCCGTCGAGAAGAACCCGAGGTTCCACTCCACGAGCTGTTTCTCGGCGTCGGTCAGTGTGCCGTCGGACCACTGGGTGATGTCGTCCTGCATCGGGATCTCGCTCGGCACCCAGTTGTTGGCGACACCGTCCTCGTAGTACTGACGCGCCCAGTCGTAGTCGATCGGCAGTATCTTGTTCGGATCGTGCTCGGTGTCGTGGTTCAGGAGTGGCATCTGTGTAGTGGTGTCGCTGTCGTCACTGGCAGGCGTCACAGGTCGGGTCCTCGACACGGGCGAGATCGTCGCTCTCGCTCGCCCCGGTCGAGCCCGTCTCGCGGTGCTGTGTCCGCCCGTACTCGCGCATGTCGATGGTCGACTTCTCGATCTGGGAGGCCCCCAGCGTGCGGAGGTAGTAGGTCGTCTTCAGCCCCAGTTCCCAGGCGGTCGTGTAGACTTCGTCCAGTAGCGAGCCGTCCGTGCTGGGGAAGAAGACGTTGTGCGAGACCGACTGGTCGATCCACTGGCCCCGGTGGGCCGTCAGCCGAAGCTGGTGGCGCGGGTCGATTTCGAAGGCGCTCCGGTACAGCTCGCGGGTCTCCTCGGGGATCGCGTCGATATCCTGGATGGCGCCGTCCTCGACTTTGACGCGGTCGCGTAGCTCCTCGTCCCACAGCCCCGCCTCACGGAGGTCGGCGACGAGGCGGTCGTTGACGACGGTGAAGTCCCCGCTCATGTTCGACTTCACGTAGAGGTTCGAGTAGATCGGCTCGATAGAGGGGGTCGTGCCGTTGATCGTCGAGATCGTCGCCGTCGGCGCGACCGCCATCGTGTTGGAGTTGCGCATCCCGTGGGTCTCGACGTGGTCGCGGACGCGGTCCCAGTCCAGGGTCTCCGAACGGTCCGTCGGAATCTCCCGACCGCGCTCTGCTTCCAGCAGGTCGACGGTGTCGTGCGGGAGGAGTCCCCGGTCCCATTTGCTGCCCTCGTAGGTCTCGTAGGGCTCGCGTTCTTTCGCCAGCCGTGAGCTGTTCAAGATTGCGTGGTAGGAGACGAACTCCTGCCACCGGTTGGCGGCCTCGACGGCGTCCTCGGTGGCCATCGGCGTCCCCACCTCCATGAGCGCCTCGTGAAAGCCCATCACGCCGAGCCCGACCGGCCGATGACGCATGTTCGAGTACTCGGCTTCCTCGGTCGGGTAGAAACACAGGTCGACGACGTTGTCGAGCATCCGCATCGCCGTCTCGATGGTCTCGGCGAGTCGCTCGCGGTCGAGCCTCGCGGTCGATTCCGACCGCTCGGTCTCCGTGGAACTCCGTTCCGCGCTCTCCCCGTCTTCGACGTGGGTCGCGAGGTTGACGCTGCCGAGGTTGCAGACGGCGTGTTCCTCCTGGCTCGTGTTCAGCGTGATCTCCGTACAGAGGTTCGAGGAGTGGACGGTCCCGACGTGGTCCTGTGGCGAGCGGACGTTACAGGGGTCTTTGAACGTCAGCCAGGGGTGGCCGGTCTCGAAGAGGCGTGTCAGCGTCTGGCGCCACAGTTCGGTGGCGTCGACCCGCTCGTACTGACGCAGTTCCCCCGCATCGGCCTGGGCCTCGTAGGCCTCGTAGCGCTCCGCGAACGCCTGGCCGTAGGTGTCGTGGAGGTCGGGCACCTCGTCGGGGCTGAACAGCGTCCACTGCTCGTCGTTCGCGACCCGCTCCATGAACAGATCCGGGATCCAGGCGGCGGTGTTCATATCGTGGGTTCGGCGGCGCTCGTCGCCGGTGTTTCGCCGCAGATCGATGAAATCCGGGAAATCGAGGTGCCAGCAGGCCAGGTACGCACACGCGGCCCCGCGGCGCTTCCCCGAGCGGTTGATCGCGGCGGTCACGTCGTTCGAGATTTTCAGAAACGGCACCGTCCCGGTGGACTCGACGCCCGTCGACCGGATGAGCGACCCCGCCGCCCGGAGGTTCGTCCAGTCGTTGCCCAGGCCGCCGCTCCACTTCGAGAGCTGTGCGTGGTGTTTGTACGCCTCGAAGATACCCTCGAGATCGTCCTCGACGGTCGTCAGGTAACACGAGGAGAGTTGTGGGTGGGTCGTCCCGCTGTGAAACAGCGTCGGTGAGGAGGGCGTAAACTCCAGCTTCGAGAGGACGGCGTAGAACTCCTCGGCACGACGCTGGGGGTTGTCTTCCTCCAGCGCGAGTCCCATCGCGACGCGCATCCAGAACGCCTGTGGCAGTTCCAGCGGTTCGTCGTCGGTGGTCGTCAGGAAGTACCGCTGGGCCAGCGTCTCCATGGCCATGTACTCGAACTGCCCGTCCCGGTCGGGGACCAGCGTCTCCGCCAGCGCGTCGAGGTCGAACCGCTCTGTCATCCGTTCGTCGAGGAGATCTATCTCGACGCCCCGCCGGATGTTCTCGACGAAGGTCTCCCGATAAGCGTCGGCGAGTTCTCCACCCTGCAGGTCCTCGCCGATGACGGTCTCGTAGTAGCGCTGTCTGAACACACGTGCGGCGATCCGTTTGTACTCCGGAGCGCGTTCGATCCGTGCGGTCAGCGACTGGAGGACGGCTTCGTAGATCTCCTCGCGGCCGGCGCCGGCGTAGAGGTTCCGCTCGATCTCCGATCGGAGTGTCTCGATCGTCTCGTCGGTCAGTACGGCTTCGCTGTCGGTCCGTGCCCGGTCGAGGATCGATCGGACACGGTCGGTCGTCGTCGATTGCGTACTCATGGTCTGTGGCTGGCGACAGCCGTGGCTGGCCGTGGTCGTCACTGGGACCCGCTCGTGGCCTCGAACCGCCGGATATCGCCGTACCCTGCGCTGTTCGACGCGACTGTAATAAAACTACCCCAACTAACTTTGTATAGGACAAACGAGTTTGTATTGGGCGGCCGAGAGTGATCTGGTGTCGGGGAGGTCCGGGGACCACAACCTCGGAGGGCGAAAATGATGTGTGCCTTCTATTCAAGAATATCTTGAGAATATAAATTCAACTTACCGGGGTCTATTTATTTGTCCACTTACATTTGTGCTCTCGTCGGTGTTGAGCATCCACTCCATCCCGCCGCAGAATCTCAGGCATCCGAGACAGATACGGCTCACGGAGAGCCCAGTGTTTCCGAGCGAGGTGTACCCTATTGTTAGATGTCTCCGTTTCGGATGTCCGCTATGCGCTGTCGATCGTAGAGCCGCTCATCACGGGCGAATTCATCGGGGAATAGCTGCTTTGCGGCGCGCTCAGTCTTCGAGAGGTTGATAATCGGCCCCTGATACATTCCACCCGCCGGGTAGACATCGCCATTCTGGACCGCCGTGAGCTGGCTTGCCGTGTTATGGTCCTGTAAGAACGCAAGATACGTTTCCCGGAAATCCGAGTGCGTCCACTGTTTGTCGGTGTAGAACATCAATATCTCCGGGTCGATCTCTAGAAGCGGTTCGTAGTCGATGGAGCCGCGATCCGACGTGAAACTCTTGATGTTCGAGCCCTCAAAAGCGTCGCTCACCCCGAGGTCGTGCCAGTGTTTGTATGCCGTCGTGTCACCGAGTCGGTACGGATAAAACTTCTCCGGCTCGGTTGAGGCCGGGGACAGGAGCCCGATTGCTGGACGCTCGCTCTTGGGTGGCAGTCGGTCCTGTATCTCTGTAACGGTCTCGTCGTGTAGCGTTCGGAGTGCCTCGAAGCGGTCCGTTCGCTGGAACACCTCGGCGACCTTCTCGGTCGCCTCGTATAGCGAGTAGTACGGGTAGCTCTCGTGCCAGGAGTAGGTTGAGAAACTCGTGTTCCCGCAGAACGGCGCGACCCGCTCGCTCATCTCGTCAACATCCGAACGCTCCCAGTTTGGAATGAGGTTTATCATGTAGTTCGGATCGATGAAGTGGATCCCCGCATCGATTTCAAGGAAGAGTTCCTTCGAGATGCCGTCCTGCCAGAGAGAGACCATATCCTCTTTGCTCGTTGAGAGGCCGGGGATATCCTCGTAGTGCCACGTTCGGTACTCGCCGGTGAGAACGACGGCGCTTGGTTTGTCCATCCCGAGGGCCACACCCATGTCGGCCCAACTCGCGTTCTCAGCGACCCACGTTTTCGGAACCGCGTCGAACGACACCTCGCCCACCGGCTCAATCGTCACCGAGTAGGAGCTATCTTCGGTCGTCGTAGTCTCCGTCGCTGTCTTCGTTGGTGTCTCTGTTGAGCTGGCCGTTCCAGAGCCACCGTCGCTGTCACCAGTACAGCCGGCGAGCAGCCCACCGCCGACGACTGCCCCGCCGTACTTGATGTAATCACGCCGCGTCGGTGCCTTGTGTTCGCTGGATTCGTCCGCCATACGTTTTAGGCCAGCCTAAATATAGAAAACAGTTACGAAGTTTAGGCCAACCGAATCCCTCAGCAGGGGGCTTCGCAGAGTGGACAATCGGACGCTATCCGGGAACGCGAGCCCGCAGTGCGGACACTCCCGTCGTCGAGCAAGGTCATTACCTCAACCACGTTGCCGCTCTCATCTCGGACCGACTTGACCATACCGACTCACGCTGGAGCTGACCCGGACTGCTCATCAGCCTGACCCCGCTGTCCTCGTCGGTCAGGAATATTAAATGGGGAGTAGTGAGTTCCTCGAAGACCTTCGGTCGCGTGGGCTACGTTTTGGACCGCCCGTAGTGCACGCTTACGGGCCTCAGCATCAGCCGCACCGAACCAGTCGAATCACACCACTATTTCCCTCATGCGTGCCTTAGCGAAGGAGATAGATCAAGTGGCCTGGTGGCTGGTCTGGTTTTCTCATCGGAGCAGCTGGTATGTGAGTCGCTTGCACGACTAGTCGCTTCAATCCAGTGGTTCTTCGCTGGCCTGCGAAACCCCTACTGAGCACTCCTTCGACGAACGTGGATGGTTCAGACGAGACCGTGGCCACTTCCATCCCGCCGATACAAGCGAGAATCGATGTCGGAGACGTTGGACCCGCTTTCGGATCGTGCCTGCCGGATGACCCACGCGTACAAGACCGGAATTGAGCTCAGCGAAACAATACGGGATGGGGCGTGTCTCCGGGCGGCTGTGAGTGAAGCCACTCTCTACACAGAGCATCTTGAAGACGGCTATCCGGAGTGGCACCCTGCACCCGATTCGTTTCGGGGGATGCTCCGGCTGTTCATCTATCGGGAGATGACGGACGACAGTTACCGGACCCTCGAAACGTACCAGGAACTCGCTGAACCGTTCGGGTTAGATCACGTTCCCGACGAGGCAGTGCTCTCTCGTACGTGGTGGAACCGATTCGACGAAGGGGGCCGAGAGTACGTGACCGTCGCGGCGCATTTCGTCGTCAAGGAGATTCATGATCACGGTCCCGCAGTCCCCGCGGTGCGCCCGAAAGAGGAGGTCACCGACTCGAACTCGGAGTCGACCGACGACGATGAGCAGGACGAGTCTGGGAGCAATGAGTTCTCAGACGAGCAGATTCGCCGGACGACACGCCTCGCACGGGACCACGCCTTCGACGGATTCGACTCTGGCCGAGCGCAGAACGCCTCCTACGAAGATACGCAGTTCTTCGAGCTCCAGACGTTCATGGGAATGGTCGGCTGTGGTACCGCGCAGGGTGCTGTACGGTTTCAGTTCAGACAGGGTAAGGAGTACGGTCCGCATGGAGACACGCATCTGCGGGCAGTCAAGCAATTCGAGCCAGAAGCGCTGATCGAGGGCTTCGATAAGGCGAGTGACCGGTTGCTCTCGGCTATCGCCTCGGAGGCATCGTTTCAGCGTCCGGTCACTGCAGCAATCGACATCACGACGATCCCGTACTACGGCGACCTAGAGGGAATGTCGATGGTCAGTGGGATGCAGGGCGAGGAAGAACGGGCATTCAAATTTGCGACGCTCTCGATTGTCGGCGAGAACATCCCACTGGTGCTCGCTGTGGAGCCAATTCGGGAGAGTTCAGCGTGGGATAGGAATCCGCCGAATCAGGTTCACCGTGTCGTCCGGCGACTCGTGACACGAGCGAAAGAATACGTCCCTGTAGAGACCGTGCTGTGTGACCGCGAGTTCGATTCCAAGAACGTCTACCAGACGCTCTCGAATCTCGGCGTAAACTATCTCATCCCGAAGCGGATCAACAGCACTGAGCGCAAGGTCATCGAGACGATGGATGCCGATGGGCAAGGCGTGGCGGTTGAATCGGCGTCCGTTCATCTCGAATCGGGCAGTCACTCGATGCAGTTCCTCTACGTCCCGTCGACAAATGGTGAGGGAACGACTGTCTTCGCAACGAATCTCCGCGTCGGCCCAGAGGAAGCCGAGTCGTTCTGTCGGCGGTACAGCCGCCGCTGGCAGATCGAGAACGAGTACAAGTCGATCAAGAACGATTTCCTCGCGAAGACCTCATCGAAGGACTACAGAGTGAGATTGTTCTACTTCGTGTTCGCGGTCTTGCTCTACAACATTTGGCGACTCACGGACTTCCTGCTGAAAGCGGGTGTTGACGGCGAGATGGACTATGCCCATGTGTTGACTGCGGGTGAGTGTGTGGAACTGATCGCCTCGGCGTTAATCCCGCCCGACTGACCGGTCGCTTCCCTGCCGGGTTCGCCACCTGAGAGTGGCAACGCTATCCAGCAACGCCAGAATCCTGCAGATTTTGGACGTTCTCTTGGCAGTTTGAACCATGACAGTTCAAAATTGGTTCTCTATTGGTGAATAGAACACGAATCGACGGCGACTGGGCCCAAAACTGGCCTATCCTCCGAAACTGTGCAGGGACGCCGCGACGGATTTGATATCGCGGCATACAATTTATCGATGATTTGGGCGCAGTTTCTCTCGATCGACGACGATCGGGCCGAAACGGCCTCTAATCGTCGATCTCGCCGCTATCGCCGTCCATGCCTGCGAGTGGCCCTCCCTCATGCCCAAACGCTTCTGTGGCTGGCAGTCGAGCGGCCGACATGGTCGCCGACGGTACCGTCGCTGTCGACGGGAGCACGATCCACTATCTCGAAGCGGGCGACGACGCCGCGCAGACGGTCGTCCTGCTTCACGGGGGCATCATCGACGCTGCAGGGGTCACCTGGCCGCCGGTCATCGACCGGCTCGCTACCGACTATCACGTCGTCGCGCCGGACCTGCTGGGGTACGGCGAGAGCGACGTCCCACCCGGCCCGTACTCGATCGGGCGACACGCGACGGTCGTCGGTGACTTTCTCGACGAACTCGGCTTGGACGGCGTCACGCTCGTCGGCCACTCCATGGGCGGGGGCGTCGCCATCCAACTCGCGCTCGATCGGCCCTCCCTCGTCGAGACGCTCGTGCCGATCGACGCCTACGGCCTCGGTACCGACCTGCCGAACGGCCGCCTCTCGTATCTCCTCGCACAGGTTCAGGTGTTCAACCGGGTCGCTATCGCACTGTTCCGGCACAGTAGGCGGTTCACCAGGGCCAGCCTCGACGGTATCGTCCACGACCTCGACGCGCTGCCGGCCGACGCCGTCGACGCGGTCTACGAGGAGGTACAGCGGCCGACGGCCGGCGCGGCCTTCCGGCGCTTCCGCGAGGCAGAGGTCACCAGTTCGGGCTACCGGACGACCTTCCTCGACCGGTTCGAGGAGGTGGCGGTTCCGGTCAGGCTCGCCCACGGCGTACACGACGACCTGTTCCCCCTCGCGTGGGCACAGCGGGCGGCCGACCGGATCCCCGACGCGTCGCTGTGCGTGTTCGAGGACTGTGCTCACTGGGCCCCACGTGAGAATCCAGATGCCGTCGCCGAGCACGTTCTATCCGCCGTCGACGGACAGTAGCGCCTTCGTTCGCGCCGTCTACCGGCGAGTCGGGTATCCCGCGATCGCCAGGTGATAAACCGATAACGGATATACAGAACCCGTTTCCGCCCCATTGATGGTGTCGGGCGACGTCGTCACTCACCGGACCCAACGGAGTCAGTGTCGAGGACGAAGAGCGGGTCGCGTCGAGAGGCGTACTCCCCTTCCTCGACGTGGTCGAACATCTCGACGTCTCTCACCACTGCTTGCCCGTCGAACAACCGCTGGAGGTACGTCCGGTAGAGCCGTACGCTGCGGCTGGGGTCGATCGGGCGCTGCGCTGGAACGTACATGTCCCCCGGCGGTTCGTAGAACAACCGACTCGTCCGCTGTGCGACGTGTTTCAGCATCCGGGTTGCTGGCTCGACACCGTACGCACGGAGCCAGTGGTGCTGGACAGTCAACAGCAACGTGAGGTCCGTCGCCGGGAGGTCGTCAACCGTCTCGGGTGTCACCCGATGGTGTCGAAATCGTACGTTCTCGTCGTCACCGAATGTCGCCTCCGCGCGTTCGTACCGGGCTTCGGTCGCCTCCACTCCGGTCGCTTCGAGCCCGCATTCGGCGACGGCCTTCGTGAAGTACCCTTCCGCACAGCCGATATCGAGCGCGGTGCGATGCTGACTCTCGACGTACTGTTCGAGGAACGCCCACCGGGCTTCGTTGTCGACCCGGAGTGGACAGTAGGGGTCTGTGGAGTGGCGGTCGTCGCACATCAGTGTCGAACTGCGTCGAGACGGTTGTTCATCTCCGCTTCGATGCTGGCCGCGAGTTCGTCTGTCGGTTCGTCCGTCGACGCGGCGATCTTGTCGACGAAGCCCACCGTGCCGAGGTATCGGACCGCGTCGTAGATCTCCCGTCGGTCGTCGAGTCCGGGTGGCAGTGATCCGGAACGGCGTCGGTAGCCGTCGTGGAGTGCGCTCACCAGTCGTTCGTCGTCGATTCCGCGCGATTCGAGTAACTGGTCCCGTGCTCTGTGAAGCTCTCGTGCCGGGTCGCCGACGTGTGCGAGTTCCCAGTCGACGAAGCCGATTGCCGCTCGGCTCCGGAAGATGTTCGGCATCGCTGGGTCCCCGTGAACCAGTACCGCCGGTGCGCGGTCGAGTCGTTCGCTGTGTGCCTCGACGACATCGATTACCGCGTCGAAATACTGCTCGAATCGGTTCGCGGAGGCTATCTCTCTGGTCATCTCTATCCGGTCGACGAGAACGTCGCTCCAGGCCCCGGTGTCGAGGACGAGTCCGTCGGCGTCACCCGCAACGATGTGGCCGTGGCGGTCGAACTGTCGGTCGTTGACCGTCGCCAGCGCCGCGCCGATCTGCTCCAGCGCCCGCCGCCGTTCTGGTCGCTCCAACTGGTCCCACTGTGGTGCAAGTCCCTGTTGGCTCATCGGTGCCGTCACGAGATACGGGTGGGGGGCGCTGTCTGCACTCGCGACCACCGGCGGGACCGTCACGTCGCAGTGTCTCCGGACGTAGTCGAGGACGGCGCGCTCCCGGGCGACCCGCGACCCGTCACCGTCGGCCGCGAGTTTCAGGAACACCTGCTCACCGTCGGCAAACATCACACGCACGGTCTCGTTCAGGTCGTTCCAGGACGGCCCCGCCTGTGTCACTGTCTCGACCTCCCGTGTCGGAAACGCGTCGGCCAGGGCTGCATCGACTGTCATCGGCTCTCCTCCCTCCCGGCAGCGTGTGCCCTGCCGGGACACGGTCGGCGCTGGTCTGTGTTCGCTACGACGATAGCTATCGACTGTTGGTGTAGATGTGTCTCGAGCATCCATAGTATTGGATCCCACGTGTGCCTGGACGTACCGAGACGGGCGTCTCTCTGACCACGTAGTCGGTGACGCGGTCCGCGGACTGTTCCGAGATGTCTCTACGAAGAGCGTGGCTGGGGACCGGATCCCGTCTCGAGTGCCCGCCAGCGCGAGCAGACCGCCTTGTCCGCTCACACCGTACGGTCGTCGGCTAAGTGAGCATCCAGCGGACAATTCGTCGGACCCGGCACAAATAGCTTGATATATATCCGAACACCAACCGTGGCACGGTGTCTGCGTGAGCAGTCGCCCGAATCCCCGCCGTGGCCGACTAGTCGTCTGCCGGCGATGTCACAGTCGGCGTCGTCACGCTCGTCGCCGCTTCCTCGGTGGTCCACTCGAGGTCGCCGTCGTAGTGGAACGCGCGGTGCTCCTGCTCGGGGTCGACGACCGTCAGCGAGAGCCAGCCGTTGTCCAGTAGCTCTGCGACCTCGTCGTTCTCCGCGAGGATGTCGGTCACGCGCTCGACGGGCGCGTGGATCACGGTCGAGAGGCGAAGGGGCTGGTGGTACGGTTCGTCGTCGGCGGCGTGGACCGACTGCAGCGGGAGGCCGGTCAGCAGGTCACCGCCGTTGCCCTGATAGACGCCGACGTTCCCGACCGGGTTCTGCGTGACCTTCGAGCCGCTCCCGTAGACGGCCGGATCGACCGTCGAAAAGTAGTACTGGGTGTTGATCCACTGGGTGACGACCATCGGGCCGGCCATGATCGCTTCGAGGTCGTCGCCGGCGGGGTCGGTCGCCCAGTCGTAGGAGTGGAGGAACGAGCGGCCGTCGAGATCCAGGTTCTCGGTGAGGGCACGGGGACCGATCACGAACCCGGCGTTGCCGGCCAGTCCCCACTCCGGGCGAGTCTCGGCCCAGTCGGCGGCGCGGCGCTCGGTCTCGCGGACGCTGTCGTCCGCGTCGGTCCGCTCTGCGGTCGCCGTCGACTGTGCGGTGTCGAGGTCCGCTTCGAGCTGTTCGAGGTCGGCTGCGTGGCTCTCGGGGACCGACCCGTCGTACAGCGTCACCTCGTCGGTGGTCGTGTTGTGCTCGCCGGCGACGAAGACGGTGTCCTCGGGGATGTCGAACCCGCGCTCGCGGAGGTCGGCCTTGACGGCCCCGTCGTTGCAGATGGCCGCCAGCACGCGGGAGCTCGGACCGCCGGGGTTGCCGGCACAGGCGCCACAGTCCAGACTCGACTCGAAGGGGTTGTTCGCGGTCTCGCTGGCGTGGCCGGCGAAGACCACGACGCGGGCGAACTGCTCCCAGCCCATCAGGTCGAACGCCGTCTCGGCGTACTCGACTTTCTCCTCGTGGGTGAGCCCCTCGCGGAGCGCCGCGACCGCGTCCGGGTTGTAGTCGACCGTCGGCGCACAGAACTCGTGGTCTTCTGGCGCGTCGTCCACAGTGTCGATGGCGTCGGCGACGCGAGCGGGCAGGAGCGTCCGGGCCGCCAGCGCGGCCCCGTAGCCCGCCCCGGCGCTCTCGACGAAACTGAACGCCGTCGCGGCGTTGGACTTCAGTTTCTTGAGGACCTTCTGGCCGGCGCCGACGGTGTGTTGCTGGTGGTCGTGTGCGTGCTGTTTCGCGTCTTCGCCCGTGCTCGGCCGGTCCGCGATACGGTGCTCTGCGTCGGCGATCGGCGGGCAGGCGTCGACGGCCACGTCGGCGTCGTACCCCTCGTAGCGCATCGGCACGCCGAAGAAGCCGGCGTAGCCGTGGGTCTCGTAGTCGCCCGTCGCCTCGATGTGGCGGCGGACGACCTCCGAGCGCGTGTCGATACAGAAGACGAACTGGGCGTCCGGACGGCCGTCGTCGGAGTCCCGGGCGGCGCTCTCGTCGGCGACAGCCTCGACCAGTTCGCCGCGGTAGGTCCCCTCCCAGGCGCTCAGCCACGCCTCGGCTATCGCGATCGTGTCGTCGTCGTCGGTGGCGTCGTCCTCGGTCGGCGGTTCCAGCGGCGCGTCGAACGCCTCGACCAGCGCCAGGCGGGCGGCGAGATAGCCCGCGAGCGTGATCGGGTACGACGACTGCCACTCGCCGCCGTCGGCCGCGCGCTGCTTGACGTAGCCGGTCCAGCCGGGGAGCGCGGTCAGGTGGTACTCGAACAGGTCCTCCCACTCGCCCGGCGGGATCGTCCCCAGCAGGTGGTGGAGCGCGTCGATCGGCTCGTCGGGGAGAGCCGCGATGGTGTCGGTCTCCGGAATCTCGCCGTCGTGCTGTGCGGCCGCGTGGAAGGCGGCGAAGAACCCCTGTTCACGGTCGGGCATCGGCCACGTCGCCTGACCCTCGTCGAGGAAGGCGGCGAGCCACTTCGTCAGTACGGCGTCGACGCGGTCGGTCGGCGTCTCCTCGGCGGTCTCGGCGTCGTCCGACGGTGCCTCACGCATGCGGTCGAGCGTGGCCTCCGGATCGGTTTCACAGCCGTGTTCGGCCAGCGCGTCGGTCAGGAGTTCCGTGTCGATCCGGCCGTCCGCCAACGCCGCCTCGAACACGTCGGGGTCGGGGTAGCCGTCGCCGCCGAAGCGGTCGGCCCCCTTCCGGACGGCTTCGGGGAACGGTTCGTCCTCGAACCCCGCCAGGGGGTTGGCGGTCACGAACGAGTGAAGCGGCCACGCACGGCCGACGGGGGCTGCTGCACGCTCGATACTCTCACGAATCGCTGGGTCAGTACTCATTGTAGTCCTCCGTGTCGGTCAGCAGGGTACCGGCTGCGGGCTGTGCGGCGTTGACGAGCGCGACGTACAGGCGCGTGCTGCGCTCGTAGACACCGGTGTCGACGGCGACGTACGCCAGCGCGAACGCGGCGGCGAGGACGCCGTGGACGGCGGTCAGTTCGGTCGGGGGCGATCCGAGCGGAAGCGGTGCCAGGACGGCCGTGACGGCGGTGTACGCCCCGGCGTAGACGGTGATCCCGGCCAGGAAGACCAGCGGGGCGACGACGTACCGGACCGTCGTCGGGAGCCCGCGGTGGCCGACGGCGGTCCGGGTCGCGTGCAGGGTCGTCAGCGAGACCAGGCCGGCCAGCAGGAGGCCGGTGTCGAAGCTCGTCCCTTTCCCGGTGAGGACCGCGAACAGCGCGCCGCCGGCGACGGCGGTCACGGCGGTCACGATCAGGCCGACGGCGCTGGGGTCGGCCGCCGTCCCCGTCTTCGCGGGCGCGGTCTGCTCGACCTGCTCGCCCGAGGAGAGGAACTGGTAGGCCTTGTAGAACCCGTGCAGGATCAGGTGCGTGATCGCGGCGCCGAAAAAGCCCAGGCCGGCCTGGAGGAGCATAAAGCCCATCTGGCCCACCGTCGAGCAGCCCAGTTTCCGCTTGATATCCGTCTGGACGGTCTTCAGGAGTTTCCCGAGTAACGCGCTCGTGGCGCCGACGACCGCGATCCCGAGCATGACGGTCGGGTCGAGCGTGACGACGGGCGCGAACCGGACCAGCAGGACGCCGCCGGCGTTGACGAACCCGGCGTGCATCAGCGCCGACGCGGGCGTCGGTGCGGTCATCGACGAGAGGAGCCAGGAGTGAAACGGGACCAGTGCCGACTGGATCATCGCCGCACCCACCAGCGCCACCACCGCGACGACCCAGGGGACCGTCGGGACGGTGTCGACGGCGGTCACGATCTCCGAGACGGCCGTCTCGCCCGTCGCCCAGGACAGCACGCCCAGCGCGACCGCCAGCAAAGCGGTGCTGGCGAGGAAGTACCGGCGGGCGAGCGTCGCCGCGGCCTGTGCCTGTGGCCAGCCGTCGACGTAGCCGATGAGCGACGCCATCGCCAGCCCCATCGCCAGCCAGGCGACCCCGAACAGGGCGACGTGGTCGGCGGCGACGAGCACCATCACCGCGAGCGTGAAGCCGAAGACACGGGTGAAAAACCGCGTCAGGTCCTTGCTCCCGGCCATGTAGCGCCGGGAGTAGCTGTGGACGATACCGCTGAAGAAGGTCACGACGACCCACAGCAACACCGTCAGTCCGTCGACGGCGACCACGCCACCGAACTCCCAGGCGCCGCCGGTCCCGAGGGCCGCGGCTAGGACGCCCAGACTCGCCACCCACATGAGCCAGACGGCTCGGGTGAGCGCTCGGGGCGTGACCGGCGTCGATTCCGTCGGTTCCGGGAGTTGTCCAATCGTCGTCGAGTGGTCGTGTTCTGTCATCGTTGGCTGTGGTCGACAGCGACCTGCCCGGAGCCGGCGGCCCCGGGGACCGGTCCTGGTCGACTTCACTCGTATTGACGAACAGACTGTGCATTAAAGATTTCTATTCGATCAATCTGTTCGAAGAAACTGGTATTATAGAACATTATGTTTTTGCAGGCGATGTTGGGTCGGCGTGTGCTCGCGGCTGGCGACAGCCGTCGCTCGTGGTCTCACTGTCGTCGTCCGCGCAGCGGGACCTGGTCAGGGGTGGCCGACACGCGTTCACAGACTGCTCGCACAGCAGCGAACGAAGAACGGATCGGTACCGTTCGGGGGGCTAGACGTGGTTGTGGCGGCGACCGTCTCGCCGATCGCTGTCTCCGACGCCGCTACTGTCGTCACTCGGGCCCGAACTCGCCGAACGGTTTGGTCTCGTGGCTCCGGACGAGCACCTCGTCGGCGACGGTCAGGCCCATGTTCAACAACTCCTGTGCGACCGGGGTGATGTCGCTGTCGGACTCGCCCACGACGGTGATCAGGAGGTTCTGCTCGCCGGTGACCAGTTCCTGGACGGAGACGACGCCGTCGATCTCCAGGATCGCCGGGATGAGATCGCCGCGTTCGGGGATCGCCGCGGTACAGAACAGCAACATCCGCAGCGGGTAGCCCGACTTCTGGTAGTCGACATCGGCGCTGTACCCCTTGATCATCCCGTCGGATTCGAGCCGCTGGATCCGCTTGCGGACGGTGCTGTCCGACGTTCCGGTCCGCTCGGCGATGTCCCCCGAAGACATGTTGCGTGCGTCTTCCTGGAGCGCGTGGAGGATCGCCCGGTCCACGTCGTCGATGGCTTCGTCTGCCATACCGTCCCGTCACACCCGCGCGGCAAAGGCCCTTGGGCTCGCGCGCGAAGCGGCGGCCAGACCTGTCCACGCCGGCTCGGTACGCCGGGCCTACCCGATCGCGGTTCGAGAAACAGATAGTTACTTGCTCACTGGGGTCATTGATACAGGCAGTACGCTCGGCCAGGTGGGGAAATGGCAGGGACACAGCGAACCAAGCAGGACGGCATCTCGACGACGAAGACGGTCAGCGCCGCCTCCGGCACCGCCAGGCGCGTCTCGCTCACGATTCAGTCGACGCGAGACGCCACCACGCTGGTTCGGCTCACCGACTCCGTCCCGTCGGGCCACTCTCTCGTCGACCCGGCTCACGGCCCGGAGCAGGCCGACCAGCCGACATACAGCGACGGACGGATCGTCGTCGAGCGGACGCTCCGCCCTGGTGAGACGGTAACTCTCGGCTACCTGCTCACGGGCGGCTCCGGGACCCTCCCCGACGCGACGATCGAGTGTGTCACGGAGTTCGACACCTCGCCGGAGCCGATCCGGGAGCCGGTCGTCCTGTGGGAGCGGGCCGACGGCTCGACGGTCCCGCTCGGGCTCTCGCTCCCGGACGCTAGCGGTGACGAGATCCCGCTCGTCCACCTCGACGGGGCCGTCACCGGTGCCCACGCGGCCCCGGCGATCGGGATCGTCCTCGCCGAGCACAACGAAGACGCCGTCTACCGGACGGTCATGCGGGCGAAACGCCGCGGCCACCCGGTCCTGTTGACCTACCCGCCCGCGCTGGCCGACGCGGAGCTCATCGACGCGGTCGGGTCGCTGGGCGTGACCGTCGTCGAGCCGCCCCGCGGCGACCCGACGGTCGCGGTGTTTCACCGCGCGCTCTCGACGGCTGCCAGAGAGCGCGGGCTCCCCGGGATCGTCCTCCAGACGCGTGACTGCCCGCGGATCGACTACGGACGGACACTGAACGCCCTCGACCGGGCCGACTTCGAGGTCGTCGCCATCCCGGAGGCCTGGAACGAGGCGGACACCGGGCCGTCGGTCGTCGTCGCGATCCCGGCCTACAACGCGGGCGGGAGCATCGGGCGCGTGGTCGAACAGGCCGCGGCGTTCGCCGACGAGGTGCTCGTCGTCGACGACGGGAGCACGGACGAGACTGGTGTCATCGCCCGCGAGGCCGGCGCGACCGTCGTCACCCACGAGCGAAACCGCGGCTACGGCGGCGCGCTCAAGACCGCGTTCGACGAGGCGGCGACGCGCGGCGTGGCACATCTCATCGTCATCGACGCCGACGGCCAACACGACCCGGCGGACATCCCGCTGTTGGTCGACACCCAGGAGCGGTCGGCCGCCGATATCGTGATCGGGAGTCGGTACGTCCCGGGCTCGAACACGCGGATCCCGTTCGTCCGATCGATCGGGCTGGCGGTCATCAACCACATGACCAACGTCAGTCTCGGCAATCTCCGCCCGAGCGGCTGGATTCGGGACACACAGAGCGGCTATCGGGCGTACAACCGCCGCGCGATCAGCTCCCTGGCCGAGGACGACACAATCGGCGAGAACATGGGCGCGAGCACCGACATCCTCTATCACGCCCACCGGAACCGCCTCAGCGTCACCGAAGTCCCGACGACGATCTACTACGATGTCGAACACGGCAGCACCCAGGGCTCGCTCAGCCACGGGCTCGATCTGGTGCGCAACATCGCCTGGACCATCGAGTACGGTCGACCGCTGCTCATCGTCGGGCTACCGGGCACCGTCAGCATGATCCTGGGGGTGGTCGTCACGAGCCTGCTGACGACGCAGTTCCTCCAGGGCGGACAGCTCGCGCCGGTCCCGCTCGCGACGGGCGTCCTGTTCGCGCTGGGCGGGCTGTTGCTCTGTTTCGCCGCCATCCTGATGCACGTGCTCAACGAGCATCCGACGTTCAAGCGGTTGCGGTCGTAGCCGGCGAGTTGAAGCGTCGTCGGCCCCGCGGTACCACTGTGCTCCCCTGGACCCACCTCGCGTTCGGTTACGTCCTCTTTCTGGGTGTCCTCCTCCTCTCTCGGCGTCCCGGCTCGCGCGCAGAACTGCTTGCGCTGCTGGCCGGGACGCAGGTGCCCGACGTGATCGACAAGCCACTGGCCTGGTGGGTGCAGCTCCTGCCGTCGGGCCGGTCGCTGGCTCACTCGCTGCTCTTTGCCGTCCCGGTCGTCCTGGCCGCGGCGGTCGTCGCCCGCCGATACGGCCGTCGAGAGCTGGGGCCTGCACTCGCCGTCGGCTACGCGAGTCACCTCCTGGGGGATACGTACGCCGCGCTGTGGTACTGGCGCACCGAGGAACTCACCTTCCTGTTGTGGCCGCTGCTCCCGCCGTACCCCTACGACGAGTTCACGGGCTTTCTCGACTTCGCGCTCCGGGCCGAAGTGACGACGAGCCTGCTGGTGCAGTCGGCCGTCGCCGGCGTCGGCCTCCTCGTCCTGCTCGCGCACTTCGCCCGGGTGCCGTGGTGGCCCCCGGAACGACGGGTCGGCTAGGCGCCGATTACTCGACGACGACGGTCCCGACCATCCCGGACTCGTGGGGGATACAGAAGTAGGGGTACTCCCCAGCCGTCTCGAAGGTGTGCGTGTACGTCTCGTCGGGGCCGACACTGCCGACGGGGTAGTCCTGTCTCGCCGCCGACTCGCTGTCGAACTCGCCGGAGGCGAAGTAGTCGGCGCCCGCTGGCAGGTCGTCCTCGTAGGCGGTGACGCTGTGAGCGACCGACCCGACCGTCTCCCAGACCACCGTGTCGCCGACGCTGATCTCGACCGTCTCCGGGACGAACTTGAGCGAGTCGGTCATCTCGACGAGGGTCTCGCTCGGTCCGACCGTCGGCGTCGGAGTCGGCGTCTCGGTCGCGGTCGATCCCGACTCCGAACAGCCCGCGAGGCCGACCGCAGCGGCCCCCACCACCTTCAGCAGCGTCCGTCGTTGCATACCTCCCTGTCGACCTCGGGCGGATTAAGGCTGTCTCCACCGGTACGGTCGGCTTACCGTCCCGGCACCGCTCACTCGCCGAACTGTGCCAGCGCCCTCCGGGCGCTGCCGCGGAGCGACGGTGAGAGCACGACGACGCCGAGATAGACGACTCCGCCAAGCGCCACCAGACCCAGCAGGCGGGGCAGCGTCGTCGCCGGCACGACCGTCCCGACGAGCAGGAGCGTCCCCGCCATCGCGCCGGCGGCGCCGACACACCACCCCAGATCACGGGCGGCGAACTCGACGGGGACGATCCGCCGGAGGAACCACCAGAGCGCGGCGGTGTTGACAGCCATCGCCAGGCCGGTCGCCGCGGCGCCGCCGACCAGCCCGTAGCGGGGCACGAGCACGAGGTTCAGGACGACGTTCAGGGTCAGGGAGAGGACCGTCGCGCCGGCGCCGATGTCGGGCCGGTCGACCGCCCGGACCGCCGCGTCGAGGACGATGTTGACCGCGGCGACGACCTTCTCGCCCATCAGGACGACGAACGCGGCCGCCGCGAGGACGTACTCCGGACCGAACACCAGTCCCAGCAGTTCCTCGGAGAGGAGCGCGACGCCGGCGAAAGAGGGGACGACCAGAAACAGCGCGGCCGTCGTCCCGTTGCGCAGTGTCGTCCTGATCGCGTCGACCTCGCCGCTCGCGTTCCAGGCGCTCAACTGGGCGAAGACGGTGTTCGCGACGACGCCGCCGACCACCGCCGTCATCAGGGTCACGCGCCAGGCCAACTCGTAGCCGGCGACGTGGGCCGACGAGAGGAAGAAGCCGATGACGAGCAGGTCCATCGTGTTGTAGATGTGCCCGCCCAGCCCCCAGATGCCGTTGAACTTCGCGTAGTCGACGAGGGACGCGACGTGTTCTCGGGCGGGGACGGCGGGCTGGATCGAGACGCGCGTCGCGCCGGCCACCAGGAGGACGACGTAGCCCGCGACGACGCCGTACAGCAAGGCCCACACGCCGAGGCCGAACTGCAAGAGGACGACGGCGACGACGACGTAGGTGACCAACCGCAGGAAGTACAACACGGCCGTCTCGTCGGCCCGGAGTTCCGCACGGAGGACGTGGACGGTAAGCGTCGACAGTTCGTACAGCAGCGTCGTCACGACCAGCAAGAGTGCAACGTCCGCGCCGACGTAGCCGTTGATCACGTCCCGGAACAGGACGACGACCACGCCGAGGACGCCGATGAGCCCGACTTTCAGCAGGATCGCGGCACCGAGGATCTGGCGCGGAGCGGTCCCCTCGCTGATGCGCTTCTCGACGGCGCCCCGGATCCCGAAGTCGCCGAACGTCGCCAGCGTGCTCAGGACGGCCTCGAAGAGGAAGAACACGCCCAGCCGCGCCGCCCCGAGTTCGGTCGCGAAGTAGACGGTGCTCAGGAAGCCGACGACGGTGCCGAACAGTTCGATCCCCAGCAAGAGCCCGCCGGCCCGCGCGAAGTTCAGCCGTCTCGGAACCGCGGTCCGGGAGGACGGTCGAACGGGGTCGGTCCCGCGGCGCTTCTCCTCCATCGTCGCGGCTACGCCCCGCCGGTCGCGTCGTCACTCCCGGGCCAGTACATACCACGTAGTCGGTGATTACCGACTTAAACGTACGGATCGGTGTCCCGTCAGGGTTCGGCGACGGTCACCTGGAGGTGGACCTGCCGGTCGGGGGCGCCCGTCGGCTCGCGGTCGAAGTACACCGCGTAGGTCAGCCGCAGGTCGCCCGACAGCGTCGGTGTCACCGTGTGTTCGACGCGGGCGGTCCCGTCCGCGGGGTCGGTGAACGTGAGCCGCTGGAGTTCCGTCTCCTCGCGGACTGTCACCGTCCCGTCGGCGACGGCGACGCGCTGGAGCGTGACGACGGCGATGACCGGCGTCGCGCTGTCGGTGCCGCTCTCGGCGCCGAGGACGAGCGCCGCCGGTTCACCGCGGGTGAGTCGCCCAGGGTACTCCTCGGCTGCCGGCCCGTCCGAACCGGGTGTCAGGAGGTACGCCTCCGACGGCGAGCGGTCGGCCGCGGGGAGTCCGGAGACGGCGGCGACAGCGAGCGCGAGCGAGAGACAGACCGCCACGGACAGCACGATGTCGACGGGCTGTTCCCCGACCGCTCGCCGGCCCCGCTCGCGGGCCGCGTCGAACGAGACGCCGGCGGGCGACTCGACCCGCCTCCGACGGACGACCGCCAGCACGAGCGCCCCCAGTGTCACGACCGTGACACCGCCGAGCACCGGGATCGTGGCGAAGCCGAAGACGCTGAAATCGAGCAGGAAGCCCACCGCAAGGACCACCCCGACGCTCGCGCCGAAGCCGAGGACGAGCCGTCCGAGTCCCGACAGTTGCGGTCCGCCGTCGGTCCCGACGCGCTCGGGGAACAGCGCGGAGACGACGGCGTAGCCCGGCCCGACGAGCAGGAACGGGACCACGAGCGCCGGCCGGAGCAGACTCTCGCGCAATGCGGGGACTAGCACGACCACGTCGACGAGCGCCAGCCAGCCCCCGACCGCGAGGAGGTCGGCGTGGCGGAGTCCCCGCTGCATGCCCCCACGTTGCCCCGGCGCCGATGAAAACCCTATCGGTGGCTCCAACAGCAGTACTAAGTCGGTCCGTGGCCTCCTGTCGCACGAATGAGTCTCGTGGACGGCGCGGACGACGGCGGCCGAGGGCAGCCGGCACCAGCGGCGTGGTCCGATGCGTAGAGCCGCGCGCGGGGACCGACTCCTCCGGCGACCGTCGGTCCCGACGGTGCTGTTGCTCGCGGTCGGCCTGCTGGGGCTCGCGGTCAGCTTCGAGGCGCTTGCGGTCCCGGTCGTCCCGACCGAGGGGACGCTCGGGTTGCTGACGGCGCTCTCGGGCACGCTGGTCGTCGGCGGCGTCGCCAACCACGTCCTCGTCACCGGCCGCGACCTGCCGCTCGCGGTGACGGAAAGCGTCGCCGCCGCCGCCGGGACGACCGTCGAGTCGCTCGTCACAGGGCAGGACCTCGACGACAGGCGCGTCTACCTCCCGGGGACCGACGACCGGGGGTCGCGCCTGGTCGTCCCGGCCACCGGGGAGGAGGGCGGCGCGGTCACGGCCGCTCGACACGCGGTCGAGGGCGAGACGGCGGCGGTCGTCGTCACCCCGACGGCCGCCGACCTGGTCACGCGGTTCCGCGAGCGGCGGACCGACGCCGCGGCGACCGAGCCGGCACACCACCTCGACGCGCTCTGTGACGGCCTCACGGCGGTGTACGACCTCGCCGGCGGCGCGAGCGCGACGGTCGACGGCCGGCACGCGACGGTCGCGGTCCGGGCCTGCCCGCTGGGCGAGCCCCGTCGGATCGACCATCTGGTCTCGTCGTTCCTCGGGACCGGGCTCGCCGACGCGCTCGACCGCCCGGTCGAGGTGACAGACGTGCGCCCCGACGACGGGCAACGGGCGTACTCGTTCACGGTCGCGCTCCGCTGGCCGGCCGGCGAGCGCAGCCAGTAGTCACAGCCCGCGGGCGAACAGCTCCGTCGCGGTCGTCCACACTTCCACGGCCACCAGCCCGACGAAGACGGCGAACCCGGCGAGCAACAGGACCCGGACGCCACGCTGCCAGGGCGGACTCGCGTGCAGCGCCGTCGTCCGCTGGACCGCGACGAGCCCCCCGAGCAGCGTCAGGACGAACCAGTGTGCCCCGGTGAGCGCGCCGACGGCGGCGAGCGCGACCACGACCGCCAGCGACCACCCGACTGTCAGGCGAACGAGGCGACGCTGGCGGCGAGTCGGCATGGGTGCTCTCGGACGGCGGCCGGCAAAAACGTGACGCCAGTACTGTTTTGCTCACCGGGTGCCTGCGTGCTGACATGGTGAGGAACGACGCCGCCGAGCGCCGACCGGTCGCCGACCCGGGCTCCCGCGACCGTCTGTGTCGCCGCGACCGTTCGGGACGGCACGGACGCCGATGACCGGCGCCGATCGGGTCGCCCTGTTCGGTGGGTTCGTGGTCGTGCTGACAGTCGCCGGACTGGGCGGCGCGCTCGCGCTGGGCGTCCTGGACACGGCGCCGGCGATCCGGGCCGGCTACGCCGTCGTCGGGACGCTGCTCGCGCTGGGCGTCTACGCGGTGACTCGCGGTGACGCGACGCCGGACGGGGAGCCGCCGGTCACGGCCGGCCAGACGGCCAAAATCCTGCTCGTCCTCGGGGGACTGGCCGTCGCAGCGACCGCCTGGACCGGCGATCGACTGGTGCCGCTTTTGGGGCTGCTCCCGGCCGGCTACCTCCTGGTGGCGACGCAGGTGCGCCACGACGGGGCGCCGGCGCCGACGCTCGCGGCGACGGTCGTCCTGTTTGCGGTCCCGCCGATCACGAAGGCGCTGACGACCGGGTTCTACTTCGGCGGGACCGACACGTTCGCCCACGTCGACAGCCTCAACCGGCTGTTCGCGGCCGGCTACACGACGGTGTTGCCCCACGGCTACGACTTCTTCCCGGGCTTTCACCTCTTCGTCGGCGCCGCCTCGCTGCTGGGCGGGCTCTCGCCGTACGACGCCATCGTCGCGGCCGGCATCGGCGTCTCGGCACTGCTGGTCCCGACGATGTACCTCGTCGCGACCCGCCTGTTCGCGGACGGCCGCGTCGCCCTCGGCGTGGCGCTCGCCGTCACCGCCGTCGAGTGGGTCGGCTACCACACCGTCTACTTCTTCCCGCAGACGCTCGCGGTGGTCCTGCTGGGCGTCGGGTTCTACGTGACGACATCGCTCTCGACGGCGGGGACGACCCGGCGCTACCGCCAGTACGGCGCCTACGCGCTCGGCCTCGTGGTCGTGCTCGTGTTCGTCCACCACCTGACCTACGTCGTCGCGCTCGCGCCCGTCGGTGCCGTGGCGGCCGCGACCTACGCGGCGCCGGCGCTGGCCGGCCGCGCCGGCGGCACACTCGGGGCGCTCTCCACGGCCCGCGACCGCCTCCGGTTTCGCTGGAGTTTCCCAGTCGTCGTCGGGGCCACCGCGGTGGTGAGCTACCTCGTCTTCTCCGGGAGCATCATCGTCTACGGTATCTTCGGACTGGCGTTCAACATCGGCCGCGAGGTCGCCGGCAGCGGCGCGTTCTCGACGTTCTTCTACGGCGTCGCGGTCCCGGTCGACACCGCCGCCCGCGCGCTCTCGTGGTTCGCTCGGCCGACCGGGATCTACTACAGCGTCTTCGGCGCCGTCGCCCTGGTCGGCCTCTACGAGGCGCTCGCGTCCGGCCGCCGGTACGCCGACCGCGCGCCGCTGCTTGCCGTCGCGGTCGGGACCGTCCCGCTGTTTCTCCCGCTGCCGGTCCAGATCCCGCAGGTCGAACGGATCACCGTCGTCGTCGTGCTGTTCGCCGTGTTCCCGCTGGGCATCGGGATCGCCAGAGCGCTCGGGTCCGGCGGCACCCGCGCGGGCCGGATCGGCGTCGTCGTCGGGCTCCTCCTAGTCGCGACGCTGGGGACGACGGGCGCGCTCACGACGCTGACGGCCGACGACGTGCGGGTGGTCGACGTTCCCGACCGGGACGTTCAGACCGCCATGTCCGACCGGGAGTACGCCGCGACGGTCCGGACCGCGACGTTCCTCGACCGGTACGGCACCCAGCCGGCGGCGGCCGACCAGATCACCGACCGGGCGTTCGCGTCCGCTCCCATCGCCGACAGCGACCGGCTCGTCAGACAGCGCCAGGGCCTCCGGGCGGGCCCGACGGGGCTGTCGGCACCGACGGGCTACGTCGTGGTCCGCGAGGGCTGGACGGACTCCGTCGTCCCGGTCGCGTCGGGGCGCGGGCTGCTCTCGAACGAGGTCGCCTTCTTCACGGTCTCGGACGACCGATACCGGACGGGGACCGCCCGCCACAGCGTCGTCTACTCGGCCGGCGAGACGCGCGTCCTCTACGATGGGGAGCGCTACGAGGGCCTGTTCGGCGACGGGGGTGAGGCCCAGTGAGCGACGCCGACCGCCACACGGAAGACGACCGGCTCCGGGTCGCGGTCGCCTGTTCGGGCCTGCAGCTCCCGGCCTGGCAGGCCCGGGCGATCCGGGCGCTTCGCGGGGTCGAGTCTGTCACGTTGACGATGGTCGTCGACGAGTCGCCGGCGACCGGGCGGGCCGAACCGATCCACCTCGATCCGGGCCGGCGGCTGGCCGCGGTCCCAGAGGCCACGACCGCGCCGCCGTGGCCGGTGTGGGACGGCTGGCAGCGGCTCACTCCGAGCCCCGGCGCCAGCACGGTCCTCGATCTGACCGACGAACTGGCCGGCATCGAGCGGCTCCCGGTCCAGGGCCGTGACGCCGACGGGACCGTCGCGCTCGGCGAGCGTGGACGGGCGGCGCTCGCCGACGCCGACATCGACGTACTGGTCCGCCTCGGCGGCCTCGGGCTCGGCGACGAGGCCGTCCTGTCGACGCCGACCTACGGCGTCTGGGAGTTCCGCTACGGGGGCGACGGCCAGGGCGGGAGCTGGCCGCCCTGCGTCGACGAACTCCGGGCCGGCGAGACAGTCACACACGCGGCGCTCTGGCGGGTGACAGGCCCCGATAGCGGCGTTCCGCTGCGCCGCGGGGCGTTCCCGACGACGGCGTACTCCTGGCCGGCGACCGTCGACCGGCTGTTCATGGGCAGCGCCCGCTGGCCCGCCGCCGTCGCCGTCGACATCGCCAGCGGCGAGGCGGGCTACCTGGACGGCGAGCCGGTCCAGATCGACCGGGAAGCCGGCCGTGAACCGGGCGTCGGCGGCGTCGCTCGACTGGCGTTCGCCCAGGCCCGTGCCGGCTGGGACCTCCTGACCAGCGGGAGCGGCGTCTGGAGCATCGGCGTCACCGACTCGCCGATCGAGGCGGTCGTCGCCGATCCGGCGGGCACCGACTTCGAGTGGTTCCCGCTCCCGGACAGCCGCCGGTTCGTCGCCGACCCGTTCCCCGTCCGGATCGACGGCGAGCCGTACCTCCTGTTCGAGGAGTTCCCCTTCGACACCGCGAAAGGCGTCATCTCGGCGCTCAGCCTCGACGACGACCTCTCGTTCGACAACACCGAGGTCGTCCTCGAACAGCCCTTCCACCTCTCGTACCCCTACGCGTTCGTCCACGACGGGTCGACCTACGTCACCCCGGAGATGGCCGAGGGCAACGAGATCAGGCTCTACGAACTCCACGGGCCGACAGAGTGGGACCACGTCGAGACGCTCGTCCCCGACGTGATGGGGATCGACCCGACCGTGGTCCGCCACGACGGGCGCTGGTGGCTGTTCTTCACGCTGCTTGACGACCTGCCGGAGACGAACCTCCACGTCTACCACGCCCCGACGCTGCGCGGCGAGTGGGTGCCCCACGCCAACAACCCCGTCAAGACCGACGTGCGCTCGGTCCGGCCCGCGGGCACGCCCTGGACCGAGGACGGCACCCTCTACCGACCCGGCCAGTACTGCGCCGGCGGCTACGGGAAACGCGTCGTCGTCAACCGCGTCGACCGGCTGACCCCGACGGCGTTCGAGGAGACGGTCGTCGGCGAACTCGCGCCCGGCGACGACGACCCCTACGCCGGCGGCCGGCACACCCTGGCGGCAAACGAGGATGTCACCGTCATCGACGGCTACCACCCCGTCGTCGACACCTACCACACGCTCCGTCGCGCCCGGATCGTCCTCCGTGGGCTCTCGAACCGCCTGCCGCGGTTCCCGTAGCGTCCCGGAGGCTCGGCCACGAACGACCCCGCCTGGGTGTGGGACCCCCTACTGTGCGTGTGAACTCACAGCCCACGCACGGAGAGCACCCCGCTCCCGAACCCGACGAGCGCGAGTCCCACGACGGCGAAGAGCCCGCCGAACACTCCGGGAATCGCGAGCGCCACCAGCGGCGTGGTCCGTTTGACGAGGAAGCCGCTGGACGGCTCGCTGGGCGGGTAGTACGCCGTCACGGTCGCGTTCTCGGGGTAGTCGGCGAGGAACGACTCGGCCGCGGACCGGTTGCCCGCTCGCAGGTTCGTCCCGGCCTCGGCGGTCCCCGGCGGCGTGACGTGCCCGCTCTCGTAGGTCGTCCCGCCGACCGAGTAGCGGAACGTGACCCGGACCGACCAGTAGGGGTCGGGCGACTCCTCGCGGTCCATGCCGCCGCCGAGTTCGCGCGTCGCGTTCGTCGAGAGCACCGTCGCGTCGACCGGTTCCGCGCTGGCGACGTACTGGTTCGTCTGGAGTTCGTTGGCGATCGGGAGGCCGCCAAAGCCGATCCCGGCCAGGAGAAAGACGAGTCCGGCGACGCTCACGACCACCCGGAGGACAGCTCTCATTGCCGGCAATGGACACGGAAGTGACTGTAAAGCTGTTCCCGGGGCCTGTCAGGGCAGGTACCTCGCCACCACGCTGCGGAGCAGATACGCGACCGTGAACGGATGTGGCGAGAGCCGCAGCGCCCGGACGTAGTAGTCGATCGCCCGATCGTAGTCGCCCGCCTCGTGGCAGTAGACGCCGGCCTGGGTGAACAACTGGACGTAGTAGGGGTCGACGTAGGGCTGTGCCTCCGGGACCCGCTGGCTCACCAGGTAGGTGAACCGCTTGTCGGCCGCGACGTAGTCGGCGACCGGGATCTCGGTCGCGGTCACGCTCCGGTCGTGGTGGCGGCGCGTGTAGAGGTCCGGACAGAGGCAGACGCCGGCCTCGGTGGCGGCTTCGAGGATGAAAAGCAGGTCTTCGCCCCGCTGGAGCCCCTCCTCGAAGGTCGTCGACACCTGGTCGGTGTCGAGCAGGATCGACGGCGTGAGCGCGGCCATGTCGCCGAGCAACACCCGGTAGACGAAGTCGTCCATCGACATCGGCTCCCCCTCCACGCAGATGCCCGCACCGGTCGCCGCCATCCGATCGAGTTGCCGCGTGAGCTTCGCCGGCTTCCAGAGGTCGTCGGCGTCGAGGAAGGCGACGTACCGGGTGTCGGCCCGCTCCAGGCCGCGGTTGCGCGCCCACGCCGGGCCGCGGTGGTCGGTGTCCTCGACGACGATGCACTCGGTCGGGACCGACTGGGCGGCGACGCTCTCGCGGGCCTCGGCCAGCATCGATTCGGGGGTGAACTCCGGGCCGTAGGGGATGACCACCGAGACGGTCGGCCAGTCGGCGTCGTCCGGCACGGCCGGTCACCCGCCCCCCGCGGCACCGGCCCGTTTCAGCCGATGTCGCGCGCCCGTGACCGTCCACCAGGCCAGGCGGACCCAGTTTTTCGGCGCCGCGAGCGCGTCCAGTTGCAGGTACGCCAGCCCGTCGCGGAACCGCCCGTTCTGGAAGAACACGGCGACGATGTGGAGTTCGTGGACCCGCCGGATCCGCGTGCCCTCGGCCTCGAACTCGCGGATGCGGTCGGCGTGGCGCGCGAGAAAGCGCCGCTTGTTCCGGACGAGTTCCTCGGGCGAGGGGTCGCCGCCCGAGGAGGGGACGACGACGAGGGCCTCGTCGACGTGGGCGATCTTCCCGTGGTCGAGCAACTGCAGGACCAGATCCCAGTCCTCGTGGTCGACCAGTTCCTCGTCGAACCCGTCGGTCGCACGCAGCGCTTCGCGCTCGACTAAGAGCGTCGACCCCGGTCCCATGAGGACGTTGACGGTGAGGATCTCCCGGGCCAGTTCGCGCCCGCCTTCGAGCGCCCGGGGTGTGGCGAACACTTCCCGGGAGAGCCAGTCGACCAGCCGTCCGAGAGCCGACGGCTTGGGGGTCAGAAACTCACAGTAGACGCCGATCCACTCCGGCGGGCGACGCGACAGTTCGGCGAGCTGTCGGTCGAGTTTCCCCGGGAGCCAGCGGTCGTCCGAGTCCAGGAAGGCGACGTACTCGCCGCGGGCCGCCTCGATCCCGGTGTTGCGGGCCGCGCTCCGGCCGCGGTTTCGCTCGTGGGCGAGATAGCGGACCCGCTCGTCGTCGATGCCGGTCACGACCGCCGCGGTGTCGTCCGTGCTCCCGTCGTCGACGACGACCACCTCGATGTCGGTGACCGTCTGTGCGAGCGCGCTCTCGACCGCGCGCCCGACCGTGTCGGCGCGGTTGTACGTCGGGACGACGACGCTGACCCGAGGGCGATCCGCCCCGGTCATCGGCCCCGGCACACGGTCATCGCAGCACCTCTTTGTGGATGTCGGTGACCTGCCTGGCGTGGTGTTGCCAGGTCCACTGTTCGTCGAGCAACCGCTGGAGTGCGGCCTCGCCCATCTCGCTCAGGCGCTCGGGATCGTCGGCCAGGCGGTCGATGGCGCGGGCGAGCGTCACCGGGTCTTTCGGCGGGACGAGTTCGCCGGCCACGCCGTCCTCGACCATTTCCGGGATACCGCCGACGGTCGTCGCGAGCGACGGTGTCTTCGCGGCCATCGCCTCGTAGATGACCGTCGGGCGCGCCTCCGTCCAGCTCGGGTGGACGAGCAGGTCGGCCGCGACCTGCCAGCGCCGCAGCGCGACCGGGTCGAGCCGCCAGAACGAGTGAGCCGGGTGGGTGAGCTCGCCAAGCTGGTCCAGCAGCCACCACCGCATGTCGCCCTCGTGGCCGACGGTGACCAGGTAGATGTCGTCCCTGTCGAGTCGTTTCATCGCCTCGATCAGGTCGCTGAGTCCCTTCTGCTCGTAGTAGGCGCCGACGAACAGCAACAGCGTGGTGTCGTCGTCGATGCCGAGTTCGTAGCGGATCTGCTCGCGGCGGTCGGTCGGGAACTTCCGCGGGTCCTCGCCGATGGGCACCGTCTTGATCTTCGAGGGCGAGGTGAGGGTGCGCGCGATGTCGTTCAACTCGTCGCTGACGGTCAACACCTTCGACGCGTAGTTGATGGTCTCGCGGACGTGGGCCTTGGCCTCGTCGGTGAAGTTCTCGTAGTTCTTCAGTTCGGAGGCGTGGCTCGTCACCACGAGCGGGATGTCGTGGCGCCGGCAGTAGGGCAACATCCCGTAGCCGTCGAGGTAGATGTCGCAGGTGTGGACCACGTCGTGTGGCGTCTCGAAGGTCCGCTCGACGTACCGGGGGATCCGTTTCTGCATCGACCGCCCGGAGTAGTGGTAGAACCGGTTTTTCGGCATCGCGTACAGGAACCGGGGGTAGTGGACGCGGTAGGTCCCCCACCGCTCGGTCTGTGGGATGTCGCCGTACTCGGAGTAGGGGCCGACCGGCGGGGCGAAGGGGGTCGGCGACACCACGTCGATCTCGGCGGCCGTCCGGTTGATCGCGTCCAGCGAGCGGTGGTTGAACGGCGTCCGCACCTGGAAGACGTGGCTCTGGTGGTGCGCCGAGGACACCATCGCCCGGTAGTGCACGTCGTTCGCTGCCTCGTAGGTCGGTACCGACGAGAGGTCGGTCATCGGCGTCCCCCCGTGGTCTCGACGAGGTCCCGCAGCATCTCGGCGAGTCGCTCGCCGAGGACCCGTCGGTCGTAGTGTTGCTCGACGTGTTCCCGGGCCTGCCGGCCCAGTCGCTCGCGGCGGTCGGGATCGGCGAGCAGTTCGTCGAACGCCGCCGCCAGCGCCTCCGGGGAGTTCTCGACCGCCAGGCCCCCTTCCGAGGCTTCGATGAGATCGCCGAACGCCCCCATGTCGGTCCCGACGACGGGGAGGCCACTGGCCATGTACTCGTAGGTCTTCAGCGGGACGGCGTAGCGCAGGCCCGGCGTGTCCTTCAGCGGCGCGACGCCGATCGCGGCCGACGCCAGGAGTTCCGGCACCGCGTCGCGCTCGACCGGGCCGTGGATCTCGACGCGGTCCTCGACGCCGAGTTCGGCGACGAGCCGTTCCAGCCGCGGCCTGGTGTCCCCGTCGCCGACCAGTTTCAGCGTCGCGTCGTGGTCGAGCAGCGCCATCGCCCGGACGCACGCCTCCAGGTCCTGGGCGTGGCCGAAGATACCCGTGTAGACGATCGTCCGGCCGTCGTCGCCGCTCCCTCGGTTCGGATCGAACCGAGTGACATCGACGGCGTTGGGCGCGACGAGGAACCGCTGTGCGATGGCGGGGCCGTGGGCGCGTTCCAGCAGGCTACTCATCTCGTCGGTCGTCGTGAGGATGCGGTCGGCCCGGAGCAACAACAGGTGTTCGTAGCGCCGGCTGAGCCGCGTCGAGAGGCTCGACTCGCGGATGAACCCCAGCCCCGCCGCGGCGTCGATCCAGAGGTCGCCCACGTCGACGACCAGCGGTTTGCGGGTGAGTTCCCCGAACACGAGCCCGGGAATCCCGGTAAAGACCGGCGGCGTAGTACAGACGACGGCGTCGAACCGCCGGCGGTGATACAACAGCCACAGCGTCGCGTGCAGCGCGAACAGGAAGTAGTACGCGAGCCGTTCGAGCGGGTTCGGGTCGATCCGGCTCGGTTGCCAGGCCCACAGCCGGTGGACATCGATCTCGCCGTCGCTCGTCCGGTCGTGTCGCCGCCAGCTCCGTGGGTACGTCTCCGGCGGGTACGACAGCGGCGGTGCGACCACGCTCACCGCCACCCCCTCCTGTGCGAGTTGACGTGCGGTGTCGCCGACGCGGGAGGCGTTGCCACCCATCTCCGGCGGGTACTGTTGGCTGACGACTGCGACCCGGACGGGGTCGCTGGCGTCCCCGGCGCGTGCGCTGTGTCTTCGGGAACCGACTGACATCTATCTGGATACTAGATGCGCCACAGAACGCATAGCCTTTCCGGCGCGCTCAGAGACCGGTCCCGGCGTCACCCAGCGCTCTGAGGCCGCCGACGCCGTCCGCGTCGTGGGTGACCGTGACATCCTCCGCCGTCCCGAGGTAGAACGACGGGCGCGCCGGATCGCCCGGTGCGGCCAGTTCGACGACGGTGCGGGTGAGCGCCGGCGACTCGCCGGCGGGGTCGTACGGGCCGAGGAACTTCTGTGCCGGGTCGGTACCCCCGAACTCGTCGGCGCCGATCCGGTAGGCGAACGCGGCGGTCCCCGTGACGTGTTTGAGCGTCCCGACGTGGGCCGGGCGGCCGCCGGCCAGGTCGACGATGGCCGGCGGGACCGTCTCGGCCTCGTGGGGTTCCCAGTGGACGTGATCGACCCGGAGGTTGGCGTCGCCGGTCTGGCGGACGGCGGTCCCGGCGGTCCCGCCCATCGTGAGGTACTCGATCCGCTGGCTGCCGCCGCGGGTGAACAGCACCGTCGAGTCGGTCCCGCTGTGGCCCGACCGGGGGTAGACGGCGACGGTGCCGAACCAGTTGGCGGGGCCGTAGTAGGAGCCAAAGTCCAAGAGGCCGTCCTCGGCGCCGGCGTCGCACTCGTAGACGGTCAGCTGTCGGTGCCGGCACTGGAACGGACCGACGTTCTGGTCGACCCGGTAGACGGCGTTGTTCCAGCCCCACAGCAGGAGGTGGCCGACGATCAACTCCTGTGTGTCGCCCTCGCGGTGGTGGAGAGCGACGCCGGAGTCGGTGTCGAGCCCCGGCCCGTTGAGCGCGAACTGGTCCAACAGCACGCGGTCCAGCCCCTCCGGGTCGGCAAAGACCAGGCCGTCGGTGTCGGGCGTCGTGATGTCGACCTCGGAGACATCCGGGCCGAACCCGACGATGGCGGTGTTCGAGCGGAGTCTGATCGGCCCCTCGTCCCGGACCCGCCCCGGCGGGAGACAGACCGTTCCGCCGGCCTCGCCGAGCGTTCCGACGGCGTCGCCGACCGGGGTCGTCGTCTCGGCGGGGTCGACGAGGGTCGGTTCCTCGGCGTCGGCCGCGAGGACGACTACCGTCCCGGAGAGCAGCGCCGTCGTGATGTCGTCACTCCTCCCACCGAGCCCGACACAGCCAGCCACCGCGGTGAGCCCAACCATACCGGCGCCGAGCAGGTAGTCCCGCCGCGAGACGCCAGGGCCGTCGTCTCCGGCCGGATCGCGAGTCATAGCACCCCTTGTGCGGCGGTCGACATATCCTCACCGGCCCCGATTGGGAGGGGGACGCCGGCCAACAACGCCGCTCAGAACCCGGTTCCGGCGGTTCCGAGCGCACGGAAGCCGCCGGTGCTGCCCTCGCCGTGGGTGACGGTCACGTCGTCGGGAGAACCCTGGTACAGCGACGGCGCCGCGGGGTCGACCGGGTGTGCGAGGTTGACGATGTTCTGGCCGAGTCCGGCCTCCTGACCCAGTTCGATGTACGGCCCCAGTACCTTCCGGTCGGGGCTGTTCCCGAGGTAGGCGTCGTACCCCAGTTCGTAGACGTAGTCCGGCGTCCCGGTGACGTGTTTGACCGTGTCGATCGCGGCCGTCCCGTGCCCTCGCAGGCGGATGATGGCGGGCGACTCCGCGACCTGGCCGACCGGTTCGTAGTGGACGTTGCCGAACTCGATGACGCTGTCCCAGGTCTGGTCGATGGCGTAGCCCGTCGACCCGCCCATCGTCAGGTAGTCGACGCTCTGTGTCCCGCCCCGGGAGAAGAACACCGTCGAGTTCTGCCCGCTCGAATCCGGGATCGGGTAGACGGCGACGGTGCCGAACCAGTTGGCCGGGCCGTAGTACGACCGGAACTCGAGGAGGCCGTCCTCGGCGCCGGCGTCACAGTCGTAGACGATCAGTTGCTCGTGGCGACACTGGAACGGGCCGACGCCCTGGTCGACGCGATAGATCGAGTTGTTCCAGCCCCAGAACAGGAGTCGCCCGACGCGGAGGTTCATCGTGTCCCGGTTGGTGTGGTGCATGGCGACGCCGGTCGGATCGGTGCCGCCGGGACCGTTCAGCGCGAACTCGCTGAGTTTCACATCGGGCGTCCCACTGTCGCGGTCGAACAGGATGCCGTCGGCCGTCTGCTCGGTGATGTCGAGTTCGGTCACCTCGACGCCGAACCCGGTCATCGTCGTGTTCTCGTAGGGCCGGATGTTCCCCGGCGTCGAGATCCGACCCGGCGGGAGGCGGATCTCGCCCCCGTCGTTGGCGCCCAGGAGGTCGTAGGCGTCCTGGACCGGCGTGTTCGTCTCCGACGGCGTGATGACCTGTGGCGCCGAGAGGGTCCGGGCCAGGACGACGATGTTCCCGGCGACGAGTTCCGCCCCGATGTCGGTACCGCCCGAGCCGCCGCTCGCGGCGCCGATAGTGCCGAGTTGGACCCAGCTTCCGCCGTCGCCGATGTAGACGGCGCCGGTGTCGGTCGCGAGGAACTTCGCGCCGGACTTGGCGACGTAGTTCGAGCGGTTGGCGTCGGTGTCGCGGATCTCGACATCCGTGTCGATGCGTTCGAAGTTCCTGTTCAACGGTTCGTGCCAGTCCAGCGTCCCCGCCGGCGGCGTCTCGTACTGATGGTTGTCTGTCATTGGTCTGGATCGATCCCGCCGTAACCGTAGCGTCCGTAGCCACGCTCACCGAACTCGTCGTTCGGGATCGGGGTGGGAGTCGCCGTCTCGGTGGGAGTGGGTGTTGATGTGGGTGTCGGCGTCGCAGTCGCCGTCTCGGTGGGCGTTGGCGTCGGCGTGGCCGTCTCAGTGGGCGTTGGTGTCGGCGTCGGGGTCAGTGTGGGCGTCGGGGTCGGCGTGGGTGCCGCGTTCTCGCCGTCGACGACCGCCTCCACCTGGGTGGGGGTCAGGGCCACGTCGTACACCCGCACGTCGTCGACGCGGCCGTCCATGGCGTAGTAGGAGGTGTAGCCGTTGTCCCCGCGGCCGATCGACAGCGAGCGCGAGTCGTGGACGACCGACCCAGCCTGGCTGGCGTCGCGGCCCACTTCCTCGCCGTCGAGGTACAGGACGAGGTCGGTTCCGTCCCAGGTGAGACAGAGGTGGTGCCACTGGCCGTCGTGGGTGGCGTAGCCCCAGGGGTTGACCGTGGCCTGCCCGCTCTCGACGAGGACGGCCGCCCGAAGACTGTTGCTCGTCTGTACGTCGAGGCTGTATCCGGGGTTCCCGAAGCGCGGGACGCCCTTCTGGAGGACGGTCTGGCTCGACTGCCCGCTCGTGGTCCGATACCACCCGGCGACGGAGAGTTCAGCCGGGCGCAGCGCCGCGTCGTCGGCCACCTCGACGGAGTCGCCGTCGCCGGCACCGAACTCGATCGCCGACGCGCCGACCCGCCCGGACACGGCCAGATCGGGCGTCCCACGGACCTGGCCGTCGTTGCCGCCCACGTCGTCGGCGACGACAGCCCCATCGGTCTCCTCGAAGCGCCAGTGAGCCACCGGCGACGGGAGCGTCGAGGTCGGTGTCGGAGTCGGGGTTGGCGTGGGTGTGGGTGTTGGAGTCGGCGTTGGTGTTGGTGTGGGTGTCGCAGTCGGCGTGGGTGTCGGGGTCGGCGTCGGCGTGGGTGTCGGGGTCGGCGTCGGCGTGGGTGTCGGGGTCGGCGTTGGTGTTGGTGTCGCAGTCGGCGTGGGTGTGGGTGTTGGAGTAGGTGTCGGCGTTGGCGTGGGTGTCGCCGTCGGCGTCTCCGATACGCCCTCGTACAACCCTTCGACTTCGGCGGCCGCGAGCGCCCGCTCGTACACCCGTACGTCGTCGATGCGGCCGTCCATAGCGTAGGAGGAGGTGTAGCCGTTGTCCCCGCGACCGATGAACAGCGACCGCTCGGAGCCGACGACGGCGCCCGACTGGGAACTGTCCTGGGCGACCGCCGCGCCGTCGAGGTAACAACGGAGCGTCTCCCCGTCCCAGGTGAGACAGACGTGGTGCCACTGGTCGTCGTGGGTGGCGTAGCCCCAGGGATTGACCGCGGCCTGTCCGCTCTCGACGCCGACGTGGGCGCGGATGCTGTTGTCCGTCTGGACCTCGATTGCGTAGCCGGTGTCGCCAAAGCGCGCGTCGGCCTTCTGGACGATCGTCTGGCCCGTCTTCCCGCTCGTGGTCCGGTACCATCCGGCGACGGAGAGTTCGGTCGGGCGAAGCGTCGCGGCGTCGGCCACCTCGACGTAGTCGCCGTCACCGGGGCCGAACGAGTAGGCCGTCGAGCCGTAGACGCCCGCGACGCCCTGGACCGGCGTCCCCCGGAGCGCGCCGTCGTTGCCGCCGACGGCGTCGGTCGCCGTCGATCCCGTCCCATCGAGCGGCCAGTATCCGACCAGACCGTCGTCGGGACCGACCAGCGACGGCAGCGACGGGGCGACCACGGCGCCGGTCGCCGTCACTGGCACCGCCAGCGGGACACCACCGTAGCCCAGTCGTGCCGTGGTCGGCCCCTCGGTACTCAGACAGCCCGCGACCGACGGCAGCGCCGCTGCACTCAGACCTGTCAGTTTGAGTATCTTTCTCCGTGACAGCTCCGTATGTTCCGCCTCGTCGTCGTCTGGTGGGGGTTCTCCTCCCATCGTCGCCACGTTTGCTAGCGGCAAATATGACCCTTTCTACCAGGTTCGTATCACGTAGAACCGGAATTAACTGCCTGTTGTACTACGAATGTCGACACTTTCGCCGGATCCAACCGTCGCTCAGGGTTCGGATTCCGGTCAGAATCGGAGTAACGGACGCTTACTCGACGGTAACGCTCTTCGCGAGATTACGCGGTTTGTCGATCGGACGCTCCTTGACGTTCGCGACGTGGTAGGCGAACAACTGGAGGTAGACGTTCGCGACGAGCGGTTCCAGGACGCCGAGCGCGGGCACCGGGAACCCGACCTCGAACTCCTCGACGCCGGCCGCCTCCGAGACCAGCGCGATGACCGGCGCGCCGCGGGACTGGACCTCCTTGACGTTGTTGTGGGTCTCCTCGGGCCGGGCGCCGTCGGTGACGACCGCCAGCACCGGCGTCCCCTCGGTGACCAGCGCCAGCGGCCCGTGCTTGAGTTCGCCCGCGGGGAACCCCTCGGCGTGGTCGTAGGAGATCTCCTTGAGTTTGAGCGCCCCCTCCAGCGCGACCGGACAGCCCATCCGCCGGCCGATGAAGAAGAACGCGTCCCCGCCCGCGTACGCTTCGGCTAGCTCGATCACCGCGCTCTCCCTGTCGAGGACCTGCTGGACCGCGCCCGGGAGCGCCTCGACGTGTTCCAGCAGCGTCCGGGCCTGCGAGGGGTCGAGTTCGCCGCGCGCGTCCGCCACCGCGACCGAAAGCAGCGCGAGGGTCACGACCTGTGAAGCGAACGTCTTGGTCGCCGCGACGCCGATCTCGGGGCCGGCCTGGATGTACAGCGCGTCGTCGCACTCGCGGGCGATGGTGCTCCCGACGGTGTTGGTCACGCCAAGCGTCCGGATGCCGGTCCGGTCGGCCATCCGCAGCGCCCGGAGCGTGTCCGCGGTCTCCCCGCTCTGGCTCACGCCGACGACGAGCGTCCGCCCGGGTGTCCGGCCGCGCCCGACGGTGTACTCGCTGGCGACCTCGACGGTCACTCGCACGTCCGCGAGCAGTTCGAGGAGCTGTTTCCCGTACAGACAGGCGTGATAGGAGGTCCCACAGGCGACCAACTGGATCTCGTCGAGGCCCGAGAGGAACGCCGGAGACAGCGACAGATCGAGGTCGACGCTGCCTTCGACCGGGTCGAGGCGGCCGGCGATAGCCTGCCGGAGCGCCTGTGGCTGCTCGTGGATCTCCTTGAGCATGTAGTGGGCGTAGCCGCCCTTCTCGGCGGCGTCGGCGTCCCACTGGATCGTCTGGGTGGGCCGTTCGACGACAGCGCCGTCGTTCCAGACGGTGACTTCGGTGCCGGTCAACAGCGCCACGTCGCCGTCTTCGAGATACGACACCTCGCGGGTGTGTTCAAGCAGCGGCGTCACGTCGCTGGCGATGAAGGTCCCGTCGCCGCCGTGACCGACGACCAGGGGGCTGTTCTGTCGGGCCGCCACGATGCCGTCGTAGCCGGCCGCGACGACGCCCAGCGCGTAGCTGCCCTCGATGCGGTCGAGGACCGCGGCGACCGCCGCCCGGAGGTCGTCGGTCGTCGCCAGTTGCTCCTCGACGAGGTGGGCGACGACCTCGGTGTCGGTCTCGCTGCGGAACGTGTGCTCGGACAGCTCCGTCCGGAGGTCGTCGTAGTTCCCGATGATCCCGTTGTGGACGACGGCGACCCGCCCCGAACAGTCGGTGTGGGGGTGGGCGTTCGCGTCCGTCGGTTTCCCGTGGGTGCTCCAGCGGGTGTGTCCGATCCCGCAGGTCTGGTCGCTGTCTTCGGGCAGTGCCAGGTCACCGATCAGGCCCGTCCGTTTGAACACCGCGAGGTCGTCGTCGACGAGAGCGATCCCCGCCGAGTCGTACCCGCGGTACTCCAGGTTCTGCAGGCCCGACACGAGCCGTGGCTGTGCGACCGCCTCGCCGATGTAGCCGATGATTCCACACATTGTTACCCTCTCCGAACCGTCTCGCCCGATCCGATCTCACCGCGCAGTACCGTCCCCGAGTCCGCGGTCGCGTCGCGGCCGACGACCGTCCCCGGCGCGACGGTCACGCCGCCCCGGAGACGCGCCCGGTCGGCGAACAGCCCGCCGAACTCCACGTCGTCGTAGACCGCGTCCGTCGCCACCACCCGGGCCGGCCCGCCCTCGACGGTGACGTTGGGGCCGATCTCGACGGACTCGCCGACGATGCAGTCGTGCAGGACCGCGCCGTCGCCGATCCGCGCCCCGGCCATGACGATGCAGTTCGCCAGCGTCGCGTTCGCGCCGACCCGGACGTTCCGGCCCAGGGCCGTCCCGGGCAACAGCGACGCGTTCGGCCCGACGGCGACCGTCCCGTCCAGGGCGACATCGTCCGCGACGGCCGCCGTCCCGTCGACGCCCTCGGGGGGCTGTTCGGTCGCCCGCTCGTGGAGGAGTTGGGCGTTCGTCGCCAGCAGGTCCCACGGGTGGGTCACGTCGCGCCATGGCCCCCGGTGGACCACCGCCGAGAGCGCGCCGTCGTCGGCGAGCCGCTGGAGCATCGTCGCCATCCCGAACTCCCGCGTCTCGCGCGGTTCCGCGGCGTCGATGGCCGCGAAGACGGCCTCGTCGAAGACGTAGGCCCCCGCGTTGACCAGGAACGGCGGCTCCTCCGTCGGTGTCGCCGAGACGCTCCGGACCCGTTCCCCGTCGACATCGACGGCGCCGTACTCGGTCGGCCGGTCCGACTGGACGACGGCGATGGTCGACTGTGCGGTCGCCTCGTACCGATCGACGAGCCGCGCCACCAGTTCGGGGTCGACGAGCTGATCGCCGTGGAGCGTCACGAACGGACCATCGACCCTCTCGGCGACCTGCGAGAGCGCGTGTGCGGCCCCGAGCTGGTGGTCCTGGACGACGTAGCTGATCGGGACGCCCCAGCCGTCACCGTCGCCGAAGTGGTTCTGGATCCGCTCCCGGCAGTGGCCGACGACGAGGACGACCTCCCCGGCACCGGCGTCGATCGCCGCATCGAGGACGGACTCCAAGATCGGTCGGTTCCCCACCGGGACCATCGGTTTCGGCCGCCCGTCGGTCAACGGGCCGAGCCTTCGGCCCTCCCCTGCGGCGAGAATCACTGTCTGCACGGCTGTTTCCTCCCGGTAATCATGCGTTACCTGACGACTCCGGAGGGCAAATAGATTCCTGCGCGCCGGGGAGGGAAGTAGGGGACGACAAACCGTTTAACTACCGTCCCGCCGTCCAGGGCCTATGGACGATGCAGACGATAATCTATCCTTTCCCGGGGGTACACGCTCCCGGCGTTCGTTTCTGGCGTCGCTGGCTGTCGCCGGCGCGGGGGCCCTCGCCGGCTGTTCGTTCGACCGGCGCAACCGCGTCGACCCGGGCGACGAGACGCCGACCGACCCCCACCGCGACGCCGACGGCCCCGCCGACGACCGTCGACGAGCCGGACCCGTACTTCGAGCCCGGGCCGACAGTGGCCGTCGAGACGGTCGCGACCGGCCTCGTCTCCCCGAGTTCGATGGCGACCGCCGACGACGGCACCGACCGCCGGTTCATCGTCGACCAGATCGGCCGGATCTACGTCCACGGCCCCGACGGTCTGGACCCGGAGCCGTTTCTGGACCTGACCGACCGGCTCGTCGCCGTCGGGCAGAACCTCCCGAACTGGGTCGCCTACGACGAACGCGGGCTGCTCGGGCTGGCCTTTCACCCCGAGTTCGCACAGAACCGCCGGTTCTACGTCCGCTACAGCGCGCCGCCCGACGACGACGAACTCGACCACCGCGAACGGCTCTCGGAGTTCACCGCGACCGCGGACGGTACGCGGGCCGACCCCGAAAGCGAGCGCGTGCTGCTCGACCTGCCGTGGTACCGCCCGCTCCACCAGGCCGGGACCATCGAGTTCGGTCCCGACGGCTACCTCTACGCGGCGCTTGGCGACGGGCTGAACCCGTTCAACGGCCAGGACATCACGGACAACTTCAAGGGGAGCATCCTCCGGCTCGATGTCGACAGCCGGACCGACGGCAAGCCGTACGGGATCCCGGCGGACAACCCCCTCGTCGGGAGCGAGGGGCTCGACGAACACTACGCCTGGGGGTTGCGCAACCCCTGGAAGATGGCCTTCAGCGGCGACCGCCTGATCGTCGGCGATGTCGGCCAGGCGACCTGGGAGGAGGTCAACGTCATCGAGCGGGGCGGCAACTACGGCTGGCCGCTCAAGGAGGGGTTTCACTGCCACGACCCACAGGTCGGGACCAGCGACGAGGGCGAGTGTGTCGTCCAGTCCGACCGCGGCGAACCGCTCGTCGACCCGGTGCTCGAATTTCCGCACTTCACCGAGGCCGGCGACGCCGTCGGCTTCGCCGTCATCGGCGGCCACGTCCACACCGGGCCGATCGACGCGATCCGGGACGAGTACCTCTTTGGCGTCTTCACACGTTCCTTTACCGATCCAGCCGGGCGGTTGCTCGTCGCGACCCCACAGGAGTCGGGTCGCTGGCCGGTCCGGGAGGTCCAGTTCGCCGACCGCGACACGCTGGGGATACAGATCCTCTCGCTCGGCGTCGACGGCGACGAGAGCTACGTGCTGGGGACGACAGCGGCGCTGTCCGAGGGGCCGCTCTCACAGCAGCAGGGCGTCGTCTACCGGCTGACGCCGGCCTGACTACACCAGCCCGACCGACTCGTACCAGTCGACGGTCTCGGTGAGGGCGGCCTGCCAGGAGCGCTGGCGGACCGGCGCCCGCTCGGTGAGGGCCGAGCGGACCGTCCCGAAGTCCCCCCGTTCGAGGAACCCCTCCCCGGGAACCGGCGAGACGCCGACGCGATAGAGCGCGTCGAGCGTCGGCTTGACGACCCAGCGCGTGACGCCGAAGGGGACGTTCACGACCCGACACTGACCCGGCGCGTGGCGAGCGATCGTCCCGAGCACCTGCCCGGTCGTGAGGTTCGGCCCCGTCACGAGGTGGCGCCCGTCGGCGCCCGTCGAGAGGCAGTGCTCGATCGTGCGGACCACGTCGTCGACGTGGACGATGTTGTACTTGTCGTGGGTGTACAGCGGCGGGACCAGCACCCGGTTGGACGCGATCGGGCGCACCAGGTCGTAGCGGGCCAGCCGGTAGTCCAGGGGCCCGAGGATGTAGGTCGGATACAGCACCGAGACATCGAACGGGTGATCCCGCCGGAACAGCAGTTCCTCGGCGGCGACCTTCGACTGCTGGTACGTCGAGTTCGGGTCGCTTGGCACCTCCGGGTGGGCGCCGATCGTGCTGAGGAAGACGATCCGATCGACGCCGTGGTCGGCCGCCGCCGCGACCAGTCGCTCGGTTCCGCCGACGTTGGTCGCGTCCATCTCGGACTCGGCGTAGGTCGCGGCCGCGAGGTGGACGACGGCGTCGGGGTCGGTCGCCGCCACCGCCAGCGAGTCGTCGGTGAGGCTCCCCTCGACGACGGTCACGCCGTCGGGAAGCCGGGCGGTCGAGGCGCCGGGCCTGACGAGCGCGGCCACGTCCTCGGCTGCCATCGCGTGCAGGAGGTTCAGGCCGATGAAGCCGGTCGCGCCGGTGACGAGCACCGTCATCGCTGCACCCCTGCCTGCTCGTAGGCCGCGTCGAGGATCTCGGCGATTTCGACCCCCCGGTCGACCGGGGCGGCCGTGTCGGTGTCGCCGGCGGCGGCGTGGTCCGCGAAGTCGTGGATGCGGGCGGTGTGTGGCGCCTCGGTCCCGGCCGGGTAGAGGTCGGCGACGCCGATGTCGACGATCGGGAGTTCCCCGTGTTCGAACTCCAGGGGGCGGCCGTGGATGTCGCCCGACAGCCGATCGGGCGTGATCTCCAGCCACCCCTCGGTGCCGACGACGAGGAACCGCGAGACGCCGTCGGTCTGTGTCCAGGTCGCCGAGAACTCGGCGGGGACGCCCGAAAACGACAGCGATAGCCGGGCGGCGTCCTCGACCGGGCGGTCCCGGAGGTGGCGGACGCTGGCGTCGGTCACGGTCGGCGCGTCCTCGAACAGTTCCAGGACCACGTCGAGCGTGTGGGGGAACAGATCGCGAGCGACGCCGCCGCCGGAGACAGACGGGTCGTAGTACCAGCCCTGTCCGGGCGCCGCGGAGTGGTTGGCGACCGACACCTCGACGAGATCGCCAAGCAGCGCGTTCGAGAGGATCGTCAGCGCCCGCTGATAGTTCGCGTAGTAGCGGTTGAGATAGCCCACCTGCGTGACGACGCCGCGTTCGTGGGCGGCGTCGCGCATCCGGCGGGCGCTCTCGGCGTCCGTCGTCAGCGGCTTCTCACAGAGGACGTGACAGCCGGCCTCGACGGCCGACAGGAAGATCGGCTCGTGGGTCGCCGGCGGCGTACAGATCGAGACCACGTCCAGGTCCGTCTCGGCCAGCATCGTCGTCACGTCCGGGTAGCTCGGCAGAGAGAACTCCTCGCCGACCGCACTCCGGCGTTCCTCGTCCCGCTCGGCGACGGCGACCACCCGGGTCCGCGGGTGGCTCTCGAAGGCAGGGATGTGGTAGTCGGTCGCCATCCAGCCGGCGCCGACCACCCCGACAGCCAGTGTCGTCATGGTGGCTCTCTCGGCGGGCGCGGGGATAAACCCACGGTAGGGCCGGCCTATCACGCCGCGTTCGGGGGCGTACAGTTACGAGTGCCGGGCGTGAAGGTCCGGCGATGACCGATCTCACGACCTCGGCCCATCGGTCGATCACCGAGGTGAAACAGGGGGAGTGGAACGCGATCGTCGCCCAGCAGTCCCGCACCGGCAGCGTCTTCGAGCGCTACGAGTGGCTGCTGGCGACCGAGCGGGCGACCGGATGGACCGGCCACCACGTCCAGGTTCGCAAGAACGGCACGCTCGTGGGTGTCCATCCCGCGTTCGTCCGGCCGCTGCCGGGGACACCGGTTCGCTTTCTCGGGCCGGCCGTCCCCGGCTCGAACGGCGCGCTCGTCGCCACCGACGAGGCGGCCGTCTTCGGGGCGATCGCCGACGAGATGGCCGCCGCGACCGGCGGCCGGACGATCGGCCACCTGCTCAAGCCCGCCTCCCCAGAGTCACTCCGGTACGCCACACGGCTCCAGGCCCGGGGGTACGTCCCGTCGGTCCGTGACTGCCAGTTCGAACTCGACATCGACCGGGCGTGGGACGCCGTCGCCGCCGACCTGAGCCAGAAGAAGCGCCGGAACCTCCGGAAGGCCGACGAGATGGGCGTCACGGCGACGGAAGTCCCGGTCACCGAGACGGCGCTCCGGTCGTTCGCCCACGCGCACGACACCCACATGGACCGCATCGACGGGGACGGGACCTCCCGGGCGTTCCTCCAGGCGCTCCTGACGACGATCGGCGACCGGATCAAACTGTTCTCGGCGCGCGTCGACGGCGAGTCGGCCGGCGAGTTGCTCGCGGTCGTCGGGCACGAACGCGACTGCCTCTATCTGCTCTTTCCGGCCTACGACCCCGAGATGTTCCGGTATTACCCCTCGGAAGTCCTCTACCGCGGGGCGGTCCAGTGGGGGATCGACCGGGGATTGACCACCTGCAACTACGGCGATACCACGCCGGATTTCGACGACGGGACCTACGCGTTCAAGTCGGCGTTCGGCGGCGAACCGGTGGCGACGGTCCGCTGGGAGCGGATCGGCTCGCGGGCCGGTCGGCTCCTCTCGGTTCTGGGCGGCGAGGGGATCGTCGACCGGGTCCGGCGGCCGCTGGCGCGACTCACCGGCCGCTGAGGCGGTGAGTCGCGGGCGAACCCCCACTCGCCACCGTTTTCACCTGCGGGGACCAAACGGTGTCAATGAGTTCGGTCCCGCCACACTGCCGCGTCGATCCGACGCTCCCGGTCGCTGCCGGTGACTACTTCGCCACGGAGCGGGACACGATCGAGGCGTACCTGGAGTTGGTGCCCGCGAGTCTCGACAACGCCGGCGACGCCGCAGTGGGGCCGATCGAGGCGCTCCCCTGGCTGTACGTCGCCGACCTCACCGGGTGGCGCGGGGCGACGCTCGCCCGCCTGCTGGCGACGGAGCGGAACTGTCCCTGCTATCAGCTCTCCGCGATGGCTCGGGACGCGGTCCCGACGCTGTGGGAGGTGCTCCGGGAGAGTGCGGACGGGCCGGTCGTCGTCCACCTCGAACTCCGCGGTGACACCGGTCCGGTGCCGGGAACGCTCCGGGAGGCACTCCGGCGGGGCTTCCGCCAGCCCGAACGGCAGGTCCCGGACGGGCGCGATCCAGTCGACGGTGAGGCGGCCAACGCCGTCGTCGTGTTCACCGACACCCAGCCCTCGAAACGCCTCGCATCGCCGCTCCCGGCCGCGACGACCCCACACACCGGTGCCGTCCTCTCGTATGCCCCCCGGCCGAGTATGCTCCCCGAACAGCCCGACGGGACCACCTTCCTCGCCGACCCGCCCGCGATCCACGAGCGGGAGGCGAAACTGGAGTCGTTCCTGTTCGCGACGATCCCGGACACCCCCGACAGCGAGCAGTTCGTCGGCGCCGCCGTCGACGCGCTGTCGATCACCCACTCGGTGATCGGCAAACGCGAACTGCTGTTCGATGTCTCGCCGCGGCTCGCGCTGAAATACGGCGCGCAACTCGACGCGCTCCCGCTCTCGGTGGCGCTCGATCGGCTCCGGGCGGACATCCTCGGGCAGGTCCCACAGAGTCCCGGCAGCACCGAACTCCGGGAGACGCTCGCCGATCTGCTCCGGGAGTAGCTACCGGTAGCGTGATGGGGGATCGCTCGTCCACCGCGGCGTCGACTCCCGAGTGGCCCGTTCGCGGAGCCGCTCGATCCGGTCGTCGACCGGCGGATGGGTCGACAGCAGTTGTGACAGCGGGTTCTCGTCGTCGCCGTGGACGTACAGCGGCGTCAGCGGCCCCAGCTCCGGTGTCGCGGCCCGTTCGATCTTCCGGAGCGCGCGAGCCAGCGCCAGCGGGTTCCCGGTCACCTCGACGGCTCGGTCGTCGGCGGCCCACTCGCGACGCCGGGAGTAGGCCAGGACGAGCAGGGTCACCGCGACCCCCAGCAGGCCGACGAGATACAGCGCGCTCCGCTGTGTCCGGGCGAACCACGAACGGGACCACTCGTCCGGGGTTCCCCTGAGGAGCGCCACCGCCCGGGCGACCCCGCCGGTCAGCAGAACGAGGGGCAACACGGCGAGACTCACCAGCCCGACGAGGGTATGGGTGAGGCTGTAGGCGAGTGTCTGGACGAGCGCGTCACGGCTCTCCAGGTGCGCGAGTTCGTGTGCGAGCAGCGCTTCCAGTTCGTCCCCGGACAGATACCCGAAGAGCCGGCGGTCGACGACGATCGCCGCACCCGGGCCGCCGACGGCGAAGGCGTTTGGCACCGGTAACCGCGCGATCAACAGCTGTGGCCGCTGTACGTCCATCACCGAGAGCAACCGCTCCAGCCGCTGGTAGGTCCCCGGTGCGCGCGAGGGGGGTAACTCGACGGCGTCGAGCGAGCGTTTGAGCTGTGCCGTCCCGGCCCAGTAGCTCACCAGTCCGAACAGGAACGCGGTCCCGACGACGGTGGCCGCCGTGACCGCCGGCGACGGGCGCACCCGCCAGAGCGCGACGAGCAGCCGGTAGCCCACCCAGGCGGTCAGGAGACAGGCGACGAGCGACGAGAGACCCAGACCCACCAGTAGCGCGCGACGGCCGACTCCCATACCGAGTGTTCGCCCCCGACCGTCGAAACCGCTTCGATCGGGGTGACCGACAGCGCAGGCCAGTCGCTGTCCCGCGACCGGCGCCCCGGGAACAGTCGCCTGGACACCACGACCACCGATGGTTTAGGCCATGCGAAAAGTAACAGGAAACTGTCTATCGAAGAGTTAGTGCCACCTAAAACACCTCTATAGTGTCTATTTCGCTCGCTTTTAGGCACTCCTAATCAATCAGTTTTATTATATTTCGGCACTACTCGTCGAGTGCAATGAGCGCAGAAGGTCTCGAACGACAGACGCGGAACTATCTCAGTAACAACGTGCCACAGATCCAGCAACACGGCGGCTCCTTCGAAGTGCGCGATGTCGACGAAGCGGCCGGGACGGCCACCGTCGCCATCGGCGGGGCCTGCTCGGGCTGTGGCATCGCCCCGATGACGATGAAAGCGATCGAACAGCGGCTCCCGGAGAGCGTCGACGGGCTGGACGATGTCGAGGTCGTCCGCGCCGGCGGGCCACGCGCCGCCGTGATGCCGTCGAAGACCGACGAGATGGAAGGGATGGACGAGTACGAGGACTACAGCCCGCCGTTCTGATGCGGGGCGACGCGACTGCCCGGTTCAGGATCGGCCGCGTCTCCGCGGCGCTCACTCACCGTCGCCGAGGTCGTCGCCCAGGAGTGCAGTCGCCAACTGCTCGCTCACCGTCGAACTGACATCGCTGGCGAGACGCATCGCTTCTCGCTCGTGTTCCGCCAGCTCCAACGCATCGCGGAAGAACCACGACAGCGTCACGTACGTCTCGTGGAGTTGGGCGGCCTGCTCCCAGCCTGCCTCGGTGAGTGTTGCCCCCTCGTACGGTTCGTAGCTGACGAGCCCGCGCTCGGCCAGCCGCTGGAACGTCTCCGATGTCGTCGCGCTGGACCGATCGAGCAGTTCCGCGACGGTCCCGGACGAGATCGGCGGTTCCGCTCGGTGTTGTGCGATGTAGAGCGCGAGCAGGTACTGCGAGGCCTGTGTCATCGATGGTACGTCGGCGGCGGTGTCCCGGCGCTATCCATGGTTTTAGGCCTGCCTAATAGAATAAAACAGTTCCGGATTTTAGGCAGACCGAAAAGAACAGGAACACACCCACGCGCTGCCCGCCACACGCAGGCCGTCCAATCGGATTTCGTATCGCGGTCACTGGTTTATGACTGTGGCCGGGGTCGAACAGCGAACTCCTACAGACCGGCGGCAGCACGCTGTCCCGACTCGAATCAACCCACAGCCGGTACGGTCGATACGCGAGTACCGGGTTCCCAGCGGCGAGTCAGGGACCGACGCTTCCCGGACGTGTCGTGACTGCGCGCACGCTCTCCAGTCATCGTGGAGCGGGGCGACTCGCAGCGATGACCCCCCGGTCCACACACCAGGGGTCGGCAGTACCGTCCCGGCGACGTACCGGAACAGGCGTGGTATTAACCCGCACAGACGATCTCGACCGATCCCGTTCCGACGGCTGAACCGATTCGGCAGCGCGCCCCGCGGCAGACGGCGATCCTGGTCGGGTGTTTCCCGGGCCGAGGGGCAGACTGCCGGAGGGGCCTGCCCGTACACAGCGGCTATCCGCTCGTCGCGGTCGTCGCTGGCAGTCACCGCCTGCGTTCACAATCGTGTGTCCGACCGCCCCAGCCGGTGGTATATCCCTATCCGCTATATCGAATCAGTTCAGCCGCGTCCGGAGTGTCTCGGCCGTCTGTTCGCCGACGCCGTCGACCGTCCGGAGTTCGGCCAGCGAGGCCGAGCGGACGCCGTCGACGCTGCCAAAGCGCCGGAGCAGCCGCTTTCGAGTCGCTGGACCGACGCCCGGCACGTCGTCGAGCGCCGTCGACACGTCGTCCCGGACCGTCTGGTGGTACTGGACCGCAAAGCGGTGGGCCTCGTCCCGGACCCGCTGGAGCAGGTGGAGATGCGGCGCGTCGTCGGGCCAGTCGTGGACGCCGTCGGGCGTGACGACCAGTTCCTCGTCTTTGGCGAGTGCGACCGCCGGCACGTCCCAGCCGACTTCGGCCAGGGCGTCGCGGGCGGCGCCCAACTGTCCGTCGCCGCCGTCGATCAGCAGTAGGTCCGGGTCGGGCCGGTCGTCCCGGCCCTCGACGGCCCGCGTTGCCCGCCAGCGGACGAGTTCGCGCATGTTGGCGTAGTCGTCGTTTCGCTCGCTGAGTTTCTTCCGGCGGTAGTCGGCCTTCTCGGGACTCTCGCCCACGAAGGTAACGTTCGACCCGACGACCGCACGACCCTGAGCGTGGCTCACGTCGAACCCCTCGATGCGCTCGGGCCGGGCGATCCCGAGCGCGTCGGCGAGCGCGCCGAGTTCGTCGTCGGCACCGCCGCGACGGCGGGCGTTCTTGAGCGCGAGGTCGACCAGCGTCGCCTCGCGGCCGGCACCCGGGACCCGGAGGTCGACGCCCTCCTCGGCCAGCCACGCTTCGATGTCGGCGTCGGCCGGGTCCTCGGCACAGAGGATCGCGTCCGGGAACTCCCGCTCGGCGTAGTACTGCGGGATGAACGCCCGGTAGACGGCGTCGGGTCCCTCGCCGTCGGGCACGTCGAGCGTGTGCCGGTCCCGCTCGACGAGTTTCCCGCCGTCGGCGTGGAGCCGGGCGACGATCGCGGTGTCGCCTTCGAAGGCAGCACCGAGCACGTCGGTCGCCGCGTGGGCGGTAGTGTCGCTGACGGCGGTGTCGCTCTCCCCGACGAGTGCCTCGACGGCGTCGAGTTTGTCACGGAGGTTCGCCGCCCGCTCGAACGCCTGGTCGGCGGCCGCTTCCTCCATCTCGCGCCGCAGCGGATCGGTGAGGGCGCCGGTCTCGCCCTCGAAGAACCGTCGAACGCTCTCGACATCGCCGGCGTACTCCGCCGCGGTGATCTCGCCGGTACACGGCGCCGTACAGATCCCCATCTCGTAGTCCAGACAGGGACGGTCCCGATCCCGGTACTTGTGGTCGGAACAGCCCCGCAATCCGTAGGTCTCACGCAGGGCCTTCACGACGACCTCGACGCGGCCCTTGTCGGTGAACGGGCCGTAGACGGTTGCCCCCTCGGCCGGGTCACGGGTCACCTCGATCCGCGGGACCGCGTGGTCGGTCAACTGGACCAGGGGGTAGGACTTGTCGTCTTTCAGCCGGACGTTGTACGGCGGCCGGTGGCGCTTGATGAGGTTGGCCTCCAGGAGAAGCGCCTGTGTCTCGGTGTCGGTCACCGAGAAGTCGATCGTCCGGGCGCGCTCGACCATCGCCCCGATGCGGTCGCTGCGCGGGTCGGCGTACGACCGGACCCGCTCGCGCAGGTCGACGGCCTTCCCGACGTAGAGGACCCGGCCGTCGCCGTTCTCGAACTGGTAGACACCGGGCTCTCCGGGGAGGTCACCGGCACGCGCCCGGACTGCGGCAGTGTCCATCGACGGCCGGTTAGCGCCGCGTGGAGTTGAACGTCACGCCGGCGAGTCGTCGGGTGGGGTCTCGAAGTCGATATCGGTCGGTGCGTCACCGGGTGCGAGTGCGGCCCGCAACCGATCGAGTGCCCGGTCGTCGTCCGGCGCCGTCAGTTCGATGTCGTCGCCGCCGGCGACAGTGAGGACGAGCAGTCGCTCCCGGCTCCAGGCGTAGACGCCCAGGACGACGGCGGCGAACGCGAGCGCCAGCCCGCCGAACAGCTGGAGGAGTTCGTCAAGTTGCGCGAGCAGCGTCAGCATCGACTGGAGCAGTCCAAGCATCCCGCCCATGCCGAGCTGGCCCGCCGCGCCGGCGCTGTCCAGCGAGACGCCGCCGATCAGTTCGTCGAGGCTGACGAGCTGGCCCGCCGCGATCAGAACGACCCCGGCCACCAGCGCCTTCAGACCCCGTTCGAGGAACGCCCAGGTCCCGCCCGTCGTCAGGTCGACGCCTTCGACGTTTGGCCGGTCGACCGTCCGGTAGTTCGGTCCCTCCCGATCGGGGGTGAAAGCGAGGACCCGGTGGGTCGTGACGACCACGCCGCCGTCGCCGACGGCGACCTCGGCCTCGACGGTCTCGCCGTCGAACAGGAGGTCGTCCGCGCGGTCCAGCCAGCGCATACAGACGGTATCGCGGGCATCCGATTTCAACCCTCGGCCTGTCCGCAGACACCCACAACGGCTAACACGATACCGCCCCTGAGTTCGAACGATGCGAACTGATCCCCGCTGTCCCCACTGCAACGAGAAGGTCAGCGCCACGGCCTCCTGGTGTATGCACTGCGGACAGGACTTCGACGAGCCCAGGGAGGCGGGTAGTGGCGAACTCACGGAGGCGCTGGCACGCGGGGACGGGAACGCCATCGCCGATCAACTCGTCGCCAGCGAGTACGGGCCGGGCGCCGTCGGCGTGGCGATCGCCGCGGTGGCGCTGGTCACGCTTCCGATCGTCTCCCCGCCGGGACTGACGTTCTTCTATCTCGCGGCCGTCGTCGCGATCGGCTACCTGAGCGCCCAGCGACCGACCGTCGCCGACGCGCTCGCCCGCGGCGCGCAACTGCTCGCGCTCGCACCGTTCCTGCTGTGGCTGCTCTCGGCGCTGTTGTACGCGGTCCCGCCGATCACCGCCCTGCTCGGGCCGATCGTCTACGCCGCGCTCGTGCTCCTCGTCGTGCGCCGGATCGACCCCTCGCTGGCCGGGTGACGCGGCGGTATCAAAACTACCATGCCACCCGGTTACGAAGGGCCGCCTAACAGATGGTTACACAGCGAGAGAAACAGGAGTACACCGACGACTACCCCGAGAAGACACTGTACCTCCCGGGCCCGACCGAGGTCCGCGAGGACGTGATCGAGGCGATGGCCCAGCCGATGTTCGGCCACCGGATGGACCGGATGACCGACCTCTACACCACGATCGTCGAGGACACCAAGGAGTTCCTGGGCACCGACAACGAGGTCGTCATCCTCACCGCCTCGGGCACCGAGTTCTGGGAGGCGACGACGCTGAACCTCGTCGAGGACGACATGCTCGTGGCGACCTCCGGCGCGTTCAGCGAGCGCCAGGCCAACGTTGCCGACCGGCTGGGCAAGGATGTCGACCGCGTCGAGTACGACTGGGGCCAGGCCGTCAAGCCCGCCGACATCCGGGACGCGCTGGAGGCGAAAGACGACGGCTACGACGCCGTCGGCGTCGTGATGAACGAGACCTCGACCGGCGTGCGAAACCCCGTCGAGGAGATCGGCGACCTCATGGCCGACTACCCCGACACCTACTTCGTCGTCGACGCGATCTCCTGTCTGGGCGGCGATCAGATCGACATCGAGGCCCACAACATCGACGCGCTGTTTACCTCGACCCAGAAGGCCTTCGCGATGCCGCCGGGTCTTGCGGTCTGTACCGTCAGCGACGCCGCATACGAGCGCGAACTCGACAAGGACTCCGCGTCGTGGTACGGCGGCTTCCAGCGCTGCCTGGACTACTACGACCGGAAGGGCCAGACCCACTCCACGCCCGCCATCCCGATCATGCTCGCCTACCGTAAACAGATGAAACACATGCTCGACGAGGGCCACGACGCCCGCGACCAGCGCCATCGAGAGATGGCCGAGTACACCCGCGACTGGGCCCGCGAGCACTTCGGCCTCTTCCCGGAGGAGGGCTACGAGTCCCAGACCGTGACCTGCGTCGAGAACACGCAGGGGATCGACGTGGCCGCGACGGTCGAACAGGTCTCCGAGGAGTACGACATGGTCTTCTCCAGTGGCTACGGCGACCTCAGCGAGGAGTCGTTCCGGATCGGACACATGGGCGAACACACCGTCGAGAGCATCGAGGAGCTCACCGACGCGATCGAGGACATCGCGGACCTGTAACGACGGGCGATCTCTTTCCGGTTTCCCGTACACTAGCACCGCGTGTCCGCACCACTCGCGTAACAAATTTGTTACGTCTAACTATTTTGGGAAGGCTTTTCGGCGGGTCCCCCGACCACCGATGCGTGTACACCGGCATCGTCGAAGCCACGGGCACGATTCGTAGCACCGACCGGACCGACGACGGACTGACGCTGCGCGTCGACGCGCCCTTCGAGCGGAGTGTCGGCGACAGCCTCGCCGTCGACGGCGTCTGTCTCACCGTCGCGGACCACGACGGCGGCCGCCTCGTCGCCGACTGCTCGACGGAGACTGTCGCACGGACGACCGTCGACCGCCGGCGCCCCGGTGACACCGTCAACCTCGAACGCCCGCTGGCGGCCGACGGCCGCTTCGACGGCCACGTCGTCAAGGGCACCGTCGACACGACGACGCGACTGGCGGCGATCCGCGAGGACGGCGACACCCACGAGTACGTCTTCGAGCGTCCAGAGACGCCCTACGTCGTCGAGAAGGGCGCGGTGGCACTCGACGGCGTGAGTCTCACCGTGACCGCGATCGACGGCGGGACGTTCAGCGTCGCGACGGTCCCGGAGACCCGCCGGGTGACGACACTCTCGGAGTACGCGCCCGGCGACCGCGCCAACGTCGAGTACGACGTGCTGGCGAAGTACGCCCGGGGACCGGCCGTCGAGGCCTGACCGGCCGAGCGCGACCCTATCACAGCGGCTTAGTAGCCGGCCCCCGGAACGCAGTCAAATGGCAGCCGTCTCCGAGGACGACCTGGCGGACAACCCCTACGTCGAGGACCCGCCGACCGAGTTCGATCCGGTCGCGGACCTCGACGCGGACAGCGCCCGCGAGCAGGCCCGGGAGCTGCGCGAGGCCATCCGGTATCACGACTACCGCTACTACGTCGAGAACGACCCCCTGATCGGCGACCGGACCTACGACGCGCTGTTCGCCCGGTTGCAGGATCTGGAAGGAGCGTTCGACCTCGACACGACTGGCAGCCCCACCCAGCGGGTCGGCGGGACGCCGCTCGACGAACTCGGCGAGGTCGACCACGTCGCGCCGATGCGGTCGATCGACCAGAGCGGCGAGGCCGACGCGGTCCGAGAGTTCGACCGCCGCGTCCGGGACCGACTCGCCGACGCCGACTACGAGGGCGACCTCCGGTACTTCTGTGAACCGAAGTTCGACGGCCTCTCGGTGGAGATCGTCTACGAGGACGGCCGCTACCAGCGGGCCGCGACCCGCGGCGACGGCCAGGTCGGCGAGGACGTGACCGAGAACGTCCGCACCATCGCCAGCGTCCCCCAGCGACTCCGGGGGGACTACCCCGACTTCCTGGCCGTCCGGGGCGAGGTGTACATCCCCCGCGAGGCGTTTACGGCGTTCAACCGCGAGCGCGTCGAGGCCGGCGAGGACCCCTTCGCGAACCCGCGCAACGCCGCTGCCGGCACCCTCCGGCAACTCGACCCGAGCGTCACCGCCCGGCGGCCCCTCTCGATCTTCTTCTTCGGCGTGCTGGACGCCTCCGTCGACTTCGAGAGCCACAGCGACATCCACGAGCGACTGCCCGAGTGGGGCCTGCGGGTCTCTGACAGACTCCGGCCCGTCGCGGACATCGAGGGCGCGATCGACTACCGGGACGACCAACTGGCCGCCCGGGACGACCTGGACTACGAGATCGACGGCGTCGTCATCAAGGTCGACGACATGGACGCCTGTGACCTGCTCGGGACGACCGCGCGGGCGCCCCGGTGGGCCTTCGCCTACAAGTTCCCCGCCCGCAAGGGCGAGACGACGCTCCGGGACGTGGTCGTCCAGGTCGGTCGCACCGGCCGGCTCACCCCGGTCGCCCTGCTCGACCCGGTCGAAGTCGGCGGCGTCACGGTCTCGCGGGCCTCGCTGCACAACCCCTCGCTGGTCGCGGAACTCGGTGTCGCCGTCGGCGACCGCGTCCGGATCAAACGCGCCGGCGACGTGATCCCCGAAGTCGTCGAGGTCGTCGAGTCCGACGGTGACGGCCACTTCGCGTTCCCCGAGACCTGCCCCGTCTGTGACAGCGTCGTCGAGCGCGACGGGCCGATGGCGTTCTGTACCGGCGGGCTCTCCTGTCCCGCCCAGCGCGAACGCGCGGTCGAGCACTACGCCAGCCGCGGCGCCTTGGACATCGAGGGGCTGGGCGAGAAGGCGGTCGCGCAACTGCTGGACGCGGGGTTCGTCACCGATCCGGCCGACCTCTACGACCTCTCCGCCGAGGACCTGACCGAACTGGACGGGTGGGGCGAGACGAGCGCCCGGAACCTGATCGAGGCGGTCGAGGGGACACGGGAGCCGCCGCTCGCGGACTTCCTGGTCGCGCTCGGGATTCCCGAGGTCGGCGGTGTGACGGCGCGGAACCTCGCCACGGAGTTTGGCAGCTTCGACGCCATCCGAACGGCCGCGGACGAGGGCGACCGCGAGGCGTTCGAGGCGGTCCCAGATGTCGGCCCGGTCGTCGCCGACGCCATCGTCGAGTTCTTCCGCGGCGAGGGCAACCGGGACGTGCTCGACCGGCTGCTGGATCACGTCGACCCACAGGACGCCGCGGCGACCGGCGGCGAGGAACTCGCCGGGCTCACGTTCGTGTTCACGGGCTCGCTGGAGGAGTACACCCGCAGCGACGCCCAGGAACTCGTCGAGCGCCACGGCGGGTCGGCGACGGGCAGCGTCTCGGGCAACACGGACTACCTGGTGGTCGGCGCGAACCCGGGCCAGCGAAAACGAGAGGACGCGGCCGACAACGACGTGAGAGAGCTGGACGAGGCAGCGTTCGAGACGCTGCTCGCCGAGCGCGGTGTCCTATAGGTCGGCGCGGGCGAACAGCCCGTAGCCGATCGCGACGGGGACGACACACCACAGCAGCAGGACCGCGACCGCCATGGGGTCCGAGAGGTACCACGGCACCGACTCCGACAGCGTCTGTGCGGCGGCCTGCTGGCGGATGAGACTCGATCGGCCGCCCAGCAGACTCCCGAACATCGACGCCCTGGCCTGGGCGACGGTGGTCTCCGAACTTGCGAGCGACTGGAGCAGCGTCTGGTAGGCCTGGGTCGGGTTCAACAGCTTGACGAACAGTTCGAGCTTCAGCGTCAGCGCCTGCTCGAGCCCGGTCCGGTCACGGAGGAGTCCGCCGATCCCGCGGGAGACGGAGTTCCACAGCGCGAAGAGATACACCCAGATCCCGCCGGCGGCGATGAGCGACCGCCGTGTGGTCGATGTCGCGGCCGACGCTCCGAGGGTGAAACCGACGAAGGACAGCGCGAGCAGCAGCGTCAGGCCGATGAGGACCGCGACGGTCCGTGCCTGGAACCCCGACTCCGCCTCGGGCAGGACCACGAGCACCTGGAGGAGCAGGGTCCCGACCAGCGGCGCGCCGAGGACAAAAAAGCGGCCGAACAGCTTGCCGACGACGACATCGCGGCGGGTGTACGGCAGCGAGAGGAGGATCTTCAGCGAGCCCCGCTGTCGCTCGCCCGAGATCGCGGCGTAGGTCAACGCGATCGCCGAGATCGGGACGATGACAGACAGCAGCCGGACCGCGATCCCCTGGACGAGCGCGGTCACCGCCGTCGCCGCCTGCCCGCCCAGGTCGGTGTACAGCGTCACGATCAGCGGGAGGACGAACAGCGCGAGATACAGCCCGGTCAGCAACAGCAGCGAGCGGGTCCGGACCGTGTCCGAGAACTCCTTCTTGACGATCGGATACCAGTCGAGCCCGTGGAGCCGGTCGTCGGCGCCCGCGAGGAGGTCGAGGACGAACTGCCCGGCGGTGTCTGCCTGTCGGTCGCTCATGCCTCGGCCTCCGTGGCCTCGTCGGCCTCGTCCCGACTGGTGTAGGCCGCGAACACGTCGTCGAGCGACGCCTCCTCGGTGTCGAAGTTCTCGACGGCGATGCCGGCTTCTTCGAGAGTGTTGAGGACGGTCATCTTCTCGCTCTCGTCGCAGGTGACTCTGATCCCGTTGCCGTCCGCGGTGACGCCGGTCCCGATGCCGGCGTTCTGGACGGTCGTGACCGCCGCGTCGACATCGGCGCCGTCGGCGAACGTCACTTCGAGTGTGGTGTCGCCCGCGGCCGCCTCGCGGAGCCCTTCGACGGTGTCTTTCGCGATGAGTTCGCCGTCCTGGAGGATGCCGACGGTGTCACAGATCGCCTCGACCTGTCCGAGGATGTGACTGGAGAAGAAGACGGTCGCGCCCCGCTCGTTCTCCTCGCGGATGATCTCGCGCATCAGCCGTGCGCCGTTGGGGTCTAGCCCGCTCGTGGGCTCGTCGAGGATGAGCAGCTCCGGCTCGCCGACCAGCGCCATCGCGAGGACGAGCCGCTGTTGCATCCCCTTGGAGTAGCCGCCAGCCTTGCGATCGATGGCGTCGGGGATACCGACACGCTCGGCCAGCGCGGCCGGCTCTACGTCGGCGTCTTTGGACTCGATCACGAACTTCAGGTGTTGGCGGCCGGTGAGCCGGCCGTACACGTCGAACCCTTCCGGGAGGACGCCGGTCCGGTCCCGGATGCGCTTTGACTCCTCGTGGGCGTCCCGGCCGAGCACCGTCGCGGACCCCTCCGTCGGGCGGATGAAGTCCAGGAGGACGTTGATCGCGGTCGACTTCCCGGCGCCGTTGGGACCGAGGAAGCCGAATATCTCGCCTTCCTCGACGGTGAGGTCGACCCCGTTCAGGGCGGTCACGGAGCCAAACTCCTTCCTGACTCCGTCCAGTTCTATCGCTGTCATACGCCCGGCTTGTGCCGGCCTCGGGTATAGTCTTTCGTATGACGACCCGCGGGCTACACTTCCTCGTCGGGGTCGTGTTGTTCGGCCATCCGGCTGGCTTCGGTCGCGTACCGCTCGCGCGTCTCGTCGTCGTCGAGGGTCTCCAGTCGGTCGGCGTCGGCGTCGATCGCGGCCGTGACGCGCTTTTTCATGAGGAGGTTCGTCGAGAACTGCTGCTGGAGGAACCGCTCGCCGTCCGGCGTCGCGTAGACGAGAGTGACCATCCGCTCGTCGCCGTAGCTGGAGCGTTCGACCAGCCAGCACCGGACCGTCTCGTCGGCTGTCATTGCCGTCCGTTGTGTCCGGGGGCGTTTGTATCCACCGAGACGAGGGGTCGCCAGCGGGGTCCCCGACAGCAGACTTATGCTGCCGGCGGCGTCAGGTAGGGCCACTCTATCGCTGCCGACATGTCCGGAGACGACGCCACCGCCACCGAGGGCGGGTACGCGCGCGAGTACTCCCGAGTGGTCCTGGTCGGGGTCTGTGCCGTCGCGATCGTCCTGGCGACGGCCGTCCTGCCGCTTCTGGCACCGGCCGGCGACAGCCCCGCCGAGTCGCTGGTCCCGCTGCCGCCCGAGGGCCAGCGCGGCCCCGGTCCCGACGCCGGCCTCGGCGCGAGCGGCGACCTCGGCGCGCTGAACCCGGGCACCTCGACGACCGTCGGCGGGGTCGACACCGCCGAGAACCCCTTCCAGTCCCGGGACACCGACGTTCACTTCACCGCACAGAGCACCGACGCCGCGTACTGGCGGACCGGCGCCTACGAGACCTACACCGGGTCCGGCTGGGAGACCGACACCGACCTCGCTCCCTACGACGGCCCGATCCCTCCCGGCGTCGGTTCGGGCACCGGCACCGAGGTGCGCTACGCGGTCACGCTGGAACGGTCGGCGTCGTCGCTCCCGACGGTCTGGCGGCCCCGGACCGTCTCTCGGGAGGGACTGATGGTGACCGACGCCGGAGCGATCCGGGCCGACGGGTCGCTCCCGGCCGGCACCGCCTACCAGGGGAGCAGCGTCCGACCGGCCCGGGAGCCGGCGGTGTTGCGGACCAGCGGGCGCGACTACCCGGCGGCCGTCGAGGAGCGCTACACCGCCCTCCCGCCCGGGACGCGCCAGCGACTCGGGCCGTTTACCGACGACCTGACGGCCGGCAGCGACTCCCCCTACGAGACGGCGACGACGATCGAGCGGTGGCTGGAGACCGAGAAGGCGTACTCGCTGAACGTCAGCGACGAACCCGACGAGCGCGTCGCCTCGCAGTTCGTCTTCGAGATGGAGGCGGGCTACTGCGAGTACTTCGCGACCGCGATGACGGCGATGCTGCGCAGTCAGGGGGTCCCCGCCCGCTACGTCGTCGGCTACTCGACGGGCGAGCGGACCGGCGAGGGGACCTACACCGTCCGCGGGCTGAACGCCCACGCCTGGGTCGAGGTGTACTTCCCCGACCGGGGGTGGGTTCGCTTCGACCCGACGCCGGGACGGGAACGCCTGGCTGCCGAGCAGGCCGCGATGGCCGCGGCGGGCGAGGACTACCGGGCCAGCGAGCGCGGGAGCCCCGGCGAACAGTTCGGCGTCGGCGCCGAAGGGCCGTCCATCGGGACCGTCCAGCCCCAGACGCCGCTCCCCGAGGACACCCCGTCGGACGAGGGCGATCCGGAGCCCACCGAGGCCGAGGAGCGCGACGATCCGACCGACACCACGGAGGGCGTCTCCGTCCGCCTCAACCGCACTGCGACGCCGGGCGCGCCGGTGCTGGTGACGGTGACCCGGGACGGCAGCCCGGTCGAAAACGCGACGGTCACGTTCAACGGGAGGGCCGTCGGCCGGACCGACGCCCAGGGAGCCGTCGTCGGCCGGGTCCCCTACGACGCGACGCTCGATGTCGGCGTGTCGGTCCCGTCGGACCGTCAGTCGGCGGTCGTACCTACGGTTCCCGCCGTCGGAGGCGGCCCGAGCGACCGGTTCTACGCGGTCGGCGGTCCGCCAGCCCAACAGACGGCCAACGAGACGTTCAACGTCTCGACGGCGGCGACGGTCACCGTCTCCGGCGAGGCGGTCACCGGCGCCACCGTGACCGTCGTCGCGAGCGTCGAGGACGTGCCGGTCCGGGACGGGACGGTGACGGTCGACGGCCGGCGCGTGGGGACGACCGGCGCGAGCGGCCGGGCGACCGTGACGCTGCCGACCGAACCAGGCGACGTGACCGTCGCCGTCCGCCGGGACGCCGTCGGCGGCAACGAGACGCTGTCGCTGGCGCCGCTGGTCGTCTCGGCGGACCCGACGCTCCCGCTCGCGCTCCCCGGGACCGGTCTGACCGTGACCGCGACGCTCGACGGCGATCCGGTGGCGGACGCACCAGTGGTTCAGGACGGCACCCGTGTCGGCCGAACTGGCGTCGACGGCACGGCGACGGTCCGGCTCCCGGTCGCGGCCGGCACGGACCTGACCGTCTCCCGGTACGGCCAGCGCGAGCGGGTCACCGTGGACGGCTCGGCCGAAATCTCGCGGCCGTCGTCCTCGCGGCGGCGCTCTGTGTCGGCGGCGTCGCGGTCGGTGTTCGGCGCAGCGGGCTGACGCCCGGCGCGGTGCGTCGCTGGCTCGACGCGGCGGTCCAGGCCGCCGTCGGTGCGCTGATCGCGCTGGCGGCGTCGCTCGACCGATCGCTCGCACGGCTCTCGGCCGCGTTGCGTGCCCTGATCGCCCGCGAGACGACCGTCACCGAACTGCTGGCCCGGCTCCGCCGGTGGATCGAGCGCGCGGGGACCGCCGAGCGCGCGACCGCTGGGACGGCGTCGACACCGGGGGACGGCGCCGACCCGCCGGCGGCACAGGTCACGATCCGCGAGGCCTGGCGACGCTTCCTGACGCACGTCTCGCTCCCGCGGTACTGGACACACTCGCCGGGCGACATCGCGGCCCACGCCGTCGCCGAGGACGGCCTCCCGCCCGAGGCCGTCCGGACGCTCCGGGACGCCTTCCGCGCGGTCGAGTACGGCGACCGCGGGGCCGACGAGCGGGTCGCGGCCGTCCAGGCGGCCATCGAGGCGATCGAGGCGGCAGCCGACGGGGAGGGCGAGGCCTGATGCGCTGGCGACCCGTCGCGCTCGGGACCGTCGGGCTGCTGGCGACGGCGCTCGCGACCGCCATCGTCTTCGCGCCGGGGGCGCTGGGGATCGACGGCCTGCTCGGGACGCTCGACGCCGTCCCGCCGGCCGCGCTGCTCTCGCTGCTTGGGGTCGCCGTCCTCCTCGTCGGGGCGGTCGCGGCCTGGCCCACCGCCGGTAGCGCCGAGCAGGGGACGACCGGCTACGCGACCGCGATCGAGAGCCCGCCGGAGGCGGCGACCGTCTCCCCGGACTCGCTGGTCGGGGCCGGCTCGACGCGGCCGTCGGCAACGCGATCGAGGGTGACGACGCGGCGATGCGGACTGTCGTCGAGCGGCTCAGCGAGGTAGCGACGACGGCACACGCCCGAGCGGCCGACGGCGAGCGATCGGCCGCCCGCGAGGCGGTCCGTTCCGGGACCTGGACCGACGACCGGATCGCGGCCGCCGTGCTGTCACCCGAGACGCCGTTCCCGGTCGGCGCCCGCCTCCGGCTGTGGCTCGACCCCGAGCGCGAGCGCGAGCGCCGCCTCGACCGAGCCGTCGCCGCCGTCGAGCGACGGGCAACGGAGGGTCGCTGAGATGCGCCGGCGCGTCCACCGCTGGGCCGGCGGGCTGGCCGGCGCGCTCGTCCTCGTCGGGCTGGCGCTGCTCTCGGGCGAGCCGCTCCTCCTGGCGGCGACGGCGATCCCGCTCGCCTACGTCTGCTACGGCGCGCTCTCCAGGGTTCCCGAACCGGTGTCGCTCGGGGCCACGCGCTCCGTCGACGACCGCCCGCTCCCCGGAGCTGGCGGCCGTCGAACTGACCGTCGAGAACACCGGCGAGCGGACGCTGACCGACGTTCGCCTCGTCGACGGCGTTCCGGACGAACTGGCGGTCGTCGACGGGTCGCCCCGGTGTTGCACGGCGCTTCGCCCCGGCGAGACGGTGACCGTCGGCTACACGGTCCGCGCCAAGCGGGGCACACACGCCTTCGCCGACGCCGACGCCCGGGTCCGGCCGCTGGCCGCCAGCGAGGTCGTCACGACCGAGGTCGCCGTCGCCGGCGACACGTCCCTGACCTGTGCCAACGCCGTCGAATCGGGGCCGCTCACCGACGCGACGCTCCCGTTCGCGGGGACACACTCGACCGACAGCGGCGGCAGCGGGCTGGCGTTTCACTCGACGCGGCAGTACCAGTACGGCGACCCGGCCGGCCGGATCGACTGGCGCCGCTACGCCAAGACCACCGACCTGACGACCGTCGACTACCGCGAGCAGCGCGCGGTCAGGACGGTACTGCTCGTCGACGCCCGGCCTCCCGCCCGGGCGACGCCGGACCCCGCCTTCCCGACCGGCGCCGAACTGTCGGCCTACGCCGCCCAGCGGCTGCTGGGGACGCTCTCGCAGGCGGGGGCCGTCACCAGCGTCGCCGCCGTCGGGCTCACGGACGCCGACGTTCCCGGCGGGGTCGATCCCGACGGACTGGTGTGGGTCGACGACAGCGGCAGACACGCCGGCGACCGGGCGGCGCGGGTCGTCGACGGGGTGGGTCGGGCCGCGACGCGCCGGCCGGGCGACAGCGACGATGGGCCGGTGGCGAGCAAACGCACCGAGGCCGACGGCGGTCGGAACGCGATTCGTGCGGTGCTCGCGCGTCTCCCGGCGACGGCCCAGGTCGTCGTCGTCTCCCCGGCGACCGACGAGTGGGCGCACTCGCTGCTGACGGAACTGACCCGGCGGGACTACCCGACGACGCTGGTCAGCCCGGACGTGACGCGCCGTGACTCGCTGGGGGCGTCGGTCCTCGCGCTCGAACGGGCCCAGGGACTGCGCCGGATCGAACACCTCGGAACGGCAGTCGTCGACTGGGACCTGGACCGGCCGCTCGACGCGGCGCTTCGGACGGCAGTGACGGAGGTGTTCGGCGAGTGACCGGCCCGCCGGCGAGGCTGCCGCGGACGAGCCTCGGCGTGGTTCTCGGGCTGACGGCGGTGCTTGTCACCCGTTTGCTCGGGACGGTTCCGGTCGGCCGCCAGGCGGCGGTCGGTGTCCCGGCGGCCGTCGGGCTGGCGGTCGCGCTCGCCCTCGTCGGCGGACAGCGCCGGAGCGCGAGCCGAACGCTGCTCGCGAGCCTCCTGGCGGTCCCGATCGCGGCCGGGGCCGGCGTGGCCTTCGTGTGGACGCTTTCGGCGCTCGTGGTCGCTTCCTTCCCCGTCGCCGGCCCCGCGCTGGCGCGACCGATCCTGGTCGACATCGGGGCGACGGTGCTGGTCGTCGGCGGCTGTCTCCTCGCCGTCTTCGGCGCCGCGGCGGCGACCGCCGGAGCCGTCGACACCGCCCGTGTCGGGCGCTACGCCGGGGTCGTCGCCCGGACCGCGCTGCCCGTGACCGTCGTCGCGGCCGTCGCCCTGGTAATCCCCGTCGCTGGCGTCCTCTCCGCCGACGGCTCGCCGTCGCTCGTAGGCGTCGTCGCCGGGCCGCTGCTGACCCCGACCCCCGGGCGGACCCATCTCGGCGTGTTCCTGTCTCTGGTCGCCGTGACCGCGTGGCTCGGTTCGCGTGCCGTCGGCGCGCTCCCGCTGGCGGAACTCGCGTCGGCGACACCGGAGGGACCGGACATCCGGGCGGCCCTCGGGCGGACCCGCCAGGGCCTGGGAGCGCTCGCACTCCTGGCGCTGCTGGCGGCGCTCGCCGCCGGACTGATCGAACTGCTCGCCGGCCAGTCGGCGATCAGCGAGACGGTCCCGGCGCTCTACGACCTCGCCGTCGCCGTCTCGGGGTCGCCGGCCCTCAGGCTGGCGCTGTGGTGGACGACGCTCGCCGCGCTCGCGGTCGTCCTCGCGGTGTGGCTGCTCCGCCGGACGGTCCGGCGTGCGCCCGGTCGTGTGGGACTCGTGCTGGCGCCGTACGTCGGTGGCGTCGGGCTGACGGCGGCGGCGCTCGTGGCCGGCGGCCCGGTCGTCAGCAGCGGGGCGGCGCTCGTCCGGGCCGAGGCGCCGGCGTTCCTGGCCGGCGCCGTGGACGCCCTCGTCTCGGCTCCGATCGAGTTCTACGGGCCGCGTACCGTCGCGGTGGGGCTCACGGCCGCGTCGCTGCTCGCGCTCGTCGGGGTGACGGGCGCGCTCTGGACCGTCCTGTTCGTCGGCTACGTCGGCGACCGGGGGAGCGAGGCGGCGCTCGCCGGGGCGGGGCTGTTCGTCGCGACGGGAGCCGCGGGGACGCTGTCGGCGTCGCCGGCGCTGGTCCTCGGGGGATCGTCGCCGCCGTCGTCGTCTGGGACGCCGGCGCGTTCGGGGCGACGCTCGGCCGCGAACTCGGGGCGGCCGTCGGCACCCGTCGGACCGAACTGCTCCACGTCGGCGGGACCGTCGCCGTCGGGAGCGTCGGTGCCGGTGTCGCCGCGGCGCTCGCCGGGGGTGCCGGTGGCGCGTTGTCGGTCCCGCCAGGGACCGCGCTCGCCGCGCTCGTCGTCTGTGTCCTGGCCGTCCTGGCGCTGGTCGCCGCCCTCCGGTAGTCAGGGGTCGACGGCAGGCACGTCGACCCGGCCGAGCACGTCCCGGACGACGGCTGCGGGATCGGTCCCGCGCACGTCGGCGTCGGCGGTCAGGACCAGTCGGTGAGCGAACACCTGCTCGACGACCCCGCGGATGTCGTCCGGGACGACGTAGTCGCGTCCGTCGATCACCGCCCGCGCCCTGGCGGCCTCGAACAGCCGCTGGATTCCACGGGGCGAGACGCCAACGTCGACCCGGTCGTCGTCGCGGGTCTCCCGGCCCAGTTCCACGACGTAGTCCCGGAGCGCCCCGTCGACGGCGACCGTCTCGGCGGCCGCCTGGAGCGCGGGGACCTGGCGGTGATCGACGATATCGGCGACGCTCGGGGCCTGTTCGGTCCGGTCGGCCCGGCGGTCGATCAGGTCACGCTCGCCGGCGAAGTCGGGATACCCCATCTCGGTCTTGACGACGAAGCGGTCCCGCTGGGCCTCGGGCAGCCCGAAGGTCCCCTCGTGTTCGACGGGGTTCTGGGTCGCGATGACGAAGAACGGCTCCGGCAGCGGGTGGGTCTGGCCGTCGACGGTCACCTGGCGCTCGCCCATCGCCTCCAGCAGCGCCGCCTGGGTCTTGGGCGGCGCGCGGTTGATCTCGTCGGCGAGCACCACGTTCCCGAAGATCGGGCCGGGCTGGAAGTCGAACTCGCCGCTCGCCTCGTCGTAGACGTTCGAGCCGGTCACGTCCGCGGGCAGCAGGTCCGGCGTGAACTGGATGCGCGAAAAGGAGAGGTCCAGCACGGTCGCAAAGGAGCGCGCGGTCAGCGTCTTGCCGGTCCCGGGCACGTCCTCGAGCAGGACGTGCCCTCTCGCGAGGATCCCAGTCAGCACCGTCTCCAGAAACGACTCGTCGGCCACCACCGCGCTCCCGACCGCGTCGAGGATCCGCTGGCAGGCGACACCGGCGCTCTCGTGGTCCATATCCTGCCCTCGTGGGCCAGCGACAAATACGCTGGTTGTGGTGCGTTCACACGGGGAGAGTATTGCCGTAACTCGTGGTTATAGATGTTTGGAGATATATGCATACTGCACATGACCGACCAGTACGCGTTCGGGACACGCTGTGTGCACGCCGGGCAGGAGGAGCCCGACCCGGCGACGGGCGCGTGTGCTCCCCCGATCTACCAGACCTCCTCGTACGTCTTCGAGGACGCCGAGACGGCGGCCGACCGGTACGCCCTCGAAGACGACGGCAACGTCTACTCCCGCTTCGACAACCCGACAGTGCGGATGCTCGAACACCGGCTTGCTTCCCTGGAGAACGGCGTCGACGCCGTCGCCACCGGGTCGGGGATGGCCGCCCTGGACGCCGGGACGCTCGTGCTCGCGTCGGCCGGCGACAACGTCGTCTCCTCCTCTTCGATCTACGGCGGCACCCACAGCTATCTCACGAGTACCGCCAGCCGGCGGGGGATCGAGGCCCGCTTCGTCGACACGCTCGACCCCGACGCCTACGCCGCGGCCATCGACGACGACACCGCCTACGTCCACGTCGAGGCCATCGGCAACCCCTCGCTTGTGGTCCCGCCCCTCGAAGCGATCGCCGACGTGGCCCACGACCACGGCGTCCCGCTGTTCGTCGACAACACCTTCGGCACGCCGGCGCTGTGTAACCCGCTGGACCACGGTGCGGACATCGTCTGGGAGTCGACGACGAAGTGGATCCACGGCTCGGGCTCGACCGTCGGCGGCGTCCTCGTCGACGGCGGTTCGTTCCCCTGGGGCGACTACCCCGAGAAGTTCCCCGAGATGGGCGCCCAGAACCCCGCCTTCGACACGAACTTCGCCGAGCGGTTCGGGGACAGAGCGTTCGCGATGGCCGCCCGCCAGCGAGGCCTGCGCTCGCTGGGCGACGGCCAGAAACCGTTCGACGCCTGGGCAACGCTCCAGGGGACGGAGACGCTGGCCCTGCGGATGGAGCGCCACTGCGAGAACGCCCTGACCGTCGCCCGACACCTCCAGGACCACCCCGAAGTCTCCTGGGTCACCTACCCCGGCCTCGAATCCCACGAGACCCACGACCTCGCGACCGAGTACCTCTCGGGCGGGTTCGGCGGCGTCGTCACGTTCGGCCTCGACGGCGGCTACGACGCCGGCCGGCAGTTCTGCGAGCGCACAGATCTGGCGAAGTTCCTGGCCAACATCGGCGACGCGAAGACGCTCGTGATCCACCCCGCATCGACGACCCACGCCCAGCTCTCGGCGGCCGAACAGCGCGAGAGCGGCGTCCGGCCGGACCTGGTTCGGATGAGCGTCGGTATCGAGGACCCGGCCGACGTGATCGCCGACATCGACAGCGCCATCGAGGAGGTGCGCTGAGATGCCCGTCGACCACGAGACCGTCTCGCTGGGGGCCTTCGAGTTCCAGTGTGGGGAGACGATCCCCGATCTGGAACTGGCCTACGAGACCTACGGCGAGTTCGAGGGCGACAACGCCGTCCTGGTCTGTCACGCGCTGACCGGCAGCGCCCACGTCGCCTCACAGGGCCGCTTCGAGGACAGCGACCAGGCCTACGCCTGGTGGGACGACATCGTCGGGCCGGGCAAGGCCATCGACACCACCGAGTACTTCGTCGTCTGTGTCAACGTTCCAGGGTCGTGTTACGGCTCCAGCGGCCCGCCGAGTACGAATCCCGAGACGGGCGACCCGTACGGCCCGGAGTTCCCGCCCGTGACGGTCGCCGACTGGACGGAGGCCCAGCGCGCGCTGCTGGACGAACTCGGGATTCCCCACCTCTACGCGGTCGTCGGCGGCAGCGTCGGCGGCATGAACGTCCTGGAGTGGGCCAAACGCCACCCCGACCACGTCGAGAAACTCGTGCCCATCGCCGCCGCCGGTCGGCTGGACCCCCAGTGTCTCGCGCTCGACGGCATCGCCCGCCGGGCGATCACCACCGACCCGAACTGGAACGGGGGGAACTACTACGATGGGGACCACCCCGACGAGGGGCTGGCCCTGGCCCGCGAGATCGGTCACGTCATGTACTTCTCGAAATCCAGCATGGAGCGGCGCTTCGGCCGCCGGGCGGCCACCCGGGAGGCCGAGCGGGCCTTCCCGGTCGACCCCGCCGGGCGTTTCTTCCCGTACCGTGACGTGGAGTCGTATCTCGACTACAACGCCTCGAAGTTCGTCGAGCGGTTCGACGCCAACAGCTACCTCTACCTGACGCGGGCGATGGACAACTACGACCTGGCCAGTGGCTTCGAATCGGACGCCGACGCGCTCGCGGCTTTCGACGGGTCGGCGCTCGTGATGTCCTTTACCGGGGACTGGCACTTCACGACCCAGCAGTCCGAGGCCCTGGCCGACGCGCTGCGGGAGACCGACACCGACGTGGCCCACCACGTCGTCGACTCCGACTACGGCCACGACGCCTTCCTGGTCGAACCGGACAGCGTCGGCCCGCCGCTGGCGGACTTCCTCGATTCGGGGATCGAGGGCAACGCCGTCTCGGACACCGTCGAGGTCGAGACCGAGGAGTCCGACTTCGCGCCGGTCCACAACAGCCTCTTCTCGCGCTAAGCGACTCCTCGACCACGTGGATTCAAGCGACGCCCCCTCCTGTCTCGGGGCAGAACCGATGGTGGCGGGCACACTGGGCGTCGGGTTCGCCGTCCTGGCGGCGGTCGCACTCGCAGCACAGAGCCTCGCTGTCCGCGTGAGCACGCGGACCCGATCCCTGACCGACCTCGTCGCGGGTGTCTTCGCGGTCAACCTTCTCGTCTTGCTCCCGGTCACGGCCGTCGTCTACGGCCCGCCGTACGGACTGACGGCGCGCTCGGTGGTCGCGTTCGCCGTCGGCGGGCTCCTGGGCTCGCTGCTGGCCAGAGTCGCGCTGTTCGTCGGCATCCAGCGACTGGGTGCGAGTCGCGCCGAGCCGCTGAAGTCGACGTTCCCGCTCGTCGCGGTCCTCGGTGCCGTCCTGCTGTTGGACGAACCGCTCACGACGACGCTCGCGGTCGGCGTCGTCCTCCTGGTCGGCGGCGCGGTGGCGGTGTCGTGGGACACTCGGGCCAGCCCCCTCACTCCCGCGGGGCGACGCGCGTGGGTCGATATCGGCTTCCCGCTGGCGGCGGCGCTGTTGCTCGGACTCGATCCGGTGTTCACGAGGACGGGGCTGGCCGAGGGGACGCCCGCACTCGTCGGCGTGACCGTACGGGTCGTCGCCGCGGCGTCGGGGTTCGGGCTGTATCTCCTGGTCCGCAGACTCCGGGAGCGTCGCCCGTGGCCGGCACGACCCGACCGGTGGACGCTGGTGACGGCGCTCGCGAACACCGCCTACCTCGGGACCTACCTCGCGGCACTGGACAGGGCGCCCGTCTCGGTGGTCGCGCCGGTCCTGGGCGCGAGTCCGTTACTCGTCGTCGTCGGCTCGGCCCTGTTCCTGGGGCGCGAGGAACGGGTGACCGCACGGCTCGTCGGGGCCGTCGTCGTCCTCGTCGCCGGCGTCGTGCTGGTCGTCGGGGGCTGAGATTCCGGTAGCCGCCTCCATCGGCAGCCGTGTACGTCGCCGATCACGTAGATCGTCTCGTAGGCGTCCGCCGGTATCCGTCTGTGCTGTGCCTCGACGCCGGGGGAGAATCTGGGTGGTCGCATCTCCTGCCCTCGTCTCGCTTTCCCGGCCGCTGCTAAGTAGCGCTTACTAGGAGCGCTATAGCGCCCTATTGTGCCACGCGGTTCCCGGTGACACACCGACGCTCGACTACGAACCGCCGTCAGGCTGTGGGTCGGCACTCGCTCCCCGCGGTCGCGTGTCCGCGTGCTCGTGGAACGCGATCCGCGCGCCGCCGACCCGGCTCTCCCCGACCGTGATCTCCCAGCCGTGGGCCGACGCGATGTCCCGCACGATCGCGAGTCCGAGTCCGACGCCGTTGGTCCCGCTCGTGTGACGGTACGAGAAGACATCCTCCACGTCGTCCGTCTGAAACCCGGGGCCGTCGTCGGCGACGTAGAACCCGCCGTCTTCCAGCGTCCCGACCCAGACCACGGCGTCGATGGTCCCGTGGTCGACCGCGTTGTCGAACAGGTTCTCGAGGACCGTCCGCAAGCGAGCCCTGTTCGCCGTGACCGTGATCGGACCGAGCGTGACGATCGAGGCCGAGGACGGAGCGACCTCCCGGAACACGCCGACGGCGAACTCGTCGAGCCTGATGGGTTCGGTCGCCCCTCCCAGCGTGTCGTTCCGGACGAGATCGAGCAGGTTCTCCGTCAGCCGGTCCATCCGATCGACGGCCCGGCGGGCCGTCGCCAGATGCTCTTGATCGCTCTCCCGGCCCTCGATGAAGTCGAACTGGCCGGAGATGATCGTCAGCGGGTTCCGGAACTCGTGGGCGATCATGCCGCTGAGGCGGTCGAGCCGCTCGTTTTTCTGTTGCAGACGCCGCTTACGTGTCCGCAGTTTCTGGACCGTCTCGACGCGGTCGACGGCCGTCTCCAGGTTGGCCCGGAACACCCGGACGAGTTCGATGTCGCTCTCGCTGATCGCCTGCGAGGTCGGCGACCCGAGCGTCAACACGTACCGGTCGCCGACGGGGACGACGATCATGCTCCCGCCGCCGTCGCGGGAGACGGCGTCCTGGATCGTCTCCACCTCCTGATAGACCAGGATCTCGTCGTCTGTCAGGGCCTCCCACTGGACCGATTCGCTGCGGTCGTACGTCGGCCTGTCACCGGCGCTCTCGACCAGGGCCGGCGACGCGGCGACCGGGTGGAGCACGTCGCGCTCGGGGTCGTACATCCGAACGGTGTTGTACGGGAACTCCAGCAACTCGACGGCGGCGGCCGTCGCCGTCTCGAACACCGCCTGTCGGGAGTCGCTCTCCATCATCTCCCGGGTGACATCGTGGAGACCACGGAGCTTCAGCGCGGTGTCGGATTCGACGCCGGATGCGGACTCGCCCATGTGTGTACAGAGACGAAATCAGTGGTTTGAATCCTTCTATGTCCGGTACGTACGTCTATTGCGAATCCGGGCCCGAACAGGGGACGCCGCAGGCGTGTGGAACGTGGCGGCCGGACTGTGGAACGTGGCGGCCGGACGATCGTCGTCCGCGCGCGCGAGCGAGGCTTATCCGTGTTCGACCCCAATAGTAGACATGAACGACAGGGATGCGGGCCAGAACCGACAGACCGACTACGTACGCATCGATGTCGGCGTCCTGATCGTCGGTGCGGGGGCCGCTGGCGCCCGGACGGCGATCGAACTCGCCGAGGCCGGCGTCGAGGACGTGCTGGTGCTTGGCAAGCGCGGTCACGGCGACGCCCACACGACGTGGGCCCGTGGCGGCATCAACGGCGCGCTCGGCACCCACGACCCCGAGGACGACTGGACGATCCACGCGGCCGACACGCTGAAAGAGGGGCACTTCCTCAACGATCCCGAGAAGGTCGAGGCCGTCACCCGACAGATGCCCGACCGGTTGCGGGAACTCGACGAGTGGGGGATGGCCTTCTCCCGGACCGAGGACGGCGAGATCGACCAGCGGTACTTCGGCGCCCAGTCGTTCCGGCGGACGGCTTTCGCCGGCGACCACACCGGGGAGTCGATGCTCGACACGCTCGTCGAGCGCGCCCGGGAACTCGAAATCCCCTACCGCGAGAACGTGATGATCACGAAACTCGTCTCGGACGGCTGGACCTGTTACGGCGCCCTCGGATTCGACATGGATACCGGCGAGTTTCTGCTGTTCGACGCCGACCACGTCGTCCTCGCGGCCGGTGGGTACGCGTCGATCTACGACCGCCACACTTCCCGCGACGACGAGAACAACGGCGACGGCCCGGCGCTGGCCTACGACGCCGGAGCGACGCTGCTCGACATGGAGTTCGTCCAGTTCCACCCGACCGGGATGGCCGTCGACGAAGCCGACCCCGACTGGGCGCCCTGGAGCGGCCGCCTCGTCACGGAAGCGGTCCGCGGTGAGGGCGGGCGACTCTACAACGCCGACGGCGAGCGGTTCATGGAGCGGTACTCGCCAGACCAGATGGAACTCGACGCGCGGGATGTCGTCGCCCGTGCGATCGCGACCGAGATCGACGCCGGCCGCGGCACCGAAAACGGCGGCGTCTACCTGGACATCTCCCACCGGGAGAGCGAGTTCATCCGCGAGCGGCTCCCCCGGATGTCCGAGCGCTTCGCGGCGCTGGGCGTCGACATGGCCGACGGGCCCGTCGAGGTCGCGCCGACGGCCCACTACGGCATGGGTGGGGTCGAGGTCGACGACGACGGCCAGACCGATGTCGAGAACCTCTACGCGATCGGCGAGACGATGGCTGGGGTCCACGGCGCGAACCGACTGGGCGGCAACTCCCTGGCCGAGACCGTCGCCTACGGCGTCGTCGCCGGGAGTCACCTCGCGGCGCGCTCCGACGGGGCGGGAGCGATCCCCGAGTCCCTCGTCGGGAGCGTCGTCGAGCCCCACTTCGCCGGGCTGGCGGCGACCGCCGACACCGACGGCGAGACCGAGATCCGGGACCTCGTGACCGAACTCCAGCACGTCATGTGGGACCACGCGGGGATCCTGCGTGACGAGGCTGGACTCCGTTCGGGACTGGACGCAGTCGCGGACATCCGCCGCCGTGCGGACGACGCGGCCGTGGGACCGCCAAGCAGCGAGTCCTTCGAGTTCGCCGTCGACCTCGGGTTCATGCTGACCGCGGCAGAGGCGGTCCTCCGGGGGGCGCTCGAACGCACGGAGTCCCGCGGGGCACACTACCGGACCGACCACGAGGAGCGTGACCCCGACTGGCAGTGCAACATCAGGCTGGAACGGGCCGATCTCGGGCGGATGCGGTCCGAAACGGTCCCCATCGGGTCCCCCAGCGAGGCCGTCCAGGCGGCGCTGGACGCCGGCTACGAACTGGACTACCACCAGCTGGAGTAACCATACCGCGTTTCGGGATCGGTTCCGACTGCCACCTGTCTTTATCACCTCTCGATGTCAACTGACGAGTATGTCAGACATGTCAACGAGTGCCGACGCAGACGAGGTCGCGTTCGGCCAGACGGTGTACGACGACGAGGGGACCGCGCTGGGGACGATCCGCGGGTTCGACGAACACGGCTTCTACGTCACGGCCGACGAGGGGATCGAGGCACTCTCCAGCGAGCACATCGCCACCGGCTCGGCCGGCGAGGCCGAACTGATGTGGCGCTGCTGGGAGTGTGGCGAGATGGGCAAGATCGACGAACTCCCCGAGTCCTGTCCGGCCTGTGACGCGCCCAAAGAGGAGATCTACTACTGGCAGGAGGACTGACCGCGACGGTCGGTGTGGTCACCGGACAACTCAGGCGCTCTCGCGGACGAGCCGGTCGACGACCGCGGGCGCGAGCCCCGCCACGGCGGCCTGGTCTCTCGACTCCGGGAGCGCGAACCGGACGGTGGTCCGGGTCCGCCGCTCGACGATGGCACGGCCGTCCTCGTCGAGGACTACGGCGTGTGTGACGGCGTCGCCGGGGAGTCGCGCGAGCGCGTCGATCGTCTCCAGCGTGGCCGGGGCCGTCCCCTGGGTCCGGTCGGTCCCGGCGGTCACGCCCGGGTTCGCGGCCAGTCGCTCCAGTGCAGTCTGCTGGTCGCCCGCGAGCGTGTCCCGCCGGCCGAGTTCGATGTCGACGGCGACGGCCTCGGGCGAGCCGGGCGCGTGATCCAGCGCCGTCGCGAACACGTCCATCCCCGCCGGTTCGTCGGGGTCGGTCAGTTCGAGCCGGTACCGCTGTGCCGTCTCCGGCCAGGTCAGTTCCGCGTCCGCGTCGACCCCGCCGCGGTCCCAGGCCTCGACGATCGCGTCGGCGAGTCGGTCGACGCCGACCTCGTCGATGGCCTCGGCCACGCGGGCGGCCTCGCGGTCGTCGTCATCGTCCATACCGTTCGTTCGGCGCGGGCAGCGAAGTGGCTGGCGGTCCCGGGCGAGTCACACCTGTTTTGTCCCGGCCGCCCCTCCCGTCGGTATGGATATCGTCGTCGTCGGTGCGGGGAGCCTCGGCAGCCTGCTGGGCGGGCTGCTCGCCCGCGAACACGACGTGGTGCTGGTCGGGCGCGAGCCACACGTCGGGGCCGTCTCGGACGGCGGACTGGCGGTCACGGGGCTCGAACAGTTCCGGGTTCACCCGACCGCTCGGACCGACCTCCCGGCCGGCGGCGACCTCGCCGTCGTCGCGGTCAAAGCCTACGACACGGCCGCCGTGGCGGCTGATCTGGCCGACTGCGCGTTCGACGCCTGTCTCTCGGTCCAGAACGGACTGGGCAACGAGGCGATCCTCGCCGACGCCGTCGACTGTCCGGTCCTGGCCGGGACCTGCACGTACGGTGCCCGGCTGGCCTCTCCCGGAACCGTCGAGTTCACCGGTCGCGGCGAACTGACGCTGGGGGCACCGGCCGGCGGCCACAGCGCGGTCGCCGACGACGTTGCCGGGGCGTTCCGGGCGGCCGGCGTCGAGTCGACGGCCGCCGAGGACATGCCGACACGGCTCTGGGAGAAACTCGCGGTCAACGCCGCCATCAACGCGACGACCGCGCTGGCCCGCGTCGAGAACGGCGCGCTGGCCCGCCAACCCGGGGACGGCCTCGCCGACGGTGCCGCTCGGGAGACCGCCCGCGTCGCCCGCGAGCAGGGTGTCGACCTCCCGACCGACCGCGCGCTGTCGCTGACCGAGCAGGTGATCCGGGACACCGCCGCCAACCGGTCGTCGATGCGTCAGGACATCGAGGCCGGCCAGCGGACGGAGGTCGACGCGATCAACGGGGCCGTTGTCGACCGCGCCCGGGAGCCGGTGCCGGTCAACGAGACGCTGGCGCGGCTGGTCCGGACCTGGGAGCGAGCGCGGGACTTGCGTTAGTTACGCTTGATGACGTACAGCGCCGCCCCGCCGCCCAGGACCAGCGCGAACACGTAGCTGGCGACCCGGTAGAGGATGGCGATGGCGGTCGCACCGACGGGATCGATCGGCGTCAGCGTGTAGACGAGCAGCCCCAGCGCCGCCTCGACGGCGCCGGACCCGCCCGGCGAGGGCACCAGCCCGGCGAGCGTCGAGGCGGGGACGATGAAGAAGACGAGCACCAGCGGGATCGACTCCCCGACGGCCATCGCGGCGGCGTACAGCGGCAGCGCGAAGAAGACCCAGCCCACGTAGGAGAAGGAGAGCGCTTTGACGAGCGCCCGCCGGTCGCGGGCGATGCGCTGGAACGCCGTCTCGGTCTCGTGGAGGCGCTCGCGCAGCCCGTCGAGCGTCACGAAGCGGGTCCGGCGGGCGACCGGCGCCGCGAGCCTGAGTAACCCGCGTCTGAGCGCCCCGCGGAAGCGCCAGCCGACGGCGGCGACGAGCGGGACGCCAACCGAGAGGACGACCAGCCCGCCGGCCAGCGGTTCGATCGCCGGCGGGAGCTGTGCCTGATACAGCAGAGCGGCGAAGCCGACGCCCGCGAACGTGACGAACGGGAAGAGGTTGAGCAGGTCCGCAGTGACCACACTCGCCAGGCTGTCCTGGTAGCTGGCCTCGGTGTCCCGCGAGAGGACGTAGGCGATGAACGGTTCGCCGCCGGCCTGGCCCAGCGGCGTGACGTAGTTGGCGAAGGTCGCGGCGTAGTAGGTGACCACGAGCCGCGAGAACCGCTCCTCGATCCCGGCGACGGCGAGGACGATCTGCCAGGCTTTCCCCCAGGCGACCAGACACAGCGCGGTCGAGAGACAGCCGACGGCCAGCCAGCCCCACTCCGAGCCACGCAGGCGCGCCTGTACCTCGGCGGTCCCGACGAAATCCACCAGGAAGTAGAGGACGATCGCCGCGACACCGAAACCCAGCAGGATCTGGGCGACGGTGCGCCGGTCGGCGAACTCCAGGGGGGCGTCGTTTGCTCCGCTCACGGTCGCGTCAGTCGATGTACCCCAGATCCTGGAGTCGGTCTTTGGTGTCGTCGTCCATCTCGTCTAACACGTCGCCGTCGGCGCCGTCGGCCTCGTCGGGCCAGTCGGCGTCGACCTCGTCGACGAACGCCCACAGCGCGTCCCGCAGGGCGTCGATCGCGGGGTCGTCCGCGTCGGCGACGTTGTCGGTCTCGCCGGGATCGGTGTCGACGTGGTAGGCCTCGTCGGGGACCCGCGTGCAGTGGATGAACTTGTCCTCGGGAGTGCGTGCGGCGCCCATCCGGGAGTAAAACCGGGATTGCTCGTCCAGTTCGATCCCCGCGGCGCTCGCCTTCCCCTCCAGCTGGCGCAGCTCCACGACGGGCTGGTGGTACTCGACGAAGCCCACGTCGCCCCGGTCGGTGCCGCCCACGTCGTCGGCAAAGTCGCGGTACTCAGCCGAGAGGAGCGACCGGGCGGTGTCGAGTGACTTCCCCCGCCCCGTCGCCCCGGCGGCGTCCAGCACGGTGTGATAGAGGTCGACGAGTTCGACCGTGGTCTCCGCGTCACGCTCGGGATCGATGTCGGGGTGTTTCACCAGCAGCGGGACGTTCACGAGCGGGTCGTAGATGCCGAACTCGTGGCCGTACAGGTCGTGCTCCCCGTGGAGTTCGCCGTGGTCGGCACAGACGACGACGGTGGTGTCCTCCCACTGGCCGGTCTCCTTGAGATGCGAGAAGAGCCGATCCAGTTGGTCGTCGATGTGGGCCAGTTCGGCGTCGTACAGGCCCCTGATCGCCGCCCACTCCTCGTCGTCGATGTCGCGGGCGCCGCAGTTGTACTCCTTGGAGTTCTGGCAGACTTCGGTGGAGTCGACGCCCGGCGCGAACTCCTCGGCGTACTCCTCGGGCGGGTGGTAGGGCAGGTGGGCGTCCATCAGGTTGATGAACGCGAAGAAGTCCTCAGAGTCGTCGACGAAGTCGATCGTCTTGTCGATGACCTGTGGGGTCTTGGTGTCGCCGCCACCGCCCTCCGCGAGGTGTTCGTGGATCTTGTTGCCGATCTGGACCATCCGGTCGGCGACCGACCGGAGGGTGTCGTTGTCGTTCATCGTCTTCCAGACGCTCGCCAGCGGCCCCGAGAGCAGTTCACTGGGCATGATCTGGAAGAAGTTGTCGTGGTCGCCGAAGCCGGCGGTCAGGTTGGTGTAGCTCGTGATCCAGGCGTTCGAGGAGTAACAGGCGGTGTCGTAGCCGGCGGCCGACAGCGACTCGGCCAGCGTGGTCGCGCCCTCTAGGTAGGGGTCCTCCTGGGTCGCCCCGTGTTCGCTGGGGTAGAGGCCCGTGAACAGCGAGGCGTGGACCGGCAGGGTCCAGGGCGCCGGTGCGACGGCGTTGTCGAAGACGGCGGCCTCCTCGGCGAACTCGGCGAGGTGGGGCGTGGTCTCCAGTTCGGGGTCGTAGACGGACAGGCGGTCCTTCCGGACCGTGTCCAGGACGACGAACAGCACGTTCGACCCGTCGGCGTCGGTCATGGGCGTACCAACTTCGCCGCGAGGTTAAAACACCGTGCTTTCGATTCCAGCGCCGGCGACCGGATCTCCGGTCGTCTCAGGCCCGCTCGAAGGCTATCGTCGTCGTCCCTGGCCGGGCGGTGAGTTCGAGGAGTCCGGTGTCGTCCGCCGCGCTCGCGTCGGAGTGGGTCCAGCCCTCCGGCACCGCCAGCAGGATGTCCTGTGGAGTCTCGACAGCCAGCGAGAGCGTCAGCCGGCCGCCCGCGTCGTCGGCGTCCCAGCTCACTCGCTCCACGCGGTCCCCGAGGCCGGCGAGGTGGTCGGTCCCCAGCAGGTGCGGGCGATCCTGGGCCGGCGCGACGTGGACGAGCAGACAGCCGTGGGCCGATATCGTCCGCTCGACGGTGCCGCCGGCTGCGACCGGTTCGCCCTCCAAGGCGTCCCAGCCGCGTTCCTCGGCGGCGAGTGACAGCGAGCGGGTCGCCGGTTCGTCGCGCCAGTTGAACAGCGCGACCGCCCGGCCGGCGTCGGCGGGCCGCTCACACTCGATACGCTCGGGGAACTCCACTCCCCCGACGCCGGCGACGGTCCCGTCCTCGACCGGCGGGAGCGACCGCTCCAGCAACTCCCGTCCGCCCGCACCGATCTCGCTGATCTTGTCGCTGAAGACGTTCGAGCCGCCGGTGAGCGCGACGATTGCGGCGAACGTCTCCCGTTCGGCCATCGAGAGCTCCGTCGTCTCCCGGACCAGTTGGCAGTCCGGATCGTTGACCCACCACCGGCGGTGGAGGTAGTCCCGGTTGAGGACGTTCCGGATGGCGTTCTCGTGGGCCGGTTCGCTGGCGGACTCGCCCTCGCGGACCCAGTACTCGGCGGTGTCGGGGCCGACCCGCATCGCGTCGACGAAGCCGACGCTCTGACCCTGCGGTGCGCCACAGCCCAGGATGTACGTCCCGTCGCCGACGGCCTCCCGGATCGCTGCCAGCCCCCGTCTGTACGCCTCCGCACGGGTCACGTCGGCGAATCGCTCGCCGGGCAGCGCCCCGGCGTAGAGGAAGTCGAGTTTGAGGTACTCGAAGCCCCACTCCTCGGTGATCGTCCGGAAGGTCTCCCGGAGCCACCGCTGGACGCCGGGGTGGGTCAGATCCAGGCCGTACATCTCGCCGTGGCGCTCGCCCGCCGAGACGAACGCCCCGTCGCCGTCGGTCAGCAGCCACTCGGGGTGCTCGTCGACGAGTGCGGCGTCCTCCTGGACGAAGAAGGGCGCGAGCCACAGGCCCGGCGTGTGGCCGGCGTCGTCGATGTCCGCGACCAGCGCGGTCATGTCCTCGAACCCCTCGGCCAGCGTCCGCCAGTCACCGAAGGCGGTCTGGTAGCCGTCGTCGAGCTGGACGATCTCGGCCGGGAGCCCCCAGTCGTCGAGGGCGGCGCGGTTCGTCCGCACGTCCGCGGCGGTGACCTCGGTGAAGTAGTGGTACCACGAGCACCAGCCGGTCGGCACCCACTCGCCGACGCGGGCGTCCATCCGCGCGCCGGTCCGCTCGGCGATCGCGGCCAGCGCCTCGTCGACCGGGTGGGTCGCGTCGATCCGGAGGGGCGCGCTCCGCACCGTCTCGCCCGGCGCCAGGTCGACGCCGTCGCCCGGACAGACCGCCGACAGCGACTCCACGCCGTCGCCGTGTTCGTAGTCGAAGCGGGTGACGAACTCGGCGTGGTCGAGGAAGCCGGCGGTCAGGGTCGTGTCGTCCTCGGCCAGTCCGATCTGGCAGTGACTCGTCGTCGTCGGTGCGGCCACGTCGGTCATCATCGGAACGTCGACCGGTTCGACGGCGGGGAACGCCTCGCCGACGGGGAGCGCCGCGGTCGGCGTCCAGGACTGGTAGCCGTGGCGGTACACCTGCGTCTCGGGGCCGAAGGCCAGGTCGTCGGCAGCGAGCGGACAGAGCCGACCGACCGGCCTGGGTTCGTCGGCCGTGTTCGTCACCGACACCGAGACGTGGACGCCGCCGTCGGCCGTGGTGAGCCACACCGTCGTCTCCGCGGTGGCGCCGTCGTAGCGGACTCGGATCCCGTTTTCGTCACTGGCGACGTGGTAGCTGTCGGTCGCCGGCAGGCGCTCGGCGCCGAGTTCGGCCAGGACGGTGCCACTCGCGAGTGTCTCCCCTCCGTGTCGTACCGCGAGGCGTGCCGCCTCGGGCGCGAACCCGACGGCCGTCTCGCCCGCGTCGAGTCGGACCATACGGCATCTGCCCGGCCCGATCGTAATAGCTGTTTGGTGGGGCCTTGGTGAGAATTATTTATTGATACTGATATAAGGTCGTTCGACGAAATCCGACCGGCTCGTTCACCGATAAAAAACGGTCTGCTCCAGTTCGTGCTGGTATCGACCTCAGACTTCACCGAAGAATGTACATAGTAGAGCTAAGGACCGGTCCTAGCCGGCCGTTCATTCCTGGTAAACTGCTAGACTCACATTCACATTTTATCGGCAACATTTGGCACAAATACGGATTAGAACAGGTCGACAGAGATACTATTCGCGCTGCTGACAACAAGGCCGGTAACGTCCTCTTCGAGGCGCTTCCCGCTCATCCGGTTTGCCGGCCCGGTGACCGACACCGCGCCGACCGACCGCCCGTCGTCGGTCGTGAGCGGGGCGGCGACGCTTCTGGTCCCGTCGGCCCGTTCCTCGCGGTCGAAGGCGACGCTCTGCTCGCGGACGGTCCGGAGTTCGTCGAGCAGTGCCGTCTCGTCGGGTGCGGAACGGCCGCTGCCCGCCGGATACTCCGCCTCGGCCAGCAGCGTCCTGATCTCGTCTTCGGGACGGTGTGCCAGTATCGCTCGGCCCGCGGCGTCGGCCGGTAACGGTCGACGGATCCCCTCGCGGATGGCGGTTTCGCCCTCGTCGTCGCCCGCTACCAGCACGTACGTCGCCGTGTCGTGTTCCTCGACGACGAGGGCCGCGACCTCGCCGCTGGAGCGCGCGAGGCGGGCGACTTCTGCCCGCGCGGCCTGGTACACCGGCATCGTCTCTCGCGCCCGCGCGGCGAGATCCAGAAACCGCGATCCGACGCGGTACTGGCGGCCCTCGCGGACGACGTACTCCAACTGCTGGAGCGTCTGGAGGTGGTTGTGGACCGCGCCTTTCGAGAGATCGAGTTCCCGTGCGAGTTCGGTCACGCCCGCTTCACCCCGGTCGAGTAACGCCTCGACGACCCGCAGCGTCGTCGCAGTGGCCTGCACCGGATACGACTCGTCCATAGTCGGCTATCGGCACCCAGATGTATATATCGTTCGTGAGCAGTGAACAGACTTTGAGCGGCGGCCGAAACGCCCGCCGCGAGACGAGCCAGAAAACCACTGTTTCAGGGTCGCTACGCACGGATACTTCTTTACTGCCTTTGCTCCCGGGCCAGAGGATGTTCACTTTCGGTGAACAACAGTAAAACTCAGAAAAATTACCTAACGGCTGAATTTTCCACCTCGAATTTGGAGAAAACGCAATACGGGAGCGGTACTATCGGCTCATCCGACAATTGGCAAAACCATTAAATAATGGACTATCATGTATTGGGATAGCGCCGATGACTGACTCCAACCGACGACTCGACCGACGACGCATCTTGCAACTGAGCGCGGCAGGCCTCGCGGGCCTGGCCGGCTGTGGAACCGGTAGCCAGCCAGCCACTGACAGCAGTGGCTCGGACGGCGGCAGTGGCGGCAGCGGCAGCAGCGACGGCGGGAGCGGTGGCAGCTCGACCGAGACATCCGCCGACGGGAGTTCCGGCTCGCAGATGGCCTCCTCGGTGACGGCCTGGAGCTGGGACGTTGCGGCCAAATCGCTCGATCTCATCGACGACCCCTACGAGGAAGCCAACGGCGGGGATGTCACCGTCGAGCAGTTCGGCCGCTCGAACATGAAAGACAAGTTCAAATCGCGCATCCTCTCCGGGTCGGGCGCACCGGCTATCGCCACGATGGAGAGCGTCGACGCGGCCGCCTGGGTCGATACGGGCGGTCTGCGCGACATCGGCCCGTGGATCGAGGACGCCGGGGTCAAGGACGGCTTCGTCTCCGGGAAGTGGGGCCCGCTCACGAAAGACGGCGCCACGTACGCGCTCCCGTGGGACCTCGGTCCGGTCGGGATGTTCTACCGCAACGATGTCGCCGACGAACACGGGCTCGACCTCGAAAGCGTCGAGACCTGGGATCAGTTCATCACTGAGGGCGAGAAACTCCCCGACGGCACCGCGCTGATGAACCTCCCGCCGAACGACTACGACGGCATCTGGCGGATGATGTTCCGCCAGCTGGGCGGGCTTCCGTTCACCGACAGCGGCGCCGTGAACATCCACTCCGAGAAGTCCCTGCAGGTCGCCCGCCAGATGAAGCGGGCCCACGACGCCGGTATCACTTCCAGTGTCGCCTCCTGGTCCAGCGAGTGGTTCAACCGCTTCGCCGAGGGCTCCATCGCCGGACTGTACGGCGGTGCCTGGATCGAAGGGACGCTGAAAGCCGAGATCGGCGACACCTCCGGTAAGTGGCGCGTCATGAAGCCGCCGGCCTACGAGTCCGGCGGCAACCGCGCGACCAACTGGGGCGGCTCGAACCTCGTCATCGCCGACCAGGTCAGCGACGCCAAGGCCCGCCGTGCCTTCGACTACATGCAGTACGCGCTGGCAAACGAGGAGATGCAGCTCAAGATGTACAGGGAATACGGGCTCTTCCCGGCGTACAAGCCGGCCTACGAGTCGGACGCCTTCGACCAGGGTTCGGAGTTCCTGGGCGGGCAGGCCGCCGGCCGGATGTTCGCCGAGATCGCGCCGAACATCCCGAGCTACACGTACACGACCGACACGCCCGAGATCACGAAGGCGATCAACAGCGAGTTCAAGAAGATGATCTCCGGCGACCTCTCGCCGAAGGAGGCCGTCGACAGCGCGGCCAATCAGGTCGCCGAGCGCACGGGCCGGGAGCTCGCGTAACTCCGCCGTTCTTTATCTCTCATGTCGACCAGCTCCTCAAACCCGGTTAGAGACAAGCTCACTGCGGTCCGCGAGTGGGCCGGCCAGGCCGTCGCACCGATCTGGCGGGCGTTCATCGACGCCGTCCGCCCGGCCCGACAGGCCCAGATCCGGGCGACCCGGTCGGTCGGCGCCCGGCTCCCGTTCTCGGTGAGCGCACCGTATCTCTTCCTGGCGCCGTTTTTCGTCCTGTTCAGCTCGTTCCTGGCCTTTCCGATCCTCTATACGCTGTATCTCTCCTTTCACACCTACCAGGGGATCGGCAACGCCACGCTGTTCTGGATCAACGTCGGTCCGATCCAGTTTGAGCTGACACGCATCGCCCAACTGGAGTACGTCGGGCTCCAGAACTACCAGCGGCTGCTCGGTGACGCGCTGTTCCAGAACGCGCTGGCGAACACGACCTTCATCCTGCTCGTGCAGGTGCCGCTGATGATCGTCCTCGGGCTGGCGCTCGCGCTGGCGCTGAACGCCTCCTGGATGCGGTTCAAGGGGCTGTTCCGGACGACCATCGCCCTGCCGGTCGCCGCGAACCTCGTCGCGTACGCGACGGTGTTCCTGTTGCTGTTACAGGACAACGGCCTGGTCAACACCGTCTTCCAGATGCTCGGGCTCCCGACGGTCCCGTGGCTCAGCGGCGGGACGGAACTGATCCCCGGCCCGCTCAAGTCGGTGCTGGGGACCGGGTTCTGGCCGCGCATCTCGCTCGTCGGCGCCGTCACCTGGCGCTGGACCGGCTACAACATGATCATCCTGCTGGCGGGGCTCCAGAGCGTCCCCCAGCAGCTGTACGAGGCCGCCGAGATCGACGGCGCGAGCCGCTGGGAGAAGTTCCGCTACGTCACGCTCCCGCAACTGCGCCCGGTCCTGTTGTTCGTGGTCGTCACCTCGACCATCGGGACCTTCCGGCTGTTCTCCGAGCCGCTGATCATCTCGGAAGGGGGCGCGTCGCTGTCGGCGACCCGGACCCTCGTGGTCTACATCTACAACATCGCGTTCCAGCAGTTCCAGCTCGGGTACGCGAGCGCGATGACGGTCGTGCTGGTCGGCATCGTCGCGGTCCTCTCGATCGTCCAGCTCCGGATCGGAGGTGAGTCGGATGCGTAAGCAGACCCGCGACGAGGCGATCTGGCGGTTCCTTGGCTACACCTTCGTCCTGCTCGTGACACTGCTGATGGTGGTCCCGATCTACTGGATCATCGTCGCCTCGACGCTGCCCGAACAGGCGTTTCTCTCGGCGGGGACAGACATCCAGCTGTTCCCCGGGTCGAACTTCTTCGCGAACCTGGAGGCGTTGCAGGCCCGCGAGAGCGTCGACTTCATCCAGAGCATCTGGAACTCCGTGTTCATCGCCATCGTCTACACGCTGTTGTCGCTCGTGCTGTGTTCGATGGGCGGGTTCGCCTTCGCCAAGTACGAGTTCCGGTTCAAGGAACCGATCTTCTACGCGATCCTGGCGACGCTGACCCTGCCCATCCAGTTGCTGGTCATCCCCCTCTTCTTGCTGATCTCGCAGATGGGGCTGACCAACTCCTACTGGGCGATCATCCTGCCGTGGGCGGCCAACCCGCTGGGCATCTTCCTGATGCGCCAGAACATGAAACAGATCCCCGACGCCCTGCTGGAGTCGGCCCGCATCGACGGCGCGACCGAGTTCCAGCTGTACTACCGCATCGCACTCCCGACCATGAAGTCGTCGCTGGCGGCGCTCGCCATCGTCCTGTTCCTGTTCCAGTGGAACCTCTTCCTGTTCCCGCTGGTCGTGTTGAACCAGGGCAAGTACACCATCCCAGTGGCGATCAACGAACTGGTCGGCGCTCAGCGTGTCTACTACGACCAGATCATGGTCGCGGCAGCGCTCAGCATCATCCCGCTGTTCCTGGTGTTCCTCTTCTTGCAGCGACACTTCGTCAGCGGGATCCTCGCAGGTTCGGTCAAGGAGTAACCCATGGCACAGATAAATCTCGACACAGTACGAAAGGAGTTCGCCGACGACGGCCGCACTATCGTCGCGGTCAACGACCTCGATCTGACCATCAGGGACGGGGAGTTCCTCGTCCTGGTCGGTCCCTCGGGGTGTGGCAAGACGACGACGCTGCGCAGCGTCGCCGGACTCGAAGAGGTAACGGCAGGCACCATCACCTTCGACGACGAGGAGGTCACCGACCTCCGCGCCCGTGACCGGGACGTAGCGATGGTGTTCCAGAACTACGCGCTGTACCCCCACATGAACGTGCGGCGCAACATCGGCTTCGGGCTGCGGCTCTCGACGGACATGTCCTCCCAGGAGATCGACCGCCGCGTCGACGATGTCGCGGAGATGCTCGGTATCGAGGAGCTCCTGGGGAAAAAGCCCAAAGCGCTCTCGGGCGGTCAGCAACAGCGCGTCGCGCTGGGGCGGGCCATCGTCCGGGACCCCGAAGTGTTCCTGATGGACGAACCGCTCTCGAACCTGGACGCGAAACTCCGGGCTCAGATGCGGACGGAACTCCAGGAACTGCAACACGAACTCGACGTGACTACCGTCTACGTCACCCACGACCAGACGGAGGCGATGGCGATGGGCGACCGTATCGCCATCATGAACGACGGGGAACTCCAGCAGGTCGGGACCGCCGAGGAGGTCTACCGCAGCCCCACGAACGAGTTCGTCGCCAACTTCATCGGCTCGCCGTCGATCAACCTGCTGACCGCGACCGTCGAGGGCGACCTGCTGAAAGGAACAGGCGGGTTCAGCTACCGGCTCGACGATCCGGCGCCGGTCGAGGGGTACGATCGCGTCCGCGTGGGCATCCGTCCGGAGGACATGACCCTCGTCGAGGACGGGATCGCCGCCTCGGTGACCGTCGTCGAACCGATGGGTAACGAGAACTTCTGTTACATGGAGCTGGGCGAGGTCGACCTGACCGCCCGCATCGACTCCAGTCTCCGCCCGAGCCCGGACGAAACCGTCGAGTTCGGGTTCGAGGAGACCGCGCTGTACCTGTTCGACCCCGAGACCGGCGAAGCGCTAAAGACGATGACCGACGAGACTGACGTTGCTATCGAGGACTACGTCACACGACCCGAATAACATGATTATCACTGACTACGATCTCTACGAAGTGCCGCCACGATGGCTGTTCCTGCGACTCGAGACGAGCGACGGCACCGCCGGCTGGGGCGAACCAGTCGTCGAGGGCCGCGCCCGCACCGTCCGAACGGCCGTCGAAGAACTGCTCGACACCTACCTGCTTGGCAAGGACCCAATGCGAATCGAGGACCACTGGCAGACGATGTACCGCGGCGGGTTCTACCGCGGCGGACCGGTGTTGATGTCCGCGATCGCCGGCATCGACCAGGCGCTGTGGGACATCAAGGGCAAACACCACGACATGCCCGTCTACGAACTGCTGGGCGGGAAGGCCCGCGACCGGATGCGGGTCTACCAGTGGGTCGGGGGCGACCGCCCCGAGGGCGTCGCCGACGCCGCCCGCGAGAAGGTCGACGAGGGCTTTACCGCCCTGAAGATGAACGCGACCGCGGAACTGCGCCGGGTCGACTCCCCGTCGGCCGTCCAGGCGGCCGAGGACCGCCTCGCCGCAGTCCGGGAAGCAGTCGGCGACGAGATCGACATCGGCGTCGACTTCCACGGCCGGGTCTCGAAATCCATGGCCAAGCGCCTCGCGAAGGCCCTGGAACCGTACGACCCGATGTTCATCGAGGAGCCGGTCCTGCCCGAACACAACGACGCGCTCCCGCAACTGGCGAGTCACACCACCAATCCCATCGCCACCGGCGAGCGGATGTTCTCCCGGTGGGACTTCAAGGAGGTCTTCGAGGACGGCTGTGTCGACGTGATCCAGCCCGACCTCTCACACGCCGGGGGGATCACCGAGGTCAAGAAGATCGCCTCCATGGCCGAGGCCTACGACGTGGCGATGGCCCCCCACTGTCCGCTGGGCCCGATCGCGCTCGCGGCCTGTCTCCAGGTCGACGCCTGCTCGCCCAACGCGCTCATCCAGGAACAGAGCCTGGACATCCACTACAACGAGACCAGCGACGTGCTGGACTACCTGAAAGACCCCTCGGTGTTCCAGTACCACGACGGCTACGTCGACCTACCGGAAGGACCGGGACTCGGTATCGACATCGACCACAGCTACGTCCGGATGCAGGCCGGCGAGGTCGACTGGCACAACCCGGTCTGGCGCCACGACGACGGGAGCGTCGCGGAGTGGTGAGATGAATCGCTTTGCCGACGACGTGGCCATCGTCACGGGATCGACCAGAGGGATCGGTACCGGCGTCGCCGAACGACTCGCCGAAGAGGGCGCCAGCGTCGTCGTCTCCGGCCGTTCGGAAGACGACGGCCGGGAAACCGTCGAATCGATCCGCGAGGCCGGCGGTACCGCCCACTTCGTCCGGGCGGACATGCGCGACCCGGCCGACATCGAGACGCTGGTCGAGGCGACCGTCGCGGAGTTCGGGGGCCTCGATGTCCTGGTCAACAACGCCGGCGTCGAGACCTACACCGGCGCGGACGAGGCGACCGTCGAGGACTGGTCGTTCGTCGTCGAGACGGACTTCCGGGCGTTCTGGCTGGCCGCGAAACACGCCTACGAGCACATGGAGACGGGCGCCATCGTCAACATGTCCTCGAACCACTCGATGGCGACCACACCGGAGATATTCCCGTACAACGCCGTCAAGGCCGGCATCAACGGGATGACGCGGGCGATGGCCGTCGACTTCGGACCACAGGTCCGGGTCAACACCGTCGCCCCGGGCTGGGTCGAGGTCGACCGGACGACCGGCGACATGAGCGAGGAGCGCCGCCGGGAACTGGAGGGCATCCACCCGACCGGCCGGCTCGGCACGCCCGCGGACGTGGCCGGCGCGGTGGCGTTCGTCGCCAGCGACGACGCCGGCTTCGTCACCGGGAGCACCATCACCGTCGACGGCGGCCGCACGGCCGTCCTGCAGGACGACTTCCTGCCCGACTACCGGGAGGAACGATGACCGTCGGCGTCTGTTACTTCCCCGAGCACTGGCCCCACGAGCGCTGGGAACGGGACATCGAGCAGATGGCCGAGGCGGGGATCGAGTACGTCCGCATGGCCGAGTTCTCCTGGTCACGCATCGAACCCGAACCGGGCGAGATCGACCTCTCGTGGCTCGACGAGGCCGTCTCGCTGATCGGCGAGCACGGGATGGAGGCGGTGCTGTGTACGCCGACGGCGACACCGCCGAAGTGGCTCGTCGACCAGCGCCCCTCGATCCTGCAGGAAGAACCCGACGAGACGGTCCGCCACTACGGGAGCCGCCGGCACTACTGTTTCAACTCGCCGGCCTACCGCGAGGAGACCCGCCGGATCGTCTCGACGATGGCCGAGCACTTCGCCGACGACCCCCACGTCGCCGGCTGGCAGACCGACAACGAGTACGGCTGTCACGAGACGATCCGCTGTTGGTGTGACGACTGCGCGACCGCGTTCCGCGAGTGGCTCCGCGAGCGCTACGGCGACATCGACGCGCTCAACGAGGCCTGGGGGACGAGCTTCTGGAGCCAGACGCTCCGGTCGTTCGAGGAGGTCGACCCGCCGCGACACACCGCCGCCGAACACCACCCGTCGCGGCTGCTGGACTACTACCGCTTCAGCGCCGACAGCGCCGTCGACTACAACGCGCTCCACGCGGACCTGCTGCGCGAGGCAAACGACGACTGGTTCGTCGCCCACAACTTCATGGGCGATTTCGACTCCTGTGACGCCTTCCGCTTTGCCGACGACCTGGACCTGTTCACGTGGGACTCCTATCCCACCGGATTCGCCCAGGACCGCCGGCCCGGCGCGGCCAGCCCGGACGAACTCCGGGCCGGCGACCCCGACCAGGTCGGGATGAACCACGACCTGTATCGCGGGGCCAAACAGCAGCCCTTCTGGGTGATGGAACAACAGCCGGGAGACGTGAACTGGCCGCCCTACGCCCCCCAGCCCGGCGAGGGCGCGATGCGGCTGTGGGCCCACCACGCGGTCGCCCACGGCGCCGACGCCGTGCTGTACTTCCGGTGGCGCCGCTGCCGGGAAGGGCAAGAGCAGTACCATGCCGGCCTGCGCAAACAGGACGGCTCGCCCGACCGGGGGTACCACGACGCCGACCAGGCGGCCACCGAACTGGCCGAACTGGACCTCGATCCGGTCGACGCCGACGTGGCGCTCCTCCACGAGTACGACAACCTCTGGGCGACGAGCATCCAGCCCCACGCCCCCGACTGGGAGTACTGGACCCACATGCGCCAGTACTACGCCGCGCTGCGGGCCCGGTCGGTCCAGGCCGACGTGGTCCATCCAGACCGGGATCTCTCGGGGTACGACGCCATCGTCGCGCCCGCGCTGCACCTCGTCGACGACGATCTCGCCGCGAAACTGGAGGGCGCGGTCGAAGACGGCACGGAACTACTGTTGACGGTCCGATCGGGCGCCAAAGACCGCGCGAACAAGCTCCCGGACGCTCCCGCGCCCGGGCCGCTCACCGATCTCGTGGGGGCGACCGTCGACCAGCACGAGTCGGTCCCCGAGCAACTGGACCGCCGAGTCACCTACGACGGTGACCCCTACGAGTTCCGCACCTTCGCCGAGTGGCTCGACGCCGACGACGCCACCGTCGCAGGGAGCCACGTCGGCGGCGTCGGCGACGGCCGCGGGGCGATCACCGAACACGAGTTCGGCGCGGGCCACGCCGCCTACTGTGGCGTCTGGCCCGAGGCGGACCTCGCGGACGCCGTCGTGACGGACCTGCTCGACCGGGCCGGCGTGGCCTACTCCGAGCGGTTCCCGACCGGCGTTCGGGCCGCCCAGCGCGACGGTTACACCTGGGTGACGAACTTCACGAGCGATCCCGTCTCGGTGACGCTCCCCGAGGACGCACGTCCGGTGGTCGGCGACGACACCGTCGACGCCTTCGGCGCGACCGTCTACGAGGGCGAAGCGGCGGCCCTCTCGGTCGACGAGTAGCGGTCGGTCTGCCCGCGAACTGTCTCACTAGTCTCGGATCACTGCGGTTGCTGTCGGCCGGGAGCGAGTACCGCGACGACAGTCGCGGTCGAGCGACAATGGGGAAGGGCAGGGCTTTCACGAGCGCATCCCGCGAGCGAAGCGAGTCGGGTTCACCGAACTCGCGCCGTCGGCGCGAGTTCGGCCGTTTTCCCCAGGTTTTTGCAAGCGGGGTTCGCTCCGCGAACCCCCCGCAGTAAAAAGTGGTTTCAGAAGGGCGCTTCGGGACCTTCGTCGTCGTCGGTCACGTCGCCGCCGCGCGACTCGCCGGGGAACGAGGGGCTCATGCCGCCGCTGCCGCCGGCCATGCCCTCCTGCTGTTCCATCCCGGTCCGGGCGACGACCTCGCTGATCTCGGGGATCTCCTTGGTCATGCGGGTCTTGATCGCCTGAATCGTCATCGGGGAGATGCCACAGCCCGAGCAGGCCCCGCCCAGGCGGATCGTGACGCTGCCTTCCTCGCGGTCGATCTCCTCGATCGCGGCGCTCCCGCCGTGCATCTGGATCTGTGGGAAGTTCCGGCGCAGGAAGTTCGTGATACGCTCGCGCAGGTCGTCCCCGTCCTCGGTCTCCGTGCTCATAGTGGCTCTAGGTCCGGCCCCGGGAGGCTTAGACCTTTGGACTGACGGGTTCGGTTGTCGGTCCCGAGAGCGCGCATACGGCTGCCAACGGACAGAGAGCCCCGATCGCTCGATCCGGCCCGTTTCAGTCCCGCCCGTGTTGTCGTTGGGAGGCATACGGGACGGCTGTAACCGGGGCCACCCCAGCGGTGGCGCCAGCCAGCGCGTTTCACTCCGCGTCGAACTCGAAGACCGACTGGAGTTCGCGCTCGATGGTCTCGACGTACTCCTGGAGAATCTTCTCGGCCTTCTCGTCGTCGACGAGGACCGCCGTCAGGCGGTCCAGCGGGTCCTCGGGCAGGTCGATACGGAACTCCTGGTCGCCCTCGTAGAACGGCTCGGACTCGTTCAGGATCTGCTGGTCGATGGCGTGGATGAGCTCCGAGTCGTACGCGTCGTTCATGCGCTCGAAGGCCTGCTTGTACGCCTTCTGGAGTTCGGGGAAGTAGTTCGCGTACTTGTCTTCGAACTGGTCGGGATCGAAGGTTGCCATTGCCGACGGGTTCGAGACCGGCGCCTAAAGATGGCCCGGACTCACGATCGCTCCTCGTCGATGTCTTCGGGACCCGGTGCCAGCGAGACCGGCACCTCGACGCGGTTCTCGGGGAAGGCAAGCAGGAAGAGCGCGGCGCCGACGACCGCGGTCACGAGGACGCTCGCGGCGATGAGGACCGCCACGTCGATCCCGAGCGCGCCGACACCGCTCCCCGTCGTCGCGACGACCAGTCCGAGCACCAGCAGGATGAACCCTGCGCCGAAGACGAAGCCCGCGCCAAAGAGCAGCCGTCCCTTGTCGTCGATCGGGTCCGTGTCCATGCACGGGACTACGTGGGACGGATCATAAGTCCGGGGCCCGCTCGCCGCGCTATCCCAACTGCTCGGCGACGATCTCGTCAGCGGCGTCGACGAACGCCTGTTCCTCGCCGGCGGGGACCGTCGCGCCGGCGGCGATGTCGTGACCGCCGCCGTCGCCGCCGACCGACTGGGACGCCTCCTTCATCACGACCGAGAGGTCGACGCCGCGGCCGACCAGTGGACCGGTCGCCCGCGCGGAGACCTTCGTCTCGCCGTCGGCGTCGGCGAAGGCGATGATCGGCTTGTCCGAGTCGACGCCGTCGGTCCCCAGGGCCATCCCGGCGACGATGCCGACGATGGTCTCGCGGATGGCGTCGCCGGCGTCGAAGTACTGGACGTGGTCGGCCTGGTCGACGCCGCGCTCTTTGACCAGGTTCAGCCCCTCCGAGAGGTTCCGGCGGTGGTTCGCGAGCAGTTTCCGCGCCCGTTCCAGCGGCGCGCCGCGCTCGCCCAGACAGACGGCCAGGCCCACGTCGGCCCGCTCGTAGCGGGCGGTGGCGTTCAACAGCGTCGAGAACTCGCTGGCGTCCCGGAGCTCGGTCCCCACGGGTTCGGCGGTCAGCGTGTAGGTCGTCCCCACGAGCGAGTCGATCTTGTCCGCCGGGACCCCGCGTTTGACCGCCCGCTGGACCAGCGCGCTCGCGACGGTCTGGCGTTCCTCGTCCGAGAGGTCGGCCCAGGTGCGCCACTCGCCCCCCGATTTCAGGTCCAGGCCCAGGGCTTCGAGAAAGCGGGTCGCGCCGGCCTCGTTGTTGGAGATCCCGGGGATCGGCACCTCTGTCGCGTATTCGAGCAGTTTCGGTAGCGGCCGGGTCTGCTTGCCGTACAGCGAGAGGTCGGTCCCCTCCGCGAGCACGCCGGCCTCGATGCCCTCCTCGACGAGAGCCGCGTTGGTGCCGACGAGTTCGCCGCCGACCGCCTGCATGTCGCCGACGGCGCCGACGACGGCCAGCGCGGCCAGGTCGCGGTTGTCGCCGCCGTCCGGTTCGAGTGCCCGGGCGAGGACGTACGCCGCACCGGCGCCGGACAGTTCCGACGCGCCGTTGATCCCCTCCAGCAGCGGATTGAGGTGGCACTCGAAGTCGGCGTAGCCGTCGGTGTCGACGACGGCGTCGGGGTGACAGTCCTCGGGCGCCGCGGGCTGGTGGTGGTCGGCGATCACGGCCGAAAAGTCCCCGGCGGCGACGTGTTCGGAAATGGCGTCGAGTTGGCCGGAGCCGAAGTCGGTAAAGAGGACAGTGTCGTACTCGCGGGCGGCGATCGTCGCGATCTCCGTGTCGTCGAGTTGCTTCTTGAACACCGTCTCGACCGGGATCCCGGCCCGCTCTAGGGCGGTCGTCGCGATCGCGGCGCTGGTGAGGCCGTCGGCGTCGATGTGCGAGGCCAGCAACACGCCGTCGGCGGCCCGCAGGCGGTCGGCACAGGCCCGTGCGCGCTCGCCGAGTTCGGGGACGGGACCGGTCGTCATCGACTGGGCGTAGGTGCGCCCCGGGTTAAAAACGTTCACTCGGGGGCGACGATACGGTTATGCCGCCGACGAGCGTACTGTGAAGTGTCAATGAAAACAAAGCTATGCGGAGCGTTCGACCGGGAGGGCGGCCGATGGGACTGATCGATCGGTTCCTCTTTTTCGTCCGGTCGAAGCTCAACGCGCTGTTGAACCGTGCTGGCGACCCGAGCGCGGAGCTGGACTACTCCTACGAGCAACTGCGGGACCAACTCCAGGACGTGACTCGTGGCATCGCCGACGTGACGACCCAGAAGAAGCGTCTGGAGATCCACCGGCGGCGGCTCCGGGAGAACGTCGAGAAGTACGACGGCCAGGCTCGCGATGCAATGCGCCAGGAGCGCGAGGATCTCGCTCGGCGCGCGCTGGCGAAGAAACAGGCCCACGTCTCACAGATCGCCGATCTGACCGAACAGATCGACGAACTCCAGGGGACACAGGACCGACTGGTCGGCAAGCGCGCGGAGCTGTCGAGCCAGATCGAGCAGTTCCGGACGGAAAAAGAGACGGTCAAGGCGCGCTACGAGGCTGCCGAAGCGTCGGCCCGCGTCTCGGAGGCGTTCACTGGCGTCGGCGACACGATGGCCGACGTGAGCCGCTCGATTGAGCGCGCGACCGAGCGCACCGAACGCATGGAGGCCCGCGCCGCCGCGCTGGAGGAACTGGAGGAGACCGGGCAACTGGAGTCGGTGCTCAGCGAGGGCGACGACATCGACCGCGAACTCGACCGGCTCTCGAACGAACGGGCCGTCGACTACGAACTGGAGACCCTGCGGGCGGAACTGGGCGGCGAGGCCGAACCCGCCGACGCGGAGGCGGCCGACTGATCAGCGGGTCTGTCTCACGACGACGGCGATGGCTGCGGTACCGGCCAGAGCGACTACGGCGAGCAACAGCCAGCCGGCCCGGTAGGACGTGGTGTCGGCCAGCCAGCCGAAGGCGGGCGGCGCGAGCAGCGCGCCGGCGTTGAGCGCGGTCTGGCCGCCGGCGGTCGCCGCGCCGACCTCCTCTGTCGGGACCAGCGCGGTCATGCAGGCGTAGTACAGCCCGGTGAAGCCGAGGATCGTCGCACCGACGAGCGAGACCACCGCGAGTGCCGTCGGCCGCGACAGTCCCGGGGCCGCAAGCACCGCCAACAGCCCGACGCCCAGCAGCGCCTGGCCCAGCAACACCGTCGCGTTCGCCCGCGCCCCGCCACCGAGTCGGTCGGCGAGCCAGCCGGCGACGACGCGGCCGGCGCTGCCGGTCACCTGCATCGCGGCGAATCCCAGCCCTGCCAGAGCCACCGAGACGCCGACCGCCTCGGTCAGATACAGCGTCGTGTAGCCGACGGTCGTGAACAGCGCGGCCCCGAGGAAGAACCCGCCGGCCGAGAGCGCGACGTAGGCCCGGTTTCGCCGGAGTCCCCGGACATCGGGCAGGCGCCACTCGCCCCCGGGGGTCCCCCGGTAGCCGACGGCGAACGCGGCGGCGACGACCAGCGCGGCGGCGCCGACCGCCAGGAACCCGCCGTTCCAGGGGCCGACCGTCGGCGCGACGCTGACCACGAGCACGGCTGCGAGCCCGCTGCCGGCGGTGACACCGACCTGTTTGAGCCCCATCGCCCGTCCTCTGGTCCCCTCCGGAACCGCGGTGACGATGGCGCGGTTCGTCGCGGGCATCGCCGTCGCGTAGGCCGCTCCCAGACAGCCAGCCGCGAGCGCGAGTCCGACGACGCCGCCGGCGAGGCCGACACCGACGACGCTCGCGGCAAGCGCGATCAGCCCGCCGATCAGGACCGGCCGTTCGCCGGCGCCGTCGACGGCCGCGCCCACCGGGAACAGCGCGAGCGTGTAGCCAAGCGTCGCCGCGGTGACGACGACGCCGACGAGAAACGGCGAGAGCCCCAGATACTCGCGGAACAGCGTGGTGCCGGCGAACAGCGCGTAGAAACAGGTGCTGGCGACGACCTGCCAGCCGGTGACCAGCGCGACGTGGACCGCCGTTCGCGGACTCTCGGACACGTGGAAACCCACGTTAGCCAGGGCCGTACCTGAACGTTTCGAGTCCGGTCCCTCGTGCCGGTTCTCACTCCGCGAGCGGGAGTCGTCCCAGCCGGGACTCGGCCAGCGAACAGATGCCCTGGCCCAGTGCCTTCCCGCCGCGGGCGAGGTGATACGCCTCCTCGACGCCGGCGGCGTCGGCGAGCGGGACCAGCCGTGCCGTCGTCCCGTCGGGGCCGATCACGATGTCCAGGGCGGCCTGGGGGAACGAACAGACAGCCGGCGAGAGCAGTTCCGCGACGCCGCCGTGGCGCGCCACCGTGGGGACGTGGTGATGGGCGCTGACGACCAGTTCGACACCGTGGCGGCGACACACCGACCGGACGGCCTCGCGGTCCCGCGCCTGGAAGTTCGTCCACGGCGGGCCGTCGTGTTCGGGCAGCGCCGCCAGTGGGTGGTGTGTGACGAGAATCGGGAGGGCGGCGTCGGCCGCCCGGTCGGCCAGCCACTCCCGCTGGGCCGGACCGACGGCGCCGCCCCAGGTGTCCCGGAGGCGCCCGCCCGGGTCGCTCGCGCTGTTGACGGCAAGCAGCGTCACGGGGCCGACCTCCCTGGCGGCCGGCAGTGAGCCGTAGCGTTCCTCGAAGGCCGCGACCGCCGGCGTGTCGTGGCCGTCGAAGGTCTTGGGCACGTCGTGGTTGCCGGGGACGACCAACGGGTCGGCGGGTGTCTCCCCGAGCAGTTCGTCGACGGTGTCGAACTCGTCCGGGCGGCCGTCGGCGGTGAGGTCGCCCGCCAGGACGACGGCGTCGGCGCCGCGGCGGTCGGCGCCGGCAAGCGCCGTCCGCAGCCGGTCGACTGTCCGGTGGTAACACTTCCAGGTCCCGCGTTCGCTCGCGGTGACGTGGGGGTCCGCGACGACGGTGAGCCGGACGGACTCGTCGGTGGCCGGCCGGTCCAACCGGGCGAGCGCCGGCCCGGCCGTCACGCCGGCTCCTCCTCGATGACGTGGACCCGTTCGGGGTCCAGCGCCAGCGACACCTCCTCGCCGGCCTGTGGCGTGACCGTCCCGTCGAGGTTCAGCGTCACCTCGCTGCCGTCGGGGAGCGTCGCGACCGTCCGGACGTGTTCGCCCAGGTAGAACGTGTTCTGGACCGTCGCCGTGATCGACCCCTCGCCGACCGCGAACGCCTCCGGCCGGGCGACGACGGTCACGCTTCCCTCGGCGCCGGTGCGGTTCTCGATGTCGGTAAAGCCAACGTCGACGGTCCCGTTCCGGGCGGTGGCGGGGAGCCGGTTCGACGTGCCGACGAACTCCGCGACGAAGGGTGTCTCGGGCTCCTGGTACACCGACCGCGGCGGGCCGACCTGCTCGACGTGGCCGTCGTTCATCACCGCGATGCGGTCACACATCACCATCGCCTCCTCCTGGTCGTGGGTGACGTAGATGGCCGTCACGTCCAGGTCGTCCAGCAGAGCGCCCATCTCCTCTTGCAGGCGGGTCTTGAGCTTCGCGTCGAGGCCGGTCATCGGTTCGTCGAGCAGGAGGACGCGGGGCTCGATCGCCAGCGCACGAGCGAGTCCCACCCGCTGTTGTTGCCCGCCCGAGAGCGTCTGTGGGTCCCGGTCGGCCAGTTCGTCGATGCCGAGCAAGGAGAGCACCTCGTGGGCGCGTTCCGCTCGCTCGTCGGCCGGCAGCGACCGCATCTTCAGGCCGAACTCGACGTTCTCCCGGACGGTCATGTTGTTGAACAGGGCATAGGACTGGAAGACAAGCCCCACGTCCCGCTGTTCGGGCGGGACGTTCGTCACCGCCTCGCCGTCGAAGCGGACCGCGCCGTCGGTGGGCGTCTCGAACCCCGCGACGGTCCGCAGGGTCGTGGTCTTCCCACAGCCCGACGGGCCGACGAGCCCGACTGTCTCTCCCGGTTCGACGGTCAGCGAGACCCCGTCGACGGCGGTCGTTTCCCCGAACTCCTTCGTGACTGTATCGAGTTTGATCTGTTCTGCCATCAGCGGACACCTCCGATCGAGAAGCCCCGTTCCCCGGTCGACCGCAACAGCGCCGTCACGACGACGACGATGAGGAAGTAGATCGAGATGGCGGCGGCGGCCCGCAGGAACGGGTTGTTCGAGATGTTCTCGAACAGGAACAGCGAGAACGGCTTCGGCCCGCGCGAGTAGACGATATACGAGAAGTTGAACTCCGCGGCCGCGAGCGTCCAGCAGACGATCGCTCCCGAGAGGATCCCCTGTTTCGCGTTCGGGACGACCACCGTCAGGAAGGTCCGCGGCCAAGAGGCCCCCAGCGATCGGGCGCTCTCTTCGATCTGGCGCAGATCCATCGACTCGAACGACGACTGGACCGCGAGCACCATGTACGGCGCCTTCAGCAGCGAGTAGCCGATCATCAGCGCGACGGCGCTGGGGAAGTTCGGATAGGTCCGCAGGAACGCGATCCCGAGGATGATCCCCGGCACGACCGGCAACACGGCGAAGGTATTCAGCCAGCTCTGCCCGTAGAAGTCGTAGCGGGTCACGGCGTAGGCGATCGGGACCCCCACGAGGAGGTTGATGAAGACACCGCCCAGCGCCAGCGCCATGCTGAGACTCAGCGTCTCGGGCAGCGGGATCGTCGCGCCGATGATAGGGATCGTCGTCGACCCGCCCAGCCCGCGGCTCGCACCGAGCGTCGAGGACAGCCCGAGCGCCTGCTTCCAGTTATCCAGCGTGACGAACCCGCTCGGGAGGACGCCGGTCCACTCGCCGGCGAAAGAGGCGACGAACGTGAACACGACCGGACCGATCAGGAAGACGACGGTCACCAGGATCAGGGCGGTGATGACCCGCCGGCCGACGGCCGCCGAGAGCCGGCCGAACCGACCCGGATCGCGGGCGGGGACCGAGCGTCCGGTTCCCGTATTCGAGTCCGCGGTGTCGCCGGCGTCGGCACCGGGTGTGCTCATCCGGCCACCTCCGCGCTCGTCAGGCGCAGGCTCAGGAAGGTAAAGAGGACGGTGAAGACGAAAAACACCGTCGCCAGCGCTGACGCCATCTGGAGGTCGAAGCCGACGCTGATCTCCTGGCTGAACCGGAAGGTGACCACCGACAGCGCCTTCAACACGAGGACGGTGCCGAAGATGGCCAGTGCCGTCCGGAAGGTGAGGATGAGCGCGCCGACGATGCCCGGGCGGATCTGTGGCAGCGTGACGTAGCGGAACGTCTGCCAGGGGGTCGCCCCCAGCGATCTGGCCGCCTCCTCGGCGTCGGTGTTGACCTCGGCGTAGCTCCCGCGAAGGAGGAACGTCGCCCGCGGGATCATCGAGTAGAGATAACCAAAGAAGAGGCCGGTGATCGCCAGCAGGGTCCCCGAGGGCTGGCCGGTCAGGGCGACGGCGTTCGGGCCGGCGCCGGTGAAGACGGTCAGGACGTTCGTCAGGAGGCCGGTCTTGCCGAACCAGACGATCATCATGAACGCGGCGACGATACCCGGCAGGCTGATCGGGAACGAGATGAGGGTCACGAGTAGTCCCTCCCGGGGCAGGTCGTACTTCTCTAACCCGTGTGCGATGGCGACGCCGATCACGACGCTTGCGAGGGTCGTGGCCGCGCCGAACCACAGCGAGTTCCAGATGACCTCGCCGTACACCGGGTTGGCGTCGATCCCGGCACCGGGAACCGCGGCCAGGATCGAGGTGAACAGCCGCTCGTAGGCCGCGAGCGTGAGCCCCTCGATGGCGAAGTTCGACGCCGAGGTGCTCATCCGCACCATCGTCGCCAGCGGGACGAACGCGCCGAACGTCGCAAGCACGAGGAAGGGGGCCGCCAGTGCGGCGATGCGCCGACGACTCCGGTCGCGCTCGGTCGTCGGCGCGAGGAGGCTGGCGAGGCCGGTCCGGAACCGTCCCAGCGGCGCCGACTCGTCTCGGGTCGCCATCAGTACCCCGTCAGGCCGACGCCCTGCCCGATCTCGTTGATGATGCCCTCCTGGTTCTCGACGAGTTGCTGGTAGTCGACCTGGAACTGCGCCTCCTCGTAGGCCGACTGTGCGGGGAACTCCTCGGGCATCTCCAGTTCCGGCGCCCGGATCGGCCGGACGTAGGCGTCGAGGAACTTCCGCTGGCCCTCCAGCGAGAGCACGTAGTCCATGAACAGTTTACACGCCTCGGGGTTCGGTGCGCCCTTGAGCATCCCGTAGCCGTACGGTTGGTTGAACGCCCCCTTCTCCCCGTTGGGGCCGGTCAGCAGCGAGACGCCGACCTTCTCCTCGGCGATGGAGTCGGCGTTGTACTTCAGGTCGAGGCCGGTGTAGTCGTACTCGACGAAGGTCGTGATCTCGCCCTTGCTGAACTTCTGTTCGACGTTGCCGGCGAACACCGCCCCCTTCTCTTTCATCTCGGAGTAGTAGTCGACGACCGGTTGCACGTCGTCGAGACTCCCCCCGTATGCGTTGTTGATCGAGAGCGCGCCGGCCAGCCCGACCGCGGCGTTTGGCGGCTGGAACTGGGTGTTCGCGGCGATCTCCTCTCGCTTGAGGTCGTCCCAGGTCTCGGGCGGTTCGATGCCTTCCTCCTCGTAGATGTCCTTCCGGTAGGTGACCGTCGTGGTCATCCGCCGGGTGGCGGTCATGTGGCCGTTGTCGGTCTTGAGCTTCTCGGGGACCTTCTCCCAGCCGTTCGGTTTGTACGCCTGGGTGAGCCCGTCCTGCATCGCCAGGATACCGTAGGTGTAGCCGCCGTTGTACGCCGAGTGAGTCGGGTCCTGGGCGTGTGAACGCAGGTCCGACAGCGCCTCGCCGGAGGATCGCTGGTCGTCGTTCAGCGGGAGGCCGTACTGCTCCTCGAAGTCGCTCATCAGCGCACCCCAGTTCGACCAGCCGGTCTGGACGGCGTAGACGAACAGCTTCTCGGGGAACGAACTCGGCGAGACCGTCGTCTGGTAGTCGCCGTGGCCGACCTCGTAGGAGGTCCCGCCGGAGCCACCCGAGCTCCCGCCGGAGGAGCCACCGCTCCCTTCCGAACCGCTCCCACCGGAACACCCCGCGAGTCCGGTCGCGATTGCTGCACCTGACGCCTGGAGGAGTCGCCGACGTGAATACTCCATACGAGTGGACTCTTCCGTGAGACTGGAAAGGCAGTTTATATTTGTATTCTGTACTGATATTCCGGGATGGTTCCGGAACGTAGCGCTCGATACGTCTATTGAGAAGCGTGCGCCGCGAGCACAGCAGGCTCACTCGTGGTGGGTCGGGGCCGCGTCCTCGACGACCGCACAGGCAAGCGCCTCGAAGTCGGCACGGTCGGGCACCACGTCGACGGTGATCCCGTGCGCTCGGGCCGTCTCGCGGGTCGGCTCGCCGATGACGCCGACCGTCGCCGCGTCGAGCCCCTCGATCGCGGCCGCGCGGACGCCCCGTTCGTCGGCCGCCGCCAGGAAGTGCTCGACGGTCAGCGAGGAGGTAAACAGCGCCGCGTCGAGGTCACCGGCGGCGGCCAGTTCGGTCGACTCGCCGGCGCTTTCGGGGCGGACCAGCCGGTACAGCACCGTCTCGTGGACGTACGCGCCGGCCGCTTCGAGGCCGTCGGTCAGGACCGCCGAGCCGTGGTCCGAGCGGGCCACCTCGACGCGGGCGCCGTCGACGGCGTCCCCGAGGGAGTCGACCAGCCCGGCCGAGGAGAACTCCGCGGGGACGTGGTCGACGGCGTAGCCCTCGGCCCGGAGTGCCGCGGCGGTCGCGTCGCCGATGGCACACACCGTCGCCCCGTCGGGGTCCCAGTCGGCCGCCGCGGCCAGTTCGGCGCCGGTCTTGCTCGTCAGGACGACGTAGTCGGCGTCCGAGCGGGGGGCCGCGTCGGTTGGTTCGACGGCGAGCATCGGGTCCGGCACCGGGTCCGCGCCCAACGACTCGACGAGTTCGACGGCCTCCTCGGTCCGCTCGTCGTCGGGTCGGAAGAACGCAACGCGCAGCCGCGGGGCCTCCCGCATCAGTCGCCCTCCAGGAACTCGACGACCTGCTCGCGCTGGCCGGCCACGTCGCCGATGACGGTGATCGCCGGCGGTTCGATCCCCTCGCTGTCCCGGACCTCGACGATGGTTTCGAGGGTGCCCGTGGCGACCCGCTGGTCGGGCCAGGTCGCCCGCTCGATCAGGGCGACTGGCGTCTCGGGGGCCATCCCCGCCTCGCGCAGCGCGGCGGTGTACTCCGGGAGCTTGCCGACGCCCATCAGGACGACGATGGTGCCGCCGGTGTCGGCGAGCGCCGCCCAGTCGACGGCGGACTCGTCTTTCGTGGGGTCCTCGTGGCCCGTGACGAACGACACCGACGAGGTGTGATCCCGGTGGGTGACCGGGATGCCGGCGACGGCCGGCCCGGCGACGGCGCTCGTGATCCCCGGGACGATCTCGACGGGGACCCCCTCGTTCGCCAGGTGGACCATCTCCTCGCCGCCGCGGCCAAAGACCGTCGGATCGCCGCCCTTGAGCCGGACGACGGTCTTGCCCTCGCGCGCGAGTTCGACCATCCGAGCGTTCGTGTACTCCTGTGGCGTCCACTCCCCGCCGGCGCGTTTCCCCACGTCCTCGCGTTTCTCCTCGGGGATCATCCCCAGGATCTCCGGGCCGGGGAGCTTGTCGTGGAGGACCACGTCGGCCGCCTCCAGCAGCCGTTTGGCCTTGACCGTCAGCAGGTCCGGGTCCCCCGGGCCGGAGCCGACCAGATACACCTTTCCCACGCTGTCGTCGCTCACGCGTCCTCACCCTCCCGCGCGGTCGCGGCGTCGTCGTCGGCCGCGCCGGCGTCGCGTTTCGCCGCCGCGATGAGGTCGTCGGCGCCCCGGTCGGCGAGTTCGGCCGCTAGCTCCCGTGCAGCGGAGATGTGAGACTGTGCGGGCAGGTCCCGGGAGACCGTGATCTCCTCGTCGCCGTCTCGGGAGAGCACCCGGACGGTCGTGTGGACGACCGCGCCCTCCAGTCGCGCGTAGACGCCGATGGGTGCGACACAGCCCCCGCCCAGTTCCGCCAGGATCGTCCGTTCGACGGTGGTCTCGGCGCGGGTCTGTGGGTCGTCGAGCCGATCCTTGATCGTCCGAGCCAGATCGCCGTCGACGGCGGTCACCGCCAGCGCGCCCTGGCCCGGCGCCGGGACGAACCGGTCGGTGTCGAGCGTGACCGTCTCGACGTGGTGGGCCAGACCCGCCCGCTCGATGCCGGCCGCGGCGAGGACGATCGCGTCGAACTCCGTGTCGGGCTCGCGTTCCATCGCCCGGCGCTGGAGCTCCGAGAGGCCGTTGAACCACGCCTCGACATCCTCGTCGTAGGGGAACTCGTAGTCGCTGTCGTCCTCACCGGCGTGTTCCTTGCGCTCCTGTTCGGCCTCGTGGCGTTCCTGGTGTTCGTGCTGGAGCGTCGGCGCCAGCAGCTTCTCGATGCGGGTGTCGACGTTGCCCCGGAGCGGCTCGACGGTCAGGTCCGCACGCTCGGCCAGCAACTGCGCCCGCCGCCGCAGGCTGGACGTGCCGACGGTCGCACCCTCCGGGAGGTCGTCGAGTGTGTCTCCCGCGGGCGTCACGAGCACGTCGCCCGCCGGCCCGCGTTCGGGGACGGCGGCGACGACCAGCTGCTCTGGCCGCTCGGTCGGCATGTCCTTCATCGAGTGGACGGCCGCGTCCAGTTCCCCGGCCAGGACCTTCTCGTCTAAGCTCCGGACGAACGCGCCGGTCTTGCCCAGCCGGTGGATGAGTTCGTCGCGGATCTGGTCGCCCGTCGTCTCGACTTCGACCAACTCGACCCCGAGGCGGCGGCTCGACAGCCGGTCCCGGACCGACGCGGCCTGTCGGAGCGCCAGGTCCGACCCCCGTGTCGCCAGTTTGAGCGTCTCCGTAGTCATGCCCGAATCTTCGACGGGCCCGGGTGAAAAGCACATCACTTCCGGTCCCCGGCTGTCGGGCCAAGACGGTCGGCCGATGTAGCTGTGACCGATACGCGGCGAGTTTGGTGACAGAAAACTCGTATATCGAAGTAGAATGGACGAAATATACTTATAAACTGTGATGTGGGGATTTATACGACAGATAAAAATTTGAAAAACTGGATACGATACTAGAAAACGGAGTACACGACTATAAAATCCTTATCCACTCCCGAAAGTAGCTCTGACTATCCGAACCGACGGGTTCGGACTGCTAGACTCGCCATTCCTAACACTCGTACGCTCGTTACAGTGTGCCGTCGTAGCCGATCGGTGTCTGTGGCTCCCCAGCCTGTCGCCGGGTCGGACCGGGCCGGCGGCTCCGTTTCGTGATAAAGAACGACGTTCCCGCGTGGGTGTCCGGCGATCACTGGTGTCCCGGTCCGGTCGAGGGCGGACGAGCCGAGAACATAACAGTAGTACAGCTGTTAGTGGATCGGGCGTCGGTGACCGGTGGCAGCCGTGACACGGCGACGCGACGCCGTCTCGGCGGGCACTGACGGCGATCCGGGGCCGTTCGGCGACACGAAACGGTAGCGACGGCGTGTGGAGCGATCACACGAACCGTGGCTTCGGGTCATGTGTGTAGTTCGAGCGTTTCGTCACACAAAAGAATCAAGTACGGCCACGAGCACGCTAGGCTATGACACACGACGCGAAAAACCCGATCCAATCCGATCTCACGCTGGTGACGATCCTGGAGGCCATCGAGGAACTGGGGGGCGGGCGGATCGGTCGTATCACCGAGACGACGGGACTCACGAAGAGTACGGTCCACAACCACCTCAGCACGCTCCGCCAGGAGGGATACGTCGTCAAGGACGGCGAGGACTACCACCTGGGGCTTCGGTTCCTCCAGTTGGGCGAGTCGGCGCGCAACTACGGGCCGCTGTTCGCGTTCGCCCGATCCGAGGTCGACGCTATCGCCGCCGAAACCGGTGAACTCGCTAACCTCGCGACCCGGGAGAACGGACGGGGCGTCTATCTCTACCGCACGCAGGGCGAGACGGAAGTCCAGTTCTCGACCGACGCTGGCGAACGCCACGACCTTCACTGTTCGGCCACCGGGAAGGCGATGCTGGCGTTTGCGCCTCAGGCGGTCGTCGACGAAGTCGTACGTACGCACGGACTGGACCCCTACACTGAACACACGATCACGTCCCGCGAGGAACTCGAATCGGACCTCTCCTCGGTCCGGGAAGAGCAACTGGCACTCGACCTCGAAGAGTACGAGAAGGGCCTGCGCTGTATCGCCTCGCCGATCCTGAACGACGACGACCACGCCCTCGGGGCGGTCAGCCTCTCTGGCCCGGCGATGAAGTTCACGGGCGAGTACTTCCACGAGGACCTCGCGGAAGCGGTCAAGAGCGCGGCCAACGTCATCAGCCTCAACATCTCCCGGGCCGAGGACACGTCGTACTGACGTTTCGCGTCACGAAACGGACTGCCGGCTCGTCCCGGGAAAACATTTATAATAATTGTATACATCGTCTCTCGTGTATGGCGCACCAGTCCGACAGTCTCGCCGAACGCAGCGACCAGGCGCGACAGAACCCCCTCGCCGATCAGCTCGCCGACGTGCCGGTCATCGACATGGACGTTCACACGTCCTTCCGGCACGAGGCGATCCAGCGCGACATGCTGGACCACCTCGACGACCCGTATCGCCAGGAAGTGGAGTACTACCTCCAGCCAGACACCTCGTCGTACGACGGGCTCTACCCGACGGACAACTACAACCGGGATCTCAACGGGAAGCTACCGACCGAGTTGATGCAGGTGACCGATCCGCAGGAGGACATCGACGATGTCCTCTCGAACGAGTTCCACGTGGACTACCCCATCGTCAACATGCTCCCGGAACTCAACATGGTCCGCCAGACGGACAAGGCGGTCGCGTTCAACCGCGCCGCGAACAACGTCCTCATCGAGCGGTTCCTCGACGGGCAGGAGAACTTCCGCGGACTGGCGTCGGTCGTCCCGCACGATCCGGCGGCCTCCGCCGAAGAGATCGACCGTGTCGCGAAGGAAGACCAGATCTGTGGCGTGTTCCTCAACTCGACGGGCGTGAAGACGCCCCTCGGTGACCAGCGCTACGACCCGATCTACCGGGCCGCCGAGGACAACGACCTGCCGGTCGTCTACCACGGCGCGGCCGCTCCCGGACTGGCGCTCGACTTCCCGATCATCCAGCACGAGATGCAGACGTACATGGCGAACCACGCGCTGGGGCACGTCTACTCGCAGATGCTGACCCTCACGAGCCTCTTCGAGAACGGGACGCCGGCGAAGTTCCCCGACCTGGAGTTCGTCTTCCAGGAGGCCGGCATCGCCTGGCTCTCGCTCATCTTCCGGCTCAACCGGGAGTACAAGCAGCGCCGGAGCGAGGTCCCGCTGCTGGAGAAGACCCCGGAACAGTACGTCCGCGACCAGTTCTACTTCGCCACCCAGCCCCTCGACGAGCCCGACGACTCGACGATGATGAAACAGCTCATCGAGATGTGGGGACCGGACGTGCTCATGTTCGCGACGGACCACCCCCACTTCGACATCGACAACACCGAGGCCCTGCTGAAGTATCTGGGTGACTTCACCGAGGAGGAACGGAACAAGGTGTTGTACAAGAACTCCGCGGACGTGTTCGACATCGACGTGGAAGCATGAGCACCGAGACCACCGACCTGGGGCTCGACGACGACGAACACGTCGTCGCGCGCACCGACGAACTCACCGAGGGGGAACGCCTCATCGCCCTCCTCGACGGCAAGGAGATCGGCGTGTTCAACATCGGTGGCGAACTCCACGCCTACCCGAACTGGTGTGCCCACCAGGGGGGCCCGCTCTGTGAGGGGATGCTCAGCGGTACCGTCGAAGGCGAGTTCGACCGCGACGAACTGGAGACGGAACTGGAGTGGTCCCGCGAGGGCGAAGTCCTGAGCTGTCCCTGGCACGGCTGGGAGTTCGACGCGACCACCGGCGAGTGTCTCGTCGACGACGGCTGTCGGCTTCGGTCGATCCCCGTCCGTGCCGAGGCCGGCCACGTCGTCGTCACGCTGTAGGCGTATCGTTCGACAACCGACCGATCCAAGACACCACCATGACAGACTCAGACATCGTTTCGGAGTTCGAAGACCTGTACACGCCGGCGATCGCCGACGTGCTCCACGAGTACGGCTACGAGGAACAGACGATCGACCCACAGATCACCCCGCTCGAAGACGGCATGAGCATCCTCGGGACGGCCTTCCCCATCGTCGGGCGGCCCAACCGGAGCGTCGACGCCGACGAGGTGCTCGAACGCTTCCTCGAAATGCACGAGGATGTCCCCGAGGGCGGCGTGATGATCTACGACACCAACGACACGACATCGGCCCACCTGGGCGAACTGGAGGTCACCTCGCTCCAGCCCGAAGGCGTCGCCGGGGCCGTCATCGACGGCGGCGTCCGTGACACCAGCGTCATCCGCGAGCGCGGGTTCCCGGTGTTCAACCGGTACACGTCGCCGGTCGACTGTATCTTCCGCTGGGAGCTCCTCGACTGGAACACCGAGGCCGTCGTCGGCGGCGTCCGCGTGAGTCCGGGCGACGTGGTCGTCGGCGACGGGGACGGCGTCGTCGTCGTCCCCGAGGAAGTCGCGGCCGATGTCGCCGCCGACGCCCACGAGATGGCGTCCTCGGAGGACGCGGTCCGTTCCGCGCTCGAAGACGGCGTCGAGGCTACCGAGGCCTACGAGCAACACGGGACGTTCTGAACTCCCCAGGAGACAGACGAACGGAAAACGTGTGTTCGACCGCGGTCAGCGGTTCGCGTAGACCGTCTTCGTCGTCGTGTAGAACTCCAGGCCGGCGTCGCCCTGTTCTCTGTACAGTTCGTTCGAGGAGCCTTTCATCCCGCCGAAGGGGACGTGTAGCTCCAGCCCGGTCGTCTTCTCGTTGATCTTCACGACACCGGACTCGACCTGGTCGACGAAGGTGTTGATCTCCTCGGCGTCCTCGCTGACGATGCTGGCCGAGAGGCCGTAGTCGGTGTCGTTGGCGACCGCGACCGCTTCCTCGAAGTCACCGACTTCGATGACGCTCAACACCGGCCCGAACACCTCCTCCTGGGCGATCCGCATCTCCGAGACCACGTCCGAGAAGACGGTCGGCTCGACGAAGTGCCCGCTCTCGTGGACGCCCCCGTCGAGGGTCTCCCCGCCGGTTTCCAGGGTCGCGCCTTCGGCCCGTGCCACGTCGACGTACTCCTGGGTGACTTCCAGTTCCGACTCGCTGACGTGTGGCCCCATGTCCGGGTCCGCCCGGCCGGGACCGATGTCGAGGGTCTCCGCGTACTCGACCATCCGATCGAGGAACTCGTCGTGGACAGCCTCGTGGACGATGGCCCGCGAGGTGGCCGTACAGGACTGGCCGGTCGTGCCGAAGGCGCCGACGCCGACGATGTCGACCGCCTCGTCGAGGTCGGCACTGGGCATCACGACGGTCGGGTTCTTCCCGCCCATCTCCAGTTGGACGCGCTTCTGGTCGGCGGCGGCGTCCTGATAGACTACGTCGCCGGTCGACGCGCTCCCGGTAAAGGAGATCGCGTCGATGTCCTCGTGGGCCGCCAGGACGCCCCCGATGGTGCTTCCCGAACCGGTCACGAAGTTGACGACCCCGTCCGGGAGGCCGGCTTCGTCGAGACACTCGACGAGTTTCTTCGCGCTGAGGGGCGCCTGTGAGGCCGGTTTGAGCACCGCGGTGTTGCCGGTCGCCAGCGCCGGCGCGAGCTTCCAGGCCGGGATGGCGCTGGGGTAGTTCCAGGGGGTGATGAGCCCGGCGACGCCGACCGGTTCGGTCTTTGCGCGGATCTCCGCCCCGGCCGAACTCGCGGGTTTGATCGACCCGCCGTGGTCGCGGGCCTTCTCGGCGTAGTAGAACAGGATGTCGATCGACCGCTGGACTTCGCCGCTGGCCTCGCTGTGGGTCTTGCCCTCCTCGGCGACGAGCGTCTCGACCAGTTCCGCCTTGCGCTCGCTGGCGATCGATCCGGCCTTCCGGAGGATCTGTCCCCGCTCGGGGCCGGGTGTGTCCGCCCACGCCTGTTGTGCGTCCGCTGCGGCCTCGACCGCCCACTTCGCGTCGTTCTCCGTCGAGTACTGGAGCTGTCCCACGACTTCCGTCTCCGCGGCCGGGTTCGTGACGGCGAACGTCTCGCCGGACTCCGATGCGACCCACTCGCCGTTACAGTAGTTGTTGTGCTCGGTCGGCATGCACGGCGAACCTCGGAATCCACCGTGTTAATGGTTTGGGCTCCCCCGCGGCAGTCTCGGCCGAACCCTGCATATTGGGGAAAGTTATTTATACTATCACTGCAATCGTACAGAATGAATCATGCACAAAAGCAGGCGGTCATTCCTTCGAGCAGCAGGCGCACTGGGTATCGCAGGCACGGCGGGCTGTTCCGGACTCGTCGGTGGGAGCGGTGGCGGCGGCGGCTCGATCACGATCGGCTCGAAACGGTTCGCAGAACAGGAGATTCTGGGGCACATGTCTATCGCGGCCCTGGAGGAAAACACCGACCTGACGGTAAACGACGAGACGGGGCTGGGCGGCACCTCACAGAACGTCAACGCGCTCAAGAACGACGAGATCGACAGCTACTGGACCTACACCGGGACCCTCTGGCACCAGATCCTGGGCGAGGAGGAGATCATCGCGGACCCCCAGCAGATCTACGAGCAGGCGGAGGCGGGCGCGGAGGAACAGTGGGGGCTCACACTGACCGAACCCTCGGAGGCAAACGCCACCTGGACGATCATCGCCCGCCCCGACTGGGCGAACGAGCACGGGATCGAGGCGATCAGCGACTTCGCGTCGTTCGTCAACGAGGGCAACACCGACATCACGTTCGTCTCATACACCGAGTACGCCGAGCGGGAGGACGGCCTGCCGGCGCTGCTCGACGACTACGACATCGAGCAGTCGGCCTGGGACGCCGTCGACCTGAAGAAGGTCGGCTACGGCGGGCTGAACTACCAGATCCTCAACGACGAACAGGCCGTCGCGACCTCCGGGTGGCAGACACAGCCACAGATCTTCGAGTACGACCTGCGAATCCTGGACGACGACCGGAACCACTTCTCGAACTACGACATCGTTCCGATCATCTCCCAGGAGCAACTCGACGCCAACCCGGCGATCGAGGAGACGTTCGACGAGATCGCGCCGACGGTCACCACCCAGAAGATGCAGGAGATGAACCTGAAAGTCAGCGTCGAGGACAGGGAACCCGCGAACGTCGCCAGGGAACACCTGTCCTCGGAAGGCCTGATCTAGGACGATGACAGCCGACTCACCCGGACTCGTTCTCGACGCCGTCCTGCCGGCGGTGTTCGCCGGCCCGCTGGCGGAGTACCAGACGTTTCTCTCGCGGTACGCCGGGGAACTGCTCGTCCTCGTGTTCGAGCACGTCGACATCGTCGCGCTCTCGATCCTGCTCGCCATCCCCATCGGTGTCTCGCTGGGCGTGTTGATCACGTTCAACGACACCGCGGCGACGGTGGTCCTCTGGCTGGCCGGCGTCTCGATGACGGTCCCCAGTATCGCGCTGTTTGGCCTGCTCATCCCCGTGTTCGGCATCGGGGAACCGCCGGTGATCGTCTCCCTCGTCGTCTACTCCCAGTTGCCGCTGGTCCGGAACACCTACGTGGGACTCAACGGCGTCGACGAGGCGGCGCTCCAGTCCGGGCGCGGACTCGGGATGACCCGGCTCGAACGGCTGCGACAGGTCCAGGTCCCGATGGCACTGCCGGTCATCATGACGGGCCTGCGCAACGCCATCGTCATCATCATCGGCGTGGCGGCCATCGGCGCCTTCGTCGGCGCGGGCGGCCTGGGCGACTTCATCTTCCAGGGGATCCGCGAGCGCAACGTCCCGATGATCGTCGTCACGACGCTCGTGCTCGTGGTGTTAACGCTGGCGTTCGACTATCTCTTTGCGATCAGCGAGCAGCTGTTCCGGCTGCGCAACGGCGAACAGATCGACCAAGCACGACCCACGCAAGCACTCTGGAAGGTACTCTCATGAACGACCCAGTCATCGAGTTCGAGAACGCGGCGAAGACGTACGGCGACACGGTGGCCCTCGACGGGGTGAGCTTCACCGTCGAGGAAGGCACCACGACGGTCCTCGTCGGTCCGTCCGGCTGTGGCAAGACGACGACGATGAAACTCGTCAACCGCCTCGAAGACGCGACCAGCGGGACCGTCCGGTTCGAGGGCGACGACGTACAGACCGTCGACAAGATCGATCTCCGGCGCAACATCGGCTACGTCATCCAGGACATCGGGCTGTTCGACCACATGACCGTCGGCGAGAACGTCGGGACCGTTCCGCGGCTGCTCGACTGGGACGAGGACCGCATCGCGGAGCGCGTCGACGAACTGCTTTCGCTGATGGACCTCCCGCCCGACCAGTACCGCGGCGACTACCCCCGGGAGCTCTCGGGCGGCCAGCGCCAGCGCGTGGGTGTGGCCCGGGCGCTGGCGGCCGATCCCGACGTGATGTTGATGGACGAACCCTTCGGCGCGCTCGACCCCATCACGCGGGAGAACCTCCAGAACGAGTTCCTGGAGATCCAGGACGAGATCAACACGACGATCCTCTTTGTCACCCACGACATCGACGAGGCGCTGAAGATGGGCGACAAGATCGCCATCTACGATGTCGGCGAGGTCGTCCAGTACGACACTCCCGAGAACATCCTCGAGGACCCCGCAAACGAGTTCGTCCGGGACTTCATCGGCCAGAACCGCGGGCTGAAGAAGCTCCAGGTCCTCGATGTCGGGTGGGTCATGGACACGACGCACTCCGTGACCGGGACCGCGGCCGCCGACCTCGACGGGACCGGGAGTACGCCCGACGGGATCGCGACGAACGAGACCGGCCAGCCGGTGACCGTGGAGCCGGACCAGAGCACGGACACGGCGCTGTCGCTGCTCGTCGAGTCCGACGGCGACTGGCTGCCGGTCGTCGAGGACGGCACCGTCGTCGGGACCCTCGACCTCGACCAGATCAACGCCGAGACATCGCCGTCGAAGGAGGTCCTGTATGAGTAATCTGCTCGTGGCCGCCTTCGAGTACCTCGTGAACAACTTCGACGGCTTCCTGACGCTGTTGCGCGAACACGTCGTCCTCGTGCTCGTCGCACAGGTGGCGGCCATTATCGTCGCGGTCACCGCCGGCGTCCTCGCGACCCGGAACGACCGGATCAAGACGTGGGTCCTCTCGGGCGGGAACGTCTCACAGACCATCCCGCCGCTGGCGGTCATCGCGCTCGTCTTCCCCTTCGTCGGGATCGGGTTCAACTCCGCGCTGGTCGCCATGTGGGTGTACGCGTTGCTGCCGATCATCACCAACACCATCGCCGGGATCGAGGAAGTCGAGGAGAGCACTATCCGCTCGGCCGAGGGGATGGGGATGACCGAGCGGGAGATCCTCTGGGACATCCAGCTTCCGCTGGCGGTGCCCGTCATCTTCGCCGGCATCCGGACCAGCACTGTGATGAACGTCGGGACGGCCTACCTGGCCATCTTCATCGGCGCGGGCGGCCTGGGCGACTGGGTCGTCACCGGCATCCAACTGTTCAACAACCCGCAGATCCTCGCCGGCGCGATCCCCGGCGCGATACTGGCGATCTCGCTGGATACGGTCCTGGGCGCCGTCGAACGGACGCTCGACACGCAGACCGCGACGGCCGCCGAGGCCTGATCGCTGCTCGTTCTCGTCACTTGCCGACGCAGACGCTCGTTCTCGCCGCCGCTACTGTCGTCCCAGCCACCAGAGCGGGCCGGCAGTGAGCGCGAAACACGCGAGGAGGCTCGCGAACGCCGCCGGATACCCGACTCGTGCCGCCGCCGTCCCGACGTACGCCGGACCGAGGCTGCCGACGGCGAAGTAGACGGCCCGGATCGCTCCCAGATCCCCGCCCATCGTCTCCTCGGCGAGGACCGCAGCCAGGTAGACGTACATGGCCGGCCAGATCGTCGTCAGCCCGATGGCGAAGGCGAACAGCCCGACGCCGACGCCGACGAGCGAGTCGGCCACGACGAGGGTCGTCAGTCCGACGGCCCCGCATCCGGCCGCACCGACACCGATCCAGAGGGGCGAGGCCCGGTCGCTGAGGGCGCCCGCGACCGGCGTCGTCACCATCCCGACGACGAACACCGCGGCGAAGGCGGCCGTCGCTTCCAGAGCGGTGAACGACTTGTCCGCTTGGAGGTACGCCGGGAGGAAACTCGCGCTCCCCTGCCACAGAAACATCGAGACCGACAGCACGAGCACGACCGCGTACGTTCGGCGCGACTGGAACAGCCGCCCACAGACCGCTCGGAGGTCGAGCCCGACTGTCGATACGGTGTAGTCGTGGCGGTTCAGGCGGTGGGTTCCGACGGCGACGACCGCCAGCAACACACCGACCGGCAGGAAGGCGTCGCGCCATGTCACCGAGCCGACGACGACGGCCGCCAGCACCGCCGAGAGCGCACTCCCGAGGTTGACGGCGGCGTCCCGGATGCCCAGTGCACGGCCGCGGTGGTCCTCGAAGAGGTCACGCAGGAGGACGAACCCCGCGGGCTCGAACAGCCCGTAGCCGGCGCCGACGAGGCCGAGGCCGGCGACGAACAGGGGGAACAGCGTCGCCGCCGACAGCAGGACGAAGCCGGCGATCATCACTGCCTGGCTGACCAACAGGACGATTCCGGCCGAGAGCCGGTCCGCGTACCGCCCGCCGGGGTACTGCGCGACGGCGTTGCACCCCCACATGAACGAGACGGACACGCCCGCCTCGGCCGAGGTGATCTGGAAGTAGTCGATGATCTCCGGGAGCATCGGCGCGACGACGAGCAGCCCCGAGAGGGAGATCACGATACCGATCGCGTGCACGTTCAACTGTCTGCCACTGTGGTCGCGGAACGTCTCTATCATGGGTGGAACTGGGTCGACCTGCCGACGGCTGGTGGGCCGCCGGAGAACGCGTGCCGTCGGTGACCGGCTCAGTCCGAGGCGTACCGGGGGACGTGTCCACACTCGGGACAGGCGCCACACCGGGACGGCTCGACCTGGCTGTCACACTCGCGACAGGCGTGTCGGTACACACGAAAGCGTCGTCGGGGACGGCTGATAAAACTGCCGGGGGGTCACTCGGCGGCCGCGGTCACGAGGCGCTCGAACGCCGCGGCGGTGATGTCGAAGACGGTGTTGGCGTCGACATCCCGTCGTCGGTGGACCGTCTCGACCGGCTCGCCGTCGACTCTGATCTCCCAGCGGCTCACCTTCGAGGGCGAGGGGTCGATGAACCGGATCTGGCAGTCGTACCGGGATTCGAGTTCCGAGACTGTCTCGTGGACGTAGGTCCCGTCGTCGAAGCGGGGCGCGTCGTACCCCGGAAGCTCCAGTTCCCCGCGGATCTCGACGTTCTCGTCCCACCAGGGCGGCACGTCGTCCGGTGTCTGTTCGCTGTCGTCTCCCATATCGCCACGTCGAGCGGCCAGCACAATGAACGTTGGCCTACTGCGAGAGCAGGACGACGGCGACGACCGCCAGTCCGAGGCCGGTCAACTCGACGCCGGTCAGCGTCTCGTCGAGGAAGAGGATCGCGAGCACCGTCGTCACGAGCAGGTACATCCCGCTGACGCTGGTGGCGATGGCCGCCGACCCGGTGTCGAGTGCCGCGTAGTAGGCAAGCGTCCCACACCCCAGGAACAGCCCGCTCAGCACGGCGTAGCCGGCGCCGCCGGCGGACCCGACGAGCGAGGCGTCCGTCAGCAGTAAGTAGCCGCCGACCGCGACCAGCCCGGCGACGTACGTGATCGCGACGGCCTGGCCGACGGGGATCCGCTGGGTCGCGAACTTCGCCAGCAGCGCCCAGCCCGCGTAGAGGAACATCGCCGCGACAGCGAACAGCAGCGACTGGTCAGTGACCACGGCGGGCCTCCCGGTGCTGTGGACGGTCGATCGGCTGGCTGGCGGTGCTCGTGACTCGCCTCCGGTTCATACTCCGTGATCGCCGTCCCGACTGTTAAATCTATGCCGGACAGCCGTGTGCCGGCTCGAAACGAAGCCTTATGTGGGATTGTACATGTACGTTCGGGCAAGATCCATGGGAGAAAACGACAGAGCGGTCCCGGGCCGCGTTCGAGGGGGGAGGGTAGTGGCCGCTTCGGGTTCCGGGGCGATCACGCACGGAACCGACGGGCTGTGGGCCGGGAGCGACCATGAGTAGCCGCTGGCCGGGACCGCTGGCGGCGGCCCGCGAGGAGGTCGAACCGTCGGTGTTCCTCGGCGGCGCCGTGCTGACTGTCGTCGCAATCGGGCTCGTGGCGGCGTGGCCGGCGGCGGCCGCCGAGCAGTTGACGGCCTGGAACACGTGGCTCTGGGGCAAACTGAGCTGGCTCTATCTCTGGGCGATGTTCCTGGCGGTCGTGTTCTGCGTGTGGCTCCTGATCGGGCCCTGGGGCGACATCAGGTTCGGCGGCCCCGACGACGACCCCGACTTCTCGTACCCGTCGGTCCTGGCGATGCTGTTCTCGGCCGGGCTCTCGACCGGGCTGGTGTTCTACGGCCCCGCGGAGGCACTGTTTCACTACCGGTCGGGCATCCCGTTCTTCGAGTCCGGTGCCCGGAGTGCGGCGACGGTTCCCGACGCGATCCAGTATACGCTGCTCCACTGGGGGATCTCGCCGTGGTCGGCGTATCTCGTCTTCGGCATCACCATCGGTTACTACGTCCACCGGGCGGACGCGCCGATCAAGCCTTCGACGGTGTTCGCGCCCTTCGTCGGCGTCGAGAACCTCGATCGCTGGTGGATGAAGCCGGTCGACATCCTCATGGTCGTCGTCTCCGTCGGCGGGGTCGCCGTCTCGCTGGGGTTCGTCGTCACGCAGTTTCTCGCGGGACTGTCGTACAACTACGGCGTGACCGTCGGCGACCTGGGGACGCTGCTCGTCACAGTTGGCCTGACGGTCGGGTTCACGTTTTCGGCCGCGCTGGGCGTGAAACGCGGTATCCGGCGGCTCTCGACGCTCAACATGTACCTGTTCGGGACCTTGCTCGCCGTGCTGTTCGCCTTCGGGCCGACGGCCTATCTGCTCTCGGTGGGAACCGAGGCGTTTGGCGGCTACGCCGGCGAGTTCGTCTCGATGAGCCTGTTCACCAACGCCGGCGGCGACGGCGCCTGGGTCGGTCGCTGGACCGTCTTCTACTGGGCCTGGTGGTTCTCTTTCGCCCCCATGATCGGGATCTTCATCGCCCGGATCTGCCGGGGTCGGACGGTCCGACAGATCGCGTTCGCCGGCCTCGTGGGGACATCGGCGGCGTCGTTCCCCTGGTTCGTGGTCACCGGTGGCTCGTCGCTGTGGGCCCAGGAGACCGGTCGTCTCGACCTCCTCGGGGTCGTCGCCGAGCGCGGGATCGCCGTGGTCGGGTTCCCGCTGTTCGAGGCGCTGGTCCCGCTGGGTGGGGTGTTCTCTGCCGTCTATCTCCTGTTGGTCATGACCTTCCTCGTGACCACCGTCGACTCGACGACGCTGAGCCTCGCGATGTTCACGACCGGCGGCGACCCCCACCCGTCGACGGCCAACCGCGTCGTCTGGGGGACCCTCGTGGGCCTGCTCACGTCGCTGTTGCTGAGTACCGGCGGGATCGCCGCGCTACAGGACCTGGTTGTCCTGCTGGGACTGCCCGTCGCGCTCGTCCTCGTCCTGTGTCTCGTCGGCCTGGTCTGTGAACTGGAGCAGACACGGCCGGTCCTGCTGACCGAACGGGGCGACGACGACTCCCGGACCGTCGCGGACGCCGTCGCCGACCGCAGTCCGTTCGCCCGCCGGGGCGACGACTGACGCAGGGGCTTCGGGGTCGCGCACGCACACGCGACACCCACCAATTTTAAGTTGATGCATCGGATTGGTTAGAGACGAGTCATGAGTCAACAGACCGTGGTACTCGGCGGTTCCGGAGCGATGACATCGGGTTGTGTCTACGACCTCCACAAGACGAGCGACTTCGACGAGATCGTCGTCGCCGACGCAGACGAGGAGAACGCGCGCCGGCTGATCGAACTACTGGACGACGACCGCTTCCGGTTCGAACCGGTCGACGCGACGGACGCGGACGACATCGCCCGCGTCCTTGACGGCGCGGACTACGTCGTCAACGGCCTCCCCTATCAGTTCGAGGAGAACGTCCTCGACGCGATGGAGGAAGTCGGCGACCTCACCGGGGTCGACCTGAACGCCTTCGACTTCGACGACGTGCTCTCGCGGTCGGAGTCGTTCGCCGAGGCGGGCAACTCGCTGTGGTTCGCCAACGGCGGCCTCGTCAGCACGATCGCGCTCGGGATGGCCGCCTGTCAGACGCTCGACGATGTCGGCGATGTCAACTTCTACTGGGGCATGTGGCGGTTGCTCACACAGACGACGCCCGGGCTGACCGACACCGTCACGTACGAACACGATCCGAACGTCGACGAGCGGGCCAAGTGGGTCGACGGCGAAGTCGTCGACGACCTCCCGGCGTTCAGCCAGCAACGCGAGTTCGAGTTCCCCGAACCGATCGGCGAGGAGTCGACCTACGTGATCTCCCACCCCGAACCGATCACGTTCCCGAAGGCACCCATCGCACAGGAGAAGGATGTCGACACGATCATCACGCGCGGTGCCTGGCACGACGAGTGGAAGCGCTACGAGCGGACGCTGCACGCCGCCGGTGCCTTCGACTCCGACGGTGTCGAGGCCGAAGACACCACGGTCGACCCGGTCGAGGTCATGCAGACACAGGTCAAAGCCGACGGGCAGGCCCGCGAGTCCGAGTGGCAAGCGCCGGCGGACCTCTCGCCGGAGACCGACTGGACGCCCCAGACTATCCTCTCGGCCGAGGTGACCGGCAGCGTCGACGGCAGCGACGAGCGGACCGTCCTGCATTTCACTCAGCCGTTCCCGTTCTTCGACGGGAACGACATCACGCTGATGCGCGAGTACGGCTGTTATGTCGGTGTCCCGCTGTCGGTCACGCTGCAGTTGATGGCCGAGGGGAGCGTCGACGAGGACGGCATCTTCATCACGGAGACGAGCGGTCTCGACGCCGACCGATACTTCGAGGAGATGGAGTCCCGTGGCTTCGAACTCCGCGAGGAACAGACTCCCCAGCCCTCGACCCCACCCACGCAGGACTGACAGGCTCGCTTCGCCGCCGGCCAGTGGCGACACCGTCGACCGATCCGACGTTCGCTCGCTCCGAACAACAATCCCGGATATAGTCTTTGAATAGCGTGTTTTATAATCAATGGACTACCAAGTAAACAGAAATGGTGGTTGTAGAACGCTAAAACAAGAATTATACTCTCTATAGCGTCGATAGTGGTAGAAAATGTCCCTATATGCTATAGTATAGGTCCGCTTCTATACCGATACTGCGGACGAAGCTGAGAAACGTCCGCATAATGACCAAAACTGTTCGAATATACCCCCAGTACAGCAGCGTTTCGCTGCAGACTGACTAGATATGAGTGCAAAATCAGACATTCGATATTAAAATGGCGCCGATACGATCAGCGAAGGAGGAGATAGCGACATCGCCCTGTTCCTGCGCGGCCGAGTCCGGACCCCGCTCGGTTACCCCGACCGAGCGGGCGGGAGTCGGCCCCCACGCTCGGGAAGTCACGACTCCTATATTGGTCTCAATAGATGTCGGACCACGGTTTCAAAATCGATTATAAAATTTCTCGGGCGATTTCGAGCGGTTTCGAACGGTCTGTAATCGGCCGAAAAACGTGGTGAAACGAACCGGAAACCGGTGAACGAAACTGAATCGAAGCCCACGGTCTGCCCTTTATATGGGGTTGCCAGTACATGGTGGAGATACGTGACCCAGTCATGTCCACTGCTGACCCCTCCATCCCACGCCCGCCCGCTGTCGCATCGAGCCTGCAAGCACTCCTGACGACGATCGTCGGGGCCGTCGTCTCCGTCTTCCGCGGCGTCGCCTTCTGGGCGACGATCCCACTGCCGTTGGTCATCGCGGGCACGCTCGCGACCAACGTGGTCGCGACCGAGCCCTTCCTGGTCGGTGGCCTCGTCGTCCTGAACGTCCTGTGTGCCGCCCTGGGCCACAACTACTCCCCGAACGCATGAGCCTCTGTCCCCCCGCCCACGAATCCACGCACCGCCGCGAGAAGACCGGACTGTTCTGTCCGGCCTGTCCCCACGAGAGCCCGCTCGACGGCGACTGGATCGCTGACGACTCCGCCGCCGGCGAACGGTTGCTCTGCCCCCGCTGTGGCACTGTCGTGGTCGACCAGCCCGGCGTCTGACCCCCTGACTGGGTTTTCTCCGGCCGCCCGGAGGAACGGATACTTTACCCTTCGGACACGTTCTCCCGCCAATGAGCGACGCAGACGGCGGTCCGAAACAGGTCTCGGACCCCGCCTACCACAGCGAGAACCACACGGCGGCACAGACCTGCGGCTGGACGAAAAACGCCATGCGGGGCGAGGGGAAGTGTTACAAGTACATCTTCTACGGCATCGAGTCCCACCGCTGTATCCAGATGACGCCCGTGGTGAAGTGCAACGAGCGCTGTGTGTTCTGCTGGCGGGACCACGCCGGCCACGCGTACGAACTGGGCGACGTGGAGTGGGACGACCCGGCGGCGGTCGCCGAGGCCTCGATCGACCTCCAGCGGAAACTGCTCTCGGGCTTTGGCGGCAACGACGAGGTGCCCCGTGAGGTGTTCGAGCAGGCGATGGAGCCGCGCCACGTCGCCATCTCGCTGGACGGCGAGCCGACACTGTACCCGTATCTGGACGAACTCATCGAGGAGTTCCACGCGCGGGACATCACCACGTTCCTCGTTTCGAACGGGACCAACCCGGAGATGCTGGCCCGCTGTGATCCCACCCAGCTGTACGTCTCCGTCGACGCACCGGACCGCCAGACCTTCGACTCGACGGTCAAAGCCGTCGAAGACGACGCCTGGGACTCGCTGATCGAGACGCTCGACGTACTGGCCGAGAAAGACGACACACGGACGGTCATCCGGACGACGCTCGTCAAGGGCCACAACATGCACCACCCCGAGTGGTACGCGGCGATGTGTGACCGGGCCGACGCCGACTTCGTCGAACTGAAAGCCTACATGCACGTCGGCCACTCGCGCGGCCGCCTGGACCGGGACTCGATGCCCGAACACGGTGAGGTGCTCGACTTTACCGAACAGGTCGGCGAGTACCTCCCCCACGACGTGATCAAGGAGGTCGGGGAGTCCCGCGTCGCGATGCTCGCTCGCGAACAGGAGACCTGGGTCCCGAAACTGGAGAAGGGGAGCGAGTTCTGGGAGCAGGACGCGCTAGTGGAGTACTGAGGACAGCGAACGGAGTGAGCAGCCGCTTTTTCGCCACCGAAAGACTCGCTGTGCTCGTCTTTCGAGCACTCGTTCGCTACGCTCACGAGAACCACGTTTTTCAACGAGCGGTGACCGAACGGAGTGAGGTCACCCGAGGCAAAAAAAGGTGGGCGAAGACGACGCGGATGCCGGCGCCACGGAACCGGTGTTCCGGGACGGACAGGTCGTCCGTGTCGTCTGGACACAGCCCGATACTGGCGAGGCGACCGTCTTGGTCGAGCGGACGTTTAGCTATTGAGGGCGAGGGTTCGGTCCAGCGCCCGTCGATGCCGCTCCTCGTGGGGAGCGCCAGGAGGTGGGCGAGAGTCTACAGGTCGGGCGGCAGACGCTCTCTGTGCTCCACAGTGGATTCGGTACCAGGGTAGCGGTCAGGAGGTACTGTTTTGCGCATACGTCGGATGGACCCAGACCGAGGTGTACACCCAGCGACCACCTGCCCTGTGGTAGTATCCACGCCGGTCGTAACCGGCCTGTCTGAGCTGCTGTGCAGGCACTGTTCGATCGGCGTACTGGGTGACGATCACGGGGACGGTGCCGGCCGAGGCCCGGTCCGAAAGCTCACTCCGGTCGCGTTCACACGAGATGGCGACGTCGTCCGTTCGGAAATACCAGCCCAGCGGGAGACTGTTGTACCACCTGATGCAGTGATATCTGTGCGGGAACGCCGAACTGTCCCACGTCGATTGGTCTGCCTCCACGAAGGCGCGCCGATCGTCGTACTCCGTTTCACCGTAGTAGAAGAGCACGTCCGGGCCGGATTCGTGGAACTGGGCGATCCTGTTGATCGTCTCGACGTGTTCGGTAAGGCCGTTATCGGGCTGAGCATACTGTACCAGCGGGTTCTCGTCGGCTGTCTCGTTCACGTAGACGTTCGAGACGGCGATGCTTCCGACGAGTACGGCGACGAGGAGGACCGTCATTATCGACAAAGCGACATTGATCCCGTCACCGCTTTCCAGAGCCTGGGCGCCCCAGTGACAGATAGTTACAGCACCGACTGCTGCGGGTACTGCCAGCGGGACCACGACGTGAACTGCCAGCCACGGTGCCGCGATATCGGTCCCGATCGGATAGCCCACGATCGACACAGCACCGCAATAGAAGGTGAACGGGACGAGATGGCGTGCCTGGCCGGTTCCGAGTCGATCGCGGCCGTATCCCAGGACAGCGAACCCGAGCACCGCAGGTGCCGTCAGACCGAGCGCCTTCAGCAGGACCGCGTAATCTCCCCGGGAGGCCTCGACTGCAGCTGCAAGCGCAGCGAGGGGCCCGCCGTGCTCGGTCGATGACTTCGTGCTTGCAGGGTCGAACCATGCAGTGTACTCCCCGACAGTGTGGACTGTCGTATCGTGGATCATCGGCCAGAGCGCGTCCGGTGACGTCACGCCACGCCAGAACGGGATCGGCTGGCGGGAGATCGCTGCTGCCGAGTAGTGCAGTCCTAGGGCGTCGCCACGCGGGGCGTACATGAACACGAGGACGGCACAGAAGACGAGTGCGGCTCCGAGACCGTGGCTGGTGTAGGAACCGATTGTGCGGAGCGGCCGGGGGCGACGCTGCCAGGCCGATCTGAGTGTACGCACGGCGCCGGTCGAGAGGTCGTGGATCCGGGTCCGGACTCGTCCGCCGACGACTGTCGGGGATGGCCTGGAGAGCAAGAACCGAATGGCCGAGCGGTACCCTTTCGGGACGAGCAACCGCTTCCCGATCATGAGACCGGTAGCGCCCAGCCAGGTCAGGAGGTACACCAGCGCGTTCTCCTTCGAGGCGAACCCGAGCGCACCGAAGAACCCGCTCAGATAGAGGTAGCGAACCTGTCGCGTGTCGACGAAGCGGACAAGCGACCCGAACGTCGTGAACATGAACGCCGCGACGAGGACGTCCGATCGCATGAACCGCGAGTAGTACAGCAACACGGGATTGATCGCTAGCAGGGTAGCGAGCACCAGTACCTCGAGCCGTCGGAGATGTGCCCGGAACAACAACGCCGTCAACGGGAGGAATCCGCCGACGAGCGCGACGAACACGCGCATCGTCGTGTCGGTCGCGCCGAAGACTGCGAAGAGCCAGCTGTCGACGTGCTGTATCAGGGGACCGTGGACAATCCGTCGGTGGAAGAACCCGCCGTTCTCGGCGAGATGATAGGCCCAGTAGGCGACGCGGGCTTCGTCGAAATGTGCGGCTCGTGACCCCAGGCCGACGAGTCGCAGTCCCAGTGCGAGGAGGGAAATACTGGCGACGACGCTGTGTACCGACCGCTCGGCCGTACCGAGCCACTCGGTGGCGGTTTCACGCCAGGCACTGAGGACCGTCAGGGCGTGGCTGGTGGAGGACATACCCCTGTCTGGTCTTGGGAGTACGGAAGCAACTGTGATTACTCGATTCTGTGTTTAATTCTCCGGAAAGCACTTAGGGCCGGTCACCGTGTCTGGGCTGACGTACGGCAACTCCAGCGTCCTCCGGTCGGATTCGGGCCAGGACACCGGTGTCCCAGAACCGATGGCGGGCATGAACGCTGTCGACTGCTGGAAGTTACGGGGGGAGTCCATCGGACGAGTTCCGATCTAGCTTCCGGATGGGCAAAAACGACTGTGAAAAATAATGTAGGCCCTGCTTCACAGGCATACGTCTCCCAGAGGACGGCACTGCCCGTGGTCGACACGCCTACGAGAACCCGACCTATTCAAACCCCGCACACCTTCGGGAGAACATTCACGGTTGAGCACCACGAACGGACGACTGCGTCGGTCGAGCCGACAAACTCTCTGCCGGTTCTTCACCGTTCCACATGTGTGACGTATCTCACGTTCGGTATGCTTATCCGCCGGCGGGCCGAACGTCGGCGTATGGCTGAATCTACGGGACAGACCGTCGGGCAGGACGCTCTGGCGACGCTGAAGGTGCTGGCGCTGGACGGGGCACTGGAGGGGCCGACGAAGGTCTCCTGTGCGGCGCTGGCCGAGCGCCTGGACGCCTCGAACCAGACGGCGTCCCGTCGGTTACAGGGACTGGAGGACGCCGGGCTCGTCGAGCGAACTATCGCCAGCGACGGCCAGGACGTTCGGATCACCGACGCCGGCGCCCGCCGGCTCCAGTCCGAGTACGCCGACTACCGTCAGATATTCGAGAACGATGCCAGCGTCGACCTCACCGGGAGGGTCACCTCCGGGATGGGCGAGGGGCGCCACTACATCACCTTGCCGGGCTACATGGAGCAGTTCATCGATCGCCTGGGGTACGAACCGTTCGCGGGGACACTCAACGTCGAACTCGTCGAGGACAGCGTCCGCAAGCGGGCCCGACTGAGCGGCGTCGAACCCGTCACGATCGAGGGCTGGGAGGACGACGAGCGGACCTACGGGCCGGCCTACTGCTATCCGGCGTCCATCGAGAGCGGCGACGGCGAGTACGAACCCGCCCACATCATCGCGCCCGAACGGACCCACCACGGCGAGGAGCAACTGGAGGTCATCGCCCCGGAGAAACTGCGTGACGTGCTCGGGCTGGCAGACGGCGACGAGGTGATCGCGCATGTCTCGGAGTGAGACCGACACCGCCGACACGGACAACGTGACCGACGCGGTCGCCGCCTTCGGTCGGGGCGAACCGGTGTTGATCCACGACGCCGCCGACCGCGAGGGCGAGACCGACCTCGTCTACCCGGCCGGCGCCGTCACCCCCGAAGCGGTCGCCCGCATGCGCAACGACGCCGGCGGGCTGGTCTGTGTGGCCCTCTCGGACGCCGTGGCCGACCGCCTCGAGCTACCGTTCATGCAGGAGGCCCTCGACCACCCGACCTCGGCCGACCACGACCTGGCCTACGACGAACGGTCGTCGTTCTCGCTGACGGTCAATCATCGCGACACCTTCACGGGGATCACCGACGAGGACCGCTCGCTGACGATCCGGGAACTGGCCGCCGTGGCCGCCGAGCCCGACCCGGGGGCGTTCGCCGAGCGGTTCCGTGCGCCGGGCCACGTCCACCTCCTGCGGGCCGCACCGGGACTGCTGGCCGACCGGCTGGGACACACGGAACTGGGCATCGCGCTGGCGGCGGCTGCCGACCAGCCCCCGGCGGTCGTCGTCTGTGAGATGCTCGACGACGAAACCGGCGCGGCGCTCCCGCCGGCGGCCGCGCGGGCCTACGCCGACCGCGAGGGCCTGACCTACGTCGAGGGCGCGAGTCTGGTCGACCACCTGGGGTGAGCCACACCGCGGCCGAGCACGGGGCGTGTGACACCGACACGTGAACCGGCAACACTCTTAACCGGGGCCGCCTTTGCACTGGATATGACGCGCGACGAGACACTTGTGAACAGCGCTTGTGGCGACCGACGGGACCCGGCGACGGAGTGGGACCGATGAGCGATCGACCCGAGATGTTCGAGGGGGTCGACACCATCTGGATGGACGGCGAGTTCGTGGACTTCGAGGACGCACAGGTCCACGTGCTCACCCACGCCCTCCACTACGGGACGGGCGTCTTCGAGGGCGTGCGGTGTTACGACACCGACCACGGCCCGGCGATCTTCCGCTGGGAGGAACACCTCGACCGGCTCTACGACTCCGGACGGGTGTACGACATCGACATCCCGTTCGACCGCGAGGAACTGACCGAAGCCACCGAGGAGCTCATCCGCCGGGAGGACCTGGACTCGTGTTACATCCGGCCGGTCGCCTTCTACGGCTACGGCCCGCTGGGACTCAACCCCGAGAAGTCGCCGGTCAAGACCGCCATCGGCGTCTGGCCGTGGGGGGCGTACCTCGGCGAGGAAGCCCTCGAAGAGGGCGTCGACGTGGCCATCTCCTCGTGGCGCAAGTACGCCTCCAGCCAGATCCCGACCAACGCCAAGACCACCGGCACCTACGTCAACAGCGTCCTGGCCTCCCAGGAGGCAAAGCGCAACGGCTACACCGAGGCCATCGTCCTGAACAAGGAGGGCAACGTCGCCGAGGGACCGGGCGAGAACATCTTCCTCGTGCGGGACGGCGAGATCTACACGACCGGGCTGGCCGAGTCGATCCTCGACGGCATCACCCGCCAGACGGCGATCACGCTCGCCGAGGAGATGGGCTACACCGTCCACGACGAGGCCACCATTTCGCGGGGCGAACTGTACACCGCCGACGAACTGTTCTTCACCGGCACGGCCGCGGAGGTCACGCCGATCCGCAGCGTCGACGACAACGTCATCGGCGAGGGGACGAAAGGCCCGGTCACCGACGAGATCCAGACGGCCTTCTTCGATCTGGTGGAGTCGGGCGACCGCGAAGAGTGGTTCCGGTACGTGTAGCGACGGCTTCGATCTGCGGTGTTCGCGTCGTACACGCCGAGTACACACCAGCTACGCGCCACCGTGTGGCAACAGTTATGACAACACCCGCGAAAGTGGCAAATAGTGCCCGTTCTCGGGCACGGGAGTACGGCTATGTCGACAGCACTCCAGGCGAACAAGGAACTCGTACGGCGCGCGAACGACGGGCTCAATGCCCAGGATCCGGAGGCCTTCCGTGAGCACCACGCGGCTGAGCTGGTCCTCCACGACGGCGGTGACGTGATCCACGGGGTCGAGGCGGCGCTCCAGCGAGAACGGGCCATCTGGGCGGCGTTCCCGGATCTCCACCACACACTGACCGACCTCGTCGCGGAGGGCGACACCGTCGCCTACCGGTTCACGGCTACCGGGACCCACGAGGGCCCCTTCCAGGGAATCGAGGCGACCGGCCGCCCGGTCGATATCACGGGACAGGGGCTGGTCCGGGTCGAGGACGGGGTGCTCGCGGCGGTCTGGCTGAACTACGACAGGCTCGGGATGCTCCGACAACTCGGGACCGTCGACCGACCGGTCGAGTGAGCCGACCCGCCGTCAGTCGTCCTCGGTGAGCATCGTGATCGCGGTCTCCTCCTGCTCGTGTGTGTCGCCGAAGCCGGCGCTGAGGATGCGAGTCAGGGCGTCCTCGACGCGCTCGTCGGTCGCCTCGTAGTCGGCGGGATCGACCTCGATGACGAACCCGGTCGTGATGTTGGGTGCGGTCGGCAAGAACAGCACTTCACGGCCGTCTTCGGTCGTCTTCCCGGTCTTGAACGCCGTCATCCGCATCCCGTCCCACACTTCGAGCTTCACCGGTTTCTGGAGTTCCTCCGTGCCGCCGACTGCCGTCTCGATAGCCATCTTCGAGGCGTTGTACACCACCCGCAGCCCCGGCACCTGATTCATCACGTCGTCGAGTGCGGCTTCCAGGATGTCCCCGACTGCGGTTCGCATCAGGTACCCCGTCGAGAAGACGATGAGGATGAAGATGACGAGCGCGGTCATCACCCGGGCCAGTTCGACGGCGCGTGCGTCGTTCGCGATCCCCGGCCCCATCCCGAGCGACAGCAGGAGCTCCGAGTCGATGGCCGGGATGACCGCCGCGGACGCGAGGATCCCGTAGAGATAGAGGATGACGTACGTCGTCACCAGGAAGGGCAAGAGGACGATGAGTCCGCTCGCGAAGTCACGCTTCCACGACGAGGACGAGACCATACGTCTACCAGTGGTCCCCGGAATATCAGCCCTTCCCTTTTTGTTCCATCCGCTGGGAGGCCGTTGAGAACCAGCCCGCAGCGGGGCTCAGCTTCCGGCGACGGCCCGCAACGCGAACAGCGCGTTCTCCTTTCGTTCCAGCACCCGCCGCCAGAAATACGACGGCCACCGGGAGCCGTAGGGGACGTACTGCCAGACATCGACCGAGTCGGCCAGTTCGAACTGGTCGTCGGTCCGGACGCCCATCAGCATCTGAATCTCGTAGGGCGTTCCGTGTCTCGTATGCAGGTCCGCGGCCAGGGTCAACATCCGCGGGTCGTGGCTCCCGACGGCGATACCGTCGTCGAAGTGCTCGAACATGTACCGCAGACACGCCTCGTAGGCCTCGTTGACGGCGGTGCGGCCCTGGTGGGCGATGTCTTTCGGTGGGTCGTAGGCCCCCTTGACGAGTCTGACCTTCCCGGGTACGTCCGCCAGCCGTTCGAGGTCCTCGCGGGTCCGCCGGAGGTTCGCCTGGACACAGACCCCGACGCCACCGCCCAGTTCGGTGGCGTGGTGTTCGAAGGCGTCCAGCGTGGCGTCGGTCGTCGTGTGGTCCTCCATGTCGATCCAGACGAAGACGCCAGCCGCCTCGGCCGCCGTGACGACCCGCGCGAGGTTCGCCCGGAAGACGCCCTCGTCGACGAACAGGCCCAGCTGTGACGGCTTCACGGAGACACACGCTCGCAGGTCGCTGTCCCCGATGTCGGCGACGAGCCGTTCGTAGGCCTCGGCGTCGGCCGTGGCTCGCCCTCTGGTGTGGTAGTGCTCGCCGAGCCTGTTACAGATGGCGCCGACCTGGCCCTGGTTGAGCTGCCGGGCGTGTTCCAGCACCTCGGCGTCGGTCTCCCCGGCGATAAAGCGGTTCGCGACTGGCGGAAGCATGGGTAAATATTGCCGCCCACTCGGCATGAACGTTTTCCCTGGCCGACATACTCGCCGTCGGGCGGCCGAGCCGCCCTCACAGCAGTTAAGAACGGGGCGCGAGAGCGGCCCGACATGGACCTCGTGGGAGTCGTCGTGACGGCGCTGTGGGTGATGGGGCCGGCGTACATCCCGAACAACGCGGCCGTCCTGGCCGGCGGCGGCCGTCCGATCGACGGCGGCCGGACGCTTGGCGGGAGCCGACTACTGGGCGACGGCAAGACCTGGCGAGGCACCGCCGTCGGGACCCTGGCCGGGACGGGCCTGGCGCTGGTGCTGAACGCGCTCGCGACCACCGTGGGGGCCGCGCTGGGGTACTCGCTCCCGACCTTCCCCCTCGTGGCCGGCTTCGGCCTGGCGCTGGGCGCGATGCTCGGCGACATCGGCGCCTCGTTCGTCAAACGCCGCAGCGGGCGCGAACGCGGCGCTGCCTTCCCGGGCCTGGACCAACTGGACTTCGTCGTCGGCGCCCTGCTGGTCGCACTCGTCGTCGCGCCGGGGTGGTTCCTGGCGACGTTCACGCGGCCGGTGCTGGTGGCGATCGTCGTGGTCACGCCACTCTTGCACGTCGTGACCAACGGGATCGCGTATCTGCTCGGCGTGAAAAACGAGCCGTGGTGAGCGATCACTGATCGACCACGGTCGGCGTCTCGGTCGCCGTCGACGCTGGCGACCCCGTCTCGGTGTCGACGGAGACGGTGTGTTCGACCGACTCCATCCCGTCAGGACCGGGGTACTGCAGCGTGAGCGTCCCGCCGCCGTCGTTCTCGAAGTACAGCAGGACCTTTCCGGGCCGGCCGCTGTAACGCTCGGACTCGCCGGCCGGGACCCCGAACGAGACGATGTCGCCGCCGCTGAACCCCTCGAACGAGAGACGACCGAGGAACTGCCCGTCCCGGCCGCCGTCGTTGCGGACCGTCAGTTCGACGACCCGCTGGCCCTCGTGCAGGCGACTCTCGAACGACGTGACGCGGAACGCGGGCGTCTCGGCGAGCGCGGTCCGGACCGCCCCGGGAAGTCCCCACTCGACGACGGTCGATCCGGCCGTCCGACGGACTGCGGCCGTCTCGTGGGCGCCCACGGGGAACGGAACGCCGAACGACCCCTGGGTCGTGGTCGCCTGCCCGGAACTCTCTTGGACCCGCTCCCCGTCGACGACGGCGGCGAGTTCCCCGTCGAGTTCGGCCGCTGGGCTCCCGTCGACGGTCACGTCGACGACGACGAACTGGCCCACGTCGGTCGTCAGCGGAAGGACGTGCATCCCCGAAAACGGTATCGCGAGCCTGACACGCGGGTTCGCGACGGTGACGCTGGTGCCGTCGATCGTGACATGTTCGCCGATCCCGACACGCTCTCGGTCGGCGGTCGTCGTCGGCGTGGGTGTCGACCCGTCGTCGGTCGATGCGGGGGTCGTCTCGTCGGTCGGCGGGGTGGAGGGCCCGCGACCCGGTGACTGCACACAGCCACCGAGGGAACCGAGGGTCGTCCCGAACAGGGCGAGATAGCTACGTCGGTTCACGGCCGTCGGGTCGTCTTTCGGACGGAAAGTGTCTTGTGGACCACAGGATCGTCGCGCGGTCGATCGCCTCCGATTCGGGCGGTCGCTGGGAGATGGGAAGGTTCGTTAGCGTCCACGCCGAACCGCCGGCCATGGAGCAACGCAAGCCGCCGGCGACAGAGGAGGGCTGGTACGTCCTGCACGACTGTCGCAGTATCGACTGGGACGCCTGGCGCGAGGCCCCCCAGCGGGTCCGTGACCGGGCGCTCTCGGAGGGGATCGACTTCCTGTCGGCCTACGAGGCCGTCGAGGACAGCGAAGCGGGCCAGACGGCCGTCTACACGGTGCTTGGCCACAAGGCAGACATCATGATCCTCCACCTGCGGCCGACGATGGGCGATCTCGACGCCGCGGAGCGGCACTTCGAACAGACGGAGTTCGCCGCCTTCACCGAACAGGAGTTCTCCTACGTCTCGGTCACGGAGGCGTCGGGCTACACCGAGAAGTCCCGCGAGTACTTCGAGGGGGAAGTCGACGACGACTCCGGGCTGGCACAGTACATCCAGGCTCGCCTCCACCCCGACGTGCCCGACGAGGAGTTCGTCTGTTTCTACCCGATGAGCAAACGCCGCCAGCCAGACCAGAACTGGTACGACACCAGCTTCGAGGAGCGGGCCGCCCACATCAAGCGCCACGGCGACATCGGTCGCGGGTACGGCGGCGACGTGAACCAGATGATCTGTGGCTCGATCGGCTTCGACGACTGGGAGTGGGGGATCACCCTCTGGAGCGAGGAAATGACAAGCATCAAGGAACTCCTGACCGAGATGCGGTTCGACCCCTCGACCTCCCAGTTCGCGGAGTTTGGCCCCTTCTACGTCGGCCGGAAGTTCGCCCCCGGGGACCTGCCCGCGGTGCTTGCCGGCCAGCGCGTCCCGACTGATACGGACACCACGGGTGGTGTCCCTGAGGCCCACGCCGGACAGACGGAGACCGACGCCCACGCCGACCACGGTGCGGGTGCCCACGCGGACGACGGCGGGACGGCCGGCGACACCGAAGGCCACAGCGGCGCACACCCCGGGAGCGCCGGCGAGGGCGACCATCCCCACGGCGAGACGGGCGACGACGCCGACCGCCCGGCGAGCGAGCACGGGGAGCACCCGACTGACGACGGAGACGACGGCGACGATTCCGGCGGCGGCCGACCGGATGTCTCGGGCGACTACGAGGTCGTCGACGACGCCGTCCAGCGCGTCGGCCGACTCGGACTCCACGAGGGCGAGACCTACGACGCCGGGGACTTCGCGCTGCTCTTCCATTCGAGCGCGGACGCCGAGGACATCGTCGACGATGTCGAGGACCTCGCGGAGAGTTTCGACCACTACGACCGCCACGTCACCACGACGGTGCGGGCCCAGAGCGGCCAGACGTTCGTCGTGAGCATCTGGACCGCCGAGGAAGCCGCCGAGACCGCCGCGGGATTCCTCAGCGACCTCGACGGCATCGAACAGCAGTTCGGCGGCCAGCTCGGCGAGGGCGTCGACGACACCGACGACCAGGCCGCGGCGTCCTCGGAATCCATCCGGGAGCAACTCGACGAGGCGGGCGTCTACGCCGGCCAGCCACACGGCGAAGACGTGTACGCCCTGGTCGTCTACTCGGCGGCCGACCCCGAGGACCTGGCGGCCGAGGTCGCGGACCTGCGGGGCGCCTTCGACCGCTACGACACCCACGTCCGGACCTCGATCTACCGGGACACCGACTCGGGAACCACCGCCGTCGCCTCGCTGTGGGACACCGAGGACGCCGCCCAGACCGCGAGCGGCTACCTGACCGACCTCCCCGATGTCGTCCGCCGGCAGGGCGAGAGCGACGGCTTCGGGACGATGGGGATGTTCTACACGGTCAAGCCAGAGTACCGCGAGGAGTTCGTCGAGAAGTTCGACACCGTCGGCGGCCTGCTCGCGGAGATGGAGGGCCACCGGGAGACGGCGCTGCTGGCGAACTACGACGACGAGAACGACATGTTCATCGCGAGCCAGTGGGACAGCAAGGAGGACGCGATGACGTTCTTCCGCTCCGAGGAGTTCTCCGAGACCGTCGACTGGGGACGGGACGTGCTGGCGGATCGACCGCGACACGTGTTCCTGGCGTAGTCACCGAGCTGTCACGTCCGTTATCGGTGGTGATAATGGGTCCACAAGCGTATAGCGGCCAGCGACGGAGGAGGAAACGATGGCTGGTGTCGTTGCGGCGAGCACGCTCATCCTGGCGCTCCTGGGGATCGCCGCAGTCGCCAGTTTCGGGTTCGCATGGTACTCCGGGCGGCGCTCTGACCACCCGGTGTCGGACCCCTTCGCACGGCTGTTGTTCACGGACGGGTGCTGGGCGCTGTTCACGCTCGCCGAAGGACTCGATCTGTTCGGGCTCCCGGCGGCCGTGTGGGGCGCGCTCGTCACGTTGTCGGCCGCGCTGTCGGCCAGTTTCTTCTTCCTGTTCGTCGTCGAGTACACGGGCGACAGCGATCGAGTACCGACCCGCCTCAGGCAACTGATCGTGGCTCAGGGTCCGATCTACACCGTTCTGTACCTGCTCAATCCGGGCGGGATCGTCGTCCCCGAGCGGCGGGAGGCTACCTACGGTGTGTTTCGGGTGGTCGTCGAGGAACTCGGTGTCGTCGCGCGCGCCGAACTGGTGATCGTCTACGCACTCCTCGGCGTCTCCTTCCTGTTACTCGGCCGCCTGCTCTTTACCGCACGGAACCTCTACCGCAAACAGACTGCTATCGTCTTTACCGTCACGCTGGCGATCACGGTCGCCAACGCCGGCTTCTACGCCGGGATCGCTATTCGGCCCGGGATCGACCTGACGCCACTGTTTTTCGTCGTCCAGGCCGTCGGAATCGGTATCGCGCTGTACCGCTACGACTTCCTCGACGTGACGCCGATGGCGGCCGACACGCTGTTCGAGGAACTGGTCGACCCGGTGTACGTCGTCGACCATCGGGGCCGGCTCGTCGACTGGAACGAGGCCGCGGGGGCGTATCTGCCGCCGGACCCTCGTCGCCCGTCGCTCGCCGATGTCGACATCGACGGCCTGCAACAGGTCGTTGCGTCGCCCGACGGGGGAGTGGACGCCGGCGACGGAGCGGCACCGATCACCACGGAAGTGACGACCCAACGGCGGGACGACGGACGGCTGGTCTCGGTGACCTACGACGTTCGCGCCACCCCGATCACCGACCGGTACGACATCGCCCGGGGACACGTCATCGCCATGCGGGACGTGACCGAGCGGGAGGCCCGTCAACAGGCGCTCGAAACGCAAAACGAGCGGCTTGAGGAGTTCACCGGCATCGTGAGCCACGACCTGCGGAACCCGCTGCAGGTGATCGACGGCAAGGTGGAACTGGCCCGCCGGACGGGCGAGCTCTCGCACCTCGACGACGCCAGTGACGCGATCACGCGCATGGAGACGATGCTCGAAGAGCTGTTACACCTCGCGCGGGAGGGCCAGACCATCGACGAGAAGGAGTCGGTCGACCTCGCGACGGTCTGCCGGGCGGCCTGGGCGGCGGTGGGAACCGAGACGGCGACGTTGACCATCGAGACCGACGAGACGGTGGTCGCCGACGAGACCCGACTGCGACAGGTGTTCGAGAACCTCTTTCGCAACGCCATCGAGCACGGCGGTGCGGACGTAGCAGTGACCGTCGGGGCCTTCGACGGCGGGTTCTACGTGGCCGACGACGGTCCGGGCATCTCCGACACCGAGCGCGGCGACGTGTTCGAGTTGGGAGTGACGACCGAGAGCGACGGCACCGGCTTCGGGCTGGCGATCGTCGAGCGGATCGTCCAGGCCCACGGCTGGTCGATCGAGTACGCCGACAGCGAGGGCGGCGGCGCCCGGTTCGAGGTGACGGAGCTCTACCCCTCGCCGCTCTCGGAACCGTAACGCTGTGCCGTCCCGCTCCCGACCCGGACGGCCAGGAGCGCCCACTCCTCGCCACCGTCGGTCCCGTCCTCACCGGCGTCTGTTCCACCGTCGGTCGTCCCCTCGCCGCCACGGTACTTCCGATCGAGCGCCGCTTCGATCGTCGCTACCTGTCGCTCGTCGTCGACGATTCGGGCCGTCCCAAGCAGCTGTGCGGCCCAGTCGACGCCGGACTCGTCGGCCCGCTCGATCGAGAGCGCCACGCGGGGGTTCTGTCTGACGTTCCGGAGTTTCTTCCCGCCGGTGAGAAGCCACACCTGCGGGGACTCCGTGACCGCTCGGTCGCTGACCGCACGGTAGGTCTCGCTGTTCTCGTAGACGTACCACACCGGCGCGACGTGGGGCCGGTCGTCGACGCTGGTCGCGAGGTGTGCGCTCAGCGGTGCGTCGGCGATCAGTGACTCGACCTCCTCGGAGAGTGACATAGTCGACGTAGGCGCGGCAGGGGGATAACTGCTGACCGGGGCAGGGCCGTGCCGCCGACGGTCGGCTCACTCGACGGGCCGGCCCGGTCGAGTATCGTCCGCGTACGGCCGTGCCAGCAACCGAAGCCGACGGTAGTCGGCGGTCCAGGACTCGCCGTCGAACAGCCGCGGTCGCAGCCGGTCCTCGACGGTATCCAGCACCGTCTCGCGTTCCGTCGGGTCGACACCGGCGAAAAACTCGTCGCCGAACATCCCGATCCAGTTACGCAGCCCCGCCTCGCCGTCGTCCAGCTCCGTCGGCCGGTCGAACAACCGGACGAGGCGCAGTTCCAGCCCGTGGGACTCGACGCGTGGCGCGTACGCGCCGACGCTGGGGAAGTACCAGGGATGGGAGCGTTCGTAGCCGCGGTCGGCCAACGCCGATTCGAGCGCGTCGGTGATCGCGGCGACGTTCCCGTGGCCGCCGAACTCGGCGACGAACCGACCGTCGGGGGACAGCGCGTCGGCGACGGTCGACAGCACGGCGTCGTGATCCGGGCCGGGAATCCAGTGGAGCGCGGCGTTGGAGAACACGGCGTCGAAGGGGCGGTCGGGGTCGTACTCGCGGATGTCGGCCTGCCGGAACGTGCAGTCGGGGTGGGCCGCCCGGGCCTGTTCGACCATCTCCGGCGCGGCGTCGATCCCGACCACCTCGGCCCCGCGGTCGGCGATCGCCGCCGTCAGGTGGCCGGTGCCACAGCCGATATCGAGGATCCGCTCGCCGGGTTCTGGGGCGAGCAGCTCCAGCAGGTCCCGGCCGTACTGGGCGACGAAGGCGTGGTCCCGGTCGTACTCCGTGGCGTCCCAGTCGTTCCCATCTGTCATGAATCGTACCACAGCGTCGGGCCGGAAAACTGCACTGCCAGTGCGACACGTCGTGACACACTTTCGCCGGCCGTTCGTGACTGAACGTTTGTTATATTTACTCGATTAATTCCACGTGTAGTAAAGATGTAGAAGACTCATACCGCTGTAGACGGAACAGTGGAACAATCGATGAGAGGGTCTGTCGAACGAGACGACGCACCCGGAAATCCCTTCGGGCCACAGTGTGAGCGCGGCGAGTGCGAACTCTGTGGCGAGACGAAACAGTGTACGTCGCGGTTCGGGCTGTTCACCTGCACGGGCTGTCAGGAGACGCTCCTCCCGCGACCCAGTATCCTCTGATCGCGGCCAGCGGACCGCTACTCGTCGTCTTCCGTCGTCGTCCGGTCGATGTCCTTCTCGCCGAAGTAGATCTCGGCGCCGTCCTGTGCGACCTTCTCGGCGAGCACCGCACACTTGATCCGCATGGGCGAGATGTCGACGCCCAGCATGTCGACGATGTCGTCCCGGTCCATCGCCTGTAACTCCTCGACGGCCATCCCCTGGAGTTGCTCGGTGAGCATCGACGCCGACGCCTGGGAGATGGCACAGCCGTCACCCCGGAACGCGACGTGTTCGATGGTCTGTTCGTCCTCGCTCAGGACCACGTCCATCCGAATCTCGTCGCCACACATCGGGTTCTCGCCGACGTGTGTGAACGTCGGGTCGTCGATCTCCCCGTAGTTGCGCGGACTCTTGTAGTGGTCCAGAATCTGCTGTCGGTACATGTCGGAGCCGCCGATACCCATAATTGCTCCACAGTAGGGTTGTCCCGCAGAAAAGCCTTCCCACCTGCCTTCTTCTCGCTCGGGTGCGCTCCGCTCGCCGGCTGCTCTCAGGCAGACCCTGCCCTTCCCCGGGTCGCGGCACGGAGGCCGCTCTCGGCCCACCGCCCCGCGCCGCTCCGCGACTGCTCCGCACCGCACTCCTTTCGCACCGCACTCCTTTCGCACCGCCGCGACCGCTCCGCAACGCTCAGATGTCGTCGTACGGGCCGCGCTTGGCCTCGGCGAGACGCTCGAACTGCTCGGCCGAGAGGTCGACGGTCGCGGCGCCGAGGTTCTCCTCCAGTTGGTCGACGGTCCGGGCGCCCAGCAGCGGGACGGCAACGCTGTCGTGGTGCATGAGCCAGGCGATCGAGACCTGTGCGGGCGTGGCGTCGACCTCCTCTGCGACGGCCTGGACCGCGTCGACGACGGCGAAGTTCTCCTCCGTGAGGTAGGCGTCTTTCCACTCCTCGCTGCGGCCCGCGGAGGCGTCGGCGGCGCGGTCCTCGCGGTCGTACTTGCCGGTCAGCACGCCCTGCCCCAGTGGACTCCAGGGACAGACGCCCAGGCCGTAGTGGTCGCACATGTCGAGGTAGTCGCCCTCGACCTCGCGGTTGACGAGGTTGTAGCGGGGCTGAGAGATCGTAAACGGCTCTAAGCCCTCGCGTTCGGCGAGTTCGTTGGCCTGGGCGACCCGCCAGGCGTTGGGCTGGAACGTCGAGGCGCCCAGATAGTTGACCTTCCCGTCGTCGACCAGGCCCGTCAGGGTGTGCATCAGCTCCCGGGCGGGCGTGTCCTCGTCCCAGCGGTGGATGTACAGCACGTCGAGGTACTCCGTCCCCAGACGATCGAGCATCAGGTCGATGTTGCGCCGGATGTGCTTCCGACCGAGGCCGCGGCCGTTGGGGTCGTCCTCGCGTGTCGGCCAGTAGATCTTCGAGGCCAGGACGTACTCCTCGCGGTCGCGTTCGGCCAACCAGTCGCCGATCCAGCGTTCGCTGTCGCCGCCGCCGTACACGTCGGCGGTGTCGATGAAGCGGCCCCCGGCGGCCTCGTAGGCGTCCAGCAGTTCGTGGGCCCGCTGCTCGTCGATCTCGACTGTCCCGTCCTCGGTCTCGCGACCGAACCGCCACGTCCCGAGGGACAGTTCGCTGACCGACAGGCCAGTCTCGCCGAGTCGGACGTATTCGAGGTCCATACCCGCGGTTGGACCGACCGGGACATGAATGCTCTCCATGGCGACTCCGCCGTGGCCTCGGCTACGGGTTCCGCTCGGCCGCGACCACCGCCGATCCCGCTCGCGTCGGCAGTCGGCCCGCCGGCCACGACAGCATGGCTCCTGGCCCGAATAGGCTGCGCGAGTCTCGATGCCTCGACCCGCCCTATGCGAACAACTGCTGCGCCTGGCGAGACGCCCGCTACGCGAACAACTGCCGCGCGTCGTCGACGGCTTCGACCAGTTTGTCGATCTCCTCGCGGGTGTTGTAGATGTAGAACGAGGCACGCGCGGACGCAGCCACGCCGAGTGTGTCGTGGAGCGGTTGCGTACAGTGGTCGCCGGCCCGGATCGCGACCGCCGAGTCGTTGAGGATCGACGAGAGGTCGTGGGCGTGGACGGTGTCGAGGTTGAACGAGACCAGCCCGCCCCGTTCGTGGCCCGCCGGCGGACCGTACACCTCCACGTCCTCCTGTTCGGTCAGCCGTTCCATGGCGTAGTCGGCCAGGCGCTGCTCGTGGCGCTCGATCCGCTCCATCCCGATGTCGTCGAGGTAGTCACAGGCCGCCGCCAGCGCGATGCCCTGACAGATGACCGGCGTGCCGGCCTCGAACTTCCAGGGGAGGTCGTTCCACTTCGAGTCCTCGAAGGTGACCTTCTTGATCATCATGCCGCCGTAGAGGTACGGCTCCATCTCCTCCAGGAGGTGTTTCTTGCCGTAGAGGACGCCGATCCCGGTCGGCCCACACATCTTGTGGCCCGAGAACGCGAAGAAGTCGGCGTCGATAGCCTCGACATCGACCGGGCGGTTGGGGACCGACTGGGCGCCGTCGACGAAGATGTACGCGCCGTGGTCGTGAGCGATGTCCGCGAGCTGCGAGACGGGGTTGACGGTCCCCAGCGTGTTCGAGACGTGGACGACGCTGACCATCGCCGTGTCGTCGGTGATGAGTTCCCGGGCGTGGTCCATATCGAGCGTGCCGTCCTCGGCGGTGCGGATGTATCGACACGTCGCCCCGGTCTTCTTGGCGATCTGTTGCCACGTGACAAGGGAGGCGTGGTGTTCCATCTCCGTGAGGACGATCTCGTCCTCGGGACCGAGTTCGTTCAGGCCCCAGGCGTAGGCCACCACGTTCATGCTCTCGGTGGTGTTCTTCGTGAAGACGATCTCCTCGCGCTCGCCGGAGGCGCCGATGAACTCGGCGACGCGGTCGTGAGCGTCCTCGTAGGCGATGCTGGCTTCCTGGCTCAACTGGTGGAGCCCGCGGTGGACGTTGGCGTTCGTCGTCCGGTAGTAGTCCGCGATCGTCTCGACGATCGGTTCGGGGGTCTGTGTCGTCGCCGCGTTGTCGAGATAGACGACCTGCTGCCCGCCGAACTCCCGCTGGAGGATGGGGAAGTCCTCACGGATGCTCGCCACGTCGAGCAGTTCGGATTCGGAGTGTCCCATTACCAGTACGTGGGGCTCGACGGGCAACTTTCCTTCGGTTCACCTAAAAGAACGGACCGCGCTCGCGATGCCGGGACTCGCCTACATCCAGAGCAGTTGCGCGTGCAGCGTCCCGTCCAGATCGAGGACGTTCTCCTCGTCGACGAAGCCGTGTTCGATCGCTACGTCGACGGCCGTCTCGCCGACGATGTTGGCGACGCTACACCGTGCGAGGCTCTGGACGACTTCCTCCTCGCTCGCCGGTTCGCCGTCGTAGAACTCCTCGTCGACCGTCAGCGAGACGGGGCCGTCCTCGAACGTCTCGCCCATGATGTCTGGATCACAGACCGAGACGAGCACCCCCTCGTCGGTGTCGCGTTCGTTGAGGAGCATCTATTCGAGCAACTGCTGTTCGGCGTCCTCGCGCATCTCTTCGACCTCGTCTGCGAGTTCTTCGGCTTCCTCGTACTCGCCGAGTTCCTCCAGCGCGCGGGCTTTCTCTTCGAGGATGTCGGCGTTCCGAAAGCCCAGTCGGATCGCGTTGTCGAAGGCCTCGACGGCGTCTTCGGCCAGGCCACGCTCCAGCAGGAAGAACCCGCGGTTGTACCACCCTTCGGCGAAGCGGGTGTCGATCTCGACGGCGCGCTCGGCGTGTTCCAAGGCCTGCTCGGAGCGGCCCGACTCCCACAGCGCGTACGCGAGGTTCGTCTCGGCGGTGGCGGCGTGGTCGGACTCCCCGTCGATGTTGAGCGCCTCCTTGTACGCGCCGATGGCGGCGTCCCACTCCTCCAGTTCGGCGTGAGCGGCGCCCTTGTTCGTCCAGGCCTCCTGTTCGATGCGGTCCTCGTCGGCGTACTGGGCGACCCGCTCGAACGTCTCGGCGGCCTGTTCGTGGCGGTTGATCTGCATGTACTCCAGGCCTACGTCCAGCAGCTGCTCGGTGTCGATCTGGTCGGCCGGGATGTTGCGCCGGTCGAGCATGTCCGTGACGACCCGGGAGTCGACGGGGTCGACCTTGTCCGGGTCCACCTCGAACTCGGGCGGTTCGAGGTCGAAGGCCTCGTAGGGGTCGTCGAACCCCTGGCCCTCGGAGAACTGGTGGTCGTCGCGCTCGCGGTCTGTCATACACCGGAATTGGCGGTCAGGCTGGTTAAGGCCTGCGTCACGCGGTCACCGCTCCGAGTCTCCGTCGTCCGGCGTCGCCGTGGACGCGGAGTCCGGGACGGAGACGAGACTGCCGGCGAGATACAGGAGCGCGGTGATCGCGAGGCCGAGTCCGACCGGGGCGGCCGTCGACCCGGCCAGTGCAGCGATCGCGACGCCGACGGCGACCACGAGGACGGCGGTACAGCGCCGGATCGTCCGCCGGAGCGCGGTGAGATCGTCCATACGACCGGCGTACACCGACGGGACAGTTCAGCCTGGTGGTCGCTCGTGGGCTGTCCGCGCCGGGTTCGACCGCCAGGAGAGCCAAGTAGGACACGTGCGTATCCGGGCGCATGAAACGGCTGTTCGTCAGCGTCGACCTCGACGGGCTCGCGGACGCGGTCCGGGCGGTACAGGACCGTTTCGAGGGCGCCAGCGGTCTCCGGTTTACCGACCCCGAGCAGGCCCACGTGACGCTGAAGTTCCTCGGAGACACGGAGTCGGACCGGATCGACGAGCTGCTCGCGGAACTGGAAGCGGCGGTCGACGACGCCGGCGTCGCCCCGTTCGAGGCCCGCTTTGGCGGCCTGGGCGTGTTCCCCTCGATGGAGTACGTCAGCGTCGTCTGGTTCGGGGTCCGCGAGGGCGCCGGCGCCGCCGAGTTGACGGCGCTACACGAGGCGATCGAGGGCCGGACCGTCGCCATGGGGTTCGAGCCCGAGGACCACGAGTTCACCCCCCACGTCACGCTCGCCCGGATGGACCACGCCGGCGGGAAAGCCCTCGTCCAGGAGGTCGTCCGCTCGACTGACCCCGATGTCGGAAGCCTCGCCGTCGACGAGATCAGGCTGACCGAGAGCGTGCTCGGCCCGGACGGACCGACGTACAGAAATATCGAGTCGATATCACTTCCGTGACCATACCGTCGGCTCTAGGCGGGCCGAAAAGATCAGATTCGTGATAAGTGTTATACCGCCGACCCGCCTAGCGACGGCATGGTCGCACTGGAGAACGTCGCGTTCGTCTTCGTCGCGGGCCTGCTGACGGCGCTGGCGACCGGCCTCGGAGCGATCCCGTTCTTCCTGGTCGACGACTTCTCCGACCGGTGGAACGTGACCCTGTGGGGGCTGGCGTCGGGGATCATGGTCGCGGCCTCGCTCTTCGGTCTGGTTCGGGAGGGGTTGGCCTACGGGTCGCCGGTGCTGTTGGTGCCGGGGCTGCTGACCGGCGTCGCCCTCGTTGTCGTCAGCCACGAGGTCCTGGAGGGGTTCGATCACGGACCCAAGAAGTTCGAGCAGGCCGACTTCAAGAAACTCCTGCTCATCCTGGGGATCCTGACGGTCCACAGTTTTCCCGAGGGCGTCGCCGTCGGCGTCTCCTTCGCCGAACTTGGGCTCGACGGCGCGGTCGCTGGCGAGTCGCTGTTGATCGTCGGCACCGCCGTTCCGCTGTTGGCCGTCTTCATGACCGTCGCCATCTCCATCCACAACGTCCCCGAGGGAACCGCTATCGCCATCCCGCTGCGGTCGCTGGGAGTCAGCGAGTGGAAGATGGTCTGGTGGGCCGTCTTCTCGTCGCTGCCCCAGCCAGTCGGCGCCGTCATCGCCTACTACTTCGTGACGCTGGCCAAGGAGTTTCTCCCCTTCGGGTTCGGCTTTGCCGCCGGCGCGATGGTGTATCTCGTCGCGACGGAGTTCGTCCCCGAGGCACTGGAACTGGGTGACGGACTGCCCGGCGGCGGCAAACGGGAACTGTTCGCCGGCGCGACGACGGGCGTCCTGGCGATGGTGCCCCTGGCGTTCGTCTAGAGGATCGACCGCTGCTTGATGACCTGGAGGTCGACGAACGCCGTCAGCTCCTCGCCGAACTCCTCGACGCGGGTCTCCATCCGGTAGTTCGAGTGGTCGACGGCGAAAAACGAGGGTCCGTCGACATCCAGGGGTTCCCGCGCACGGTCCTCCGTCGACGCCTCGTACACTTCGCCGTCCTGTCTCGGCAGCGCCGTCTGGCTGAACGACCGGTCGCCACGGGGCGTCTCGGGCGGGTCGCGGCCCTTGATGTAGCTGTCGTACATCTCGAACTGCTCCTCGTCGGCGAAGAAGTAGATATCGAACGGCCTGTCGGCCCTGACGGTGTACTCTATCGCGCCGCCGGTGTCGGAGACATCCGGAAGCTGCTTCGTCCACGCGTCTTTCGGATCGACCGAGATGTCCTGTTGGATGCTCAGGACGACTTCGCCGCTGCCGAGACAGCCACTCCCCAGCGCTGTGATCCCCGCCCCCACCGTTTGTAACACCCGCCGTCGCTTCATGTTCGGTACTGTGAAACTCTGGTACTTAGTTGCATCCGCGCGATTATAGCCGCTGATAACTCCCGGCGACGCCGCCCGGGAAAAGGAAGGAATTTAAGCACCCGTCTGGAAGGGACAGGACACCATGAGCAAGAAGTCGAAGGCCAAGAAGAAGCGCCTGGCCAAACTCGACAACCAGAACAGCCGCGTCCCCGCGTGGGTCATGCTCAAGACCGACCGCGAGGTCCAGCGAAACCCCAAGCGACGCCACTGGCGGCGTAACGACACGGACGAATAATGAGCGCCAGTGACTTCGAGGAGCGTGTCGTCACGATCCCGCTCCGCGACGCGAAGCAAGACCCGAAACACGAGCGCGCCGACAAGGCGATGAAGCTCATCCGGGCTCACCTCGCCCGACACTTCTCGGTCGACGAGAGCGCCGTGCGTATCGACCCCTCGATCAACGAGACGACCTGGGCGCGCGGCCGGCGCAAGCCGCCGAGCAAGATCCGCGTCCGCGCCGCCCGCTTCGAGGAGGACGGCGAGGCGGTCGTCGAAGCCGAAACGGCCGAATAACGTTGCTCCGCGCGGCGTTCTCCGGGTCGTCGTACGTCGGTGTCTTCGCCCGTGCGACCGACGACTGTGTGCTGGTCCGCCCGGACGTAGAGGAGTCGCTGGCCGAGGACCTCGGCGAGGAACTGGACGCCCCCGTCGTCCCGACGACGGTCGGTGGCTCGGGCACCGTCGGTGCCCTGGCGACGGGCAACTCCAACGGCCTGCTGGTCTCCGCCCGCGCTCGCGAGACCGAGATCGAGCGCATCCGCGAGACCGTCGACCGCCCGGTGACGAAACTTCCCGGCCGGATCAACGCCGCCGGCAACGTCGTCTGCTGTAACGACTCCGGCGCGTACGTCCACCCGGACCTCTCGCGAGAGGCCGTCCAGGCGATCCAGGACGGCCTCGACGTTCCGGTCGAGCGGGGTGTCATCGCCGGGGTCAACACCGTCGGGACCGCCGCCGTCGCCACCAATCGGGGCGTGCTCTGTCACCCGAAGGCCACCGACGGCGAACTCGACGCCCTGGAGGAGATCCTGGACGTACCGGCCGACATCGGGACCGTCAACTACGGCGGTCCGCTGGTCGGGTCGGGCCTGGTCGCCAACGACCACGGCTACGTCTGTGGCACCGACACCTCCGGGCCGGAACTGGGCCGTATCGACGCGGCGCTCGGCTATCTCTAGAACCCACTTTTTCCAGCACGGGGTTTCCTCGCGCCGCGGAGCGGCGCTGCGGGAACCCCGTACTGCAAAAACTTGGGGAAAAACGGCCGGACGCTCACTGCGTTCGCGTCCGGTGAACCGCCTCGCTTCGCTCGGCGGATGCTCACCGCAGCCGAACTTAGTCCGGCCTGCCCTCCCCGTCCTCGCTCGGGCGCGACTGCCGTCGCGCCACTCGCTCCCGGCCCGGCGGCTGTTCGATTCAGCGTGAGAGAATGCAGAAAACCCCGACCGCCCACCGCCCGCAGCGTTACTCGGGAACCTGCGCGATGGTCGTGATCGCGCGCGGACTGCCCGGCCGCGACTGTTGGATGTGGTGTTCGAACGCCTCGAAGCCGGCTTCCTCGAACATCCGGTCGGCTTCGTCCTCGTCGTAGAACAGCATGATCGCGTCGGCCATCTTCTGGAACACCGTCGAGTTGGGGTAGTCCGGGCCGACGATCAGGACCGTGCCGCCGGGTTTGGCGATGCGGCGACACTCCTCTAAGGCGTCGACGGGGTTGGGCCAGTACTCGATCGAGCCCGAGGACCAGACCACGTCGAAGCTATCGGTTTTGAAGGGGAGTCGTTCGGCGTCGCCCAGGTGAAAGCGGACGTTGCCGTGCTTGCCGAACTTCTGGTAGGCTTTCGAGAGCTGGTGGGGGCTCTGGTCGAGGCCGTAGATGGTGTCGACTTTCTGGAGCAGCCCCTCCGTGGCGAAGCCGGTGCCACAGCCGATGTCGAGCACCCGGTCGTCGGGCTGGATGTCCAGCATCTCGATGGCCTCGTCGCGCATGCGCTCGTCCCAGATGAAGGGGTTGATCTGGTCGTACACCTTCGAGAGGTACTTGTAGAACGTCCGCGCACGGGCTTTGTTCTCGAGGACTCCCATTGGTCCTACCTTGGCGTTTGGCAGGCATAATTCCCCGGATTCTCCGTCCGGATCACCGTACGAACTTCGCAACTACCAAATAGGCGCTCAAGCAACAGTCGGACGATTAGAGAATGCCACGGCCAGAAGTTCTCGACAGGATAAAGGAGGCCGAGCAGGAGGCCGACGACATCGTCGCCGAGGCCGAAGCGGACCGTGAACAGCGCATCGAGGCGGCGCGCGCCGAGGCCGAGGAGATCCGCGAACAGGCCCACGAGGAGGCCGACGCGGCGGCCGAGGAACGCCTCGAAGAGGCCCGGGAGGAGATCGAGGCCGAGCGCGAGCAACTCATCGAGGAGGGAGAGAGCGCTCGCGAGAACCTCGAACAGGCGGCCCAGGCACAGACAGACGAGGTGGTCGACCACGTGATCGACCTGTTCGAGGAGGCGGTACATGCTCAGACCTGAGCGGATGTGCCGCGTCTCGGTGACAGGATCGAAACGCGTCATGGAGGACACCATCGAGGCCGTCCACGGGCTCGACATCCTCCACGTCACCGAGTACGACGGCGCCTGGGACGGGTTCGAACCCGGCGACCCGGTCGATGGAGCCGACGAGGCGTCGGACAAACTCGTCACCGTCCGGTCGCTGGAGTCGATCCTCGATGTTGACGCCGAGGACGCCGGCCCGACCCAACTGGTCACCGACGAGGCGCTCGAAGAGGACCTCGAAGAGATCCGGACACAGGTCAACGACCTCGACGACCGGCGCGGCGACATCGAGGACGACCTGCGCGACGTTCGCGAGCGCATCGACACGATGGAACCGTTCGTCACGCTGGGCATCGATCTGGACCTGCTTCGGGGCTACGACTCGCTGTCGGTCGCGGTCGGCACCGGCGACGCCGACGAGGTCAAGGTCGCGCTCGCCGACAGCGACGATGTCGATACGTTCAAAGTGTTCGACGAGGAGGATGTCGTCGCAGTGTTCGCGCGCTGTGACGAGGGCGAACTCCAGGACGCCCTGGTCGGCGCGACGTTCTCGGGGCTCGCTGTCCCGGACGGGGACGGCGACCCCTCGTCGTACCTCGAAGAGCTACGCCACGAGGAGCAGCAACTCGAATCGAAGCTCTCGACGGTCGAGGACGAACTCGACGACCTTCGACTCGACTACGCCGGTTTCCTGCTGGCCGCAGAAGAGAAGCTCTCGATCGAGGTCCAGAAGGCCGAAGCGCCCCTGACCTTCGCGACGACGGAGAACGCCTTCGTCGCCGAGGGCTGGATCCCCGACGACGAGTACGAGGCCTTCGAGACCCAGGTCATGTCGACCGTCGGCGAGGCCATCGCCATCGAGAAACTCGAAGTCGCCGAGTACGACAGCGACGGACACGCCCACTCCCACGAGGAGGTCGAAGAGGGCGGCGGTGGCGGCGAAGTCGGCTCCGATGTCGACACCGGCGTCACCGCAGAGAGCGAGGAAGACCAGCGCGAACCCAGCGAGGCCGTCGCCGACGGCGGGATGGTCAGTGCGGCTGCAGCGCGCTCCGACGGCGGCGTCGTCACGATGGGCGACGAGGACCCGCCGGTCATCCAGGACAACCCGGGCGCGGTCAAGCCCTTCGAGTCGCTCGTCGAGGTCGTCAACCGCCCGAAATACGGCGAGTTCGACCCGACGGTCGTGTTCTTCCTCACCTTCCCGGCGTTCTACGGGTTCATGATCGGGGACCTGGGCTACGGGATTCTGTACACGCTGGCCGGCTACGCCCTGTACACGCAGGTCGACAGTGACGTGCTCAAGAGCCTCGGCGGCGTCGCGATGTGGGCCGGTGGGTTCACCGCGCTCTTTGGCGTGCTGTACGGCGAGTTCTTCGGCCTGCACCAACTCGGTGAGATCGTCTGGGGCGGTAATCCGCCGATCCGAAAGGGTCTCCAGCCTGTATACAGCGACTACGCCATCGCGTGGCTGACGATCAGCCTGTTGGCCGGGATGGTCCACCTCGCTGTCGGCTGGACGTTCGACTTCGTCGAGAACCTGAGCCACGGCCTCTGGGACGCGATCACGGAGAGCGGCTCCTGGCTGCTGATGCTCTTTGGCCTGTGGGCCTGGGTGTTCTCCGGCGCGATGGGTGCGGCACCGAATTTCCTCTACACCGCAGAGGAGGGTATCTTCGCGGGCCACCCGTTCGCACTCGGATTCGCCGGACTCCCGGCGATCAACCTGTTCAGTGTCGCGGGCTTCCCCATCTCGGCGTGGCTGGTCGTGTTCTTCGCAGGGCTCGTCCTGTTGGCGCTGGCCGATCCGATTGAGGTCGTCGAATTCCTGAACGTCTTCGTGAACGTGTTGTCGTACACCCGGCTGGCTGCGGTGCTGCTGGCCAAGGCAGGAATGGCCTTCGTGGTCAACCTCCTGTTCTTCGGCGTGTACGTCGACAGTAAGGGCGGCTGGCACTTCGGTATCGGCGGGATGCCGACGATCCCCGAAGGCTCTGAATCCGTGATGTACCACGGGTACGAGGTAACCGAGATCATGTTCGGCGGCCTGATGCACTCGGGCATCGCCGGCGTCGTCGGTGGCCTCCTCGTCCTCGTCCTCGGGCACATCCTCGTGCTGGTGCTTGGCGTCACGAGCGCCGGACTACAGGGTGTCCGTCTCGAATACGTCGAGTTCTTCGGCAAGTTCTTCGAGGGCGGCGGCAAGAAGTACACTCCCTTCGGCTACGACCGCCAGTACACGACCGACGACTGAGACGACCGGAACCGGTCCGAACGCCCTGGCATCGGGGCGCCACTCTTCGCGCACTTCTCGGAGACCGATTCGATATCTTTACCCGCTTTGCGGGCTATGAATTGCCTTCAAAGGTCACTAGTCTTGGGCACTGTCGAGATAGTCGGCTGGTACCAGCTCACATTCTCCCCGGCGAGAGGGGCTAAACCGTCAGAACAGCGTCTTGGCGAACCGTTTTGGGAAGCTTTATGAACTCGGTACGGTCACATACGCCTGTTCGGACACGAAACCCCAGAGAGGACTTCAACAACATGATCGAAACCATCGCACCCCTTGTCACCGCTGTACTGCAGCAAAGTTCTGAGGCCGCATACGCAATCCCACCGGGCGCTGCCGCAGCCCTCGCCGTCGGGCTCGCCGCACTCGGTTCGGGATACGCGGAACGTGGTATCGGTGCAGCGGCGGTCGGCGCAATCGCTGAGGACGACAGCATGTTCGGTCGTGGCCTGATCCTGACGGTCCTGCCCGAGACACTGGTCATCCTCGCGCTGGTCGTCGTCTTCATCCTCGGTTAATCACACCACCCCCTTTTCCAACAATGAGCCTTGATACAGTCGTAGAGGACATCCGAGACGAGGCCCGCGCGCGTGCAGAAGAGATTCGCGCAGAGGCCGACGAGCGTGCCGAGGAGATCGTCTCCGAGGCCGAGGCCGACGCCGAGCGGATCCACGAGGAACGCGAGGCCGAGGTCGAACGCGAGATCTCACAGGAACGCGAACAGCGGCTCTCCTCGGCGAAGCTCGAAGCCAAGCAGGCGCGCCTCAACGCCCGACGTGACGTGCTCGAAGACGTTCACGAGGATGTCGAGGCCGCACTCGCCGACCTCGGCGGCGACCGCCGCGAGGAGCTGACCACCGAGCTACTGGAGGCGGCCGTCGCGGAGTTCGACGGCGACGATTCGCTGCTCGTGTACGGTCGAGCGAGCGATCAGGACCTCCTCGAGGATATCCTCACAGACTACGATGCAACGTTCGCCGGGGAGCGTGACTGCCTCGGCGGAGTGGTAGTCGAGAGCGACAGTTCCCGGGTCCGTGTGAACAACACGTTCGACTCCCTGCTGGAGACGGTCTGGGAGGACAACCTCAAGGAAATCAGCGATCGACTCTTCGAAGCACAATGAGCAGTCGAACGACGGCAAAGCGCGATCGAAGCAGCAACTACGAGTACGTCATCGCTCGTGTTCGCTCCCGTCGGTCGGTGCTGTTCGACGACGACGACTACCGGAAACTCGTTCGGATGGGGACGGGCGAGATCGCCCGCTTCATGGAGGAGACCGAGTACGAGACCGAGATGAACGCGCTCGGCTCCCGGTACAGCGGCGTCGACCTGATCGAGTACGCGCTCAACCGCAACCTCGCGAAGCACTTCGACGACCTGTTGGAGTGGTCCGAGGGAGCGCTGTACGATTACATCGCCCGCTACCTGCGGAAGTTCGACGTGTGGAACGTCAAGACGGTCGTCCGCGGGCTCTACTCCGACGCCGAGCGCACCGAGGTCGAGGACGACCTCATCCGCGCCGGCGAGTTCGACGACGACCTGGTCGACCAGTTGCTCAACGCCACTTCCATCGAGGAGGTCGTCGAACTGCTCGACGGCACCATCTTCGGCGAGCCACTGGCCGAGGCGTACACGGTCTACGAGGAGACCGACGTGCTGGTGCCACTGGAGAACGCCGCCGACCGCGCGTTCTACGAGACGCTGCTGTCGGGGCTGCCGTCGAACCCCGAGATCGACAGCCCGACCGGGCTGTACGTCGAGTTCCTCCAGACGGAAGTCGACTTCCGGAACCTCCGGAACGCGCTCCGGCTGGCCCGCAGTGGCGCCGACATCGAGGCCGCCGAGTACTACATCGAGGGCGGGAAGCTCTTCGACGAGGGGACGATCGCCCAGCTGTCGACGAACTTCGACCAGCTGGTCGCGACGGTCCGTGAGAGCACCTACGGTGACGACCTCGATCAGGCCCTCTCGGCGCTGGAAGACGCCGAGAACCTCATCGACTTCGAGCGCGCGCTCGACATGGCGCTCCAGGAGTACGCCGACCGGCTCTCGAACCGCTACCCGCTGTCGGTGTGTCCGGTGTTGTCCTACATCCTCGCCAAGGAGCGCGAGGTCGACAACATCCGTGCCATCGCACGCGGCCGGGAGGCCGGCCTCGGCCCCGACGAGATCGAACAGGAACTGGTGATCCTATGAGCCAGGAGATAGCTGTCATCGGCAGCCCGGAGTTCACGACGGGCTTCCGACTGGCGGGCGTCCGCAAGTTCGCGGACGTTCCGACCGAGGACAAAGACGAGAAGCTCGACGACGCCGTCGAGGAGATGCTCACCGACGACGATGTCGGGATCGTCGTGATGCACGACGACGACATGGACCATCTCTCTCGTGGCGTCCGGAAGGACGCCGAGACGAGCGTCGAACCCGTCGTCGTGACGCTGGGCAGCGGCACCGGCGGTGGCGGGCTGCGTGAGCAGATCAAGCGAGCCATCGGTATCGACCTGATGGACGAGGACTAACAATGAGTCAAGCAACAGAAGCAGACGTCCGCGAGGACGGCATCATCGAAAGCGTCTCCGGACCGGTCGTAACGGCTCGGGACCTCGACGCCCGGATGAACGACGTCGTCTACGTCGGTTCGGAAGGGCTGATGGGCGAGGTCATCGAGATCGAAGGCAACATCACCACCATCCAGGTGTACGAGGAGACCTCCGGCGTCTCCCCGGGCGAACCCGTCGAAGGGACGGGCTCGCCCCTCTCGGTGGACCTCGGGCCGGGCATGCTCGACGCCATCTACGACGGTGTCCAGCGCCCGCTCGACGTTCTCGAAGAGAAGATGAACTCGGCGTATCTCGACCGCGGGGTCGACGCGCCGGGGATCGACCTGGAGAAGACCTGGGAGTTCGAGCCCGAAGTCTCGGCCGGCGACGAGGTCGAGTCCGGCGACATCGTCGGGACCGTCCCGGAGACCCCCAGCATCGACCACAAAGTGATGGTTCCGCCCGACTCCGAGGGCGGCGAGGTCGTCTCGGCCGAGTCCGGCAACTTCACCGTCGAGGAGACGGTGGTGGAACTGGATTCGGGCGAGGAGATCCAGATGCGCCAGGAGTGGCCGGTCCGCAGTCAGCGCCCGGCCGAGGAGAAAGAGACCCCGACGGAACCGCTCATCTCGGGCCAGCGCGTGCTCGACGGCCTGTTCCCGATCGCGAAAGGCGGGACGGCTGCCATTCCCGGACCCTTTGGCTCGGGCAAGACGGTCACGCAGCACCAGCTCGCCAAGTGGGCCGACGCTGACATCGTCGTCTACGTCGGCTGTGGCGAGCGTGGCAACGAGATGACCGAAGTGATCGAGGACTTCCCGGAGCTGGAAGACCCCATCACGGGCAACGCCCTGATGGACCGGACCTGCCTCATCGCGAACACGTCGAACATGCCCGTCGCGGCGCGTGAGTCCTGTGTGTACACGGGAATCACCATCGCGGAGTACTTCCGCGACATGGGATACGACGTGGCACTGATGGCCGACTCCACCTCGCGGTGGGCCGAGGCCATGCGGGAGATCTCCTCGCGCCTGGAGGAGATGCCCGGCGAAGAGGGGTACCCCGCGTACCTCTCGGCGCGCCTGAGCGAGTTCTACGAGCGTGCGGGCTACTTCCAGAACATCAACGACACCGAGGGCTCGGTTTCCGTCATCGGCGCGGTCTCGCCCCCGGGCGGTGACTTCTCGGAGCCGGTGACCCAGAACACGCTGCGTATCGTCAAGACGTTCTGGGCGCTGGACGCCGACCTCGCGGAACGACGGCACTTCCCCTCTATCAACTGGAACGAGTCCTACTCCCTGTACCGGGACCAGCTCGACCCGTGGTTCGTCGAGAACGTCCGGGACGACTGGCCCGAGACGCGCCAGTGGGCGATCGACACGCTGGACGAGGAGGCCGAACTCCAGGAGATCGTCCAGCTCGTCGGGAAGGACGCGCTGCCCGAAGACCAGCAGCTCACCCTGGAGATCGCCCGCTACCTGCGCGAGGCGTGGCTCCAGCAGAACGCGTTCCACCCGACCGACACCTACTGTGAGCCCGAGAAGACGTACCGAATCATGAACGCGATCAAGACGTACAACGACGCGGCCTTCGAGGCGCTCGATGCCGGTGTCCCCGTCGAGGAGATCACCGACATCGAGAGCGCGCCCCGGCTCAACCGCATCGGGGTCCAGGAGGACTACAACGAGTACGTCGACGACCTGGAAGACGACATCACGTCCGAACTCCGGGAGCTGTACTAACAATGAAAGAGTACCAGACTATCACAGAGATCAGTGGCCCGCTGGTGTTCGTCGAGACCGACGAACCGGTCGGCTACGACGAGATCGTCGAGATCGAGATCGGCGACGGCGAGACCCGCCGTGGCCAGGTGCTCGAATCGGCGAGCGACTACGTCGCCATCCAGGTGTTCGAAGGCACCGAGGGGATCGACCGCGACGCGTCGGTCCGCTTCCTCGGCGAGACGATGAAGATGCCCGTCACCGAGGACCTCCTCGGACGGGTGCTCGACGGGACCGGCCAGCCGATCGACGGCGGCCCCGAGATCGTCCCGGACGAGCGCCAGGACATCGTCGGCGCGGCGATCAACCCCTACTCGCGCGAGTACCCCGAGGAGTTCATCCAGACGGGCGTTTCGGCGATCGACGGGATGAACACGCTCGTTCGCGGCCAGAAACTGCCGATCTTCTCGGCCTCGGGCCTGCCCCACAACGATCTGGCACTCCAGATCGCCCGGCAGGCGACCGTGCCCGAAGAGGAGGAAGGCGACGACGACGAGGGGTCGGAGTTCGCAGTGATCTTCGGCGCCATGGGGATCACGGCCGAGGAGGCAAACGAGTTCATGGACGACTTCGAGCGCACCGGCGCGCTGGAACGCTCGGTCGTCTTCATGAACCTCGCGGACGACCCGGCCGTCGAGCGGACGATCACGCCGCGGCTGGCGCTGACGACCGCCGAGTATCTGGCCTTCGAGAAGGACTACCACGTCCTGGTCATCCTGACGGACATGACCAACTACTGTGAGGCGCTGCGCGAGATCGGCGCCGCACGTGAGGAGGTCCCGGGCCGCCGTGGCTACCCCGGATACATGTACACCGACCTCGCACAGCTCTACGAGCGGGCCGGCCGCATCGAGGGCCGTGCCGGCTCGGTGACCCAGATCCCGATCCTGACGATGCCCGGCGACGACGACACCCACCCGATCCCGGACCTGACGGGATACATCACCGAGGGCCAGATCTACATCGATCGGGACCTCAACAGCCAGGGCGTCCAGCCGCCGATCAACGTCCTGCCGAGCCTCTCGCGGCTGATGGACGACGGGATCGGCGAGGGCCTGACCCGCGCCGACCACGCCGACGTGAAAGACCAGATCTTCGCCGCCTACGCGGAGGGTGAGGACCTGCGCGACCTCGTGAACATCGTCGGCCGCGAGGCGCTGTCGGAACTGGACAACAAGTACCTGGACTTCGCGGACCGCTTCGAGGACGAGTTCGTCGACCAGGGCTTCGACACCGACCGCGACATCGACGAGACGCTCGAACTCGGCTGGGACCTGCTCTCGATGCTCCCGAAGGATGCCTTGAACCGCATCGACGAGGAGCTCATCGAGGAGCACTACCGCGAGGACGAGTCCGCAGAAGCTGTCGAAGCCGAAGCCTGAACCGGCTGCCCGACATTCCTCTCTGTTTTCCTTCACTTACCCACGCTGGGAGAGCGCATACCAAACTGTTTGGGTATATGTAACTTTGCTTGTCCAGCCGAAAGCCTAGGTGCACTATGCCACAACCAGGCTCGGAATCGATATGGCTCTGGCTCGGTACAGCCGGAATGTTCCTCGGGATGGTGTACTTCATCGCCCGAGGATGGGGAGAGACAGACGAACGACGACAGAAGTTCTACATCGCCACGATACTGATAACGGCGATCGCCTTCGTGAACTACCTCGCGATGGCGCTTGGCTTCGGGTTGACGATCATCGAGTTACCGAACGACCCGGAGGCGCCCATCTACTGGGCGCGGTACACTGACTGGCTGTTCACGACACCGCTGTTGCTGTACGACCTTGGGCTGTTGGCCGGGGCCGACCGCAACACGATCGCGTCGCTGGTCAGCCTCGACGTGCTGATGATCGGGACCGGCGTCGTCGCGACGCTGTCGGCGGGCAGCGGCGTGCTCGCGCCAGGTGCCGAGCGGCTGGTCTGGTGGGGTATCAGCACGGCCTTCCTGCTGGTCCTGCTGTACTTCCTGTTCAGTTCGCTGTCCGGCCGGGTCAGCGACTTACCCAGTGACACACAGAGTACGTTCAAGACGTTGCGGAACCTCGTCACCGTGGTCTGGCTCGTCTACCCGGTCTGGTGGCTCATCGGGACCGAAGGGCTCGGTCTCGTAGGCATCTTCCCGGAGACGGCCGGCTTCATGGTGATCGACCTGGTCGCGAAGGTCGGCTTCGGGTTCATCCTGCTGCGCAGCCACAGCGTCCTCGACGGCGCTGCACAGGCGACCGGTGCCGCGACGCCGGCCGACGACTGACCCAGCACAGGGGGAGCGACCCCGTGACGACCGCGGTCTGATTTTTTTTGCGTGCGTGTCAAGGAGCCCGGGAACGACTGAAAACGATTAACTGCCTCGGCCCGAAACGGACCGGTAATGGCTAAGGACGTCAAGCCCACGCGCAAGAACTTGATGCAGATCGAGGACCGCATCGAGCTCTCGGAGCGTGGCCACGACACGCTGGAGAAGAAGCGTGACGGGCTCATCATGGAGTTCATGGACATCCTGGATCAGGCACAGGACGTTCGGGACGATCTGGACGACTCCTACGACCGCGCACAGCACGCGATCGACATGGCCCGCGCGATGGAGGGTGACGTCGCCGTCCGCGGGGCCGCGGCCGCGCTCAAGGAACACCCCGAACTGACGACCCAGTCGAAGAACATCATGGGCGTAGTCGTCCCCCAGATCGAATCCAGCAAGGTCCAGAAGTCCCTCGACGAGCGGGGCTACGGCGTGATGGGCACCTCTGCCCGGATCGACGAGGCCGCCGACGCCTACGAGGAACTGCTGGAGAACATCATCCTCGCTGCAGAGGTCGAGACGGCGATGAAAAAGATGCTCGAAGAGATCGAGACCACGAAGCGCCGCGTCAACGCCCTGGAGTTCAAGCTCCTGCCCGACCTCCACGACAACAAGGAGTACATCGAGCAGAAACTCGAAGAACAGGAGCGTGAGGAGATCTTCCGCATGAAGAAGATCAAGGCCAAGAAGGAAGAAGAGGAGGCCGAACTCGAAGCGGCAGAGGAAGAAGACGAGGAACTCGAAGCGGTCACCGCCGACGACTGATACGCCTGTTTCTGTCGCAGTCTTCTTATCACGGGCACGCACAGCACCGGTATGTCCTGTCCCGAGTGTGGCGGCGAGCAGCTCTCGATCCCGGTCCCCGCGGAGCTCCGGGAGTACCTCCGTGGGGACGCACCGGGCGTCGCCGTCTGTCGTACCTGCCTGGCGATGCGCCCGACCGACGACCCGCCCGCCGAGACACCCGATCTGACGACGCTTTCCGACGCCATCCCGTCGAACCCGGAAGCGGCGCTGCCCGTCGTCTTGCTCGTCGGGTTGCTGGACTCGCTCGCGGTCAATCGCGCCGAGATCACGGCCTTGCTCGAACGCGCCGAGCGGGCGGGTACCGACCCGCTGCTGGTGGTCGATCGGCTGGCCGACAGCTTCGGGGCCGACGCACACGTCGACCTGGCGAGTCGGCGGCGACAGCTCGAACAGTTGCTCTGAGAGGAAAGCCGCGCCCGCTTAGACGCCCGTCGAGTACCGCAGGAGGCCGGCGACGCCGCCGAAGGCGGTCAACAGCTGTTCGCCCTTCTCGAAGTCCGTCGAGACGAACACCGTCTCGCTCCCGCGCTGGTCGGCCAGTTCCATCAGGTGGTCGATGGCGTCCTCGCGCTCTGCGTCCGCGGCGTCGACCGTGGCCGAACAGCGAGTGCAGTCGTGGGCCTCGGTGTCGGCGTTGCTGTTGACGAGTTCGTACTCGTCGTGGCCGTTCTCGCAGGTGTAGGTGACCACATCCTTCCGGAGGTCCTCGGAGATGAGCAACTGATCGACGGCGCCCATGTTGAGGTTCTGGCGGGTCTGGTCGAAGCCGTAGGTCGCCTTGTCGCCGTCGTGGAGTTGCTTGAAAAACTCCTCCATGACCTGCTTGTCCTGGAGGATCTCGTGTTGGGCGAGCACCTCGTCGGCGGCGTCGACGAGGTCGTACAGCCCGGACTCGTCGGTGTAGGCCACGTCGAACTTGCCCAGGACCATGTCCTGCAGTTCGTGGTGGAGGTAGTCGCCGTCGAGGAACTCGTCTTTCGTCGGTGAGGGGCCGCCGACGAGCACGCCGTCCATCTCGTGACGGTCGTCGACCATCAGGTCGTTGGCCATGCCCGCGACCTCCTGGTAGAAGTTGTCGATCGCTTCCAGCCGGAGGCGGGCGAACCGCTGTGCGGACTGGCCACCTTTCCGCTGTTTGCCCGGGACCAGCGAGGAGGCGGACTTGACGGGTTCGACCCGCTTGCCCTTGAGCCAACCGACGTTTGCTTCGCGCCGGTCGAGCACGATGAGGCCGAACAGACCCTTGTCGGCCAGCATCTCCTCCAGCGGTTCGGTGAGAAACTCCGAGTCACAGTGATAGCGGAACGACTGGATCGGGTCCGGCGGCGATTCGAGGACCTTCGTCACCATGTCGGTCCGGCCGCCGCCCTGATCGATGGCGCCCGAGAACAGCACCATCCCGTTGTCGGGCGCGGTGTCGTAGTAGCGGAGGCGGTCTTTGATCGAGGTCAGCGCGTCCTGGACAGCCGTCCGGGTGTCCTTGGACTTGATGTTCGACGCCTCGGAGTGTTCCTGGGTGACGTGGGCGACGACATCGCTGAGGAGCTTGTCTTCGGGGACGTAGATAGAGACGAGTTGTGTGCCTGATCCCCGGTAGTCCTTGAGCTCCTCGATCACCTTCCGGAACTCGTATTTCTGTTTGTCCGACTGCTCCTGTTCCTGCTCGCTCATTACTACGTGTTGGCCGAGGTGGTGTAAGAACCTGTTGACAGCGAGAGGCCGACCGAAGGGAGGGGGCTCGGTACGCCGAACGGCGACCCTCGAAGTGACACAGGGCGCAGGGCGGCCCGCGGCACTCTGCCGGGCGATTTCGGGCCGACGGATACGTGGAGTGCCCCCCGGCAGACGGTGCCCTGGTACTCGGCCACACGACAGCCGGTTTTATATGACTGTCATTCTTGTGGACAAGCAACCAGATTATGTCGGGGTACGTGTGTACGGTTGCGGGCGGGAAGGGAGGCGTCGGGAAGACGACGACAGCGGTCAACGTCGGCTCGTCCCTGCAGGAGATGGGGTACGATGTCGCCGTCGTAGACGCGGACCTCGGGATGGCGAACCTCGGCGCGATGCTTTCTGTCGAACCGGAGCGGAGTCTCCACGAGATTCTCGCCGGCGACGGCGCGGTGAGCGAGGCACTGACCGACGCCCCCGGCGGACTGACGGTCATCCCCGGCGAGCAGTCACTGGAGGCGTTCGCCGACGCCGACCCGGCGAAACTCCGGAAGGTCATCAAGACGCTGCGAAACGCCTACGACGTGGTGCTGATCGACACCGGCGCGGGGCTGAGCCACGAGGTGGCCGTACCGCTGGGCCTCGCCGACGGGATCGTGCTGGTGACGACGCCGGACAACGTGGCCGTCGGCGACACCGTCAAGACCGCCGAACTGGCCGACCGCATCGACGGGAAGGTCATCGGGGCGATCATCAACCGCGTGACCCGCCACACCGACGTGGCGGCGATCACCGAGCAGTTCGACTTCCCGCTGCTCGCGGTGATCCCCGACGACCCGCAGGCGACGACGGAGGAGCCGCTCACGCTCAACGCCCCGGACAGCCCGGCCGCCGACGCGTTCCAGCGACTGACGACCGCCCTGGAGGGGCTGTGGTTCCACGACCAGACCGTCCAAGAGGATGTCGACACGATCGTCGACGACGACTGGTTCGCCGACGGCGAGGAGAGCGCGGACGCCGAAGACGACGACTCCGGCGGCGGCGTGTTCGGGCTGTTCAACTGATCGCGGCGGATCGTTTTCGCCCGCTCACATCGAGGTCGGCGCCTCGACACCGACCGCGTCGAGCGCGTTCGAGACGGTCGTCCGCGCGGCGGCGACGAGTGCGAGCCGAGCGGCGCGTGTCTCCGGATCGGCGTCCAGGACGGGACACTCCCGGTAGAAGGCGTTGAACGTCTCCGCGATGTCCCGGGTGTAGGTGGCGACGGTGTGGGGCTGGAGGTCGTCGGCCGCTTCTTCGATGACCGCCGGGAACCGGGCGATGACCCGCAACAGGTCCCGTTCCTCTGGTTCGGTCAGGGCGTCGAAGTCGGGGTCCGAAGGGACCGTCTCGGCCTCGTCGAGGATGCCACAGCAGCGCGCGTGGACGTACTGGACGTACGGAGCCGACTGGGCCTCGAAGTCCAGCGCGCGGTCCCACTCGAAGGTGATGCCTTTCGTGGGCTGTTTCGAGACGATGTCGTACCGGACCGCACCGATCCCGACCTGATGGGCGATGCGCTCGATGTCGTCCGCGTCGAGGTCGCCACGACTCCGATCGTCGAGGCGGTCCTCGACCTCCTGGCGGGCGCGGTCGATCGCCTCGTCCAGCAGGTCGTCCAGATCGATCCCGGTCCCCTCGCGGGTGCTCATCCCGCCTTCGGGGAGGTTCACCCAGGAGTAAAACACCTGCCGGAGCTGGTCGGTGTCGTTGCCCAGCAGTTCCAGGGCGGCCGAGAGCTGGTCGGCCTGGAGCTTGTGGTCCTCGCCAAGCACCGTCACCGCGCGGTCGTAGGTGTCGAACTTCCACTCGTGGTGAGCCAGATCGCGTGTCGTGTACAGCGAGGTGCCGTCCGAGCGGAGGAAGACGAGGTTCTTCTCGAAGTCGTGCAGATCGAGCTGCCAGGCGTCGTCCTCGTAGACCGCACAGTCGAGGTCCTGGAGGCGGTCGACCAGTTCGTCCGTCGAGCCGTCCCGCATGAACCGCGTCTCCTTGACGAACTCGTCGAACTCCGCGGGGAGCCGTTCGAGGGTCGCCTGCATCCCCCCGAGGACGGTGTCGACGACTTCGGCGACTCGCTCGTATGTCGCTTCGTCGCCTTCCTCCAGACCCTGGAGGATCGCCTGGATCTCGGTCTCGGCTTCCTCGACGGCGTCGGGCTCCTCGTCTTCGAGGTAGCTGTTGCCCTTCCGGTAGTAGCGGACCATCTCGTACTCCGGGGAGTCCCGTTCCGGTTCGGGCAGGTCGCTCTCGTCGAAGGTCTCGTAGGCCCAGGTGAACACGGCGATCTGGCGGCCAGCGTCGTTGACGTAGTAGTGTCGATCAACGTCGTAGCCGGCGTAGTCGAGCACGCGAGCGACCGCGTCGCCGATGATCGGGTTCCGGGCGCGGCCGACGTGGACCGGGCCGGTCGGGTTCGCCGAGGTGTGTTCGACGACGACGCTCGTCTCCCGGTCGGGGAGCCGTCCGTAGCCGTCCTCGACGGCGGCCGAGAGCGTCTCGGCGAAGTACGCCTCGCTGGGGCGGAAGTTGACGTACGGTCCCTGTGTCGTCACCTCGCTGACGTAGGTCAGTTCCGAGGCGTCGATCGCCGCCGCGATGTCGGCGGCGACTGCCGGCGGCGGTGCGCCGACCTCCCCGGCCAGGCGGAAGGCCACGCTCGACGCCACCACGGCGTCGACATCCGCCGGTGGCTCCTCGATCCCGAGGTCGTCGGTCGGGAGGTCAAGATCGGTGAGCGCGGCCGCCAGCGCGTCGGCGGCTTCCGCGCGTAGCTGCAGGAACATACGCCCGGCTTTCGCGGCGGGGAGTAAATGGGTAACGAAAGGCGTCGTCAGGCGAACAGCCGCGGCCCGAAGATCATCAACAGGAGGCCGCCGATCATCGACAGCGTGATCGTGACGGTGACGGCCGTCGTGAGCTGTCGCCGGTCGGGAACCGGGAGCCGGGAGACGAACGACTCCGTAGTCGTCCGGAGGATGTGGCCGCCGTCCAGCGGGAACGTCGGGACGCAGTTGAACTGGCCGATGACGACGTTGATCCAGCCGGTCCAGAACAGGGCGTTGGCCAGCAGGAACACCGGCGTGGCCCCCAGCGCGCCCAGTGGCCCCTCGACGGTGTAGAAGTTCGTCGCGATGCCGGTGAAGCCGGCGAAGTTGTAACCGAAGCCGCCGGCGACCCCGATAAACGGCAGGATGATCGCGCCGAAGACCCGCTGGGTGAACGAGAAGTCCCGGACGGCGTCGGGGTTCTCGGGCGAGCCACCGAGGAACTCCAGGAACGTCGCGGCGGGGTACTCGTCGATCCCGAAGTCGTTCGTCGTCACGCCGCTGATGCCCGACAGGGGGGTGACGCCGAGGCGGGGGTCACCGTCCTCGCCGAGCGTGACCAGATACGTCTGGCGCTGGCCGTCGACGTAGCCGACGACTTCGACCGTCTGGCCCGGTGACGCATCGTTCAGGGCGGCTCCCAGCGTGCTCGCGTCGTGTGTCCGTTGACCGTCGACCGACGTGACGATCACGGCGTCACGCGCCGGGCCGCTTGCGTTGTCCAGCGGGCCGTCAGGTTGGACCAGCACGTAGGCACCGATCGGCATCGTCACCGACCGACCCTCGGCGGTCGACAGCGTCGCGACCGTCGTGTTGCGGACCGCCCGCTCGAAGGCCACGCTCGTCGAGACGTTCGTCCCGTTGACCGCGGTGATCGTCTCGCCCGTCGAGACCGGTGCCGACTGGACGGCGCTGTCGACGACGACCGCCCGATCGACTGTCACCGACTCGCCGCTCTTAAGCCCGACCGCGACGGAACTGGCCTCGACCTCCGTCAGCACCGCGTCGAGTTCCGCACCGTTCGCGACCGGCTGTCCTTCGACGGCGGTGATCACGTCGCCCGAGCCGATCCCCGCCTCCGCGGCAGGTGTCTCCTCCAGCGTGCCACCGACCGGGACGCCGTCGACGACGGCGATGGCTCCGGAGATCGGCCCGAACAACAGGAGCAACGCGACCAGTGCCAGCGCGAAGTTGTTCGTGACGCCGGCGGCGAACATCCGCGTCTGGACCCCTCTGTCCGCGTGGACCAGTTCGTCCTCGTCGGGCTGGACGAACGCGCCGACCGGGACGAGCGTGAACAGTGCCAGCCCCATCGACTCGATGCCGATGTTCTCGACGCGACAGAACAGGCCGTGGCCGCCCTCGTGGACGATCAGTCCCAGCACGAGGCCGAGGACGATCTCGGGTGCGACCGACAGCGGGAGGAAGTCGTTGACGCCGGGGATCGCCAGCGCGTTCCGTGGCTCGTTGAGCGCGGAGGGCTGTGGGTTCACGATCGCCTGGTAGGCCCCGAAGACGACCATCGCGAACGAGCCGACCATCACGACCAGCGCCATCCCGACGCCGAGGTTCCCCCAGGCCCGCCAGAACCGTTTCGGGCGTGCCAGCCAGTCCAGGACCGCTTTCCCTTTCTGGGTGTGGATCGTCGTGATCGGCCCGCTGAATCGGATGTACTCGGGGATCACCCCGCGAGCCCGCAGCGCCATCGCCAGCAGGGTGTAGACGACGACGCCGGCGAGCACCCACGTCAGCGTGCTTACCATGTACCACAGACCTGGGTCCAGCGACGCAAGAGGGTTGCCCTTTGGCACCCACTCTTTACTTCGTCGGGTTTCCTTGCGGCGCTTCGCACCGCTGTGGAACCCCTCGCAAAAACGTCCTCAGAAACCGTCAATTTGGGTTTGTTGAAACCCTCAACCGGTGATAGGTTTCAGCAGTCCTGCTGAACACAACGCGCACAGTCAGCAGATGGTGAGGAGTGAGCGCGCGCGGAGGATTACATCGAGTGGGACGAGTTCGTCCTCTATTCAGGGGCCGAAGTACGAGCAGTTGCCTCCTCGAAGGCGTCTGCGACGGCGACGGCTCCTTCGGCGAATTGTCTGAGTTCGTCACCGTCCCGTATGAACGCCATCGTCTCGACGTACACGGTCGTCTCGTCTTTCGGGATGTCCTTTAGGATAACGTCCCCTACTCCAACCCCGAACATGGAACGCCCGTCTACCCCCTCGGTCAACCTGGCGGCCACGCCGGACGCGTCCCCGACGGTAACAATCTGGAGGTCTCGAATCGCGCGTAATGCCCTCCCCGCCAGTCCCTCGGAGACGGCTTCCACGGCCGCCTGTGGGGTCCCCATCAGCATGAGACCGTCCTCGGCGACGGTGAAGACCCCCTCCGCGTCGGAGGCGTTCTCGGTCGTGTCGCCGATTCCGAGCATTCCGGACCCCCCGGCGCTGCCGCCCCCTCCGCTGGCGGGGGAGACGATTACGCCTCCGTCTGCGGCACCGGACAGTTCCACCTCTACGATCGTGTACGTGACTCGATGGCGACTGCCCTTATTGCTGAGTGACTTGTGCCTCCCCTCGTTGCCTTGTATCTCACGGCGCGTCTCGTATCGGGCAGTGACGGGCCGGCCGTTGACACTCCCCGTCAGTTCCAGTGCGCCATCGGACGAGCCGTCTCCTACTGGGTTGAGCCCCGCCTGCCGGCCCGCCGCTTCCCACTGATTGGCCTCGTGTCGTCGCTGGAGGAAGCGGAGAACGAGCAACCCGGCAATAGCGACTCCGATAGCGGCGATGAGTGCCCCAGTCGATTCACCCGGGAAGTCCGAGATGGTCAGCTAGAGCTCGGTGTAGCCCAGGAGAATGGAGAACCACGCCCCGAATACGAGTGCCACCCATGCGACCGCGACTACTCTGTAAAACGCTTTCCAGTTCATGATTAATCACCAAAATTTGGCCCCAATAATTTAAATCGTTTGTTATGTCCACTCTGTATTCAGCAGCCTCTTCCGCTCGGAATCACGGACAGTCGCACTCCTCGTGTGAAATAGCGGGGTTTCGCTCCACGTTGTGAACGATGCACTTGATAACGAGTTCGCGGAACTGCTTCCACCAGAGGCGTGACCGGACGAATGTACCGAATCTCTGTTTGATCGCCGCGTTGACTGTCTCGTTCATCTTCCGCCTGTGGTAGAGATCACTGTCCAACCGTGCATTCCACGCTTTGTGGAGCGGTGTGAACTCACGATGCTTGATGAGTGGTCGAACATCATGGGCACGGGCGAGCCACCGGAGTTTCTGGTCGTCGTATCCCTTGTCACCGGTCGACACCGCGATGGACTGTCCGTTCCGTTTCACTACCTGTGGCGCAATCTGGGTATCGTGCTTCCGCGTTGTCGTCACGTGAATATCGAGAACGGCGTCGGTCGCCGTATCGACCGATAGCGGTGTCTTCAACTGCTGGATAGTGAGGTTTGGCCGTTTCGTGTAGGACGTTTACGCCTCGCGGCGCAACCGCTCGACGACGAACTCCTGGTCGAGTTTGGCGATGAACGTGCCCAGTTGCGGACCTTCGGTGTCGTCGAACAGCAGGCGGTAGCCGGCGGCGAAGAAGTCGCCGACGGGCACGTCGTGGCGTTTGGCCGTCTCGTAGATCTCGCCCTGGATCGTCTCGCCGTCGTGGCCTTCGGCGACGAAGTCGGCCAAGTCGTCAAGCGCCGCCTCGGTGGCCGCGTCGAAGTCGTGGTCCGGGATCTCGGTCCGTTTGAGTTCGTAGTCGAAGGCGTTGCCTGTCCGACGCGCCCAGTTGCGTGCCCGTTCGACGCGGGCCAGGGCGCCCTCGACGGCCCAGTCGGGGGCGTCCTCGGGGATGTGGCCCTCCCGTCGGGCGATCTCCTCGCGAAGGTCGACATCGTCGGTCATCCCCAGCACCGCGGCGAAGGTGTAGGGGATACGGACCCGCTCGGGGTCGGGGTCGGGAACGACCATCGGGTACGCGCGGTCGGCGACCGCCTGTTCGTCCTCGTCGCGGGCGTCGCGCTCGCCGAAGTACAGCGCTTCGAACCGGTCGAAGTCGTCGACGAGCTGGTCGACGTGCTCGACGGAGAAGTCCCGCTGCTTGCGCGGGGTCTTGACGAAGAAGTACTTGAACACCTCGGGCTCCAGAATCTCCAGCACCTCGTCGACGGTGATGACGTTGCCCGACGACGAGGAGAGCGGTTCGCCGTCGAGCGTGAACCACTCGTACACCATCGGCACCGGGGGCTGGATGTCCAGCACGTTCTCGGCGATGTCCTCGCCGGAGGGCCAGGACCCCTCCGCGTGGTCCTTGCCGAACGGCTCGAAGTCCACGCCCAGGATCTCCCACTGGGCGGGCCACTCGAAGCGCCAGGGGAGTTTCCCCTCCCGGAGCGTCGTCGTTCCTTCGTGCCCGCAGCCCTCGATGGTCTGGTCGCCGGCCTCGACATCCGTACAGACGTAGCTGACCTCGCCGGCGTCGAGGTCCACGTCCGTGACCCCCTCGGTGAGTCTCCCACAGTCGGAACACTGCGGGAGAAAGGGGACGTAGTCGTCGTCGACCTTGTTCTGGTACTCCGCGAGCACCTCGCGGGCGCGGTCGGCGCGTTCGAGCACGCGACGGGTGACGGCCTCGAACTCGCCGTCTTCGTACAGTTCGGTGTTCGAGACGAACTCGACATCGACGCCGACCAGTTCGGCGCTCTTCTTCAGGAGGTTCGTGAAGTGGGCGCCGTAGGAGTCACAGCAGCCGAACGGATCGGGGATGTCGGTGTAGGGTTTCCCGAGGTTCCGCCCGAGTGCGCCCGCGTCGACCTCGCCCAGGCCGACGACGTTCCACTCCAGGTCGGCGAGCTGGCGGGGCACCTTCCGCAGGCGATCCTTGTCGTCGGCGGTGAACACCTGCCGGACCTCGTGGCCGCGGTCCCGGAGTGCCTCGGCGACGAAGTAGCCCCGCATGATCTCGTTGAAGTGACCGATGTGAGGGACGCCGGAGGGAGAGACGCCGCCCTTGATGACGATCGGGTCCTCGGGGTCCCGGGCCTCGATCGCGTCCGCGACCGCGTCGGCCCAGAACGCTCGCTCGCCGCCGCTGCCGACTGCGTATGGGTCTTCGGCCATCTCAGCCCTCCGGGAGTACTTCGGTGCCGTCGAAGTCGTCGTCACGCACCGCACGCACGACGCGCTCCGGATCGGTGCCGTCGAGCACGACTGCCGGGATGCCCGACCGCTGGATCACCTTCGCGGCCAGCAGGTCGACCGGGGCGTTGCTCCCGGCGTCCATCTCCATCTCCGCGATGACACCGACCAACTCGTCCGCGGTGATCTCGTCGAAGCGGGTCGCCTCGGGGTCCTCGTTCGGGTCGGCGTCGTAGACGCCGGGCACGGAGGTCGCATACACCAACAGGTCGGCGTCGACGTACTCGGCGAAGGCCGCGGCGACGGCGTCGGTGGTCTGTGCCGCGACGATCCCACCCAGGACTGGGATGTCTCCACGCCGGATCGCCTCGCGGCCGGCTTCGTAACTTTCGGCGGGGGTCGATGCGGCCCGGTCGTCCAGCGCGGCGATGAGCAACCGACCGTTCAACCGCGTGACGGCGATGCCGAGTTGGTCGAGCTCGATCTCGTTGGCGCCGAGATCGCGTGCGGCGCCGATGTACCGCCTGGCGGTCGGGCCGCCGCCCACGACGGCTCCGAGTGTGTGTCCCTGTTCGTCGAGCGACTGGAGCGCCTCGGCGTACGCAGCGACCCGGCCGGAGTCGAGATCCGGGGCCAGGACGCTCCCGCCGACGGAGACGACGACGTTCATTGCCCCGGCGTAGCCACGAGGCGCTATTAAGGGTTGTCAAGCCGCGTCGACCGCCCGCTGGAACGGTGGTGATGCCCGACAGTCATTCCCCGCCGTCAGCTGATAACCGGCAAGGATCGCACCTTTTTACCCGTCCAACGGAGCGAACTCCGGGTGATATCTCCCGGTGATTACACGGTCTTCTGATTTCGGTAAGACGATCTCAGATCTGGTTATAAAATATCTAACGCCCTGTAAAACAATCGTAAAATGTGCCTTTCACACGTTTTTTGCTAAATGGAACCGAATCGACGCGAAGCTTCCTTCCTTTATATACTCCCGGCAGCACAAGCGTTGAGCGAGGTCACACACATGAGCGCTACCCTATCGCCCTCCAACGAGGAAGAGCCCTCCAAAGAAGAGCGCCTCAAATCCTTCCTCGCCGAGAAGGCAGCAGACGGTGAGATGTACTTCAAGAGCAAATTCATCGCAGAGGAGGTCGGTCTCTCACCCAAGGAGATCGGCGCACTGATGGTGAAGCTCAAAGACAGCGCATCCGAACTGCAAGTCGAGAAGTGGTCGTACACGAGCGCGACGACGTGGCGCGTCGAGCCAGCGTGAGCACGTCCGTCGCCCAGGCCCGCTAACCGATCGCACCCGCTCTGAACAGATTCTTTCCTGCCCCCTCCGGGGCGGACAACCGAACGATCCCGCCGGACCGTGAACGCGGAGTATTAGTGTCCGGCCGCGCTACTCCGGACCGATGAGTCGGTCCGACGAGCGCCCGCCACCGCCCGAAGCACTGGCTGGCGTCTTCCAGATCTGGTCGGTCGAGCGCGACGGTGAGACGGTCCGATACGTCGGTGACCCGCTCGTCCCGCCGGATAGCGTCGTCGACGAGCTACGGACGGCGTTCGGCCAGCGGGGCTACGATCTGCGGCTCGAACGACGATCGACTGCCGAGACGCCCCGCACCGAGGCGACGCGTGTCCCGACCACGGGCGGACAGGCTTACGTCCTCGTCGCCGAACCGGCGACCGACACGCGGTCGATCCCCTGGCTGAACGTCGTCCTCCTGCTCGCGACCGTCGCGTCGACGCTGTACGTCGGCGCGACACAGTGGTACTACATTCCGGTGGCCGACGAGCCGTTGCGGCTGTTCGAGGCCTGGCCCTTCGTCGTCGCGATGCTGGGCGTCCTGGGGATCCACGAACTCGGCCACTACGCCGCCGCGCGGTACCACGGTGTCGACGTGACACTCCCGTATTTCATCCCGTTTCCCTCGCTGCTGGGCACGATGGGCGCGGTCATCAACATCCGCGGACGGATCCCGAGCCGCCGCGCGCTGTTCGACATCGGCGTCGCGGGGCCGCTCGCCGGGCTGGTGGCGACGACTGTCGTCACCGTCGTCGGCCTGACACTGGACCCGATCACGGTCCCGCAGGCGGTGCTCGAAAGCGACGCCGGCTACACGATCGACTTCCACGACCCGCTGCTGTTACAGGGGCTCGACGCGCTCGTCGCTGCCGCCGGCCTGCGGACGACCGTCGGTCCCGGCGAGTCGCTCCACCCCATCGTCTTCGCCGGCTGGGCGGGGATGTTCTTCACCTTCCTGAACCTCCTGCCGGTGGGACAGCTCGACGGGGGCCACATCGTCCGGGCCATCGTCGGCCAGCGCCAGGAGACCGTCGCCGCGGCCGTCCCGGGCGGGCTGTTCGCGTTGGCGGGGTTCCTGTATCTCACCCGCGATCCGCCGCCGATCGGCTTTGGCGTGTGGGCGCTGTGGGTGTTCTGGGGGCTCCTGTCGCTTGGCTTTGCCTACGCCGGGCCGGCGCGCCCGACCGTCGACGACCCCCTGGACTGGCGTCGGACCGCGCTAGGCGTGGGGACGTTCGTCCTCGGGCTGGCGTGTTTCACGCCCGTTCCGTTCGAGATCGCGGCGGCCGCCTGAACCAGTGAAACCGAACGAGCGCCGTCGGTAAACGATTTCCGGCCACGAAACCCGTTCTTTCTGACTGGTCGCGATCGTAAAATCCGGCCTTTCTCCGTGAAACGAGTGAAGTCACGCGAAGCGACTGGAAGGGTCGATCGGTTATATACCCCGAGCGCAGAAACGGCCGTGTACAGATGCGCCCCCGCCCATCACACACGACTCCTCCCGAAGCGGACGGCGACCTGAGCTACGACGAGCGCGCCGACGCCGCCGCCGAAGCGGTCCGGCAGGTCTCGACGACGCTCGCCGCGCTCCACGATCAGTGCGAGTAGCCCCGATCGGGGAGTGACTCCCCGTCGAGAGTCACCCCGCCGGCCGTCGTCGTCCCGATCCGCGCCAGCGGACACGGGACGGCCTCGCGTGCGGCCGACAGTTTCGCCTCCGGGACCGTACAGACCAACTCGAAGTCCTCGCCGAAGAACACGCCCAGTTCCAGCCGCTCCTGGTCGTCGGCCGCGACTGAATCGACGGCCCCGTCGATCGGGAGCGGCGACTCGACCGTGACGCCACAGCCGCTGGCTTCACAGAGCTGGTGGAGCGACCGGGCCAGCCCGTCGCTGGAGTCCATCATCGCGGTCGCGTACGGTGCGAGCGCCGTCCCCGCACGCACCCGCGGTTCGAATCTGAACAGCTCGTTGGCCCGCTCGGTTTCGCCCGCCTCGAACAGTTCGAGCGCGGCCCCCGAGCGACCGAGTGTCCCCGTGACACAGACGGCCTCGCCGGGACTGGCGCCCGACCGTCTGACCGGGTCGTCCGTCCGGCCCAGTGCCGTCGTCGCCGTCGTGAACTCCGCGTGGCCGTCCAGGTCCCCGCCGACGTACTCGGCGCCGACGGCGTCACAGACATCGCTTGCACCGTCGACGAACGCGAGCAGGGCCGACTCCTCGAAGGCGGGCGCGCCGTAGACGGCCACCGCAGCGGTCGCGTCGGCGCCCATCGCCGCCACGTCCGACAGCGAGGCGCCGACTGCTCGCCACCCCGCCGTGTAGCGGGTCGTTCCGTCGGGGAAGTCCGTGGTCTCGTGGAGCATGTCGGTCGTCAGCACCTGGCCGTCGACGACCGCACAGTCGTCGCCGGCGGCCGGCAGGCGCTCGCCGAGCAGTCCGAGTGCAGCCCGCTCGTCCATACCCCGATGTCGGCGCGGGGGTGGAAAACGGTCCCGGTCACTGTCGGTGGGTTCAAGCCTCGGACGCCCAACGGCACCGATATGGACGACAGCCGGTGGGCGACGGTGCTGGGGTTTGCCGGCGCGCTGGCCGTCCTCGGGGCGCTGGTCTGGCTCGTCGGCATCGACGAGACGGTCGACGCGCTCACCCGCGCTGATCCGGCCGGACTGGCCCTCGTGCTCGGGATCGCCGTCCTCTGGCTCACGGCCTGGGGACTGGCGCTGTGGACCGTCCTGCACGCGCTCGCGGTCCCGATCCCGGCCCACACGGCCGTCCTCGTGTTCGCCGGCGCCATCTTCTCGAACAACGTCACGCCGTTCGGGCAGGCCGGCGGGGAGCCGCTGAGTGCTTTATTGATCTCGACGGCCGCCGATAGCGAGTACGAGACCGGGCTGGCCGCCATCGCCAGTGTCGACACGATCCACTTCGTCCCGTCGCTCTTCTACGCCGTCGTCGGGTTCACGTTCGTCGCGGCCGGCGCGGTCCGGCTCGGGCGGAACCTCATGTTCGCCGCCATCGCGGTCGCCGTGTTGACGATCGGACTCCCCGTCGCCGCGTACCTCGGGTGGCGCTACCGGTACGAGCTCGAAGCGACGGTCGTCCGCCTGTTCACACCGCTGTTGCGGTTTCTCGGCCGAGTGGTGCCGGGTCGGTCCGTGCCCACTACCGCCGGCATCGAGCGCCGTATCGAGAGCTTCTTCGCGGCGATCGACCGGGTCGCGGCCGACCGCTGGACGCTCGTCCGGACGCTCGGGTTCTCGGCGCTGGGGTGGGCCTGCCTGGTCGCCTCGCTGTGGACCTCGCTGTACGCCGTCGGTGTCACCGTTCCGGTGGCGTCGGTGCTGCTGGTCGTCCCGGTCGGTTCGATCGCCAGCATCGCGCCGCTGCCCGGCGGGTCGGGCGCGATAGAGACCGTTTTAGTGACGCTGCTGGTCTCGACGACGCCGGCGACGCTGGTGCTTGCGACTTCGGCGGTGTTGATCCACCGGGGTGCTACGTACTGGCTCCCCACGCTAGTCGGGGCCGGCGTGGCGACGGCGCTGGGCGCCGACCGCGCGACGGCACGCGGGTGAGAGCGGTTCACGTCCCGGCGGCGCGAACGATGCGCTTAAATGACGGCAACGGGAATCATGGCCCAATGACGACACTCTACGACGCTCCGCCCGAGGAACTCATCGAGGCGCTCACTGAGAAACTCGCCGACGAGGACGACATCGAACAGCCCGACTGGGCCGTCGTCGCCAAGACCGGCGTCGACCGCGAACTCCCGCCCGAGCAGGACGACTTCTGGCAGCGACGCGCGGCCAGCCTGCTCCGGAAGGTCGCCGTCGACGGGCCGGTCGGCGTCAACAGCCTCCGCAGCGAGTACGGCAGTTCGAAACAGGGCACCACCCGCTACCGGGTCCGCCCCAAGCAGAAGTCCAAGGGCTCGGGCAACGTCATCCGGACCGCCCTCCAGCAGCTCGAAGACGCCGGCTACGTCGAGACCAGCGAGGCCGACGGCCGCCGGATCACCGGCGAAGGCCGCAGCCTCCTCGACGACACCGCCGGCGAGGTCCTCGAAGACCTCGACCGCCCGGAACTGGAACGGTACGCCTAGGACGGCTCTTCTCTCTGGCTTTCGCGCCGGTTCGGCTGTCGCCGACGGATCGCCAGTGTTCGCTCCGAAATGATTTTCCGCCCGACGCCAGTAGTTCCGTGTACTCATGAGTGGCGACCCGAACGAGGAGGAACTCGACGAACTCCGCAAGAAGAAGATGGAACAGCTCAAAGAACAGCAGGAGGGCGAGGACGCAGAGGCCCAGCAGGCCGCTCAGCAACAGGCCGACGCCCAGAAGAAGGCCATCCTCCGACAGCACCTCTCGGACGGCGCCCGCAAGCGGCTCAACACCGTCAAGATGTCCAAACCCGACGTGGGCGAGCAGATCGAACAGCAGGTCGTCGCGCTGGCCCAGAGCGGCCGCATCCAGGGCCAGATCGACGAGGAGAAGATGAAACAGCTCCTCCAGGAGCTGACCCCCGACTCCAAGAGCTTCGACATCAAGCGCCGGTAGATGCGCTGTGGACTGTGTTACAGCGCGGGGAAGGACTCGACGCTCGCGGCGCTGGTGCTCGACCCCTTCTACGACGTGACGCTGGTCAGTGGCACCTTCGGCGTCGTCGACCCCGACCCGGCCCGCGAGGCGGCCGACGCCGTCGGCTTCGCTCACCGGACCGTCGACCTCGACAGGGCGGTCGCCGAGGCGGCCGTCGAACGGATGTCCGCCGACGGCTTCCCGCGGAACGCGATCCAGCAGGTCCACGAACACGCCGTCGAGACGGTCGCCGAGCGGGCCGACGCTCTCGATATCGACGCCGTCGCCGACGGTACCCGCCGTGACGACCGGGTGCCGACGATCGACCGACCGCTCGCCCAGAGCGTAGAGGACCGCTTCGGCGTCGACTACCTCGCACCGCTCGCGGGGATCGGCCGGGGCGCCATCGACGCGATGGCCGAACGGGAACTCGTGGTCGAGACTGGCCCCAGCGAGCGGATTCCGAAGGCCGACTACGAGGTCGAACTCCGGGCGCTGCTGGCCGACGAGTACGGCCAGGCGGCCGTCGACGAGGTGTTTCCCGAGCACACGCAGTCGCGGGTGCGTGGGTTGGCGGAGTAGCAGGACAGTACCCGGCCTCGTCGCCGGCGTGAACGGACAGGTTCAAGCGCGCCCTCGCTGTACGCGCCGGTATGTACGACCGGGTCAAGGGCTTTCGTGACTTCTACCCCGAGGAGATGCAGGCACGCCGCTGGGCGATGGACACCATCGAGGACGTGGCCGCCCGCTACGGGTTCCGTGAGATCGGGACGCCGGCGCTCGAAGCGACCGAGATGTACGTCGACAAGAGCGGCGAGGAGATCGTCGAGGAGCTGTACAGCTTCGAGGACAAGGGCGGGCGCGACGTGGCGCTGACCCCGGAGCTGACCCCATCGGTCGCCCGGATGGTCGTCGCCAAACAGCAGGCACTCTCGAAGCCGATCAAGTGGGTCTCGACGCGGCCGTTCTGGCGCTACGAGCAGGTCCAGCAGGGCCGGTTCCGGGAGTTCTACCAGACCAACGTCGACATCTTCGGCTCGTCTGACCCCGCGGCCGACGCCGAGGTTCTGGCCGTCGCCGTCGACATGCTCACCGACCTGGGCCTCTCGGCCGAGGACTTCGAGATCCGCGTCTCCCACCGCGACATCCTCTCTGGTCTGCTGGAGAGTTTCGACGCCGATGTGGACACCCGGGAGGCGATCCGGGCCGTCGACAAGCGCGCGAAGGTCGACCGCGACGAGTACCTCGATGCGCTGTACGAGACGGGGCTGAGCTACGACCAGGCAGAGACCTTCGACGAGTTGCTCCAGACCGGCGAGGACGACCTAGCCGACCTGGCCGACCGGACCGACGCCGTCGCCGAGGCCACGGAGAACCTCCGGGCGGTCCTTTCGGCGACCGAGGACTTCGGCGTCCGTGAGTACCTGACGCTGTCGCTGTCGACCGCCCGCGGGCTGGACTACTACACCGGCGTCGTCTTCGAGTGTTTCGACTCCACGGGGTCGGTCTCCCGGGCGGTCTTCGGCGGCGGGCGCTACGACGACCTCATCGAGGGCTTCGGCGGCCAGCCCACGCCCGCGGTCGGCTTCGCGCCCGGCCACGCCACCCTCCAGTTGCTGTGTGAGCGGGCCGGCGTCTGGCCCGAGGAGGCGCTGTCGACGGACTACTACGTCCTCCAGGTCGGCGACACCCGCGCGACCGCGGCCCGGATCGCCCGGGACCTCCGCGACCTGGGCCACGTCGTCGAGAGCGACGTGGCGAGTCGCTCCTTTGGCGCACAGATGGGCTACGCCGACGACATCAACGCCGAGACGGTCGTCATCGTCGGCGAGCAGGACCTCGAAAACGACGAGGTGACGATAAAGGAGATGGACGAAGGCGAGCAGGTCGCCGTCCCGGTCGACGCGTTCCCCGGCGGGCACGACCGCCCGACCTACGCGGATTTCGCCGAGTGACACCCCTACCGTAGTTTTTTGCCCGTGCCGACTCGCCCTGCGAGTATGCTGCCCACTCTCCGCAAAAAGAAGCTCATGGGCGTCGTCGGCACGCTCTCCTTTGGCCTGTCGGCGCTGTTTGCCGTCCTCAATCTCGGCACGCTCGTCCCGGCGACGTTCGTCCTCGGGACCTTCGTGCTCCTGCCGCTGATCGGGATTCTCGGTGAGGACTTCCCGCTCGTCGAGCCCGAACCGCCCGAGTCCGAGGCTGGCGAGAACCAGGCTACGGGGGCGCCCGGCGCCGACGAGCAGACGGCCACGTCCGGCCAGTCACCGGTCGAACAGCTCCGGGAGCGGTACGCTCGCGGCGAGATCGGCGAAGACGAGTTCGAGCGCCGACTCGAACGGTTGCTCGAAACCGAACAGGTCGACACGCGCCACGAACGGACCGGCGACCGCGAGTTCGAGATCGAGTGACTACAGCGACCGCTCCATCTCGTACTCGGCGCGGTCCCGGGTCGTCGTCTCGAAGCCCACGGAGTCGTACAGCCGCATGGCGATGTGGTTGGTCCGCTCGACGGCGAGCCAGACGCTCCCGATGTCCTGCTGTTGGCCGTAACCGAGCAGGACCCGGATGAGTCGTGAGCCGATCCCGACCGACTGGTAGGCCGGGTGGACGAAGATCGCCAGTTCCGAGGTCCCGTCGTAGGGGACCAACACGGCGTGGCCCACCGCCCGATCGTCGTGCCAGACGACGACGTTGTGCCCCTCCGCCAGCAGGCCCTCGATCCACTCGCGGATCTCGTCCTCGTGGCGGGGCGGCAACCCCTGGGCACGGGAGTCGGCGTCGAAGTCGGCGTACATCGCCACGAGGGGGTCGGCGTCCCCGTCGTAGGCGTCGATCTCCACCGCCCGGCCGGCCCGGTCGGTGAACGCGACGGGTGGACGCGGGAACTCGGGGGGGGGTCGTCGGCTGGGGACATCCACGCCCACCTTGGGGACTCATCGTCCTAAGTGTGGGGTGTCCGTTCCCGGCGCGTGCGAACCTTTATGCGACATCGCCGGACTGATTGAACCAACTGGCATGTCAGTACAGGGGGGGTGTCCGGTGACGATCCCGGTCGATCATCTGCGAGCGGCGGGGCTGGGCACGCAGGTCGAACTGCTGTCGACGGCGGTCGCGGAGTACCTCGACGACGACAAGACCCTCGACCGGGTCGACTCCAACGTCGCCATCGTCTCGGACCCGTTCGCTGGGCGGACCGCACTCCTCGAATACGCCGAGGAGTTGCTCGGCGAGCAGGCCCGGCGGGTGACCCTCTCGGAGGTGGTGACCGGTGAGGAACCGCTCCCCGAGATTCCGACCGACAGGGCGCTTCTGCTGGCGGACTGTCACTACCTCTACCGCCGCTGTGTCGGCGGGTTCGACGTGCTCGACGAGTTCCTCGAACGGCTGGCGATGACCAACCAACTCGTCGTGACGACGTGGAACCGCTACTCCTGGCGGTACCTCGCCGCGGTTCGGCGTGTCGATCAGTCCTTTCCCCTGGAGATCCGCCTGCCGCCGATGGACGCCGAGCAGATCGAGGCCGTCGTCCGGGCACACGTCGGGGACTCGCTCCCGACGTTCGTCGAGACCGGAGCCGCCGGCCGGATCAAGACCGTCGACGTGGGCCGGTACCCGGTCGATCTGTGGGGCGACCGGACCGTCCGGCTCCCCTACGTCCGCCCGAACCCGGCCTGGGTCGCCTCCTGGTGGAGCGACGAGGACACCCAGCTTCAGGCGGTCGTCTACGAGAAACTCCGCCGGGTCTCACACGGCAACCCGGGCATCGCCACCTCGCTGTGGGATCGGAGCGTCCGCGAGACCGAGGACGGTCGCGAGATCGCGCCCCGCTACGTCAGGGACCCGGTCGCGGACTGTACCGGCCTGGCCGACGAGACGGCGTATCTCCTCTGGCACGTCGTGGCGATGGAGGGGCTCGACCGGGACCGACTGGCGTCGATGCTCGACCGCGAGCGCATCGACACCGCGGTCCAGACGCTGGCAAACATGGGCGTCGTCGACGTTGCGGGCCGGGAGATCTCGCTTCGCCCGGTCGGGCTCCACCCGGCGGTCGCGGAACTCACACGGAGGCAACTGCTGTGGTGAACCCGCTCCAGGTCGGTACCGGCGGGGAGGCGGTCCCGCCGGTGGCGATCGAGGCCGGGACGGTGCTCAACGCCCTCGTCGTCATGGTCGTCGCCTACGTCGTCGCCCGCGGGCTGAGTTTCGTGTTGACGACGGTCGCCGACCGACTGGAACATCACCGCTTTCGCGTGACGCTGTTGATCCCGCTCCTGAAGTTCCTCGTCTACGGCGGGGCGCTGTATCTCGTCGTCCGCATCCTCTTCGAGCTCACGTCCACGCAACTGGTCGCCATCTCCGGGCTGCTGGGCGCGGCGATCGGCCTGGGACTGAAGGACCTGCTCGCGGACCTGGTCGGCGGGGTCATCCTCGTCCTCGAACAGCCCTACCAGGTCGGGGACAAGGTCGGCTTAGGCGATCACTACGGCGAGATCACCGACATCGGCCTGCGGTCGACCTCGCTCGTCACGCCCAACGACACGCTCGTGGTCGTCCCGAACTTCGTCTTCCTGAACCAGTCGATATCGAACGCCAACGACGGCGAGACGGCGATGCTCGCGGTCGTCGAGTTCTACATCGGGGTCGACGCCGACGTGGGCCGCGCCCACGAGATCGTCGAGGAGGCGCTGGTCACCTCGCCGTACGTCTACGTCACCGAGACCCACCCCGCCACCGTCGTCGTCGAGGACGACCTCTACTACCGGACGATCACGGGGAAAGCGTACGTCAACGACCTCCGCAACGAGTTCGCGTTCAAGTCCGACGTGACCGAGCGGGTACTGGCGGCGTTTGCCGAGGCCGGCATCGAGTCCCCGCGGGCGCCCGCCGGCGGGATCGACGAGCGCCCGCCGGAGTGAGTCCCGAGGACTCCAAGTAGCCGGGCCGCGAACCCCCGGCGATGCGCGCCTACCGGATCGCCTACGACGGCCGGCCGTTCCACGGCTTCCAGCGCCAGCCCGACGTGGGCACCGTCGCGGACGAACTCCTGGCCGCACTCGACCGACTCGGGGTGACCGACGGCGCGGTTCCGGAAGGGTACGCGGCGGCCGGGCGCACGGACGCTGGCGTCTCGGCACTCGCCCAGACCGTCGCCTTCGGGGCACCCGACTGGCTCTCGCCGGCCGCGTTCAACAGTGAACTCCCCGCGAGCGTACGGGCCTGGGCGAGCGCGAGCGTCCCCGAGACGTTCCACGCGACTCACGACGCCGCTCGGCGCCGCTACACCTACCACCTCCACGCGCCGGCGGTCGACGACAAGCGGGCGCGGACGGCCCTTTCTGCACTGACCGGCGAGCACGACTTCCACAACCTCACGCCGGACGAGACGGGCACGGTCAGAGACCTCTCGATGGAGCTTCACCGTGACGGCGAGTTTCTCGTGGTGGGACTGACCGCCGACGGGTTCTGCCGCCAACTCGTCCGTCGGGTCGTCGGCCTCGTCGCCGAGATCGCGCGCGGTCAGCGGGAGCCGTCGGCCGTCGACCGAGTGCTGGCGCCCGAGCCGCTGGACGGACCGGAAGGCGTCGCTCCGGCGCCCGCACAGCCGCTCGTGCTGACGGGCGTGGACTACCCCGGTGTCGAGTTCACGACGGACGCCGACGCGCTCGAAAGTGCCCGCAAGGTGTTCGGGGACCTGCGCGCCCAGCGGGCCGCCGGCACCCGCGTCGCCGGCACGGTTCTGGACGGACTGGAGTAGCCCATAAAGGCTTACTTCGGGGCCGTCCCTACGCCGTGGCATGAGTTCGGTGCCCGCGCGCAGCGATATCGACGAGGAGTACAAGTGGGAACTGGCGTCCCTCTACGCCGACGACGAGGCGTGGGAGGCCGCCTTCGAGACGGCCGAGGAGTTGGTCGAGGACCTGGCCGCCTACGAGGGGCGGGCGACCGACGACGCCGCGACGCTCCGGGAGACCCTCGAAACGTACGAGGAACTGATGCGGAGCGTCTCGAACGTGGCCGCCTACGCCCGGATGCGCCGGGACGAGGACACGACCGACGACACCTACCAGGCCCTGACCGCCCGGTCGCAGTCGCTGTCCTCGGACGCGAGTTCCGCCGCCTCGTTCCTCGAACCCGAACTGCAGTCCCTGGAGTGGGCCGAGATCGAGGCGATGATCGAGGCCGAACCGGCGCTTTCCGACTACGAACACTACTTCGACGACGTTCACCGGATGAAAGAACACACCCGGTCGGCCGAGGTCGAGACCCTCCTGGCCGAACTGGGCGAGGTGACCGGCGCCCCCGGCGAGGTGTACAACATGCTCGCCAACGCCGACATGGAGTTCCCGACCGTCGAAGACCCCGACGGCGACGCCCAGCCGATCACGCTCAACAACTTCACGACGCTCCAGAAACACCCCGACCGGGCGTTCCGCCAGCGGGTGTACGAGGCCTTCTACGACGAGTGGGAGACGGTGCGCAACGCCGTCGGTGCGGCGTACAAGAACGCCGTCAAGACCGACGTGAAACTCGCCCAGGCCCGGGACTACGACACCGCCCGCGAGGCCGCGCTCGACGGCCCGAACGTCCCCGTCGAGGTGTACGACACGCTCGTCGACACTGTCCACGAGAACCTCGACACCCTCCACCACCACGCCGATCTGAAACGGGAGGCAATCGGTGCGGACGAACTCCGGATGTGGGACATCTACACGCCGCTCGTCCAGGGGGAGTCCCCCGAAATCGAGTACGAACAGGCCTGTGAGTACGTCACCGAGGCCGTCGCGCCGCTGGGCGAGGACTACCAGTCCCGACTGGCCGAGGGGCTGGACTCGCGCTGGGTCGATGTCTACGAGACCAAACACAAACAGTCCGGGGCTTACTCCGGGGGCACCTACGACTCACAGCCGTTCATCCTGATGAACTACCAGGACGACGTGGAGTCGATGTACACGCTGGCGCACGAACTGGGTCACTCGCTGCACTCGGAGTACACGAGCGAGGAACAGCCCTACGTCTACTCGGGCTACGAGATCTTCGTCGCCGAGGTCGCCAGTACGGTCAACGAGACGCTGCTCACGCACCACCTTCTGGAGACTGTCGAGGACGCCACCCTGCGCCGACACGTCCTCAACGAGTACCTCGAACGGTTCCGGTCGACCCTCTATCGGCAGACGATGTTCGCGGAGTTCGAACACCGGACTCACGAGATGGCCGAGGCCGGCCAGCCCCTGACGCCCGACCGGCTCGACGACCTCTACGCGGAGCTGAAAGGCGACTACTACGAGCCGGCGGTGCTCGACGACCGGATCGCCCGCGAGTGGATGCGGATTCCCCACTTCTACCGGGCCTTCTACGTCTACCAGTACGCGACCGGTATCTCGGCGGCGGTCGCGCTCGTCGACACCATCCTCTCGGAGGGCGAACCCGCCGCACAGCGGTACGTCGACTTCCTGCAAAGCGGCTCCCGACAGTACCCGCTGGAACTGCTGCGTGACGCCGGCGTCGACATGGCGAGTCCCGAGCCGGTGCAGTCGGCACTCGATACGTACGGCGAGTACCTCGACGAGTTCGAACAGCTCCTGTAGGACGGCCACGGGGTCTCACAGAGTACGCACCGGCTAGTAGCCTATCGACGCTTCAGTAGCTCAGAAACGAGCACAAGCGCCGCAAAGACGATTGCGAAGCTCATTACTCCGACTCCGAAACGGTAGTACGGGTTCGTAAAATCGGGATTGTTGAGGAGCAGAAAGAGGCTAACGCTGGAGCCCAGCAGTACAATCATCGTAGACTGAATACTCGGATTATACCGGTCTGCAAGCGACTTGCGGACATTCTTGGACATGTCAGAATAGTAGCTGCTAGACTGTATATCGCTTGGGGTCAATGAAATCCGGTAGGTTCGCAGGCGTATCGCTCGGACAGCTCGACCAGATCTTGACGAAACAGGTCGTGCAGACGTTCCTACGACACGGTGTTACCGAGTCAACTCTCTTCGACGGCGATCCGCACGGTGTCGCCGTCCTGGAGGGTGTAGCCGGGCGAGACGGTGTCGCCGTTGACGGTCACGCTGATCGCGTAGCCGTCGGCCTCGGTGTAATTGGTCCCCTGGAACCGGACCGAGGAGTCGGTGACGCCGATCCCGAGCGACTCCATCCCGTAGCCAAGCGTCACGCCGGTCGCGTGGGCGTGCCAGCGGCCGTCACCCTCGAAGTGGAACCGGTCGTCCTGAAGCTGGTACTGGTCCTGTGTGAAGTCGACGCGGTCGCCCAGGACGTTCATCTGGATCGTCCCGTGGTAGTGAGCGCTGCCGGCCGCGCCGACCTCGCCGCCGCCACCGCCACCGATCGAGAGGACCAGGACCCCACCCAGGAGCGCGACGATCCCGATCGCGACGCCGGCGACGGCGAGTTGCCCCGTCGGGAGCCCGCCGTCGTCCTCCCCTCCCACTCGACGCCTGTCGATCGGGCCGAGTTCGTCCTGGTGTACGTTTTCCAGGTGCGAGAGGTAGTCGTCCTCGTCGTTGAACGACGTTCCGCAGTAGTCACACTCAGGCACCGTCGGTCACCTCTGCCCGTGTTGAGCGGTGGCACGTCTCGGAACCGTTCAGGTCGGCGACCGACGGCATTCCGTGGCGGGTTCGCATGTGCTCCCGGCTAGTAGTCCTGCGTATATTAATGCCGTGTGCGACCGCGACCGCATCTCAGTCCGTGAGCGACCCAAAGGCCCTTTGTATAGCAGCGACGTAGTACCCGGTATCCAAATGTCGCGTAGTCCTTCGCTTCCGGAACGACCACGGCTGGACCTCGACCCCGATATGACACCCGACGAGCGGTTGGCGGCGCTCAGGGAACACTTCGTCGACATTGTCCGCGTCAACGAACAGCTCACCGAACAGCTCGAAAGCGCCCGGAGCCGACAGCACGATCTGACGGGTCAGGTCGATCAGCTCGAACGGGAAAACGAGACGCTCAAGACCTCCTCGCTGTACATCGCCACCGCCGAGGAGATGCTCGACGACGGCGTCGTCGTCAAGCAACACGGCAACAACCAGGAAGTCCTGACGGAAGTCGCCCCGTCGATCCGCGAGGGTCTGGACGCCGGCGACCGCGTCGCGATCAACGACTCGTTCTCGGTCAAGCAGGTCCTCGAACCGGAGACCGACGCCCGCGCACAGGCGATGCAGGTCGACGGCTCGCCGGACGTGACCTACGACGACATCGGCGGCCTCGAAGAACAGATCCGCGAGGTCCGGGAAGCCGTCGAGGAACCGCTGGTCAACGCCGAGCAGTTCCGCGAGGTCGGGATCGAACCGCCAAGCGGCGTCCTGCTACACGGCCCGCCCGGCACCGGGAAGACGATGCTCGCCAAAGCCGTCGCTAACGAGACCGACGCCACGTTCATCAAGATGGCCGGCTCCGAACTCGTCCGGAAGTTCATCGGCGAGGGCGCCCGCCTGGTGCGTGACCTGTTCGAACTCGCCAGCGAGCGCCAGCCCGCGATCATCTTCATCGACGAGATCGACGCTATCGCGGCCAAACGTACGGAGTCGAAGACCTCCGGGGACGCAGAGGTCCAGCGGACGATGATGCAACTGCTCTCGGAGATGGACGGGTTCGACGACCGCGGCGAGATCCGGATCATCGCGGCGACCAACCGCTTCGACATGCTCGACCGGGCGATCCTCCGGCCCGGCCGGTTCGACCGCCTCATCGAAGTCCCGAACCCGGACCACGAGGGCCGCAGCCGCATCCTGGAGATCCACACCGAGGAGATGAACCTGGCCGACGGTGTCGATCTGGGCGCGTTCGCCCACGAGACCGACGGCCTCTCCGGTGCGGAACTGGCCTCGCTCGCGACGGAAGCCGGGATGTTCGCCATCCGGGAGGGCCGGACGACCGTCGAACAGTCCGACTTCCACGAGGCGCTGGCGAAGATCGACACCGACGAGGAGACGGGCAGCGGGCCGGTCGCGTTCGCCTGACCACCTTTTACTGCGTCGGGTTCGCGTTGCCCCTTTCCAGCCCGCGAAGCGCTATCGAACGTGGGGAAAACGGCCGGACAGGCCTGCCCGTCCCCGGGAAGTGGCACGGAGGCCACTTCCGGCCGATCGCATCGCTGTCGCCTCTGGCCGTCCATCGGACCGTCCCGTCCCCGCGCGATTTAAGCCACGCCGTCCGGTAGCGGGCGGCATGGACGAGACGGGACGGAGCCGGCGGGCGTTCCTCGCGGGCGTGGGAACGGCCGTCGTCGGATCGCTCGCGGGCTGTCAGGGGTCTTTCGACCCGCTGGCCTCGACCGCGCTGGACGAGCACGCCTCGACGCAGTTCCGCCAGGGGCTGTTGAACCAGGGGTACCGCGACGTGTCGCTTCCGGGGGCCGTCGAGAAGACCTGGGAACTGCCGACCAACCGCGGCGACCACACCGCGGCGAAGGGGAGCCCGGTGCTGGACCCGGCGGGTAACGTCGTCCTCGCGGACGACACCGGCCGGCTCCGCTCGATAACGCCCGACGGCGAGGTCCGGTGGGCGACGACGTTCACGGCGGCCAGTCGCGGGAGCCACGGGACGCCGGCCATCGCCAACGGCACCGCCTACATCGGTGCCTACGACGGCGCGGTGTCGGCCATCGACATAGAGACCGGCCGCCGGAAGTGGCGAACGAGCCTGGGGGACGCGATCGGCGCCAGCCCCACCTACTACAACGGGACGCTGTACGTCGCGGTCGAGCACGCGGCCCCCAGCGGCAGCGTCGCGGCGGTCGACGCCGCGACCGGCGACGTACAGTGGCGGGACTCCCGACCGACCAACCACCCTCACTCGACGGTGACGATCGACCGCGAGCGGGGACGACTCCTCTTTGGCTCGAACGACGGCCACTGCTACGCCTGGACGTTTCCCGGGCTGGAGCGGGCCTGGACGTACGACACGGGCGCGGAGATCAAGGCCCCGATCGCCGTCGCCGACGGCGTGGCCGTCGTCCCCTCGTGGTCCGCGACCGTGACGGGCGTCGATGTCACCGACGGCAGCGAGGTCTGGACGTTCGAGACCGACGAGGACGTGATGTGCGCCCCGGCGGTCCACGACGGCACCGTCTTCGTCGGGAGCCACGACGAACACCTCTACGCGATCGACCTCCAGAGTGGGGAACAGCAGTGGGAACTCGACGCCGGCGGCTGGCTCATCGGCAGCGCCGTCGCCACGCGCGAGCACGTCCTCGTGGGCTCCTACGACACGACCCTCTACGCCGTCGAGCGAGCGACCGGCGACGTGGCGTGGACGGTCGGCAACCGCGGGCACGTCACGAGCGCGCCGCTGGTGACCGACTCGGCGGTCTACTACGCCGAGCGGGCGGTCGACGGCGAGGCCGACCGGCCCGGGATGTGTTACAAACTCACGGCGACGGGCTGAAGCGAAACCCCTTACCGCCAGGCCCGTCGAGAGTCGGCTATGAGTACCATCCGGGTCGTGTGGGGGACCGCGACGGGCCCGACGGCGCTCTCGTCGTACGACGCCGCCCTCGCCGAGGCGGGCGTCCACAACTACAACCTCGTGACGCTCTCGTCGGTCATCCCGGCGGGACCGGCCATCGAGGTCGTCGGGGAGGCCCCGACGCTCGGTCCGCCGGGCGAGGCCCTGGAGGTCGTCCAGTCGGCGGCGACGGCCGCCCCCGGCGAGCGCGTCGCGGCGGGTGTCGGCTGGGCACGCACCGCCGACGGCCCGGGCATCTTCTACGAGGTCGACGGCGAGGACCCCGACGCGGTCCGCGCGGAGATCCGCGAGGGCCTGGCGGCCGGGCGGGACCTGCGAGAGTGGGAGTTCGTCGAGGAGGAGGTCGTCGTCCGTTCGGTCGAGCCAGACGAGACACACGCCAGCACGGTCGTCCTCGCCACCTACGGCGAGAGCCGGCCAGTCGTGTGAGAGTCAGGGGGTTTTTACTACCCCGCCTCCTACCTGTGCAGGAACGTCCATGTATGGCAACACGCCGTTCGGTGGGGACACCGAGACGGTGACGCTCACGTCCGAACAGCGCCACCAGCTGCGCAGGGACCTCGCCAACGTCGCCGCCCGAACACGCGAACTACTGCCCGGTGAGTTCGTCGTCGGCTCCGAGATCAGCAACGGGCAGGCCGGCCCGCGAGCGCGCATCGCCGTCCAGCCGCCGGTCGGATCGGTCGTCAGTGCCGATTACACGCCGGACAACGCCGAGGAGATCGCGATCAGCGACACCGAACGCGACGAACTCGCACGCGGGATCGCCGCCTCCGCCGCGCTCCAGGTCAAGCAGGTGATGAACGGGGACGACACCCCGACGGCACAGTAGCTCAGGCGGCGCCGGAGTCGACCGGCGGGTTGTAAAACAGCGCGTACCCGATCGAACCACTGGCCGGCAGGCTGCCGGCGGCCAGTGCGGCGACGATACTGAGCGAGGAGACGACCGCACCCACTCCGGCCAGGAGCATCGAGAGCGCAATACTGGCCAGAACGATGTCGGCGGTCGAGACGGAGGGGGCACCCGGCATCGTACCTGAAGCATCGTCCGCCCGCTAATTAAATATTATTACTCGATCCCGCCAGCCGTGCGATCGGAGTCGGCGGTCAGGTCCGCGGCGAGTTCCCTGGCCTGCTCGACGAGCGCGTCGTCGCCGCTGGACTGGTGTTCGGCCAGGAGATCGCGGAGCCGCGCGAGCGATTCGGGGTCGTGCTGGGCGTCGTCGAACCGCCTGACGATGCCGGCCGTCCCGCGAAACCCATCGTCGTCGGCCGGGAGCAACGCCATGTGGTCCGCACAGCGAATCTCGTTGCCGTCGGCGTCTTCGAGCGTTCGCTCGAACGTCGCCGACTCGTGGTCGGGGTCGTCACGCAGTCGGTCGATCCGCTCGCGCGCCTTCTGTCTGCTCTGTTCGCCCATCACCAACGAGATGTGCCGGCCGACCAGCCGTTCGGGCCGGTAGCCGGTCAGCTCGACGGTGTTTGCGGCGAAGAGGACCGTCCCCTCGGGATCGACCGCGTAGACCAGATCGTCGACGGCCTCGACGACGGTTCGGTACCACTCCAGTTCACGGTTCGTCCGGTACTGCTCGACGGCCTGGTTGATCCGGTTGGCCAGCAGCGTGTACTGGTCGCCGCTGACCCGTTTCTGGACGTAGTCGGTGACGCCGGCTGAGATCGCGGCGCTCGCGATCTCCTCGGAGCCTTTCGCGGTGAAGAGGATGAACGGGAGGTCCCCGTGTTCGGCCCGGACGGCCTCCAGCAGGTCGAGGCCCGTTCGGTCGGGCATGTCGTAGTCGCTGACGACACAGTCGACCGGCTCGGCGGCGAGCTGTTCCTCGGCGGCGTCGGCGCTCTCGACGATGGCTGTCCGGTAACGGTCGTCGACCGTTTCGAGCCGTTGTGCCGTCAACTCGGCGAAGTCCCGCTCGTCGTCGACACAGAGCAGCCGGATCGGTCCGCCGCCGACGGCACTCATACGTTCACTATCTACACTCTGATACAAAGAGCCACCGGCGGCTCACTTGCCCCAGAACGGCTCCTGCTCGCGACGCTTCTCTAAGTACATCGACAGCGCCTCGCGCTCGTCGACCGAGATGTCCTCCCGCAGTTCCTGTTCGAGGATCTTCGCGTGTTTCTCCGGGAGTTCGACCCACAGATCGTCGCCCTCCTCGACCTGCCGACCGACCGTCGGCCCGTCGATGGAGACGGCCATCCGCTCGCCGGTGCGGGCCTCGTCGACATCCTCGCCCTCGTCCTGGATCGTCTTGAGCCGGCCGACACGCTTGGGATCGCCCCCCTCCCAGCGGACGACGTTGACGTTCCGGCGGAGCAGCCCGGAGAGGACCTCGACGCCGACGACGGCCGGGTCCGACTGTCGGAAGGTGTGGTCTTTGAGGATCCGGAACTTCGCCGGTCGGGTGATGTTCTCGAGGATCTGTTCCTGCTGGGCCTCCTCGATGGCGGTGACGTGGTCGTCGTACTCCTCGATGAGCTGGTAGATCACGTCGTTCTCGAACAGTTCGACATCCTCCTGTTCGGCCAGGTCGCGGGCGTCGTCGAGTACCTCGACGGAGAAAGCCAGGATCGCCCGGTGGGTCGGCTCGTTGGCCGTCTCGGCGACCCTGATGTCCCGCGGCGCGACCGCACCGACCTCCGCGCGCATGATCGGGATCTCCTCCTCTTCGAGCGTGCTGGAGATGGCCTCCAGCGACCCCAGCGTGTCGGCCTTGACGACGACGCCTTCCTCCTGGGTCGTCACCTCGATGCCGGCCAGTTCGGCCTCGACCTCCGCGATGACCTCGCTGCGGTCACGGTCGCGGATCACCCGGATGGGCGCGCCGGCCATCGCGCCGTCGAGGTCGGGCGCTGCGATCTTCACGCCGTCGGCGGCCGCGACCGCGTCGACCTGCTCGAACTTCTGTTCGGTGCGGATCTCTTCGAGGGGCCGCGGCCGGAGCAGCGCGCGCACGTCCGTGACGATCGGTCCCTGGAGCCCGCCGACGACGATGGTGTCGTCGGCCCGGATCGTCCCGTCGTAGATGATGGCGTCGAGCGTCGTCCCGAACCCCTGGGTGTCTTTCACTTCGAGGACGGTCCCGACGCCCGGGCCGGCGGCGTCGATCGCCATCTCGTCTTTCATGTACCGCTGGGAGAGGCCCATCATCACCGTCAGCAGGTCCGGGACGCCCTCGCCGGTCTCGGCCGAGACGGGGACGACCCCGATGTTGGCCTGGAAGTCCTGGACCCGCCAGTACATGTCCGCCGAGAAGCCGTTGTCCGAGAGTTCGCCGATGATCTCGTAGAGGTTCTCGTTCAGGTCCGACTGGACTCGCTCGGACTGGGTCTCCATTGTCTGTTGGACCGGCGCGTTCTCGTTCGGTCGCCACCCGGGGACGGTGTCGATCTTGTTCGCGGCCACGATGAAGGGGGTCTGGGTCCGCTTGAGGATGTCGATGGCCTCCAGGGTCTGTGGCTGGAACCCGTCGTTTACGTCGACGACGAGGATGGCGATGTCGGCCAGGGCGCCGCCACGCGAACGGAGCGTCGAGAACGAGTGGTGCCCGGGCGTGTCGATAAACAGCAGGCCCGGGAGGTCGAAGTCCGTCGGGTCGACCAGTTCGCCGGCGATCTCCGAGATCACGGAGAGGGGAACGGCGGTCGCACCGATGTGCTGGGTGATCGCGCCGGACTCGCCGGCGGCCACGGCCGAGCCGCGGACCCGGTCGAGCAGGCTCGTCTTCCCGTGGTCGACGTGGCCGAGGACGGCCACGATGGGTGTTCTGAGGGTGTCGGCGTCCGTCTCTGGGGGGGCGTCCGTGTCAGACATAGATGGCTCCAGAAGTTGGCAGAACCCAGTCGGCCACGCCAGTTAAGTTCACCGTCATCCGCTCGCCGGTCCGATACGGGGCCGGAGCCCGCTCTTTCCCCGCGCTCGGGCTCACTCCGTGACGGTGAACGAGCCGACCATCCCGACGCTCTGGTGGGGCTCGCAGTGGTAGCCGTACTCGCCCGGCACCTCGAAGGTGTGGTCGTAGACGTAGCCGGTCCGGTAGGTCTGGCTGTCGCCGCCGGGCGTGCCGGTCCACTCGCTGTCCCCGGGAATCCCGCCCTCGTCGGGTCTGACGTTGTGGAAGTCGCCCTCCCAGCGCCACTGGACGGTCGCGCCGACCGGGACGGTGAACGTCTCGGGCGCGAAGACGAACCCGTCGGGGGCGACGGCGACGACCTGCTCGGGGTCGACCGCCGGCGTCGCCGTCTTGGTCGCTGTCGGTGTCGCCGTCGGGGTCGGCGTCTCCGTGGCCGTCGGGGTCGGCGTGGGTGTTGCCGTCTCCGTCTCGGTCGCTGTCGCGGTGTCGGTCGGCGTGTCCGTCGCTGTCGGCGTCGCGTCGCCGCCACTGCCGCCGTCACCGCCACAGCCTGCCAGGCTCCCGGTGACGCCGGCTGCCAGTGCCGCGAGGACCCGCCGTCTGGTTCGATCCATGTGTCGACTCGGGAAGCGACCCGGATAAGTGACGTGCCGCGTCAGACATCCCCGTGGCGTTTATGTAACCCCACCCGGAACATGGGGGTATGCCAGAGATACTCGCGGAGAACCTCTCCGGAAAGGACGTGATGGGTACTGACGGCGCCGAACTGGGCAGCCTCTACAACATCACGATGGACCTCGCGTCGGGGTCGCTCGAACACCTCATCATCGACCCCGCCGAGACCGTTCGCGACAGCGAGTTCGAGTACAGTGACCAAGGCCGTCTGCTCGTCCCCGTCGAACGCGTGAAGGCCGTGAAAGACCACATGATCGTCCAACGGTAGATGTACGTTCTCGATTCGTCCGCTTTCATCAACGAGTATCACACAGACGAACGGATAGCCGCAGTACCCGAGGTCCGCGAGGAACTCGAAGACGAGGCCGCATACCGGTTCGACGCGCTCGAAGGTTCGGGGATGCACCTCCACATCCCGGAGGAGAACACGGTCGAGCGGATCAGACGCGCCGCCGGTGAGACTGGCGACCTCGACGAGCTCTCGGGCACCGACATCCAGCTCGTCGCCGCCGCGTTCGAACTGGACGGGACCTTAGTCACCGACGACTACGCGATGCAGAACGTCGCCGAGAAACTCGACGTGACCGTCGAAGTGATCGCCCGCGAGGGGATCAGCGAGCGCCGCGACTGGCTGTTCCAGTGTGCCGGCTGTGGCCGGGAGTTCGAGGAGAACCACGACCGCTGTCCGGTGTGTGGCAGTTCGCTCTCGCGGAAGAACCCCGCCTGAGCTACGCCGGCGTGTTCTCGATGTCGTCCAGCCCGGACTCGATGAGCTGCTGGATCACTTCTTCCGACGTTATGCCGTAGCGACGCGCCAGCGTCTCGATCACCCGGGACTGGTCGTCGTCACACACGACCGTGTACCGGGTTGGCATGCCACCACGTTGCTCGTCCGAGCGGATAAACACCCGTCAGACAGCCGTCATGCGGGGAGCTGTGCGCCGGTCGTCGCCAGATAGTACTGGAGCGCGAACAGTCCGGCGTTCCAGAGGCCGTGCGTGACCGCAGGGACGACGATGTTCTCGGTGTACTCGTAGATCACGCCGAGTACGAGCCCCAGCGAGCCGGCGACGAGGATGTACGTCCAGGCGCTGCCGGAACTGATCGCGAAGTAGTGGCCCAGCCCGAACAGGCCGCTGGCGACGATCAGCCCCGGTACGACGCCAAACGAGCGCCGGAACAGTCCCTGGACGACCCCGCGAAAGACGAGTTCCTCGCCCGGCCCGACCAGGAAGAGGGCGACGGGGATCATGTAGAGGAACAACTGGGGGTTTTGCTGGCCCTGCGTGATGATGCTGTTCTGGCCGGTCGTGATCTCCGTGCCGAAGAGCGCCTCGGCCAGCGCCGACAGCGCCTCGACGACGACGCCCATCAGGAGCGCGGCGACGAGGATGCCGACGACACCGACCAGCGCCCACCCGGCGTCCGAGAGGGCCGGCGTCCGGTAGTGGACGATCTCTGACTCCCGACGGAGCCAGAGATACCCCGCGGAGGCGGCCAGGAAGCCGACGAACGAGAGGCCCTGGACGCTCGCGTTCAACAGCGGGTTCCCCTGGAGGGCTTCGACGGACTGGACGCCCACGGCGCTCATCCCGACCTGACCGAGCAGCGATGCGAGGACGAACGCGGCTGCGACGACCGCGAGCGCGCGGACGGAGCTCACGAGGATCGTCTCGCCGTCTGCGATCTCGACGTACGGACGCGATGGTGCCATCAGCTGATACCCACGCTACGCAACGGACGTAAAAGACCCCACCGGTTGTCCAGGTGGCACGTCGGCCGCCCGGGCGTGGCCGGGGGCGTCAGTCGACGACGTAGTTCGTCCGCTCGTCGACGACCCGTGTCTCCTCGGTGGACTCGCCCTGGATCAGCGCCCGCGTGGCCCGCTTACCCCACTCGACGGCGGGCTGGGTGAACGTCTCCACCTCGGCCAGTTCGCCCATCAGCACACAGGCGGCCTCCATCGCGTACAGCAGTTCGCCGACGCCCTGTGGGTCCAGCCGGTCGATCTCGACCTCGATGGCCGGCCGGTCGGCCGCCGGCAGACTCGCCACCGTCGCGTCGTACTCGGCGTCGATGAGTTCGCCCAGGCCGACGCCGTCGAGATACGACAGCGCCTCGTGGTCGGCCGACGGGATCGACAGTTCGGGCCGCTCGCCGGGGCGGACGAAGGTGACGACCTTGTCCGCGGGGCCGGCCCGATAGAGCTGGAGCTGGGAGTGCTGGTCGGTCGCGCCAAGCGCTCGCACCGGCGTCTGGCCCTGGCCGTCTTTCCCCAGGCTCTCGGCGAACAGCTGGGCGATCCACTCGGCGAACGACTCCAAGCGCTCGGCGTAGGGCATCACGGCGTTGACCGCGGCTCCCTCCTGTTCGAGTTCGTGGAGGACGGCGCCGTAGGCGTACGCCGGCGTGTCCCGGAGCGAGGGCCCCAGGTCGTCGGCGACCGCGGCCGCGCCGTCGACGACCCCCTCGATGTCGACGCCGAGGATCGCGGGCGGCACCAGCCCGACGGCCGACAGCGCCGAGAACCGGCCCGGGACGCCCTCGGGGACCGGCAGCGTCGGCAGGTCCTCGGCGTCGGCCAGTTCCCGCAGCGGCCCCTCCTCGCCGGTCGTCACCACGGTCAGCTCCGTCCAGTCGACGCCCGCGTCCTCGTAGGCTTCCCGCACGACGAGGAAGTTCGCCAGCGTCTCGGCGGTGGTCCCCGACCGCGAGACGACGTTGATCGCCGTCTCGGCGAGCGGGAGGTCCGACAGCGTCCGCTCGACGTGCTCGGGGTCGACGTTGTCCAGGACGACGTGGCGCTCTGGCTCGTCGGCCAGTGCCGACGTGATCGTCCGCGCGCCCAGGGCCGACCCGCCGATGCCGACCGTGAGGACGTACTCGGCGTCCGCGACCGGTTCGACCGCCGCCCGGATCTCGGCGGGGTCGGTCCGCTCGGGGAGGTTCAGCGAGGCGTAGCCGAACTCGTCGTCGGCCCGTCCCGCGGCGATGCGTTCGTGTGCCGCTCGAACCCGGTCGTCCAGGTCGTCGAGTGCGTCCTCGTCGACCCCGGGGTCTGCGACCGACGCCAGGGCTGCTCCGATATCGACGTGCATACGTGGCCGGTCGGCACCCGGCCACATAACTGGTCGCCCGCTCGTCCCGACACGGCGGCGCTCGAAACACGGCGTTTAACCACGTGCTGTCCCTACGACAGGCAATGACAGCCGCCGCCGACGAACCGGAGTCGTACAACGGGCTTCCCGGCGCCTTTCCCTACGCCTTCCGTGCCAGCGACTCGCTGCTGTTCAAACTGTACGTCGGGATCGCACTCCTGTTGACCCTGGGTATCGCGCTCGTGTTCGTCTTCGGCATCGTCGTCCTCCTGGGAGCGAGTTCGTCGGTCAGGGGCGGGACGTTCACGTTCTCGCGGGCCTTTTTCCTGTTTGTCGGCGTGCTCGTCGTCGCGCCGCTGCTGGCGCCGGTGTTGCTCGTCGCCCGCCGCCACCGTCGGACGGGGTCCTCGACGGCCTACGACCGGGGGATGGGTCTGGCAGCCCTGACCTTCGTCGCCTCGCTGTACGTCGGCCTCGTCGTCTCGGTGCCGCCGGCGCTCCAGGAACCGACCGAAAGCGTCGTCGTCGCCACGCTGTACGAGCTCCCACAGTTGGCCGGTCTGGCGCCGCCGCTCTTGGCGGTCGGTCTGTTGTACGCCGTCCATCGGCTGTTGCGGTGAGTTCCCGAGCGCTGTCGAAACCCGAAAGAGCCCTGGCCGGCTACCCGGGGGTATGACAGCGACCGACGGCACGTTTCTGGTGACACACGCCGACGAGGAGTCGGCGACGCTGCGGGACGTGACCAACGCACAGGTGTTCACGCTCTCGGAGAACCCCGGGCTGGAAGCCGGCGAGGTCGTCGAGGGGGTCCTCGAACCCGAACCGCCCATGGAAGTGACCTACGAGGTCGCTTCCGTGCGCGAGCAGCGGACCATCCCGGTCGAGCGGGTCGCCCTCGAACCGACCGCACAGGCGAAAGACCTGGCCGCCGACCAGCCCGTCGGCGAACTGACGACCCGTGAGCGGGCCGGCGAGGGCGAGTTGCACGTTCTGACCGTCGAGGACGACCAGACCGAGACGGCCGCAGACGAGGTTGTCGAGGACGAGGCGACCGTCTCGCGGGCCGCCCGGCTGGGCGTCGATCGGGTCGAGATCAGGACCGCGAGCGGTGTGGTCAGCGTCCGGTACCTCCCCGATTGAGGGGCCACAGACCAGCACCGATAAAGGAAGGCTTATTCGGGCACGTCTCACACCGTCGCCCATGGTCGCGTTCGAGGTCCCTGAAGTCGACTACACCCAGTACTCGAACCGTCAGCTCGTGGCGGTTCCGCTGGTCGTACTGGGCCTGGCCCTGCTGGTCGTCGCCGGCTGGTGGGCCATGACCGGGTCGCCAGTGACGCCCGGGATCGACTTCACGGGCGGGTCGGAACTGACAGTCGAGTCGTCATCGTCTTTCACACAGCAAGAAGCCTCGCAGATCTTCGACGAACCGGTCGTCTCCGTCCAGGCGATCCAGCAGGGTGACAACCGCTACGTCGTCACCTTCGACTCGTCGGATATCGACGGGATCAGGGCGACAGCGGAGGCAAACGGCGACCTGACGATCCTCCGCAGCGGGTCGACCTCGCCCGTCTTCGGCTCGGAGAACCAGCGCCTGGCCGTCATCGGGGTCGGGGTCGCCTTCCTCGGGATGAGCCTGCTCGCGTTCGCGCTGTTCCGGACCTTCGTCCCGAGTATCGCCATCGTCATCTCGGCGTTCTCGGACATCATGATCCCCATCGCCATCATGAATCTGGTGGGGATCAAACTCTCGCTGGGGACCGTCGCCGCGCTCCTGATGCTGATCGGGTATAGCGTCGACTCGGACATCCTGTTGAACAACCACGTCCTCCGGCGGTCGGGCGGCTTCTACGAGTCGACCTACCGGGCGATGCAGACCGGTGTGACGATGACAGTGACCTCCATCGCCGCGATGGCCGTCATGGCCGTCACCGCCACCGTCTTCGGCATCGACCTGATGGCCTCTATCGGGATCGTCCTCGTGCTGGGGCTGACTGCCGACCTGATGAACACCTACATGCTCAACGTCACGCTGCTTCGCTGGTACAAGTACGAGGGGGTCAACCGATGAGCGCCCTCCGGGAGAACTGGCGGATCGTCGTCCTCGTCGTGTTGTTGCTCGGCGCGTCGCTCGCGCTGTTCGTCCCCAGCGTTCCGGCTGGTGACACGGCGAACAACGCCACCAGCGACGCACCGACGACGCTGCAGTACGGCATCCAGCTCAGCGGGGGGACCCGGATTCGGGCGCCCATCGTCGGGCAGACGGCCGAAGGCGTCGACGTGACTCCCAACGAGTCGACCCAACTCGCACAGAACGTCGCGAACGAACTCGGGCTCGACCCCATCGATGTCGAGGTCAGAGCGCCGACCACGCAGGGTGAGAGCGGGACCGTCGAGATCTTCACCGACAACGTCAGCCAGGCGGAGTTCCGCGCGGCGCTTGAGGCCGAGGGCTACCAGGCCGACACGATCCGCGACGGCGTCACCCGTGAGACGCGCCAGCAGATGGTGACGAGCGTCCAGGACAAGATCCGGACCTCGGCGCTCTCCGGCGGTTCTGTCCAGACGGTCAGCGCGCCGGGTGGCGGACAGTTCATCAGCATCACGGCGCCGGGCCGTGACCGCGAGGACCTCGTTCGCATCCTCGAAGAGCGTGGTGTCGTCCGGATGTACGCCGTCTATCCGTCCGACAACGGGACGTACGTCCGCGATCAGGTGCTCGCACAGGACGAGTTCGCCGGCGTGGCCTCCGAGAACTCCCAGCGCGAGGGGCCGATCGCGCGGGTCACCGTCGAGGAAGCCGCGGCCGAGCGGTTCAGCCAGCAGATGGTCGCGGCCGGCTTCGACCAGCGCCGGTCCTGTACGAACTACAACCACAGCGACATCCAGCAGACCCAGGGGCGGTGTCTGGTCGCGACGCTGAACGGCGAGCCGTTCTACGCCCGTGGTGTCGCACCGGGGCTGGCACAGTCGTTCCGCGACAACACGTTCCAGAACGACCCGGTGTTCATCCTGCCGGCCGACAGCATGGACATGGCCCGCGAGATCGAACTGAACCTGAAGGCGGGTCGGCTGCCGGCCCCGCTCGACTTCGAGAACTCCCAGAGCATCTCGCTCGACCCCGCGCTGGCCCAGCAGTTCCAGCAGAACTCGCTGATCACCGGATTGCTCGCGGTGCTCGCGGTGAGCTTCGTCGTCTACGCCCGCTACGGCCGCGCTGAGGTGGCCGCACCGATGGTCGTGACGGCCCTCTCCGAGGTGTACCTGTTGCTCGGGTTCGTCGCGTTCGTCCAGTATCCGCTCAACCTCTCACATCTGGCCGGGTTCATCGCGGTCATCGGGACGGGGGTGGACGACCTCATCATCATCGCCGACGAGATCCTCCAGCAGGGCAACGTCGAGACGGGCCGGGTGTTCCAGAGCCGGTTCCGGAAGGCGTTCTGGGTCATCGGCGCGGCGGCGGCGACGACCATCGTCGCGATGAGCCCGCTGATGGTGCTGTCGCTGGGCGACCTCTCCGGGTTCGCCATCATCACCATCGTCGGCGTCCTGCTGGGTGTGCTCATCACGCGACCGGCCTACGGTGACATCCTCCGGAGCTTCGTGCTCGACGAGGACTGACGCCGTTTTTCGACGCCGTTCTCCGCTCGCCGGACGAGACGTGATGGTCGAGTAACAGATATGTCGTGTGCGGGGTAGTACCAAATTTCATTAGAATGATTTATTATCCCTGCCGTCCTATCTTCACTTCCCCACGAACGCGGGGACACACTGGACGACGCGTCTCAGACCGCCCGATCAGGACGGAACGGGATGCGTTGGGGGCAACAACCAAGCAGCCCGTAACAGGGTTCCGAGGTTAACGCTCTGAAGGAGAACCGCCACAGCCCAAGACCGGTCCCGCCGGCAGGATCGGTGGCAAAGCCAAGTACCGGACGCCGCGCAAGTGGCGCTCGGGAATCCAGCACGCTGGCAAAAGCTGGTGCAAGCCCAGCTAAAGTCCGCAAGGACAAGGCCGGTGGAAGCCCGGCTAAACGCTGGCACGTGTGCTGGAAGAGCCACAGGGGCTGTCGAAAACATCTCCCGTCCAGGTCCAAGCCACGTTCGTGGATTTTCCGATCTCACTCTCCCAGCGACGGCTCGGCGCTCAGAACTCCCCCAGCGTCGACTGCGCTGCGGCCGCGAGCACGTCTTCGCAGGTCGACCACGACGACCGCGCACACGCGGGCAGGCTGTCGTGGTCGTCGACGTACGACGCGAGAAACGCCCTCGTCGTCGGGTCGCTCGGGTAGCCCGAGCCCACGTCGCCGTACTCGGCCGCCAGCGCGGCCACGTGTGCGTCCCGTTCGACCTTCGCGATAATCGACGCAGCCCCCACCAGCGGGTCCGTCTCGTCGGCGCCGTGTTCGGCCACGACGGTGAGGTCGGCCGCGACCCGGTCGGCGACGCGGCGGCCGAACCGCTCGGCGTCGGTGTCGCCCGCGTCGACACGGCCCGAGAGGCCGTCCCGGGCGACCGCCGAGAGCGCGTCGGCGTGGGCGCCGACGGTCAGCGTGTTCATATCGGTCTCGGGGTCGTCGATACGCTCGACAGGAACCTCGGCGACGCCGACGGCGGCCCGCCCGCGGATCGTCGCCGCCAGTTCCTCACGGCGTACCGGCGCGATGTCCTTCGAGTCACCTACGTCGTCGGGTAACGTCCCGGGATCCGCCCGGACCGCCGCCGCGAACATCGATCCCAGCACCGGCCCCTTGCCGGCTTCGTCGACGCCGAATGGCATGGCGGCTCGTCTCCGGCCGAGTGCAAAACCGTTGTGATTTCGCTACTCTCGGACTCGTCACGTCCCCGGAACCGCTTCCGTGCCCGTCACTCCCGGACGAACTCTTCGGTGAGGAACGGCTCGTCCTCGCCTTCCACGTCGACGACATCGAGCGCGGTGACGACCGCCTCGACGCCGAGCAGGCCCGACAGGCTGGGCGTGGTCCGGCCCTCGTCGCTGGAGACCAGTTCCTTCACGTAGAGCCCGCCCTCGCCGTGGATGCGGATGTCGGCGTGGCGGTCGTCGACCGACTCGCCGCTGGCGGCGTACACCTCGCGGGTTCGGGTCAGGTCGGCCCGGCGGTGAGACACTCGCTGGGGCGTCTCCTGCTCGATGGTCGCCCCCGCCAGTTCGTCGAGTGCGGCCTGGAGCGCCTCGTCGGTCACTTCCTCGCTGAACTCCACGTCCATCCGGTAGGTCTTCGAAGCGTCCAGTTCCTTGACGCGCTCGACCATCTCGTAGGTCGCCAGGTGGAGGGCCTCGACCTCGACTTTCCCGTCGGCGAAGGCGTTGATGTCGGCTTCGAGCTGGTCGATATCGACGTTGCGGATCCGCGGCGCCTCGACTTCGATGACGAACGGGCGGCCCGAATCGAGCATCAGGGCGTCGACATCCTCGCGGCCGGCACCGTGGAAGGTTCCGCTCTCGCCGTCCATCGCGTCGACGACGACCGGGGCGGTCAGTTGCTCGACGCTCTCGTCGTAGCGGTAGCCGGTGCCGTCACAGCCGTCACAGGGCTGGCCCTGCCAGCGGCCGGTGCCGTTGCAGTCGTTGCAGGGCCACTTCGTCTGGGGGATGTCCCGCTCCAGTTTGCGATAGCGGCCGTAGACGAACGCGGAGTTGACCTGTACGTCGACCTCGTCGGTCGCCAGGTCGATCGTGAACTGCACGTCCGGGCGCCCGAACTCGACTTCGGCACCGGTCTCCCGACCGATGCGCTTGCCGACCTCGCGGTTGAACTCCGTCTTCAGCGCCTCGCCCGCGTCGGCGTCCATCCCCAGGTCCTCCCGCAGGAGCGCGTCGTTTTCCTCCAGCAGCGGCGGGACGCGCGTCCCGACCTGGTAGGTGTCGAACTCGTAGCCGCGCGCGGCGGTGACGGCCTGCTCGACCCACCAGTCGATCCGGGCTGTCTCGTCCTCACAGACCCAGCAGTCGTCGCTGGCTTCGAAGGGTTCGTCGGCGTCGAGCGCGAGCGTTACCCGCAGCGAGCGGCCGCGTTCGGCGTTCGAGAGGCCGAAACTCCGGTCGGCGAACAGGCGGCCCAGACAGTGGTCACACAGGGGACCGGCGTCGACGGCCGCCCGGGCGTCCTCCAGTACGGTCATTGTCGGGGTGTGGCGGCCGGCCCGTAACTGCGTTTCGACCGGCCGCCAGGGGTCCGGACGGCTAAACGGGCCCGACAGCCCGGAGTCGGGTCCCGTCGCGGGTCAGGGAATCTTGACGTAGTGAGCGCCCGCGGCCTGCCGGCTGACCAGTTCACTCACGCCGCTCGGGACCAACTCGACGCCCGCCGGGACGGCGTCGTGAGGGATCTCTCGGGCGTCGAGACACGTGGTTCCCAGCGTCACCGTGACGCCGGACCCCAGCAGTTCGACGAGCCAGTCGTACTCGGGCGACGCGGGCGTCGCCAGGCGGACGCCGTCCCTGTGGAGCAGGAGGGCGACATCCGCCAGATCGAGGGCGTCGTTGTCCCGGAGGACGGTCGCACAGCGCAGCGCGTGCCGGCGGTCGGCTTCGGCGTCACTCGTGAGATGGATCACCGCGTCCATGGCGACTTATTGGTGAGGTAACAAGAAGTGTGTTACTCACCGACCGCCGTCGGTCGACAGTTCGCCGGCACCGGAGTCCGGCGCGTGCCCGAAGGCGTCCGCGGTTCCGGAGACGGACATCGAGATGTCCCGCTTGGGATACGGAATCTCGATGCCGTCGGCCTGGAACCGCCGGTAGATGGCGCTGTTGAGGTTGTGGGTCGCCCGCGCCGTCAGGGCGGGGTTCGACACCCAACAGAGCAACTCGAAGTTCAGCGCGGAGTCGCCGAACTCACGGAACCGGACGCGAGGGCTGGGTCGGTCCTGGACCAGCCCTTCGGTCTCGGCCAGTTCCAGCAGCAGTGCCTCCAGGTCGTCGATGTCGGTCCCGTAGGCGACGCCGATCGGCACACGGATACGGCGTTTACGTTTCGGCGTCGACTCGTTGACGATGGCGGCGCTGTTGAGCGTCGCGTTCGGCACCGTCACGAGGATGTCGTCGCGGGTCCGGACGACCGTCGAGCGTACCGAGATGTCCTCGACGCGGCCCCGCTCGCCGCTCTCTAAGACGACGTAGTCGCCCACGCGGTAGGTGCCGTCGAGATACAGCGACAGCGAGCCGAAGAAGTTCGCTAGCGTGTCCCGAGCGGCCAGGCCGACGATGATCCCGACGATGCCGGCCGAAGCCAGCAGCGGCGTGATGTCGATGTTCCAGAGGACGAGCAACAGGAAGACCCCCACGACGGAGACGACGGCGCTCCAGACGTTCTGGAGGATCGGCACCATCTGCCGGTCGACGTACTTGCTGTCCGGGACCGCCGTCGAGACGCGCCGACCCAGGTGGATCAGCGTCACCATCCAGACGAGGATGATCGCAGAGAGCGTCCCCGCTTCGAGGGGGACCGCGATCCCCGGGGAGATGTCGTAGAAGTCCGTCGCGACGTACGCCCCGACCAGGCCGAGCGAGACGTACAGGGCCGTATGCAGGCTCCGCAGGACGATATCGTCGACATCGCCGTCGATCCGGGTAGTGACCTGCCGGACGAATCGATCGCCGAGCGTGTGGACGAGCGCGGCCAGCGCGAGGAAACCGACGAAGATGACCGCGATGCCCTGCCAGGCTGGGAGCCCGGCGAGTAGTTCCACGACGGGACGGTCCAGTTGCATGCCAGGTGTACGCGACTGGTGTATAAATACTGCGCCCGTCGACCCGACGGAACCGAACGGATTTTGTCACCGGACGTACCCTGGATGGATGTGAACCCGATCCTGGTCGCAGTCGTGCTCGGCCTCCTGCAGGGGATTCTGGAGTGGATTCCGGTCTCTAGCGAGGGCGGCGTCGCCATCGCGTCGACTGTCCTCACCGGCGTCGACCCCGACGCCGGGACCAGGCTGGCGCTGTTTCTCCACGCCGGGACGGCCGTCGCCGCAGTCGGCTACTACCGCGGCGAGATCCGAGAGCTGGCCGGCGATGCACGGTCGCTCTCGCGACGGCCCTTCGCCGACGAGACGGCGGACCTGTCGTTCCTCGCGCTGGCGACGCTGGCGACGGCCGTGACCGGACTGCCCGCGTACGTGGTGCTCGACGCCGCGGTGTCGGGGCTCGAAGGCGGACTGTTCCTGGCGCTGATCGGTGGCCTGCTCGTCCTGACGGGACTGCTCCAGCGGTTCGCCGTCGCGGCGTCGCTGGGCGAGCGCGACCGGCCGGACTGGCTCGACGCCCTGCTCGTCGGGGGACTCCAGGGACTGGCGATCCTGCCGGGCGTCTCCCGGTCGGGGACGACCGTCAGCGCGCTGTTGCTCCGCGGGCACGAGGGTGAGTCCTCGCTCCGACTCTCCTTCCTGCTGTCGATCCCCGCCTCGCTGGCCGCGAACGGACTCGTCCTCGTCACCGACGGCGTCCCGGCGATCGACCCCGCGAGCGCGGTCGTCGCGCTCGCGGTCAGCGCCGTCGTCGGCTATCTCACCGTCGACGCCCTGGTCCGGCTGGTCCGGCGCGTCCCGTTCTGGAGTGTCTGCTTCCTGTTCGGGGGGCTGGGACTGGCCGGCGGCCTCGCCGTCGCGCTGTGACCCCCGGTTTTTTCAGCCAGCGGACACGATCTTCGCGACGATGAGTGATCTGGACCCCGCCGATATCGCCCCCCTCTGGACGTGGAAGGTGACGGCTGCGAGCGCGTTCGCCGCCGCGCTCTCGACCGCTGTCCTCCCGGACGCCCTCGACTGGTTCGTGTTCTCCCTCGTGGGTATCGCAGCCGTCGGCGTCGTCTACCTCCTCTACAGGTGGGGAAAGTACCGCGAGACGGATGGCGGCGACAGCGACCGCCGGGAGAAGGAGATGCGGGCCGAGGCGGGCGGTTACGGCGGGAACGGCGGCGGCTGAGGTGACCGTCCGGGGTCCGGTGTGGAACTTATATACCGTTCGGCGTCAATTCTCTGGCGACAGCGGGCATGAGTGGTGACGAACGAAAGGTAGTCGACACGTCCGGCGATTTCCGCTACGCCGTCCAGGACGGACAGGCGGTGGACGGGCAGTGGCAATCGTGCCGGATCGTCGCCACCAACAAGCGACTCGTGCTGGCGACCAACGACAACCGCCAGGCGATCGCACACTCGAAGATCGAGGTCCCCGACGACCCCGAGGCGCTGATCCCCGAGGACGTGGGTGGCTCGGTCACGCCGCTTCGCGTCGGCGACAACGTCCTCCTCGTCGACGCCGGGATCGACGACTTCGAGACCGAATACTGCCGAGCGACGCTCCAGGGCGAAGTCATCCTCGCCCGCGACCCGGCGGTCGTCGGCGGCGTCGTCCAGGACGACACCGACTGGAGCAAGGCCCGGTTCGCGCTCGACGACGACGAGGTCCGCCTGCAGTTTCCCGGCGGCGGTTCGACGGCGTTCGACATCGAGGACGTGGGGACCATCGAGCGCAGCCAGAGCACCGTCATGGGCCAGTCCCGGCGAGTCATCGAGGTCGAACACACCGACGAGCAGGACCGGAGCGTCGAGACGCACTTCTCGGGGATGCCCCACCACACGAACGCGCTGGCGGCGCTTTTCACCCGGGTCGTCGAGGCCCGCGAGGACGACTACGAACTCTCCGAAATGGAGAGCCAGGTGTTGATGGCGCTGTACTCGGGTGTCTCGCCGTTCGAGATGTCCGATTTCGTCGGCATCAGCCCCGACGAGGTCGAGGAGATCTACCAGCGACTGCTGGAGATGGGTGCCGTCGACGAGGTCCGAACCCGGACCGAGGTCGCGCTCAACGCCCAGGGCCGGAATATGGCGAGTGAAGCGATGAGTGGGGAGTAGGGCGGCGCTGAGCGTAGCGAAGGGCCGCCAACAGCGAACGGCGACGAAAGGAGCCGTGAGCAGCGCAGTTCCGAGTGCAACGAGGAACCACGAACCGCGCAGCGGCGAACGAAGTGAGCCGCGAGCACGACGGCGCTGAGCGGAGCGAAGGGTCGCCAACGACGAGGACTCGAAGAAACGGAGCGGCGACTGCGACGTGGCCGACCGCTACGACTCGTCGCCCTGGACGATTTCGAGCGACCAGAAGAACCCGTAGTAAGCGACGACGCCGCCGGCCAGCGCGAGGTAGTACACCCACTGGGGGGCGCCAAGGAGCACGTCGAAGACGACCGTGACGACGGTCACCCAGGTCAGGGCGAACACGAAGTCGACGACCATGCCGGAGCGGTGCTCCTGGACGTGCTCGCCGATGGTTTCGAGCAGCCCTTTGCCGGATGCCATCGGCACGGTCAGGCCTCCGTCTCCTCGTGTTCGTCGACGACCAGTACGGGCACGTGGGTCGACCGGAGGACGCGCTCGGTGACGCTGCCAAGCAGCGCGCGGCGGACGCCCGACCGGCCGTGACTACCCATCACGACGAGGTCGATGTCGTTGTTGTCGGCGTAGCCGGCGATGACATCGTGGGGCGTCCCCACGCGGACCTCCTCGCGGACCTCGACATCGCGGTCGGCGGCGGCAGCGACGACGGCGTCGGTCGCCTCGTCGGCCTTCTCTTTCAGTTCGGTCATCTCGCCGAAGTTGCCCTGTCTGATGCGGTCGACCTGTTCGGTACCCAGGCCGAAGTTCACGGCGTTGACATCGACCACGTACAGCGCGTGGAGCTGGGCGCCGTACTTCGCGGCCAGTTCGACCGCGTGGTCGACCGCGACGTTCGCCGTGTCGCTTCCGTCCGTCGGGATGAGGATGTGCTCGTACATTGTTAGTCGTCCGCGGGCGTCTCGCCGCCGCTGTTGGAGACGATCTCTTCTGCGGTCTGTTGCTGGCCCATCGGCTCGGGGCTGTGACACTGCCGGACCATCTTCTTCGTTTCCAGCGGTGGCTCGGGGGTCACCAGCGAGACGGCGATGGTGACGAGGAACACGAGCGGCGTCCCGACCAGTGCCGCGCCGATCGGTGGGACGTACTGCGCGTAGATCGGGACGATCGCCTGTCCAGGGCCGCCGGCGATGTCGGCGAGGAAGCCGACGTAGGCCGGCAGGACGCTGTTGACGACCGAGCCGATCCACAGGAGCAGCCCGGTCGTCATGCCGGCCAGCGCGCCCTGTCGGTTCGTGTTCTCCCACCACAGACCGAGGAAGAACATCGGGAACAGCACGGTGCCGGCAAGCGAGAAGGCGTAGGCGACCAGTTCGCCGATCAGCGCCGGCGGGTTGAAGGCGGTGACCGTGACGAGCGCGCCGACGACGACGATGGTCGCCCGGCCGATGAGGACCTGTTGGCGCTGGGTCGCGTCGGGGTTGATGAGTTCGGAGTAGATGTCGTGGGCGACCGCCGAGGAGGCCGTGATGAACAGCCCCGCGGTGGTCGCGATGGCCGCGGCCATCCCGCCGGCGGCGACGAGGCCGACGAACCACGTCGGGAGGTTGGCGAACTGCGCCGCGAGGACGACGATCACGTCACCCTCGGCGCCGGACATCGCCTGCTCGCCGTTGTACACCGCGTCGGGCGAGATGTTGTTGACCACTGCGAACAGGTCGACGCCGAACGCCGCCATCGCGGGCGCCGCCCAGTACAGCAGCATGATGAAGAACAGCCCGGAGACGGTCGACCAGCGGGCCGTCCGCTCGTTCTGGACGGTGTAGAACCGCACCAGGACGTGGGGCAGTCCGCAGGTCCCGAAGATCAGCGAGAACGCGGTCGCGACCCACAGGTAGTACGAACTCGCCTGGAACGGCTCGGAGAACTGTCGCGAGAGTTCGCTGAACAGCGCGCCGTACTCGATCTGCGGGAGGATCGTCGAGTACCCCTGCGAGAAGCCGACGGCGTAGACGCCGGCCAGGAACGCGACGATGAGGATGACGTACTGGACGGCCATGTTCTTCGTCGCGCCCAGCATGCCCGAGAGCGCGAGGTAACCGACCGTGATCGTCATCATCACGACGATCATCGGGATGATGTCGAGCCCGAAGACGTACTGGCCGACCAGGCCCATCCCGCGGGCCTGACCGACGGAGTAGACGTACGCGATCAAGAGCGTCGTGAACGCGGCGAGCGCGCGGGCCATCGGCGAGTTGAACCGGTCGGCGACGAAGTCCGGCGCGGTGTACTTCCCGAACCGGCGCATCTGTGCGGCCAGGAAGATGAGCAGGACGAAGTAGCCGGTAGTCCAGCCGACGATGAACGCGAGTCCGTAGAAGCCCGAGAGGGCGACCAGGCCGGCCAGCCCGAGATACGACGCCGCTGACATCCAGTTGGCGCCGATCGCCATCCCGTTCTCGATGTTCCCGATGCCCCGGCCGGCGACCCACATCCCCTCGGTGTCGGCCACCTTGAACACGTAGCCGATGACGAGGAACGAGGCCATCATCAGGAAGACGATGATCGCCGGCAGGAGCTTGAAGGAGATGTCGAGCGCCTCCGCCTGCAACGGGATCACTGCTCGACACCCCCGTCGGTCGCCGTCGCGTCGCCCGCGTCGCCCCCGGCGTCACCGCCGGCCTCGGGCGTGGTGTGGTCGATGCCGTACTTCTCGTCCAGGGCGTCCCGCTTCCGGGCGTAGACCGCAGCCAGGATCAGCGCCCCCGTCGGCGCGCCGAAGGCCACGAGGAAGTAGTGCAACGGGAACCCGAGTAGCGGCATCGTCTGGGTCATCGGGCCGGGCGCGACAGCCGTGAGGGTGACCGGTCCGAAGACGATCAGCGCCCAGATGACGAAACTCGTCCAGACCACCCGGAGGTGGTCACGCATGAACGCCGTGCTGGGCTTGAGGAGGTTCACCTCCTCGTTCAGGTAGTCGGTCTGTTGGTGTGCCTGTGCTGGCGAGGCAGTGCCGCCGTCGGTCTCGACTCTATCGTGTGTGTCGTTATCTGTCATAGGTTGGCGAGGTTGTGTCCGCTGTCCGTGTCTGCTGTGTGCCTGTCTGAGAGGTGGCCGCGGGGCGCTCAGTCCCCGCGAACCTTCGCCTCGATGTCGCTGACTACGTCGGGGTTGCGCAGGGTACTGGTGTCGCCCAGTTCCTCCCCGTTCGCGATGTCCTCCAAGAGCCGCCGCATGATCTTCCCGGACCGAGTCTTCGGGAGTTCAGGCGTGAAGATGACCTGCTCGGGCCGGGCGATCGGGCCGATCGCGTCCTCGACCGCCTCGATGATCTGCTCTCTGAGATCCTCGTCCTCGTCGGCACCGTCCTCGGTGATGACGTAGGCGTAGACGGCCTCGCCCTTGATCTCGTGGTTGCCACCGACGACGGCGGCCTCGGCGACCCCCTCGACGCCGACGATGGCGCTCTCGATCTCCATCGTCCCGAGGCGGTGCCCCGAGACGTTCAACACGTCGTCGACCCGACCGAGGACGGTGATGTAGCCGTCCTGGTCGATCTTGGCCCCGTCCTCGGGGAAGTACACCCAGTCGGCCGGGTCGTCGCTGTCTACGTCTGAGTACTCCCGCCAGTACTCGTCGATAAACCGCTCGTCGTTGTTGTACAGCGTCCGGAGCATGCCGGGCCAGGGTTTGTTGACCACGAGGTAGCCGGCCTGGCCGGCCTCGACCGGACTCCCGCTCACGTCGACGATGTCGGCGCTGACTCCCGGCAGGGGCGGGCCGGCAGAGCCGGGTTTCATCTCGCCGACGCCGGGCAGCGTCGTCAGCATCATCCCGCCGGTCTCGGTCTGCCACCAGGTGTCGACCACCGGGCAGGACTCGTCGCCGATGTGCTTGTAGTACCACTTCCAGGCCCGGGGGTTGATCGGCTCGCCGACCGTGCCCAGCAGGCGCAGGCTGGAGAGGTCGTGGCTGTCGGGGTACTCCTGGCCCCACTTCATGAACGCCCGGATCGCCGTCGGCGCCGTGTACAACTGGGTCGCCTCGTAGTCCTCGATGATCTGCCAGAGGCGGTCGTTGTCGGGGTAGTCGGGCGTCCCCTCGTACATCATCGTCGTCGTCCCGAGTGCGAGCGGGCCGTAGACGATGTAGGAGTGGCCGGTGATCCAGCCGATGTCGGCCGAACAGAAGTAGGTGTCCTCGGGCTTGATATCGAGCACCGACTGGCTCGTCCAGGCGGCATACGAGAGGTAGCCACCGGTGGTGTGTTTGACCCCCTTTGGCTCGCCGGTCGTCCCGGAGGTGTACATCAGGAACAGCATGTCCTCGGCGTCCCGGGACACCGGCTCGACACTCTCGCCTTCGTGGGCAGCAGCGAGTTCGTCGAAGGCGACCTGGTTGTCGGCGTAGTCGTGGCCGAAGCCGTCGCCGTCAAGCAGCCGTTCGGCGACGGCGACCGTCTCGACATCGTGGTCGACGCCCGCCAGGCCCTCGTTTGCCTTCTCCAGGTGGTCGAGCGGGTCGCCGCGTCGGTAGTAGCCGTCACACGTCACGAGGTACTCGGAGTCGGCGGCGTTCATGCGGGTGGCGAGTGCGTCCGCCGAGAAGCCCGCGAACACGACCGAGTGGGGCGCCCCGATGCGGGCACAGGCCAGCATCGCGATGGGGAGCTGGGGGATCATCGGCATGTACATCGTGACGACATCGTCCTCGCTGACCCCCTGCTCGCGCAGCGCCGCCGCGAACTCGTTGACCTCGCGGTGGAGTTCCGCGTAGGTGTAGGTGACGTTGTCCTCTTCGACGGGTTCGCCGACCCACTCGATAGCGGCCTCGTCGCCGCGTTCGTCGAGATGACGGTCCAGGCAGTTCGCCGAGGCGTTCAGCGAGCCGTCTGTGAACCACTCGTAGAACGGCGGGTTCGAGTCGTCGAGTACCTGGTCGTACGACTCGTCCCAGTCGAGCAAGTCGGCGGCCTGTTCCCAGCACTCGGGCCAGTTCTCCTCGAACTCCTCGTAGATACCCTCGTCGGAAACGTTCGCCTGCTCGACGAACTCGGCCGGCGGTTCGAAGACCTCCTGTTCTTCGAGCCGCGCCTCCAGTTGCACGTCTTCATCTGACATGGTCTATCACGAACAATACCCAGGTGGCTAATAAACGGGGTAGCTAATTGTGCTAACGCGCTGTCCGGTTCAGTCCGATCCCTCGACGGGCGCTTCGGCGAAGAAAGCGGTCAGCACCTTTTGTTGGGCCCGTCTGAGGTGGTTGTGCAGCGTCGGCGAGGAGACATCCAGCGAGTCGGCCAGTTCCTCGGCCGTCGAGCCGCGGGGCCACTCGAAGTAGCCGCTGTGAAACGCCGCCCGCAGGACCGTCTCCTGGCGGTCGGTCAGCCGGTCGGCGAGTCGGTCGCGAAAGCCCGTCTCGCTCTCGACGGGCCGTTCTGTCTCGCGTTTGGCGGAAAGCGCCGTCTCCGGATACGAGGCGACGACGGCGTCGACGATCGGACGCACGTCGGTGTCACCGGGCAGTTCGGTGACCAGCGTCGCGGTCCCGTCGGTGACTGTCAGGTCCCGGACCCGACCGCCGCGTTCGACCAGCGCGAGCGCGGGCGCGTCGGTGACGACGACTTCCAGCAGGGCGCCGTCGCCGTAGTCTTCGATCAGCCGCGCGTCCGCCACGTCGGCGTCGTCGGTCAGCTGCGAGAGGACCGGGCCGGCCGAGGCCCCCTCGACGGTGAGGTAGTACAGCAGCGACCCGCCGCCGACGGGCACCAGTCCCGAGAGCTCGACCGTGCAGTCAAGCGCCTGCGACAGCCCGACGGTCACCGCGTGCTCGTCCGTACACTCGAAGGTCAGCTCCGTCACCGTATCCGCCAACAGGAGCCGCTTTCGCTCGACGGCTGCCAGTCCGTTGCCGATCTGTGTCCCGAGCGCCCCGAGCAGGTCCCGGGTGGCGTCGTCGACGGACTCGGTCCCGACGGCAAGCACCCCGTCGACGGTGTCGCCCCGGACGATCGGTACCGCGACGAACCCGCCGTCCTCGACGACACGCACCGCACGGCTATCGAGCGTGTCGGCCAACGCCGTCCGGTAGCCCTGGAGCTGTGCAGCCGCCGTCTCCGGTGCCGTACCGGCCGTCGCCTGGTGTGTGAGTCCGTCACCCGTCCGTTCGGCCACCCACGCGAACCCGACCCCTTCGGCCTCGGTCAGCCGGTCACAGACCGTCTGTTCGACCTCCACGCCCGTCCCGGCACCGACGAGCGTCTCGCCGATGTCGGCGCTGGCGGCGATCAGCCGGCGGAGCCGCTGGGGGGCTTCTTCCTGTGTCGTCCCGTCGAGTGCCGTCAGTACTGTCCCCCGGTCGGGCTCGGCCAACAGCGGCTTCAGCCGGTCGAGGCGCTCCCAGCCACCCAGCCAGCAGACGATCTGCGGGGGGACACCGTCGGCGAGCAGCGACGCGGCGAACCGCCAGCGCAGGTCCCGCGAGGACACGTCCGCCAGTTCGGGATCGTCCTCGCCCGCGCGGGCGGAGACCTCGCCGACCAGCATCTGGAGTCGGCGCGAGGAGACATCGAACAGCGGTTCGTCCGGCGCGCGGTCGTTCGACCGGGCGTACTTCCGCACGTCGTGTTCCACGTCGCTCGGGAGGTAGGCTTCCCGTGTGACACCGTCGCCGTCCCGGACCGCGAGGAAGTACGCGTCGCCGTGTGGCCGGATATCGTCGGTCCGAAGCCGCCCCATCTCCGCCGGCCGGAGCCCGACTTCGGCGCCCAGCCGCACCACGAGGTCGGCCCGGTACGTCTCGGCCGCTCGACGGAGCCGCCGATAGCCGCGCTGGCCGAGCACGTCCGGATCGTCGGTCATCTGTTTCGGAAGTTCACGAACGAGCGAAATAAGTCTGGCGGCAGTTACCGAACGTCTTCGGCACGACTTCTGAATCAGACGGCTACACTCTACAGTCCTCTCTCCGCTCTGTTTCGGATTCTATCGGCATCGCGAAACTGCTACCGGTTCGAGGTGGTCGTCCGCAGTTCCCCGAGAATCGCCGGGTTCCGCAGCGCGCTGATGTCGCCCAGTTCCTCGTCGTTGGCGATCGCGGTCAGGAGCCGCCGCATCACCTTCCCCGAGCGGGTCTTCGGAAGGTCCGGCGTGAAGACGATCTCTCTGGGCGTGGCCATCTCGCCGATCGCGTCGGCGACGGCGACCTCGATCTCCTCGCGCAGGCGCTCCTCGGACCGACCGCGCTCGGGCGAGACGTAGGCGTAGATCGCCGTCCCCGTCGTCGGGTGGTCGGCGCCGACGACCGCGGCCTCGGCGACGCCCTCGACGCCGGCGATCGTCGACTCCAGTTCCATCGTCGAGAAACGCCGCCCGGCGACGTTGATCGCGTCGTCGACCCGCCCGAGGAAGGTCAGGTAGCCGTCGGCGTCCTCGACGACGCCGTCCTCGGGGTAGTAGCGCCACTCGTCGCCGCGGGTGGCCGCCTCACCCCAGCGCTCGCCGGTCAGCAGCGATTTGGGCATCCCCGGCCAGGGTCGGGTGACGACCAGTTCGCCGGCGGTCCCCTGTTCGACCGACTGGCCCGCGGGGTCGACGACGGCCGTCTCGACCCCGGGCAGGGGTTTGCCCGCCGACCCGGGTTTCATCTCGTCGACGCCGGGCAGCGTCGAGACGAGGATCGCGCCGGTCTCGGTCTGCCACCAGGTGTCCACGACGGGACAGTCACCGCCGCCGATGTGCTCGCGGTACCACTCCCAGGCGCGCCGGTCGATGGGTTCGCCGACCGTGCCCAGCAGGCGCAGGCTGGAGAGGTCGTGCTCGGCGGGGTACTCCTCGCCCCACTTCATGAACGCCCGGATCGCCGTCGGCGCGGTGTAGAACACGTCGACGGCGTAACGGTCGATCAGCTCCCACAGCCGGTCTTTCTCGGGGTGGTCGGGCGTGCCGTTGTACAGTACCGTCGTCGTCCCGAGTGCGAGCGGGCCGTAGACGATGTAGGAGTGGCCGGTGATCCAGCCGATGTCGGCCGAACACCAGTAGGTGTCGTCGGGCTTGATGTCCAGCACGGACTGGCTGGTCCAGGCGACGTGGGCGAGATACCCTCCAGTGGTGTGATCGACGGCCTTCGGCTCGCCGGTCGTCCCGGAGGTGTAGATCCGGAAGAGGGGGTCTTCGGCCGCCCGCGACACCGGTTCGACCTCGGTGCCGCGGTGGGCGTCCAACAGCCCGTCGTAGTCGTAGTACCCCGACCCGAGGTGTACGTCGAGGCCGAGCCGGTCGACGACGACCACCTCGACCGACTGATCGACGGCGATCCGGGCGTTGTCGGCCTTGTTCTTCTGGGCGACGGCGCTGCCCCGACGGTAGTAGCCGTCACAGGTGACGAGAAACTGCGAGCCGGTCCGCTCCATCCGCTCGGCGAGCGCGTCCGCCGAGAAGCCCGCGAAGACGACGTTGTGGCGCACGCCCAGGCGGGCACAGGCAAGCATTGCCACCGGGAGTTCCGGCACCATCGGGAGGTACACCGTGACCACGTCGTCCTGGTCGAGGCCCTGCTCGCGCAGCGCCGCCGCGAAGGCGTTGACCTCGCGGGACAGCTCCCGGTAGGTGTAGCTGCGGGACTCGCCCAGATGCCCCTCCCAGATGAGCGCCAACTGGTTCTTGCGCTCGGGGAGGTGCCGATCGATGCAGTTGTACGAGGCGTTGAGCCGCCCGCCGGGGAACCACTCGAAGGGCGGCTCCTCGCCGCCGCGGAAGACGGTGTCGTACTCGCGGTCCCACTCCAGCAGGTCGGCGGCCTGTTCCCAGCAGTCCGGCCATTCGTCCGCGAAGCGTTCGGAGATCGACGGGTCCTGGACGTTGGCCTGCTCGGTGAACCACGACGGCGGGTCCAGGGCTGGCCGTTCGGAGAGGGCCGTGTCCCGGCCCGACCCCTCGCCCGGTGTCATCGGTGTATCCTTCGTCCCGCTGGGGAAAAACGTTCCTTCTAGCTATATGTGTCCCGGCAATCGTTGTCTCAGCGCCGTCCGTCTGCAACGATAGCGCATTGTGACGGCCCGTGTGTGCATTCAGGGTCGCTAGCTGCACGATCATGGGGTAAACTGTCGACGAACACGGTCGCGACTCGGTCGACACCGAACTGTCGTTTCGGACGCCGTCTGAGACACCGGCAGCACGACCACCCACCGTCGTGCGATATCAACTGATTTACCGCCGACGGGAGAACCCCGACGGGATGTCACGCCCTGACATCGGTCCGCAGTCGTTCGACGGCGGGCCGCTGATCCCTGTCGTAACGTACGTGTTGACGATCGCTGTCCTCTCCGCGCTCGCGCTGGTCTCCACGGGCGGGTCGCCGCCGCCGCTTCTCGGAATCGGCTGGGGCGTCTTCCTCGTCGCCCTCGCGGTCGGTGCCTTCCGCGTCGAGGGGATCGACCCGCGGTCGGTCGTCCCGTCCGGCCGCTCGTTCGGCGTCGCCTTCGCCGCCGTCGCCGCGTTCTGGGCGCTCTACAACGCCGTCTCGTACGGGCTCGCGCTCGGCGGCGTCCCCGGGTTCTCTGCCGGTGCGTCGCGGGTCGTGGCCCACCCGCTCCTGTATCTCGCGGCGTTCGGAAGCTCGCTGCTGTTCACCGCGATCCCGGAGGAACTCCTCTTCCGGGGGTACCTCCAGGGGAGCGTCGCCTCCCTGGTCGGCGAGCGGGGTCGCCGGGCGACCGCCGTCGGGATCGGCGTCGCGGCCGTACTGTTCGCGCTCTTTCACCTCCCGCGGTGGTTCCTCATGTCCGGCCACGGCGTCGGAACTGATCTGGCCGTCCGACTGCTCGGACTGCTCGCGGCCGGGCTCGCCTACGGGCTCGTCTACGCGCTCAGCGGGAACCTCTGGCTGGTGGCGCTGTTCCACGCGACGATGAACCAGCGCCCCCTCCTGGCGACCGTCCACACCGAGGGGCTGATCCACGTCCTGCTGCCGTTCGCCGAGTACGCTGCCTTCGTCGCGGCCGCGTTCGCGCTCTGTCGACTCACCGGAACCGAGGGGCCGCTGGTCGGTCGCCCCGGCCTGTCGCCCTCGTCGTCCGACGACTGAGCACGGACGACCCCGGCCGCCCTGCACTTTCACCGGGGTCGACCCGATTGTCGCAGGCGATACTGGCGGCGGAACTTATATTCTCGGCTGTCGATAACAGGGGGACGAGGCAGTTACGGGGATGAGCAACACCGAAAAGAAGATCGCCGACACGCAGGGGAAGTACCTGCTCGCGGTGTCACAGGGCCAGCGCCTGACCGACGCCGAGTGGCAGAACTGTCGGATCATCCTCACGACCGAACGCATCGCCCTGCTGGCCGACGGCAAGCGCCAGATCGCGCTCGACGACATCGACCGGATCGCCGACCGGTTCGACGTCAACCAGCAGAGCGCCGGCGTCTCCGAGTACGTCGGCTTCCACGTCGGCGAGGACGTGATCCTCGTCTCGGCGTCGAACCACGCCGAGTTCGAGACCGACTTCTACCGGGCGAGCCTGAACGGCGCGGTCATCCGCGTCCAGCACCCGGCGCTGAAAGGCGGTGTCGTCCAGAACGCCGAGTGGACGAAAGGCCGGCTGAAAGTCAACGACGACGCCCTCCGGGTCGCGATGGCCGACGGCCAGGCGGTCACGATCGATCGGGCCGACATCGGCGATCTGGCCGTCGAGGACAAGGACATCGGCGGCGAGGAACGGGCGGTCATCGAGGTCGAACACTCCGAGGAGGGGATCAGCGTCGAGACCCACCTCGCCGGCGACGAGTTCCACGCGACCGTCCTACAGGTCATGTTAGAGGAGAGCGCGGAGCAAAACCGCGCCGACCTGGACCTGTCCTCGACGGAGAAACGGGTCATCATGGCGCTCCACTCCGGCGTCTCCCCGTTCGACATCCCGAACTTCGTCGGCATCGATGTCGAGAAGACCGAGGCGATATTCGACCGGCTCATCGAACTCGACGTGATCAGCGTCGTCCGCGAACGGACCGAGGTGAACCTGACGACCAAAGGGCGGCGGGTCGCCGGCGAGCGGATGGGGGAACAGTAGCGAGAGCCCGAACGGAGGGCGGTCTCGGAAACGCCCAGCGGTGACCGCGGGGAACCGCGAGCAGTAGCGAGACGCCGAGCAGTGAGGCCGGCGATCCCGAGACAGTCGGGCGGCGCTGCCGCCGAAGACGCGGCGAGGCGTCTCGGAAAGCCGTATCGGGGAGCACAGCGACCCTCCAGCGAGGGGCGCGACCGACGCCGTTCCGGCGGTCGACGTGGCTCACCGCTCAGCGCGCCTCGATCCGCTGGAGGGTCTCACGGGCGGTGTCGAGCGCGGTCGGGACGGCTTCGGTCCGTCTGACCACGTCCGTCTCCTGGTCGTACCGGACCAGTTCTGCGGCTTCGAGGCGAGGCACGTGCCGGTGATAGAGTGACATGTAGACGCGTTTGATCCGCTCGCCGGTGAGTTCGCGCACGTCTTTGCCCCGCTCCGTCTCGGCGACGAGTTCTGCGAGGTCCGGGAGCGAGAGTGTGAGGTGGCGTTCGAGATGGTACAGTGTGAGGCGCCGTCGCTCGCTCGATATCGCCGTGAATATCTCATCTACCTTGCACATCGGGGGTGACTCTTCCCGCCCAATTTATCAACGTTTCGTGTAGGTCGAAGCTAGCCGACACGGTAGCCGCCCCGTAGACCGGATAAGGCCAGGTTATCGACCGTCCGCTGTAGCTCTACCCATGCGGCCGACGGGATCCGACCAGTCGCCGCGGTCCCCTCTGTCAGTGGCTATCAGAGCCGTCACCTGACGGGGCTGACTTCGTGGAGACACCCCTCGACACGGGGACAATCGACTGATCGACCGACGTGGCGAGCCATTGTCCGGCTGTGACGCTCGACTGCCGGCACAGCGGGACCGGGCCGATACCCACCTGTCGACGGCGCGGCGTGGGTTTCGCCGTGTCGCGGTGTACCGATCGCCCGGTTCCGGGTCCGCCCGCAGCCTGATGTCCATGCGAACCCAACACAAGGCATGACAGAGCGGGACCTTCCCTCCGAATCCCGGTCGGGCAACGTCGTCTGGCGGCTGTACACCGAGTACGGCCGGGACGGACGGCGGTACGCCGCCCTCGGAACCGTCGCGACGCTGGTCGGCAGGGCGCTGAGCCTGGTTCCGGCGCTGGTGATCGGGATTGCAGTCGACGCCGTCTTCCTGTCCGAGCGGCCGTACGTGTTGCCGTTCGTCCCCGGGGAGTTCGTCCCCGATCGGCCGGTCGGTCAGCTCTACTTCTCCATCACGGTGCTGCTGGTCGCGACGGTGGGCGGTGCGGTCGCCTCGTGGGTCGAGGACTGGGGCTGGAGCGTCTTCGCACAGCGCGTCCAGCGAACCATCCGGGTCGACGCCTACGACGCCCTCCAGGGCCAGGAACTCGCCTACTTCACGCGGCGACGGACGGGTGATCTCATGAGCGTGCTCAACAACGATGTCAACGCCCTGGAGACGTTTCTTGAGGACGGGCTGAGTGCGACGGTGTGGATCCTCGCCACCGTCGGTGGGATCGGTGCCATCCTCGTCGGACTGAACCCCACGCTGACTGTGATCACGCTGTTGCCGATTCCGGTGCTGGCAGCGTTCACGCTCGCGTTCACTCGGATCATCGAGCCGCGCTATCTCGGCGTCCGGGAACAGATCGGCGACCTGAACGCCCGCCTCGAAAACAGCGTCAGCGGCATCGAAGTGGTCAAGACACAGGGCGCAGAGCGCTTCGAAACCGAGCGGGTCCGCCAAGCCTCGGACAGCTACCTCCGGGCGAGCCTGGCCGCGATCCGCGTGCGTATCACCTACTTTCCGGGGCTGACTGTCATCTCCGGCATCGGCTTTGCGCTCACGTTTCTGATCGGCGGCCTGTGGGTCCTCGGTGTGGCTCCGTTCGGGATCGCCGGGACGCTCACGCCAGGTTCGTTCGTGACGTTCGTCATCTACGCCCAGCAGTTCGTCTGGCCGATCATCCGACTCGGTGACGTGGTCGACGACTACGAGCGAGCGAAGACCGCAGGACTACGCGTCGACGAACTGCTGATGCGCGATCCCGTCGTCCGCGACCACCCCGACGCGACGGCCCTGACGGTGTCTGAGGGGGCCGTTACCTTCGAGGCTGTCACGTTCGCCTACGGCGACGAGCCCGTCCTCCAAGACATCGATATCGCCGTCGAGGGCGGCACGACCGTCGGCGTCGTCGGCCCGACCGGGGCCGGCAAGTCGACGCTGTTGAAACTGCTCCCGCGACTGTACGACGCCGAGACGGGCGCGGTTCGCATCGACGGGCAGGACGTTCGAGCGGTGACGCTCCGGAGCCTGCGCCGGTCGATCGGCTACGTCAGCCAGGAGCCGTTTCTCTTCTACGGGACAGTCGCCGAAAACATCCGGTACGGCACGTTCGACGCGACGGACGACGAGGTCGAACGGGCCGCTGACCGAGCACAGGCCGGCGAGTTCATCCGCAAGCTTCCGGACGGGTTCGACACGCTCGTGGGCGAACGCGGCGTGAAGCTCTCGGGCGGCCAGCGCCAGCGCCTGGCGATCGCCCGCACCATGCTCAAAGACCCCGAGATACTGATTCTGGACGAGGCCACCAGCGCGGTAGACACGGAGACCGAGGCGCTCATCCAGGCCAGCCTTCAGGAGTTCGCCGCCGACCGGACGACGTTCGTCATCGCGCACAGACTGTCGACGATCCGCAACGCCGCCCGCATCCTCGTGCTCGACGACGGGAGAATCGTCGAGGACGGGTCCCACGAGGAACTGCTCCGAGCGGACGAGCTGTACGCCAACCTCTGGCGGGTCCAGGTCGGCGACATCCAGTCACTCCCCCCTGAGTTCCTCGAACGAGCGCTGGAGCGACAGTCGGCGATCGTCCGCGACACCGACGATACGTAGGTGCGGGGGAGAACCGAAGACTGGGACCTTGCGATGAATTAGCTGTGCTCGTGATTCTGCTCTGTGGTGTCTTCCTGGTCTTCGAGGTCGAGAACCTCTGCCGCTACCTCTCTCACTCGCTGCTGATGATCGGCCGTCGTCCCGGCATTCCGTGCGGCGTCGAGTTGGCCATCGACGACAGCGTTCTGTTGGGGTCCCCACACTTCTGGTTGGTTCGATTCGATGTACTCCACCCAGCGCTTGATTCCCTCTATGCGTTCCTCCCGGTTCCGCTCGTGCTTCCGGTCGAGGTGTTCACGAACGTTTGAGTCGTTCATACTCGGATTCGACATCCAGTCGCGTTACCCATGTTTCGAGTTGCGGGGCACTAAGGCTTTTCTCGAAGAGTGCGTACAGGTGCACGGCGTCCTCAACGTCTTTCTGTGTCCCTAGGTGGAGCTTGTACGCGATCTGGAGTTCGAGTGGACTGATCGGAATCGTTGCTTCTCCTATCCGAGCCTGGATCGAGTTCGCCAGGGAAGCACGGTCGAACTCGTCGCGGACGAACTTAACTTCTATGTGAGGTGTGATCTCGTCGTCCGGGGCGACCCAGATGTTGTCGCCGTTTTCGAGCATCTCGTACATCGACGTGAGTGGCATTGCTGGCCCCAGAACTCATGATCAGTGAGTAGCGCGACGAGTCGATCGATGGTTGCTGTATCGACAGGCTCGATTAGCACGTCTACATCCTCTGTAGACCATGCCCGACCGGAGAGGATCGAGACGTACTCCGCGATATAGGTATGGTCGATACCAACCTGATCGAGAATATCAGAAAACTCGATTGCCAACGTGTCGAGCTTGTTCGGCTTGCGCTCGACCACGAGGGTGCCATCTCGCAGCGCGACTCCACTCATAACTGGTTCTTGTTGGGGTGTGGTATAAAGCAGTGATTATCGAATAACTGACTATCTGTGTACCAAAAATTCACATTCCTGGACGGGTATAGCGCCGGTGACGATTCAGATATCGAAGCCAACGGTAATCGGAGCCAAACGAAGTACCCCGAGTCGTACGGACGGACGATGACAGCGACAGAGAGAACGAACAGCCACAGCGCGAAAACCGCCCAGCCCAGAAGGTTGAAACAGGACGGCGCACACGGTGAGATATGCACATCGATACCGCGGTGATCCTCGCAGCGGGCGAGGGGACCCGGCTCCGGCCGCTGACGCGAAACCGGCCGAAACCGATGTTACCGGCGGCGAACCGGCCGATCCTCGAACACGTCTTCGACGCCTTGATCGAGGCGGGCATCGAGCGATTGGTCGTCGTCGTCGGGTTCAAACGCGACCGCGTGCAGGACCACTTCGGCCCGACCTACCGGGACGTTCCGATCACGTACGTCCTCCAGGAGAAGCAACTCGGGAGCGGCCACGCGCTGGCACAGGCACGCAGGGAGGTCGACGGCCCCCTACTGGTCCTCAACGGCGACCGACTCATCGACGCGGGGACGGTAGAGGCGGTCGATGCTTCCTTCGCCGAGACTGGCGATCCGAGCATCGCCGTCACCGAACGCCGGGACACCAGCCGCTATGGCGCCGTGGAACTGCGCGGCGGTGACATCGCGGATTTCGTCGAGAAACCACGCGACGACGGTTACCGGCTCATCAACGCCGGCGTGTACGCGTTCCCCGAGAGCATCTTCGAGGCGATCGAGGAGACACCACGGACCGCGGGCGAGTTGGGCATCACCGACACGATCGAGCGGTTAGTCGCCCACGAGCGGGTCCGCGGGGTCGAGGTCGACGGGATGTGGGTCGACGCCACCTACCCGTGGGACCTGCTGACCGTCGCGCGCGAGGTGCTCAACCGCGAACGAGTCATCGAGATCGCACGGGGCGAACACGTCTGGGTCGACACCGACGCACACGTTCACGACGAGGCTGTCCTCCAGGGACCGGTCGTCATCGGCCCGGACTGTGAGATCGGGGCGGGTGCCGTGATCGGCCCCGATACGGCCATCGGCGCAAACGTGACGATCGGTGCCAACGCGGTCGTCCAGCGGTCGGTGCTTGACGCCGACACGCGCGTAGGGCCGAGTTCGACCCTGCTCGATACCGTCACCGGACAGGACGTGGACCTGGGCGCCGACACCGTCGTCCCTGGCGGTTCCGCGGACGTACAGGTCGGGACGAGCGTCTTCGAGAACCAGCGACTCGGCGCGGTCATCGGTGACTGGACGACCGCGGCGGGCGATGTCAGTATCGCTCCCGGGACGCTCGTCGGCACGGACGTGACGTTGCACACGGGCGCGACGATCGACAGCAACGTCAGCGAGGGCGTGGAGGTGACCCGCTGATGTGCGGGATCATCGGCTGTGTCGGCCGCGGCGACGAGACGCTCGATACGCTCGTCCACGGCCTCTCGAAACTGGAGTACCGTGGGTACGACTCGGCCGGCGTCGCGCTGACGAGCGCGGACGAACCGGTCAGCATCTGCAAGAACGCCGGCGACATCGACGAACTCGAAGCGACCCTAGAGAGTGTCGACCTCTCGGGCGCGGTCGGCGTGGGCCACACCCGCTGGAGCACGCACGGCCCGCCGACGGACGCGAACGCCCACCCCCACCAGGACTGTCATGGCTCGGTCGCCGTCGTCCACAACGGCATCATCGAGAACTACCAGGACCTCCGGGACGAACTCGTCTCGGCGGGCCACACGTTCACTTCCGACACCGACACCGAAGTGATCCCCCACCTCATCGAGCGCGAACTCGAAGGCGGCGCCGACCCCGAAGCGGCCGTCCGGACGGCAATCGACAAACTCGAAGGCAGTTTCGCCGTCGCGGTGGTCGTCGCGGGGACGGAGACCGTCTTCGCCGCGCGTCACGACTCGCCGCTCGTCCTCGGTGTGACCGACGAGGCGACCTTCCTCGCCAGCGACGTGCCGGCGTTCCGCGATTTCACCGATCGGGTCGTCTACCTCGACGACGGCGAGTTCGCCCGCCTCGACGCCGACGGCTGGACGGTCACCGACAGCGAGGGCACCGTCGTCGAGAAGGATGTCGACACCGTCGACTGGGACCCCGAGGAGACCGGCAAGAGCGGCTACGACCACTACATGCTCAAGGAGATCCACGAGCAACCGCGGGCGCTCCGGCAGTGTCTCCGCGGCCGGGTCGACGAACTCTCCGGCAGCGTCGACATCGGCGACCTCGGTGATCTCTCGCCGACGGGCGTCCACTTCGTCGCCTGTGGTACCTCGTATCACGCAGCGCTGTACGGCGCCCAGTTGTTCCAGGAGGCCGGGATCCCGGCTCAGGCGTTCCTCGCCAGCGAGTACGCCACCGGCGTACCGCCCATCGGTGACGCCCTCGTCGTCGGCGTCACCCAGAGCGGCGAGACGGCGGACACCCTCTCGGCGCTGCGAGAGGCCCGCAAGCGCGGCGCGCGCACCCTGGCCGTGACCAACGTCGTCGGATCGACGGCGGCCCGTGAGTGCGACCACGCGCTGTACATCCGCGCCGGCCCCGAGATCGGCGTCGCCGCGAGCAAGACCTTCGCCTCGCAACTGGCCGCGCTGAACCTGCTCGCGCTCGGCACCACGTCGACCGCCGCCGATCGGCGTGTGATCGCCGCGCTCCGTGACCTGCCCGGCCAGGTCCAGGCGATCCTCGACAACTCCGCGGCCGAGGAAGTTGCCGAACTGTACCAGGACGCGAACGCCTACTTCTTCATCGGCCGGGGCCAGCAGTTCCCCGTCGCCTTGGAGGGCGCGCTGAAGATGAAAGAGATCACCTACAAACACGCCGAGGGGTTCGCCGCCGGCGAACTCAAACACGGGCCGCTCGCGCTGGTGACCGAGCAGACGCCCGTGTTCGCTGTCGTCACCGGCGACGACGAGCGTGCTCGCAAGACCGTGGGCAACATCAAGGAAGTCGAAGCCCGGGATGCGCCCGTCGTCGCCGTGACCGACGGCCAGAACGACGCCGCCCGCTACGCCGACGAGGTGCTGGAACTGCCCGAGACCCATCCGCGGGCCGCGGCCGTGCTGGCGAACATCCACCTCCAACTGGTGTCGTATCACACCGCTGCGTTGCTCGACCGGCCGATCGACAAGCCACGGAACCTCGCGAAGAGCGTGACCGTCGAGTGAACTAACTCGGCCTGCTTCGCTGTCGAACGTGTGTGGTGACGGTTTTCGTCTCCACTGATCCGGAAGACGCTGTAAGCGGCGGCTACCGGGCGGGTAGCGCGTTCATAAACAAATGAGCGACCGGTGTGGGTTCCGGTGGATTCACGATGTCGATTCTGCTCACCGGCGCCGACGGCTACCTCGGCTGGCCGACGGCGCTCCGGATCGCGACACGAACCGACGACCGGGTCGTCCTGGTGGACAACCTCGCGCGCCGCCGCTGGGTCGGCGACGTGGGCGCGACCAGTGCCACACCGGTCGCCAGCCCCGACCGCCGCCTCGACGCCGCCCGAGAGGTACACGACTGCTCGAATCTCTCCTTCGTCGAGGGTGACCTCGTCGAGAGGGGCTTCGTCGACGAACTCCTGGCTGTCCACGAACCCGAGGTCGTCGTCCACGCTGCCGCCCAGCCCTCCGCGCCGTACTCCCAGATCAACGGCGAGCGGGCCAACTACACCCAGCACAACAACATGCAGGCCACGCGGAACCTCCTGTGGGGCCTGAAAGAACACGACCTCACGGACACGCACTTCGTCGAGACGACGACGACCGGCGTCTACGGGGCACCCGAGTTCCCTATCCCCGAAGGTGGGGCGACGATGGAGAACCAGGGCGAAGCCGACGGCGTGCCGTTCCCAAACATGTCGGGGAGTTGGTACCACTCTACCAAGGGATTCGACGCTCAGAACCTCCGGCTGGCCCACGACCAGTTCGACATCCCCGTCTCGGACGTGCGGACCGCCATCGTCTACGGGACCGAGACTGCCGAGACGCGCGAAGACGACCGGCTGAAGACCCGATTCGACTTCGACTACTACTTCGGGACGGTCGCGCACCGCTTCTGTGCCCAGGCCGTCGCGGGCTACCCGGTCACCGTCTACGGGAAAGGAAAGCAGCGCAAGCCGTTCGTCTCGCTGGAGGACGCCATCGAGGGGCTCGCCCGCCTCGCGCTCGGCGACGCCGACGACCGGCCCGAGGGGCTGACCGTCTACAATCAGGTCACCCGCGCCATCAGTATCGTCGAAGTCGCGGAGACCATCGCCGACGTGGGGGGCGAGTTCGACCTCGACGTGGCCGTCGAGCACTTCGAGAACCCGCGTGACGAGGACGAGACACACAAGATGGAGATCGAGAACGACCGCTACGCCGACCTCATCGGCGGGCAGGACCAGACCTTCGAGGACGGCGTTCGTGACATCTTCGAGACGCTGACCCGGTACAGCGACACCATAGAGTCCTACGAAGACCGGTTCCTGCCAGGGGTCCTCGCCGACGGATGACGACCGACGTGCTGGTCACGGGCGGCTGTGGCTACATCGGGAGCGCCCTCGTCCCGCGACTGGTTGCCGACGACCGCGTCGGCGAAGTCGTCGTCCTCGACAACCTGGCCTCTGGCTCCCCGCGGGCGCTGCTTGGCGCTGTCGACGACTCCCTCACGGTCCGACACGGCGACGTGCGCGAGTACGGCGATGTCGAGAGCGCCACCCGCGGGATGGACACGGTGATCCACCTCGCGGCGATCACGGGCGCAGCGAGTACCCACGACCGCTGCGCGGAGACGGTCGCGGTCAACGAGGACGGCACCGAGAACGTCCTGACGGCCGCCGGGAAACTCGGCGTCGAGACCGTGGTCTTTGCCTCCTCCTGTAACGTCTACGGGCGAGCGACCAGCACGCACGTCGACGAGACGGTCACGCCCGACCCGATCAACCCCTACGCCGAGACCAAACGCGACGCCGAGACGCTGCTTGCGGAGTACTGCGAGGCATTCGGGATGGACGGTGTCGCCCTGCGACTGGCGACGAACTTCGGGTACGCGCCCGGGATCCGGTTCAATCTCGTGGTCAACGACTTCGTCTTCCGGGCGCTGACCGGCCGCCCGCTCACCGTCTACGGCGACGGCGACAACTGGCGGCCCTTCATCCACGTCGCCGACGCCGCACGCGCCTACAAACACGCAGCACTACACCCTGGCGACTGGTCCGAGCACGTCTACAACGTCGGGAGCACGGCCGAGAACTACCGGATCGCCGAGATCGCGGAAATCGTCGAGGAGGCGGTCGGCGCGGTCGAGATTACCTACCTCGAAGACGAACACCCCGGCCCGTCCTACCACGTCGACTTCGACCGACTGGATTCGACCGGTTTCCAGCCCCGCTGGACGCTTCGCGAGGGGGTTCGCGATCTCGCCGGGAGGTTCACCGATGGCCCGCACTGAGACGCCACGGATCGCCGTGACGGGCGCCGCCGGCTACATCGGGAGCCGCGTCCTCGTCGAACTCCAGGCCCGTCATCCCGACTGGGAGATCACCGCCATCGACAACTTCTACGAGGGGCGACTCGGTTCGGTCGGCGATGTCGGGATCGACCACGTCGACATCCGCGACCGTCGACGGCTGGAAGACGCCCTCTCGGGAGCGGTCGTCGTCCTCCACCTGGCTGCGATCTCGGGCGTCGACGACTGCGACGCCGACCCCGACCTGGCCTACGAGGTCAACGTCCAGGGGACCGACAACGTCGCCTGGTTCTGCCGGCAGACCGGCGCGGCGCTGGTCTTCCCGTTCTCGATGGCCGTCGTCGGCGACCCCGAGCAGTTCCCGATCACCGTCGATCATCCACGGGATCCGGTGAACTGGTACGGCCGGACGAAACTCGTCAGCGAGCGATCGATCGACGAGTTCGCCGCCGGCGCGTTCCCGGCCCACCAGTACATGATCTCGAACGTCTACGGCCGCCACGCGGTCGACGGAACCACGGTGTCGAAACCGACCGTCGTCAACTTCTTCGTCGACCGGGCACGCTCCGGCGAGCCACTGACGGTCTACGAACCCGGCAGCCAGTCGCGCAACTTCCTCCACGTCACGGATGTCGCCCGCGCCTACGTCCGGAGCGCCGAACGACTGCTCGCACAGCGGGCCGACGGCGTGACCGGCGTCGAGAAGTTCGAACTCGCGAGCGACGAGGACCCCAGTGTCGAGGCCGTCGCCCGGCTCGTCCAGGGAGCCGCAGTCGAGCGATTGGGGGTCGACGTTCCCGTCACGCTCGTGGAGAACCCGCGGGCCGACGACGAGACGCTGGTCGAGTCGTTCACTGTCGATACCAGTGCGGCTCGGGAACGGCTGGGCTGGGAGGCTGAGCGAACTGTCACGGACGCGGTCGAGGCGGCCTTCGAGTGAACTACCGGTTCGGCGTGCCGTCGTCCCCGGTGTCCGGGGTATCCGCGGCATCCGACCGGAGAAGGCTGATGGCGTCCGTCAGCACCTGATAGAGTTGCCGGATGACGATCTTCCCGTCGAACGAGAGTGACTGCTGGCGGATGTACTCGATATCGTACTGGAGTTTCCGTTCCGGGTCCGTTCCGGTGACGCCGTTGATCTGTGCCAGTCCGGTCAATCCCGGGCGGACGAACCACCTGTTTGGCCACTCCTCGACCGCCGATTCCATGTCCGCATCCAGCGACGGTCGTTCCGGGCGTGGCCCGACGACGGACATGTCACCCAGTAGGACCGACCAGAGCTGTGGAATCTCGTCGAGGTGGCTCGTCCGCAGCACCGTTCCCACCGGGGTGACACGCGGGTCGGTCCCGCCAGCGTCTTCCGCGGAGATCGTCGCTCCGGACTCGCTCTCGGCGTTCGGGACCATACTTCGGAACTTCGCGATGGTGAACGTCTTGCCGAACACCGCGGTCCGCTCTTGCCAGTAGAGGATCGGTCCGCCGTCTTCGAGTTTGATGGCGATGGCGATGACGGCGATTATCGGCGTGAGCACTACGAGACCCACACCGGCAAAGCAGATGTCGAACAGCCGTTTCAGGACCTGATCTTGTGGGTCCCACGGTTCGAGATCGATATCGACGAGCGGTTCGCCGTCTATCTCGTTGGTCAGGACGGGGTCGGCGTAGTCGCTGTGGATCTGTGCTTCCACACCGTTCTCGTGACAGACTGCCAGCGCACCGAACAGCTCCGAGCGATCTTCGCCAGCAAAGGAGAGGACGGCCGTGTCGGCGTTGTGTGAGAGCAACACCTCTTCGAGTCGCGAGAGGCCACCGAGTCGGGGGATGTCGACCGATGTCACGTGGCCACCGTCGATCATCCCGATCTCGCTGTCCTTGACGGCCTGCGGAGCGACGTACCCGACTACGTTCGCGTCCGCTGCACGACTGATTCGCGGGATTCGCTCCGCGGCGTTCCCGACGATCACGGTGCGCTCTTCGCCATCGACGGGCCGTCGGCGGATCGCGACGAAGTACGCTGGAAGTGTTGCCATGAGGACCGCCCCAGCCGTGATGAGGGTCAGCCTGGGGAGTTTGTACGTGTAGTCGAAGTACCCTATCGTTGCGAGTGCGAGGACGGCGATGGCCGTCCGACGAACCGCGAACAGCCAGGTGTCGAGCAGTCGGCGCGGCTGTGGCTTGTACAGCGGGGCGAACGCGACGGCGACGATGGTGGCCGTCGTCAGTGCTTCGAACGCGAATTCCTGCACTGTCGCCGATCGGATCGGTAGGTCGCCGACGAAGGGGACTAAAACTATGAGGTCCTGTATTACTGACTGGTAGGCGAGGGCTAGTGCTAGGACAGTGAACGTCACCGCTCCCAGCCCGCCGGCGAGGCGGTACCGCCAGCCACCGATCATTGAATGGGTATCATTAACGACGGAAAATAAGTCCACCGGGCTTGCTATCGTTGGTGAGAACAGCTCAGGGCCGCTGTATTACATCTCAACGGTGAGGTTTCCGACGAAGTTCGGCTGCTGACACCGCATTTTCACCCCCGCATGGGGTCCGGAGTCGGTATTCTGGCGCATACGGATCTGAGGCGACACGGTTTTTTTCACACATGTCGAAAGTAGACGTATGCGGATCCTCAGGGTCGCTCAGAAAGTATATCCGGAGTCAGTCGGCGGGGGGCAGTACCACGTGCATGCGATGAGCCGTGACCAGGCCAGCGCAGGTCACGACGTGACGGTGCTGACAACTACTTCGAGGCGAACATCCCGAATCAGAGAGCGGTCCGGCTACGAGGTCGTTGAGGTGCCCAAAGGGCTGTCTATCGCCAGCAACGATATTTCACCGTCGGTAGCACGGTATCTTCTACGCAGTTCCTCTGAGTTCGACCTGATCCACGCACACTCCCACCTGTATTTTTCGACAAACTTGGCCGCACTCACGCGAAGATTCGGCGACTCTCCGTTGGTGGTGACGAATCATGGGCTCTACTCGCAGTCCGTCTCGGAGTGGATATTTAGAACGTACCTGTACTCGATCGGACGCTGGACGTTTAATCAGGCGGATACAGTGTTCTGCTATTCGTCGGCTGAAAAGGAGCGGCTCAGGGATATCGGCGTCAAATCACCTATTGACGTCGTTCACAACGGCATCGACGTGTCCCGCTTTTCACCATCCGGGTCGGCCCGAGACGAAATCGGCAACCGGGATCTGACGCTGTTGTTTGTGGGGAGGCTCGTACAGGGAAAACGACCGGCCCTGGCAGTTGAGGCCCTCAGCGCGGCCCTTGAGAAATACTCTTCTCTCGATGCTGAACTGGCTGTTGTCGGAGATGGACCGGGTAGGGAAACTGTCCAGCGTGTTGCTAACAGAGAGGGGATTACCGAACGAGTCTCGCTCCACGGAGCGATTCCCTACGACGAGATGCCGGCTGTGTACCGAGCTGCAGACCTATTATTGCTACCGAGTCGGTCTGAAGGAGTCCCGCGGGCCGTTTTGGAGTCTCTCGCTTCGGCTGTCCCGGTCGTGACGAGTCCGTTGCCACAATTGCAGCAACTCTGTGCCGTCGGAGGACGTCAGCCTGATCAGGCAGAACCGAGAGGGTTCGCGGAGGCGATACGGGAGTTAGCAGACGATAATGTCCGGCATACTCTGGGGCGGTCCGGGCGCGAATACGTCTCGACACACCACGACTGGAATGAGACCGTCGAAACGACAACGAATCGCCTGCAAGGACTCGTCAAGGGAAGCTGACACGACTGTTTCGGGAGAAAACACTCAGTCTATGACACCCGACGCCCGGAGTCGTCCTTCCCATTGAGCGTAAACGTAGACGCTCCAGAGGAACTTTCCATGTTCGGCTTGTCCCTTACAGTGCTCGTCGTAGACTGTACGGACAGCACTTGTGTCAAGAACGGTGCTATCGATGCGTCCAAGAGTGTCCTGAAACTCGTCAGCCAACTCTGATTTAAACCACTCCCCGACTGGCATATCGAACCCTCGCTTGGGCCGGTCGGCGATCTCGTCGGGGATACGGTCGGCGAAGGCTTGTCTGAGAAGGCGCTTCCGAGAGAGCGCCGTCATTTTGTGTTGGCGCGGCAGCGACAGTGCGTACTTGACGATGTCGGTGGACAGAAACGGGACACGGACTTCCAGGGAGTTGTACATACTCGCAAGGTCCACTTTATGAAGAAGTTGTTCCGGGAGGGCGACCCGTGTGTCGATGGCCTGCATCTGCGTGAGTGAGTCGCGTCGGCCACTCGGGAGAGACGGAGTAACTCGATCGTTCCACTCTCTGATCGCCGTCCGGCCAGCATGAAGCGGATCAACTGTCGTCGCTGTCGCCGATTGCTCGTCAGTGATACGGAGCCACTCGAAGTGCCGGTCTACCGGATTCGTTGTCCCACTGCGCGTAAACTTGTCTGCTTTCCGGACAAACTCCCCGATACGGTCGCCTCGAGACCGCGGAGCACGCGATAGACTGTTTTCGATTAGGCTCCGAAGTGGCTTCGGTAGCGACCGGTAGTACGACGAATAGTACTCTCCGCGATATTTATCGTACCCGAGAAACAGTTCGTCCGCACCGTCTCCCGATAGCGTGACGGTCACATCCTGGCTCGACTTCTGGGACACTACGTGCGTTGGAATAAGAGACTGGTCAGCGAAGGGTTGCCCAAGTCGACCTACTACCGAGGGGACAGCGGCTTTGAGATCGGCCGGACTGACCGTGTACTCTGTATGATCCGTCGCGTGATAGTCTGCGACGATTTTAGCAGCAGCGGACTCGTCAAAACGCGCCTCGTCGAACCCGACTGTGTAGGTTTGTACAGGCTCTTCGCACAACTCCGCGAGCGTTCCGACGATGACAGTAGAATCGAGACCCCCACTGAGAAACGCTCCCAGCGGTACGTCGCTCATTAATCGGCCGCGAACTGATCTGTCAACCTTGTCACGCAACTCTACAGCTGCTCGTTCGAAAGATGGATTTCTGGCGGTGACCGACCAGTCGTAGTACGACATTCGTTCGTGACCGCTGTCGTCTACGATGTGCATTTCGCCCGGGGAGACCGCCCGAACGTTCCGAAATACGGTCCGTGGCGCAGGAACGAATCCAAGGGCGAAGTACTGCCCGATGGCTGTTCGGTCGAGCCCCCCGTGGTCGATACCTGCCTCAAGCAGTGCGGATAACTCCGATGCAAACCACGGCCTGGGGCCGGTGGTGACATACAGCGGCTTGATTCCTACCGGGTCGCGTGCGAGGACGAGACGCTCCGTCTTAGCGTCCCAGATTGCGAACGCGAACATCCCTTTCAACTTCGTTACCATCTCAAGACCGTACTCCTCGTATGCGTGGAGGATAACCTCGGTGTCAGCGTCGCTCCGGAATTCGTGCCGGTTCGATAACTCGTTTCGGACGGAGCGGTGATTGTATATCTCTCCGTTGAACACTACAATGACGTCGCCGCCCTCATTGGCCATAGGCTGTGTGCCCCCGGCCGGATCGACTATCGAGAGGCGACGGTGTGCCAAGCCAACGGGGCCTTCGCGAAAAACCCCCTCCTCGTCGGGCCCACGATGTTCGAGCGCCTCGCTCATGGCCTGGAGCAGATCGTATGGTGGTGGGGAAGTTGGGTCGAACCCACCTGCGATTCCACACATCTTTCGTCCTGTTTCTCAGGGCCCCGCGCGGGAGGGCCTCTGTTTCCCTGTGCAGGCACTGTAGATGGTAGCTATCTGCTCAACCATCTGTGGAACAGAGAATCGTGATTCAAGTCGTTCACGACCAGAGTCTCCCAGTTCGGCCCGGTACTCTGCATCGGACAGCAGTCTGTTGATCGTGTCGGCGAACGCGCCAGTGTCATCGGAATCGACTAGGACACCCGCAGTACCCTCACCAGTACCGATGACCTCCGGAATCGCGCTTGTGTCCGAGGCCACGACGGGGGTCCGTGCGGCCATCGCCTCAAGGAAGACGACACCAAATCCTTCCCAGCGAGACGGGAGCACGAAGACATCGAATGCATGCATCAATTCCGGTATGTCCTCTCGGAAGCCCGTGAAGATGATGTGGTCGTCGATACCGAGTTTGGTCGCAAGAGCCTTGAGTTGTTCTTCTTCCTCACCTCGGCCCACGACAGCTAACTTGGCCGTGGGATGTTCACCTACGACCTCCTGGAAGGATCGGAGTAGAATGCCGAGATTCTTCTGTTCCGTGAGTCGACCGATCGTTCCGACGAGAAACCCCTCCTCGGTGTCGAACTCTCGATGGATCTGTCGCCTGGCGGAGGCGGACACTTCGTCGAATCGCGTCGGGTCAAGGCCGTAATGGACAGTCTCTACCAGGCCCGGGTCTACTTGAGTTGTCTCCAGAAGATACTCCCGGACATAATCGGAGAGACAGATAACGCGGTCTACTGGCTTGAGGGCGAGTTCGTGAACCGTCTTGACCGGTTGGTCTGCCCAGAACGGGTGGTCGTTGTGTTTCGAGACGATAAACTCCGAGCCACAGGCGACTGCTGCCACCGAACCGTACACTGTCCCGTGGAAGAGATGGCCATGAACGATGTCGTACACGGCACCGCGAGCGTGTTTGACTAATCGTGCCAGCGCCGCAGGGTCCGCGTCGTGTCTCATGTTCACCGAGATGACGCTACAACCGGCCTCACGAAACTTACTAGTGAGTTCGTCATCGTCAGCACGAAGATATGCGACAGAGACGTCAATCCCACGGCTGGTCAGTCCTCTGCACAGCGACAGGAGATGGTTCTCGGCGCCTCCGACATTGATGCCCGTGATGACGTGCAAAACCTTCAGGCCCTCGTCGCACATAAAACGCCGGTACGTTTGGTTTATATATAAGTGTTCGCGGAGACGGACCGAGGATGGGGGTTCTCGAAGGAGTCGGACCACGTAAATCCGCGTATACTCTCCCCGCCCGGAAACATCAAAGAATACACCTATTCTAACGTCGAATTTTCATAACCGCTTCGCCTGGGACACCGCAACACATTCAGTGGCTGGTACTCGACTCTACTTGTCATGGCTGCTACGGGCACGAAACGACACCAAGTGATACGGGCAGCGTACCGTGCTTACCTCGCCGCTTGGATGACCGTTACCTCACGATTTCCTGTCGGGACGAACGTCTACAACCGCGACTGGGACGCGCTCTTGATTCTCGATACCTGTCGGGTTGATGCTCTGAGAGCGGTTGCCGACGAGTACGACTTCCTCGGCGATATCGGTGTTATTACCTCGGTCGGTAGCACTTCCCCGGAATGGATTGCCAATACTTTTCGTACAGAATTCGTCCGAGAGATCCGTGATACCGCATATGTCTCTGCCAACGCGTTCAGCAAGCGGGTCATAGAACAACGGAGGTTCCCCGCAGAGCGGATACCGGTCGCGTGGCAGGTCGTTCCTGCGGAGGAGTTTCTACTACTCGACCACGCCTGGGAGTATCAACCGGAGACTCGGTTCAAACACATGCTCCCGGAACACGTGACTGACCGAGCGATCACGGTTGGCCGCGACTACGACGCTGGAAGGCTTATTATTCACTATTCGCAACCTCACGCGCCGTATATCGCCGGACCACGTGAAGAGGGACGGCCCCTTCACCCACACGAGTCTGCGCCGTTTGAACAGTTACGATGCGGCGAGACGACGCGTCGTATTGTCTGGGACGCATATCTGGACAACCTCCGGATGGTTCTGGACTCCGTGGAACTCCTGTTGGAAAACCTTGAGGCCGAACGGGTAGCTATCAGTGCAGATCACGGCGAGGCCTTCGGAGAGTACGGTGTCTACGCCCACACTGCGGGCCAACTATCACCGTACGTCAAGCAAGTCCCTTGGGTGATCACGGAGGCGACAGACACCGGAAGTCACGCCCCCGAATTCCGGCCGGGTACGCCCCGACGAGAGGTTGAGACACAACTTAGAGACCTGGGATATATGCCGTAGCCGGACCCGTGAGAGGTTTTTTATACGTCAGTCGGTGATACCATACTGATGGAGATCCTCTTCGCGTCTGGTATCTTTCCACCACAGTCCGGAGGGCCGGCAACGTTTGTACCCGAAATCGCGACGGCTTTTACGAACCGCGGACACACGGTTTCGGTCGTCACGAACGGGAATCCAGCGCCGGAGACAGATGCGAAGTTCCCATTCGACGTCGTCCGGATACCGCTGAACGGTTGGGAAGGCGTTCGATTTTATAAACAGATTCGAACTCTGATCGGAGAAATCCGCCGCCGAGATCCCGATCTACTGTTCTCTAACGCCTTTGATTGGCAGTCCGCTATTGCTACCGAACTCACCGGTACCCCGTTCGTAGTCAAAGTTGTGGGTGACATGGCGTGGGAGAGGGCTACTGTCCGATACGATCTGCACGACGACATCGAGACATTCAACCATAACCGGTACAGCCCACGAATCGAAGCGATCCGTCTCCTCAGAACAGCCCAAACTCGTCTCGCTGACCGGGTTATCGTTCCGAGCGAATATCTCGCTGATCTGGTAGCTTCCTGGGGAATTCCACAAAGCCGAATCGTAACCGTGTACAACGCTATCGACCCGTCCATTGCACCGAAATCGGAGGACAGAGCCGACTTCCGGCTCATCACTGTCTGTCGGCTGGTGGACTGGAAAGGCGTCGAGGGACTGCTTGACGCCACGGCTAGACTCCGTGAGCAGTTTCCAGAAGCACAGTTGGATATCGTCGGTGATGGGCCTGCTCGTGGCCAGATAGCATCGTACGCGGAGCGAACGCTCCCGAGTGACGCCTACACGTTGCACGGCCGGTTGTCGCACGAGTCCGTCCTTGAGTTGGTCAGCCGGAGTCGCGTCTTCGCTCTCAACTCGACTTACGAGGGCCTTCCACACGTTGTCCTCGAAGCGATGGCCTGTGGAACGCCCACCGTTGTCTCCGACGCTGGTGGGAATGCAGAGGTCGTTATCGACGGCGAGACCGGGTACGTGGTCCCCCAGGGCGACGGTGAGGCCTTCGCGGACCGAATCGCCCGACTGCTCAGTGACGAGACTCGCTGGCAGTCGTTCAGCAACGCCGGCAGACGACGCTTGTCAAATGTCTTTGATCATGAACAGACTTGGGACCAGTACGAGGACACCTTGAGAAGGACAGTAACCGCGTCGGGAACCGAATCTGAACGGAGCATCGCACGGCTATAGGGATGAGTACTCGACTATTCGAACAGTGTGACCAGAAACTACCACGTATCCAGCACAAGTGGGGCAGCCACAAGATTTCGGCGGTACTCTCGGTATCGCTCGTGGTGGGTCTCACGTTCGTGACTCCGTTGTTGTACGCACTCTTCGATGTCCCACTCGTCGTCGGTGTCGTCATGGTCGGTGTAGGATACGGTGCGTCGTTGATCATACTTCGGGAGGTCACTCGCGGCGCGCTTCTGGCTGTAGTCGTCACTGCGACGTTCGGAGCTAATATCCCTCTCACCGACCGGGCGGTTTTCGGTGTGGTCGGCGACCTCGGGGCCGAGATTCACCTAGTGTACTTTCCGTTGGTGGTGATCACGGTCGCGACCGTGACACGCAACCGATTAAGAGAGGCTGGAATGCCGATGCCTGGAAAACTCCTGGGTGTATTTGTCCTGTGGATCCTGATCGCCGGGCTCGCGATCGATCCCGCTAGACCTGATGCTGTCGTGTTCGGCGCACTTTTTTATCTGTGTGCGCTAATATCGTTCGAAAAAGTCCGGCGGGTGGTCGCGAACGAACTGCTGTACGGACGATCGGTAATCATGACGCTCTGCCTGGCTGGGATCGGTCACACAATCATCGGTCTCGTCCAGTTCGTTACACAGAGCGGGTTCGGATACACGCAGCTAGGCGAGGGAAGTCCGGTCGTGACGGCGACGATTGGACTGGGACCAATGTCAGGACTCGCAATCGGCACGTACGTAAGCGGCTTCGCACGCTGGGAGTTGGGCACTGTTCTCGTACTTGTCGTGTGTGTGCTGGTCGGTTGGAGCTTACAAGCCCGGCGAAGTCGGGCGCTCGCTGCTGGCCTTGCAGCAGTACTCTGTGCGACTGTTGTCCGTCTCCAGGGATTCGACGCGAACCGTGGGGGGTTGCTGGTCGGTCTGGCGACGGTGGTGACGGTGGTACTGTACACAACGATTCGTCGTCAAGGACTTCCGATCTCGAACGGTCCATTGCGTCCCAGCTCCCTGTACGCGAAATTCGGTCGGCTTCTACTCTTCGTGGTGTTGGTCGCTATCACCCTGTATCCGTCGTCGGTGTCGGGCCAACAGCGGTCCGGGCCGGAACTCAGTGCTGGACGGGTTGAATCGCTCGTTGAGGCTCTCGGCGTAATATCGATACCCTTCTTCGATGCGTCGTCATTGCTACCGAGGTTAGAACAGACCGTTCAGGGACTCTTGATCGTTAGACCACACGTGCTAACCGGTATCGGTGCTGCCAACTGGAAGTACGTCCCGGAGGTAACGATGCGGTTACACAACGCGTATCTGACGCTCCTCGTCTGGACTGGTCTCGTTGGTGTTGTTCTGTACCTCTGCTCATTGTTACTGGCGCTTCGTCACGGGCGAGCGTTACTCCGTACCGTGGAAGACAAACTGTTATATGTCGGCCTGATAGCCGGTGTCGTGGGATTTTCTGCCAGTATCTTTTTCCGCCCATTCGATAGGTTGACACTTCTCGTACCGCTCTGGGTCGTGCTCGGTGTACTGGTTGGCGAGAGTCAGCGTATTGACCGTCTGTCGAATGGTTCGTGGGAACACGATGACTAATCGGAACGAACGCGGGCCGGACGAAAGGCAGTCGATATTGTACGTCGCTAACGCTCGCCTCCCCAGTCGGAAGGCACACACTCGTCAGATCGTACAGATGTGTGATGGGTTTTCACGTGCGGCAGCCGATATCGAATTAGTGGTCCCGAACCGGTGGCGGATTCCGGACGTAGAGACGGACTCACCCGAAGCATACTACGACACCGCATTCGAGTTCCGGTGGACAGCACTTCCCTGTCTCGACTTACTGTGGCTCGCACCTAGCCTCCCAGGAATAGTTCAGGCGCTGGCATTCTACATTGAGGTGATAACGTTCACCGTCGCCGCCGTTGTTTACACGCTCACGAGGAGGCCAGACGTCGTATACACACGTTCACTCCTCCTCGGAACAGTCGGTACTCTCCTTCTTCGATGTCCCGTCGTTCTAGAGGTTCATCGTGGTCCTCCCGGCGGAATCGTTGGACAAGTCGCCCAGCGTGGATTCAACCGGTTACATTACATCGTCGCCATCAGCGACGGGCTCCGCAGTGACTGGGATACTCGGACCGACACCCGAATCCTCGTAGCGCCAGACGCCGTTGATCCCGACCGGTTCGACATCGATAAAGTCAGAACGGACGTACGGACTGAGTTCTGTCTACCGACAGACCACCCTGTCATCACTTATGTTGGCAGTCTACAAGCGTGGAAAGGTGTCGATACGCTGATCGGGGCCGCACGGATGCTCACAGACGTCACTATCTGTATCGTTGGCGGCTGGGAGACACAACAAGCAGAGTTGCGGCGCCGTGCCGGCCCCATACCCAGCAACGTTCGTCTCGTGGGGCACGTTGAACCAGAGGTAGTCCCACGGCATCTTTACGCTAGTGATGTGTTAGTGATACCCAATACCGCGACTGATACACTGGCATCCCGTTACACTTCACCATTAAAACTGTTCGAGTACATGGCTGCCGAGCGCCCGATCGTCGCGTCTGACATCCCTGCAATCAGGGAGATTGTCGGTGAGCGAGAAGTGTATTTTGCTGCGCCAGACGATCCGGCGGCGCTCGCTCGGACAGTAGAGACTGTCCTCTCGGCGCCGGACGCCCCAGATCGCGCTCGTCAGGCGCGCGAGCGCGTCATCGAACTGCACACCTGGACACGACGCGCGGAGACGATCATGGCCGTACTCGATTCGTAGTTTCTCAACTGTCGATGTACCCGAGATCGGCGAGTTGCTCACGCATCGCCGGCGAGTACGTTCTGTCTGATTCTGTGGCTGTATCATCGGTATGGTCCTCCATCCACGTCTGGAGGGTGTTGCGCAATGCAGCGGCTGTTTCGGGTCGGTCAGCAGTCAGGTCACTCTTTTCGTCTGGGAGCGCGTACAGTCGCTCGTCGCCCCCCTCTTCGCGGACAAGACGAAATTCGTCGGTCCGGATCGAACTACACTCGCCCTCGTGGAACGGTCGCATCTCGTACTCCGGGTTATACGTTTGATACGGTTCGAGGTCGGTGCGGTGATGTTGACTGACTGCGAACGTTCTCTTATCTGTCTCCAGATTGATGCCTTGGACACCCTCGGTATCTGCCCCGATGGTCGCTAAGATTGTCCGGAGTACATCGGCGTGTTGGACAACGCTCGACGATCGGTCTGTGGGGAGTTTGAGGCCGGAGACGGCCAGCGGGACCCGGGTCAACTCGTCTCGGAGGACGAATTTATGTCCCATGAGCCCGTACTCGCCGAACAGTTCGCCGTGGTCGGCCGTCACGACAACAACAACCGGTCTGTCGGACATCGAGCGAACGTCGTTGAGCAAACTACCCACTTGTTGGTCTGTGTACCGTATCTCCGCGTCGTACATCGACCGAATCGCCGCCAACTCGCCGTCATCGAGTTCTGTCCCCGTTGCAATCAACCGCTCAACGTTCCTGTGGACATTCATCGATATCTCTCCCGCTGACCGTGGTGATTCCGCCAGGGAATCGGTGTAAGCGTCGATGTAGGAGAGTGGAGGATAGTACGGTCGGTGTGGTTCATTGTAATGGAGGTACGCGAAGACGGGGCTGCTCTCGAGAGTTTCCGATAGCCAATCCCTCGCGGCATGGTTCAGTAAGTATGGCGTCGCGTGTTTGTAGGGGTCACGTTGCAACCCGGCGGAATGTCGACGTATCGAGAGGGCGTAGCCGACGAGATGTCTCGGGCTAACCGTCCCCAGTAGCGTCGACGGGTGAATCCAGGAGAACTGGTCGAAACCCTGGTCGAGACCTGTTTCCGCGCTTACGTACCGGTTCGAGGAGAAGCCTCCGGTAGCATAGCCCACGTCTCGAAACCGCTGTGGGATCGTTTTGGTGCCTTCAGGGAGTCGTGAGCGTTCGTATCCGAGCCGGTGCCAGGTGGGGTACGTTCCGGTCAGAATAGACGCAGTGGAGGTGAGCGTGTACTTACCGTGTGCGAAACAAGACTGGAAGTAGCGTCCTTCTTCGGCGATCGAACGGACAGCGGGTGTCGTGTCCCGTCGGTAATCTTCCATTGACGTGTGGTCGGCCCGCACACTGTCGAGAGTAATCCAGATGACGTGGGGGCGACGCGACATGGTTCGTGGATAGGGTGACAACTGGTATATAATTGTCTCAACAGCGAATCACGACTGTACGTGCAGGGCCAAAATTATATTCACGGATCGGATACATGAACCGGATGAACAGATCAGTGCACGATTTAGTAGTGGGAGACCGATAATGATGCTGTCTCCTGCCGGAGGGCGACTGTGCACGTTCTGATGATGACCCAACGAGTGGATCCGGAACACGACGTTCTCGGGTTCACTGTCGACTGGATAACGGCACTTGCCGAGCACGTAGAGCGCCTCACTGTGTTGACCGCGTACGAAGGGTCACACGACCTTCCCGAGAACGTCTCGGTTCGAAGCTACGGGAAAGAACGTGGGTTCGCTAAACCCCGTCGTGTAATGGAGTTCCAGCGTCATTGCTTGGCGCTCCGGCGTGAGGGAATCGATTCCGTCTTCGCGCACATGATTCCACAGTACGTCCTTGCCTCCTGGCCGGTGCTGGGGAGGTCCTGTCGGTACGTGATGTGGTACGCACATGGTACGATCGGATGGGATACACGCATAGCACACAGGCTCATAGACGTTGTGGTAACCGCGACCCCACAGAGCTTCAGACTCCCGTCGGAGAAGGTGTTCACTGTCGGCCACGGGATTGATATGGAGCGGTTTACTCCAGGGACGGTCGACTCGGTCCGTGGGCGCCTTCTTAACGTCGGTCGTATAGCTCCGGTAAAGAACACGCACCGGCTCGTTGAAGCGGTCGGTATTCTCCGGGACCGGGGCCGGCCGGTCGAACTACGTCTCGTCGGAGGGCTCTCTCGTGCTGACAGAGCGTATCTCACAGAGGTCCGAACAACCATCGACGACCTGGGTCTCGGCGACCGCATCGAACTGGTCGAGTCAGTGCCACACGACCAGATAGTCGACGAGTATCGTCGTTCCGGCCTGTTTATCAGTGCGAGCCAGACCGGGAGTCTGGACAAAGTGGAGGTCGAATCCATGGCCTGCGGAACACCACCGATATGTTGTAACGACGCCTTCCTCGAACTCGTCACGGAGTCGTCACTGGAGAGCGACCAGCTGACGTTCCCGCCCGGCGACGTAGCAACGCTCGCCGATAGAGTTGAGGGGGTGCTCGATTTAGCCGAGAGAGAATACCACGGGATCGCGACCAATTGTCGGGAAGTGGTCGCGACTAACCACAGTGTCGACGCGCTGATGGAGACTGTTGCCGGCCATCTTCGTGGATCTGTTTGCGTGTGATCACTGTATACTGAGGAAGTCGACGTACGACTCCACCAGATCCTCACGCTCGAAGCGGTCGGCGAGCTGGCGTTGGGCTGCCTGTCCGAACGCTGTCGTAGCGCCCGCATCGGTCAGTACTGTCTGGACGTAAGCAGCAAGTTGGTCGACGTCCTCGGCGATAAACCCACTCTCGCCGTGGCTGATATTATCTTTCGCACCAGCGAACGGCGTCGCGACGGTCGGGAGTTCGTTGAGGCCTGCCTCGACGATCACGCGACTAGTTCCTTCGTAGTGCGAAGTGATGAGGAACACATCAGCGAGGTCGTACAGTGCTGACAGGGTCTCTCGATCAACCCATCCTGGCATACGAATAACGTCTCTCATACCCTGTTGCTCAAATCGTCGGCGGACGTCGCTGTGGAGCGGACCGTCACCGGTCAGGACGAACACAGGAGAGCTGTCCATGGAGGTATAGACTCGCTCGGCGACAGCCATCCACGTTGCAAAGTCCTTCTGTTCGACGAACCGTCCAGCGAACAGCACGACCGGTCTGTCGCCGAAGTCGAACTCTTCGCTGACTTCGGCCCGGCGTTCCGCGGTCGTCTCACCCACCAACGACTCGGTGTCGATACTGACCGGCGCGACGACGACCGGGATCTCCTCGTCCACGAGCCGCCGGATTTTGGTACGTTCGTGGAAGGTTCCGACGCGAATCGCATCCGACCGCGGCAAGCAAAAGCGTGCAATTCGATCGAATACCCGATGTTCCGGCGTTCGTTCTATCCACTCGGCGTTGTTGAGGAAGTCGATGTGGACCTGTGTGTGTAATCTCACACCGAACCTACGTTTCAGCAGCCATCCGATCAACCCCGTTGCGAATGGTGTCTGTGTCGTCACGACATCGTACTCCCTCGTTGAGAGTTCACGGGCAGCGAGACGGTAGGCATCGTAGAGATAGTGGTAACGCGATCGGGATCGGGTCGGAACGACGGACAACGCGCCATCGTGAATCTCTGTTTCTACCCTTCTGTCGGTCTTGACGACAACTGTGTACTCTTCCAAACGCTCGGCGTACGCCTGCTGTCGCTGTCTGGGTTCGCCGTCGTCGGTGAGAATCGAATTATCGAGACTCAGCGACAGTACTCGCATAATAGCACCGTCGGGACCAGCATAACTAAGGGTGTCGTCGGCGCTCTCCTCGCAGCTACGTACCGAGACCGTCCGAAACACCAAAACCGCAACCAGGAGACTATCGAACGAACAATCATGAAAGCGAGTCCGCGGGTGAACTGGGTGACGCGTCACGTGGACGGGGATAGGATTCTAGACGTGGGATTCGTCGGTGAATACGAGGAGAGTCTCGTTCATCGGAATATTCAACGGAACAATCCGTCGGCGTCCGTCGTTGGAGTAGATATAAAAGAAGATTTGCACGAGCGGACTGACAGCACGAAGTCGGTCAGGGGAGACGCCGAGCGTCTACCGTTTACTAATCGATCGTTCGATACAGTCGTCTTCGCTGAGGTGGTCGAACATCTCGTCGATCCTGTTCCCGTACTTCGGGAGCTTCGCCGTATCCTCGTCCCAGGCGGACGGTTAGTACTCACAACCCCGAATCCAATGGGATTGTACCGATACCTCCGATGGTACCTGTTCGATGCGTCGCTCGATGCTGATCGCTTCCTTGGAGCCGATGATCACGTCCAGTTCATCGACCCTTTCTCGCTCCAATCGCTGCTGCGGGCGCTAGGTTACCGCACTACCGAAACTACATTCCGTAACGTCTCGGTACCGAAACTCCCGACGCTGCCGGACTGGAGCGTGTTGACTCGGTTCCCGATCGTTCGTGGGGGTTCTTACACCTGCCTGATCGCGGTTCGTGACGACGAGAGCGACGTATAAAACGATAAATGCGCCAACAGCCATTACTAAACGATGGCAACTACTGTCTCCCTCGTCGCCGGCGGGGCGGGTTTTCTCGGGAGTCACCTGTGTGAGTCGCTATTAGATGCCGGCAATGAGGTCGTGTGTGTCGACAACTTCGGGAGTGGGAGACGGACGAACATCTCGCACTTAGTGGACGACCACCGATTCCAGAGTATCGAAGCCGACATCCGCGACGCGGTTACATTACCCCCAGCAGAGGAGGTCTACCACCTAGCCTCACGAGCGTCACCTGCCGATTTTACTGACTTCCCGGTCGATATCGCTCTCACTAACACACGAGGGACGCGGAATCTTCTGGACTACGCTGTCGCGACGGACGCACGTATGGTTTATGCGAGTACGAGCGAGGTCTACGGTGACCCGGAAGTCTCACCACAACCTGAGACGTACAATGGCAATGTCAATATCCGCGGCCCGCGTGGCTGCTACGACGAATCGAAGCGGTTCGGCGAAACGCTGACAGTTGCGTACCGAGACGAGTACGATGTAGACATTCGAACCGCCCGTATCTTCAATACCTACGGGCCACGGATGCGACCCGATGACGGACGGGTCATCCCAACGTTCGTCTCGCAGGCACTCCACGACGAGGATTTGACTGTCTACGGTGATGGTTCACAGACACGAAGTTTCTGCTATGTCACGGACCTGGTCAACGGGTTGCGGAGCCTGATGGAGACTGACGGGTTGGCCGGCGAGGTCATCAACTTGGGCCGTGAAAACGAACGGACCATCCACTCACTCGCGGACATGGTCATAGATATGTGTGATGCAAACAGTACGGTGGTCTACGAGAAACTTCCGGAAGACGACCCCTTACAGCGACGCCCGGATACACGGAAAGCCGCCGACCTGCTCTCCTGGCAGGCAGACACCACGCTCCAGTCGGGGCTTGAATTGACCATCGAGAGCTTTCGCGGGGACCTGTTCGCGGAATGAACAGCCGCTACGTCCGGTATCCAAGTGCGTCGAGTCGGTCCGTGACCGTCCTTTCGTCGACCGACACAGTATTGACCGGTGGGTCGGCAACTATCTCGCGTCGTTCACCGTTAGTATAAACCAACCACGGTACCGTGACCAATTCGTCGACGTAGATACCGTGTGGGTGGCCCCACATACGGACCGGAATCGGCCACACCCGCTCGCCAAGAAGATGACCGTGGTCAGCCGTTACCACCGTCTTCCCATCGACTGTCTTCAGGAGTTTTTCCACCGCCGGAAGCGCCACTTCCACGTTTCGATAGTACGACTCCCGAAGCGCGTCCGGATCGACATCTAACCGACCGTCAGTGTAGGCTCGATACGGGTTGGCGTCGGTCTCGAGTGTCTCGTCTGCCGGGTTCATGAACGGGATGTGTGGCTGTGTGTAGTGGACGATGAGTCGCTTCTTCGGGAACCGACGTGCCGTCTGTATAGCGTACTCTGTGGTTCTCTCCGGCGGGACACAGTGACGGCCGTCGGACGCCCACCAGTAGTTATCGTCGTCCTGCCAAAGGTTTACGACCGCGTGCAGACTGAACTCGGAAGGGTTGGCGACACGATGAAGTTGTGGCGTAGCGGTGACATACACTACGTCAGTCAAATCCCGATCGAGGAAGTTCCCTCGCAGGAACTCGACAGTCATGGATCCCCTAGACTCCCTTGCCTCCAGTCTCCCAGGGAGGTCGTACCTCTCAAGCGCCTCGTGCCGACACGCATCAAGGATGACCAACGTATCCCACCCCTCCTCGAAAACGTCGACCCCAGCCGGGTTCATCGACCGACGGTAAAGCCGCGTGTGGTACGCCCGATTCGCTCTTTCGATCCACTTTCGGGCCCACTTCCTAGCCGACCCCGCTCGAATCATCGTCTCAGACGAGATTCGTGTTTCCGGGTCATAGGTAACCTAACGCGTCTAGATTCTCTGTGATGTCGTTCCCGTCGATGGTCGATTCGTCGAAGGCTTCGAACTCTGGGCTATGGGTCCCTGTATCCTCTGCGGTGGTTTCAGTCCATGGAACACGTTTGACTCTCGGGTGGGGAACTCCGTATGGATGCTTGTAAATGCCGAATTCGCCCAGCGCCTCCCCGTGATCGGCAGTCAGAGCGACGTTGTCAGCGTCGATGTTTCGGATGAGCGTACGAACGTGGTCCAATCCGAGTCTGAGATTGTCGAGATACGCTTCCCACACCGCGTCGATTGTCGTTTCGCCATCACGGAGTGCCGTCGGGAACGTATGTGCCTGGTGCGGCCCCAACTCCGTCTCCGGGTCGACGCCACCGATGAAGGGGTAGTGTGGGACAGTGTAATGGACCACGAGACGATCGAAATCGTGTTCGCGGCCAACAGCGATCGCCCGGTCAGTGACGATGTGTGGTACCTGGGTCGTCTCTGGGTGATATCTGGTCTCGGGCTCTCGAACAGGGTAGAGCCAGACGTTCTCGATGCGACCGAATGCCGACTCCGGAACCGTCCGCCATTCAGGCCAACCGCGGTACAGGTGCCGATAACTTTCCTTGACTAACTCGAAGTCCGCACCGTCGATATCGATATCTGTGTGCTGACGAGCGGTGTCGACTGTATCGTACGTCTGAATTCGCTCGGTGAAAATCCGATAGGTCCAGGCTGAAGGGGAGATGTAGGCAGTCTCGGCTATCTCCTGACGGTATCGCTCGGTGAACGTCTTGAGCAACCATTCACCGGTAAAACTGCCAACAGATGTAGTCGATTCTACCTCTCCGATAAAATCATACTCCGGAGCCACTGTTCGCAGGGCATCGACACGGCACGAGTCGAGAACGATCAAGACATCCCAGTCGCGTTCGTAGACGTTCGTCCCTAGCGGATACCGGGAGGTAACCGTGTTCAGGAGTGGGAGATACATGTCATATCGGACATCCACGGGAAGACGCTGCGCCGTCCGGAAGACACTGTTGTAGAGACGGTCCCGCAACGAACAGTGGGAGAACACGCGGGTCGATACAGGTGCGAACTCAATAACCGTATCGGTCGGCTCAATCGTCACAGAACGAGTCAAAACAGTTTTTTTCGCCTCCACACGAGTATATGCCCATGCTAGAGGAGATACGGTACGTCACCGTCGCGGAGACGGTCAGCCGGCTCTCCTCATTCGTCGTGATTCCGCTGTTGACGCGTTCGCTTGCTCCCGCGACATTTGGAACGTACAAATCGATATTTCTCGCCGTCGCGGTGTTCCTCATAGTGAAAGGGTTCGTCAACGGTGGCCCCTTGCTTATCAAACATGTCCCTGAAATGGATGAAGAGGGGAGACGGACTCTCATCGCAGGGACGACTGTACTAGTGGCAGTGGCCGTTACGCTCGGGTTTTCTCTTTTGCTCGGAACCGCCATGACGATACTTTTTGGCCGCTATTTCGCAGGGCTGGAAGGGTTTTTCCTCACAAACCTCCCGATTATCGGGGCTGTATTCGCCCTCGTTCCTGCGTACAACCACGGCTTGAAGATCACCCGGGCTTGTGACGAGTTCCAGTTGTATTCGGCGGGTAAGTTACTGCGAGAGGCCTCTTTCACTCTCTCGATCGTCGTCCTGGTACTGACGGAAACGATAACTCTTGGAACGGCCCTTGTTGCATACTTCGTGACCACGGCCGTGGCTGTCGTGGTTCTGTACTGGTCTCTTCGTAGATACGTATTTGTCAGGCCCGACTTCGACGTTGTTTTCGAGTGTCTCAGACACACGTCCCTCCCGCTTGCACCAAATGTGGTAATAAAAAGAGCCACGTCACAAGTCCCCGACGCAGTGGTTTTGGCTGCTTTCGGGCCGTCGGTGTTTGCGGCGTGGGCAGTCGCTTTCACGTTCAATTCGCTGTTCTCGCTGATCAGTAAACCGCTGACACAGGTCCTCTGGCCCAAAATAAGCCAGCGGTACGCCGAAGACGCGCCGGTCGGCGAACTGTTGACACAGTACTACCGGGTGACCTCGTTCATTGTAGTGCCAGCTGTCGTCGGTGCGACTGTCCTCGGACCGGCTATCATCAGAGAGGTATTCGGCCCTGACTACCTCTATAGAAGCAGTGTGGTGGCGATTCTCGTCGCGACGTTTGGTCTACAGGTGATTGACTCGTTATCCAGCCCAATATTTGTTGGCTCTGACCAGGCACGATACACCACGTACGTCGAGTCGGGAAAAGCAGTAATCCAACTGGTGTTCGTTCTCATCGGTGCGTTCGTGTTCGGCTCGCTCGCAGTCATCGCGCTGGGCTATCTCCTGCGAATGGTTATCGGGTTGTGCGTGTCCCTCTGGTATCAGATACGGACGACTGATCTGCGACGGCCGAACCTGACAGCGGCCGGCCTGGTCCTCGCCGCTAACGTGGTGATGGGTGCCTCGGTATTTTCGATGGGTCAGTACGTAACGGGACCCGTCTCGCTTTTCACAGCCGTCGGTCTCGGCGTTCTAATTTACGCTGGTGCACTGTACGGGAGCGGGGCTCTGACCGAACAAGATATAAACCTTCTGCGGCAGTTCCTTAGAGTGTAAATGTGCCCGCAATAGCGGCACACCTTCGAGGAAACCTGAAATGAGCGACCGACCGACCGTCGTCTGTATCGTTCTGGACACCGTCCGTGCACAGAGCCTAACCTCCGCTTTTACCCCGACGATCGACGGTATCCTTGATCGAGCTGTTCGGTTTGAGCGCGCCGTGGCCCCTTCCCCCTGGACTGCGCCCTCCCACGCGGCGATGTTTACTGGGCTCACAACCGCTGAACACGGTGTAAACTGTGTGAACCAGCGCTTTGACCCTCCAGTCGAGCCGCTTCCAGCGCTTTTTCAGAACGCCGGGTACCACACCATCGGAGTTTCGAACAACCCCTACATCAGTCGCGAGTTCGGCTTCGATGTGGGGTTCGACGATTTCCACGACAATCCTCGATTCCTGTACGATGACGGGCTGGATTTGGGTACTATCGCGGAAGGTAGAGCCCTGAAGTACGCCGATACAGCTCGCCGAGTACTGACGCATGATAACCCGAAGAAATCAATTGCTAACGTCGGATACCATCTGCAGCAGCCAGCCGATAACGGCGCCGACCTGTCAGTTGAGCGGGCAACGCGCTCCGCAGGCGAATCGAACCCGGAGTTTCTGTTCGTCAATTTGATGGAGGCACACGCGGAGTATTGGCCGCCACAACCGTATCGTAGGAAGCACCTCGCAGGCGACATTACCGACAGTGCTGCGCGGGATGTCGAGCAGTTTCACTGGGCGTATCTACTCGGGGACGAGCAACCGACGGACGGGAAGTGCCAGATACTTCGGTCGCTGTACCGCGGCGCTATCGCCTATCTCGATAGTATCGTGACCCGCTTGCGCTCCGAGGTCTACACTGACGAAGAGTGGAAAAACACATTCCTGATTATTCTCGGTGACCATGGCGAGTCTTTTGGCGAACATGGGTACTTCAATCATATCGGGCACGTAACCCAACAGACTCTCCATGTACCACTTATCATCGCACCCCCTGATGGGTGGTGGCAGTCGAGGTCAGTCGAGACACCTGTCAGCCTGCGGTTGTTGTACGATATCTGTGAGGCGATTGCCGCGGGCGACGGACGAAGCGCCCTCGAACGAGGACTCGATTCGCAGGTTCCACCTGTGGCCGAGTACACAGGGTTGCAAAACGATATCGATCACCTGGCCGAGACGTACAACGTCCCGGAGTCCGAATTGGCTCGGTACGATCAAGCCAGACAGGCGACGATAGTCGGGAAGTACATCTATGTGAGAAACGGAAAGACGGCGGATGTGGTATATCGATGGGGTGACACGGACTCGACGTACACGCCGGAGTCAGTACCGGATGTAACTGCCAGGGCTCGAAAACGACTCGAAGACCGGCTCGGTCCGGTTGAGGGATACGACCTCGGAGAACGGTCCACAGTCGGCAGCGCGACCGAGAACCGTCTTGAGTATCTGGGCTACCGCTGAGAGCATGAAGACGGCGACACACACACCAGGAACACGGTGGCATACACATGGCTTGCTCGTCGGAGGACCCGTACCAGCACGTACAATAAACTGAAATCACATAATCGATGGACATTTGCGTACTCACTGATCGGTACCCCACGCACAATTCTCGGGGAGGTGCTGCTGTCATCGCCAGGCAATTGGCGAACGAATACGCCGCCCGGGGGCATGATGTACACGTAATCGCTTCATCCCAAGACACCGACTCGCCGGGCTCCGACGAGCCAGCCACCGTCCACACAGTCACAGCCCCGGAGCACACCCGGCTGCGTGCTTACTACGGATTATACAACCCGTATACTGTCGGCCAGGTCGGAAAATTACTGGACTCTATAGATCCGGATGTCGTGCACGCACACAACGTCCACGAGTTCCTCTCATATCACACACTGAAAATTTCGAAAGAGCGTGGGGTTCCAGTGGTGCTAACATTCCACGATACTATGAGTGTCGCGTACGGGAAGATGTCGGGGTTCGCAACGGCCGACCACGACCCAGGTGAAATGGTTCCCGAGTCGGATTACCGACTCGGGGTCACCGACCGAATTCGGCAGGCAAAGCTCGGATACTTCCCGCTTCGGACGCCACTCAACCGTCGATACATCAATAGATACACCGATGCCAGAGTCGCCGTCAGCGGGACACTCAATCGAGCGCTAAGAGCCAACGGCATTGAGGGCGGGGAGGTAATCCACAACGGTGTCGACGTGGATACGTTCGCTGGAGGTGATGGAGAGGCCCTCCGTGAGAAACTCGGGTTGAGTGGCACACGGATTGTTCTGCACGCCGGACGTGTGGGGAGAATGAAGGGAAGCGTAGCGCTGGCTAGAGCGGTTTCGGAGGTAGCATCGAACGTCGGTAGCACGGCGCTGGTCGTAACTGGTGGGACGGAGGTCGACTGGATTAGACGAGCAAACGGTGTGGACGGAGAACTGATACACGAAACCGGATGGCTCACCCGCGAGACATTGATAGATGCGTTTCATATGGCTGATGTGGTCGCGACCCCATCGATGTATCTCGACCCGTTCCCCACTGTAAACATCGAGGCTATGGCTGCCGGAACTTCAGTTCTCACCTCTTGCTTCAGCGGCGGCCGTGAGGCCGTCGTCGATGGCGTGACGGGAGTCGTCACGAATCCGCTCGATCAGAACCGATTCGACGCGGATCTTCAGATGTTGTTGGCCGAGACGAATCGACTCCCGGCGTTCGGAGCACGAGCGAGAGAGTGTGCTGTTGACCGGTTTTCGCTCGCAGACGTGGTTGACGAGTACCTCCGCAGGATGCGGGTGTTGACGGGCTGACAACGGAGTCAGAGCCATACGACACCGGTCCCAAATACGTATTCCCCTCCGAGGCGTGGTGCCCCGTGAACGATCTCTGTGGTTTCGTATTCTCTGCTCACCTCTTCCCAGAAGCGTGATACGCCCTCGTTGTACTGCGTGTCATGGATAGCCAGTACCCCTCCGTCCGAAACCAAGGGCTCGTACATCTCGAAGTGACGTCTTACTCCTGTGTACGACTTGTCCGCGTCAATAAATACAAAGTCGACACTTTCGACGTGATCCGTGACGGCTGTCCGTGTCGCCTGAGCGTGGGCGTCTCCTCTAATACAAACCATCCGCTCGTCAACGAACGAGGTGAGAAACGTCGGATTGACCGATGGGCCGGGGTCGGCGTCAGCCGGAAGACTGACCGAGACAGCGGTTGAGAGCGTATCGAACTCCCGGCACCAGGTGTACAGCGTCCCGCCACGTGCGGTCCCGACTTCCAGTATACGCTCAGGATTGTTCGCCCTGACCAGCTCGACCACCGCAGCGAGTTCCCTGCGACTCTGCATCGGTCTGATACTGTGTTGCTTCCCGACCCCCACGAAGTCGAACGCAGTCTGGATGGAATCGAGAGGGGCCTTCTCTCGTCGTCGCCGACGGTGGAGTAGCCAGACAGAGAGGCGGGTCGAGAGGCGCTCGCCCAAGACGATGCCGAGTAGATATCCGACCAGTACTTTGCCCATCAAGCCGATCTCGTCCCTGTCGAAGTCCGCTTTCCTGAACGGGAGAACATGACCGAACAGGAAGCTCCGCCCCAGACCAGCTATACGAACCGCGAGGGTCTTTGGGCCGTCTTCTCGGAGGATGGCGAGCGCACGAGAGACGAGCGAGTCAGACATACGAATAGTCAATATACCGGAGACAAAGCATCTATCGGAAGTATATATAACCGAAACGGACATGAACGCGGACACCATATCGAGTTCGCGAACTTCCCCATGGACATCGTAGCCCTCACACCGGGCCTCGGAACCACCTCGGGGTGGAAAACGTTCTCAAAGGCGGTTCTGGAGCGACTTCAAACGACTGACCACGTCACGCTCGTGGACGATTTACCCAGCCCGCTCGCCATGCAGTCGTCCCCAACGGCAGTGCTCAAGGCTACTCAACGGGTTCGGGCGCTTGCGAAGGATGCAGACATCGTCTACTCATTCATCGCGTACCCCTACTCACTGGTCGCTTATTTGGCGACCCGGTGGATAGAGACCCCGTACGTGGTCTCTTGTCATGGGACATACGCTGTGCGGCCATTGCACACAAAACACCGCGTTCTCGCAACTCGAGCGCTCTGGTGCGCCGACCGATTGTTCCCGGTTTCCGAGTTCACAGCGGCCCAGATCTGCGAGACCCTGGGACAGTTGGAAACGATCACTGTTGTCCCGAACGGTGTCGACCAATCACCGAACCGGGCCGCCCCATTCGATATCGATGCCCAGGTGCTGTTGACTGTCGGGAGTATAAAACCACGTAAGGGACACCATCGGGTCATCGAATCGCTCGAACGCGTCGTCAGAACGGTTCCGGATGTCGAGTACCACGTGGTTGGCGGCGGTATTGACGGTCAGTACCAACGACAGGTCGAAGGAATCTCCCGTAATCTTGACGTGGCTGACCGTGTCTACTTCGAGGGGCGAGTATCCGAGATGGAGCTAGCCAAGTGGTTCGAGACGGCTGACGCGTTCGTCATGCTCCCACAATATGTCGACCACAGTTTCGAGGGGTTCGGTATCGTCTATCTGGAAGCTAATCAGTATGGTGTTCCCTCGGTGGGCCTGACCGGTACTGCCGCGGCCGAAGCCGTCGCACACGACCAATCTGGGTTACTCGTTGAGGATTCTCCATCTTCCGTCGGCGCAGCCCTCCAGAAGATACTGACAAACAATCGACTTCATTCTCGGCTCTCTTCGGGGGCTCAGTCGTGGGCCGCGGCACATACTTGGGACCGGACCGTCTCGACGATACGGGACGAGATGGTATCTGTCGTCAACGAGTAGTGCAATTCCTCACACACGTGCTGTTTGCCAGGGTAACGGCCAATAGAGAGAGGCGGGAATCTGTAATCCAGATGAGCGATGGGGTGATCGGATGTCGGGGTCCACAGGAAACGGGGCTCCGAATCTCGTGGGTGCCTCGTCAACGGCGTCCAGTACGGCAGGTGACTGTCCTCAGGAGTTCCGAACCAGCGGCTCGTACCACTCGCGGTTCTCCTGGTACCAGTCGATGAACTTCGAGACGCCCTCCCGGATCGTGTGGGAGGCTTCGTAGCCCAGCAGTTCGCTCGCACGCTCCGTGCTCGCGTGGGTGTGCTCGGCGTCGGCGTCGTGGCGCTCCTCGTAGACCAGCTCCAGCTCGGGCGCCAGCTGGTCGCGGATCTCTTCGGCCAGCGTCTTGATCTCGATGTTGTCCGTCGAGCCGATGTTGATCGCCTGGCCGTCGGCGGCATCCTCCTGCAGCAGGGTGACGTTCGCCTCCAGCACGTCCTCGATGAAGGTGAAGTCCCGGGTCTGTGTCCCGTCGCCGTAGATGATCGGCGGCTCGTCGTTCATACACCGGGAGACGAAGTTCGAGATGGCCATGTTCGGGCGCATCCGAGGGCCGTAGACGGTGAAATAGCGCAGTGCGACCGCGGGGAAGCCGTACACCTCGCTGTAGGAACAGGCGTAGCGCTCGGCGGCGAGTTTCGAGGCACCGTAGGGCGAGACCGGCGTCGTCGGGTGTTCCTCGTCGTAGGGGAGGTACTGCGGGACGCCGTACACCGACGAGGAGGAGGCCATGACGAACCGCTCGATGCCCTCGTCACGACAAGCGTCGAGCAGGTTCAGCGTGCCGTCGACGTTGACCTCGTCGTACTTCCGGGGGTTCTCGACGCTCGGGCGGACGCCGGCCTGGGCCGCCTGGTGATAGACGTAATCGGCGTCGGCGACGAGGTCGGTCACGAGGTCGGCGTCGCGAACGTCGCCCTCGACGAACTCGTAGCTGCCGTCGCTGGCGTCGGCCGCTTCCCGGCCTGCCTGGATGTTGTGAGACTTGATGTCCAGATCGTAGAACGGGTCCTTGTTGTCGAGGACGACGACATCGTGGCCGTCGCCCGCGAAGCGCTCGGCGAGGTGGCCGCCGATGAAACCCGCACCGCCAGTCACGAGGATTCTCATTATCAGAAACGGCTCGGGGAGACGACAAAAATCCGTCGGGTCCGTCCCTACTCGCTGACTGCGATGTTCTCGGCGGCGAGTTCCGGATCGACCTCGCCCTGGAGTCGTTCCTCGGCCTGGTCGCGGTCCTCGGGGTAGCCGATGTCGTTGCGCCAGCCGTCCATGCGGATGGCGTCGATGGTCCGGCCCGAGTGCAACAGGAGGTCGACGGCGTCGCTGATCTCGTACTCGCCGCGATTGGAGGGCTGGACGAGATGGCAGGCGTGGAAGATGGCCGGCGTGAACGTGTAGAAGCCGGTCATGACGAGGTTCGACGGCGGGTCCTCGGGTTTCTCGACGACCTCGGTGATCTCGCCGTACTTGTTGGTGTCACAGACGCCGTAGCGAGAGGCTTCCTCCCAGGGGACTTCCTCGACGAGGAAGGCCGCGTCGGCGCGTTCTTCTTGCTGTCGGTTGACGACATCGTGGAGGTTCGCCTCGAAGATGTTGTCCCCCAGCATCAGCATGAAGTCTTCGTCGATCTCGTCCTCCACAGTGAGGAGGGCGTGGGCCAGCCCCTTCTGCTCGCGCTGGTGGGTGTAGGTGATCGGGACGCCCTCGTACTCGTCCTCGAAATGGTTGATGATGACCTGTTTCTTGTAGCCGACGACGACGAGCAACTCGTCGGCGCCGAGGTCGATGAGCTTCTCGAAACAGTGTGCGAGGATCGGTTTGCCGGCGACCTCGACCATCCCCTTGGGTTTGTCTTCTGTGAGTGGGCGCAGTCGGGTGCCTTCGCCAGCGGCGAGTACGACAGCCTTCATACATTTATATGGTTCGGCCCCCAGTAAAACTCTTGTCGCCTTCACCGATTCGACAAGGCTCGCGTCGCACCGCTGGTCTGCTGCCTGCACCACCGGCTGATGGCCCACAGACCTGGGGCGCCGTCGAGGGTCCACAACAGCGTCGTTGCGACAAAGAAATAGTACGCTGATCGGATGTCCGGGATCGTTCAGATATATAAATACAGGTGGTTCCATCCCCACATATCCAACCTTGGAGAAACGCACCGCTAGAAGAGGATGATCTGAGAAACTGAGCACATAGATAGGGGTCGACGCAGGCGTCACGTACGCGGACGCTACGTGCCGCGGCGAAGACGCCGTCTGTGGGTTCCTCAGGCGATTTCGGCCGAACACCCATGACGCTCACATGCGAACCTCACTGAAACCTGATCACTCACAAGGATACGAAAACCCATAGACGGAACCATCCTTGGACGCTCTCGTTCTGCAACTGGTATGGTTTCTGGTTTGTTTTCAGACGCTGTGATATTCAGGGTGTACTTCGAATCTCGTCCGTTAGCACCGTTGTTGGCCCGCTCTGGGTAGTTCACGCTTGTTCACCTCGGTGGCGCCACGCGCACTTCCCCGTGGGACAGGCCTGTTCTAGTCACTCTCTCCTGTCTCTGCATCCCTCCAAGCGGGGCGGTTTTCCAAGGTTGGTCTCAGCGATCACTCCGAGCAATTCATCCACCCGTTTTGACTTCTAACTATCTCTTTTCCCAACAGGTATTCCCATTCTCGGTCGTGATTAGCGAGTATTTGAGTACCCACCCCGGAAAAATCCATGTCGCCAAGTGACGTGTTGCATCGACTGACCCAGTTCTCTAGACGGAGCCAGCCGAGTGCCTCGGGGCTTGCCCTCGTGGTGGCTTGCCCTGCTTGCGGGGATGAGACACTCTGGATCATGAACACTACCGGCGCGTATTGTGACGCCGAATCTGACCCTTTTCGGTCACTCAGTCCGACTCGGTTTTTGCCTCCGCGACCATATCCCGCACCTGCTCGACAGTGAACATCCCCGTACACCCGTCTGTCTCGATTCGGAACTGATCCGCCGGCGTGCTCTCAGCATACGTCTTCTCGACGCGGGGATTCCCATCCAAAGGATCGTTCAACGCACCTAACACTCTGTGGGCCTCTGCGTGAGACATCGTGATCCAGAGTGCCTCATCCGGATCACAGGCAGCCATCTTATCGAAGTCCTCGGGGACCGCTCGTCGGAGGTCGTGATTGACCCGCTCTGCTTCGAGTGTAATCCGAATCCGCCCCTCCTCGTCCAACCCGACGACATCGATTCGATGTCGATCGTACGCACTCGCCTCTTCTTCTAAGTCCTCACTATTGCCGCCCATTGCACTCGACGCAGACACGACCGTACTCTCTCGCTCGTCGAGTTCGAAATACGGGACGACCTCGACGACCGGTGATTCCTCGTTTTCCTGATAGTGCATCAGGAGATATTGCCTGCCCACTTCCACGGCAAGGACGTGCTGGCTCGTCTCATCTAAGTCGCCCTTTCCGTGACCGTAATCGACACCCTTGCGATAGTGCTCACCAATCAGGGTTCGACCCGATGGCGTCACCGAATACAAACGATGTGGTCGATCTGTATCGTGTTTGAGTAGCTCCGCATCGATTAGATCCGTCACAGCCTCACTCCCGATATCGAGGTACTCTTGGAGGCGAATCATGCTGTCGTACAGCAGGTCATACTCCAGCGGGTCATATCGGAGTTGCTGGGCGTTGTACACTGCCTGGACGAACATGAGTTGTCTCTCGGTGAACTCGGTTACCTCCCGTTCGTCCGGTGTCAGCTTCAGGTTCACCTCACAGATCGGGACATCATCCGTATCGAGTTCTTCGAGGACGGCACAGCACTCGATGGCCCGATGCATTCCCGACCTATCCGGGTCATAGCGACTCTCACACTCCGTACAAAAGAGCGCATGCACGTCACCGTCGTATCGAACCGTCTCCGGTAGTCGATTCGTATAGGGCAGCGCGCTATCGACGCGTTCTGGGCCGGCCGATTCGTCGTCCGAACGCTCGACTGTGTTCGGTTCGGCCAGCCCCAGTCCGACAGTGGTTTCGATGCGCTCTGTGAGCGCTGTGGTGGCTTCCTCGAAACCCGAACGGCGTGGTGCCGTTCTTGCTGCGGGATGGCCGCTCGGTGGCGTGAGAGAGCGGGCCAGAAACGGCTGGGGTTCGTCTTCATCGAACGCCGCAGGTAGCGAGACCAACCACTCCCCACGGCGGAGTGCACGGAGCCGATTCCCGACATCGCGCGCGGTCATCTCGTCAGTGGCCAGGCGCTTCGCCAGCCGTTCGTCGACAGCGACGTTGCCCGTCACGATCGTCGAGACGTTGTTCAACACCTCCTGATAGGCTCGCTCGCTTTGCTCACGGAGCTGGGAGGGAAACTGCATGGCGAGCGTGACCGAACATTCGAAACTCCGTGACTGAGAGAGGAGTTCCGAGAGTAGTGAGGAATCTGCAATGCTCGCAGCCTCTTCGAGGTAGCAATTAACCAGTGGGAGGTCTGCGTTCTCTCGATCGGCTTCACTCTCAGCTTGTTCTTTCGCTCGGCGTTTCAGTGCCGACCAGAGGTTCGAGATAATCAACAGCGTGAGCGCTTGCTGGGACTCACTTCGTAACCCACCCGTATCGAAGATGATCACGACATCCTCATCCAAATAGTCGAAGAGGTCGAACTGTGGCTCCTCGCTGTCTTCGCCCCGTTCGGGAACGTGATTGAAGATACGAGCCAGACGGGGATTGACCGGAATCTTCTCGATTCGGTTTGCGACCCCCTGCATAATCTCGTCGAAGGTCCGGGCTCGATTGGCCACGACGCCGGCCAGCATCCGCTCTAAGTCCTCATCCGAGACTGGCGGTGCGCTGTTGCGGTCGTGCATCTCCTGAACCGCGCTGTGAAAGTCACGGTGGCTAAAGGCCTCCTCGCCACTGACTGGATCGAACATCGCTTTGAGCATGTAGCGGATGATATCGGGCGAGCGAACGGCCTGCTCGAAGCCTTCTCGACCCATCAGTGCCACGAGTATCTCGATATAGTGCTCGACGCGGTCCTCGACCGCCGCTGTCCGCGTAATGCCCGAATCGAGTTCATCACGGATATCGAAAAACGAAAACGCTGGCAGGATATCGGCACAATCGAAGTACAGCACGTTCTCTAGGCTCCCGTAGCGCTCGTAGTGCGCTTGCATATACTCTTGGGGCATTCCATCGCCTTTCGAGTCGATCAGGATGTCAGCGCCGTCTGTGGCCTCGTGGTTATCCAGCACTGCAGTGTTGAGACTCGTTGACTTCCCGGAGCCGGTCTTTCCGAACCACGCGAGGTGCAGTGACTGAAGATCCGGTGGAAGTGAAATGTGCTCTGGCTCGGGTGTATTGTCCTGCGTGAGTGGATGGCCGATTGGCAGCCCCTGCGTTCGATAGTGTGTGAGTTGGTTCTCTGGTGGGTGGCCCATGGGCTGGCGCTCGCCCGGCGTGGCAGTGAGTGAACGCCGTCCTGACGCCGTGAGGGCAGCGCCATCTACCAGACAGAAACTTCCCACCTCACTCGCATCGGCGACGAGCAGCGGCGAGGATGGATTCGACCACGGCAACGTTCTCAAGAGCCCCCCGTTTCGGGTGTTCTCACGGAAATCCGCGGCTTCGATATCCTTGTGAATGTCGAGTGCGGCCTCCCCAGTCAGAACCCGTCCAGCCAACTCGTAGGTCGTCCGGTTCAGGTGGGTGAATGCTGTTGCGAGATCACGAGTAACGGCAGTCGGTGATGCGCTCGTGGTTTCGCCTGGAGCTTCGGTTCCCACGACTGCTCGACAGTTGATCTCGAAGGAATGTCGCGGATCCCGCTCTGTGAGTTCCCTGAGGCGCTGTTCGTCCGAGGCCGTGAGATGGTCGACACCCTCCTCAGGCGGGCCAAATATTGCATTTGTGAGCGTCCCACCGAGTGTATCCGTCCCCTCTTCGAGAGCGAGCCGGCGTGTCTCAAGTTCGGGTGACCAGTCCGGTTTTGCTCGGATGAGCGTCTGAAAGACCACGGGGTAGGGACTGTTCGCAATCGTTTCTGTGACACTCGTCAGTGGGAGGTGTGTCTGCTCGCTTTCGTAGAAGTGAGCAACAGGCGTGAGACAGGTTTGCCAGTCACGACGATGTGACGTGTGGCGTTCGTATTCGATGGCAGCAGGTGCTTCGCTGGGGGCTGTCTCGGCCGATTGGCTTGCACTCTCCCCCGAGAGCAGGTGTGCCCTGGATAGTTGGACCCGTTCGAACGCATAGGCAGTCGGAAAGAGTCCTCTGAGAGCGCCTTCGAGTGCCTCAAGCGTGTCAGACGGGACGGATCGGACGTAGTATGAGAGTTCGTCCTGATTCCCAACCAGTAGCCATTCGAGCGTCGGTGGCTCGTCGGATTGGAAGAGACCACCGAGGAAACCAGTCGAGTCCGTCGGACTGTCGAGACGATGGAGGCGACGCACATGCGTCTCGACGTTGTCCGGATCAAGTGGGGTCGTTGCTGGCTGGATTCGAATATAGGTATCTGTCGAGTCTGCAGGAACAGGCAGTGTCTCTGAAGGTGGTGGAGTCTGCGTCATTAGTACTGAATACGCTCCAGTTGCTGAACGGAACTATAACGCTTCTCGAACGCAGTTCTCACCTAGCAGTTGCTATCCATTCACAGCACTTCTGTGTCTGTTTCCAAGGTTAGTGTGAGAGCTTCTACTGCCAACATTTGGCGGGTAGCGCTATTATTGGAGATCGTCGGTTATTGGTATCTTCCGTTAAGTTTTGCACTTAGGACAACCTCGAAAGCCCTCGGATCGCTCGCGGTCGCTGGACGCCATCTCCTCGCTTCGCTGGCGTCACGCGCGGCTTGTTGAGGACAACGAACTGGCGGATGTTCTCCATGAGCGGACGAAGACTTCTCGGACATCGTTGGGGCGTAGACTGTGTCCCTGATGAAGAGCCCATCAAAGGAACTCGACTCCCTCCCAAAGTGGATTACTGCCGTGCGTGATCGGAAGGAGCTGGCTGTTGAAGAATTAGAGTAGTTGCAGTACGGTTGATCTTTTGTGATTCCTGGGACCCACGCAACCGAAGCGTACAGAGACACCCCACCGTTTCCGCTAAAGCGCTGATATGTTCTGGACGTGTTGGAAGGGGTGTGAGTCGTTCAGCGTAGGTGGGGATATGCAATTGCTTGTTCAGAAGAAACAGTGGGGCGTGTCTGGTTCAGCTGAGAGACTCACATTCTGACAGGCTCTTGCAGTTGTGCTGAGCACATACGCATAGTCAGCACGCTGGAATCACCGAATTGTCGGCCGCCAAATAGAGTTCGACCCCATAGAGCAACGGCAGAAGACGCGATCCCGAAGACTCGTCTCTGACATCTGATTTATCGTTCGAGGCGTGGTAGAGAGTGGTATGGATGATATTCAATCGGCTCCCGAAACTGAGTTCGACGGCGTGTCTCCGGAAGAAGCGTTCGCGATCCTGGGAGACGAGACGCGGCTGAATATCCTCCGGGTCTTGTGGCAGGCAGGGGCGCTCCACGAATACGACGACATCGACGACAGCGCGTCAACGATGTCGTTCTCCGAGTTGCGACGACGCGTCAACGTTGGCGACAACGGTCGGTTCAATTACCACCTCTCGAAGCTCGTCCCGCACTTCGTGCGGAAGACAGGCGAGGGCTACCGACTGAGTGGTGGTGGAAAGAAACTCGCGCGAACCGTCGTAACGGTTGCAGGGGAACACGACGCCGAGATCTCCGGGGAGGTAAATTCGAACTGTCCGGTCTGTGGCGGAGCAATACGGGCGACATACGAGGACCAATGGCTTCGATTCTCCTGCACTGAATGCGCCGGACTGTTCGGCGACGCTGCTCCGCGAGGAACACTCCTGAACGCGCCGTTTCCGGCACCGGGACTGGCCGGTCGGACGCCCGACCAGGCGCTCAGGACGGAACTCTACCTCTGCATGTCGGATCTGGCGCACATGATGCAAGGTGTGTGTCCCGAGTGTGCAAGTCCCGTCAGAGGAACGCTGTCAGTGTGTGCCGATCACGAGGTGACTGACGACCAGCCCTGCCGAAGCTGTAGAACTCCGTTCGCCGCCTGGGGCGAACTACGCTGTGATACCTGTCGATTCGCCAAACGGCTCCCGGTCGAACTGTGTGTCACCAGTCTAGCGCCCGTGATCGGTTACCTGTACGAGCGAGGACTCAACGTGTTCAGCCCCTCACTCGAAGGCCTTTTCGACCTCGTCCAGACGCAGGTGACCATCGCCGCCACCGAGTCTCCGCTCGAGGTAGCCACGACTATCGGGAGCGGGGACGACTCACTCACGATTACACTCGACGAACACCTTTCTGTCGTCGATATCTCTCAGTAGCTCCACGCCACCCTGACAGCGACAGGACCAGTGCGGAACCCCACGAGACGTAGTATATGCTATCTCTCTGAGTGAAATATCATTCTCCGAACACTCAAGCACTAATATGCCGTCTGTAGGGCTGAACATGCCGAATCAAACAGAGCTGAAAAAAGTCAGTCTCGATGACCTCGAACTCGTCAGAGCGAACCAATCCGGATCGGAGATGGACGTGCGGGTGAACTTCCCGTTCTCCCCGTCGTTCCCTGCCGCGAGTGGGCTCGAACTCGAGGGTGGACACAACGTCGTCTACTTCGAACTCGACCCCGGGCAGAAACTGGAGACGCACGTCGATAGCCCCGAGGAGATCGTCGTCTGTCTCCACGGTGCCGAAGTCGACGTGTGGGTCGACGAGACGACGGGAATGATCGAGGCGGGCGATCTGATAGTGGTTCCGCCGATGGCCCCACACGGCTTCCAAAACGGGGGCGCGGAGACAGCCCGGTTCGTGGGCTTCTTCTCCGACCGCACAACCGTCACAGAGTTCGAGGAACCAGTTGACCCGCTCGGCGTCGCGGTCCTGAGGACGTGACCATGGCGACACGATCGACGCCTCGTGGCGACCGCGTGCTGTCCGCCGTCGACCCGGAAGCGACTGCCAGGGCGTACGTGGATATGTGGAACGACAGAGAGTACGCAGCGATTCCACAGCTGGTCGCAGACACGTTCGTGATGTACGACCCTGCAGCACCAGCGAAAGGGGTTGCCGGGCCGAAAGGAGAGGTCCACGGACGGGACGGGCTCCGACAGTTCATGGAGGTGATATCCACGGCGTTCCCGGACTTCGAAATTACCGTTCTCGATATGGTTAGTGGCGAGGACATCGTTATGTACGAGGTTCGACTGACGATGACCCACGACGGACCACTCGGTGGTCTGCCCCCGACTGGCCGAGAGGTTCAGATTCGCGGTGTGTCGATACTTCATCTCGACGCGGGAATCATCCGCGAACACAGGTTCCACACAAATATGAACGAAGTGGCGCCACAGCTCGGACTGACGTTCCCACAACTACTCGGTCAACTCCCGAAGCTCCTGATCGGAAAAGTTCGATTATCTATCTCCTAATAACCGGGAGACGTACTCTCTGTATCTCGTACGCTGGTACTGATAGACACTGCATAGTTCGGAAGGGCGCTACTGCAAACTGGGAATATATCATCTCAACCGACGCCGCTCTCAGCCACAGACCACATACTGATGTTCAACGATTCCGCCCTCGCGACGCGTGGTATCGAGCAATCGGAGCGATTGTTGGTCGTACTCTCCCGCGAAGAGTGGAACCCCCCCTCCTAAGAGAACTGGCACGAGCGATAGCCGAAGTGCATCAATCTCCTGTTCGTGGAAGAACGCTTCTGCAAGTTGTGCGCCTCCGACGAGCCAGATATGCCCATACTGTTCTTTGAGGTGTGTCGAGACATCTGCGACGGGCTGGTCAACGAACTCGACAGCGTCAGTCGCAGGTGAGAGGTCCCGATGCGTGAACACGTACGTTGGTTTGTCATCGTACGGCCACTCACCGAAGGTCAGTACTTGTTCATACGTCGTTGCGCCCATCACGAGACAGTCGACACTCTCGAAGAACGCAGTGAACTCTTCGATATCGTCCTCACTCGCTGCCTCTTCGAACTCCGAAAGCCACGCAACACCCCCATCCTCGTCGGCGATATAGCCGTCCACGCTCGCTGCGATGTAGAGGGTGATCTTCCCAGCGCTCATACGAGACTCTCGGTCGACGGAGTAGAAATACCTCTGTACTGCAGAGAGCGTGTACGTTAGGCGTGGTTGGCAGGTTGTTTCGAGGTCGTATAACCCGCTGCCCTTGAGAGAGCAGAGTGGTACTTAGATCCACACAACTTGAAAGCCCGCGCTCGTTCGACTCCCGCGACTCGCCGCTCCAGGAGGTACTTGCGTCGCCGGGGTTCGTCGAACGGCCTCGCCCGTTCAGTCCACCAGGTGGGCGGTTGGTCCTATGCATGGCCCGTCCCGCCCGCCCGGCCAGACACCCGCACCACGACCAGCGAACGCGTTCGCTGGTCGTTCCTCGCTCGCCCTTTCGGGACGCCAGCATCAAGCGCAGTTTCGGTCTTCGTCCCTCAGACCAGAAACCGACTTGAAGCTGGACACTCGGGCGGGCTGGCCGGTCGCGCGTCACTGGTTGTCTCTACTCGAAGGGGCGCGCTGTCCGCGCCCTGTCGGGCGCGTGAAGGCGCGGACAGCGCGCGAGGAGGTTGTCGGAGTGTGATGATAGTCACGACTGGGAAGTCGTGAAAGTGGAAGACGCTGGATGGGCGCCTTCAAGGAACTACAATGAGTATAGAGAATTCGATTCGATATGAAGTTTCGCACGATGAACAGACGGTCGCAGATGAGGCGGTTACCGAGGAGGTCCCGGAACTGCAGCGGTCGGTTGCCCAGGAGATACAGGCGAAGGTCGATACGAATCACTTCGAGGTGGCTGGACGAGGACTGACTCTAGAGGCCGAAGAGCGAATGGCAGCACGCGAGGCGGAGATCGGACGAACCAGAAGCCGGTGGGACCACAGACAGGATTCAGACCGGGAGGCCCGGACGAGAGATGTCGCCGAGCGCAGAAACGAGGCACGTCGACGGCGATTCTCGAAGCGAGCGGCGAGCGTGGACCCATGGGCGGAGCCAGATCGGGTGGACCCACGGACCGGAATGACTCGGAAGGAACTGGCGAGCGTGAACAAGCAGGCGAGGCGGATCCAAGAACGGGTCCAAACGGGAACGACGACGGCCGCACTCTCGAAGAGGCTCGCACGACGGATGGCAGAGGGGGCAGATATCGTGGATGCGTCGGTCTCGGTGACCGAAGCAGAGTGGCTCGCGCCAGGGACGGTCGTGCCAATCGAGATAATCGGGAACGCAAATCGAAGTGAGGTGGACATTGCTGGTCGAGTGACGGTGCTCTGGGAGTCGAGCAGTCCGGCTATCTCTCAGGTGGGTCTGATAGAGGATGGGACGTCGATCACGAAGTTCACTGTCTGGCGAGCGAGCGACCAACCCGTAGTCAAAGAAGGCGAGCGCGTCAGGTTCCGGGCTGTAGCCAAGAGCTGGTACGAGGGACGCGTCTCGGTTGCACTGACGGGCTGGAGCAGGGTGGAGTTCCCAGAGCGCGAAGAGCGGTTGTAGAGGCAGACAGGCGGTCTTTTTATTGCACGCCAGCCCCTCCCCAGCCGTCGTCCTCACTCCGTTCAGACGCCCCTCGCGCGTTCTCGACGCTACGAGCGTTGACTCATTGCTACGTGAACTCCCTGAGTACGTGTACTCTGTGAATGTTCTATGAAACTGAACACTACGCATACCTACTCAACGGCTGTTTCAACGGAAGAAAAGTCGAGTCAAGAGGGTTTCAACAGAGCCGACTCATCCGAAGGTGGAGTGTGAATCGAATGTGGCGGTGTCTGGGTGATTCATCTCGCGTATATTTTCGCCCCCCCGAGGGGTGCGGGGCGTCATCCACGTCTCGCAGATTCGATATGGGACACAGAGCACTCATTGCATACGAACGACCTGACAGCCTGTATAACATCCACTACACCCACTGGGGTGGATTGCATCTCCGAGTAAAAGTCCAGATCACCAAAGAGACGCCTTTCGGTGGCGAGGAAGCAAGTAAGAACGCCCAACGACTCTTTGCGGCACTCATTGAATCGTACGACGATGAAACGGTGAGTCGATTAGTTGAGAATTCCGGGGTAGCTCCAACAGATATCGATCACGACCCACTGACGCTTGCCATCTCACTTGAAGCAGTGCTTACGGAGTATCTGGATTATCTACATCATGAGGCGTTCTACATCGTTGACAGTGATTTCGAGGTGACGGCCTATCGGACACACTGGTTTTGGTTACAATACGACTGCCAGCGAATCTCCGGGGAGCCGACTGTGGGCAATGGCGCACTCAGGACCGTGCGGTGGTACAACGGCGAGCCAGTCGGTGATGGGTACGCCCAGGGAGAATTTCGAGCGTTGAAACGGGTTGCAGGGGATCTCTGTGATCGAGAGCTGTTCTCGCCAAGGGAAGCACGGGAGTATCTTTCCGAGATGCTTTCTCGGTGGGCCGATGACCGCTCGGAGCTTATCATCAAAACGCCGGAGGATGAGTGATGGACTCAGATGGCGAGGTGGGTGAGGTAGAGAGATCGCTTGAGCGATGGCTCGCGAGACAGGCTACGCGGGGTCTCCCGGAGCTCGTTCTTGTTTCGCTCCTCAGGGAGGCTGCTAATGATCTCGAGGACCGTGGCTATGTCTCTCGACGGGGAGGGCGGGTGATGCAAGAGCACTGACTCGTTACTGTTGAATCGGTCAGTATATTGTATCGTATTGATAGAGCAGACTGACTGTACCAGAGGTTGCGAACGGGTATATGAAAGACTGATATCAAAGCAGAAACAGTCGCCAGCTGGCACAGGTCGTTCAGATAGGTATGAAACCCGCTCAGTTGAAACCGTGGCAGTAGAGGCCGAAAGCTCATGTTGTCTCTACGTAATATTCTACTAGTGCATTGGTTTCAGAAAGCACGGTATGTCGTTGCGGTATGTGTCATCGTCTTCACCGGACTCAGCTTGGCTACCGAAGTTGGCCAGGTACCGATCCAAGCCCTTGCCTCTCGGTATCTTCTGTTAGCAGCGATGCTGGGTCTACTAGGTCTCGTTTTTTGGTTCGATAACCGATATTAGAGTGGCTCCACAGTACAGCCCGTATGAGGTTCATGAAACTATCTCTCCGCTCACTTCGCAGACCCACTGAACCGCTGGTTCGTCCCGACCGTTCTGAAATCAGTAAGAACTGTGCTTTGGTCCCGTCGCTTCGCGTCGAATCTGATTCTCAAGCACGCTCTTCCCAACGCCAACCATCGGACAGCTGTGGCACTGATACAGTTTTACCTGCGCCGCATCAACGCCGATTTCTCGATGCCTGAAACAAAAACCGAGATCGAGCCCCAGACTTACGACTGGCGAGAGTGGGTCAACGAGTATATTACCGAATCTAAGCGTATCTGACTGTTCGTCGGAAGAACGTCTTATTCAAACATTTGCGTGGGTTCGGAGCCACAACAGTTGAGCGGAAACACGGGATCATGATCGATTTGTCAGAGTATGAGCTTGATATGTATCCGCATGAATCGAAGGTATTCTACGCCGAAAAACACGAAGACCTCTGGATAGAATTTGTCGAGCAAGCGGTCGAACGAGCTGGCTTCCCAGAATTGGTCGATACTATGGGGATATCTAAAGCGGAGTTCGCAGAGAAAATCCGGCAACTGGACTAGTAGACTGCGTTAGTCTTGAACGGTAGCGACTAATCGGCCCGTTTCCTCGGCCTCCTCGCTACGCGACATCCCATATGTCGCAAGCGCCTCATCAACCGCCTCATCAATACTCATAGCTCATTCAATCTTAGCTGTGTGATTGTATAGACTCTTGCTTCACCCTGCGCGCGTGGCATAGGGAGGTGAAAGATGTTCCTGATTATCCCCACATGCCCGACCGAGCAGACCAACAAGAATGATCCGAGAGACATTCGTCACAGCATGCGACTGGCGACGACTGGAACAATAGGTTAGCAATAGTATCAGAGAGGAACGGCCGCGGCTGGTTTGATTCGCCGAAAGACAATCCTGATGATAGCTGAGCGCCGCACTTTCAGTGGGCTCCAGAACAGCGCAAGACCACGGGGCCAGCGCGGTCAGAGCAAGTATTATCGGAGGGAAATACGCTAAATCAAATATGTCCAGGAAGTTCAGTCGTGGACTCGCCGTTGCTGACGGGAGCCTCGACATGTTCCGGGCGAATCCCCGTCTTGCGGCCCTCCCACTGTGCAGCCTCCTGCTCGTCGGGAGTGGATTCGCGGTCGCCGCTGGGATTGCCCTCCACTGCGGTCTGGCTGCATCGCTGCTCACAAACGACTTTCTGCAGTACACCGCCCTGTTCGTCAGTATCGCGCTCACCTCGAGCCTCGGGACGTTCGTCAACGCTGCCGTGGCTCACTGTGCCTTCCGGTACTTCGACGGTGGCGTCCCGACGGTCGAGGAGAGACTGCGAGCGGCCTGGGAGGCGCGCCGTGCTATCGCTGTCTAGGCGCTCACCTCCGCGACGCTAGGTACCGTTCTGTACATCCTCGACGAGAAATTCGGCTTCCTTGGAAGCGTAGCCCGCCTCGTCTTTGACCTCGCGTGGTTGCTGTTGACCTTCTTTGTCGTGCCCGTAATCATCGTCGAGGACACGACGGACATCCGGTTGATCCTTCAACAGAGCGGTGCCACGTTCAAACAGACGTGGGGCGAGAGTGTCACCGCTTCTCTCAGTGTCTCTCTGGTCACGCTGCCGGTCGTACTCGTCGGTGTCACCTGTCTCGCCAGTGCTTATATTACCCTCACCGGCCCGACTGCGTGGCTCCTAGGTAGTATCGGCCTGCTCGCTGTCGTCACCGGAATCGTCGCGAGCCAGGTGCTCGGGATGGTTGCTCGCGTTGCCCTCTATGAATACGCGACTAAAGACCACCGTGTGGGTCCGTTCGAACGGCGCGATCCGTGCGAAATATTCCCTGAGACCTCGTGACGGATTTAGCGGAACTATTCTGATCCCGTCCCCACCAAAACAGTCCTGGAAACTGCAGTCGTATCGACATCCACGATTGTGTCCTCGCGTGTCTACACGGCCGGTGAGACTGGCGCTCAGACAGTCAGTATCGAGTTCCTCATCAAGCATCTCAACGCTGTGAGCCACATTCCCGAGTCGACGTTTCGAGTCATCATCTAAGCCCCTGACGCTGGCCACCAATAGAATGTTGACACCGCCAGCGGAGATCGATAATCGGAATGCGCTTTTGCCAATAGGAAGTTCGATACCTGCCCCGCATCCCGCGTTTAACCAACAATCTGGGTGATAGCGCCCGGGCGTTGGTTAACACCTCGGCAGCAGATGCTGACTCAGGCAAAAATGTCCAGACTTATTGAGACGTGAGCTGGAGGAGGCGCTGATCAGTTTCCCACGCTACTGCGAGGCTCAACACCACTGCCAATACGCTAACCCAGTCAAACGGAGAATGGTGTGAAAGCGAGAGCGGGATACCGACTGCGAAGAGTGCCCAGCGTATCGTTGCCCGTTTCTCTCCGGACCGGCAGTGAGAAACGATAGACGGTACAAGGAGAACCCCGCTGACTAGACCACCTAACAGGGGTGTCTGAATAGTCCTCCCACCGACCGAGAATGTTGGAAATTGATCGACAACTAACACTCCGACCGCGATGAGGAGCATGAACACTGTGGGACCCAAGAGATCGGACCTGCTCAGGTGCACGGACAACTGACCATAGAACGGCACATCAGATAGATATTTGTCCAGGCCACCTTACGGGCTACTACAATGGGTTTCCCAGTCAGTGGTGACTCTCCCATCATACCGTCTTCCCTCGAAAAATAGGCTGTTACCAGTCAGTGAGCGGGGTGACTTCTCCGTTCAGAGACCAAAGTGCGCGTCGCGCTCCACGACGGTGTATCCCTGAGCCATAATCGCAGCATCGCGGTATCGTTTTGCAAGTAATTGCTGTGGCAGGCGTCGGAGGCCGAAACGCCGATTAGACGCATATTCGACATCAATGGTCGTGTGTTCATCGGCGTCACTGATTCTCGCGGTGTAGGTCGCCCAGGGTTTGTCGTTCACCAGTATTTCCAGTTCGACTTGCTGGCCTCCGTTTGGAGTCGTAACTGTTCGAGTATGGACCGATGGTTCGGCAGAGCGCAAGCCCAAGAGATATGATGTCGGGTATATTGGTATCCCGGCTTCGATGGTAACCTCGTCAGCGACTCCCCACTGAAGTGCAAGTACTGGAGGCGTCGGCCCGGAAAATGCGTTGACGACAGCTTCAAGCTCCGTATCGGTCTGTAGGCGGACTGTCCCCTTGGACTGTAGTATCGGTGCACGTGCGATGACGACCAATACTGCGGCGACGACGACTGCGGGGAGCAGTGACGTCGTCACATATGTCAAGAGGGACAGCGACACCACGATGACGATTACGAGTCCGAAGAGAAGCCGTTCGCGTCTGAGGTATCGTTTGGCAACGCGAAGAGCGTCTTCTGGCTGTTCGATAGTGGTGGAGGGCATCGTAGAGACCACAATCCGCTGATGTGATAGCTCTGTTGGAAATCCCTGGATGATTCATGGGCTGCGTTCCCGATGAACCACTGTCATTGCCAAGAGGAGGAAAGTATGTGCTCTGTATTCAGCACAGCATCGATACACTGCCAGAGGTGTAGACCCTCAATAGAGCCATCAACAACTACGAGCGGACGATTTACTATATACCACCTTGGTGGACGAATTTCTCCGTCAGACAATTTCCGTCTTACCTAAGCCGTTGACGTATCAAGTTGTCATCGTGTCCCTGAACATTGGTTCCTCCATAACTGGTGGAGTTCGTCGTGTCGTGAATAGAAACGGAGCAGTTCTCGCCCTCGTGTACGTGCTACTCGGAGTTACCTGGCAGGTGGCCTTTTACAGTGCGTTCGTCACGTGGCTGTAAGGAACACCTGTCTCCGCGACAGATGTAGCGCTTCCAGCGGTCAATGTCCCGCTGGCGGCGTCTGCAATCGTTGCGGTCGTCGCACTGCTGGGGCTACAAGTAGCGGCTATCTTTTCGCTCCGAACGTTCGTGGGTGGGCATCCCCGTTCAATCCCGTCAGAATACTACCCCCGCAATATCGCTATCGTACTGGCCAATTCGGTGGTCGGGAGTTGCGTCTATGGGCTTCTCGTGTTCCTCGGGTCACTACTCCTCATTATCCCTGGTATCATCGCGTACGTGGCGTTCCTATTCACGCTGGTATATATTGCCGTTGAAGACGAGAATTTCATCGCTTCTCTCGGTGATAGCTGGACGCTGACGCGTGGGAACTGGCACCCCTTGTTCGGACTTCTGCTGATCATCATCGTCGGGTTAGGCCTCGTTTCGACGATTTTGTCGGTGCTGGCCTCGTTTATCGTTAATGCGCTTGCAGGACCGGCGATAAGCACGCTCGTATCTGGCGTGATTACGGTGCCGTTCTCCCTGTTCGTCCTCGGAGTAACAGCAGAGGCGTTCGTTCAGTTGCGTGGTAGCGATACCGCCGTCTGAGCCGTAAGTAGGGCTCCGCAGCTCTAAAATTGTGTAATTTCCGCGGAGCGTCTCGTATAGTCGCGGTTGCTCAGACGCTACTGAGGGTGTTGGCCGAACCACCGTGACCGCGTCGTTCAGCTAGCCACCCACCGAACCATCCGGCAAGGCCACCGAACACCGCCACAGCTGCCATGATAACGACACCGAGTGCGAGCACCATGGCGATACTGACGACACCGAACCACAGTGGATTCGAGATCGTCGGGATTGTCAGGAGCAGCTCGCCTACCACCAAGAGCGACGGCAAACCGCCGATGAGTGCTGCTCGAACTCCGGTGGCGGTACTGTTCCCGCCACGGCGCTTGACGAGGTAGCCCGCAAGCGCGCTCCCGATCAAGAACATTTCGAGCGTCATGTTTTCCGGGGACTGCCAAGCCTCGAACGCGGTAAACGGGAGGGCGAGCAACCCACCGAGCAGGGCGTACTTCCACGTCTTCGAGATGTCGAGTTGGAGGGACATCAGTTAATGATTCGATGTTGATGATATTAAACCATCGCTTTACTGAGAAGAGGGCTACTGCTGGCGCATCATTTCACTATCTACAAAGCTATGCTCTCCCGAAAAATCACTCTAAAGCCCCTCACGAGACAGATGCTATTCGGTACGAGATGCGTTCATCAGACGACTCTGCAGGTCATATGTCGCTACTACCGTGACTTGACTGATAATTCGAATTGAAATCGGGTATATAATTCTTGGGGGAGGGGTTCCGGCTCAGATGGTTTTTCTGTCATTATTCTGATTAGCCTCGCAAGTGCGGAGTGCATGAGCCCTGACGGACTCGGGGCCCCATTGGCCGCTGTGGTGCTGGGGTCGCTATTGCTCCTATTTGGTGTGACCACTGCGACAGTGGTTTCCGACCAGGCGGCACCGGCAGATGGACAGCCCCCTACGAATACAGTCACCGAACCACCAGTCACCGCTCACGACGACGGAAGCGGATGTCACTACCGATGAGAGTGACAGCGAGGACATCACCGCTACCGACCTCTTGTTACGGTTCCAGAACCGGACTGATAGATTCGACACGTTCGTGATGACTGTCGAGACGAACAGTACGATGGACGGAAATCAGACATACTCCGCTGAGCGAACCGTCTGGGTCGACACAGACACCTACTTCCCCGAAAAAGTTCACACGGCCGTCCACTCCGAGAACTACAGCTTTGAGGCCACACAGGACTACCGGAACGTGAGTCTGAACGAGTCCCTCTCTGACGACCGATTTGACATTGACGTTCGGTGGGCATCTCTATGGAGCGTCTCGCCCACGCGGGCTTGGGTAAATCGTCGGTGGCTGTCGTCGCACTCGCCAGTCAGCCGCTGACCGACTTGCTCGGAGCTTCTCGGGATAGCCGGCGCTACGGGCGGTGAGCCCGTCAATATCTATGTGAAAGTGAAATGCCGGCTCGGCGCAACACTGCGCCAGCGGGGCCGGCGACGGATTCAGGGCGACACGAAGGGTGTGGAGCCTTTGGAGGGAGCGACTCCACCGTAACAACCGGGGGCAATCGAGTTGGGAAACGGTGACGGAGGGTCGGGGGCGCCGTCACCGCTACCGCATCTGGACTGTCGACCCGGGTGGACATATAAAGTGGAGCCGATTTTCCGGACCAGAAAATCGGACCTGTACTGGTCGCTAGACCTCCGCTGGCAGGTCGACCGGCCCACAATATCGAGGAACTGGAGTTTCCGTTTACTCGGCTCAGTTTTGGCCTCACACGGCCCGCTATATTACGAGACCGTATCAGCAACGTGAGCCCGACTCCCGGTTCACCTGCGTACCAAACAGCATTACTGTCGCACTACCGTTGTCAGCGACGAACACTGCAGGTTCGGATGGACGGTGACCCGCGCCACAGACTGGTCGGCCGACCAACGAGGGAAGTTAGAGGTCCGCCGTCTCGAACCGCTGATAGCCAAGTACCATCGGGAGAACACACCACGCGAGTAGGACCACCAGTCCCATCCACCAGTCGACGTAGACGGGACCACCGAGGTATCTAGCGGCCTTGTTGATATCGAAACCGACGTTCAGGAGTCGGTAGTACGCTTCTGTCGGCGTCGAAAGTCGAAACAGAAGCGCCCAGTCGGGCATATCGGCAAATACGCCCACATCGAAGCGATGGAGGACGAGCATGGTGAGCGAGTGGAAACTGTTCCAGAACGGCACCAAGAGGACGTACCCGCCGAACGCACCGAGCGTAATCCAGCGGTCAACGGTCGTCGAGAGGGACAGGCCGACGGCCAATCCGACGAACGCGACACCGTAGAGCGCGGTCACCAGCAGGAACCACGGGTAGTACAGTGCCCCCTCGGTCCCATAGCGGATGGCGCCGACCGCTCCCGCAAGCGCTATCGAGACGAGCGTCGGCACGAGCAGTACGAGCACACGACCGACCATCGTTCCGACAACGAGGTCTTTGCGGGACTGTGGTGCCGACAGCACCAGAAAGAGACTCCCGTTCGTCCGCTCGTGGATGATCGACTTGTACCCCAGGAGGAGGCCGAGCAACGGAAGACACACCGCAGTCACTCTCGCCAGTCCAACTGTGAAGGCCGCGAAAGTCGACTCACCGAGATACGTGTGAACGAGGGCGTAGCCGACGAACAGCACGATCGAGAGGGCACTGAACAGCCAGATGCCGGTCGACCGCTTCGCCTCGTAGATGTCCTTTCTGGCGATGTTCCGCCAGCTCATGCGATATCCCTCCGGGCGAAGCTGGCATAGGCCAGCCCCAGCGGTCCGACGCTCCACAGCAGGAGGATAATCAGCGCCAGCCACTCGCTGAGGTACCAGGGTCCGCCGCTAGCGCCCGTCGGAACTACGAAACCCGAGACAGCCCGCTGAAACGCGTGGCCCGGCTCGAGTCCGATGGCGAACTGCACCACGGCAGGGAGCGGCCCGTCGATGATGCCGGCGCTCTGTAGTCCGAGTCTGAGTGCCGTCTCGACTGCGTCCCAGACAATGGCGAACAGAAATACCAGCGTGAACGCGAGCACCAGTGCCCGCCGCCTGGTGCTGACGACGAGCGAGGTTGCGAGGCCGAGCCCGCACCAGATCGAGGTAAAAACGACCGTCAGTAGGACGAAGATGAGGAATCGCTCCGCGACGAGTTCACCGAACGGATAGACGACGAGGGCACCGGCGCCAGCTAACGCCACAAGCAGCGCCCCGACCAACAAGCCAGCGCGGCCGAGGAACTTCCCGAGGACGACATCCCGTCGGCTGTTTGGCAGCGAGAGGGAGAGACGCAACGCCCCGGATTCGCGCTCGGTGACGACGGCCCCGTAGCCGAGCAATACGCCGACAAACGGGAGAAGTGTCGTGAGTGTCCCGGCGACGAACCCACCGAATCGGGCTGTCGTTATCGGGTCAGTACCCGCGATTGGATAGATATATGCCGCCAGGAGTATGGCCAGTATCGGTAATCCAAGAAGGACTTTGCTCGACCGCGTCCCGGCCGTCAGCACCCCGTCCTGTCGAGCGATTGTCCGCCAGGTCATCGCTGTTTGGCCCCGGTGTACTCGATGAACATGTCCTCAAGCGAGGCCTCGTCGGTCCGGAAGTTCACCACATCGACGCCTGCGTCCCGGAGTTCGACGAGGATGTCCATCTTCGCGTCGTTTACACAGGTGGCCTCGATGGTCTGGCTGTCAGTCGTGATAGCCGTCTCGACACCTGGGATGGCCCTGATAGCGTCCAGTGTTCCGTCCGTGAGTTCGTCGACGGTGATGACGAGTTTGGTCCCGCCACCGAGAGACTCGCGGAGCCCGTCGATGGTGTCGACAGCGACGAGTTCACCGTCCTGTAAGATACCGACGCGGTCACAGACCGCCTCGACCTGTTCGAGGATATGACTCGAGAAGAATATTGTCGCGCCCCGATCGTTCTCCTCGCGGAGTATCTCGCGCATCTTCGCGGCGCCGTTCGGGTCGAGTCCGGTACTCGGTTCGTCGAGTATCAGCAAGTCGGGCTCGCCGACGAGCGCCATCCCCAACACGAGTCGTTGAGCCATCCCCTTCGAGTAGTCTGAAGCTAGGCGGTCGGCGTCATCACGGATACCGACGCGGTCGAGAATCTCGATAGTGTCCCCGTCGACATCCTTCGAACGCATCGCGTAATCGATGTGCTGGCGCCCGGTGAGTCGTTCGAAGACGGAGTAGCCTTCAGGGAGGACACCGACACGCTCGCGGGCCGCGACCCCCTCACGCTGACAATTGTGCCCGAAGATACTCACATCGCCCTCCGACGGCGTCACGAAGTCGAGCAACGTGTTGATGAACGTCGACTTCCCAGCACCGTTCGGTCCGAGAAAGCCGAAGGCCTCCCCCTCTTCGACGGTGAGGTCGACCCGGTCGATGGCTACTTCAGTTCGATATCGCTTCGACACCTCGGTCGCATCTATCGCAACCATAGTCGATCAAAACAGCGAGATATCCATAATGCGTGACACAGATTTTCCGGCCCAGAGAATCGTACCTCGACAGATATGTCACCTGGCGACCCCACCGTTCCCGTACGCCGCTCACCTGTCGATATATAGCGAATAGAGTAGGCTCCCGAGGCCACACAGTTCGACCAGTCGAGTCGTCACCGGGAGATAAAACGAATACAGCCGCGGTCCCAGCTGGAGTGGCTGACTGAGGGCGGTCAGCACGAGCGAGAGGGTGAACGGGACAAACGTGAGCAGTGCGAGGCCGACGGCGAGATAGAGCATCCGCCGGCTCTCGTTCCGACGGGCGCCTCGATACGCTTGAAAGACGATGAACGCGCTCGTCGTAATCGCGATGAGTGTCAGGGCGAGCAAGATGAGATACTCGACCGCCCCTCGTTGGACGCCCGACTGCAAGAGTACACCCCACATTAGATACCATCCCACATTTCGGTGAAGCGATCGGCCACGTCGATCTCCTGTTTCTCTTCGAGTTCGACGCTGAGGGTGCCGTCTTCCAGTTCGACCGCGAGCCGGCGGAGCCGCGCTTCGTAGACACTATAGTGGTGTCCGTCTTCGGCTATTTCAGTTCGTTCTTCCAGCAGTCCGCTCTCGACGAGTCGTTCCGCACGTCGATAGACTGTCGGCAACGACGCGTCACATCTCTCGCTCAGTGTTTTCGCGGACATCGGTTGTTCACTCGTGGCAGTGAGGATATCCCGGGCGTACGGGTCGTCGAGGAGTGCCAACACCTCGACTGTCGGACAGTCCTCACTCACGTCTCTCGCTACACAAGCAATGGAATAAAAGCGTCCGCTTCTTTTCAGGCCCGGAAAATCAACCTCCTGGTTTCTGCTATCCTGTCTGAAACACGTCCGTCTCCGCGATGTATAGGTGTCAACACCTTTTCCGAAGCCGACACATCGTTTGAATTATCATGGGGCCAACCGGCTGTATGACTGTGTCCCTCCAACTCCGAACTGTCATCTCAGACAGTATTCCACGAATCGCATCACGAAACGGCGCCCTTTTACTGTCTGCGCTGTTGGTCGGGACTGTTCTACAGACAGGCTTCACACAGTTAGTCGCGACGACGTATCTACCCCTGACACCTACTGCTCCCACTAATTCCCCGACCGCCGTTCCGTCGGGCGGCCAGATGTCGCCGCTGCTCGCACTCCCCGCGGGACTCCTGGCTGGCTTGACCGGAGGACTCCTGACGGTCCCGGTTCGGGTCGTCACACACCGAACACTGGTAAGCGAGGAGACCACCCGTATCCCCGAGGAGTATATTTTCCATCGGCTCGGTATGGCGACGGTCCTCAGCGTGGTCGCCAACTGGGTCGTCGCACTGGCCATCGTAGTCATTGCACTCATAGGGTTAGCTGTCGGTTTTGTCTGTCTCTCTCTCGTCGTTGGCACGCATCTGTTTACTGCAACCCCGTCTCTGACCGACGGTGCTATCATTGCCGGTGTGGCTGTACTGTCGCTGTTGCCAAGCGCCGTCGTCGGCGTCGGCCTCGTGTTCACCGGGCAGGAGATCGCCGTCAGGGACAAAGGAGTTCTCGATGCCATCCGGGGTAGTTGGGCGCTCACGGCAGGTGCCCGTGGGCGGCTGTTTCTGCTTGCAGCTGTCCCTGTCGTCGTTCAGATCCCGCTCTCGTTTGCGCTCTTCACAGCACTCCCGCGACTGCCAGCCAACGTACTCACGACGATCGAAAGTACTGCCATCTCCTTCTTACTCATAGCGATCATGGCCCGAGCATACAAGCAACGAATCCACGCCACCGGGGCTTCGTTTCGGACCGGCCCGCTTTCGGAGTGAGTTTTCCGGAGTGGCCTCCCGCTCAGCCCGTGGGCAGAATCCGGCCACTCGTCAACCACCCGAGGGCTCCGGTTACCTCTCTGAGCCGATGCTGTCCAGAGTCCGTCTTTCGATTGCCACTCGAAGATTACCGTCTCGAAAATACACCCACCCGACGGTGAACGAAAGCGCAACGCCAAAGCGGAGAGCGGTAAGCAGGGTCGAATTCCAGAACCCTCCGGATGTCACACCAATTCGAAGCAGTGCTGGGAAAGAAGTCCCCGCTGAGAGTTGTGAGCTGACCTGAAACAAGAAGCCGTTCGAGAGGTTGTATGCGAGATGGATACCGACAGGAAAGGCGATGTGGCCCGTGAGGACGTATGCAGTCGCCCACGCAAGACCGAAAAGCGTCGCCGAGAATATCAATTGGATGCTTCGCCCTTCGGTTCCACCACCGCCGGCAAAGATGACGTGGCTGAACCCGAACACCACTGAACTCATACCGATCGCACCGGCGAGCTCTAACTGCCGTGCGTCAAGCCGTGCGCTCAGTCCGTCGGCGAAATTCTGAATCATGACGCTCCGGAAGAGTACTTCCTCGTAGAGGACGTTCGAGACTTGGCCAAAGACAATAGCGACGACGGCCAATCCCGTTGACCCACCTGCGACGCCGGCAAACACCGTCGTAACGGCCCCGTATCCCAAGGCGACGCCGACGGCTATCGGAACGCCCGACATGAGGACCCCACCGGCCAGTCCGACTCCCAGGTCGGTCGCCCACCGTCGACTACGAGCGATGCCATACGCCGAGAGCGGACGATGATCAAGCCGCGTTGCAACAGCCAAGACGGTGCCGGCGGCGAGCAACATGATGACACCGACTGCAAACTGATCCATCCAGGCGGAATATGGAACCTGAGACTGCGTAACCAAGGCCCGTAATGCGACTATCGAGACAAGGATGACGAGAACGGCGAGAGCGAACGGTACAAACGCCCGCCACGTGGCGCGAACTCGAGTATCGTCGGAACCGTACAGTAAACGGCGGACATGTACAGATACAAGTCCCATGTTTCAACGTTCCTTTGAGAACCGCTTATCAGGGAGGGGAGATTTTCTGGGTCAGAAAATATGTGTTTTAGAGGTAAATATTGGAACTAAATTCATAATCAAATTAGGATAGGGATATCCTGATACCATAGATATTTACTGTTTGTGAGCGACTTTTCCACAACGTTCCAATGGTTCAGCCACCTCGCCGAATTGCGGTTTCCGTTGCTATCGTTGGCTGTGTTATTGGACTGACAGCGTATCATACTGGGGGGGCTGTGTGTCTCGCACACTATACTGTGTGTACGCCGGCCAATGATTCCGTGGCTCCGACATTCTTTCTTCCAGCAGTTGCCATTTCTGGCTATGTACTCTTTCGTATCTCCAATGCCTTCTGATTAGACGGCGGTGGTGAATCACCAGACGTAGCTTGATTTCACTGTTTTAGAGATTGCTTGATGTTGTGAACCGCACACATCAGGACGAGTTCACGAAATTCACCGTACCAGGTTCGTGCACGCACGGCGTCACCGAGCGTGCGCTTGATCGTGGAGAAGACGGTCTCACACATCGCTCTCTGGCGGTATCGAGGCCCATCGATCCGCGCGTTGTGCGCGTGATCGATGGGCCGGAACTCACGATGTTTGATCAGCGGTCTCACGCCTTCTTCACGGAGTTTATCGCGTAAATCCATCCAGTCGTAGCCTTTGTCAGCAGCGAGGCTGGCGAGGTCGCCCGCGTTGCGGAGGGCGACCTGCCAGCCAAGCTGTGTGTCGTGGCGTTTCTCGGTCGTACAATGAACGTCCAGAATGGCTTGGCTTTCTGTGTCGACGAGAGCAGTTGCTTTGAGTGTCTGAACCCGGTAATTCGTCCGGCGACAGTAGTGCTTGCTAGCGTTTTCGCGGTCGAAGAATGTCGCGTCTATCGCGGCGTGACCGCTCGGCTCGTGCAGTTGCGCCGACAGGCGCAGCAGCACTCGCCAGAGTGCTGTCTTGATTCTGTCAAACCACTTGATTAGCGTCGAGTGGTCGGGGAGATCGGCCGTGTCGAGTCCGATCTCCCCGAGTATTTGTGGCATCTCGCTCAGCAAATCAAGTGCTTCTCGGTAGGATTTTTCCAGGTAAACCCGCAGACAGTGCAGCGACACCACCGCATACTCGGCGAAGCCGCCACCCCTTCGGGGGCGGCGACTTCGCCTCGCTCACCAACAGCATTTTTAGCTAACTGAACGACTTTGCTCGTGAAGCGGGAGATCTTCGACATAGAGCATCGGCGGTTTCCCGCTTCAACTTCCTAGTTCTAACGGTCGAAGTCGCCGTCGTCCAGCGATTCACCAGAGCCAAGTGGACTGGACAGAATACCGTGATCGATGTGTTATCTCGGATTTCGACGACGATCAACCGGTTAAGTCCGCAGAGGTGTGGGTCTATTACGGCTCGGGGCCGGGTACAGCATACGTCGACGACGTGTCGCTGAAGCGGGTGCGATACCTGGCCGATCCGGATCAGGATACCGACGATACCCGCACCTGACCGGTATCTGCAAACGGGCAGTATTGGAGGAAGCGAGTGGACTGGTGGACAATAAAAGGGCAATAGCGCTATTCTACTTCGGAGAGAATCTTCGAATAAAGCTCATCAGAAATCCAAAATCCAGCCTCACGAAGGGCATCCAGTTCCTGCTGTAGGTCCAGATCATCTTCGTTGGCCGCCCGAAGGAGGATACCGATGACACCAGTCACGCTCAAGTCGTGTCTACGGGCGACTTGACGGCCATCCTTCTCATCAAGAAGGAGGAGGTCAGCATCCTGCTCAATGGCATAGCAGATCGCCGCTGTTTCACCGAGGTCCAGGTCACGGAAAATCTCAGTGAACAGGTCAGATCGCTCCACGTCGACCACCGTGAGGAACTCTGTATCGTGGAGGTCTCGGAGCGCGTCTAGCCCTGCGTCTCCGTTGGTGAGTTCGTCCCAGACCTGAGTCGGGATTGTGAGACTGGAAAACTGTGATGTGAGCAAGTCAAGTCGATCAATGAGTGCAAGATTGAGAAGCGGTGAGGTGTCCGAGACGACAACCTCGCTATTCGGCATAGTCGAGGTCTTCAGCGAGTTCGGTTTCGGTGTAGTGACGCGGAATTTCGCGCTCACCAAGCAGTGCTTGGAACTCTCGGGTAGAGAGCTCTGCGAGAGCGCGAGCCTTCCCGAACGAAAGAACATCGCGAGCATACAGCGAGACGGCTAATTCTTCTTTCATAGCTTGTGACCGCTCATGTTCAGGTAGTCGTAATGCCTCGTACACCTCCTCGTCAATTTCGATTGTAGCCATGTGTACCTGTTTGATGACACGAGTATTGAGTGTTTGGCCGCTGGACTCTTGTCCTACCGACCGGTAATCGTCGGGGACCAAGGTGTAGCTATCTGAGCTGGCCCAAGAGCTTGGCCAGGTGTCCCTGGCTGCTGGCGTCGGCCTGGACCTGCTCGTGGTCTGTGATCTCGATGTCGATCTCACAGGGACAGATCAGGGGCTGTCCGCCACAGGCGGGGCATTCTTCGTAGTCACAGAGGTGATGATGGTACTCGCCTTGCTCGACGCCACAGGCGGGACAGGAGCGGCTGTTCCACGCCTCGGGGTCAGTCGTCGCGACGAAGCGCTCGAGTTCCTGGCGGACGTCGGCTTTCGAGAGACGGCCTCGACCGCCGGAGAGGACCTCCGTTTCGAGTGTGGTGACCTGCTGCTCGTAGGTTAGGAACTGTGCTTCCTCGCCCCATGGGATCGGATCGTAGCTCGCTCCGTCAATCTGGTAGCGCTTGCCGATGCAGGCCGTCGACGGGTACGGACGCTCGCAGTCCGGACAGACCATCTTACCGACCTCCTCGCTGCTGGCCCTCGAAGACCTCGCCGGTTGCCTGTGCCTCCTGGTGTTCGGCGTCGATGTCGACGTCGTCGGTGGTGTGTTCTGGCGGCTGTTCGTCGACGGCTTGGTGCTCAGTGCTCATATCGGGAAACCCCTCACCGTCCAGGGGTGCAGAAAATCGCCGTTAGTTGCAGCTGGGTTGTCGCCGACGTCGGCAACGTATTTGAGTGTTGCAAAATACAGTCCAATTACATTCGAATGGCCGTACTGGACGACCTCTCTGGATTCGAGTTCGAGGACTTGATGGAAGATGTGTTCCGCAACCTCGGTTACGAGAACGTCCGGCAGGCCGAGCGGACAGCCGACGAGGGGCGGGATGTCCTGATGGAAGAGGTCGTCGACGGAACACGGCGGGCGATCGTCGTCGAGTGCAAACACACGGGTACGGTCGGTCGGCCGGTCGTCCAGAAGCTCCACTCGGCGATCGCGACGTTCGACTTCGATGGTCCGAAGCGAGGGATGGTGGTGACGACCGGCCGGTTCACGAGCCCTGCCGAAGAGTACGCAGACCGACTCCAGCGGAACGACGATCCATATCCCATCGAACTGATCGACGGCGAGGACCTTCGGGAGATCGCCGACGAGATCGGGCTCGACCTCTACAACGGCCGCATCGAGATCCTCTGTGACGAGACACTGCGGCCGCACGACCCGGCCACAGATGTCGACGCACCGGTTCAGGAGGCGTTTCGCGACATCGAGAACATCGAGGCTGCGGACATCCCGAGGCCCCACGCGCAGGTGACGTTCCGCCCAGTAGTTGTGATCACCGCCGACACCGACGCCGTCTTCGAAACCTCCGTCGGCGTCATCCACCGAATCAACGACCGTACAGGGTTCGTCGTCCACGCCGAACGTGGGCACCCACAGGTCGCCGACGAAACGGTCGCGACGCTGGTCACCGAGAACCTCCATGCGACGGTTGATCTTGATGTCGACCAGTTCGGGGCGACATTCGACGACGTCGAGGAACGCCGCTTCGGCCAGACCCAGACGGAGTACAAGGAGTGGGCCGTCGACCGGCTCCAGGACTATCACACGACGACGGTGACCTACACCGGCGATAACAACGTCACGTACGAGAAGACCTGCGAACCGAATCGCTCGGACATCTCCGTCCAGTCGATCGAACCGGTGTACCTCCCCGAGGTTCGACAGACAACCGACCTCGAAGAGTACACCTATTCCTATGAGTACTACGCCGCGGGCCCGTCCAGAGTGACTGAAGAGGACGGCATCCATCGGTGCGTCCACTGTGACACGAGGGGCGTCGACGAGACGTACACGTACTGTCCGAACTGCGGGGCGATCGCCTGCGACAGCCACAGCAAGACCGAACGGCTCGAAGGGGAGCCGATCTGTACGGGCTGTGCGGTGACCGAACGGTTCGCGCTGAAGACGAAGTACTTCTACGACGAACAGAACCTCGAGGCGTTCCGCAAGGAGTACGCCGCCATGCCGATTCACGAGAAGGCCATGGAGAACAAGTGGCTAGCCAGCGGTAGCGTGGTCGCGACGCTGCTCCTCATCGGTCTCCTCGTGATTGGCGGCATCATCTAACCTGATGCGGCCTCCACTTGTTGTAGGCGCAGCTGGTAGGACACAGGCTGGGTGTGAGGACGTACGCTATCGTCCGTCTCGACGCAGACCCCGGTACGTCATCGCGGATGTCGATCCGACAACGTTCCTGAGTGACTCCTACGACGTGGCGATCGCACGACTGGAGATTCGCTTCTGGTATCCCGCCGGCGTCGACCACGAATACTACTGCATCAATTGGGTGGAGCCGGACCGAAGCCTGATGCTCGGTTTCCACCAGGACGCTGACCATCCGGAGCTCGGGGCCTGTCATATCCGACTCAATTACGAAGACACGCCCGTCAACCGGCATGAGGCGACGTTTCTCGACGCGCACCCACTCTCCGTCCTCGATACCCGTCTGCAGCAACTTCCGGCGGCGCTAGAGGCGATTCGCTGGGAGACTGGCACGCCCTCGATTCCCACCTGGCCGGTCTAGATAGCCAGATATCGCCCAGCGATGCGTAACTAGACCCCAATTACACGCGCTCGAAGCCCTCAAGCCGGCCATGCGTGAACGTCACTCGATATTTCAGCAGTGACTCCATCTCGTCGGACGAATGCGTGATCACGAACCGCCCATGGAAGTCATCGCGTTCTGTCCACCCCTCGTGGACTCGCTTTCTGGCGCCGACGAGATAGCGGAAATCGCCGGGTTCGATATCATCTCGACTGGCAAAGGGGCGATCGTCTGGGGGGACTGACTCGGCGTGCCACTCCTCTTCGAGCAGTCGCCCATCAGCGGTGATCCGGAAGGTCGTCATGCTGGGTCGAACAATCCCCTTCGTCTGCCAGTCGATCGTCTCGGCAGGCGCGACTCCATCCGGGTACTCGGGGAGGTGGACATCGTCGTGCAGTATGACCGTATCGAAGAGTCCCATCTGTGTTACCTCCACTTGGAGAGCCAGGGAACCGGTGGCACCACAAATGCGGGGTACCAGAACCGTTTGCGGAACGACGTAGTTGGTTCCAGGAGTATATCGCACAGCACTTGCATTCAGAGTATCGGCGGTGTGCTATATGATGACAGGACAGGGTATGCGCAGCGTGTAGTTGGCTCAACCGAACCACCCTGTCCGGAGAAACAATTACTCAGTAGCGCACCGTCAGTACAACGTACGTATGGAGCAAGAGCCAGTCTTTCAGGAGGTACAGCGATTTCGCCAGCCGTGGCTCTGGGCGTTGCTCGGGGGCGCGGCTTTGTTGCTGCTCGTATTAGGCCCAATTTCCTGGGCCGGCCTCGTAATCCTCATCCTGGCCGCTGGCCTGATCTACAGTCTCCGTCTCCAGACCGAAGTGAGAGCCGACGGCATCTATATCGAGATGTGGCCGCTACACCGGTCGTTCCGTCGTATTTCGTGGGCAGAAATCGAGTCGTATGAGTCTACGGAGTACAGCCCAATCGGTGAGTTCGGGGGCTGGGGCATTCGGTGGGTCCCCGGGAAGACCGCATACAACGTCAGCGGTAATCGTGGCGTCTGGATCGAGCGGACGGATGGACGTACGATGATGATTGGCTCTCAACGCCCGGAAGAGTTTGTCAGGGCCATCGAGGAGATATCCCCAGCCCTTCGTGGAGATAACTAACCGTGAGTCAGCTTCGAAACGCTGTAAGAATCTATCAATAGATACTGGGCCTTCCACGCTGAGACCCAGTTTCTAGTAATAGATGTGTTGGACCACCAGCAAATCAACTACGACTGGCCGTCTGGATTCTCTCCCATACAGCCTATAGTAGCCATTGAAAATCAATGCCCCGTTCGCACGGCCGTAGTGCGATTGGTGTGTATATCGTTCCAATTGTTACTATACTCTCCACATTTAAATATACTCGAAGCAGTATCGATGCCAAAAACACATTTTCAATTTCATTTCCGCCGATATTTGACGATATTTCTAATTTATAATATCATATCATCACTTTTCCTTCTATATTTGGCTTTTTCAAATTGTTTTGGAAATTTGGGTATCAACGTGTACTAAGACAGGACAGATATTAGATTCTTGTTCGAAAATAGACCGATGATTTACTCTTACTCACCTATATCGTCGGTCTGACTACCAAAATTAGCGAGTTCCGGATGGTCGGACTAAGAGGTCCGGTCGACCTCGGCTTGAAGATGATGTCGAAGCACATCGAGCGTGTGCGGGTAACTCGGATACAAAAGAGGAGTGTTTTATCCGTGTAGGTGTGTAGTGTTACGACGAGCCATGGATTCAGTATCGCGTCTATCGACGTCGGCAGAGCGTGACTGGCAGACAGTCTCGGAAGGCGGTCCGGTCCGAATCGCGATGATCGGTCTCGGCTGGTGGACGAAACAACAGGCCATTCCAGCCGTGGAAGCGTCCGACCTCTGTGAAACGACCGTACTCGTCAGTAGCAGCGCGGAGAAAGCCTCGTCGTGCGCGTCGCGCTCCGAGACGATAGCGCGTGGGATCTCCTACGACGAGTTCCACGACGGAGTCGCCGCCGACGCGTACGACGCGGTGTACGTGGTCACCCCGAACGCGCTCCATCTCCCGTTCGTGGAGACGGCTGCAGAGCTGGGCAAGGCAGTCCTCTGTGAGAAACCCATAGAGTCGACACTCGACCGAGCCGAGCGGCTGGTGGCAGCCTGTGACGACGCCGACGTGCCGCTGATGGTCGCATATCGGATGCAGACAGAACCGGCGGTGCGTCGGATGCGTGAGCTCGTACAGGCCGAGCGTATCGGGGATCCCGTGCAGGTCCACGGACACATGTCCCAGCAGCTGCTCGACCTCATCCCGAACCCCGACCAGTGGCGGTTAGATCCCGAGCTCTCCGGTGGGGCGACAGCCATCGACATCGGCATGTATCCGCTGAATACCACTCGGTTCGTACTCGACGACGACCCCACTGCGGTCTCGGCGACGGTCCGCGCCGACGACGAACTATTCGAAGCGGTCGGGGACCAACACGCGTCGTTCACGCTCGAATTCCCAACAGGTGTCACGGCTGTCTGCACGGTGAGTAACGGTGCAGCCAGTGCCAGCCATCTGGAGGTGATCGGTACCGACGGGTCGATCAGGCTCGACCCCGCGTTCGCTCCCTGGGCACAGCGCGAACTCCGCGTTTCGAACAGCGAGAGCACGGCGAGCTACGCGTTCGAGCAGGTCGACCAGATGACAGAGGAGTTCGACTACTTCGCCGACCGAGTCCTCTCGGGCGGAGCGATCCTGCCGGACGGCGAACACGCACTCGTCGACATGGCGGTCGCCGAAGCGATATACGAGTCGGGAGACGTCGGAAGACGACTCGAACTGTAGGGGTCACGGGATACGGTCAGTCATCGGAGTCCGTTTTCCGTACCGACGAGTCTCGGTACGTTTATACTGTGTGACGTTGATCGGTACCCATGCGAATCACCGGTATAGAGAGTATTAACTACGACGACGAGTCTGCGCTGACGAACACCGAACGGGACATCGATATCACGACCATCCGTCTGCATACGGACGAGGGAGTCGTGGGACTCGGTGAGACATTCCCCATCGCTGAGATGGAGACGGCAGCGCTCCACGGCCCCATAGCGGACCAGATCCTCGGCCGTGACCCGCGAAACATCGAAGCCATCCGCGACGATCTCCTGACGTACTTCAATTACTACGGACACGCAGGAGCGGAGTTCCGGGCGATGAGTGGTCTCGATATCGCGCTGTGGGACATCAAGGGAAAGCTAGCCGGCGAGCCGATCTATCAGCTACTCGGTGGCGCCTCACGTGAGGAGATCCCGGCCTACAATACCTGCTACGACCTCGAATACGACTTCATGGACGAACCCGCGGCCCTCGCGGAATCGCTGCTCGATCAGGGGATCACGTCGATGAAGATCTGGCCGTTCGACGAGTTCGCGGACGAGACGCGCGGTCAGCGGATCGACAGTGGGGACCTCGATGCGGGCCTCGAACCCCTCCGTCAGATTCGGGCGGCAGTCGGTGACGCTATCGACATCGCAGTCGAGTTCCACGGACTATGGTCGCTGACACCGGCGAAGCGGATGGTCGACGCCGTCGCCGAGTACGATCCGATCTGGGTCGAGGACGTCATCCGGAAGGGGAATATCGACGCGTATCGGCGCCTGGGGCGTGAGACGGACGTCCCCCTCTGTGTCAGCGAGCGACTCGTCGGTCAGTACGAGTTCGCACAGGCCATCGATACGGGGGCGATCGATGTCGTGATGCCCGACCTGTGCTGGACCGGGGGACTCAGTGCCGGTGTCGCCATCGCGAAGATGGCGGAGGCCGCACACCTCCCCGTCGCCCCGCACAATTCGGGTGGGCCAGTGATCCACTTCGCGAACGCACACCTCTCGGCGACGATTCCGAATCTGTACGTGATGGAGTCGATCCGAGATCGGTACGACGGATGGCACCAGAATCTGGTGAGCGATCCCCTCCCGGTCAGGGACGGCACGCTCCCGCTTCCGGAAGGGCCAGGGCTCGGCACCGAGTTCGAAGACGAGTTGCTCGACCGGCCAGACGTGACCGTCGAACGCACGACGCTATAGTACACGGCCGTCAGGTTCTATCGACTGCCATGACGGGAGGCTCGTTTTCGTGCTGAACTGTCCCGCAACACCGATGGCGAACGGCGTGAGCTCCTCAGTGCCACGGGAGTGGGTCGGGTCGGTCACCGACTGCGTCAGCGCCGAACGTGCCCGCTGTGACGGTCGCGGTAACTTCCTCGCCTGGTCCGAGTATCTTCATGCTCCCGTTCTCGCGTTGTGCATCCGGGATGGATCCCGCTGGATGGGCAGTCGTCGGTTCGAGCCCGATATTGTAGTTCCGCCCGAAGTACGGCGAGACCTCGGCACCGCCGAAGGCCTGCCAGTACCAGAGACACTCGAACGGGTCGGTGGGAAACGAAACCCCGAACCCGAGATCGATCTCGGGGTTCGTCACGGCGTACCATCCCGCCGAGAGGTCCGTCGCGTAGATCTGGTCGTGGATCGTCGCATCACGTGGCGGGAACCGGCTGAGATCGGCCGTCCCTCCGTCTGTACCGGGCGCCGTTGGCCACGTGAACTTCGCGCCGGGTTCGAGTCGGTGGTGCTCGAAGGTGGGGTTCGACGGGTAGGAGGGGTCGACGTAACAGCTACTGTCGGGGAGTGAAATGCTCGCCGGTGGACCCACCAGCGGCGGACCGAGAGCGATGTGTTGTTGCCAGATGTATTCGAGGGGCACATCAGCGGTGTTCACCAGCCTGTCTCGGAACTCGACCGTCGACTCGCCCGCACGTAACTCGATCTCCCGATGTATCTCGAACGGGTACCGTACCAACTCGGTAGAGAGCCTGAGCCGAGCACGGTTCGCCGTGTGAGCGAGGACTTCGGTGTCCCAGGCGAGGAGTGCACTCTCCCCGTGGAGCGGATACTGGGTGCCACTGACCGAACCGCCCCAGCCAGCGAGTGGCGCGTTGATCTGCCACCCGCCGGGATACTGGGTCTCCCACGGTGTATCGTCGGTCGCGGACAGGCGTGGACTGTCCGGTACCTGCCAGTCGTGTGGCGAGCGCCACAGGACATCGACGTCTGTTCGCTTGTCGCGGAACTCGATGATATCGCCACCCTTGCCGTCCAAGATAAACAGACGGAGGTTCTCGTTCTCGAGAAGCGTCGCATCGACACCTTTGAACTGGTAGTCGCCGGAGAGGCGTACGTTCTGCCGAGCAGATCCCATGAAATCACTCTTGTCGTGGTGGGTCAAAGCAATTTGGGTCGGCGGGAAATCGCCCTCTCAGCGCGTCGAAATGTTGGCGTTGAGCGGTTCGAGCGGGCCGAAGACGGTCATTTGAGGTGGTCGATCAGTTTCGGGTACCCCTCGGCTCGCTTCCGTGCGAAGCCGACGTTCGATTCGTCGACGATCTCGGTCCCGGTGATGAAATCACGCATCGGCTCACCGCGGTCTAGCCACCGGTAGGCCAGACTCAGCGGCACGAATCCCTGTGCAGGGAAGTTCTGGCCGATGGTGAACGTGATGCTACCGTTCTGAATGCCGTTCAGTACGTCGCTCACGTAGTCGAACCCGCCGACGATCATCTCGCTGCTGCTCAGGTTCTCGTTCTCGACCAGTCGTCCGCCCGCTGTTGGTCCCCAGAACCCGGAGCCGAGGATGATGTTGATGTCCGGATTCGACCGGTACTTCGTGTCGACCCGGTTGATCGCCTGGGAGACGTCAGTGCTCACGTCGAGTAGTTCGAGGACTTCGACGTTGTCGTGCTGACTCAGAGCGTTCCTGATACCGTCGTTTCGCGCCTTGAGCGCAGGGTGGCCCGGGACACCGGTCGTCGGGAGGACGACGTAGGAGTCGTCGTCGAGGAGTTCCTCTGCCTTTTCGTACGCGGTGACACCAGTCGCGTTCCCGGCAGGATAGTGTTCCTGGCCGATATAGGGGAGCGGATATCCGAATTCGGACACCATGGTTTTGTAGTCCCACTCGCTCACAGTGGTGTTCCACTGTGTGACGGCAACGCCCTTGTCGACAGCCTTCTTAACCGGGTCGAGGTACGAATTCGCATCAAGGACAGTCGTGGCCATCACGTCGCCCTTGCTGAGCGTGTCGGCTTTGGTGTTCATGATCTCGACCTGCCTGGATTGGTTGTTGCCAGTGGGGCCGACGAACTCACCTGTCCAACCGAACCGGTTCATCGCGTCGTTCATCATCGCGATCGCCGGCTGGAACACCTGGTTCGTCGCGTTGTGGGTGACGAACGCTACTTCGCGCTCGGGATCCGGTGGGTTCGCGAAGTCGATCTCGTCCGCAGTCGGTGGTGGTGTCAGCGGGACGCGCTGGAAGTCCGGCAGTGCGGCGCCCGAACCGCTGGACTGACTCGAAGCGTTTCCCGACTCCGTCACGGAGTTGCTGTCGGTCGTGACGTCTTCCGTCTCGGAATCACTCTCTCGGAGCGACGAACAGCCTGCCAGGCCTGTGAGACCGCCGACCATCCCGACACTCGCCATCTGTTTCATCAACTTCCGACGCGAAACACCGAGTTCGATCGAGACGACGCTGTCATCTCCGCCAATGCTATCTTTTGGCATACGTCTCTAGGAGAGAGATAATAGTATATATAATTATTGTTTTTGCCCAATTTTGAAGGTAGTCACGGCCGTGGTCTTCTACAACTGGGGCGGGAACCACCCAAAGCGCTTATCAGTCTTCGCCGAGTCACTTCGGTCGATGGTGACAAACACTAGCTCGAAAAGCGAGCCACAGGAAGCGGTCGGCGCCGGCAAGGGCAGTCCGTCGCTGATCAGACTGGACGGGATCTCCAAGCGATACGAGGGCGTGCAGGCGTTATCGGATATCTCGTTCAGTATCGACGAGAACGAGATTCTGGCTCTCGTCGGTGACAACGGTGCCGGCAAATCGACATTGGTCAAAATCCTGGCTGGCGTCATCTCACAGACGGCTGGCGACCTGTACGTACGGACGGACGGTTCGATGCGAATCCGTTCGATGGACGACCCGAAAGACGCACGCTCCGTGGGAATCGAGACGGTGTTCCAGGATCTGGGCCTCTCGATGAAACACGACGTCGCGACGAACATCTACATGGGTCGTGAACCCAGAAAGGCGGGCGTCCGCGGGCGAGTCTTCCGAAACATCGATCGGGAACAGATGAACGAGGGTGCACTGGAAGCGCTGAACGAACTCGGGTTCCAGATCGACCCGTATGCCCCCGTGAGTGAGTTGTCTGGCGGCCAACAGCAGGCCGTCGCGGTCGCTCGTGCACTGATCTCCGATCCTCGGATCGTGCTGCTCGACGAACCCACTGCGGAGGTTTCGGTCGAAGGCCGAAAGAAGATCCTCGACCTTATCACGGAACTGAAAGATCGAGGCCGAACGGTACTGTTCATCACACACAACCTCGAGGAGGTGTTCGAAGTCGCCGACCGTATCGCCGTGCTCCGGAACGGTGAACTGGTCTCCATCGAGGACAACGACGCGACGATCGATCGCGAACGACTGGTCGGTTTGATGACTGGTGCGATCAATCCCGAGTGATCGACCGGTTCTCTCCCTGACGGCTTCTCGAAACGAGTACTGATCGCGATTCTCTCCAGGCCGAGTTTTCAGAGCGGTCGCACCTTCTCACGGGATGGACACTGGCTATAGTAACAATTCACACACCGATCGCACTGCTGTCGTGCGATCGAGTGTGGATTGATTTTCAATGGCTACTATAGTTACCGACCATCATGATTCTGGCAATTATTAACCAATAGTAAATAAGCTTTTTCGAGTCCCCTTCCGGTCGAATTCTCGGTCCTGGGACGCGTCGTCGGAACGCCATAACTCATGTACGTCTGTTATTGGAATCTCCTGGGTCGGGACCGAGAGAATGTGGAGTACGGTCGACAGTGGGCCCCCATTTTCTAATAGTTAATCAACAGAGTTCTCCGACCAGTGAGCGTTTTCGACATGGGTGTTCGATCGCGGGAGCTGTGAGACAGTGATGAACCACAATTTCCCAGTGTCGTACGGGGGTAGTAGCGATGTAGATCGAGGCCAGAGGCGAAGGCTTTAAATATCCCTTCAGAATAATCATCTGGTATTCATGGGAGCGGAAACCACAGTACAAGATGTCGAACGGAAACAGAGCACACTCCACTCGATTCTGGGGCGACGGGAGTTCGGCGTCACGCTCGCGGTGCTCGGCCTCGCCGTCGTCGGAATTCTACTGAGAGCGGACGTGTTCCTGACGGTCAGTAACATCAGTGGGATCATCCGGAACGCGGCCGTGGTCGGCATCATCGGCTACGGGATGACCATCCTCGTGAGCGCCGGTGATTTCGATCTCTCCGTCGGATCGATGATGGCGCTCTCGGCTGGCCTCACGGCGACGATGTTGATCGGTGGCTTCCCAGTCGAACTGGTGTTCGTCCTCATATTCCTGTTCGCGGTCATCTACGGGTTACTCCAGGGAATTCTGGTCACGAAGATGGGTATCCCGTCGCTGATACTGACCATCGGGACGTTGACGCTCCTCCGCGGTGTCCATCTGATCGTCACCGACGGACAGACACAGAGCCTCTCGGATAGCGAGATGCCTGCCCTCCTGAACGCGATGGGTGGGACTATCAGCGTGCCACAGCCGCTCGGCCAGTTCCCGCTCCAGATCGTGTGGTTACTCGGATTGCTGGGGCTGTTCCACTACCTCCTGTTCCACACGCCCTTCGGGTACCGGGCGCTCGTGACGGGCGGCGACGAGGAGTCGGCGCGGTACACCGGGATCAACACTGACCAGGTGAAGATCGCTGGATTCGCGATCGTCTCCGTGCTCGCAGCGTTCGCTGGCCTCAGCCAGCTGGCGTTCACCAACAGCGTCTCGCCGCTAACCGGGGACGGCGTCGCGCTGGTCGTGATCGCCGCTGTCGTCATCGGTGGCACCGACATCTTCGGTGGCGAAGGAAGTATCGTCGGGACATTGCTCGGCGCACTCGTCTTTGCGCTCATCCAGAACGTCCTGGTGCTGGCGGGTCTCGGTGCACAACTGTTCTCGGTCTTTACCGGTGTGTTCGTCATCCTGGCCGTCGCCTTCGACGAGTTGGCCCAGCGAACGCGGTACGAGAAGGTCCAGACGCTGTTCACTGATCCGCTGCGCAACGTCGCGACACAGCCGTTCAGCTTCTTCGAGAGCGTCGACGAAGACGTGCGCGGAATCACCGCGCCGCTCGTGTTCCTCTCGTGCATCTGCCTGACGATGACGGTGTTCACACTGGCAGGCGTGCTGCTCTCCATCGTCGGCGCCATCGGGTTCGAGTTCTCGGTGTTCATTATCTCGGGCGGTGTCGGTGCACTGGCGACCGTTCCGCTGTTCGTCTTCGGCGCCGTCGCCGGACTGACGTTCCTCTTCGTCGTGTTCCTCCACGCAGTGACCACCCTCGCTGGGAGTCGAGCGACCATCGACAAGTCGATTCAGGCCGTCTCCTACTCGTTTGCGCCGGTGGTCCTAGGCGTTGTTCCGCTCCTGTTGCTCGGGTACGGGTTTCTCCCCCTGGTCGTACTGATCACCGCGGCTCCACCCGTCCTCGCGATGGTGTATCTGTTGGCCCGGGCAGTCAGAAACTTGCACAAGTTGGATACGAAGACAGCCGCAACCGCAGCAGTAGCCTCGACGGCCGCTCTGCTCGCCTTCCTTGGGTATCTCGGTTCACTCGCCTGAGCAGCACGCCGTTCCGGCCACGGACGGCCACCAAGTATGGAATCGAGACTGGACGGTAGAAATAGTTATATATCGTTTTGAGTAACACAGTAGTAGAATGCCCAAGATTGTCGACTATCAGCTGTACCAGGTGCCACCGAGATGGCTCTTTCTGAAGCTCGAGTGCGACGATGGGACCGTCGGGTGGGGGGAACCGATCGTCGAGGGCCGGGCCGAGACGGTCGAGAGTGCCGTCAGCGAACTCGTCGATACGTACGTCCTCAACGAGGACCCGCTGCCGACAGAGGACCACTGGCAGGTACTGTACCGAGGTGGGTTCTACCGGGGCGGGCCGATCCTGATGAGTGCAATCGCGGGTATCGATCAGGCCCTCTGGGACATCAAGGGCAAGCAGGCGGGGCAGCCGGTCCATCAACTGCTCGGCGGCCCCGTTCGAGACAGAGTCCGAATCTACCAGTGGATCGGTGGCGAAAGTCCAGCAGAGATCGCCGACAGCGCGAGAGAGAAAGTAGAACAGGGGCATACAGCACTCAAACTCACACCCGCTGGGTCGTTCGAACCGGTGACTGCACCCGGGGCCATCGACGAGTTCGTCAAACGTGTCGGCGCCGTCCGTGACGCAGTGGGGCGCGACGTCGACATCGGGGTCGACCTCCACGGACGGGCGACCAAGGCGACTGCGAAACGCCTCGTCTCACGGCTGGAAGAGCTAGAGCCAATGTTCGTCGAAGAGCCACTGCTACCGGAACACAGCGACGCGCTCTCGGAAGTCGCCCACGCGACTTCGATCCCCATCGCGACAGGGGAACGCCTGTTCTCTCGGTGGGATTTCAAGAGTCTGCTCGAAGCGGGATTCGTCGATATACTGCAGCCAGACCTCTCACACGCTGGCGGGATAACCGAGGTCAAGAAGATAGCAGCGATGGCTGAAGCGTACGATGTCGCCCTTGCGCCACACTGCCCGCTCGGGCCAATTGCGCTTGCCTCGTCCCTGCAGATCGCCGGCTGTGTTTCGAACGTATTGATCCAGGAACAGTCGATGGACATCCAGTACAATACCGAAGGTGGACTTCTGTCGTACGTGGAAGACCCGACAGTCTTCGAGCAAGCCGATGGCTTCATGTCGATTCCGACGGCCCCAGGGCTGGGGATCGAAATCGACGAGCAGGCCATCGAACAGCGTACCGAGGACGATATCGACTGGCACAATCCGGTCTGGCGATATTCGGACGGGAGTGTCGCGGAGTGGTGACTCCCTGTGTCACATCTCGCTTTGGGCCAATGCGAAGCATGCTTTGACGGATAGTCGAGTAATGAGAGCTTCTGTCGCTATGTACAGACATAATTAGCGGCTCAGAAGAGAATTTGTGAGTCTTTACCACCCGAGTTAGATATTTAGTTCAGAGAGGGGAATACGAAGCCGATTTGAATGATACTCTCGCAAAATCTCCACAGTATTACTCAATTTGAGTTTTCTTTTGGAGGAGAGGGTAGTCTACCGGTTTTTTTAATGCTCTTGTCTGTGTGTCTCTCTGTGTCGGTTTCGAGAGCGATAGCCATTTCAATCGGTGCCAGCAATCTGCACTATGCAGAGTCGTGACGAGTATCCGATAAAGGCTGTCTCCACGACGTTCGAGATACTCGAGAGCCTCCATCGGAGCGGACCGATGGACCTGACGGAACTCGCCGACCGGTGCGACCTGTCGAAGCCGGGCGTGTTCAAACACCTCAAGACGCTCCGGTTACTCGGCTACGTCCACAAACAGGACAACGTCTACGATTTGACCCATCGGTTCCTGGGAGTGAGTCTGGACAGACGGAGTCGAGAGCCGCTGTACACTGTTGCGACGAGCGTCGCCGATCGGTTGACGAGTGCCAACGAGTGCGTGACCTCTCTCGTGTTCCGGGAGGGAACGGACGTCGTCTTCCTCCACCAATCAGCCCGGGACGAGGACGAGACGACACCCGTTCGAGAGGGGGAGTACCGCACACTGGCGAAGTCCGTGGGTGGACTGGCGATACTGGAGGCCTTCGAGCGAGCAGAGGGACCAGATGCGCCCGCAGTCGAGGGGGAACACGAACTAGAGATGGCCACCCCGGACATCAACATCATGAACGGCCGGGTGGTCTCGTTCGATCGCGACCAGCTCTACGATGGGTGGCACACGGTCGCGACAAGCATCAAGGACACGGGGGACGAGCCGATCGCTGCCATCGAGACGTCCTACACCGCCGACGAGGCGTCGGCATTCGATCTCGAGATCAACATGGCTGGACAGCTCACGAAAGCAGCAGATACGATCGAGGAGCGACTGCACGCCAGGCAAGACTGAATCGGCTCTGCACTTGGCACTTCCCGGTTCTGCAGGAACAGTAGTGGGCGGCGTGAGATTATTATACTCCGGGATGCAGTCACTAGCGATGACGACGGTCACAGGGTTCGACCTGTACTCTCTGCCCCCCCGGTGGCTGTTTTTACGGATCGAGACAGCGGACGGTATCGTCGGCTGGGGAGAACCGATATTGGAAGGCCGGACAGCAACAGTCGAGTCGGTCGTCTGTGAACTGATGGAGACGTACGTCGTCGGCCGAGACTCGGACGACATCGAGGACATCTGGGAGACGCTCTACAGGGGCGGCTATTACCGGGGCGGCCCCATCCTGATGAGCGCACTGGCTGGCATCGACCAGGCACTGTGGGACATCAAGGGCAAGCGGTACGAACTCCCCGTCTACGAGTTTCTCGGCGGGTCTGTCCGGTCGAAGATCCGCGCGTATCAGTGGATCGGCGCCGACGACGTCGGCGCACTGCGGCGACAGGCGAAGACAGCCGTAGACGACGGGTACACCGCGTTGAAGATATTCGGAGTCGGGCGCTCGGAGCAGGTCGTCTCCCCGGAGGACATCTCCAACTCCGTCGGTCGAGTCCAGACCGTCAGGGAGGCTGTCGGTGACGATATTGATGTCGGCGTGGATTTCCACGGCCGGACGTCACGGGGCGTGGCAACGGTTCTTCTCAAGGAACTCGAGGAATACGACCCGATGTTCGTCGAAGAGCCCATCGTGCCGAAACACGCGGATCTGTATCCGAAACTGGCCAGAGAGACGTCCGTGCCGATAGCTGTCGGCGAGCGACTCTATTCACGCTGGGACTTCAAACCGCATTTTCAGCCCGACGGCGTCGACATCGTCCAGCCCGATATCTCGCATGCTGGAGGAATCTCCGAGTGCAAACGGATCGCCGATACGGCCGCGACATACGACATGGGAACGGTACTCACCTGTTCGGTCGGTCCGATCGCACTCGCTGCGTGTCTACAGATATGTGCGAGTACACGGGCTGCATTCCTCCAACCCGCCAACCGACACCGAAACATCGACACTTATATAACAAATTCTGACGTTTTGGATGTAGAAAACGGATATTTGGGGATACCCTCCGATAGTGGTCTCGGAATAGACGTTGATATCGAGGAAGTAGAGGAGAAGTCGAGCTTTTCTAGCACTTGGAACACACCGGTTTGGAGGCATAGCGACGGTTCTGTTTCCGAATGGTGACGGAGCGCTTCCGGGTGGACCGACCAACACACGGTATACTGCCGAGCATGTTGACAGTGTGCAGGCGTGTGATTCAGGGCCCAGGAGTAACGAGTCAGTTTTCGGTGGATAGCATCTCACTCCCCCGTGTACCACTGCTGCTATAGCCGAATCGGTCGCCACGAACGAGCGAGTACAGTGGCCGAGCCCCTGCACCTCGAGTCCTCGATGAACGGGCTTTTCACCGACGACAGGTTACAGTGCGCTGGTGGCCATGACGAACCGCTACCCCCGCTGAGCCCTTTGTGATGATAGGGCTGTGTTGAATCGCCATAAGGCGCTGGAATTCACTGTTTGACGGCACGCTTGATGTTATAAACGACACACATCAGAGCGATATCTCGGAACTCACGGAACCAGGAACGCACTCGCACGGCGAAGCCGAGCGAGCGCTTCACAGCCGAATTGACGGTCTCGGTCATAGAGCGCTGATTGTAGCGTTGTTTGTCGATTCTGGCGTTGTGAGCGTGGTCGTAGGGAGCGAAGATGCGGTGCTTGATGAGCGGTCTGATGCTGAGTTCACGGAGCGCTTGCTTGTCGTACCCTTTGTCGGCCGCCAGAGACCGCAGATCGCCCGCGTTCCGGCGGGCGATCTGCTCAGCGAGGTCTGCATCGCTTCCTTCCCGAGTCGTTGAGCAGTGTACGTCAAGGATTGCCTGCGTCTCTGTGTCGACGAGTTTCGTAACTTTCAGCTTCTGTACGCGGTAGCTTGTTCGCTGGCAGTAGTGGCGACTCGCTGCTGAGCGTTCGTAGAACGCTGCGTCGATTGCAGCGTGTTTCGAGGGGTCGTGTAGCTGCGCCGACTGGCGCAGCAACACTCGACAGGCGCTCATGCTAATCCGGTCGAACGCCTTACACAACGTGGATGGAGAGGGGAGGTCGGCCGCGTTGAGGCCGATCTCCCCGGTTATTTGTGGCATCTCCTTGAGCAGGTCGATCGTCATCCGGTAGGACGCATCGAGGTAAATCCGCAGACAATGTAGGGACACGAGCGCATAGTCGGCGAATCCGCCGCCACCTTCCGGGGCGGCGGATTCGTCTCCATCACCGGTAACAACTTGAGCAATCGGCACAATCTCACCAGTGAAGCGGGAGATTTGTGTCATGGACAACCGAATCGTCCCGCTTCAACTCCTTTGATTTAGCGACCTATCCCGATGCCGTCTAGTGATTCAACACAGCCCGATTACGGCAAAAGCGATGATGAACTCAGAGACTACGTCACTGAGTGCGCCGGCGAAGAGCGCCTCTAAAGCGTTCACAACCCCTTGTAGAATCCCTAATACAATGAGTGTCCGAACGCCGAAACGATGCCTGCCAGGGCGCCGCGGACCGGTGCCGGCTCATTAGGTAGCATCACACGCCAAACGACAGTCGAGACACAGACGGCGATGAGCGGGACGGGGAAATCCGAAACGTAGACGAACAGACTTCGGGAGAGCACTCCCTGAGAGCTGAATCTCTCGCCTAAGACCAAGTTATTAAACAAAAAAAGACCAAGTAGCGCCGCACCACCGGCCAGGATGCCCGCACCGACATCCCGTCGAGACACTCCAAGATAATCGGTCAGATTCCGCGGCATGAAAATATATTTTCACAGATAGGTATAGTTCTATCCACACGATCCCGGATTTTAGCCACTCATCGTCCAATCGTTGAATTTCTCAACTGAGTGACCGATGAAATTTGTCTATCTTACAGGGATTTCGAAAAGATGCGAGAATTGGTTCCCGTGCTGACTGTATCCTCTGTATCGATCTGGACGCTACTGACAGGGACCGGGTAGCTCGTTGAGGCTGTGCTGAATAGAGGGCACAAATGTGGCACAAGACGATACCAATCTTTGGGACAGAGGCTCTGTTGAAAACCTCAGAGAGTTACAGGTTCGCCCGGTAACCAAACCGGATGGAAGCCCTCCCGAAGTCACGGTTACTCCGGTTCGTCGAGCAAGCGATGCACTTGGCTCGGCGAGCTGTCGCTCGTTACTCATCAAAATTCTCGAAACGGCGGTACACACTTCATCAACACATCGTCCTGCTCTGTCTCAAGGTTAGAAAGAATACGACGTACCGGATGCTTCTGGACGAACTTATTGAGATGCCTCGGATTCGGAGCGCCATCGAACTTGAGGAACTCCCTTCTCCTTCGACGTTGTGTAAGGCATTCAATCGGCTTGATATGGCTGTCTGGCGCGTCCTGCTCAACCTCTCGGTCACACTTCTCCCGACCAACGGCGTCGTCGGGATTGATGCCTCCGGGTTCGACCGGAGTCACGCCTCGAAACACTACACGAAGCGAACGAAGTTGACGATTCAGCAGTTGAAAGTCACGCTCCTCGTAGACACGAGGTCGAACGCAATCATCGACTTACACGTGACGACGACCCGAAAACACGACTCGCAAATTGCGCCGTCGCTCATCAAGCGAAATACCGGTGAAGTAGCAGTTCTCCTTGGCGACAAGGGATACGACGACCAGAAGGTTCGCGCGTTAGCCAATGAAATTGGTGTTCGACCGCTTATCAAGCACCGCGAGTTTTCGTCGCTTCACAAGGCGTGGAACTCTCGGTTGGACGCCGACCTCTACGGCCAACGTAGTCAGAACGAGACTGTGAACTCTCGTCTTAAACGGAAATATGGCGCATTCGTCCGCTCACGACGCTGGTGGAAACAGTTCCGTGAACTCGTTGTCGGCTGTCTCACTCACAACATCGACAAGGCACTCTGAATGTTAGATATAAGTAGTCTTTCAATCGGTGCCCTGTGACAACAGATTGGGCTTTATCCCGTTTACCAGCATTACAATCGCCGCCAAGAACTGCAATCCGGCTACGACAACATACCCTCTTTCGAACCCGAAAATCGCCGGAAGAGAACCATCCAGTCCGACATATAGAACGAAGATTGCAGAGCAAAGGATGATCGGCACGGCTATCAGTACCACGATTCTCGATACTGTCCTGAAGAGCATACTAATATGCACCGTCGGCAGGACAGGTAGATTTTCCGACCGACCTGAGACACTCGCAGTTCTAACTAACGGTTGTGTCAGCGGGGAAAATGTCGAATCAATAGGATTTCAACAGAGCCGAACGACTCAATACCTGTCAGTACCGACGTGACCGATACAAGGAGTGAGTTCAACAACCTGAAACTGTGTATTGATTAGTGGGTCACTGCAAGGCCCAGTACCACAGAGAACCAATCAAAGCGTGGCACAGTCCAAAGGCTGCAAAAAGTAGATTATTACTCAAAACACCGAGTCCCACCTGTATGAGACCGAATACAATCATCAATGGGAGCAGCTTCTGGGCACGTTCCTGTTGCACACACCGTCTTCAATCTGTAATGATATGACACATATGGTTCTCTCTCTGTCTCCTAAAGCAGGTTCCACATAACGATTACCTCGTGATCGACTTGAACTGTGTATTCGACAGAGCCGTGTCTCACTACGTTGTCTCTGTGAGACAACTGCCTCTGATATAAATAGAGGGAATTTTTCAGGCTCTGAAACTGTGCTGGTAGGCGTTTTAATGCTGGGTCGTAGTTTTCCGTAATGAAGTTGGCAGCGGAGAGCCTTGGGAAGCAGTACCGTGAAAACACATGGGGTATCCGTGATGTGACGATTGAGATGGAAGAGGGAATTCACGGTCTCCTTGGTCCGAATGGCGCTGGAAAATCGACTTTGATGAAGATTCTCACGACAGTTATGAAGCCGTCCACTGGGAAGGTACACTGGAACGGGACGGACATCATAAATTCTCCCGCCGCGGTGCGTTCAGAATTGGGATATCTGCCGCAAGATTTTGGGGTCTATCCGGACCTGACTGCGGAGGAGTTCCTTGAGTACATTGCCGCACTCCGCGGACTCAACTCGGAAGCGGCCAGCGCCCGTATCGAAGAGATGCTCGCCCTGACAAACCTTCAATGGGCTCGCGATGATAAGTTAAAATCGTTCTCCGGTGGAATGCGACAGCGCGTCGGTATCGCACAGGCCCTGGTAAATGACCCTAACCTGCTCGTCGTTGACGAACCGACGGTTGGTCTCGACCCAGAAGAGCGCGTTCGCTTCCGGAACGTGCTCTCGAATACAGCCAACGACCGAATTGTTATCCTTTCGACTCATATCGTGCCGGACGTAGAGGCGACTGCGAATCGCGTTGCGTTACTGGACCGGGGGCACCTTGTCACGCATACCAGGCCGGAAGACCTCGTCCAACGAGTCAGTGGCAAGGTCTATGAGTGTACCATATCCCGCTCCGCGCTTGGCCGACTCAGCGAGGACTACCAAGTTTGTAGTACAGTCCAGCGGTCGGATGGAATAAAAGTCAGAGTAATAGGGAACAGCCAACCAGCAGACGACGCAAAGCCTGTCGAACCGACACTCGAGGACGCTTACCTCGATACAATTGATAAGGACGGCATCTAAAATGAGGAATATATATCACGTCGCCAAAGCTGATTTCGTCCAGCGTGTTAGCTCTCGACGACTCTTTGCTCTCCTCGCAGTCCTGATATATTGTGGCTATCTGGTGAATGTAGGCGAAATAGAATTGGTGTATCAACATGAGGTCCCCACAGGTCAATTCAACAATTACTATGGCGAACCGACAGCGGCGTTTATTGGTGCGAAAGCTGCCATCACGGGGACTTTTTTCCTGTTATTTGGTGGGTTCTATCTTCTGAAGAACTCGCTCTCTCGGGACCGGCGATATAACGTTGATCAGTTAGTGGCTAGCACGCCTACCTCAGACTGGGAGTATCTGACCGGCAAGTGGGTCAGCGACCTCGCACTTTCGACTGTGGTTATCAGCGCACTCGGGGGAGCCACGCTCATCAACCATGCAATCCATGGCATCGGCCCGACAAACCCGTTTGACTTGCTCTTTCCTCTGTTCGTTTTAGGCGTTCCATTCGGGGGATTGATAGGTGCGCTCTCACTTCTGGTTGAGACAACAGAGCGATTCGACGGGACACTCGGGAATATTCTGTATTTTGTTCTTGCGATGGTTATAATCAGTCAAGCAAGAGTAGAAGGCGTACTTCCGGAAGCCATCCCGCTCTCTATAAAGCTGCTAGATCTAACGGGTTTAGTAGCAACGTATGATGCGATGAGCGATGCACTCCGTAGTGTCGCACCTGCATATACCGGAGGGACAGCCTCGTTCGGACAAATATATAGTGGCACCACCGAAACATATCGCTGGACTGGTGGCGGCTGGCCAGTATGGCTTTACATGCAACGGTTTGGGCTTGTCCTCGCCAGTCTCGGACTCGTTCGTGTTGCCGCAGTTTCGTTCACTCGATTCAAGAATAGCGCTGGTGACAGCGAGACCAGCCAACTGTGGAGAATAATTAGTGTCCTCCCGCTTGTCGGTGAAAGCACCACTGCCTCAGTAGAGGACCCACCGACAGCTGATGAGATGTCACTAACTTCTGTAACTGAACGAGATGCAGGCGGTTTCGTTCGAATCGTCGGTGCTGAACTCCGGCTTGCGGTACGCGGCCAGCGCTGGTGGTGGTACGTTGGAGTGGTCGGCTTTCTACTCCTGGGTGTAGTCAATATTTCTCCGCATATTCTTCGAGAGATTTTCCTTCCACTGGCGTTCGTATGGCCGATTTTCGTCTGGTCTGACCTCGGCGTTCGCGCAGCACGCAATCGGGTTATTCCGCTCATTATGTCGTCTAGACGGCCGTTGGGCCAGGTACTAGCGGAATGGATGGCTGGTGTCCTCGTAGCGTCGATCGTTGGACTGGGTGTCACCGCTAGTCTTGTCTCTGCTGGTCATTTCGATATCATCCTCGGCTTCCTTGGAGCCGTGATTTTCATCCCGTCTCTCGCAGTAGCGGCGGGGATTTGGAGTCAATCATCCAGACTCTTCGAGATAGTATACCTCGTTTTATGGTACATCGGTCCATTGAATGGCGTGCCACCACTAGATTTCCTCGGTGTGAATCCGACTTCAGTCAGCAGCAATATCCCACTGCTGTTTGCTGGATTCGGCATCATGGCATTGGCCTCTGCCATCTATCGACGTCGTCGGGAGGTCCGGTAGCAGCAATGAGCGATTCGTCTCGCCGCATTTCGGTACCAGATATAAACCGAAGAGCGTTCCTGTCGACGGCAGTTGTCAGCGCGAGTGCATTCTCGGGGTGTCAATCGATGCTCCGGTCATCGAATTCGGATTCGGCCCTGTCAGACGTTCCTACGGGGGAGTGGACCCAGTATGGTGCCAACGGGTCAAATACGTTCGCGCCGAACGTCTCCGCGCCGTTGCGAGGGGATATAGCATGGACGTCGGAAGATTATACCCGCTGGCAGCCCGCGGTGTCCCATGGAGCAGTATACAGAACGAACTTCGACCCCAGCAACGAGGGCAGCGCGATTGTAGTTGATGCACAGAACGGCACCGAACAGTGGCGAACCACTCTCGACGCCAGCGGGGAGACGGGACTATCATCGTTGACGACCGATGCATCGTAGCGTACGACACAGAACTCGTCGCGCTCGATTCCCGAACCGGCGAGCGAATCTGGACGGAAACGACACACGGCTACGAACAACTCGTCGCAGACGACGTCACCGAGACAGTGCTGGTCGCTTCTGAGAACGGCATCGAAGCGTTCGGGGCAACCGGCGGGGAGAAACGCTGGGAAACCGACGCAGTAAACCAAGTCTTCCGTGCGCCAGCAGTGCGCGACGCGCGCGTGTTCGCTGAGTCTCGGAAGCGTAGAAGGAGCGCCGTCTCTCGTCGCCTTCTCGATGGTTGACGGCTCGGAGCGCTGGCGGAGTGAAACTCGCATCCACATCCGAATCCGCTGCGCCCGTTGCGACCCAGGAGGGAGTGTTCGTCTCCAGCGACCGTACGCTCGCTGTCCATGACAGGGAAACTGGCGATCGGCGACACGAATTCGGTCCGTTCAGTGAGCTCAATAACACGTCCTCTCGGACGGTTGCCGTCGGCGATGGTACCGTATTCGTTACCAGCGCATCCAGCACCGTTGCGATCGACAGGGGAACTGGAACGAAACGATGGCGCCGCGATATTTCAGCGTCCTACCCTTCCGGGGTAGGTATCTGTGTTGGGAGCGAAACGGTCGTGTTCCCGGTCAGCGATCCCGAATACGCTCTCGGAAAGGAGACAATCAGTGCGTTCGTTCGTGAGTCAGGCGAGTTGCGCTGGCACTATTCCTTTGAGCTAGGCTTCGACCACCATGTGACGTTACCACCGGTGCTTGTCAACGAAGCTGTATTCTTCACAGCCACCCATATTGATGATCTCAGAATCCTCGGCGACCTGCCTGAATAAGAATAAATGGATTCCAGTGCGGTCCAGGTCCGGACAACATGTCGTTCGCTCTCGCTAAGTCGACGACGGCCGCATGTAGATACACGTCTCTTGCTGACAGATGATCCGTGATACGATATAAAGAAAAAGAACGCAGTCGGGCGTGGGCATGGCCCGCCAAACTGGAGTTGGGTTCGACCCTAACGATGATGGGGTGCGCGGGCAATCGCAGGGAGAGAGTGGCTCAAGCGGGGACCGGAACCCATCAGAATGGTCCGCAACTCAGCGTCACAAATCTTCAGGACCCCACACACAGCGAGAGGGTCGTCAACGGCAACGCCCGAAGCTAATAAGGTTACATGCACGCGCTGAGCTATGCAGCACCTGAACGACGAGCACTTGACTAGAATCCTGAGTGGATTGACGCTCGGAAGACAGATGTGGGCCGGCTTTCGAACGTGATGTAGGAACGGTTGGGAGAGATGTACGCTCCCAAGACAGTATACTCGCGGACTCGGTCAGAAATACCTAACCACTGCTGAGATACGACTGCCAATCTGGACTGCGAGAGTGCATTTATATATTTTCTGGTCCCTTTCCCCCGGGGACAATTTGTTGGCGCTATTATGCCGGTACCGTCGCAAGTGCTGAGTGCATGAGCCCTGAAAGACTCAAGACCCCACTGGCGGCGGTGCTGATGGGGTCGCTCCTGCTGCTGGCTGGCGTGACCGCCACTACGGCGGTCTCCCACCAAGCAGCCCCGGCAGCTGCACAGCCCTCTATGGATACAACCGCCGACACACCAGATGCGGCCGACGACGGCGAGGCGGGCGCCAACACGGCGACAAATGACTCCGAAAATATCACGACGGCCGATCTCGTGTCACGGTTCCAGAACCGGACTGACAGACTCGATACGCTCGTGATGACCGTCGAGACGAATAGCACGATGAACGGAAACCAGACGTACTCGTCCGAGCGAACCGTCTGGGTCGACTACGAGCACGACCGAATGCGGACTGAACGCACGTCTGAGTACGCGCAGTCAGCGACATCTAACGAGTTCATCAGCGTTCGCAACGAGAGCGGTGTGGTGTCGTACAGCGTCGAGGATAATACGGTCCATCGCTACAACTCCTCGTTCAGCGACCGACCGGCCGATGTCACCGGCCTCTCGAGCATCGTCAACAACAGTGAAGCCACATTCGAGGGACGCGAGCGACTCGACGGCGAAGAGACATACCGGCTCTCGCTCAAACCAGATCTCGATGCCATGGCTGCCACCGGCGAGGTCACCGTCACTCTCTGGCTCGACACGGACAGCTACTTCCTCGAGAAGGCTCATATGGTAGCCAACTCCGAGAACCACACGGTCGAGACCACACAGGACTACCGGAACGTGAGTCTGAACGAGTCGCTATCTGACGAGCGGTTCACCATCGACATCCCGGACGACGCCGAGGAGCCGGGCCACTCAGGGTTCGAGATGACGGATTACGAGTCGCTGTCTGCACTGCGGTCGAATGCGACGCAGGACGTTCCATCCCCGGACCTGCCGGACGAGTACAGCTTTGACCACGGCTATATCGTCGAAAACGATGGGAACACCTCGCTCAGTCTTAAGTATACGACTGACGCGAACGAGACCATACGGGTCGGTCACAAGTCTACCAGCGGGTTCAACTACAGTGAGAGCGACCGGTTCGAGACCGTCGAAGTCGGGAATCAGACCGGCTGGTACACCGAGTTCGACAACGGTGATTCCACTACCGTGATGCTCGCCTGGCACCATGACAACAGCGAGTACACGGTCTCAGGGACAGTGAACGAGTCTGAAGTGATCGATATCGCCGAATCCATCGGCGACGAGTAGGCGCCCGATACGGCGGTCGCTCCGACCGCCAGTTGCAGCCCTCGTCATCGCTCCCTGACGCTTCTCTCTGCGGTACGACTTCAGACCAGTTACTGCGGCCCGTTCGGGACTGTCCCGAAGCACAAGCAGGAGACCACTGGCCTTCCGACTGTGCCGCAGTTGTGACACGATTCTCTCATCCCGCACGATACAGTTTCGTATCAATCGCTGGATGACGCTCGTCAGGAGTCCCGAGCGCCCGTTCATCTTTGAGTACACTGGATGAACGGGCCGTGCATCTCGACGCTCATCGCCGGTACGCGCGAACAGTTTCTCTCACTACGCACCCTCTGCTGTCGAACCGGTACCGCCACTGTCTGCAGCGACTATCGTCGATGTCGAGTTAGCGCTGGGGGATGGCGACCTCCTCTTCCCCCGCAGAAGTGTGCCAGTCATTCGAACTACCCTGGAGTTAGTCCGTGAATCTAACAACGACCGTTTTAATAATTCCAGCCGAGTTCGTCTCCCGATGCCCCCCATAATTGTCGTCATCGGCGTTGCCGCCCTGATGATGGTCGTACTCGCTCACGGCTACCGCACGCTCACCGCTTTGTCAGTCCTCCGCTCGCTTCCGTCGGCCGGCACCGACACGCCCCCGTTTATCGAGGACGAGACGGTGACAGTCACGGGCAAACTGGTGGTCGAAACCCCGGTCAGGACGGCTGAAGCAGCCGTTGAGGGCGCCAATAGAGCTGTCGGTGCCTACCTGTGGCGTGCCCGCTTTCCCGATAACACCAACAGCAACCTCACTATCGAGGACTGGGGCTGGGAGCACCAGCGGTGGCACACCTTCGCCTCCGGTATCGAGTGGGGTCGATTCAGTGTCGCTGTCGACGGTCAGAACATCCGCATCGACCCGACCTGGCTCCGCGAGGCGACCGAAACCGAGTCATTGGAAAATCTAGAGATAGGCGGCATCACGAAGCCCGATCGGTTTTCGGTCTATCTCTGGGACTCGTGGTACACCTTTCTGCGCGACAGCACGGAGCATCGCTCGTTCAAGCGGTTCGCCGGTCACGTGCAGCGCCATAACGACGGAGTCGACCTGGATCGCTATCTACTAGAGACGCGCCCGCTGCTGGAGGGAACTACGGTTAACGTTAGCGGCAAAGTCCAGTTCGAGCGGGGCGATCCGGTTTTGCGCGGGAGCAACGAGTCGCCGCTGCTGCTCTCAGACGGTGGGTTCAACGGACACCGGCGCTGGCTCCGACGACGAGCCTTGCGAAAGGGCACTCTTATAACGGGGTTGCTCGTCGTCGCTGTCGGGCTCTGGTTCGGGTGGTACCTTCCCCTTGGGGGACTGATTGTCGGCTGGATTATCTACGGTGCATACCGCTTCACCCAGGACGTGGACATCTTCCTGAAGTGGATTCGAAGGTAACGAGTTGGCTCTCTCGGGGAAGGACTCACCGCGACTGGACGTACGACACGGGAGCAAGCGGGTACAGCCTTGCAGTGCTCGCAAATACGGAGCGAGTCTTGGAGACGGACGCTTTCGCCCGTCGCGTACGCCGTTCTCGTCGCCGTTGGGCTTGGTGTATCTATGTGCCTCATAGGGACGTTCCACAGCGAATCGATACTTTTCGACGCGGTCGTGGTGGGTTTCTGTATATTTCCGTCCACTACGGGGTCAATACCGCACAGAAGGAAGCGTGACGGATAGACCCGTTTTCAGCCGCCCACGCTGGTAGCAACCGAGCCAGCGGCCCCCTCCTAGCGTGTCGCTCTACTGGGGCGTCACGGCATAAAAAACGTCACGATGTCTATCAGTATCTGTTTGGTCCGCTCTGTGACCCTCTGAGAACCGTCAATTCGATAGATAAGTGCAACGACTAGGTATGTCGAGAGCGAGACGACGACAACAGCGACAGCGGGTTCGCTGTCGACTCCCCGAACAGCCCACGTGACCGCCCCAGCGGCGAGAGCGAATATTAGCGGCCCGATTCGACGGTGGCCAAGGTACTTGCCGACGAGTTTCATCTGACGGATAGTCTAAGTGAGTCGTTATTAACGTTATCTTCCTCGGGGCTGAAGTCGGTCGAGAACACCGCCTGAGAGAGCGATGAAGGTCATTACACAGGCCGAGTCCGCGTAGGGCAGTGGGTTTGCAGGGGCTATTGTACTGTTCCGTGTCGGACATCCTCTGGTAATCGCTTATCTTCGAACCACGGCTAGATGTACCTGGGATCGACATGTCCGGAATATATCAGACGCTGTTTGCTGCACGAATTGGGTGTATCCATCCACGGCTCACCTGTTTGCTTTCAACATTTCCCGAAATCATCTATTTGAACGCGACCGCGGACGTGACCGAATATATTGTGTTTGACCGACCGAAATATTATCTGACTGGGTATGATATTCAGGGCATGGGCCGTAGTCTCTTTCGCTCACACTATGCCAATGGAGAACCTGCGTGGATTGATTGGACCGTCCTTGTGGTTCTCCTAGTTGTCGCCCTCTTGACATTTATCGCAGGCGGAAAAACGGCCATTGTTGCTGTTTCGGTGATGGGGGCTGTCGGATTCGGTGTGTTTCTCACTGCCTCTGAGTTGGGTTATTTACGGTAGTGTTTAGTGAAGCGTGAAAGGTGATGCCGCCGGATTTCTTGATGCGTGCGCCAGAAATCTGCAGCCTCAGTGGGAGTCCCTGACCGGCGAGTGGTTCAGTAACCTCGCGCTTTCGGTCGTGGTGATCAGCACACTCGGTGGAGCACGCTCCTCAATCCTGCAATCCATGGAATCGGTCCAACAGAACCGTTTTGATTTACTGTTCTCTCTGTTCGTTCCGGGCGTCCCACTTGGGAGACTGACAGGTGCGCTCTCACTTCCGATTGAGACAACAGGGCGATTCGACGGGACACTCGGAACTATTCTGTACGTCATCGTTGTGATGGTTGTCATAAGTCAGGCGAGAGAGGAAAGCGTACTTCCGAAGATCATTCGGCTTCCCACAAAGCCACTATATCTGATAGGTTTAGTAGCGACGTATGATGCGCTGAGTGATGTACTCCGTAGTGCCGCACCCGGGTACACCAGAGGGGTGGCCTGGCTCGGCCAAGTATATTGTGGCACCGCTGACACATATCACGGGACTGGCGGCGGTTGGCCGCTGTAACTATGCAACGGCTTGGGCTTGTCCTCGCCAGTCTCGGACTCGTTCGTATTGGCGCAATTTCGTTCACTCGGTTCAAGAGTAGTACCGACGACGGCGAGAACAGCCTAATTCGGAGGATTATCGGTCGACTTCCGTCTATCCGTGAGGGGACCAAGACCCCGTAGCGAGCCCATCGACGGGCAGTGAGACGTCACCGACATCTGTAACTGACCGAGACGCAGGCGGTTTCGTTTGACCCGTCGTCGCTGCACTCCGACTCGCGCTACGTGGTTGACGATGGTGGTGGTATGTTGGCGTCGTCAGCTTCCTGCTTCTGGGGGGAGTGCACGCGCTGGCGGCCCGTGGGTCCCGACGGGACAGCGTGTATGACGAACTTCGACTCGTTGGGCTTGACTCTCGAACCGGCGAGCGAATCCGGACAGAGACGACGAACGGGTACGAACAACTCTCTGACGGTGGATCAATCCGACTGTGTCTCTGCGGTAGAGATCGTCGATATCGCCTCCTGAGAAGGTGCGTAGGCAAACTCAACCGTGGTATCGGTACGATCTACGGTCACGAATCCGTTCCCGACTTGCCAACCGATGTCATCGCTTCTCGCTCGTTGGTCGTAGGTGGCGACGATGGCGTCGGTTATCTCCCGTGCAGTCTGCGTATCGGCCCAGCTAGTGGTCCAGTGTGTGGCGATGCGATTGTTTTCACTGATGTACGTCGTCATGTAGTCACCACGCCACTCGCGGAGGAGGTCGTGTCTGAACGCGTGTTCGATGCCGGTTTCGGTTGTCAGGTCCGGGTCGGTTGCCGCATCGGCATCTGTCGGGTCGGCGATATCATGTGCCCGAAGTTTGAGGTAAAGTGCATTCACACCAAGTTGGCCTATCGCCGACCGTTCCCAGTTCTCGCTGCGTGATGGATGGGGAGAGAGTTGTGACAGAGTGAACCCACCGTTGTAGTGTATGTCTGGAAACATAATTTCGACAGCCGTCTCCGGTGGTGTTCGAGTTTTTTCCCATAGCAGGTCCCATCCACCTCGCTGAAGCGTCTCGTGTGCGAACGCCGATCCATTGATATACGGAAGGCGGCCCGGAATCAGCCAGAGAGGGACGTCCGCGATACGAAGAGCCGACTCGCGGACGGTACACGGATGGAATGTCTCTTCCGAACAGGCAGTTCGGTAACGGCCCTCAACGTATTCCGCTGTTCCCTCAACGACACCCTGTCGGGCAGCCAGTGCGTCGGGGATATCCGGCAGTGACGCAACCGTCGTCGCGTCGTGTTGGATGGCGTGGACGAGTTCGTGTGCCAGAAACGGGTCACTCGGGAAAGACGCAGTCGAGAATTCGGGAACTCCCGCTACGTCATCAAACACAGTGTCAGGTAGTTCCGCAGGGTCTGCTATTGCCAGTGTCCGCCGTGACTCATCGTAGTAACCCAGTGCACCCGGTATCTCAATATCCGCTGGCGGATTAACATTTGATCGAGGGGCACCAAAAGCGATACCGGTATACTCAGCGGGTAGATGCGGCCTGGACAAACCTGGCGAGAAGTTTTCGACGTGTATTGGTTGTGACAATGACTCCCCCAGTATCGATGTTGCCCGGGTGAGTGCGCGACGACAGCGGGTCCGGGTTTCATCACCGATTTCGTTAGCAAACGAGAGGGGCACGGACTCCCCATCGTCTCCAGTCTGACGGGAGTCTGTGTAGGTCGCGTCTGTTGTCCCGGTTCTATTCGAAGTCGGTCTGGCGTTGTCGGTCAGATCACCACAACCGGCTATCGCGGTTGCACCAGTCGCTAGTATAGTAAGGAGGGCTCGGCGGCGCATGCGGTCGTAAGGTCTGACCGCTCTGTGATTAATTTCTTGATTGCTCGGCCGTGGTGAATCGCTAAGTGTCGCTTGATTCTATAGTTTCAAAGATCACTCGATGTCGTGAACGACATACAGCAGGACGAATTCCAGAAATACACGGTATCGAGAAGAACTTCGGTTAGAGCGGCTGTTGTGGGCACAAAAACCATGGATACGGCAACTCTCCAGTCTCACATTTCGTGCTTAACTAACCACGGCCGATGGTACTGGATTGGCGTTTGTTTGGTCCGTCACAATCAGACGTTGACGTGCCAACGAGTTCGCTAAACGACGCTCCGGAATATCAGAAGGCCGCCGACGCCCCCCAGAAGTCCGAGAAATACATTCTCCGTTCGCCACACCACAAGGAGGACGATAGCGGCGGCACTCCACTCCGCCGGTCCAGAGGTGGCTAATTCTGGTCCAAGAATGGACAGTACTATGCCTCCGGGAAGCATTTGGAGCCCCGCTTCTACCCGCTGTGAAATGTTGACGCGGCCGAGTAGCCACAACCCACCCGCTTTCGTGACGTACGTCGCGACGCTCATTCCAGCGATCACAGCGATAATAAATGGGTCCAACTGCGGATTAGTCATCGAATCGGATCACCTCCACGAGAAAGCCAGCGAGTCCGCCGAGAAGGATGTACCAGCGTCCCGGCAGAACCTGCGCACTGAGAACAGCGATAGCCAAAGCCGTTCCCCACGGGAGGATACTCGATTGTCCCTCCCAGAGTTCGACGGCGATAGCGACGAAGACGGCAGTCAGAACGAAATCGAGTCCATACTTGGTTGGGTCTCCGATAGCGCCACCCGCGACAGCACCGATAACCGTCGCGAGGACCCAGAATAACCAGATAGTGAGTCCACTACCGAGTAGATACGCACCCTTCTGTTCCCCGGACTTGAGCTGTCCTATAGTCAGTGCCCAATTCTCATCGGCCGTGAAAAAGACGCTCACGTAGGCTTCGAGGGGAGACAGTTGCTTGAACCACGGTCGGAGTGCCGCTCCCATGAGTACGTAACGAAGGTTGACGATAGCCGTCGTTCCGATAATCGTACTCACTGGGAGAGGGGTTTCCCATAGGTTGATAGCGATCAGCTGTGCTGCTCCTGCGAGAACAGTTGCGCTCATGAGCCCGGACTCGACGATACTCAATCCCGCCTGTCGAGCAAGGACTCCGAAGACGATACCGTAGCCAGCCACGCCGAGGGCGACAGGGATACATTCGACAAACCCGGCCCGAATACCCGCAAAGGAGAACTGCACGGTCGAGTCCGTCTCAGCCGTGGAAGACAATCGACTCGCGGCATCAGTTCCCATGGTGTGTACTCCTGCCGAGGTTCCGGTCGGTGGTCGAAACGATCACGCCCGAGTAATCCTGCGGACGAGATAGTAAGGATTTGGAGAAATCGATTTCTTCTGACTACGTCCTACTGTCTCACGAGAGGTTCCTGATCGCTTAAGACGCTCCGGACGAGTTTCTCGCCACGTCGGGTCAGGGTATACTTTCCCTCGGACGATCGAACGAGTCCCTCCAACTGCCGGAGATGGTAATTGAACCTCCCTTTATCCCTGACTGACGTCGCTTCTCGAAGTTCGTTATACAAGACTGGCCGTGTTTGGTCGTGAAGGTGGATGAGAATCGTGAGACGAGTCGCGTGTGACAGAACGTCAAAAACGTCGGTCGCTTCCCTGATCTCGGAGGTATCCGAGAAGCTAGTCGATTGTGCCCCTTCTCCGTCGGACCCAGTCCAGAGCCAACCTGGTATTGCCATTGTCGAAGGTGTATATTGCCGAGTATAAAACCCTGAACCATGGTCGTTGTTGTAGGTGTACTCCGGTTTGTCACATCTGTCAGTGAATTCAGTTTCAGAGTGAGTAATCGGATGACTGGGAAGCCGCCTCGCAGCTGAACACCTGTTCTCGGTCGCTAATCCGCAAGGGTCCGAGCGTCGTGTTAGCCGGTCTCGACGGATACTGTTCCCAATGTTGGGACGGTGGACGCTGATGCGACCTACAACGAAATCAAGTTCACTGTCAGTTTTGTTCAACTCCTGAATACGGGGTTCTCGAACGGGAGACGGTCTCACCCCTGGAATACCGTATGGAACACGTGAGCGTTATCGGAGAGTGTGGCGATTTATCACTCCCGGCTACAACTGGAGTGCTGTGCCTGCCTACGAACGGTCTTCCCCTCCGGCGTTGTATACCATAGATGAATACGATGATGTCGTCGGGTGGTTAGCCCATCCACAAGAAGACGGTCAACGTGCGAGCCACGCGATTTCGACCGACGAAGGCGTCTGGATCGTCGATCCAATAGATGTCCCCGGCGTCGACGAACTCTTAGCCGATCTCGGGCCGGTGGCTGGTGTCGCAGTCCTCTCTGACTACCACGCTCGAGACGCCGACACGATCGCCAAGCGGTACGACGTTCCTGTCCACGTCCCGCACTGGCTCGGCCGGGTCCCCGACCGCCTCGATACACCAGTCAAACGTACTGATAGTCAGATCGCCGAGAGCGGTATCCGCGTCGAGCGGTGTACGTCCCTCCCGGGCTGGACGGAAACGATCGCTTGGCACGAACCGACATCTACGTTCTACTTTCCCGACATTTTGGGAACTGCTCCGGGGTATACTGTCGGTACCGAGGAGGTAGGGGTCTTTCTCACTCACCGGTTAGTCCCGCCACAAGAGCTCCTTGAGGGGCGAACTCCCGATCGACTTCTGTTCGGCCACGGTCCGGGGATTCACACTGATGCCGCCGCCATCTTGGAGGATTCGATCACGGGTGCGAGACGTCGCTTCCCACGGGCCTTACTACGACAGGGCCCGACCGCAGCGCGGCTCGTGATTGCCGCAGTCCGGGAGTGACCAACCCTTCACGCCGTCTGCCCATCCCGTAATTCTAATTCCCTCCGGGAGAAGTAAAAATCCCGTTGATTGTGGGACCAGTGGCGACAATATTGGATTTGTCACGGAGAGAGATGGGACGACCGCGAGTCGTATCGCAACTCCTGAACGGCAGACTCAGTGGACCCACGACGGGCGTAAAACCAGCCTGTGACGAGCGCGTAGCCGACGAGGAACACCGGACCGACGACAGTCGGATCCATCGGAGAGAACGTACGCGACACCCAATAACCCACCCATGACAGTCGTCATGAAAAGAGCATACTAGAGCGAGTCGGCAGCGGGGATTGCTCCGAACGTGCCGTGAAGCACGCCATAGACGGTGGAACTGCTCACCCAGGCACCGAGAAACGCCGCCCACCGCGGGAGTTTACGAGAAAAAAGCCCCGTAGCGTCATTCACGAGGCAAAGCCCCTGAAAATAATTTCCTCCCAGAGGCTGACGAACAGCTACCCAACGCCGGCGACAAGCATCCCGAACATAAAGAAGTCAGCGGTGCCTGCTGCAACGCCGACTACGACGACCAGCGACGACTGACTCCGGCCGAGAGCGAACGCACCCCCGACAAGGACGATACCCAACGGTGTCCCTGCGAAACGTCGACAGCCCAGCCAAGCGAGATATCGAACCCGTAGTCTGTGACGTCTCGCTTGTCGATAGGCCGAGCTACCACAACTGTCGTGCCAACGATAGCAACGACGGCAGTAGAGTGTCCGACCACCGGTCGGAAAAGGGCGGGATGGAGAGCAGTTACACCAGAACGGCACCGGTGAGTGCGCCACCAACGGTCAACGTGAGGGCGATCAAGATGCGCCACGTGGCCGAAGGCGACCATCGGCACTTCTATACAGTATTCGGCCCCCTGGAGTCCGTTCTGTGAGCTTCATATGTCGTATTCAGATTATCATCAGTGCCACTGATATTCCGTCGCACAGTTTCGGGCTGTTAAAACCGGGTGGCTGTTTAACTAACGCCGGTATCCTCATCTCTCACTTCGGTGTTCCCGACGGCAACGTAGTCAGCGGTCTACCTCGCCATACCGCTCGTCTCGTGCTGAATGACGGTCGCAGTAGATCCGCCCCTCAACGTACTATCTTTCGACGAGCACCGTCGAGCATCTGTGACCTGCTTCGCTCGGTAGACGCGTGAACAGCGTTCGGAAGCCGACGTGAGGGGTTCTCTACGCGACCCCGCGCGTGGCCCAACGCAGCAATTCGACCCGTAATCAGACGGTTGATTCGACCGTATCGAGGCCGTCTGGACCGGGGTGGGAGGCTTGGTGACGATACGCTGAATCTGAACTGCAGCTGAAATGCGAGCAGCAGTTCCTTAGGACAGGTCCACGCCGCCTTGGGTCGTGTCGGCCGACGTTGGCCCGCTGTCCAACTCTTGCCCATCAGCTTTGATTTGCTGGTACGCACGCGTCACGACGGCGATACCGAATACCGTCGTAACGGCGCTCGTGACCATGCCGACTACGAGAGCTGCAAGCGGGCTCAGGAAGAAGAGCACCGTCGCCGGACTGTTCGCAATCAGACTGACCACGAACAGTAGCGCTCCGAGCACAAACAGCCCGAGGCGTTCACCGCGTGTCATCGCCCAACTGTCTCGGAGGGCGTCGACGAAATTCTTGTTCTGCAGTGCGATTTCCTGCCTGGCGAAGAAAAACGAGAGTGCGATAAACACGCCGGGAACGACCAGCAAGACGAGTCCGATGTACGTGAGGACTGTGGCGATAATGCCGCCGGCAACCCCATTCAGCACCGCAAACGGGAGTCCATCTCGAATTGAGTCGGCGGCCGGTGACAGGGTCTCGTCGGGAGCGAACATCCGGATACCGACGATGCGGAGCGCTTCAGCGATGAACACGGTGATCAGTGTCAAGATGGACACCACGGATAGCGGGAGTGACACTGCTAACGCCGCCTCACCCGTTCCAAAGCTAGCTGGACCAAGTTGCGCCGACTGGACCGGAAACTCCTGTAGATATTGCTGTACCGCCAGCGAGGCTGATTGTGAGAGAACTGTGTTTACCGCGCTAAATACGAGAAAGATACCCATTAACAGCAGACCGTTTGGTGATACTGTCCGTTCGAAACCGTCTCTGAATGCACTACCAATCTGGAGGGACATTGCATCCGCAGGTAAGACCAGCAGCGGCATAGTATACTGAAGTGTATTTCCCCGTTGGTAAGTTTGCGTAAGATATATGTATCTGTTCTCGGTGCAATCTTTTGATATACGCCCGCCATTCGTCCCAGCAACGAAGATACGGCTCCGACTCCATCGATTTATGTTGGCTCAATAGGCTGGCCAGAGAAGGATTTACGGCCAGTCATCCGGCTATGCGCCCCGATGGTCGTGCATGCATTTGAGAAGCGGTTCGACCTCGTCGAATGCATACAATCTCTCTAACGGGTTTCTCTTTCAGGCCAGTTCGCAGCTCTCGGCGGGGACATCGTTCCCGGCACTGCTCCGGATCGGCGCGACAGCAGGTAGGTTCTGGAGTTCGAGCACGCTTACCTTGCTCCGCTTTGCCGTCACGCTCGCGTTCGTCCTGGGGTGGGTGTATCTTCGGGACGGCCGTCTGCACGCGAGAGTCTAAGGGGCTCCCTCAATGGTACCGGCACAGAAAAAATAAATAACCCGAGTGGCCGACCGAGGAACCGCCCTCAGCCGCTCGGACCGCTTCGGAAAGCTCACACAGGGACTAGCAAAGAGTTCACGACTTCAGTCGTGAGTCACTCACTCGGAGAGCGGGCCGGTCCGGAACGACCCGTCGGTGGCATGGACACGTTGCTCGTACGCACGAGCCATGATCGATAGCACGATGAAGGATACGACAGTGCTTTCGAGTATCGTGAGGATGTTGGCCGGCAGTTCCGGGAGCGCCGTGGCGACGGCAAACGAGAGCGGAATCTGAATCACAGCCGGAACCCCTGCAAGGAGGAATAACCGTCCACGAACGCCCCTAGTGAGCTCCCAGCTCCCTCGGATAGAGTCGAGCACACCCTTGTCCCTGACGGCAATTTCCTGTCCGGTAAACAGAAGCGAGACGCCAAAGAAGGCACTTGGTAGTAGCGACAGGGCAGCGATACCGCCGATGAGGGCTTTGTATGCCAGTGGGGAAATCGTAGTGATAAGTTGTTCGTTAACGACGAGAACGAAGAAAATCGAGCCGACAGACAACTCTGCGAGTGCGACGATCACGATGACGAATGTGACTATCCAGTCGGAGACAACGACTGAACCGTCGGAACCGCTCGGAACACGGGTCGTCGATGAGGTGACCTTTGACGAACAAAACAACACAGCACAGATTCGGTTAGCCAACTCGACCTCTGCGGACACTGTGTCAGTTAAGGCGCTGAACAGTTCGGATGTCACGTCCACGGCACAGGCCAGCACCGATAGGGTACTCGAACTGAACCTCAGCCAGGCTGGCGACGAAATACTCGTCAACGCGACAGTCGACGGGGAGACGACGACTGTCCACCGCGAGCAATATCCTCCCGCTCAGCGCGTAGTCGAATCGGTCACCTTCGAGCAATCATCTGACAGCACGGAAGTGGACTCCGCGACAGTCACGTTCACCGGGAATCAGACAGGCGACAGAATCGTAGTGCGTTCAACTGTTAGAGGTGTTGAAAACACGATAAATACCGTCGAGACCGCTGCCTACGCCGCCGTCAGTATCAACCCCGAGGGCGATGAGGTAGTCGTCACGATATTCGATGACGGAGAGGCAACAGTCGTCCATCGAGAACGGTATTATCCAGAGTGATCTGCCCGACGGGCCCGATTTTCTAGCTCAGAAAATCAGCTCCGTTTTATTTCTCCTCCCGGGTCGGTAATCCAGACGCGGCAGCGAGGGTGGCGCTCCTGACCTGCTGTCGCAGCTGTCCATTCCAATGACCGATTCCCTGGAGGGTTGATGTCGTGGGGCCGTCCCAACGGTTCCACCATCTTCCATGGTCTTCCACGCTGTCTGAGATGGTCATTGGCTCCCCTGGCACGGGCGCACCCCACCCTGCCGCTTTTTTATCGACAAAAGTGTGACAGTACAATGGCCGTGGACCACTACAAGAGTACGCCGTCGCTCCACTGGGGATTGTAAAGCTGGCCGCCGTGTGAACACCCCGAGGACCCCGCGCCGTAGGCATCGCACAGATCGTTGCCGTCTAAGAGAGCGACACGCCCTCGGACGACCGGAGGCTTCGCTTCTGATGACAGCCGGAGTAGTCCAGTTCTCTGCACTGTTGATTGTTGAACCTGAATGTCGCTACCGAGAGAACTGCTCCGGTGCCCAAACGAACCAGTGGAACTATCGAGCCCGAGTGGTCACCCGCCACGAACTCCGGGTGTCGGTTAGGGAACATACCGCCATAGATGTCGGCAACCGTGTCGCCGAGACACTGGCGGTGACGTGACAACACCAGCAGACTATCGCGCCGTCCAGAGAGATTGGCCCACTAACACCGCGCCAGAGGACTGGAGTGTCTCTGCCGCCATCAGCTGGGCAGTACACTCTTCCGGGTGAGTGCCGCGAGACGGGTCCCGGCGACAACGTGCCGTGGCGCTCTCAGCATAAGCGACAACCATGTTTGCGTGCCGGGTCCGGCAATCCCTGACGGCTGCTCTCGCCGCAGTCAGCGTCATAAAAATGGCTAGTTGACGACGCGCTACGGATGCAGGCAGCGACTGGCTGCCGCTGCGCTGTCACTCACAGGTGATGGCCTTGGCAGTATCGGTCGCCTCGGACTCAGTCAAAGAGCCCGAAAGAGTGTACCGGCTGTCACCACAGTCCCAGGCGAGCATCGACACCGTTGTGTCGTTGCTGTTGAACTCGCTGTACCACCCGGTTCGGTCACCGAACTCAACGGCGTCGAACCGCTCGCTTTCGCTGTAGTTGAAGTCGGTCGTAGAGTGCTGGGAGACACTCAGCGTCTCGTTTGCTCCGTTCGTGTACCGGAGTATGACCGACGTTTCGTCACCGTCCTCGACTAGGTGTCCGCGGTCGAAGCTGTAGGGCTCTGGCAGTTCAGGCGACGGAACGTCTTGCGTCGTGTTGTTTCGGAGGGCGGGTAGCGACTCGTAGCTTGTCGCATCGACTTCGACGCTGTCTGAGTCCTCAGCATTGACCTCAACGCTGTCGGGGCCCTCGGCGTCGGCTGGGATATCGATGGTGAACCGGTCGTCAGAGAGTTGCTCGTCTACGCTCATACGCTGGTACTCCTGCGTGACGTTGATGCTGAACTCGCTGGACTCGGCGACCATGTGAATCTGTTTCGGGAGGGACGTCTCCGTGTCGAACCACACGGTGATGTCAACCGAGCCCGGAATGGTCATTTCACTCGTGTCCGGTTCGAAGGAGAGCCGGTACGTCTCATCACCGTCGAGACGTTCCTGCCCCTCGAACGTGGTCTCGTTCTCGTCGACCAGACGGAGCAGATTGGATATTCCATTTTGCGTGCGGTTGAACGAGAAGTCGTACCGGTTGACCGAGTTGTCCTCGACGTTGTAGGTCACCGAGCCGCTTTCGTTGCGGACAGTAATTAGCTCGCTGGACCCGGTGTCACGCTCAATACGGGTACGCTCATTCTCGAAATCAACCCAGACGGTCTGCGACGAGTTGAACGTCTCGTTGCCGGTCGTGCTAGTCGTCTCAGCGGCCATCACGACCGCGTCAGCGCCGAGTGATCGCACGAGATCTACGTTTCTGGTGCTGCAGACGCCGGTGACCTTGGCGCCGACGTTGGTGGCGAGCTGGACGGCGAACGTCCCGATGCCACCCGAGGCACCGTTGATGAGGATAGACTGACCGGGCTGGAGATTGGCCACGTCTTGGAGGAACAGCATCGCTGTGAGGCCGTTGTCGGCGACGGCGGCGGCCTCTGCGTCGCTCACCCCCGTCGGTGTCAGTTCGAGCGTACTATCCTCGGGGACACAGACGTACTCGGCGTGAGTGCCAGACTCGGGCGCAGTCGTACCGAATACCCGGTCGCCGACGGCGAAGTGGGTGACGTCCCTGCCGACGGCCGCAATCTCTCCGGCGAAGGCGTCACCCGGAATGGCTGTGGGTCGTCGAAGGCCGCTGAAGAAGCGGACAAGGAACGGTCGGCCTTCGCGCATCGCCGAGTTGGCCGGGCCAACGGTAGACGCGCGGACGCGGATTAGGACCTCATCGGGTACCGGGGTGGGTTTCGACGCCGTGGTGAGTCGGAGGACTTCCGGGCCGCCGTACTCTGTGGCCGCGACGGCTTTCATTCTCGTTTCGGTCCTGACCGATTGTTCGGTGGCGGTCGTCGGCATTTGGGTGGACTAGTAGGGCGGCGAGTAGCGTAAGCTGAGTGCTAATTGAAGTGACTGTTTTTTAACCCACTTAACAGAAGTGCACGCGAGAATACGAGGATAATCCGGAAAATAACCGCGCTTTCCGTCGAACGCCCACAACTACTCCAGGTCTGGAGCTACACGTAGGGTATACGCGTTTGGCTCCACACAGTAATTAGCACTGAAGAGGAATACTACAAGAATGAAACGAGAGCCAACGACCCTATGTCGCTTTGGCGCGTGGGGCCAAATCTGCGCAATTACTCTTGCAGTGATTTCCTGGTCTTCCGAAATGACAGATGGGTTCCTGGCAGCAGGTGTCGGATACCTTCTTGTGACGATGATAGGAATCATCGGTATTGCAAGAACAGAATCGGCTATGGCCGGTCCGATTGTGTATCCATTCTTGGTTCCTGGGTTTGTCCCCCTCTATTATTTTGGAACACGGCGAACAGATAGGTGACTGGGTCTTTCACTTGAAATTCCCAGCTCACTACTGCATATAAACTGATATACCCTGCCTGGGGCTACATCCTCGCATATGCCCTCCCCATTCCAAAGCCCTGCCGTCCGCTACGGACTCAGTATCATCAACGCCGCGATTATTGCAGTCATCGCGCTTGCCCTGCTCGAGGGTACGATACGGTGGGTTGCGCTTGGCATCGCCGTCCTTGAAGTTGTGGTGACTCCACAGATCCTGAAACGGGCGGTCTGAAACAGCGTCTGCATAATGCCTCTCAACACCCTCGAGGACCGCATTCGTCCAGCAGCACTTCTAGTCATGCTGGTAATCGTCGGCGCAGCCACGTACTTCGAATTTATCTACTACGGTCCGCCGTCACTGTATACAGTCGTCCTCTGGATAATTGTGGTTCCGATGTTGCTCGTAGCGACCGTGAAGGGTATTCGAAGTCACCCACTCTACCAGCCACTCATGTACGGTGGCATGATTGCAATCGGTGCGCTCCAGTATCTCGATGGTGACTGGTTCATCCTCGCTGGACTATTCGTCATTGCTGGGATTGCAGGAGTGGCCGCAGAGATCCGCACACGAATGAACACCACGTCAGAAACCGGGTGAAAGAAGCGTGAAAAGACGCGAGCGAGTCTCACCGCTGACCAGTTCACCTGTTGGTGCAATCAGTCTCACAGGGGCGAATCTCCTTCCTCTCGTCGGTGTCCTCCTCTGGGAGTGGAGCCTCTGGTCCTTGTTGGTCATCTACTGGGCTGAAGCGTTCAGTGCAGTCGTCTTGGCCGCACTCAAGATTCTGTTTGCCGAGCGTGGCTCGCCGAGTGTGGCCGGTCAGATGGAGCCATTACGCGAACTCAGAGAGAAGCGGGGTGGCTGGGTAATTCGGGGCTCGTGGCCACCGGTCTATCCACGAAACATCCCGTTTGCGCTCTCACTGGTCGGAGGCTGGTTCGTTACGGTCTTTCCAGTAAGTATTGCGTATTGGCTGTCAGTAGACGCCCCGCCGGTGCTCACACTCAATCTTCTCTGTGGCCTCGGAACGCTCGTGGTTGCGCAGGGAGTTGACTTCGTCGCCGAGTACATCCATCGAGAGCGGTATACCGACGTCTCCGCCCGAGAGATAATGCGAACCCCTGCACAGCTCACGGCCCTATTGTTGCCGCTCGCGTTGTTTGCAACTGACGGCGGTCGGACGGGCGGGCTGGTGATTCTCGTCGGCGTGGTTCTTGGGAAATCTTCTGCGTCGCTATACCGATTCTACGTCGAACATATCGGGACACCAGTGCTTGGAACCGGTGACTGGTTCGAGGCCGAGGAGAATTTGAGCGAGCCACCGCCAGAAATTGAACTTCCTGACGATGCTGTCCAGGCGCGAGTCAGCGTCAGTGCGAAGTCAGTGTTGCTGGGGAGTCTCTGGGCAATCGCCTACGGCTTCGCGAACCGTCTAGGGCTTGGGTCACTCGTCGTCACGGGATTCGCGACCATCGCTCGAGACCCGGTGTGGATGGCTATCGGGCTCGTTGGAGTCGGTGTCATCGTGGCCACACGGGTACTCAGCTACTTCTTCCGGTACGGGACAATTGAGTACCAGCGCCGAGGCAATCATCTCGTTGCATACGACAAGCTGCTTGCGGCACCACAGTGGTGTTTGACAGTCGATTCCTCGACGACGTTCTCGGTGAAAAACGCAATCGCTGACCGCTTGCTCGACACGGGGACACTGACGATATCCAGTGGGGGTGAGCAAGAGGATGTGCAGATAGGTCCAGTCGCAGACATCGACCGTGTCGTCGAGACGCTCGGGCTCCCTGTCGAAGAAACGGCACGACCGGACCGCGACCCTGTAGTGATAGGTGCCGCGAGTGTTCTGATGTTGTGTTTCGCGGCTGTGCCCGCAGGGCTGTTTTTCAGCTCCCAGATTACCGACGCGATGGCAGGTGCGATTACCGTCGTGTTCGCTCCCTTCTTCCTACTCCCAGTCGGTGTGCTCCTCTGGGCGGCACTCTCGCGAATATGAGACCCTGGTTTTTCTATCAAATGCTCTGGGTCTCGCTTGGAGGAGAAACCGGCCCTCCGGACTTTCGAAGCGAGCGGTAACGACTTCGTTGTCAAGACTGGAATACCGGTCTACAGTCTCTGTGAGCATCACCTCCTTCCCTACTTCGGGACGGCTACCGTTGCGTACCGGCCGGATGGTGACGTTGTCGGCCTTTCAAAATCATCCCGGTATGTTCGCTGGCAGTCTCGTCAGCTCACGATGCAGGAGCAGTTGACACAAGACATTGTGCATGGTCTCAGCGACGAAGTCGGTGCAGAGGCTGTTCTCGTGGAGATCTCAGCCACACATCTCTGTGAAGCGATGCGCGGTGTCGAAACGCAGACTGAAACCGTGACGAGAGCGGTGGCCGGTGAGCCAACTGAAGAGGAACGGCAGCGTTTCAATGAGGCGAGCAATCAATATGCCACAAGAATCACGAGCGGTCGTACTTGCATCGGGTGGAATGGACAGCGCCACTGCTGCGGCAGTAGCGAAGAAAGCTGGCAAGGATTTGCACATGCTGCACACGTCCTATGGCCAGCGGACAGAGGCGAAAGAGTTGGAGTGTGCAAAAGCGCAGGCTGACTATTTTGAGGCGACGGACTTCCTGCACCTCACTACGGACCACCTCTCGAAAATCGGCGAGTCGAGTCTGACCGATAATGATGTCGAGGTTGAAGACGCCGATTTGGAAAGTGAGGAGGTGCCAAGTTCGTATGTCCCGTTCCGGAATTCGAATCTGCTCTCGATGGCAGTCTCCTATGCTGAAGCGAATGAGTGTGGTTCAGTGTACATTGGAGCGCACTCAGAGGACTTCTCGGGGTATCCCGACTGTCGACCACAATTCTTCGAGGCGTTCCAGCAAGTGGTTGATGTGGGGACGAAAGACGAGACTGACATTTCGATTGAAGCACCGTTTACTAACTGGTCGAAAACCGATATTGCTGAACGCGGTCTCGAACTCGGTGTCCCGTATGAGCACTCTTGGAGTTGCTATCGGGATGAAGCACCAGCCTGTGGTACCTGTGATGCATGCGCGTTCCGTCTACAGGCGTTTCAGCGAATTGGTGAGATGGATCCAATCGACTATACGGAGCGACCCGATTACGTCACTCAGGCTTAGATAGACTCTGGTCCCAAGACGCTATTAGCGCCTATTTTATGCGAGCCAGAAGAGCGAGGCTCGAAAATGAAACAGACACTCATACTGAGAGATAGCGACGGTGATGAGCGAGAAATCACTGAAAAGCAACATCCTGAGTGGGGACAACTTGGCGACCCATGCCCAGAATGTGGGACAACGGAATATCGGCACTTCACAGCAGAAGGAGGCCGGTACGGAATGCAACAAGGTGCAGTAGTTCGCCGTAGTGATTATTGGGGAACTGAACGTTCACTGATGACCCAGTGCCTGTCATGCAAACTGGTGCTTTACCGACACCCAGCATTCAGTCTCCTGTATGATGCAACAGAGGAGTAGCATGTAGCAGAATGGTGCTATTCAATATATGAACCAGAAGATGGGTTCTGTCTATTCAAGCAACCACTACAGCATCCTGCGACAATGGTCGTGATTCTCCTCCTATAGCGAATCAGTACATAGCCGAATCACTCAGTACAGCGTTGTCTCTATAGCGTTGTTTGAGGAACCAACACTCCTATATCGTTGGCCACAAAACCAACATAGTACCGGATGGAACCAACGGCCGACGATCTCGATGGATACGACAACGCTACAGTGTACGAAGATGGGACCGTCATTCGCGTGTCGATCCGGCGGACGGACGACGATGCCTATCCATCGGGATGGCGATACACGCTTCACTACGGAGCGCTGACCGCCGGTTCCGAGACACTCGACGACGGGACGATCCGTCGCTACGATAACTCACACGAGGATACGAAAGGCCACGAATTACACGTCGCTCCCGACCCGGAACCCGAGTTCGTCGAGTTCCCTGGCATCGAGGACCTTTACGAACGGTTCTGGGACGAGATTCCGAAGCCAAGATTCGGTCCATCCGACGACAACGGTGATACCAATGACTGAACAGAACGTACTCGTGGTCACGGTCGACGACGAGACCAATCCGTACGAAGAAGGCCTTGAAGCAGTCCAGACACTCAAAGAGGGGAAACACCTCGACCGGCCAGCCACTGTCCGGTTCCCGAATGAGAGCCAGCTGACCGACGTGTTCAACGAGCGGACGTACACGCTCTTGCGCGTTATCAGAGATGAAGAACCCGAAAGCATTCGCGAGACAGCGCGACTGGTCGGCCGTGACAAAAAGAACGTCCACGAAGAACTGACGACACTCGAAGCGCTGGGCGTCATCCGCTTCCAGACTGTCGGGCAGGCAAAGAAGCCAGTGTTCCCCTACGATGATCTCGTCGTCTCGCCGCTTGCTCACGACCCCGGAGACGGGGCCACTGCCGCTCCCTGAGATTTGTGTTCTCCCGGGCATCTGAAATACGCCCATTTACCCCATTCGCGCCTACAAATGAGCCGCCGGATAGGAATCAGAAGCTATCCGAAACTGTCTCGTTCCCGGTATTGTGGAACAGAATATGCCAAGGGAAGTCTGGTCGTGACTATCGCCGGAATCACGCAGTCGGGTCAGTAGTACCAACCGATAGCCGGTCTGCAGGTCACGCCGTCTCGTCGACCCATCGGCAAAACTCGTGAAACTCCTCGGCGCCGCACTGGTCGGCAATATCTTGGAGCGTCCCAGTGGGAATGGGATCGGCTTTCGGAACCGTCACGGTCCGAATCTCGCCAGTGTCGGGATTCTCATACCGAAGTGTTGTGTGACTTCCCTTTCCGCCGACCGGGACATAGCCGTGTTTGGTCAGTGTCTTCAGCACCTCGTCAGAGGAGAACGTCGTCCGAACCACACTATTCCCACGGCGGCGGGCCGGCCTCGCCAATCTCGACGTCGATACCCTGCTCCCGGAGATACGCCTCGGGATCGTCGATGGGGTCGCCCTCGCCGCGGTGTGAATCTAGTGCGTCGGCGAGCTGTCGAAGCGCCTCCGCCTCAGTGTCGCCGAACGACGCAACGCCCGACTCCAGGTGTCGGGCCGTCACCCGGCCGTCGTCCTCCTCGACGAACTCGACACCGTCAGGGGCGGATACAGTTGCCATATGTGTTCATACGCGCCAATCGGCCTAAGTGTTCGGGACGTGGTGTCACTTCAGAAACTCATCAGCCGAGTATAGCGCTCGGGCGTGAGGGAACGAACTGATTCTGCTTGACTGGTCGTGATTATCCCAGCATGCAGGTAGATTCTCGGGGAGTCTGAATACTAATCACTGCCACCAAGCTACCAGCAGTCAGAGAGGTGTCCACCGCCCCCTATCCGGGGTTTCAGTACACCACTGCACTAACAGTAGATACGGAAGACAATGTCTGAGCGTTGTTCGGCTACGGATATCTTTCGACTGCTCGCTGATGACACTCGGGTCGATATTCTTCGAGCTATCGCCGTCGCCCAGTTCGAACTTGACGGGGGTCGGGACGGGGGCTGCTGAACTCGCGTTTTCTGAGATTTACGACCACGTAGATGTGGAAAATACATCGAAGCTGTCGTACCATCTCGGCGAACTCACCGGGACGTATCTACGCAAAACCGACGATGGGTATTCACTGTCCCACGCTGGTGAGCGGATTGTCCGATTCATACTGTCCGAGAATTATGAGCAACCCGATTCGTTCGGCCCTGAACCGGTCGATAGAACCTGTGTCTTCTGTGGCGAGGCGGCATCGGAAGCGAGACTCTCACATCAGTTTTTCCGTATCGACTGTACGGCTTGTGAGCAACAGGTGACGGGACAACCGATTACGCCAGCACAGGTGCGGACGCGGGACGGAAAGTCGCTCGTATAGAGCGTCAAGTTACGCAGTGCGGAGACCGCAAGGCAAATCCGGCGGGAGATGTGTCCAGAGTGTGGTGCACAGCTGTCTGCCAAGGTAGTCGCGGTACCCGAAAGTCCGTTGCCCGATGCGGATTCGTTCGTGGTGATGAGTACTTGTGAGGAGTGCCTCCGAGAGTACAACAGCCCGTTGACCTACAGTGTCGTCTATCATCCGGCATCGATCTCCTTCCATCGGGAGCGTGGAGTCGATGTGATGACGCGGGGTATCTGGGAGTTCCACAGAAACGTCTACGAGGGCCGGTGGACATCAGAACAGACGGCCTCTGATCCCAATGAGTACGAAGTCGTATTGCGCCACGGAGACGACGCAGTTCGACTCTATCTCGATTCGACTGCAACAGTAGAGCGGACGGTGCGCGTGCGAGGCGAGAGCGGTGAGTTTCGACGTGCCTGACAATATTATTACGAAAGCGGCGTTGAGCAGACAGTCGTGTTCGGCGAGCGGTTCTCCAGATATCGGTGGTAATCGAGTAGTGTTGGGCCTTTCTGCTCAACTCGGATTTTGTAGCAGATCCGACTATTTATCAAACATTCAATAATTTCATCCGTGTCGCTAGTCCGACCCATACTCGCGGTCAGCGGAGGTTCACCCATGGAATCAAGCAATCCCCACGACCCGGCGGGCGGGCAGCATCGAACACACAGCGAATACACCGACCAATTGCAGTCGGCCCGGCAACACTCGAAGACGTCCGAGGAAATCGCCGAAGCGTACGCAGATGTGGCTGACAAACTCGCTCGGTGGCAGGAACTCGACCGGCTCTTCGCCGGTCGGTATCGTCACACCCAGTTCGAACAAGCTAACGGCCGAGTGCTCGATGTCGCCTGTGGCACCGGGCGGAACTTCCGCTATCTCGAGTCGGCGGTCGAGGTCGTCGGCATCGACATCAGCAACGCTATGCTCACCCACGCTCGCGACGAACTCGATAGACTCGGACTGGACGGGACTGTCCAGCAGATGGACACCCAGGCACTCAAACTCCCCGACGACAGCTTCGATACCGTCATCTCGTCGTTTTCGACGTGTACGTTCCCGGACCCAATTGCGGCGCTCCACGAGATGGAACGAGTCTGTACCCCAGAGGGCGAGATACTACTGCTCGAACATAGCCGCAGCGACGTTGCGCCGCTGGCTTGGCTCCAGGACCGGCGTGCAGAGTCCCACTACGAGAAGAACGGTTGCCGACTGAACCACGAGCCACGTGCGACCGTCGAGGCGGCCGGCCTCACGGTCGAAAACGCCTCGACGGCGTTTTTCGGTCTCGTCACTGCTATCGATGCGACGCTTCGGTGACCTCCAATGAGTACGTATCCAACAGCGGACTGGGTGATGAATCGCTGCGACCATGGCTACCCAGACAGATGACGTGGCCCAACTGCTCCACGACAGACGACGGCACCGATGGAACCACGAGACGGTCGTTCCTCGCCGGTCTCGGGCTCCTCGGCTTCGGAACGGTAGCCGGCCGGACAAGAGCCACGACCACCGCCCAGAGCACTATTTCGCAAACACAGGCAGGCGACAGCCTATCCACGGACCGGGATGAACTCGAAGCAGTCGTCGACGATGTGATGGCCAAGCGAATCGGGACCACGACGCCGGGAGCCGCTGTCGCCATCGTCTCCGGAGACAGACCCGTTCTGACCAAAGGATACGGCGCTGCTGACGTCGACGCAGACGTTCCGGTTCGGGCTGACGAGACGGTGTTCCGGGTCGGTTCGGTCGGGAAGCTCGCCACCTACACTGCTGTCATGCAGGGTGTCGAACGTGGCGTTCTCGATCTCGATGCTGACGTCAACAGCTATCTCGGCGACTCCGCTGTCACGGTCCCAGACACCTACGACGAGCCAGTGACGCTCCGGTACCTCGGTACGCACACCGCAGGGTTCGAGTCGACGCTCGACCCCGACATCGTCGCCGACCCAGCCGCGGTCGACTCGCTGGGAACCGTACTGTCCGAGCAGCAGCGCTCGCGTATCTGTCCGCCCGGAGAACTCGTCGGCTACTCGAACTACGGCGCAGCGCTCGCCGGACATGTGGTCGCCCAGGCCCACGAGACGACCTTCGAGGAGTACGTGCAGTCCGAACTCTTCGGCCCGCTCGGGATGACCCACAGCACGTTCGCCCAGCCCATCCCCGATGACCAGCCCGGCAACCTCGCTACACCGCACGTCCGTGACGATGGAGCGTTTACGCCTGCGGACGACGTGTACATCAACATGCGTCCTGCGGGCTCGCTGAGTGCAACGGCAACGGACATGGCGTCGTTCATCAGCGCACACCTCGGGAACGGCGCAGTCGGGGATGTGCGGATACTCGACGCAGAGACAGCCGAGACGATGCACAGTCGCCACCATGTGCGCCACCCCGCAGTCACGAATTGGCGGTACGGCTTCCACGAGTACGGGAATCCGGATGCCAACTGTATCGCCCACTCGGGCGCGACCATCAACTTCACGAGCTACCTCCTGCTCGCACCGGACCACGACGTCGGGGTTTTCGTCGCCTACAACAGTAACCCGAGTGACGGGCCGAAGGCTGTCGTCGACGAAATCGTCGCGGAGTACGACCTGCAGCCGGAACCCGCGACGCCAACACCGACGTCGAGACCGGGAAGCCCGGAGCGCGCAGAAACCGTCGCTGGCGAGTACAGCCTCTCGTCGCTCCCACAGAGCGGCCCGCTGCAGGTCGCCGATCGACTTGCGCACCTGACCGTCGAACCCGCAACTGACGGTCGCCTGCAAACGAGAACCCTCGAAGGAGACACCAGAAAATGGGTCGAGACCGAGCCGTACGTGTACGAGGAGGTCGGTGGGCAGGATGTCCTCGCATTCGAGCTTACCGATGGCGACGTGGACGTGCTGAATATGAGTAGCGAACCGACTGGCGTCTATCAGCCGGTGCCGTTTCAGGAACGCCAGCTCGTCACCGGGGCTGTCCTCGGGACGGCAGTATCTGGCTTTGGACTCTCGCTTGTCGGCTGGGCCGGCCAGAGTGCCTGGCGTCGGCTGACGCAGAATGTCACCCAGGATACCCAACGCATGGAGAACGAAGCATGACTGATACGGAGCTATCTCAGCACCGGAGTGAACAGGCACAAGATAGCTACAGCGGGCTCACCCACGGCGTCAATCGTCGACTGACCAGTCCCGCCTGGCTGGCCCGTGCTACAGCCGTTGTATTGTGTGCGCTTTCTATCGGGTTCGTCGGGCTCTTCACGGTCGTTCTGGAGACCGGTGGGGACCTCACGCTCATTACCCGACCACTCCAAATGCGACTCGCGCTCGTTCTCCCGTATCTCATAGCGGGATGTGCACTCGGGACGACTGTCGGTGCACTGCTGGGGTGGCGGTATCGCTACTGGTCACTGCGTGTACGTATTCATCAGACTGTACTGGCGATACTAGGCCTCGGGTTCAGTTGGCAGCTCTCGACCCTCGGATTTCTCGTCGTGTAAGTGCTACCCGACCGTATCAAAGTTTCAGATGGATTCTGGTCGGTACGGTCAGTAAAACGGTAGCCGAGGTGGACTACAAGATTAGTTGCAGTGTGAACCCGCTACTGGCTATCTATTGAGGAACGCATCGGCTTCCGCTGCGATTCGTTCCGGTGCTTCACCTGGCCCGCTGTGGCTGACACCGTCGAATTCGACCAAGCGGCTGTGTGGCAACGCCTTGTGGACGTTGCGAGCGCTCTCGCGGAGGAAATCCGGTCCGTTCGTCCCCGTCAGCACGAGCACGGGCCCCGTGACATCGAGCGTGTCCGGAAGCTGGTACTGTTCGACGGCACGATTCATCCGGACAACCTCTTCGGCGAGTTCCACACAGCCGGGCCAGACCGGCCACTCGGCCAACCAGCCATCAAGGTTGTCGATTCCATCGGGGTGCAGGACCTGTTCGACGTATCGTTTCACAGCTTCTTCTCGTTCGCCCTCGTCGAGGAGTTTCGCCATTCGGTCGGCGAGATTCGCCTGCTGCCGGTAGCCCTCTGGGAGCACAGCCGGTTCGTACGCGATAACTGCATCGACGGCTGCCTCGGTTGCCGCTTCGACTGCCGTCAGCGCACCGAACGAGTGACCGAAGAGAATTGGATCACCGTCGATGGCGTCGACGAGGCTGCGGACGTACTGGACCTCTCGGTGCAGTACATCCTCGGCACTCGTCTCCTCTGGGTCGTCGAGGCACGTGCCAAAGCCCGGCCGCTGTGGAATCACGGCGGCGTACTCTTCGAAATGTGGCACGACTGGCTGCCAGTACTGCCGCGGAGCCATTCCGCCGTGAAGGCAGATCAGTGGTTGTCCGTCGCCGTGTCGTTCGTAAGCTATCTCCGAGCTATCTATGGAATTGGTCGTCGCCATACACTGTTTCGTTCCTGGCCGACGTGGCTAAGCCATGCTCTCAGCCATTGGGCCATTTATACGTGCGTAGACGACAAGGGGAGCGCCCCTCACCGTCACGCTGGAGCCGATCGTGGGAAGAGCGGAGCGGCTGAAAGGCATGGAACCCGCTGAACGTCCCAATTCGGCTATCTTTTCGACACCCCCATTACAATCGGTCGAAAGAACGACACATGGGACTCGTCGCTGAGTTCGAGATCGATTGCGAGGCGTTACCGCTTGCTGGCGTGGCGGCAGCCGTTCCCGACGCGACACTTGTCCTCAACATGCAGTTCAACCACGGGAACCGGCCTCTGTTTCTCGTCACGGTCCAGGGCGGGTCACAGACGGCCGTCGAGAAGGCCCTCACGGACGCGTACGACGTGGGGGAGTGGACACTCATCGGTCAGGCCGGAGACACCAGCCGGTATCAGGTGCTCCCGGCGTTCGGTCTGGAGGAACAACTCGGTGAGCATCTCGACGATCTCGATGGTCTCGAAGCCCTCGCTACTGCCGACGCTATCATCGAACGGATAGCCGTAGTCCCAGGGGGATGGCGACAGACCGGTTGGTTCGCCAGCCGGGACGCGTTCAGCAAGTTCTCCTCGTTCTGGCAGCAAAACGCCGGTTTCCGGTTACATCGGCTCACCAGAGATGGCGAGTCAGAACCATCGGGTGATGGGCTCACCGACCGGCAACACGAGGCACTCCGAATCGCGTACGAGCGAGGCTATTTCGATATCCCGCGTCAGGCCTCCTTGGAAGATGTGGCCGAGGAACTGGGTATCACTCCCTCCTCAGTTTCTGAACGACTGCGGCGAGCGCAGACCCAGCTCATCGAGGAAACGGTCGCGACGACGTGGCCGCCCCTCCCGAACTGACGGGAGCGACTCACCTCGCCGGGAGGGACTTAAAGGGCCCCACTAATTGGAGCATCGCCTACCGGACTCCGTCGTGGTGTGGTAGGTGCCTATGGCATTGCAACAGGCACCACACCGATCCGATACCGAGACGGACTCCTCGAAGCGTCACACTGCTATCGGCGCCGAGGATGTCCACGTAACGTACGATGATGGCACCGAAGCCGTACAGGGCGTCTCGCTCGACGTCGAAGACGGCGAGTTCTTCGGCTTTCTGGGCCCGAACGGGGCCGGCAAGACCACGACTATCAAGACCCTCGTCACGCTGTTGCACCCGACCGAGGGATCGGTCCGAATCAACGGCTACGACACGAAGACGCAACCACAGGCTGTGCGCGAATCCATCGGCTACATGGCTCAGGAAACGAGTATCGACTTCGAACTCACACCGCGGGAGAACCTGCGCGTCGCCTGTCGGATGTACGGCGTTCCCAGCGAAGACCGCGAGGGGCGAATCGAGGAACTGCTTGACCTCGTCGACTTGCAAGATGTTGCAGACAAGCGAGCAGAGACGTTCTCGGGCGGTATGCAGAAGCGCCTCGATACCGCGACTGTCCTCGTCCATCGCCCACCCGTGGTGTTCCTCGACGAGCCCACAACCGGTCTCGACCCAGAAGCACGGCTCCGGGTCTGGAACTACTTCGAGAAGATCAACGACCGCGGCACGACGGTGTTTCTGACAACGCAGTATCTCGAAGAGGCGAACGAACTGTGTGACCGCCTCGCTATCCTTCAGGATGGCCAAATCACTCATACGGGGACCCCAGACGAACTCAAATCAGCCATCGGGACCGAGACGGTCACGCTAACACTGCAAGACCCCTCCGAGGCAAACCAACGCCGTGCGATGGATACCGTCCGTCGTCTCAGTACTCTCGACGCCGTGGCTATCGAACGGACCGCCGACGGCCTGACCATCGAAGCGGACAACGTTCGGTCGGTCACGAGCGACCTGTTCACCGAGCTGGCCGCGGCGACCATCACCATCACTGATTTCGACATCCAATCGCCGACGCTCGACGATGTCTTTCTCACGCTGGCTGGTGAGGACGACGTCGGGGCGAACGGCGCCGCAAGTGACGCGGTCCGTGCCCAGGAGGCGAGTCGATGAGCTCCGTTACCGACAGTCCGGGCAGCGTCGACAGTGACTCGGCACAGCGGGCGTCGGGGAACAGCGCCGTAACCGACGCACGAATCAGCTTCAAGCGGTGGCTCGTCAAGACCTCGCGCAATCCCTTCGTGACCTTTTCTTCTCTGGTCCAGCCGATTATCTTCTTCGTCCTGATGGCCGAAGTCCTCGGTGCAATCGCCGGCGGCGCCGTGAGCCAGTCGGTACAGAGCGGCGTCTCGTACGTGACGTATCTCACGCCGGCGATAATCATCCAGTCGGCGCTGGCTGCCGCTGCTGTCTCCGGTATCGGACTGGTCGACGATATGGAGACGGGGATGTTCGATAAGACCCTGCTTTCCCCGATGCATCGAAGCGCGATGTTTCTCGGCAAAATGCTGTCGGAGGTGGTCCGAATCACCGTTCAGACAGGAATCATCCTCGGCCTCGGATACCTGATGTTGGTTCTCAAACCGGGCGCATCGCCGGAGCAGTATCTCCAGACCGGTCCGGTTGGTATCCTCGCTATGTTCGCCGTGACGGTGATATTCGGCGGCGTCTTCATGGCCTACTCCAATATTATCGCGCTCGTCACCCGCGACCGGGAAGCCACGGTGATGATTGCAAACCTCCTGACGTTCCCGCTACTGTTCATTTCCAGTGCGTTTGTCCCACTCGAACTGCTTCCAAACTGGATTCAAGCAGTCGCCGTCGCTAATCCGATCACCTACGGCGTCGACGGCATCCGAGCGCTCATGCTCGGCCAGGACGTGCTGTCGGTCTTCGAGGTGACGGCGTTCACCGCGCTCTGGAACACGGTCATTCCGGCTGTCGCTGTGCTTCTCGGGTTCAACGTCGCTCTGGGCGGCGTTGCCGTTTCGCTCCTCAAGCGAGCCTCAAAGTCGGAAGTCCAGTAACAAGTCCTTTCTAACACTTCTCTATTTAGTATAGGCTATAAATGACAGAAATTTTCTCAAATACCGAGACTATCTTTGATTGCCGAGTCAATTTTCACCATGTCTGATGACGGGACAGATCCAATGTTCTTTTTCACATGTTCGTCGATGTCGACAACCCGGATTTGACTTAGATCTGCCACTGAACCGTGATCGAGGGCAGTATCCGAAGCCAGTACTTCCACCTCGAACGGGTACGTGTCGCCGGACGTGTACTGCTTTGTGAATGGAGCGATGATGGTTGTCGGTGAGTACTGATTCCCAACATCGTTCTGGATGACAACACAGGGCCGGCTCTTTCCTTGCTGCTCACTCCCTTTTGTGGGGTTCAGTTCGACGATGACAATGTCGCCGCGGCGTACCTGCACACTTGACTCCAGAGTTCACTCGCTCCAACCGGGTGCGTCACCGAGATGTCCGGTTGCTTCTGAAGACGCCTCTTCCATTTCTTCAGCCAGCTCACGAGACCGCTCGGCTCTCTTTCGATATCCTTCAGCAAGCCGTTCCTCATCTGTGGGCGGTTTGATTATGATCTCGTCATTCACTTCGACGAACTCGACTTCGTCACCGCCCTCGATGCCACGACGGTCCCGCAGTTCCTTCGGAATCGTCACCTGCCCCCGATCTCCGACTTTCCGTTTGTGTTCGGACATATGTATTCATACTTTTTTCATACTGGTATAGATGTCGGTGGCACATTCAATTTGCACAAGTACTGATCGGCTGATTCGTCCCAGTAGCTCTGAAAACAGCGCTGCTCTCTGACAGCCTGTGACAGCGCCCTCAAGCAGTACAGCAGCGGGATTTTCTGCCCCCAAGGGAAGTGCGGGGTCGTGCCCGAGAGCGCGATCTGACACAGAACGATGTCGACGATACAGAGCAACCTCCCCGACCAGGAGCACAGCCAGCAGACCACTACCTTCGACGATTCGGACAGCCGTGCCGACGACATGCGTGATCGCCTCAACGGGTGGGTCGAGGACCTCGCTGACCTCACTGACGAGGCCCAGGCCAGCGAGCAGTTCCAGCGCTGGCTGGACGTCCAGTCGAAGTTCCATGACTACTCGGCGCGGAACACGCTGCTGATCAAGATGCAATGTCCCGAGGCGACCCGCGTCGCGGGGTACAACACCTGGAAAAACGAGTTCGACCGCTACGTCCAGGAAGGCGAGTCAGCCATCTGGATCTGGGCACCCATCATCACAAACAAGTGTCCCGGCTGCGGGAACTCGCCGTCGTATCACGAGAACACTGACTGTGAGTACGACGAGACCGACCCCGACGAGTGGTCCCGCGGACTGGTTGGATTCCGACCAGCCAGCGTCTTCGACATCTCCCAGACCGAGGGCAAGCCACTGCCCGAACTGGAGACCGAGACCTACGGCGACCCGGCAGGACTCGTCGAGGACCTCCTGGCTGCGACCGACGAGATCGGCATCGACGCCCAGCTCGTCGACTCCGACGAGTGGGATCACGGAGCCGCAAAGGGCGTCTGTTCGCGCCGGAGCGTGACGACGACCAATCCCGTGGTCGAGGTGAAGCACCAGGACAACCGAGCGGCAGTCGCGAGCGTGCTCATCCACGAGTTCGCACACGCCCAGCTCCACTTCGACGTTGGGGACGACACGGTGCGGGACAAGCGTGAGGTCGAGGCCGAGGCCGTCGCCTACATCGTCAGTCGACACTTCGGGCTGGACCCCGACAACTCGGCGTTCTATCTCGCGGCCTGGGATGGGGAGGCAGCCGAAACGCTACGGAACCGGCTGGACCGGATCTCCTCGACGGCAGCGGATCTCATCGACGCTGTCGGGGAGAATTAAGACAGAGTACCGATCCTCACATCAAGCAATCGACTCCACAACGAACCGCCTGCCTTCAATATCTTCTAACATGGCTCCCCAGCCACCGATATTAAATGTCCCTTCGGCAGTCTCCATTTCGATGGATGCTTCTTCAGTAAACGTAGCAAGTGCTGGTCCGTTTTCTCCGGGAGTATACGTGATATCGACGACGGTGCCTGTGAGTCGTTTCTCCACTCCTTCAGTCTGGAGTTGTCCATGTACCGTGAGTATGATCTTCTTCCCAGTATCGAACGCTGTGTAGATATCTCTGATGCATTCTCGGATATTGGTGTAAACCCGCGGCGTTCCAGTTTCACGCCCCGAATAGATCGTCGGCCACGGCTCCCAGAACGCCGTCTGGAAATACCAATCCACCATATGAGAAAGGGAATAGTCGTTGATGAGAAGTCCATACCGTTGTGCCGGGTGAACCGATTCGGCGGGCGTGAAGCAAGCTGATAGACGATCGACCAATACCAAGAATGGAGTCGGAAGCCGGCGGTGTCTCACTTCGGTCACAACACCTTCGAAATCGAAGTCTGGTGGTTCCTCGACACCGGTGATAGTCGCCTTGATGACCACACCACGGTCGTGTGCGCTGACCAGTGCCGATTTGAGCGTTTGGTATTGGTCTGGTGTTAGTGCAGTCTGAATCTCGTTTTTCGCATCCTCGATCTTCTCTGCGGCCCGGTCGAAGACGGAGTCGGCGGGTCGAATAACGCTCACTTGGTGGTTTTCGACTGTCGGCTCTTCCCATCGATCCTCAAGTTCCGACCCTGCATCGGCGACTGTTTCGGCGTATGCATCGAGTTTTTCGATGATCTCGGCAGGGTCTCGAGCGCGTGCGCGCAGGCTGTCCTCTTCGTAGGTCTCGACGTACCCACTCCCTTCGAGATTCCGGAGCACATCGTAGATGCGAGCTTGTGGCACACCACTGGCGTTGGCGATCTCCGTCGCCGATGCGCTCCCTAACTCGAGTACGGTAATATAAGCCTCGGCTTCGTACTGCGTGAGACCGACGTCTTCGAGCGTCGATCGGAGCGTCTCCGTGTCCATCGCCTAATGTTGGTTGACGCCGTGATTAAATTGTGACGCCTTCTGGGAGGGATTCAGTCTCAACTGCGCGGTTGAAGATTGTCGTCCCCGAGTCCGTCTCGAAGGCGTGGATCCGGTCGTGCGGGAACCGGAGGCGTACATCCTGTCCCAGGGAGATGTTGTAGGACCCGTCGACAGAGGCAACCATCTCGGTTCCGCCGACACGGACGTGCAGGAGGTTTTCCCGGCCCATCGGTTCGACAACCTCGACAGTAGCAGGAACAGTAGCTGGTCCCGAGGAACTCGCTAGTTCGATATCTTCCGGCCGGATTCCCAGTGTGACTGACGATACAGGACCGATTTTCTCGGTCTGCTGGTCGGTGAATCCGTATTCGATTCCATCGCCAGTTCCGATACTGTTTGCAGTATCGTATGTCAGGTCCAGGAAATTCATACTGGGGGAGCCGATAAATCCTGCGACGAACCGATTGGCTGGTTCGTGGTAACACTCTAGCGGTGTCCCCAGTTGTTGGAGCTGCCCGTCGTTGAGGACGGCAATACGATCTCCCATTGTCATCGCTTCGGTCTGGTCGTGAGTCACGTAGACTGTGGCGACACCGAGCTGCTCGTGGAGTTGTTGAAGCTCCGTTCGCATTTCCGTGCGGAGCTTGGCATCGAGGTTCGAGAGGGGCTCGTCCATCAGGAATACCTGCGGCTCGCGGACGATGGCCCGCCCCAGCGCGACGCGTTGTTTTTGTCCGCCCGAGAGCGCGCCGGGTCGGCGTTCGAGCAGTTCTGAGATACTCAGCATCTCGGCAGTCTCGGAGACTCGACTATCGATCTCGGCGTCTTCGAGTTCCGTCGTCATCTCCAGCCCGAAGCGCATATTCTCCTGGACAGTCTTGTGCGGGTACAACGCGTAGTTTTGGAACACCATCGCGATGTTCCGGTCTTTGGGCTTCTTGTCGTTGACGACCGTCCCACCGACACTGATCTCACCGTCGCTGATCTCTTCGAGACCGGCGAGCAGTCGGAGTGTGGTCGATTTTCCACAGCCCGATGGGCCAACTAATACGAGGAATTCGCCCTCTCGAACGGAGATATCGAGGTCGTCGACGGCGACGACATCACCGTCGTCGGAGTCGAACACTTTTGTGACGCCGTCGTACTCGACGGCCGGTAGTTGTCGCTGTTCAGCACTCGCCATGTTCTATCATGACTGTCATACCGAGGCGCCATAATAGTTACTACTGGAGTAGTGAGGGCTGTTCAAGGGCTGAAACCGACCAACCACGGTATGAAATCCGAGGACAGATACAGAAACCACTGCACTGTCCAGGATACTCCGAGCCATAGCAGTCCCCAGGGTGCGGAGACGACGACCGGCCGGACAGGCCAGCGTGCCCCAACGTGTGTCATCTCACGAGGATAGACGTAATCCGTCACGAAGTGCAGTGCCATTCCGAGCGTGACGAAGTGTATCGCAGTCGCAGCAAGCGGCGAAAGCAGGCTGACGGACTCCAGACCAGCAAACATGACTGCTGGCAACAGGAACGTATGGAGTGCCCACGAGCGGTGGACATGTTCGCGGAGCGCATCCAGTTCCGGGAGGACTGTCCCAGCGACCAATGGCACAGCGAACAAAGGATGGTGTCCGATGATGACAGCAAGAAATGCGACTGGAACTGCGCTGGCCACGTGAATCTCGCGTCGTGTCATCCTTTCTCCCCAACTCGGAGTTGTCCCTGGTAGGCGCGGACGACTCTGAGCGCTCCGTCACCGGTGGTTTCCTCGTACGTAACCACTTCGAGGACACCCAACAAACCGGGCAGCAGGACCACGACAGCCACGCCCAGCCCGGAACAGAGCAGGAGTAGCAGTGCCGCGAACAGGACGTGCAACACAGTAAACGACGGTGTTTCGACGAGCAAGAGACCGCTGTCCCACAGCGCTTGTTTGGGGACTGTAGCCCCCGTTCTAACGACGAGTGATGCCGCCCTGAAGACACCAACGAGTGTTACGACGGTCGCGTAGAGCCCGACGATGGTTCCGATGAGTAGCGTCCCACTCTGGTTGGCGATAGCGAGGCTGGCGTACCAGCCTGTCGAGACGGCCACTGCGAGCAGCGGCAGACCGAGAACGAACCCAAGTCGAAACTGGTCGACAAATGTTGTTTTGAACCGGCTGAGACGATCTCGTTCGGTGATTTTTCCCCCTGCTGCTTCGCCTGTCACGCCAGCCGTCTGCGCCGCGACGAGCGCGAGGATAGCTGGCCCAACGGTGACAATCGGGAGGGCCGCAACGGAGAAGACCAGACTTAGTACGACGACGCTAGTCAGGTCCGAATACGCTACTCTCCCGAATGCAGCCAACGTCCCTGTCGGGTCCAGTCTGGGCCGGTCAGTCATAGCGTCATACTCAGTCGCTCAGTGGCGGATTTCTCGTGGTGGTTCGACGGGGGTACCCTGGATCGCCTGCAGACACGCCAGGGGCGCAGCGGCTGCCCAAGCCTGTGGTTCACAGGCTTCACCGTACGTGACCGGAACGTCGGTTTCGCTCCGTTCGAAGCCGGCAAATAACTCAGGCAGTCTGTCGTTTCCACGAGCCTGAGCGGCCTCCAGTAGCCCCTCGGCGACTTGGCTGGCAGCGTCCTGGCGTCCATAGCGGGCCATCCCGAGGGCAACGATCGAGTTGTCGTGGGGCCAGACACTCCCCAGGTGGTAACTCTGCGGGTTATACGCATCGTGGCTCGCTGACAGTGTCCTGATTCCCCACCCAGTGAACATCTCAGGTGCGAGTAGTCGGTCGACCACCGCGTCCGCTCGGGTCTCCGGAACGATGCCGCTCCAGAGACAGTGGCCTGGGTTCGTGGTGATCGACGGGACTGCGTCACCGCCTTCCTCGACTGCTACCGCGTAGAACTCCTCGTCTGAGAGCCAGAAGGCCTCGTCGAAGCGCTGCTTAGTGCGTTCGGCTTCCTTTTCGAGTGTCGCTGCGAACTGCCGTTCCCCCATCTCACTGGCCAGTTCTGCGCCCCGCCGCTTCGCATCGTACTCGTAGCCTTGGACCTCCGCGACGGCAAGGGAACCGCTGGGGTAGCTCCCGTCAGGGTAAACAATCCCGTCACCGCTGTCTTTCCAGCCCTGATGGCGCAGTTGACCGGACCCCTGACTGTCGAGTCCGTATGCCAGCAGTCCCCCATCAGTGCGTTTTGCATGGTCGTCAAGCCACTCTAGCGCACGCTGCACGTTGGGCCAGAGTTCAGCCAAGAATTCGTCGTCCCCGGTGCGTCGCCACGTTTCGTGGACCAAGACAACGAACAGCGGCGTCGCGTCAACGGTTCCATAGTACGGACGGTGCGGGACGAGTTCGCGGGCGGTCAACTCACCGCAGCGGATCTCGTGGAGTATCTTGCCCGGTTCCGCGTCCCGCTCCGCGTCGTACGTGTCAGCCTGATGTGCACCCAGATAGCGACAGGTTCCTTTCGCGAGCCCTGTGTCGACTCCGAGTGATTGGAAGGCAGCGATGATCGAATCACGACCGAACGCCGTCGCGAACCAGGGCACTCCGGCAGCCAGTATTGGCCCGTGTTCAGTCGGTAGCTGGAGTTCGAGTAGATTCTCGTGGCTCTCTCGGAGCACCGACGTCCAGGAGCCACTGTGTTCGGGAATCGGCTTTGCCTCTGTCCAGTCCTCCGCTCGGTCTCGGACGGTCTTTCGAGCAACCTGTAGCTGTTGCGCCGCCGGTGCCGGACCATCGACTGTCACCGCTACCGGTACAGTTCTGGACTCTCCGGGAGCGAGTGTGAGATCGGCTTCGATAGTTGCGTCAACCCGGTTGGCTCTGGAATTCACGTCGATCGCGATATCCGCTACGTGAGCCAGCGTAATCGAGACAGACCGCGAGAAGGCTGCGTCACTGGGGGCATACCGAAAGGTGAGTCCCGTCTCGTGTCGGTCAACGTCGATCGTTCGGTCGAGATCAGCGACCATTCCACGGACCTCGAAGAGATCGTCGAACCGGGATCCCAGACGCAGGGTGAGCGATGTCTTGACCGGACTCCCGGACAGGTTCGAGATAGTGAGATCCTCGAAGAGACCGTCAGCAACGAACTGCCGACGGCTGACGTGAAGCTTCCGGGAACCGGTCTCGAGCGGCGTTCCGAGGTGTAACAACCGCTCACCTGGGCGGACATCTACCACTTCGAGCGACTCCAGGTCCTCGTCTACCGAGAGCGCGTAGTCGTCCAGATGCCGAACATCTCGATAGTAGAAGCCGTCGTGGTCTCTGGTCGGCCGGCCCTCCGAGTCTGTTACCAGAAAGGTCGAGCCCATGATTACTGTGCTATCGGCCTTCATCGTACTCCGCTTTGCGTAGGTGGGGTAATAAAGGCAGGGTATGTTACTACTGGAGTAGTGAAAATAGGGAAAGTATTATATATCCTTGGTTATTCGTTCTGCACGAACATACATGTCAGACCGTGCCAACGGGAACTCGGTTTCCCGCCGGCGGTTCGTTCAGAGTGCAAGTATCGCGGGACTCACAGCCGCTTTCGCTGGTTGTCTCGGCGGCAGTGATGGTGGAAGTGGGCAGAACACAGCGGATGGGTCCGGTGGCAGTGGTGGTGACTCCACCACCACGACGGGAGACCAGACCGCGACGCCGATGAACGCAGATATCACCCTCTCTGGGTGGGCTGCGAACAACGAAGAGTCCGCGTTAGTCAAGGAACTCGTGGCCAGTTTCGAGGAGACCCACAGCGCGATCTCGGTGGATTACAACCCGATCCAGTCGAAGTACAAACAGAAGATCAAGACACAACTGGGGGCAGGCAACGCGCCCGACGCGTTCTACGTCGACTCGTCGTACTTCCCATCGTTCGCGTCGGCCAATGTGTTGCTCTCCATGGACGAACTCGAAGCGTCCGAGGAGTACAACACTGACGACTTCTTCCAGCCGTTGCTGGAAGCGTTCCGGTTCGACGGGACGCTGTACGGGGTCCCGAAGGACTTCTCGACGCTTGGGCTGTTCCACAACACTGCAATGCTCGAAGAGGCCAGTGTCGAACCGCCAGAGACGTGGTCTGATCTGGAGGACGTACTCTCGGCACTCAAAGACAACGTCTCGAACGAGAATTTCAAGGCACCGATGATCGAGTTTGCGAATGCTCGATCCTGGTGGGCGTTCCTCTTCCAGAACGGCGGACAGGTCCTCTCGGACGACGGCAGCGAGGTCGTGTTTGCGAGTGACGCGGGCGTCGAGGCCCTCGAGTATCTCGTTGGGCTCAGGGAAGACGGTCTGCTGGCGCTCCCGACCGATCTCGGTTCGGGCTGGCACGGCGCTGCGCTCGCGAGCCAAGAAGTCGCAACCGCCGTGTTGGGCCCGTGGGGCCTTCCGTTCCTGGAAGGATACGAGGATAATCCGGATATCAACGACCAAGTCGACGTTGCACATCTTCCGATCCCGAGCGATGGACAGAAAGCGACTATCGCTTACACGGTCTCCTACAGCGCCTCTGCGAAGACCGACAGTCCTGCGGCAGCGCGTGAGCTGATCCGTAGTCTCACCGGCGACGAAGGGATGTCACAGTGGGCACGCAAAGGACTCGCCCTCTCCGCTCGGCAGTCCCACTCCGAACTGGAATACTACCAGAACCACCCGCGCCGGAAGACCTTACTCGATGCCGGCGAGTGGTCGCAACCATTCTCATTTGGGCCGAACAGCGAGTCGATCGTCAATCGTGTGCGTCCACAGCTAGAAGCGGCGATGCTGGGCGAGAAGTCGCCGTCCGACGCGCTCGAAACGGCACAGACCAAGATCAACAGCGAGGTCCTCTGAGATAGCAATGGCCACCGAGAGCCAGCGATCGGTCACGGACGCCATCACACGGGTCCGACACGCCCTGACGAAGCTCAAGCGGTCCGTTGGAATCACTGAGGACCAGAACAATCTGATGGGGGCCGCCTTCGTCGCACCCAACATCATCGTGTTCTCGGCGTTTCTGCTGGGCCCTGTGCTCTACGCCTTCTATATCTCCTTCCAGGAGTGGAGTATTCTGGCTGGCTCGGGCCAATGGGTCGGACTCACGAACTACGTGACGGTACTGCAACCGCTTCCCGTTTCCATCGAGAACGGCGGACTGAGTTGGAACCCGGAGGTGTTCACCGATCCCGCGACGAGCCTGTGGTGGTATTCGTTGAAAAATACCTTCGTCTACGCCATCGGGACCGTGCCGTTGCAGATCTTCGGCGGACTCGCGGTTGCACTGATGCTCGACAAGCGTGTCCGGTTCAAGAAAACCTACCGCGCCGCGTACTTCATGCCCGTGATGCTCTCGGGGGCCGCCTCGGCCGTGATGTGGCGATGGTTCCTCGCAGGTGACGGTGTGATCAACGGACTCCTGCCGACGTTCCTCGAACACAACTGGGCTGGCGACCCCGGGACCGCACTGGGTGGCGTGATGCTAATGGCTATCTGGGGCGGCATTGGCTCGAACATGATCTTCTTCCTCGCGGGGTTGCAGAACATACCCGAGGAACTGTACGAGGCTGCCCGTATCGATGGGGCGAGCCGCTGGCACCGATTCCGCCACGTCACGTGGCCGAACCTCGGGAACACGAACTTCTTCGTCTTCGTGATGGCAATCATCTCGGCCTTCCAAGTGTTCGGCATCGCGCTGGTGTTCTCTGAGGGTGGACCGGTGTACTCGACGACAACGTCTGTCCTGCTCATCTACCAGCGTGCCTTCGAGGAAGGTGCGTTCGGTGAAGGGGCCGCAATGGCGTTCGTCCTCTTCCTGATTATCTTCACCTTCAGCTACTACCAGTACCGTTACCGTGATCAAGCGGAGGTCGATTACTGATGGCCCGCTCAGACTACGAGTATCCGGGGTACGATCGGACGGGCGTCGGTTACTGGTCGAAGACGACACTGCTCTACGCAGCTGTCACAGCTGGGGCTCTCTGGATGACCCTGCCGTTCTGGTGGACACTCACCACGTCGCTCTCCGCGACTCCGACAGCTTCAGCTGTGTCGTTCATCCCTGCGGCACCGACGCTCGAGAACTTCGTCACCTTGTGGGAACGACCCGATATTCCACTCGTCCGGTGGTTCATCAATACAGTCATCTTTGCCGGCGCAGTGACCACGTTCAACCTGATCTTCGACTCGCTGGCAGGCTATTCCCTGGCGAAAATCAACTTCTGGGGGCGCGACAAGCTGTTCCTGGGGTTCATCTCCACGATGATGATTCCAGCGATGGTGACGCTGATCCCCGTGTACCTGATCCTCACCCAGCTCGGGTGGATCAACACGTACCAAGGACTCATTGCCCCGCTCGTAGCCAACCCGCTGGGAATCTTCCTGTTGCGCCAGCACTTCAAGTCGCTTCCCTCCGCACTAGGAGACGCGGCCAAGATTGACGGGTGCAACGAGTTCCAGACCTTCTACAAGATCTATCTCCCGCTTGCGAAACCCGCACTGGCAACACTTGGTATCTTCACGTTCATGGGCGCCTGGAACAACTTCCAGTGGCCCCTGATCATCGCTAACGACACGAATATGTACACGCTTCCTGTGGCGCTATTCGCCGTCAGAAACCAGTACTTCGCTGAGTGGGGACTGATGATGGCTGCGGCGCTGATTATCGTCGCTCCGGTCATCGTGGCCTTCCTCGCCGCACAGAACTACTTCATCCGTGGCATGAGTCTGTCCGGGATGAAAGGCTGATTGTCACGCGAATACGTCACTCTCTTTCTCAACCCACTGAATATTACGGTCGGCGAGGGCTTCGGCTCCAATCCGTCTGGACGGTTCGATATTGTCTGGACGGAGCGGGACTGCTACAATTTCCATTACACCGAACCAGATGGCATCGACTTTCGCTTCGATCGCTATCCGGAGCCGAACTTCCAAGAGAAACACTTCCACGAACCTCCGGATGCGAACACGAGCGTTCCCTCGTGTATCGAAGTCGAAGCGGTCGAAGTTGTCACGCGAGCGGTGTTGAAATGCTGGCGAACAGCACTAGAACGTGACGACCCCGCACTTGCCAACACCCGCTTGAATCCACCATAGCCCATCTCTCTGCTAATCCTTTGGGAGGGAGCGACACTCCCTGCTCGCCTCGTCGTGATTTTATCTCGCGCCCTGACGGGTGCGGGCGCTCGTCTGTAGGTGCCCGAAGAACCAATGCATCCTCTAGAACAACTCGAATTCAGCAAGCGAGTCGCAAAGCGAGCGCAGTACGAAGCACTTGATCTCTCCATCTGTGGAACCGATATTCTGGTTCGCAACGAGAGTCACGCTACCCCCGAGGACCACCAGTACGCTGTCTCCATCGACGATGGTATTCCAGTTTCGTGTACGTGCCCGGCAGATACCCGATTTGACGGGGCGTGCAAACATCGAGTGGCTGTCGCGATTCGACGACCGCTGCTCGATACCCTCCAGCGGGTGAAACGGGGCGAGCCACCGATTGCGGCCGATGGTGGTTGCTCGCGGTTACAGGCCGATAGAGACAACATCGCAGACACCACTGACGTACTGATTGGCTCGTCTCCTGATCGTCTTGACCGGACTAGTGAGGAGTGTACAGAGTGCCGTACTGACTTCCCGTGCTGGGAGTGTTACCGGACCGGGAGAGCCGACTTCGAGTAGCGATCTTAGTGTAGTTGGTAAGTACATAGTACGCAATCTTTACAAATACACAGTTTTCTGGTAACGTTAGCAAAACATACGCAAAACTTATTACCCGACTCCCAACTGATTTTGATAGACGCAGAGGGTCACCCGTGCTTCGGGTACGGGGTTAGCGAAATATCGATTCTTGCGTCGCTGACAGATATGTCTGCAAACACCTCGTCGGCCACTAGGCCGACAGACGGACGACGTAGTCGCATCGCTCGGATCGCGCCGGTAATTGGTCGCTTCGGACTTTCCGTTGGGCTGCTCTCGCTTCTCGCGGTCGAACCAGCCCTGGCTCAATCTATCGGTCAGAGCTTTTGTACCACGGATATGGCAACGACGATACAGAACCTGTTTACCGTCATCCAATTCGGTGGGCCACTCATTGGCGGGACACTCGCTCTCGGGGCCGCAGTTGTCACGCCGGCTGTCCGACGGGCTGATCTGAAAAAAGAGCTCAAAGAAATCCGAAACCAGGGTATTATCTGGGGGATTATCGTCGCACCCCTCGCGACCGCTATCGTTCAGTTCCTCCTGAATACGGTCGTCTCTGGAGGAAGCAGTTGCGCGTTCTAAGGACGACTGGACGCGTTGGACTCCTCGCAATTGCAGTGGTTGCAGTCGTGATCGGCACAACCGGCCAGAGTGTTGCCCACCCTCCGAAAGAGCCCGATCATGGGCTCAACGAAAGTACATTCCGGCCGCTCTGGGCCGGGGACGAAGACAGGACAACGCTACGCAATATCAACGAGAGCCAGCCACAAGAATTGCTCACAGATGGTACGGATCTCCCATTAGATCGTCCTCCACGGGCGGTCGAGACGTGGAACACTGGCGAGCACGGCGAGATCCCACAGACTGGCACAGATGCCGCGAGTCACCCACAAGGCGCGACACTTTCCGACGGGACGTATCTACGGGATCTCGGTATCTCGATGCTTGCAGTCCAACCTTCCACCAGGGTCCACCTCTCAGAACGTGAGCAACCACTGTATATCGCGCCAAATGGAGTGGTTCACGGCGTCTTAGATTATCGTATTTCTGTCCCGGAGACGAACTCGTCTGCTCCGCAGGCGAGCCAGTGGGCAGTTCAGTCACACGAGGTCGAGTCAACTCGATTGCTCCTCGACGGTGAGGTCCTCGACGAAACGGCGGGGACGAACACACCGACACTCAGCTACAGCAACCTCACAGCCAACAGTGACCAGTATCGCAATCTCACGCTCGAAGCGACGGTTTCTGTGGCACTCGAAGAGACAGACGAAGCCAGAAATGAGAGCGCTACCAGTACCCGACACGAAGAAACACTCACCGTCCGGCAAACTACACGCGTTCGCGTCTACGAACTGACCGTCTCTGGATTCGAAACGGAGTATCCTGATGGCGATTTGGGCCTGGTTACGTACAAGAGCTATCCGTGGTACGGACTTTCGCTTCCGGATGGTGATGTTCGTGGCGTCTGGCGATTCTACAGCGCTCGCACTCCATCGTGGGATTCCCTCACCACGTATCGTGCTGGTGGGTCGAACATGACTCATTCGCCCGTCCATCCGCTTCAGGTCCACGCCTACCCCATCGAAACCGGACCGACACCGTGGCCACGAGTCACGACATCGCTGCTCGAAGTCTACGGTGAGGCGTACGATGCGCCTGCGCTCCCGGAAGCCGTCGCCTTAGACGCAATCGAAGGGGGCTACACAGGTAGTTTCGGTATCGCTACGCGAGTCGAGACGACGAATCACGATCTGCACCAGATTCGTGCAATAGGGCTCGTCCGTGGAACGAGTCTTCCACTCAACCCTGAGCAGTTCGAAGCTATCCCACTCACTGAAAGTAACCTCACACTCGCAGTCGTCGGCCGGACCGATGAGACAATTACTGTCCACGCTCACCTCAGCGACGCTGCGACGGGCGCTCCGATCGAGACTGCCGCCAGAGAGGGACATCTCCTCATCGCAGGCGAGCGAGTCAACACGAACGAGAGTGGCGTCGCCTCGGTGACCGTCTCTCGCTCTCAGGATGCCGTTTCAGCACGGTACGTGCCCGGGGACTGGTGGCGAAACATTCCGGGCTACACCGGTGACACTGCGGTCGTTCACACCGGTGGCACGGTGCTCCAGTACGTGGACGCGCTCTTTTGGGGCTTCGTCCCAATTGGCGTCCTCCTATTCGGTGGCTACCTCATCAGCCGCGTGACGAGCTGGAACTTCTGGCCACCATGGAGAGGACTCTGATGTCGCCACGATATTCCCGGCGTGCGTTCCTTGCTGGGGTTACTGGGAGTTCACTCGCTCTGGCTGGGTGTGCATCTCGTGATGTCGGCGAGCCCACGAGCCCGTCCTTCGAGTCGGTTGTTTCGGATGTTACCGTTGGCTCACGAGATCTCGTTGTCGAGCTATCCAGTGATGACGTAACTGAGGCGGTTCTCATTGGACCTGATGGGACTGCCTTCGATAGTCAACCCGTAGAAGCGGGCGTTAGAACGGTTCGGTTCCAGATTATTGAGTTCGAACCAGGATTCAATACCTCGTCTCACTACACCCCGGGACTGTATGAACTCGTTGTCGTTATTGATGGAACCGAACTGAAAAAGGAACTGTCGATCATTCCAGATATTCGGCTTACTGGTGTTCGGCAATACAGAGAATATGATTCGCCAGCTGACTTGGCACGGATCGTTTTTACAGTCGATAACAATGGAACAGGACCGACGTGGATCTACGATGCTACCTTCGAAGATGCACCAAATTATACTGCTAACGATGACCCGATAGATAACGCTTCTATTCCCTATGTAGACTTGCTGAGCTCGAAAGATAAATTCATTGTAGGCCCGGGTGAAAATCAGAGCTACCTCAACAACTCAAAGCCGCTAGCGTTCCCAGAGGTGGGGCATAGCTGTGAGCGACAACCGCGGCCGTTCAGAATGCAGATCGGCATCGCAGACGGTTCTACCATAGAAACCGTTCTAACCCCGACATGCGGGGGAGAAAAAATATCACTGGATCTCGTTGATCGGGTTGTCTACTCCCGAACCGAGATTGAGTGGGAGCAGTCTGAGAGGAATTCATAATGTCATCGCTCGGTGACATCATTGTCGATTCTATAGACGAGATCATCCGTGTTCTCGTTAATCCTATCTCCAGGTTTGTCAGTCGGTACTCCGAGGATCTTCTCGATCTTATCGTCCAGACTCCCAACCCAGATTCAGTGTTCACCCGTCCCACGAACGGCGGGTGGCCTGCTCTCTACGATTTCTACTGGGAAACGATGGTACCGCTGTCACTGTTACTGTGGGGGCTCATGATCGGGCTCATCATCTTTCTCGAATCCACGAGTTACCTCTTCAGCCACTACCACCGAACGAAGCTCAAGAAACGGGCCTTCTCTGGCTTGCTGGGCATTCTCTCGTGGTGGTGGATCGCGAGCTTGTCGCTCCGGTTCATCGACGGCCTCAGTGGGTTTCTGCTCCCGTCGCTATCGAATATCTCGCTGTTCGATACGCTCTCGATCAGTGCTATCGGGACGCTCGGTCTAGCACTCTCGCTTACAGTCGACTTGACTCTCTTCTTGATTCTGGCGCTGGTCTATCTGACCCGCCAAGTCGTTCTCTATCTCTTCGTGCTGCTGATGCCGTTGCTCATCGTATTCTGGGTTCCGGGCGTTGGACCGTTCTCGCTTGCCTCGCAGTTCATGAAACGGCTTGCTGGGTTCTACGTCCCGTTCTTGTTCATGACCGTACCCGTCGCATTGCTCCTCCGAGTGGGGCAGTTACTGGGTTCGTCGGCGACACTCTCGATGGACGGCGTCGGCCAGTGGCTTCTGGCCATTCTCACGCCACTCGTCGCGGTTATTTCGCCGTTTGTCCTGTTCTGGCAAGCAGGGGCGCTGTTCTTCATGGCCGATAGTGCAGCCAGGCACACTTCTCGTGACCACGGCAAAGCACGTATTGCAAAGGCCCGCACTGCCGGTGCAACGACGCAGACGGGCACGCAAAATTTCAGCCGTGGCTTGCAGGGAAAGCCTGCTGTCCGGCCGGATGGCCAGGTCGTCCTCGGCTCTGGGAACTCCCGTGCACACGCTGTGGGGACACGGCTCAATGCTACTGCGACATCGCTACAGTCCCGAATCTCTACAAAGACGACTCACTCTGAGAACGTCCAGCAGACGACGGAAACACGCACATCCGACTCTCGGAACAACCAGTTCGAGACACTCAGAGATCGAGGCACTTCGTCTGAGAGCGGGCCACGTCACGACGAGCGTACTGACAGTACCGACGGCCCATCTTCTGCCGATCCCGACGACGACCGACCGCGATACATCAATTAGACAGATGAGTAACCAACCTGCAAAACGAATCCCGAAATCGCTGGGCACAGACGCGAAACTGATCGGCTCGTACACCCTGACAGACGCGGCGGTCGCGCTCTTTCCGGGTGTCGTCGTTGTCCTCCTCACGCAGACGATACTCCCTGCCTCACTCAGTGTCAGTGGGTATCGCGTGCAGGCACTGACGCTGCCCCTTGCTGCTCTTGCGATCGGCGTGGGTGTCCTCTTTGTCTATCTGACGCCATCATACACGACTAGCCTCGATTGGGTCATGCTGATGGCCCGATTCAAGTCCATGAACGCGCACGAGGGTCACGAGGCTGCGAAAGCGCAGACACATATCGAGACGATCTATCCGGACAGGGGCGTCCTTGAACGAACGGATGGGGCCTTTATCGCGCTCGTACAGGTGCTCCCCCCACCGATGGGGCTGGCGACTGACGACGAATGGAAACAGAAGGCAACGGCGTTTCAGGAGTTCTTAAATACGACTGTCACGTTCCCATTGCAGATCTTCTCGACGACACAGGCCTTTCCCGTCGAGACGTATCTGGACCACTACCGAGACCGTCGAAGCGATCCGGACGCCAAAGCCAATCCACAGCTACAGGCGCTCATCGACAATTACATCGACTGGTACGAGCGCGATCTCGCCGCCCGACAGATGACCATTCGGGATCACTACATCGTCGTCTCCGTGGCGCCCCAAGAGGTCCGTTTCGAACGCGAAAGCGTCCTGAACAAACTCGTCGGCGTTCCGGTACTCGAGACGTTCGTGCAGACGTGGAACGCGCCGCCGATCGAAGACCAGCGCGCGGCGATGTTCGAGACACTCGAAGAACGTGTTCGTCGCGTCGAAGCCGGTATCCGAGAGATCGATGACTGTCAGGCCAGTCGCGTCGATGCCGGCGAGGCGACGACACTCATCGGTGAGTTCTGGGCCGGGCACGAACTCGAATACGGAGATATGTCTCAGGCGCTTCGCACAGGTCCTCTCGTCGGAGGGGCCCGATGACTCTCGATTTCCTCCCGTTTCTCGGGACCGACTCCTCCGAAGAGCCGGAAGACGTAGTCGATTCGTCGGAAGCGGACTCTGGAACTGGCATGGCTGTCGAATACGACCCGAGCGATAGCCCACTCATGGAACAGTCGGCGAGCCAACAATCCCTTCTCGGGCCCGACTCCATCGAACGCGGGTCGACGGCGATCGGAACTGGCGACAGGTGGGCACGCACGCTCTGGATAGCCGAGTTCCCGGATGCGCCGATCGATGGCATCTTCGAGACGCTGTACTCGACAGCCGAAACCCGTGAGACGGATATCTCGATGCACATCGATCCGCGCGATACCGAGTCCACGCTCGACTCACTGGAAAATCGTATCGAGGATCTGGAGGCCGATGTCGAATACCTCGCCGAGAAACGTCGTGCCGGTGCCCGTGGCATCCAGAAAGATCTCACCGACCACCAGGAGCTCTACGACGTTCTCAGGAACACCTCGATGAAAGCCTTCGATGTCTCGATGTACCTCACGGTTCGCGGTGAGACCAAAGAGACACTGGATATCGACAGTGTTGCGAATACGGCTCGTCGAGGCCCGGCGAATCTGACACCAGTCACGCCACGGTTTGCGCAACTGGATGCACTCACGGCGAACAGTCCGGTCGGTGTCGACACGCTCAACAGCCAACTGGACACAAAGACGCCGATGTTGAGCGCCGCAGTCGGGGCCATGTTCCCCTTCGTTGCCGGCGCACTCGCCGAACCCGGTATCGAGTACGGAACCTACGCGCTCAACGAGAGCCCGCTCATCCTTGACCGATTCACCCGGGAGACGGGCTACTGTGCGATGGTCATCGGGAAGCTCGGCGCCGGGAAGTCGTTCTCGACGAAACTCCAGTTGGTTCGGCGAGCGATGTACGACGAGGATTCGATGATCGTAATGCTCGACCCGCTGGAGGGCTTTTCAGGTGTGAACGACGCGCTTGGTGGTGAGCGTGTCACCGTCGGTGGTTCACGTGGTTTCAACCCGCTTGAGCTGCAGCCGACGCCTGGTGACATTCTCGATTCCGTCCCGGACCTGGATCCGTGGTCTGAGCAAATCTCGTGGGTGCTCACCTTTTTCGAGACGTTCTTCGAAAACGTCGCGAGCAGTCCACTCGAAGACCGGAAACAGACGCTTCGACGGGCTGTCCAGGAGGCATACGAGCGTCAGGGCATCACGAAAGACCCAGCGACGCACGCCAACCCCTCGCCGACGATTCGAGCCGTGATTGCGGTCCTTGAGGACATGCTGGACGAGCCTGGTGCGTTCGGGTACATCACTGCTGGTGAGCAAGAGCGGGTCAAGAGCGACGTTCAATCGCTGCTCATCGACCTTCGGCCGTCGTTCCGCGAGGGTGGAGATTTAGCGAATCTCGCCGAGCCAACGCAGTTCGACTTCACGAACGACGTGATCTACCTCGACCTCCACCAGGAGGAAGGCACCCGCGGGCAGACTGAGACGAGTCTCATGATGCAGGTGCTGTTCAACGCGGTGTACGAGCGCGCAAAACAGACTGAGAAGCGTGTCGTGTTCGTCATCGACGAAGCGCATTACCTCATGGGCGACTCGACTTCGCTTGGCTTCCTGGAGACGGCCGTTCGCCACAGTCGACACTACGATCTGTCCTTACAGTTCATCTCGCAGACTGGGGGTGAGTTCTCTCTGACACCCGAAGCACGGACGATTGCGAATCTCTGCTCGATGAAACTCATTCATCGGGTGGACGAAGCAGCCGAGGAGCTGGCCGAGTGGTTCGGGCTGAGCGAGCGAGAAGTGAACTGGGTTCGTTCGGCGAAGGCCGGAAACGACGATGACGGGTACTCTGAGGCGTTACTCGGGGTTGATGAAGAGGGCTGGTTCCCACTGCGGGTCCGGGCAAGTGAATATGAGGTATCTGTTCTAGATGGTGATGGACCTGAGGAGTCTGTGAACACGGCGAACCAGGGTGCAGTGACTCGGATTGAGACCTCTTCCGTGGAGACAGACGGCGGTCATCAGTAGTTGCTACAGAAGCCATTGAAAATCAATGCACACCCGACCGCACGACAACTGTGCGGTCGGTGTGTAAATTGTTTCAATTGTTACCATAGTAGTGTCTCTGAAACGGAAGCACCTGGCTTTGGTCAACCGTCTTCGAAGAGATTACGCCGGGCTTGACCGCGAGTTGATAACTGACGGGTTATCCCGCGCTACTCTCCAGCGACTAGTTCGGTTGGAGGTACGAGACCATCGAAATCCGGCGGATCTTGACGCTCCTCATCGCCTGCTTTCAGTTCGGAGCGCGGTTCCTTCATACACGAGAGATGGTTTTGTAACGGAATAAATACTTGTCTCACTCGCCTCGGGATGAAACTGAGTCACGGTTTTGCGGACCAACCAATACAACGAACGGGACGCTCACGGTGACCGCCCCGCATTGGGAGGGTCCTCCCTCCGGTCGTCCCATGCGGCCGCTCCACTCGGTCACGGCCTTGTGGCGGCTGTGCAGGTAGCCGATTGGTATCGGAGTATCATCCGAATGTCCACGGCTCGTCACTCACTGATGTCTGACCCATCTAGCGCCGTCACAACATCTCCAACGGTGAAGAGTCGGAGGTCATCGCGTTCTGCAGCAGCCGCTTCGACTGACGATGTGAACCCACTACGCGAGAACAGCGCATATTTCTCAGTACGGTCTCCGCCAGAGTCGGGCGTCCACCTGAGTTCTGCAGTGTGGCTCTCAAGTTTCGAGAGTGCATCGTATCCCAGCGGTGATTGTTGGAACTTACACTCACCAACAATCAGCGTCTCGGAAGTGGTAAGACCAACAACGTCTATCTCGTGGTCATCATACCACCATTGCCCAGTCTGTGTAATAGTATGCTCTGGGTAGAGGGCGCGCAGTGCCGAACAAGAAAGCTCTTCAAACGATCGACTAACAAAATCTGGCAACTCAGGTTCGATTAGTGTTTCATACGCATCGGCACCGAGTTCGTCATATTGCGCTCCGGTGCCGTAGACAAAGTGGAACCAAAAGCGGAAGAACGGGTCCCGGATACGATACCGACTCCGCTTACTCCGTTCTTTTTGCTCTGTGATCGGAACGTGCTGAGTAACCAAACGGAGCCGAGACAACCGATTGAGATACTTTGAGAGCTGGTTGTATGCGATACCAGTCGTCCCCGCAATTTCGCTCCGGCTTGTGCTCCCACCTGCAATTGCCTCAAGAATCGAGAAGTACCGCGTCGGTTCTCTGAGTTCCATACGGAGGACGTAGTCTGGTTCGTCATGGAGCGTCCCGTGTCGGGAGAGGATTGTCTCCTGAACGTTTTCCCCGAGTGAGGCCCCAGGTAAGACCTCCTCAAGATAGTATGGAACACCACCGAAGACACCCCATGTAAGGACTTGTTCAGCCGCAGTATAGGCGTCATCGAAAAATTCCATCGCAGCTGCAAACGGGAGCTGTCTGATATCTAACTTGAGCGACGAGCGGCCATACAGTGGACTATTGCCAAGTAGCGCAGCCTCTTCCATCATACTGATTGACGACCCGACAAGCACGAACGTCGCAGCAGACTCATCGAGTTCGTGATCGAACATCGCTTGTAACACGGACGGAAGACTCTCGTCTTGTTCAACGAGATATGGAAATTCGTCGAGAACGATAATCGCATCCTCTTCAGCGAGGTACCCCAGAACGTCCTCCCAGTCCTCTCTAATTCGTTTCACGCCCGGATATGTGTCAGAAGCCGCGTCGATGAACTGCTGGAGCTGCAGGTCTGTGGTTTTCTGTTTCGCCTGATACACCACGGCGTTATCATATTCTTCGAGAGATTGTTTGACCAGCGCTGTTTTCCCAAGTCGACGTCGTCCGAATATCACGGCGAGTTCAGCTACCTCGGACTCATATAGAGAATCCAGCCGAGAGAGTTCTTCTGCTCGATTTACGAACTCTACCATGATTTGTCTATACTCTTGTAGATTATAATACTTTCTAGAATCGTACTTTGGAGTATGATACTCTAAAGTATTTTCTATACTCGTAACTCTCGAACCGTCGACGCTGTTCGGACTGTTCCTCCTGCACTTGGGAGACAATCTGGCAGAGAGACAGGATACCCACGGCGACCGCCTCGCATTGGGAGGGTCCTCCCTGCGGTCGTCCTATGCGGCCGCTCCGCTCGGTCGCGGCCTTATGGCGTCTGTGCAGGCAGCCGACTGGCGTCGGATGGCAGTCTCCCTCGTTGACGGGTAGGTCCAATCCGGGAAGTAGCGTAGGATGACCGGGGGTGACTGGAAACAGCCAATATATTTTTGCTGTGGAAAGAAATATGTATTCCAATTCCGTTGGTAGACGTATGGCAGACGACACCCGTCGCGACGGCCCGCCCCCATTTGATAGGCCGTTCGAAGGCGAAGACACAAAGCAGCGGGTATACGGGGCGGTGCTGCACGCCCGAGAACCGATGACAGCCGCGGAGATCGCCGAGCAAGCGGACTGTTCGGCGGAGTCTGCTCGGACACACCTGTCTTTTTACGCTGACCTCGGCATTGTCATCCAACACGAGGGCCGGCCAGCTAGGTATGAGCGCAACGACGATTACTTCGAATGGCGGCGGGTGAACGAACTGGCACGAGCGAACAGCACTGAGGAGTTACAGACTCGCGTCTCAGCGCTGACTAGCCAGATTGAGGACTACCGCGATCGGTACGGTTCTGACTCGCCCGCCGAGGTCAATGTCCTCGAGTTCGATGCGGAGCGTGTCGACGACGTGTACGTGGAACTCGGTGACTGGGCTACCGCCATCGAAGAGCGTCGCCTTCACGAGCGCGCCCGACGAAAGGTCGCCGGATCGACGGCCCCATCACATAGCTGATGATGGTGCCAGTGGACGACGGCGCGAGTCCCGCGCCGATAGATCGCTCTGTGTTAGCGCGGCTACGCTCCCGATTTGCTGGGAGTCGTATGTTCGAATCGGCCCAAATCGTCGAGGAAGGGAAACTGTCCCTCCATGCCGAACTGTCCGATGCCTACTTCGCTGGGAGTGCATCCGCACGCTTCGAGATTCGCTGGTACCGCAACGACGATTTCAATATTCACTACCAAGAGACGCGACAAGATAGCGTGTGGGAGTGTCGATGGGATCGCCATCCAAACGTCCACAACTCGCGAGATCACTTCCATCCGCCGCCGGCTGCCAGCCGTACCGACGCAGTGGATGCCCAGTGGCCAGCCGACCATCGTGACATGGGCCAACTCGTCTTTGACCGAATCGAGGAACGCATCGATACGCTGTGGGACCAGCAATAGTACTACAACAGGCGACCGCCGGCGCTGCTGGAGCTGTGACCGCTCTGCATTGCGAGGGTCCTCCCTACGGTCGTCCTATGCGACCGCTCCGCTCGGTCGCGGCCTTCTGCCGGTTGTGCAGGCAGCTGACTAGCGTCGGACGACACGTTGATGACAGAGGGGTAATCCTGTTTGGGGAGGATTCACCGGCGGGACACTTTTCCCACTCGTGTTTTCAGGACGACCGTTAGCTCTCAAAGCTCTCCAAATGCAGATACCTCCGATGGGATACACCAGTTAGTCTTTGCGCGCCATACAGCGGAGAGTTCTGGGGGAGCAATCTGTCACACCCGTTGTGACGCGGGAATCATTTCCTCGGGCGCTGCGTTCGTTACATCCGTTCTACGAACTCTGAAACACAGGATTTCCTCCCTATACCTGCAGCTAGTGAACGCCCGTATTCGTGCGGACGAGGGCTGTCTACGGCGTCGGTGAATGCTTAGGTGTGCGCTTGGTAGCTGATTGCTTCCCTCGTCACAGGGCTTGGGCAGGTTCTCCTGTCACAACGGGCGTGACGCCCCCAGTGGTCGTTTTTCGGTCAGTCCCATCCAATAGGTCGAGACCAACGTAACGCTTTTCGCGAAGCCCCTCAGCCGTGTCTATACCCATCTCGATGATTTGGGTTGGCTCCTGTCTCCGTCCCACCTGGCGGGTCTTTTCGCGGAGGTCACGTCCGCCGAGTTCGAGAAGGTTCTCCCACACACGGGCAACAGTCTGGCGGTGGGGTGTTCGTCCGAGGTGAGCAGTCAACGCTGTTGTCATGTCATCTTTGGTCATGAACACGCCGCTCCCGTCACTGCGTTTGGTGGCGAACTCCGGCCAGCGTTTGGCGACGGCAATCGCTCGGTAGGTGTTCTGGCGGTTCGACTGCTCGACGAACATCTCCTTGAGTTTCGATTGACGGCAGTTCGCGAAGAAGTCCAGTGGGGAAGAGCTTGGTTCGACGCCGTGTGGGAGCGCTTCGGCGTCCTCCTGGTGATCGGCGTTGGCTTCTAGTTGCTGGGCCTTCGCGATGGCGCTTGTTGCAACGTCGTGGGTACGTTTGTGTTTGTCTTCCACGCTTTCGAGGTGAGATGCGTTGGTTTCCGCTTTCGCGCTCGCCGTGGTGGCGATATCGTGGGTCCGGTCTTGGGTGGCTTCGAGTTCGTCGAAGCGGTCTTGGAGTCGAGTGTTTTCTTCGAGGAGGTGTTCTAAGAGCGTGAGCAGTACTGGGTCGGTGTCTCGGTCGGCGAGAGTCGAGAGGAGGCCGTCGGTGTCTTTGGGCGTGCCCTGACCGATATCCAGACCGAGTTCGTTGGCAAGTGCTCTGTCGCGGTCGTCGGGGCTGTCGGTTCCCGGGTTGTGAGTGTTCACAGGTCCGCACTTGGAATCGAACCAAGCGAGCCGACCACGGTACGGACAGTGACGAGAGCTGTCGCTCACCAGACGAGCAGCAGTGCTCCTCGGGCAGGCGAACCGGTCAGTGGGTCAGTTCAGGGGATTACTGCGTGGCTTCTGAGTGGTGTCTGTGTCTCCTTGGGGGCTCAGGCTCAGGATCGAGATGGATGTCAGTATCCTGCGAGTGGCAGTGGCTCGTGGTCGGAACTCTCTGGACCGGTCGTGGGGAGGTTTCAAGACTCCCCGGAACATTTGCTTGCATGCGGCTGTGAGGCCAACGCGACGCCCGTGTCCTTAGCACGGCGTCGCACTCGGTTTTCAGAGTGACACCCAAGGAGCGACGCGTCGGCTTGCTCTGATAGTCAATGGCGGAACTACTTAATGGTTTGCAGAATATAATGCAAATATGTTCGATAAAGGCCAAAGAAGTGATTCGTCCAACAGCTTCGTCAACTCCGGAGATAATTTGCCCATCCGTGGCAACGGTTCTAATATGGGTAAAGAGGAGCGGAAGCGGATGGTTCTGGGGCTCCTCGTAGAGTCGGGTCTGGAACTCCCGCCTGCTGTAATATTCGACAACCTCAAACGACGCGGTGCAACCTTTGAGCGGCGTAGTGTAGATAATTATCTGCAGGAACTACGCGAAGAGGGACTAGTTGAGCGAACTGACGAGAGTAAAGGATACAACATCGCGACTGAGAAAGGCCGGGACCGGTACTACGGAACCAACTAATCCTCATTTTGCAAAGTATCCCGCAATCCCTAAGTACTCACAGATAGTTCCTACTACATAGGGACATGCGCACTGTTGGTCGATTTCTACTGGTAAAGTGAAATCGCCCCGGTGTTAGAGCACCGAGGCGCGTGGTCCTAACTGAGACCAATGGTAACTAGGAAAGCAACCCCACAAGAACGTATCGCACGCGATTTACTCACCCAGCGCCCACATTTCGTCGGTATTGATGGCGCCGATGCAGCGCATTACTGGGATGGCTACGAGCAAGCAGTGGTCGTTATCCAAGACAACGAGGTAGCGAAAGTCGAACTCGCAGCAACGCCGTTCCAGATGCTTTCGGAGTGGACAGACTACACGCAGGACGAACGTGGCTGGTCGGTTGGGCCACACGTGGGCGGATCCATCGTCGACGATCTGGTGAACACGCTGGAGGCAAGCGCATGAGCGGGCTGTCTGTCGCCGACGCCAACGGCTTTGTCTACGAGCCTGTCCGAGGTCCCAAACGGAAAATCGAATTCAGAGAGCGGGCGGACGAGGGCTTCGAGCGCATCGAAGCGGTGTGGACTGGCTGTAACTGGCGGGTGACCGGTCGAGAAGTCGTGTTGACGATGCGGCGAATCTGAGTAGTAGTGTAGCGTATGCTGCTGTACTGTAGCCGCAATAGCTGTTCCAAGCGAGCTGTATCACTGCTGACTCTGTGTTAGTGTCTCTACAGCAAGTTTTGGATCAACTTCGCCCCGTAGTGTCTCCTCAGTTTTGCTGCGGTCGTCGGGATCGTCGATGTCGTTACGCCAGCCGTCCACGCTGATGGCGTCGATAGTCCGGCCGCAGTAGGTCGACCGCGTTCAAAACCTCCTATTTATTGCGGTTGGAGGGCTGGACGAGGTGACAGCCGTTGAAGATCGCCAGCATGAACGTGTAGAAGCCGGCGATCACTACGCTTGAGCGGCTTCTCAACAGTTAGCAGCGCGTGCGTTAGCTCCTCCTCGCGCTGACGGATAAGCTGGTCGGGATACCATCAAACTCGTCCTCCAAGTGGTTGATGATGATCTGCTTTTTGTAGCCGACGACGAGCAATCTGTCGGCACCGAGGTGATGAGCCTCTCGAAGGCTATGATCGGCTTTCCAGCAATTTTGATAATGCTCTTTAGTTCACCTTCTGGGAGCGGGCACAGCCGTTTACCATCGCCAGTGGCAAGTACGACAGCTTCCACGTTCTCAGAGGTATTTATCCGGAAATAAAGTTAGTATCTCTGTACACTCTCGTGTCGGCCACCCCATCCACTACTCAGCAAACCCCTGTAAACGGTTGTGACCACTATGCACGAGCCGCCGAGCCCCTTCTAGACCGGGTCGGCCATCGACGTACCAACGAATCGCTGCCAGACAGACTAGCAGTAGTTCGAACAGAACGTACGGGCCAAGTACAAGCGTAGCAAAGTGTGCGGAGAATGTCTGTGCAGTCTCCACTGGTGGCATTGTAAACAGAGGCCACAGCAGGTACGAGAGTGACTGGATCTCGCCTTCGATGACTGCATACAGTCCGTCAGAGAGAGTGTGCGAAAGATACCCCACAACAAAGGCGACACCCAGTTCCGCCCTACCGTACCGACGGGCCAACAGACCCAGAAGGAATGAGACTATAACAAATGTCAACAGTGAGTGTGCAAGGGTCCGCCCACCTGGGAGGATGCCCAACGTCCAGCCCAGTGGCTTATCGACGAGATCAGGGAACTGCGTCCCAACAGCGAGTGCGAGACCCGGCGCAGCGACTACCCGCCGGCCAGTAGCCTGACAGCCCAGTGAATAGAGCAGGTAGCCGACTGCAGCGTGTCCCCAGGGCCACATAACTGTTAGCGAGACGACTGTACAGATACCTATTTCGATGCGAGTCGACGAGCCCGTTCAGGTTGATCCAGCTGTCGTCTTGTGGTTCTCGGCCGATAGAATGGGACTCGGATGGATTTATACCTCTGTAACTGGTTTGCCGAATCATGACAGATGTACGCGAGGCAACAGAGTCGCTCCTCGCGGACTCCCCGGAACTGGAAGATGCCCTCCAAGCGGTTCTGGACGCGGACACCGACGGCCCCTTCGAGTTCGAGGATATCCCGCTGGACTCTGGTCAGTTCGGCGAGGTGGTCTCACGTGGTATCGTCGAAGAGACTGACGGCGGTTACCGGCTGGCTGACCGTGAGGCTGTCCGGCTGGCGCTGGATGCGGGCCCCAATGACGCCGCGCCCGAGGACGACACCGGACCCGCGGAAAAAACGGCCGGTCTTGAGGTCGGGACTGTGACTAGCTGGCTCTCCCACCGATCCGTTGATCGGCGGAGTGTTGGGTTGCTAGCCGGCGCGCTCTTGATCGTGGCTCTCACGCGAGTCGTCCTCATGTGGGGATCGGTATTCCGCAACGGCGACATCGTCCTCGCGGGCAACGATCCATACCTGTACCGCTACTGGGGCGAACAGCTTCTCGCGAGCGGGCTCGGACTGTTTGACCTGGGGTCGCTTAACCAGGTATCGGGTCGTATCTCTGGCCACGATACGCTCTATATCCTCACCGTCTGGTGGACCAGTGCGCTACTGGGTGGCGATGCGACTGCAGTCGGGCTCACTCTCGCCTGGCTCCCCGTGCTTGCGGGCGTGGTTACCGCGCTGTTAGTATATCTCATCGCTGTCCGACTGACCGAGGACCGCCGAATCGGTTTGGCAGCAATTCTACTGCTTGCGTTTACGCCGACCCATGCTTACCGGACTGCACTGGGTTTCGGCGATCATCACGCATTCGACTACGTTTGGGTTGGGCTGACAGCATTGGCGCTCGTGGCGCTGGCCGGCCAGCGAGTTGACCGCGAGACGGTGCTTCCCGATTCACCGGGCAAGTGGATCCCGGTTGTCGGCCTCGGTGTTGGCATCGCAGCTCAGGCCCATGCCTGGCGTGGTGGCCCACTGTTGAGCATCCCGGTCGGGCTATATCTGGCTGCTCGCGTCGCTTTGGATGTCCATGACGGCCGGTCCCCGATCAATGGTAATGGGCCGGTCTTACTGGGCGTCACGCTCGGCGCACTTCTGGCTGCTCTCCCACATTTACTGTTTGGCTGGGCTCCGGTCTACCGGGCGTTCGCGCCTGCACTGTTGTTCACCGGCTGCGTGGCCGTCGTTGTGCTCGGTGTCGCGGCCGAGCGTGCGGGCCTCTCGGCGTGGGTCTTGACCGTCGGTGAGGCCCTGGCTGGACTGATCGGATTCTTCGTTGCACTTGCCGTACTCCCAGCGTTCGGCAGCGCGTTTGACCAGCTAATGTCGTACGTTTCTCGGACAGGCCAATCCGAAATCGCTGAGACCTATTCGATCTTCAGTGGCGAATTAGGGAGTATTGTTGCACCGATTCTACTGTTCGGGTTCGTCTTCTTCCTGGCAATCCCGTACCTGGTCTGGGGAACTCGGACTGCGGTCAGCCGGTCCCAGCCAGACTGGCTTGCTACGGCGACGTTCGGCTGGTTTTTCCTTTTATTGGCGGTCGTCCAGTCCCGGTTTGCCGGCCAGCTCTCATTGTTTACCGCGGTGTTCGGTGGGGTTGGATTCCTCCACTTGGCGACGGTCATTGACGCGACTGAACGGCCCGCTGTGCTCGGTGGCCCCACGAGTAGTGATGGCGGGCGTCCACAGGGCCCCGACGATGAACCGGCACTCCGGGCGGTGTCACTCCCAAGCGCGAACACACTCGGGGTGCTGACTGTTTTATTCTTGTTGATATCTGGGCTGGGGGTTGTTCAGGCTGGAATCAAGCAGTCACAGATCGCTGTTGACGACTCAACCTATGAGACGGCCGCTTGGATCGGGGAGCATGATAGTGTGCGTGAGGTGTCATACCCTGAGAATTATGTGCTGAGCAATTGGGGCCGAAACCGAGTATATAATTACTTTGTTAACGGAGAATCCGAGAGTTATGGCTTTGCACGCCAGAACTACGCCGAACTGATGCGCGCTCAGGAACCGAGTGAAATTAGGAACATTGAAAATGTTCTTGACGAACACGGTACCGGGTACGTCGTGACCACTTCTTCGGCGGGACCGCCAACGGCGGTACAGTCACGGCTCCATACCAACCTTGGAAGTCGTGGTGAGGGCGTGCCGGGGCTGGGACGGTACCGCCCTGTCCACATCGGTGATGGTGGCTCGCCGAAGGTGTTCGCGTACGTTTCTGGGGCACGCATCACCGGAGTTGCTGGCGCTAACCAGACGCTCTCCATCGTGACAAATTCGACTGTCGAAAACCGGTCCGTTACCTACCGTCGTGAGGTAACGACAAACCGTTACGGTGAGTACGGAGTAACTGTACCGTATCGCGGCGACTACCAGATCGGTGGGCAGGAACTCACTGTGTCGGGCACGGAGGTCACACAGGGGCAATTCAGCGGCCCCTATCACTCACACTGGGCGTTTGATGAGGGGAGTGGATCAGTAACTGAGGACGCACTCACTGATGCAACGGGTGAGATTGAGGGAGCTTCGTGGATTGATGGGGTACGTGGATCGGCATTGTCGTTCGATAGAGGAAATAGTTCTGTTGTCGTTGAGAGTCCAAATCATGGTTCCTTGTCAACCGCCTCGTTTACTGTTGGACTCTGGGTACGGGGAGACGTCGCGTCAACCCAACAGCCTTTCCCGCACGTGCTGACACAAGAGGGTGAAAACACACAGGGATATGGAGTTTGGGCACAAAAAGAAACAAACCGCTTCGGTGTCGCGGTTGCCGACCAATCAGGCAACCGTGTAAGAAACTTCGGAATAGAACAGACATCGTTCGACAACTGGACTCATATCGCGTTCACTGTCGACCGGTCGAATAACGAACTTCGCCTCTATCGTAATGGAACGCTTGTATCGACGCGAAATATTTCTGATCTCGGCCGTGTTCCAGATGGTGGCCCACTCGTCGTCGGGGGTCGAGCTAATGGCCGCTACGCCACAGGCCAAGTCGATAGCGTGCGTCTGTACCGAACCCCACTTAACGAGAGTGAGGTAACAGGACTCGTCATGAAATAAGCTACGACTTCGCGTCCTATCTCCAACCTTTTCGGGAAACCGATATCAAAACTGACTTTAAACCGACTGAATCTTGGTCTGACATGGCTGGACCTTGGGGACTGCGACTCAGAAACTGCTTTTTATCCGGTGAAAGTAATGATGAATAGGAACACAAAACTGGCCCTGATTGTGTACTCCTTGCTGTACGCCGTTTCGGCACTCGTCGGATTCCAGCATGGGAGCAGTGTTCCAACTGTAACACTGTATCTACTGCTTGGAACTCTCTTCGTTTTCCCGACCGCACTAGTCCTTCGACACAATACACCCATAAGTATCAACGTTGCACTGCTGATCGCAACACCTCTATTGCCTGCGCTTCTCGTCGTTGATCCATTGGAGGTCGGATTCTACGGCTATGACCCGTACCGTACATTACAAACGACGGTTGAGTTCCGAGAGCACGGACCTCTATGGATTGCCGGTAAAAGAGCGTCTTGGCCGGCTTTCTACGCTCTCGTTTGGATTATCAAATTCTTAACTGGTGGTGAAATATCTTCATTCGGCCGATTTCTCCCCTTGTTTACGCTGATTGTCCCGACCATGCTCTACGCGTTTGCACGCAAGTTGATTGATGATGACTCTGCTTTCCTCGTTGCCATGGGGCTCGTTGGTGTTCGGACTCTATTCACTTTTGAAATCAAATTTATTGACGAATCGCTGGCCTTCGTCCTCTTTTTCGCGTTACTCTTGTCGCTACGATTGATAGCTAGTGATGGACGCCCTGCGAAATACCTCTGCTACCTCTTCGCTACTGCGACGGTCCTGGCTCACCATTATATCGGATTTCTCACGGTATTTTTACTTGTCCTCTGGGATCTCACAGACTCTGACAAATTACAAACAGTTATGAAACAGAAGAAAATCCCCTTCTCGGGGATTACTGCCCTTTCAGGTGGATTGTTTGTAGGTATGTTTCTTGTTATTGCCCCCCAGTTTTTGCTTCGTCTAATTTCCACGGTTGATCTCCCATCTTTTGGCGGTGAGAGTGCACCGGAACCCAGTGATAGTACGGCAACACCGACGCCAACAGCAGAGTCACCGTCCACACCGACTTCTGATGGGACTAAAACCCCTCGCTCAGCAGATCCAACTCCGACAGCAGAATCAGCCCCGTCCACGTCCACGCCGAAAGGAACCCGAGGAACTCCCTCGACTTCGCCTGTCGACACTCCAATGACAGAATCATCGGGGGAATCTGATAATGATCTCGTGTCACATCCGGCCATTCAGTACCTCCGAAACCACTGGCGGTTCCTCCCTTCGAATCTGCTTCTCCTCTCCGTTTTGGGGAGCGTCGTTATTGGACTTCGTTCCCTGTCGGCCGGACGAGACCGTTGGCAAGTCGTGACCGGTTCGTTCGGTGCCGTTATGGCACTCGGCTATGGAATCTCTGTAGTCTTCGGACCGATAGTACCGCTTGACCCTTCCAGATATCTCGTCTATATGGTTCCGACGCTATTGGTGGCTCTTGGATTCACGCTTACCCGTAAAGAGACTTTCAGCCGTGGCAGACTGGTGCTTGCGGTGATTGTTGTGTTGGTAGCATTGACCCAACTCATACTGGTTTCCCCTGATGTGCTGTACACTGATGCGACGGAACCAACCTTAGAAGAAGAGCATTTTACCGAGTCCCAGTTTGCAGCGAGTGACTGGGTAGCAAAGTATGGAGATGGAAAAGTTGTCGGGGAGGAGACTGGCGTCTGGCTCAAGAATGGTATATATAGACTGGCATATGGATCAGACTACGATTGCCGGACTCTCCAGTCTTCTCGACCCGATGCTGAAATAAAAACCTCACAACTAGATAATAGCGTGCTCTACGACAACGGCGTTGTTCGCCTGTCTCGGTGTACCCCGCCGGAGTAAATTTCCATCAGATACTGGATCTTTCCGACAAACTTAGCAGAGAGCTATTTGTTTGGAGTTAGGGGGGACTATCCGGTGTAGAGGGTTTCGAGATTGCTAACGTGTGTCTCGATGGTCCGCTGCCTTGCCCACCTGAGGACTGCTGCCCGCATATCTGGTCCGTGATCGAGTATCTGTTCTATCGCTTCGACGAATCCGCTGGTAGACTTCGGCTCAAACGTGTAGCCGCGTTTCCCATCTGCGACAAGCTCCGGAATTCCACCGATGTCACTGCCGACAACGGGGAGCCCAGCCGCGAAACTTTCGTAAATCGTTAATGGTGAATTTTCCATCCAAATTGATGGAACGACCGAAGCAGTTGATTCTTGCCTGAGGCGGGTGAGTTCTGCCTCGGAGACGAACCCGTGATACACCACGTTGTCCAGTTCGGATGCCCGACGTTCGGTTACATTGGCATAGGGCCCATCTCCACAAATATGAGTGGTTACGTTGGGAAGTTGTTCTACAGCCGCAAAGAGCGTATCGAGACCTTTTGACTCCTTTTGTGCACCGACATAGAGGAGAGCTGGATCATCAGGCACACTCTGTGGACGGTCAACAACGGATTCCACGCCTAGTTGGACACGCTCACAGTGTGAGTCATTGAAAAACCCATGTCGACGATGTACATCAATGACGTGTTGGCTAGGGCCGGTAACTACGTCTGGATCCCCAAGTCTTTTACGTTTCTGCCGAGCGAGGAGGCGACAGGGAGCTGGCGGGTCTTCACAGACGATTCGTTCTTCGTCAGGGGCGGTTAGTTTTCGTAGGAGGTTGCTCTTTGGGCAGATCAGGCTGTAATCGTGGAGTGTATGGATGTGACGGACGTCCCAATTGGCGATCACGCTCCCGATTGATGGTGAGATACCTACGAGGTTATTGGTGTGGACGACATCCGGTTCAATCTGATCTAGCACTTTTTCGACCGCATGCCTACTGTGCGGATTGATGGCATCAATCCCGTGCCAGAGACCTTTGCTTACCGGATTTCTGCCTGTTCCTTCACCGCGATGCGAGAGGTTTGCCGGATAGAACCGCCACACATCGAGTCCTGCCTCTGTAGTTCGACTCGGTGATAGCGACTCTCGACCGCTATACGGTCTCGTCGTGAGTACTGAAATCTTGTGACCACGTTCCTGAAGTGCCGTACCAGTCCTGTAAACGTAGTTCCGCGCGCCACTTGCAGAGTCAGTATCAAACTGAGCGTTTACTAATAGAACGTTCATAGACTGGCATTTCGATTGTGCGATAGTATCTGATATTTAACCATCGGTTATTCCTGTACCGCAGTTCGATACACGTCTATGACTTCGCGTGCGATATTCTCCCATTGGTAACGACTACGATTCATAATAATATTTTCTCGACATTCTCGCCTCCGTGTTTCATCTGTGAGTAGTTCTGTAATTCCGTCTGCCACTGCGCGCGACCCGTTTTCAGTAACGATTCCACTCTTATCTGCTCGTACCAGACGGCCAACATCACCGACATCGGTCGCGACTATCGGTACCCCGAAAGCATATGCGATCATTGCGACACCACTGAAACTGGCATCATAATATGGCAGAACAGTCACTGTTGCACGTGAAAAAAACGTCCCGACTTCTTCATTTGGTATAAACCGATTATGCAACTCGATCCGGTCGTCATCTTCAAGCTTTTTAATGGTCCGTTCAATACGATTTGTGTCGACAGTCCGGGCATTTGAGGGGCTGCCGGCGATGAGTGCAGTTATTTCTGGAACGAATTCTTCGACCCGATCTAATATCTCTGGGATTCTGTCGTATCCCTTGTTTGGCCTGATATTACCGAAAAACAACACGGTGTCATCTTCTGTCTGTGCACTCTCGTAGTCGTACTCTGTAAAGTGATCAAACAGTCCATGTGGAACAATCGAGATTCGGTCTGTCGGGTACCATAGCCCAGACGCCTGTTTCCGGCAGGCCTGCCCGTGTACGATAATCTGATCCAGAAGGTGGCTAGCGACTGCGTTCACCCGCCCTCCGAGGTCCATGTTTCTTGGTCCAACTTGCATTCCGCTGTGAGAAATTGGGTCGTGTATCGTTCCGACCATCGGCGTTTTTAGCGTGGCAAGAAGCGGAAGAAGGGTCACCGACCGGAGTGGCGTGAGGAATGGGAAGTGGATTACATCCGGGGAAATTTCTCGCACAAGCCTGAATTGCTCGGAAAGGCCTTGAATTCCGGTCGTGAATGAACGGATCCCGGACTTCAGCTCCGTCTGGTACGGGTGAGTCCTGACTTCATCATGAAATAGTTCCTGAATGTCTGTACTGTCAGGGCAGACGACATGGACTTCCACAAGGCCAGCAAGACCGTTTGCGAGTTTAACGGGGTAATCACTGGTGGCTCCCCTTGTGCTGAACGTAAATATGAGAACTTTAGTTTGGCCATCTCTCACCGGAATCACCTCCTTTTTCACATGTAGCCGAGCGAGCGCAAGTTTTCTTCTAAATTGATCTCAGTGTTTTCAACACCAATTTCTGGCTCACTTGTATTTTTGTCGCTTGCTTTGACTTCTGTAATCGGCACACGCCGAAGATATGGATTGAATGAGCCACTCGTGTGACCCCATCGTCCCCACTCTCCAAAACACTCTCCATGGTCTGCCGAAATTAGGGTCCTCTCCGCTTCAAAATTGTTCAATAGGCGGCCAACGGCATCAAGCCCTGACCGAAGTTCAGTAAGGTATTTATTCCAAACTGTGTGCTTATCTCCAGTCCTTCTCACATATTCCCAAGGGTATTGTTCCGATTGGGACAATTCTGCTGCCCCACGTTTGGCTGCTGCAGCAGAGAACGGATAATGTGGTTCGATAATGTGAGCTATGACACGGTCAAACTCATCTCTTCGACCGACATCAATCACTATATCCACCACAGTTTCAGCGTCCGCTTGGGGCTGCTGAGAGTAACCCGATCGCCCCTCTCCATATCGCCAAGCTGGTATGTGTCTCCCAAGCGAACTGTTGTCAACAGTTCCCCAGTTGGTCGGCGCCGAAGAAGCCCGAAATCTCATCTCTGGCCGATATCCGTCATCAAGAATCCGCATCGGCCATCCATTTGCAGAAACAAGAGCGGTATCGGAAATCTCATTTTTATATCTCTCTATAAACGTAGCAGCAGTCCACTCGAGTGTAGATGTGCCAACTGAAATGGTTTCTCCAATCTCATCCTCGTTTAAATATGAGTACTCACTTGCGACTGACCGCAGAGCGTCCGGCCGGCACGTGTCAAGGATAATAAGTAGGTCCCAATCTTTTTTGAAAAAATTCTCACCCAGCGGAAAACTTGATGACAATGTCAGTGTTGTTCCCTTTATAATTGGGGTGGTGAGATATTTCACGGCCTCGATCGGGTTATTTACACCCTTGCGGATTTTTTCTTCGAGTGACTCCGCTCCCATCTCTGCTAAGTTAACAAGACCAATGTCCAATTGAATCTTTCTGTCCGGCGGTCGGGTTCTCTTTACAACGTAAGATGTTTACAAACCACCCATATCGCCAATCCATCTATACATATAAATTCTCAACCAATTTCTTATCCTTTTCATCCACTCCTAGTGCATATAATATGATAAGGTATGCACACACACCAACAATACCTCCTACAAAAGCACGAATCATGCCGATATCAAGGCCAACCAATAACAACAATCTTTCTAACAGAATCATCACTCCCCCGCAGACCAAACCTGCAAACAATGGCTTTAAAAAGGCACCTGAGTACGGAACCAATCGTTCAAACCACCACACCTCGAATACCTTGATAAAATTAAATACTGTGACTGAGGCCGCAGTGGCAGCAGCAGCACCGATCACACCGAATTCTGCGATTAATATGAAATTGAGAGCTACGTTTGAAAGCCCAAGAATGACATTATTGGCTGTCACCAAGCGTTCATGATCTGTCATCATTAGTAGGTATCCACATGGCCCAGCACCCGCATCTGATAGACGACGAATTAACAGCACAGCAAGTACGAACTGCGCAGTGACGAACTCGCTTCCTAATACTGACAAAAGGGGTGCCCGGAACACAACCAACCCGACGGCGATTGGAAGCGTAGCGGTTAGTGCCCACCGTGTCACGGTTTTATACAGCGAGTCCAACTCCTCTTTCTGTCCTTGATCAAACAATCGCGATGCCCGCGCTGGGAATATCTGATTGATGCCGGAGAGCGGGAGAGCCGCTGCGGTCGTCATCAGAGCAGCAGCACGATACTGCCCAACTGCAGCACTACCAAGGCCAAGAAACCCGACCATTATCAGATCAACATTGTTGACTAGGTACGAGCCGGCCGAATTGACTGTCAATGGTAACGAATACGAAAAAAAGCGGGAAATACGTTCACGAGACGCTTCCGGACGTGGTCGGAGTTCAGTCCTTGATAGAAATAACGACAGGGCGGCAGCAGACAATAGAATTGTAGAGACCAGCAGTGCGGTAGCAATCCCCTCAACGGCCAAACCAAGCACGACAGAGACCATTGCGGCGACTAACCGGGAGACTGGTAACAATCCTTCTGAGATGCCTAACTGGTACGTAGGTCGCTCAAGTGCCCGGAAACTGCTTTGAACGATTTTCGTGAGTGCTCTGAACGGAAGAACGAACGCCATCACACGGAGGACGGTAATGAAGGAATCGTTCGCAATGGTGTATGAGGAAATGACCGGTGCGGTCACGTAGAGAATAACCCCAGACCCGACCCCTGCGAGAATAACCGAAAGGCCAGCGAGACCGAGCGTATTTTCCCGCTCATCTGGATTGTCATCCGGTAAGAAACGTAATAGTGCTTTGTCAGCACCAAGATCCGCGATGTTAAGTATCGTCATCATGACCGTGTCGGCATATGTGATAATCCCGTAGCCGATCGGGCCAAGGTAGTTCGTTAGTATCGCATTGAACACGAACCCGAGAAGCTGACTCGTGATCCGACCGATGGTGAATATTGACGCACCCCGTGCGGTGGACTGTAGTGCTGACTCGACTTCGTCGCTCATTACTCCGTGTACCCGAGGTTGTGGAGTCGATTCTGCACTATATCTTCATTGACCTCGCTATTCCCTTCCGGAGGTTCGGCAACCACCTTTCGCCGGTCTTCCGAGTCACAGACCAGCCATGGAACATCAATCAGTTCCGGAGTGTAGAGTCCGCGTGGATGGCCCCAGTCGGAGACTGGAATTGGGCGTGACCGGTCCCCTACCATGTTTCCGTGATCGGATGTGACAACTGTTTTTCCGTCAAGCTCTTTCACTAGTGTTTCGAGTGACGGAACGAGATGTCGGAGATTTCTATTGTAGGGCTTCCAGACCTCTTCTGGTGAGAGTGACAACTTCCCTGTGCGAAGTTGCTCCCAGAACTGCGCTTCGTCGCCCTCCTTTGGGTCTGGAATCTGCTTATCGAACTTGGTTTTGGAGCCGATGAACGGGAAGTGCGGCTGGAGAAAGTGGACAAGGAGTCGCTTATTGGGGTATTCCTCTCTCACCCGACGTGCCTCTCTGACCATCGTTTCCGGGAGGACAGTTGAGTTCTCTTCATCCCACTCATGCCACGCATCTACTACGGCATGAAACTGGAAGTCGTAGTTGGCTTCGATACGCCGGTACATCGGGTTTCCGGTGAGATAGACGACATCGGTTGCATCACGACCGTTGAAATTACCTGCCAAAAACTGCGCTGTCATCGATCCTTTGGACTTTTTTCGAGATAGAATGCCCGGAAGGTCAACGTGCTCAACGAACATATCGTATCGGCAGGCGTCCATCAGCAATAGGTTATCCCAGTCCGCAGAGAGTATATCCACTCCGTCTCTGTAATATTCATTTCCATGCTTCCAGCGGAGGTATGAGAGGTTAGCGTTCCGCAAAAAGAGTTTGCTACGGTGGTATACTCTGTTTATAAAACTGATTTCGGACATTCAATCGTATGCGAATGAGCCACCGGTGAATAAAAGTATGTTTGTATCGACCTGGTTCAGAGCCAACAACACAGACACACAAGCAGTAGGCTTATAATAGTCCACTGCATTCGGTGAGCATAATTACCGTCGTATCATTGTATCAAGAGTGATGAAAAAGTCCGTAAATATCATTATCTTCTTCCACTCGGTGAAATAATATGCCTTCCGTTGCAATAGTTGTCCTTGATACTCTCCGTCAAGACTATTTCGAGGAGCACTTCAACTGGCTTCCAGGTACCCGATTTGAGCAATGCCTCACGACTTCGAACTGGACGATTCCGACCCACGCCAGTCTGTTCACCGGCCGGTACGCTTCCGAGGTTGGGACATACGCACGGTCAACCGACCTCGGCAACGACTATCCGACTCTCGGAGGAGTGACGACCAACCATACGTCGCGGTTCTACTCGGCGAACCCACAGATGGGCTATTTTGAGGGGTGGACCGAGCCGTACGACGACGTGATGTCCCCATGGGAGATTAAACAACCAGATTCAACACACCTCGTAGACTGGGACCAGTTCGCGGTCACTTGCGACGAAACTGGACCGAAGCGGTATTTCGAGGCGTTGAAGACTGCGATCCAACACAATGGCCCGACGCTCCAGTCGCTGAAGAAGGGCTACGAGGCGTCTATGCTTGACAGGACCGACTCGGACGACTCCGGTGCGCGTGCAATCCGTGACCAGCTCCGTAGGAGCTCCTTCGATGATGAGGAGTTTATTTTCGTCAACCTCATGGAAGCACATTCGCCGTACACGCCGCCTACGGAGTACCAAACCATTGATGAGACGGTCGATCCGGTGTTCGTGGACAGGTGGGCTGACGACCCACCAGATAAACAGGTCGCCCAGCAGGCGTACGACGACGCAGTGCGGTATCTTTCCGATGTTTATGAAGAGATATTCACCGAACTAGCCGACGCAGTCGACTATGTCGTTACGGTTGCAGATCATGGCGAACTCCTCGGTGATCACGGCCACTGGAACCACGTTCACGGTCTGTTTCCTGAACTAACTCACGTTCCGCTCGTGATCTCGGGTGCTGACGTTCCAGAAGAGAACACGGAGATGGTCGTAAGCTTGCTTGATGTTCATCGGACGGCTGCCGAGTTGCTTGGAGTCGCAAATCGTACTGACGGACGAGGAAGATCACTGTTGTCGCCACTTGACCCAGAACCACAATTCACCGAGTTCCATGGACTTCCGCAGTGGATCGAAGCACAGTTGGAGAACTACGGCGTTTCGGATCAGTACGACACCTATGACGAACCGCTGTACGGCGTCTGGCATCTTGAAGACGGATACGGATACCAGTCCGTCGAACGACCTACCCAGAGTATCGATTTTCAAGCCCACCAGAAGCTGATAGAAGATTTCTGTGGGACCGTTCCTACGCAACTGGAACGCACCGGAACCGATGTCAACGATGCAGTGCGAGAACAACTCGAGGACTTGGGATATGCTTAGTTTCTGAAACTAACGGGGGGCATAGGGATTTCAAGCCTGTGTCACGGTCTGCCGGTGGCACCGGAGGTCAGTGCAAATTCCTACATGAGCGAGCCAGTGTAACAGTCGTTGGCTTGGCTTCGTGTGGTAAAAACCACGTCTCCTCGTTCTTCATCCGATGCGGCTGATGCACATTTGCCAGGGATCGTTTGGATCCGACGATTGTTATGTTCGGTCCGTAACTTTCGTTTCGAGTCTTTTTTGTTAAGAGAGTTGATGGCTTCATTCATGAATGATCGTACCATTCGGTTGGTCCTCGTAGGCATTCTCATCGTTTCGTTTTTCCCAGTTGCCAATGCGGCTCTCACAGCCGAAAGTGCGGTTCAGTCCACGGAGTCATCAGTACCGCCCAATCAGACGCTGCTCGTCTCGACACAAGGTGCTTCAGTCGAATTCGGTGCGGGCATATTTTCGTTCAACCGATCGTCTGATCGAATTATCTGGAAATGGACCGACTGTCCGAACAAGTGTTTCGACGTCGATCCACTTGGTGATGGCGAGACACTGTTTGTCTCGAAAACAGGCGAAAAGAAACCGTTCCAGATCAACGGAAGCGACTCGTACAATTGGAAAGCGACACACCTGAACAGGTCGACTGGAGAAATCTACAGACAGTTCAGCGTTCCACCGGAGACGCACGATATCGACTATCTGGGCGACGGGCGATACATTGTCGCTAACAAGATACTACACGATAGTGCCGAGCAAGCGTGGCTTCGAGAAGCGAAACGTCAGGGTTGGATCAACGAATCAAGAGAGACCCACTCGCATCTCGTATACATTTATAACGCCACGAGCGACGAAATCGTCTGGGAATATCGGTTCGTAGACCACTTTCCTAAGAACGCCGGCGACGGCTACGCTAACGACTATACTCATTTGAATGATGTTGATGTTGTGGATAACGGTTCGGCCGTGCTACTGAGTCCACGCGAGTTCGATCGCGTGGTGTTGATCGACAAGGAGACTAAAGAGACACGCTGGACGCTCGGTGCTGAAGACGAGTACTCGACCCTTCATGAGCAACACAATCCCGTACTCCTGTCGAACTCTCCTCCGACAGTCCTTGTTGCTGACAGTGGTAACGATCGTATCGTTGAGTATACCCGGAGAAACGGGTCGTGGAAGCAGACGTGGATATATAAAAATGAGTTACGATGGCCGCGCGACGCTGACCGACTTCCGAGTGGGAATACCTTGATCGTGGACACCGGCAACGACCGAGTGATCGAAGTGACTCCAGACGGCGAAATAGTCAATACCACTGAAATAGCGCAAGCGCCTTACGACGCAGAGATCGCTGGCTTAGGTGACGAGCCACAGGGCCCACCGATGTACGAAATCCGCGGTTCTGACACTAATACGAGTACTGAGCAGGTTTCGTCGGTTGAAAGCCTACAGCGTGTGTGGCTTGATTATCATTTTACTGCAAGTTGGATACTTCCGACATGGGTTGATCCCATAGCCTTCGGATCCATGCATTTCAGCATACTGTCATTTGGGGGGCTTATCATCATGCGGATTAGACACTATCTGGAGAAGTAGCGTTCTATACAGATAATTTACACTGTAGCACGGAAATAAGATATACTGATATGCGTTGGTGTTTATTGCCGCGACTCCTCTTTGAGAACCGAATACAGGTCTTTAGCGGCGTGTTTCCAGGTTAGTGATTGAACGCGCTGACGTGCTGCCGTGGTATTCTTCATTGCCGCCGGGTTCCTCGTAGCCCATAGAAGCGCGGACCCAATGTCTGCCCTGTCTTTCGGATCAACGTACCGTGCCGCGTTGCCGAGAACATCTGGAATTGCGCCGGTTCGGGACGTAACCACGGGTGTCTTACACGCCGCCGCCTCCAGCGGCGGCAGCCCAAATCCCTCGTAGAACGAGGGGTATGCGAACACGTCAGCCTCATCGTAGAGAAACTTCAGTTCTTCTTGTGAAACGAACCCCGTCATATGTACGTCGTCTGTCTCTCTGATTTCAAACGAGTCGAACAGTTCCTTGTTCCGTGGGCCTGTCAGGACGAGCTCGTGATTAAAGTCGTCGCTAACACGCCGATACGCTTCTACGAGTCCGGAGACGTTCTTCCGGGGGTTCAACGCTCCGACGTAGAGTACGAACTGATCCGGAACCTCAATAGGTTCGCCGGGCTTATCGCTGAGAAAGCGCTTGTTGATACCATTGTGGACGACATTGACTCTAGCCGGATCAACGCCCAACTGCTCTACGATCTCGTCCCGCGAAAACGCCGAGACCGTCACGATACGATCTGACACATCGGCGACGCGTGGAACAGTCGTTTTTCGGTACAGACCATGTACCGACGACGACCAGTCGTGCATCGCACCAACGTCGTGGATATATGTGACAACCGGGTAGGGGGTCCTGTGAAGCGGTGCGTTGGCATTGGGACAGAACAGAATGTCGATGTCGTGTCGGCGGGCGAGAAGCGGGAGTACCGTTCGCTCCCACCCGACTCCGAAGAACTGTGACCGCGAGAGATACCCCTTGCTTTCGACATCCGTGCCGAACTCGTCCGAGAGCGCCTGGTGGCCGAACAGGGTCGTCTCAACGTCAGGACGCCGAATAAGTTCCTGCGTGAGACACTTCGCGGTCTGCACTGCGCCGCCCGGCTCGTCGGTCACGAACGCCCGTCCGTTAATTCCAACGTGCATTCGTTCTCCTATTCACCGCCAACCCTTGATATCGCACTCTTCAGCCCAACTCATTCCTTGTACCCCAGCGCTTCCAGCCGGTCTGACACCGCTTCGGTTTCGCTCGCATCGGCTGTCGCGTCCCCGAAGTCGATGCGGTCGCGGCTGTATTCCCGCAGTACGGTCAGCAGATCACGGTCTCCGTCGCTCGTGTCTTCCGATCGTATCTCCCCGGTCGAAAGTTCGCGTTCGAGGAAACACTCGCCGTCCCGGTCGCGGACAGCGAACCGCCTGAGACCGTCGTCGTCCCCCTCTCCACGAGCCTGTGAAAACACTGTCCGATCTGACCAACCTTCTACCGAACCGACGAGTTCCCCAAATGGCTCGCCGTTGAGACCACTGGCGTCGAAACCCAGTGCGTCCAGTATTGTCGGCACCAGATCAGCCGTACTCGCGGGAATCGACGGTGACCCCGCCTCGACTGCCTCCCCAAGCACGAGCAACGGCACGCGCGTCAACTCCTCGTGGAGGTAGCGCGGATGTTCGTAGTAGCCGTGTTCGCCAAAGGCATCGCCGTGATCCGCCGAGACCAGAACGAGCGTCTCATCCCACAGGTTCCGCTCTCGTAAGCCGTTTATGAACCGGCGAATCTGGTCGTCCACGTAGGCAATTTCGCCGTCGTACAGGTCAATCAGCGCCTGTTGTTCGTCGGCGGTAATCGAATCGGGATCGTCGATGGCTCGCTTATACAGCCGCTGTGCGTCTCGGTCACTCAGCTGTGGATCGCCGAACCGACTGCGGTACGGTTCTGGTGGCTCGTACGGACCGTGTACGTCCATGTAGTGGCTCCAGAGGAAGAACCGGTTTGAATCCCGGCTGTCTAGCCAGTCGAACGCCCGTTCGTTGATCCGATCTGCACGTGCGTAGTGGCGGTTCCGGAGTTTGTCGAGGGCGCGTTGGGCCAACGCGAGAAGTTTGTGCTGGCCGAGGTGGAGATCGTCATCGAAGACATCGAAGTCCCGATCGAATCCGTAGGCACGCGAAACGAAGGGGTTTGAGTGGAAGCCGGCTGTAGCGATACCAGTATCTGCCAGCCGACTCGCTACTGTATCAGCAGAGAGGAGATATTGCTCGTCGACAGCCTCGTCGGGATCGCGCCCGGTCAGCATCGCCGGCACTGCCTCCCGCGTGTGGGAACTCTGGCTGTAAGCACGCTGGAATCGAAGGCCCTCCTTGGCGAGTGTATCCAACGCGGGCGAGGTCTCCCGCCCGTAGCTATAACAGGAGAGATGGTCCGCCCTGAGAGCGTCGACAGTTAGTAGTACGACGTTCCTGTAGCCGTCCATTATTCGGTATCACCCAGCCCTCGGAGTTAGATGCTTCGGGTTCTCATGACAGCGACACCGAAACACAATTACCCTATGCCGGTCCGTATTCCGACAGTGCGTATCGCGTTCGTCTCCAACGTCGTCTACCCGTACGTCACTGGCGGGGCCGAGAAACGAATCTACGAGATCGGTCGCCGTCTCGCGCGTGAGGGTCACGACGTGACGGTTTACGGTCGCCACTACTGGGACGGTCCACGAGAGACGACACTGGAAGGTATGACACTCAGAGCGGTCAGCGACAGACGTGATCTCTACACTGACGATCGCCGGTCAATCCCAGAGGCGATCGAATTCGCCATCGACACTCTCCGCCCACTCCGACGGAACCACGACGAACATGACGCCTTTGTCGCATCCACCTTTCCGTACTTTCCGGTCTTCTCTGCCGCCCTCGCTCGCCTGCGAACCGACACACCGCTGATTACGACGTGGCACGAGGTATGGCTCGACTACTGGAACGACTATCTGGGGCGTCTCGCTTTCGGCGGAAAGACAGTAGAACGACTCACGGCGGCTGTCCCCCAGCATCCTATCGCTGTCTCCGAGAACACGGCCGACAGACTCGCGCGTATCGGCCCAAGCCGTAAGAGTATCTCAGTCGTCCCCAATGGGATCGACTACGACTTCGTCCGGGGCGTCGATCCGGCAGAACCTGGGTATGACGTGTTGTTCGTCGGCCGGCTGATTGAGGACAAGCGGGTTAACCTCCTTTTACGGGCGTTCGATAGAGTTGCTCCGGAGTACGATCTCACCCTCGGCGTAATCGGCGACGGCCCGGAGGCCGACCGCTTGACTCGACTCGCGCAAAGCCTCGACGCGAGCGACCGGATCGACTTCCTCGGCTTTGTCGAGGACCACGACGACGTGCTGGCACAGATGCAGGCTGCGAGAGTTTTCGCCTCACCGTCAACCAGAGAGGGGTTCGGTATCACGGCCGTCGAAGCGATGGCTGCCGGATGTACGGTTGTCGCGGCTGATCACCCCGAATCGGCAGTTGACGAGGTCATTGGCGACGCAGGCCTCTTAGTTGATCCCACCACAGAGGGCGTCCGTGCGGGACTCGAACGTGCGCTCTCAGGCTACCAACCGGCGACCGAGCCAGTGGACCGGGCACGGAGATTCGATTGGGATACGGTTGCTAAGGAAGCACTTGACCGGTACGGCGATGCAATCGATGGCTAACAAAAAATCAAGATTTCGACACGATACTTGCGAAGAACGACCCGAACACTGTTTGGATACCCAGGACGATCATCGTGAATGCGACGATATCGGCCGATACCAGCGGGAGATCAGTGAAGCCGCTCTCGAACCACTGCCAGATCAGGTACGTCGCTATCCCTGACCCGAGCAGGAACAGCGCCGCACCCAAAGTCGCACCCCGCTCCAGCGTGAAGTGCTCACGGACCCAGTTCGTGATCGGGTCATCCGGGCGACGGATGGGGTTCGAGATAGATCCCGCCAGCAGCCCGAAACTTCCGACATGGTAGCCAAGGATCGTCAGCAGACTCCCGGCGATTAGCGAGTGGATGCCAAAGGGTTGGCCCAGAATCGCGGTCCCGGTGTATGCAAGCGCCATGATCGACACGCCCAACACACCCATGACCAACCCAGGGATAGAGAACAAGTATCCAGGCGCGTTGACGAGCATGAACTTCACGTGGCGCCAGCCATCTTGGAAGCTGTCAAGTTTCGCCTCGCCCTCTCGGGGGTGGTACGTGATCGGTTCTTCCTTGATCACGAGGTCCTTAGCACCGGCATCCATAATCATCTCACTAGCGAACTCCATCCCGTCAGTATCCAGTTCGAGGGTATCTATGGCCTCCCGGGTGAACACCCGAAAGCCCGAGTGAGCATCCGAGACGCCAGCGTCGTAGAAGACGTTCAGGAACTTCGTCAACAGTGGGTTACCGATGTACTGGTGCAGCGAGGGCATCGCACCTGGCCTGATCGTTCCGTCAAGTCGACTTCCCATGGCGATGTCTGCTCCCTCGTCACGGACAAGCGCGAGAAGCTTTGGTAGCTCCTCGAAGTCGTAGGTCGTGTCGGCATCGCCCATGACAAGGTACTCTCCGCGTGTATGCCGGAACGCGTAGCGGTATGCGTACCCGTAGCCAGGCTTGTCGGGTTCGACGACGATCGCCCCCATCTCACGAGCTATCTCGGGGGTTCTGTCATCGGAGGCGTCACTGATGATGACCTCGCCAGTCAGTCCGAGTTCCGAGAGCGCGTTCCGAGCGCGACTGATACATTCGGCGATGCCCTCCTCTTCGTTCATGGTGGGCATTACGAAGCTCACCGTCGGTGTAATATCCGACTCCGGCCCCACCAGTACCTCGTCGGATTGTACCGACACATCCGCCGACGCCTGTGATGATCTAGTATCTAATGACATATGGGTCCCCGCTGGAGTTATTCAGTACGCATACTCTGCGTGCCGTACGGCAAGAAAGTTGTCTTTATATTCTCACCACTTACTGCCATCGCTTCAGCTTTTTGGCCCTCCGGGGTAGAGGTAACGTTGACCCAGAGATGGAGCTCACGGTAGGGAGCTTCGCTCTCGTTGACAGCGGCTGCCTGGCCTCGGTAGAGCCGGAATTGAAGACGCAATCGGTCTCCGACCAGCTCTTCGGGAGTGATCGTCCGGCGCACCTGGACAGTCTCGTTGGGAGCGAGCTGCCGGGAGAACTGATCGAGTTTCCTACGGTCGACAACTGTTACTTGGTCTCCCTCGACGGTGGCACGCTGGAGTTCGGCGACGACGGTATACCGGACTGTGTCAGCTTCGCTGTTTCCAATGCCGACGACCAGCGATTGTCGTTGCCCGTGAGTCATGTTCGTTGGATATCCCTCGGCAACGAGTTCGCCAGATTCGTTCTCGGGTAACAGGTAAAACTCGGTGAACGATTCACCGGGGACCGGGGATGTAGTGGCGTAGACAACGCTTCCGGCTGCGAGACAGACACTGAGAACGAGGACGATGTTGATCACTAGCTCGACTTGATCATCCGGTTCCCGAAGATCTACCATACTCTCTCTGAGGAGCGTGAGTGGCTTCGGATCGAACTGCTGTTCGGGGGCGAGGCGCGACCGGCGTACAGATGCCAGTCCCGCAAACCCGACAGTTACGGCAGTGAGTGCAACCAGAATCGGGATCAAACGGAGGCCCCAAGGCGTGAAGTTGAGTCCCAATCCGACAAGCGGGACGAGTGCGATCGAACTTCCGAACGAGAGGACGAGCCGTTCGAGGCCGTCGATACCGCTTTCATCCCCTGTCCCTTCGTCGTCTACAGGTGTCTCGTCGGCGGGGGGACGTTCTGGGAACAGTGTGGCGATAAGTGTGTAACCAGGAACGAACAGGGCATAGAAGACCGCCAGGCCAACTCTGAGCGGACTCCCATTCAGTAGTGGGACAAGCGTGACGATCCAGAGCAACACGGTCAGAGCGAAAACCAGCCATATATCGGCTGGGAGGCGATCGAAATGATAGCTCGACGCCTCAATACCCTCTCTATCAGTCACTACTCGTCTCTGACACTCTATGAGCTAAAAATCCATCGAACTTTTTGACCCCTTCGACTGGACGAAATCAGTGGTTTCGGTCGGTATCTCTCCTATTTGACTGTGCGAAGTGCAAATAAACTCTGAGGACGCAGCCGGGCGGCTCGCGTGCTCGGCTTCGTCTGACTCGTAGAGAGCGTGAAGCCGAGAGAGCTCTTCAGTTCGGTTGACGAAGACTGTCAAGTTTTCATAGCCTATCTGCGAATATCGTACTTTAGATAATCGTACTCCAAAGTATAATACTTCAAAGTATTGTTAATGTTGTACCCGGAACTCGATTTCGGCATCAAACCGTATGGTAGCCACACAAGAGCGGAGTTCCTTGATCCCCTCCTTCAGCTCGTGTTCGAACAAGAGTTTGCTAACGCCGGGGAGAAAACGTATCACTTCCAATATTGAGATCGATCTGGTCCAAATCAGGTGAGTATCTGCCCCCCGACTGGAGGCAGAACCGGACAGGGGTCAGGAGACGATAACGTCGATATCGGTGAGTTGGTGGATCGGAGTCTTGTCGAAGTCGTTGCTGTTGTGAGTGACGAATGTCGCTCCAGCTTCGTGAGCGATGGCGAGATTCAGGAGGTCGAGTTTGTCGAGTATGATCTCCTGTGAGAGAAGCTGATCATTGAGACGCCACGCCTCGACTGCGACATCATCGGTGAAGGGAAGGATCTCGTCAAAGACTCTGAGAAGCTGCTGTTGAGTCTGAGAAGCGACATCGAGTCGGTGGTAGTGCTGGAAGAACTCGAAGCTAACCAGTGACGGGATCGCCCATACCTCACTGCTGTACTGGTTCAGATGTGATTTCACCCCTGGATCGTCTTCTCGAAGAAGTTTCACCGCAACGTCGTTGTCGAGTACGATCACTGTTCAGACCGTTCTGTTCGCTCTTCGAGCGACTCGTTCAATTCCTCGTGTGTTTCGGTGACGGATTCGCCCAGCCCTTCGTCTTCTGGCCTATCGAAACTGCCAGCGATAGCTTCGATATCCTTCTCGTCTCGGCTGAGTCGATCAAGTAACTCATCAAACGTCTCGTCGTCGCGCTTCAGCCGTTCGAGCCGATCCTTGATCTGATCGGAAACTCGGATTGTAGTGGTCATGCGTATACGTTGTATATTAGCACCTGTATTTGTTTCGCCAGCTCACTCGAACAGATCGTAGTCGCCGAGAGAGACGCTGACCCCTCCCGCGCCTGAAGACCTGTCTCTTACCTACAAGTCCGCAGTGCTCCAAACAAGTGTCTCCGGGCCTCTCGAACCCGATCTGTGCCCCGAATGGTCCCTGTGGGGGTGATTTCGGGTCGAAACCGACTGCCGGCGAGTCGCCGATAGTCCCATGCAGGAAAACCGTTCCGTCGTCGGGCGCTGTCCAACCAGGTGAAGACCTTCGCTCTCTCTCCGTTCACCACGGGACAGGTTCCGATCTGACAGTGACCATGATAACTGATAATACACGCGACTGTGTGTATCGAATATGAGCGATTCCGCGGACGACGGGCGTGACGAGAACTCGCCACCGTCCACGGCTACATTCACGACCGAGCGGGTCATCTCGGTGTTCGAAACGCGACGGGATCTCTCCAAGCCGCTGACCGCAAACGACGTGATGGAGGCTCTGGGGTGCTCCCGGCGGACGGCACACGACAAACTGGACGAACTCGTCGAACAGGGCGTCTTAGAGACCCGGAAAGTCGGCGCACGGAGCCGTATCTGGTGGGTCCCACTCGTGCGACGACGGGATCGAGAGGGGCTCTCGGACCTCCCGCGGGACCCGCTGGTCGAGATCAGTATCGCGAACGCGGACTTACCGGGAAGCGGCGAACTGCTAGAGCGACACCGCGACGCGCTCCGAGCGTCTTACGACTACCTCGTCGAGCACCCCGACACCGACCACGGGACCTTCCTCAACGACGTGTTCCCGGAGCATCCCGCCGGGTACACCACGGCCGACGAGTGGTGGGACGCGATCGGCCCTGCGCTCGAATCGCTCCCGAACGTCGAGATAGCGAGCGACAGCGATCGCGTCTGGCACTACGGCGGCGGGTAAGCGATGTCGGGGACAGGCGGTGGGGACGACGAGTCAGTCGACGTGTACGTCTCTGCGGACGAGCAGCGGTCCCTGATGTCCACGTACACGCCTGTCGCCTACGACAACCTCGAACCGGCGCCGGACGGCGACGACGCCCCGGACCCCGGTTCGGGCGGCCAGTTCAAACAACTCGACCTCCCGAAGGTCCCGAAACTCCGGCGCATCGTCGGCCCCAGTGCGATCATGCTGGGAGCCTCCATCGGGAGCGGTGAGACGTTGTTCTGGCCGCAACTGGTCGCTCGCTACGGCTGGGGGCTCTACTGGCTGTTCATCGCGGCGGTCTGTATCCAGTTCGTCGTCAACACGGAGATACAGCGCTGGACGCTCGCGACCGGGGAGAGCATCTTCCGTGCGTTCGAGCGGGTCCATCCGGTCGTCCCGCTGGCGATGCTGGTCGGCGGGTTCGTCAGCCTCGGCTGGCCCGGGTGGGCGGCCAGTGCCGCACAGATCGGCGCCGAGGGGCTCGCACTCGGCACCTACACCGTCGGCGGGGTCGAACTGGCCGGCTGGCGGCTGTTCGGCATCGTCCTGATGGTGTTCATCTGGATCACCTACCAGGTGACGCCGCTGATGTACAACGTGGTCGAGCGGATACAGATCGTCCTCGTGAGCCTGTCGATCGTGTTCACACTCGTCCTCTTTGCGCTCATCGGCTCGGTCGATGTCCTGCTGGCCATTCCGGCCAGTGTGACGGCTATCGGGGGAAGCGCTCCGACGGGGTCCATCGCCGTCCTCGTCGGGGCCCTGGCCTACGCCGGGGCTGGCGGCTATCTCAACCTCTCACAGAGCCTCTGGATCCGGGAGAAGGGATACGGGATGGGACGGTACCAGGGCCGCATCAAGAACCCCTTCGCCGGCGACGACCCCGAGACGGTCCACGAAGACGGGTTCACGTTCCCGGCCGACAGGACGAACCTCGAACGGTGGCGTGGCTGGTGGCGAGTGACGCAGCTTGAACACCTGCTGACGTTCTTCTCGGGACTGCTCGTCGTCACCACGGCGCTGGTCGTCATCGCGGTGTCGCTGGCGCCCGGGACGGCGCTCGGGGCCGTCGATATGTGGCTCGTCCAGATCGCACCGGCCTCCGGTGGTGTCACTACCGGGGTCATCTACGTCACGCTGTTTCTGGCCCTCTTTACGACCGAGTACGCCATCGTCGAGTCGTTCGTCCGCAACAGCTCCGACATCATCTACGAACTGTACGGGCGCGAGGCCGGCTGGAGTCTCCCGGAGCTGTTCTGGGGACTGTTGACCGTCTTCTGTGGCTGGGGCGTCGTCATCCTCCTGTTCCCGATCGCCATCGACGATCCCTTTGGACTGCTCGTCGTCGGGGCGGCGATGTCCGGGTTGATGATGTGGCCCTACATCGTCGTCGTCCAGGTAGTCAACACCGTCAGGCTCCCGGAACACACCATGCCGGGCTGGGGCCGCGTCGTCGCGATGTGGTTCGCGGCGGCGTTTTTCGGCTACTTCAGCGTCCGCCTGGTCGGGACAGGACTGGCGAGTCAGTTCGGCTTGCAGGCTTTCACTGTTAGTCCCGGCGTGATCGGGAGCGCTGCGGGCGGCTACGCCCTCTGGGCCGGCTACGCACTCGTCCAGCTATACACGATGTATCGGGTCGCACGCGCGAAAGTCGCTGCCAGCGGCACGGTTGAGCGGGCGGAAGTCGCCGCGGGCTGGTTCCAGTGATCGACGAATTGCGGGTGAACCTCCACTTCGGGATGCGGGGAAGTACCCGATCAGACTGCTCGACCTCCTCTTGTGTACCGAAACGGTCAGATACGTCGAGTCCGGCTACTTGATGCGGTTCGACATCGCCGTCGCCTCGACGACGCGGCGAGTGCGAGCCTTCGCAGAGCGGAGCACCAGCGAGGGGGGTCGCCGCGACGATCGACGCCGCCGAGGCAGTCGAGACACACGAGTACGAGCGTATCGAGAGTGTCGATGTCCACGACGGCGGACAGTTCGGCCGCCCGACGGTCGTCGTGCGGTCCGCGGACGGGACGGTGGCCTCCATGCGGGTTCACTCAGTCGTCATCACTGCGATATGCATCGCCACCGCGTTTCCGAATTCGTAACACGTAGAGGACTTGTTCGGTACGATCAGCACGACACCCGAGCCGAAACGGACCAATCCGAAGCTTGTCGTTAGGCGTCCCTTGCAGTGGTTCGAGGTGGTCGGGTGGGTTCCGCCATTCGTCGGTTACAATCTCGTCAAGTTTGGCTGCGATACGGTCACGCGCGTGACCGTCAAGGCTATCGAAATCTCGCTTGGCTGTGTCAGTAAGTTCCCAGTCCCACTCACTCATCGCTGTCAGGCATCAGTTGGTCGAGACCGTATTCGGTCTTCACATCGTCACTACTGTGGGTACGACCCTCACGAATCTCGGCTTCGCTGGTGAGCATTGCCTTCAGATCTGCACGATTAAATTCGGGATGTTTGAGCGCATCCCGAAGGACAGTCCGGATGAACTCGCTGCGACTATTGAATCCGTATTCCTCCCACGTTGCGTCTACATCCTCCAAGAACGTCTCGGTCATCCGAATATTTACTGTCGTTTTCTCCGGGGATGACTCGGCTTCTGACATATGATGTGTTGAAATTGTGTATCAATAAGGGTTACGGCGATTACTGCATCCACTGTACTGACCGAATCAGACGTGCCCTGATTCTCAGGTACACGTGCTGCATACGCGCCCTGTATCCAGCACGTCAGATAGAATCCACCCGACGCCTGTCAGTATCGGCGTGACCGACACAGAGCATGGATACAGCAGCGGGGCAAGAAGGCGGATTTCGTCGAAACGACTATTGATAAGACATGTGTGTTACTAACATATATCCGAAGCAACTACGGACGGAAACGGTAAGGAGGCCCTGTTGAAACCCTTGCTGAGAAACACAACGAGTGAGTAGCGGGGTTTGATGGACTCACTCCCGAAGTCACGCCTCCTTCGATTTGTTGAACAAGCTGTCGTGTTGGCTCGCCGTGCCATGCCACGGTTCTCGACACGCTATTCGCGCAAGCGATTTACGCTCCGTCAACACGTCGTCTTGCTCTGTCTGAAGGTGAAGAAGACGACCACGTACCGCGATCTCGTTGACGAACTCATAGAAATGCCCCGTATCCGAGAGGCTATTGATCTCGAATCGATTCCTACCCCCTCGACACTCTGCAAAGCATTCGATCGCTTAGAGATGGCTGTCTGGCGAGTACTACTGAACGTCTCGCTCGCTGATCTATCGGTGACCGGTGTCACTGGTATCGATGCGTCCGGATTTGAACGCGCTCACGCCTCCGCTCACTACACGAAGCGAACGAACCTCACCATCCAGCAGTTGAAGACGACCCTATTGATCGATACGGCAACCAACGCCGTTCTCGATATTCACGTGACGACGACACGAAAACACGATACCCAGATTGCACCACAGGTAGTCCGACGGAACGCAGGGTCTATCGCAGTGTTAACCGGTGACAAGGGATACGACGACGAAAACCTCCGGCAACTCGCCCGTGATCTCAATATTCGCCCGCTCATCAAGTACCGTGAGTTCACACCGCTCCATAAAGCGTGGAATGCACGGCTTGACAGCGATTTCTACAATCGACGAAACATGAACGAGACAGTCAACGCTGCGATCAAACAGAAATTCGGGGCATTCGTTCGTTCACGCCTCTGGTGGAAGCAATTTCGCGGACTCGTTATCAAGTGTGTCGTTTACAATCTGGAGCGAAGCCTCGCTGTTTCACACGAGCGAGGTGAATATCAGTGATTCCGAGTGGAACGGACTGCTGCATTCAGAGGATACATGCAGCAGATCGGTACCGAAAGTCGAGTATCCGTGGTTGCTCTACATCAGTTGAGCCATCGCTGGCGTCATTGGCTTATTACAAGAGACACACTGCGGCCAGACGGTTCGCAGCCTATCCTGTTGAGCGAGGACCGACCGGCTCCTCTCCCTTTCCACCGCTCGTCCTCGCATAGTTCCTTGGTGATAGGAGCCGTAGATACCGTATGGCACTCCCTTTTAGACGCGAATCCGAGGAGACCGACCGGCTGCTGGCTCTCTCCGACGGAGTCATCGCCATCGCCATCACGCTGCTCGTCCTAGAGATCACCGTCCCAGAGGTCCCGGCAGGCACACCCCCATCGGTCGTCGCGGGCCTCGTCTTCGAGCAGTGGCACGAGTACCTCGGATATATGTTGAGCTTCCTGGTCATCGGACTCTACTGGATGCTTCACCGACGCATCTTCGTCCACATCGAGGTCCACGACCGGGGAATCGTCTGGCTTAACCTCCTCTTTTTGCTCCTTGTGGCGTTCGTCCCATACGGGACGAGTGTTTTTAGCACGTATCCGAACCGCTTCGGCGTCTCCTTCATTGCTGCAGTCCTCGCACTCACCGGCTTCTCCCTGGCCGCCCTCTGGATCTACGCCGCGCGAAAGCAACTCATCGAGGAAGGTATCGCCTCCCGCGCCGTCGGGATCCAGGCCGCGCGCTTTCTGGCCTCACCGATCGTGTTCGCCAGCTCGATCGCCGTGGCGAGCGTCAACCCAGTTTGGGCGATGCTCACCTGGGTCTTCCTGATTCCGATCAACGGCGCCCTGAACTCACGGCTCGCCGAGAGACTCGAAGACGAGTCGAATGTTTAGGGCGAGGGCATCGCAAACTGGGTCGATATTGACGGAGGTGGTCGCGGCGAACTTGCTCCGATGTGCCAGTACGAGCGTCGACCGCTCGGAATAATTGCTCGTTACTCTGTGATGAAATCAGACGACCGGCAGTAAGGAAGGGTACCGAGGATAATATGAGACAATAACAAACACGGAGGCCGTCTATTCAGCGTTCGACCGGGGACGATTCACCTACTGAACAACTCCCTTGGTTGAGCTACCATGGGTACGCAACACTACGACCTCGTCATCTCCAATGGACGGGTCATCGATCCGGAGACGATGCTCGACGCAGTCAGGAACGTCGGCGTGAGCGATGGCCGTATCGAGGCGATAACCACCGACGAGATTTCCGGTGACGAGGCCATCGACGCCACCGGACTCGTCGTCGCTCCCGGCTTCATCGATACGCACTTCCACGCGGTCGATCCGTTCGCCACGAAGCTGTCGCTTCGGGACGGGACGACGACCGGGATGGACCTCGAACTCGGCGCGCTCCACGTCGGTGACTGGTACGACAAGAAGGCCGAGGAGGGCTGGCAGGTGAACTACGGCACGACCGCCAGCCTCAACTTCGCCCGGTTAGCCGTCCACGACCCCGAGGTCGACATCGAGGAACCGATCGACTTCTCGAACGGGCCGAGCTATCTCAACGAGTCCGCCGAAGACGGCGTCCAGGGTTGGTCCGTCACCCGGAGCGACATCGAACAGATGAACCAGGTCATGGGGCTACTTGACGAGGACCTCCGCCAGGGTGCCCTCGGAATCGGCGTCGGTGCGGCGTACATGGCCCGTGGAATGACGAGTTACGAGCAGTTCGAGGCCCAGCGGACGGCCGCCCGCTACGATCGGCTCGCGGCGATTCACACTCGATACCACCTGAGCAGCCAGACGCCGACAGAGGCGCCGATCGCGTTCGATGAGGTGCTCACCAACGCGATGCTGCTCGACGCCCCGCTGATCCTGTGTCACGACAACGACTACGGCTGGTGGGAGAACGAGGAGAAGCTTCGGCTAGCTCGCGAGAAGGGCTATAACGTGTGGGGAGAGCACTATCCGTACGATGCCGGGTCGACCGTGGTGAGCGCCGACTTCCTCCGCCCCGAGATCTGGGAGGAGACGTACGGGAACGTCTACGAGGAGACGATATACGACCCAGTGGGAGACTCGTTCCTCGACAAGGAAGCGTACGAGAACCTGGTCGCAGAGGACCCTGGCCATACCGTCGTCGTGTTCATGCCGACGCGGAAGCAGTGGCTGCCGTACTGGTTGCAGATACCTCATATGACCGTGGCCACCGACGCAATGGCCGGCGTGGGAGAGGACGGCGAACTGTTGGCGTGGGACGCCGACTACGAGTCGTACGCGGGCCACCCGCGCACGGCAGGAGCGAAGGCGAAGACGCTACGGCTCGGTCGAGAGCACGACGTCCCACTTATGTTCTCGCTCGCCCAGTTGAGCTACTGGCCTGCGAAGCACCTCGGGGACGCCGGCATCGACGACATGAAAGAGCGGGGCCGTGTCCAGGTGGGGAGCGTCGCCGATCTGACGCTGTTCGATCCGGAGACAGTGACCGACAATTCAACCTACAAACACGGTGAGAATGGCCTGCCATCTACCGGCATCCCGTACGTAATCGTCAATGGAACCGTCGTCGTAGAGGATTCCGAGCTACTCTCGGTCAAACCTGGCCAGCCGATTCGGTACCCAATAGAAGACGAAGGGCGGTTCGTTCCGATAGATACCCGCGAGTGGATTGAGGAGCACACTATCGGTGACGGGCCGATACCGCGGACAGACGATACAGGGGCCGGCACGGTAATCCCGGAAGATAGTGAAACTCCCCCGTTCCCTCATGAACACTGAGTCTGAGAGACACAACCGAAACCGCCGTTAACCCGAGTAACATTATCCTTCTCTCACCGTAGTTCCCGCTTGGATGGTGGTTGATCGATTCGCGCCCAGTATTCGGCACATCCGCAGGAACCCATCACTGATTGAGGGTTTCAACAAGGCCGGTAAGGACGATATCGTGACGGTGAATTTCAAAGCCACTGAATCGTTCCTCGAAGAGACCGACGACACCTGGCAGGGTCAGGGCTTCAACAGTCGAAGCGAATTCATCCGCTATACGCTCCGAGATGCAATCGAGTTTCCAATGTTCGACCGCGACGAACTCATTGCGCTCCTCAAAGCCGAGGAGGACATCCGTGAGGGGAAGACGATGAGCGCGGATGCGGCTCGCGAGCAGTTCGGGACGGACGATGAGTGACGAGGTGTGGACATGGGAACTCTCGTCCAAAGCACAGGCCGACTTGAACGGCCTCTCGGCCGCGGATCAAGACCGTCTCCTCGACAAACTCGATGAAATTGTCACGTCTCCGTGGTGAGACCCACCAGCCTACGGCGAACCACTGGAAAACAGCCCCTACAAGAAGAGACGCATCGGCGAATTCCGCCTCGCTGTGATCTTTCGACAGGGCGACTAACAGCTCGTCGTCGCTCGAATCAAGCAACGCGGCGGCACGTATACCGCTGACGACGACTAGCCTCTCATCATCTGACCGAAGACTCTAGACCAGCGCCGCCGCGACCATCTCGATCGGATGGGGCGGCTCGCCGTCCTCGCCGAAGTCGTCGAGTTGTGACCGACAGGAGGCCCCAGGAGCGACCACCTGCTGGGCCGCCGAGTCTCCGATCTGGTCCACCAACACGCCGGCGATGGCCTCGCTCATCGAGTAGTGTTCGGCCTCGTAGCCGAAGGAGCCGGCCATCCCACAACAGCCCGAATCGAGCGGGTCGACATCGTAGCCGGCGCGGCGCAAGACACCGACCGCGTGGTGGTCCTTCGTGGTGGCTTTCTGGTGACAGTGGCCGTGGTAGGCCAGCGCCGTCTCGGCCGGTCCGAACTCGACGCCGTCGAGCAGGCGGTGGGTGTCGAGATACTCACAGACGCCGTAGGTGTTCGTGGCGACCGTGTCGACCTCGGCAGTCGAGAGCAGGTCGCGGTAGTCCAACTGGTACATGACCGCGTCCGAGGGCTCGACGGCGACGATATCCCACCCCTCCCGGATCCGTGGCGCGAGCGCGGCGACGTTCTCGCGGGCCGTCTCGCGGGCGTGATCGAGCATGCTCTTGGAGAACGCGGGACGGCCGCTGTCGGTCACGCCGTCGGGCACCGAGACGTGGACGCCCGCGGCTTCGAGGACCCGGACCGTCGCTCTCCCGACATCGGGGTGGGAGTAGTCCGTGTACGGGTCCGCGAGGACCAGCGCCTTCCTGTCGGCGTTGCGTTCGGGAACGCGTGATCCGCCGCGCTCGGCCATCCAGTCGCGGAACGTCGTCCGGTGAAACCCCGGGAGGGTTCGCTCGCTGCTGATCCCGACGGTCCGTTCGGCGAGGTGGCCCGCCCCGGGGAGGTCCATCAGCCAGTTCGAGACGGGAGCGAACGCACTCCCCAGTGAGAGCACCGTCTCCACGTTGGCGAACAGTTTGTCCCGCAGGGAGATTCCCTCCCGCTGGTGGTGTTCGTGGACGACTTCGGCTTTCAGTTTCGCCATGTCGACCCCGCTCGGGCAGTCCTTCTTGCAGCCTTTACAGCCGATACAGAGGTCGAGCACTTCGGTGACGAACTCCTCGTCCGTGGGGTCGTCGGGCAGGTCGCCGTCCATCGCCGACCGGAGCATGTTCGCCCGGCCCCGGGTACTCGTCAGTTCCTCCTCACTGGCCCGGTAGGTCGGACACATGACGCCACCGGTCGTCTCCTGGTGGCCGGTACAGCCGGCACAGCCGTGACACAGTTCGACCATCCCCTGAAAGCCGTTCTCGATGTCCCAGTTCAGCGTCGGTTCGAACCCCGCGTCGAACGTGTACTCGGCGTCGTACCGGAGCGTCTCGGTGGGGTCGTGGTCGCCACAGACGTTGCCCGGGTTGAGGATCCAGTCCGGGTCGAACGCCGTTTTCAGCTCCCGGAACGTCGCCCAGAGGTCCTCGCCGTACAGTTTCCGGTTCCACTGGGTCCGGGCGCGGCCGTCGCCGTGTTCGCCGGAGACGGACCCCTCGTACTCGATAACGAGGTCGGTGATCCCCTCCGAGATGGCCTCCATCGTCTCGATGCCGTCCTCGGATTTGAGGTTCAGCAACGGCCGGATGTGCAAGACGCCGGGGCCGGCGTGGGCGTAGTAGGAGGCGAACGTGTCGTGCTCGTCGAGGAGCGCCTGGATGTCGGCGACGTACTCCGGGAGGTTCCGGGCCGGCACCGCGGTGTCCTCGACGAACGGCCAGTGTTTGTCGTCGCCGGTCCGGGAGAGCAAGATCGGGAGGCCGGCCTTGCGCATCTTCCAGAACTTCGCCTGCCGGTCGTCGTCGTAGGCCTCCAGCGCGTCGACGGCGTGGACGGGATCGGCCGTCACGTCCTCCGCCCCCTCGGTCGGCGTGGCCCTCGCGTCGTGCCCGGGGAGCCGATCGGCAAGCAGGTCGGCGATCTTCCGCTCCGCGTCCGTCGGGGAGTCGGCGTAGAACTCCACGAGGAGCGTCGAGTCGGTGCCGTCGGGCAACAGGGAGACCACGTCGGCGAACTCGGCGGTGTCGGCAGCGAGGTCGAGCAGGGTGTCGTCCATCACCTCCACGGCGGCGGGGTCGTGATCGAGGATCGGAGCCACGTCACGCATCGCGGCGAGGATGTCGTCGTAGGTCAACAGCACGACGGCCGTCGACTGGGGGACCGGTTCGAGCGAGACGGTCGCCGCGGTGACGATCGCAAGCGTCCCCTCGCTGCCGGCCAGCAGGCGTGCGAGGTTGACTTCGCCGCGTTCTCTGGCGGTGTCGACGAGTTCGTCGAGGTTGTACCCCGAGACGTTGCGCTTGAGATCGGGGTACTTCTCGTCGATCTCTTCGGCGTCCTCCGCGAGGATGCGCGCGACGGCGGCGTAGATTCGCCCCTCGATGTCGGCGTCCTCGTCTACTTCCCTGGCCCGTCGCTGGATCTCGTCGACGCCGACCCAGCCGAAGGTCGTTCGTGTCCCGTCGGCGAGGACGGCCTCACACTCCTCGATGTACGCGTCGGTCTTCCCGTACTTCAGGGAGTGAGCGCCCGTGGTGTTGTTGCCGATCGCACCCCCGAGGACGCTCTTGTCCCCCCAGGCCGGGTCGGGCGCGAACTTCAGTCCGTGGGGGTCGAGGCGGTCGTTGAGGCGAGCGATCGTGATTCCGGCTTCTGCTTTCGCGCGGGCTTCGTCCGCGTCGACCGAGACGACCCGATCCATGTGCCGTTTGAAATCCAGCACGACCGCCTCGTTGACCGCCTGGCCGGCGAGGCGAGTGCCGCCGCCGCGTGGAAGCACGGGAATCTCGTGGTCGGCACAGTACTCGACGACAGCGACGACATCCTCGACCGACCGCGGCGAGACGACGCCGATCGGGCGCTGTTCGTACGCGCTGGCGTCGGTCGCGAACAGTTCGCGGGTGTACGTATCGAAGCGTACGTCGCCGTCGACGCGGGCCGTCAGAGCCGCTTCGAGGTCGGGTCGGTGGTCGTCCCCGCCGCGGTAGTCGTAGTTCGCACTCGGATCGGTCGCCGGATCGGGCCTGTCGGTGGGTCGTGAGTCGTATGCCATGAAAAGATGGGTCCGCAGTCGTTCAAAAGGCTCCCGGCGCGACGACGTAGGCGAGGATCATCGTCACGATCCCCGTCAACACGCCGTAGTACAGCACCGGGATCAGTTCGAGCCGGATGACACGCCCCTCCTCGCCAATGAGCCCCACGACAGTGAGCGCGGCGACCACGTTGTGGATGGCGATGAGGTTACCGAACGCGCCCCCGACGGCCTGGGCAGCGACGACGACCTGGGTCGGCGCGCCGATCTGCTCTGCGGCCTGGAACTGGAAGAGTCCGAAGAGGATGTCGCTCACCGTGTTCGAGCCGGCGATGAAGGCCCCGAACGCGCCGATGAACCCGGAGAAGAACGGGAAGAGCTGTCCCGTCGTGTCCGCGGTGATCTCCGAGAGCAAGCCGAGCATGCCGGCGTCGACCGGGGCCGTCTCCAGCACCACCGCACTGCCGGTCCGCTGCATGATCATGACGGTCGCGACCGCGAACCACAGCGCGACGACTGCGGGGGCGATGTTGCGCAGTGCTTCTGCCCACGAGTCTTTGATCTCCCGGCGGTTCATCCCGTGGAGCGCGTAGGTGACGACCGCGACCAGCACGAACAGGCTCCCCGGTAGGTACAGCAGTTCGACACCCTCCGAGAACGGCGTCCCGAGGATGTTGTTCCAAGCGAGCACGCCGGTCGTCGCGAGGAACTCCTGGACCGGGCCGACCACGCGGGTCAGGACCAGCAGTGCGGCCACGAGGATGTACGGCAGCCACGCCATCCCCAGGGACATGTCCTGCGAGTGGCTGTCCTCGAACGTCGCCACGCCGCCGTCCGCGGCGACCGTGCCCTCACGGCTGGTGCTCCCACCGGTACCGACGCCCTGTCCGGGCTCGACGCTCCCGATCCAGTGGTCGGGCCACTGGTCTTGGGGGCCGAAGTCCCACTCCTCGTCCGGGAGGAAGTACCCCGCCCGCAGCGTCGCCGTGACGACGAGCAGGCCGACCATCGACCCCAACAGCGCGGGGAACGTCGGCCCGAGGAAGACCGCCGTCGCGACGTACGGGACCGCGAAGGAAGCCCACGCGAACAGCGTCAGCGGGAGCACCTCCAGCGCGGGTTTGATGGACCGTTCCTCGCCGAAGAATCGGGTCATCATCGCGACGCCGATGAAGGGGACGGCGATCCCCACGATCGCGTGGATGACCGCCGCCCAGACGCCGATCTGGGCGACGTAGGCGCCCACGCTCTCGAAGCCGCCCTGCTGGACGACCTGCTGTGCTGCTCCCGTCCCCTCGGCGAAGACCACGTCACGGAGGCCGATGATCAGGGGCGTCCCGACTGCGCCGAACGTGATGGCGAGCAGGTTCCCGGTCAGCGCGACGACCACCGCTGCCAGCGGTGGGAAACCGAGCCCGACCAGCAGCGGGCCGACGATGGCCGCTGGAGTCCCGAAGCCGGCCGCGCCCTCGATGAACGAACCCATCAGGAAACAGAGCAACACCACCTGGACGCGCCGGTCGTCGCTGATCGAGGAGAAGCCGGCGTTGATGACCTCGAACGCGCCGGACTGTTTGAGCGTGTACAACAGGAGTATCGCGCCGAACACGATGACGAGTATCCGTGTCGCCGTCAGCGCGCCGCGTATCGACGCGGCGGCGATGAGCCGCGGCGCCATCCCCCAGCCGACGAAGGCGACCACGGCCGCGATCACCCATGCGATCGGCATCGTTCGGGTGGCCGGCTGGTACAACCCGACCATCAACACGCCGATGACCGCAAGCGGGAGCACCGCAAGCAGTGCCAGTGTGAGGTCTGCCACGCTAGTTCGCCTCCACGAACGGGTCCCGACTGGTCGACCCTCCGTGTGCCGACCTGGTTCGGATCGCGGTCGACCGTCTCACGTTCCCGTCCGGTTCGAGGAGCTGTCTCGCCTGGAGTCCGCTGCTACCACGCTCGCTGTGTCGAAGCATCGAACGTGTCATCTGAGTAGTTGTATATATACCTGCCCACCGTTCACACGCCGGGGACGTGTCTATCATTCACAAATGGTCTGTAGAGCCGTTTAATTGGCCAAAATCACACGATACGGGGTCTTGTCTCGAACCCCCGATCACAGTCGTGTGTACGCCGCTCACAACGTACGACACGGCGGTTCTTGTCGCGTGAGAACGGCTGTTTTACCCCTACATTCGTGTGTGAAACCGGGTTTCGACGCTTCGCTCCGAGGTTTTCCCCTCGCGGCGTGTCTCGGCCCCGGTTCGAACGGCGTGGAACCGCCCTCTCGGGCGCGGGCAGACAAGGGGGCTCTTGGAGACCACAAAGACGGCTGAAACCCCGCTCGAAAAGCGTCGCGACTATCAACTATCCGTCCGCTCTCCGATGAGATGCCGCCGTAGTGGCGCGTCGCCGTCGACGGTGGACCCGTTCGGTCGTCGTCTGTCCGACACCCCGTCCCATCACCGGCTGTACGGTGATGTACACCCTGGAGCAAGTGATCGATACAGCGCAGTGAGCGAACCACGTTCAGAGAGCCGCCGGGCAGCCACACCCGACCGCACGATCCGAACACGGATAGTCGTGGCCTGACCAGACCGAGACGTGGTGTCGACACAGCGGCTCCGCTCGATTCGACACGGACTACTGATACTGCTCGCAGTTGTCTCGATGAGTGGCTCGGTCGCCGTCGGGCTAACGCCTGGCGGGTGGGACTTCGCCGGCGGAGTGGTCGTGGCGCTCGCGCTGGGGTATCTCTTTCTCAGACGGGTCATCGACGCCTTCCTCACCGAACCACAGGAGTGGCTGCTGTTCGCGCTCGTCGGAACGGTCTTTGCCAGCCTCACGACCGGACTGGTCTGGTCACGCGGCAATCGACCGAGTCGTGAACTCGTCTTCAGTTACGTGCTCTGTCTCACCATCTCCATCGGGTTCGGCTATCGGGCTCTCCCTAGAGACGGTCGCTCCTGACGGACTCTGGACCGTCGCTGGGATCGCCGATCACGTGGCGTTGAAATCGCTTTTCGACCAGCTGGTAGCGAAACACACGTGGCAGTTGTCGTGCGCCCACCTACGTCGCCAGCGACCGTCCTAGACGAATATCACGCTGTCCCGTGCTCGGTGGACACGGACCGACCCATCGCCAGGACACCGGTAGGCGGGCTTCCTCACGGCTCGGTGGGAGCGTCGTCGATCGTGATCTCGAACCGGGCACCCTCCGAGCCCGAATCAGCAACGTCGATCTCCCACCCGTGAGCCTCGACGATCGTTCTGACGATCGCCAACCCGAAGCCCGAACTGTCGGCGGTGCTCATACCGTACTCGAAGACGGTCTCGCGTTGTTTGGGGCTGATCCCCGGGCCGTCGTCTTCTACGAACACTCCGCGTTCGCAGGTGCCGACGCGGACAGTCGTCGCGCTCGCTTGTTCGTTTGAACTCGCCTGTCCCGTCCGGGTTGTGGTTGTGACTGTGTGGTCCCCTATCGTGGCATGCTGTACGGTATTTCGAAAGAGGTTCTCGAAGACCTGCTGGAGGCGTCCTCTGTCCGCGTGTATCGACCGGCTGTCCGTAACCGTTAGTTCGAGGGTGCCAGTGTCGACGGTGTTCCAGGCCGCCTGAACGACGGCCTCGAGGTCGTACTCGTCTGTCGTCTGCACGTCGACGCTTTCCCGGGCCAGCCGTGGAAGGTTCTCAGCGAACCCGCGGAGCCGGTCGTGTACCGAGGCGAGGTCGTCGAGTGACTGTTCGACCGGTGGGTCTGGATCGGCAAGGTCCGAACGAAGCAAGGAGAGGGTCTTTTCGGCAGTCGACAACGGTGCCGCCATATCGTGTGAGATGACGCCGGCCATGCGTTCGAGCTGTTCGTTCTTCCGTCGAGCCTGCTTCGAGAGCTGTTCCAGTTCGCGGTTCCGTTCGACTCGCGCGGTGATCTCGGTGAGTGTAACGATCGACCCACGTTCGACGCCGTTGGTGTCCGACGCGATAGGCTGTCGGCGGCCCAGATACCGGCGGGACTGTCCAGCGTAGCGCTGTGCACACTCGATCGTCTCGCCGAAGTCGAGACAGAGCGTGCCCGCGTCGTGGAGTTCGTCGGGAAGCACCGCGGTTGCGGGGCGACCTTCGACGGCTGCACCGCTGCCGAGAACGGTCCGTGCGGCGTCGTTGGCGTCGATTATCCGACCGTCGGGCGCGATAACGACGATCGGATCGTCGAGCGAGCGAAAGACCCGCTCGTATGCGACCGGGAGAAACGACGCCAGGTCGGTTCGAAGAACGACGACAGCCAGCGGGATGCCGGTGGCGATGAACGCCATCGGGGTCGCGTCGAACCACGGAAACGGTGTGCGGTCGAGATGATAGCTCATGTTCACGAGCCACGGTACCGTGATACACCCGACCAGGACAGCCGACTGGCGACGGTAGAGCCGGTTGTCAGACAGTGCTGCCGCGACCAGCAGCCCGGTCCCTCCGAGCAACAGCGAGTAGGAGTAAATGATGTTCACGGCGTGCCAGGGGCCAGGGGTGGTCCGGAGGACCGCGTGCCCGTTGACCGAGCTGACACCGATGCTCGTGTAGTACAGGGAGTGGTACTGGGCGGTAAAGACCATGAGGAGTGTCGTCACGGGGACGACCGACAGGAGCACGAGCCGACGCCAGGTGAGCCAGTCGCCGCGATCGGTGTATCGAAGCGCGAAGGCGAACCACGCTATCGGTGTGGTGACGACGCCGACGTAGGAGAGTTGCTTGCTCACCAACAACCACTGGCGACTGTCGGCGAACAGTGCGCCCAGATGCGTCGCCGTCCAGCCCGTGAGGACGAGGAGGAACACCCCCAGCGCGAACGTCGTGGTTCCCCGGTCGTGGCGAGCGAGCAGCCACGCTGCTGCGGTCCCACCGACCACGACCGACAGGACGACTGAAAGCACTGCGACACTGTACATAGTCGAGAGACTGTCTTGGCTCCGTGAACCGATCAGTGGCTGGAACCCGGCCCGACAGGCGAGTGACAGAGCGATCCACAGTCCCGGTCGCCTGTCAGCCCGGTACTGTCGTTCGGTACGTTTCAGGAGAGAATATAAATAAAACTACTTGTTCGAGAACACGCACTCAGTCGGCGCTGGGACGGTCGAACACGTGGGCAAGGACTTTCCGCTGAGCCGACCGAAGGTGCTGGCTGACGGTCGCCCGGCTGAGTCCGAAATGCTCGGCGAGTTCTGTCGCGTTCGTCTCGCGGGGGCGTTCGAAGTATCCGACATCGAGCGCGTGTCGGAGCACCTCGCCCTGACGCTCGGTTATCGCCATACTGTCGCCGTCGATCCGTGGGTCGGTCTCCCGCTCGCTCCATATCGTCGAGACGCCGGCACCGCTGAACGCCCCGGCGAGGACATCCTGAACCGTCGCGACCTGTTCGTCGTCGGGGATGGCCAGCGAGAGCGTGATCGTCCCGCCGCTGACGGCTGTCTCCCGGACGGCGACACCGTGGGCCGCGAGCCGCTCTTCGGGAGTGGGTGCGTCGACGACGAGTTCACACCGGGTCGGTGATGTCGTTCGGTCGATACGAACCGATTCGACGCCGTCCGCGCTAGCCACCGCGTCGGCGATGTCGTCTTTGGGGGTCTCGTCGAGCGCTGTGACGTACAGCGTCGTCCCGTCATCGCGGGAGACGGTCGACAGCACTTCGGCGGAGGTAGTGTGCGGGAGCGCTCCGGTGAGCGCGCCCAGCGGTACCGCGTCGGCGTCGAGGTCAGCGCGCACGCTGACTGCCCGTGTGGACAGTAGCGACCGCTTTCGCTCCGCGTTCGTCAGCGCGTAGCCGACCGTCTCGGCGTACTCCTCGACGGCAGCACGCTCTCGTTCTCCGAGGGTCGCGTCGTCGGTGTACGCAGCGAGGACACCGAATCGCACCCCGTCGTGGCGGATCGGCACGGCGATCGCACCCTCGAAGCCGTAGTCGGAAGCAAGCGAGCGCCAACCGTCCGATGCCGAGTGATCGTCGACGGTGAAGCTCACGGATTCGTCGCGGTCGAGCGCTACCTGTGCGGGCTCGCCGTCAGGGAGCGATCCGTCGGGGGCGTGTATCGCGTCGAGATAGCCCTCCCGACCGGCGACGGCTTTTGGGACCGCAGGACCCGTGGTCGTCTCGCGAGCGATCCACGCACACGTGTAGTTCCGCTCGGAGACGAGACGGGTACAGAACTCCTGCGAGAGGTCGGTTTCTGCGGTCGTCCCTGTAAACACGTCGAGCAGCGCGGTCTTGCTCCGGCGCTCGCGTTCGAGCGCACGCTCGGTCCGGTACGAGCGGACGGCGTTCGTGATGCGACTCGCCAGCAACCCGGCCTCGTCGTCGTCTTGGTCCTTGCGGATGTAGTCGGTGACCCCCTGACCGATAGCTTCGCTGGCCACCGCCTCGTCGCCGCGGCCAGTCACCAGCAAGAACGGCCGGTCGGGATCAGCCAAGCGAACCGTCTCCAGCAGCGCCAGCCCCGTGCCGTCTCCGAGTTGGTAATCGCAGACGACGCAGTCGGGGTCGACCCGCTCGAACGCTTCCCGACCAGCCGCGAGACTGTGGGCAGTCGTCACCTCCAGCGCATCGGTGTTCGTCTCCAGGAGCCGACCGGTCACCCGAGCCCACGTCTCGTCGTCGTCGATGAGCAAGACAGTGACCGAGCCGCCCTCGATGTCACCTCTCACGGCCGTCATTGGTACCGCGTCACAGCCGGCGACCCTAAAGCGTGTACCTTCGTATGCTGGTCACTCGCCTCGAAGACGGCTGTCTCAGACGCTTGGCGGCCTGTCGGTCGGCGTTCCCGGCAGGCGCCACCGCTGGCACACGGCGCGAGCCGCGTCAGTGGTCTCGCGGACACAGTCCAGTGATGATCGAAACCTCCGGGGATCGACACCGGACGGCCAGTGTGCCTCGCGGGTCGAGTCGACCTCAGGATCGATTCGGTGTGGTCGCTGTCTCGGGTTCGCCAGACGATCCCGGCGCAGTGGACCTGATCGGCGCTGTCGGTGACGATCGAACCGCTGCGACCGGGCGCCCCTGCACATGCTGGTATCCTTTTTATGTGGTTGTCGTCGCCGCATGGAACCGATGGTCAGGACAGACGCCGGGGCGGGGCTCCGCCCCCAGGTGGGTGAGGTGTACGGTACGACGCCGAGCGACGGACCGAAGCTTGGATCGCCGCTCGACGAGCGGCAGCAGCGATCCGAACGCCGTCAGCAGGTGCGCGTCGAGGCTCGTGGGTGCCCTGCGGAACCGGGTGGTGCTGGCCGGAGTGACCTGAGAGGTGGACGTATCCCTCACGTGTCGAACGGCACTCGAAGTACGTTCCCCGAATGGGCCGTGGAGGGGGTTCGATGACCCGTTCGTCGAAAAAAGTCGCCGCGGTTTACGTGGCTGCGTTTCTCGTGCTCGCAGCAGTCGCTACCAGTTTCGCCGGCGGTATCGGGTTCGCAGCGGCTGCAAGCGGCGACGGCGTCGCTCTCTCGTGTGTCGGGAGCCCCGGTGGGGCCGCCTACGTCACCGATTCCGGGCTGACTGCGTACGAGAACGCCCCAAGCGTGTACTTCGGAACGTTTCCGGATGACGGGAACTCGGTCACGTTCGGCGACACGACGCTCTCGGCAGCCGGTAACGCACAGGTCCGGGTCGACAGTGTGAGCGGCGACACGACCTGTCTGGGCGGTATCGACGCGACCCAGCACGACATCACGATCGCACCCGTCGAAGAGAGCAGTCTCACCGTCGCGGGCGCATACATGGGGCTGGCGTTTCGGGACCCGGTCTTCGACGGGGCTGCGGACGGCGAAGCTGACATCGCGTACGATGCCACCGAGCCCGCTGCGGTGACCATCGAGACTAACCTCGACGATGGCACCACTGTCGTCGCTGTCGACGGCGACGGTATCGAGGTCGATACTGCGACGGTCACTGGCGGGAGCCTAACTCTCGACTCCCTCCCGGCAGGGACGGTCGAGGCCGACCTCCGGATCAGTCGGGAGACACCGACGCCGACACCAACAGCTACTCCAACGCCGACGCCAACGCCAACGGCGACACCGACACCGACGCCGACAGCTACTCCAACACCGACGCCGACACCGACACCAACGTCAACACCGACGCCGACACCGACACCAACGTCAACACCAACGCCAACACCGACACTAACGCCCACACCAACGCCGACACCGACACCAACGCCGACACCGACACCAACGCCGACACCGACGCCGACACCGACGCCGACACCGACGCCGACAGCCACTCCAACGCCGACCCCGGACCCGTCGCCGTCGCTGTCAGTGACGAGTGTCTCAGCGCCCGGGACGGTCGACCAGGGACAGACTGAGACGGTCGACGTGACGATCTCGAACACAGGGTCGGCCGAGGGGATCTACACCGCCGAGCTGAAAGTCGACGGGACGAGTGTCGGTATCGAGTCGGTGCCTGTCGAGCCTGGGAGGACGGCGACAGTCTCGTTCGCGTACACGTTCGGTACCGCCGGTGATCGTACCCTGACGGCCGGGACCGAGTCGACGACGGTCACCGTCGAGGTACCGACACCAACGCCGACGGATACACCGACTTTCACGCCGACGCCAACGGATACACCGACGCCACCGCCAGGGGAGCCGTCTTTCACCGTGACCGGGATCGACGTGCCCGGGACCGTCACAAATAGCGGGAGCGAAACCGTCATCGCGCCCGTCACCAACGACGGACCCGTTGCCGGCACCTACACCGCTGTCCTCCAGGTCGACGGCGAACCCGTCGCGAGCGGAAACGTGCGGATGCCCGCTCGCAGCTCCCGACAGATCGTCTTCACCCACTCGTTCGAGAGCGCCGGAACGAAGACGGTCTCCGTGGGTAACGCGTCTACGACGGTCACGGTCCTGTCCGCGGGCGGTCGTTCACCCGTCGAAGTCTACCGCAGCGACGACGGTCGTGTCACTGTCGAGGAAGCAGTGGACGCGATCGTGCGGTTCAACTCCGGACAGGACCTCCCAGGACACGGCGACCTCTCGGTGGGTGATCTGGTGGACATCATCGCCGCGTTCAACAGCGGATGACATCGATATTCAGGAGATCGAGGAAAGACGCGTCGTCCCCCGAGCCGTCCGCCCGAAGTGGCCATAGACCGCGTCCGTGGTCGGTAAGTGTCGGTTAGCAACGGCACTACGCGGGTGTTACCAGAGCGCCAGCCGCGAGGGCGTCCCTTTCGCATCGCTAACGAACGTATACTAATCACCGCCCGAATCGTCGCCCCGGACGAGCGAACGAGAAACCATGGCACGAGTCGTACACTTCGATATCGAGGCCGACGATCCCGACCGGGCGATCGCGTTCTATCACGACGTATTCGGCTGGGAGTTCGAGAAATGGGACGGTCCGATTGACTACTGGATGATTTCTACGGGTGAGGGCGACGAGCCCGGGATCGACGGCGGCCTCGCCAGGCGCGACGGGCCTGCTCCCGGAGACGACGGAGCCTCGTCGACATACACCTGCACGATCGGTGTCGACGACATCGACGGGGTGCTCGAATCGGTGGCCGAACACGGCGGTCGAGTCGCCGACGAGGCCGAGACGATCCCCGGCGTTGGCCGGTTGGCCTCCTGCCACGATACGGAGGGTAACCGCTTCGGCGTGATGGAGAGCGATGCGACCGTATAACCCCTACCCGTCTGCCCGGTCGTGGCTCCGGGAGGTCACGTCGTGAACCGAACAGAGACGCCGACCGTCGTCGAACGGGAGCCGATGACGGTCGCCGGACTCCAGACGCACTACGCCGGGGACCAGTCGGTTCTCGGCCGGGTCTGGGAATCCCTCTCGGAGCGCTGGGACGAGTTCGAGCGCATCGGGGCCGACGACGAGACTTTCGGCGTGATGACGAACGTCCAACCGGACCAGCGCGTGTTCGACTACGTCGCCGGAGTCGCGACCGAACGCCCCGGTTCGGTGCCGAACAGCTTCGTCGTCGTCGAGGTCCCGGGCGGCACGTACGCGCGGTTCGAGACCGCCCTGGCCTCGATGGAGGCGGATTACGCCCGGGTGACCGAGGAGTGGCTCCCCGACTCGCCATACGAGCGTCGGCCCGGCCCCGAGTTCGAACGGTACGGCGACGCGTACGACCCGGGGAATCCCGACTCGCCCTACGACTACTTCGTGCCGGTGACCCCAGTCGGGTCACCGCGCGACTGAACTCCAAAGCAGGTGCACGCACCCTTGCCATCGATCCTCATCGTCTACGGGACCGGACACGGCCAGACGGCTGCGGTCGCGCGACACATCGACGGCGTGCTCTCGGCCCGCGGCCACGCCGTGACCACCAGACACGTCTCGAACCCGCCGGCAGATCCCGTCGATTCGTTCGACGCGATCCTCGTCGGGGCGTCGGTGAACTACAACCGACACCAGCGGGGCGTCGTCAGCTTCGTCGAGACACACCGCGAGGCCCTCGAATCGCGCCCCTCGGGCTTCTTCCAGCTCTCTTTTGCCGCCGCTGCCCCCTCGGAGGCGGCCCGGGCAGGGGCGCTCGAGTGGGTCGACGATTTCGTCCAGGACACCGGCTGGCAGCCCGACCGCGTCGGCAACTTCGCCGGCGCAGTCAAGTACACCGAGTACAGCCGCCCAGTGAAGTGGCTGTTTACGCTCCTCTCGGCGGTGACGACCGGCGACACCGACACGTCCCGCGACTACGAATACACGGACTGGGACGCGGTCGAACGGTTCGCGAGCGAGTTCGGGGACCTCGTCGAGACGGAGCGCGGCCGAGCCGTCCCCTGGCGAAAGCCGGTTACCGCCCTCCCTGACGGAACTGGTGTCCGGGCCGCCCTCGTCGTGGGCCTCACGATCGGCGTTGCGAGCGTCGCGTATCGGGTCGTCCGCAATCGAGCACGAGCGACGGACGGTCCTCGCGGGGCTCACGTTCCGCGAGAGCGTGACATCGACGCGCCCGCCGAACCCGTGGTCGACTAGCGAATCCCCTGGAACACCGGGGGCGAGCCACGCCCGTCCTCGGCGAGCTCACAGTCACCGAAGAACGTACTTTTGGACGACATAAGCCGAGATTTCGAGGCGCTCGCGGCGTTGCGACTGTCGACTGGCGCTCAGACCGAACAGAGCGCGGTCGCTCCGTAGGCCAGGTGTGCATCCGCCGCGACCGGGACTCGGCCGACGATCTGGGCGCCCTCTGGAGCGAGTTCGAGCAGCGTCCCGTGTGTCGTCCCGCCCAGGACGCGGTTCCCGACTGTCGTCCACGAGAGGATTTTCTCGACCGGCGCGCCGGGATAGGAGAGCCGAGTGAGCCGGTCCGTCGACCGATCGACCGCGTAGAGGGTCGCATCGGCACCCGCTTCGCCCTCCCACAGCGGCCCCGAGCGAGCGACCGGCACGTAGAGGCGCTCCTCGCAGACGAGCAGTTGGCGGACGTACTGGCGTGCTCCGAGCGGCAGTTTCGTCCACGATGCTCCCGCGTCCTGTGTCCGGTAGACGCCCTCTCTGCCGGCGAGGAGCCAGGTCTCGGGGGTGGTCATGACCACCTGATGAACGTCGTCGTGGAACGGCCCTGATATCCGATCCCAGGTCTCTCCGTGATCCGTCGACGAATACAGTCCCGCGACCTCGACGCCGGCGACGAGACGCGCGGGGGCAGACGGATGCGCCGCGAGCGTGTGGACACGAACCTCGTCTTGATTCGGGTCGGTCGGCCACTCGCTGCGCCCTGGGATGTCTTGGAACCCCTGACACTCGGTCCACGTCGCGCCGTCGTCCGATCGGTAGACCGCCGCGGGTAACGTCCCGGCGTACAGCGATCCGTCCTGTTCGGTCACCGCGTGGACGTGTGTCGTCGGGACGGCCAGATCCGTCCACGTACGCCCACCGTCTCGCGTCCGGAACAGGCCGGTCTCGGTGGCCGCCAGCACTCCCTCCGTCGCCGACAACTGTTCGAGGCGGTGGACGAGTCCACAGTCCAGACGGCGATCGGGGTCTTCGACCGGGAGTGAGGCTGCGCGAAAGACGGCTTCGGTCGTCCCGACGAGGAGTCCGTCGGTCGTCGCGGTGTCCAGCGTTTCGGTACGACTGCGTTCGGGTCCGTTCGGGGTGCTCGTCTCAGTCATCGGTAGGGAACTGCTCGGTCGCTTCGATCACCACTCGATTTGCTGCTCGTCACGCCAGAACCGGCCGCTCGGCCCGCGTTCGAACCGGGCCAGCCAGATCGCCGTCGCCGCCCCGTCGGAGACACTTCGTGGGGCGTCCGGGCCGCCGTTGTCCGTCCGAACCCACCCGGGGTCGACACTGTTCACCAGGAGCCCCGGATACTGGGCGGAAAGGGTTCGGGTGAAGGCGTTGAGCCCTGCCTTCGAGACGCTGTAGGGGAGATGGCTGGCCTCCATCTCGCCGGCGAACTGCCCGGACCCGCTGGCGACGTTGACGACCCGGGGAGTCGCTGCGCGGGTCAACAGCGGGAGGGAGTTCCGTACCAGTCGGATGGGGCCGGCCAGATTCACGCCGAACGTCTCCGCGATCGGTTCGGGCCCGATCGTTTCGAGCGGCCCCGCCGGCCCGTGGATCCCGGCGTTGTTGACGAGGATATCCAGTTCCCCCGCCTCCCGCTCGATCGTCCCGACTGCTGTCTCGACCTCTGAGGCGTCGGTTACGTCCAGTTCGAGGGTGCTGTCTGCCTCGACATCGATCTCGGACGGGGTACGGGCACTCGCATACACCGTGGCCCCCAGTTCGGCCAGTTGGCGCGTGATCTCCGCGCCGATGCCCCGAGACGACCCGGTCACGAGAGCAGTCTGCCCCGCGAGCGTCTCGAAGAGCGAGATGTCCGGGGAAGACATCATCGCGAGCACAGCCGATCGGTTCCGGTCGGCCCGGCAGTCTCCGCGGGGGTTCCGAATCCGCCCGTCGAGGGATGGCCGAGCGGTCTCATCCGTGGAGCTCCGTGACGACGATTCGTGTGGCTTCGATATCCTCGGTGCGAGCGTCGAAGCCGCCGATCGAATACGTCTCGTGGTCTGTCGAGAGCGTGAGCGTCGCCTCGGCGAACGTCTGTTGTGGCGTCGGTGACGCACCAGTCTCGAAGCCGGGATAGTCGATCGCTTCGACCGTCCCGACCTCCCTGCGCTCCCGGCCGGTCGCGACGGACTCCCCGGTGACCTCCGCGCTGAGTGTCACACCGTCACGAACGAGTGGCTCGATTACTGCCAGGCAGTCACGAAGCGACCCGAAGCGCAGCGGCGTCTCGTAGGGCGTCTCGACGTAGACCTCCGTCGCTGCCTGCTGGAGAGTCGTCATGTAGTGCCATATCATGTTCTCGTGGGCGCTGTCGTCGACGTATATCCCGTGTTCCTCGTCCGTCTCCTGGTGCCAGGAGTAGCACGCACGTCGGCGGTCGACGAGCACCCCGAACGGGTCCGAACGAAGCGGATGGGAGATCGCTCGCGCCTGCGTGCACAGCGACGTGCAGTCGTAGTCCGAGAGGGCGTCGTCCCCGGCATCGTACACCGTGAGGTCGACGAAGACGTTCCGATCGTGTGCCGAGGCGAGCGCGTGCTGGAGCGCATCGAGGTGGGAGACGGAGAGGACGGCCTGTACGTAGTCGAGCGCGTGGTCGAGTTCTTCTTCGGCCTTCTCGAAGACGGTCTGGGCCCGCTGTACGAGACTGATCGTATGTTCCTGGAGAGTCGGCTGCTCCCAGCGATCTGTGATCTCTTCGACGGCCCGCTCGAACGCACGAGCCTGCGTCGTGAGGCCCGTGAGCGCGTCGCTCGGGTCGAGCGCCTGCGCGTAGAGTTTGTCCTGTTCGTACGTGGTGACGAACCCCCTCGATTCGAGGTCCCGGAGCACGTCGTACACACGGGGCCCTGGGACAGTACTCAACTCGGCGATGTCCTGTGCGGCGACGCTTCCTCGTGTGAGCAAGGACACGTATGCGTCTGCCTGATACGGCGACAGCCCGTACCGTTTCAGCACCTCGACCAACTCGTCTGTCTCCATACTCGTCGGTTTCCGGACCCGTGGCCAAGAAACCCGTAGCACAACGGCTGTTGTGCCATCTGTCCGGAGTTCGGACAACACGTGTTGGGACTCTACGTGACAATACTTATCAAGCTGATTCGGCTCGGTGACAGTGCACGCTCCCGTGACAGCCCTTCGAGAACCCGACCGAGTGCGGTCCTCCCCCTTGGCCTCTCGCTGGAGTGTGTCCGGTCGTCCGAGCGACTCGGAACCGACCGCCACAACGGATGGTCCCCGTTGGCGAACGCTCGTCGGGTTCCCCTCCCCTTTCGTACCCCGCTCCACACCGTTACTGTGATTACCCGCCACGGAGAACCGCTGTCCGAACGGGGCGGCGTTGGCCGGCCCCCTCCGGAATCCCTCTTACCACTCGGTCGAAACATCCGTCGTGATGGCTCACCGACTCTCGTGTCCCACCGTCGACGGCCAGCAGGCGCTACGGCAGCAGTGAGAGTTCGGCTATCTCGACCGTCGCGGCGTCCGTGACCGTCGTCCAATCTTCGCTCCCCTGGCCTCGAACGGACAGCAGCGGTGGCTCGAAGTATCCCTGCAGATCGTGGACGCCGGTCCGGCGCACCCGAGCGCCGTCGAGTCGATAGGGAACGGTTACCGACTGGCTCGGGTTGAGCGAGTCGACGAGTTCCTCGTTGCTCCCCTCGACGCTTCTGGGCGTCACTTCGACCCGGTCGGTGTCGGTGTATGCGTCAGTGAGGAGCAGCGACCGCTGCATCTGGTCGCTCCCTTGTGGCGAGAGCGCGAGCAGCCCCAGCGGCCAGACCCCCGTATTCCGGACCTGCACAGCGCGGTCGCTCTCGTTGCTGATCGTCAGTACCAGTTCGCCCGGACTGTCGACGGTGACCCTTCGATCGGTCACTTCGATCGCGAGAGTCAGCGGGCCGTCGATCGAGGCGACCGACGGAGACCCCAGTTCGTACTCGGTCCGCCCCAGACAGCCGGCCGTACCAAGCACCGAGGCGCTCGCCAGCGTCAGCACCTCTCTGCGCTTCACGACTCGCCCTCCCTGGCCCCGATAGCGTCGTCGGTCAGTTCGAGGAAGATGTCTTCGACGGTCGCATCGCTGTCGAGGCCGGCGTCAGTCCGGAGTCGCTCCGGCGTTCCCTCCGTCACGAGTCGGCCCTGGTGGAGGACCCCGAGCCGGTCACAGACCAGTTCGACCTGTCCGAGGACGTGACTCGAAAAGAAGACCGTCGCGCCACGGTCGGCCTCCGCACTGACGACCGCCCGGACCATGTCGACGCCGTGGGGGTCGAGCCCGGTGAACGGCTCGTCGAGGATCAGCAAGTCCGGCTCGCCGACGAGCGCCATCGCGAGGGCGAGTCGCTGCTCCATCCCCTGTGAGAAGCTGCCGGCGTCGTCGTCGACGACATCGCCGAGTCCGACCCGCTCCAGCAGCGTCTCTGGTGCCGTCTCGACCCCTTTGGTGTCGGCCACGAGCGCGACGTGGCGGCGCGCCGAGAAGCCGTCGTACGTCTCGAAGCGGTCGGGGAGGATACCGACCCGCTTGTGGAGAGCGACGACTTCGTCCCACGGATCGTAGCCGAGGACGGTCGCCTCGCCAGCCGACGGACGGAGGTAGTTCATCAGGAGGTTGATCGTCGTCGATTTCCCCGCTCCGTTCGGACCGAGAAAGCCATACACGGTCCCGGCGTCGACGGTGAGGTCCAGACTGTCGAGTGCGACCGTCGAGCCGTACCGTTTCGTCAGCCCAGCGCACTCGATCGCGGGTGCGGTCACACCAGGTCACCCCGTTCGAACGCGTAGCGAGCCAGGCCCAGCGGTCCGAGGAGCCACACCAACAGCACGAGGACGGCGACCCACTCCTGGAGATAGAACGGGATCGCCCCCGCGTCGAACGTCGTCTCGACGACGAGCGCGTTGATATTCGACCCCGGCGCGCGTTTGGTCAGGACACTGGTGTACGGCGCCGCGGAGTTGCCGACACCCAGCAGCCAGTTGGTGACCACGTTGTAAGCCCCGGTCGGCGACAGCCGATGGAGCAAGAACAGTGGGCCACTCGCGGGCGGGTCGTACGGATTGACCGGCTGTCCGGTCAGTTGTCCGTAGATAGTGTTGGCGAGCAGGCTCCAGAACAGGACGAACGGGAGGAAGAACCCGCCGACCAGCGCCCCTGTCGCCCGGACGGCAGTGGTACTCACGGCCGAGATCGCGACCCCCACCGAGACGAGGACGGCGACGTACAGCAACGTCACGAGGACGACGCCACCGTAGGTGAGGACATCGAAGCTCCCGAACCTGACGAGTCCGACACCAGTCAGCAACACGATTCCGAGCAGGACGGCACCGCCGATGCCGGCGGCCCGACCGACCACCTTCCCGGTGAGGATGTCCGTCCGTGTCAGTGGCAACCCGAGGACGAACTTGAGACTCCCGGCAGTTCGCTCACCGACGATGGACTGGAAACTCAACAGCAAGATCCCAAGCGGCGGGATCACCAGCGCGACGTACTGGACGAACGCGATCGTCAGGTCGGGGCCGAGCCCGTCCCAGCCGACGTACGTGGGGCGATACCCCCAGAGGACGACTAGGACGACCAGGGCCCACGATCCCTTGGAGGTGAGAATCGTGCGACACTCCTTGCGAGCGAGCGGGAACCAGCGCATCGTCACGGGCGTTCGCTACGGGACCCATTAGTGGTGGTGCATCTCCGGAGCGGTCTCGACACTCGCTGGCGGACGACCTGCCTTGGCTGATTTATCTTTCCTTCCGGGCGACGACGGCAACGAGTGGGTCCCGGCCCGGCGTCTCGCTGACGACATCCACGACCGTCAGTCCGCCCGCCTCGCAGTACGATTCGACGAGTGCCTGGCGCTCGGCCATGCTGGCAGTTCGCCAGGCCCGAATCGCCTTCGTCGGGAACATCCGATTGGTGAAACTCACCACCAGGACACCGCCCGGCGCGAGGACACGACCGAACTCCGCGAACACCGCTGTGGGGTACTGGAGGTACTGGACCGACAGCGCACAGAGGACGGCGTCGAACGCGTCGTCGGCCAGGGGGAGCGTCTGGTCTTCGTTGAGGTCCTGGACGAACCACTCGTCGAGGGCGTCGTTCGCGGCGAGTTCGGCCTCGTTGAGTCCGTGGCCGACGACGCGGTCGAACCGGATCTCGGGGAGGTGTGACACCCAGCTCCCCATCGCGTCGAAGACGCGGTCGCCGGGCGAGAGGACCGAGGCGTACACCTCGGTGAGGCGGGCCAGGAAGGCGTCGTCGGCGTGGGTCACGAACCGCGGGCTGTCGTAGAAGGCGTCGTCCGGGCCCGAATCGAGCTTGGATCGGTCGCTATCCGAGAGCACACTCCCTGTAGGGTCGCGACAGCCAAGAGCCAATCGCCGCGCCGAGAGAACGGAACCGGGGCAGCCAGAGACTTCCCGGTCGTCTCCCCCCGACTCGGGACCGACCGAAACGACTCGGTTGCGGTTCGACGGGGTTCTCACCGGTTCTGGCTCCCGCCGTCCGGACGCGTGGGCCGCTTGACCGGCCGAACCGTGAACAGCACCGCACCACCGAGTGCCAGCACCCCCGCGCCCAGCAGGAACGACCGTGACCACCCGACGGTCGACACGAGGACGCTCGCTCCCGTCCCGGCGAACACACTTCCCCACAGCTTCGCGGTGTAGAGGACGGCGTAGTTCTCCGAGGAGTACGTCCGCCCGTAGTACTCCCCGACGACTGTCGGAAAGATCGCAAAGACCGGGCTCCGGAAGAACCCCGCGACGAGGATACAGGCGACGAAGGCGAGCCCGATACCGAGGTTCCCCGCCAGGACGGCGCCGCCGATCCCCGCGGCGCTACAGAGCAGCGAAGTGCCGGCGGTCCGGAGCGGGCCGAATCGGTCGGAGAGCCCGCCAACGATCAGCCCGCCGGCCCCGTCGGCGACAGCGATGACCGAGGCGGCCAGCGTCGCCGTTCCTGTGGCCAACTGCAGTGCCGTCGCGAAGGCGATGAGCTTCCCGATGAGCATGAGTCCGACGCCGTTCACGACGACGAAGACGCCGTAGAGGACCCAGAACTGCCACGTCGTAAGCGCCTGGCGCCAGTTGTACGGTTCGGCCGGTCGCCCAGTTTCGGCTGCCTGACGGCCGTCCGCGGCCGCCCCGTCTGTCGGCACCGTCTCCGTGTCGGGATCACGGAGGACGAGCGCCGCAACGAGACACGCGACAGCGGCCAACACGGCGAAGGCGAGTAGCGAGCGCCCGAGACTGCCCAGCAGGTCACGTCTCACCACCGGGATCAGTGCGAAGCTCAGAACTGCGTACGACATCGTCAGGACGCCGGTCGCGAGCCCGCGTCGCTCGTCGAACCACTTGACAGGCGTGTTGACCGCGATCGTGTAGATGGCTCCGGAGCCGGCACCACCGGCGACTGCCCCCACACCGGCAGTGATCGGCGTCGACGCCGTCGCTATACCGACGAACCCCCCGGCCATGAGGATACCACCGACGGCCGTCGGGAGCCGTGGCCCGTACCGGTCACGGACCCACCCAGCCGGAAACTGCGAGAGCGTCTGTGTCGCGATGACGACCGTAAACAGCGTACCGACGGTCGTCTCGGTCGCCCCGACCTGCGCTCCCAGCGGCCCTCTGATCGACGACCAGACGAACTGGAAGGTGCCGGCGATCCCCATCGCGAACGCGGCGCTGACGACGAGCCACCAGCGCGAAAACGGGAGTGGTCGGTCCGATTCCATTCTCGATCACCGGCGGATCCCGAACGGCCGTGTCGGCCGATCGAGACGGTCAGTCGTAGTACTCGTCGATGGCGCCGTCCTCGCTCGGGGCGATCTGCGACCGGATCGTCTTCACCTGCGTGAACTCGTCTAGGGTCTCCTCGAAGCCGAGCTTCCGTCCGATCCCGCTCCGTTTGTAGCCGCCGAACGGGGCACCGAGGAACCCGTTGACGAAGTTGTTGACGAAGATGAGTCCGGCCTCCAACCGCCGGGCGACGCGATTTGCGACTTCCATGTTCCGTGACCAGACCGCACCGGTGAGCCCGTACTCGGTGTCGTTCGCCATCTCGATGGCGTCCTCGACTCGCTCGTACCGCTGAACCGTGAGGACGGGCCCGAAGATCTCCTCGCGGGCGATGCGCATGTCCTGGGTCACGTCGCCGAACACGACCGGCGGGACGTAGTAGCCATCCGGGAGGTCGGCCGGCAGTTTGCCTTCGTGAATCACCGAGGCACCTTCCTCCTTACCGAGTTCGATGTACTTTCGCACCTTGTCGTACTGCTGTTGGCTGGCAAGCGGTGCGAGATCGGTCTCCTCGTCGGTGCCCGGGCCGATCACCATCCCCTCGGCCTTGGCGACGAACTGCTCGATGAACTCGTCGTAGATACTGTCGTGGAGATAGAGACGGGAGCCGCTGGCACAGGCCTGTCCCTGATTGTTGAAGATTCCGTCGTAGGAGCCGTCGACGGCCTTCTCGATGTTGGCGTCCGGGAGGACGATGTTTGCGTTTTTGCCGCCCAGTTCCAGCATTACGTCGGTGATGTCCTCGGCGGCGGCTTTCATCACCTTCGACCCCGTCTCGGTGTGACCGGTAAAGGCGAGCTTATCGACATCCGGGTGTTCGGTCAGGCGCGCGCCGGGTGCGACATCGCCGGTGACGACGTTGACGACGCCGTCGGGGAGCACGTCCTGCCAGAGTTCGGCCATCAGTAGGGAGGAAAGCGGCGTCTCCGGCGCGGGCTTGAGCACGACGGTGTTGCCCGCGGCCAGCGCCGGCGCGGTGAAGTCAGCGGTGTGCATCGGCGGCCAGTTCCACGGGATGATGACACCGACGACCCCGTACGGTTCGCGGACGGTGTAGTCGAACAGGTCGTCCCGCTCGGGGATCGTGTCCCCGTGGGTCTTGTCCGCCGTCCCCGCGTAGTAGCGGTAGCCGTCGATGGCCTCCTCCACGTCGGTCCGTGATTCGGAGAGCGGTTTCCCGTTCTCCAGGGTCTCAAGCAACACGAACTCCTCGGCGCGTTCTTCGACGCGGTCCGCGACTTCGAGGAGGTAGTCGACCCGTTCGCGGGCGCTGACGTGGCGCCAGGTCTCCTCGTAGGTCTCGCGAGCGACGCGGACGGCCTCGTCGATGTCGCCGGCGGTCCCCTCCGGCGCCGAACCGATGACGGTCTTGTCGGCGGGATTCTCGACATCGAACCGCTCTCCGCTCTCGCTCTGTGTGAACTCCCCGTCGACGAACAGTCCCCAGTCGTGGTAGTCGTGGTCGGTCATGTCTGGACGAACTCCATCGGGTACTCGTGTAGTCGCTCCGCGCCGTCCTCGGTGATGTGAACGTACTCGCCGAGGAACATCCCGCTCATCTCGTCGCTGGCCACGGGGTTCGGCTCGACGACGACCGTGTGGCCCTCCTGGAACTCGAACGGCGGGTTCGGGAACCCACCCTCGTTGCGCGTCCCGATGAGCGGACGCTGGATGCCCAGCCCCCACCCGTGGATGATCGGCGCGTGGACGGTCCAGTCGCGGCTCTCTATCGGTTCGGTCGCGGCCGCGAGCACGTCCTCGGTCGTCGCCCCCGGCTCAAGGGCGTCGAGTACGTCGTAGAAGACCTGCTCGCCGACATCGTACAGTTCCTGATAGTGGTCTGTCGGCTCCTCGCCGACGGCGATCCCGCGGAGAATCTGTCCGGAGTATCCCTTGACGTTCCGGGCGCTGATCTCCGTGAGTATGACATCGCCTTCCTCGATGGTCCGGTCGGACTGGTGTTCCCAGGGATAGGGCATGTCGGGGTCGTGCATGCTCGTACTCCCCAGCAGCTGGAAGAAGTACTCGCCTTCGTCGAGATACGATGACATGATCTCGGCTTTGAGTTCCCGCTCGGTTACCCCCGGCCGGGCGGCCGCTTCGAGTGCGCGCATCGCCTTGTCGGTGAGTTCGACGCCCTCCCGGATCGCCTCCAGTTCTTCTTCGCTCTTCTTGAGCCGGATCCGGTCGAGCATATCGGAGACGAACTGGAAACTGGCATCGTCCAGCGCCTCCGTGATCGTCAGGTAGTCGTTGGCGGGCAACTCCGTCGTCGCCGGGCCGGGTGATCCGACGAAGCCGATCGAGCCGTCCTCGTACCCCAGTTCTTCGAGTCGGTCGACGACAGCCTGTCCCTTGTCCTCGGTCCCCCACCGCACGTCGTCGATATGGCTCATGAGATGTGCGTCGGGTACGTGTGGGTAGAGGTCTGCGAACAGTGTCGGCTCACCGTCGGCGGGGAAGACGATGTAGGACTGTATCTGGTCGATGTAGCCGCTCAGATAGCGGATGTTCGCCTGGTTCGAGTCCGTGTGTGCGGAACTTCCGTACACGACGAGACAGTCGAGGCCGCGAAAGAACATCTCCTCGCGGAGATTGTCGTATCGTCGCTCGTACTCTGACCCGGAAAACCGCACGTCATCGTAATCGCTCCCCCGTCGATCACGTAGCTGGGATCCGATGCCGCGCAGTTGGTCATTCTGTGGTACCATGCTACATACACCCTTACTCTCTCCCGATATAAAATTTGGGGGATTGTAAATCATATTGTGAAGATATACTACTCGATATTCTAAGAAAGGTTGATTTACACCATGAAAACTTATAAACAGTGTGGCTTTACTACACAGAGTATGGATCCTGAGACCACGGCTGTCCTCACAGTCGATCTCCACCGGGGCCATCTCGATCCGGAGATCGCGACCCTACCAGTACCCGCGGACCGAGCGGAAGAGATCGTCGACGCGTCGGAGCGGCTCGTCACGGCGGCCAGAGCGAACGATTTTCCGGTGATCCACGTCACGACCGCGTACCGTGACGCCAGCGAGATCACGTCCAACCCGAAGTGGAACGAGACAGAGGTCAGTGACGGAGACTCCCGGGAGGCAATCTCCGAACACAACGTCTACGGGAACACCGAGGGGATGGAGATTATGCCGGCACTCGCTGCGGACGAGGATACGTTCCTCCAGCCGAAAAAGCGGTACTCGCCGTTCCTCGAAACGGACCTCCCTTTCGTGCTCCGGGTCAACGACATCGAGACACTGGTCGTCGCGGGCGTCAACACGAACACCTGCGTACAGTGCACCTGTTTCGAGGCAACCAACCGCGACTACGAAGTCGTCGTCGTTGAGGACTGTGTCGGAAGCATGGATGGCGAGGAGTTCCATCAACTCGGTCTCAAGAACATCGATCAGGCACTCGGGACCGTCGAATCCCTCGATCAGGTTACCGAGTCGTTCGAGAACTGAACTAACTTTCAGACTTTCCGCTGTGGTCTGGCGTAGCTTTCGGCTCAAGGAAAGGGTTAACTGAGTCACTATTCTACATCCAGTGGATGGCAACGGAACTAGACACAGTCGACAAACAGATCCTGGATCTCCTTCACGACGAAGGGAGAGCGACGTACAACGACATCGGCGAGGAACTCGGGATCACAGGAAACACGGTCAGACGGCGGATGGACCGGATGCGTGAGGAGGGGATCATCCGGAAGTTCACCGTGATGACCGACCCGGCGAAGCTCGACTATCTGACCGTCGCGTTCGGGCTCAGCACGGAGGCTGGCCGCACGGACGACATCGCCGAGGAGATCGCCGAGACCGATTGTGTCTACAAGCTCTGGGTCCTCTCCGGAACGCACAACATCATCTTCGACGCGCGGTTCGAGGACACTGAACACTTTCAGTCGTTCACCCACGACGTGCTTCACGCAGTCGAGGGGATCGCCTCATACGAGTCGTCGATCGTGACGCGGTCGGTGATCGACGACGGCAGTACGGTTCTGATGTCCGACGAGGAGGACGCGGCCGAGCAGACAGTCGCCTCCGTGGAAGACTGATCCGGCCCCGGGCGGTCACTTATCGACCGGTGTCGTGACCGCGACACGACAGATCCATCTTTCTCGTATGCCCCGACTGACCGTCTCCCACCCCGTTTTAGTATCCTCGATCCGGCCCGGAAATTATATTTCTAACAAAAGTCTCTCCCACCTGAGGAAATCTACAGTATAAAGAATATAGTGGCGATTTAGTACAAAATAATGGTAATTTGGATTATATTTACCCAAAGCTACTTGTTACCCTCTCTCAAAACAACGGGTATCATGGCACGAAAACCCACGAACCGGCGTCGATTCATCAAAGCGACCGGAGCCGCTGCACTCGCAGGGCTCGCTGGCTGTTCCGGCGGTGACGGGGGCAGCGGCGGGGACGGCGGCGACGGCGGGAGCGGCAGTGACGGCGGCTCGACTGACAGCGGTTCGGGCGACGGTGGCCTCGAGAAAACCGAGGTCAGCGTGCTACTGACGTACTTCCCGGACATGGTGTTCTCCCCGATGACTGGGGCCGTGGAGTTTGGCTACTTCGACGATGTTGGACTGGATGTCTCGATCACCACGTCGCTACAGGTCCAGAACCCGCTGCAGATCCTAGTCAACGGTGAGATCGACGTGGTCGTCGCGACCCCGTTCTCGTACGTGACAGCACTGGCCCGGGGCATCCCGGTCCAGACGCTGTTCACTACGATCGGGAACACCCCGCTGAGTTACGCGTCCATGGGCGACTCCGGGATCGAAAGCGTTCCGGACTGGGCCGGCAACACCGTCGGACTACAGAACGAGGCCGACCGTAACTGGGTCACGCCGGTCGTCCTGGAGGAAGAGGGCCTGTCACAGGAGGACATCACCCGGACCAACATCGGCTACTCGGTGACGAACCTCACCGAAGGAAACGTCGACGTGATGTCGCTGTACCCGACGAACTCCGACTACAACTCCCTGCGGCTCCAGGGGACGGAGTTCAACCTCTTCGAGGCTCGTGACTACACCGACGCCGGCGGGAACGTCGCACTCGCATCGCAAGACCTCGTCGACGACTACCCCGAGACGTTCCGGGAGTTCACGCGGGCGTGGTGCAAGTCCTGCGAGGAGTCGCTCAACCCCGAAAACCGCGATCGGTTCGCGGAGATGACGCTCGGACGGCTCAACGATGCCGACGCCGACGTGTTCCTCGGTGGCGTCGATCCGATGGAAGTCGAGCGGTCGAACTTCGATCAGTTCCTCGAATACCGCCCCGACGACTCCTGGGACGCAAACGGCGTCGGCTACAACGACCCCGGCGACTACGCCGAGGTGCAGAACCTCGGTGTCCGGGCTGGTGCGATCAGCGAGGGTGCGACGACTGCGGAGTCGGACATCGTCGACAACTCGCTGGTCGAAGCTGTCCACAGTGACGGGGAGCTTCAATGGTCGGGTAACTAACACCGATGGCGACAGACACTCCAAACCAGATGGACTTCGGGACCAGAGCCGGCAATCTCGTCGACAAGTACAAATACCCGGTGGCGTTCCTCGTTGCCTTCCTCGGGCTGTGGACGCTCGGGGTCAGAGTGTACGCTGTCCCGACGTACGTCCTACCGGCTCCCGCGGAGATCATCCTGAGTTTCCAGGGAGAACTGGGGAGTCTGGCAGGACACGCCCGGGTTACTCTGATCGAGGCGATACTGGGCTGGGTGTTGGGCAACGCCATCGGCATCTCGCTGGGTGCCGTCATGGCCGAGTTCAACACGCTCAAACGCTCGATCTACCCGTACATGGTCATCCTCCGGTCGCTCCCGGTGATCGCGTTCGCCCCACTGCTGATCATCTGGATGGGGATCAACCAGGGGCCGATCATCGCGGCCGCGACGATCACGACGTTCTTCCCGTCGCTGGTCAACAGCATCGCGGGCTTTTCCTCGACGGACAAGCTGACCAAGGAGCTGATGCACTCGCTCAACGCCAGTCGCTGGCAGGTGTTCCGGAAGGTGAAACTGTACAACGCGCTCCCCTACATCTTCTCGGCCCTGCGGATCAGCGTCGCGCTGACGTTCGTCGGCGCCGTCGTCGGCGAGTGGCTGGCCGGTAACGAGGGGCTGGGCTATCTCATCCTCGTCGCGAACAACCAGCTCTCGACGCTATTGTTGTTCCGCGCACTGTTGATCATCGGGCTGTGTTCGACAGTGTGGTTCGGACTCCTCGTGTTCGTCGAATCGTATCTCATCGACTGGGAGAACCAGAGTAGCGGAGGTGCCACCCGATAATGTCCGAAGCGGATAACCCACACGTCGAGCGGACGAGCAGCGAGGCGAAGATCTCCATCGACGGTATCGACAAGATCTACGGCCGGGACACGGCCAACCCGGTACAGGCGCTACACGATATCAACCTCGACATCTACGAGAACGAGTTCGTCTCGATCATCGGTCCGAGCGGATGCGGGAAGACGACGTTGCTGAAGTGTCTCGGTGACATCATCGAACCGACTCGGGGGACGATACACGTCGGGGACGGGACGGCCGCCCAGGCCCGCGAGAACAACGACATGTCCTTTTTCTTTCAAGAGGACGTGTTACTCCCGTGGCGCAGTGTCATCGACAACGTGCTGCTCCCCCTGGAGATCCAGGGGAAAGACACGAGCGATCCCGAGGTTCGAGAGCAGGCCGAGGAAGTAATCGAGACGGTCGGTCTCGGCGGGTTCGAGGACAGCACCCCACAGCAACTCAGCGGCGGGATGCGCCAGCGCGTCGCGCTCGCCCGCGGATTCGTCTACGATCCAGAGATCTTCCTGATGGACGAACCGTTCGCGGCCCTCGACGAACTGACCCGTCGGAAGATGAACCGGGAGCTGTTGCGGATCCACCAGGAGATCCAGAAGACGACGGTCTTCGTCACGCACCACATCACCGAGGCGGTGTGGCTCTCCGACCGGGTGATCGTCCTCTCTCCCCAACCCGGCGAGGTTCACGACATCGTCGATGTCGACCTTCCGCGCCCGCGTAGCGAAGACACGCGCACGCTCGATGCATTCGTCGAGTACGACGAATCGTTGACCGAGACCGTGATGGAACTGGACATGACCTGAGAACGCTGGCCGCGAGACTGCCGAGATCAGGGCCGTGACAGCACCGATCCGACGCCGCCGCCGGCGAGTCCGACGATCGTCTCGACGCGCGCTTTCTGGAGGTTCCGCTCCGAGTAATAACACCCCAGCCGCTGTAGTGTGACCTCACTGCCGGGGAAGTCGTACGTGTCCGTCGCGAGTCGCCCCTCCGGACAGCGCGTGGTCGCCACGAGCGGGATGTCTGCCTCGGCCAGCGCTTCCAGCGGTTCGATGAGTTTCGGCGGGATGTGACCGGCGCCGGTCGCCGCCAGCACGACCGCCGCACACTCGTCGGGCGCTGGTATCTGTGACGGATGCATGTCGGCCGTGACGGTGATACCGACGACCTCGTTCGTGAGGGCTGCGGGGTCGATGTCGACCGACTCCGTCCGCTCGGTCGCGACACTCCACCGGATCGTCTCCTCGTCGCGGGTCGCCAACGGGCCGAACTCCGGCGAGCGGAACGTATCGAGGTTCATCGAGTTCGTCTTGGTCACGTACTTCGCAGCGTGGATTCGGTCGTTGAACGCGACCAACGCACCGCGGCCACGGGCGCCCTCGCTCTGGGCCGTTCGGACGGCCGTCAGCAGGTTGGCCGGCCCGTCAGGGCTTGCGAGCGACGGGTTTCGCATCGCCCCGGTGAACACGACCGGTGTCTCGCCGTCGTAGCTCCGGTCGACGAAGTACGCCGATTCTTCGAGCACGTCCGTCCCCTGCGTGACGACGATGCCGTCGACCACGTCGTCGCTGTCGTACTCGGCGATCAACTGGCTCAGTTCGTGCATCTGTTCGACAGTGAAGTGTGCGCTGGGCACGTTGGAGAAGTCCTCCGTCCGGAGCGACAGTTGGTCGTCGAAGCCGGGCACACTGGCGACGAGGTCTTCGCCCGTCAACTCCGGACTCGCGTCCCCACCGGCGTCCTCCGTCGAAGCGATCGTCCCGCCTGTCGAGATGACAACGATTGTCATATACACTCCTTCTGTGAGAGATACCTAAAAATTTCTGATGACGAAATTGAAGTCGGGTATCGGGTCGGTTAGGGTTGTGAAAAGAGATCTAGAGTAGTATTCTCTCTAGAAATGACTGCTAATGTAGAAAAGTTATACGTGCTTGGGGATGAAACGTGTTGTCATGGTGTACGACACTGCAATCACCGACGGCACGGTAGTCACTGCTACCGAGCAGTTCCCGGCGACAGTCGCGATCCGGGACGGCCGGATCGCGGCCGTCCTCGATCCAGCAGAGACAGTGGAGGCCGAGCGTACCATCGACGCTGCTGGCAAGCACATCCTTCCAGGCGGCGTCGATCCACACGTCCACATGATGGACCCCGGCGACACGGAGCGGGAGGACTTCCCGACCGGGACGGCCGCGGCGGCCGCCGGCGGCATCACGACCGTGGGCGAACACCACCGGACAGATCCGACGGTCCTGACAGCCGACATCCTCACCGACAAGCGCGACTACCTCTCGGACCGAGCGCGCGTCGACTTCGGCCTGCTCGCGGGTGGCCACCCCGACAACGTCGACGAGATCGCGGGGCTCGAAGCGGAAGGGACACTCGCGTACAAGAGCTTCACCTGCGATGTCCACGGCGTCCCCGCCCTCCAGAGCGCGGACATGCACCGACTCTACGAGGAGATCGACCGGGTCGGTGGGATCAGCATGGTCCACCCCGAGGACGAACTGATGTTGAACGCAAACGAGGAGCGGATCCGCGAGGAGGGCCGCACCGACGGCAGCGTCATCCCGGACTGGCGATCGAAGGAGGCAGAACAGGTCGCCGTCTCGACGACGCTCCGGATCGCGAAACAGACCGGCGTCCCGTTCTGGTTTGCACACCTGAGCCACCCCGAACTGATCGATCAGGTGAACCACTACAAGTCACAGGGGGTCGACGTGTACGCCGAGAGCTGTCCACACTACTTCTATCTGACTCGTGAAGATATCGTCGAGGACGCGCCGTACACGATGTTCACGCCGCCCGCTCGCGAGGAGTCTGACCGGCGAGAGCTGTGGGAGCGGTTAGACGCTGGCGAGATCGACATGATCAACGCCGACCACGCACCCTCGACACTGGAGCAGAAAGCCGAGGGGGAAGACAACGTCTTCGACGCCCCCTTCGGCATTCCGGGCGTCGAGACGGTATTACCGCTGTTGTTGAACGGTGTCGCCGAAGGTAAGGTCTCGATCGAGCGAATCGCAGAGGTCTTCGCTACCAACCCCGCGAAGATACTCGACCTTTACCCGCGGAAAGGCAGCCTGCAGGTCGGTGCCGACGCCGACCTCACCATCGTCGATCTCGACCGCGAGCAGACACTCCGGAACGAGAACGTCGTCGCGAAGTGTGGCTGGACGCCGCTCGACGGGCTGACGATCACCGGCGACGTGGAGACGACGCTGGTCCGTGGCGAGCCAGTCTACCACGAGGGTGAAGTCGTCGGCGACCCCGGATACGGGGAGTTCGTCCGCCGAGGTGAGGCCGAATGACGGTCGACTTCGGCGGTCACCTCTACCCGGAGTCGGTGTATCCCGATCCGATACGCGAGGGGCAACTCGGTGAGTTACTCGGCCCTCGGCTCTCCGATCCCGATACCCTCGTTGACCTGTACGACGCCGCGGGCGTCGACGAGGTCGTCCTCTCACAGCCCTTCTACATGGGCTCGTCGGATGTCGAGGGCGTCCGCAGCGCAAACGACGCGCTGCTGGAAGTCGTCACCGACTACGACCGGTTCTACGGACTGGCAGCGATCCCGGTTGCCGCTGGCGGCGAGGCCGCCGCACGGGAGTTCGAGCGGGCACTGGACCAGGGCTACCACGGTGGCGCGGTCGAGACGAAGACCGAAGGCGTCGAACTGACCGACAGCCAACTGGAACCGGTCTTCGAGGTCGCGGAACGCCACGACGCGCCACTGCTCGTCCACCCCAAACTCCACGAGTCGGTCCATCCCGAGGCGCTGGACGACACGTACCTGCTGAACGCGATCTTCGGACGGGAGGCGGCCCTCTCCGAGAGCATCTGTAAGGTGATCCACGAGGGCGTCCTCGACTCCTACCAGGACCTGAACCTCGTCTTCCACCATCTCGGCGGGAACATCGCCAGCATGCTCGGGCGGGTCCACCTCCAGCTAGACGCGGGCCGCTGGCCGGGGCAGGACTCGGTAGTCCCCTACGAGGAGTTCAAGCGGTATCTCGACGAGCGAATCTACCTCGATACGTCCGGATTCTTCGGATATGAACAGCCCCTTCGAGCGACCTTCGACGAGATCCCGACCTCGCAGGTGGTGTTCGGAACCGACTACCCCTTCGAGCCCCGCGACGGGGACGAAATCGACGAATTGGCCGCCGCTGTCGATCGCTGCTCCCCAGAGGGGGCGGCACAACAGGTGTTAGCCGAGAACGCGCTCTCGCTTCTCGTCGATCCGTGACAGGAGCCCACAGGCGTCCGACCGCAGATCGGGACAGCTAAACGCCGACACCGCTTTCCGTTCCGTTTCCTGTACCCGGACGAACCGATGGTGAGAATCGTTCCGACGACACAGCACTCGCGTCGAGCGATGGCGTCGCTGTGCTCCCATTCGGCGGGGCCTGCTCGATCACGTACTCCTGACCGACCATCGGGTCGAGCAGGCTGTCGATCGGGGCGCGGTCGTCCCGGAGCACCGGCACGTCTCCGGTCGGGGGCGGGTTCTGGTAGCTGTTGACCGCCCCCGAGAGGTCGATCCCGATGTCGCGCTGGCGGTTCCGCTGTCGGAGTTCGGCCTCCGAGAGCCGGGCCGTGTCCCTGGTCGCGACGAGTTCGATGTTCTGGACGACGGTCGACCCCGACGCCGTCGAGAAACTGTAGACCTGCGGGTAGACCTCGTTCACGGTGCGGTACTCCGAGCGATAGAATTTGGAGGCGGGGCCGGCGGGCGCGGAGATGAGGTTCGACACGAGGATGCCGTCCTCGGACAGTCGCTCCCGGGTCAACGCCATGAACTCCACCGTCGTGAGCTGGAAGGGCACCTTGTCCTTCTTGTAGGCGTCGAGGACGATGAGGTCGTAGGTGTGGTTCGTCTCCCGGAGGAACCGCCGACCGTCGTCGTTGTAGACGTTCAACCGCTCGGACTCCTCGACGGCGAAGTACTCCTTGGCGACACGGATGACCGCTGGGTCGATCTCGACGACATCGACGGTCGCGTCGTACTCGGAGACGAACCGCTTGGGGCCGCTGAACCCGCCGCCGCCGACGAACAGCACCCGGTCGATGTCGTCGGGGTCGTCGGCCAGGAGGTAGGGCAGGTGGAAGTACCGCGTGTACGTGAAGACGTGTCTATCGGGGTCGTCGATGTCCATCGCGCTGTGGCGCTGACCGTCGAGATAGAGGGTTCGCGTGCCGCCGAGTTCGGTCACCTCCAGTTCCTGGTACGGCGTCTGGGTCTGGTAGACGACCTGGCCGCCCGTCGAGACGCCGATCGCGCCGCTGGAGACCGCGGCGACGAGGAGGACGCCGACGGCGACGGTCGAGTACAGCGGGTCCCGCCCGGCGGAGGTGAGCACGAGCCCCGCTGCCGTCACGATCAGGAGCGCGCCGAAGACGAAGCCGATGACCTCGATACTGAACGACGGGATCAACAGGAAGGTCGTGCCGAACGCGCCGATGATGCTGCCGATGGTGCCGATCGCGTACACCTCGCCGGAGGCCTCGCCGACCCCCTCGGTCGCCGAGAGCTGTGCCGCGTACGGGCTGATGAACCCCAGCAGGTACGTCGGCGGCCCGAACAACAGGGTGATCGCCGGCAGCGAGGCGAACCGACTGGGCAGCGGGAACGCGGCACCGAGCGAGAGCATCAGGTCGCTGGCGAAGATCACGACGGCGACGTAGGCGGCCGTCCAGACCAGCAGCCGGGCGAGGCGCGGCCGACTGGCCCGCCGGGCGGCTCGCTTGCCGCCGTAGTGATAACCCAGACTCAGCGCCGCGAGGAAGACGCCGATGATGCTCCCCCAGGTGTAGATACTGCTACCGAACTGTGGGGCGACGATACGGCCGGCGAGGATCTCCAGGCCCATGCTGGCCACCCCCGAGACGAACACCGCGATTCCGGGACCGGTGAACCGGCCGGCCGTCAGTTCGCCGACGCTACGCATCTCTGTCTGTGGTATGGACTCTGTGGGTAAGTATTGACGGGCGGCCCGGGGACTACCCGAAAACGGGTGTGGCTACTCCCCGAGCAACTGATCGACGATCTCCTCGGGATCGAACTGCTCCAGATCGTCGTAGTCCTGCCCGGTCCCCAGGAAGAGGATCGGCTTGCCGGTCACGTGGGCGATCGAGATGGCGGCCCCGCCCTGTGGATCGGCGTCGGCTTTCGTCAGTACCGCGCCGTCGACCTCGGCGGCGTCGTTGAACTCCCGAGCGCGGTTGACCGCGTCCTGGCCGGCGACCGCTTCGTCGACGAACAGCGTCATGTCCGGGTCGATGTTGCGGTCGATCTTCTCCAGTTGGGCCATCAGGTCGTCGGAGGTGTGCAGGCGACCGGCCGTATCGCCAAGCACCACGTCGATGTCGTTGGCGTTGGCGTACTCGACGGCGTCGTAGATGACTGCCGTCGGGTCCGACCCCTGCTCGTGGGCGATGACTTTCTTGTCGAGGTTCTGGGCGTGTTGCTGGAGTTGTTCGTTGGCGCCGGCACGGTAGGTGTCGCCGTTCGCCAGCACCGTCGAGAGCCCGCGGTCCTCGAAGTACTGCGCGAGTTTGGCGATGGTGGTCGTCTTCCCGACGCCGTTGACGCCGGTGAAGACGATGACGACGGGCTTGTCGGCCGCGGCCACGCGCTCGTCGAAGTCGAACTGGCCGACGCTGATCACGTCGTACAGCGCTTCCCGAACCGCGTCCTGGACCATGTTGCCCGTACTGGAGAGACGGCGGCGGGTCTGGCCTGTGAGGTTCGCCTTGACCCCCTGCAGGATCTCGTTGGCGACGCCCATCTCCACGTCGCTGGACAAAAGCGCCAGTTCCAGGTCGTCGAGGTGGTCCTGCAGGTCGTCCTCCTCGATGACGGTCTTGCCGGTGGCCATGATCTTGGCCTTCTCGGTGAGGCTCCGGCCGCCATCGTCGTCCGCGTCGTCCGTTTCGCCGACGGCATCGCTGTCGTCGGAGTCGGCCGTCTCGCTGGCCGCATCACTCTCGTCGGTCGACGACGCGGTGTCCGCACCACCGATCCCGACAGCCGCCGTGTCGCCCTCGGCGTCGTCCGAGGGTTCGTCGTCCGTGGTCTCCGCGGACTCGTCGGCAGCAGTCCCATCCGCAGTGCCAGCGGCGGGCGTCTCTGCCGTCTCGCTCACCGCGTCGGCGGGCTCACCAGCGTCGCTGTCGTCGGCTTCTGGCGTCGGCTCGGCGTCGGCCAGTTCGTCCTCGCCAGCGTCTTCGTCGACAGCCTCCTCGTCGACATCCTCCTCGACATCGCTGGTGAAACTGCTGAGCTTGTCTTTCAGTCCGTCGAACATGGCGGCCTTACTCGTCGTCGGCGTCTTCCTGCTGCTGTTGCTGCTGCATCATCTGCTGCATCTGCTGTTGTTGCATCTGCTGGGCCTGCTGTTCGAGTTCCTCTTTCTCGGTCTCGACTTCGGCCTTGTCGGACTGGAGGTCCTCGATCTGGTCGTCCAGCGTCTCCTGTTTGGTCTCCAGCGTGCTGATGGCGCCGTTCTGGTCGCGCTCGGCGGCGTAGCCGCCACCCAGGGAGACGACAACCTGGTCGATGTCGTCGACCGTCGCGCGGATGTAGGCGTCGCCGCCGACCGGGACCTGGACCGTCGAGCCAGTTTCCAGCGTCTCGATGGCCTCGATGGCGTCGTCGATGTCGACTTTCTTGTCGCGCAGGCGCTCGATCTCGTCGTCGATGGCCTGGACTTCCTGCTCCATCTGCTCGATCTCCTGGGACAGCTGCTGCATCTGGCCGCCGCCGCCACCGCCGCCACCGCCCATCATGCTGCCACCTCGTCGATGGTGATCTGTGTGCGCTTGAGGTTGTGCTGGGAGCCGAAGTTGCTGTAGACGCGCTCCTCGGCAACTTTCTCGTTTGGCGCCTCGACCTCCTTCTCGAACTCCTGGGGCCCGTCTCGGGCCGGGAAACTGCCGCGAACAGTGTACGTGCTCATACCTTCTGGTGTGAGCAGGGCAGGGAAGTATCTTCCCCTTCCACCTTTTTCGTCGTCGGGTTCGAGTCGCGCTGTCGGCGGGCTCGAACCACTCTTCGAAAAACGTGGTTTTCGTGGGCGGAGCGAACGAGATGGTTCGAGACGGCGACGCCGCTCGCCATGCCGGAAGGCGCGGCTTCGCTGCCCTTCCGGGGAAACCGCTCCTGCGGCGCGGTATGCGCTCCAGCGGCCCCGCCCGTCCCCGGGTCGGCCGACGGAGCGGCCTCCCGGCCGACCGCACAGCACCGCACCCGGTCCTCCCCAGGCGCTCCCGCTCACGACGGATGTTGGTGGCCGATGCGCTCGGCGACGCCGCCGGGCACCGGCGTCCCACAGTCGGTGCACTTCCAGGTCCGGGTGGTCCCGCTCCGGTCGATTGCGAGGTCCTGCCTGTATCGGAGGGTCTTCCCGCAGACACACCGATGCGTAGTGCCCATACTGTGGCTGTCGGCCCGAAATAGCTAAAACCGTCCGGAAGTGGTGACAATAGTTAACACGACGGGGGGCGAAGCGCCGGTATGGCACAGACGGCACAGCAGCCGTTCGTCTGCCGGAAGTGTGACTACGGAACGGACGTGCTCCGGGCGTTCTGCCCCGAGTGTGGCGGCGACATCATCTCCAACCCGGCCGCGGAGTAGCTACACGCTCGCGAGGGTCAGGGCGTTCAGCGCCACGACGGCCAGCGAGACGACGGCGAAGACGGCAAGCACCACGGTCGCTCGGTGGTCGTCGAACATCGCCCAGAGCGTGACCACGAGCACCAGCGCGCTGAACTTCAGCAGGCCGATCCCCGGCGTCCCGTAGGTCGCGATAAAGGCGCGAGCGACGGCGTTGCCCTCGGTCAGACCCAGTTCCAGGCCGACCATCGTCGTCACCACGTCGAACAGCGAGGCCAGGATGACGACCGTCCAGAGGACGGCGTGGTTCTCCGAGAGCTGGCGCTGGTTCGGCACTCGTCGTCGGACGCTGTCGATCCACGAGCGATCGGACCCCACCAGTGGCTCGGCTATCGTCTCGCCGCCGCAAAAAGTTACGCGTCGCCTACGTCCCAAGCACCGCGACGGTCGTGTTCGTCCCGCTCCGTGTCCGTACCTCGACGGAGTAGCTCCCGCGTGGTTCGACTGTCCAGAGCGTGCCGTCGTCGCCGGTCGTCCCGACCTCCCGGCCGCTGACGGCGACCGTTCCGGCCATCGGGGCGCCGGTGTCGTTGTTCCGGACCGAGACGCGGACCGGTCCGGTCTCGTAGGTCCGTGTCACTTCGACCCGGACGGAGTCGTTGATCGTCACGCGGGTCTCACTGGCCCTGATCGTCGAGAGCTGGAGCCGCTGTGACTCGTGGAACACGTCCGTCGTGCCGCCGTCGATGTAAGTCGTCAACTGCCCGCTGGGGTGGTTGGCGGTCAGCCGGTAGATACTGCTGGTCCCGTAGGTGTTGACGCTGGGGAGTTGCTGGGAGTAGAGCCACGGGTAGAGGTCCTCGGCACGGGTGTTCGCCGCCCGGAGGGGGTCGGTGTCGCTCGTGACGAACTGGTCGCTCGCCGTCGGGTCACGCGCGCTCGCCAGGTGGGTCTCCCGGATGTACGCCTGACCGGCGGTGGTCGCGAGCATGTAGTCCTGGTCGGAGGCCATCACGTACACCGCGTTCGGAGGTATCTCACCGGTGAACGACCGGCCGAGGCGGTCGCCGACCGGCCCCCGGAGCACCCGGAGCTGCCCTCTGATGTTCTCCAGGCGGGTCCGCTGCCCGCTGGCCATCGTGAAGGCGGGCTCGCTGCGCTCGACTCGATCGACCGTATCGAGTGTCTGGGCCAGTTCGCGCGCCTCGGCGTCGACCACTGCGCGGGTCCGGACGAGCGAGTCGACGGACACCGAGCCGCTCGCGTACTGCTGGAGCTGGCGTTGCTGGCGCTCGGCGAGGGCCGCCTGGCGCTGTTCGATACTGTCGAGTTCCGCCCGGATCAGGCGGGTTCTGGCCGACTCGTTGTTCGCCCTGAAGAACGCTCGTTCGAACGATCGCGCGTCGTGCTCGCGGTGGAGCCGTTGTGTGCTGAGCGAGACGGCCGCACCGACATCGATCCCCGTCGTCCCGTACTCGGCCTGCCGGACGTTCTCTTCGGGGATCGTGAGGTGGTTCGTGAGGTTCTCGACTGTCGTCACGCGGGGGAACCGATCTCCGTCTGTGGGTGTCGAGGTCTGCGTGGCTGCCACCCCCGAGGTAGCCGGGGCGGCGAGCGCGACCACGACGAGGAGGACACCCAGGAGGGCGGGGAGGCGTCGCATCAGTCCCGGATAGACCGCCGGAATACAAAAATGCCCCACATTCGCACACTGGATATCCTGCTCCGAGAGGCGTCGAGACGTTTCACGCGGGGCGTTGAAGTTTTATTCCCGGATGGAAAGCGTTTTCCCCACGGGCTGTGGACTCACGGCTGGAAAATGTCCCTGCGGCTATCCGGTTCCCTCTTTGCCCTCCTGCTCGCGTCACTGTTGCTGGCTCCGGCGGCCACAGCGATGGCTACGAGCGCGGCACCGACCGCCCCCCAACAGTCGACGCCGACGGCGACCGACGGAGCGGTCTCCGAGGCCGCGACGATCGAGCTCCAGCTCAGGCCCGACGGGGACGCACGCTGGACCGTCACACAGACCTACGCCCTGGAGAGTTCGACCGAAGTCGAGACGTTCCGATCGCTCGGTGAAGACTACGTCGCTGGCGAGACCGGAACCGGCCAGCTGGCGGCGTTTCGAGCCGCTAACCAGGAAGCGATCGAAGCGACCGGCCGCCAGATGAACATCACCGACATCGACCGCGCGTACGATGTCGACGGGAACCGCGGGACGCTCACGCTGTCGTTTACGTGGACCGACTTCGCGGTCACTGAGAGCGACCGGCTCGTCATCGACGACGCGTTCAACACGACCGACGGGACCTGGTTCCGGAGTCTCGGAGAGAACGATACGTTCATCATCTCGCCGCCGACGGGCTACGGCGTCGACAGCGCCCCCATCGGCGTCGAGAACGGTCGCCTCCGCTTCGAGGGGCCACGGACGTTCGAGCCGGGGACGCTCCGAATCGTCTACACGGGCGATCAGGCCACGCCGACGCCGACACCGACGGCGACCCCCGAACAGCCCTTCGCCGGCGGTGTCCCGCTGTGGTTCGGCGTCGCCGTCATCGTCGTCGGCGTCGTGGCAGTCGTCGGCTACATGACCCGGCAGGGAAGCGCCGGCGAACCCGCCGCGCCGACCGAGAGCGGGCCCGACGACGGCGGAAGCGGGGCGGCGGCGGCAAGCGCCGACGAGACCGAGGAGCCGACCGAGGAGATCGACACCGAACTCCTCAGCGACGAGGAGCGGGTCGAGCGCCTGCTCGAACAGAACGGCGGGCGGATGAAACAGGCCCGCATCGTCAAAGAGACCGGCTGGTCGAACGCGAAGGTCTCGCAACTCCTGTCCTCGATGGACGAGGACGACCGGATCGACAAGCTCCGGATCGGGCGGGAGAACCTCATCTCGTTCCCCGACGAGGACATCACCGACTTCGACGAGTAGCCCGTTCTCGACGCGCTGTCACGGCGTCCGCCCGTGCTGCCACCGCCGAGTCCGGGCCACGGCGCCGGCGGGATGTGTCGTCAGGTACTTTTCGGGGTGGTCCTAAGCGGGAGGTGATGGAGTATCTAGAGCAGCGACGTGACCGCGTCGAGGACCGGTTACGGGCCGTCCTCGACGACATCGAGCCGACGGAACTGGCAGCGCAGGTCCGTCACGTCGCGCTCTCGGGCGGGAAGCGCGTCCGACCGACGGTCACGGTGCTGGTCTGTGAAGCCCTGGGCGGTGACCCTGCCGACGCCGTCGACTACGCCGTCGGCATCGAACTCGTCCACAACGCCTCGCTGGTCATCGACGACATCATCGACGAGTCCGAACTCCGCCGCGGGACGCCGGCGGCCTGGGCCGAGTACGGCCACGGCCCGGCGATCATCGCCTCCGACGGCCTGCTCGGCGAGGCCTTTGCCCTCTTTTCGGCGGACGAGCGAGCGATGCAGACCGTCGCGGAGTCGATGGTCGAACTCGGCGAGGGCGAGGCGACCGAACTGGTCGCCCAGCCCACGAACGAGGCCGAATACATGGAACTGGCCCGGCGAAAGACCGGCGCACTGTTCCGGGCGGCCGCCGAACTGGGCGCGATCGCCGCCGACGCCGACGCCTACACGGTCGAGGCGATGGGCGAGTACGCCGAGCGGGTCGGCGTCGCCTTCCAGATGCGCGACGACGTGCTCGACGCGACCGCCGACGCGGAGACCCTCGGCAAGCCGACGGGACACGACGCCGAGATGGAGCGACCGTCCCTGGTCGAGGTGACCGAACTGTCGACCGAGGAGGCAAACGAGCGCGCTCGCGGGGAGTCCGACGCCGCCCTGGAGGCGCTCTCGACCGTCGACGCGCCGGACTCGCAGTCCCTGGAGTATCTGAAGGACCTCGCGGAGTTCGTCGTCGTGCGAGAACGCTAGGGCTTTTGCCCGCCGCTGGCCAACGCTCGGCAATGACAGTTATCGGTATCGTCGGACTGCCCGGCAGCGGCAAGAGCGAGGCGGCCAACGTCGCCGCCGACCAGGGGGTTCCCGTCGTGACGATGGGCGACGTGATCCGCGCGGAGTGTCGCGAGCGGGGGCTCGATCCCGCGACCGAACACGGGGCCGTCGCGAAGGCGCTGCGCGAGGAGAACGGGCCGGGAGCCATCGCCGAGCGGTCGCTCCCGATCATCGAGGACAACCTCGACGACGCCGACACGGTGCTGGTCGACGGTATCCGATCCGACACCGAGGTCGAAGCGTTCCGGGAGGCCTTCGGCGAGGCGTTCGTCCTCGTCGAGATCGACGCCCCCTTCGAGTTGCGCGCAGAGCGCCTGGACCTGCGGGGCCGGGACGCCGGCGCGGCCGACGGCGGCGAGTCCCTCGAAGAGCGCGATGAGCGGGAACTGGGCTTCGGGATGGGCGCGGCCATCGAGATGGCGGACCGCACGATCGAGAACACCGAGACGCTGGCGGCCTTCCAGCGGAAAGTGCGGACGCTCCTGCGTGAGGGGCCGGAGGGGCTGGAATGAGCGCCGTCTACAGTGTCGACGTTCGCATCGTCGCGCCGGTCAACGACACCGAGGTGACCGAGCGGGTCGCCGACGCCGTCCGGAACCTCTTCCCCGAGGCCGACCCCGAGCAGCGGCCCGGCGAACTGGCCGCCGAGGTCCACACGCTGGACGGGTTCTCCCAGTTGCTCCACGAGTACGAGATCCTCGACACCGCCCGCTCCGTGTTCTTCGACTCCCTTTCGGACGACCGGTTCGCCTTCGACCTGAAGAAGCAGGCGGCCTTCGAGGGCCGGATCAACTTCGCCGTCGGCGAGCCCTCTGAGCTGGGCGACATCCACGTCGAGGTGATCGTCCGCGACCCCGACGCCGAGTCGTACATCGACTACGTCGCGCCGCCGACCGAGGACGGCACGCCCGTCGACACCGAATGACGACCGCGGTCTGTTTCGATCTCGACGGGACGCTGATCCACTTCGACCGCCCGTACGACGAGATCGTCGCCGACGTGTTCGCGGCCCACGGGATCGACCGCGACCCGGCACGCCACGACGCGGGCCGTGAGGCCTTTCGGACTGCCTTCGACGCCCTGGAGCCGAACCCACAGCGGGCAGCGATGGCCGCCGTCGTCGAGGACGCCGGCGCGGACGCCGACCCCGACGCGATGGTCCGGACGCTTCTGGAGTACGAATGCGAGCACTCGACGGTCCGGGAGGGGACCGTCGACTGTCTCGACGCCCTCGCCGAGGACGGCCCGCTTGGCGTGATCACCAACGGCGAACCCGACTGGCAACGCCGGAAACTCGCCCACCACGGCCTGGCCGAGTACTTCGAGGCCATCGTCGCCTCCTACGAGGCGGGCGCCCACAAGCCCGACCCGGCGCCGTTCGACCGCCTGCGGGAACGCATCGACGCCGAGGAGTACGTCATGGTCGGCAACGACTACGAGGGCGACGTGGAGGGCGCTCGGTCGGCGGGCTTCGTCCCGATCCACTACGAGGACGAGGACGGCCCCTCCTTCTGGCAGACGCTCCGGGCGATGGTGTAGCGGCCGCGAGCCGTCCAGTCAGAACCCGCTGACGAAGATCGCCAGCCACTCGCCGATCTCTCGGCGCTTGCTCACCCGGACTTCGGTGACCCACTTCACCCACTGGAACCCCCGGCGGTCGGGCGCGACCAGCCGCAGCGGGAAGCCGTGGCCGTGGGAAAGCCGTTCGTCGTCGACGTGCGTGGCGAGCAGCGCGTCCCTGGCCTCCTCGATCGGCAGACTCCAGCGGTAGCCCGTCACCGAGCGAAACTGGACCCAGGCAGCGGCGTCGTCGGTCTCGGCGGCGTCGAGCAGATTCCCCACGCGGACGCCGCGCCACTCGTGCTCGGAGTACCACCCGCTCGTACAGTCGAGCAGGGCGTCCTCGCTGTCGGCGGGGCCGATCTCGTCGGCGGCGTACTCGCTCGGGTTCCCGACCCGGCCGGTGACCGCGAGCGTCCAGTCGGCCGGATCGACCGGGTCGGGGTCGTCGGCCACCCAACTGGTCACCGGGAAGCGGTTGCCCTGCCGGCTGCCGTCCTCGCGCGAGCCGGTGAACCGCCGGTCGGCGCCCGCAGTGTCCAGCAACTCGTTGACCGGTTGCTGGACGCGCCAGACCAGCGCCCCCGCGGTGAGGACGCCGGCGTAGGCCAGGACGTTTCGCCGGCCGCCGATCGTCCGCCGGGTCGGCGTGTGGAACCGATAGCGGAGGTGCCACAGCAAGAGCGGCGGGACCAGCAGTCCGAGCCCGACGTGGAGGTGAAACAGTCCCCACGGCCCCAGGTCAAGCGTCCCGCCGAAGATCCACCAGACGCCGGTCACGAGCGCCGCCGTCGCGTCGACCGCCAGCACGACCGAGAGCGCCCGCGGCGCGGTCAGGCGGTCGGGCGTCACGCGGTGGCGCACCCGCCAGAGCTTCATCGGGAGAAGCGCGATCAGGACGACGCCCGCGATGGCGTGGAGGTCGATGACCCAGGCGGTCGCCGGTGTCCCGGTGAACATGGTCGCCACGCCAGTCGCAAGCAGCGTGGCGACCGAGACCAGCAGGCCCCAGTCGACGGCTCGCGGCGCGGGAGTCAACTGCCGGTAGTCCATGCCCCTCGTTGGCGCTGGACGGACAAATACTGCGGGTCGCGAGCGTGTCACTCAGTCCCCTGTCGGCACGGCTCGCGCGCTGCTTACCCGCCTGGGGCCCCTGTCTCCCCTAGGAAATGACGACACAGATTCGATTGCTCGAAGCACACCTCCTCGCGCTCGCGCTGACGCTCGCCGGCGACCTCCTCGGTAACGGGGTCCTCACGACCGTTGGCGCCGCCGGGGCCGCGTTCTCCCTGCTGGCGCTGTTTGCGGTGATGGCGTCGGCGCTGGCCGGCGGCGTCACCCGGTGGCTGCGCGCACGGCCGTCGCCGCTGCTGACCACGCGCGGCTGATCCCGCTCTTGCTCAGTAGGACCGTTCGACGACCACCGTGCCACCGGCGTCCCGCACGGTTACCGTGTCCCCGCCGTTGTTCCAGACCGCGCCCTCACGCCCCCAGTAGACATCGCTGTCGGTGTCGGTGCCGCTGCCGGTGTGTAGCGTGACCGACGCGCCCGGTGTCAGCGTCAGGTCGCCGAACGTGTAGCGGTGGTCCGCGTCGTCGCTGACCGTCCAGCCGGCGAGTGAGAGCGCTTCGTCGCCGCGGTTCGTGAGCGTCACCGACTCGGCGTTCAGGTTCTCGTTGTCGTTGCCGGGCGCGTCGTAATCGATTGCGGTGATCGCCAGCCCCGACGCGCCGGCCGTGACGGTGCCGCCGTCCGCAACGGCGGTCGCACCGTCGGCACACTGCCACAGGCCACGCCCCGCTTCTCTGGCCTCGCTCTCGGCCCGGTCGAAGGCAGTCTTCCGGGTGAAGTCGCTGTCGTACACCCGGGCGTGACCCGAGCGGACGAGTCCGTAGTTGAACAGCCGGTCCTCGACGACGACGTAGGCGAGCAGCCGGTCGTAGTAGCCCCGTCGGTCGAGGTTCGGGTCGAACGCCAGCCCGACCGTCCGGCCCAGCAGCCGGTCTTTCGCCAGGTTCGAGGCGTCGATTCCGGCCTCGCGGAGACAGGTCGCGCCCGCTGTCGTGTCCGGGACCCCCTCGAACTCCGGCGGGTCGTTCTCGGCGTGGACCTCGGGCGTGTCGACGCCGACGAGCCGAACGGTGTCTCTGGTCCCGTTCGCGTACTCGACACGGATGGTGTCGCCGTCGACGACGGCCGTCACGGACACCTCGACGGCGGGTCGGGGCGGCGGGACATCGGTCACGGTACCCACCGTTGGTCCCACCGGCTCGGCCGTCGGCGTGGTGTCGTCCGCTAGCGTGGGCTCGGCCGGTGTCGAGAGCCCGCCACAGCCGGCGACGACGAGCACGAGACAGCACAGGACGGCGGGGACTCGCATTGCCGGGTCGAGGAGGGCCACGACCACAAGTCTGCCGGGCGCCGTCGCCGGGCCGAGAGTTATACCGCTCGGCTGTGTGGTGTCCGGTACCATGCTCGTCGACCTGCCCGTCCGGGACGTGATGAACACGCCCGCCCGGACCGTCACCGCCGAGACAGCGATCGTCGACGCCGCCGCACGGCTTCGGGACGAGGGGATCGGCTCGCTCGTCGTCCAGTCCGGCGGCGAGACCGTCGGAATCATCACCGAGAGCGACATCGTCGCGGTCACCGCCGCGGAGGGCGACACCCGGGCGCTGACCGTCGGCGACGTGATGTCGACGGCGCTGGTCACGATCGGCCCCGACGCCACCGTCGAGGACGCCGTCGAGCGACTGCGAACCCACGGGATCAAGAAACTCCCCGTCGTCGGGGACGGGGCGCTGGTCGGCGTCGTGACGACGACGGACATCTCGAACTACCTGCCACACTTCGCGCACCCACGGCCGACCACGGAGGCCCAGACCCAGCGGACCCGCTTCAGACGGCCCGACACCAGTTACGAGCGCGACGGCTGGGAGTTCGAGAGCTACGGCGTCGCCGACGGCATCGACGTGGGCGATCACGTCCGGTTCAGCAAGACCCTCGATCAGGACGATGTCGAGGCCTTCGCCGAAGCCAGCGGGGACACCAACCGCCTCCACCTCGACGACACGTTCGCCGAGGGGACCCGCTTCGGCCGGCGGATCGTCCACGGGACGCTCGTCTCGGGCATCATCAGCGCCGCGCTGGCCCGGCTCCCGGGGCTGACCATCTACATCTCCCAGGAGGTCAGTTACCGCGGCCCCGTCGACATCGGCGAGCGCGTCACCGCCCACTGTGAGGTCGTCGAACAGATCACCGACGACCGCTTCCGGCTGACGACCGCGGTCGACGACAGCGAGGGCAACAGCGTCGTCGAGGGGACCGCGGTCGTCATCTCCGATCCCATCCCCGAGTCCGCCTGATTCCCCGGCCCGGGCGACTCCTCTTGTTAACAAACGACAATGATTATGCGGGTGCGAGTCGATGGCACGCGCATGGACACGATCGAACGGCCGACGTTCGAGACGAACGCGGCCAGCGAGCTGTACCAGTACGTCGAGCGCCACGGGACGGCGACACGGGAGCGGGTCCAGGAGGCGACGCGGCTCCCGCCAGGGGAGTTCGAGGAGACCCTGGAGCATCTCCTGGCGAAGGGGTACCTCCAGGAACAGGGCGGGACGCTGTCGCTCGCGCTCGATATCGGCGCCGTCGAGTCACACACCACCGGGATGGAGACGTACGTCATCCGGCCGTCCCGACCCGAGGACTTCGAGGGATTGGTCGAACTGATCCGGGAGGTCTCGGCCGACGGGACCTACGTCATCGCCGAGAGCATCGCCGAGCAACTGCTGTACGAGGACGCGATCACGCGCCACAACACCGTCGAGTCCCGCGTCTTCTTCGTGGCGACGATGGACGGCGAGATCGTCGGTTGGTGTCACCTGGACCTCCCGCAGGTCGAGACCATGCGCGGGACCGCCCAGTTGACCGTCGGGGTCGCCCGTGACGCCCGCGGCCAGGGGATCGGCAGCCAACTGCTCGAACGCGGGACCGACTGGGCGCGAGCCAACGGCTACCGGAAACTGTACAACAGCGTCCCGCTGCGCTCCGAGCGGGCGCTCTCCTTTCTGGACGACCACGGCTGGCACACCGAGGGCATCCGCAAGGACCACTACACCATCGACGGCGACCTCGTCGACGAGGTGATGATGGCCTACCAGATCGAGTAATCGGGGACGAGCAACACCGCAAGCGCCAGCGCGATCCAGACGATCTTCAGCCCCGTGTTGACGACGATGACCTTCGAACCGAACTCCCGGCCCCAGATGCCGTACTGGAACGGGATCGACCGCTTGAACGTCGAGACGGCGAAGGAGACGATTCCGCCGACCAGCATCGTCGCCACGGCGGTCCGTGCGGTGAAAGTGCCGTCCCGGACCAGCGGCGAGAGCACCGTCGCGCCGCTGGTGGTGTCGAGGGCGAACGCCGCTACCACGGGAATCGCCGCCCCGGGCAGTCCGAGCAGGCTCGCCAGGCCGTCGGCGGCGGTCGTCACCGTCGTCCCGCCCTGTCCCAGCGCCGCCATGATCGGATCCGCATAGGCGACGAGCATCGAGACGACGACGTAGATGGCCGCCAATCTGGGGAGGATCTCCCGGACCTTCTCGCGGGTCTCGCCGAGCGCTTCCCGGACGGCCGCCTCGTGGCCCTCGGGCCGGTCGTCGAGCGCGTCCCGGTCGCCGTGACCGCCGTCTGGAGCGGTCGCGCTGGCGGCTGTCTCGACTGTCGAGCGGGCGAGCAGGACGCGGCCGGCGGCGATTCCGGTGAGCGTGATCGCCAACGCGACCAAGCCGCGCATCGTGACGTACAGCAGGCCGACCCGGAGCCCGAGGATCGGGATCAGGATCGGCGCGTAGAAGGTGACGATGTGCTGGGCGAACCCGAAGAACGTGTTGATGGTCACGGCCACCAGCGTCGCCCGGTCGTCCAAGGTCCCGGATTCGCGGAAGTCCGCGAGCATCCCGTAGCCAGCGGTCGGCGAGGCCGTCGTCGTCAGGATGGCGGTCCCGACCTCGTCCGGGAGGTTGGCTGGCGCGGTGAGATACTGGGAGACGACGGCGATTTTCTCGACGAGACCGAACGCGACCGCCAGGTTCGCCAGGAACACCCCGAGCGAGAGGAAGACCGTGATCCGCAGGACGCGGACGGCGACATCGGTCAGCAGGTCGACCAGCACGGGCACACGCGAGCGTACGCCCGGCGGGCGCAAAGGAGCGTCGGTTCGACCGGAACGTTTTCCGGGCTCGATGTCGTCTCTGTGGGCTATGGACGACGGGTCGTCCGCGGTGATCGATGTGTGTTACGTCGATCTCCGACCGTCGGTGGCGTCGGCTGTCGAACCGCCCTTCGGGAGCGACCGGATCGAGCGTTCGACGGCCGTCGACGCCGACCGGGCGCTTGCGGCCCTCGCGGACGGCGCCGTCGATTGTCTGGTCGTCGTCTGCCGGGCGGTCGACGACGGCTCGCTCGCGCTCGTCGAGGCGGCGAGTTCGACCGCCCCCGAAGTCCCGCGACTCGTGGTCACGAACGGGGCTGCCGGCCTCTCCGACGCCGCGCTCGACGCCGGCGCGACCGACTGTGTGGTCGCCGAGGGCGCGGACCTGCGGGCACTGCTCCCGCACCGAATCCGGTCGGCCGTCGAGGACGGCCAGGTGGCACGCGAAACCCGCGCCGACGCCGCCCGCTTCGAGTCACTGACACAGAACACGAGTTTCGCCGTCGTGACGATCGACGAGGAGAGTACGGTCCAGTACGCCAGCGAGGCCGTCGACGACCTCTTCGGGTACGCGCCCGCGGAACTCGTCGGCGAATCGCTCACCGCGATCATGCCCGAGCGGTTCCACGACGCCCATCACGCGGCCGTCTCGGAGTACCTCACGACGGGCGAGCGCGCGCTGGCGTGGGACTGGATCGAACTCCCCGGCTGTCACCGCGACGGGACGGAGATCCCGCTGGGTGTCTCCTTCGGCGAGCGCGATGCTCCCGACGGCCACCGGTTCACGGCCGTCATCCGGGACATCTCCGAGCAGCGCGACCGCGTCGAGCGACTCGACCGACTGGCGACGGCGATGGAGGAGTCGATGGACGGAGTCGCACTGCTGAACGAGGACGGGGAGTACGTCTCGGTCAACGAGGCCCACGCCGACATCTACGGCTGCGACGCGGACGACCTCGTCGGCGAACACTGGTCGATGCTGTACGACGAGGACGAGACCGAACGGTTCCGCGACGAGATCATGCCCGTGGTCGAGCGCGAGGGCGAGTGGCGCGGGGAAGCACAGGGTCGGCGGGCCGACGGCTCGCCGTTCCCTCAGGAACTGTCGCTGACACGCCTCGACGAGGACGCGCTGGTCTGTATCGTCCGCGACATCACCGACCGGGTACAGCGCCGCCGGGAACTCGAATCGGAACGCCAGTTCGTCCGGACCGTCATCGACACGCTACAGGATGTCTTCTACGTCCTCGACACCGACGGCTGTTTCACCGAGTGGAACGACCGGATGGCGGAGGTGACCGGCTACACCGACGAGGAACTCGACGGGATGCCGGCGCTGAACGTCATCCCACCGGAGGATCGGGAGCACATCGCCGAGAACATCCACGCCGTCGTCTCCGAGGACGCCGACCGGACGCCACGCTCGGCGCTGCTGACAAAACAGGGCGACCGCATCCCCTACGAGTTCACTGGGAGCCAACTCACCGACGCCGACGGCGAGGTCATCGGCCTGACGGGGATCGGCCGGGACATCGCCATGGAGACGCTGCGCGAACAGCGGCTCTCGGTGCTCTCGCGTGTCCTCCGGCACAACGTCCGCAACAGGCTCACGGTCGTGCTCGCCCAGGCCGAACACATCGTCGAGACGGCCGACAGCCCCGCCTCGCGTGAGGGGGCCGAACGCATCCAGCGGGCCGGCTCGAACCTCCAGCGCGCCGCCGAACAGGCACACCGCGCCGAGACGCTGCTCCGGGATCGGCCGACGAAACAGCGGGTCGATCTGGTCGAGCAGGTCCGGGCCGGACGCGACCACGCGGCGGCCGACCCCGACAGCGTCGATCTGGTGCTCCCGGAGACGGCGCCGGTCGTGGCGACGCCGATCGTCGAGACGGCCGTCGCCGAACTGCTGGAGAACGCGCTCACGCACGTCTCGGATCCCACGGTACAGATCCACGTCAGCGTCGGCGAGGAGACGACGCGGGCGGTGGTCGCCGACGACGGGCCGGGACTCCCGGACCACGAGCGGGCAGCGCTACTGGGCGAGAGCGAGACCCCGCTCGAACACGGCACCGGACTGGGGCTGTGGCTCGTCAACTGGATCGTCGCGGCCTCGGGTGGCCGGGTCGCGGTCCCCAGCGAGGGCGGCGGTACCACCGTCGAACTCGCCTTCCCGACGGCCGAGTGACTCAGACGAGTAATCGAACGACGCCGAAGAGGACCAGCACGCCCAGCACGTCACAGAGGTTCGTCACCACGGGGATCACCACGTCGTCGGGGTCGAGTTCGAACCGATAGGCGGCGTAGGTCGTCGCCGTCGTGACGACGACCGCCAGCACGGCGAGGACGACACCGCTGAGGGTGGCGACCGCCACGACGGTCCGAAGGTCGAGGCGCGCCCCGCCAAGCAGCGTCTGTACCAGCCATGCGCCGGCACCCACGAGCGGGAAGACGGTCAGGGCCAGTCCGACGGTGGCGACGGCGTTCCCGCCCAGTCGGTCGTCGGCCGGCGAGAAGGAGACCAGGCCCAGGTGGACCGCCGTCGAGAGCCGGGCGGCGAGGATACTCCCGAGGTTCCCGGCCATCCCGATGGTCACCGGGACCAACACGAGCAGCGACGGGTACTGCAACAGCGTCGTCTCGAAGGTGTCCAACACCAGCCCGCTCCCCAGTTCGATGGCCGTCAGGACGATCAGGACGGGGAGCATCGTCCGGACGATACCACGGACCGACCACTGTGTCTCGTAGCCGGCCACGTCAGCCCCCTCCCAGCGCCAGCACCAGCCGGGTCGCAAGCAGGAGCGTCGCGATACCGACCACGTCGCCGGTGGTGGTCACGACCGGCCCCGCGAGCGTGTCGGGGTTCAGTCCCCGCCGGTAGCCGACGAAGACGACCGAGACGACCGCGACGGTGAGCAACAGGCCGGAGACGAGGCCGGCGATCAGGGCGATCCCGACGAGTGTCGCGAGCGGCGCCGACGGCCGGCCCAGGACCGCCAGCAGGGCGACGGTCATCACCGCGGCCAGCCCGCTGACGAGGACGCCGTTTGCCAGCGCCGCCGAGACGGCCGCGTTGACCCGGTAGTCGCCGGTCGAGAACCGCGGATCGATCAGCCCCTGGTGGAGCGCAGAGCCCAGGCGGGCCCCCAGGGAGCCGTAGACGTTGCCACGGGTCGCAAGCAGTGCGGGGACCAACACGAGGAGACCGGCGACCTGCTCCAGTTCGGCGTCCATCCCGCCGAGGACGACGCCGGCGAAGAGGCCGCCGACGGCACTGAGCCCGAGCACGGGTAGGGCCTCCCGGTAGGCCTCGACGGCGACCTCGCGGACGGTCATTGTCGGACGCAACTTCTCCCATCGGCAAAAAGGCCCGCGATGCCTCGGTCACCGCGGGATCGACACGTCAGGTGTCCCGACCGCTACAGACCAGCACGGGCCGGTCGGTGTCGAGGACGACCCGCTGGGTGACGCTGCCGAACAGCACCTTCCCGGTGGGCGTGCGTTTGCGGCCGGCGACGACGATGAGGTCGGCGTCCCGCTCGTCGGCCGTATCGAGGATCCCGTCGGCGGGGTTGCCCGTCGACGAGGCCAGCGACACGTCGAGCCCGCCGCCGGTCAGCGTCTCGCGGGCCTGCTGGACCGCGGCCACGTCCTCGATGTCGTGGTCCTCCCCGGCGTCCTGGAAGGTGTGTTGCAGCGTCACGTGGACCGTCTCGTCCGCGAAGGGCATATCGAGCACCTCCTCGGCCTGGATGCGAGCCCGGTTCTCGTTGTCGTCGATGCCGATGACGATCTCGTACATATCTGGATCGTGGGTCCGCTCCCTCCTCATACTACTGGTCACTGGCGTCGGGACCGAAGCGTTGACCCGGCCCGCTCCCCGACTGGGAGACGATGGCCGAGCCACAGGTCCTGCTGACCAACGACGACGGGATCGACGCGCCGGGGCTGGCGAGCGTCTACGAGGAACTGTCGGCGGTCGCGGATGTCACCGTCGTCGCTCCAATGGAGAACCAGAGCGGCGTCGGGCGGACCCGCAGCCACCGGACCGCCCGGGAGTCACACCCCTGGGGGTACGCGCTGGCCGGGACGCCAGCCGACTGTGTCGCCTACGGGCTCCGGGGGGTAGAGACCGACTTCGACCTGGTCGTCTCGGGCTGTAACCACGGGCCAAACGCCGGGAACTACCTCGTCGGGCGCTCTGGCACCGTCGGCGCCTGTATCGAGGCGGCCTTCCTCGGCACGCCGGGGATCGCCGTCTCGGCGTACCACGGCGAGGACTTCTTCGTCTCGCCCGCGGAGTCGTACGACTTCGACCGGCCGGCCCGCGTCACCCGCGAAGTGGTCGTCCGGGCGCTCTCGGAGACTGCCTTCGACAGCGCGGACATCCTCAACGTCAACGTCCCCGTCGACGTAGCCGATCCGGCGATGCGCCTGACCGATCCCCACCACGACTACGACCTGGTCGTCGACCACGAACCCGCCGAGGAAGGCGGGGACAGCGACGCCTCGACGGCCGTCGGCGCCGACGGCGACACCGGCGACATCGCGCTCCGGGACGTGGTCTGGCCCGACACCGTCGGCTGGGAGAACCCCTTCGGGACCGACGCCGCTCTCGACGACCGCTACCCGGTCGGGAGCGACCGCCGGGCGCTGGTCGACGGCGAGATCAGCGTCTCGCCGCTGTCGGTCCCCGCCTCGGAGGTCGCGGACCCCGCCCTGGACGCGCTGGTCGAGGGGTTCAACGAGAACGAGGCCGCCCGCCGCCGGGCCGGAGAGAACTGATTAGGGGCTGGCGACCGTAGCGCGGGTATGGCACTCGACCGGAACGTCGGCGGCATCGACCGCCTCGGCCGCGCACTGCTCGCAGTTGTCCTGACCGTCGTCGCGCTGGGCGCGCTCACGAGCGGGCGCCGAACCGTCGGCCTGCTGGCCGGCCTGGGCGCGCTCGGCGCCGGGTTCAATGCGACCACCTGTTTCTGTGGACTCAACGCCGCGCTCGGACTCGACACGACGAGCGACGGGGACTGAGCGACCGGGTATTTGTCGGTCCCCGCTGAACTCCTCCCCATGCAGGTCAGTCGGGACCGGGTCAGAACGGTGGGGTTGGCGATCGTCCACGAGGTCAGGACCGAGAAGATCACGTTTCTCGCCGGGTCGATCGCGTATCACGCCTTCCTCTCGATCCTGCCGCTATTGTTGTTGTTGCTTGCGATCCTCCAGCAGGCACAGTCGGTCGCGCTGCGTGATTCGATCGTCCGGATCATGCAACTCGTGTTGACGAGCCAGGCCAGCGACGTGATCCAGGAGGGGCTGGCACAGGCCGACACCTCCGTGTCGCTGCTCGGGGTGGCGATCCTCGTCTGGGGTGCCCTGCGGATCTTCCGCGGGCTCGACACCGCCTTCTCGGACATCTACGAGACCGAGCGGGCCAACACCTTCGTCGACCAGCTCGCCGACGGCCTCCTCCTGCTCGTGACCGTCGCGCTGGCTATCGTCGCCGCCAGCGTCCTGGGCGATCTGTTCACGGTCGAGGGCGACGGGCCACTGGCGGGGCTGCTCCGGGGGGCCGTCACGATCGTCGGGCTCTTTCTGGTCTTCTACCCGATGTACTACATCTTCCCGGACGCCGACTGCTCGTTCGTCGAGGTGGTCCCGGGGACCGCCTTCGCGGCGGTCGGCATCGCCGTCGCACAGGTCGTGTTCACGGCGTTCAAGTCCGGGAGCGCCGGCGGGAACCTCGTCGCCAGCATCCTCGTGTTGCTCACCTGGCTCTACGTCGTCGGCCTGGTGATCCTCCTTGGCGTGGTCATCAACGCCGTCCTCTCGAACCGCTCGAAAGACGTGGACATCGAGCCCGTCGTCGGCGGGGTCCCGCGGCGCAGGGGCCAGCGCGAGGCGGCAGTCGACCGCGAGACGCTCGTGGCCGAGCTAGACGACCTCTCGGAACAGCTCCGCCGACGGGGCGAGCCCGTCCGGATCGAACTCGACGGCCGGACGGTCACGCTCGAACGGCCACAGACGGCGAGTGTCGACCGCTCGACGGCCGTCTTCGGCCTGGACAACTCCGTCGGACTGACGCTACGCTGGTGGCCAGACGGCGGTGACCGCGAGGACTGACCCGCGTTCGCCGACCCAGCGAACGCGCCACCCCCTTTTACTGACGGGGGCCGGTAGCGTCGGGCGTGGCCGGTGACTGTGACCCCGCTGCCGTGTTCGCCCTCCTCGACGACGAGTACGCGCGCTCGCTGCTCGCCGCCACGAGTCACGAACCCATGACAGCACCCGAACTCAGCGACCAGTGTGAGATGTCGCTCTCGACAGTGTATCGACGGCTCGACCAGCTCGAAACCTGCGGGCTGGTCGCGGCCGAGACGGTCCCCGATCCCGACGGCGACCACACCAAGACCTACGAGGCCCAACTGGACGAACTCCTCGTCACCCTGGAAGACGGGAGCTTCGGGGTCAGCCTCTCGACGACCTCGACGACGGCGGAGTTCGCCGACGCCTTCACCGACCTCTGGGAGGGACTGTGATGGAGATCGCCGGGCTCGACCTGCGGACCTGGGCACGGATCGGCCAGGCGATCTGGTGGCTCTCGGCGCTCGTCGGGCTCTCGATCGTCGCGCTCGCGGTCGCCGGCTACCGGCGAAACCGGAGCACGTCGATGCTGTTTCTCGGCGGCGGCATCGCCACGCTGACGGTCGTGAGCTTCGTGACGACGCTACTCGCCGCCCGTCTGTTCAGTCCGGCACTTCTCTCGGGGATCTTTCCCCTGCTTGACGGACTCACACAGCTGGTCGGGATGTGCCTGATCCTCTACGCGATCGTCCTCGCCCGGCGGGAGTGATGGCGCTCACCCGAACGGACCGCCGGGACCGCCCATGCCGCCCATCCCGCCACCGCCGCCGCCGCCCTGCTGTTGCATCTGTTTCATCATCCGTTCCATGTCGCCGTCGCCCATCCCCTGGAACTGCTTCAACATCTGCTCCATCTGGCGGTGCTGTTCGAGCAGTTCGCGCACCCGCTCTTTGGGCTTGCCCGCCCCCTGGGCGATGCGCTCGGTCCGGGACTGGCCGACGACGCGGGGGTTCTCCAGCTCCTCCTCGGTCATCGAGTCCATGATGACATCGAAGTCCTGCATCCGCTCCTGGGTCACGTCCATCGCGTCGTCGGGAAGCTGGTCCATGAGCCCGCCGCCCAGGCCGGGGATCATGTCCATCACCTGGTCCAGCGGCCCCATGTTGTTCATCGTCTGCATCTGCTTTCGCATGTCCTTGAGGGTGAACGGCCCCTCCATCATGTCCTCGGGGTCCCAGTCGTCCTCGTCCTCGCCCGTCTCTTCCATCGCCCGCTCGACGCGCTCGGTCAACTGCTTCAGGTCGCCCATCCCCAGCAGGCGGGAAATGAACCCGGAGGGCTCGAAGCGCTCGATGTCCTTGACCGTCTCCCCCGACCCGAGGAAGGCGATCGTCGAGTCGGTCTCGTTGACCGCCGCCAGCGCGCCCCCACCTTTCGCCGTCCCGTCGAGTTTGGTGATGACGACGCCGTCGATGCCGATGGAGGCCTCGAAGTCGGCGGCCTGGCTCTTGGCGCTTTGCCCCATCGCGGCGTCCAGCACGAGCAGGTTCCGGTCCGGGTTCACTTCCTGCTCGATGCGCTCGATCTGGTCGATGAGTTCCTGATTGAGACCGTCACGACCGGCCGTGTCGACGATCCGAACGTCGGCGTCCTGGGTCGCTTCCAGCCCCGCACGGGCGATCTCGACGGGGTCGTCCTCGTCGGGGTCGCCGTAGAAGTCGACCTCGGCGCGGTCGGCCATCTCCTTCGACTGGTCGTAGGCGCCGGGTCGGTCGGTGTCGGTCTGGATGATCGCCGGTCGCAGCCCCTTCGTCGAGAACCACCACGCCATCTTGGCGGCGGTGGTCGTCTTCCCCGACCCGTAGAGGCCGGCGAGCATGATGGTCTGTTCTTCGAGCGGGAGATCCGTCGACTCCCCGACGAGTTCGACCAGTTCCTCGTAGACGATCCGCAGGACCCAGTCGCGGGGCGTCGTACCGGCCGGCGGTTCCTCGTCTAACGCCCGGCTCTCGATGTTGTCCGAGAGCTCCTGGACGAGGCCCACGTCGACATCTGCCTGGAGCAGCGAGCGCTGGATCTCCTTGACGATGTCCTCGATGTCCTCCTCGGAGAGCCGCGACTTCCCCCGGAGGTCGTCTAAGGTCCCCCTGAGTGAACTGCCGAGATTATCGAGTACCATTTGTGCTGGGTACGCGACCGCACCGGTAAAGGCTTGTTGTCACGCCGGGAACGGACACGGTCGGTTTCCGAAGGCTCAAGCCCGCCACTCCACCAGGGCGGAACATGGAGGGAGCTGTCGGCCGGTTCGCCTATCTCCTGGGGATGCTCGCGGTGGGCCTCGGCGCCCGCTACACCGGGCTCCTCGACGAACACCGGCGCGACCGGCTCAACGCCGTCGCCTTCTACGTCGTCCTCCCGTCGCTCATCTTCGTCTCGACGTACGACCGGGCGCTGGCGACGCTGCTGTCGCCCGAACTCGTCGTCGGCGTCCTGATCGTCGTCTTCGCCACCGTCGGGATGGCCTGGGTGATCCACCGCCGACAGAGCCGGGCCGACCGCCGCGGCGTCGCGGTCGTCCAGTCGTACCACTCGAACCTGGGCTATCTCGGGTTACCGCTCGTGGCGGCGACGTTCGGCCCCGACGCCACCGCGACCGCCGGCCTCCTGCTGGGACTGGTGACGCTCACGCAGATCCCGGTCACCGTCTGGGTGCTCGTCACCGTCGCCGACGCCGAGGTGTCGGTGCTTGACCAGGTGCGCGAACTGCTCACCAACCCCGTGCTGATCGCGCTGGCGCTTGGCGTCGTCGTCGCGTGGTTCGGTCTCGGCGTTCCCGCCGCCGTCGTGACTCCCCTCTCGCTTGCGGGCGAACTGGCGCTGCCGGTCGCGCTGATCCTCGTCGGCTCGGCGCTGGACCTCGACCAGTCGGTCGTCGACCCGACGGCGACCGCGAGCGTCGTCGCGCTCAAACTCGGCTGGATGCCCCTCGTGGCGTGGCTCACCTTCTCGACGCTGGGGGTCGACCCGGCCGTGTTCACCGCCAGCGTCCTCATGCTGGGGATGCCCACGGCCGTCTCGACGTTCGTCTACGCGACGGAACTGGGCGGGGACGCCGAGTTCGCCTCGGTGAACGTCTTCGCGACGACGCTCGCCTCGGTCGGAACGTCGTTCGTCCTCATCCTCATGCTGGGATGACCGGGGCAACTGGTTTCCCCGGCCGCCGGCAACGCCGGGTATGGCCTACCACCACCTCGACCCCGACGCCCTGCCCGAGACCGAGGACTACCCCTGTGATCGGCGTGGACTCTCCGAGGCCGCCGAGTTACACGCGCTCCACGCCGCCACGTACACGATGGCGCCCGGCGAACAACTCCCGCGCACGTACCACTACCACAAGCAACGCGAGGAACTGTTCTACGTCCGCTCGGGGACGCTGTACGTCGAGACGCCCGACGGGGAGTTTGTCGTCCCCGCCGACGAGGTGTTCGTCGCCGAACCGGAGAGCCCACACCGGGCGTACAACCCCGCGGACGCCGACGAGCAGGTGCGGGTCCTGGGCGTCGGCGCTCCGAAGACGGACATCGCCCTCCCGTACGATCCCGACGGGGACTGACGGCTTCCACATACGTTTTTGCCCCCTCCCCGCGCACGCCCAGCCATGACGAGCAAACAGGCGGTCCAGCAGCAACTCGTAGACAGCGGCGTCACGGCCGTCCTCCGTGGTATCCCCGAAGAACAGATGGTCGACGTGGCGACGGCGATCCACGAGGGCGGAGTCACCGCGCTCGAACTCACCGCCGACGCCAAGCGGTGTTCGGACATGATCGCCGCCGTCGACAAGGCACTCGACGACACGGACGCCGTCATCGGCGCCGGCACCGTGATGGACGCCGCCGCGGCCCGCAACGTCATCGAGGCCGGCGCGGAGTTCGTCCTCGCGCCCAACCTCAACGAGGATGTCATCGATGTCTGCAACCGCGAGGGCGTCGTCTGCATTCCCGGCGTGATGACACCGACCGAGGCCGCCCAGGCGATGGAGGCCGGCGCGGACATCCTCAAGATGTTCCCTGCCTCGACCGTGGGCCCGGGCCACATCGGCGCGCTCCAGGGGCCGCTCGGCGACGTGCCGATCATGCCGACCGGCGGCGTCTCGACCGAGAACGTCGCGGAGTACTTCGACGCCGGCGCGGTCGCGGTCGGCGCCGGCTCCGCGCTGGTCGACTACGAGGCCATCGAGAACGACGACATGGACCAGGTCCGCGAGAGCGCCGCCGAGTTCGTCGAGGCCGTCGAGGCCGCCCGCGAGTAGCGCAACCCGAATTCTCAAGAAACCCGGCGGCCAACCCTTCGACAATGCACGTCAGCATCGTCGGCAGCGGCTACGTCGGGACGACGGTCGCCGCTTGTCTCGCGGACCTGGGCCACGAGGTCACGAACGTCGACATCGACGAGGACATTGTCGCCGCCATCAACGACGGCGAGTCGCCGATCCACGAACCGGGTCTGGACGAGTTGGTCGCCGACCACGGCGGCGACCGCCTTCGGGCGACGACCGACTACGGCGTCGTCCCCGAGACCGACCTGACGATGCTCGCGCTCCCGACCCCCTCCAACGACGACGGCAGCATCGACCTGGCGTACATGGAAGCCGGCGCCGAGTCCGTCGGCGAAGCGTTGGCCGCCGCGGCATCCGACACCGACGACCCTCACCTCGTCGTCACGAAGTCGACGGTCGTCCCGACGACGACCGAACAGCGACTCGCGCCGGCGATCGCCGACGCCGGACTCGACCGCGGGACCGACTTCCTGGTCGCCTCGAACCCCGAGTTCCAGCGGGAGGGCACCGCCGTCGAGGACTTCCTGAACCCCGACAAACTCGTCTTCGGTGCCGACGACGAGCGTTCGTTCGCGGCCCTGCGGGACCTCTACGCGCCGCTGGTCGCGGCCGCCGACGACGAGGTCCCGATCGTCGAGACCGGCATCGCCGAGGCCGAGATGATCAAGTACGCCAACAACACCTTCCTCGCGAGCAAGGTCAGTCTGATCAACGACATCGGGAACATCTGCAAGGTGTTCGGCGTCGACGCTTACGAGGTCGCCGACGCCATCGGGCTGGACGACCGCATCGGCGCGCAGTTCCTCCGCAGCGGCGTCGGCTGGGGCGGCTCCTGTTTCCCGAAAGACACGAACGCGATCATCGCCGCGGCCCGCGAGCGCGGCTACGACCCGGCGGTCCTCTCGGCGGCCGTCGAACTGAACGACGCCCAGCCCGGCCGCCTGCTCGCCCTGCTCGACGACCACGTCGATGTCGCGGGCAAGCGCGTGGCCGTCCTCGGCCTGGCGTTCAAACCCGGGACCGACGATATCCGGAACACGCGGGCGGTCCCGGTCATCGAGGGACTGCTCGACCGCGGGGCCGAAGTGGTCGCCTACGACCCCGTCGCGACCGAGAACATGCGCGACCGCTACCCCGACATCGAGTACGCCGACTCGGCGGCGGCGGCCCTGAAGGGCGCGTCGGGCGCGGTGGTCGTCACCGACTGGGACGAGTTCGCCGCCCTCGATACGGAGTTCGATGTGATGGCCGACCCGGTCGTCGTCGACGGCCGCCGGATCGTCGAACCGCGTGAGGGAATTACCTACGAAGGGCTGACCTGGTAGCTGACGGAAGCGGACTCACGCCGCCGATGTGTCCTCGTGGCGTCCCAGCGCGTACCGGTCCAGCAGGAAGACCGCGACCGCGACGCCGACCGAGAGGACGGTGACGCGGCTGTCGGCCGTGACGTAGAGGCTCGGCGTCGGCGGCCGCCAGTAGATCGGATAGAGCCAGAAGTCGCTCCGACCGTCGGCGAACGCCCGTAACCCGTCGACGACGAGCGCGCTGGTGCCGCCGACCAGCAGGGCCGCGTACGCACGGCGTCTGAGGCCGTCACCGAACAGCAGGGCGATCGCGGCGCCGATGACCACCACGCCGCCAAGCGAACTGATCGGTGACCAGGCGAACCCGTGGCCGACGAGTGACTCGACCGCCTCGGCACCTACCACGAGATCGACCTTGCTCAGGTCCGGGATCGCGGCCCCGCCCATCGCGACCGGAACCCATCGCCGATCGAACTCGACGCGCCACCCGAGGGCCGTCAACACGACGTACGGGACGAGAACGTGGGTAAGCAACTCAGCCATCCGTGTCCTCCCGCGGGACGAACGCCCACTCTCGAACGTCGGGCCGCCAGCGGCGGAAAAAGGCCGCGAGCACGAGCAGCGCACCGACGGCCGAGACGGCGTATTTCACGGTTGCCGACGCCCCTGCCGGGTTGACGACGACGACGTTGGTCGCGTCGATGGTGGCGTCCCGTTCGACCGTTCCGTACACCTGGACGGCCCCACCCGGGTCGACGACGGCGTCGAACCCGGTGACGGTGAAGTCCAGTGTGCCACTGCCGTAGTCGACGGTAATCACAGCCGTCTCGGCGGCTGGATCGACACGCTGGACTGTCCCCCAGAGGCGCGTCTCGCTCCCGACGAACCGGTCGTAGTCGGCCGCGAGATCCTCACCGTCCGGGTACGGCGAGTGCTGCTGGTCGTAGGGTCGTTCTGTCCCCGCGTGCAACCCCATCCCGAACACCAGTCCGGCGAGGACGACGAGCAACCCTACCCGACGGACGGCCGTCAGTTTCACACCGGACGGTGCCGAGGAACCCGATTAGCTGTTACGCTTTCGCACGGACCGTCTCGCCGTTCCGGAAGGGTTAAAAATATCACCGGCGTTTGCTCAAATGCTATCGCACGGGCCGGTGGGGTAGCCTGGTATCCTTCGGCCTTCGGGTGGCCGTAACCGCGATTCGAATTCGCGCCGGCCCATTTTACCTCACTTCGCAACGCCGAGCGTAGCGAGGCGTCCGTAGTGAGTGTCAAACGAACCCAAGCGAATTCGAGCAGGGAAGTCGCAGCGCGAGCGAAGCGAGCGACCGTCTTCCCGTGTTCGATGTTCGCGCCGGCCCATACCATATAAACCCTTTTCCCGGGTTTCCTGATAATTAGCGGCCGCTCTCCGGGGTGGTCGCTGTGAGTCGATCCACCGAGTCGGATCGGCCGATCTGTCGGTGGTGTGGCGAGTATATCAACGAGCCTGGGCAGTCCTGTCGGTCACTGGATGAGGGGGTGTGCCAGGCGTGACCGACCTGAGCAACTCCAACAGGGGGAGCCTCACCGCCGACGGCCCTGGCGAGTTCCGGTGTGAATCGTGTCGCGCTCGCTGTACTCGGAGTTCCTCGACCGGCATCGAGTACGGCCACTGTACCGGCTGTCCCGACCGGCCAGCGGACTTGCCCAGCGGCGGGACCTACGTCGAGCACGCGCCCCACGTCGACACAGAGGTGGCCGATGCAGCGTGAGTTCGTCCGGGCCTCGCGACTGTACGACGCCGAGGCCAGCGAACCCCGTGAGTTCGACTGGAGACAGACGCGACTTATCACCGACGGCGGCTGTCGCGAGACCCACATCGGTGAGTCCGGACTGTTCGTCCCGTCGGACCTTCGGGAGTTCGAGGGGCAGGTCGTCTTTCGGACGCCGCGGTCGACGATCCAGCACTTCGGGTCGACCGATCTGGACGCCTACTACGGCATGGTCGAGCCCGGCGACTTCGGTGATCCCGACCAGTTCCGCGACGCCCAGAACCCCGGCCTGGCTCCTGATCGCCTGACGATCAAACCCCGGGGTGAGGACCCGGTCGAGTTCGTCGTCGAGACCGACCCAGATGTGCGGTGTGACGGCGGCTCGTCCTGGAAACACCTGGGGAACCGCTGGGCACACAGCGAGGAGTATCGCTGTACCGAGTGTGGGCGCGAGCGCTCTATCTCGAACCGGTCGGACCAGTACCAGGAACACGGCGAGCCCGAGCCATGTGGCTGCACTGCTGACCAGGAGGTCGCCCGATGAGCCAGGCGTTCGCCGACCCGAAGGCGATCGGGCTGGACATCGAGGCGCTGGTCGTCTCGCAGTTCGATTCGGTCGACGCCGTCGACCGGGACGACGCCCGTCACGACGCCGTCGTGACGGGGCTCCTGGCCCCCTCCCTCCAGACCGCCGACGTGCCCGTCGTGTTCGCCGGCACGCCGCTTGTCGAAGTCGGAACCCACGTGGAGATCAAGGCGTGCAAGCGGTTCGTCTCGAACGGCTCGCGAGAGACGCGTGGCCGCTGGACGCTGAAAGGTCGGGATGACGGCCAGCACGCCGCGCTACTTGAGGCGGCATCCGTGTACGCGCTGGCAGTCTACGAGGACGACCCACGCCGGCTGGTCGCGATCGCCGTAATCCCGGCGACGCTGGTCGACGAGCACCTGCGTGGCCACTGGCGAACGACCGAGCGGTCCGAAGGGACGCTGGCACAACTGCCCTGCCGCACGTGTTGGGGACGCTCGTCGGGGGTGCGGTGTAGATGGCTACCGTCGGTGTGGGGGCTCGTGGTCGTCGGGCAAGAAGACGCTCTGACGGTCCGGGTCGAAGTAGACGTTCAGTGCCCGGAGCGTCCCGGCATAGGCTGCACCCATCACGAACACGAACCCGACGAGAGCTGGCAGGAGGAGTTGGAGGACCATCACTCGCCCAGTACGACTGCCGTCCGGTAAGGGTCTGCTGGTCATCCACCGCCGGTGTCTCTTCGAGAGGTGAGCGGTGACCGATGCCGTCAGAAGTTCAATCGGGCGACCACGACGAGCGGCTGCGCTGTCCGAAGACTCGCAAGCGCATCGGCGAAGATCCCGCCCGCTGGCTCGATCAGGAACTCGTCACCAAGGCCAGCCCGCCGCAACATCGTCCTCACGCTCATCGACGGCATGGACTCGATCGAGCGCGTTCGTGCCTGGCGAGCCTGTGAGTTCCGGCTGGCGAACCCACAGTCGACGGACACGCCGCGGAATCCGCTGGAGGAGCCGCGGGCGAAGATCATCCAGCGCCTCGACAAGCGCGAGGAGTGGCTGGAGTTGCACGGCGAGCGCCCCGAGCGGCTGCCACTCGGCCCACGCCGGCCGTGTGAGTGCTGTGACGGCGAGTCGGGAGTGACCGCCGCCGACCTGCGGGCACGCGCCGAGGACGACGCTTGGCGGCTCGTCGAAGGGTACAGTCCCGACGGCGTCGACACCGACGAGACCAGCGCACAGACCGAGGAGGCGATGCTTGGTGCGTTCGCGACTGACGGGGGTGAGCCCGAGTGACCGTTGCCTCGACGATCGAGGACGTGGTCGCACTTCGCCCCCATCGCGTCGCCGCGAACCTGCTGTTCGACGACGCCGGGTTGTCGCCGTATCACGCAGTCGTCGGGCAGTACGAACCCGACCTCGACGAGCGTGAGGAGACGTTCGGGTTCGACGGTCGTGAGTGGGGTATCACGAACTCCGTCCACTGGGAGGGGAAGATCGAATCCGACGATGCGTATTTCGGGTTCGACGGCGCCCTGAACGAGTACAAGCTGAGTGTGTACGCCGACGATGACGAGCACGACGAACGCGGCGCCGATTTCACCTTTCGCCCGGGCTTTCCCGAGGCGAAACACGTCGAGACCGGCGACATGATCCAGGGGATGCCCACGCAGTGTCCCGAATCGATCCGCGTGCAGGTCGAAGCGACGAATCTCGAACAGCGGGAGATTCTGGGGCTGTTACAATCGCTGGCCGAGCACCTCGGGATCAACGCCGAGTACTTCGCGACGCCCCACGAGTGGTCGTCGATCTACGGGCTGGAGGTGTACGGCCGCATCCGTCGAGCGGTCGCGACCGGCAAGGTCGCCGGGAAGGGTGGTGTTCTGGAGCATATCGCCCAGTTCTCGAACGGACGTGGGCGTGGCGCGTACAAGTGGGACCACGAGGAGATCGTCGGTCACTACGAGGCCGTCTCGCTCAGCCCGGCCAACTGGGCGCGGTTGATCGACGGCCAGGGGCTCGCGAAGCGGCTGAAGTGTTACCAGCCCGAGTGGGTTCGGTCCGACGGTGAGGACGATCCGCTCTACCACCACAAGATCGAGTGTCAGTACTGGAAAGGCTACTATCCCGACGGCGACGACTCGCTTCGCTGGGATGGGTACGACAGTGCGGTCCAGGAGTTGGGCGAGACGATCGTGAACGCGCTGAACTGGGCCGGCGTCGAGTTCTCGCCGACCACCGAGACGTGGGTCGCGGACCCGTATTTCGATGTCGAGCAGGGCGAACGCAGTTACGAGGTCCACTCGAACCCGATGCCCGATCTCGAAGAGCAAGAACAGGCCAGCGCTCGCGACCAGTTGATGCGTCCCGAGACGACGGCCGCCGAGTGGGACATGCTGGAGGCCATGACCGACGGCGGTTCGCGGCGCTACGACGAGCTCGCCGACGACGCCGGTCGGAGTACGTCGACGGTGTATCGGGCCGTCGAGCAGTTCGACGATATCTTAGCCGTGGACGGCGGCGAGATCCGGTTTCGGGACGGCATCGTTCGCGACCAGATCGAGCAGGTCGCCGAGTGGTTCGGTTCGACGAAGGACGCGGCCGTCGAGTCGTTACGGAACGTCGCCGATCGGGCGACGCCGCTGTCGCGAGGTGAGGAGGGTGAGCCCTCGGCGCTGGAGCGGTGGGTGAATCGGCATGGGATCGCGGTTCGGGACGCTACGGATGGGATCGAGATGGAGCTGTCGCGGCCGGTCAGTCTCCAGGAGATGTTGAAGATCGTCCGGGCCGGCCCCGACGCTGCCGAAGCGTCCCCGATGCTCACCCGTCGGTTCGAGGACGCTCAGATCACGTGGAAGGAACCCGACAGCACCCGGCACAAGGGCGAGCGGGTCGTCGTGAACCGGCGGTTGCTCGGTCGGCACAACATGGACCGGCCGATCTGGTAGGCGGCTCCGGCAGAGTGGCAACGCTATCGAGCGGCGTCGTTCCTTTATATACTATCCGCGTTGCATCGATGTTGGTCCTATAAATTATTCTGCTGACTCCTTCGTTTCACTTCGATGGTGGGGTGTCGGCTGGCGCGTTTCCCGCCGGCTGGGCACAGGTCCCTTAGGTTGTGTGGCAAAGGCCACACAATCCAAATACCCCGGGCCCTCGCTGGCGCTCGGGCCGGGGACCGCACCGCAAAACCCGCAATACTACCGCTACCGCACCGCCGTGAGTGGGACGAGGAGAAACGAAGAGGGATTCAGTACGTTGACTGATCCGCGGCTGGTAGAGACAGCGTGCTACATAGAGAGGTCGTGTATGGAGCAAGCAATCGAGATTAACTCATTGCTGGGACAGCGGTACGAGTACCCCCTCAGGTTCGTTTAGTGAGGATGCGACCAGAGTCAATTCCCCTGGATCGCGTCGATCACAGCTGTTCCTGCCACAATCGGATCAACCGGGACTGAACTGCTGTCATTAATCGTGATTTCGTATTCATCAAAGACAGCAAAGTCACTCTTAATAGTGCCAACAGAATCGCCTTCGGCATCGGTTATCTCGAATTTGTGTCCGATCCACTGTCCAACTGGCAAGAGCTTTCGTCCGACAGTAAAGGGCGTCCCACGTGAATTGATTTCAGCGAGGAGAGACCCATCTTCAGCATCCCGAATCCGCCAGGTGTCTTGGAACAGTGACAGGTCGTTATCTAAAACAACGAGTTCTTCACCAGTCTGGCTATCTGTAAGCAAGTAATCGCCAGCGATATTCCAGTTACCGCTCGCTTCGACTGTGAACAGTTCCGTACCGTCAGTATCGATGAAGGGGAAAGTATCGTTCCCCTCGTACATATTATAGGTACATCGGAATATCGTGTCGCCAGAAACATCTCTGGCTTCGTACTCTGGACGAAAGTTCTTGTCCGTTCCCGTCTGTTCGACGGTATATCGAGTACCAGAGAGACCGAGAGCAGCAGTCTCGTATCGTTGTGGAGTGTCCATCGTTCGAGAGAGTTTGCTCGAACGATAAATCAAACCGGAACTACCGTCTCTATGTGTGAAATTGTCATTTTATTGTCTGGAATCTGATCTTACGTCAGCAGGTCCTGAGTAGCGGAGCCGGTTCGGCCTCGTGTATAGTGAGACCACGCGAAGAGATCACCGAGCAGTCCCTCCGCGGGAACTCACCGGCGTCGGAGAAGTTGATGTCCGTGACGGTGAACCGATAGGGGTTGTCGGCGGAGTCGTTGACGACACCGGGCAAGCGCGTGATCTCGCCGGCGTCGTTCTCGTACTGGACGGTGTCCCAGCCCATCATGTGCGTCGCCTTTGTGGTGTTGGCCTCGATGACGACGCCGTCGTAGCTGTCGGAGTTGGGGTTGAGCGGGGTCTCGGCGGCGGCGACGGGCTGGGCGACCAGCATCAGGACGGTCAGCGCGACGGTGAGGATGCCGAGTGTCTCGCGGAGACTCATTCCGAGCCTCCGGGTCGGGTCGGGTTGGTGGTCGGTGCGGATCGGGCTGCGTGGTGGTAGCTCATGTTCTCTGAGGAGTCGGTGGCGAGTCCGGCGACACGTCAGTAGGCGGGAGGTCGCGGCTGGCACCAGCCGCGGTGGCCCGGGCTCGGGCGCGCCGTCGCTCGTCGAGGTTGCGGAAGTCGATGCGCCAGGGTCGAGACGCGGTGTTGACCGCGCTGTCCGGCGGGTCTGTCTCGCCGGACGGGGTCGGTGGCATTCGTGTAGTCCTGCCCGCGGACTGCCCGCGGGATGAGCGCGTGTTTCTGGGGTCCGCAAAAGACGCGCCGCTCAGCACCATTTCTTGGCCAAAAGCTCCCCAAGATATGGTACCGTTGGGGTCATTTATTATCCAACAGTCGGGTAATGCTGATATGCCGCAGAAGCTACAGAACAAGAACGGTTCAGGGCTGGTGACGATCCCGAAAGACTTCCTTGACCGGGACGGTCTCCTCACCGAAGACGGGAATCCAGAGGATCGAGTGGTCTCGGTCGAACGGCTCGATTCGGGCGCCTATATCCTCCGTGTGTGTGACGAGCGTGGCGACCTCCCCGAACTGGCCGAGTGTGACGCGATCCAGCGTGTCGCGGCCTAGCAGTTGCTCACCGATGACGTGTACGGTGGTCCAGCTGACGACTGAGTGAACGAACCGAACCATTCGGTACAGGCGCCCACAGATCGTTCAGTCAGGGGATTCAGGATCCAAGGGGAGACGATCCAGGCCGACAGTGTCGTAGTCCTGCTCGGTCGAGAGGACACGCTCTTCCCCGGTCGTGACGAGTCCGGCGTGGAGCGCATCGAACGGAGTGAGGTCGTACTCGTCGAGAAACGCTGCGGCGGCCAAGACCGCATCCTCATGCTCTTCCGGTACGATCGGGACCAGTTCGAGTAGATTGGTGATCGCGCGCGGCGCATCGATATCATATTCGGCGGCTTCGCGGTCGTAGAACAACACGAGAACCTCGGCGTACGCGAGTATCGAGGTATGGATATCGTCGTGCTCTTCGAGAGCGGTGATCGCGGCGTCCTGTAGCCAGTCGTCGTCTTTCACCAGTACAATGAGAAAGTCGGTCTCGACGTACACAGCTTACTCCTCGCTGTCCTGTGTCCGGCTTTCTGCTTCCGTTCGAACCTCTCGTGAGATTGCCTCGCGTGCTTGTGTCTTCAACTCGCCGGCATCCGTCTCTGCAAAGGCATCTCCAACAGCCGCTCGAAGCCCCTCCAGCGGATCCTCGTCGACGGGGAAGAGCGCGACATGGCTTGGGAGTTCGACGATTCGATACTGGTCACCGAACCGCTCACGAACATCTTTCGGGAGGTAGATCCGTCCGCGTTCGTCTGTTGACTTGGACATGAGATAATCAGATCTTGTACGGGACAGAGCAAAAGTATTCCCGTGTTTGTGAGATTTTTCCCCACCTCATCTGGTTTCCGGTTCGACTACCCATCGAACGAGAGTGCTGCTGAATTCGAATACACGTCGGGAACACGGATCGACCGCGACCGCCGGCGGTTGTGCGTCGACGTGAGCGATCGAGCCAATATGAACACGAACCCCGCCATCGATGTGTTCATATTCAGTGGGTGGGCGTGGTTCGCGGGCGGTGTTGTCTCAGATAGGTGAGTGGTTCCCCGGTGTTTCGAGTGTTCTGGAGGGTCCCAGGAGGGCGAAAAAACTAGGATTCTCGGGGTCGTGTTCACGAGCATGGGTGACGTTCCAGGGTCGATCCGGATTCGCTGTGGCGAGGAGAACGCGCATCGGTACCATGCCGTCGAAGAGGCCGCCGAGTTCTACGGGTGCAATCGATCGGACGCAGTGGCGTTTGCGTGTGACAACGTGCCCGCGCTGGTCGACGCGATCGAGGAGGTGCTGGAGCGTGAGGATTTGACGATCGCGCAGAAGCAGGAGATTGCGGCAGCTGTGTCCGTGCGTGGGTTAGAGTTCGAGGTCGACGAGGCGGTCGGCGTCGACCGCGGGTGAGTTGTGACTGGTTAAGATCGATAAACCGGAAAAGTGGTGAGTCAGTTACGCGTCGGGACCGGTGTCTTGGCCGAGTGTGGCCGAGCTGTCGCCCTCAGCAGCTTCGTAGATGACGCGGATGTCATAGGCAGAGCCGACAGGCACCTTCGCGTTGTTGCCCGCCCTGATATCGCTGGTCGGGCCGGGACTGCTGGTGATTGCCGCGTTCGTCCAGTTCCCATTCGTGCCCCAATTTCCGCTCGCGCCCGAGTCAAATTCACCCCGTACATACACTTCGTCGGCAGCGATTGAATCACCCCCGTCGTGCGTAATGGTCAGGTTGCCGTCCGTATTCGAGACGTTGCCAGTACCGAGATTAGAGGCGATGTTGCTATTCGCTTGGTAATCGAACGAGAAGCTGGCCTGCGGCGTAGCATTCTGTGTCTGGTCCCCGAGTCCGAGGACGAACGATGCAATCACGGCGGCGAGAATCACCGTAATCGCGACCATCAGGATGACGCCGATAACCGGCGACACGGCGTCATCGTCATTGAACAGTTGCTTGAGCTGCATTACACCCTTCCAATATCCATCTGGTATAATAAAGTAATACTACGTTTCATGCAGAGAAGCTGTCTCAAGTCTGCCTTGACGGTCTCAGCACGATGCTGAAAGGGTGCAAACGCACCCCTGTAATGGATCTCAGGGCGTGTTCAGCGCCCGGTAGTGCCGTATTATCCGGGATTCGGGCATCTGCCCGCGACATGGTGTATCATCTTCGTATTGAAATGACTGGCGGAATTTATGTTCCCACTAACAGGATGTATTCCGGGCACAAGCTATCTGACGCAGATTCAAGTACGTCTTGAAAGCCGGTTCAAACCACTAAAATCGCCGATGTCTCACCGATAACTCTCACTGTGATTATCCAACGTGATATTTCGGCCTGAAGCGTGAAAACTACCTCCCAGATGCGACTCTGGAGCCTGTTCAGCGCCCGACCACTCGTTCGTGACCGTGTTACAATACACCGGCGGGACCACAAGCGAAAGCGGGGTTGGCTGGCTGTGCTGAACTCACTCTCCATCTGTCGCACAGGTCCCGACCCAGTCCGGCGAGGCGTACGTGTAGTCTGGAATCGTCATCGTCTGTACGTCCGAGAGGGCGTCCGAGATGTCGTCTCGATCCCAACCCACCGGCGACAGGACACTCTCGATCGCCCGGCGCAACTGCGTCTCGTAGTAGTCGGCATCGTAGCACTCCGGTGCCTCGTGGGCGAGCGCGACACGTTCGCGGGAGGATTTCGCGTCGTCGACGACGACGTATTCGACATCCTGGCCGGGATGAATCGCGATCCCCTGGTCACTGGCTCGCTCCAGCGCTGCGACGTTCTGTGTATACTGCGTGTACCCCTCGCGTGGTTTCGAGACACGATTCCGTTCGACGAGCGTGGACGGGTCGACGGCGCCGTGCTGGAGCGCGCGGATCGCCCGCTCTAGGCGCTCGATCACTACATCGGGATCCCGCGTCGCGTCGAACCGTTCGAGACAGTCACGCTGGACCTTCTCAATAAACGGCGGTGTTGAGCGCTGTCGGGCCTCGATTCCCCGGAGCTTGAATTCCTCGGCGTCACTTACTTTCCCGAAGTACTTCGTGAGCGCCCCTGCCTCGCTGGTGCGCTGTGGGACAAAGGCTACCCAGTCGTAGTGGGCCTCGTACTCCAGTCGAATGCCGATCTCCTCGGTGAGTTCGCTCGCGATCGTCGTGAGTTCTTGGCGGTCGGCCTCGGAAACGTCCGGGTCGGGGGTCACCCAGATTGAATCGACGATCCCGTGGACGACGCGCCAGCCACCGGCTTCCAGCCGTTGCTTGGCCGTGAGCAGGATGTCGCGAGCGTAGGCGTTGATCGCCTCGTGGCACTCGATCCGCCCGAACTTCGCGTTCGAGAAGCCCTGGTACCCAAAACAGGAGACGAGGATCCACTTGATCGCGCCGGACCGCCCCTCGAGTTCGGCGATCCGGGCCTCGTCGGGGTCGGCCTTCGCTGCCTCGCGCTCGATTTTGGCCTTGATCTCCCGTCGGTCGCTGATGAGCGGCTCGAGTACGTCGACGAGGTAGCCGCGCTCGTCACAGATCGAATACCCCATCTCGGGAACGTCGGCCCGGTCGCTGTGGCAGTCACATCGGATGACATCCGGCGAGACGTTCCGGGTACAGATGATGTTGGGGTAGAGACTCGCGAAGTCGAGTTCGTGGACGTTCTCGTGGACGCCGACTTCCGGCGAGAAGATGAACCCGCCGCGGTCGGCATCGTGGAGCGTCCCCATCGGCTTGAAGAATTCGTGGCGCCAGGAGTTCCAGGGCGTCAGCACGTCACGACGGTCCGCTTCGCAGATCTGGATCGCGGTGAGGACGTTCCCGATCGACGCCCAACTGAGTTCCTGCAGTGGCTTCCGTGACCGACCGACCAGGTCGATCATGCCATCCAAGTTGGTCTCGCTGTGGAAGAACGTGTTCGACTCGTCGATGAGCACCCGGCCGGGCACGTTGTACCGGGCCGGCGAGTGCCCGACACGGCCGTAGCTGGCGTAGGTCGACCGACTGGCGAGCTGTTGATAGTCGGCATCGGGCCACCGGCTCAGCGAAAACTCGGGGCGTCCGGCCTCGGCAGCCATCTCGGACAGTGTCGGGACGAGCTCCGCCGTCGAGCAGAGCAGTACGTCGGGGTCGATGGTGGCGACCGCCGTTGTGACCCTGTCGACGATGTCACCCGGCGGGGCGGAGACTGTCTCCCCGTCGACGACGAGCTGGTCGTACGATTCCGCGCCACGCTCGGCCATTGGAACGCCCAGCCGAAGCGTCGAGAGCGAGCCGGCCGGCGTGGGGTCGATGCCCTCCTCCAGGCAGTAGCGGAACTGCCGGGAGAAATCGACGTTGAAGCAGGCGAGATCGCCCACCGGCGTCTCCGGTTGCTCGTGGACGTTGCTCGCCAGCGGCCGGACGCGGTCGATATGTGCGACATCGACGGCTAGGACCTGTTCACGGTCCCGGCGGAAGCCAGGCCGTCGCTCGACGAGTTTCGTCTGGACGACCTCGGGGTGTCGTCGATACGCCGACTCGACCGCCGACACGTCGCCGTCCGACTCGGCGGTCCGCGGTGCGACGTAGAACCGCGGCGTGTACCCGGTCCGGACGCGTGATTCAGGCCCATCGTCGGTGACGGTCCACTCGATGACGCGCCCATCATCGAGGTAATCGAGCGTGAACACCACGCTACTCCTCCCGGTCGGTGGCTCCACCGTCGGTGAGTGTGGCCTCCAGTTCGGTCAGCCGCTCGTCGTGTTCGTCGAGCCGGCGTTCTTGCTCCAGATCGATCGACAGGAGTGCCGGAAGATGCGGGGTCGAGTGGTTCAACAGCCCGGCCGCATCCGCATGCTCCCGGGCGTAGCCGAACAACTGGTCGAAGTAGGGCTGGTCACGGTTGCGGAGCGCTCGTCGGTAGTCCTGCCAGCGCTCCTCGATGGCCCGAAGCGCATCGCGAAAGGTCGGGTTCGTGCGGCCCATCACCACCCTCCCGCGGACGATTCACTGAGTGCGTCCGCGACCGGGTCGGTGCGCATCGTGACGCCACCGTCGGCGGTCCCGATCGACGGCTCGTCGTCTTTCGTGGAGGTGTCGCTGGGTTCGATGCCGGCCTGGTCGGCCCGGTGGGCGAGAATGTCGCGCCAGTAGGCCAAGGTCGTCTGGTAGGCCCCGTCGCTGACCGGATAGACGGTCGTCTCGAACTCCTCGCCGACGAAGCGTGGCCCGAGGTCGGTCAGTTCACACTGGAGTCGGGTGTTCGCCCGCTGGGCGATCGGTGCGGCGAACGCGTCGTCGGCCGAGCGGGTAACGAGTACCGGCACGTCGTAGCCGTCGGCGTACCGTGCGAGTGCTGCGAGCCCCCTCGTCTGGAGGGTCTTGGCTCGCTCATCACCGAGGGTCTCGTTCGCCCGGTAGAACGTATCCAGGGCCGGGGCAACGACGAGTGTCGGCTCGATGTGGCCGCGCTCGCCGTCGGTGTCGGGGCCGTCTATGCGGCGGTCACGAACCGTTTCGATGGGGTCGCGCGTGGTTTCGGTCTGGATGTGGTCGGCCACGGCCCGGTCGAGATCCTGGACGATGCTGTAGTGCTGGTAGGCTGTGAAGGCACGTGCGACGTGGATCCGATCGAGGAGTCGACGACTGGGTGCCAACCTGGCCAGCGCGGTCGTCGTCGCGTACCCCTGTGCGTCGGCCCAGAACACGTGGCCCTCGCGCATCAGGAGGCGGTCCAGGACCAGGGATTGCAGCACTGGTACGCCTCGGCCACCGTCGATTTCCAACAGTGTGAGCCCTGGATCCAGCGAGGGCAGGAGGATGTCTTGGTCGTCGACTATCGAGCGGTTCGTCGCAGCGTTTCGCGTCGGTTGGTCCGGCGCCAACGATCGATCCATACTCACATAGAGACAGGCCGGTTCCGTAAGGCGAGGCGTGTCGTTTCCGGATTTCCAGAAAGCGCCGGGAGTCGTGGTGTAGCCTGCTGCCGTCAGGGGGTTTGTGCCGCTTCGCTATGCGTTTCCAGCCCCGGTTCCTGAATCGAGGGTTTTGGTGGAACTCGCGGTCGTTGCGAGACGTAGGTGGTAAACAGGGCGCGCACTGTACCATGTCCAGATTTCAGGCAGGCGAATCGGTCAGTACAGGGCAAACAGAGATGATCCGTTCGGATTACTGTTGCTTGACGACGACTGTATCCGCAACGAGGTCACCGACCCGTTGATTGTCGTCTGTAAGCAGTATTGAGACCATTGCGACGAGATTGAACGTCGGAAATGAGTCAACGATCCATAACAGGTTCCGTAGTACTGACGCGCCAATCGTACAGTTTGAACCGTCGGACTTGATAACGACTAATCCAAGTAGGTATTTCCCCGGCGTGTAGCCGTACAGTCCCTCGAGTAGAAACCCGTACACGAGTGTTACAGCCAGCCCTATGAACATCAGCACGAGGGAACCGATATCGCCGAGGGCTGCCCCGGCGACGATAACTGGAAGCCAGAGTAGCCCCATGAGGATCGAGTCGACAAAGAATGCTCCGACCCGGTGCCAGATCACATCTCCGTTCGTCCCTCGTTGCGGTTGCGGATGCTTTTCCATATTCCATTTCTGTCACTCACCACTTATTAAGCCCAGATCGGTGTTTCAGAGGCAGAGATATAGTATAGTTCGCATGGCTGCCGAATGGTTAGTTCGTCGATTTTAGCCTGGAAGCGAGGCGCGTGTGGTGCATCTACGCTCTGTCCGTATCACCGCGGATTAACCGATCACCGACCACAGTGTGCCCTGCGGACCGAATCGGACGAGACTACGTGGCCCACGACCGCCCCAACCCGCTCACCCCGTCTCGAAGATGTCGGAGGTCTTCGTCGAATCGACGACCGAGTAGGTTCGATCCCGGCTGGTGCCGTCTCCCTCGATCAGGTTGTACTGCTCCATCTTCGAGAGGTAGGTCCGACAGGTTCGTGCGGTGCGTGGGTCGTCGGCCTGCTCACTATACTGCTCGTAGATATCGCTTGGCGTGAGCGGCCCCTGTTCGCGCACGATGTCGTAGACGAGTCGCTGGTGGGGCGTCAGCGAGTCGATGCTCTTCTGTTTGATCTGTGTCCGGGCGTCTTCGGCCGCGTCCAGGAGCATACTGTCGGTGATCGTATCCTTACTCTCCCGGTCGGCGCGGCTGGCGGCCGACCGGAGCATCCCGATGGCCAGCCGCGCGTCGCCGGCGGCGGCGTCGGCGATCCGGTAGAGTTGGTCGTCGCTGATCACGTCCGGGTCGAGCCCGCGCTTCGCACGGGCCCCGAGAATGTCGTAGAGTTCCGGGTCGTGATAGCGCTCCAGGCGGACGTGTTCGCTGGCCCGGAGGCGACTCACGAGCCGTTCGTCGACGCTGTTGAACAGGTCCTGCTCCCTGTTGGCGATGCAGATCAGCGCGAACTGCGGGAGGCTATGGAGGTCGTAGATGAGGTTCGGATCTTCGAGTTGGTCGACTTCGTCGAGGATGACGACCGCTCGCGGCCCGTCGTACTGCTGGAGGCGATCGACCAGTTCGTCGTGGGGTGTGGACTGGCGGTGGATGTTGATCGTCTGGCCCAGGTCGTCGAGGATCTGGTACAGCGTGCGGTAGCGGGTGAAGTTCCGCCAGCAGTTGACGTACGTGGACTCGACATCGAGGACTTCCTCGCGGAGGCGTTCGGTGACGAACTTCGAGATGCAGGTCTTGCCAACGCCGCTGGGACCCGTGACGACGGCCGTGTCGGCCGGCTCGCCGTCCGTGATGGGTTGGAGCACGGTCGAGAGGTGATTGACTTCCGCATCCCGATGCTCGACTTCGGACGGGACGAACCCGGCTCGGAGCACGCGAGCATCGCGGATCATCTGTTATCGATCCGTTCGTGGCGCCGGCATATAACCGTGGCCGGGATGTTTCCGGAAACAGTCGGTGGCTATCGTGTGTTGTGGCTGGTGAGCGGGGTGTGAGGCGCTCTCGGGGCGAATTCGGTCGTGTCTCTCGACTCGCTTTCCGGAAACGGCCACCCGACCAAGCTGTCGACGAGGCTGGGTCCGGAACTCGGGAGCGACGGCCCGGCTCTCTGTGGGTTCTGCCGGCGTCAGTCATTCCGGAACCCGGGCAAACCGCAGGAAGGGGCCGTTCCGGAAACCCGGAAACGACACGCCGACGCGTATATCCGTCTCTGCAGATGGACTGGTATGGTCCCGCTGACTGTTGGTGACTGTCGCCGACTCGAATGGACGAATAGCCGATGGCTGCCCTCGCGGCCGCGGGTGATCGGATGACCGACAGTGACTCCGGTTCAGATACCGAGCGCATCGGCGATCTGCTGGCGACGACCTGGCGAATCCGCTGCCCACACGACCAATGATCACTGACGCTCGCGCCCTGAAACCCGACTTCGTCCCGCGCGATCTGCATCACCGTGATGGCCAGATCGACCACCTCTCCGCAGCGCTGGCGCCGACGGCGCTGGATCGGGCCGAGGACGTGTGCATCTTCGGTCCGAGCGGGGCCGGAAAGACGACTATCGCGAAGTATACGCTCTCCCGGCTGGAACGCGAGCTCTTGGAGTTGCGGTGGGGTTACGTCGACTGTACGGCCGACACCACCCCCGCGGCGGTGTTGCATCGGCTGGTACGGGAGGTGGGAGTCGGTGCCGACCTCCCACGTGAGGGTATGTCGACCGCTCACGCAATCGACCGGCTCCGGGAGTGTGACGACCAGATTATCGCTGTCCTCGACGAGGTTTCCGTGTTGGCGGAGCAACCCCTGCTGGCACTCTGGGGCCTGCCCAACGTCTCGCTCATCTGTATCACGCTCCAGGAGGACGAGTGGTTCGCCGACCTCAGCGCACAGGCAACGTCCCGGATGCAGAGCGCGGCCACCGTTCGACTGGACCGGTACAGCCACGCCGAGCTGTGTGATATCCTCGACAGTCGCGTCGCACACGGGCTCCTGAAGTCTCGCGTCGAGGACGCCGCTGTCGAGGCGATCGCCGACAGTGCCGCCGGTGACGCCCGCCGGGCGATCGCGATCCTTCGCCCGGCGGCCGACCATGTCGAATCGACTGATCGACGACGGTTGACACCCGACGTGGTCGCTGCTGTGATCGAAGACGCTGAGGCCGAGATTCGCGAGCTACGGGTCCGTTCGCTTGGGACCCACCCCCGGTCGTTGTACCGGATCATCGACGAGGCTGGCGAACTCGATGCCGGGACGTTGCATGCCCGCTACGAAGCCCGGTCGGACGCGCCGAAATCCCGATCGAGTCGGCGACGATATCTTCGGAGCCTGGGCCGGTACGACCTCATCGAAACCGAGGGGACCGGCTCCGCGACTATCTACCGGTCACTTCCGTAACCGCCCGAGGGCGGCGTCTCCAGTCACTCCCGGTTACGTCCCAGTCATCGGCCGTTCGTGGGTGTTGTGGGCAGTATGTGGGCTGATCTGGGTGACGAATTTACCGCTCTGTGGCTCCCGGTTACGCGCCCGCCTCAGCGTTATTCCCCCGGGTCTAGTCGACCCGACTGCATGGCACGAACACAGCAGCCACACCGCACTGTTACCGAGCGAATCGATGGGGAGCGCGTCGTCGTTCGACTGTTCCGCTCGGACCCGGACTTTGCTGGCCGGGTTGAGATCGAAGCCGACGAGTCGTGGGCCTTTGGCGTCGACGCCGAGGGCGTGGCACGACTGTTGACGACGACCGCGACCGCGGAGTTGGCCGTCGATGTCGACCCACCCGAGTGGGTCCTGGACCTGTTAGTGGCGTTCGACGGGATCTACGTCGAGGGCGTGGAGGAGGTCTGATCGTGGGCGATGCCGTCTTTCCGTTCCCCGGTGGGAAGAGTCGCCTCGCGTCGTGGATTTTGCAGGAGGTGCCCGAGCACGAGTGTTTCGTCGAGGTGTTCGGCGGCGCCGCGGGTGTGTTGGTGAACAAGGACACCGAGCGGAGTACGGTGGAGGTGTACAACGACCTCGACGAGGACCTGGTCCACTTCTTCGAAGTCTTGCGGGAGCAGCCCGACGAGCTGGTCGAGTGGCTGTCGGCGGTGCCGTATTCGCGGGCTTTCCGCATTCTGACAGGGGTGTCTGGTGGTCGATATTAACCGACAGTGGCGTGGTGTCGGGGGCAAGTGGTTGATACTGCTGAGAATAGGACTGTCGGGATTGTTGAAATCATCAACAGTTGATGAGTTCATCGCCTCGATCGCTCAGTACAGGCGGTTTCCGTATCACACAGCTGTAGATCTACTATACCCATCCCTCGGGAAGCTCGTCTTGGTGGTCCTGAACGAGCCGAAGCGATCGGGCGGGTCAGTCGGCCCTGTGGATGACGCTGAAGGTCGTCAACAGTTCCTCCAGTTCGCTGGCCTGTTCGGCGACCCGCGAGACGTTGTTGCTCACCTCGGTCATCGACGCGGTCTGTTCCTCGACGGCCGCGGAGACGCTTTCGGCCTCGGCAGCCGACTGTTCGCTGATCGCCGTGACCTCGTCGATCATGGAGACGACCTCCTCGCTGCTTGCCGCCTGCTCGTCCGTGGTTTGGCTGATCTCCCGGACGCCGGCGTCCGTCTGGTCCGCGTTGGTGCCGACCCGCTGGAACGCGTCGGCGACCTCGTTGACCGCCTCGATCTCGTCGGCCATCCGCTCGCTCGCTCCCCTGACCTGTGAGACGACCTCGCCGGTCTTGGCCTGTGTCTCCTCGATCCGCGTCTGGATGTCGCCGGCCGAGTCCTGGGTCTCCTCGGCCAACTGCTTGACCTCGGCCGCGACGACATCGAAGCCTTCGGCGGCCCCTTCGGCCCCGTTACCGGTCGCCCGCGCGGCCTCGATGTTGGCGTTGAGCGCGAGCATGTTGGTCTGTTCCGCGATGTCGGCGATGACATCGGTTATCTCCGCGATCTCGTCCATCTGTGTCTCTAGCTCCGCGACGGTCTCGGCTGCCGTCTCGATGGACGCCTGGACCTGTTCCGCGTCCGCGATCATGTCGTCGGCCAACGCCTGCCCGTCGGTCGCGATCTCGGTCGTCTCCGCGGACACCTGTGTGACTTCCTGTGCCGAGGCGGCGACCTCCTCGACGGTCGCCGAGAGGTCCGACATCTCCCCGGCGACCTCGTCGAGCATCTGTCGTTGGTCCTCGGTCGCCGTGGCCATCTCCTGGACGGACGTGCTCACGCTATCGCTGGCCGCTGCGGCCTGCCGAGTGCTCGTATCGGCGGCGTCCGTCTGTTCCTGAACGACCTCGGCGAAAGACTGTATCTGTGCGATGGTCGTCTCGATGTCCCCGACCATCCCGTTGAACGTCTCCCCGATCCCGACCATCGCGTCGCTGTCGCTCTCGGAGTCGACGCGGACGGTCAGGTCGCCGGCAGCGACCTGTTCCATGGCGTGTTGGTACGCTTCGGCCTTCGTCTGGAGGTGGTCGTTCAACTCCTCGACCTCGGCGCGCTCTCGCTCTGCCTCGGCTTTGAGCCGTTGGGCCTCCTGTTTCTCCTCCTCGATCTCGGCCTGTCGCTTTTCGAGGTTCTCGATCTCCGTCGCGCGCTCCCGTGCCCGTTCGAGTTCGTGTTGTGCGTTGCGTCGGGACTGTTCGATCGAACTCAGGTGGACGGTGAGGGCAGCCGCCAGCATGGCGACGAACGCGCCGTGGATCAGCCCCCAGACCCACGGGTGCATCTGTGCCGCGGTGTGGTTGTACACTCTGGACGGGTCGATCGTCCCGAAGATGCCGTGGGTGAGCACGACGTATGCGATCCCGATGCCGAACGGGAGCCAGTCCTCGTAGATCGCGGCGATCCCGATAGCGACGAAGAAGTGGAAGTGCGCCTCGATGTAGCCCCCAGTGACGTAGACGAGCGTTCCGGAAGTGAATGCCAGCCCGGTGACGGCAAGGACCGTCCGGAGCCGGCGGTTCAGCCGCGGGACCGCAGCGGCCAGCGCGAACGCCGCGATGACCCCGTTCTGCAGAAGGAGCATCCCCAGCGGGATCGACGGCAGCGTTATGCCGGTCACGGTCGTCTCGGTGCCCTCGAACAGGCCCAGCACCACGAGAAACGGGACGTGCCCCAACACCAGGAGAACGAAGTACTTGTGACGTGTCTCCCAGACCTCGTCCGGGATCGTCCTCCCGTCCGGGATGAACGCCAATCGCTGTCTGATACCGCCGAGAGCTTGTTCCCCGCTCCCCAGGTCCGTGCCCATATCCGTGATCTACCGGAGTCACATTTAGCTGTGTCTCTCCTCGTATCAGAATCAAAAATTGGGCGGGAGCAGTGCCGTGAGATACGTTATCCGGGTGTCACGATTCGGGACGGCGTCGCGTGGCCGTCACGGGGCCAGCCCGGGACCCAGTCTGTGAGACCCGCGTCTCGCGACTCGAACGCGAACCCGGACACGTGACGTGCCTTTCCGCCTGTATCACGGGAACGGGGTCACGGGCCGCCCGCCATCAGACATCACGGCCGCAGGAGAGACAGACTGTCGGCAGCCAGGGTTTGTCCTCGTGGACTGGCTGTTCGCCGTTGCAGTGTGCGCAGAACTCGGTTTTCGTCGCCATCGGCTAGTGATGTGTTAGCACGGTAGTTAAAGATTAGCCTGTGAACAGGTGTTGCGGTCGGTGTCGATGCACGTAAGGCGGTGCTGACCGACGGCTCGGTATGCGCCAGTTCGTCGTCGTCGGCCACGACGCGCCGACCACGCCCGATTTCTCGCTCGACGACCTCGCGGGCGGTGCCGGCCGCCTCGATGTCCTCTGTCGGTGTGTCACCAGCGCCTTCTTCCTGAGCCACGCGATCCGGGAGACAGTCAGGACGCATCTGGTGCTTGGCGACGAGTACACGATCACCTTCGACGGGACCGATCTGCGGCGACTCAACCCCGACGAGCGCTCGACGGCGGCGCTCGTCCGGAACGCGCTCGAAGAACGCGAGGAAGCCATCGGTCACGTTCCGGTCGAGACCTCGCCGGGCGTCTCGCTCACGCGGCGCGGGTTCGCGGGACTGCTGGAGGCCGTCGCCGAGTCGGGGACGGTCGTCCAACTCCACGGCGACGGCGACCCCGTCGTCGACGTACCGACGCCGACCGACCCCGTGTTCGTGCTGTCGGACCACCACGACTTCCGCGAGGAGGAGGCGGCGCTGCTCGCGGAGTACGCCGACGAGCGTGTCTCGCTCGGCCCCGAACGGCTCCACGCGGACCACGCGATCACCGTCGCACACAACTACCTCGACACCGAGGGGTTCACGACGTACTGACGACCGGGCCGGAAGACATATGCAGCCCTACCGATAGGTGGCCGGTATGTCGATTCGCTCTGCCCCCTGTCGTGACGGCTCTCGTGTGAGGCGGGAACGATGACCCCCGAGCCCGCTGGCTCGATCGACCGCCGGACCCTGCTGCGGACGGTCGCGGGTGTCGGTGGGGCGGCGCTGGCGGGCTGTCCCGGGACCGCACCGGAGCCCGACGGCCCGACGGTCCAGGTGACCGACGGCGACGGGACGGGGACACAGACCGACGAGCCCGACCCGTATCTGGACCTCGTCAGGACGTACGCGCCGACGCTGTACTTCGACACCGACGAGCGGTGGTTCCCGACCGATCCGCGACCGTACACGAGCGAGCGCGACGGCGAGACGGTCGTCGACGGCTTCGACGCGCTCGACGGCTATCACCGCGACTACGAGGCGGACGACCCGCCCGCACCGACCGTCTTCTACAACGTCGTCGCCTACGAGGAGTCGCCGCTCGTAGCGGTCCAGTACTGGTTCTACTCGGCGTTCGACCAGTTCACGACGAACTTCCACTGGCACGACTGGGAGGTGTTACACGTCCTCGTCGACACGGAGAGCGGCGAGCCACAGCTCCACGTCGCGAGTTCACACTCCCGACGGGTGCCGAACAACGAGTTCCTCGACCCGGAGCCCGAGCAAGTCCCCCGCGTCCTCTCGGAGCTGGGTTCACACTCCAGTGCGCTGTCGGTCAACGACGTGCCGGACCAGTTTCAGCGGCTTCCCACCGACGGCAGCTTCGCCGATATCACGAACAGTGCCCTCGAAGGCATCGAAGATGTCGCGTCGGTCCCGATCGCCTACGGACTCCCCCGGGACGAGGGCTCCCGACTGCCGTACGTGATCCCGGAACTCGACGGCGAACCGCTGTACGAGCACGACCGACTCCCGAACGTCGACCGGTCGGCACTGGTCCCGTCGGAACTGACCGTCCGCTCGTTTGCCGATCTCTCGGAGCCACCGTCGGAGCTGCCACGGCGGGAGAACGGACTCGTCTTCGACTACAGCGAGCGGGCGTCGTCGGCCGATATCGACTACGACCTGGTATCGACGACTGAGCTGGAACACATCACCGACTTCACCGGGCCACAGCTCAGCTTCGAGTTCTCGGTCCCACAGGCTGCCGAGGACGCGATCGCCGGCCACATCACGACGACGGGCGCGCCGTGGAACCAGCCGCGCTACGAGAACCCGGCGGCCGACATCACGGAACCGAACCACCGGCAGGCGCTGTCGGAGCGGTACGACGCGATCGGGGCACCCGCGCCCGGGACGGTCGTCTTCGGGACGGTCGCGGAGACCGTGACCTCGCCGGACGCGCCGGAGGGCTCCGGCGTCACGACCGAATCGACCTCGTACGAGGCGGTCGCACTCCTCGAGAGCGACCCCGAGGCAGTTCCGACCTTCGCCGGGACGGCGGTCCTCCGGGACGTGCCTCCGGGAGAGCACCGCCTGACGGTCAACGCCGCCGGGACCGCCCCCCACAGCGAGCCACTCACCGTCAGCGAAGGCGGGGAACCGACCGTGGCCGGCGTCGACGGGGAAATCCCCCTCGTGGCAAACGCCGACGCGACGAAGGTCACCGTCGACCCCTCGCAGGCAGACAGCGAACTGACCGAGCTGGCGATCGCCGACGACTTCGGCGGCCGGCTGTACGACGCGCCGCTGACCGGCCCGGACGCCGTCTACGTCCACAGCGGCGGCGCCTACACCACCGAGGTCCGCGACGCCGACGGCGCCGTCGGTGCCGCCCGCGTGAACCCGGCGGCGGACGCCACCGCGGTCGCTGTCGAGCAACTCACCACCGGGAAGGCGTCGCTGGCCCGGTTCCTGGCGGCGATCGCCGAGGAGACACAGACGGACATCGTCGCGGCGACCGACATCGAGAGCGGCGATATCGACACCGGCGACGTGGTAGACGCCGTCGGCGACGCCGTCTCCGGCGGGGACGTGACGGGCCAGGCAAACGCCGTCCGCGGGCTCACACAGGCGCTCTCGGCGGTCGCCTCGGGGGCGCAGAAAGCGGCGAACAGGGCAGAATCGGGCAACCGATCCGGGGCGGACAAACAGCTCAGGGGCGTCGCGAACGCGCTCGAACAGGTCGGGGAACGGCTGTCGATCGCGCGCTCGGCGCTCCCCGACGCCATCGTCAACGCCGCCGACAGACGGCTCGAAGAAGCGACGCGCCGCGCCGAGCAAGCCCAGCAACAGACGAAGCTCTAGGGGCCTACACGCCGAGCCAGCGGGCCAGCGCGCCCGCGAGAACCACGAGCGCGCCAGTGATGAACGTCCCCGGAAGCGGGAGGACGAACAGACCGATACCGACCAGCATGACCGTCGTCGATATTCTCATGCACCGACAGTTCCGTCGCCACAGGGGTACGTCTTGTGGCACCACCGACCGTCACGGGTTTGCCGGCGGCGTCCCCAGAGCGAGTCATGCCAGACGACCTCGCCTGGGAGACGCTGTCCGCCGAGACCGCCTACGACTGTCCGGGGTTCGACGTGGTCCACGAGGACGTGCGCCTCCCCGACGGCACCGAGACGGACTTCGACTACCTCCGGGAGGGCGACAGCGTCGTCGTGCTCCCCTTTACCGGGGAGGGCGATGTCGTCGTCATCGAGGAGTGGCGCCAGGCGGTCGGCCGCGTCAACTGTGGGCTCCCCGCCGGCAGTCTGGAGGACGACGACGCCGACCCGCGGGCGGCCGTCGACCGTGAACTCCGCGAGGAGACCGGCTACGAGACCGGCGGTGTCGACTTTCTCTACACGGCGGAGCCGGCCAACGGCTACGCCGACTCCGTGTTCCACTACTTCCTGGCGACGGACTGTACGCCGACGGGCCAGCAGGACTTGGACTTCAACGAGTCGATCCGTGTCGACACGACGACTTTCGAGGAGCTGCTCGAACGCGTCCGAACCGGCGATATTCGGGACGGTCGGTCGGCGGTCGGGATCATGTACTACGCGCTGTTCGAGCGGTAGTCGGCGGCGCCCGACAACACAACCCTTAGGCACGCGCCCCGTCCACCGGAGGTAATGAGCAACTTCGAGGTCAGGACCTACGACGCCGCAGGTCGGGTGGGGGAACTGACGGTGCCCAGAGCCGGAGTCACCGTCGAGACCCCGACGCTGATGCCGGTGGTCAACCCCCACGTCCAGACGGTCGCGCCGTCGACGCTCGAATCCGAGTTCGGCGCGGAGATCCTCATCACCAACAGCTACATCCTCCACGGGTCCGACGAACTCCGGGAGCCGGCACTGGAGCAGGGCCTGCACGACCTGCTCGACTTCTCGGGCGCGATCATGACCGACTCCGGTTCCTTCCAACTGGCCGAGTACGGCGAGATCGATGTCACCACCGAGGAGATCCTCGGGTTCCAGCACGAGATTGGGTCGGACATCGGGACGCCGGTCGACATCCCGACGCCGCCGGACGTGTCCCGCGAGCAGGCGACCGAGGAGCAGGAAACGACACAGAAGCGCCTGGAGCGGGCGACCGAAGTCGACACCGGCGAGATGCTCGTCACCGCGCCGGTCCAGGGCGCGACGTACCCCGACCTCCGCGAGCGAGCGGCACAGGATGCCGCCGCGACCGGGCTGGACGTGTTCCCCATCGGCGCGGTCGTCCCGCTGATGAACGAGTACCGCTACGACGACCTGGTCGATGTCGTCGCCGCGTGCAAGCGCGGGCTGGGCGAGCGCGGGCCGGTCCACCTCTTCGGCGCCGGCCACCCGATGATGTTCGCGCTGGCGGCCGCGCTCGGCTGTGACCTGTTCGACTCGGCGGCCTACGCGCTGTACGCCCGCGACGACCGCTACCTGACGGTCCGCGGGACCGAGCAACTGGACGAACTGGACTACTTCCCCTGTCAGTGTCCGGTCTGTACCGCACACGACCCCGAGGCGGTCCGGTCGCTGGCCGACGACGACCGGGAGGAACTGCTTGCCCGGCACAACCTCCACGTCACCTACGGCGAGATCCGGACCGTCCGGCAGGCGATCCGGAGCGGGAACCTCCTCGAACTGGTCGACTCCCGTGCTCGGGGCCACCCGACGATGCTCGACGGCTACCGGACGCTGCTCGACTACGCGGCGCAACTCGAACGGACCGATCGGGTCTCGAAGGACGCGTTCTTCCACACCTCGACCGAGAGCGCCCGCCGGCCCGAAGTCCTGCGTCACCAGCAACGGCTCGACCGGTTCGAACTCGCCGGCGCGGACGTGCTCCTGACCGAGGGGAGTTCCAACAGCGACTACGACGAGACCTGGGGCGTCGTCCCGCCCTTCGGCCCGTATCCGCGGGAACTCTCCGAGACGTATCCGCTGACCGCCGAGGTACCCGACCGGACCGACCGGGCGGCGTACGAGACGGCCGCGGACGGGGTCGCGCGGCTCGTCTCCCTCCACCCCGATACGTCGTTCACGCTCGTCCACGACGACTGGCCGGCGACGGCGCTCGAACGGGTCCCCGACCGGGTCCGGCTTCGGGATCTCCACGCCAGAGCGTAAGTGAGTTCTCCCCGCTCAGTGCATCTCACCGGTGATGTCCGACGAGGAGACCATCCCGATGTAGTCGTCGTCGACCACCGGGAGGTGGTTGATCCCGAAGTTCGTCATCATCGCCGCCGTCTCCGTCAGGGGCAACTCCGGGGGGACCGTCTCGACGGATTCGGTCATCAGGTCCGAGACCAGCAGATCGGCGGTGTCTCGTTCCTGGGCGACGGCGTCGAGGATGTCCGTGCTGGTGATGATCGAGGGCGGTGCGGTCGTGACGAGCAGGGCGCTGATGTCCTTGTCACGCATGACAGCCGCCGCCTCGACGATCTCGGCGTCCGGCGAGATGCGTTCCAGCGGCGTCGTCATGATGTCTTTTACGAGCGTTCGGTCGTCTCCCATGGACCCACCAAACGACGGCCAGGGGTATTGATGTTTGTGCTGGGGAGTCCCTATCCGGTCTAACGCCGTCTGCCAGCGAGCGGTACGCTGGAACCAGTTTTCCCCGAGGATGGCCGGCACCGTGACGAATAGTAACGTTAACCCAGTTGTAGACGAAACTCACAGGTATGGCGACGGCTGTCAAGATGGACGAGGACACCAAATCAAAACTCGAAGAGCTACAAGCCGAGATAAAGCTAAAAACCGGAAAGAAGGTCACACAACAGGATATTCTCGCACGACTTGTCGAGTCAGCGATCGACTCTCGAGCCGAATTCATCGACTCGTTCCGCGAGGGAACCACCTCACTCGATGCCGACGAACTCGAACGATTCAACGGCGGGATGATCTCTTCGGGTGTCGAGACTACCGAGGCGGACATCGACGACATCCTGTACGGATGAGTGTCTTCGTCGACACTGGCGTCTTCTACGCCCACCACGACACGGACGCCAGCCGTCATGCTGTCGGTGTTGCGGCATTGAACGAAGTCCTTCGCCAGGCATCCTACGGCCAGGTACTGACAAGCGAATACGTGTACGACGAGGTGGTGACACTCACCCATCGGCGGACTGGGAACACCGCTGCCGGACAGGCGGTCGGACGGCGTCTCCGAGGGGACGGTTATCCGTCCGCGATCGACCTCCTGTATAGCTCGCCGTCACTCTTCGACGATGCTGTGGCCACACACGAAACGTACGCCGATCACGAACTCAGTTTCACCGATGCGATGACCGTTGCGATGATCGATCACCACGATATCGATGCCGTACTGAGTTTCGACGACGATTTCGACGGTATCGTCGACCGCCTCGATCCGTCGTCCGTTGCCGACCGTTAGTTAGCGCCGTCGCGTGGCTCCAACCGGCTCCCGTCCCGCGGGCAGTAGTCGTACGACTCGACGGTCGCCTGGAACCCACAGTGGGGACACTCCTGGACGACCGTCGGACCGTCGTCGCCGAGTCGTCGGAACAGGAACGGGACGAACGGGACCAACAGGAAGACCAACAGCGTGTCGAAGTACCACCACAGCGCCGCCGTCACCAGGAGACTCAGGGCTACCCCGACGGCGGCCGTCGCGGCTCGGGAGCCGACCATAGCCTGCCTACGCTGGCGACGCCGAAAAGCCCACGCACGACGCGGGCACGCGGACGCCACCGCCCGCATCCGAGCGGGCTCCGAAGAGCAAGATAGTTACTCGCCCGTGGCGGACGGGAGGACATGACCGACTACTTCGAGGTCCACGAGCGCGACGCCGCCGCGCGACTGGGCGAGCTTCGCCTCGCCGAGTCCGTGACGACGCCGGCGCTGGTGGACGACGCCGACGCGGACACGCCGGGCGAGCCCCACCGGATCCTCGCCGACGCCGGGAGTCGCTGGACGAGCGACCCCGATCCGCCCGAGGGCGACGAGTCGACGCTGACCGTCCTCCCCCACCGGGGACTCCCCGCGGGGACCCCCGACGAGGTGAGCGAGGCCTTCGCCGCCGACCCCCAGTCCGTCGACTTTCCCAGCGCCGCCGTCGTCGCGCCCGACACTGCCACCGACCACGGCACCGACGCCTACGTCCTCTCGGGGGCGCCCGGCGTCGTCGGCCACGCCGCCGCGTTCGTCGACGCGGTGACGACCGTCCGCGAGGCGGTCCCGGCCGACACGGCGCTGTATCTGCCCGGCGTCGCCACGCCGCGCAACGTCGCCACGCTGGTGTACGCCGGTGTCGACCTGGTCGACCCCCACCGCGCCGTCATCCGGGGGACCGAGGGGCGCTACCTCACGACAGACGAGGCGTACTTCCTGGAGGACCTGGACGAACTCCCCTGTGCGTGTCCGGCCTGCCAGACGCCCCGTGACGAGTTCGACCGCCAGGACTGCGTGGCCCACAACGTCTACGCGCTGGCCGCGGAACTCCGGCGGGTCCGCCGCCGGATCAGGGACGGCCGGCTTCGGGACTACGTCGAGGGACAGGCCCGCCAGGACAACTGGCTGACGGCGACGGTCCGGCGGCTGGATCAGGGGTACGGCTACGTCGAGGAGCGCACGCCGCTGGTCCGGCGGGCACAACTCGCGGCCGCCACCGAGGACGCCATCCGCCGCGTCGAGATCCAGCGGTTCGCCCAGCGGGTCACCGAGCGATACCGACCCCGGTTCGACGACCGGCCGCTCGTGTTGGTCCCGTGCTCGGCACGCAAGCCCTACAGCGACTCACAGAGTCACAAGCAGTACCACGACGCGATCCAGTGGCGCGCCCACGTCGTCTCGATGACCTCCCCCATCGGCGTCGTCCCCCAGGAACTGGAACTGACCTACCCCGCGCAACACTACGATTCGGTGGTGACGGGCACCTGGAGCGCCAACGAGATCGAGTTCGTCAGTCAGGTCCTCGAACGGTACCTCGAAGACGCCGACTACCCGGAGATCATCGCCCACGTCCCCGGCGAGGGGTACCGCGAGATCTGCGAGCGCGTCGAGGACGCGCTGGACCGGGAGTTTACCTACACCGTCACGGACCACCCCACGACGGCCGACTCGCTCGGGAACCTCGCGGCCGAACTGGAGGGCTGGGGCAAGTACCCCAAGCGCGAACGCGAGCACAACACGATCCGGGCGGTCGCGGACTACCAGTTCGGTGCCGGCGCGGGCGACGAACTGTTCGACGACCTCTCGACGCAGGGGCGGTACCCACAGCTCAGGGCCGACGACGCCGACGGCGAGCAACTGGCGGCGCTGGCCCAGCAGTACGGCACGCTGTCGCTGACGACCGCGGGGGCGCGCCACTGGGTCGACAGCGACGTGCCGACCAAGACCGTCGAGATCGAGCCGTTCGTCCCGCACGGCTCCGTGCTGGCGCCGGGGATCGTCGACGCCAGCGACGACATCCGTGTCGGCGACGACGTGGTCGTCCGGGGCGACGCGGCCTTCGGCGTCGGCCGCGCCGAGATGAGCGGCCCGGAGATGCAGTCCTCGACGAGGGGGATCGCGGTCCAGATGCGCCACACCGACGAGCGCTAACTGGACCGGACCGCGCGACTTATCGGCCGACGGGGCGAACGGGACGCCATGGAACCGTCCCGGCGCCGGCGGCACCTCCCGGCGGCGATCCTGGCCCTGTTGATCCTCGCCGCCTCGCTGGTTCCGGTACCCGAGAGCGCCGGCGACCGGGTCCCGACCCTGTTCGGACTGGCGCTGGACAAGTGGGTCCACGCGGTCGGGTACGCGGCGTTGACGGGCGTGCTCGCGTGGGCCCGGAACCCCCGGACTGCCGGCCCGGCGGTCGCGCTGACCGTCGCGGTCGTCGCCTACGGCGGCGGCATCGAACTCCTCCAGGGGCTGCTCTCCTCCCGCGGGACGAGCGGCGCCGACTTCGTGGCAAACACCACGGGCGCGCTCCTCGCCTGTGTGGCGTGGCTCGTCGTCCGCCGTCACCTCGGCCAGGCCGACTAACGCAGGAGATTTACGCCCCCGTCGGCTACCCCGCCCCAATGAGCAAGCCCAGTCCCGAGGTCTACGAGCAGGGCAAGGGCATGGACGCCCACAACGCCGTGATGCGGGAGGTTCGGTCCCGCAACGACTCCACCTACGACCCCCGCGAGCCGACCCGGGTGTGGATCGACGAGGACAACACTCCCGACGGCGTCTACCAGAGCCTGACGATCATCTTGAACACCGGCGGCTGCCGGTGGGCGCGCGCCGGCGGCTGTACGATGTGTGGCTACGTCGCCGAGAGCGTCGAGGGCGGCAGCGTCGCCCACGAGGACCTGATGGCACAGATCGACCACTGTCTCGACCACGAGGCCGAGGAGGCCGACGAGGAGAGCGGCCTCATCAAGATCTACACCTCGGGGAGCTTCCTCGACGAGCGCGAGGTGCCCGCCGAGACCCGCAAGGCCATCGCCGACACCTTCAGCGACCGGGAGCGGATCGTCGTCGAGTCGCTGCCCGATTTCGTCGAACACGAGCGGGTGAGCGACTTCGTCGACGCCGGCCTGGAGACCGACGTGGCGGTCGGCCTAGAGACCGCGACCGACCGCGTGCGCCACGACTGCGTGAACAAGTACTTCGACTTCGCGGACTTCGAGGACGCCTGCACGGCCGCCCGCGACGCCGGAGCGGGCATCAAAGCCTACCTCCTGATGAAGCCGCCCTTCCTGTCCGAGGGGGAGGCACTGGACGACATGATCTCCTCGGTCCGTCGCTGTGCCGGCGTCGAGGGTTGTCACACCGTCTCGATGAACCCCTGTAACGTCCAGCGGTACACGATGGTCGAGGAGCTGTACCACGACGGCGGCTACCGCCCGCCGTGGCTCTGGTCGGTCGCCGAGGTACTGGAGGCGACCGCGGACGAGGACGTGATCGTCGTCTCCGATCCGGTGGGCCACGGCAGCGACCGCGGCCCGCACAACTGCGGGGAGTGTGACGACCGGGTCCAGCGGGCGATCAAGGACTTCGACCTGCGCCAGGACCCGACCGTCTTCGAGCAGGTCGAGTGTGAGTGCGAAGCGACCTGGGAGGCCGTCCTGGAACGCGAGCGCAGTTACTCGCTGCCGCTGGCGCGGTGACGACCGCGGCGCCACACGAACGCACCGACCGTGATCCAGGCCGCCCCGACCGGAACCAGAAACCCGGCCGTCCGAACCACGAGGCGCCGTACCGACAGCGGGAGGACGGCGTCGAACAGCAGGAGTCCGACGACGGCAACGGGGGCGAGCAGGCACAGCGCGGCCGTGACTCGCGGTGGCGTCGCGAGGCGTCCGAGCACCGCGCCGACGGCCCCCGTCCCGCCAGTGAGGAGCGTAGCCGGCGAGCGTGAGCCACGTTCGGAGGCGGCCGGCGGGGTCCTCGCCGGTGGCCGGCACCGGAACGAGCCTCGCGTCGAGTGCGACCCGAGACAGGCGGCCACCGCGGTCGACGACGACAGCCCCGAGCCCACTCCAGGCTGTCGCCCGCCGTCGCGTCGACCGGGCGTCCATATCGGTCTCTCGCCCCACTCCGGGAAACCGTTCGTGTCGGGACTCGGTCGCCTCGGTCTCGATTCGGGCCCGGAAGCCGATACCGGGACACAGACGGCTCCCTCCGGCCACTTTCACTTTCACTCCGGTAGGATGGCCATTATAAGCGTGGCGTCCATACCTGTCGATAGGGGCCGCCGGAACCTGTCACACGCTCCAGCGACCCCACCCTTTCCCTTTGGAGCACGACACAAGACACATACCCACGGTAGCGGAGCCTCCGGTATGCGCCGCCCACTCGCAGTCGCCCTCCTCGCAGTCGCGCTCGCCACCGCCGGCGCCGCGACCGCCGGCGTCGGCCCGTTCGCGGAACCGCCCGACGTGCGGATCACCGACGAACCGCCCGACGGGGTCCTCTGGCCGTTCCTCAACGACAGCGCGAGGACGGACGAGACGATCCACGTCGGAGCGTCCGCCAGCGGTGGTTCGGAGGCGGTCGGGTTCGTCGTCGAGAACGACGGCCCAGACACGTCAGTCCCGCTTACCGTCGTCCACCGCCCGACGAACGAGACGATCGTCGACCGGACGATATCGATGCCGACCGACACGGCGGCCGTGATCGTGTTCCACCGGCCCGCCGCCTATCGGGTCACCGTCGACACAGCACAGGGGACTGCAGTCTACCCGGTCGAGCGGTCGGCGTTCGACTGCAACGACCGCTCGCTCGGGGTCCGTATCGAGGAGGGCGGCCAGACCGCGTTCACGTCGATCTCGACCTCGATGGCCTGCCCGTCGCTACCGGGCGAACCCTTCGAGGACACCCTGACCGTCGGTCCGGCCCAGGTCTTCGAGTGAGGCCCGCTCTGGGTGGGGCATCATCACGGCGACGTGCTCGGCCTCGCCGACGACACCGGCGACGCTGTGTTTCGAGCCGTTGGGGTTGGCCTCGGGGGTGACTTCCCCGTCCTCGTCGCAGTATTTGAACAGGATGCGGTCTTCGGCCTCCAGTTCGTCGAGTCGGTCGTCGGTGATCTCGTACCGGCCTTCGCCGTGGGCGATCGGGAGTTCGACGACTTCGCCCTCGTCGTAGTGGCTCGTCCAGGGCGTCTCGGCGTTCTCGACGCGGAGGTGGACGTGTTCACACTGGAAGCGAGCGCTCTCGTTCGTGGTGAACACGCCCGGGGTGAGCGACGACTCACAGCCGATCTGGGCGCCGTTACAGACACCCAGGACCGGCGTCCCGTCGGCAGCGGCCGCCCGGACAGCCTCCATGATCGGCGAGCGGGCGGCCATCGCGCCGGCCCGCAGGTAGTCGCCATAGGAGAACCCGCCGGGGAGCATGATCCCGTCGGCGTCGGCGGGCAGGCCGTCCTCGTGCCAGACGAGTTCGGCGTCGAAGCCCAGCGATTCGAGCGCCTGGACGGAGTCGCGGTCGCAGTTCGAACCGCCGAACTGGATGACGGCGACGGTCACAGTGACCACTCCGTGGGGGAACCGGGGATCGGCGTCATCGTGGCGACGGTCATTCCCGCTGGGCGACCTCCACGTCGTAGTCGTGGATGGTCGGGTTCGCCAGCAGCCGTTCGGTCATCTCCTCGGCGCGCTCGCCGGCCTCGTCGGCGCTGTCGGCATCGAGATCCAGTTCGAACACGTCTGCCGAACGCAGGTCCGACAGTTCGAAGCCGAGCCGTTCGAGCGCCTGCTGTGTCGTCTCGGCCTCGGGGTCTAAGACGCCCCGCTTGAGCCGAACGGTGACGGTGGCAGTGTAGGCGGTCATTAGTGGCAAGCGTGCGGTGGGCGGAGAAAACGCTTGCGTTATCCCTCTACGGGCGTCCACTCCGTCGGCTGGCCGGGGAGGCCTCTGACCTTGAGCTCGTGACCGGTGTCGGACTCCCGGAGGTCGATCCGACCGTCGAACGCCTGGGCGATGCTCCCCAGGACGCGCTCGTCGTGTGCCCGGGGGTCGATGACACAGACGCCGAACCCGTCGGCGGTACGGATCCGGCTCGCGACCGTGTTGACGAACCGGTACACCGGGCGAACGTCGTCGCTGTAGACGAGCAGCGGCGTCAGCGTGTAGATCCCGGTCCGGACGGCGTCGAAGCCGCGGGCGTACACCTGTTCGTACTGGCCGGCGTACTCGATCCCGACCCCGGTGAGGTCGGCGGGCGTGCCGACCGACGCGACGAACTCGCCGAGGTCGCCGTCACGATCCTGTGTGCAGTCCACGACCCGGATTCGGCCGTCCGTGGCGTCCTCGGCCGTCCGGTCGAGCCCGGCGAGGACTTCCTGTGCGCTTACGTCGGCCGTGATGACGACGACCCCGTCGTCGGTCCCCGCGGTCAGCATTTCGAGCGCGAACCGGCGTGTCCCACCCAGTATCGGCCCGGCGACGAGGATGCTCGTCCCGGGGCCGACCGGCGACAGCGGGAGGTCACCGAACCCGTACTGCGTGTCGAGTTGGTCCATCTCACATCTCCTCCCCGGATAGTCGCTTCCGGAGCCGTAGTTGCTCCTCGACCTCGTCGGCGAACCGCCGGAGGTCCGCGCGCTCTGTGTGGCTGTACGAGCGCGGCTCCCCGTCGATACAGCAGACCGCTCCCAGCGCGTTCCCGTCCGCGTCGGTGATCCGCGCCCCGGCGTACGACCGGATGTCGAGTTCGTCGAGGCGATCGTTTGCCGCGAACCGCGGGTCCTCGTGGGTGTCCTCGACGACCATCACCTCGTCGGTCAACACCGTGTGGGTACAGACCGTGTCTTCGCGCGACAGCGTCGACCAGTTTGCCCCCTCGCAGGCGACGAACTGCTCCTCGTGGGCGTCGACGAGGCCGACGAAGGCAACGTCGATGTCGAAGTGGCTCACGACGAGTTCGGTCACCCGGTCGAACGCGTCCGCCGCACGGAGTTCGTCGATGTCGTACTCCCTGACTGCGGCGATCCGCGCCCCCTCGTCCTTGGGGACCGGATAGGCTGCCTGTCCCGCCCCCCCGAGCGTCGATCCGACGATATCGACGAGGCGCTCGCGGGCGTTCCGGACGGTCCGGGGGACGTACTCGACGACCTGCTCGGGCCGTCCCCGCGGGAGGTCGGAGGGAGAGGTGTCGGTAAACAGGATACAGACACAGTCCGGGTTCACTCCGCGGACCGCCTCGACAACGTCGAACGCGTCGCCGTCCGGGAACGCGGCCGCGGTCACGACACAGTCGGTCCACTCGTGGACGGCCTGCTCGATATCCGAGACGGTCGTCACCGCGTCGACTTCGTACCCGGCGTCGGCGAGCGCATCGACCGTGACCGACTGCTCGCTCTCGTCAGGGTCGGCACAGATGACCGCCGGCGAAACCTCACTCACACGACCACGCATGCTCTCGATCCACATAGATGTGACGCACTGACCGACGGAAAACGAAGGCTTTTGCACCGCGCCCGTCCAAGGCGGGACAATGAGTGTATCCGTCCGGAGGTGGTGGCCGTGACCCGCGGTTTCACCGAGATCACGGTGGTCGGCGACGACGACACCGGTCTCATCGCCGAGGTGACCAGCCTGCTGTTCGAACGCAGCATCAACATCGAGGACCTCGACCAGGCCGTCCGGGACGGGGTCTTCCGGATGACGATGCACGTCGACACCAACGAGATGGTGACAACCGAAGAGAAACTCCGAGAAGATCTCACCGAACTGGGCGAGGAACTGGGTGTCGACGTACAGGTCCGGTTCCCGGCCGACCGCGAGACACAGTCGATCGCCGTCCTCGTGACCAAGGAGTCTCACTGTCTCGAAGCCCTCTTCGAGTCCTGGGCCAACGGCGACCTGGGGGCCGACATCGAAGTCGTCATCGGGAACCACAGCGACCTCCAGCCCCTCGCCGAGAAGTACGACGTTCCCTTCCACGACATCGGCGACGAGAAGGGGACGCCAGACGAGGGCGAACTGCTGGACCTGCTGGCGGACTACGACGCCGACCTCATCGTCCTGGCCCGCTACATGCGCATCCTCTCGCCCGATGTCGTCTTCCGCTACGAGAGCCGGATCATCAACGTCCACCCGAGCCTGCTCCCCTCCTTCCCCGGCGCGTCGGCGTACATGCAGGCCATCGAGGAGGGCGTCCGCATCGCGGGTGTCACCGCCCACTACGTGACGACCGACCTCGACCAGGGGCCGATCATCACCCAGCGGGCCTTTAACGTGCCCGACGACGCCACCGAGGAGGACCTCCAGAAGATGGGCCAGCCCCTCGAAGCCGAGGCGCTGCTGGAGGCGATCCGCCTGCATCTCAACGACGAGGTCACCGTCCACCGCGGCCGGACGAAGCTCCGCGACGACGATGTCCAGGCCCAGCTTGGCGCACCCGAGGACCTCGACGATCTCAACCCCGACCGCCCTATCGACGGGCTGGGAGACTTCGTCGCCGAGCAGGACGACGAGCCGGAAGCCGAAGCCGACGACTAGCGCGGAGCCTCGAAGAAGGCGACCTGTATTTTCGATGGTGTCGAGAGACGTGGATTACGTTCGGACGTGTTCGCAGAGCGCCGCGACCGTCGGTTCGAACAGATCACGCAGCAGGTCGAGACTCGCGTCGGGTACCTCGCGTTCCGTGGCGGTGACGTAATCTCCGATCGCGAAGACGGCAGCGGCGTCCATCCCGAGCGCTCCGGCGACGGCGAACAGCGTCGCGGCCTCCATCTCGACGGTGAGGACGCCCTCACTGGCGTAGTGTTCGACTTCGGGGACGGTCTCGCGGAAGAACGCCTCTATCGTCCAGGTCGGCCCACGGTGGACGGGGATCGTTGCGTCACCGATGGCTCGCGCGAGTTCGTCGACGAGCGCCGGGGTCGGCTCTGCGGGGGCCTCGGGCGGGAGATAGTGATAGGACGCGCCGTCGTCACGGATCGCGCGGGTGGGGAGGATCGCTTCCTCGGGCGGGACCGACGGATCGAGGCAGCCCGCACCGCCGAGGATACAGACCGTCTCGACTCCGAGTGCGGCTTTCTCGTCTATGAGCCCGGCCGTCACCGCCGAGCCGATGCCGAAGTCACCGGCCACTGCGACCTGGTCGGTCACTCGGTAGATACGGCCGCTCACGCCACCGACATCGGTCAACTCCTCTCCGTCCGTGTACGTCTCGACGACGTGCTCGAAGAAGTGATCCTGGTAGCAGAGCACGAGGGCGGGCGGCAACTCCGGACGCTCTTCGGGCGGTGGAAGCAGATCGCCGGGCCGAAACACCGCCTCAGCGTCGTGCTTTCCGTCGAAGTTCGGGAGTGTCACGGGGCTGGATTTTCGCGAAGCGAATAAAAGCGCATCTCTGCCGTGCCGATGAGTCACGCACCGTTTGCAGTTCGCTGGGAGTTCCGCTCCCGGACGACTGGGGTCGGCTGTCGGTTCAGAGATCCCGGACGGCGTCGACGGCGGCGTCCAGTGACGGAGCGTCGAAGACCGCCCCGTCGACGTAGGCGTTCGTCCCGGCACAGTAGAGGTCCCGCATCGCGTCGATCACCGACCGGTCCAGCGGCTGTGGGGACACCTCACAGAGGGACTTCCAGTCGGCGACGCCCTCCTCGCTCGCGCGCTCTTTGGCCTCGCCGACGGCCGCGACCCACTCCGGTTGGGTCCGCTTGTGGTACTGGCGGACGACCTCCTTCGAGACCTGCTGGCCGTCGTAGGAGAAGCGATTCTCGTCGAAGGTGCCGACCACGTCGGCGATGCGGATCTGGCCATCGTGGTAGAGACACTCGATCTTGCCGTCTTCGTGGACCAGATCGGCCTCCTGGGCCTGGCGCGTGACGATGTGGTTCACCGCCCGGGCCAGCTCTTCCAGCTGGTCGATGTCGGCGACGCCGGCGATCCGGTCGGCCTCCTCGCGGTCGAGATAGCGGTCCTGTTCCTCGTACTTCGTCGAGAACTCGACGATTGGCCGGTCGAGGTCGACTGGCTCGTCGGGCCACGCCTCGGAGTCGAGACCGTGGTCGGCGGGGTCGGTCCGGGAGCGCAGCGACGACCCCACGGGGACGCGGTTGCGGAAGACGATCTCCAGGGGGATCAGGTAGTTCTCGCCGGCGTCGGCGTGGTAGGCGTCGTAGTCGTAGCTCCTGCCTTCGAAGGGGAGGTCGGGAACCTGGGTGAGCGAGATGACCATCTCTTCGGGTGCGGTCCCGGTCGAGAGGGCCTCTCCGAGGTCGAGTGTCCCCTCGTGGCCGGGCAGCCGGACGCCCTCGTAGTGGGTCGGGATGTGGTTCTCCTCTAGCAACTGGAAGTTGAACGCGCCCATCGTACACAGCGTGGCGCCCTTCTCGGGGATCTGGTTGGGCATCTTCCCCCAGTCGAACACCGAGTAGTCGTCGGTGAAGACGAAGGCCCCGCGGCCCAGGTCTGCTGTTGTCGCGGGCTCGTCGATACGGAAGTCCTTGACGCTCGTCATTGGCGGGGGGTTTCGCGGCGGGCACAAAGACGTTTCTCATACTCTCGGTCCGAACGGTTTTGGTGGCCCACGCCGACGCCTCGGATGATGGCCGCGAACCTGCTCGTCGAGGGTGGTATCATCGTCGCTGCGACGCTCGCGATCTGGAAAGGCAGCGACTGGCTGGAGTCGTCGAGCGAACAGCTCTCGACGTACTACGGGCTCCCGCAGGTCGTCCAGGGAGCGATCGTCGTCGCCGTCGGCTCCAGTTTCCCCGAACTGGCGACCGTCGTCGTCGCCGCGATCGGGGGATCGATGCCCCTGGGCGTCGGTGCGATCGTGGGCTCGGCGATCTTCAACATCCTGGTGATCCCGGCCGTCGCGGGGATCGCCACCGAGGACGACATCGAGTCCAACCGCACGCTCGTCTACAAGGAGGCCCAGTTCTACATGCTGGCGGTGTCGGTGTTGCTCATCACCTTCGCGATGGCGGTGATCTACTACCCCGGCGGACCGTCGCTGACGGGCGACGTGACCCGCCCGCTGGCACTGCTGCCGCTTGGCCTGTACGGCCTGTACATCTTCATCCAGTACCAGGACACCGCGGACCACCAGACCACCGACGACGGTGGCGACATCGCCGTCGGCAGGCAGTGGCTCCTCCTGCTCGCGGGGCTTGGCGTCATCCTGGTCGCCGTCGAGAGTCTGGTCCACTCCGTCGGCGTCATCGGCCGTGCGGCTGGTATCCAGGAGTTCCTGCTCGGGGTGACGATCCTGGCGGCGGCGACCTCGCTCCCCGATACCCTCGTGAGCCTCCGGGCGGCCAAGGACGACCGCGGGGTCACCTCGCTGGCGAACGTCCTGGGCTCGAACACGTTCGACCTGCTCGTTGCGATCCCCCTGGGCGTGCTCATCGCCGGGACCTGGACGGTCGATTTCGCCATGGCCGTCCCGATGTTCGCGATCCTGACGGGCGCGACGATCCTGCTGTTCACCGCGCTCCGGACCGACCTGCTGTTGAGCACGGTCGAGTCATACGCGCTGTTGGGCGCGTATCTCGCCTTCGTCGGCTGGGTCGTCGTCGAGTCCCTCGGGCTCGTCACCGGCGTCCTGCCCGCCTAGGATACTGGCCAGAACACCCGGTCCCGCCATGCTTTTGAGTGCTTGCCCCTAGTCGGAGACAGATGTCCGACGCCTTCGACGCCGCCACGACGGGTGACCTGGAGTTCACCCACCAGCCGATCACCGACCAGTCCTTCGAGAACGCGCTGGCGAAGGCACGCGACGGGGACCGGCTGACCGTCGCCGACGGCGTCGAACTCATCACGACCGGGACCGACCGCGACGGGATCGACCCCCGGCGCAAGGAACAGGTGTTAGAGGCCGCCGACCGCCGGCGGGCCGAGGTCGTGGGCGACGAGGTGACCTTCGTCGCCAACCTCAACAACAACGTCACGACGGCCTGCAACACGGGCTGTCTGTTCTGTAACTTCAAGGACCGCTCCGAGCAGTTCCGGACGAGCTACCAGGACGACCACGGCGGGTTCACGAAGACGCCCGCCGAATCCCGCGAGATCGTCGCAGACGCCGTCGAGCGGGGGATCTACGAGGTCTGTTCGGTCTCCGGGCTCCACCCGGCGCTCGTGCTGGACGACGAGCACCGCGACCTGCTGGAGGCGAGCGACCGAGGAGACCTGAACTACCGCTCGCCGGCCGAGTACGAGGTCGACCCCGGCACCTACTGCGAGCAGATTCGGGCCATGAACGTCGGCGGCGTCCACGTCCACTCGATGACGCCCGAGGAGGCCTACCACGCCCGCCGGGGGACCGACTGGTCCTACGAGGAAGTGTTCCGCCGGCTGAAGCGGGCCGGCCTGGACAGCGTCCCCGGCACCGCCGCCGAGATCCTCGTCGACGAGGTCCGCGAGGTCATCTGCCCGGCCAAGATCGACTCCGGGGAGTGGCTCGACGCGATGGAAGCGGCCGCAAGCGTCGGCCTGGACACCACGGCGACGATCATGTACGGCCACGTCGAGAACGCGAAACACCGGCTTCTCCACCTGAAGCGGGTTCGAGAGCTCCAGGACCGGACGGGCGCGATCACGGAGTTCGTCCCCCTCTCGTTCGTTCACGAGGAGACCCCCCTGTACGAGCGGGGGCTGGTCGAGGGTGGCGCGAGCCGGGACGAGGACGAACTGATGATCGCCGTCTCGCGGCTGTTCCTCGACAACGTGATCCACATCCAGTCCTCCTGGGTCAAATATGGCGACGCCCAGGGGCTGAAGATGCTGACCTGTGGCGCCGACGACTTCATGGGGACGATCCTCTCCGAAGAGATCACGAAACGCGCCGGCGGGGGGTACGGCGAGTTCCGGTCGGTCCGCGAGTACGCCGACATGATCTCGGCGATCGGCCGGACGCCGGTCGAGCGCTCGACGGACTACGAACAGCGCCGTGTCGTCGACCCCGACGCCGACGTTGTCGGCCCGGAACTCGGACCAGCGGCCGACGGGACGCCGCTGCTGGAGTGAGCCGCCGCGTCGCCGACGACTTCGGCTCGGCGGTCGCCGAGCGGCTACGCCCGCCGACCGGCCGGGTTCTCGCCGCGTTCCAGCACTGCCCGGAACCGCTCGCCGTGGGCGTCCTCGCGGGCCAGCGCCGTCTCGATCCGTTCGGAGAGCCACTCGTCGGTCGCGTAGCGGTCGTACACGGGCAGTCGTTCGGAGAGGGGGACGCCGGCGTGGTCGGCGACAGCGTCGAGTTCGGCCAGCGCCGGCCACTCGTAGTCGGGGTTGATGTGGTCGACCGTCACGGGCGAGACGCCGCCCAGATCGTCGATCCCGCAGTCGACCAGTTCGCGTGCCGGTGCGAGGTTCGGCGGGACCTGGACCGACACCGAGTCGGGCAGGGCCGCCCGCGCCATCGCGGTGACGCGGCGCATCGTCGCCAGGTCGGGTGAGCCGTCCCGCCAGCGCTCGTTCTCGGCGACCGGCTGGACGATCACCTCCTGGACGTGGCCGTAGCGCTCGTCTAGCTCGCGGATCGCCAGCAGGCTCTGGGCTCGGTCGCGCCAGTCCTCGCCGATGCCGACGAGGATGCCGGTCGTGAACGGGACGCCCAGTTCGCCGGCGGTCCGGATCGTCGCCAGGCGCTGGCCGGGGTTCTTCGCCCGCGGCCCGCCGTGGGCCTGCACGTCCGCGGTCGTCTCCAGCATCACGCCCATCGAGGCGTTCAGGCCCGCGACGGTCGCCATCTGCTCGCGGGTCTGGTCGCCCGGGTTCGCGTGGGGGAGCAGCCCTTCCCCCAGTGCGATCTCGCAGGCCGCTCGCAGATACTCGTGGATCGTCTCGTGGCCCCACTCGGCCAGTTGGTCGTACACCGCGGTGTAGCGGTCGTCCGGGTCGTCGCCGAACGTGAACAGCGCCTCCGTACAGCCGGCGTCGGCGCCCCGCCGGCAGGTCTCGCGGATCTCCTCGGGCGACATGAGGTCGGCCTCGCCGGGCGGGTCGTAGTAGGTGCAGTACGTGCAGGTGTACCGGCAGGCCGTCGTCAGCGGGACGAAGACGTTCCGACAGTACGAGAACTCCGTGGCCGCGTCGACATCTTCGGGCGTTATCGACAGCAGGCGCTCGACAGCCCGCCGATCGAACGCGATGTCGATGTCGTAGGCGTCGGCGCCGGGAATCACGTCCTGGGCTGGGCGCCCCGCGCCCAAAAGGGTTCAGTTTCGGGTGACGCCGACGCGGCCGTCCTCGAAGGCGAGTTCGACGCCGGCGTCGACGAGCCAGTCGGCCGCCCGGCCGTCGCTGTGTAGCAGCACCTCCGCCAAGTCCGCGGGTTCGTCGATGTCGGTCGCCAGTCGTCGGGAGTCCACCTCGACAAGATCGGCCCCGATCTCGCGGGCGATCCGCCGGTGGTCGCGGATCGATGCGCCGTGGTAGTCCACCCGGAAGTCGGGGTGCCGACAGACGAAGGCGTTCGTTCCCCCACCCAGTCCCGGGGCCAGCACCACGTCGGCGTCGGGTGCGAACAGTCGCTCGACGGCGTCGCCACTCAGCAGCGGGAGATCTGCCATCACGACGGCCAGGGCGCCAGCGGCGTCCGCGAGCAGCCCGTTGATAAGCGGGTCCAGCGGACGCTCGTCGACGGTCACCGGCGCCGGACAGTCGACTGCTGCGGTCGCGACGACCTCGGGTGCGTGGCCGGCCGCAGCGAGGGTCTCGACCACGTCACCGAGCATCGCCTCGGTAAAGGCCAGGCGCTCGTCGGCGTCGAGAACGTCTGCGAGGCGGGTCTTCGGGTCCGACCCCGAGACGGGGACGACGACGCGCATCTACAGCTTGCTGTAGTCGTCGCCCTGCTGGGACCACCAGTAGACGCCGCCACCGAGCAGGAGGAGGACGACGACCGCACCGCCGACCAGGAGGAGCGTCTGGGTGGTCTGCTGGCTCTGCTGGGCTTGCTGAGCCTGGGACTGGGCCTCCTCTGCCAGCGAGATCGCGTTCTCGAAGTTCTCGCCCTCGTAGGCGGAAATCGCGCGGTCGATGTCGGCCCGTGCGTCGCTGTTGTCGCCCGGCGCGTTCTCGACGGCCTGCTGGGCGCTCGCGATCGCTTCACGGGCCGCCCGGCTGTCCTCGGTGTAGTGGTGGGCGGTGTCGTTCTGGAACTCCTGGGTGTTGTCCCCGGTCGTCCGGCTGAGCGACGCGACCAGGAACTGCTCTTCGGGCTGGTAGGTGTAGTTCCCGACTTCCGGGACGGTCCCGACCAGTTCGACGCGGACCTGGTCGCCGTTGTTGTCGATCGCCAGGTCCCGCGTGAAGTTCTGGCCGCCGGCGGTCGTCTCGCCGTCCTCGACCGGGTTGCCGGCCCGCAGGACCGTCACCGTCCAGCTGACGTTCTGGAGGCCGGTCTCGCCGGCCAGCGTCCACTCGTCGGGCGCGTCGGTGAACGGGTCGTCGATGGTGTACGTGACCGAGATCTCGTCACCGACCGCCGTCTCGCCGGGCACGCCGTCGGCCGAGACGGTGAAGGCACTGACCGGGCCAGCGATGGCGAGCAGACACACGATTCCAAGCACCGCGGCGATACCCCTAGAACAACGGGTCGAGTTCATCTTCATCGTCTTCCACCAAGTCAGTCAAGTTGTCTTCGCTTTGCTGTCGAATCTCGTCGATATTGTCCTGTGCCTCGATCGCGACCTGCTGGAGTTCCTTGATCCGCGGTACGTTGTGCACGCCCGACAGCAGGATCGACGCCGCGACTTTCGGCGTCTCGGTCGGATAGTCACCGCCCCGGACCTCCATCGATCCGGTCTGCTCTTCGAGCCACTTGCGCCCGCGCTCGATCCCTTTCCGGTTGAGGTGTTCGGGCGGCCCGGCGATCACGAGCAGCGCCCGCTCTGACCCGTCGATCTCACAGGGCAGGGTCAGCCGACCCAGCGCGGCCTTCCGGACCAGCGAGGTGATGCGGTTGGTCGTGTTGGCCGTGTCCAGCCCGTCGTCCATGCCGTCGTCGCCGCCCTTGAACCGCGAGAGCAGGCCGCCGCCGCCGGAGAGCTCCACGTCCTCGGCGGCATACCCCACGGTCGAGACGCCGCCGCCGTCGAGCGTGTTGATGATCTCGGAGGAGTCGACGACGCTCTCGGCGACGTTGTCGCCCGCCTCCACCTCGCCGGCGCCAAAGAGGACGCCGAACCGGCGGACGATCTCGTCGTTGATGTGGTCGTAGCCGCCCTCGACGGACTCGCCGGTCTGGCGCCAGGCGTCGTTGTCGAACACGAGCAGGTTGTCGACCTCGCGGACGAACGTCTGGAACGACCGGGCGGCGTTGAGGGTGTAGATCCCGCCCTCGTCACTGCCCGGCAGGACCCCGAGCCCGTACACCGGTTCCGTGTAGATCCGCTTGAGGTGTTTCGCCAGTACCGGCGACCCGCCCGAGCCGGTCCCGCCGCCCAGCCCCGCGACGATGAGGAACGCGTCGACCTCGTGGACCGGGATGTTGTCGATCGCGCCCTGGATCTCGTCGATGTCCTCCTCGGCGATCTCCGCGCCGAGTTCGTTGTCGGCCCCGACCCCGTGACCCTTCACGCGTGCCTGCCCGATGAGGACCCTGTTGTCCTGGGGAATGCGCTCGAGTCCGAGCAGGTCGGCCTTGGCCGTGTTGACCGCGACCGCCGACCGGACGATGTTCGACCCCGTCTTGTGGTCGTACTCGAGGAATTTATCGACGATCTTGCCGCCGGCCTGCCCGAAGCCGATCATGGCGAGTTTCATTATAGAGTACTCCGCTTAAAAGTGGTATGCAGTATCGCGCGTATAAGTTTTTTCCCCAAATCTCAACTATGAAACCCTTCTTGATGGACACGAAGCACAAGATGCCTCGGTAACGGGTGTTTACGGGCGCAACGCGCGGTTGTGTGATATTCCCTGACGAACTCTCCCCGAAGGCAGCCCGGTCGCGATACGCGTGCCTCCCGTCGCTCGGGCTGTCGGCGGTGGTATTCGGGAGTCAGGTGCCCCGGAGGTAGTCGCCGAGTGTCGTCAGACCACCCGGCTCACGACCCAGTGCTTCGAGGTCGTTCTCCGAGGGGACGTTGTCGAAGTCCAGCGACTCGTACTGGTCTTTCCCCATCTTGAAGCCCAGGTTCCCGAGCACTGTGAGTCCGATCTTGGCCATCGGCATCGGGAGCGGGACGATCGTGATCGACTTGCCTTCGGCGTCGTAGACGGTGTTGGTCACCTCTCGGAGCGTGAGTATCTCGGGACCGCCGATCTCGTAGGTCTGGCCGGCGTGGCCCTCCTCTTCGAGGATGTCGCCGAGGATCGGGGCGAACTCCTCGACCCAGATGGGCTGGAAACGCATCGTGTCCCCGCCCGCGGGAAGCGGGTACAGCGGCAGCCCGGGCGCGAACATCCCCTTGAGTTGCTTGGTGAAGCTGACGAACTCGCCACCGTCGCCGAAGACGATCGAGGGGCGGATGATCGTCCAGTCGAGGTCGGAGTCCTCGACGACGCCCTCCGCTTTCCCCTTCGCGCGGATGTAGTGGGTGTCGCCGTTCGGGTCCGCACCGAGCGCGCTCATCTGCATGTACCGGTCGACGCCGTGTTCCTCGGCGGCTCTGACGCAGTTCTCGGTGCCCCCGAGGTGGACCCGCTCGTGCATCCCGTCGCCGCCGCTTGGCTTGAACAGCGGCGACAGCGCGACGAGGAACACGACCGCGTCCTGTCCCTCGAAAGCGCCCTCGATGCTGTCGTAGTCGGTGACATCGCCCTGCTTGCGGGTCACCCCGTCCGGCAGCGACCCTTCGCGTGGGTTGCGTGCCAGCGCGGTCACGTCGTGTCCCCGACTGTCGAGTTCTCGACACAGGTACTGTCCGATGAAGCCGGTTCCGCCGGCCACGAGTACGTCCATGCACGTGACAACTCTCGGATACGGTATAAGCGTGGCGCGCAACTGGTTTGGGTCGGTCCCGGTCGGCGTCCTTACATACCCCCGACTGTACCATCACGGTATGCTCGTCACGCTGGAAGGCCTCGACGGGACCGGCAAGACGACGGTCTGGGATCGGCTCCGGGCCGACGACGCCGTTCCCGCCGATACCGTGTTCACCCGGGAACCGACCGAGAGCTGGTACGGCGAGGCGGTCCAGCGCTCGATCGACGACCCCGACGCCGACTCGCTGGCCGAACTCTTCCTCTACACTGCCGACCACGCCGCCCACCTCGCCGACACCGTCCGCCCGGCGCTGCGCGAGGGGCGACTCGTCGTCTCCGACCGCTACAGCGACTCCCGATACGCGTACCAGGGCGCGACGCTCGCGGACGCGACGGATCTCCCGGATCCACTCGCGTACGTCCGCGAGGTCCACGCACCCTGGACCCGGCCCCCGGATCTGACGGTGTATCTCGATCTCGACCCGGAGACGGCGGCCCGACGAAGCGGCGCGACGAACAAGTTCGAGACCGCAGACTACCTCGCGGACGTACAGACGAACTACGAGCGCCTGGTCGAGGACGACCCCGAGCGGTTCGTCCGGGTCGACGCTACCCAGTCGCCGGAGACGGTCTACGCGGCCGTCCGCGAAGCGATCCTGGAGCGACGCTAGCTCGTCGACTGGGGCAGTTCGACCTCGTCGGGCGAGGGCATCCAGACGTAGTCGAAGGTCATCCCGACAGCCAGCGGTACGGCGATTGTCACCAACAGCGCCAGCGACCGACTGCCGAGGTTTCCGCCGAGACTGAACACGCCACTGAGCACGAGGACGATCACGAACATGACGACCGGGCAGAGGAGGACCGCGTAGGCGAGACTCCCCCACCTGGTGTCCAGGCGAACCCGGAAGAAGCGTGTCATCAGCGCGGTCACCACGCTGTTTGCCAACACGATGACGAGCAGTCCGATGACATCGACGACGGCGACCATACCACCAGTAGGTGACCGACACTCTTTGCCGTATCGGAACCCCGCCGTCGCTACTCCAGGCAGACGTAGGTCCGCGTGTCCAACACCCCCTCGATATCCCGGACCTGCGTCGCGACTGACTGCATCACGTCGTACACCTCCCCACTCGCCTCCGCGACGATATCGTACTGGCCCGCGACGATGTGTGCCTCGGAGATACCCGGGAGTGCCTGAACCTCCGCCAGGAGTTCGTCGGACTTGCCGGTGTCGGTCTTGAGCATGATGAACGCGTCGACCATATTACTTGCTAACGATACACATGGTAAAAACGTTTGCTGCGGTGTCACGTCGCCGCCGGTCGCAGCCACCGATCCCCCCGTCGTCACCCACTCTTCCGGGGCCCTCACGACGGGCTAGCTTTATCCACCCCCGTGCCATACGACAGCACATGCGATTCGTTATCGTGGGTGCAGGTCGCGTCGGACTGCGCACCGCACGCGTCTTGCGTGAGAGCGACCACGAGGTCGTCCTCATCGAGCACGACGACAGTGCGGTCGAGCGGGCCCGCAACGCCGGGTTCGAGGTGATCGCTGGCGACGGCGCGCTCGAAGACACACTCGGGGAGGCCGACCTCGGCGCGGCGGACGCGCTGGCGGCGCTGACCGGCGACCTCAACGACAACTTCGTCGCCTGCATGGTGGCGAAAGAACACGGCTGTCGCACCGTCATGCGGATCGACGAGGACTACCGCGAGGAGATCTACAAGCGCTACGCCCAGGATGTCGACGAGGTCATCTACCCCGAACGGCTGGGCGCCATCGCCGCCAAGAACGCGCTCCTGGGGGGGAACATCCGGGCCGTCGCCGATATCGCCCACAACCTCCAGTTGGTCGAACTGGCGATCACCGACTCCTCACCCATGCGTGGGTACTCCCTGTCGGAACTGGAGTTACCCGCCAAATCGCGACTGCTCGCTCACGGGAAAGGCGACGGCCCGCTGGCCGTCCCGGACCCCGACCAGACGCTCGAACTCGACGACAGCCTGGTCGTCCTCGCCGACTTCGATGTCCTCGGGGATGTCCGGAGCCTCGTCGTCGGCGAGACCGACCGCGCGACCGCACTCGGAGGTGCCTAAGATGGTTACTGCCTACATCATGATCAAAGCGAACACGGGAGACGCCGATCGACTACGAGACGAGATCGAGGCCGTCGAGGGGGTGCTGGAGGCCCACATCGTCGCCGGCGATGTCGACCTCATCGCGAAGGTCCAGGTCGACAGCCCCGCCGCCGTCAAGGACGTGGCGGCGACCCACATCCAGGGGATCAACGGGGTCGAGAGCACACAGACGTACATCGCGATGGACTAGCAACCACTTTTTACGCGGGGGTTCGGCGAGCGCGGCGCGCTCGCCTCAACCCCCGCGCAAAAACGTGGGGAAAAGGCGGGACCGTCGCTTCGCTCGGTCCCGTGAAACCGCTCGCTTCGCTCGCGGTACGCTCCATGGTCAGCCTGCCCTCCCCCGTCTTCGCGGCACGGAGGCCGCGAACGGCCACAGTACCGCCCGGCCACCGCACCGCCCCCGTTACAGCACCGCCCGGCCACCGCACCGCCCCCGCTACAGCACCGCCCCGCAACAGCAAACGGCGCGGCTCCGCTACAGCGGCGTCCCGCCGCGAGTCCCCTCGCTGCCGCCGGTACTCGCGGAGTCCATCAGGTCGGCCACGACGCCGACGTAGCTGTAGCCCGGGACGATCCCTTCGACGTAGGTCCCCTCGACGTACTCGACGAACGCCTTCGCCACGTCGGCGGCCTGGCTCTCGCTGCCCAGGCTGAACCGATAGGTGACGACGACCTCCTCGCCGTCGCGTTCGACGGTGTACTCGTCCAGTTCTACCGTTGCCCGCGTCGACTTGGGGGCGTCCTCTAGCCGGCGCTCGAACGTGTCGAACCACCCGCCGGCGACGGCCCCGCCGACCTCGTCGGCGGTCGCGGCCTGTAGCGTCGGCGCTCGCACCGTCACCTCGTAGTCGGTCCGCCACTTCTCGCCCTCGCTCGCGGTCACGTGACCCTCGAAACTGGTCGTCTCTACCGCGTAGCCGTCACCGCCCGCGACGAAGGTGTCGCGGCGCTCGAACACGTCCGCAACGTCGTCTGGCACGTCGGTCATTGGCCGTCTCTAGGCCGGTGCGCCGGAAAAACGCGTCGTATCGGTGCCCAAGGCCAGCGTCGTCGCTCGACCGGTCCATAGCCGACGGGACCGAGCTGTTAACCCCTACCTCCGAGTACCTATAGTATGGACAACACGAACGATCGCACACGCTCAGAACGGCTCGGCTACCCGGACGCGTCGGTCGCAGGGTTCAGTCTGGTCCTCGCGGGGTTCGTCGGTTTCATGGGGATCATCACCGCCGAAGTGCTCTACCCCGACTACTCGACGCGCCAGGAGATCAGCGACCTGGGGTCGACGGTCCCGCCGAACCCGATCATGCACGAGCCCTCGGCGACGATCTTCAACAGCACGATGCTGGCCACGGGCGCGCTGGTTCTGGTCGCCGCCTACTTCGTCGCCAGGACCGCCGACCGGCGTGGTTTCCCGGTCGCACTCGCCGTCTTCGGGGCCGGCGCGTTCGGCGTCGGTGTCTTCCCCGGCAACGTGACGCCGTGGCACGGCCTGTTCGCGCTGCTGACGTTCTTCAGCGGCGGCGTCACCGCCGTCCTCTCCGCGCGTGTCGCCGACCGGCCGTTCTCGTTCCTCTGTGGCCTCTTCGGCGCCATCTCCCTGACCGTGCTGGTCAGCGTCTTCGTCTACGGACTGTTCCTCGGCGGTCCCAGTCCGCTTGCGCCGCTGGGCGCTGGCGGGATCGAACGCTGGGTGGCGTATCCGATCGTCCTGTGGGTGCTCGCCTTCGGCGGCTATCTGCTGGGTGGGTCCTGGGAGTAAGCGACAACTCACGAGACGGTCGTGGATGTGAGGGATGGGGCTCGAACCCGATGCCAGACCTCACTGCGTCGGGTCTCTCGTGTCTCGAATCGACATCGGGTGGATCTTCACGCCTCTCATCTGTTCGGGTCGGAAGACGCGAGGGATGGGCCCTGTTGACTCCCTCCAGACCCGATAGAACTGGTGTGCGAGATACAGAGGACCAATACAGCACCCGGATAGTACTAATAGTACTATATAAAACATAAAATAAAAGCTAAGAGTGTATCGAGTTCCCCTCACATCTGTTTGCCGATTTAGCTCTAACTGACAAATATTTGAAACAACGGTGGGCAATGTTTTACATGGAATTACGAGAATTAATCTCCGCTCACCTCCCAAACGCCGTGGTCGCTGCGGTGATCTTCACGCTTTACAACATCTCTATCGACGGTATTGCTGATCCGCTTACGATTGCCCTCAATTCCATCTCGTACGTAATCACAATCTTCCTCGGGTTTGTAATCATCACTCCAATTTTGGACAGAGCATTCGGTAGCAACACAACGTGACCGGACTATCCCAAACAACTGTAGTTGCGGCTCACGATCTGTTCGCCGCAAAATGCGAGGGATGGGATTCTCACTCGATGCCAGACCTCACTGCGTTCGGTCTGCCGTAGTTCGAATCGCCATCCAGACGATTCGGCGCGGCGCGGAACCGCGCCGCGCACTCATGCGAGGGATGGGATTCGAACCCGATGCAAACGCTCGCTTCGCTCGCGTTTCCGTACTTCGAATCCCATCGGTTAGATTTTCACGACTCTCACGTCCGTTCGAGTCGGAAAATGCGAGGGATGGGATTCGAACCCATGGACCCCTACGGGAGCGGGTCTTAAGCCCACCGCCTTTGGCCAAGCTCGGCTACCCTCGCCCAGTCCCCTCTCTACGCCCCTCGGGAAAACGGGTTTCGGTTACCAGTCGACCGAGAGCGTCCCGTCGCCGTTGGGGTCGGGGGCGATCTCCTCGTTCGTCCGGCGGTCGACGACGTGGATCACGCCGCGGTCTTTCTTGGCCGGACAGACCTCCGCGGCGGCGACGTTGTGGTCGAGGTCGGCCTCGTCGATGTAGTAGGTCTCGGGCCTGGCGATGCCGGTATCCAGATCCAGCGACCACGTCTCCGAGACCTCCGCGCACTTGCCCGCGCCGAAGCACTTGTTTGCCTCGAAGATGATCTTGTACGGCTTGTCCTCGATCGGGGGACCGTCCTGGTCCCCGAACTCGCTGGGGTCCACGGGACCGTCTTCGTCTGCCATGCACGCCGGTTGGCGGTCGACGCTCTTTCCGCTGTCGGTTGGGCGCGGTCAGTCGCCGTCCCACTGTCGACTCGACGGCGGCCACACGGCTGGGTCCGGTTCCGGGGCCGACGGCGCCGTGACAACACCTATTACCGTCGGAAAAAAGAGACGGACAATGCCAGACGCGGCCGACGATGCGGTCTACTACGTCATCAGTGACCTCCACATCGGCGGCGACGAGCAACTGGAACACGTCGAGTTCCTCGACGAACTCCTGGCCTTTCTGGAGCGACTGGAGACGACCGACGAGGACGCGGAGCTGCTCATCAACGGTGACGCCTTCGGCCTCTGGGAGTTTACCGGGGCCGACGGGCCCGAGAAGTTCGACATCCTCGTCGAGACGTATCCCGAACTGTTCGAACAACTCCGGGCGACCGGTGAGGCGATCCCGATTACACTGCTTCCCGGGAACCACGACCACGAGTTGGCGGCCTACGACGAGTACGTCGAGCGGTTCGCCGAGTACAACGTCGAACTGGTGCAGACAGAATCGACCACCCGGCCGGTCGGCGATCGGACGATCTGGTTCGAACACGGCCACCAACAGGACCCGAACAACCGGATCGAGGACTTCGGGAATCCGGACGCGACGCCGCTTGGCTACTACTACAACACGCTCGTGACCAGTCGAGCCGGGAAGCTCTCCGACCGGGGGCGGTTCAACTGGCTGAAAGACGTACAGGCGGTGACGCCGACCGAACGGATGCCCAACTGGATCGTCTCGAAGTACTTCTACCGCGAGATGAACCCCTTGATCCGGTACGCCGCGATCCCGTTCCTGTTCCTGTTCAACGTCAGTGCGGTCCTCGCGGTCCTCGCCGGATTGGATCTCGTGGGGCTCTGGTCGCTCCCGGTCACCCAGACCGAGGCGTTCCTGGGACAGTTCGGTCAGGCCGGCGCGACGGTGTACCTGATACTGTCGGTCAACGTCACGATCGCCGGCCTGCTGTTGATCGTCGGTATCCCCGTCTCGTTCCTGATACGGGATGCCAGGAAGACGATCGACCGGTTCGGTGTCTTCGAGACCGACCTGACTGTCGATCCCAGTGAGCCGTACGAAGACGCCGCCAGGGAGGTGTTCGACGAACACCCCGAGACGGCGATCTACTGCTACGGGCACACACACCGGCCACGGACGACCGAGGTCGACGGGCGACTGCTCGTCAACACCGGTACGTGGCTGAAGCGCCTCCACCGCCGGGACGTTATCGCCGGCCGGCTTCCACCGGTGTTTTACCCGTCGTACCAGCTCTGTGCCGTCCGCATGACGGCTGGCGAGGACGGCATCGTCGTCGACTACCAGGGGATCGACAAACCGAACCCCAGCGCCGAGGAACTCACGCGGACGGAGCGGCTGCTCACGCTGGGCAGAGAACCGGACCCATCGCTCCCCGATCGACAGATCGTCGCCGTCGAGGACGACTGACCGCTGGGAGCGGGCTGGCTACCCGTCGACGACCTCGACTTCGTCGCCGACAGCGATCGTCTTCCCGCGGTCGCGCTCGGGAATCCGGGCGATGAGCATCAGCGTGTAGAAGTGATCGAACGCGTCCCGGTCGGCCCAGTCGGGAAACGTCTCCCGGCGGCGCCGGACGAACTGCTCGCGGAACTCCGGTGTGGGCTCGCCTGTATCGGGGTCTCGCTCCGGGACGACACAGCGGCCACAGGGGGTCACGCCCTCGATCCGGACGCCGCCGGCCTCGAACGCCGGCGCGTCGGCCCCGACGAAGCGGTCCTCCCAGAACGCCGGCACTCCGCCGACCTCGATGTTCGCACGCAGGCGCCGCCGCGCACCGTCGACGGTCACGTCCGCGAACCACGAGGCGACCGTCTCCAGCGTGGCCGTGCTGATCACCGACGGCCCCATCTCACGGCGGTCGACGTAGCCGCGGTCGGTGTCACGGACGACGGTCAGGTCGACGCCGAAGAAGTCGCTGAACCACGCACCCGCCCGCGCTCGGCCGTCCTCGGTTCCGAGCGCGAACTCCTGGCGCTCGTCGGGTGCATCGACCGTCAGCCCCCGGGTCGCCGGCTCGAACGCCGTCGACAGGTCGTGGACCGCGGCGGCCTGTTTCCCGTTGTAGGCCGCCCCGTCGGCGTCGTGGAGGGCGAACTCGCGGTCGAACGCGAGGGTCCCGCCCGGCAGTATCTCGCTCTCCTCGCGGTCCATGCCGTCCAGTGCCTTGACCGGATAGACGGTGAGTCGCTCGATGTGTGCCACTACCGGACGGGTGGCGGCGAGCGGATAAATCAGTTGTCTCGACTGGCTCGGCCGTGTGTCTGCGGGCTCTGTCACCACGGGGACTGTGACAGCGATGGGACGATCCGCCGGAACCCGATCGCGTCGGTACGGGCCGGCATCACGGCTCTCTGTCCTCGTCCGTCGCCCGGTCGCCGTCGAACGCGTCGTTGATCGGATCCATCGTCATGTCGCTGAGTTCGTCCATCGACATCGGCCGGTCGCGGTCGCGGTCGGCGACCTCGACGGAGACACCGCTCGTGACGATCGATTGCACCGCTTCCTCGACGGTGAGGTCGACCTCGTGGATCTGTTCGGCCGTGAAGTTGACGAGAAAGCCACCCATCACCGGGTTCGGCGCCAGCGGCACGAACAGCGTCTGCATCTCGATCTCGCCCGCCGCGGCCTGGATCTTCCCCGGCGTGTCCGCGGTGACGAAGGCGATCGAGTACGCCCCTTCGTGGGGGAACTCCACGAGTTTCACGTCCCGGAAGGTCTCGATGTCACTCTCGACGAACACGTCGCTCATCCGGCGAAAGCTGCGGTAGACATCTCCGGCGACGGGGACCGCCTCGACCGCCGAGTGAAACGTCGGCGCGTAGTTGTCCTCGGTCAGGTCGGCGACGGCACCGATCGCGATCACGAGACCGAGCAGTGAGAGGAGACTGGTGAGCTGGATGAGAAAACCCTCGACGACGGGTGTCACCCCGGGGATTATCTCGACCAGCGTCACGACCGGCGAGACGACGTTGAACAGGAAGTTCACGACCACTCCCAGGACGAGTATCGTGATCACGAGCGGAATCGTCAGCGCGGCACCGCTGAGCAACCACTTCCGAACCCGTCCGAGCGTAACGCCGATATCGTCAGACTGCTTCATGCGAGGGAACCGGCTGGCGGACGTAAAAACGTCCTACCAACGGGGACGCTCACTCTGGGGTCGGTCCCCGAGCGAAGGCGGATACCCCTGTTTCCGGCCGCACCCGGGTCGGAACCGCAACCGTGGGGTCGTCGGCACACGCGCCTGTCCAGTGCATGACGCCCGGGAGCGCGCTCGGTCGAGCGGTTCGACAGGGCCGTTCCGGCCCGCTCACGGTTCGTTCGTGGAAGCGACACAGTTACAAGCGAACTGAAACAACCGCTGTTCCAACGAATGGTCGAGCACACCCGAACCCTGGATTTCAAGATCGCCTTCGCCATCGGCCTCGGGACCATGATCGCGGCCGGGATCTTCTCTCTGTCCGGGACGGCGGTCGCCGCCATCGGGTCGAGCGCGGTGATCGCGTTCGTCATCGCCGCGCTGGTCGCCGGCGTCACCGCGGCGGCCTACTCCGAGTTCGCGTCGGTCTACTCCGAGAACGGCGGGGGCTATCTCTTCTGTTCCCGGACCTTCGAGGACCGGGACCTGCTGACCTACGCCATCGGGATGTCGCTCTTCTTGGGTTACACCGGGACGACGGCGTTCTACCTGGCGACGATGGACGAGTGGTTCTTCGAGTTCGTCCTGCCCGAGTGGCTCCACGTCCTCCCCCACGGGACGACCGGGGTCGTCGCGGCCCTGTTGCTCGGCGTGCTCAACGCCCGCGGGACCGAGGAGAGCGGCGGCTTCCAGTTGATCGTCACCGGCGCGAAGGTGGCCGTCCTCTTTGCTTTTATCGGCGGCGCCTTCGCCTTCCGCGGGCCCGGCACCGCCGTCTCGACCTTTGCCGGCAGCTTCGGCGGCGACGCGGTCGGTATCCTCACCATCTCGGCGCTGGCTTTCATCACGTTCTTCGGCTTCTCCGCGATCGCGGCCAGTGCCGGCGAGATCATCGACCCCCAGCGGACGGTCCCCCGGGCAATCGCGGCCAGCATGGTGACGGTCACGATCCTCTACGCGCTTGTCATCGTCGCGATGGTCAACTCCCCGGTCCCGCCGGAGGTCATCGCCGAGCAGGGCGAGACGGCGATGGGCCGGGTCGCCGCGGGCTTCCTCGGGAGCATCGGCGAGTCGCTCATCGTCGCCGGCGCCATCTTCTCGATGGTGTCTGCCTCGAACGCGTCGATCCTGGCCGCGAGCAGCATCGGCTCGCTGATGGGCCGACAGGGTCAGGCCCCACGGCGGTTCGCACGCATCCACCGGGAGTACGGCACGCCGTTCTGGAGCGTGATGACGGCGACGGCGACCATCGTCGCGCTCATCGTCCTCTTCATCGGCGTCTTCCCGGCCGAGGGTGGTCTGGGCGCGCCGATCGGGCTCACGCTCGGGCTGACGCCGCTGACCGGGTTCGCGACGCTGAACCTCCTCCTCCCGCTCGCGGTCGTCAACGTCGCGCTCGTCTTCTCCCGCCGGAAGTTCCCCGACATCACGCGGGGCTTTCGGGTTCCGGGGGTCCCACTCGTCCCGGTCGTCGGCGTCCTCGCGAACCTTGGGCTGATCTACAACCTCCCGCCCAAAGGCGTCGTCGCGGGGCTGGTCCTGACGGCTGCCCTGGTCGTGGCGTACCTCGTCTGGGGCGGCGCCCCCGACCAGGCGGAACTCGTCAAGCGGGTCGTCCCACCCGAACCCGGCGAGGAACCCGCGTCGGGGATCGTCTCGGAAGCCGAGACGGAGGCCCCGGCGAGCGAGCAGTTCCGCGTCCTCGTTCCGATCGCCCGGCCCGACCGCACGCTCCGGTACGTCCGCCTCGCCGCGGCGCTTGCCCGCGTCTCGGACAAGGAGGCCGTCGTCCACGTCCTGAACGTCACTCAGATCCCCGACCAGACTCCCTGGGAGACGGTCCAGGACACGGCCCGCGCCCGGACCGAGCGCATCCAGGACGAACTGGCCAGCACCGACATCGACGTGGACTACCTCGTCGAGGGCCACACCTGCCGCGACATCGCCTTCGACATCCTCCAGACGGCCCGGGACGACGAGGCCGACCTCGTGTTGATGGGCTATCCCGAGCGCCATCGAGAGGTCACCGAGACCGTCGAGCGGGAAGCGCCCTGTGACGTGTTCTTCGCCGACAAGACCGTCGACGAGGCCGATCTGGATGTCATCAACATCGGCGCGGGCGGCGGGCCACATCACAAAGCGCTGCTCCCGCTCGTGAACGCGCTGGGTCAGCACGGGAGCGAACTCCACCTGATCAACGTCTCGGCCGGCGAACGCGGGACCGACGAGACATCGGGTGTGACGATGGACGCGCTGGAGGGCGTCGAGACCACGCAGGTCCACAACGTCACCGCCGGGTCGGTCGCCGACGGCCTGGTCGAGACGGCCGCCGACAACGGCGGCGTGTTGATCATCGGGGCCTCGCGGGACCGCTGGCTGCGACAGGCGCTGTTCGGTAGCACGCCCGACGAAGTCGTCGCGCTGGCCGCCGAGCGTGACGTGCCGGTACTCGTCTACGCCAGCCAGACGGGCGTCTCCGATCGGGTGACCGAACGGCTGTTCCCGGTCGCACGCTACCTCAGAAAACGGCTCTCGCGGGCCGGCAAGACCGGCGGGTCCAGCCCGGACTGGGGCTGATTACTGGTCGATGTCGACGGATTCGAGCAGCAGTTCCGATTTGGGTGCGTCGTTGCGGTCCGTGTCGGCGTTCCCGATCGCCTCGACGACATCCATCCCGTCGACCACGCGGCCGAAGACGGCGTGTTTCCCGTCGAGGTGGGGCTGGGCGTCCAGCGTGATGAAGAACTGCGAGCCGTTGGTGTTCGGGCCGGCGTTGGCCATGCTGACGACGCCAGCGCCGTCGTGAGTCAGGTCGTCGTGGAACTCGTCGTCGAACTGGTAGCCCGGGCCACCCCGGCCGGTGCCGGTCGGGTCGCCCATCTGGATCATGAAGTCGTCGATGATCCGGTGGATCTCGATGTCCGTATAGAGGGGGTCGATGCGCTTCTCGCCGCTCTCGGGGTCCTCCCAGGCGCCGGTGCCACGGCCGACCTCGGTCCCCTCGTAGTCGTTCGCGCCCTCCGCCAGACCGACGAAGTTCTCGACGGTCTTGGGCGCACGCTCGTCGTACAGTTCGATCTCGATGTCGCCTTCTGTCGTGTGCAGTGTCGCCGTCAGGTCGCTCATGCCCGGCCAGAGGCGTCCCCCGGGGAAAAGCCTGCTCACTGGTCGTGTGGTGTGGTACCACAAGCGCTGTTACCCCTCGGTTCGACCACTCGCCCGTCATGTCTGATACGGTCGACGACACGGACGAACTGCCTGCGACGGCCAGCGACTTCGCCGATGCCTATCCCGAGGTCTGGACACAGTACGCCGACCTCGGGAAGGCCTGTTCGGAGGCCGGCCCGCTCGACGGCGAGACGAAACGGCTCGTGAAACTCGCGCTCGCGGTCGGCGCGCAGTCCGAGGGCGCGGTTCACTCTCACACCCGTCGCGCCCTCGACGAGGGAGTCGACCCCGCGGCGCTGGACCACGTCGCGGTGCTGGCGACCACGACGCTGGGGTTCCCGAAGGCGATGGCCGCCCGGTCGTGGATCCGGGATATCACGGAGTCGGAGTGAACGTGAGTTACGCCGGGGGCAGAAACGCCAGCAGACGCTCGGTCACGTCCTCGGGCGCGTCGAACTGCACCCAGTGGCTCGCGTCGGGGAACCGCTCGACTTGGATGTCGGGCACCCACCGGTCGAGTCCCTCGGAAAGCGACACGTCGAGCATCCGGTCTTGCTCGCCCCAGAGTAGCAGCGTCGGCCGCGCCACGCGCAGGTCCTCGACGCCGCGCATCGTGAGCGTGCGGGTGGCGCTCCGGCGACCCATCGCACGGTAGTAGTTCACCGCCGCGGTCAGTGCACCGGGCCGGCTCAGTGCGGTCTTGTAGTACCGGATATCCGTCTCGCTGAACGCGCCGGGGGTGACGGGCTGGTCGGTCAACAGCCCGTCGAGCGCCCGGTAGTCACGGGCTCGGAGGACGGCCTCGGGAACCACCGGGAGCTGGAAGAAGAACACGTACCACGATTTGAGAAGCTGTGTGGGCGAGGCTCGCAGCGCCCGCTCGTACGCCGAGGGGTGTGGCGCGTTCAACACTGCCAGCCGGTCGACCACGTCCGGTCGGCGCGCGCCGACGTACCAGGCCACCAGTCCGCCCCAGTCGTGGCCGACGACGTGTGCTGACTCGCGGCCGGTACCCTCGACGAGCCCGGCCACGTCCGCGACGAGTTCGTCGATGTCGTAGGCGGCGACGCCCGTCGGTTTCTCCGAACAGTTGTACCCCCGGAGGTCCGGCGCCACGACCCGGTAGCCCGCGTCGGCCAGGGGCTCGATCTGGTGGTGCCAGGCGTACCAGAACTCCGGGAAGCCGTGCAACAGGACGACCAACTCGCCGTCTTCGGGGCCGGCCGTCACCGTGTGGAGCCGTATCCCGTTGGTCTCTGCCGTCCCGTGTGTCCACACCTGGCCGTCGGCGGGGACCGTCCAGTCGTCGCCGTCGGGTGGCGTCGTTGCCATCGCCACCAGTTCGGGCCGGGAAAGGATGGGCCTACTGGTCGCGTGGTTCGATGGAATCCGTCTCTCGCTACGCCCGCAACAAGCGGAAGGCGATGTCCCGACCGTACTCCCGGCTCAGGTCGATCCACAGCCGAGCGAGGTGTTCCAGCCGGTCGGCGGCCCCGAGGTCGCCGGCGATCACCGGCTCGAACCCGAGGTCGGCGGCCAGGTCGGCCACGGTGTCGGTGCCGCTGCCGGCCACGAACATCGTCGCCCGCTCGCCGTCGATCACGGGATCTGTCATCCGGTTGGCGCCGATAGTGTTGAACGCCTTGACGACGCGGGCCTCGGGGGCGGCGTCGGCGATCCGCTCGGCGAGCGACCGGTCCGCGGTCGGTTCGGGGTACTCGTTCGTGGCGTCGACCAGCGTCGTGCCTGCCAGTTCGTCGGCCAGGCCGGCCGCGACTTCGGGGCGGCGCCGCCGGGGACCGCCAGCACGACCACTTCGCCGTGGGCGGCCGCGGCCCGCTGGGAGTCGACGGACACGCCCGCCGGTCCAGTCGCGTCCGCGGGCGACCGCGAGCCGAGGACCACGTCGTGACCCGTCTCGGCGAAGCCAGTGGCCAGTGCCGTTCCGACGCTGCCGGTCCCGATGATACCGATTCGCATGGTCGGCCTACGCCGTCCGGACGGATAGCGCTCGCGGCGGTGACACCGGGCTTTTGCCGGTCGGGCGCGAGCGACCGGACATGACCGACGAGCGAGATCCCGAAGCCAGCCTCCAGGAGTGGAAAGAGACGATGCAAGCAGAACACGCCGAGGCCATCGCCGACCCCGACCCCGGCGCGGACCACCGGATCGAGGGGGTCACACAGGTCAATTATCGGGTGTACTTCGACTACGACGCCGAGGCGGACGAACTGGAACGCGCCGAGCGCGAACAGGTCGACGAACTCCGGGACCCGGAACTGCTCGCCTGTGCGTGTGGCGTCCGCGGGATGACGCCAGAGGAAGCGCGCCGGCACGTCGCGGCCGCCCGAGCGGCCGAGGAGTAACCCAGTTCAGAACGCCCGGAGGTCCTCCAGCGCGTCGGCGGCGCTTCCGTCCTCGATCGCCGCGCGGGCCTGTTCGAGGCCGTCCTCGATGCTGTCGGCGTCCTCGCGGGCGTAGATTCGGAGGGCGGCGTTGAGCGCGACGGCGTCCGCGAAGCCGTCCTCACGCTCGCCGGTCAGGACCGCCTCGGTGATCTCGGCGGACTCCTCGGCGACGTTCTCGACCTGGAGGTCTTCGCTGACCAGATCCATCCCGTACTCCGCCGTGCGGATCTCGAAGTCCGCGATGTCCTCGTCGTCCGAGTCGGCGCCCTCGACGGGCCACTCGGCGACGATGGTCTCGCCGGGGCGCACGTCGTCGTACCCCTCCATCCCCTGGAAGAACAGGGCCCGCGAGACGGTGCTCTCCGTGGAGTTGGTGAGCGTCCGGACCATCTTCTTGGCGAACGGGAGGTGATAGAAACTGCCCAGGTGGACATCGGCGCCGGCGGGGTTGGCGAGCGTCTCGACGGTGTTGACGAACGACCGCACGCCCATGTTGTCACGCCGGTCGAACAGGGCGTCGATCCCGGGGTTGAACTCGGGCTGGTAGTAGAAGCCAAAGCCCACGTCGTCGACCATGTCGGCACTCTCCTGAGGGTCGATCTCGGTGCGGACGCCCAGTTCGTCCAGGACGTGCTTGTAGGCGTCCTGTTTCTGTGTCGGGACCCGGTCGCCCGAGTGGACGACGACGGGTGTCCCTGCGGCGGCGGCGACCAGGCCGGCAGCGACGCCGAGGATCGCCGAACGCCCTTTGCCGTCGTAGTTCGCGCCACAGTCGACCGGATCGGCGTCGGGTTCGGCGGTGACGACCGACTCCTCGTGCATCACGTCGACGTAGGCGCCCAGTTCCTCGGGGGTGTTTCGCTTCCAGCGGTTGGCGAGCCAGAACGCCCCGAGTGTGGTGTGGTCGGGCTCGTCGTCGAGGATGCGCTGGAACGCCTCCCGGGCCTGGTCGCGTGTCATGTCGTCGGCGGACTTGTGGCCGGAGCCGACGACTTCGGTCATCAGTCGCTTGAGCGGCCATTCGCCGTACTCCCGGGTCGCTTGAGCCATGGGAACCCGTTCGGGCGCGAGTTCAAAAGCCCCTGCGTTTCGTTCCCATCCGCTGGGAACGCTCGGGCCGGACGAAAGGGATACACCCCTCGACTCCTAACGACAGCCAATGAGCCTCCAGTCGGGTGACTGGCGCGAGCGCATCGACGACGTGGACGCCGCTCTCATCGACGGGTTCCAGAGCGACTTCCCGATCGAAGAACGGCCTTTCGAGGCGGTCGGCCAGGCACTCGGCGTCGACCCCGCCGACGCGCTCGCCCGCGTCGAACGGCTCCGCGAGGAGGGAGTCTTCCGGCGGTTCGGCCCCGTCCTCAACCCACCGGTGATCGGCTCGTCGACACTCGCCGCCGTCAGCGTATCGGAGGACCGCTTCGACGAGGTCGCCGAGGTGATCAACGGCTACCGGCAGGTCAACCACAACTACGCCCGCGACCACGAGTGGAACATGTGGTTCGTCGTCACGGCCGGCTCGCGAGCGAAACGCGACGAGATCATCGCCGACATCGAAGCCCGGACCGGCTGTGACGTGCTCGTGCTCCCGATGCTGACGGACTACTACATCGACTTGGAGTTCCCGGTCGTCAACGGGGACCGATTCGCGAGGGAGACGCGCCCGGAGAGCGGGTCCCCGGACGGGCGAGCGGGGGACCCGCGAGCCGGAGAGGGCCTGGAGGAGACCGACGCCAGCGCGACCCGGATCAGCGAGGACGCCGCCGCGGACCTCTCGGCGCTCGACCGGCGATTGCTCCTTGAGATCCAGGAGGGGGTTCCGCTGACGGCGACCCCGTATCGGGATGTCGCGGCGGCCGTCGACGCCGATGTCGCGGACGTTCTCTCGGCTATCGAGGCTCTGCGCGCCGACAACTGTATCAAGCGGATCGGCTGCGTGGTCAACCACATCGTCACCGGCTTCGACAGCAACTGCATGGTCGTCTGGGACGTGCCAGACGACGACCTGGACCGGCGCGGCCAGGCCGTCGGCGAACTGCCCTACGTGACGCTCTGTTACCACCGGCCACGGCGGCCCGACCAGAACTGGCCGTACAACCTGTTTACGATGATCCACGGGCGGGAGAGCGAGGCCGTCGACGCGAAGATCGACGACCTGGCGACCGACCACCTGCCGTACGACCACGACCGCCTGTACTCGACGGCGACGCTGAAACAGACCGGGGCACGGTACGACGACATCGTCGGAGAGTAGTCCAGCGACGAATCGGCGACGGCGGCCGGACCGGGGGTTTGCTTCGCCGTCGTGGACGCCGGAACGTTTTTGTCCGTCGTGGGGGTACTTATACTGGTACCAGATGACACACCAGGGGAAGCTGACGGTGTTGGTCGTCGACGACGAGTCGGCCGTCGCCGATGCGTACGCCGAGACTGTCGACCAGCGATACGAGGTCGAGGTCGCCTACAGCGGTGCCGAGGCACTGGAGAAACTGTCCGCGGCGATCGATGTCGTCCTGCTCGACCGTCGGATGCCGGACATCTCCGGCGACGAGGTGCTCGAAGAGGTCCGTGACCGCGGGATCGAGGCACGGGTCGCCATGGTGACGGCGGTCGACCCCGACCTGGACATCATCGAGATGCCCTTCGACGACTACATCGTCAAGCCGGTGTCCCCCGAGGCGCTGTTTGAGACCATCGAACGCCTCTACAAGTGTGTCGACTACGAGGACCAACTCCGGGAGTACTACTCGTTGACGGCCAAGTACGCCGCTCTGCGGTCGAGCAAGCCCGTCGAGGAACTCGAAACCAGCGAGGAGTTCGAGGCACTGGAGTCGGACATGACCGAGAAACGGGACGAACTCGACGACCTCACCTCGTCGCTTGACAACCGGGACTTCCAGAAGATGTTCGCCGATATCGGGTCCGACCGCGAGTGGCTCGACAACGAGTGAGACCGTCCCGCACGCCCCGGTTTCCTGTCGGTTCTCCCGGGCTACCCTTCCGAAAGCACTAACGGTGTCTCTTCCCTAGGACGGTCAATGAGTCAGCAACTCCCGGACGTACAGGCGTCGAGTCCGGATGTCACCGTCGGCCTCAACCGCGTCGGTGTGACAGGTGTCGAGAAGCTTGTCAAGCTGGGGCGACGCGACCGCGATCCGATCGTCCTGATGGCGGAGTTCGAGGTGTTCGTCGACCTCCCGTCCTGGCGAAAGGGGGCCGACATGTCCCGCAACATGGAGGTCATCGACGAGACGCTGGAGACGGCCGTCTCCGAGGAAGCCTACCGCGTGGAGGATGTCTGTGGCGACGCCGCGGAACTCCTCCTGCAGAAACACGACTACACGACCAAAGCGGAGGTCCGCATGGAAGCGGAGTACGTCACCCACGAGCGGACGCCACAGTCGGACGTGGCGACCCAGTCGACGGCCGACATCATCGCCTCGGCCACCGCGACCGAGGACGGGACCAGCGAGGAGATCGGTGCCCGCGTCACCGGCATGACGGTCTGTCCCTGTTCACAGGGGATGTCCGCGGCCCGCGCCCGCCAGACGCTGCGCGGGATGAACGTCGAGGACGAGGTCATCGACGAGTTCCTCGAAGCGATGCCCCAGGCGGGCCACTCACAGCGCGGTCACGCCACGCTGACCGTCGAGAGCGACGGCGCGCCCGAGGTCGATCTCAACGAACTCATCGAGGTCGCTCGGGACTCGATGAGCGCGCGGATCTACAACCTCGCGAAACGGCCTGACGAGGACCACATGACCTACGAGGCACACAAGGACGCCAAGTTCGTCGAGGACTGCGTTCGGGCGCTCGCTGAGGGCGTCGTCGAGCGGTTCCCCGATCTGGACGACGAGGCCGTCGTCACGATGAAACAGTCCAACGACGAGTCGATCCACCAGCACAACGCCCACGCCGAGCGGGTGGCGAAACTGGGCGCCCTCCGCGGCGAGATCACGGCCGACGCTGCCGCGGCGGACGACTGAGGGCAGTCGGCCGGGACAGTCGTTCACTCGGTGCTCAGAGCGTCCAGTGTGCCACCACAGGCCGGACACGTCGGTTCTCCGTCCGGCGTCTCCGGGACGACGCTGAGCCGGCAGTTCCGGCACCACACACGCCGGTCCGGCGCGCCGTTCGGTGTGTCGTGTGTCACGGCGTCCCGTTGGGACTCGATCCAGTTGAGTCGTCCGGCGTGGCAGTACCGTTATGACCCACTGCGCGTAACCGTTGAACCGACGAGGAGTCGTGTCCGGACCGAACCGCCGCCGCCTGCTGACGACGCTCGGAACCGCCCTGACTTCCGGGTGTCTCCGAGCCACGACTGAGACCGGCCAGTCGCCGTCTGACGGGGACGTGACACCCGACGACCGACCGACGGCCGACGCCGGTGGGGCGACACAGCGCACGTCCACGTCGCCCGCCGACGGGGGGCTCGATCCTTCCTCGCTCTCGGTCGTGTGGGAGACGGAGCCGGAACTGGAGTTCTCCCAGGCCGGCCTGGTGGCGGCCGAGACGGTCCTCACGCAGCGACCCGGCAGGCAGACCTACGTCGCGCGGTCGCTCGGGGACGGGAGCGAGCAGTGGCGAACGACTCTCGACGCCGGTGTCACGCTCCCGCCGCGGGTCGTCGGATCGACGGTGCTCGTGGGGACGACGGCGGGGACGCTCCACGCGCTCGCGCTCTCGGACGGGAGCGAGCGGTGGCGCTACGAGACAGACGGGGACCTGTTGGTACTCCCGGTCGCCGGCCCGGACGCCGGAACGGTACTGCTTCCCGTCCGGTTCGACAGCGATCGGTCCGGGGTGGTCGACGCGGTATCGCTGGCGAGTGGCGAGCGACAGTGGCGTGTCGACGGGATCGATCGGCCAAACTCGATCTCGCCGGTCGTCGACGGCCGGTTCTATCTCGGCTTCAGCGACAGTTTCCGGGGCTACACGGCGATCGACGGCCGACCGCTCCCGCCCGGACAGCAACCGTCCTCCGTTCCGGGAGTCAGTACCGGGTGGTTCCCACACGGGCGGCTCCTGTTCGTCCACGAGGGGACGGTGTACCTCCCGGAACCACGGACGGCCGACCCGATCGTCGCCTACGACCCGGTGGCCAACGAGGTCCGCTGGCGGTACGAACCGTTCGGCGACCTTCGCTCCGTTACTGCCTGGGGTGAGACCCTGGCGTTCACCGCGAGTGACAACGCCGTCTACGGACTCGACCGCACCACTGGGGACCGTCGCTGGCGCGTCCAGCGCGACGACCGGCTCTCGCCCGTCTCGGCAGCGCGCGGCGTCGTCTGGACGGCGCGGGGCCGGACGCTGCTCGGGATCGACGCCGTGACCGGGACGGTCCACGTCGAACGGGACCTGCCGCTGTCGGCCGACCTCGTCTTCGCCCTCGACCGGCAGGTCGTCGTGTTGGGCGCGGATGGCGTGCGAGCGTACCGCGTCGAGACCTGACGGCGCGGGCGGATCACGTATCGGGGTGTCGGTACGCGTAGACGCTCGCGTCCTCGGCACCGACGTAGACGCCAGCGCTGTCGGCGGCGGCGCCGGTCGACACCTCGTCGATCATCTCGACCGCGCCGCGGCGCTGCCCGTCCGCGCCCAGTTCGTACAGCCGTCCGTCCGACGGAACGAGGAAAGCGCCGTCGTGGACGGCCGGGGCGGCAAACGAGTCCGTCTCGTGACCGCTGAACGCCCACTCCGTCCGACCGGTCGCCGGATCGATCGCGCGAAACCGATCGCCCCCGGTGTAGATCCTCTCTCCGATCGCGGTGACGAAGTACGCGTCCAGATCGTCGCGTTGCCACGCGTGGTCGCCGGTCTCGGTGTCGAACGCGTGGAGGGTCCCGTCGTGCCCGCCGCTGACAGCGTACCCGTCGGCCGAAGCGACGTTCAACTCGCCGACGTTCGCGTTGACGGCGGTCTGCCAGCGCTTCTCGCCTGTCTCGGCGTCGATTCCGTACGCCGCGCTGTGTGTGCTAGGGCGCTGTCCGCCCTTCCCCGCGACGACACAGACGAGGCCGTCCTCGTAGGCCGGTTGCGCGACGACGAAGGTCCGCTCGTCGGTGTCGCGCTCGGTGAAGAGCCACTGTACGTCTCCCGAGGACAGCGACCGGGCGACGACGCGGACCCCGATCCGCGACCGGGCGCCCAGGAAGACGGTGTCGTCGACGGCGAGGGGCCGATAGCTGGTGGCCGTCGAGGCCTTCTCCCACCGTATCGCCCCCGTCGTCACGTCGATCGCGTAGACACGAAAGTCGCCCAGCACGACAGCGGTGTCCCCGGCGACGGTGAACAGCGGTTCGGTCTCGAACTCGACGACCCACTCCCGGGAACCGTCCGCAGCGTCGAACGCGTACAGGTGCCGGTCGGTGCTGCCGACGAGGACCAGGCCGTTCGCGGCGACCGGCCGCTGTCGGACCGGTGCGCGCGTCCGGCGGACCCACCGGGCCGGCCCCGGAACGTCCGCGGAGACTGTGGCCGTGGCCGGCGGCGACGTGGTTTGTGCGTCCGTCTGCCGTGTCGGTGTCGAGACAGCCGTGCTCGGCCCGTCGTCGGGTTCCTGCAGGGTCAGACAGCCACCGGTCGATCCCAGGCCGACGACGCCTGCTGCCGCTCGGAGGAACGTCCGACGGTCCGTCCGCGTGCCGTCCATACACGGCTCGTCGGCGACGGGACACAAATTATGTCGGGGTGCGACGCCCGCCGCCGGACCGGTCGACTCGCTCAGGGCGGCCGAATCGGCGTCGCCGACTCCCAGTGGTCGACGAACGCCTCGCTGATGTCCTCGGTGAAGTCGGGGTCTTTGAGATCGATGACGCCGAAGGTCTCCTCCAGTCCGAGGGGGTGGGGAACCTCGATGCACACCTCGATATCGTCGATGAGTTCGAACGTCGTCGTGATGTTCGAACTGGCGCGGGCGGTGTAGTTGTCGTACGGCGCAAGCCGGTCGTAGTACTCCTGGTTGGCCGACTCGGGGAGGTTCTCGAAGAGGTCCGGCCGGACCAGTAGCGACACGTCGACGCCACGCTCCAGGGCCGCCTCTAGCTCGTCGACGATCCGTTCGGTCCCGGCCCGGATGTCGACCTGCCGGGCCGGCGAGGAGCCGACCATGACGATCCGGTGGTCGGCGGCAGCCAGTCGCTCCAACAGGAGGTCGAGCGAGTCCTCGGGCCCGACCGCGGCCGTCCAGAACGGCTCCTCGACCGGGTCGGCGCTCTCTAACTGCTCTGCGAGGTCGTCGACGATGCTCTCGTACTGCTGGGACTTCTCTTCGAGTTCCCGTTTCTTGTCCTCCAGCAGCCGATCGAGCGCCGTCTCCGGTTCGACGGCGACGTACTTCTTCGGCCGACTCGCCGTCTGGCTCCGGACGAGGTTGTAGGTCACCAGACTGTTGAGTACGTCGTAGATCCGCCCCATCGGCACGTCACTGGCACGGGACAACTCCTTGGCCGTGGTCGGGCCAGTCTCCAGCAGCGATCTGTAGGCCCGTGCCTCGTATTCAGAGAGACCGAGGTCGCGTAGGCTCGCCATATCCGCATATGAACTGGCCGTCCCAAAAAACTAGCTGTGTGTTTACCGTTTCTCCGCGCCGCTACTCCCCGCCGGTCAGTGCCGTCTCCAGTGCGGCCGGCGTCTCGGCCTCGGCCGTGACGGTCCCGGCTTCCCGGCGTCGCGCGACGCCGTCGCCCTCGGGGTCCGGGACGACCGTCGTCTCGTGGTCGGCCAGTCGCAGCGCCGCGCGGTGGAGGTCGGTTCCCGCCTCGGTCCCGACGACGACTGCCTGGGGGTCGCGGAGCCGGGCCGCCACGGCGGCGTAGCCGGCCACCTCGACGCCCATCCGTTCCGCGGCCCCGGCGAACGCCTCGACCGCCTCGGTCGCGGCCTGTCGGTACCGGTCGTCGCCGGTCAGCGCGGCGAGGTCGACCAGGGCGTCGGCCAGTTCGACCGTCGTGTCGAGGGGGTGCAACGAGCGCCCGCAGAGGCCGGCGCCGCTGTCGGGGCCGTCCCGGAACGCGCCGTTGTCCTCCTGGCGGTGCTCGATAGTCCAGTCGGCGACCGCCTGGGCCGGCCCGGCCTCGCCGGTCACCTGCCAACTGGTCGTCAGCCCCTGGAGCAGGCCGGCCTGGTCCCCGAGGAGGCCGCGCTCGCTGTCGGCCCCGTCGTAGTGGGCGACCGCGCCGTCCTCGACCAACTGCTCGCAGACGCTGTCCCTGGCCCGCTCGGCGTACCGCCGGGCGCGCTCGTCGTCGGTGTAGGCCGCGAGCCACAGCAGGCCGTCGACCGCCAGGCCGTTCCGGTCGGCGAACACCGTCCCGTCGACGTACGGCGGGTCGGCCTCCTCGCGCTCGCTGGGTTCGAGCCGGTAGTAGTCGTCGACGCCGGCCTGGCTGCCGGCGAAGGCGTCGGCGTCGTCGGCCCACAGCGTCGTCGTGAGATACTCGGCGGTCCGCTGGGCGGCGTCGCGGTAGGTCTCGGTCCCGGTGTACCGGTAGCCGTGGGCGAACGCCCGGACCAGCGCGGCGTTCTCGTCGAGCAGTTTCTCCCGACGGGGGCTCGCCCAGCTCCGGTCGGTCGCGTACCGGAAGAAGCCGCCGTCGTAGGTGTCGAACAGGTGGGTGTGGATCGCTTCGAGCGTCCGGGTCGCCTGGTCGCGGGCCCGGACCAGCGCGAACTCGACGGTCCGGGCGAGCGGGAACTTCACGTCGGTGCCCCAGCCGCCGAACTCGTCGTCGTAGGCGCCCAGCAACTGTTCGACCATGTGCTCCTCGATCCGGGGGCGCAACTCGCCCGCCGGCGGGGCCTCGTCCTGAAGCTGTCTGGGGATCGAGCCCGCCTCGACCCCTCGGGAGTCCCAGGCCTCGCGGACGCTATCGAGGATGCCCCGGAAGCCGTCCGGGCCGAGATACGTCGCGCCGGTGATGACCTCGCCGTCGGGGGTGAGAACCACGGTCGACGGGAACCCGCCCATGGTGTACCGCTCCCGGACGCGGGGGTTACGGTCGGCGTCGACCCGGACGGGGACGAACCCGTCGTTGATGTTGGCCGCGATACGGGGCTCGCCGTAGGTCCCGTGGTCCATGGCCCGACACTCCTCGCTCCAGGGCACGGTCAGGGCAAGCAGGACCGGCCGGCCGCTGTCGGCGGCCGCCTCGAAGGCCTCGGCGCCCCACTCGCGCCACTCGACTTTCGTCTCCGCCGCGAACTCGTCCATACCGGTCGTCGGCCCCGGGCGTACATAGGCCCTTCACTCCCCGACGGCGACTACAGCGACGCTGCGGCTGTCAGGCCGAGTTCGATCGCCCGCTCGACGTTGTTCCGTGCCTTCTCGGGCAGTTCGTCGGCGTCGGTCTCGCCTTTCTGTGTCCCCTCGACGAGGTTGCCGTCGACGGTACAGATCGCGCCGGCGGCCAGCCCCTTCCGGCGGGCCAGGGTGAACACCGCCGACGCCTCCATCTCGACGGCCAGCAGGCCGGCGTCCTCCCAGTCGCTGACGTACGCGTCCGTCTCGGCGTAGAAGGCGTCGTCGGTGGCGATCGGGCCGACGTGGACGGCCTCGTCGTTGGCCTCGGCGGCGTCGACCAGCGCCGAGAGCACGTCGTAGTCCGGGACCGCCGGGACGGTCACGGCCTCGTAGCGCTCGCTGGTCCCCTCGTCTTTCGCGGCCCCGGTCGCGACCACCATGTCACCGATCTCGATGTCCGACTGGAGCGCACCGGTGGTGCCGACGCGGATGAACGTCTCGACGCCGACGGCGGCCAGTTCCTCGACGGCGATGGCCGCCGACGGGGAGCCGATCCCGGTCGAACAGATCGTCAGCTCCCGGCCCTCGTAGGTCGCGTTGACGACCTTGTACTCGCGGTTCTGTGCCACCGTCTCCGCGTCCTCGCAGTGGCTCGCGATGCGGTCGACCCGGCCCGGGTCGCCCGGGATGAGCGCGATGTCGGTCAGATCGCCCGGTTCGACGAGCAGGTGGGGCTGTTTTGCCATATCCGCGGTTGCACTGGCGGGGCGAAAAACGGCGGGGGTTCGCCACAACAGTGAGGTGCGCGGAGCGCCTGGGTGGGCTATGAGCGACGACCTCTCGCCACTGGATCGGCGGATGTTCTGGCCCGGCGTGTTCGCCCTCGGCGTCGGACTCGGCCTCGCGGGCCTGGCGGTCATCACCGCACGACAGGGCGGAACCGGCCCGACCTGGGCCGCCGGACTCCCCGCCGGCCTGCTCGCGGCAGTGGCGCTGTACGCCGTGATGTACCGCAACCTCTCGCGTCGAGTCGCCTCAGAAGGAGAGTAGGCGGACCATCACCGGGACCAACAGCGCGAGTGTCACACCGTAGATGAACGCCGACAGCGCCCACTGGCGGACGATCGGCGTCGCCTCCTCGCGGAGACTCCCGCCGGCGCGTGGCATCGCGATCCGTTCGAAGAAGTAGTAGATGAACAGCGTGAGCACCGCGACACCGACGAGGTGGGGGATCACCGGGACGCCGTTGAGCGACAGCGGGCTCGGCAGTACCGACAGCGCGAGGGCGACGCCGCCGTACAGCAGGGTCGCCACCGTCCCGGTCACCTGGTGGACCGCGACAGCGAGGGGCTGGCTCACCTCGGTGGGATCACACCGGCGGAGCCCGGCAGCGGCGACGGAGGCCGGCTGATACCCCTGTGGCTGGACGTACATGGGGATGTTCATCAGCGCCGCTGCCATGGCACCGGAGGCGAGACAGACGAGCACCCACTGCCCGAGCGGGAGGGCGAGCATACCGTCCGGTGTGACGGGCAGCACAAAGGGCGTTGCGGACCGATCCGGTCAGGGAGTGATGACCGCCCGGCCGTCGATCTCCCGCGCTTCCAGCGCCACCGCCACGTCGTTGACCTCGCTCAGGTCGTACCGGGTCGTGTGGAGGTCGACCTCGCCGCGCTCGACCAGCGCGACCAGTTCCTGGAGTTCGGTGTACCGCCCGACGATGTTGCCCCGATAGCTGAACTCGCCGTTGACCAGGGCCTGGGCCGGCTCGTGGATGTGGCCGCCGTAGCCGATGATGTGGTGGTCGCCGCCGGCGGCACACAGGTCCGGCGCCAGCGCGGTCGTCTCGTCGGCGCCGACGAAATCGAGCACCTGGGCCGCGCCGACCCCGTCGCTGATGTCGGCGACCTCGCTCGCGATGTCCTCGTTCTCGGGATCGAGCGTGTAGCGAGCGCCGAGATCGGCCGCGAGGTCGCGGGCGGACTCCTTGAGATCGACGGCGACGATGTCGGCCGCGCTCATCGCGTCCAGACACTGGAGGCCGATGTGCCCCAGCCCGCCGACTCCGATGACGACGGCGGTGTCACCGGGGTTGAGCCCGTCGACGGCCTTCTTGACGGCGTGGTAGGCCGTGATCCCGGCGTCGGCGTGGGGCGCGATGTCGACCGGGTCGACGCCGTCGGGCAGCGGGATCACCGCCCGCTCGCTCGTGAGCAACTCGTTAGCGAAGCCCCCGTCGGTCGTCAGCCCGTTGAACGACTGGTTCTCGCAGTACATCGTCTCGCCCTGCCGACAGGGCCGGCAGGTGCCACAGGTCTGGACCGGGTGACAGATCACCTGATCGCCCTCGGAGACGAGTTCGACCTCCTCGGCCGTCTCGACGACGGTCCCGGCGTTCTCGTGGCCCAGCGTCATCGGGAGCGGCTGCTCGACGTACTGCTCCCACATCCCCTCGATGATGTGGTTGTCGGTCTGACACCACCCTGCGCCCTCGACGGAGACGACCACCTCTGTTGGCGTCGATACCTGCGGTTCGTCGACTTCGTCGAGCGACAGACCCGCGGACATGTCGTGTGTGTACTCGTGGAGTCGTGCGGCGCGCATCGTTCGTAGTCGGGTCGGTTAGATAATAAAAATTCGTGAGGGACCGGCGAGCGGACGACCCCGAACGGACGGTCAGGGCGCCAGAAACAGGAACAGGACGAAGTTGTTCGTCGCCGGCCCGAGTCCGACGGCGGCGATCAGCGACAGCAAGAGTCCGCCTTCGACGGGTTCCTCGTCGAGGTACTGGTGCATCAGGAGGACGACGCCGACGGCGACGACCAGCTTGACGACCACGAACAGCCACCCGCTCCCGATCAGCGACGCGGCTTCGAGACTGCCGGCGAACTCCATGATCGCCCGCGGGACCGGCGAGCGCTCGCCGATCCCGAGGATGTCGGTCCCGATGGCCGTCGAGATACCGTCGAACGTGTGCGCGAACACGACGACGGGCGCGGCGTAGCGAGCGCGGACCATCACCGGGGTCCGCCACAGCGCGACGACGAGGACGACGACCGCGGCGACGACGACGCTCGCGACGACGGCAACGGTCGGCCACAGGAGCGACAGCAGTCCTGATTCGAGCGCCATCGCGACGCCGATCACCAGGAGGACGGTGAACACACCGGTTCCGATGAGTCCGAGGTTACGGGTGACGGTCTCGTCGTGACCGCTACGAACCCCGAACAGCGACGCGGCGATCCAGGCGGTCCCCAGGACGATGTAGGTCGTGAGATACACCGACGGCGTCCCGAACAGCGGCCGGTAGACCGCGTCGTAGGCCTCGATGGGCGGTTGATTGAACGCGTGGAGCGCGCCGCCGACGGCCATCCACGGGGCCAGCGCGGCGACCGTGCGCTGGTCGATCGGTGGCTCGACGGCGTACAACAGCGCCGTCACCAACAGGACCCCGGAGACGAGCGCGATCAGGTAGGGCAACGGTGGCAACCCGAACCCCGACGGCAGTACCATACCCCAGCGGGGGACCCGGGGGCGGGAAAAGGTTCCGGCCCGGGGCGCCGAGACGTTTACGTGCCGGCCAGTCGTTGCCGGGCGTATGGACGACGTTCCCGACCGGATCGAACACACCGTGCTGGGGCCGACGACGACCCCCGAGGACGTGCGGACCTGTCTCGACGAGGCCATCCAGTACGGTACACGAGCCTGCATCCCGCCGTGTTACCTCCCGCTGGCGACCGACTACGCCAACGTCACGCTGTCGACGGTGATCGACTTCCCGCACGGCCAGGGGAGCCCGGACGCGGCCTGTAGCGAGGCCAGACAGGCCTGGGACGACGGGGCCGACGAACTGGACCTCGTCTGTAACGTCGGACGCCTGCAAGCCGGCGAGGACGAGGCCGTCCGCGAGAAGATCGCCGAGGTCGTCGCCGCCGTCCCGATCCCGGTGAAGGTCATCGTCGAGGCGCCGCTGCTGACCGAGGCCGAACTGCACCGCGTCGGCGACCTGGCCGTCGAGGCCGACGCCGCCTTCCTCAAGACCGCGACGGGGTTCTCGGAGGGCGGCGCGACGGTCCCGGACGTGGAACTCTTGAGCAACTACCTCCCGGTCAAAGCCAGCGGCGGCGTCGGTTCGTGGGCGGACGCGAAGGCGCTGTTCGAGGCCGGCGCCGAGCGGATCGGCGCCTCCAGCGGGGACGTGATCGTCGGCGAGTGGCGCGAGACACAGGAGCAGGCCGGTCGGGAGTGGTGACCTCGCGGTCCAACCGTCGCGCTTTTGCCCGCCCGGGAGAAGTATGTCGTGACCGCAGATGGCCCGCTATCACATCGAGACGTACGGGTGTACCTCCAACAGAGGTGAGACCCAGCAGATCGAGCAGACGCTCCGCGAGGGCGGCCACCACCCCGCCGACGGCCCCGAAGCGGCGGACGTGGCGATCCTCAACACCTGCACGGTGCTCGAAAAGACCGAGCGCAACATGCTCGAACGGGCCAAAGAACTCGACGCGGAGACGCCGGCCGATCTCGTCGTGACCGGCTGTATGGCGCTGGCCCAGGGCGACGAGTTCCGCGAGGCCGGCGTCGACGCCGAGATCCTCCACTGGGACGACGTGCCCCAGCACGTCCTCAACGGCGAGTGTCCGACGGTGACGCCCGACACCGAGACGGTCCTCAACGGCGTCGTCGGCATCCTCCCGATCGCCCGCGGGTGCATGTCGGACTGCTCGTACTGTATCACCAAGCAGGCGACGGGCCGCATCGACTCCCCCTCCGTCGAGGAGAACGTCCGGAAGGCCCGGGCGCTGGTCCACGCCGGCGCGAAGGAACTCCGGATCACGGGCCAGGACACCGGCGTCTACGGCTGGGACACCAACCAGGGGACGAGCCTGCTGCCCGAACTGCTAGAGCGCATCTGCACCGAGATCGACGGCGAGTTCCGGGTCCGCGTGGGAATGGCGAACCCGAAGGGGCTCCACGGGGTCCGGGAGGAACTCGCTCGGGTGTTCGCCGAGCACGACGAACTGTACAACTTCATCCACGCGCCGGTCCAGTCGGGCAGCGACGACGTGCTCGCGGACATGCGCCGCCAGCACGCCGTCTCCGAGTACGTCGAGGTCGTTGAGGCCTTCGACGACGCGCTGGACTACTGGACGCTGTCGACGGACTTCATCGTCGGGTTCCCCACCGAGGAACCCGAGGACCACGAGCAGTCTTTGGCGTTGCTCCGGGAGACTCGCCCCGAGAAGATCAACGTCACGCGGTTCTCGAAGCGGCCCGGCACCGACGCCGCCGACATGAAGGGACTGGGGGGCCAGACGAAGAAGGACCGCTCGAAGGCCATGACCGAACTGAAGATGGAGGTGACCGGCGGGGCCTACGAGGAGATGATCGGCCGGGAGTCCTCCGTGTTGCTCGTCGAGGACGGTACCGAGGAGTCGCTGGTGGGCTACGACGAGGCGTACCGGCAGGTCGTCATCGCCGACGCCCAGGAGCGCGGGCTGGAACTGGGCGACGTGGTCGATGTCGAGGTGACGAGCCACAACACGGTGTACGCCTTCGGCGAACCGATCGAAACACGGCTCGCCGCCGACTGACGGATTGTCTCGGCTTGGCGTACAACTATACTTACCGAGCCCGTAGCCGTACGTATGCCGGACGAAACGCCTACCTACGAGTGTGGCCGGTGTCGGGAGCCGTTCCCGGGGACAGCGAACCACACCGAACTCGTCCGTCGGGACTTCGTCGACAGGCCTCGTCCGTCACAGATCGACCGACTCTGTCCGGAGTGCTGGGCGGCGTACGTCGGGGAGTTTCTCGGTCGGGACTTCGACGCCGTCGTCGCCGAGTACGAACAGTGATCGGGGACGGCCCGCGAGGACGACCGGCACCGAAGGGGGGAAGTACGCGACGCCGTCAGTTGTGGTATGCGACGCCGCTCGCTCCTGGCGGCAGTGGGGACAGCGCTCGGGACCGCCGGCTGTGTCGGCTCGTCGAGCCCCGGCCGGCCGCTGCGGGTCTCGCTGCCCGGGAGTGACGGGCGGCTCCCGACCCGGTACACCTGTGACGGCGCGGGGGAGTCACCGCCGATCACCGTCGAGTCGGTCCCCGAGCCAGTGTCGGCGCTGGCCGTGACCGCCGAGTCCAACCGGGACGCGATCATCGAGCCCGTTCACTGGACGCTCTGGAACGTCCCCGCAGACCGAACCGAGATCCCCGCCGGCCTCCCGCGGACGGCGACGGTCGACGACCTGGGGGGCGCGCGACAAGGACGGTCGGGCGGGCCGCCCGGCTACGATCCGCCCTGTCCGGCCACCGGTGGGACCGAGGAGTATCGCTTCCAGGTGTACGGCCTCGACGCCCCGCTCGAACTGGCGGGCGGGACCGCGAACGACGACGCGCTGGACGCGATCAGCGCCGCGACCGTCGCCAGCCAGCGGTTCGTCCGGACGTACGAGCGGCCCGCCGACGACGAGTCCGGCTGAGCCTGTTGGACGCGCCGGCCAACCACGCTCACTCCAGGTCGGCGAGTCGCTCGACCTCGTCGTCGGCTTTCCACTCGCCCAGTTCCTTCGGGTCGACGTGGACGAACACGTCGTCGACTTCGGGGAGGGCCTGGACCGACTTGATGACGGCCGTCTCGATGTCGTGGGCCTCCCGCAGGGTGAGATCACCCTCGACCTCGATGTGGAGGCTCACGTCGATCTCGGGGCCGACGTAGTGAGCGATCACGTCGTGTGCGCCCCGGACCTCCGGGTGTGAGAGCGCCCGCTTGAGGATCTCTTTGCGCAGGTCCTCCGGCGGTGCGGCGCCGACGAGGTACGCGACGTTGTCCTGGACCACCTCGACGCCGGTGTAGAGGATGCCGACGGCGACGACCAGCGCAGCCAGCGGGTCCGCAAGCGGGAACCCAAGCAGGGCGCCGGCGACGCCGACCAGCGCCGCCCCTGCGGTGAGGATGTCGTTGCGGTTGTCCGTCGCCGTCGCGACCAGCGCCGGCGAGTTACGGTCCCGGCCGACGGCCAGACAGTAGCGGTAGAGGCCGTACTTGGCGACCCCCGAGAGGACCAGCACCGAGACCGCCGCCGGGCCGCGCGTGACGGCGACATCGCCCGAGAGCAGGACGGTTCCGGCCTGCCAGAAGACGACGCCGCCGGCCACGAAGATGCCCGCGGCGACGAACAGCGAGACGAACGGCTCGATCCGCTCGTGGCCGTGTGGATGTTCGAAGTCGGGCGGCTGGGTCGTCAGATAGAGGCCGGCGACGATGACCAGCGAGTAGGCGGTGTCGGCGGCGCTGTTGACGGCTTCGGACTGGACGGCGAAGCTGCCGGTCACGGCCCAGACACCGCCTTTCAGCAGTGCCAGCACGAGGTTCACACCGAGGACCAGGAGGCCGACCCGTCGGAGCGTCGCACGGCGTGACATCGGCCGTCTGTAGACGGCCCCCCGTCAAAGCCGCTTCGCCACTCGATCAGCCCAGCGGGCGGGGGCGGGCGACGAAGGTCTTCTCGATCGGGCGGAAGGGATCGTAGACCGACTGGTGACAGTTACAGTACACCTGGTTCTCGGCGCCGAAGTCGGCGCTGCCGGGGATCGTCTTGTAGCCGGGGTTACAGCAGAGGTGGGTACACTTGTTGACCCAGGCCATGAACTCCTCGGCGGTCGCGGCTTCCAGGAAGGTCCGCACTCGCTGTGACAGTTCGGCGTACTCGCCCTCGCCGGCGATCATCTTCGGGAGTTCGGGGGTACGAAACACCAGCACCTGGATCGGCGTGGTCACGTCGCCCTGCGAGCGCCAGGTCGCCAGCGCGGGCTTGCCCAGGCCGTCCCGCCCGATTCCGTTGCCCCACTCCTCGTAGTCCCGGAACTGCTCGACCCGGAGTTTCGCCCCGTCGTCGAGACCGGACTGCCAGTCGTAGCGACCGGCCGATCGGAGGTAGGGGTCCCGGTCGGGGTTCGGGTGTAACCCCTCGGTGACCTCCAGGCCGCAGTACTGGAACCACCGCTGGGAGTAGGTCAGGCCGCCCAGTTCCTCCTCGGCGACGCGGTAGGTCCGCTCGCCTTTCGTCTTCTCGACGACCGCCGGCCAGACGCCTTTCAGCGCCCCGTCGTCGATCTCGATCGGCAACAGCGGCATCGGCCGACCGGCGGGACCGTCGATGTTGTTGATCCCGACGTAGGTGGCGCCGCCGCCACCGACGCCGCTCTGATCGGTCGTCGCGTCGACCGCCAGTCCGCCGGCAGTCGCGGCGCCCGCCAGTGCGCTGGCACCGACCATGCCCTTGACGAAGCGTCGTCGCCCGGACTGGGGCGGGTATTTGTCAGACTGTCCGTCGGTTGGAGGGGGTGTATCAGCCATCGGAGACCACACCCGTGGCTGCCGGTGCCACGGTAAAGACGGGTGGGCGTGGTTTCCAGAATCCGGAAATCGGCTCGGGCTCAGGCGAACCGAACGGCGCTGTCCGGCCCCGACACGTCGGCCCCGTCCTGTTCGGCGAACGCGTCGTGTAGCCGCTCGTAGGTGTCGTCGACCGCCTCGACGATCACCTTCGTGTCGCTGACGACCGGCATGAAGTTCGTGTCGCCGTCCCACCGGGGGACGACGTGGGTGTGGAGGTGGTCGTCGATCGACCCCCCGGCGGCGGACCCGCCGAGGTTCAGTCCCGCGTTGAACGCGTCCGGCCCCATCGCGGTCTCCAGCGCGTCGAAGGCCCGCTGTTTCAGCCGGGCGTGGTCCAGCAGGGCCGCCTCGGTAAGCTCGCCGTACTCCCCGGTGTGGTCGTGGGGGATGACCATCACGTGCCCGGGGTTGTACGGGTAGTTGTTCAACAGCACGAACGACCGATCGCTCCGGGCGACCACCCGGTTCTCGCGGTCGGCGTCGTCGTCCCGGAACGCACAGAACACGCAGTCGACGCCCGGGTCCGACTCCTCGCGTTCGACCCACTCGATCCGCCACGGCGCAAACACCTGATCCATGCGCCGACACTCCGTCCAGCGGCCCCTAAACCGCTTCGCACACCTCGAAAACAGGGATATAAAACTATCGGCCGTTCATCCGTGAAATGGGGTGAAAACGGCAGGAGAACGGTCGATAAAGTCTCTCGGGGCAACGAGCGACGCCGTTCCGATTTTCCCGCTGCCGTCCCGCGATAAACGATCTGAACGGTGTGGAACCGAACTGGGTTTTTATGCGGTCTATCGCCCTCGTTTCGGGTACGATGGCAACGACACCCCACGATCCGGACATGGCCGAGCCCTGTTCCACGTGTGACCGCGAGACGCCCCACGCGGTCAGGGTCGAGATCCTGACCGAGAGCTCCCAGCCCGAGAACGCAGCCTTCTCACGGGAACCCTACCGGGTCAGCGAGTGCCAGGTCTGTGGCACCACGACGAAGATCCGGATGAACAACGCCTGATTACCGCGAGCGAGTCGTCACTTCACAGCCGTCCTCGGTGATGATGACGGTGTGTTCTTTCTGGCTGACGTAGTAGCCGTCCTGTTCCTTGAGGACGGGATAGCCGTGGACGATCCCCTGTTGCTGGAGGCGGCGAAGCGCCATCTCGGCCCGCGAGGAGTCGAGCCAGCGGGCGGCGAAGGGCAGCGTCCGGAACTCCTCGGCGATCTGGTCGAGCACCTGCCGCGCCTGGCGGTTCCGGACGTTGCCTTCCCGTTCGAGCGCGAAGATCTCCTCCTCGGCGCCCTCCTGGACCTTGCCGCCGCCGTCGGTCGCGAACGGTTCGATGGCGACCACGTCACCGGTCTCCAGGACGGCGCCCTGCTGGACCTCGCGGTTGGGGATGTTCGGGGCCGTGTGCTGTTCCCAGTGGCCCAGTCCGTGACCGGTGAGGTTGACAACGGGGTTGAAGCCGTACCCCTCGATGACATCCTCGACGGCGGCACCGATCTGTCCGACATCGACGCCCGGGCCGGCGACCTCGAGGGCGGCGTCTAGCGCCTCCTCGGAGGCCGCGGCCAGGTCGTCGTGTCCCGAGAGGTCGACGGTGACGGCCGTGTCGGCCAGCCAGCCGTCGACGTGGACGCCGATGTCGAGGTTGATCATCTCCTCGCCGAAGGTGGCGTCGTCGTCACGCGAGGGGGTCGCGTGGGCGGCCTCCTCGTCGATCGAGATGTTGACCGGGAACGCCGGTTCGCCGCCCAGCTCCCGGATGCGGTCTTCGGCCCACTCCGCGAGTTCGAGGTGGCTGGCGCCGACCTCGACCCGCTGGGCGGCCTCGTCGCGTACCTGTGCGAGAATCTCACCGGCCTCGCGGCACTGCTCGTACTGCTCGGCCTGGAGGTCCACGTCGCTCATGCCCCGTCGTTGTGCGCTGTGGGTGAAAGCGTTTGCCGTTGGACTCAGCCGGTCGGCCGGAACCGCGAGAGGGCGCCGTATCCCGACAGGACGGCGACGAGCGCGACGACACCGACCACGAGCGCGAACACCTCCCGGGGCGACGTAACGACGAGGGGACCACCGGTCACGGCGGCGTAGCTGGTCACGAGCCAGTCACTGCTCAGGAGGGCGCCACCACAGCCGACAGCGGTCGCGCCGCCGACCCCGACGGCGACACGGCCCCAGGGGCGATCTCTGGTGGCCGCGTCGTGGCCGGCGACCGCGGCCGCGAGGAGGGCACAGACGGACGCGAGGGCGAGATAGACGGGAGTCACGGACCGAGATTCGCCCCTCTCGGGGATAAACGTTCACTCCGGACCGGCGCGTGCCGTCTGCATCGCCTGGCTGTTGAACTCCGCGCCGGCGTGACCGGCTCGGTCCATGACGATCACGCCGGCGCGGCCGTCCGTCTCGGCGGCGAACTCGTCGATCGCCTCGCTGGCGGCCTGCCGGGGGCCGTAGGTGTCGAGCGACTCGACGGCTCGCCGGGCGAGGCCGAACCGCGCGATCGCCTCGCCCTCGCCGGTCGCGCTCGCGCCGCCGCGCTCGTCCGCGTAGAACCCCGCGCCCAGGTGCGGAACGTCGCCGACGCGGCCGGCCAGCGCGAACCACCGGCCGGCTGTCGAGGTCGCCGTCGCCAGGCGGTCGCCGTCGGTGGCCACCGCGCCGACGGTGTCGTGGCCGCCAAATCGGTCCCGGACCCACTGGAGGTGGGCCTCGTCCAGCGGTCCCGGCGGGTCGGCGTCGGTCCAGCGACGCCGGGTCTCGTCGGTCAGGAGCGATTCGTCGGTGTCGACGCCACACACCCCTGCGAGGTCGACCGCTTGCTGGCCGGCGACGAGGAGGTGTGGCGTCTCCGTGGCGACGGCGTGTGCGACATCGACGGCGTGGGCGACGCCCGGCATCGAGCAGGCCGCGCCGGCGGTCCCGTCGGCGGTCATCAGGCCGGCGTCCGTCCGGACCACGCCGTCGCTCTGGACGGCCCCACCCACGCCGGCGTTGAACGCCGGCTCGCGTTCCAGCGGGCGAACCGCCGCGCGGACGGCCTCGATCGGTGTCGCCGCGTCGCGGCCCTCGTGGCTGCCTCGTCGAGGGTCTCGCGGCGCTCGGTCGGCTGGTCGGGTGCGCTCCCGGCGCCGCCGTGGACGATCACGTGCATACCGGTTCTCACACTGCCAGCCCGAAAGGCGCTTGCACCGCGGCGCTAGTCCGGCAGCGGAGGCGGGACCGGGCGTGCCGGGCGAACCGACGGTATATTGATAATCGTCGACACGAGACACAGCCTGTGGCGGTTCCACCCGTCGTGGTCGCGCACGTCGTCCCGCCAGTGCTCACCGTTTTCCTCTCGCTGGCCGTCGGCGGCGTGCTCTGGCGGACACAGAACGAGGTCCGCGGCGTCAGGTTGTACCTCGCAGTGGTGTTCGTCGCGGGGATCCTCTGGCAGCTCCAGCTCGTCGCGCTGGTCCTCACGACGGAGTGGCGACTGGCCCGCGCGCTCGTGATCAGCGAGAAGTTCACGGGGTTTCTCGCGAGCTTCCTCTGGGTCGCCTTCGTCGCGGCCTACACCGACAGCGACCTCCACCGACAGCGATGGGTCCAGGTGGTCTCGGCCCTCGTCGTCGGGGGCTACGCCGTGCTCGCGGTGACAAACGGCACACACCACCTCTTGTTGACCGATGTCGTGCGCGTCCAGACGCCGTTCTTCCACGGCAGCGCGGTCCGCGGGCCGGTGTACTACCTGTTCCTGACCATCACCTACGCGTTCGTCCTGATCGGCGTGCTCGTGCTCTCGCAGTTCATCGGGCGGACCCGGCGGGGGAACCGGATCCGGACGGCGCTGCTGTACACCGGTGCCATCGGTGTCGGGACGGCGAACATCGCGTCGATCCTGGAACTCGGCCCGGTCGAAACCTTTCAGTACGGCGGCTACGGTGCGTTGCCGTTCATCCTCGCGACGACGGTCGGCGTGTTCGGGATGGGGCTGTTCGACATCGCACCCGTCGCTCGCACGCGGTTGGTCGAGACGCTCTCGGACGCCGTCGTCGTCCTCGACGACGAGGCGCGTGTGGTCGATTACAACCGGGAGGCACGCTCGCTGTGGCCTGGCCTGGCCGACAGCGAGGGCGGGGAGTTCACCACAGTGTGTCCGGAGCTGGCGAGCCAGGTCACGCTCCCCGTCCCGGCGGACCAGACGACCCGGATCACGCTGACGGTCGACGGGGAAACCCGGTACTACTCGCTTCGGACGACGCCGATCGAGGAGCGCGACACCGCACACCGGATCGGTCACTCACTGCTCCTGCGGGACGTGACGCCGCTCGAACGGTCACGCCGCCGCCTCGAAGCGAAAAACGACCGCCTCGACCAGGTCGCCGCGACGGTCAGTCACGACCTGCGGAACCCGCTCCAGGTCGCCGACGGATACACGAACGTCCTGGCGGAGGAACTCGACGACCCCGAACTGACCGGCTACGTGGCGTCGATCTCGGAGTCCCACGAGCGGATGGACGAGATCATCGAGGACGTGCTCACGCTGGCCAGACAGGGCGACGACATGACCGAGCAGGAACCGCTCGACTTCGGGGCCGTCGTCGAGGCGGCCTGGAAGAACGTGGAGACGGGCACGGCGACGCTGTCGGTCCAGGGCAGCGGGACCGTCCACGCCGACCGGACGCGACTGCTCACCCTGCTCGAAAACCTGATTCGGAACAGCGTCGAACACGGCCCCGCTGCCGACGACGAACCACCGGACGGGGACGTGTCGCCGGTCACGGTCACCGCAGAACTGTTCCCGGGTGGGTTCGCGGTCGCCGACGACGGCCCGGGCGTCCCGGCCGACCACGCCACGGATGTCTTCGAGTACGGCTACACGACCAGCGACGACGGCACCGGCCTCGGCCTGGCGATCGTCCGGACCGTCGCCCACTCACACGGCTGGACCGTCGAACTCGACGAGGACCACGACGGCGCCCGGTTCGTCTTCGGCGGCGTCGAGACGACCGAGCGCACGTAGTCACAAGCCCTTTTGTAGGCTCGCCGACTACCGACTGACATGGACGATGGTGACGCGCCCGGACCGCGACGGCGCGACGACACCGACGGCGGCGACCGGTTCGTCGAGGAGTACGACAACGCCACCGAGGCCGACGTTATCAGGGTCGACGACACCGAGGACGCGGAGAACCCCTACGATGACGGGAGCGAGGCCGGGACGTTCTCCCCCGACGTGGAAGTGACACCCGGGCGCCCCAGCGTGGAGAGTGTCGTCTTCGTCGCGCTGGGCGTGTACATCGGGCTGTTGGCGATCGGCGGGATGTTCGCCGGACCGGCACTGGCCTCGCCGACCGTCCTCGGCGGGATGACCGCCGCCGTCGCCGTCGGCGCAGCAGTGCTGTACGGACTGTTCGTCCGGACCAACCCGGACACTTAATCCTGCTCCGCCCCTACTGGGTGGTATGGTAGGCTCGCTGGCCGTCCTCGCCCCCGCCCAGGTCGATCCACTGTTCGGGCTGTCCCTCTCGGTACTGCTGTTTCTGGCCGGCGCCGGCCTCATCGTCGCGGAGGCGCTGGCACCGGGAACGCACTTCTTCGTGCTCGGCGTCGCGCTCCTGACTGCCGGGCTCGTCGGCCTGTTCATCCCCGCGAGCCTGGGTATCTTCGCACCCATCGTCCTCACCGTTGTCGTCCTCGCGACGACAGCGGTGACGCTGTGGGGGTACCGGAAACTGGACTTCGCCGCCCCCGGACGCGGCCAGACACTCAGTTCGGACTCCCTGAAAGGCCAGTTCGGCGTCGTCACCGAGCGGGTCACCACGTCCGACGGCGAGGTCAAACTCGAAGACGGCGGCTTCAACCCCTACTATCAGGCCCGGAGTATCGACGGGACCATCGAGGAGGGCGAAGAGGTGATGGTAGTCGACCCCGGCGGCGGCAACGTCCTCAAGGTCGAACGCGTCTCGGGGACCGACGACGACATCGACCGCGCGCTGGAACGGGACCGCGAGCGGTCGACCGAATCGGAGAAAGCGTGACTCGCGTTAGTGTGTGACACAGACACCGAAGGCTTTTCTTTCAGGGAGACCGAGTTGGAGGCGTTATGCTCCCCGCGTTAGTACCGCTGCAGATTCTGGGCGGCATCATCGGCTTCGTCGCCGTCGTGTTCCTGCTCATCGCCATCGCGCTGGTGTACTCCAGCGTCGTCATCATCAGGCCCTATCAGCAGGGTGCCTACACCGTGCTCGGGACCTACCGTGGCCTGCTCGACCAGGGGATCCACTTCATCTATCCCTTCGTCTCGGACGTTACCCGCTTCGACATGCGGACTCAGACGTTAGACGTGCCACGGCAGGAAGCGATCACCCGCGACAACTCGCCGGTGACCGCCGACGCCGTCGTCTACATCAAGGTGATGGACCCCAAGAAGGCGTTCCTCGAAGTCGACAACTACGAGCGCGCCGTCTCGAACCTCGCACAGACGACCCTCCGTGCCGTCCTGGGTGACATGGAACTGGACGACACGCTCAACAAACGCCAGGAGATCAACTCCCGCATCCGGAAGGAACTGGACGAACCCACCGACGAGTGGGGTGTCCGCGTCGAGAGCGTCGAGGTCCGCGAGGTCAACCCCTCCAAGGACGTTCAGCAGGCCATGGAGCAACAGACCTCCGCCGAGCGGAAACGCCGTGCGATGATCCTGGAGGCCCAGGGTGAACGGCGTTCCGCGATCGAGACCGCGGAAGGTGACAAGCAGTCCAACATCATCCGCGCACAGGGTGAGAAGCAGAGCCAGATCCTGGAAGCCCAGGGTGACGCGATCTCGACCGTGCTGCGCGCGAAATCCGCCGAGTCGATGGGCGAACGCGCCGTCATCGACAAGGGGATGGAGACGCTGGCCGAGATCGGGCAGGGCGAGTCGACGAAGTTCATCCTCCCGCAGGAACTCACGTCGCTGGTCGGCCGGTACGGCAAACACCTCCAGGGGTCCGATGTCAAGGAGAACGGCAGCGTCCTCGAAGGACTGGAGTTCGACGCCGAGACCCGCGAGATGCTCGGACTGGACGACATCGAGGAGATCCTCGGCCAGATCGACGAGGAGGCCGAGGTCGACGTAGAGGCGATGGAGGAGGAAGCCCAGAAGATCAAACACGGCGAGGACGCCGGCGTCGACAGCGCAGACGAGGTCATCGAACAGATGGACGCCGAGATCGACAACGGCGGCCAGACCGACGTTGCCGGCGGCCCGGACGACGACGGCAGCGAGAAGTCCTCCTGATCAAGGCCGAAGCCTTTTTACAGCAGAATCGCTTCCCCTGACATAGTTATGGGTCGGGATGGGACAGTCGACGAGGACAAGCGGGCGACGCTCCGCCGCTTTGCCGCCCTCGGTGCGGCGAGCCCGTTCGCCCGATTCGGCGAGGACAGTGGGGACAGCGACAGTGATGCCCCCGGTGCCATCGCCGGCTACGTCTCGGCCCACCCTGGTACCCACTTCTCGAAGCTCCGTGACGATCTCAAACTGGGGACCGGCGAGACACAGCACCACCTCCACCGTCTGGAGTCCGAGAACGTCGTCGCCTCGCGCAAGGACGGCGACTACCGCCGGTATTTCCCGGCCGGGCAGTTCTCCGAAACCGAGCAGGTGATCCTCGGATTTCTCCGCCGGGAGACCGCCCGCGGGATGCTCGTGACGCTCCTCCGGAACCCGGCAGTGTCGGCCGCCGAACTGGCCGATGAACTGGATGTCTCGCGGCCGACAGTGAGCAACTACGCCGGCGACCTGGAAGCGGCGGGCCTGCTGTCGCGGGCCGACGGCTACGCGATCACGAACCCGGAGACGGTGTTGACGCTGCTGATCCGCTACGCGGACTCGTTCGGCGACGACGCCGCCGCGCTGGCGGGCGAAGCGGACTCGCTGGTGCGGTACGATCCGGCGTGAGAAGGGCGAAACGCCACGTCTGCCCGCAGGCGCGAACTTACGTTTCGACCATCCACGTCGTCGACGACGAGTAGCCCCACTTCTCGACATCGACGGTGGTGGCGCTGTTGGCAATCGCGGTCATGTTGGCGCCGACCTCTTTGGCGGACATGTCCAGCTCGTCGCCGATGAGCCGCGACTTGAAGTAGGTTTGGCTGTCGGCGTTGGCTTCGAGGTACTCCAGGATGCGACGCTGCTTGTCCGAGAGTGGGGCGTCAGTCGCCTGTACGGTCGCGCTCATTGGTACAGTACGGGGTAGCACCGAAACTCCCTTAGGGGGTTTGGTACAGTCGGTTAACACGCCGCTGTCTTGCGGTTTTGTCGCAGCGAGTCGCGGAACCGACACGGCGACGGGCGGCTCACATCGGTGGTTGGTACAGGGCGAAAACAGCGACTGCTGCGTCCGGCAGTTCTATAGTGGTGGGCGAACAGTAGCGCAAACGGAGGTCTACTACATTGGAAATCTCGGAGAAACTCCTGTGTCTGTTCAGCGCTGACGTGACCGACGAGGGTGACAGGTACGTCGTCGAGGTCCCGCGCCGCGAGGTCGAGACGGGGGCCGTCGAGGCCGGTGGCACCTACCGCGTCGCACTCATCTCCGCCGACGACGAGAGCACCGAGGACGAGGCGTCGGTGAGCGAGACGCCGCCGGACCAGCCCCAACCGCCGGTCGAACCCGGTGAGACACGCTACGTCGAGATCGAGGACATCGGCAAGCAGGGCGACGGGATCGCCCGCGTCGAACGGGGCTACGTCATCATCGTCCCCGGTGCCGAGATCGGCGAGCGCGTCAAGATCGAAGTGACGGAAGTCAAATCGAACTTCGCGGTCGGCGAGATCATCGACGAAAGCGTCTGAACAGCGTCTGGCCTACTCTCTCGGCGTCCCATCGGGTCGTTTCTGGCCCTCGGAGTCGTGGACGACGACTTCGCCAGGGGCCGTCTCCACCGGCTGGTACTGCTCGCGGACGCCGATGGCTTCTTCTAACTCACGGACCGCTCGCTCTTTGAGTGCCGCTGCCAGTTCTTTCGCGTCCGCCCGCGAGATGTCACGCCCGAGCCCTTCACACTCGTGGGCGCGGACCATCCCCGAGCCGTCGTCGGGTTCGTCGGCTTCGCCGTCCCCCTCCGGGGCAACGCTGTCGACGACCTCGCCCATCGGCTGTGTCGTCCCGCCGAGCGCGACGCTGAACGGGTAGGTCCGACAGATGAGCGGCCGGTCCTCGTGGACCGTACAGGCGCCGGTGCCGCCCGTCTCCTCGTAGAAGGTGCAGTCGCCGCAGCCGTCAGTCTGGAGCGCCCACTCGAAGGTCTCGCCCTCGGGGCCGTCGGGACCCTCGGTCAGCCCGTAGGGCATCGGTCGGGCGACATCCCGGAAATCGTAGTCGGTCCCGTCCGACGCCTGGAGCCGGCGGATCTCGTCGGGGAAGACGGTCGCCGTGTGTGGGTCGGCGCTCTTCGATCCATCGTCGTCGGCTGCGGTCCCGTCGGCGCCCCCACACCCCGTCTCGGCCTTGCAGCAGGCGCCACAGCGCGTACACTCGAACCCGATCGTCTCGATCGCGTCGGCCAACTCGGCCACGTCGAGGTCCCTGGCGCGGTCGAGTTCGGTTTCGAGCGACTCCATGCGAACTCGTACGCGTGGACGGGGAAAAAGTACGCGTCACGGGCCGGCGACGGTCGCGCGCTCGCCGTCCCAGGCCAGCGCGCCCTCGACCGCGAGTTTCTTCAGGTGCGCCCGGACCGTCGCGGCGGCGAGGTCCCGGACGCCCGAGAGGTCCTTCTCGTAGGCGGCGTCGAGTATCGCGTCGACGGTCGCCGCGCCGTCCGCGACCGCCGCCCGGACCCGACGCTCGCGTTCGAGTCGATGCGCGAGCAGGCGCTCACACGTCGCCCGTGGCTCGTCGATGATCGGACCGTGAGCCGGCAGGAGCCGAGTCGGGGACCGGGCCGCCAGTCGCCGCAACGAGGTCAGATACGCCCGCATGTCCCCCTCCGGCGCGCCGACGACGACGCTGCCCGCCGCGATGGCCAGATCACCGGAGACGACGGCGTCGCCGGCCACGAACGCGACGTGTTCGGGCGCGTGGCCGGGCGTGTCCAGAACCGCCACGTCGCCCCCGCGGGTCGGAATCCGTGTCCCCTCGGCAAACGTCCGGTCCGGCGTGACGCCGGTCGCCCGCTCGAAGGCCGCCGTGCGGCCGGTCCGAGCCCAGACGGTCGCGCCGGCCTCGGCAGCGTAGTCGGCGACGGCGCCCGTGTGGTCGGGATGGTGGTGGGTGACGGCGACGTGCTCGATATCCGGTACGAGCGCGTCGAGCGCGTCGGTTCTGGCTGCGGGGTCGATCAGCAGCGACCCGCCGATCAGATACGCGGCCGTCTGCCCGGTCGGTGCGCGCGTCGCCACGGGCACGTCGACCCGCGTCCAGTCCATGCGGTAGCGTCGGTCAGGTCGACAAAAAGTACACCTGTTTGCGAGCGTCGGTGAAACTGTACCGGGACTCGACGAGCTCCGAGTCTTCGAGCCTGTTCAGCGCGTAGCGGACGGTGCGGTCGGGGAGCAGAGAGGCGTCCGCGAGCTGCCCCTGGGAGAGCGGCGCCTCGTCTTCGAGCACCTTCGCGACGAGTTTCGCGCTCGGCGGCAGGTCACGGAGCCGCTCGCGAAACTCCTCGGTCGCGAAGGGGGTTGCCAGCGTTTCATCGGAAATCGTGCTCATACTGGACAGAATCACAAACATCCTGGTAAAAGTTGGCTATGTGTGTGACCAAACAATACAGAGAGTATTGACTGTATAATGAATCCTTATACACGCGTCCCCTACAACGGTTGACGACCGACCGTCGATTCCAGTATCGTTTTATTCCCCCAGTGGGGACGATTGAGACGTGAAAGGGCAGGAGTGGTACCAGGCCGACAACGTCGCCGAGGAGTACGACGACAAGCGGTTCTCCCGCGGTGGCCGGCTCATCGACCGCCGCGAGAAACAGGCTGTCCTCGACGCGCTCGGGCCGGTCGACGACCGGAGCATCCTCGAAGTGGCCTGTGGTACCGGACGGTTTACCGTCATGCTCGCCGAGCGAGGCGCCGACATCGTCGGCCTGGACATCTCCGGGCCGATGCTCCAGCAGGGACGCCAGAAGGCCGCCGCGGCCGGGGTCGACGACCACGTCGAGTTCATGCGCGGCGACGCCGCCCGCCTCCCGTTCCCCGACGACCACTTCGACGCGGTGCTCGCGATGCGGTTTTTCCACCTGGCGGACACGCCCGCGGCCTTCCTCGCCGAGATGCGCCGCGTCGCCAAAGAGCAAGTGGTCTTCGACACGTTCAACCGGTTCTCGACCCGCTCGACCTACAACTGGGCGCTCCCGATGGGGTCGCGGCTCTACTCCCGGTGGGAGGTCGACCGGCTGCTCGACGGCGCCGGGCTGGAACTGACCGAGGCGACCCACGACTGGGTGCTTCCCTACGGTTTCTACCGGAAGATCCCCAACGAACTCGCCGCCTCGTTCCGCTCGATCGACACCGTCATCGGCGGGACGCCGCTGGGCGAGAAGATCGCGTCGGTCTCGTACTGGAACACACACGTCTAGGCCGCGGTTACCGGAGGTGGCGCGCTCGCGCGTCGGTGGCAGGTCGCCCGCGGGGTTTATGCGGTTCCGGCGAACTACCGGATACCATGGAGCTATCGGTGGTGGTCCCGACACTGAACGGCCGGGAGGAACTCGCCGGCTGTCTGGACGCACTCGCCGAGCACGTCCCGGACGCGGAGGTGATCGTCGTCAACGGCCCCTCGGCCGACGGGACGACCGGGATGGTCAGGGACCGCGACGACGTGTCGGTGCTGGTCGAGATCGCCGACCGGTCGGTCAACACCGCACGGAACGCCGGGCTCGACAGGGTCACCGGGGACGCGGTCGCACTGGTCGATCAGACCCTCTCGGTCGGCGACGGCTGGGCCGAGGCTGTTCGCTCCGGCCTCGCCGCCGGCGCGGTCGTTACCGGGCCGACACACGAACGCCTCACGGCCGGCCTGACGACCGACAGCAAGGAGATGCGGACGATCGCCGGCCGGCAAGTGACCTACTTCAACCCGGGCAACGTCGCGTTCCGTCGGGAGGTACTGAACGCGCTGGACGGCTTCGACGAGTACCTCACTGTCGGCGGTGCCCGCGATCTGGCACACCGGCTCTCGGGAACCGGTCGCGAGGTCATCTGGGACGCTTCGATGACCGCCAGCCGGGAGTTCGAGTCCGACGGCGGCATGCTCGCGACCGACTGGGGGAGCAAGTACCGCTCTCTGACCTATCGGCTGGTGAAAAACTACGGCCTCCGGCCGACCGTCGTCCGGCGGATCGCCAGCCACGCGGGCCGGGACGGAGCGGACGCGCTCACCGGCGTCCTCAGAAACGAAACGACGCTCTCGGAGTGGCTTGGCACCGGGCGGTCGGTGCTTGGCGGTGTCGGCGTTGGGATCAAAGACGGACTGCTCGCCTCGGTCCGGGACCGCACCAGCCGCCGCAACCCGAACGGGCGCTCGGAGCGGGCCGACCGGGCCGTGACCGTCTACGACTGGCGCTGACGGCGTGTGTGCGGGCCGTCCCCGCGGCGGAACCGGAACCGACAGGTGGCGCTGGCCCCTCTCGACGGTGTGACACGGACTGTCGACGAACTCAGGAACGACATCAGAGCGGCCACGGGGCGGTTCGAGCGCGAGATCTCCGCCACGTTCACCAAAGAGGACCTCGCGGCGCTGTGTGAGGCGGTCGGCTACGACATCGATACGGGATCGCTGCCGTCGAAACCACAGATGCGGGCGGGCGCCCTCTCCGCGATCGGTGTACTCGACACGGACGACCCAAGCGAGAGCGAGCGACCGTTCCGCAAGGGAGAACTCGAAGCGATCGCCGACGCCCTCGACGCCTAGAGTGGGTCGAAGACCCGCGCGGGGTTGTTCGAGAAGACCTTCTTCATGGCGTCTTCGGGCACGTCCAGCGTGAGAATCTCCATCACCGCGACGTTGGGATGGGTGTCGGGTGCGCCGCTGCCGAAACACACCCGATCCGGGTGTTCGCGGATTGCGCGCTCCAACGGGTCACGGTACCGGACGACGCTCGTGTCGAGATAGAGCCCCTCGTAGCTGTCGAGCAGGTCGATCGCCTCGGCCATCAGGTCCCGCCGCAACGGGTGGGCCCCGAAGTGGGCCAGGACGACCGGAACGGCCCCGTCAAGCAGCGACTCGGCGACCGCCGACGGGGGGAACCGCTCGCCGCCGTGGACCAGTATCGGCTGTGAGACGGCCGAGAGTTCCGCCAGCACCGCCTCGTCGGGGAGGCCGTCCTCGGCCGGATCGAGGGCGAAGCCGCCGAACCGCTCGTCGTACGCGAACTGCTCGATGTCCTCGGGCGAGACGTGGTCGGGGCCGCGGCTGCTCGTGAAGTTCCGGAGCGCCGCAGTCGGCCCGTCTCCGACCGCGCGGACGCCGTTCAGCCGGGCGAGCGCGACCAGCGGGCGGCCGACGGTCGTCCTGGCGACGGCGTTGTTTACCTTCAGGTAGCTCCCCTCGCGCGTGCTCGGGTGGACCAGCGCCCGCGTGATGCCTGCCTGGCGCATCTCCCGCTCGAACTGCTCGGCGCCGCCGATCCCGGGCCGCGGACGGCGACTCTCCTCGGGTTCGATCCGCCCCGCCACGTCGACGATGCGGAACCCGTGCTCCAGTTCGAGCATCACCGAACGGTACGGGCACCGCCGCATTAAACCATCGCCGGGGTCGGTGGCGGTCGAACCGCCGTCGTCCGGGGGTGTCGGGACGGTCCTGTTCGAAGGATTTATATAGAACCGCTTGCGATGTCTTAGGTGAGGTAACCCACATATGTCATCTGGCCAGCGACGCATGGGCGGCCAGCCCCTCTTCATTCTCGACGAGGACGCCCAGCGCACACACGGCAAGGACGCACAGTCGTCGAACATCTCCGCCGGGAAGGCCGTCAGCGAGTCGGTACGTACGACGCTTGGCCCCCGCGGAATGGACAAGATGCTCGTCTCCGACGACGGGGATGTCGTCATCACCAACGACGGCGCGACCATCCTCTCGGAGATGGACATCGAACACCCCGCGGCACAGATGATCGTCGAAGTCGCCCAGACCCAGGAGGACGAGGTCGGCGACGGCACGACGACCGCGTCTGTGCTGGCCGGCGAACTGCTGGCGAAGGCAGAGGACCTGCTCGACGACGATGTCCACCCGACGACGATCGTCGAGGGCTATCACGCCGCGGCCCAGCTCGCCCAGGAATCCATCGAGGAGAACGTCCTCGATGTCGACCTGGACGACGACACACTCGTCGAAGTCGCCGAGTCCTCGATGACCGGCAAAGGCACCGGCGATGTCGAGGCTCACCGACTGGCCGAGGTCGTCGTCGACGCCGTCCGCCACGCCAAGACCGACAACGGCGTCGTCCGTGACAACATCGAGATCCACACCCAGACGGGTGCGGCTTCCTCGGCGACGGAACTGGTCGAGGGCGTCATCATCGACGAGACGCCGGTCCACGACAACATGCCGACCTCGGTCGAGGACGCCGAGATCGCCGTCGTCGACGCCGAGCTCGAAGTTCGGGAGAGCAACATCGACGCCAGCTACAACGTCACGAACGTCGACGAGCTCAACGCCGCGCTGGACGCCGAGCAGCAGGAACTCCAGGGCTACGCGAAAGCGATCGTCGACAGCGGGGCCGACGTGGTCTTCGTCACCGACGGCGTCTCCGACCTGGTCGCGTCGACCCTCGCCAAGGAGGGCGTCTTCGCCGCAAAGAGCGTCGACTCCTCGACCGCGAAAGACATCGTCGAGACGACCGGCGCAAAGCGGGTCGGCTCCGTCGAGGACCTGACCGAGGACGCACTGGGCCATGCCGACAGCGTCACCGTCGAGAAACACGGTGACGACGACGTGACGTTCATCCGCGGCGGCGCCGCGGCCAAGTCCGTCACCGTCTTCGCTCGCGGCTCGACCGACCACGTGGTTGACGAGATCGAGCGCGCGCTGACCGACGCGCTGGATGTCGTCGTCGCAGCCCTGGACAAGGGCGGCGTCGTCCCCGGCGCGGGTGCGACCGAGATCGCGATCGCCGACGAGATCCGCAGCGAAGCCGCGTCCATCGAGGGCCGCAAGCAGCTGGCCGTCGAGGCCTTCGCCGACGCCGTCGACGTGCTCCCCCGCACGCTCGCGGAGAACACCGGCCTGGACGCCATCGACGCGCTCGTCGACCTCCGCTCGGAACACGAGAGCGAGGGCATCGCCGGCATCATCAGCGAGGGCCAGACGGGCGTCGTCGGTGACCCCGTCGAGTACGGCATCCTCGACCCCGCCGCGGTCAAGCGCGAAGCCGTCGACTCGGCGACCGAGGCCGCGACGATGATCGTCCGTATCGACGACGTGATCTCGTCGTCGTAAGCCGGCACAGCGCGTCGCCGACCGACGATTCGCGTTCACCACCCGACTTTTTATCGGCGAATCGAACTGCCAGTGGCCTCCGTAGCGTATACCTGGCTGTCTCCGGAAGGTCCAGGGTGCCACGAGCGAGGAGCAACTGGGATCGAGCGAGGCGGCGGCGATCGGTCTCGGCGGGAGGATCGGCGGCGTTCGGCCCGACTCTGCTGTGGCATCTGACGACGATGTCGCTCTCCCGGACTTCGAGCGGGAGACGATCTAGGACGGGGCCCCCACTGTCGAGACACACGTCTGATCGGCGTCCACGTCGACGACGGAAAACTGCTGGGAGAGTCCGGGCTGCCCGCGTTCGCGGGCGAGAAGATGGGACAGACACGAGTCGGCACTCGTGTGTGCGGCGGCAGACCGTGCCCACGGTAGCACCGCCGCGCAGCCATGAACCGAGTCTGGACGACTACAGCGCCTGATCGACACCCCCTGTCGTCGAACTCGGTCCGAGTGCGGCGAACGGGCGGCCGGCTACGCATGACACGCTCTCTCCCCGGCGACGCTCGGCCGCGTGCCAGCCCGCTCGGTGACTCGGCATACAACTGTTTAGGCTACCCTAAAACACAAAAAACCATCGATTTTAGTCTTGCCTAAAAAGTGACAGGCAGAAATCGTTCGGCTACAGCGACAGGGAGACCGGGTCGCCGACGCCGACGCCGAACGCCTCGTCGCCCCGCCCCCGATTGACCGCGAGTTCGACGTTGCCGTGGCTGCCGACGGTCACCAGCCGCTCGCCGGGGTCCAGAGCGGCGTAGGCCCGGCGGACCGGCACTGACTCGCCGTCAACGCGGACGGTGTCGCCGAAACGTCCCTCCAGCACCGATCCAGGGATGTTCGTGACGACGTTGCCGAAGCCGTCGACGACCAGCACTTCGCCCGTCGCGCCGTCGTCGTCGGTCTCGGCCGTCGGAAAGCGCAAGTCGGCGTAGTCGTCGGTGGGCGTCGTCCGGTCCAGATCCCCGAGGGCGTCGACGCCGGCGTCGTGGACCGCGGCCGCCGCGGGCGCGAAGACATCACGTCCATGGAACGTCGAACTGGCCGGGTCGTCGTAGGCCCACGTGAACACCTCGACGGTGTCGGCCAGTTCGCGGGCCGCCGGGAGGACGACGCCGTTGTCGGGCGCCACGAGGGCGTGGTCATCTGCGCGGACGACGACCGCGTCCCGGTCCGTGCCGACGCCGGGGTCGACGACCACGCAGTGGACGGCCGGCGGGAAGTACGGCAGCGTCTGTGTCAGCCAGAACGCCGCGGTACGGACGTTCTGCCGGGGGAAGTCGTGAGCGATGTCCTCGATCCGGGCGTCGGTCCGCTGGCAGATCACGCCGCGCATGGCGGCCGGGTACGGCGTGCCGAAGTCCGACGCGAGGGTGATCATTGGTCCGCCGGGTCACCGACCTCTGGCTCGTCGAGGTCCTCGCTTTCGGCGGTGTAGCGCCGCAACGAATCGGTGTCCGAGACGTGCTGGAGGCGCTTGACGCCGTGGATCTCCTCGATAACGTCGACGACCGGGCTCGGCACCCGGTCGCGCCAGGACTCGTCGTGGATCATCCGCTGGCGGATCTCGCTGCCTTCGAGGCGGTCCCGATCGAACATCGGCGACTGGCGCACCTCGATCCCGCCCTCCTCGAACAGCCTGACCACGAGCGGGTTGTTCGAGTAAGCAACGTCGAAGTCCGGGCACATGCTCTGGACGTGGCTCACCCAGACGGCGTTGCGGTTGATGTCCTCCAAGGGAACGACGTACGTCGTCAGGTCGAACTCGGCGACGGCCTTCGTGATCATCATGATCCGCTCGCCGGCGGTAAACGGGTCGTGTGTCGTGTGCGAGTCGTCGGCGCTCCCGATCCCGAGGACCAGTTCGTCGACCTCGTCGGTGATCCGATCGACCATCGCGTGATGGCCGTCGTGATAGGGCTGGAACCGACCGATGTAGAACCCACGCATACCCCACTGTGTGCTTGGTGGTTTGATAAACCCGACGACGGCTCCGAATGGACGGCAGCTCTCGATGGTATCGGGTCGCCTTCTTGCGGTTTTCGGGGTGTCTCGGGGCCGGTCACGGGGAGAAAGTATATCAGTAGACAGCCCTTGAAATCCGATGTTAGCAACGTTTGTATGAGCGACAATACCGAACACGACGCGGCTCCCGACGCCGGCCGGGAGGACGCCGATGCCGGCGAGGCCACGGCGGCCGACAGCCCTGCCGAGGCGAGCGACGAGCAGGTGTCAGAGCCGACCGTCGACGAGCCAGGTAGCGACGACGAGGGGACGACCCTCGGGAGCGATGTCGAAGTCGAGGGAGAGAGCAACCTCGACGGCGAGGAGGAAGACCTGCTCGGTGGTCTCGACATCGATTCGACCGCCGATATCGAGGTCCCCGACCGTCTCGTCGATCAGGTCATCGGGCAGGACCACGCCCGAGACGTGATCAAGAAAGCAGCCAAACAGCGCCGGCACGTCATGATGATCGGCTCGCCCGGGACGGGCAAGTCGATGCTGGCCAAAGCGATGAGTCAGTTGCTCCCCCGCGAGGAGCTACAGGACGTTCTGGTCTATCACAACCCCGACGACGGCAACGAGCCCAAGGTCCGGACCGTGCCAAGCGGGAAGGGCGAACAGATCGTCGACGCCCACAAGGAGGAAGCCCGCAAGCGCAACCAGATGCGGACCTTCCTGATGTGGATCATCATCGCCATCGTCATCGGCTACTCGCTGATCATCGCCCAGCAGATCCTGCTGGGTATCCTGGCGGCGGGTGTCATCTACCTCGCGTTCCGCTACGGCTCGCGGGGCAGCGACGCGATGATCCCGAACCTCCTGATCAGCAACGCCAGCCAGAAGACCGCGCCCTTCGAGGACGCGACCGGTGCCCACGCGGGTGCGCTGCTGGGCGACGTGCGCCACGACCCGTTCCAGTCCGGCGGCATGGAGACCCCCAGCCACGACCGCGTGGAGGCCGGCGCCATCCACAAGGCCAACAAGGGTGTCCTGTTCGTCGACGAGATCAACACCCTGGACATCCGCAGCCAGCAGAAGCTGATGACGGCGATCCAGGAGGGCGAGTTCTCGATCACGGGCCAGTCCGAGCGCTCCTCGGGCGCGATGGTCCAGACCGAGCCCGTCCCCTGTGACTTCATCATGATCGCGGCCGGGAACCTAGACGCGATGGAGAACATGCACCCGGCGCTGCGCTCCCGGATCAAGGGGTACGGCTACGAGGTGTACATGGACGACACCATCGAGGACGACCCCGAGATGCGCCGGAAGTACGCTCGGTTCGTCGCCCAGGAGGTCGAGAACGACGGGCGGCTCCCCCACTTCACCGAGCAGGCAGTCGAGGAGCTCATCCTCGAAGCCCGCCGCCGCGCGGGCCGGAAGGGCCACCTCACCCTGAAGTTCCGTGACCTGGGTGGCCTCGTTCGGGTCGCGGGCGACATCGCTCGCGCCGAGGACAAGGACAACACCACGCGCGCCGACGTGCTCCAGGCCAAGCGCCGCTCGCGCTCCATCGAGCAACAGCTCGCGGACAACTACATCGAGCGCCGCAAGGACTACGAGCTGACGGTCAACCAGGGCGATGTCGTCGGTCGCGTCAACGGCCTGGCCGTGATGGGCGAGGACAGCGGGATCGTCCTCCCCGTGATGGCCGAGGTCACGCCCTCGCAGGGTCCGGGCCAGGTCATCGCGACCGGCCAGCTCCAGGAGATGGCCGAGGAGGCCGTCCAGAACGTCTCGGCGATCATCAAGAAGTTCAGCGACGAGGACATCTCCGAGAAGGACGTGCACATCCAGTTCGTCCAGGCCGGGGAGGGCGGTGTCGACGGCGACTCCGCCTCGATCACCGTCGCGACGGCCGTCATCTCCGCGCTGGAGGACGCCCCGGTCGAGCAGAACATCGCGATGACCGGCTCGCTCTCCGTGCGGGGTGACGTGCTCCCGGTCGGCGGTGTCACCCACAAGATCGAGGCCGCCGCCAAGGCCGGTCTGGATACGGTCATCATCCCCGAGGCCAACACCCAGGACGTGATGATCGAAGAGGAGTACGAGGACATGATCGAGATCGTCCCCGTCTCCCACATCTCGGAGGTCCTGGAGGTCGCGCTGTCGGGCGAGACCGAGAAGGACTCGCTGGTCGACCGCCTGAAGTCCATCACGGGCAAGGCCCTCGAACACGAGGTCGGCCGCCAGGGCGGCAGCCCGAGCCCGCAGTAAAACCGTGCCCGGTTGGGCCGCCTTCGTCGGCCTGACGGGGCTCCTTCTGACCGCGTTACTCGCGCTCGCACGCCTTTCGCAGGGAGTCGCCGACGAGCAGAGCGGTCTCCCGGCGACCGCCGAAGGCGTCCCGTCCGTCGAGGGCCACGCCGACACGGCGACCCCCGATCCCGTCGTCCCGCGGTTCGAGACGCCCGAGACCGCCCGGCGGCGGCGCTGGGTCGAACGCCGACAGTCCACGACCCCCGAGGATTTCTCGACGGGGGCCTTACTGGCGAACGTCGCGCTCACACAGGGGCTGTTCGGGGCGCTCCTGCTCGCCGGCGCGTTCTACTACCAGATCCCGGCCAGCGCCTTCGGCGTCACCGCGGCGCCGCTCTCGACCGGCCTGCCCGCGGTCGCCGTGGGCGTCGCCGCCGGCGTCGGGTTCTGGCTGGGCAACGAAGCCGCGGCGTCGCTCGCGGCGGGGTTCGACATGGCCTTCGACGAGTCGGTCCGCGAACTACTGGCGCCGGACTCGCTTACCGGGTGGGTCGTCCTCCTGGGGGTCATCCTGCCGACCATTGCCGTCGTCGAGGAACTGCTCTTCCGCGCGGCGGCGATCGGCGTCCCCGTCGCCGGCCTCGGTGCGCCGGCGTGGGCGATGGCGCTCGTCTCCTCAGTGGCGTTCGCGCTGGGCCACGGCGCCCAGGGTCGCGTCGGGATCGTCGTCACCGGGACGCTCGGCCTGGGACTGGCCGGCCTGTTCGTCGTCACCGACAGCCTGCTGGCCGTCGTCGTCGCTCACTACCTCGTCAACGCGCTGGAACTGGTCGTCCACGAGGGGCTGGGGATCGATCGACTGTCCCTATAGGCCTTCCAGCGACCGCAACTTCTGTTCGACGGGTGGCGGCGCGGCACTGGGGCCGTCGCGCACGCGGTGGTCCGGGATGAGGAGCGGGACCGGGTTGGCCGCGAGCGCCTCACGGACCGCAGTCAGATCTTCCTGTTCGGTCGAATCCAGATCGGGCGTCATCCGGGCGACCTGCTCGACGGTGGCGTTCTCGCCGTACGGGATCTCCCGGACGGCCTCCAGCACGCGTCGCTGGTCGGTCGGGACCGTCAGCCCGAGGGCTACGTCCCGGAAGTCGTCTTCCGCCCCGGCGAGGTACTCGTCGATTCGATCCAGCAGGGCGTGGTCGTCGCTGGTGACATCCTCGGGGTGGGTCGGGAACGACAGCGAGATGATCCGGTCGCCAGCCGCCCCGAACTGGACGTACCGGTCGAGATACTCCGACTCGCGGGCGTAGATGCCCGCGTCGTCGCTCGGCGTCTCCATGCGCGGACAGACGACGGGTCGTGCCTTCAACGTTCGGCTACCGTCCGGGACGGAGCGGGTCCCGAGAGTCCCCGTGCCAGGTCCGACAGCCCCGGCGCCGAAGGCAACTCTTATGTACACTTCTGTACGTTAGTGTTCAGTAATGGACGACAGTGTGGGTGCGATCGCACCGGAAGTGGCGTCGATACTCGCGGCGGCGCGTGAGCGCGGCGGTGGTGGCGAGCGGGTCGCTGCCGACGCGCGCTCGCTGCCGGCGGCCTTCGAGCGGGCCGAGAGCGAGGGACGGGTCCCGCTGATCGCCGAGATCAAACCGACCAGCCCGACGACCGAGGGCGCGCGGACCGACGACCCGGTCGCGCTCGCGGAGCGGATGGTCGAGGGCGGCGCGGCGGCGCTGTCGGTGTTGACCGAACCGGACCACTTCGGCGGCTCCGCACGGACGCTCGAACGGGTCCGCGAGGCCGTCGACGTGCCCGTCCTGCGGAAGGATTTCGTCCTGCACGAGGCGCAACTGGACGTTGTCGAGGCGGACGTGATCCTCCTGATCGTCCGGTTCCTGGAGGCCGAGGGGACCGACGACCTGGGCGATCTGGTGGCGGCGGCCCGCGACCGCGGGTTCCAGGTCCTCGTCGAGACTCACACCGAGGCCGAAGTCGAGCGGGCCATCGAAGCGGGGGCCGACATCGTCGGCGTCAACAACCGCGACCTGGCGCAACTCGAAGTCGACCTGGGAACCTTCGAGCGGGTGAGCGAGGCGGTGCCCGAGAGCGTTACCCTCATTGCCGAAAGCGGCATACACACGCCGGAGGACGTGCGACGGATGCGCCGGGCCGGTGCCGACGCGCTGTTGGTCGGCTCGGCGATCATGGACCACGGCGCGGACACCGACGTGGCAGCGAACACGCGGCGACTGACGAACGCGGAGACGGAGACACAGACATGAGCACGGACGACGCACACGACCCCAAGTTCGGCGAGTACGGCGGACAGTACGTACCCGAGGCGCTGATGCCGGCCATCGAGGAGTTGGCCGACGCCTACGAGCGGTACGTCATCGAGAACGAGGACGGTTTCATGGACGAGTTCAGGGACCGACTGGCCGACTTCGGCGGCCGACCGACCCCCCTGCAGTACGCCGAGCAACTGTCCGAGCGGTACGACACCGACGTGTACCTGAAACGTGAGGACCTGCTCCACGGCGGCGCACACAAGCTCAACAACGCGCTCGGACAGGTCCTGCTGGCGAAGTACATGGGCAAAGAGCGCATCATCGCCGAGACGGGCGCCGGCCAGCACGGCACCGCGACGGCGATGGCCGCCGCCCACCTCGATATGCCCTGTGAGATCTACATGGGCGAGACGGACATCGCCCGCCAGCGGCCCAACGTCTTCCGAATGCGGATCAACGGGGCCGACGTGAACCCGGTGACGGTCGGTCGCGGGACGCTCAAGGAGGCTATCTCCGAGACGATGCGGGACTGGGCGACCACCGTCGAGAACACCCACTACGTCATCGGCAGCGTCGTCGGTCCGCACCCGTTCCCGAAGATGGTCCGGGACTTCCAGTCGGTCATCTCCGAGGAGGCCCGCGAGCAGGCCATCGAGCAGACCGGCGGGCTCCCGGACTCGGTGATCGCCTGCGCCGGCGGCGGGTCGAACACGATGGGGACGTTCGCGGAGTTCGTGTCCGACGAGGAGGTAGCGCTGTACGCCGTCGAGGCCGGCGGCTCCTCGCTGGCCGTCGACGAGGACCGCGGCGTCGCGCCCAACTCCGCGACCCTCTCGACGGGCGACGAGGGCGTCCTCCACGGCGCCCGGACGAAGCTCCTGCAGGACTCGGACGGCCAGATCATGGAATCGCACTCCGTCTCTGCGGGGCTCGACTACGCCGGCGTCGGACCGGAACTCGCACACCTGGTCGACGAGGGGCGGGTGACGCCGGTCAACGTCGACGACGACAGCGCCCTGGAGGCGTTCCACCGCCTCTCCCAGGACGAGGGGATCATCCCGGCACTGGAGACGGCTCACGCCTTCGGCTACCTGGAGCGCGTGGCGGGACCCGCCACGGACGGTCGAGCGGCGGAGCCGCGAGACGAACACCACGACGAGGTCGGCGACACCGTCGTCGTCAACGTCTCGGGCCGCGGGGACAAGGACCTGGAGACGGTCATCGAGGAGACGAGCAAGCGTGACCTCTCGATCGCGCCCGACATGTCGGTGTTCGACACCGGCGGGATGATGAGCCCCGGCGGCGCGGGGGGTGAGCACTGATGGGACTGGAGCGAGTCTTCGCGGGCGACGACCCAGCGTTCGTCCCGTATCTGGCTGCGGGCGACCCCGACTACGAGGCCTCACAGGCCTACGTCGAGGCCCTCGAACGGGGCGGCGCGGACCTGATCGAACTCGGGCTGCCGTTCTCGGAACCGATCGCCGAGGGCAAGACCATCCAGGACGCCGTGGTCCGATCCCTGAAGGCGGGCATGACCGTCGAGCGGTACTTCGAGTTCGTCGAGGAACTGGACGTGGACGTACCGCTGGTCTGTATGACCTACTACAACCTGGTCTTCCAGTACGGCGAGGAGGCCGGTCCGCGGCCGTTCGTCCAGAAGGCCGCCGAGGTCGGCATCGAGGGGTTCGTCGTCGTCGACCTCCCAGCCGAGGAGGCCGGCCCGCTCCGGGCGGCCTGTGACGAGTTCGGACTGGACCTGGTCTTTATCGTCGCGCCGACGACCGAGGGCGACCGGCTGGACAGCATGAAAGCACAGGTGTCGGGCTACGTCTACGTCCAGGCTCGCCTGGGCGTGACCGGCGCTCGCGACGACGTGGACGACGCCACCGAGGACTCGCTGGCCCGACTGTCCGACTGGGACGTGCCCAAGGCCGTCGGCTTCGGCATCAAGACCGGCGACCACGCCGAACGGATCGTCTCGGCGGGCGCCGACGGCATCATCGTCGGATCGGCGCTGGTCGACATCGTGGCCGAGGGCCACGAGAACGACGAGTCAGTCGAGACGGTCGCCGACCGACTGGAGGCGAAGGCGCGCGAACTGACCGAGGGGGCCCACCGTGGGGCACAGAACCGGCCGCAACCGGAACGCACATAATTGTACTTGCCACACTGTCTCATATCATGAACACAGGGAAACACGCACGGCTCACACGCATCGGGACAGACGGGCAGTACGTCATCGTCCCGATGGACCACGGGATCACGATGGGGGCCGTCAAAGGACTGAAAGACATCGAATCGACGATCGACGCGGTGACACGCGGCGGTGCCGACGCCGTTCTCACCCAGCGGGGGATCGCCGACCGCGTCCACCCGAACAAGAACGACGCCGGCTACATCGCCCACCTCAACGGCTCGACGACCATCGGCCCGGACGAGAACGACAAGCGCACCACCGGCACCGTCGAGGACGCCATCCGCGCCGGTGCCGACGCCGTCTCCTTCCACATCAACGTCGGTAGCACCTACGAGCGCGAACAGATCGAGGAGCTGGCAGCACTGACCAGCGAGGCCGACCGCTACGGACTGCCGGTCCTGGCGATGGCCTACGCCCGCGGACCCGACATCGACCCGGCGGCCGACGACTACAACCAGGCGGTCGGCCACGCGGTACGGCTGGCCGAGGAACTGGGATCGGACGTGGTCAAGACGGGGTACACCGGCGACGCCGAGAGCTTCCAACACGTCGTCGAGTCGACGGCGCTGCCGGTCGTCATCGCCGGCGGCGCGAAAGGCACCGACGAGGAGACCCTGAACATGGTCCGTGGCGCGATGGACGCGGGCGCGTCGGGGATCTCGATGGGCCGCTCGATCTTCCAGCACGACGAACCGGAGAAGATCGCCCGGGCCGTCGCCGCCGTCGTCCACGACGACGCCGGTGCCGTCGACGCGCTCCACGAGGCGGGCCTGGCCGTCGAAGCCTAGAAACCAAACACCGCGCGGATCTTCTGTCCGAACGACCGCGAGGCGTCGCCGTCCCGGTCGGCCGTCGGTTCGTCCTCTCGACCGGCCGTCGGTTCGTCCTCTCGGTCACCCATCCGTTCGTTCGGTCGACCGTCCGGGACCGTGTCGTCGCTCCCGTCCGAGCCCGTTCGGTCCGGTGCTGTCGTCTCTGTGGGCGGCACCGACTCGTCGGTCGTCCCGGAGGCCACCGAGTCAGTGTCTGCGACCTGTGCCGTCTCCTCGGCCACTTTGGAGACGTGCCCGCCGTCGGTCCGCTGGCCCATGCGGTCGGCCGTCGCCGCCGGTCCCGGTTCGGTGTCGGGACGTGGCTCGGCCGTCGAGGTTGCTCCGACGAGCCGACGAGCGATCTTCCGGTACGCGACAGCCGCCCCGCTGCGTGGCGCGTCCTCGACGACCGGTGACCCCCGGTCCTGTGCGTGTGGCACCGCGTCGTCGTCGGGGACGTGTCCGAGCAGGTCGACATCGAGAAACGACGCGATCCGGTCGGCACCCGGGGAACTGCCGGTCCCCGACATCGTCAGGACGAGCCCACGGACCTCGGTCTCGACGCGATCGGCCAGTTCGCGGGTGTTGTCGGCGTTCCGGATCGACGACACGCGGGGCGTCGAGACCAGCACGACCGCGTCGGCCAGTTGCATCGGCCGGAGCGTCTCCTCGCTCAGTCCCGCCGGTGTGTCCATCAGGACGGCGTCGTACTGCTCCCGTAGCGTCTCGACGACCGCCGGGAGCCGGGCGAGGTCCGTTCGAGCGTACCCGTCGAGCTCCGTCCCGCTCGGGACCACGTCGAGGCCGTCGACGGCCGGATACGTCGCGTCCTCGACGGCCGTCTCGGCCCCGAGGACATCGTGGAGCGTCGTCGCGACCGTGACATCGATATCGACATCCAGGAAGTCGACGAGGTTGGCCATGGCCAGGTCGAGTTCGACGACGGCGACATCGTACCCCTCGGCCGACAGCGCGGCACCCAGGTTGATACTCGTCGTCGTCTTTCCCACGCCACCTTTCGCGCCTGCGACTGCGTACACGTTGCTTACTGTTGTCATCTACTCCCGAACCCCTGTGTCCCCTGCATCCACCCGAACGGGCATTGTTATGGATCGGCTTATCACGGCAGTAAGCATGGCCTAACGGCACGAAACCGACCGGTATCGGCGCACCGGCCGACCGCGTCCCCGGGCGTTGCTGAATCCGCCACGTTCAAGCCCCGGCGTCGCGCACGTCGCGGTATGACACGAAGCGTGTGGCTCAAAGCCGACGACGAAGTCGGCGACTGGGAGACACGGAAGCGCCGTATCACCGCCGGCCTGGAGGCCGGCGTCGACTGGGTCCTGGTCGACGAGGCGGATGTCGACCGTGTCCAGGAACTGGGGGCAGTCAACGTCGCCGCCTTCTCGAACGGCGATGTCCACGTCATGGAGGCCGAAGAGGAGGTCTCGGAGAGCGACGCCACTATCGTCGGCAAGGGCGGCGAAGGCGACGGCACCGTCGACCTCCCCTCGGATTTCTCCGGCTCCGCGGACCTCTCGACGCTGCGCCGCAACGAGACCACGCCCGACGGCGGCTACGTCCGGATCTTCGACGAGGACTACGAGGCCTTCGCCGAGGCGGTCGCGGCCGAGGCCGACTTCACCATCGTCATCGGTGAGGACTGGCAGATCATCCCCCTGGAGAACCTCATCGCCCGGGTCGGCGACGAGACCCAGCTCATCACCGGCGTCCAGACCGCCGAGGACGCCCGCACCGCCTACGAGACGCTCGAACACGGCGCCGACGGCGTCCTGCTGGACACCGACGACATCGACGAGATCCGCAAGACCTGCGAGGTGCGCGACGCCGTCGGGCGCGAGCAACTCGACTTGCAGTACGCCGAGGTGACCGCCGTCGAGCAGACCGGCTCGGCCGACCGGGTCTGTATCGACACGGGCAATCTGCTGGAACACGACGAGGGGATGCTCGTCGGCTCGATGGCCCGCGGACTCTTTTTCGTCCACGCAGAGACCGCCGAGTCCCCCTACGTCGCCTCCCGGCCGTTCCGGGTCAACGCGGGCGCCGTCCACGCCTACGTCCGCACTCCCGACGGCGGCACGAAGTACCTCTCGGAGCTCCAGAGCGGCGACGAGGTCCAGGTCGTCGACAGCGAGGGCCACACCCGCGAGGCGATCGTCGGCCGCGCGAAGATCGAGAAACGCCCGATGTTCCGCGTCCAGGCCGAAACCGGGGACGGCGACCGCATCGAGACGCTGCTCCAGAACGCCGAGACGATCAAGGTCCACACCCGCGAGGGTCGGACCGCGGTCACGGACCTGGAACCGGGCGACGAGTTGCTCGTCTACTACGAGGACACGGCGACGCACTTCGGCGAGAAGATCGAAGAGAGCATCATCGAGAAGTAGCGCCGAGACGACAGCCGTCCTGCTTCGACCGCGTCAACTGGTCTGCTGTCCGGGATCGCCGTGTTCGGCCCCGCCGGCGAGCCCGGGCGGGCGGAGTGTCAGCGTCGCGAGGCCGGCGACCGCGAGCAACGCAGCCCCGACCAGGAACGACGGCACCCAGCCGAACCGCGCGATCAGGAACCCCGCGACGGTCCCGCCGAGAACGCCGCCGGGGACCTTCGCCGAGTAGACGAGCGCGTAGTTCTCCGAGGAGCGCGCCCGGCCGTAGTAGCTCCCCACCAGCGACGGAAAGACCGCGAACGCCGGGCTCCGGAAGAAGGCGGTCGCGCCCACGAGAACGACGAACAGCGGCGCGATCCCCCGGACGCCGACGGCGACAGCGCCCGCGAGGGAGGCCCCACACAGCAAGAGAGCGACGCCGACAGTCCGCTCCCCGCCGACCCGATCCGAGAGCCCGCTGACGACGACGATACCGCCGGCGTCCGCCAGCGCGACGGCCGAGGCCACCGTCGTCGCCGTTCCCGGCCCCAGTCCCAGCCCCCGGGTGAACCCGATCGACTGACCGATGAGCATGAGGCCGACGCCGTTGACCACGATCATGACGCCGAAGAACACCCAGAACTGCCAGGACCGCAGGACAGAGCGCCAGCCGACCGCCGCCGTCTCGTCGACGCTGACCGTGGACTCGCTCGCGGCTTCGTCGGGGTCGCTCGGTGGGTCCCGGAGGACCAGCGCCGCCAGCAGCCCCGTGGCCCCGACCACGAGTCCCAGTGTCAACAGCGTCGCGCGGTAGGACGCGTCCAGTCGGGACTGGAGCAGCGGGATGGCGACGACGCTGACGGCGCTGTAGGCCATCGTGACCGCCCCCGTCGCCAGCCCGCGCCGGTCGGTGAACCACTTGACCGGCGTGTTGACCGCCACCGTGTAGGCGATGCCGGAGCCGACGCCGCCCACCGAGTAGGCGGCGGCCGCGAGCGGATACGACTGGACGACGGCGAGTCCGGCGTACCCGCCGGCCAGCAACAGGCCGCTGGCCGCCAGAAGCACCCGCGGGCCGTAGCGGTCTCTGATACTGCCGGCCGGGATCTGGACGAGGGTCTGTGCGACGACGAAGGCCGTAAAGACGGTCCCGAGTTCGGTCGGCGACGCGCCGACGCGGGCGCCGACGGCGCCGCTGAGCGAGCTCCAGACGAACTGGTAGGTGCCGGCCCCGCCCATCACGCCCGCGGCGACGACCACCAGCAGCCAGCGGCTCCCGGGCGGCGATGGATCGTCGGCCACGTCACCGGGCCGCGTCCGCGCCGGTGTCCTCGGCGGTCGACAGTTCGGTCGTACACCAGTGACAGAAGTCGATGTCCTCGTCGAGTTCCTTCCCGCAGTTGGGACAGCTCATCCCGTCCGAGACGGCGGCGTCCTGCTGTGTCCGTGCTGCCATCCAGTAGGCGTCGGCCATGCTGAGAAGCGTAATCGCGAGCAGTGCGACCGACGCCTCCAGGGGAAGCGCGCGCGAGGCCGCGAGGAAGGCGTCGACGGACAGCTCCGTCGGGAGGTCCCCCTCGCCCAACAGCAGTGTGGTCGTGCTGAACACGAGCCCGAACCACAGGACGGCACGGAGCCACTCCCGCAGGTAGACGTGACCCAGCCCCGGGTAGATGAACGCCAGGCAGACCGCCAGCCAGGGCCGCTTGCGTCCTGTATCGCTCATATCTCCGATATCCAACAGCCACGCCCGTATATCTTCCGAAGCCGGGAACCGGACGGCCGTTTCGAGACCCGAGAGCGCCCTCGCTGTCGCTGTCCAGACCCCGCTGTGTCCGCCCGCGCTTCCGGGGCGGAGCCACGCCGGGCGCGGACACCTACTCGGTCGCCTATCGAAGGACGACGAGATACGTCAGGAACGCGAGCGCGAACGTCCCCAGGAGGATCGTCTCGGCGGTAAACGACGCCAGCCCGACGAGACTCGCTCCCCAGACGACGACGGCACTGAACGTCGCCGAGAGCAGGAGGTTCAACACGAGTAACACCCTGATGTCCCCGTCGGAGGCCATACTGGTGCTGCCGGCGCGGCCGACGTATAACTGTTGGAACGTTCATTGACATCAAATGACATGAGAGCGTTCATGCCGACGCGACACCAACTACGGGGCATGTTCCACAACAGCGAGGGAATCCGGGTCGATCCGGTCCCGTTTCTCGTCGTCAGCGGCCTCGGGTTCGCGGTCGCGTTCTCGTTCGGGCCGATCTACGTCACGACGCTCGGGGCGTCGCTTGCTGCGGGACTCGTCGTCGCCGGCGCGGCCGCCCTCGCGACGACGGCCGTCGCCTACCACCGGTACGTCTGGACCGAGCGGCCCGCCCTCCGGAGGGAGATCCCGGCCGCCGCTCGGTTTCGGCGGCTGATCTACGGCCTGATCGGTGGGTTCCTGGCCGTCGCCGCGCTGGCGCTCCCGCCACTGGCGCTGTGACCCGTGGAACTAACAGGGCGCGGAGCGAGGACGACTGCATGCGCGAGGTCGAGCGCACGTGCTTCGTCGACGCGTCTCCAGCCGAACTCGACAGGGCGCTGACCCCGACGGGGCTCATCGAGTCGGAGGGCACCTTCACGGTCCGGGCAACGGAGGAGACCGACGCCGGGACGCGCGTGATCGCCGGCGGTGGCGGTGTCGAAGCCGCGTTCGTCGTCGAACCCCGAACGCACGGCTACGACTACCGCCAGGTCGGCGACCGCGGCCCGTTCGAGGCGATGGAGACGAGCCTGACCTACGACAATCGGGACCACGGGAGCGACGTGACCGTCCGCTCTGCGGTCAGCCTCGGCCTCCCGCTCGCTCCGGTGAGCGACCGGGTCGCCGCCTGGAAGCGACGTGCCGAACTCGACCGGCTGCTCGACGCGCTCGAAGCCGTCTGAAGCGCGACCGCCGGCAGGCAGTGGGTCGGTCGTGAGCACCGCGGACAATCCACACGAACGTTTATGTTGGATACGGCACACGTCACCGTATGGGATTGTTGACGACGGTCAGAGACGTTCTCCAGGCGTCGACGGAGTCGGCAAACAGGGGTGACGTGACCGACGAGCGGTCCGAGGGTGCCTACTGGTGTGACGACTGTGACGTGCGTATCCGCGACATCGATGTCGAGGGCGACGACCCGCCGGACTGTCCCGACTGTGGAGCGGCGATGCGGTTCGAGCGGTCGCCCGGTTCGACCGGCTGTGCCTGTTGAGACGCCACAACACGTATGAGTGTCGGGCGTGGTACCGGAACACATGACTGTCTCGGACCGTATTCGGGCGTACCTCGACGGCCTCGACGCGTGGCTCCACGGGCTGTACCACGGCATGATCGAACACCCCTCCTTCGAGAAGATCGAGAAGGAGGCGGAGGATACGGCCGACGTGTTCATGTTCGCCTGCTTCGCCGACGCGTTTGGCATCCCGAGTCCGGTCTCGTACTACACGGCCGAGTTGCTGCCCCACCTCACCGAGGAGTTCGTGGCCTGGGAGCGGCGGATGTGGGACCGCGAGTCGCTCGTCGAACGGAAGGGCCAACAGTACCACTTCTGAGATGAACAAGTTCGTCTTCTTCGGTGGGAAGGGTGGTGTCGGCAAGACGACCGTCTCCAGTGCCTACGGGCTGCGCTGTGCAGCCGAGGGGATGCGGACGCTGTTAGTCTCGACCGATCCCGCCCACAGCACCTCCGACGTGTTCGACCAGCAGTTCGACGACGATCCGGCGGCCGTCGGAGGCTACGAGAACCTCTGGGCGATGGAACTGGACCCCGACGAGGAGGTGAAACGGCACATGCAGTCGATCAAGTCCTCGATGACCGACCAGGTCAGTCCCGCCATCGTCAACGAGATCGACCGACAGATCGAACTGGCCCACCGGACGCCCGGTGCCTACGAGGCGGCACTGTTCGACCGCTTTATCGACGTGATGCGCGACAGCGAGGCGTACGACCGCGTCATCTTCGACACCTCGCCGACCGGTGGGACGCTCCGGCTACTCGCGCTCCCGGAGTTTCTCGAATCCTGGATCGAACGACTCGCCGCGAAGCGCGAGGAGAGCGTCGATCTCTTCGAGAAAGCCGCGGTCGGGGACAAGTCCGCACGAAGGAAATTGGAGCAGGACCCGATCCTCGAACGTCTCGCCGAACGCAAGGCGGACTTCGAGTTCGCCGGCGAGACGCTTCGAGAGGCCGCCATGTTCTACCTCGTGCTCAACCCCGACGAACTCTCGATCGAGGAGTCCCACCGCGCGGTCGCGGACCTCACCGACGCCGGCCTGACTGTCGGGGGGTTGATCGTCAACAAGGTCGCGCCGGCACCCGACGACGGGGAATCGGGCACCGGGGCGACGTACTTACGGGAACGTCACCGCACCGAACAGCAACGTCTCGAGCGGATTCGCGGAGAGTTCACACAACCGGTCGCCGGCGTCATCGAGCAACGCGTCTCGGAAGTGAAAGGTGACCTCCTGGCCGAAGTCGCAGACGACCTCGTTATCGACACCGAAGCCACGGCGCCGACGATCTGATCTGTGCTCCGACGACCGAGGTGCTCTAATACTTTATCCATCATAATATTCCCATAATTATTAAATACTTTTTCGCCGCACGTGTGTCTGAGGTACATTACCATGGTACAGGTACTCTGGCTCGTCGTCGCGACACTCATCACGTTCAGTATCGGGTATCTCGGCTATTCGAGATACCTCGCACAGTTCGTCGAACTTGACGATTCGAACGACACACCTGCCCACAAGTACGAGGACGGGCAGGAGTACGTCCCCTCGAAGAAACCCGTCCTGCTGGGACACCACTACTCCAGTATCGCCGGCGGAGCACCCATCGTGGGTCCTATCACGGCCGGTGTAGTCTGGGGGTGGGTGCCGGCCCTGCTGTGGATCGCTATCGGCAATCCGCTGATGGGGAGCGTCCACGACTTCGTCTCGCTGTCGGGGAGTCTGCGACACGAGGGGAAGTCGATCGGGTACATCATCGGCGAGTACGTCGGCGACCGCGGCAAGAACATGCTCCTGTGGTTCGCGTTCCTGACGATAATCCTCGTCGTCGCGGTGTTCGCACTCGTGGTTGCGATCGTGTTCAACGCCTTCCCGCAGGCGGCGACGGCGAGTTTCGTCTACATCGCCTTGGCGCTCGTATTCGGGGTGTACCTCTATCAGCTTGATCTCCCCTTCCTCCCAGGGACGGCGGTGTTCGTCACTGCCGTCTTCGGGGGCGTCTGGGTCGGCATCAACTTCCCTGTCGCGCTGTTCCCGGCGGCGGAAGCCGGGACCTACCCGGCCGGAACGATCGTCCTGTTCGGTTCGGGACTGGCGTCGATGGTCCCGGCCGCGGGAACGCTGGGCGCGAACACGGCCGGCTGGATCCCGGTCATCCTGCTGTACGCGGCCAGCGCCTCGGTACTCCCGGTGTGGACGCTGCTCCAGCCCCGTGACTTCCTCTCGTCGTTCCTGCTGTACGCGGGCGTCGGGGGCGCGTTGCTCGCGGTCGTCGTCGGCACGCTGCTGGGAACGTCCGCCCAGCCGCTCGTCATCAATCTGGAGCCGTACTACGGGTTCATGGGGACCGCGGGACTGCCGCTGTTCCCCCTGCTGTTCGTGACCATCGCCTGTGGGACCATCAGTGGCTTCCACTCGCTGGTCTCCTCGGGCACGACCGCGAAGCAACTGAACAAGGAGTCTGACGCCCGGGCCATCGGTTACGGCGGGATGCTCGGCGAGGGACTGCTCGCGACAGTCGCGCTCGGTACCGTCGCTATCGCCGGCGTCACCGCCGGTGGCGGTATCGGTCGCGCGCTGCCGAACTTCGCGACCGGCGGGAGCGTGATGCTGACGAGCTTCGGTATCCCGACCTCGGTCGGTGCGCCGTTCATGGCACTCGTGCTCGTGAGCTTCCTGCTGACCTCGACGGACACGGCGGTCCGGCTGGGCCGCTACATGGCGGAGGAGATCGTCGGCACGCCCGACGCCGAAAACGTCGTCGTCCGCCAGGTACAGGAGGTCGGCATCAACCGTTACAGCAACGCGACGATCCAGTGTCTGCTGGCCTACGCGCTGGTCGCAAGCGGCTCCTGGGCGAGTCTCTGGCCCCTCTTTGGCGGTGCAAACCAGTTGCTCGCCGCGCTGGCACTGCTGACGGCCACGGTGTGGCTCGCCAACTGGGACGACGACAAACAGCTCATCAGCACCGGCGTCCCGATGGCGCTGATGACGGTCATCACCGTCTGTGCGTTGCTGTACCTCTCGCTGTATCAGAACCTCTACCAGCAGTTCATCCAGGGCGGTTTCGCCGAGAGCGCTGGCATCTTCGCACGTATCTCCGTCGCGGTTCAGATCGTGCTGGCGCTGGTGCTGGTCGGCCTGGCGCTGTCGCTCGTCTGGATCGGCTACAGCAACATCAAGTCCGTCCGTGAGGCGCCCGGCGCCACGCCGGCCGACGACTGATTCGACCGCGATCCTGTTTTATCGGCGCTTCGGTCACCGAGGAGCCGCGTGACTCGTTCCGGTCGCGCGACCGACCGCGGACGGTGACGACACCGACAGACCGAGACGGCGCCTCAGCCGAGCCAGGAGCGAAGCCGGCCCAACAGCCCCGAAGGTGTGAGTTCCGCCGGATCACGCCACAGCTGGAAGGCGACGGCCGTGTCGGCCTCGCTGCTGGCGACCGCCGTCTCACGCTCCGGTGCGACGACTGCCAGGTTGATCTCGTAGTCGCCGTAGTAGCCGTAGCGCAACAGCGTCCGGTCACGGAAGCCGTCGACGAACGACCGCACACCGTCGGGAATCCGCGGCACGACCAGGACGAAGGTAAACTCCGTTCCCTGGTGTTCCTCGTCGGCGTCGATCCACTCGTCGGCGAGGTCGTGACCCAACTCGACCAGGTGTTCCAGATCCGCCCGCGAGACGCCGTCGACACGGCGGACGAACAGGTGTTCGGCGGTCTCGTAGTTGGCCCAGTTGATCGACTGGTGGAGGAACTGCTTCTGACTCTCGATGGCGAGTCGCCCGTACATCTCGAAAGATTCCCCTCGGACGGTCCTGTCGCGTTCGAGGTCGTAGTTGAACTTGAGCCGGTCGGCGACCGATCGAAGGTACTGATCGTCCCAGGACGGAAGATCGGGGTCCTCGCTCTCCGGGTCGGCCGTCTCCTCCCCGTGGTCCGCTTCGCTCATGGCACCGGCGCCCCGTCCCCGTTCAAACCGTCACGACAGCACATATCACAGTCCAGAACGGCGACCCACCTAAAACGTCGGTCCGACCGCGGCAAGCTTTATTCCGGTCGCCCAACAACTATCGGCGCAAATGAGCAAGGACAGCGAGGCCTGTGGTCGGTGCAGTATGACCGCCGTGGTCGACACCACCGACGACGGAACCGAGGACCCGTTTTCCGGGTCCCGGATCGAGGTCGACGACGCCCAGGCACGGGCTGTCTCACCGGGGGCGTGGCTGGCCGGTGTCAAAGCGCGTCTCGACGACTGGGCGACCCGACTGACGTACGGGCGGTGACTCAGCCCTCGCGCTGAAGCTGCGTGACCAGCGAGCGCAGCGTCGCCAGGTCGTACTGTCCGGGCGCGGTGGCGTCGGCGGGATCGACCGGCGCGTAGCCGATCCGCGAGCCATACACCGGCGCGACCGCCCTGGAGTGGCGCCCGGCAGCGCCCATACACATCGTCGCCACGGTGTCACCGGCAGCCGTGCGGTCCCGCGTCGCGCCCAGCATCGCCAGCACGTCGTCCGGCGAGTGGGCGGTCGAGGCCATCTTCCCGACATCGCCGTACGAACACGCCCGTTCGAGGCGTTCGGCGATATCCGCCCGCTCGGGGGTCGACTCGAAGTCGTGGGTCGAGACGACGACCGACACACCGCGGTCACGGGCGGCGTCGACGACGCGCCCCGCATCGTACTCGCCCGCCCCGGAGACGGCCGCCAGTTCCAGGTCGACGGCGGTGACGGCGTCGTACCCCAGTGCCCGTTCGAGCGTGTCGAGCCTGTCGGCCGAGTCCGGCGCCTCGCCGCCCTCCCACTCGACGCGGTTCGTCACGAGCACCGGGAGCTCTCCGTCGTAGGCATCGAGTTGGGCCAGCGGGTCGTCCGCGAAGTCCATCCGGAGTTCGACGCCGTCGGCGTGGGCGCGCCCCTCGGGTTCGACCGAGAGGTCGTCGGTCGCGGCAAGCAGCGTGAACGACTCGAAGTTCATACTCGAACTTCGCCCGAGGACGACAAAAAGCGTCGCCCTCTCACTCGACCGGGACGTGTGTAGCGCGGTAGCCGTCTTCGGTTCCCTCGACGGAATCGACGCCGTACAGGCGGATCTGACGCTCCTGTTTGGTGTTGACCGGGAAGTCGTAGTGCGCTGCGTCGTAGCCGGGTTCCCCGCCGTCGGCGCGCCGGTTTGTGACCCACTCGCGGTGGTCGGCCAGGCGGTCGCGCGCGATCTCGCGGGAGCGGTCGGGCGCCGTCTCGACCCGCCCGGCAAGGGCCGCCAACAGCTCCGGGTCCCGGTCGACACCGACGGAGTTCCTGGCCGAAACCAGCGCCGCCAGCGTCGTCGTCCCGGTCCCCAGGAACGGATCGAGGACGGTATCGCCGTACACCGAGAACATCGAGATCAGTCGGTAGGGGACGACGAGCGGGAACGCGCCCGACCGGTCCCGCAGTCCCGCCTCGATGTCCTGGGCCTCGCCGGGGAGCTCCCAGAGGTCGGAGAACCACTCGTTGCGCTCCTCCCAGAAGTACGCGCTCTCGTAGCGACGGGTTGCCCCCGGTTCGAGGCGCCGCCGTTCGCCGTTGCGGAACACGAGGATCTGTTCGTGTTCGAGCGTCGGGTAGGCGTTGGGCGGCACCATCCCCGATCCCATGAACTTCGCACCGCTGTTCGTGGGTTTCCGCCAGAGGATGTCCGGCAGCGCCCGCAGACCGTGGTCGGTGACACGGGCGGTCACCTCGGCGCCGTTCGGGTAGGAGCGAAAGCCGTCGGCCAGCGAGCGGGTCGCGTCGCCGACGTTGAGACAGGCGATCCCGCCGGGGACGAGGACGCGAGCGATCTCGGCCCAGACCGAGTCGAGCACGTCGTGCATCAACCGGAAGGCCCGGTCGCCGTCGCCGTCATCGAGCGCGTCGGCGATGGCGGGGTCCAGTTCGCCGAAGATGTCGTCCCACATCTCGATCATCGGATACGGAGGGGACGTGACGACGAGTTCGACGCTGTCGTCGGGCAGAGGGAGGTCGCGGGCGTCACCGGTGTGGACCCGGTGTGTCGTCTCCATACCGGCCCGAGAAGGTGGGGCGACTCGTGTCTTGTGGTTAGCGGTCGCCGACGGCGCTCTGGAGTTCGGTGATCTTCGCGGTCTGTTGCTCGTTGGCCGCGGCGATCTGTTCGATCTGTTCGGCGACCTTCTCGGCGTTCTCGGCGGTCATGTCGACCATGCTCGCGACCTGCTCTGTCGAGGCGGCCTGTTCGTCCGTCGCGGAGGCGACCTCCTCGGCGCCGCGGGCGGCTTCCTCGACGGCCTCGTCGATCTCCCGGAGGATCTCGACGGTGCGGCTGACCTGTTCGATGCCGGATTCGACCTGTTCGTTCGCGTGGTCGATGCTGTCGACGGTGTCCTCGGTGTCGGCCTTGATGTTGGCGACGAGCTGTTCGATCTCGGTCGCGTTCTGCTGGGACTCCTCGGCCAGCGATTTCACCTCGTCGGCGACGACGGCGAACCCTTCGCCCGCCTCGCCGGCCCGAGCGGCCTCGATCGAGGCGTTCAGCGCCAGCATGTTCGTCTGGTCGGCGATGTCGTTGATGACTTCGACGATCTCGTCGATCTCGTCGATGCGCTCCTGGAGTTGCTCGACATCCTCGGAGACATCGCTGTTGGCCTCGTCGACGGCCTCCATCGCGCCGATGGCGTCGTCGGCGACCTCGCGTCCCTCCGCCGCGAGGTCGCGGGCCTCGTCGCTGACCTGTCGGACCTGGCTCGCACTGGAGGCGACTTCCTCGACGGTCGCCGAGAGGTTCGATACTTCGCCGGCGACTTCACGCATGTTCTCGGACTGCTGGTCGGCGAGGTCGCTGATCTCCTGAGAACTCGACGAGACGTTCTCGGAGACGCGAAGCAGTTCGTCGATCGCGTTCCCGATGTTCTCGCCGGTGACGCTACCGACACTCTCCATGCCGGTCTCGTCGATATCAGAGGCCATAGCTCACCGGCCGGGGGCCAGCGGATTAAACGTACCTCCGCAGTTATCAGCGGTGATTTTCCGCCGCGGCGCCGACTACGCGACCGGGAGGTCCTGCTCGGCTTCGAGCAGTTCGTGGTAGCGGTTGCGGATGGTGACCTCCGAGATGTCCGCGACCTCGCTGACCGCGGCCTGGGTGGTCTTCTCGTTGGTCAGCAAGGCAGCGGCGTAGACGGCGGCTGCCGCCAGGCCGACGGGCGACTTCCCGGAGTGGACGCCCTGTTCCTTGGCGTTCTGGAGGAGCTGGCGCGCGCGGTGTTCGGCCTCGTCGGAGAGTTCCAGCGAGGAGGCAAAGCGGGGGACGTAGCTCTCGGGGTCGGCCGGCGCGACTTCCAGCCCGAGTTCCCGGACCACGTAGCGGTAGGTGCGGGCGATCTCGCTCTTCTCGACGCGGGAGACCTCGGTGATCTCGTCGAGCGACCGCGGCACGCCGGCCTGACGAGCGGCGGCGTACACCGAGGACGTGGAGACGCCCTCGATCGAACGGCCGGGCAGGAGGTTCTCGTCGAGCGCGCGCCGGTAGATCACACTGGCGGTCTCGCGGACGTTCTCGGGGAGGCCAAGCGCCGAGGCCATGCGGTCGATCTCGCCCAGGGCCTGCTTGAGGTTCCGCTCCTTGGAGTCACGCGTGCGGAACCGCTCGTTCCACTTGCGCAGGCGTTGCATCTTCTGGCGCTGCTTGCCCGACAGGGAGTTGCCGTAGGCGTCCTTGTCGCGCCAGTCGATGTTGGTCGAGAGGCCCTTGTCGTGCATCATGTTCGTCGTCGGGGCGCCGACGCGTGACTTCTCGTCTTTCTCGCTGGCGTCGAAGGCGCGCCACTCGGGGCCGCGGTCGATCTCGTCGGTCTCGACGACCAGGCCACAGTCCTGGCAGACCGTCTCGCCGTGTTCGTCGTCCATGACGAGCGTGCCGCTGCATTCCGGGCAGGCCGTCTCTGTCGAGGCGGATTCCTCGGTCTGTTCGTCCGTCCGTCGTCGCGTGCGTGTGTGTTCGCTCATGGGGTGCGAAGGCGGGTGCTCACCGGGCAGGGACAAACCTGGAGAAACCCGGCGGCAATCGGTAATCCTGGCTTCGGTCGAAAGTCATTTAAACGCTATGGTATCGATCCGAGGACCGGCCGTTCACGCCACGAACTCCGATTCTGTGTCCAGCGCACACGACCATTGAAATGTCCGTTTAGACAACCTCTCCGTGGTTGTTCCGGGAGATGTCCCCGTGAAACCGGCGGGAGCGTGTCTCCCAGTGACGGACATATTTATACAACGATGGGCAGATGTTGACACCATGTCTCGCGGGTTCAAAGTGAACGAGGACTACCGGTTCATCGGGCGGACTTTCGCCGAGTACACGCGGATGTTCGGGATCAGCGCCGGAGACCTGGCCGGTCGCGTCGTCCTCGACTGTCCGGGCGGTCCGGGGTCGTTCACTGCGGTCGCCGCACGGCTCGCAGACCGGACGCTGGCGGTCGACCCCGCGTACGGGCCGCCGGCCGACGCCCTCGCGCCGGTCTGTCGTGACGCCGTCGAACGGACCGTCTCGCAGTTACAGCGGGACCCCAGCCGGTTCGTCTGGGACGAGTATGGCGACCCGAAGACACGCGGGCGGTACCTGCGAGCGGCCGCCGAGCGGTTCCTCGCGGACTACGCCACCCACCCCGATCGATACCTGCGGGCGGCCCTGCCGTCGCTGCCGCTCCCCTCCGACAGCGTCGACCTCGCGCTCTCGGGGAACCTCCTCTTCCTGTACGACGACCGGCTCGACGCCGAGTTCCACGTCGACGCCGCGCTCGAACTCGCCCGGGTCGCCCGGGAGGAACTGCGCGTGTTCCCGCTGCACGCGCTGGACCGCGCGGAGTCGTCCCTGCTGGAACCGACCGTCGAGCGACTCCGCGAGCGTGGGCTGGCCGTCGAGCGACGCGGGGTCCCCTACGAGTTCCAGCCCGGCGCGACCGAGGCGCTTGTCGTCTCCGACACGGCGGGGTTCGACGGGCGCTGAGCCGGCGGTGCGTATTTGGGCGTACCGTTCCCACCACCGCTATGGACGGTATCGTCTTCTTCGCCACCGAGCGCCACGACGAGGTGGTCCGGTTCTACCGTGACCTCGGCGCGGCGGTGTGGCGCGAGCAGCCCGACTGCACGATCCTCGAAGCCGGCGGCTTCCGTTTCGGGTTCTGTGCCCGGGACCACGCCGACACCGAGGGGATCGTGACGTTCGTCTTCGAGGACCGCGCGGGCGTCGACGCGGCCTACGAATCGCTCGCCGATCCCGGCGACCCGCCGGCGTTCAACGACACATACGACATCTACCAGTGTTTCGCCACCGATCCGGAGGGCCGGACCGTCGAGTTCCAGACCTTCGAGTAGCCGACGCTCACCGCGCTCCACGGTCGAAACACGGTGGGCCGCGCTTCCGGCGGTTTGAGATTTGCAGACGGGTATCGCTGTGGTAGCCCGCGCAGTAGGACGTGACTAGTCGTCAGCGGGCGTCGCGCGACTCGTCAGGTCCACCTCGGCAGCGTCGACCTCCAGTTCGTCCAGGGCGACCTGGGCGGCCCGCTTGCCGGAGACGAGCATGGCGCCGAAGGTCGGCCCCATCCGCGGGAGGCCGTAGGTCGTCGCCGTCGCCATCCCCGTGACGACGAGGCCGTCGTGGGCCAGGCCGGTGTGTTCGACGACGGCGTCCTCGCTCTCGCCGACCCACATCGAGTCGTGGCCGGGCGAGTCGTGGCCGGGGGCGCCGTAGGTGTCGTCGTCGGTCTGGTCCATCCCGCTGTCGCCCTCCTCGATGCCCGGCGCGTTCAGGACGCCGCGCTCGTCGAGTTTCTTGACCGCCATCGCGTCGTGGCCCGTCGCGTCGATGACCAGATCGGCCTCGACGGCGATGGGGTCGACGCAGGTGATCTCCCGCGGCAGCGCGTGGACTGGGGTCCAGTTCATGACGATGCCGCCGACGCGGTGGTCCTCGCGGATGACGATGTCGGTAAACTCGGTCATGTTCTGCATCTTCGCGCCGGCGTCGCAGGCGGCCTTGATCAGCCCCGAGCAGGCTTCCGGCCCGTTAGCGATGTACAGCCCCTCGCTGTCCTGGGACTGCTTGAAGTCGACATCGAGTTCGTCGAGCACCTGCTGGGCGGGGTCCCGGACGGTGACCTTGTTCATCAGGAAGCCGCCGAGCCAGAACCCACCGCCGAGGTAGTTGTTCTTCTCGACGACCATCGTCTGGACCCCCCGCTCCGAGAGTTCCTTGGCGGCCATCAGTCCGGAGGGGCCGCCACCGACGATGATCACGTCGCTGTCCGAGAAGTCCATGAACTCGTCGGTCCACTCCTGGCCGATCGCGCGTGTCACTTCCGCCTCGCCGACATCGCTGAACTGATCGAAGTTCTGCATACCACCTAGTGATATTTTGCTGTGGTAGAAAGGCGTTGCGGTGTCCGGAGCCACGGCTGGCCGATCGAGCGAACGACAGCGAGACGCGGCTACGACCAGGCGTGCAGGCCCGCCGCGGTGAGGACCTGCTGCCCGCCGTCCGGCTGACAGACCGCCCACCGGCCGAGATCAGCGTCCTCGGGGAACAGATGTTCCGGGACGAGCGGCATCGGGACCGGCGCGTAGCCGTCTCGCCGCATCACGGTCGGCCCGGGGAACCGCTCGACTACCTCGTCCTGAGCCGTGACCTCGAAGCGGCCGTCGTCGGCCCGCCGATAGGCATACTGGAAGGCGTGGCGCTCGGCGGCCGCCAGCGCGTCGACGTTCTCGAAGACGGCGACGACTTCGGTGCCGACCCCCAGTTCCAGTCGGGGCCGGTCCTCGCCGACCGGGACCTCGCGCCACTGGAGTTCGGCCGTCGTCGCCCGAGCGCAGGCGTAGCTCCCGTCCGAGAGCGGGACCCGGTCGGGTCCCTTGTAGAAGTGTCGCCCGTCGGGGCCGCCGTCGGCGACACAGGCCGGCTCACCGAGCACCGTTGCGACGACCTGTGTGAGCGTCGTCCCAGTCGATTCCGTCGAGGGAACCACGAACAGACAGTCCCGTCCTTCCCTGAGCGCACCGGCAAAGCGCGGGACCAGTCCCGCCGGGCCGACATCGGCCTCCGTGAGCGGTTCGATCGCGACCGGACGCGGGGTCCCGGCGTCGACTAAGCCGACGGCGTCGCGTGTCGGTGTCGCCAGTGCCGTCGGCGTCCGCCGGTCGTCCGCCGACTCGATCTCGTAGCCGGCCCGCTCACACAGTTCGATGCCGTGATCGCGGACCGAAGGATAGACGGGCATTCGCCGGAGGTAGGTCCCCGAGTCGCAAGAAGGTCCCGCCGGTCAGTCAAGCGCCGTCGTGCCGTCGGCGGCGTCGTACCGATCCCGCCCCTCCCAGTTCTCGATACTGGAGTGGGTCTCCCACACCGCCGTTTCGAGGTGTTCCTGAGCCAGGTCGGCGCCGTCACGGAGCGCGTGGCGGGCCGCGTCCTCCGCGAGCAGTTCGAGGTCGCTGGCGGCGTACCCCGCGGTATCCTCGACGATCGGGTCCCAGTCGATCTCCCCGGCCACCGGCCGCCCGTCGAGATGGATCTCCAGGATCTGGCGCCGTGCTTCGGCGTCCGGCGGGGGCACCTCGACGCGCTCGTCGAACCGGCCCGACCGCCGGAGCGCGCCGTCGATGTCCTCGACGAAGTTCGTCGCTGCCACCACCACCACGTCGTCGTCGGACGCCCCCTCAAGTTCGGTCAGCAGTTGGTTGACCAGCTGTTGCTCGCTCGTGTTCATCGAGCCGTGGCGCGAGCCGGCGATGCCGTCGATCTCGTCGATGAACAGGACACACGGCGCGTTGGCCCGCGCGATCTCGAACACCTCCGCGACGTTCTTCGCGGGCTCGCCCATCCACTTGCTGGCGATGTCCGCGGGCGCGACTTCGACGAAACTGTGGCCGAGTTCGCCCGCCAGCGCCCCTGCCAGATGGGTCTTGCCACAGCCCGGCGGCCCGTAGAGGAGCAGGCCCGAGAGCACGTCGATCCCGTACTCCGCGTAGGTGTCGGCGTTCTCCAGGGGATCGATGACAGTGTCGTCCAGCCGCGCTTTCAGGTCGGCCATCCCGCCGACATCACCGAACTCCCGGCCCGGGTCGGTCTCGACCAGACTGGACGCCTGGAGGTCGACGCCGTCGGGCTGGACGACGCCGTCGACGGCCACGTCCTCGGGATCGACCCAGTCCTCGATGCTGGTCTCGGACTCTTCGACGACGGCCACGAGGTGGTCGGTGCCGATCGGTTCGTCCGCGCGCAGCGCCTTCCGTGCGGCGTTCTCCGCGGCGAGTTCGAGGTCACTGGCGGCGAACCCGGCCGTCTCCTCGACGACGGTAGCGAGCGAGATGTCGTCGGCGGTCGGACGGCCCGCCAGATGGAGTTCCAGGATCTGTCGGCGGGCCTCGGCGTCCGGCGGGGGCACCTCGACGCGCTCGTCGAACCGGCCCGACCGCCGGATCGCGTCGTCGACATCCTCGACGAGGTTCGTCGCCGCGACGACGACCACGTCGTCCTCGGCGATCCCCTCCAGTTCGGTCAGCAGTTGGTTGACGAGCTGTTGCTCGCTCGCGTTCATGTTGCCCTCGCCGCTGCGGGAGCTGGCGATACCGTCGATCTCGTCGATAAAGAGGACACAGGGCGCGTTGGCCCGCGCGATCTCGAACAGCTCCTCGATCTTCTTGGCGGGCTCGCCCATGTACTTGCTCGTCACGTCGGCGGGCGTCACCTCGACGAAACTGTGGTCGACCTCGCCGGCGAGCGCACCGGCGACGTGGGTCTTCCCACAGCCCGGCGGCCCGTGCAACAGGACGCCGTTGACGACGCCGATGCCGTACTCCTCGAAGGCGTCGGGGTTCTGGAGCGGCCGGGCGACCTTGTGGTTCAGCGTGTCCAGGAGGTCGCTCATCCCGCCGACATCGGCGAAGCTCCGCTCGGGGTCGGGCTCGACGAGCGACTCGGCGTCCATCTCGACGCCGTCGGGCTGGACGACGGTGTCCTCGTCGGAGGGACGCTCACGGTTGATCGTCGGAGCGCCGTCAGGTTCGTCCGCTCCGTGGCCGCTCCGACCGTGCTGCTCCTGTTGGTCCTCGCCGTCGGGCTGGTCGACCCGCTCGCGGATGTCGCGTTCGAGGCGGTCGGCGTCGACCTCGTAGCCGTAGGTCGCCAGCCGCCGGGGGTCCGCGCTGACGTACTCGGCCAGCCAGGCGTGCCGGCGGAGTTCGTCGGTGTCGGCATCGGGGTCGCGCAGCGAGACCATCACGACTGCCTCGCTGTGTGGCGCGTGGAACTCGGCCAGCCAGAACGGGAGGTAGAGCCGGTCGACAGCCTGCACGCCCTCGAACCCGTCGGGGTCGAAGTCCGCGGGAAGCCCGTACGCCTCCCGGAGCTTTCGCAGGAAGACGTTCGCCGTCCCGGCGTTTTGCTCGCGGAACTCGGTGAGCCGACTGGGGAGGATCGACGCCGCGTCGTCGGTCGTTCCCTGGAACTCCAGAAGCACCGACCGGCCCAGCGACGGCGTGTCGGTCCCGAAGTCGTAGCCGCCGGTCCGCAACTGACGGGGGTCACCGGCCCCGTCGGCGTACTGCGAGAGCGCGCGGTCGTTGTCGGCCCAGAGGCCGTCGAGCAGCGCCGTCGCCTTCCGGCGCTCGGTCCCGAACAGTTTGCCCTCGCCGGTCTCGTAGGCGTACTCGACGCGAAACACCGGATAGAACACCCGGTGGAGCCGTTCGAGCCGCTCGTCGTCGCCCAGTTTCGTCAGCGTCCGGTCGGCCAGCGTCTCCCGGACCCGCTGCTCGTCGGGGAGCGGCCGATCGATGTCGATCGTCGACGGGAGGCTCATTCCACTCCCTCCCGGATGCGACGCCTGGCGTCGTCGAGCGTCGCCTCGGCGTCGAACCCGTCGATGGCGGCCTGCTGTGCCTCGGGGTCGCCGGCCAGTTCGCGGGCGTGGTCGATGACGGTGGGAATCGCCCGGATGATGTTGTCGACGATCGGCACCGTCGCGACCTGTGGCGAGCGGCTCAGCGGGTTCAGATCGACGACGAGTTCGGTCTTGCCCATCTCGCCCAGCGCCTCGGCCCGGTCGCCGTCTTCGAGCGGGACGAGTACCACGTCGGCGTCGTAGATACCGTCCGCGTCGACTTTCGCTCGCTCGTGGTCCAGCCCCGGGATACGGGCGTCCGCCGCTAGCCCTTTCACCTCCTCGGCGCCGTGCTCGCGGAGGTAGTCGGCGATCGCCTCGATGCGCTCGTCGGTCCGGTTGAACAGGTTCACTTCCAGGTCGGCGCCGGTCACGTCGGCCAGTTCGACGAGCTCCTCGGGGACCAGGGCAGCGGCGTTACCGTTGACGGAGACCACCGCGTGCTCGGCCGACAGGAGGTAGGCGGCGGCCGCACGCGCCGCGCGGTCGGCGCTGTCGGTCGTTTCTTCGCCGAGGAGGTAGTCGAACGCCTCCCCTCGTCCCTCCGCGATGAGTCCCTGTTTGGAGGTGATGCCGCGCTCGACGCCCGCCTCGATGCGGTGGCGCGTCAGTAGCGACTCGTATCGCGGGTGGCTCTCCGGTACGGAGACCTCTTCAGTCATACGTTCCGTTGACGCCCCGAGGGTAGAAAAGCCGTCGGTCAGGCGCCGTCCTCGACGGTCGCGCCCGGCGGGTACGCCTCACAGACGGCGGCGTCGTAGCCGGCGTCGGTCAGCCCCGTCCCGAGCGTGAACACCGTCTCGCCCAGCATCGCCATCGAGGCGTCGCCGCCGGCGTCGGTCACCTCGTCGATGACGCGCTTTACTTCGGGCGTCAGCAGCTCTGCCTCGCGGGCGAACTGCCGGGAGGACTGCATGAACGTCGACAGCGTGGGTTCACGGACCACCTGGGAGATCGCACGCTCGCCGGCGGCCGTCAGAGCGTCGGTCTCGCCGTCGATGACCTCGGCCGTCGATAGCTCCCCCAGCGAGTGGTACTCGACGCGGGTCCGTGCCGGCACCGCGTCGACGTAGTTGTACTGTGGCCCGCCGGGTTCGAGGCGAAGCGGGATGCCGCCCCGTGCCTGTGCGACCACGTCGCCGAGTCCGGTCCCGGCCTGGACCTCGGCGCCGTGGGCGACCGTGACCAGTTCGTTGTACGACAGTCCTCGCTCGAAGGCGGCGTTCGCCGCGAGCGCCGTTCCCAGCGCCATCCCGCCGGAGACGCCAAAGCCCGCCCCCAGCGGGAGGTCGGTCTCGGCGCTGACGTGTGCCGTCGCCCGAAGCGCCTCCAGCACCCGGTCGACGGCGTCCATCTCGATTTGCTCCCCGTCGAGTTCGACTGCGTTCTCCTGGGCGCGCTCGACGGTCACGCTGACCCCGTCCGAGAGCGCCAGCCCGCCCCCGCGGGAGCCCGCTTTCGTCGGATCGTCGTCCCGGTCGACGGTGAAAAACCCCGTGACGTGCCCCGGAACGAACGCGTGTGCCTCGTCGCTCATACCGCACCAGTCGGACCGGACGGGGTTTAACGGTTGGCCGTCGGATGCGGGCGACGGCGGCGCTCGGTGCGCTCTGCCGGCCGACGTGAGCGAGTGACGACTACGCCGCTACAGCGGACCGCTACAGGTCCCGCGGGACGCGGATCTCGCTGTCGGTGACCGTGGCGACGCTCTCGGCGGGGACCTCGATGTCGTCGGCGTCGGCGTCACCGAACCCGAGTCCCTGGACGATCGCCTCGGCCACGTCGGGCTCTGGCTCGACGTACGCGATCTGTTCGTCGGGGTCGACCTCGGTGACGATACCGATCTGCTCGCCCTCGTTGTCCATCAGGAACTTCCCCTCGTCGGTCGTCGACAGGACTGTCATGTCACTCGTGAGGTGATACCCGGCCGACAAATAACCCGGTGGTTCCGGGCAACGACCGCCCCCGGCCGGTCCGCTGTGACCGATAGCCCCGAACGTTCTTTTGCGAGCTGGCTGAATCCCGCCCATGGCCGCCGCCATCGAGACCGAACCCCGGGTTCTCGCCCGGGCGAAACGACGGCTCTTTCCCGACGACAGGGCCGACCAGTACGTCGTCACCGACACGCAGTTCGCCCAGGAACAGTGGCTCTCGGAGACGCCGATCCCCGCGGAGACGCGGGCGGCGCTGGCCCCGTTCAACCACGTTCGCGTCGGCTCGGGCTACCCGGATCTGGTCGGGGTCGGTCGGCTCGACAACGAGGTACTGGCCGTCGACCGACTCGGCGAGGAGCCGCCGCTGGTCGCCGTCGAGGCGAAGGGACTGACCCGCCACGGGGGCGCCGACGTGGCCCGCGGCGTCGTCCAGGCCCACGACCGCCTCGGCGAGGCCAACGTCGCGTTCGTCGCCGCGCCAGCCCGGACGATCGACCAGTCGACGCGGACGCTGGCCCGGCAGGTCAACGTCGGTCTCCTCGGTGTCGACGCCGACAGCGTCAGTGTCCTCGAACGCCCCCGCGTCGTCGGCGCTCGCTCGCCCGACGACGCGACCGCGATCCGCTTCCAGGCCAGCCCACAGGGCGTCACCGACCGGAGCTTCGGACTGAACCACCCCAAGAACTACCTCGCGGTGCCGCTGGCAGTCGTCCACGACGGGCCGACCGACGACATCCTGGCCGACCGCGTCGTCGGCGCCGTCGACGACGCCCGCCGAGGAGCGGTCTTTCTCGGGCTGCTCGACCGCGGTCCCACTGACCGACTCACTCCGCTTGGCCGCGAAGTGGTCCGGTTCGCTCACCGGGAGTACGACACCGTCGACGAGGCACTGGACGCCTTCGGAGCCTGGAAACGCTCGCGGAAACGGTTCGCCGACATCGCGCCCCGGTGGGGGCAACTCGCCCGCCGCGTCGTCTACGCGTACCCGGCGACACAGTTGCTCGTCGAGGAACTCCAGTGTCTCCACGACGACGGCTTTCCGGCGCCGTCGCTCGTCGCGTTCGTCGAGTACCTCCACGCCACGCACCCGACGTTCACCGTCGAGTTGTTCGTCCGCGGGGACGCCGACGTGCGGCGCCGCGTGCTGACCGACGACGGCGGCCTCCGCCGGCCCGCGCTGACGGACGGCGGCGTCTATCACTCACCGACGGTGTTTCAACTGAAGGCGATGCTGTACCACGCGGGCGTGGTGACAGAACGCGGGTCCGAGCCGTCGCGGCTCGATCCCGAGACGGATACGTGGGCGCTCCGGGAGTCGGTGCCCGAACGGTGACACGGTGGCCGGGGGATCGACTGCTGAGTCCGTATCGGCTAGGAAACGGAAGGAAAGCGAGTGGGCCAACGCGGATTTGAACCGCGAACCTCCCGGTTATCAGCCGAGCGCTCAACCTGATTGAGCTATTGGCCCGCTGGACGCACCAGATTGTACCCGAGGGGTAGTGAAAAGGGTAACGTTTCGCGGGCGCTCGGGTGTGAAACCGCACCAGGGCAGTGACTACCGATCCGAGTCTTCGAAGTCCACGTCGGTGGCGTCGTCGGGGGAAAAGCCCGAGCCCGAGCCACCGCTGGGACCGGACCCGGCGTCCGGGCCCTGGCCGGCGCCCATCCCGCCTTGGCCCTCGTCGGGGAAGCCGCCGACGTACACCTGGCCGCTGGCGAAGCCGCCGGTCTTGGCGTCGATGTAGGGTCTGACGACCCAGCGGTTGGTGGCGGCCCGGATCGGATAGCGGGTGAACGGAATCGCGAGCAACAGACCCACGGCGTCGGTCACCAGCCCGGGGGTGAGGAAGAACGCGCCGGCGGCGATGAGCAGGCCGCCGTCGACGAGTTCGTCCGTCGGGACCTCGCCGGTGGCGAGCTTCCGCTGGATCGATCTGAGCGTCGCACGGCCCTCCGCGCGGACCAGGAGCATCCCGACGAGCGCCGTCAGGACGACGAGCGCGACCGTCACGAGCGGACCGAAGAAGGGGATGGCGACGGTCACCAGTAACACGATGTCGAACAGCGGGATGAGCAACAACAGCCCGATGACCCGGAGCATACCCGATCTTGCAGGTCCGGCCCCAAACGCCTTTCGAGAGCCCGGGCGACCGAAAAAGAGACGAGCGTGTGCGACGGGGTCCAGTCAGCGCTGCCGTGCTCGGACTTCGATCGGCTCGGCCGGCGAGAGGGTGATCTGCATGGCCAGTTCGAGGGGCGGTTCCGTGACGGGGTCGACCGCGAACCGCTGGGCGATCGTCGCCAGCGCGAGTTTCGCCTCCATCCGAGCGAAGCGCATCCCGATGCAGTGGCGCGGGCCGCCGCCGAAGGGGTAGTAGGCGTAGTCGGGCAGCGTCGCCTCGAAGTCGTCTGTCCAGCGGTCCGGACGGAAGACGTCGGGGTCGTCGTACCAGCGGGCGTCCCGGTGGACGAGCCACTGGGGGAGGGTCAGTTGTGCGTCGGGGGCAATCTCGTAGCCGCCAAGCGAGACCGGCGCGGTCGGCTGTCGGAAGACGGTAAACGCCGGCGGGTAGAGGCGAAGCACCTCCGAGAGGACTCGATCCAGATACGGCAACTCGAAGAGGTCGGCGGGTGCGGGGGTCGCACCGTCCAGCGTCTCGTCGAGTTCGTCGTGGAGGCGTTCCTGAACGTCGGGGTGAGTCGCCAGCAGGAACCAGGCGTACGACAGGGTCAGCGACGTGGTGTCGTGGCCGGCGACGAGGAAGGTCAGCAACTGGTCGCCCAGGCGCTCGCGGTCCATCGTCCCCTCGTCCATCGCCAGCAACAGCGAGAGCACGTCGTCGCGGGCCTCGCGGGTCGCCTCGGCTTCCTGACGGCGGGCGGCGACGATGTCGTCGAGCGTCGCCTCGAACGTCGCCAGCGAGCGGTTCACCCGGCGGTTGATCGGTGTCGGGACCCACAGCGGGAGATACGCCGACAGTGCCCGCGGATCGAGCCGGTGTCGGAGCGCCGACAGCAGCGGTTCGAGTGCGTCGGCGGTGGTCTCGATGTCTACGTCCAGCAGCGTCTTGCCGAGGATACGCAGCGTGAGCGACTGCATCGACGGCCGAACGTCGAGGACTTCCCCGTCGGTCCACTCGTCGGCGGTCGCGGCGGCGAAGTCGGTCATCGTCTCGCCGTAGGTCTCGATGCGGTCCCGGTAGAACGCCGGCTGGAGCGCCGTCCGCTGGCGCTGCCACTCCTCGCCCTCCAGGAGAAACAGTCCCTCGCCGACGAACTTCCCGAGGGTCCGCTGGAGCAGGGCGCCTTTCTCGTAGTCGCCGGCGTCGGTGACCAGCACCCGTTCGACGAGGTCCGGGTGGGTGAGGAAGTAGCCCGTGGTTCCGGCGACGTTGTAGCCGACGACATCGGCCTCGTGGGCGCCGACGCGGTCGTAGAAGGCAAGCGGATCCCGTACCATCGCGACGGTGTTGTCGACGACGGGGACGCGGCCGAGAGATGGCGGCCGGTCGCCCGGCGTCACCGGCGCGTCGGCGGGCCGACCCACCTGTTGGGCACACATGACCGGACGTTGGGGCGGCCGCCCAATCGGTCTTTCGTCGGGTCTCCGAACACGGCGGCGTTCGCTACCCACCGACCGGGCGGTGGTTTTACTCTCGCCGACACACAGAGTCAACACAGCCATGCTCGACGGGATCAGACATCGGGTCCGGGCGGGAGTCCAGCGACTCCACCGCGTCGAGCGCCGCGAGGTGCGGGAGTTCCGCCGCTGGATGGAGACCACCGACCATCTGGTCCACCTCTCGATGCTCGTTGTCGTCCCGCTGTTGATCGGCGTGGTGACCGCGCTGGCGAACGCCGTCCCGTCGCTGACGTTCCTGCTCTTTCCGCCGCTGGCCTCGGGCACGTACACGCTCTTCGTCGACCCGACCGGGAAGTACTCCAGCCCGGGGCGGTTCGTCGCCGGGCTGACACTCGGGGCGGCCTGTGGCCTCGCGGCGCTGTGGGTCTCGCAGTCGTTTCTCGTGACGCCGCCGGGGCCGTTCGCGGTCAACGCCGTCGCCGCGGGCGGTGCGGTCCTGCTGACCGGGCTGGTGACCTGGCCGCTGGGGATCGAGGAGCCGTCGGGCTACGCCACCGCGCTCCTGACGCTGTTGCTCCAGCCGTCCCAGCAACTCCCCTTCCTCGGGAGCATCTTCCTGGCGAGTTCGCTCGTCGCGGTGGTGTTTACCGTCTGGCGCGAGCGGTTCTACGACCGGCGGGCGACGTACCTCTACGAGTCGACACAGGGCGACGACCACGTGCTGGTCCCGATGCGGGGGGAGACCCCGGGGCGGACCGCGCTGCTGGGGGCGCGACTGGCCGCGGCCCACGACGCCGGGAAGGTCGTCCTGCTCGATCTCGTCTCGGATCGCGAGATCGCGGCCGCCGAGCGGGCGCTGCTGGACGGCGAGGAGACGGATATCGACCCCGACGCCGGCGGCGAGTCCCCGCTGGACGAGGAGCTGGCGACCCGTGTCGACGCCCTGGAGCGGGAGGCCGGCCGGATCGAGACCCGCGCCGGCGTCCCGTGTGAGGTGGTCGTCGCCGTCGACGGCGGGGACCCGGCCACGACCACGCTCCGGACGGCGGACGAGGTCAACTGCGACCTCGTGGTCGCGCCCTACGAGAGCGAACACGGCGCGCTCACGCCGTACCTCCGGCAGTTGTTGGGCGGTGACACCGACGTGTTGGTCCACCGTGCGCGGACCGACCGCACTCGCTGGAAACACGTCCTGGTCTCGGTGCGCCGGGCCAGCGATGTCTCGCACAACATGGTCGACTTCGCGACTCGCCTGGCCGGCCGTAGCGGCCGGGTCGCGGTCGCGACCTGTATCGGCGCCCGCTCCGATCGCCGGCGGGCCGAGGAGATGCTGGCGAACCTGGTCGAACCGTTTGAGGGCACCTTCGAGACGCGGGTCGCCCGGACGGACATCCAGTCGTTTCTCACACAGACCGGGTCACAGTACGACCTGGTCGTCATCGGTGCCAGTCAGGACCGCAGCGCAGCCTCGCGCTTTATCTCGCCGCCGACCTTCGAACGGCTCGAAGCCGTCGAGGCCGACGTGGCGATCGTCGACCGGAACTAGATGTCGGGTTCGTCCTCGTCGACTTCGAGGATCGTGTCCGCTAGATTCTCCATCCCCTGTCGACCCAGCGCAGACTGGACGATCAGGTGCCCGCCGATGACGGCGGGGCTGATGACCGTGTCCGCACCGGCCCGACGGAGTTTCTCGACGTTCTCGCGGTCGGTCGCGGCCGCGACGAACGTCGCCGCCGGGTTCAGGTTCTTCGCGGTCAGCAGCGCCAGGGCGTCCTGTGCGTCGTCGTTGGTGGCCGCGACGACTGCCCTCGCGTCCTCGATGCCGGCCCGCTGGAGCGGTTCCTCGTCGCTGGGATCGGCGGTGAGGACGGCGATGTCCTGTTGCTGGAGCCGCGTTGCCGTCTCCGGGTCCGGCGTGATGACCACGAACTCCACTGCACCGGTCAGTTCTTCGAGGATCGGTTCCGTCAGGTCGCCGTAGCCCAGGACCAGCACGTGGTCCTGAAACAGTTCCAGTTGTGCGTCAGTCATGTTCCCGAGTGCCTCAGAGAGCCGCTTTTCGATGGCCGGCCCCAGCAGCGACCCCAGCGCGATGGCGAAACTGGCGGTGCCAAGCACGACCACCGACATCGCGAACAGCGTCGCCTGCTCGCTCGTGGGGGTCACGTCGCCGTAGCCGACGGTGCTCGCGGTCACGAGCGTGTAGTAGAACGCGTCGGTCAGCGTCGAGACGTTGTTGAACTCCTCCCGCAGCGCGAAGGTACCGACGGTGCCGTACACCTGTGCGCCGATCAGGGCCGCACCCGCAGCCAGTTGGGCCGTCGAGAGGTCGATCGCGCGGTCGAACCGCCGCCGATTGAACAGCATCGTCGGGATCGAGACGAGCGACAGCACCACGAGCGGCACCGACACCGCAGAAGACTGGACGAGGCCCTGTGCCGCCGAGACCGGCAGGAGAACGACGGTCACGTACCACGCCACTCTGAGCCGACGGCGCAGTCCCAGTACCCCCACTAGCAGCGTGAACCCGGTCAGTGCGCCGGTAAAGCCCGCTGCCCGCTGTGCGCTGCGCGGGACGTACTCGGCCGCCGGGCCGAAGGTAGCGGCTTCGCTGATGTTGACGACCCCGGTCGCAAACGAGAGGATCGCGACCACCGTCGGGAGAAGGATCGCGGCACGCGCACCGACCCAGTCCCGTGGCTGGTCCATACCTCCCTGTCACCGTGGCCTGGCCTAAATGTACTGCCTCGGATTGGCCGCAGTGGGGTGATCCCCGCCGGAAGCGATTTACTGCCGGGCACATACGGTGGGGACATGGCTTCGCTCCCGGTCGAGATTCTCCTGGGCGTCTACCTGGGGCTGCTCGTGGGGATCATCCCCGCGCTCGTCTCCGGTGCGCTGGGGTTTACGTTCAAATATTTCACCGGGGTGACACTGCCCGGGTTCGGTGTGGCCGTGCTGGCGATCGCGCTGGCCGGCGTCAGCGGCGGACTGCTCGCGCTTGCCGACCAGTCGATCACGTCCCTGCCCAACGCCGAACGGGTCATCACCGCGATCCTCGTGGTCGCGATGGTGTCGCTGTACGCCCACGCGAAGGGCGACCAGATCGGCGCAAACTTCCCGAAGCGGCTCTCTCTCCAGTCCCTGCGCGAGCGGAAGCTCTCGACGGACCTGGCGGACCTGGTCGGCGGGCGCGACGAGGTCCGGATCCACGTCGTCGGCGAGGTCGCCGACATGGAGGGGTACCCACCGCTCTCGGAACCGCTGCGGGCGGAGATCCGGGGCAGCGAGTGGACCTTCCCGGTCGACCTGCGGATCGGCGAACTGGAGACTCGGCTGGCCGACCGCCTGAAGACCGAACACGACCTGGGTGACGTAGCCGTGAGTATCGACGAGCGGGGGCAGGCGACGGTCGTCGCGGCGCCGCCCTTCTCGGGGCTCTCGAAACGCGTCGGCGACGGTCGGCACGCGGTCTCGGTCGACGCCGTGCTCCCGACGGGACTGGCTCGCGGGGACGAAGTGACCGTATTGACGACGGACGCACAGGTCCGGGGGACCGTCGTCAGCGCCCGCTGTGAGGGGTCGAAACCGGTCGAGACGCCCGAAGAGCCGGCCGTCGACGCCGCCGAGAAACCCCCGACGCCGGTCCAGGCGCCGACGACCGACGGCGGCCAGGGGCGGCTGACCGTCGGCGTCAACCGGACCGACGCCCAACCCCTGTTGCGGGCCTCACGGGCCAAGGTCGTCGTCGAGCCCCGCGGCACCCGCCGGGAGTTCGAACTCGTCTCGTTGCTGCGTCGGGCCGGCAGCCGGTTCCAGCGGGTCCCGGTCGGGACCGACGGTGCGCTCGACGGGCGGACGATCGGGAGCGCACAGGTCCGGGAGACCTACGGCGTCGCTATCGTGGCCGTGCGCACCCAGGGCGGCTGGCGGCTCGCACCGCGTGGCGACACCGAGCTGACCGCGGGTGACGAGCTGTACGCCGTGGGGCCGCGGGACGCGCTGACCGAGTTCGCGGAGGGGATCGCGTGACCGCACTCGGGCTGGCGCTCCAGGGCGTCGTCCCGCAGAACGGGACGCTCACCGACCAGATCGTCGGTGTCGTCGCGGGCCTGCTCGGCCTGGCGGCCGTCGCGGGCACGCTCTCGGGAACCGTGGCGCTGGTGTATCGCTGGTACGTCCGCGAGCGTGCTCCGACCGGACTGGCGGTCCTGGTCGGGCTGAGCGCCGTCGCGATCTACATGGGGACGACGACGGCGCTGGGCCAGGTCATCGGCGGTAGCGACGACGTGCTGGCCGCCGAGGCGATCCTGGCGAACCTCGGGGCGTTCGTCGTCGGCGGCGCGGGCGCCTACACCGGGATCCGCGTCGGCGAGCGGCTGGGGACCGACCTGTTCGCCGCGACCGGGGGCAAGGAGATCGACGCCGATGTCAGCGAGATCGTCCGGACGGTCGGACGTGTCACGTCGGTCACGCTCCCCGACGAGATCGACGACATCGTCGGCTACGATCCGATGCCCGACAAGACCAAGGAGACACTGGCCGGCCGGCGGTTTCTCTTCCCGCGGCGACTGACCAAGGGCGACCTCCGCGAGCGGTTGGTCTCCCGGCTCAAGAACGACTACGGCGTCGGCCACGTCGATCTGGAACTGCGCGACGACGGGACAATCGAGTACCTCGCCGTCGGCTCCCGGGCCGCGGGGATCGGGCCGACGCTCCCGCCGGCGACAAACGCCGTCGCCATCCGGGCGGACCCGGCCAACGCCGCGAGCGCCGGCGACCTCGTTCAGGTCTGGGAGCCCAACCCCCTCCGGCGGGTCCTGACGGGCGAACTCCGCGGCGTCGCCGGCGAGGTCGTCACCGTCGCTATCGACGCGGCCGACACGCAGAAAGTCGATCCCGACACGCAGTACAAACTCGTCACGCTGCCGGTCCAGGACCGCCCTGACCGGGAGTTCGCGTCGCTGCTCCGGGCGGCCGACGAGACCCTCGGGACCGCGACGGTCGAAGCCAGCAGCGCCCTCGACGGCGTCACCGTCGGCGCGTTGCAGGCCACCGTCGTCGCAATCACCCGCGAGGACGCGAAACCGGAGCCGATCCCGCCCAGGAGCCGCGTCCTCGCCCCCGGGGACGTGCTCTACGCGATCGCGACCCCGGACGCCTTGCGCCGGCTGGACGCCGCCGCTGCGGGCGACGACCCCACCGAAGTACAGACTCGGGACGGGGCGACGACGGGTGCGGTCCCGGCCGACGGTGACCAGGCCACGGACGACAGTTCCGACCCGCAGCCGGGTGCCGACCGGGCCGAGACGGGGGCCGACGAGCCACTCCCTGAGACCGACGACTCCGCGCCCCCGTTTACCGAGGCTGTGGTCCCGTCTGACGACACCGTAACCGAGCAGTCGGCGCCCGCCGAGACCGACGACTACGGGGGCGCGGACGACGCTCCGGCGGAAGGTCCCGAAAGCGAGGACGACCCTCCCGAACCCGAGCGCCCGGCGGACGCACCGTCCGCCGACGACACGGACGGAGCCGACGCGATTCCCGACCCGTCCGACGACGACCAGTCGCTCGTCGACGCCCTGGGCGGGACACCCGACGGGGCCGATTCCGGGACCGAACCGGCGCCCGGTCCGTCCCCACTCGACGACGTATCCGCGGACGCGGGCGATTCCAGCACCGCCCCGGACGCCGATCCAGACGCGGAGCCAGCGCCGGACGACAGCCCGGACGCCGACGGAACACCGTCGGAATCGCCCGCTGACCCGAACGGGACGGAAGCGGAACGATCCGCCGACGAGACTGATACCGAACCGTCGACTGCTGGGGCTGACACGGACCAGCCGGCCGGTGCAGCGGAAACGGGGGCGTCCGACGAGACGAACGACGACACCGATCTGCTGGACGCCTTCGTCGAGGACGCCGACGACGAACCGGCGGACGAGGGTGACCTGACCGACGCCGACGACTCGGACCGCCAGACCGATCCGGCCGTCGACACGGCCGACAACATCTTCGAGTCGCTCAACGAGAGCGACGAGTCGGATGTCGACCTCGACGCGTTGCTCCAGGGCGACGAGGACGATGTCACGGTGTGGGACCCCGAGGCCGACGACCCGGCCGACGGGGAAGACGCGACCGCCGACCCGGACGCGGACGACGACACCGACCGCGCCTGACGTTCGGAACCCTCTTTGTCTCCGGGCTATCCCCTTCGCGTATGGAGTGGAAACTGTTCGCACACCTTCGGGAAGCCGCCGACGGCGACACCGTCACCGTCGAGGTCGACGGCGAGCCAACGGTCGGTGCCGCCCTCGACGCACTGCGCGAGGAGTACCCGGCACTCGCCGAGGAGGTGTCCGACGACGGCGAACTGGTCGACCACGTCCGGCTGCTCGTCGACGGTGAGGACCCGTTCAGCGGTGGCGACGGGCTGGACACGATCGTCGACGAGGACACGGAACTGGCGCTGTTCCCGCCGGTCAGTGGCGGCTAGGTCCCGGTGAGGTCCGCAGAGAGGACGAACGTCGGCCAGTCGCTCGTGTTCGCTCTGACGTAGGCCGCCTCGGCGACGTGACGCGGCGTCTCCGGAATGAACACGCGGGTGCCGTCGACACCCAGTTCGGCCGCGTCGGCCCTGATCGCGTCGAACAGCGCGTCGGCCGCGTCGGTGTCCGCCCACGTTCCGACGGCGTACTCGGCCAGCGTCCCGTCGCTTCCGGCGTCCGCTGTCGTCCGCACACGGCAGGCCATCCCGCGGGTGCCGTCGCCCATCACCGCGAAGACGGCCTGCTCGTCGGCCAGACGCTCGACCCGCTCGCGGGTCAACTCGGCGACGGCCCAGGACCGGTCGGTGTCGAGCGTGACCCCGGAGAGGGCCGTCCGGCCGTCGCTGCGGGTCCAGTAGCTCCAGGCCGCTGCCGGATCGTGTTCGACCGACACGGACGGCTCGACCTCGGTCGGTGTCGGCCGCGCCCAGCGGAAGGCGCTCTCGGGCTCCAGGCCGGCCGCGACGGCCTGGCCGAGGCCGGCGTCGTTCCAGGAGAACACCATCCCGCGGGCGACGATCGCGCCGCGGTCGCTGGCCCACTCGAAGAGGCGTCCCAGCATCGACAGTCCGTGGCCGGCGCCGCGGTGGGCCGGATCGACCCGGATTCCCTGGACGTAGGCATCGTAGTCGGTGAGAAGCACGGCCTGACAGAGGCCGACGACGGTCCCGTCGACCTCGACGACGACCGTCCGCTGGCTCGGGCCGTCGGTGGCGACCCACTCGCGGAACACGTCCGGGACGTAGTCGGCCGTCTCGCGGTCGTCCCAGACGCCGTCGACGACCGACACCACGTCCTCGTAGTCCTCTTCGCGCGCCTGGCGGACGCTGGCTGACATACGGGTACTGGCGGCGGCCGCCGTCTTGAAACTGTGGCGGGAGATCCAGTGTGCGCGACCGATCCGAGGCTACAACCAGGGCGTCGAGCGGTCCTGTATCTCGCCGGCGAGGGACTCGCCCATCGCGTCCTCGACATCCTCGGTGTTCGCGAGCGTCCACATCAGCTTGACCTTCGCGGTGCCGGGGAGCATATCCTCGCCTTCGACGACGCCGGCCTCTAGGAGGTCCCGGCCGGTGTCGTAGACGCGGTCACAGACGCGGCCTTCGAGACACTGGCTCGTCATCACGACCGGCACGTCCAGCGCCTCGATGGCGTCGATCCAGTCGGTGTTGACGTGGCCCAGGCCGGTCCCCTCGATGACGATTCCGGCGCTGTCCTCGGCGGCCGCTTCGAGCAGACTCGCGTCCATCCCCGGCGTGAACTTCACGAGGTCCACGTCGGTCTCGATGTCGTCGGCCAGCGCCAGGTCGGTCTCGCCGCGCTCGGCGTACGCCCGGCGGAAGCTGACCTCGTTGTCGCCGTCGGTGTCGTAGTCGACCTCGCCGAGCGGTCTGGCACCGACCGTCTCGAAGGCGTCACGCCGGGAGGTGTGGTTCTTCCGGACGCGGGTCCCGCGGTGGAGCGCACACCGGTCGTCGGACTCGTCGGCGTGCATGCAGACAAGCACCTCCGCGCAGTCGCTCGTCGCCGCCTCGACCGAACAGACCGCGTTCATCACGTTGTCCGAGGAGGGCCGGTCCGCCGAGCGTTGGCTCCCCGTGAACACGATCGGAACCGGCGTATCCAGCATGAACGCGATCGCGGCGGCGGTGAACTGCATCGTGTCGGTGCCGTGCATGACGACGACGCCGTCCGCGCCGGCTTCGATCTCCTCGTGGATTGCGCGGACGAGGTCCTGCCAGACTGCGGGGGTCATGTTCTCCGAGAGGATGTTGGCGACGACCCGGCCGCGATAGTTGGCTATTCCCGCCAGGTCCGGCACCGCCCGGAGGACATCTTCGGCGTCGAACTGTGCCGTGACTGCACCGGTACGGTAGTCGACGGTCGAGGCGATGGTACCGCCCGTCGAGATCAGCGACACCGTCGGCAGGTCGTCGTCGAACTCGATCCGGGACTGGCCCTGTTCGTCCTGTGCGCTCTCGACATCGTAGACATCGGATTCGAGCACTTCGACATCGGCGTCGGCACGGTCGACGCCGACGTTGTAGCCGCCGTCGAGCTTGATCGCCAGGTGATCGGGGGTGCTCGACGGGAGCAAGACCCCCTCGTAGGTCTGGTCCGCGCGGTCGACGCGGACGCGGTCGCCTGCGTTCATGAGCGCCCGTTCCGCCCGGCGGGACTTGAACCCATCCGTTCGCGGGCCGAAGCTGACACGTTCCCGAAAGGTCCATGCCCTTCGGCGTGCCATCCGTACGTATGTCCGAGCGAACCGAGGAGCGGACCCGCGAGGCAGACACCACGACCGACGCCGACACGGGCGTCGACATCGGTGGCCTCGGGGGGACCGCGACCGAGCGCCAGCCCGCCGAGGAGGCGGAGTCGAGCGGGAGCTACTTCTCCGCGCGGGCGCTCCTGTTCGCGTTCGCGGCGACCGGCGGCGGGATGGTCGCCGGCAGTCTCGTCCCCGTCATCCCGTTCACCGCACTGCTTGGCATCCCCGCCGGCGCGTTCGTCTACGGCCTGCTCACCAGCGAGCGTCGCTACGTCGAGACCGGGCTGGCCGGCGGGCTCGTCGCCGGCGTCGGCACCGTGCTCTCGGTGTTCTCACAGCTCGCGCTCCGGGGGGTCGCCGGCGGGAACGTCGGTGCGGGCCGGCTCTTTCTCGTCGCGGCGGCGCTGGGCCTGGTCGCGTCGCTCGTGGCACACTACTTCGGGCGGGACCTGCGTTCGGGGCTCACGGCGGATCTATCGTAACTGCCAGCCGTCCTCGGTCTCTTCGACGACGTTCTGTGCCGCGAGCCGGTCGAGTGCCTCCTCGATCAGTTCCGGCGGCGCCTCGACCTCGCGGGCCAGCGCCGGGACGCCGGAGATGCCCGAGGCCAGCGCGCTCACGAGTTCGGCGTAGAGGCGGCCGTCGCCGTCCTCGACGGCCTCGTCGATCCGGTCCCGGACCTCCGTCGCGCGGCCCTGGACCCACCGCTGGGCCAGCGACAGCTCGTTTTCCAGCTGTTCGAGCCGTTCGAGTTCGCTCGCGAGGTCGCCGAGCGTCTCCTCGCCGCCGTCGCCGATGTCGATGCTGATGTGGCGACACCGGGACATGTCGAAACCGGGGTTCGTGGGATAGGCGCTCTTGGTCCCGAACTCGTAGGGCGAGACCCGGACTTCCAGCCGGAGGTTCCGCGAGATGGAGAAGTACTTCCGCCGCTTGTCGTCGGTCCGTGAGGTGACCAGCCCGGCGTCCTCTAGCTTCTGGAGGTGGTCGATAACCGCCTTGGGGCTGACGCCGAGATACTCGCTGATCTCCGTGATGTAACAGGGTTTGTGCGCGAGCAGTCGGAGGATACGCCGACGGTTGGCGTTCCCGAGGAGATCGAGCAACTCGGCGGAGTCCATTCACCCGAGGGTAGCGGGTCGGTGTAGAAAAGGGTGACTCCTCCGGCCGGAGTCAGGGCGGGCCGCCGCTGCCGCCGTTTCCGCCGTTGCCGCCGTTATCGGGTGGGCCACCGCTGCCGCCGTTGCCGCCGTTGCCGCCGTTATCGGGCGGGCCACCGCTGCCGCCGTTGTCCGGCGGTCCACCGCCGTCCTCTGCTGGCCCCTCGTTCCCGGTGTCCCCGTCCTCGGGCGGGCCGCTGCCGGGTGACTCACTCCCCTCGTTCGGTTGGCCGCCGTCACTGTCCTCGGGCGGGCCGCCGTTCCCGGTGTCGCCGTCCGCAGGCGGCCCGCCGCCGTCGCTCGGCGAGTCACCGGAATCGGGCGGACCGCCACCGTCGTTTGGTGGTGCCCCACCGTCGCTGGGTGATCCATTGGTTCCGTCGTCACCGTTCGCGGGTGGTGCCCCACCGTCGCTGGGTGATCCATTGGTTCCGTCGTCACCGTTCGCGGGTGGCCCCCCACCGTTACCGGGTGAACCATCGCCGGCGTCGGGCGGCCCGTCTCCGTTGTCAGGCGGGCCGTCGTTCCCGGGTTCCTCCTCAGGTGGTCCTCCCTCACTCTCGTCGTCGTCAGGCGGGCCGCCTTCATCTGGCGGCCCGGTATCATCTGGTGGTCCGGTATCCGATTTGTTGTCGTCGGGCGGCCCCGTCTCGGATTCGTTATCGTCAGGAGGCCCAGCATCGTCCGGTGGTCCGGTGTCATCGGGCGGCCCCGTGTCGGACTCATTGTCGTCAGGAGGCCCGGTATCGTCGGGCGGTCCCGTATCTGATTCGTTATCGTCAGGTGGTCCAGCATCGTCGGGCGGTCCCGTGTCGGACTCATTGTCGTCAGGAGGCCCGGTATCGTCGGGCGGTCCCGTATCTGATTCGTTATCGTCGGGTGGCCCGGAATCGTCGGGTGGCCCGGAATCGTCGGGTGGCCCGGAATCGTCCGGTGGTCCGGAATCGTCCGGTGGTCCGGTGTCGCCGGGCGGCCCCGTATCTGATTCGCTGTCCTGGGGCGGTCCGGCGTTGTCCGGCGGTCCCTGGCTGGAGTCGTTGCTCTCCGACGGGCCGGCGCTGTCGGGCGGTCCACGCTCGCTCTCGTTCGGTGGCCCGGCCCGTTCGGGCGGTCCGGCGATCCCGCGAGCGATCTCTGACACGTTCGGACCCGTGAGGTTGCTCGCGTTCTGCTTGAGCCGTTCGAGTTGGGTGTCGTCGACGCCCGTCTCCGTCGCGGCCGTGTCAGTCTCGTTGACGGCCGTCTTCAGGGCAGAGATCCGGGCGGCCAGCCGGCTCTGCTGTGCGACGTAAGCCTGCTCCGGGAGCGTCCCGTTCTCGTATTTGGCCTGTAGCGACTCGTTTCGGTCCCGTAACCGTTCGAGCCGCCGTTCGAGCCTTCCCGTCCGGTTCTTGACGAGGTCCGGCCGCTCCTCGTCGCTGGCCTGCTCGTAGCCGGCACGCCACATCCCCGACTCGACGGCGTCCTCGGTCGCTGCCGAACTGGCCTGCAGGAAGGCCGTCAGCTGTGTCCCGACCGTCGTTCCGTTGTCGGTCGCGTTCACCTGATCGACCGCGACGCCGCTCTCGGCGGCGGGACCCGCCACGGTGTCCTGTGCGGCGACTGTCGGAACACCGAGTGCCAGCGCGAGGACGGTAACCAACGTAACCAACACGAGGTGGCGGTGGCGCATCTACCTACGGCTTTGGCTACACGGGCGTAAAAATAGGGGCCTTCGTTCGTACCGTTTACCGACGGCGAAAACAACGACAGACCGTCCAATAGCGTTTATTCCCTCGTCTCGCTCCGTCTCGGGAGCAGCCATGCTGCGACCGCGACGGCGGCGATCGAGAGCGCGACCGTCGCCGCCGTGAGCCCGATGCCGGGGTCGTAGCGAAGCGGTGGGTAGTAGCCAAAGCCGTAGTCGAGCACGTCGTTGGCGAGCGCGAGCGCCAGCGCCGTCAGGAGCGCGCCGCGGGTCGTCCGGGCGTAGTGGGGCACCAGCAACCCCTCGGCGACGAACCCCAGGTGCGTGACGATGATCCCGAAGTACGCCCACGGCGCCGGGAAGTAGGCGTCGAACCCCAGGTTGAGCGCGACGACGGTCCACAGCCCCATCTTGAGCAGCCAGACCAGCGCGATCGTGTGGAGATACGCCAGCGGGCGGCTCAGCGGCACCTCGTCCAAAGACCGGCCCAGGAAGGGGAGAAGCGTCGCCAGCGAGAGCGTCATGAGAAACAGTGCGGCGGGCGAATCGGCGTACAGCGGCCAGAGGAACGTCGAGACCTCCGGCATCGTCTCGACGTAGTACCGGACTCCGACCAGCATCGCGACGACGTTGACGAGCAGCAACCAGATCAGACTCGGCGTGTTCTCCAGATAGTAGCGCGCGTATCGACGTGGAAGCAGCCGGCCGCCGGCGCTGGTCGCTCGCTCGCCGTCCATACCGGACCGGGACCCCGCGGGGAGAAAGCCCTGTCGGAGTCGGTCGGATTGCCCGACGACAAAAGCCTGTGGGCCAGTGTTTATGCGTGTCGATGACACACATGCATCCGTACCGATGTTCGAACAGTTCTCCCGCGGATACTATCTCGGCCGACTGTACGTCGAGCCACACGACGACGCGGCCGCACGGATGTGTCGCGACCAACACGAGCGAGTCAACCGACAGCTGTACGCCACCGGCGAGGGAGTCGAACGCACAGACCTCCCACTGGTGATGAAACTCGGCTCGCAGCATTTCACCGTCCACGGCGACGACGGCGTCCCCGCCGACACACTCGCGGTCCCTCACGGGCTACTCGACGACCAGCGGTTCGAGAACCCGCCCGACCTGCGCGAAGTGTTCCTGGCGAAGGCCGACCACGCACAGCAACTCCTCTCGGTCGCCGGCGACACCCCCGACGCCGGTCCGTCCTGGAACCGAACACATTAACGCCTCGAAGCTCCCCCCTCAACGTATGAACATCGTTCTCGCCGGGTCCGACGAGCACGGACTGGGTACCGCGCTGGCCGACATCGAGGCCGACGTTCGCGCGGTCGACATCGCGAACCGGCCGGGACTGGAGGAGGCCGGCATCCACGACGCCGACGTGTACCTGCTGACGGAGATGCGCCAGGCGACTTCGATCGCGGTCGCGAAGGACCTCAACCCGGATGTCCGCGTGGTCATCTACGCCGAGGGATCGCTCCCCGATTTCGCCAGCCGGCAGGCCGACCTCGTGGTCGATCCGAACCTGCTTCCCCCCGAGGCGGTCGCCGAGGAGCTATAGCCGCGCGGCCAGGTCGGCCAGGCGGTCCGAGCCGCCGCGCTCGAAGGGCGTGCCGTGGCCCGGTACCGCGATCTCGAACGGCGGTGCCCGTTCGACCAGCGACGTGATCGACCGCCGAACGTCACAGGTGTCGTAGCTCAGGTACCACGGGGACGGGTGGAACTGTCCGCCTTTCTCGCGGACAACGTCCCCGAGCAGCGCGGCCGACAGCGACTCGCTGACGTAGCTGACGTGACCCGGCGTGTGACCGGGGGTGTGGTACGCCGTGAAACTCCCGACGGTCTCGCCGTCCGAAAGCGGTTCGATCGGGAGTTCGGGTGGGTCGACCAGCGCCGAGGAGAGCCGCTGGAACGCGCCTTTGTGGTTGCCCAGCGGCGGCGACCGGTCGCCCGCGACGAGGGTCGCATCGGCCGCCCCCACGTAGACCGTGGCGTCGGTCCGCTCGAACGCTGACAGGCCGCCGACGTGGTCCATGTCGTAGTGGGTCAGGAGGATGCGTTCGACATCCCGGCGTTCGAAGCCGGCCTCGATCAGGCCCGCGATCAGTCGGTCGCCGTGCCAGGGCATCCCCGTGTCGATCAGCGTCAGCGTCCCGCCGTCGTCGACGAGCGCAGCGTTGACGCCTGTGAGATCGTACCACCACACGTCGTCGCCGAGAGACTGAACCATAGCCGGTCGTACGGACGCCGGCGGCAAAATCCTTCCCGGCCCGGCGGGCGTGATACCCGGTCGGGTCGGTCGCCGGGCGGTGCGGGAACCCGGTGTCTAGTCCGGGTCTCGATCGAGCGTGGCTGGAGGGCCGAACGAGTCCGTCGTGCCGTAAGGCTGTCCTACCGTTCGACGATGGTTCCGCCGGCGCCGACGGCGATGTCGGTCTCGCCGCGGACGACGGCTTTCAGGTTCTGGCCGCTCGGGGTCGCCTGCTGGGTCCACTTCTCGTCGAGGTCGTACACTTTCCCGCCGCCACCGACGGTGAGGCCGTCGCCGTCGTCGTCGGTGACCTCGATGTCACGCAGACCGGCGTCGCCGGTGTCGGCGGGCGTCCACTCGACGCCGTCCCAGTGGAAGATCATCCCGCCGCCGCCGGAGATCCACACGTCGTCGAAGCCGTCCGAGTCGACGCCGTAGAAGTTGACGTTGGCGTCGGCCAGTCCGATCTTGTCCCAGGTCGCGCCGTCGGCCGTCCGGAAGACGCACTTGTTCCCGTCGACGATGTGTCCCTTCCGGTCGCCGAAGAAGTCGACGGCGTTGATCGCGGAGCCGGACCCGGGCGTGACGTACTCCCAGGTCTGGCTGGCGCCGTTCTCGAAGGAGTAGTACAGCTTCCCCGAGTCGCCGGCGACGTAGACGTTGGCCTCGCCGGCCTGTCCGGTGACCGACACGTCGTTGAAGTTGTTGGTCACGTCCATCGGGGCGCTGTGGTCGGTCAGGACGCCCGACTCGACATCGTACTCGCCGATCGCGCCCGAGGAGCCGACGAACCACAGGCGCTTGCCGTCGTCGGTCACGTCCGCGCCGTAGAGGCTGTTGCCGTTGCCCGTCGGGCCGCCGTCGACGATCTTCTGCCAGCCCAGCGGCGTCCGTTCGAGGACGACGCCGCCACCGCCGACCGCGTACGCGCTCTCGTCGGTGTACTCGACATCGTGGAGCGTGTTCCCCGTCGGCGACTCGACGGCGGTCCAGGGCGACTGGGCGGCCGCCGACCCCGAGAGGGCCGTGATGCCCGTCGCCGCGGCAACTGTCGCTCCGATACCCTTGAGCGCACCACGTCGCGTCGCAGTTCGATCGGACATTGCATGCTCACCTGGTGGGTGGAAGCAACTTGAAGGGTGATCGAAGTTAACGCGATTTAGTCGGTTTAGAGACCTCATGCGGCCGATTTTCCGGCGGCTCGGTCGCTGAGCGCCGAAACCGGCGGCGGTCGGGTCGGCCCGTCGCTCAAGCAGTTCATAGCGTCTCGCTTCACTCGTTTTACGAACCGCCGGTTCGATTACGACGTTTTATTCGTTTTACGCGGTCGATTTCGACACGGAGAACCGTCCGAACGGCGCTATTCGAGTTCGGCGACGAGCGCCGGGGCTTCGGCCGCGACGACCGCCTCGACGGCACGGTTCGCCAGTCTCCGCTCGCCGGGAAGACAGAAGATCGGGCTCGAACCGGTGATCCCGGCGGTCGTTCGGACACCGACGACACCGGTTCCGGCCTGGTAGAACAGGAGGTTCCGGACCACTTCACCGAACCCCGGCAGGACCTTCTCGAACAGCGGGTGGACCGCTTCGATGACCACGTCGGACTGGGCGACGCCCGTCCCGCCGACGGTGACGATCGTCTCCACGTCCGGGCGTGAGACGAGTCCGTCGACCGCGCTCTGGACCTCGTCGTACCCGCCCGCGAGTTCGCGGGTCACGGTGACCGTGTGGCCGGCGGCGACCAGACTGTCGGTGAGCCGGTCGGCCGTCGGGTTCGGGTCGCCTTCGGGGGTCGTCGCGTCGCCGACGGTGACCAGAGCCACGTCGACCGAACGCGAGGGCGTCTCGGACGCCGCGCTCGGTTCCCGGGTCGCCGATGTCGGGGAACCGCCGGCCGGCGCCGATCCGGGGGGTGTGACCGACCCCTCGGTCTCCGGCGGGGTGCTCGCGGGGCCTGTCTCGGGCGAGTCGACCTGTGTCGACGCTTCCGCTTGCGGCTGGTCCCCGCCCGGCTCCGAGTCCGTCCCTGGGCCGGTGTCGCGTGCCGACTTCGCCGGCTCCGAGCCGTCGTCGGTCGACGCCGCCGTCTGGTCTTGCTCCGCCGTTGCCTCCCCGTCCGCCTCCTCGGAATCAGCTGCCTCGTCGGCCTCGTCGGCCGCCTCGCCTGCCCTCCGGCGGGTGTCCCTGGACTGGAAATCGACCATGCCGGTACGTGGATGGCGCCGGGTAAATACTCGGGGGCCAGTCCGGGGCCGGACCGCCAGCGTTTTGCGGCCGCTGGCCCGACTGCGTGGTATGTCCAGTCCCGACCGCGGCGCCAGGACCGTCACCTGCTCCGTCCGTCATGAGTGACGACGCCGCGAGCGACCGTGTCACCGTCGACAGCGACGGTTCGGTGACGGTCACCGGCGACGACGAGGCCGGGTACGAGCGGCCCAGCGGCGAGCCGCCACGGCAGGCCGAACCGACGGAGGGATTCGGTTGGCACGGCTGGGTGCTCGTCGGCCTGATCTTCGTCGCCTTCCTGGTGATCCCCGGGATGATCCTCTTTCTCCCCGCGGCACAGGGAGTCGTCGCGTCGCTGGGGCTCACACTCCGGGACGCCTATCTCGTCTTGCCGCTGGTGCCGGCGCTCGTCCTCGGGGCGGTCGCCGTGTGGTCCGCACTGCGTTCCCGCCGATCCTGACCGCAGTATCAGAGCTTGTAACCTCGGGGAACGATTTATACTGGGGTTCGATCTACCATCGGTAGATGCTCCTCTCGGTCGTCCTCCTGGCGGCCGTCCTCGGGATGTGTGTCGCCTTCCTGGTCTGGCTCCACCGCGACCGCCCGGGTGCGGGTCCCCTCGCCGCGTTCGTCGTCGCCGCGAGTTTCTGGGCTGTCGCCCACGGTCTCGAACTCGCGGTCCCCGACATCGACACGATGCGCTGGCTCTTCCAGGTCCAATTGACCCTCTCCGTAGTCGTCCCGGTGGCCTGGTTCGTGACCGTCATAGAGTACAGCGGCCGCCCGGAGTGGCTCACCCGGCGGCGACTAGCGCTCCTGTTGGTCGAACCGGGCGTGTTCGTCACGCTCGTCTGGTCGAACCCGGGCCACCGGCTGATCTGGGACGGTGGCACGACGACGCTGCTGGGCGGGACGAGCGCGCTCGTCCCAGAGTGGACGCTGCTGTACTGGGGCCATCTGGTGTACATCCTGGCACTGATACTCGCCGGCGGCGTGTTGCTGATCCAGTCGATGCTCCGGGCCAACGAGTCGTTCCGGGGCCAGATCGTCGCCCTGTTGCTCGCGATCACCGCCCCGACGGTCGCACACGCGCTGTACGTCCTCGACACGGTGCCGACGGAGTTCGACCCGACGAGCCTGGGCTACGTCGTCTCCGGGATCGTCCTCTCGGCGGCGCTGTTGCGCGGGCAACTGCTCGATGTCGCGCCGGTGACCCGTGACCTCGGGCGGGAGGCCGTCTTCGCCGAGATGGACGATCAGGTGATCATCGTCGACGAGGCCGGCCGTCTCGTCGATGTCAACGACGCGGCAGCCGCCCTGTTCGACCGCGATCGAAACGAGATCCAGGGGCAGCGACTGGCCGAGTTGGTCCCGGCGCTGGCGGCGACGGTCCCGGACGCCGGGGAGTCGGCACAGGCGGAGACGGAACTGCAACACGACGGTGCGGTGAACTACTACGACGTGCGTGTGACGCCGCTGTACCGGGCCTACGGCGTCGTCTCCGGCCACCTCGTCAGCCTCCGGAACGTCACCGACCGCCGCCAGCGCGAACAGCGCATCGATGTCCTCAACCGCCTCCTGCGGCACAACATCCGCAACGAGATGAACGTCGTCCGGGGCAACGCCGACCTGCTCGTCGGAGAGGTCGACGACGACGCCCGGGACCGGATCGAGCGCATCCGCGAGACGGTCGACACCGTCGTCGACCGGAGCAACAAGATCGGTCGGGTCTCGGAGGCGCTGGAAGACGAGTCGGTCCGGCCCGTACGACTCGCGAGCGTTTTGACGCCACTCGTCGAACGCGCCCGCGAGACGTATCCAGAGGCGGACATCTCCCTGACCTGTGACGACGATGTCTGGGTGTCGGCCGCCCCGTCGCTCTCGATCGCCTTCGAGGAACTCGTCGACAACGCCGTCGAACACGGCGGCCCGGCGGCCGAGAACCCCGGTCCCGGAACGACGCCGGCGACCGGGCGAACGGACGGCGGCAGTGCCGGCGTCCACGTCGACATCGATGTCGGCTACCGCGCGGAACCGCCGAGAGTCTGTGCCACCGTCGCGGACGACGGACCGGGGATCGACGCCCACGAACGGGAGGTGATCCAGGCGGGCGAGGAGACGCCCCTCCAGCACGGCTCCGGCGTGGGCCTGTGGCTCGTCGCCTGGGTCGTCCGCAGCGTCGGGGGCACCCTCTCGTTCAAGGACGGCCCGGGCACCACCGTCGCGGTCGGGCTCCCCGCCGCGAAACCGCCCGAGGCCGTCGACTGACTCACCAGGGCTTCGGTTCCCGGTCGCGCCAGAACTCCCCGCTCGGGGCCTCGGGTCGGAACCGCGCGAGCCACACCGGGGTCTCGGCGCCTTTCTCGGGTGTCCGCGGGGCGCTCCCCTCGGTCATGTCCGTCCGGACGTAGCCGGGACACACCGAGTTCGCCAGCAACCCGTCGCCGCCGTACTCGCCGTCGAGATAGCGAGTCAGGCCGTTCAGTCCCGTCTTCGACACCCGGTAGGCCGGCATGCCGCCCGACTGGCGTTCGGTGATCGCACCCAGCCCCGAGGAGACGTTGACTACGCGTCCCCCCGGGCGGTCGAGCAACAGCGGGAGCGCATGTTTGGTCAGGACCATCGGCCCCCAGAGGTTGGTGTCGAGCGTGCGGTCGATGGCGTCGGTCGGCATCTCGGCCAGCGACTCGCGCGTGTCCATGACGCCGGCGTTGTTGACGAGCACGTCGAGCCGGCCGGTTTCGGCCTCGATGCGGTCGACCGCGCCGGCGATCTCGCCGTCGTCGGTCACGTCGAGTTCGATCGCCCGCCGGTCCGTCGCCGCCACGTCCGCCGGGTCCCGTGCTCCGGCGTACACCGTCGCCCCGTGGCCGACGAGGCCGTCGGCGATGGCCTTCCCGATCCCCCGCGTCGCGCCGGTCACCAACGCGACCTGACCGTCGAGACTGTCGTACAGCGAGACGTTCATGTCCCGAATAGGCAGTCCGTCTTGAAAAGCCGGCCGACGGCACGGAGTTCCGGAGCGCGTTACCGTTCCTCGTCGCGCCGCATCGCGATCTCGAACCACGGGCAGAGTCGCAGTTGCCGGTAGTACTCGGGGTGTTCCCGCAGGCGCTCGTAGGGGACCCACATCAGGCCGTCGACCTCCTCCGGGTTGGGGTCGAGCGAGGTGTCGTGCAGCGTCGCCTGCAAGACGGCACAGACCTCCCACTCCAGGCCGGCGTTCTCGTAGTAGCGCTTGTACTCGAAGCGGTCGGTGACCCGCAGGTTCTCGTACTGATCGGGCGAGATTCCCAGTTCCTCTTCCAGTCGCTCCCGGGTCGCTTCGACCTGCGTCTGGCCCTGGACGGGGTGGGAGGCGACGGTGCCGTCCCAGTGGGTGTCCCAGAGGCGTTTGCCGGCGGCCCGCTGGGCCAGCAACACCCGGTCGTCCTCGTCGAACAGCAGTGCGGTAAAGGCGCGGTGCCGGACGCCGTCGCCGGTGTGGGCGTCGAGGCGGTTGACCAGCCCCTCCTCGTTGTCGTCGGCGTCGACCGCGATGACATCCTGCTCGGCGTTCTCGTGTACCTCGGCCGCGTCGTTGCTCATTGTCAGTTCACTCACAGCGGGGATTCTTACGCGCTTCGACTCGGCGCGGCCTCCAGTTCCGAGACGAACCGCTTGAGGACTTGCTCCTCGGCCCGGTGGAGCGTCTCGCTGCAGGTCGACTTCGCGATCCCCACCGTCTCGGCCAGTTCGGTCAGCGAACAGCGTCGCGGCGTGTCGTAGTACCCCTCCGAGACGGCCGTCTGGACGAGTTCCCGCTGGCTCTCGGTCAGCACCGGCTCCTCGGTGACGTGTTGCTGGACCTTCTCGACGGTGAACGGGATCCCGAACTGGTCGAGTTGCTCGCCCAACTCCGAGAGCCGTTCCTGCGGGGCCGTGATCTCCCAGATCGCCTGCCCGTCCTGGAGCGTGAACGGCATCTCTAGGGGGATCCCCGACCCCTGGATCGGGAAGAGCAACAGCGGCGTCGACGTTTCGAACTGGATCAACGCGGTGTCGCCCGTGTTCGAGAGGATCTCCATCGAGGTCACCGGGTCCCGGGACTCGATGTCCCCGAGGACACCCGGCAGGTCCTCGGTGGTCACCTCCGCGAGGCCGACCCCGGAGTCCTCGTCCGGGAGCGCGGCCAGGACCCGGACCGTCACGTCGTGCTGTCTGGAGACATCGCCGATCCAGATGTCGTCGGGCACCGTGAGCGTGAGTTCCGCGCGTGGCATCGTTCTCACCCGAATATATTCGGCGGAGCGCCAGACCAGTGTCGCCGAACATGTTCGGTTCGACGGCTTGGTTTATAAGTGCCGTGGCTCACGGTTCAGACCGGCTCCAGCAGCCGACGGTACTCGTCGAGCGCCTCGCGGGCGCGCCGGAGCCGTCGCGCGCGCCGGTCGTGAGCCTGTTCGGCGAGCTGTCCCAGCGAGTACCTGAGCCGTGCGATCTGTCCGGTGTCGGGGTCGTGTGGGTGTTCTTCGGCGAGGTACCACAGCCGGGCCGCCACGTCGTCGAGGCGCTCCTCGATGCCGGAGTCGGGTGGGGTCTCGATCGCACACAGGACCTCCCGGTTCGCCCGAAGGAGTGGACGGCGGCGCACGGAATCCAGTAGGCGGTCGACGGCAATGAGCGTCGAGCCGGACATGTTCGGTCGTGGCGAACGCTTATCCCGTCGGGCGGTCGCCATCCGATATGGAACGCGTGTCGGTGGCACGAACCTTCGACGCGACACCGGAGGCGGTCCGGGAAGCGATGGCCGACCTGGAGGCGTTCATGCTCGGTGCCGGCTTCGACGACGTGACCGTCGAGGACGACACCATTATCATCAACAACCGCGTGGGGCTGTTCGACATCGAACTCGTCCTGGCGGTCGTCGACGACGCGGACGCAGCACTGGCCTACGAGCAACGCGACGGCGTCTTCGAGTCGATGCGGACCGAGTACCACGTCGACAGCGCCGGCGACGGGACCACGGTGACCGCGACCACCGAGTACGCCGCCCTGGACCTGGCCGTCGTCGGCCAGTTGCTCGACTCGACGGTCGTCGACCGCCAGCGCCGGAAGGAACTCGACGCGCAGTTCGACTGGCTGGAAGCCCGACTCGACTGACGGCGTTTCCCGAACATGTACGGGACAGGACGGACCCGCCGGGCGGGCCAACCTCCGGGTATGAGCCACGCCCACGAGGACATCCCGCCGGTGACCGACACTGTCCACGACAACTCCTGGTCGGCGAACCTAGAGCAGCCGAGCCACGCCGACGACCGGGACCTGGTGGTCGAACAGGCCATCGAAGCCGTCGACCACACCACTGCGGGCAACCACGTCAACCTCGTCACCCACGGGGACCAGGGACATCCGGAGACGTACCTGTTCGCCGAACTGACGGCAGCGTTCGGCGACGACATCGACATCGAGTACGTCCAGCAGTGTGGCTGTGGCGGCCACGTCACCCGGGTGTTCGTCTGATGTACGGTGACATGGACCTCACCGAACGGCCGCTGGTCCTGATCTGGGAGCTGACCCAAGCCTGTGAGCTGGCCTGCAAGCACTGTCGGGCCGACGCCCAGCCACGGCGCCACCCCGAGGAGCTGACTACTGCCGAGGGGAAGGCCCTGCTCGACGACGCCCGCGAGTTCGGCGAGGGACAGCTGGTCGTCCTCTCCGGTGGTGACCCGCTGGCGCGGGACGACGTGGTCGACCTCGTCGACTACGGCACCGACCAGGGGCTCAGGATGACCCTGACCCCGAGCGGGACCGCTTCGGTCACTCGCGACGCGCTCACGGACCTCTCCGAGGCCGGGCTCCGGCGACTGGCGCTCTCGCTGGACGGCGGTGACGCCGTCGCCCACGACACCTTCCGGGGCGAGAGTGGGAGCTACGAGGCGACGATGGACGCGGCCCGAGCGGCCGACGACCTCGACGTTCCGCTCCAGATCAACACTACGGTCTGTGCGGAGACGGTCGACCAACTGCCGGCCATCCGCGAGCGCGTCGCCGAGTTGGGCGCCGTGCTGTGGTCGGTGTTCTTCCTCGTGCCGGTGGGCCGCGGCCGGGTCCTGACGCCCATCTCCCCGGCCCGCGCCGAGCGGGTCATGGAGTGGCTCCACGAGGTCAGCGACGAAGCCCCCTTCGGCGTGAAGACGACCGAGGCACCCCACTACCGCCGGGTCGGGATGCAACAGGCCGAGGACGGCGGGCCGACCCGGCGGATGGGCGTCCGCGCCGGCAAGGGGTTCGCCTTCGTCAGCCACACCGGCGAGGTGTACCCCTCGGGGTTCCTCCCGGAGTCCGCGGGCGATGTCCGCGAGGACAGCGTCGTCGACATCTACCGGGACGCGGAGCTGTTCCGGTCGCTCCGTGACGACGACGCCCTGTCGGGGAAGTGTGGCGCCTGTGAGTTCCGCGGCGTCTGTGGCGGGAGCCGCTCGCGGGCGTACGCGACGACCGGCGATCCGCTAGCGGCGGACCCACTGTGTGACTACGAACCGCCGGGGTACGACGGCCCGGTCCCCGACCAGCACCCGGCCGATTGAGGGGGTTTTTCACCCACTGGGAACGCGCGACCCCCGTTTTATGCCAGTGGTCCCCACAGTCAGGTATGAGCGACTCGGGTATCAGGGTCGAACTGGCAGTCGACTCCCCCGGCGCCTGTCCCGTGGCGGACGTGACCGAGGAGGTCGGCGCGTCGGTGACCGACGTGTCACGGTCCAGCCCACAGGGGGGACAGGTCGTCGAGGAGTTCACCACAGACGGCGACGCCGACGTGGTCGAGGCGTATCCGGGCGCAGAACAGGTGTTCGCGGCGGGCGACGGCGGGCGCTACCGGTTCGAGCGCGACCGGACCGACTGCGTCTGTGAAGCCGTCGAGACGTTCTCCTGTCCGATCGCCGACATCCGTGCGGTCGACGGGCGGCTCCTGTTGACGTTCCACGCGCCCGATGTCGACCGGGTCCGGGCGATCGTCACCCGACTCAAGGACCTCTACGACGGTGTGTCGCTGCGGTCGCTGCGGCGGGACGGCGAGCAGACCGCCATGGACACCGCCGTCGTCGACCGGAGCAGGCTCACCGACCGTCAGCGCGAGGTTCTGGAGACGGCCGTCGAGATGGGCTACTTCGAGTATCCGAAAGGGGCAAACGCGGGCGAGGTCGCCGAGGCGCTGGACATCTCTGTCTCGACGTTCGCCGAGCACCTGGCGGCGGCCCAGACGAAGCTCCTGGAGTCGATCCTGGCCGACTAACGCCGGCGAAACGCCGCGCCGAGCAGCCAGCAGTACAGCACGGCGCCGGCGATCCCGGTCGCGGCGCCCCCAGTCACCAGCAGCGAGTGACCGCTCACGAGGCCGAGTAGCTGTCCCCCGAGTCCGACACCGAGCAAACCGATCACTCCCCCCGCGGTCCGGTCCGTCGACAGCCGGGAGCGCCCGACCGTGGGCGGATAGAACTGGAACGTCGCACCGACGATCGTCAGCCCGAGGAAGCCGGCGAGCATCGTTCTGTAGTGTGCTCGGACGAGCGCGGGGTCCCGTCCGTCGAGGACCGCCATGACCGCCAGTCCGACGCCGACGGCGCCGTATCCGACGGCTCCGAGCACCGCGTAGAACCCGATCCGGCGACGATCCGAGCGACGGAACAGGGCGACGTACGCGACGGCGAACCCGACGACGGCGAGCGCTTCCAGGACGCCGCCGAGAAGCAGGAGCCACCGGTCGAACAGGCCGCCGGCGAGCAACGCCGGCGCGAGCGCACCGGCCGGGAGGACGAGTCGGACCAGCGACCGGGGTGGCTCGGCGACGAGGAACCGGGGGAACAGCCTGAAGCCGACGCCGAACACGAACAGCGCGGCCGTCCCGGCGCCGAGCAGATGCGAGACCTGCGCCGCGACGAGCCACCGGCGGCCGACGGTCGGGAGCGCCACGGCGACCGCCGCGGCCGCCAGATACACCAGCGCAATCGGGAGGACAGCGTTAGCGAGCCTGTCGACCGGCTGCCGGTGGGTGTTCGCTCCGCCGGTGCCTGTCTCCGCTCCCGTCGGGTTCGTCCGGACGGTCCAGCCCACCGCTCCGACGAACACGGCGACACCGAGCGCCCAGCAGACGCTGCCGATAGCGCCAACCCACCCCGGAGCGACGGGCGCAAGCGCCAAGCCGACGGTCCCGAGGACCGACAGCGGGAACTGCGCGGCGGGTGCCTGCGGGACCGAGAGATCACGGTCGAAGTACGCCGGGACGAGAGCGTACGCCTTCCCGAACAGGACGTGCAGGACGAACCCGTACAGGCCCAGGACGACGACGAACCGGCGACCTGCACCGGTCGCTACTGCGAGGTGAAAGGCCAGGAAGAAGCCGGCGCCGGCCGCGACGAGCCTGCGGGCCCAGCGTGTGACCCGCGGGTCGCTCATCTCACGCCGGACTGATGTGGACGTGCCACTCGTCGTCGTCGACTCGCTCCGTTTCGTGGGTGAACCCCTTGGACTGGAGCGCCTCGTACAGCGGCACCGGCTCGAAGCTGTTGATCAGTTTCAGAGTCTCGCCCTCGTCGAGGTCGTCGAGCGCGCTCATGATCCGTCCGAACGGTTCGCCGTCGATGGTTCGGACATCCAGCGTCCGAACGTCACGCTGTTCGGGAGCCATGCGTGAGACAACGGCTGCTGCCGGTCAGACGCTTGTCCCGAACGTGTTCGTCGCGGTGAACGCCGCCGTTCCGACGCGTGCGCCACACACTGCACAGCCGGCGTCGAGCAACCGTTCGCGGGCGCCCGAGTCGACGGTGACGGCCGCGCCACACTCCGGGCAGGTGAACCGATACGTCGACATCGGTATCGGATGGTCCCGCGACGGGAACAAAACCGCTCACCCATCGTTCTGTGGGTCTTCAGGGGCGAGCCGTCGCGCCATCGCCACGAACGGGACGGTCACGCCTTCGATCTCCCGGTCGGTGGTTCCGGTCCGCTCGTAGCCGTGGCGCTCGTAGAACCCCACCGCGGTGAGCGAGGAGGTGAGTTCGATCCGCTCGATGCCGGCGAACTGCGCGGCGGTCTCCAGTTGCTTCAGCAGCGTCGTCGCGATTCCCGCGCCGGCGTAGAACGGGCTGACGAACAGCGCGTCGAGTCGCTCCTCGGGCAGGTGGAGGACGCCGTACCCCACCACTGTGTCGTCGATCGTCGCCACCCGGATCTCGTACTGGTCGGCCGAGGGCGACGCTTCGAACGCGCCCAGGTTACCCCCGTCGGGCGCCCAGGCCGCCAACTGGTCCTCGTCGTAGCGGTCGTCCTCGATCCCGAGGATCGCCGCACGCTTGACCGACAGCATCGTTCCCGCGTCGCCCGGTCTGGCCTTGCGGAACTGAACGTCGTCACCCACTGCCGGCTGTCAGATAGACGAACTGATAAACGTTCCGTCGTCACGAGCCCTCACACCGTTCGGGCTCTCTCCATCGACTCAGCCGCTGGCGATCCCGCGGGAGCTCGACAGTTGCGCCGTCGCCTATGGCGACAGGCGCTGTCGGTCCTGCGAGACTCACTGCGTTCGTCTCGCTGGCTCCCAACGTCTTCCTCAGGGACTCAGACGTTGGCGATCCCGCGGGAAGAGAACTGCTTCCCGGATGTTCTCTAGGCCGAGCATCGTCATGATGAGCCGTTCACCACCGAGGCCCCAGCCGGCGTGTGGCGGCATGCCGTAGCGGAACATCTTGGTGTAGTACTCGAAGGCCTCGGGGTCGAGGCCCTGCTGCTCGAAGCCGGCGACGAGGTGGTCGTAGCGGTGTTCACGCTGGCCGCCGGAGACCAGTTCCATCGACGGGTGCATCATGTCGAAGCCCGTCGAGACCTCCTCGTCGTCGTCGTGGTCCTTGATGTAGAAGGGCTTGATCTCGCTGGGCCAGTCCGTGATGAAGTAGTGCTCGCCGACCTCCTGGCCGAGGACGTGTTCGGCCTCCGTCGAGAGGTCGTCGCCCCAGACCAGCGGCTCGTCGAGTTCGCCGGTGGCGTTGATCTTGTCGAGAGCGTCCTGGTAGGTGAGCCGCGGGAACTCGCCCTCGGGCGCCGCGAAGTCGTCGGCGAGATCCAGCGCTTCGAGCTGGTCCTGACAGTTCTCGGCGACGGCCTCGTAGGCCGACTTGACGACGTGTTCGCAGGCGTCCATCGCCTCGGTGTGGTCGAAGAAGGCGGACTCGAAGTCGATCGACGTGGCCTCGTTGAGGTGCCGGGGCGTGTTGTGTTCCTCGGCGCGGAAGATCGGACCGATCTCGAAGACCCGTTCGAGGCCGGAGCCGACCATCAGCTGCTTGAACAGCTGCGGGCTCTGGTTCATGAACGCCTCGCGGCCGAAGTACGTGATCGGGAACAGCTCGGTGCCGCCCTCGGTCCCCGTGGCGACGATCTTGGGCGTGTTGATCTCCGTACAGCCGATCTCGCGGAAGGCGTCCCGGACCGCGCGCAGCACTTCGGCACGGATCTCGAAGATGGCCTTGATCTCGGGCTTGCGCAGGTCGAGCGTCCGGTTGTCGAGTCGGGTGGGCAGTTCGGCGTCGACCTTCCCCGAGGGGTCAAGCGGCAGTTCGGGGTCGGCCTCGGAGATCACGTCGACCGATTCGGGCGTGACCTCGACGCCGGTCGGGGCGCGCGGTTCCTCCTCGACGGCGCCGGTGACCGAGATGACCGACTCCCGGTGGACGTTCAGCCCCGTCTCGACGAGGTCTTCGTCCATCTCGTTTTTCTCGAACTTGACCTGGATCTTACCGGTCGTGTCCCGCAGGATGAGGAAGGCGATACCACCCAGATCTCGGAGTTCGTGGACCCAGCCGGCGACGGTGACCGTCTCGCCGGGCTCGGCGTCCGCTGTGTAGGTTCGGTCGTCCATATTCCCCCGTTTGGGGGGATGGACTTAAACTCCGTTTATTCACTCTCGCCGGCGTCCAGCCACTCGGTCATCCACGCCCGGTGGATCGCGACCGCCGCCTCGCCCGTCCGCTCGGGGTAGTGTGGTCGGGTCACCACGCCCTGCGAATCCACTGCGGCGGTGACGACGGCGGCTAAGCGGTAGGCCCGCGGAACCGCCGGGAGCGGACGCACTGACCGATAGCCGGCCCGGAACGCCGACCGGAGCGGGTCGGGGTCGGTCCCGTACCACCGCGTGACGAGGTGTTCGGTCTTGGCGATCGACAGCGCCGGATCGGCGGCTCGCGGGTCGCCCCAGTCTAGCACCGCCGCGAGGTCGCCGCCCGAGACGAGCGCGTTCCCCGGACGGAGGTCCCAGGGGAACAGCCGCGGCCGGCGGGTCCGCTCGGGCGGGTCGAGCGCCGCCAACAGCGCCGGCCGCAGGTCGTCGAAGGGACCGGGAAGCGCCGTCAGGGCGTCCTCGGCGGCCGCCGTGAACGCCTCGGCGGGCGCCAGCCCGGCCGCGACCAGCGACCCGTCGCTCTCGACCGACAGCGACCCCGCAGACTCGAAGGGAAACGCCGCGTGGAGCCGTGCGAGGCCGATCCCGAACCGCCGGGCGAGGTGCTGTCGCCGCCCGGCGGGCAGGCCGACGAACCGCTCGTGGAGGTCCGCACCGTCGACGTGCTCGGTGACCAGATACCCCCGGCCCCCGAGCCGACCGTGTGCCAGCAGCCGCGGGACCGGCACGCTCGTCCGTTCGGCGACGGCGCCCAACAGCACCGCCTCCGTGTGGATCGCGTCGGCGTCGTCGGCCAGTTGCACGACGACGGCGGGGTAGTCGGTGTAGCGGGCGACGGTTGTCTCCTTGTGGTTGCCCTGTCTCGGCCGCTCGATCGTCTCCGGGGAACGGGTCGGGACGACACGCCGGAGGACCCGCTCGCTGTCGGTCACGGCTGTTCGGCGTGCTCTGTCCGCCCCAACACTCCGACGAGGTCACCGATGTCGTTGAGGACGTACTCCGGCCGGTACCCCTCGCTGTCGCCCGGCGACCGCGGACACCAGGCCGCCTGGAGCCCGGCGCCGTGGGCGCCCGCCACGTCGTAGGAAAGCGAGTCGCCGACGTACAGCGTGGCTTCGGGGGCGATCCCGAGCGTCTCGCACACCTCGACGAACGGCTCCGGGTGTGGCTTGCGCCGCGGGCGGTCGCCGGCGTAACAGACGGTGTCGACGCGGTCGGCGAGCCCCAGGGACTCGACTTTCGGGCGCTGGCGGCGCGCGGGGCCGTTGGTCAACAGGCCGACGGGGCCGTGCTCTCCGGCGGCCCGCAGCGCCCGGTCTGCCCCCTCGCGGAACGCGACGGCGCTCCGGTCGACGGTGTCGAGCAGCCCGGCGGCCAGTTCGTCGGCCGGGACCTGTCTGTGACCGTGCTGGGCGCCGAGTCGGCGAAAGCCGGCGGCGAGATACGACTGCTCGTCGTCGGGGTCCGGCGGCCCGTCGAGTGCCGCCCACAGTTCCTCGGCGGCGCCGAACTGCGGCAGGTCGACGGCCGCGAAGGCGCCGGCGTACAGCGTCGCCTCGTCCTGGGTGGACTCACACAGCGTGCCGTCCAGATCGAAGACGACGCCGGCTGGCGGTGTCATAGCCGCCGTACGGGCTGCACGGAGAAAGCCGTTCGGTCCCCGCTGTGGCCGGCGGGACGGAACCCTGAACGTTTGTACCACACCCTGCACAACCGGTGGGTATGGCCGACGACAGGACTCCGATCGACGACCTCGACCGCCGGATCATCCACGCGCTCCAGCAGGACGCCCGACACACGACCGCAAGCGAGATCGCCGAATCGTGTGACGTGTCCGCACGGACCGTCCGAAACCGGATCGACCGTCTCGAAGAGCGCGGCGTCATCCAGGGGTACGATGTCGATGTCGACTACGAGGCGGCGGGCTATCAGCTCCACACCCTCATCGTCTGTACCGCGCCGATCCACGAACGCGAGGAGATCGCGCTCCGTGCGCTCGATGTCGACGGCGTCGTCGCGATCCGGGAGGTGATGACCGGCGCCGACAACGTCCACGTCGAAGTCGTCGGTGTCGACAGCAACGACCTCAGTCGGATCGGCCGGGACCTCAACGACGTGGGCTTGGAGGTCGTCGACGAGGACCTCATCCGCAACGAGTACACCCGGCCGTTCCACCGGTTCGCCGCACCCGCCTCCGACGACGAATAGTTCTGTAATAGGACCTAAATCTAATTCTATTTCCGTATCGGAACTAGAAGCTAGGCATTTATCTTTTTCCGGAATCTCTTGTCGGATGAACGGTTCTGAGCCGTCGACGACTTGTCGGCGGCCCCAGGTCGCCGATCGTCTCTACTCATGCTATCCGCACGAACGTTCCGAGACAGGCTCTCAGGGGAACGGGACCGACCGTCGGTCCTCGTCGTCACCGACCGGTTCGCCGGTGCAGTCATCGCAGGGGAACTGGCGGCCACCGCAGCGGTCGGCATCGTCACCGACAGGGAACCCGTCGCTGATCGCGCCGGTGACGTGGACGCGACGGTCGGCGACCCGGCGGCAGTCGAGACACTCGCCGCGGCGAGCGCCGCCGACGTAGCGGGCGCTATCGTCGCCTTACGGAGCGACCGCCGGGCGCTCCTTGTGGCACAACTGCTCCGTACACGGTTCGGGCTCGACCACGTCGTGGTCCTGGTCGGCGACCCCGCTCTCGAAGACGCCTTCGAGGGAATCGCGACGGTCACCGTCTCCGAGGGCGCGGTGCTCGCCGCGGAGGCGTGTGCACAGTTCGAGAACTCGATCGAAGTCACTCATCTGGACTGACGATGCCGAAAGACCTCGAACGCGACCTCGGGCTTCCGGCAGTCATCGCCATCTCGATCGGTGCGATGGTCGGCAGTGGCATCTTCATCCTGCCCGCACTGGCCGTCAAGGAGGCCGGCGCGGGCGTCATCGTCGCGTATCTGCTCGCGGGTGTGTTGGTCCTCCCGGCCGCGGTGAGCAAGGCCGAGATGGCCACCGCGATGCCCGAAGCCGGCGGGACCTACGTCTACATCGAGCGGTCGATGGGCCCGCTGCTGGGAACGATCGCCGGCGTCGGGACCTGGTTCTCGCTGTCGTTCAAGGGCGCGCTCGCGCTCGTGGGCGGCGTGCCCTACCTCGTTCTGGTGTTCGATCTCCCGGTTCGACCCGTGGCGGTCGGCCTCGCGGCGCTGTTGATCGTCGTCAACATCGTCGGCGCCGAACAGACCGGCCGGCTCCAGGTCGGGATCGTCGCCGTGATGCTCGCGGCGATGGCCTGGTTCGTCGTCGGCGGCGGGCCGGCCGTCGAGACGGCGTCCTACGGCGGACTCTGGAGCTACGGCGTCGAGGGGATCTTCGCCGCGACGGGGCTGGTGTTCGTCTCCTACGCCGGCGTGACCAAGATCGCCAGCGTCGCCGAGGAGGTCGAGGACCCCGACCGCGTGATCCCGGTCGCGATGCTCGGCTCGCTCGGCATCACGACGCTGCTGTACGTCCTCATCGTCGCCGTCATCGTCGGCGTCGTCCCGCTGGAGACGATCGCCGGGAGTTCGACGCCGGTCGCCGACGCGGCCGACGCGACGCTGGGGGCCGCCGGCGTCGGCGCGGTCGTGCTCGCGGCCCTCCTGGCGCTCGTCAGTACCGCAAACGCGGGCGTGCTGTCGGCCTCGCGGTACCCGTTCGCGATGGCCCGGGACGGGATCGCACCGAGGATCTTGAGCACCGTCAGCGACCGGTTCACCACCCCCGTCAACGCGATCACGCTGACCGGCCTCGTCATGCTGGTGTTGATCGCGTTCGTCGATATCCTCGAGATCGCGAAGCTCGCGAGCGCGTTCAAGATCCTCGTGTTCGCGCTCATCAACGTCGCCTTGATCGGCTTCCGCGAGTCGGAGACGACCGCCTACGATCCCTCCTTCGAGTCCCCGCTGTACCCGTGGACCCAGATCTTCGGCACGGTGACCGGGTTCGCTCTGCTCACGCAGATGGGGACGGTCGCCATCGTCGGCGCGGTCGTCATCGTCGCCGCGAGCGCGCTCTGGTACTTCGGCTACGTCCGCCGCCGTGTCACCCGCGAGGGGGCGATCCGCGAGTCCGTCCGCCGGAGCGTCGGCCAGCAGGCGATGGAGCGGACCAGAACGGCGCTGGCGGAGACGCCGGGCGAGACCGTCCTCGTCGCGCTCCCCGAAGGAGCGAGCGCCGAGAGCGAGCGGTCGCTGGTCACGCTGGCGTCGACGCTGTGTCCCGACGACGGCCGCGTCGTCGTCGTCCAGTTCGACGAGGTTCCCGACCAGACGCCCCTGCGGTACGCCGCCGACGTTCAGTCGGTGACCGACGCCGAGTTCGAGCGCCGGACCGACGAACTCGCGGCCGATGTCGATGTCCCCGTCGAGTACGGCGAACTCGTCAGCCACCACCCCGATCGCGCGGTCGCGAACGCCGTCACCGACCTCGGCGCGACGCTCTTGGTGGTCGACCGCGACGCGACCTTCGAGTCCTCCGTCTTCGGCGACAGTGTCGCCCGGATCGGGGAGAGGGCCGACTGCGACACGCTCGCGGTCAGTGCCGGTGAACTCGCGGACATCGGGACCGTCTCGCTCGTGACCACGCGGGGCCCCTACGACCCGCTGAAGGTCCGGATCGGGGACGCGATCGCCAGCGACACGGGGGCGTCGCTGCGGTTCGTCTACCCGCTCGCCGAGGACAACTCCGGCGAGCAACTCCGCGTCCTCCGAGAGTACCACGACGACCTCGTCGAGGCGTGCTCGGTCCCCACCGCCTGTACGTTCGCCCGTCGCGACGACATCGACGTGGCGGTCTCGACCGACGACCCCGAGGGCAACCTCGTCATCCACAGCTGGGAGGGGGGACTGACCGCTCGTCGATCCGAGCGCGAACGGGCGACGCAGGCGGCGATCGACGACACCGGGCAGGCGACCGTCGAGGTCCACCCGCGGACCGACCACGGCCCGCTCCGCCGCGCGCTCGATCGACTCGTGTTCTGAGTGGTCGTGGCCGTGACCGGGCACGGCTCTCGCGGCGATTCAGACGGGAAGAAGCGGAGCGGACGGATGGACGACCGACCAGCGGAGCGGATCGACGACTGGAACGTGTGTGCTGGGCAGTGAGCCCGTATCGCGGGCGCGGCCGGTCAGCGGTCGGCGGTCGCGGCGTGGGCGTCCCTGGCACCCTCGACGGTCTCGCGGACCGCTTCGACGCCCTCGTCGTGGACCAGGTCGCCGACGACGATGGTGTCGGCGTGCTCGGCCATCCGGCGGGCGGACTCGTAGTCGCCGATGCCGCCGCCGTAGAAGAGGGTCGCGTCGTCGACTGCGTCGGCGGCCGCGGCGACGATCTCGGGGTCGCCCAGCGTCCCGGAGTACTCGACGTAGACGATCTCCTGACCCAGCAGGTGTTCGGCCGCCTCGGCGTAGGCCGCGACCTCCTCGGCGTCGAGATCACAGTCGGCCTGGGTGTAGGTCGCGACGGAGGCCTCTGGGTTCATCACGATGTAGGCCTCGGTGAACGTGCGCGACCAGTCGATCTCGTCGTCGATGCGGATCCACTCCTTGTGGGCGCCGGTGATCCAGGTCACGTCGCCGGCGTTCATCACGACCGGGACGAGATAGCCGTCGTGGCGGTCGCTGTGGACGACTGAGGCGGGGTTCGACGGTTCGATGTAGACGGGGATGTCGTACTTCCCGCAGGCCTCGACGACCCGCTGCATCTTCTCCTCGGTCATCCCGGTCGTGCCGCCGACCTCGATCGCGTCAGTGCCGGTCGCGGCCACGTCTTCGAAGGTCTCGCCGTCGACCAGCGTCTTGTCGGGGTCGATCTTGACGATGTGGTCCCAGTCCGCCCAGTCGCTCATACCGCAGTGACGTTCGTCTGTCGGCATAACGGCTTCGGATGGGCCGGACCAGCACGGTGTGGCCCGCGCGACAGCGCACGCCCACCCGGCCGTGGCCGACGCCGGAGACACCCGCACAAGCCTTTTCGACGGTGGCTCCCTCTCGGGAGACATGCAGCCGACGACGGCGGCGACACCGACCACACTGTCCGCGGATCTCCTGGTCGCCACACGCGTCGGCGACGATCCGGCGCCGGTCCTCTCGGCGTTGGCTGCCCTCGACGAGGCGGCACTGGCTCCCGTTCGCGAGGACCGCCGGACTGCGCTCGCGTTCTGGCTCAACTGCTACAACGCTGGGACGAATCTCCTCCTGGACCGCCGCCCCGGCCTCTACGAGGGCCGGGTCCGCTCGCTGCGCTTCTTCCGCGCGCCGGCGGTCACCGTCGGCGACCACCCGCTCGGGCTGGACGACATCGAGCACGGCATCCTCCGGGGCTCGCGCTCGAAGTTCGGCCTGGGCTACTTGCCGCGCCTGCTGCCCGACAGCTTCGAACTCCGCTACCGGCTGGCCGACCCCGACCCCCGTATCCACTTCGCGCTGAACTGCGGGGCCGCAAGCTGTCCGGCGATCAGGGCCTACGACCCCGCCGCCGTCGACGACCAACTCGACATCGCGACGCAGACGTATCTCGACGCGACCGTGCGCTACGACGCCGACGAGGGGGTCGTTCGCGTCCCCCGTGTCTTCCGGTGGTTCCCCGGCGACTTCGGCGGCAGGGGGGCCATCGTTCCGTTCCTCCGGCGGTACGACCAGCTCCCGGCCGACGCCGCGCCGCGGGTCCGCTATCTGCCGTGGGACTGGACACGGACCGACCCGGCCTTTGTCGACTGACCGCCACGAATTAGCCGTTCGCGTCCCACGTCCCTCTATGCATCAGTTGACGACGGTCGAGACCGTCCACGACGAGGGGTCGTTCCTGTTCACCGCGACCGATCCGTACGGCGACCGCGAAGAGGTCGTGGTCGTCCCCTGCGAGGACGGGGTCGAGGCGTGGGTCAACACCTGTACCCACGAGCAACAGCGCTTCGACACCGGACGGGGCGTCCCGATGCGGGATGGCCAACTCATCTGTCCCCGGCACGGCTCGCTGTTCGACGCCTGCGAGGGCGACTGCGACAATGGCGAGGCCGCCGGGACGACCCTTCCCGGCGTCGACCTCGCAGAGCGCCACGGCACCGTCTTTCTGACGGACGACGACTACGAGTTCCACCACGAGGGCGGGATCGACGACGACGACGGTCCGAGTTCGACCTCGCATCTGCAGTTGTAGGCGGTGGCGGTTGGGGTGGCAGTACGGTTGCTGTGGCGGTAGCTGTCGCGGTTGCGGTGGCCGGGAGCGCACTGCGTCGCGCGTGCCGGGAGACCACTGGTCTCCCGAACCTCGCGGTGTAACCGCGAGAACCCGGGGCAGGGCAGGGGTTGCCTGAGAGCATCCGGCGGCGAAGCCGCCGGTTCCCCGGACGCGAGGCATCGCCGAGCGTCCGGCCGTTTTTCCCCATGTTTTTGCGATGGGGGTCGCCAGTGGCGACCCCCGACGTAAAAAGTGGTTGCTAGTCACCGGGACTGGAACCGACGGCGGTCGAGTCGCCGCGGTCGCCGACGCGGGGTGTGATCGCCGCGGCGGCGGTCGGTGCAAGCGAGTTGACCACCGCGCGGCCGTCGCGCTCGCGCTCGACGAGCCCCGACTCCTGCAGGCGATCGAGGTGGTGGGTGACGGTACTGGGGTCTCGGTCGAGTTCGTCGGCCAGCGCCGACACCGAGGCGGGACCGACGGTGGCCAGCGCCCGGAGGACCGACTCGGTGGCGTCGTCGGCCAACGCGGCGGCGAGTTCGTCGGTGGGTTCGTCGCCGGGGAAGTACCGCCGTTTGCCCCGGATCTTCACCGGCGTGACGACCGCCTCGCGTTCGAGGACCTTCAGGTGGTAGCGGACGGTGCTCATCGAGGCGTCGCTGGCGTCGGCCAGTTCCGAGAGGTACGCGCCCGGGTTGTCCTCGATGGCCGACGCCAGGTCCGCACGAGTGTCGTGTTCGAGGGTGTCACCGGAGTGGAGCGCGTAGCCGGCGATACCGAGGACCCGCCAGAGCCGGTCCACGGCGTCGCGATAGGCCGTGCGGACGAGCGGGACGCCCGACTGGGCAACGCCGTGTGCGGCGCTTGGACTACCGCCCGTGGCCCCGACGTAGGCCCGGCCCGCCGCGCCGGCAGCGACGGTGGCACCGACGCCGACGGCGACGGTCTTCCCGTCCGGCGTCGGCATCTCGCCGCCGAGTCCCGGCGGGCCGGAGCCGTCCGGGCCGGCCGCCGAACCGTTGGCCTCACTGGAGGGGTTCCCGGCGGAGCGGTTGGGGCCCGGGGATTCCGGACCGGTCGCCCCGCGGGCCGCGCTGGCGTTCGACCGGGGCGTCTCCGGGGCCCGAGCAGGTGTTGACGGAGGAGCGCGAGCCGTCGCGTCGGCCGCTGCCTGTGCACTCGCGTTCAGGGACGCGTCCGCGGTCGTGTTCGTCGAGGCACGCACCGTCGTGTTCGCCGACACGTCAGCGGTCGTGTTCGAGACCGGCGAGAGCGCCGTCTCCGCGGACTGGTTGGCCGTCTCGACCGTCTCCTCGGGCGCTCGGGAGGTGTTCGTGAGCGTCCGGGAGGCGTCCGTCGTCGAATCCTCGTCGGTCGTCTCCGTCTTCTCGTCTGTCGTCTCGTCGACAGTCTCGGTCGTGTTTTCCGCCGTCTCCTCAACCACGCCAGTGGACGTGTCCCCGGTGTCGTTCGTGGCGACGACGCCGTCGGCCGCGACCTGTGTCGCCGCCACGCCGCCCTCGCCCGTGGTAGCCGCGGCTCCGAGCCCCGAGGCGAACACCAGACAGCAGACGAGCCCGACCGCGAGGGCGATGGTCGTTCGGCGCATCGGCGGTTCTATCTGCGGGCTAGTTTCCCAGAAGGACGCAAGTATCTTGTGCCCGAACGCGGATCTTTTATATACTCTTCCGGATTTCCGATCGGCGGGATAGAGAACTGCTGCTGGTCGAACACCTACCTTTGGACGGTTTTGTCAGAAACTCCTTTTAACAATCTCCCATCGATCCGAGTGGACGATGATCCGACGAACGACACTGACCGCGGTGATGGCAGTGCTGCTGGCCACCGCCGGGATCGCACCGGCTGCTGCGGCCAGCGGCGACGCGAGTAGTACAGCCAGCGAGTCACTGACCGTGACGGTCCACACGACCGAGAACGAGACCGTCGTGACCGTCGAAGCCGACGGTGAGGCCGTCTCGAACGCGTCCGTCGAGGTGGACACCGTCGGCGACGGCGAAGTCGCCGCCGAGGGCGAGTACGAGACCGACGCCGAGGGACAGCTCCGCGTCCCCACGCCCGAGACGACTACGGCCGGCGAGGTCGAGATCGAGAGCGATGCCGTCGACGCCGAGGGCGTCGTCACCCTCGCCGGGACGGACGCCGCCGAGCGGACGATGACGGTGACCGTCGACGTGGAGGCCGACTCCGAGGCCCGCGCGGCCGAGGACAACGAGACCGCTACCGACGAACAGCCCACGGCTGACGAGGAGCCCGAGAGCCCCGAGGATCGAGGCCAGAACCGGTCGAACGCTGACCGCTCCCCGAACGCCGGCGAGGGTAACGGCTTCGACGCCAGCGTCGTCATCGACATGGTCGTCGAACTGTTCGCCGGCGGCCCCGGCGAACCCGCTGAACCCGCAAACGAGAACGCACAGAACAACAGCGCGAGCGAACGCGGCCAGGGCAACGCCGACCAGTCCGACGGCGCTACCCGCGGTGAGGGCAACGGCAGCGCGGCCGCCAGCGCCCGGGCCAACGCAAACGCAAGCACCAACGCCGACGTGAACGCGACCGCCAACGTCGACGCCAACGCGGCTGTCCACGTCGACAGTGGCACAGACGAGGAGAGTGACACTGACGCAGACAGCGAGAGCGACGCGAACGCGCCCGTCGACTCGGACGCCGAGACGAACACGAGTGCAAAGGGTAACGCGTCCGCCAGCGGTGGCGCAAGCGGTATCCTCGGCCTGTAAGCAGCCCAATAGTCGACTCCGACAGTAGCGCCCCCTGACCCCGTCGCTCCCCCGCTTCGGCCCGCTCGTTTTCCGCACCGATCCGGCAGAAGGCCTTTACCGTCGCTTCTGGCAGTTCCGGTATGCCCTCTACCCCCTCCAGGAGAGCCCTTCTCGGCAGTCTCGCCGGCCTCTGTACCGGATTCAGTGGCTGCCTCGACGGCACGTTCCAGGCGCCCGAGACCGACGCGCCGGCCAGTACCGACGAGGCAGGGACGACGCCGACTCCCGTCACCAGTTCCGACGACGCCGAGCCCCGACTGGGCACCGTCTGGGTGACCGATAGCGTCGTCCACGTCGCCGCCGTCGACAGCCTCGTGGTCACCGGCGCGCCCGACGGCCACCAGTTCGTGTTCGCCGGTTACCGCGACGATAGCGACGTTCTTCCCGAACGGTTCGGGCTTCGGATCGACGGCGACCGGCGCGCGCCGGAGGAGCCGAAGGGGTCCTACGTCAGTTTCGACACCATCGCGCGGACGAGCGACCGGGTCGGCGACGGGGAGACAGTCACCGGATTCGTCGTCCCCGTGCGTGACACCGTCGAGCGGGCGACACTGACCTACGCCGGACGGCCGATGCGCGAACTCGACCGGCGGGCGCGCCGGCGGCTGACCGGCGACCCGACCTTCGCCGTCCGGGCGTTCTCGCTGCCGGATCGGCTCAGTCCGACCGAGCGACTCGTCGCCGATCTCACCGTCGCGAACGTCGGCAGTCGGGACGGGACGTTCCGAGCGACTGCACCGCAGTTCGCCGTCCTTCCAACCGTCGTCGAGCACGAGATTCCGGCCGGCGAGACGGCACAGTTCACGACCGCGATCACCTGGGGAGCGAGCGCGACACCGATGCAACGGTCGGTCGGGGAAGAACTGACGCTCACGCTGTCCTGGTCGGGCGGGACACGGACGGCGACGGTGTCCGTCGAGCCGACGGTTAGTTCTCGGCTGTCTCGCCGGCTTCGGCCTCGGTCGGACCGGTCTCGCCCCGGTCGGGGATGATCGCCGGGTCTCTCCACAGCAGCGTGACGAAGGCGGCGACGCCCAGGAATTCGACGGTCTTGATCGCCGATTCGACCGGTTCGGTGACGAAGTGGTCGGCGATCAGGAGGAGGAGGCTCCCACCGTGGTGGCCGGCGCCGCCGCCCGGTGCGTCGAAGCCGTTGACGAGGAACGCCCCGTGGCCGGTCGCGTGCCAGAACACCCACGCACCGATCGATCCCGCGAGCAGGACCATCCCGGCCAGGTAGCCGTTCCGGAGGCTGACGTACCGTCGAGTGACCAGATACGGGCCGGCGAGCAGTATCGCCGCGAACGCGACGAAGAAGAACGGCCGCGGGTCCGGCGGGAGCCCCCGCAGGAGGAACCCCTCGGCCGCCTGGAGGTAGATGATGCTCCGGGGCAGGCCCCACCAGAGGTGAAACGCCGCCGTCACGAACACCAGCGCCGCGGCGGTCGCACGGAGGCCGGTGACGAGCCGTCTGTCCATACCGGCGTTCGGACCCCAGGCGACAAGAGCCCATCGGAATCACGGGTACTGGGGGCGGTGTGCGGCCCGTCTCAAAAGGGTTAATCCGCGGGCTCCCCGACCGGGTGGTGTGCTCCCCGCCGATCGCTCCCGCGCGACCGTCGCACGCCTCCTCGCCGCGCTCCTCGTCGCCTCGCTGCTCGCGCCGATGGCCGTCAGCGCCGTGACTGCCGACGGCGAGCAGGCGACGACCCTCCAGCGCGGAACCGTCACTGCGCCGGCCAACGGCACCACCGTCGTCAGCACGCAGGGCTACACTTTCCGCGGGAACACGAACCCGAAGAAGCCCGCTCGGCTGGTCGCCGTCGACGAACGCGCCCGCCACGAGTGGACCTACACGAGCAGACAGGGGACCGACGCGTGGTTCTTCGATGTCGACCCGCTCCCGAACGGGAACCTGCTCGTCGTCTCGCCGCGTGAGGGCAAGACCCTCGTGTACGAACTCGACCCGGCGACCAAAGAGCGAGAATGGGAGCAGTTGCTCCCGTACGAGGACACCCACGACATCGACATGCTGAACGACACCGCGCTGGCGATCTCGCACATGCGCGGGTGGAACGAGAGTCGCGGCGTCTCGACCGACGAGCTACTCGTCTACAACCTGACGACCGAGCGCGTGACCTGGCGGTGGCGCTACCGCAACCACTACCCGGACAGCACCGACGGCGGGCAAGACCGGGACTGGACACACAGCAACGACATCGACCCCGTCGGTGACGACCAGTTCCTGGCCTCGCCGCGGAACTTCGATCAGGTCATCCTCGTCAACCGGACGACCAAGGAGATCGACCTCCGTCTGGGCGAGGACGACAACTACGAGATCCTCAACGAGCAACACAACCCCGACTTCCTGCGCGGCGAGGACGGCACGCCGACGATCCTGGTCGCCGACAGCCACAACGACCGCGTCGTCGAGTACGCCTACACGGACGGGACCTGGACCCGGACCTGGGAGGTCGGGACCGGCCAGCTGAACTGGCCCCGTGACGCCGACCGGCTCCCCAACGGCAACACACTCATCACGGACACGCTGAACCACCGCGTCATCGAGGTGACGCCGACCGGCGAGGTCGTCTGGGAGTACTACGCCACCTGGGGGCCATACGACGCCGAACGGGTCGCTCACGGTGACGGCTCGACGGGACCGACGATCCGCGAACAGAACGCGACCGGGAGCTACGAACTCACGGGCAGTGCGGGTCTGAGGGCCGGCGAGAACGCCACCGCGTCGGTCGATACGTTCATCGAGGCGACGTTCGCGGGGACGCCGCTGGCGGGCGCGGCCGAGGGCGTCGGCGCGCTCTGGGGCCACTACACCCCCTGGCTGCGCCCGGTCTGGATGAGCGGCTGGGACCTCTTCTACGCGTTGCTGGCCGCGCTCGTCCTGCTCGGCTGGACAGTCGCCGAAGGCGTCAGCGTCGGCCGACGGCGGCTGGGGCGGTAGTGACCGCTGCTCGGTGTCTAACTGCCGACGAAATCGACACCGCCGATCTCGAACCGCGCACCACCCGCCGCCGATTCGGCCGCTGAGACCTGCCAGTCGTGGGCCGAGGCGATGTCTTTGACGATGTTCAGGCCGAACCCGGTCCCTTCGTTCTGTGTCGTGTAGCCCGGCTCGAAGACCTGGTCCCGCTCGCCCGTCGGGATACCGACACCGTCGTCCGCGACGTAGAAGCCGGGTTCGTCGTCGAGTAGCCCGACCTCGACTCGCGTCGCGCTCTCACCGTGTTCGGCCGCGTTCCGAAAGAGGTTCTCGAACACCTGCCGGAGCCGACCTGGGTCCGCCAGCACCGTGGCGTCGTCGGCCGTAACCGTGATCTCCACGTTCGTCGGATCGACGGTTTTCCACGCCGTCCGGGCGGGCTCTGGCAGTCGAACTTCCGATGTCTCCTTGACCTTCTGTCCGTCGCGGGCCAGTGTGAGCATATCGTCGATGAGTCGCTCCATCTGGTCGAGCGAGCGCTCGATGGGCGGGAGATGCTCGCTGTCCGTCTCCGATTTCAGTAACTCGATACGGGCAGTCGCCGTGTTGAGCGGGTTCCGGAGGTCGTGTGAGACGACCTGTGCGAACTCGTCGAGGCGATCCCGCTCCCGCAGGACCTGCTCTGCCGCCTGGTTTCGCTCCAGTTCGTAGCCCAGCCAGCGGGTGAGCAGTTCGACGAACGTCCGCTGGGTGTCGGTGAACCCCTCGTCGTGGGCCCTCGTATCGGCGAAACAGAGCGTGCCGTACAGCTCCCCGTCGACGGTCAGTCGGCCGCCGATGTACGTCTCGAACTCGAACCGATCGTAGGCCGGATCGTCGTTCCACCCCTCGTCCGAGGCGTTGACGACGGTCATCAGTTCGTCGAGTTCGATCGTCCGCTTGCAGTAGGCCTCGTCGAGGGGACAGGAACTGCCCTCCTGAACCTCCGGGTGTGTCGCCGCCGAGTGGACGATGTACTGTTCGCCCTGTTCGATCCTCGTGACGAACCCGTTCGGGAGGTCGAGGAACTCACACCCCAGCGCGAGCAGGTCGTTCGTCTTCGTGTCGAAATCCGTGGACCCGTCGGAGGAGATTGAGTAGAGTTGCTGGAGCGCGTACAGGCTGTCCTGTCGTTCCTGTGCGAGTTCCTTGTACGCTGAGATATCACGAAAGTACACCGACAGCCCGGAGTCGGAGGGAAACACCCGGACTTCGAACCACGCATCGACGAGCGCGTAGTACGTCTCGAACGTCACCGGCTCCTGTGTCACCATCGACTCGGTGAACTTCTCGAAGAACACGCTCTCCCGTGAGTCCGGGACAGAATCCCAGAGGTTCATCCCTTCGATGTCGTCGATATCGTCGGCCACGCTTTTCCGGAGGATCGCCTGGCCCTTCGCGTTCGCGTAGGTGAGACACCACGAGTCGTCCAGCGCCAGAAAGCCGTCGCCCATCCGGTCGAGAATCGTCCCCGGATCGGCATAGTCAGCCTGCACGGGAGAACCGTCGGTCATACGTAACACCGTGGGTGGCGATGGATAGTACTGCCGATGTCTGTCGTGTTACGTCCTCACAGCCCAGTATTCGCGATCCGGTGTCGTCCCCGGGACCGCCGAAGGGCGACCGTTGATAATCCTCGTCGCACGCGAGCGCGAGCGGCCGTGTACGCCGCGCACACCCGCGCTGTCTGCCGGTTTCGGCGAAACACTTTAGAACTCGTCCGGGCCTATCGGGACCAATGACAATCGAAGGTGGTGTCCGATGGAGCTGATAATCACCGAGAAGGACAACGCCGCACGCCGTATCGCCGAAATCCTCTCGGAGGGGAGCGCCGACAGCGAGCGGCGAAACGGCGTCAACGTCTACCGCTGGGGCGACAAGCGCGTCGTCGGCCTCTCGGGCCACGTCGTCGGCGTCGACTTCCCGCCCGAGTACAACGACTGGCGCGACGTGGAACCGGTCGAACTCATCTCCGCCGACGTGACCAAGGAGCCGACCCAGGAGAACATCGTCACGACGCTCAAACAGCTCGCCCGCCGCGCCGACGAGGCCGTCATCGCGACCGACTACGACCGCGAGGGGGAACTCATCGGCAAGGAGGCGTACGAACTCATCCGCGAGGAGACCGACATCCCCGTGAGCCGGGTCCGTTTCTCCTCGATCACCGACCGGGAGGTGCGCGAAGCCTTCGCCGACCCCGACGAGATCGACTTCGATCTGGCCGCGGCCGGCGAGGCGCGTCAGATCATCGACCTCGTGTGGGGGGCCGCGCTCACCCGCTTTCTCTCGCTGTCGGCCCGGCAACTGGGCGACGACTTCATCTCCGTTGGCCGGGTCCAGTCGCCGACGCTGAAACTCATCGTCGACCGCGAGCGCGAGATCCAGGCGTTCGACCCCGAGGACTACTGGGAGCTGTTCGCCGACCTCCAGAAGGACAGCGTCACCTTCGAAGCACAGTACTTCTACGACGACGACGGCACCGAGGCCGAACGCGTCTGGGACGAAGCCGACGCCGAGGCGGCATACGAGGACCTCCGGAGTACCGACGCCGCGACGGTCACGAGCGTCCGCCGGCGGACCAGAACAGACAGCCCACCGACGCCGTTCAACACGACCGCGTTCATCTCGGCGGCCGGCTCGCTGGGCTACTCGGCACAGCGAGCCATGTCCATCGCGGAGGAGCTCTACACCGCCGGCTACGCCACCTACCCCCGAACCGACAACACGGTCTACCCGGAGGATCTCGACCCCGACGCGCTGCTGGACGAGTTCGTCGGCTCCGCGTTCGGTGAGGACGCCGAGTCACTGCTCGAACAGGACGACATCGCCCCGACGGGGGGCGACGAGGAGACGACCGACCACCCGCCGATCCACCCCACGGGGGAGCTGCCCTCGAAGGCAGACCTCTCGGAAGACGAGTGGGAGATCTACGAACTGATCGTTCGGCGGTTCTTCGCGACCGTGGCCGAGGCCGCGACCTGGGAGCACCTGCGCGTCGTCGCCGAAGCCGCCGGTCGCTCGCTGAAGGCCAACGGCAAGCGCCTGGTCGACCCGGGCTACCACGCCGTCTACCCGTACTCCAGCGCCAGCGAGAACCACGTCCCCGATGTCGAGGAGGGCGAGGAGTTGGCGATGCCCGAGGTCCGGATCGAGGCCAAACAGACCCAGCCACCGCGTCGCTACGGCCAGTCGCGGCTCATCCAGACCATGGAGGACCTGGGGGTCGGGACCAAATCGACCCGCCACAACACCCTCGAAAAACTGTACGACCGGGGGTACATCGAGGGCGATCCGCCCCGACCGACCACGCTCGCGATGGCCGTCGTCGAGGCCGCCGAGGAGTTCGCCGACCACGTCGTCAGCGAGGAGATGACGGCCCAACTGGAGGCTGATATGACCCGCATCGCCAACGGCGAGGCGACGCTGGACGACGTGACCGACGAGTCCCGCGAGATGCTCGACCGGGTCTTCGAGGAACTGCGCGACTCCCGGGAGGACATCGGCGACCACCTCCAGGAGTCCCTGAAAGCCGACAAGACCCTGGGCCCGTGTCCGGAGTGTGGCGAGGACCTGCTCGTCCGGCGCTCCCGCCAGGGCTCGTACTTCGTCGGCTGTGACGGCTTCCCGGAGTGTCGGCACACGCTCCCGCTGCCCTCGACCGGCGAACCGCTCGTGTTAGAGGAGCGCTGTGAGGACCACGACATGCACCACGTGAAGATGCTGGCCGGTCGTGACACGTTCGTCCACGGCTGCCCCCGCTGTGAGGCCGAAGCCGCCGACGAGAGCGAGGACGAGGTGATCGGCCCGTGTCCCGAGTGTGGCGTTGCTCCACCGGAGCAACGATCCGAAGGCGGCGAAGCCGCCGAAGGGAGCGACGACGAGGAAGGCGGCGAACTCGCCATCAAACACCTCCGCTCTGGCTCGCGGCTGGTGGGCTGTACGCGCTACCCCGACTGTGACTACTCGCTGCCGCTGCCCCGCAACGGCGACATCGAGGTCACCGACAGCTACTGCGAGGAGCACGACCTGCCCGAACTCGTGATCGACCCCGACAGCGACGACCCCTGGGAGCTTGGCTGTCCCATCTGTAACTACGAGGAGTACAAGGCCCGCAACGCCGTCGAGGATCTGGAGGACCTGAACGGCATCGGCTCGGCGACAGCCGAGAAACTCGAAGCAGCCGGCGTCGCCGATCTGGACTCGCTCCGGGACGCCGACTCCGACACCGTCGCCACCGAGGTCCAGGGTGTCAGCGAGAGCCAGGTCCGGGAGTGGCAGGCCCAGCTCGACGACTAGCGACCACCTTTTACGTCGGGGTCGCCGGTGGCGACCCCCATCGCAAAAACATGGGGAAAAACGGCCGGACGCTCGGCGATGCCTCGCGTCCGGGGAACCGGCGGCTTCGCCGCCGGATGCTCTCAGGCAACCCCTGCCCTACCCCGGGTTCTCGCGGTTACACCGCGAGGTTCGGGAGACCAGTGGTCTCCCGGCACGCGCGACGCAGTGCGCTCCCGGCCACCGCAACCGCGACAGCTACCGCCACAGCAACCCGTTCTCGCCTCAGTCTTCCAGTTCGGCCCGCAGTCGCTCGTTCACGTCGCCGGGGTCGGCGCTCCCGCCGGTCTTTTGCATCACCTGGCCGACGAGGAAGTTGATCGCGCCGCCCTCGCCGGCGTGGAAGTCCTCGACGGCGTCGGGGTTCTCCTCGATCGCCGCCTCGACGGCCTGCTGGATCTCGTCGCCGGAGGTCTTGCCCAGGTCCTCCCGCTCGACGATAGCGTCGGGGTCGTCGTCCTCGTCGAGCATCTCACGCAGGACGGTCTCGCGGGCGTTCTTGGCGGTGATCTCGTCGGTCGCGACGAGTTCGACGAGCCGCATCACCTCGTCGAAGCGGTCGTCGATGTCGGTGATCGACATGTCGCGGTAGTTCAGTTCCCCGAGGAGGTTGTCGGCGACCCAGGTCGCCGCCAGGTCGGCGTCGAACCGCTCGGCGACGTTCTCGAAGAAGTCCGCGACCTGTTTCGTCGAGGTGAGCTTCGAGGCTGCCTCGTCGCTGAGGCCGTACTCAGCGACGAACCGCTCGCGGCGGGCGTCCGGGAGTTCCGGGATCGAGAGTTCGTCTTTCCAGTGGTCGACCTGTAGCGGCGGGAGGTCGGCCTCCCGGAAGTACCGGTAGTCCTTCTCTTCTTCCTTCGAGCGCATCGAGACCGTGTTGCCGTGAGTCTCGTTGAAGTGGCGGGTCTCCTGTTCGACGGCGCGACCGGACTGGATGAGCTTCCGCTGACGGGAGGCCTCGAAGGAAAGCGCCTGCTCGGCGCCCTTGTGACTGGAGATGTTCTTGACCTCGGTGCGGTTGGCGTCTTCGAGGACTGACTCGTCAATGTCGCCCTCGTCGCCGACCTCGCTCGCGTCGACCATCGAAAGGTTCGCGTCGATGCGGAGGCTACCGTCCCGGCCGGGGTCGAACACGCCCAGATACTCCAGGACTTCCTCCAGTTTCTCCAGGAACGCCCGGACTTCGCCGGGCGCCCGGAAGTCCGGTTCGGTGACGATCTCCATCAGCGGCGTGCCGGCGCGGTTGTAGTCGATCAGCGTGTAGTCGGCGCGCTCGATCGAACAGGTCCGGGACTCCAGCGGGCCGGTCCCCTCCCGGACGTGTTTGATCGACCCGGGGTCCTCTTCGAGGTGCGCCCGGCGGATGTCGACGGCGCGGCGCTCGCCCTCGACGGTGAAGGAGAGCTCCCCGTCCTGGCAGATCGGGGCGTCGTACTGCGTGATCTGGAAGTTCTTGGGCAGGTCGGGGTAGTAGTAGTTCTTCCGGTGGAAGGTGGTCTCCTCGGGCACGTCGGCGTCGATGGCCTTCCCGATCTTGACGGCGGCCTCGACGGCGCCCTCGTTGACGACCGGCAGGGCGCCCGGCAGGCCGAGACAGACCGGGCAGGTGTGTGTGTTTGGCTCGTCGGTCGGCGCGGTCGAGCAGCCACAGAAGATTTTCGTCTCCGTCTCCAGCTGGACGTGGACCTCCAGCCCGATGACGGCCGCGAGTTCGCGGGACTCGGCGGCTTGTGCAGTCATTACACGGCGTTCGATGGGAGATGGCTAAAGGCTAACGACCACGCGCGGACGGGTACCGAGTCGTCGTCTCCGTCCGAGGGCTGGTCCGAAAGCTATCAGAATCCATGATATTGTCTGACGTAGGTATAAGTGTCCAGGCCGGAACGTGTATCGATATGAGCGACAACCGCGTCGCGGAACTGGAAGCGCGCGTCCAGGAACTGGAAGCATCCGTCGAAGGACTCACGGACGAACTCGTCGAGTGCAAGGTCCGCCTTCGCGAGATGGAGAACGCCGTCGACGGCGAAGTCGGCCCGATCGCCAGCCAGCAGGACGACGTGGCGACCGATGTCGACGCGGAGTTCGACGGGGAGGCCGACACAACTAACACCGAGGCCCCCGAGGAACCGGCAGAGGAGGGAGCCGAGGTGCCCGCCGACGCCGAGTCCACCGAGGAGTCCGAGTCGGACATCATCGTCGCGTAGGGACCCGGCCCACACCGCATGCACATCAAAGAGCTCGTTCTGGATAACTTCAAGAGCTTCGGGCGAAAGACCCGGATCCCGTTTTACGACGACTTCACGACGATCAGCGGTCCGAACGGCTCGGGCAAGTCGAACATCATCGACGCCGTCCTCTTCACACTGGGCCTGGCCCGCACGTCGGGCATCCGGGCCGAGAAACTGACTGATCTCATCTACAACCCCGGTCACGCCGACGAAGACGCCGAGGTTTCGGGTGAGCGCCAGGCCAGTTGCGAGGTGATCCTCGCCAACGACGACCGGACGCTCGACCGCTCGCAGGTCGTCAACGCCGCCGGAACAGAGGACGTAGGGGATGTCGACGAAATCGCGATCAAGCGCCGAGTCAAACAGACCGAGGACAACTACTACTCCTACTACTACATCAACGGTCGCTCGGTGAACCTCTCCGATATCCAGGACCTGCTCGCACAGGCTGGCGTCACGCCGGAGGGGTACAACGTCGTCATGCAGGGCGACGTGACCGAGATCATCAACATGACCGCCGGCTCCCGCCGGGAGATAATCGACGAGATCGCGGGCGTCTCCCAGTTCGACGCGAAGAAAGAAGACGCGTTCGAGGAGTTGGAGGTCGTCCAGGAACGGATCGACGAGGCCGAGCTCCGGATCGAGGAGAAGCAAGACCGGCTGGACCAGCTCGAAGACGAACGCGAGACGGCCCTCGAGTACCAGTCGCTGCGCGGGGAGAAAGAGGAGTACGAGGGCTACCGGAAGGCCGCCGAACTCGAAGACAAACGCGCGGAACTGGACGCAGTCGAGGACGACATCGACGACCTGGAAGCGGAACTCGCGGAGCTACAGACCGAACTCGACGAGCGCCAGGGGAAGGTCGTCCGGCTGGAGGACGAACTCCACGAGTTGAACCAGGAGATCGAACGCAAGGGCGAGGACGAACAGCTCGCCATCAAACGCGACATCGAGGAGATCAAAGGCGACATCTCCCGGTTCGAGGACAAGATCGAGGCCGCCGACGACGCCGTCGAGGAGGCGGAAAACGAGCGCCGCCAGGCGTTCGTCCAGATCGACCGCAAGCAGGAGACCATCGACGATCTGGAGAGTGAGATCCGCGAGACGAAAGTCGAACAGTCAAACGTCAAGGCCGACATCGCGCAGAAAGAGAGCGAACTGGCCGACGTACAGGAGCAGATCGACGCCGTCGGCGAGGAGTTCGAGGAGGTCAAAGACGAACTCGAATCGAAACGGGATCGTCTGGAGACGCTCAAGAGCGAGCACAACGACCTCCAGCGCGAGCAGGACCGCCTGCTCGACGAGGCCCGCCGGCGCTCCAACGAGGAAGACGAGAAACGGACCCAGATCGAGGAGTGCGAGGCGCGCATCCCCGAACTGGAGGCCGACATCGAGGACCTGGAGACCGAACTGGAGAAGGCCCGAAAGAACAAGGCGACCATCGGCGACGTGGTCGACGACCTCCGCGCGGAGAAGCGGGAACTCCAGTCGGACCTGGACGAACTGGAAGACGAGATCAGCGCCAAACAACAGGAGTACGCCGAACTCGAAGCCAAGGCCGGCCAGGATGGCGACTCCTCGTACGGCCGTGCGGTGACGACGATTCTGAACAACGACTTCGGGGGCGTCCACGGCACCGTCGGGCAACTCGGTGGCGTCAACCCCGAGTACGCCACGGCCTGTGAGACGGCCGCCGGCGGCCGCCTGGCACACGTCGTCGTCGACGATGACGGCGTCGGCCAGCAGTGTATCGACTACCTGAAATCGCGCAACGCCGGCCGGGCGACGTTCCTGCCGATCACGAAGATGCAACGGCGCTCGCTGCCGTCGCTGCCCAGCCACGACGGCGTCGTCGACTTCGCGTACAACCTCGTCGACTTCGACTCGGAGTACGCTGGCATCTTCGCGTACGTCCTGGGCGACACCGTCATCGTCGACGACATGGACACCGCCCGGGACCTCATCGGGGACTTCCGGATGGTCACGCTGGAAGGTGACCTCGTCGAGAAGAGCGGCGCGATGACCGGCGGTTCCTCGTCGGGGACGCGCTACTCCTTCTCCGGGGGCGCCGGCAAACTGGAGCGGGTCGCACAGCGAATCACCGACCTGGAGGAAGAACGCGAGAGCGTCCGGAGCGACCTCCGGGATGTCGAGGAGCGTCTGGACGACGCCCGGGACCGCGAATCGGACGCGACCGAACAGGTCCGTGACATCGAGGCCCAGATCGAGCGCAAGCAGGAAGCACTCGACGACACGGAGGACCGCATCGCCGAACTCGACGAGGAACTGGCCGAGATCGCGGCCGAACGGGCGAACGTCGCCGACGAGATGGACGAACTGGAGGCCGAGATCGAGACCAAAGACGAGGCGATCGCCGCCGTCGAGGGCGAGATCGACGACCTCGAAGCGGAGGTCGAGGACTCCGAACTGCCGGCACTGACCGACGAGCGGGAGGCGATCAGGGCCGAGATCGACGACCTGGAAGATCGGCTCGACGATCTGGAGGGCACCCGCAACGAACTCCAACTGGAGAAACAGTACGCCGAGGACGCCGTCGAGGACCTCCACGACGACATCGAGGCCGCACAGAACCGCAAGGCCGAGCAGGAAGAACGGATCGAGGAGTTCGAGGCACAGGTCACAGAGAAGCGAGAACTGAAAGCCGAGAAAGAGGAGAAGATCGCGGACCTCGAAGAAGAGCTGGCCGACCTCAAGGCCGACCGCGAGGACCTGCGCGAGGACCTCTCGGCGGCAAAGGAGGCCCGCGACGAGCAACAGGCCGCGGTCAGCGATGTCGAGCGCGACCTCGACGACGCACGCGAGGACCGCGAGCGGCTCGACTGGGAGATCGACGAGCTCGAATCCCAGGTCGGGGACTACGACCCCGAGGATGTCCCCGACCACGACACCGTCGAGGCCGAGATCGAGCGCCTCGTCGGCGAGATGGAGGCGCTGGAACCGGTCAACATGCGCGCCATCGACGAGTACGACGACGTGGCCGACGACCTGGCCGATCTGGAGGACAAACGCGAGACGTTAGTCGAGGAGGCCGACGGTATCCGCGATCGCATCGACACGTACGAAGCACGGAAGAAAGAGACGTTCATGGAGGCGTTCGACGCCATCAACGAGCAGTTCGAGGAGATCTTCGAGCGGCTCTCGAACGGCACCGGCCACCTCCACTTAGAGAACGAGGACGACCCCTTCGAGGGCGGTCTGACCATGAAGGCCCAGCCCGGCGACAAGCCGATCCAGCGGCTCAACGCCATGTCCGGCGGGGAGAAGTCCCTGACGGCGCTCGCGTTCATCTTCGCCATCCAGCGGCACAACCCGGCGCCGTTCTACGCGCTGGACGAGGTCGACGCCTTCCTCGACGCGGCCAACGCCGAACTGGTCGGCGAACTCGTCGACGAACTCGCCGGCGACGCACAGTTCGTCGTCGTCTCGCACCGCTCGGCGCTGCTGGAGCGCTCGGAACGAGCCATCGGCGTGATGATGCAGGGCGACAACGTCTCGGCGGTCACCGGGATCGACCTCTCGGGCGACGGCACGGAGGAGGCACCAGCCGACGACTGATCATGACAGACGACGATATCCCCCTGGACATCGCCGGCCACGAAGATCGAACCCCTCCCGACAGCGCCCGGGCCGACGACCCGTTCGCCGACGAGGCCGGCGCGGACCCGCCCGACACCGACCAACCGACCGACGACGACGCGGCCAGTGACGCGAACGACGAGACGGTCGAACCCGTCGAGGTGATCGTCCAGTTGGCCGACGACGGGGAGATCGACCCCTGGGACATCGACGTGGTGGAGGTCACCGACAAGTTCCTCGACCACATCGACGACGCGGACCTGCGCACCTCCGGGCGGGTGCTGTTCTACGCGTCCGTGCTGATCCGGATGAAAAGCGACGCGATGCTCGGCGAGGACGAGGACGCGGAGCCGGCAGAGCCCTGGGAGCAGGCGATGACCGAGGACGCCCCCATCGAGGACCCCGACCCCTTCAGTGCCCTGGAGTCGGAGATGGACCGGCGACTCGAACGCCGGCGCGCTCGCGGGATGCCCCAGACGCTGGACGAACTCGTCCGCGATCTGCGGGAGGCCGAACGGGACTCGTGGTGGAAAGAGTCCCGCGAGTACGACACCAGCGACTCCCCCAGCGGCTACGACCGCGGGACACAGGAACTGGACTACCGCACGGCCGACGACTTCCGGATGGACGAGGAGCCGACCGCCGCCGATGTCACCGACACGGCTCACGCCGAGGACATGGACGCGATCATCGAGGACGTTCACGCCGCCGTCCGGGAGCACTACGAGCAGGGCCGTGAGGAAGTCCTGTACCGGGAGGTCAGCGACGCCGGCGGGACCCGCGTCGAGACGTTTCTGGGCTTGCTCTTTCTGGCCCACCGCGGACAGGTCCGCCTCCAGCAGGACGACCTCTTTGGCGACCTCTGGATCCAGGACCCAAACGCCGCGCTCGGCTCCGAAGAGGCCGTCGCGGACTGATCACTCCGTCCCGAGACGCGCCTCGACCGCCGTCTCGATGGGCGCCGCGTACTGCATCAACAGCGTGCCGAGGATACTCATCACGAGGACGTAGCCGACGGCGAAGGCGTACACCGACTCCGCGGTCGCGGCAGTTAGCGAGGTGCCGGCGCCGGTCAGCGCCACGGCGGCGATGATCAGCGAGAACTCCCCGCGGGTGACCATCCCGAGTCCGACCCGGGTCGAGCGCCGCGGGCTGAGGCCGTAGACGCGCCCGCCGAGGTAGCCCGAGATGGCTTTCGTCGGGACCGAGACGACCGCCGCGACCGCGACCAGGCCAGCGACGCCGGCCACCAGCACCGGGTCGGTCTCGACGCCGATCCAGAAGAAGAAGACGGCCGCGAACGTGTCCCGGATGGGTTCGAGGAGTTCCTCCAGTTCCTGGACGTGGCTGGTGGAGGCGAAGGCCATCCCGACGAAGAAGGCGGCGACGGCCTCGCTGACGCCGAGGGCCAGTGCGGCGCCGGCCACGAGGACGGTGATCCCGATCGCTCGGAGGACGGTGAACTCCCGGGACGTGGTCGCCAGCGACCGCTCGAACCAGGCGGTCCCGAGATAGACCACGAGCACGAGCACGAGGATGAACCCGACGGCGATGCCGACCGAGGTGGCGGTCTCCGTGATGTTGTCTCCGCCGGCGACGAGCGCCGCGGCGACGGTCAGGTAGACGGCGATCACGAGGTCCTCGAAGACGAGCGTCCCCAGTAGCGGGTCGGCCTCCTCGTTGGCAATCCAGCCGAGGTCGATGAGCGACTTCGTGATGATCGCCGACGAGGAGATGTAGACGATGCCGGCGACCAGCAGGGCCGCCAGCGGATCGCCAAACAGCACGAAGCCGAGCAGGAGCCCCGCGGCGAAGTTGACCACGAAGTCGATGGTACCGGCCCGAACGATCCGGTCCCGGCTCTCGACGAGTCGGCTCGGGTTGAACTCCAGGCCGAGGAAAAAGAGGAGGAAGACGATCCCCAGCTCGGCACCGATCTCGACGAACTCGGTCGACTCGACCGACGGCAGCGGGTAGCCGCCCAGCGAGAACTGGCCGGCGACCGACGGCGAGAGCATCATCCCGACGACGATGTAGAACGGGATGACCGACTTGTCCAGCCGCGTCGAGAGGACGCCGGCGACAGCGATGGCCGCGAACATCACGCCGACTTCCAGCAGATCTGCCACGACTCGTCACCTCCGACAGGCGCGGACGACCACCTACGCGTCCCCCGCCAGCAGGGCCTCGAACTGATCGCAACTGTCCCGATCGCCGACGACGACGAGCGTGTCGCCGGCCCGGATCTCGGTCTCGGCGAGCGTATCCGAGAGCACCTCGTCCTCGCGCTGGACGGCGACGACGGTGACGCCGGTCCGCTGGCCAACGTCGGCGCTCCGGAGTGTCTCGCCGACCAGCGGCGAGTCGGCTTCGATGCCGTACCACTCCAGCAGTGTCCCCTCGGTGAGCATCGTCTCGACCTTCTCGGAAGCGACGGGCTGGAAGTACGCCCCCTCCAGGACCGTCCCGACGGTCCGGGCGAGTTTGTCCGAGAGTTCGAACAGTTCCTCGCTATCGGCGTCTGGCCCTTCTTTCAGGAACAGCTGTCGCTTTCCGGTGTTGTGTGTGACGATGACGAGCCGCTGTCCGCCCCCGATCTCGATCTCGTGTTTCTTCCCGACACCGGGAAGGTCGCTCTCGGTGATCTCCATATCTGGCCGTGGATGCGGACCACCATAACGCTCCGGGCTGGGGGCCGCCAAACAGCCTAAACGGGTCGAGTCCCTAGCCCGGTTGATGAGCGAGGAGCCACTCCCGGGTGAGTTCTCCAGCGACCGGTTGGCGGGCACCGTGCCGGACCGCGAGCGCCTGCCCGAAGACCTCCCGGCCCCGAGACGGCTGATGGAGACCTTCCGTGTCTACGAGGTCGACGCCGCGGCCGACGAGGGCGTCAAGTACTACGGGGACCCGGTCGCCGACAGCGAGACGATCCTCCAGCGGATCGGGCCGCTGTTTCGCGAACGGGGGTACCGCGTCGCGCTCCGCGAGGAGATGGGCGAACACGTACTGGTGGCCCAGCGGCGGTCGGTCGGCGTCGACGGGGTCCCGTGGACGAACGTCCTCCTGGCGGTCGCCACGCTCGCCTCGACGCTGTTCGCCGGCAGCCGCTGGTACGGACTGGACGTGCTCGGCGACCCCGCCTCGATCCTCCAGGCCTGGCCCTTCGCGGCCGGCGTGTTGGGGATCCTCGCGATCCACGAGTCGGGCCACTACATGTTGAGCCGGTACCACCGGGTCGAGGCCAGCCTCCCCTATTTCATCCCGCTGCCGTTCAACGTCATCGGGACGCTGGGAGCGGTCATCCGGATGAACGACAACATCCCCGACCGGCGCGCGCTGTTCGACATCGGCGTCGCGGGGCCGCTCGCCGGCCTCGTCGCCACCGTGGCGGTGACCGCGGTCGGCGTCACGCTCCCGCCGGTGGAGGTCGCCGGCGGCATCGTCACGCAGGTCGAGATCGGGTTCCCGCCCCTGATCCAGGGCATCGCACTCGCCGTCGGCGAGCCCCTGGAGTACCCCGGCCCGACTACCCTCGTCAACCCGGTAGTCATCGCCGGCTGGGTCGGCGCCTTCGTCACGTTCCTGAACCTGTTGCCGGTCGGGCAACTGGACGGCGCCCACGTCGTCCGGTCGCTGCTGGGCGAGCGGTTCGGCACCGTCCAGTTCGCCGTTCCGATCGCGCTGTTCGCGCTCGCGGGCTACCTGGTCCTGTTCGAAGGCGGTCGGGGCGCGTTCCTCTGGGGGTTCTGGGCCATCCTCGCGCTGGTCTTCAGCCGTGCCGGCGCGGTGACCCCCTTCGACGAGACGCCGCTGGGTCCCGGCCGGAGCGCCGTCGGTGTCGCGACGATGCTTCTGGGCGTGCTCTGTTTCGTCCCGATGCCGCTGGTCGTCTCGGTCTGAGTCAGATCCCGTAGGGGTCGTAGTCGGGCCGCGTGTCGGTCTCCGGGGGGCAGTCGTACAGTTCCCGGAACTCCGCCAGTACCTCGTCGGCTCCGTCGGCGAACAGGACGACGACGCCGTACGGGCGGCTGTACTGGTCGCTGTCTGGCGGGTCGGGGTCGATAAACAGCGCGTGTGTCGCCGGCGCGCCGACGCTCGGGAGCTCCGTGAGCCACGGCTCCATCGGGACCAGACCGGTGAGGACGCTCGGGACGAACGAGCCCCCGGGAAGCGGGTCGCGTGGCTGGACGTACACCTCGGCGACCGGCGTGTCGTCCTCCTTGAGAACGGCTCTGGCCGGCTGTTCCATCCCGGGCTCCCACAGTTCCGTCGCGACCGCCGGCGGGTCCGCGCCGACGGCGAAGTCCATCGCGACGCCGCCGACGCGCTCGACCGACTGGATCGACCAGGGGTCGTCCGCGTCGTCCGGGTCGCCGGCGAGCGTCGCCTCGACGAGGTCTCCGGTCCGCAGGTCGTCGACGGCCGACTGCGCGTCGCCGTAGCCCGACTGGAACACCGTGTACAGCCGCGTCCCGTCCGTGTCGAAGAAGTTGATGTGGGGCACCGACTCGACGACGCGGAAGACGCGGAACGTCCCCGTTCGTTCCTCCATGGGCTCCGTAGCGGGGCCACGTTCAAGACTCCGCGGGTCGCGGGCAACACACAAGACGCCGGGCACCGTTGCTCCCACCATGAGCCAACAAGCGGGCGTTCCGGAGCCGGACCCCGAGGAACTGCTTGCCGCGGTCGAGCGGCTCCTCGACGAGACGGTCGACCGCGAGGAGTCGATCCACCTGGAAGCCGACGACCTCACGGTGACCGTCCCCATCCGGTTCGGCGACGACTCCCCGCAGGCGACCTGGCGGTTCAACGGCAGCCTGAACGTGGATGTCGACGGGATCAGAGGGCCGTTACGGGAGTGGATCGAGATTCACGAGGAAGGGAGCGACCGGTAGGCCGGTCACGAAAACGTTTCAACCGAGCGACTCGAAGGGCGACTGTCCTATGACTGGCAACGACTGTGACTCCCTGGACGAGGACCCCGAACGAGCGGCAGAACGGTCGGCGACCGTCGGCGGGTTCGTCGGCGCGGTGCTTGGCTCTCCCGGCGGCCCCGTCGGCGCGAGCATCGGCGGCCTCGTCGGCGGGTCGACCGGCTACGCGGTCGGCTACGCCATGGGCGAACAGGCCCAGAAACAGCGCCACGACCGCGACGACGATGACGACGGCCCCGTCTCCGTTCCCGTCGACGAGGAAGACGGCGACGACAGCTAATCGCCCGCGAGTCGCCAGGCGTCGGTCCCGTCGGTGGTCGTCGTTCCCTCCGCGACCGATCGACGCTCCATCTCGGCGAGCACTTCGTCGAGCCGGCCCGGCTGTGCGACCTCCATCGAGATGCGCGTGACGCCGTGGTACTCCTCCAGCAGCGTCCGGAGGTTCTCGGCGGTGTGGACCTGCCGGTCGGACTTCTCCATGACGCCCTCCAGCAGTTCGATCATGTCCTCGACGAAGTTCCAGGGGTAGACCACCCAGCGCCAGGTGTCGAGCCGTTCGCCCACGAAGTCGGGTTCGTGCTCGCTCGTCTGGAGCAACTGGAGCGTCGCCGTCCGCACGCTTTCCGGGTCGCTGTCCTCGACGCACTCGGCGGCCGTCGAGATGGAGCCGCCGGTGTCGGCGATGTCGTCGACGACCAGTACGTCCTTGCCGTCGACGGCGCCGTCGGCCAGCGGGTAGCGGACCTCCGGCTCGCCGCTCTTCTGTGCGGTGCCGACGTAGTGTTCGACCTTCAGGCTCGCCAGGTCGTCCAGCCCGAGGAAGTCACACAGACACCGCCCGGCGAACCAGCCGCCGCGTGCCAGCGCCACGATCACGTCCGGTTCGAAGTCCGCGGCTTTCACGTCGTCGGCCACGTCACGGCAGAGTCCGTAGATGTACTCCCAGTTGGTGATTGTACACGGGAACTCCTCCGGTAACTCGCCCATACGTCATCGCTGGTGCGGCGGGACTTAACGGTTTCAGAAGGCCGCTCAGTTCAGGAGGGGGTTGTCGACCGTCTCGAAGCGGTGGTCACACGCCGGACAGGCGACGACCTGTGGCGACTGCTCGACGACCGCGAAGCGTCGGCTCCAGCCGACGTGTCCGCAGTTCGGACAGCGCCGGACCAGCGGTGGGATCACGACTGAGGATACGTGGTCGGCGGGCTTGACTCCTCGGTGTCGGTCACCGACAACTGTTATCACTGCCACCCCACAACGGGCGGGCATGGAGACGAGACAGGCGCTGCTCGTCGATGCCTTCGCCGAGGAGCCGATGACGGGCAACCCAGCCGGCGTGGTGCCCGACGCCGACGGACTGACCGACGACCAGCTACAGGCGATCGCGAGCGAACTGGGGGCCAGCGAGACGGCGTTCGTCCTGCCGGCCGAGGACGCCGACCGGCGACTGCGCTTTTTCTCGCCCGAGCGGGAGGTCGACCTCTGTGGGCACGCGACCGTCGCGGCCCACGCGGCGCTGGCCGAGCGGGGGCTCGACGACGGCCAGCACACGATGGCGACCCCGGCCGGCGACTTCGCGGTCGAGACCAAGGCAAACGGGATGGTCTGGATGGAACAGGACGAGGCCGACATCCGCACCGTCGACGTGGACGAACAGCGGGTCGCCGACGCCCTGGGGCTGGACGTGGCGACGCTGCGGGACGTGGGGGCCGACCTCCCGCTGTCGGTCGGCGACACCGGGTTCGCGTGGCTGCTGGTGCCGGTGAACTACTTCGAGCACATAAGCAGCGTCGACCCGGACGTGACAGCGATCGAGGAGCTCTGCCGGGCCGTCGACGCCGAGGGAATCTACCCGTTCACGTTCGACACGATCAGCGGCCGGGCGACGCTCCACGGACGGGCGTTCGCGCCGCTCGCCGGCATCCGCGAGGACCCGGTGACCGGGACCGCCGCCGGGGCCTGTGGGGCCTACATCCGCCGGCACGGCGCCATCGACAGCACCGTCGAGCAGGTGGTCGTCGAACAGGGCCACTTCCTCGACCGCCCGGGCACCGTGACAGTCGATACCGACGGGCAGGAAGTGTGGATCGGTGGCCGCGGCGTCACGACGCTGTCCGGCGATCTCACCGTCCCGCTGGCCGACGAGGACGACGACATCATCGAGCTATAATTTCCTCGGTTGCGAGTGAGCACAAGCCGGGAATGCCGCGACCGGAAAGACCATACTCGTCGTTCATGAACGTCCCGGTGAGTCAATGCCAACACTGTGGCTCGACGATATCGGTGCCGACGACCTCGACGTGGTCGGCGGCAAGGCAGCGTCTCTCGGTGAACTCACCGCAGCCGGGCTCCCGGTTCCGTCGGCGTTCGTGGTCACGGCCGACACCTATCGTTCGTTTATCGAAGCCTCGGGGATCGACACGGAGCTGTTCGAGGCGGTCGACATCGACAGCGACGACTCCCAGGCGCTCGCGGCGGCGGCGGAACACGCACAGGACCTCATTCTGGAGACCGACACGCCACCGTCTGTCCGCGAGGACCTGCTGTCGGCCTACGACGAGATGGGCGATTCGGACGTAGCGGTCCGCTCTTCGGCGACCGCGGAGGACCTCCCGGACGCGTCCTTCGCCGGCCAGCAGGAGACGTTCCTGAACGTCTCGCGGGCCGACCTGTTAGACCGGGTCAAGGAGTGTTGGGCCTCGCTGTTCACCCAGCGAGCGATCTACTACCGGCAGGAACAGGGCTTTTCGCATACGGATGTCGACATCGCTGTCGTCGTCCAGGAGATGGTCGACGCCGAGAAGTCGGGCGTGTTGTTCACGAGCCACCCGTCGACGGGCGCGCCGACGGCGATCCTCGAAGCCGCCTGGGGGCTGGGCGAGGCGGTCGTCTCCGGCGCCGTCTCGCCGGACAACTACGTCGTCGACCGTGAGAGCGGCGATATCGAGGAGGTCACCGTCGCCGACAAGAAGGTGATGTGCGTCCGGGGCGAGGACGGAGAGACCATCGAGCGGTCGGTCCCCGAGGCAAAGCGGACCGAGCGCGTGCTCTCGCCCGAGGAGATCGACCGCTTGCTGACGATCGGCGAGCGGGTCGAGTCCCACTACGGCGAGCCACAGGACGTGGAGTGGGCGATCGACGACGACACCGTCTACGTCCTGCAGTCCCGGCCGATCACGACCATCGACGAGGAGACGGCCGGCAGTGCCGACGCCGAAAGCGGAAGCGAGGCGACGAACGCCACGGCGGCCGGCGTCGCCGACGGCGGCGAGATGGAGGCCCCAGAGGACGTGCGCCTGACGGGGATCGGTTCCAGCCCGGGGACGGTGACCGGCACGGTCAGCGTCGTCACCAAACTCGACAACCTCGACAAGGTCTCGGAGGGGGACATCATCGTCACCGAGATGACCACGCCGGACATGGTGCCGGCGATGAAACGCGCGGCCGGCATCGTCACCGACGAGGGCGGGATGACGAGTCACGCGGCGATCGTCTCCCGCGAACTGGGCGTACCGGCGGTCGTCGGCGCCGAGGACGCGACCGACCGACTCCGCGACGGCCAGACGGTCACGCTCGACGGCGACATGGGCACCGTCGAACAGGGGACGACCGTCTCCACGGACGACGACGAGCAAGCGGAGCCGGACCCTGTCGCCCAGGCCAGCAGCGAGCACTCCCCGGTCAAGCCGATGACCGGCACGGAGGTGAAGGTCAACGTCTCCATCCCCGAGGCCGCCGAGCGGGCCGCGGCGACCGGCGCCGACGGCGTCGGCCTGTTGCGGATCGAGCACATGATCCTCTCGACGGACAAGACGCCCGCCCGCTACGTCGAGGACCACGGCGAGCGGGCCTACATCGACGAGATCGTCGAGGGCGTCCGGACCGCTGCCGAGGCGTTTTACCCCCGACCGGTTCGGGTCCGGACGCTGGACGCGCCGAGCGACGAGTTCCGCCAGCTCCAGGGCGGCGAGGACGAACCCAGCGAGCACAACCCGATGCTTGGCTATCGGGGCATCCGGCGGTCCCTGGACCGGCCCGGCGAGTTCAAACTCGAACTCCGGGCGTTCGAGCGGCTGTTCGACCTGGGCTACGACAACGTCGAACTGATGTTGCCGCTGGTGACCGACGCCGAGGACGTGCTGCGCGCGAAGTCGCTCATGCGGGAGGTCGGGATCGACCCCGAGAAGCGCAACTGGGGCGTAATGGTCGAGACGCCGGCCAGCGCGCTCTGTATCGACGAACTGTGCGAGGCCGGGATCGACTTCGTCTCGTTCGGGACGAACGACCTCACGCAGTACACGCTTGCGGTCGACCGCAACAACGGCGGCGTCGCCGACCGGTTCGACGAACTCCACCCGGCCGTTCTGGACCTGATGAGCCGGGTCATCGGTACCTGCCGGGAAGCGGACGTGGCGACGAGTATCTGCGGCCAAGCCGCCTCGAAACCCGAGATGGTGCAGTTCCTCGTCGACGAGGGCGTCACCTCCATCTCGCCGAACATCGACGCCGTCCGCGATGTCCAACACGAGGTCAAGCGGGTCGAACAGCGGCTCCTGCTCGAGTCGGTTCGCTGACACCCCCCGCACCACTTTTTACGCCCGTCACCGTCGTCGTGGTATGACACCTTCCGCACCGGAGGCAAAGAGCATCAGTGCGGGCGTCTCGTACATGCCCTTCGGGATCCCGGGACTGGACGGCAACGTCCGCGGGGTCCCGACCGGCAGCACGGTTCTCGTCGCCGGCGCGCCCGACGCCGGCGGCGACGCCTTCGTCTACACGAGTCTGGCGACGCTGATGCTGGCGAAACACACCCCGGAGATGGTCCCGAACGGACTGTCACGGCGGAGCGACACGATTCCCGAGTCGGTCACCTACGTCACCCTCTCGCAGGACCGCGAGCACGTCTACAGCGAACTGGACGCGGTGCTCGACGGCTACCAGTTCGAGACGCTGACGGACAACATGACCGTCGTGGACTTCTCCCAGCGGTTCATGGAACTGCTGCCGGTCCCGAAAGCGCTGTTCGACGCCCGCCGGGGCGACAGCGAGATCGAGGCCGCCGAGACGACCGTCGAGGACGAGGACGGGACCGCCGACGACGCCACGTTCGGCGACCTCCTCGAAGAGATCAGCGAGGCGATCACCGAGTCACCCGACGACATTGTCGTCGTCGACTCGCTGTCGGACATCGAGCGCGCGACCGAGTTCGGCCTCTCGAAGGGGCGGGAGATCGCCTTCCTGATGGGACTGCGCGAGGCCGTCGTCAACTGGGGCAACGTCGCCTTCGTCAAACTCGACCGCCGGGCGAGCGACGTTCGTGACGACGACCGGATCCACGGGTTGCTCCACGGCGCCGTCTACTTCTACTCCAACGACAAGGGGTTCGAGACCTACCGGACGATGCGGGTCGGCTCTTTCGGCGGCGCGCTCGACTCCGAGCGCCAGACCGTCTTCGAGTCGCTGATCGGGCCGACCGGCTTTCGCGCCAAGGCCACGAAGAAGATCGGTCCGTCGAACTGGTGACCCGGCGAAGGCTTATCTCGTCGTCGCTCCCGCTGGATGTATGGGTTCGCTCGGACAGGCAATCGTGTTGATCGCTCTCGGCGTCGTGTTCGCCGGATTGGGTGGGTACCTCTACGTCGACCAGCAGGCGGCCATCGAGAACAGCGTGCCGATCGAGGGGACCGTCGTCGCCTCCGAGGTCGAGATCGATCGACCGGCCGACCCCGACGACGCCACGAGCTACTACCCCGTGGTCACCTACCGCTACGAGTACGACGGCCAGTCGTTCACGAACGACAACGTCTTCCCGGGCACCGGCCGCCAGAGCACGTCCGAGTCACGCGCGGCCGAGATCGTCCGGGAGTACGCCGAGGGGGACGCCGTGACCGTCTACGTCGACCCCGCTGCGCCCGAGCGATCCTTCCTGCTCGAAGAGAGCGCCGAACTGTTCCACTTCGTGTTCATCGGCATCGGGGGGTTCGCCGCTCTCTCCGGGGTGGTGTCGCTGGCGCGGCGACTGCTACCGTTCGTGTGAACGGCCAGCCAGCGGGACAGTGGCGATGTCGCCGTTCTCCGCGAACCCGGAACTCGGCCGTCGCCCGAGCAAAACCGATAAACCGTTTGCCTTCCGTATAGTCGATAGAATGCTTCAGCGGGCCGAACCACAGGATTTCGAACGCGTCCTCTCGTCGATGTGTACGGTCCCGCACCCGGCGGCCCGCGAGGCCGCCGAACGGTTTCTCGCGACGAATCCTGGCGACCCGGGAACGTACGAGACGATCGCGGATCTGGAGGCCGACGCCGTCGACTCCCTCGGCGAACTGGCCGGCCTCCCGAACCCGGCGGGCTACGTCGCCTCCGGCGGGACCGAGGCGAACGTCCAGGCGGTCCGGATCGCCCGCAACCGCGCCGACACCGACGACCCGAACGTCGTCGCGCCGGTCCACGCGCACTTCTCGTTTACCAAGGCCGCAGACGTGCTCGACGTAGAGCTCCGGACGGCGCCAGCCCGGGACCACCGCGTGAACGTCGAGGCGATGGCCGAACTGATCGACGACGACACGGTCTGTGTGGTCGGCGTCGCCGGCTCGACGGAGTACGGCTACGTCGATCCGATCCCCGCCATCGCCGATCTGGCGGCCGACGCCGGCGCGCTGTGTCACGTCGACGCCGCCTGGGGCGGGTTCTACCTCCCGTTTACCGACCACGACTGGCACTTCGGCCACGCCGACGTGGACACCCTGACCATCGATCCCCACAAGGTCGGGCAGGCCGCGGTCCCCGCCGGTGGCTTGCTCGCACGGGACCGCTCGCTGCTCGACGAACTGGCCGTCGAGACGCCGTATCTGGAGTCGACGAGCCAGTTGACGCTGACCGGCACCCGCTCGGGCGCCGGCGTCGCCTCGGCGGTCGCCGCCATGGAGGCGCTGTGGCCGGCCGGCTACCGCGAGCAGTACGAGCGTTCGATGGCAAACGCCGAGTGGCTGGCCGACCAACTCGACGCCCGCGGCCACGAGGTCGTCGGCCCGGAACTCCCGCTGGTCGCCGCGGACCTCTCGGTGCCGATGACCGACGAACTCCGCGAGCGGGGCTGGCGCGTCTCCAAGACCGGTGCTGGCGAGATGCGGGTCGTCTGTATGCCACACGTCACCCGGTCGATGCTGCGGTCGTTCGTCGCCGATCTGGACTGGTACTGAGCACGACCGCGAACGGAGCAGGATGCGTTTTCGGCCCGGGTGCCTCCGGACATCACTTACAGTAAAAAGGTGGGGGCCGGTGCAGCGGTCGTTCGTCGCCGATCCGGACCGGTGCCGGATGGTCCGCTCCCTTCCCGTTGGGTAGTCCTCCCGAGAACACATACCAAGCTTTAGAACCCCCTGATTGCTATGGGGGGTGTGGACCCGGTAGCATCCCTCCAGGCGCTGGTCATCTTCGTCGGTGACTGTACGTCGTCGGGAACGGCGCTGACGCCGTTAGAGGACGCCGTCTGTACCGCGACGGGACCGACGGGGCTCGGTATCATCGGGCTGTACTCGTTCCTGATCGCCTTCATCCTCCCGCTGCCCAGCGAGGTCGTCCTCGTGCCCGCGGAGACGCTCCGCCTGGGGCTGTCGACGACGGGGAACATGGCGGTCATCATCGTCGTCAGCGCGTTCGGCAAGGCACTGGGCAGTCTCTTCGCCTTCCACATCGGTCAGGAGGCAAAGGAGTACGGCCCGCTGGTCCGGCGGATCAAACAGTCCCGGTTCGACATCATCGAGTGGTCCGAACGGAAGACCATCCAGATCGCGAAGAAGTACGGCTACGTCGGCCTCGCGCTGGCGCTGTGTGTCCCCTTCTTCCCGGACACGCTGTCGATCTACGCCTTCACCGTCCTGGAGGAGGACTACCTCCGTTTCGGTGCGGCGACGTTCGCCGGCAGCGCGGGCCGTCTGCTCGTCACGCTGGGACTGGCCGGCGGGACGCTGGCGCTGTTGTAACCCCCGTGCCAGCGGGTGCCAGCGCAGTTTCTTGTAGTATCGCCAACAACATCCCCGTATGAGCCCCCGCCGCATCACCGCTCAGACCCTGCTCGGTGCCATCATCGTCCTCGTCGGGCTCGGACTGCTCGCCCGCTCGACGGGGCTGTTCGATGTCGGGAGCCTGTTCCGATTCGTGCCGTCGCTGTTCATCCTGCTCGGCGTCTACGCGCTGGTCTCCAGTGGCTTCCGGAACCTCGTCGGCCCGCTGTTGGTCGTCCTGGTCGCGACGGCGTGGCAACTGGTCGCGCTGGATGTCCTCGCCGCCCGCGATGTCCTCCAGTTCTGGCCGGTGTTGGTGATCCTGCTCGGGGTTTCGCTGGTGCTGAGCCAGCGGCGTGCCCGCGCCCGGAGTCAGGACAGCGACGCCGTCTCCGCGTTCGCGTTCTTCGGCGGCGCCGACCGGCGTGTCACGTCGGCAGAGTTCCGGAACGCGGACCTGACAGCCGTCTTCGGCGGCGTGGAACTTGACCTCCGGGACGCCGCGATCGCCGACCCGCCGGCCCACGTCAGCACAACCTCGATCTTCGGCGGGACCGAGCTCCGCGTGCCCCGGGAGTGGAACGTCCGGATCGACGTGTTGCCGCTGTTCGGGGCGAGCGAGGACAGCCGCCCGCGGAGCGAGGCCGAACACGAGACGGTCGACCTCGTGGTGACCGGGTTCGTCGCCTTCGGCGGGCTGGAGATCCTCGACTGACGCTGCCGGCCGCGCGGAAACCGCCTCCCTTTTGACCCGCCGGCGGCACAGACCGGGTATGAGTCACGACGAGTTCCCGACGGACCAGCCGGCGGTGGTGACCTGCGGGTTACCCTACGCCAACGGCGACCTGCACGTGGGCCACCTCCGGACGTACGTCGACGGGGACGCCCTCTCGCGTGCCCTGCGTCGCATCGGCCAGCAGACAGCCTTCGTCTGTGGGTCGGACATGCACGGGACGCCGGTGGCAGTCAACGCCGCCGAGAAGGGCGTCGAGCCCCGCGAGTTCGCCCTGGAGTACCACGAGACCTACGCCGAGACGTTCCCGCAGTTCAACGTCGAGTTCGACAACTACGGCCACACCGACGACGAGACGAACACCGAACTCACCCAGGAGTTCGTCCGGTCGTGGATCGACAACGACCACGTCCACGAGAAGGAGATCCAGGTCGCCTGGGACACCGAGGAGGACCAGCCCCTGCCCGACCGCTTCGTCGAGGGGACCTGTCCGTACTGTGGCGAGCAGGCCCGCGGCGACGAGTGCGACGAGGGGTGCCAGCGCCACCTCGAACCCGGCGAGATCGAGGACCCCGTCAGCACGATCACGGGCAACCCAGCCGAGTACCGCGAGCGCGAGCACAAGTTCCTCCGTCTGGCGGACTTCCAGGACTACCTCCAGGGCTTTCTGGACCGTCTGGAGGGGACCGACAACGCCCAGAACCAGCCCCGCGAGTGGGTCGAGGGCGAACTGCAGGACCTCTGTATCACGCGGGACATGGACTGGGGGATCGACTACCCCGGGGACAGCGTTGCTCCGGAGGAGCAACGTGAAGAAGGAAGCGGCGAAGCCGCAGACGCCGACGGCGACGACCTCGTGCTGTACGTCTGGGTCGACGCGCCCATCGAGTACGTCGCCAGTACGAAACAGTACTCAGAGCGGGTCGGCGCCGACGAGTACGACTGGGAAGCGGTCTGGAAACTCGACGGCGAGACCCAGCACGGCACCGCGTGGGACGACGACTGGAGCGCGGACAACGGCGAGATCATCCACGTCATCGGCCGGGACATCATCCAGCACCACGCCGTCTTCTGGCCGGCGATGCTGCGGGGCGCGGGCTACAACGAGCCCCGAACCATCCTCGCGACCGGCTTCGTCGGCATCGACGGGAAAGCCCTCTCGACTTCCCGGAACCGCGCGGTCTGGGCCGAGGAGTACCTCGACGCCGGTTTCCACCCGGACCTGTTCCGGTACTACATCGCCACCGGCGCGGGCCTGGAGATGGACGTGGACTTCTCCTGGGACCGTTTCGCCGAGCGGGTCAACGGCGAACTCGTGGGCAACGTCGGGAACTTCGCCTACCGGTCGCTGCTCTTTGCCCACCGCAACTACGACGGCACGCCCGACGCTGCGGTCAGCGACGATGTCGAGGCCCGCATCGAAGCGGCCATCGACGAGTTCGAGACCGCCGTCCGGGAGTACGACATCCGGTCGCTGGCCGACGTAGCGATCGAGCTGTCGAACTACGGCAACGAGTACATCCAGCGCAACGAGCCCTGGAACCTCGTCGGCGACGACCCCGAGGAGGCGGCCCAGGTCATCCGTGACTGCGTGCAACTGACGAAGGCCGTCGCCGTCGTCATGCAGCCGGTCATGCCCGGCAAGGCCGAGCGCCTGTGGGGCCAGCTGGGCGAGCGCGGTTCCGTCGCCGACGTGACCCTGGAGACCGCCCTGTCGGAACCGCCCGCCGAGTTCGACGAGCCCGTCGAGCTGTTCGAGCAGGTCGAGGACGACCACACCGAAGCGCTCCAGGAGCAGCTCCGGCGCCGCGTCGAGGCCGCGAGCGAGGACGACGGTGAGGGTGCGGACGACGAAGACGGCGAGGACGCGGACGACGAAGCCGAGCCTGCCGACCTCGAACCGCTCGTCGAGGAGCGCATCGGCTTCGAGGACTTCGAGGGGATCGACATGCGGGTCGGCGAGATCGTCAGCGCCGACCCCGTCGAGGGCGCGGACAAGCTCCTCAAACTGGAGGTCGACATCGGTCACGAGGTCCGGCAGGTCGTCGCCGGCCTGGCGAAGCTCCACGATGTCGAGGAGCTCCCGGGGACCCGTGTCATCCTGCTCGCCAACATGGAGAAGGCCGAGCTGTTCGGCGTCGAGTCCGACGGGATGGTGCTGGCGGCCGGCGACGAGGCCGACCTGCTGACCACCCACGAGGACGCGCCGCTTGGCACCCGGATCCAGTAACGCGACTGCCGGAACCTGAACGGTTTTTCCGCTGGCTGTCGCCGTGCCAGCTATGCCGATGTACGCCCGCGACGAGGCAGCCGACCTCCGAGTCGTCGACCGGTTTCCCGACGGCGTCGGCTGGCAGGCCCATCCCGAGGAGGGCGGCTGCCGGACGAGCCACGCGATCCGCGACGACGACGGCGGCGTCTGGCTCGTCGATCCCCTGGACGCCCCGAACGTGAGCGATGCGTACGCCGACCTGGGCGAGGTTGTCGGCGTCGCCGTCCTCGCGGACTACCACACCCGGGACGCAGCGGTTTTCGCCGAGCGCCACGACGTGCCGGTGACGGTGCCGACGGGGCTGAACCGGGTCGTCGAGCAGCTGGACGTGCCTACCCGCCGGGTCGTCGACTCGGTCGCGGGCTTCGAACTCCGGTGGCTGAACCCGCTGCGGGCCTGGCGCGAGACGGTCGCCTACCGCGAGCGCGACGGCACGCTGTACGTCCCCGATGTCCTCTCGTCGGGCGAGTCGTTCACCGTCGGGCGCGAGCGGTTGGCGATGAACGTCCTGGTACGCCTGTCGCCGCCCCGGGCGACGTTCGCCGACCTCGATCCCGAGCGAGTCATCGTCGGCCACGGGAGAGGCGTCTTCGAGGACGCAGAGGCGGCGCTTTCCGACGCCGTCGGGAACGCCCGCCGGCGGTTCCCCCGGGCGCTCGTCTCCAGCGGGCCGCGGGAGTTCAGGGCGATGCTCGACGCCGTTCTGTGACCGTCCCTGTTCGTGTGTCTCACGTTACCGTTCTTGCAGCAAAACGGCAATTCTTTACGCCCCACTATCGATGCCCGCAGTATGGGATACGATTACGACAAAGTGGAGGTGCCCGACGAGGGTAACCCGATCGAAGTCACAGCCGACAACGAACTCGACGTTCCCGAGAACCCCATCATCCCCATCATCCACGGGGACGGGATCGGGACCGATGTCGGCCCCGCCGCCCAGAAGGTCCTCGAAGCCGCCGCGAACGCGACCGGGCGCGACATCTCCTGGATGCGCGTCTACGCCGGCTCCTCGGCCCGTGACAAGTACGACGAGAACCTGCCCGACGACACCGTCGAGGCGATCAAGGAGTTCAACGTCGCGATCAAGGGCCCGCTCACGACGCCCGTCGGCGCCGGGTTCCGCTCGCTGAACGTCGCGCTGCGCAAGACGCTTGACCTCTACGCGAACGTCCGGCCGACCTACCACCTCGACGGCGTCCCGTCGCCTGTCAAGAGCCCCGAGAAGATGGACATGGTCACCTTCCGGGAGAACACCGAAGACGTGTACGCCGGCATCGAGTGGGAGGCCGGCACCGACGAGGTCCAGGAGGTCAAGGAGTTCGTCGAGGAGGACATGGGCTTCGACAGCACTATCCACGACGGCCCGGTCGGCATCGGCGTCAAGCCGATCACCGAGTTCGGGACCAAGCGCCTCGTCCGTGAGGCCATCGACTACGCCCTCGAAGAGGACCGTGACTCGGTCACGTTGGTCCACAAGGGCAACATCATGAAGTTCACCGAGGGCGCCTTCCGCGACTGGGGCTACGAGGTCGCCGACGAGGAGTACGACGACTCCGTCATCACCGAGGACCAGCTGTGGGACGAGTACGACGGCGAGGCCCCCGAAGACGCGCTGGTGGTCAACGACCGCATCGCCGACAACATGCTCCAGCAGCTGCTGACCCGGACCGACGAGTACGATGTCATCGCGACGATGAACCTCAACGGGGACTACATGTCCGACGCCGCCGGCGCACAGATCGGCGGGCTCGGCATCGCCCCGGGTGCGAACTTCGGCGAAGCACGCTGTCTCGCAGAGCCCGTCCACGGCTCGGCCCCGAAGTACGCCGGCGAGGACAAGGTCAACCCGACCGCGATGATCCTCTCCGGTCGCCTGATGCTCGAATACATGGGCTGGAAGGACGCCGGCAAGCTCGTCCGTGACGCCGTCGAGGAGACCATCTCCAGCGGCCAGGTCACCTACGACCTCGAACGCCAGATCGAGGGCGGCACGAAGCTCGCGACGAGCGAGTTCGCCGACAAGGTCGTCGAGAACATCGAGAAACTGGCCTGAAGCCAGTTTCTCGTCCTCTGGCGGTTCCACCGCCAGAACATCGAAACGTTGGCGACGCCAACTTTTCGTGCGCCCGTAAATCGGAGGTTTACGGGAACATCGGGAAGCTCGCGTAACTACCGACGGTCCGCTATTCCTCCGTCTCCATCGTCGCGTTCGCGACCCAGGCCGGCCGGTCGACCGTCGTCTCGCCTTCGTTACTGAGGCGTGTCGTCCGGACGATCCGGATGTCCCGGCCGCTGAGCGTGGCGTCGTAGCCGATCCGTTTCGCGACGACCGTCCCGTCCGAGCGGACCCGCAACTGGACGCTGACGTTCGTCGGGTGGCTGACGAACAGCGGCCGGATGAGTCGGTCACGGTCGACAAAGTCCGAGCCCACCAGGACGACATCGCCGTCGGGTTCGTGGCGCGCGATTCGCACGTCGACCGCTTCGAGCACCGCTTCCAGCCGCTGGCGGCCGGTCAGATCGGTCACCGAATCGACGCTGTCTGCGGGCCACATGTGCAGCGACCGGCGGCCGGTTCGCTCCTCGTACCGGGTCGCGACGACGCTCCCGTTGGTCCAGTAGTCGACCCGCGTCGTGAGGCCGGCGCTGGGGTACTCGGTCGTGTTCTGGAGGAAGTAGCCCCGGTAGCTACTGGCGTTTTTCGCCACCAGCCGCGAGCGGTTCGTCCGGCGTAACACCTCGCCGTCGTCGCCTTCGATTCGCTGGCGAGTCGTCAGCGTGTAGCTGCTCGTCCGGAGCGACCCCTCGTGCGAGCGCGCCAGGACGCCCGGCTCGATCGCCCGCTCGGAGACGCCGGGCGGGTACTGGGCGTCGTCGGTGGGGATCGGCGCTGGCGTCAGTCGCTCGGGTGCTCCCTGACCCCCGAACCCGCTACAGCCGGCGAGCACGAGTGCGAGGACGGCCACCGAGACGCCGATTCGGTTCATCGGCCCAGCTTAGGCGTGCTCCTACAAACCACTAGGGGCCCGCGCTCAGTCGCGCCAATCGGGGTTCGCCCGCGGCGGGCTGAACACGTCGATGCCGGTCATCGGTTCGTCGGTCCGGTTCTCGACGCGGTGTGGTTCGTCGCTGGGGATCACGTAGGAGTCTCCCGAACTGATGACGAACTCCTCGTCGCCGATACAGAACGTACAGGCTCCCCGGACGACGAAGCCGATCTGCTCGTGTTCGTGGCTGTGTTCCGGGACGACTGCACCGGGTTCGATGTGGACTTGCTGGGCGCTCATCCGCTCACCGACGGCCAGTTGCGTCAGGTGGACGCCGTCGACCGCTTCGACGGTCTCGCTGGCTGCCTGGGGAACTTCCTCCATACGAGAGCGGTCGACGGCGACCGGCCTAAATCCAGCGGGTGATCCGAACGTTCAATCGGCAGCGGGCCAAACCCCGGTGTATGTACGCCGTCGTGGGGTGTAGCGAGTGCAGCGCCCTCTGGATCGTCGAGGGCGAGCAGGCGACAAGCCAGTGTCCCCGGTGTGGCTCCCGTCGACAACACGACAAGCGCCGGCGGTTCGTCGAGACCGACGACGAGGCTCACGCCCGTGAGGTCCGGGCGTCGATGCTGGCCAACCGGCAGGGTCACGGTGAAGACTTCGCCGAACTGGACTCCGTCGCGGAGATGGAAGGACAGATCGAGGACGCCGGCGTCGACGACGAGACGTACCTCGAAGGGTCCGGTGTCGACCCCGACAGCGCGGCGGCGGCCGGAGATCGCGCTGGAACGGGCGCCGGCGGCGGCACCTCCCGAAAGGAGAGGGTACGTGCTGCGCTCCGCGCGCTCGACTCACCCAGCGAGGAGGCGGTCGTCGCCTACGCGCAGGAGCGGGAGGTACCGCCCGACTACACGCGGAAGGTGTTACAGAAGCTCGTCAGGGCCGGTGAGGTCACCGAGTCCCGGGGCCGCTACCGGCTCCTATGACGACCGCGTCCGATCTGGGCCTGGATCTCGAACCGGGACCGATGGCGGTCGGGTGCCTCGTGGGCCTCTCGGGCCTGCTCTTTCTGGTGACGCCGCTGGTCGGCCCGGTCCCGATCGGCGGGCTCTCTGTGAGTCCGGTCGCGCTCTCGGCGGTCGCGCTGACTGCCGGGTTCACACTCGGGACGGTGGTGTTCGCCCGGCGGGGCCGGCGGCTGTTCGCGCTCGCCCACGGCGTGTTCGCGGTCGCGTGGGCGCTGCTGGTCGCCGGCCCGCTGCTGGGGAACGGGGACCTGTTGCTCGCCGGTGTCGTCGTGCTGGTCGCCGGTGTCGGGTTCCTGGTGAGCCAGTCCCGTCAGTGAACCGTCAGCGGCCCAGTTCCGCGTGCGCCGAGGAGAGGTGTCGCGAGGAAAGCGCCGCGAGCAGGGAGAGTTCGCCGGCCAGGACGCCGGCCGCGACGACCTCCGCGAGCGCGTCGGCGTTGCTCCCTGCGGGGTCGCCGCCCCCGCCGTAGCCGAGCACGTCCAGCGCCTCGGACTGGGTCGGCAGGGAGGTCCCGCCGCCGACGGTGCCGACTTCCAGCGAGGAGAGCGTCACCGAGGCGTACAGGCCGTCCTCGCGGGCGTCGACGGTCGTGATCGTGTTGGCACCCTCGACGACCTGGGCGGCGTCCTGGCCCAGCGCGAGGAAGGCCGCGGCGATCACGTTGGCGGCGTGAGCGTTGAACCCCAGCGCACCCGCCTTCGCGGAGCCGACGAGGTTCTTGCGGGTGTTGGCCTCGACGACGGCGTCCGTGGTCGTGTCCAGACGCTGCTCGACCTGCTCGTGGGGGAGCAGCACGTCCGCCGAGACGGTCCGCCCCCGGCCCTCGATGGCGTTGATCGCCGCGGGCTTCTTGTCCGAACAGAGGTTGCCCGACAGCGCGACCAGTTCCGCGGGCGTCTCGCGCTCGACGACCTCGCAGGCGGCCTCCGTCGCGATGGTGGCCATGTTCATCCCCATGGCGTCTTTCGTGTCGTAGGAGAACCGCAGGAAGACGTTGTCGCCGACGACGTACGGGGTGACCCCCTGGAGTTCGCCGTGACTGGTCGTCGCCTCGGCGGCCGCGGCGAGGTCGTCGACGTGCTCTCGGACCCACCCCGACACCTCCCCGGCGGCGGCCACGTCTTCGACCTTGAACACCGGGGCGCGGGTCATCCCGGATTTCAGGACCCGCGCCGTGGCGCCGCCGGCGGTCCGGATCGTCGAGACGCCGCGGTTGACCGAGGCCAGCAGGGCGCCTTCGGTCGTCGCCAGCGGGAGGTAGTGGTCGCCCTCGGCCGCCCCGCCGTCGACCGGCAGCGGCCCGACGACGCCCATCGGGATCTGGGCGGTACCGATCATGTTCTCGATGTTGCTGTCGGCCTCGCCGGCGGCGAAGCCGTAGTCGCCGACCGTCGAGAGGTCGGCGCCGGTCTCCTCGGCCAGCAGCCGTCGGCGGGCCGCGGCGGCCGTGTCCGGATCGGCGTGGTCTTCGAGTTCGTACAGGCGAAGGTCCCCCTCGCGGACGCGCTCGGCGAGAGTCTCGGCGTCGGTCATACTGGGGCGGTGGCGGGCCGCGCCCCTAACAGTTGCTCTTGTCGGCCGTCAGTCGTCGGCCGTCGCCGTCCCCGACAACCCGCCGCTGGCACCGCCGACATCCTGGGTGACGGTCTTGTAGAACATGATTAGCATCGAGGCGATCAGACACCCGCCCCAGAGGAACCCCGTTGGCATGAGGATCGTCAAGCCGAACCCTTCACCCAGCCAGACGATCCCCGGAATCCCCCACTGGCCGGCGACGAACAGCCCCGTCACGGCGGTCCGCAGGGACCCAGTCACCCCGACGGCGGGGACGGCAAACCCCATGACGATCGACAGGATAGACAACACCCCCAGGTGGGCGTGCCCGCCGATCATCCATCCCGGGACGCCGGACCCACCGGAGAGCAGGACGAACTGGTAGAGCCCGACGACCATCATCACCGCGAGTCCGAGAAACCCCGACGCCTTGAGCACCCGTGTCATGTCAATCGTTCGTCCTGCATACGCGATGTTAACTGTTTGCATCCCTGCAACCGCTCCAGCGACGACGAAGACCGTGGAGATCGGTAACACAGTACAAAACCCATCAATCCGCGGTACAACCCATCGGATCCTCTCCACCACCTACTATTGTAGGCAAAATCTTTTCAATAAGCCAGTCCGAATCACTTGATACCCACAGGGCCACGTACCCATGCCACAGATGGAAACAGCAGCGTTCGAAACGGACCTCAGTCTCTTCAAGTACGACAACCTCGAACAGCTTCCGCCGGAGTACCGGGAGCTCGACGAAGGCGAGCGAACAGAGCGGATCGAGACCGCGCTCGACGAGCTCGGCGACGACGTGGTCATCCTGGGCCACAACTACCAGCGCCGGGAGATCGTCGAGCACGCCGACTTCATCGGCGACTCCTACCAGCTCTCGAAGGAGGCCGCGGCGGCCGACGCCGACTACGTCGTCTTCGGCGGCGTGACGTTCATGGCCGAGTCCGCCGACATCATCACGGACGACGAGCAACGCGTGATCCTCCCCTCGATGGAGGCGTCCTGTCCGATGGCCGGGATGGCCGAGGCCCTCCAGGTCGACGCCGCCTGGGCGGAGATCACCGCCGAGACCGACGACGACATCATCCCGATCACCTACATGAACAGCTACGCCGACCTGAAGGCGTTCTGTGCCGAGCAGGGGGGGCTGGTCTGTACGTCCTCGAACGCGCACAAGGCCTTCGAGTACGCCTTCGAGCGCGGCGACAAGGTCCTCTTCCTCCCGGACAAGCACCTCGGGGAGAACACGGCCCACCGACTCGGCCTCGAAGACGAGATCGTCGAGTGGGACCCGTGGGACCCCGAGAGCATGGACGCCGCGGCGGCCGTCGAGAACGATGTCATCCTCTGGGAGGGGTACTGCCAGGTCCACGAGCGGTTCCGCGAGTCCCACGTCGAGGCGATCCGCGAGGAACACCCCGACGCGAACGTCATCGTCCACCCCGAGTGTCGCCGCGAGGTCGTCGAGGCCGCCGACGTGGCCGGCTCCACGGCGGACATCTGCGGGGTCGTCGAGGACGCCGATCCCGGCGACACCTGGGCGATCGGTACCGAGATCCACCTCACCCACCACCTCCAGCGGTGGCACCCCGAGGTGAACGTCCTCCCGCTGTGTGGGGACGCCTGCATGGACTGCAACGCGATGCGCCAGATCGACCCGAACTACCTCACCTGGGTCCTGGAGGAACTGGTCGCCGGCCGGGAACGCAACGTCATCGAGGTCGCTCCGGAAGAGAAGGAACTGGCACAGGTCGCACTCGACCGCATGCTGGAGATCTAGCCATGAGCGACGAACAGACCGACACCCACGAGACAGACGTACTGGTCGTCGGCTCCGGCATCGCCGGGCTGGCGGCGGCGCTCGCGGCAGCACGCGCGGGCAGCCAGGTCACCGTCGCGACCAAGGCCACCCGTCCCGAAGGGGCGTCCTCCTGGTGGGCACAGGGCGGCATCGCCGTCTCCCGGGACGACCCCGAGCAGTTCAAGGAGGACATCCTGACGGCGAGCGCCGACACCGCCGACCCCGAAGCCGTCGACGTGCTCGTCGAGAACGCCAACGCGGCCGTCGAGGACGTGCTCTTCGAGACGCTCGATGTCGCGTTCGACCGCGCCGAACCACGCTCGACCGACACGGACGAGCAGGCGTCGATGGCGTCCACGAGCCGCGCGGACCTGGACTACGCCCGCGAGGCCGCCCACAGCGAGGATCGCATCCTCCACGTCGACGCCGCGACGGGCAAGCACATCCACGTCCCCTTCCTGAACTACCTCGACGACCACGACGGCGTGACGATCCTGGACGGCACTGCCGCGCTGGAACTCATCCGTCACGAGGGTCGTGTCCACGGCGCGATGCTCGAATCCGACGGCGCCGTCGAGCCCTGGTTCGCCGGCAGCGTCGTCCTGGCGACCGGTGGCATCGGCGAACTCTACCCGCGGACGACCAACCCCGACCACGCGACCGGGGACGGCATCGCGATGGCGGCGCTGGCCGGCGCCGACGTGGCCGACATGGAGTACGTCCAGTTCCACCCGACCGCCTGCGTCGTCGACGGCGAGGTCGCATTCCTCGTCAGCGAGGCCGTCCGCGGGGAGGGCGGCCTGTTGCGCAACGGCGACGGCAGGCGGTTCATGCCCGACTACCACGAGGACGCCGAACTCGCGCCCCGGGACGTTGTCGCCCGAGCGGTGAAAGCGGAGCGCGAGGCCACCGGCGAAGTCCGACTCGATGTCTCCACGCTCGACTTCGCCGCGGAGTTCCCCGGCCTGGCCGACCGCTGTGGGGATCACGGGATCGACTGGACCGACGGGATTCCGGTCGCGCCGGCCGAACACTTCCTCTGTGGCGGCGTCGCCGTCGACGACCGGGGTCGGACGACGCTCGACCGGCTCTACGCCGTCGGGGAGTGTTCCCGCACCGGCGTCCACGGCGCGAACCGGCTGGCCTCCACGTCGCTGCTCGAGGGGCTGGTCTGGGGGCTGCGCGCGGGCGAGGACGCCGCCGGCGATCCGGTCCAGCCGATCGAGGCGCCCGAACTGCTGGAGCGGGACCCGGCCCTCCCGGACAGTTTCGCCCGCGAGAAGTTCCACCGGCTACGCCGGGTGATGGACGAGCACGTCGGCGTCGAGCGCGATCCGGCCGACCTCCAGCGCTCGATGGCGGTGTTGCGCCGCCTCAAGGGCGAGGTCGACGCCTACGTCCGGACCCGGACCGCCCGGTCGCTGTACGAACTCCGGAACGCGAGCATCACCGCGCTGTTGATCGCCCGCCACGCGGCCGAGAACGACGAGAGCGTCGGGACCCACAACCTGGTCACGGCGGCCGACGAGCCGCCGGAACCGACCGCGGACTGATGCTCACCGACGCCGATGTCGAGCGCTGGCTCCGCGAGGACGTGGGCCACCACGATGTCACGAACCACGTCCCGGGCGACACCGGGGGCCGACTGGTCGCGAAGGAGTCCGGCGTCGTCGCCGGACTGGCGGCGGCAACGGCGGTGTTCGACTATCTGGACGTGGGGGTCGAGACGCCAGTCGAGTCGGGCGACCGGATCGATCCCGGCGACGTGGTCCTCCGAACGGACGGTCCGGCCCGCGAGACGCTCCGGGGCGAGCGGGTCGCGGTCAACCTCGCCGGCCACGCCTCGGGCGTGGCGACGAAGACTCGCGCGGCCGTCGACGCCGCTCGGACGGTCGAGGACGACGTACGGGTCGCCTGCACCCGCAAGACGACGCCCGGCCTGCGCGGCATCGAGAAACGCGCGGTCGCCGCCGCGGGCGGGGACACACACCGGCTGGACCTCTCGCATACGGTGATGGTCAAGGACAACCACGTCGCCGAGATGGGGCTGGAGTCGGCCGTCGCTCACTTCCGCGAGCGGGCGTCGTTCACGACGAAGATCGAAGTCGAGGTCGAGACCCCCGAGCGGGCGCCCGAGGCGGCCGCGGCCGGGGCCGACATCGTCTTGCTGGACAACATGTCCCCCGACGAGACGGCGCGTGCCGTCGATCTGGTCGACGGCGCCGCACTGACCGAAGCCAGCGGCGGTCTCACCGTCGCGGACGTGCCCGACTACGCCGCGACCGGCGTCGACGTGCTCTCGATGGGTTCGCTGACTCACTCGGCGCCGACGCTCGACCTCTCCTTCCGGACGGGATGACCGGCCGGGAGATCCGACGGTCGAACGCGGCGTCGACCGCCGGCCGACCCTCCGCAGTCGCCGGGTTCTGACGGCCGGAGCGGGACCGACATGCTTATGCGAACCATACAACAACCGTCGGGTCGAGCGGATACATCGTCGTCGACACTGAGAGGTAGGCATGGGGCTGTCACTCCAGGGGAACGCCAGCGACGTGGACGACCTTCTCGACCAGCGACAGCTCGACGCGTATCTGGGGAGCGACGAGCGGCTGTGTCACGTGCTGACAAACCGTCGCGTCGGCGTCGAACGGACCGAGGACGGCGACACGACGAAGGTCACGTCGGGCGAGGACTGCGGTGCCGTCGCCGCGCTGACCGACCGGCGCGCGCTCTTGCTCGTCGGTGACGCGGACCGCACCGACGGCGACTACGCGGCGTCGCTGCCCTACGCCGACATCGAGACGGCCGACGCCGTCGCCGAACTGCTGACGGCACGGCTCCGGTTCGAGACCGGGGCCGGCGTGACCTGGGAGTTCACCGCCCGCGAAGCCGACATCGACGAGGTCGCCGAGTTCCTCCGGGAGGCCTGTGGCGTCTGGAGCGAGGTCCGGACCGCGCTCGACGCGCTCTCCGAGCACTGTGACGCGCTCGCCGACGCGCTCGACTCGGCCGATTGGACCGCCTTCGATCGGTACCGAGCCGACGCCGAAACCGCGCTGGAGACGGCCCGTCAGGGGGCCGACGCTGCCCCCGTCGACGGCGTCGAAGACCGGATCGACCGGCTCGAAACCGAGCTCTTCCGGCTCGTCCGGGACCGCCACGTCGCCCGCGGCGAGGACCTCCTCGCGGAGGCCCGCCGGTCGCTCGACGACCGGCAGTACGAGGCGAGTTACGACCGGATCCGAACGGCCCGGGAGCGGTTCCGGGACGCGACCGACGTGGCGACCACACACGACATCGACGACGAGGGGGCACAGGCCGGCTGGCCGCCGCCGACGACCTGGCGACGACCGTCGCCCGGCGCCCGCTGACCGCCGCACGAGAGGCCCACGAACGGGCGGGTGGCATCGAGGAGCCGGGCGAACGGGCCTCGGCGCTGGAAGACGCGCTCGACAGCTACCGCGTCGTCGCGGGGCTGGTCGGCGGCGAGGGCACGCCGTTCGCGGGCGGTGAGGAGACCGCCCGCACGGAGATCGAGACGGTCCTCGGCGAACTGATCGAGGCGCGGCTCGCTTCGGCCCGCGAGCGCCGGACCGCCGGCGACTGGGAGTGGGACGCCGGCAACGAGGAGGTCGCCTACGACCTGCTGTCGAGTGCGCGTGACGATCTCGACCGGGCGATCGAACTCGCCGAGGAGTTCCCGCCCGGCGACCCCGAGGAGATCCGCGCGACCCGGGACGACCTGGCCGACCACTTCGACGTGCTGGCGATCCGCTACGAACTGTCCCAGACCGGCGACGAACTCCAGCACTGACCGAGCGAGTTTTCCGCACCCTGCTCGAAGCGGCACCCATGCCGGACCCGATCTTCGTCTGCGAGACCCACGGCTACCACCAGGGGCCTGCCTGTCCGGTCTGTGACGAGTCCGGCAGCGAGGTCCTCGACGCGAGCCGTCGCCGCCGCCTCTCGAAGTTCCTCAGCGGTGCGTTACGCCACTTCCCTGACGACGCCGGTATCGACCTCGACGACGCCGGCTGGACGCCGCTCGCCGACCTGGTCGCTGCCGTCGAAGGAAAGTACGACTGGGCGACCCGCGAGCACGTCGAGGGCGTCGTCGCGACCGATCCGAAGGGTCGGTTCGAGCGCGACGAGGCCGGCGGCGTCCAGCGGATCAGGGCGGCCTACGGCCACTCGGTCCCGGTCGATCTGGCGTCGGCGCCGACGCCGGTGCCAGAGACGCTGTATCACGGGACCGCACCGCGACACGTCGACCCGATCATGGCGGAGGGACTGCGGCCGATGTCACGCCAGAAGGTCCACCTCTCGGAGACGGTCGAAGAGGCACAGGCTGTCGGGAGACGCCACGCCGAGGACCCCGTGGTGCTGGTCGTCGACGCCGAGTCGATGCGGGCCGACGGCCACGAGATCGTCAAACGCGGGACGGCGACCTACACCACCGACCGGGTACCGCCGCGCTACGTCTCTCGGCGGTCGCTGTAGCCCGTCTCACTCCACGAGCGACTCGCCGGTCATCGCCGCGGGCTGTTCGATACCCATGAGCGCGAGCATCGTCGGCGCCAGATCGGCCAGCGTGCCGCCCTCGCGGGCAGTCTTCCCGTCGGCGGTCCCGTCGGGCGAGAGGTAGATGAACGGGACGGGGTTGGTCGTGTGCGCGGTGTGGGGGTCCTCGGCGGTCCCCATATCGTCTGCGTTGCCGTGGTCGGCACAGAGCAGGACGTGCCCGCCGGCGGCGTTGATCGCGGCGACGAGGCGACCGAGTTGCTCGTCGACGGCCTCGACGGCCGCGACGGCGGCGTCGAAGTCGCCGGTGTGGCCCACCATGTCCGGGTTCGCGTAGTTGAGCACCATCGCGTCGGGGTCCTCGTCCTCGATGAACTGGATCGCGGTGTCGGTCACCTCGGGGGCGCTCATCTCGGGCTGGCGGTCGTAGGTCGGCACGTCCGGGCTCTCGACGATCTGGCGCATCTCGCCCTCGAACTCCACTTCGCGGCCGCCGTTGAGGAAGTAGGTGACGTGGGGGTACTTCTCGGACTCGGCCAGGCGGACCTGCGTGCGGCCGTTCTCCGAGAGCACTTCCCCCAGCACGTCTTCTGGCTGGTTCGGCGGGAAGGCGACGGGTACGCCGAAGGTCGCGTCGTACTCGGTCATCGTCACCAGCCGGATCTCGGGCGGCGAGGTGTCGGCCCCCCAGTCCTCGGGGCGGATGTCCCCGAGCATCCGAGTGAGCTGTCGGGCGCGGTCGGCACGGAAGTTGAAGAAGATCACCGCGTCGCCGTCGGCCAGGCCGGCGTGGTCGCTGACGGTCGTGGGCTCGATGAACTCGTCGGTCGTGTCCCGCTCGTAGGAGTCGGTCGCCGCGGAGACGGCGTCCTCGGTGTGGTGGTCGCCCGCCCGGTCGACGATGGCGTCGTAGGCCCGGCGGGTCCGGTCCCAGTTCTGGTCCCGGTCCATGGCGTAGTAGCGGCCACAGACGGTGGCGACGTGGCCCGTGCCGTGGTCGTCGGCGTGGGCTTCGAGTTCGGTGAGGTACTGTTCGCCGCCGGTCGGTGAGGTGTCCCGGCCGTCGGTGAAGGCGTGAGTGACGGCGTCGGTCCCACGCTCGCCGGCCAGTTCGATCAACGCGTGGAGGTGGTCCTGGTAGGAGTGGACGCCGCCGTCCGAGACCAGCCCCATGAAGTGGACGCGCCCGTCGGTGGCCTCGGCGTGTTCGAACGCCGAGCGGATCGTCTCGTTCTCGAAGAACGGCGGGTCTTCTGCGTCGTCGTCGGGCGGACTCTCGCCACGCGAGCGGGCGATGCTGTCGGAGACCCGGGCCGAGTCCTGCTTGACGACCCGGCCGGCCCCGATGTTCAGGTGACCGACCTCGGAGTTGCCCATCTGGCCCTCCGGGAGGCCGACCCGGCGACCGTGGGTCTCGAGCGTCGAGTGGGCGCCGGCCGCCCAGTAGCGGTCGAAGTTCGGTGTCTCGGCCGCGGCGACGGCGTCCCGCGTGTCTTCGTCCGGATTGAGCCCCCAGCCGTCGAGGATGACGAGCCCGACTTGCATGCCTGGACCCTCGCGGGAGACTCAAAAGAGGGCTTCGGTCACGGACTCCCGGCGAGCGTCGCAGGTGCCGGGAACATCGATATTAATAGGGTGGGATGTCTCGGTCCGCCTATGAGCCCGGATATCCTCTCGGACGAGCTCGCCGACAGTATCGTCACGACCGCGCGGACGGCGACCGGCGACTCGCTGCGCTCTGTCACTTACTTCACTCGCGCGAACTACGAGCAGCTCTATCTGCGGGGCGATCTCGAACAGGACGCCGACCTCAACGACTTCGTCGGCCACGAGTGGCAGGGGTACAAACAGACCGAGAACGCCTACCAGGAGTCCGAACTGGGCGACTATCGGTTCACGGTTCGGGCCTTCGAGAACGGCTACCTCCTGCGGGTGGCGACCGAGCGCCAGGGCGTGCTCATCACGACCGACGGGCTGTCGATGAACTCCTACGAGGAGATCGCCGACGCGATCGACAAGCTCCTGCGCGAGCAGTCCGGCAAGGAGTGATCAGCCGTAGAGCAGGAGGTCGAACACCCAGTTCACGGCGTTGAGCGCGACCAGCACGGCGCCTTCGACCCGTGAGAGCAGTTCGTTCGTGTAGAACATGACCGCTACCAGCACCGTCACCCCAAGCAGCCACAGCGTCGTCTCGACGGCCGCGCTGGCGACCGGGAGCGGCCGGACCGCGGCCGCGAGCCCGAGGACACCGAGCGTGTTGAACACGCAACTCCCGACGATGTTCCCGGCGGAGATGCCGACACGGCCCCGACGGACGGCGGCGACGGAGGTCGCGAACTCCGGGATCGAGGTCCCGGCCGCGACGACGGTCACGCCGATCACCCACTCGGAGATGCCGACCGTCAGCGCGATGTCGACCGCGGACCCGACCAGCAGGTGTGCGCCGCCGACGACCAGTCCCAGCCCGCCGACCAACCGACCGAGATCGAGCCAGCCGAAGGTCGCGCTCGAAGGTTCGGTCGCCTCACCCGGTCCCGTCGTTCCGGCACGGGCCAACACTGCGAGATACGTCACCAGCACGCCGAACAGGACGATCCCGTCCCCGCGGCCCACGCGGAGATCACGGACGACCACGAGCAACAGGAGCGTGGTCCCGACGAGCAAGGTGGCGTCCCGGCGGACGAGGTCACGCCCGACGGGCAACGCCCGGACCAGGGCGGTCCCGCCGAGGATAAAGCCCAGGTTGAGGACGTTCGAGCCGACGACGTTGGCCACGGAGACATCCGGCCGCCCCGAGAGCGCGGCGTCGAGCGTCACCGCGAACTCCGGAGCCGAGGTCCCGAAGGCGACGACGGTCAGCCCGATGACGAGGCCCGGGACACCAAGGCGGCGGGCCGCCTGACTCGCCCCGGCGACGAACTGGCCGGCGCCGATCCACAGCGCCAGGACGGCGACGCCGACGAACAGGATGTCGAACAGCACGTCACGACCTCCGGCGATGCCTGTGACACCAGCCACTCGATCCCATGTCGCCCGCTGAGGGGCCGCCGGCCCCTAAGCCTGCCTACCAAACCCTTACGTCCCCGCCGTCGAACCACCCCGCATGACTCTGGACCCGGTACACGTCGACGGTATCGCCCACCTCGCCCGGCAGGTGCGCCAGACCGTCGAGACGAGCGACCACGACGCCGCCGCCGAGCGGGTGTGGGCGGAGTTTCTGGACCCGCTGTATCAGGACGGGACCGAGATCCTGGTCCCGATGGGCGACCGGCGCCGCCGGAAGGTCCCGATCGCCGACATCGCGCTGACCGACCCGCCCTTCCCGACCCAGCACGGACTGGACTCGGGGACGATCAACCCGACGACGTTCAAGAACGGGCTGGTACTGGATGTCGCCCAGGCGGCCATGAGCGCGGTCCCCTCGGATGTCGAACTCCACCGCGGCCGCACGATCATCATGGCGGTCCACTCCAACGACGCCACCGTCTCGCTGTCCGAGGACTGGGCCGTCGACGACCGCGGCTACGCGAAACGCCGGGTGCTCAACGCCCCCAAGGTCGACCGCTACGAGCAGCGGGTCGTCCACGCGCTGGCGCTGTATCTCGCCGAGAGCGAACACGCGCTGACGAACGCCGACATGGTCGAGGACCTGTTCGTCCTCGACGGGCCGATCTATCCGACCGGCCTCCTGCGGTGGGCCGACCGCGAGACGGAACTGGCAGACCTGCTGGCCGAGGACGACCGCCCGAAGACCGTCGTCGGCAACTACGTCGAACTCGTCGAACGGTTCGTCGAGCGGGATGTCCCGCTGATCGGCTTCGTGAAGAACTCCTCGACGAAGGCGCTGACCCGCGCCGTCCGCCGCAAGACGAACGCCCCGTGGGTCGACGACACCGCCTTCTTCCGGCGGGTGCTCGAACGGCGCGACGACGACGGCGACCGGCGGACCGACGCCTTGACCTGTACGAACTGGTTCCGCTCGCGGGCCGGCACCGACGGTGTCATGGCCGCCGACGGGGACGCGTTAGGGATCGAGCGAGAGCTGGACCCGGAGGCCTACGAAGTCACCTTCTTCGTCTGTTACGACCCGCGCAACGACCTGGTCTTCCGCGTCGAGGCACCCTACGCGTTCACCAGGGACTCGGACTGTCGGGAGCGACTCGCCCGTCAGGTGCTCCACGACGTTGCGGCCGAACAGGGACCGCCGCTGGCTGTCTCGAAGGCCGACGAACTCGCCGGTATCGACCGGCAGGGCGGCGAGGAACTCACGCGGCGAATCGAGCGCGCCTTCGACACCGACCGGGAGCGAGGCTACGACGACCTGCGCTGGGGCGCGGTCGAGGAAGCGTTCTGACTCAGCTCTCGACGGTGTCGGCGCTCCCGGCCGCCCCCGGTTCGGCCGCGTAGTCACGAACGGTGACGGACCCGCTCGACTCGACTTCGACCCGGTGGCCGCGGTACGTGAACGCACACCGTAGGCCGGGGGTACCGACGTACCTGTCGGCAAATAGCGCGTCGAGCGCGTCGGGGTCGACGACATCGAACAGCGGTGGCGTCAGCGAAGCCGGGTCGACGCCCTCGTATCGTGCCACGGCGCTGATCACCGTGTGCGTCACCGACCGGGTCTGTCTGTGTGCCTCTGACATTGCTGCTCAGTACAACGCTGTTGCCGGGTATAGCTGTTCGCCAAAACCCGCGAACGAATCTGTCGTAATAATCCCTGTTTCGATAGAATCTGTTATACGTCGCGCCGATCGGATTCGTCGGGGCACGGCGGACACCGCCGCTCCGGGCGGTGGGTCTCGTCGACCGCGCTGTTGTCTGCCTTCCCGGCGTCGGACTACTGTGCCTCCTCGGCTTGCATGACGGTCACGTCGACGGCTGCCTCGGGGACGCCGAGCCGGGCGAACTGGGTGCGAACGTGCTCTTTGGCCGCCTCGATGGCGCTGTCGCGGTCGGCGAACTCCTGTGGCATCGGCGACTCGAAGGCGACGTTGAGTTCCCGGCCGCCGATCGTCTGGGTCTGGCCGCCGCTCTCGACCTCGTAGAAGGCGTCACACACCCAGACGTACGGTGCGCCGCCGTCGGGCGCACCCTTGAACGACGGCGGTGAGTCGCCGGGTTCGTAGAGGGTCCCGGTCAGCCCGGTGCCGCCGGCCGACCCGCGGATGAGAAGCATACCCTCTGTAGGCGCCCCAGCGGCAAAAGGGTCTCTCCGACGCGGCGTCAGCGATCGATGTCGACGACCACTGGCAGGTGGTCCGAGGGATAGCGGTCGTCGTCCCGGTCGGTGCAGACGGCGTGGCTCGCCACGTTCAGGTCGTCGGTGACGAACACGTGGTCGATCCCCATTCCCGGAAGCAGGTCGTGGAAGTCGGTTCGCGTCGTCGTCGGTCCGTGGCGGTGGTCGGCCAGGCCGCGCGTGTCTTCCAGCCGGCGGCCGTCGGCGAGGGGGTGGCCCGCCGCGCGTTCGTACGCCGGTTCACCGACGACGCAGTTGAAGTCGCCCTGCAACACGACCGGTTCGCCGTCGACGATGCCGTCCAGGCGTTCGAGCACCAGATCGATCCCCCGCCGGCGGGCCCGCTCGCCCTCGTGGTCGAGGTGGGTGTTGACGACGAGGAGCGGGTCGCCGTCGTCCAGGCGGGCCCACGTCGCCACCCGCGGGTACGCCGCGTCCCAGCCGACGCTGCCCGGCTCTGTGGGGGTCTCCGAGAGCCAGAAGGTGTCGGTCGCCGTGCAGTCGAAGCGGTCGGTCCGGTAGCCAACGGCGGTGTGTTCGCCGCCGACGGCGACGCTGTCGCGTGGATCACCCACCCAGTCGTAGGCCGGAAGCATCGCCTGAAGCTCCCGAAGCTGATGGGACATCGCCTCCTGGACGCCGACGACGGCGGGCGCGTGATAGCGGATCGTCCCGGCGACCAGTTGGCGTCGGTGTGCCCAGTTGTCGGTCCCGTCTTTGGCGGCGTCGTAGCGGACGTTGAACGACGCTACCCGCACCCGGTTCATACCCGTGCTCCGGCGTCCTCCGTGGTAAGGCTTCCAGTTCCGGCCCGGACGAGCCGCTGGGTGGACAGGTCCGCCGCTCCCTCGCCAGGGAAAGGCGTTAGTCCCCCGCCGCCGTCGATGGAGCTATGTCAGATCTCGGGGACTTCACGGACTTCGACGCCGACGACGACGGGCCGTCCGAGGCGGCCGACGACGACGCGGCCGATTCCTTCGACACCGCAGCCGACAGCGCCGAACCCGACGACGGGGCCGACGCCGACTTCGAGTCGATGAACGTCTCGCCGGCCGACCCCGACAGCGGGCTGGGCGTGCTCTCGGCCGCCAACGGGCTGCGCATCAGCGAGGAGGACGACGAGTCACTCTTGCTCGCCTACGTCACCGCCGCGAACCGCTCTGCGGTCCGGCTCGGAAAGTACCTCCTCGTGCCCTATCCGGACGGCGAGCGGCTGTTTTGCCGGATCACCGCCCTGGAGTACGCCCAGGAGTTCCGGGCCGACGACGCCACAGAGATCCACGCCCGGCGGGCGATGCGCGAGCAGGGCATCGACGAACAGGACTTCAAGTTCATCGCCGAACTGGAGCCCGTTGCTGTACTCTATTCGGACGGTGGCGAACTCAAACGCCGGATGACCGACCGCGTCCCGAAACCGGAGACGGTCGTCCGCGAGGCCACCGACAAGACCGAGATCAAGACCGGACTCAAGATCCCCGAGGACGGCGTCTTCCTGGGCCACCTCTCCGTCGGCGGCGAGAAGGTCCGTACCGCCGCGGAGCCGCCGACCATCGACTACCGGCTGAAAGACAGCTACGACGACGGCGACCCGCTCGTGTTCCGGCACTCGCTCGTGGCCGGCGGCACCGGGTCGGGGAAGACCCACGCCTCGAAGAACGTCCTCCGGCAGTACCTCGGGCGGACCTACGAGATGGGCGACGGGCGCTCGCCGGAACTGGCTGTCGTCCAGTTCGACCCCCAGGACGAGTACGCCCAGATGCACGACGACAACCCCGCGATGACCGACGAGTTCGCCCGCCGCTGCGAACGCGAGGGGGTCGCGACGGGCGGCTACGACGACACCATCGCGTTCGTCCCGAAGGTCGCCGGCGCCGACTACAGCGCCAGCCACCACCGCGCCGAGCAGGTCGAGTTCACCGTCCCGTTCTCGCTCGTGTACGACAACCCCTGGCTCATCGCCGGGTCGAGCCTGAACGACAACCAGTACGGCGCCCTGGTCAACACCTTTCTCCCGCGATTCCAGCGCCAGTACGGGTCGAGTGGCACCTACAGCGAGTTCCTGAGCTTCCTGGACGACCCGGCGCTCAAGGAGGAACTCCACGAGGCCGGCGACGTACACGAGGCCACCTTCGACGCGGTCAAGCGTCGTGTGCGCGGGTTCGGGGCCGTCTTCGACCAGGACGCCCGCCCGATCACCGACCAGATCTCGCAGTTCGTCCGGGCCGGCGGACTGACGGTCATCCCGACGTATCACCTTTCGGACTCCCGGACGGCCTCGACGGTGGTGCTCGCGGTGTCGAGCCTGCTCATCGACCAGAAGCTCTCGAACGACCCGACCTACGACCGAATCAAGGAGACACCGCTCGTCCTGGGGATGGACGAGGCCCACAACTTCCTGACCGACGCCGACAGCGTCCAGGCACGGAAGGTCATCGGGAAGTTCACCGAGGCCGCAAAGCAGGGCCGCAAGGAGCGACTGGGCCTGTATCTCATCACCCAGGACCCCCAGGACATCGCCGACTCGGTGTTCAAACAGATCAACACGACCATGGTGTTGAACCTGGGCGACGACGACGCCATCTCCGCGGTGAACATCCCGTCGAACCTCGAATCGAAGGTGCCCTACATGGAGAAAGGCCAGCGGGTGGTGTACTCGCCGGACAACTCCGAACCCGTCGAGCTGATCGGCCTCTCGACGTGTGTGACCCGTCACGGCCGGGAGTGAGGCGGGACTGCTCAGTCGAGACTCGCTTCGAGCCGCTCGATCAGCTCCGTGTTGCCGACGTGGAGCGGACACCGCTGGTGGAAGCCGTCCGGTTCCACGTCGAGCATCGACTGTGTGCCGTCCGAAGACGCCCCCCCGGCGGCCTCGAAGACGAACGCGATGGGATTGCCCTCGAACTGGAGGCGCAGTTTCCCGTCGGGGTTGCTCTTGAGCCCGGGGTACGCGAAGATACCGCCGTAGGTGAGCAACTGGTTGATGTCGGCGATCATCGCGCCGCCGTAGCGGAGTTTTAGCTCCTGTTCGATCTCCCGGGCGAACGCGGTGAAGTCCTCGGGCCAGTCGGGGACGAACCCGCCAAAGCCGTAGATGTCGGGGTCGTCGGGGAGCGTAATGTCGTCACTGAGGACCTGGGGCGTCTCGCCCTCGATGAGGTAGTCGGTGACGACATCGTCGCGGGCGACGACCATCGTCGTGATCGGGCCGTAGAGGACGAACCCGCCCGCGACTAGGTCGCGGCCCTTCGCGGGGAGCGGTGCGTCGTAGATCCCGAAGACGGTCCCCATGGCGTTGTTCGACCGGAGGTTCGAGGAGCCGTCGAGCGGGTCCAGCGCGACGTGATAGGGGCCGTCGCCGCCGTCGACGAGATCCTCGCGCTCCTCGCTGGCGTAGGTCCCGAGTTCGTCGTGGGCAAGCAGTGCGTCCTCGAACAGTTCGTCGGCGCGGACATCGGCGGCCTCCTGGCGCTCGCCGCTGGGGTTGGTCCCGACCTTCGCCGTCCGGTCACTGGCGAGCCCCTCGCGGACTTCCGTCGCCGTCTCGGCGATGCTGTCGACGATCCGGTCGACGGCGTCCCCGCCGGGTTCGTAGGCCGTCATCGACGCCCCTCCGGTGACGGGTTGCTGTCGGTCGCCCCGTCGGCCCAGCCGTCGACTGTCGCGGTGCAGTGGTGCATCGTCTCCTCGTAGACGTGACAGCTACGTAACTCTCCCGGCTGTCCGGGTCTCGGCGACGCTCACAGGACACCCAGGCCGCTCGCGACGAGGCGGACGCCGATCACGGTCAGGAGGCCGAGGACGACCGTCTGTCGGAGTCGGTCGCCGATACGGCTCCGAAGGCGGCGTCCGACGGCGACGCCCGCCGCGGCCGGCACACCAGCAGCCAGCGACGCGAGCGCGACGGTCGCGTCCGGATAGAGGCCAAGCGCCCCGGCTGCAGCGACCCTGATCGCGCTGAGGCCCAGGAACACCAGCGCGACCACGCCGACGAACAGCCCGTGTGTGAGGTCGAAACTCCGGATGTAGGCGACCAACTGGACGCCGACGTTGGTCCCGCCGAAGAGCACCCCCGAGAGTCCGCCGATCAGCACCATCGCGCCCGGCCGTTCCATCGTCGCCCGACCGAGCAGGGCCGAGAGGGTCGGGACCCGGCGGTGAACGCTGAGGACGAACGCCAGCGCGACGAGTCCGAGCCCGACCCGAAGCGGTGCCTCGGGAAGCCGATCGAGGACGACCATCCCCAGTACGGTCCCGAGCAGGGCCGCGGCGAGGAGCGGGCCGAACCGACGGCTACACGTCCGCAACTCCGTCGGCGAGAGCTCACGGACCAGCGAGACGTTCACGACGAGGATGGGGACGATCATGAACACGACCGCGACGGTGGGGTCCAGTACCGTCGCCAGCGCCATCGTGCCGACCACGGCGAAGCCAAAGCCCGCGACGCCGTTGACTGCCCCGGCGACTAGCACGACGAGGGCCACGCCGACCACCAGTCCCGGCGCCAGCGAGAGTGCCATGGGACCCGTTTCGGCGCGGCCGACATAGCCGCTGTGCCGGTTCGGCCGACACCCGAGCGCTCCGTGCCCCCGAGCCCTGCACGAAGATACGAGAGCGATTACGGCGGGAAGTCCGGGCGTGACGGCGTCCGACTCGCTACTCGACTGCTCGGCGACGAGGAGTGAGTCGCCCACGAGTAACTAAGTTACAAGTGCGGTGGGAGTGAGCGAACCGACTATGGCGGAGTCCGGCGGTTACGGATCGATCAGTGCACAGCCGACAGCGACGACGAACGTCAACAAGGTCGTGGGTATCGCGTCCGCGCTCGTCGTCGTCAACGTCCTGTTGATGCTCGCGCTCTCGTACACGCCCGTCGCGGAACTGGGGGCGGCGCTGTTCTCGAACTTCTTCGTCGGTATCGCCGTCTTCCTCGTGACTGTCGGGGGCGGCTACTGGCTGGCGGGGAAAGGAACCGGGAGCGGGAGTCTACCCCTGGCGGGCGCCGGCGTGGCGCTGATCCAGACCGGGTACGGCCTCTTCGGGGCGGCGCTGCTGCTGTTCGCGCCGTCCGCCCTCCGGGCGCCGGCCCTGGGAATCACGGCGGTCATCACGGGGCTCATCACCGCCGCCGCCGCGGTCGTCGTGTTCAAAACGGACCACGACTTCTCGCGCTGGCGGATGTACTCGTACGTCTGCTTCGGCGGCGGGTTCGTCATCGGTGCGGTCGCGTACTTCGTCGCGCCGGCGTTCGTCGTCGTGGCCGGCGTGTGCTTCTTCCTGGGCTTTCTCGCCGACCTGGTCTACGAGATCTGGGCGGTCAAGACCGACCAGTACGCCAGCGACCTGCTCAACGCCGTGGGCATCTACGTCGCCGTGATGGGTGTGTTCATCCACATCCTCCAGCTCGTCCTGCGGGTCCTCGGGGAACTGGAGTGAGTCGAGCCGAAGATTCAAGCCCGACGGCGTGACCACGTACTGTATGGGAAAGCGCATCCTCGTTCCTGTCGACGGCTCCGACGGCGCGGCACACGCCTGTGAGTTCGCCGCCGAGGAGTTCCCCGATGCGACGCTGGTGTTGTTACACGTCATCAACCCCGCTGAGGCGGGCTACAGCGCACAGGCGTCGGTCCCCTCCTTCTCCGAGCAGTGGTACGAGCAACAGGAGAGCAGCGCCGAGGAGCTGTTCGACCGACTCGACGAGACGATCCGGACCGCCGGCGGCGGCGACACCGAGCACGCTCTGGAGGTCGGTCGGCCGACGAAGACCATCGTCGACTACGCCGACGACCACGACATCGACCACATCGTGATGGGGAGTCACGGCCGATCGGGCGTCTCGCGGATCCTCCTGGGCAGCGTCGCGGAGATCGTCGTCCGACGGGCGACGGTCCCGGTGACGGTCGTTCGCTGAGCCGGCTGTCGTCCGACGACAGTCGGCCGTCCCGATTCAGGCGTGCCGGACGATGTGCACGTCGTACTGGGGGTCCTCAGAGACCGGCGCGCCGACACTCGTGACCGGGGTAGATACCCGGCCGGCGTTCTCGCTCCCGATGAAGATGATCGAGGCGTTCACCTCGTTGGCGACGGCGCGGATCGTCCGGACCACGTCTGTCGTCAGCGACGCCATCGAACTCACGTCCTCGGGGACCTCACAGCGGAAGCGAGCGTCGGGGGCGATCTCGCGGGCCTGTGTTTCGAGTTTGTCGGCGATCAACTCGGTGCTGAACGTCTCGTCGGCGTTGAGCCAGCCCCGCTCCAGCGCGAACTCGGGGGCCTCGGGGACCACGCTCAACACGAGCACCTCCTCGTCCCGGTAGGCGGCGAATTCGGTCGCTCGTTCGAGGGCTGACTCCGACAGATCCGACCCGTCGAAAGGGACTAGCAGAACCATACCGGCCGACTCGAACGGGCGTGAGTTAACTGTTGTCGGTCGTGCCGATGTGTCTCGTTGACACGACACAAAAGGTTATGTGCGTGTACAGTAGTCATTCGTAACATGAGTTTCAGTGAAGACTCACTTACGTACCCGATGGAGAGTGACGACTGGATAAAGACGATCATCATCGGCGGCCTGCTCGGGCTGTTCAGCTTCCTGATCGTTCCGGGGATCCTGGTCAGCGGCTACGTCGTCCGGGCGGTCCGTGAACGGGCGGCAGGCGCGACCGAACCACCGGTGTTCGACGAGTGGGGTGAGCTGCTGGTAGACGGCCTGAAGGCGACGGTGATCGGGTTCGTGTACATGCTCATTCCGCTGGCAGTGTTCGCGTTCACCGTCGGCACGGCGATCGTGGGCTTTCTGACGGGGACCGACGCCGGCGCAGGGCTCGGTCTCGCGAGTCTCCTGGGTGGGTTCGTTGTCTCCGGGATCCTCTCGCTGATCTTCGGCTACTTCGCCGTCGCGGCGGTCGTCAACTTCGCGTGTGAGGACAGCCTCGGCGCCGCCTTCGACATCGGCGCGCTCCGGAAACTGGCACTGTCGACGGACTACGCCGTCCCGTGGCTCATCTCGGTCGGGATCTTCTTCGCGGCCGGCATCGCCGTCAGCGTCCTCAACGTCGTGCCCGGCCTCGGCGCGATCATCGGGCCGTTCTTCTCGTTTTACGCCTACATCGTCGCCGCAGAGCTGTGGGCCGGCGGGTACAACGACGTGATGAAGCGAGCCGACGAGACCGAACCGTCCGCGGCGGCCGCAGTCTGACCGCCGCTCAGAAGATGTTCGCCTGCTGGTAGACGCTGATGCCGTCCATCGTGATCTCGTAGGGTTTGGTCTCCCGTGAGTGGTTGGCGTTCCTGATCTTCTGGATCTCGACGGCCAGCCGCGTCTCTCTGGTCTCCGACCGGACGTACTGGAGGATGAACACGGCGTCGGTCAGGTACTCGATGATCCCGTGGCGGGAGGCGTAGGGGTTGTCCTCGCTGGCCTCGGAGGTCAGCATCGTCGTGACGCCGGCGTTTTTCAGTGCCCGCGTGAAGTCGAACACCTCTGTGCGACGCTTGGCCTGGTCGTCGTACATCATCTCCAGCAGCGACACCGAGTCGAGGACGAGTCGGTCGGCGTCGAAGTCCTCGATGAGCGTCGGCAACTCCCCCCGGATGTTGTCGAGGCTGTTCGCCATCTCCACGGGGTCCAAGTCGACGACGGCCAGTTGGCCGTCCTCCTCGTACCGCTCGAACTCCCAGTCGCGGTCGCTGGCCGTGTCCATGATCGACTCGTAGGACTGTTCGAGCGTGATGTAGATGCAGTTCTCGCCGATCTCCAGGCCGTGATGCAGGAACTGGAGGCCGAACGTTGTCTTCCCGGTCCCGGCCGATCCGATCGTGACGACGAGATGCCGTTCCGGGATTCCGCCCTGGATCATCCGGTCGAGCCCCTCGATCCCGATGTCGATTCGCGGGATCTCCGAGTCGAAGTCCTCGTTCTCGAACTCCCCGCTCCCGTCCCCGTCGCCGCCGGCCGAATCGAACGCCGAGGCGAAATCGTCGTCGAACAGGCCGCCCTCGTCGTCCCCGCTATCGTCGTCGAAGGGGCTCTCTCGTCCGCTGTCGTCGTCGAACGGGCTCCCACCGCTATCGTCGTCGAACGGACTCTCCTCCCCGCTGTCGTCGAACGGGCTCCCGCCGCCGCTGTCGGTAAACGGACTGTCTCCACCGTCGCTATCGCCGAAGGGGCTGTCACTGCCACCGGTGTCGGCTGTCTCGTCGCGCGTATCCTCGGGATCGTCCTTCACCCCGTCGGACGGGCCGGGCGCCTCACCGGTGGCAACCTGGTCGGTCGACTCGCCGCCCTCGTCGTCCGCTCCCTCGATGGCTTCCTCGAACCAGTCGTCGTCCTGATCTGTCGAGTCGTCGTCGCTCATGCGTCCGACCACCGACCGCGAAGACGCACCATGATTCAGGGTTTTCGTGCAGCCTGATATAACCTTGCCGTCGCTGCCGGTTCCCGACGGTCAGGCACACTCGCTGTCGGCAGAACAGTCAGCAGTCGTGTCCCGTCCGCTACGCCGAGACGTACTGCGCTTCCCAGTCGTTGCGTGCGTCCAGTTCACGCCGACCACGCTTTGTCAGCGTATAGAAGTTCGTCCGACGGTCGAGTTCCCCTTTCTCGATGAGTCCCTTCTCGACGAGCGTGTCGAGATTGGGGTAGAGTCGACCGTGGTTGACCTCGCCCTCGTAGTACGTCTCTAGCTCCTCTTTGATCGCCAATCCGTGTGGTTCGTCGAGACCCGCGATTACGTACAGCAGATCTCGTTGGAATCCGGTCAGATCGTACATTCTCCGCCGGACAGTTTTCGCTCCGTACACATCAATATTCATGGTATACTAGTTAGTTACTTACTAACTAGTTATCCGATAACGTCTGGTAGTTCTCAGAGAGAGACGGATAAATCCAAACACCAGCTATCGAGAGACGACAGCGCGCGACCACCGGCATGTCTCCGAACCGGAACTGATGTTGCCTATGTAACAGGAGCGCGCTCTGTCCCCTAGTTCCGAGCGTTGCTGTGTCCCGACAACGGTAAAGGACCCGACTGTGTAGAGCGGTTGATGACCGAACACGCGGAGTCGGTGGCAGACGAGCTACCGGAGCCGTCGGGCGCGGGCCGTGTCCGTGTCGTCGGTACCGCCCACGTCTCGGAGCACAGCGTCGAGGAAGTACGGGAGCGCATCACCGAGGACCGACCGGACATCGTCGCCGTCGAACTCGACGAGGGGCGCTACCGCCAGATGCAGGGCGAGACGCCCGACGACCTCGACGCCAGTGATCTCCTCCGCGGGAACACTGTCTTCCAGTTTCTCGCCTACTGGATGCTCTCGTACATCCAGGCCCGCATGGGCGACCGGTTCGACATCGAACCCGGTGCCGACATGAAGGCCGCCATCGAGACTGCCGAGGAACACGGTCTCGGTGTCGCACTCGTCGACCGGAACATCCAGACGACCGTCCAGCGGTTCTGGTCGCGGCTCACCGCCGTCGAGAAACTGAAACTGGTCGGGAGTCTCATGACCGAACTGGGGCCGCCGCTGACGGTCGGCCTCACGATCGGCGCCGTCTTCGGCGTGATGGCGGCCGTCGTCTCCGGCGTCGTCGGCTGGCCGGTTCTGGTGTCGACTGCGGTGGCGGGCCCGCTCGCGTCCGTTCTGAACACGGTCCTCGTCGGCGTCCTGATGACCGCCGCCATCGGTGTCCCCATCGCCGCCTTCGTCACGCAACTCCACAGCGAAGAGGACATCGAGGAGTTCGACATCGAGCAACTGACCGACACCGATGTCGTCAGCGCCATGATGGAAGAGTTCCGGCGCTTCTCGCCGGGCGGTGCGGAGGCGCTGATCGACGAACGCGACGCCTACATCGCCCACCGACTCGTCGGTCTGCGTGAGGCCGGCTACGACGTGGTCGCCGTCGTCGGCGCCGGACACAGGGAGGGGATCGAGCGATACCTGGCGAACCCGGAGGAACTCCCGCCGATGGAGTCGCTCACCGGGACTACCTCCGGCGGGCGCTTCTCGGTGTACAAACTCCTCGGCTACGCGATGACGCTCGGCTTCCTGGTCTTTTTCGTCCTGCTGGTGATGGCCGGCGTCAACGACGCCTTTCTCCTGCGGCTCTTTGGCGCCTGGTTCCTCATCAACGGCGTCATCGCCGCGGCGCTGGCCCGGCTCGCCGGCGCCCACTGGACGAGTTCGCTCGTCGGCGGCGGCGTCGCCTGGATGACGAGCGTCAACCCGCTGCTGGCGCCGGGGTGGTTCGCCGGCTACGTCGAACTGCGGTACATCTCGGTCAACGTCGGCGACATCGCGACGCTGAACGAGATCCTCGCCGACGAGGAGTCGCCGATCCTCGATCTGATACAGCGGTTGCGTTCGGTGCCACTCTTCCGGCTTATCATGATCGTCGCGTTGACGAACATCGGTAGCATGATCGCCAGTTTCCTGTTCGCGACGGTCCTGTTGCCCTACTTCTCACAGGAGATCGGCGGTGTCGACGGGGTCGCTCGGCTGATGGTCCGTGGCGCCCGGAACAGCGCCGACCTCCTCTGGGGGGTGGTACGGTGAACCTGACCTTCTCCGACCAGGAGATCCGGGATCTCGCGATCGCCTGGCTGGCGCTCGGGCTGGCGTTTACGCTCCTGCTGGAGCCACAACTGACCGGCGTATTGCTGGGGACCGCCGCCGGAGTTCCGCTCAGTACAATCGGTCAGACGCTCGTCGTCAGTCTCTTGACGGTCGGCGTCGCCTTCCTGTTGCACGAACTCGCGCACAAGATCGTTGCGGTCCGGTTCGGACAGGTCGCCGCGTTCAAGGCCGACTACCGGATGCTCGGGTTCGCTATCGTCGGCGCGCTCGTGGGCTTTCTGTTCGCTGCGCCCGGCGCCGTCGTCCACCGTGGGCGGATCACGCTCAAGGAGAACGGCCTCATCGCGCTGGCCGGGCCGGTGACGAACATCGGGCTGGCCGTCGTCTTCCTGGTCCCGTATCTGGCCTTCGCCGCCAGCGGCGTCGGCGGGTTCCTCTGGGAACTCGCCAGCCGCGGCCTCCAGATCAACCTCCTGCTGGCCGGGTTCAACATGCTCCCCTTTGGCCCGCTGGACGGTCGGAAAGTACGGGAGTGGAACACGGGCGTGTTCGTCGCCGTAGCTGTGCCCTCGATCCTGCTTGGCTTCGGCGCGCTGTTCGTGCTCTGACGGAACGATGGGCTTTTGCCCGCGCCCCGCACCCTCTCGGACATGACAGCCGACGAGCCTGCGGACGACGATCCCGACGAGGAGAGACTGACCTACGCCGAGACAGGCGTCGACATCGACGAGAGCGAGGCGGCGACGATGGCGCTGATCGGCGCCGCCGGCGAGTTCGAGGGCGACTACGCGGGCCTGGTCGACATCGGCGAGCAGTACCTCGCGCTGGCGACCGACGGCGTCGGCACGAAACTGCTCGTCGCCGAGGCCGTCGACGACTACTCGACCATCGGCATCGACTGCATGGCGATGAACGTCAACGACCTCGTCGCCACTGGGGTCGAACCCGTCGCGTTCGTCGACTATCTGGCCGTCGAGACGCCGGACGAAGCCACCAGCGAGGAAATCGGTGCGGGCCTGCGCGAGGGTGCACAGCGGGCGGGCGTCGCGCTCGTCGGCGGCGAGACGGCGGTGATGCCCGACGTGATCAAGGGCCTGGACATCGCCGGGACCTGTGCCGGGCTGGCGCCGAAAGACGGCGTCTTCCCCGGGGAGGCCGAGGCCGGCGACGCCATCGTCGGCTGGCCGTCCTCGGGTATCCACTCGAACGGCCTCACGCTCGCCCGCGAGGCGGTCACCCGCGACCACGAGTACACCGATCCGTTCCCGCCCGCGCCCGACCGAACCATCGCCGAGGAACTGCTGACACCGACCCGGATCTACACGGACGTACTGGAGACGCTCCGGGCTCACGAGACCCACGCTGCCGCCCACGTCACCGGCGGCGGCTGGACGAACCTCACGAGGATGGGCGAGAAGCGCTACGAGATCACCGACCCCTTCGAGGCCCAGCCGGTCTTCGAGTTCGTCCAGGAGGCGGGGAACGTCGATGACGAGGAGATGCACCGGACGTTCAACATGGGCACCGGATTCGTGGCGGCGCTTCCGGAAACGGACGCCGAAGCCGTCGTCGAGGACAGCGAGGACGCACGGATCGTCGGCGAAGTCACCGAGGGTGAGGAGGCGGTCGCGATTCGCGGGCTCGAACTGACCGAGTGAGTGGCTGAGACGGCTACTCAGCTGACCGTCCGGGCGATGTCGGCCTCGGTGATGACGCCGACGGTCTGGCCGTCCTCGACGACGAGCACGGCGGCGTTGTGGTTGAGGTAGTCGTCGACGGTGTCGATGGTCGCGTCCGGTTCGACCGTCGTGATCGACTCGTGCATCACCTCGGCCACGGGGAGTTCGCCGACGTTCTCCTCGTCGCGCTGGCGGATGTCGGAGTTGCCGATCAGCCCCTCCGGGGAGCCGTCACGGACGACCGGGACCTGCGAGAACCCCTTCCCGTCCATCAGTTCCTTGGCGTTGTGGACCGAGTCGTCGGGCTCGACGCTGTGGACCGGGGAGTTCATCAGGTCGCGGGCGCGGACGATCCCGCCCTCGGCTTCCTCCAGGGCGTTGACGATCCGGCGAAGGGTCGAGAGCCGCGGGTCCACGTCACCGCCCTCGATCCGGGCGATCAACGGCTGTGACACGTCGGCCCTGTCGGCCAGTTCGCTCTGGGTCAGATCGAGTTCGGTCCGCCGCTCCCGCAGATCGGCTGATGTCGGTAGGTCCATACGATCGATAACCCATGGTAATACAAAAAGCCACCGGCGGCCGGTTCAGGCCTCGGCTTCGCTCTCCTCGTCGGTCTCGGTCTCGAAGGACTCGACGACCTTCAGCGGCACGTCACGGAGGGCACCGCCGATCTCGCTCTTGGCGATCCGCTGGGCGTGTTCGGTCGACTCGGCGTTGAACACTTCCATCTCCAGGACCAGCCCCACCAGCGCCGTGTCGGCGGCGATAAACGCCGAGTCGAACGGCTCGCCACAGGCCGGACAGCCGGTGGCGCCGACCTCGACCTCGACGTAGTCCATGTCGGCCTCGTTGAGGCGCTTCCCCGCTTCGCTCACGGCAACGCCGATCGCGTCGTCGATGTCTTCTACGTCACGAACCAGCCAGGCTGCTTCCATCGCCACGAGGTAGTTCATATCTCCTCCAATGGCGGCCGACTACTCGATAGTTTTGATTCGTCGGTGTGCGCACGTCACCGTCATCATCGCCATAACTTATGCGAACGACGCAGTTCATCGACGCCCGTGTTACGCCACGAACGGGGGGAACGGAGCGCGCGCCGGTCGCCCGGCCGCCGATATCGAAAACCACCAGACGGGGGCGGTTTTGTCCGTCCGATCCCGACGAAACGTTTATGTACCACTCTCCCGCTGCCTGCAGCTATAGGACGATGGAGGTTCGACTGTACTCCGCCGCGCTGCTTGCACTGTACCAACTGACGCTGCTGCTCGGGATCGTGTTGCTCCCGGTGGCGATGGTCACCGAGCGACTGGGACTGCGACTCCCGGTCGATCGGCTGGTGACCGAACTGGGCTCGGCCTACGAGCGGGCGAGCGCGTGAGCGACAGTTCCAAGAAGAGGATTTATGCCCGCCGGACGGGAAAGGTGCGCTAATGCGCGACCCCACTCCTGATTCACCGTTCTCCCAGCAGCGTTCCCCGTCGGCCGGCGAGTTCCAGACCGACCCCTACGAGCCGGAAGTCGGCTCGCTGCCGGACCGCAGCGACCAGGACACCGAGAAGGTCAACAAGACCGGGACGACCACCATCGGTATCGCGACGAACGAGGGCGTCGTGGTCGCGACCGACATGCGCGCCTCGCTGGGCGGTCGCTTCGTCTCGAACAAGAATGTCCAGAAAGTCGAGCAGATCCACCCGACAGCGGCGCTGACGCTGGTCGGCAGCGTCGGCGGCGCCCAGTCTTTCATCCGCTCGCTGCGTGCCGAGGTCAACCTCTACGAGGCCCGCCGCGGCGAGGACATGAGCATGCAGGCCCTCTCGACGCTCGCGGGCAACTTCGCCCGCGGTGGCCCGTTCTTCATGATCAACCCGATCCTGGGCGGCGTCGACGGGGACGGCCACCACGTCTACTCGATCGATCCGGCCGGCGGCGTCATGAAAGACGACTACACCGTCACCGGGTCCGGCCTGACCGTCGCCTACGGGACCCTGGAGGACCGCTACGAGGACGACATGACCAACGAGCAAGCTCGCGAGGTCGCCGCCGCCGCGATCAAGGCCGCCGCCGAGCGCGACACCGGGTCGGGCAACGGCATCTACCTGGCCGACATCACGAGCGAGGGCGTCGACATCGAGGGCTACGACTTCGACGAGCTGCTGTAGTCCCTTTTTGCGCGTCGGGTGCGCCCCGTGCACCACTCGGCGTTCGAGCCTGCGATCACGGGACTCCCACAGATCACCGGAATCGGCGCGTCGCGCCGATTCCGGCCGTTTTCGCCAACGTTTTTCAAAGAGTGGTGGTCGAGCGTAGCGAGGCCACCCGACGTGGTTCGAAAGACGCCGACGGCGTCTTTCGTCATCACGAGAGAGCCTCGCTCTCCCGAACGACAGAAAAAGGTGGGTGGGCAGGAGTTAAGCGACAGCCGTCCCGAGCACCGGTATGGAACTGTTCGGGACGGCCGGGATTCGTGGCGATGTCGTCGAGCGGGTGACGCCCGAACTCGCCCTCCAGGTGGGACGGGCCGCGGGACAGGACGGCGCGGAGTTCGTGCTCGGCTACGACGGTCGGGTGACATCGCCGGCGCTGGCGGACGCACTCGCGTCGGGCCTGGCGAGCGCCGGAACCAAGGTGATCCGCGTCGGCCGAGTCCCGACGCCGGCGCTGGCCTGGGCCTCCCGTGGCCGCCGGGGCGTGATGGTCACGGCGAGTCACAACCCACCACACGACAACGGCATCAAGCTGTTCGTCGACGGGCAGGAGTACGACAGCGCGGCCGAGAGTCGGATCAGCGACCGCGTCGAAGACGGCCTCGCGCCGGCCGAGTGGGGCCGGTGGGGTGACACCGACAGGGTCGACGTACTGGCGGACTACCGCCGTGCGGTCGCCGGGTACGCCGGCGACCACGGCGCGGCTCCCGACGGGCTGACCGTCGCGGTCGACAGCGGCAACGGGATGTCCGGCGTCGCGACGCCACAGGTCCTCCGGGAACTAGGTGTGAGCGTCCGGGCCGTCGAGGCCAACGTCGACGGCTACTTCCCGGCCCGGGAGAGCAAACCCACGGCCGAGACATTGTCGAAGTTCCGGGCCTTCGTCGCCGACACCGCCGTCGATGTCGGGATCGGCCACGACGGCGACAGCGACCGGATCGTCGTCGTCGACGGTGGCGGCGAGGTCGTCCACGAGGACACCGTTCTGGCGATCCTGGGCGAACACTACACCCGGGTCTCGACCGCGGGCGACCCCGTCGTCGTGACGACGCCCAACGCGTCCGGGCGGGTCGACGAACGGGTCGGGGCCGCCGGCGGCCGGGTCGAACGGGTCCGGCTGGGCGCGCTCCACGAGGGCATCGCCCGGGTCAGGGCCGACGCCGGCGCGGAGACCGCGGTCGTCTTCGCCGGCGAGCCCTGGAAACACATCCACCCCGCGTTCGGCGGGTGGATCGACGGCGTCGCCAGCGCGGCGGTCCTGACGCGACTGTTCGCGGACGAATCGCTCGCCGACCGGCGTGCGGTCGTCCCCGAGCGACCCTACCGGAAGGTCAGCGTCGAGTGTCCCGACGACGCGAAAGCCGGCGCGATGGCGACGCTGGCCGAGTCACTCCCCGCCGCCTACCCCGACGCGGGCGTCTCCACGGAGTACGGCGTCAGGCTCTCGTTCGAGGACGGCTCCTGGACGCTCGTGCGCCCCAGCGGGACCGAACCGTACGTCCGGGTGTACGCCGAGAGCGACGACGTGGACACGCTCGTCGCGGGCGTCGTCGAGACGGTCGAGGACGCCGTCGCCGCCGAGTCCGTGTAGGCGGACGCCGGTGGGTATTTGCCCTCGCCGCGAGTGCCCCGGCGTATGGACGACCTGCTGGAGACAGCCCGTGCGGCCGTCGAGGACTCGTACGCCCCCTACTCGGAATACCGGGTCGGTGCCGCGATCGAGACGGCCGACGGGACGGTCTACACCGGCTGTAACATCGAGAACGCCAACTACAGCAACAGCATCCACGCCGAGGAACTCGCGCTGGGGAAAGCAGTCCAGGACGGCCACCGGGAGTTCGCTCGGCTCGCGGTCGCCTCGGACAAACGCGACGGCGTCACGCCCTGTGGGATGTGTCGCCAGTCGCTCGCGGAGTTCTGTGGCGAGGACCTCCCCATCTACTGTGATGAGGGCGACGGCGAGGGCAGCGAGTACACGCTGGGCGAACTGCTCCCGAACACCATCACGAAGGCCCATCTGAACGTATGACCGGCGACAGCGAGGACCCCAACGACGAAGAGCAGTACCACCTGGAAGTCGGGCCGGGCGACGTGGCCGACAGCGTCCTCCTGCCGGGCAACCCCGAACGGGTCGCGAAGGTCGTCGACGGCTGGGACGCTCACGAGGTCGTCGCCGACCACCGGGAGTACCGCACCGCGACCGGTACCCACGAGGGGACGCCGATCTCGGTCACGTCGACGGGGATCGGCTCCCCCTCCGCGGCGATCGCCGTCGAGGAACTGGCACGGGTCGGTGCGGACACGCTCCTCCGGGTGGGGTCCTGTGGCGCTATCCGCGAAGAAGCGAGCGTCGGCGACCTGATAATCACGACCGGGGCGGTCCGTCAGGAGGGGACCAGCGACGAGTACGTCCGCGAGGACTACCCCGCGAGTGCGGACCACCGGGTCGTCTCGGCGCTGGTCGCCGCCGCCGAGGAGCTGGGTTACGACTACCACCTCGGCGTGACATGCTCGACGGACAGCTTCTACGCCGGCCAGTCACGCCCCGGCTTCGACGGCTTCGAGGCCCGCGGCTCGGCGGAGCGACTCGACGAACTCCGCGAGGCCGGCGTCCTCAACTTCGAGATGGAGGCCGCCAGCATCCTCACGCTCGCGAGCATCTACGGGCTCCGGGCGGGCGCGGTCTGTACGGTGTACGCCAACCGCGTCACCGGCGAGTTCCGCACGGAGGGCGAGCGCAAGGCCGCGAAGTGTGCGAGTCTCGCCGTCACCTACCTCGAACGGATGGACGAGGCCGTCGCGGCCGCCGACGCCGACCAGTGGCACGCCGGGCTCTCGATCGAGCGGTAGCCGGCGGCGCCGTTGATGCCGGTGTTGCCGTCGGTCAGGAGTTGTACGCCGCGATGACTGCCATCACGTCTTCGGCCGTGACGGGTCGCCCGCCGACCTGCTGTTGCTTGTCGTAGGCGTCGATCGCGACGACGACTTCCGACCGCTGGATGCCCTGCTGGCCGTTCGTGTCGAACCGCGAGACGGGTGACGACGGCGACCTGCCCCCGTAGCCACCAGCGCCGTAGCCCCCGGTCCCGTACCCCCCAGTCGACTGTGCAGCCCCGACCCCCGTTCCGAGCGAGAAGAGTGCGCCCACACCTGCCGCTGTTCGTAACACGGCTCGACGGGAGTAGTTCTTCGAATCACCAGTTTCCATGTACTCCTCATATCATCTATGTGTAATAAAGTCATTGTGTGAACTCAGTTCGTGATGACGTCCGGCCGGAAGCAACACCTGCCGTACTCTCCTGATCGGACGAACTGATGCGACAGGGCGTGGCGCGATATACCGGCCCGTCAACAGCGATCGAATTCGGGTGTGGTGGGGCCTGACACGCGACCAGAACACTCTTTCGACAGAAGTGTGACCGACCGATATGGCGGAGCCTGACAGGGAGAACCGACGGTTGTGGGACGCGTGGAGCGACGAGCATCAGGCGCTGTGGAACGCCGGGACTGCCGAGGGTGGACTCCCGCCGGTGTACTCGCCGCTTCCCGACTCGATGGCCGACTGGCAGGCCGACCACCTTCCAGCCCGTGCGGAGATGTCGGTCGTCGAACTGGGCTGTGGCGGCGGCCAGGGGACGGTCGGCCTCGCCCGGGACGGCGTCGAGAGGGCGGTCGGCGTCGACTTCTCGATCGAGCAACTCCGCCACGCGACTCGCCTGCGGAACCTCTACGATGTCGACGCCGAGTTCGTCACCGGCGACGTGACTGATCTGCCACTCCCCGACGACACCTTCGACCTGGCGTACTCGGGGTTCGTCTACTTCATGGTCGAGGACATCGACGCGGCGCTCTCGGAGGCCTACCGGATTCTCAGGGACGGCGGCCTCCTGACCTTCGACGTTCCCCATCCGTACCACGAACTGTTCGACCCCGAGACCCTGACGCTCGAACGGAGCTACCACGACACTGGTCCTCGCCGGGACAAGCACGACCCGGTCCTCCACGACGACATCGTCGTCTTCGACCGGACGGTCGGGGACCTCCACACGGCACTCGTCGAGGCCAGCTTCACGGTGAAAGAGGTCTACGAGGCTCCGGACAGTTCCGACCCCGAGGACTACGACGATCAGCCTAGCACCTCACCCGAACTGATGTCCAGGGTCCCACGGACGCTCGGTTTCTGGGCGGTCGCCGCGTAGTGACGGGTGGGCGGTCGTGCGGAGTGGAGTACGGTGACTGTCTGTGCAGTGCGGTGGCCGTGAGCGAGTGCCGCGACTGCCGTCGCGGCCGAGCGAAGACGGGGAAAGGCAGGCTGGCACGAGCAGTTTTTCCCCAGGTTTTTACAAGGAGTGGTGTCCGCAGCGAGCGAAGCGAGCGAGGACACCCGACGCAGTAAAAAGTGGTTTTACATATCGGGCCACGCCTTCGCGGCGCGGCCGTAGCCGGTCACGTCGGAGATCCAGCGGGCGGCGATACCCTTCTTGAGCAGTTTCGCCGGGAGCCCGCCGAACGTGTCGACCGGGACGTTCATCACGTCGTGGGCGACGGCCTCCTCGCCGACGGAGATGACCGTCCCCTTGTCCTTGTGGGTCCAGGTCTTCAGGGGTTGGCCACGGACGGCCCGGGCCAGGTTCTCGCCGGCGACCTCGGCGGCCTGCCAGGCGGCCTGTGCCGTCGGCGGCGCGGGGTTCTCGCCGGGCTGGTCGATCAGCGCGCAGTCGCCGATGGCGAAGACCCGCTCGTCGTCGGTCTGGAAGTCGCCTTCGGCGTGGACGCGGTGGTTGCGTTCGTCCTTGTCCAGCGTGATGTCCTGCATGCACTCCCGGCCGGTGATGCCGCCGGTCCAGATGAGCACGTCGTAGTCGAGTTCCTCGTCGTCGCCGATGTAGACCGTCTCCTCGTCGACCTCGCCGATGAACTCGCCACACATGATGTTCACGTCGCGTTTCTCCAGGCGCTTGCGCAGCGCGCCCTGGAGTTCGGGGTCGTTCCCGGGGAAGATCTCGTCGAGGCCCTCGACGAGGTGGATGTCGAGCGGCGCGCGGTGTTCGTCGCGGAACTCGGCGATCTCGCCGCAGGTCTGGATGCCCGACAGGCCGGCACCGCCGACGACGATCTGTGCGGGGTCGTTCCGGGATGCCTCGCGGGCAGCCTGCTGGATGGCGTCGTGGATGCCCAGCGCGTCGTCTAAGCTCTTGAGCGTGTGGGCGTACTCTTCGAGCCCGTCGATACCGAAGAAGGCGGTACTGGTACCCAGCCCGACCAGCAGGTAGTCGTACTCGACATCGTCGCCGTCGGCGAGTTCGACTTGGCGGTCGTCGGTGTCGATGCCGGTGACTTCGTCCTGGATGAAGGCAGTGCTTGGCTCTTTGATCTCGTGGACGGGGATCGAGACTTTCTCCTGGACGCTGGGATCACGGATGCAGCGGTGGGACTCGTGGAGCACGAGGTGATAGTCCGTCTCGGAGATCCAGGTGATATCGGCCTCACCGTTGAGTTCGGATTCGAGGCTGTTTATCGTGCCAGCACCGGCATAGCCTGCACCGAGGACGACGACGTGGTCTGTCATACACGGGGCTCAGTAGTCAGGTGATACAAAGGCTTTGAAATCGCTGTCTGGAGTCGTGTTCCGGGTGATCGTTCGTGATCGATCCGCGGCGACGGAAACAGGAGGAGAAGGGGGTCGATCCGATCAGTGCTCGGGCTCGCCGGCCGGGGCCCGCATGTCGTCGATCGTCAGGATGAGTTTGTTGTTCGTGTCGTCTTTCCCTTCGAGTGTGCCGATGATCTGGAGCTTCGAGAGCGGGGTGGGACCGACGGTGACCGAATCGCCCTCGTGGAACTGCGAGATCGATCCCTGGAGCTGGATCTCGGCCCGACACTCCTCGGGGTGGTGGACGCTCGTGAGGTCGATCTCCTCGACGTTGGCGTTCTCGACGAGTTCCCCGTTGTGTCGGAGCGGGACCTCGGCGGCCTGGTCCATGTCCTGGATCTGGAGGGCGTCGTAGGCGGTCGCGGTCGGTTTGTACCCGCCTTTCGGTCCGGGAACACCCTCGACGAGCTGGAGCGCTTTCAGGCTCTGCATCTGGTTGCGTATCGTGCCGGGGTTCCGGTCGACCTTCTCTGCGATATCTTCGCCCTTGACAGCGCTCTCGCTCTCGCGGTAGAGGTTTACGAGCTCCTGCAAGATATTCTTCTGACTCGGAGTCAGTTCTATTGATGACATAATATTTCGTTCGGTACAGCCGTCCTTAAAAGCGACGGTGGTGGGTTCGGGTCGGCCGCCGGCAACCGACACCCCTTTGCCAGCCCGTGTTCGTGCAGCAATCATGAACGGAGAGCGCGTGCTGGTCACGGGCGGCGGCGGATTCATCGGGTCGAACCTGGCGAACTCGCTGGCTGTCGACAACGACGTGGTCGTGGTCGACGACGGCTACTTGGGGACGCCGGCGAACGTCCGCGAGGATGTCGAGTACGTCGAGCGAAGCGTCGTCGAGGACGAGTTGCCGACGGACGTGGATGTCGTCTTCCACCTGGCGGCGCTGTCCTCGTACGCGATGCACGAGGACGACCCGACACACGGCGCACGGGTCAACGTCGAGGGGTTCGTCAACACGGTCGAGCAGGCCCGCGACGACGGCTGTGACACCGTGGTGTACGCCTCGACCTCCTCGATCTACGGGAGTCGAACCGAGCCCTCGCCGGAGGCCATGGACGTGACGGTCAACACGGGCTACGAGGCCTCGAAGATGGCCCGCGAGACCTACGCCGAGTACTTCCAGAACCACTACGACCTCTCGCTCGCGGGGATGCGCTTTTTCTCCGTGTATCAGGGCTACGGCGGCGCCGAGGAACACAAAGGCGAGTACGCGAACGTGATCGCGCAGTTCGCCGACGACATGGCACACGGCGAGGCGCCGGTGCTGTACGGCGACGGCACGCAGACCCGTGACTTTACCCACGTCGAGGACATCGTCCGCGGCCTGGAACAGGCCGCCGACCACGAACTGAACGGCGTGTACAACCTCGGGACGGGCGAGGCCTACGACTTCCTGACCGTCGTCGACCTGCTCAACGACGAACTGGGGACGGATATCGATCCGGAGTTCGTCGAGAACCCGATCCCCGAGGATGTCTACGTCCACGACACCTGCGCCGATTACGCGAAGATCAACGACGCCACCGGCTGGGAACCACAGATCGACTTCGAAGCGGGCATCGAACGCGTCTGCCAACAGTACAACTGAGCGACGTATCGTCGTGAATGTCGGCGTTTTATTACCCCCTACTCGGAAACGCCGCCCATGTTGCCCCGCGTCGATCCCCCTCCAGCGGTAGTGATACTCCTCGTCGGCGCCCTCGTTCTCGTCGCATCGGCGCCGGCGATCACCGCCGCCGACGGTCCCGACACCGACCACAGACCGCGGACGGTCGAAACGACACACCACACGCAGAGCCAGAATACGACAGCGACACCGACGAGTTCGCCGTCGGAGACCGCGACCCCGACATCGACCGCGACACCGACGGCGACACCAACCCCGACCGGGACGCCGACGGCAACGCCGACGACGACACCAACCGCGACGGCAACGCCGACCGCGACACCAACCGACACAGTGACGCCGACCGCGACACCGACGACGACCAACCCACAGGGTGGGGCAGACGGTCGCCAGACGGCGTCGACATCGACCACTGCCGACGCGTCTTCGGGGCTCGTGATCACCGACCTCGCTGCGCCCGAGCGGGTCCGACCGGGCGAGACCATCACCGTCTCGGCGACCGTGGCGAACCCGGCGAGCGAACGACGATCCGAGCGGGTCGAGTACGTCTTCGCGGGATCGACAGTCGCCGCTCGATCGGTGACGCTCGACGGTGGCCAGTCCCAGGTCGTCACCTTCGAACCGGCCGCCGAGGCGTCGCTGACCGACGCACAGTCGCTCGACACCGGGACGTACGTCCACGGCGTCCGCAACGCGTCCGGTGAGGGGGTGCCACGCTATCTCCGTGTGACACCCGATGTCGACCTCGGGCTCGACGGGTTCCAGTCACCCGTGACGGCACCCACAGAGCAACAGTTCGTCGTCCTGGGGACGGTCTCGAACCCCTCGGCGACGACCGTCACACGCGAGGTCGCGTACCAGTTCGCCGGGACGACGGTCGAGCGAAAGACGGTGACCGTCGGCGGCGGCGAGCGCAAGCAAGTGGCGTTCGCGGTCACGGCGGCAGCGATCGACGCCGCCGGTGTGTCGACCCGGACCGGGACGACGTACGACCACGGGCTCGTCACCTCCGGCGGTGCCAGCGCGGGTGATGCGATCCGACTGGGCGGCGGATCGAGCGCGAGTGCCGACGCGCTGGCGACGCAGGACCGCTCGCTCCCGACGCGGATCGAGGAGGGCGATGCCGGAAACGCCACGATCACCGTCCGGAACGTGGGGACGGTTCCGTTCGACGGGCAGTTCGTCTATCGGATCGGCGAGACCGTCGTCGCGACCCAGCGGATCGAACTCCCGACGGGACAACAGCGGACCGTCGCGTTCGACGCCGGCTACGGCGCGATCCAGCGAGCCACGTTCCCGCTCTCGTCGCCGACACAGCGCCAGCGGATCACGGTCGGGAACGAGTCGGTCGCCAGCGGGCAGGTGACCATCGAGAGGGTTCGGACTCCGACACCGACCCCGACCCCGCGCGGGTCGCCGACGTTCGCGGACGATACCGACGAAGCCGGCGGTTCGGCCGGCACCGATGGCTGTTCCCGTGGCTTTTTCACCCGGTGTGGGGAGACATCGTTCGATCAGATGACGCTGACGCTCATCGGGACCGTCTCCTCGATACTGGGGATCCTCTACGAGATGTTCACGGGGGGGTAACTGATGGCACGAGGACTTCCAGCCGTCTGGAGCGCACTGTTCGGGCTCCCGATGATCGCCGGCGGCGTGTATCTCTACGAGTTCGAGACACGGTATCCACTCGTCGCGTCACAGCCTGCGACACCCCCGGAAGTCGGGATCGCCCTGTCGGTCTTCGGGCTGTTCGTCGTCGCCCTCGGGACGTACGTCCACTTCGTCGCCGCGCCGGAGGCGCCCCGGATGCGGGACGACGAACACGTCGTCGAGGAGCGGAAACCGGCCCAGCGCAACGCCCTCGCGGAAGCGATCGTCGGGGCGCCGATCCTGGGCGTCGCCGGCTATCTGCTGTATTTCACGGAGCGGCCGCTGATCCAGCCGACCGTCGTGTTCGCCGTCGGATTCTTCCTGTTTTCCAGGGGCCTGTATCGGTACTGGCAGCACACGCTGACGACGTACTTCCTGACGAACCAGCGCGTCCTCGAAGAGTACCGGTTCATCTCGCTGCTGCGCAACGAGGTTCCGCTGGAGAAGGTCCGTGGCGTCGAGGAACGGCGGTCGGCGTGGGAATCGCTGTTCGGGTTGGGGACGGTCGCGGTTCGATCCGGCGCGAGTGGCGGGCTGACTGTCTCGGTCGGCGAGATCTACGAACCCAGCGAGTTCGCGGATCTGGTCCGCTCGAAACTGACCGACGGCCCGAACGAAGGGCAGGCCGCGACAGAACCCGACGAACAGGACACAGCGCGGTCGGAGTAGGCTCGCCGACGCGGCTCTCGACAGCGTGGCGGGCTCAGCTGTCCCGAGGCTCGGGGCTGTCGAAGGACGGTCTGTCGACGCCGGTAAACTCCAGTCGCGCGCCGCCCTCGTCGCCCGTAGTGGCACGGACGGTCCAGTCGTGGGCGTCGGCGATCTCGGCGACGATCGAGAGCCCGAAGCCGGTTCCCGTCTCGCTCGTGGTGTAGCCGGCCTCGAACAGTTCGCTGTCGTCCGGGTCCGGAAACCCGGGGCCGTCGTCCTCGATGTAGAACCCGGTCTCGTCCGGCAGCCGGCCGACGCTGATCGTCACTGCCGTCCCGGCGTGTTCGATCGCGTTCCGGAAGACGTTGGCCACGAGCTGTCGGAGGCGCCCCTCGTCGCCGAGGACCGTCCCCGGCGACGAGGCGAGCACGAACGTCGCGTCCGGTGCGTCGACGGAGTTCCAGGCCATGTGGAGGACCTCGTCGAGGTCGATCGGTTCGGGGTTGACGACACGCTTGCCCTGTCTCGCCAGCGCGAGCACGTCCTCGATGAGGGCGTCCATCCGCTGGAGTGCGGCGTCAACGTCGTCGAGATGCTGTGTCGGGTCGTCGGCCCGCCGGGCGAGTTCGAGTCGCATCGTGGCCAACTGGAGGGGGTTCCTGAGGTCGTGACTGACCATGTTGGCGAACCGTTCGAGACGCTCGTTCTGTCGTCTGACCTCGTTCTGGCGCTCCTTGCGGGCCGAGATGTCGCGGGTCACACCGATGAGCCCGACGACCTCCCCGTCGGGACCGTGCCAGGGCACTTTCGAGGTGAGGTTCCACTGATCGAGCATCGGCAGGTACTCTACTTTGTCCAGGACCGGCTCGCCCGACCTGATCACGTGCTCGTCCTCCCGGTGTGCCCGTCGGGCGTGTCTGTCGGCGACGAGTCCGATCTCGGGGTCGGTGTTTCCGATGAACTCGTCGAGCGACTCCTCGAAGTAGCCGGTACTGACGTAGAGGTGTCGCGCGTCGATGTCCTTGATGTAGAGGTGGACCGGGATCGACTCCATGATCGTATCGAACAGCCGGCTCTTGTGGAGGAGCCTGGAGAGCTGGTCGGCGTCGATGCCGGCCGAGAGCAACTCCTCGACAGTCCCGGCATCGACGTTCGGGGTCGGTGGGTCGTCGAGCGGCGGTGTCGTCAGGTCGTCCTGTGCGGTCGAATCCAGCGCAGTGTCCTCGACCGCGGCCGCAAGCTCGGTGACCCGGTCACCGCTGGTTCCGTCGACGAACTCGTCGATCGCGGTCCCAACCGCCTCCTGGGCGACCGTCGACTCCGTAGTCGTGTACAACACGACCGGAAGACAGGGGTGTTTCTCACAGATTGTTTCGGCCGCCCCGACGGCATCGAACCCGTCGCCGTCGTGGCGAACGACCAGACAGTCGATATCCGGCCAGGCGAGCCGATCGATGGCCGCGTCGACGGACGCGCTCGCGTACCCCTCGATGGCAGCGTGGGTTTCGAGCCTGTCCGCGAGTCGATCACCCCGGGTCGGACTGGGATCGACGACGAGCACGTGCGTCGATCCCGCGTCCGATCGGTGCGACTCGCGCTGGTCCATGCTACCAGATGTAACCGACAGACCGACTTAATTGGTGTCATTTTTTTGCTAGCGGCTCTCGTAGTGAACGTATGCGACCGAACGTGCGCGTCCTCGGCGTTCCGATGGACCTCGGCGCCGACAGACGAGGCGTCGACATGGGGCCGTCCGCCATCCGGTACGGCGGACTGGCAGACCAGCTCGGGACACTCGGGCTCGACTGTGTCGACGGCGGTGACATCGCGGTCCCGCGACCGGAGGAGGGGGACCCGGACGCGGACGGGCTCCCCGACGGCCGAGCGAAGTTCCTCGCCCAGACACGAGAGGTCTGTGCGGACATCTCGACGGCCGTCGCCGCGACGCGTGCCGACGGCGAGTTCCCGCTGGTGCTTGGCGGTGACCACTCGATCGCCATGGGGACCGTCGACGGGGCGACCGACCCCGACGAGGAACTCGGGATCGTCTGGTTCGACGCACACGGGGACTTCAACACGCCACAGACGACGCCGAGTGGCAACATCCACGGGATGTCGCTCGCTGGCATCCTGGGAAAAGGATACTTCGCTGACGCCGGGTGGGCACACGTCCCGGGCGTCAGCGAGGAGAACGTCGTCCTCGTCGGACTGCGGAGCCTCGACGAGGGGGAGAGACGGCTGGTCGCCGACAGCGACGTGACCGCGTTCACGATGTCAGATATCGACGCCCGCGGGGCCTCGGCGGTCGTCCAGGAGGCGCTGTCGATCGCGACCGACGGGACCGACGGGCTCCACGTCTCGCTAGACCTGGACTGGCTCGACCCGACGGAGGCACCCGGTGTCGGGACGCCGGTCAGGGGTGGTGTCTCCTACCGGGAAGCCCACGTCGCCATGGAGTACGTCGCCGACAACCGGGAGTCGCTCCGATCGATGGAGGTCGTCGAAGTCAACCCGATCCTCGACGAACACAACCAGACCGCGGAGCTGGCCTGTGAACTCGTCGCCAGCGCGTTCGGCGAACGCATCCTCTGAACCGCACACGCACGGTGTCGCCACCGGCCCGGCCTCACTCACCGCGAGAGCGCCCCGCCGTCGGTGGCGAGCCGCAGGGAGTACGCGATGAGCCCCAGGCCGGCGAACTGGAGCAGTCTGACGACGAGTCGGAACGCCCCCTGGTAGCGGATCCCGACGACGTGGGAGGCGATCAGTCCCTGGCCGAGCAGCGCGACCAGATACGTCACGCCGAACAGGAGGATCATCCCCATGGAGAGGTATCGCATGGAGGGGTCGCCGTGGCGCCGGAGCCCCCGGTACGCGTGGGCCCCGATGTAGAGACCGATGATGGCCGACCCCGTCGCCGCCGCGCCGGTAAGCACGTCGACGAGTGAACCGAGTGCGACCATCTCAGAAGTTCCCCCAGAGGCGGGTGAGTTCGTCGGCCACGTCGGTGTCGGTCTCCTCGACGGTCCACTCTACGCTCCCGTCCTGGATCGTGAGCTCGAACCGGCCCAGCAGGGAGGCGTAGACGGTGTCGTGGTGGCCGTCGCGGCGCGGTCGTGTCTGTTCGTCCAGCAGGTTCGCCGCCTCTAGTCGGTCGAGGCGGCGATAGATCGACGAGACGGACACGTCACACCGCTCGCTCAGCTCCGCCGCCGACAGCGGTTCCTCGCTCGTCTCGACGAGGATCGACCGGGCGTGCTCGTCGTCGAGGAGGCTGACGACGGTCGATAGGTCGGTGTCCTCGGCCACAGATGTCTCTGTCATGTGCTGGGGAAATAACCTCCCGTGGTGGCGGGGCTCGGCAGGCGGGGACGGGGGTCGGGTCTGTCGGCCGGCGGGCGCGGTCGCTACGGTCATCCGTCGCCCTCCGTCTCGATAGTGAACAGCGAGCCGTAGCTGGCGCCCTCGGCCGTGTACTGGAGGGTGGACGCGGCCACGTCGGCCGACGCCGCTCCGTTCGAGGGGACGGTCGTGGTGTCGCCGGGCCGGACCGAATCGGCCCCGGTCCACGGCGTCCCATCCTCTCCGACAGTCCCGTCAGGGGAGCGCAGTTCGAATCGCAGGTTCGACGGGTCGACGGGCTCGCCGGCCTCGTGACGGAGCGTCGCGGTCCCGGCGTCGGGATCGACGGCCCCGCCCCAGGTGGCGTGTGGCGGGTACGGCTCCGTCGCGGGGTCGAGCCCCTCGCCCGGTGGGATCCGACCGGCGACCGTCGCTCGCTGGCCGCGTTCCTCGTAGTGGAACGCGTCGACTTCTCGGGTCAGCAGCGTCTTCTGGACGCTGCGCTGTTTGAGTCGGTCGGTCGGGACCGCCTCGCCGTCGGGGTAGAGGTGGGTGACGACGTGGTACGCGGTGTCGCCGTCGAAGCGAAACCCCTCGGCTTTGAGCCAGCTACGCGCGTCGTTCGGGCGGAGGAACTCGACCATGCGGCTCTCGCCGATGGCCGCGCTCGCCCGGGCGAACCGGTCCTCGGCCTCGTGATAGCGGTCGATACGACCGGCCTCGGCGTCGACGAGGGCTCGCACGTCGGCCGCCTCGTGGCGGCGCTCGTTCGCGTACACCACGGTGCCGTCACGGACCGCGACCGTCCGCGGGTCGTCCGCGCGGGTGAACAGGTCGTACTCGTGGAAGGCGCCGTCACGGGCGTAGCCGGTGTCGGCCAGCGTGGCCGTGACCGTCGCCGCGTCGAACTGGCCTTCGAGGACGACGCCGAAGGGCGTCGAGAGCAAGCGGTCGTAGTTCGCGTAGCCGACGCCGACGTAGTCGAGATCGGTCAGCAGGGACTTCTTCGGGACCACGAACCGCACTGGCGCGGTGTAGTCGAGGGCGGTCGGTCGGCGGACCAACACGTCGTAGTGGTGGCGGTCGTCGGCGATCCGGGCGGGTGCCGGTAGCCACTGTCTGTACGCCGGGTCGTCCGCGTCGGGAACGTCGACACGGCCGAAATCCAACTGTGAGCCGAGCGGCGGCAGTGCGGAGGTACAGCCACTCAGACTCACGGCCGTGCCGGCCGCGAGCGAACCCGCGGCGAGTCGGAGTGCCTCACGTCGTGTCGTCTTCTCGGGGACCATCGCGTGTAGACGGACGACCGCCGGGATCATTATATAAAAGGCCGGGTTGCGACCAAGCGCAATCGGCGACAGGTTTTTATTCGCTGACGTGGCCGCCGGCTCAGATAGGCACACAACGCTCGGCCACCACTCACCGCAAAAACGTGGGCGAAAAAGCCGCTCGCTTCGCTCGCGGTCCTACTCGTCGGTCAACGTCGGCACCACGGTGACGCTCGCGACACCGTCGCCGTCTTCCAGTTCCATGATCGTCACACCCTTGGTGTTTCGCCCGACCTGGGAGATGTCGGCGGCGCGGATTCGCATGATCTGGCCCTGTTCGGACATGATGACGAGGTGGTCGTCGTCGGTGACGGCCTTGGCCGTGCGGACCCGGCCGTTGCGCTCGCCGGTCTTGATGTCGACCAGACCCTTTCCGTACCGGGACTGAGCGCGGTACTCGGTGAGTTTCGTCCGCTTACCGAAGCCGTGTTCGGTCACCGTCAGGAGCGCGCGGTCGTCGTCGTCGTCGGTGGCGACCATCGCCGCGACACTGTCGCCCTCGTCGAGTTTGATCCCGTTGACACCGCGGGCCGAGCGCCCCATCTCGCTGACCTCGTTCTCGTCGAAGCGGATGGTCATCCCGCCCTCGGAGGCGATGACCAGGTCCTTCGTGCCGTCGGTCACCTCTACGTCGACGAGTTCGTCGCCGGCTTCCAGTTTCGCCGCGCGGATCCCCGTCGAGAGGATGTTCTCGAAGTCCGCCGCACAGGTGCGCTTGACGTAGCCGTTCCGGGTGACCATCGTGAGACACTCCTCAGCCTCGAAGTCGTCCGTGGAGACGACGGCGGTGATCTCCTCGCCGTCGTCCAGGTTGATGATGTTGACCGCGGACTTCCCCCGGGCGGTGCGGGACATCTCCGGGATCTCGTACGTCTTGAGCCGGTAGACCTGCCCCTGGTTGGTGAAACAGAGCAGGTAATCGTGGCTGTTGGCCCGGAAGACCTTCGAGACGCGGTCGCCCTCCTTGGGGTCGGCGCCGATGATCCCCTTCCCACCGCGGTTCTGGGGATCGAAGTTCTCGACGGGCATCCGCTTGATGTAGTCGTCCTCCGTGATGACGACCACGCAGTCCTGCTCGGGGATCAGGTCCTCGTGGGTGACCTGGCCCTCGTCCTCGATGATCGAGGTCCGGCGCTCGTCGTCGTACTCGGCTTTGACCTCGTGGAGTTCGTCCTTGATGACACCGTCGAGTTTCGCCTGGCTGTCCAGTACCGCCTGGAGGTACTCGATGGTCTCCTGAACGTCCTCGTACTCCTCTTCGATCTCGGCGGCCTCCATCGAGGTGAGCGAGCCCAGTTGCATCCGGACGATGTGGGCGGCCTGGTCCTCCGAGAAGTCGAACTCCTCGTGAAGGCCGGCCCGAGCGGCGTCCCGGTCCTCGCTGTTGCGGATCAGCTCGACCACGTCGTCGACGTTCTGCAGGGCCTTCAGCCGGCCTTCGAGGATGTGTGCGCGGTCCTGGGCCTCCGCGAGGTCGTGTTCGGAGCGCCGGCGGACGACCTCCCGGCGGTGTTCGACGTAGTGTTCGAGGCTCTCTTTCAGCGAGAGCACCTGTGGCTGGCCGTCGACCAGCGCGAGGTTGATGACGCCGAAGGTCGATTCGAGGTGGTGGTCCAGCAGGCGGTTCTCGACCACGTCGACGTTCGCGCCGCGTTTCAACTCGACGACGATCCGGACGCCGTTGCGGTCCGACTCGTCGCGCAGGTCCGCGATGCCCTCGATCTTGCCCTCGTTGACATCGTCGGCGATCCGCTCGACGATACGGGCCTTGTTCTCCTGGTACGGCAGTTCGCTGATGACGATCCGCCCGTTCTCGCGGTCGACCTCGTACTCCGCCCGCACGCGGAGCCGGCCCCGCCCGGTCGCGTACGCCGAGTAGATGGCGTCCCGGCCGACGATGTTGCCACCGGTCGGGAAGTCCGGTCCGGAGACGTGTTCCATCAGGTCCTCGACGGTCGCCTCGGGGTTGTCGATCAGGTGGACCGTCGCGTCGACCAGCTCCCCGAGGTTGTGCGGCGGGATGTTCGTCGACATCCCGACGGCGATCCCCGACGAGCCGTTGAGCAGGAGGTTCGGGACCTTCGCCGGCAGCACCGCCGGCTCCTGGAGCCGGTCGTCGTAGTTGCTCTGGAAGTCGACGGTGTCTTTCTCGATGTCTTCGAGCAGTTCCTCGGCGATGGGGGCCATCCGGGCCTCCGTGTACCGCATCGCCGCGGGCGGGTCGCCGTCCATCGACCCGAAGTTCCCCTGGCCGTCCACGAGGGGATAGCGCATCGAGAAGTCCTGGGCCATCCGCACGAGCGTATCGTAGATCGCGGAGTCGCCGTGGGGGTGGTAGTCACCCATCGTCTCGCCGACGATCGAGGAGGACTTCCGGTGGCTCGACCCCGCCGAGACGCCCATCTCGTGCATCGCGTAGAGGATGCGCCGGTGGACGGGCTTCATCCCGTCCCGGACATCCGGCAGGGCTCGACCCGCGATGACCGACATCGCGTAGTCGATGTAGGACTGCTCCATCTCGTCCTCGATACGGACGTGTTTGACCCGCTGTGCGGGCGCGTTCGCGTCGTCGGGCACGTCCGAGCTCATATGTCCACCCACTCGGCTTCCGGGGAGTGTTCCTTGATGAACTCCTTGCGGGGCTCGACGGCGTCACCCATCAGGACGTTGAACATCTTGTCGGCCGCGGCAGCGTCCTCGATGGTGATCTGCTTGAGGATGCGGTTGTCGGGGTCCATCGTCGTCTCCCAGAGCTGTTCGGGGTTCATCTCGCCCAGGCCCTTGAACCGCTGGACCTGGGTGGGGTTGCCGTTGCACTTCTCCTCGACGATCCGGTCGCGCTCCGCCTCGGTCATCGCGTCGTAGGTCTCACCGCGGTACCGGATGCGGTACAGCGGGGGCTGGGACGCGTAGACGTAGCCCGCTTCCAGCAGCGGCTTCATGTGCCGGTAGAGAAGCGTCAACAGCAGCGTTCTGATGTGTGCGCCGTCGACATCCGCGTCCGTCATGAGGATGATCTTCTCGTAGCGGAGTTCGTCGATGTCGAACTCCTCGCCGATCCCGGTGCCAAGCGCCGTGATGAGGTTCCGGATCTCGTCGTTCTCTAAGATGCGGTCCAGACGGTGTTTCTCGACGTTGAGGATCTTCCCCTTGATCGGGAGGATCGCCTGGAACTCGGGGTTTCGCCCCTGCTTCGCGCTCCCGCCCGCGGAGTCGCCCTCGACGATGAACAGTTCGGCGTCCTCGGGGTCGCGGGTCTGGCAGTCGGCCAGTTTCCCGGGCAGTGCCGTCGAATCGAGCGCGGACTTCCGCCGGGTGAGCTCCTCGGCCTTCTTTGCGGCCTTGCGTGCCTTCGCGGCCTCGACGGCCTTCCCGACGATCATCTCGGCGGTGTCGGGGTTCTCCTCGAAGAAGGTCGCCAGCCCGTCGTGCATCGCCGACTCGACGATCCCGCGAACCTCGCTGTTGCCGAGTTTGGTCTTCGTCTGGCCCTCGAACTGCGGGTCGGGGTGTTTGACCGAGATGACCGCGGTCAGCCCCTCGCGGATGTCGTCGCCCTTGAGGGTGTCGTCGAGGTCCTTCAACAGTCCGTTGTCGGTCGCGTAGTCGTTGACGACGCGGGTGAGCGCCGTCTTGAACCCTGTGAGGTGGGTCCCACCCTCGCGGGTGTTGATGTTGTTGGCGAAGGCGTGGATCGACCCCTGGAGGTCGTCGGTGCCCTGCATGGCGATCTCCACCTGGACGGTCCCCTCGGCGATGTCGTCCGTGTCCTCGAAGTAGATGACCTCCGAATGTAGCGGCTCTTTGGTCTCGTTGAGGTACTCGACGAACTCCTTGATGCCGCCCTGGTATTCGAAGGTCTCGGCGGCGCCGTCGCGCTCGTCCTCGATGGTGATGGAGACGCCGGAGTTGAGGAAGGCCAGTTCGCGCAGCCGCGAGGACAGCGTCGAGAAGGAGAACTCGCCGGTCTCGAAGATCTCCGAGTCCGGCCAGAACCGGACGGTCGTCCCGGTGTCCTCGCCCGGTTCCAGGTCGCGGATCTTCTTCAGGTCGTACTCCGGTGTGCCGTGGTCGAAGCGCTGGCGCCACAGGGCGCCGTCGCGTTTGATGTCGACTTCGAGCCACTTCGAGAGGGCGTTGACGACACTCACGCCGACACCGTGCAGGCCACCGGACACCTGGTAGGACTTGTTGTCGAACTTCCCGCCCGCGTGGAGGATGGTCATCACGACCTCGACGGCCGGGCGGCCGTGTTCTTCGTGTTCGTCCACGGGGATCCCCCGCCCGTCGTCGCTGACGGAGACGGAGCCGTCCTCGTGGATGGTCACGTCGATAGTGTCACAGTAGCCGGCCAAGGCCTCGTCGATGGCGTTGTCGACGACCTCGTAGACGAGATGGTGGAGGCCTCTGGCGTCCGTCGACCCGATGTACATCGCGGGCCGTTTCCGGACGGCTTCCAGCCCTTCGAGGGTCTGGATCGACTTTGCGCCGTACTCATCAGACTCTCCTGACATAGGAACTTACTCTCCTTAGTAGATGCGGGTTGATAAAACTCCCGCACGCGCGTGCGAGCGACGCGGGCGAAACCCGGCGAGGGAGACGGGATTAAATAAATTTTCCGGCCACTCGTCAGACGAAATAACTGTCCGGCACACCGCCGCTGGGACGGCCAGTTTCACTTTCACTCCGGCGGCGAACACCTTTTAACCCCGACGCCGGTACCTACCGCACGACAATGACTTCGTATCAGTCGCGACTCGGCGAGGGTGAGGGGATCGCCGAGGAGTTGGCCGAGTCCCAGCGGGCCATCTCCATCGCCGAGTTCTTCGAGAAGAACAAGCACATGCTGGGCTTCGACTCGGACGCCCGGGCGCTCGTGACGGCCGTCAAGGAGGCCGTCGACAACGCTCTCGACGCCTGTGAGGAGGCGGGTATCCGGCCGGACATCTACGTCGAGATCCAGGAGGCCGGCGACTACTACCGGCTGATCGTCGAGGACAACGGCCCCGGGATCACGAAAGAACAGCTCCCCAAGATCTTCGGGAAGCTCCTCTATGGCTCCCGGTTCCACGCCCGTGAGCAGAACCGCGGCCAGCAGGGGATCGGTATCTCGGCGGCCGTCCTGTACTCACAGCTCACCTCGGGCAAACCCGCCAAGATCACCTCCCGGCCGAAAGGCCAGTCCGAGGCCCAGTACTTCGAACTCATCGTCGACACCGACACGAACGAACCGGAGATCAGCGTCGACGAGACGACCACCTGGGAGCGCCCCCACGGGACCCGCATCGAACTGGAGATGGAGGCCAACATGCGGGCCCGCTCGTCGCTGCACGACTACATCCAGGACACGGCGGTCGTCAACCCCCACGCCCGGATCGAGTTCGACGAACCCGGGCTGGACGAACCGAAGAAGTTCGAGCGCGTCGAGGGCGCCGACCTCCCCGATGAGACCGAGGAGATCCGACCCCACCCCCACGGCGTCGAACTCGGTACCCTGTTGAAGATGCTGGAGGCGACCGACTCCTACTCCATCTCCGGCTTTCTCCAGGAGGAGTTCACCCGCGTCGGCGGCAAGACCTCCGACAAGGTCATCGCGAACTTCAACGACCGCCACTACGGTCGCGGGATGGCCTGGTGCCCGCCCCAGGCCCACGAGGACGAGGCGATCGAGGCGGCCGTCGAGGACGCGGTCGCCAACAAGGGCGCCGACGCGACCGCCGCGTTCGCCGCCGGGGTGGCCGACGCAATCGAAGATAGCGACCGGGTCGCTCACCACGAGATCGCCGAGATCGTCGACGAGACGGCCGCCGACGTAGAAGCCGAGTACGACACGACGTTCGGGTCGACGGTCCGGGAGAACGCCGTCGAGGCGGCCTGGGCGGCCGTCACCGCCGAACGGACGAGCGACTGTTACGAACTGGTCGACGCGGCGACGACCACGCGGAAGGACGACGCTGCCGTCCAGGGCCTCGCCAGCCGACTCGCGGACAAGTTCGGCGACGGGCGCCACCGGCTGACCCGGGACGAACTCGGCGAGTACGTCGACCGCGCCGCGGACATGACCGAGGAACAGGACGACGAGACCTTCGGCGAGACGGCCCGCGAGAAAATTCTCGATCGGCTGTGGGACGTGGCCGTTCGGGTGCCCGACGACCCGCCGACGGTGTCCGACGTGGCCGACGACCGCGACACGGCGAGCGAACTGCTCTCGGCGATGCGCGAGACCGACATCATCGCGCCGCCGACGGACTGTCTGGCCCCGATCAGCGCCGAGTTGGTCGAACAGGGGCTTCGCAAGGAGTTCGACGCGGACTTCTACGCGGCCTCGACCCGGGACGCCGCCGTCCACGGGGGCGACCCGTTCATCGTGGAAGCCGGCATCGCTTACGGCGGGGACATCCCCGCCGAGGGTGCCATCGACGTGATGCGCTTTGCCAACCGGGTCCCGCTGGTCTACCAGCGGGGCGCCTGTGCGACGACGGACGTGATCAAAGGGATCAACTGGCGCAACTACAACCTCGATCAGCCCGGCGGCTCCGGCATCCCCAACGGCCCCGCCGTGTTGATGGTCCACGTCGCCTCGACGAACGTCCCGTTCACGAGCGAGTCGAAAGACGCCATCGCCAACGTCCCCGAGATGGAAGACGAGATCGAACTCGCCATCCGGGAGGCCGCCCGCGAACTCAAGAGCTACCTCAACAAGCGCCGGTCGATGCAACAGCGCCGCAAAAAGCAGAACAAACTGGCGACCATCCTGCCGGAGATGGCCCAGAAGCTCACCGAGGTCACCGGCAACGACGAGTTACACATCGACGACTCGCTGGCCCGGATCATGAACAACGTCCTCGTCGAGCGGGAGGTCGAGGACGGCACGGTTCGGCTGACCGTCGAGAACAACGACGACACGAACGCCGACATCGAACTGACCGACATCGTCACCGCCGAGCCGACAGACACCAACGGCGCGACGGTCGTCGAGATGGACGGCGAGTGGTTCGTCAAGTGGTCGCCGACGGTGGGCGCCGGCGACCGAACGACTCTGGAGTACAGCGTCACCGAGGCGGCCGAGTTCACCGTCTCGGTCGACGGTATCGAAGACGAGAAACTGACGGTGGATGCCTGATATGAGCGAGAGCACGACACCCGATTCGACGGAGGCCCGCGAGCAACTGATCGACCTCGCGGCGGAGTTCTACGACCAGTTCGCCCAGGGGGACGTACCGACCATGACGATTCCCACCCGGACGAAGTCAAACATCGAGTACGACGAGGACAAGCACGTCTGGGTGTACGGCGACCGCACCTCCACGCGGTCGGCAAAGTCCGTCTCGGGCGCACAGAAGCTCCTGAAGGCGATCTACACCATCGAGTTCCTCTCGAAACAACTGGACGAGGACCGCTCGTCGACCCTGCGTGAACTGTACTACCTCTCGGAGTCCTGGGACCTCGAAGACGCCCAGTTCTCCAGCCAGGACGAGTCGAACCAGCTCATCGAGGACCTGGAGATCGTCTCTGAGGTGACTCGCGAGGACTTCCACATGCGTCCCGAGGAGTCGGGCGCGACGATCATGGGGCCTCTAGAACTGCGCGAACAGACCCGGCGTGGCGAGCGGGTCATCCACTGTCAGGAGGACGTGGGAGAGGGCGGCTACCAGATCCCGAACAACCCCGACACGATCGAGTTCCTGGACAACGACGCCGACTTCGTCCTCTGTGTCGAGACCGGCGGGATGCGCGACCGGCTGGTCGAGAACGGCTTCGACGAGGAGCACAACGTCATCGTCGTCCACCTGAAGGGCCAGCCGGCCCGGGCGACCCGGCGGATCACCAAACGGCTCCACGACGAACTCGACCTCCCGGTCGTGGTCTTCACTGACGGGGACCCCTGGTCGTACCGCATCTACGGCTCGGTCGCCTACGGCTCGATCAAGTCCGCGCACCTCTCTGAGTACCTGGCGACGCCGGAGGCGCAGTTCGTGGGCATCCGCCCGGAAGACATCGTCGAGTACGACCTCCCGACGGACCCGCTGTCGGACTCCGACATCAACGCCCTGGAGTCGGAACTGGAGGACCCGCGCTTCCAGACCGAGTTCTGGGAGGAACAGATCGAACTCCAGCTCGACATCGGGAAGAAGGCCGAGCAGCAGGCGCTTGCCTCCCGCGGGCTGGACTTCGTGACCGACACCTACCTCCCCGAGCGGCTGACCGATATGGGCGTGCTGTAAGGGGGTTCGCCGGCGTCTACTCGGGACCGGCGACACACCGCAAAACCGCCCCCGAAGGCGAGATTTATACACCAGAACGCCGTTGCTGTGTGTATGCCGGTCATGGCGAGTGGTGACTTCTCTCTCCACCGGGAGGGCTGTGGGGAGTTCGACGACGGGATGCCAATCTCGTCGTTCCCCGACGAGGTAACGTCGATCGAGGACCTGGAGTGTGAGTGCTGGAGCGAGTTCGACTCGCTCGAGGAGATCTGAGGGCGAACCCTGGCTGGTTTATGACCCCCGCGCCGTAGCTACCGGTATGACCGTCGGCATCGTGGCCCAGCGCAACAACGACCGGGCCATCTCGCTTGCGAGTACGCTGTCGGACCGGCTCCACGAGGTCTCCGCCGCTGTCGTGGTCGACGAGACCACCGGCGAGACGGCCGACGACCACGACGCCTGGGAGCGTCCGACCCCGGAGACCGCACCCGTCGAGTCGATGGACGAGTGTGCTCTCGTCGTGAGCATCGGCGGCGACGGCACCTTCCTCTATGCCGCCCGCGGGGCGGGATCGACACCGATCATGGGCGTCAATCTCGGCGAAGTCGGCTTTCTGAACGCCATCGCGCCCGAGGAGGCGATCGAGACGGTCGTCGCCGAGGTCGAACACATCCAGAAGACCGGCAGCGCACGCACCCGGGCACTGGCGCGGATCCGGGCCAGCGGCGACGACTGGGAACTGTCGCCGGCGCTCAACGAGGTCGTCGTCCAGGGGTCCCGTCGCGGCCACGGCGGCGGCGGAACCTTCAGGGTCCAGGTCGACGGGGCGACCTACACCGCGGACCACGCCGACGGCGTCCTCGTCGCGACACCCACGGGCTCGACCGCCTACAACCTGAGCGAGGGCGGGCCGCTCGTCCACCCCGATGTCGACGGCCTCATCGTCACCGAGATGGCCGGTGACGAGGGGATGCCACCCCTCGTCGTCGACGCCGACAGCGAGGTGGTAGTCGAGGTGACGGCGACGGACACGGGTGTCGTCGTCAGTGACGGGCGTGTCAGACAGAAGATCGAACCGCCGTGTCGGGTCGCCATCTCGCGGGCGAGCGACCCGATCCGCCTCGCGGGACCGCCGCTCGATTTCTTCACCGCGCTGGAGAAACTCGCCTAGCGCCGGCCCAGCGAGAACAGCACGGGGGCGATCACGAGCAACACGAGCCCGAACAGCTTGTACTGGAACGACGAAGTCAGAAAGCTCCCGGCGCTCGGTTCCATCGTCGTCGTCGGCAGGATCAGCAGGACGACGCCGATACCGACCGTGTGTAGCCCCAGCAGCCGGAGCGACCGCGTCGGCAGCACTCCGACAGCGCCGAGGACGAAGCTCAGTAACAGGACATCGCCAACGTTGTAGTTCAGCAGGAAGCTGTCGATGAGTTGCAGCGGTGGCGCGAGCATTCCTATCCCGAATCTCGCCGTGACGCAATCATTAAACTTCCGTTACAGCCGTACCGTGACCGCTTCCCCAGTATAGTTATATGGACACAGCGGGCACTACAGGATATTGTGACAGAGGCTACTGTCCTCGTCGTCGACGACGAGACGGAGGTCGCGGATGTCTACGCGCTGCGCCTCCGGAACGAATACGAGACGGAGACGGCCTACGGCGGTGGGGAGGCACTGGAGTTGATCGACGACGACATCGATGTCGTCCTGCTCGACCGACGGATGCCGGACATCTCCGGTGACGACGTGCTCGAAGCGATCCGCGACCGGGAACTCGACGTGCGTGTCATCATGATAACGGCCGTCGACCCCGACTTCGACATCATCGAGATGCCCTTCGACGACTACCTGTGCAAACCCGTCGACAAGGACGATCTCGTCGCCGCCATCGAACAGCAACTCGCTGCCCGTCGGTACGACGACCGACTGACCGAGTATCTGGAGACGACATCCAAGCTCGCGTTACTGGAAGCAGAGAAGACACCACAGTCGATCGAGGACAGCGACGAGATGGCACAGCTCCAACAGCGGGCGGCACGCCTCAGAGCGGAGATGGACGACGCGCTCGCGGAGTTCGAAGACATCGCGACGGCGTTCGAAGAGATCGGCCGCCGACCGGGGTGAGACTGCCGGCGAGGACGCTCAGGGCTCCAGGGGGGTGTACAGCAGATAGCCGTCGTCCCCGTCCCCGACCGACCGCAATCGGTACTCCCTGTGGCCGGTCGCCGTCTCGAAGGTATTCGTCGCTTCGAACTCGTCGTCCGCGACCGCCGCGGTGTCGATCGCCGCCGAGTCGACCGCCATCAGTGTCTCCCCCAGCGGCGTCCCGGCGATCCGGGCAGTCGGGACATCGAAGGTGGCGCCGAACGCCTCGTTCGCGGCCCGAACGACCGGCCCGTACCCTTCGTCGGTGTAGTAGAGGATCGGGTCGGGGTGGCCGCCGAACAGGTCGATCGGTTCCGGGGCCGGGATCTCCTCGTCGTCGAGTTCGACGGTCTCGGCCGGCCGATCGGTCTCGGGGTGCTCGATGTCGTCGACCGAAACGATGTAGCCGACCGCACCGATGCCGCCACCGAGTGCGATCCCCAGACCACCGAGGACGGTCCGCGACAGCGGGAGGTCGACGACCGAACCGACGGCGAGCGCCCCGCCGGCGACGAGGACCGCCCCGGCACCGATCCAGGCGACCATCGTCGCGACGCTCCCGAACCGACTCCCGTCCTGTTGTTCCGATCTGCCGGCCATCACCCGATCCGTCGACCGGCCGCGGGTTAACCCTTTCCGCATCGATCGGGCGTCAGGCATAAACGCGCGTCAACGATAGATTAGCTGTGGTATCGTCCCAAAACGGTCGCGTGTTGATCGTCGACGACGAGCAGGCGGTCGCAGACACACAGGCGGCCCGTCTCGCCGGCTACTACGAGACCGAGACGGTCTACGGCGGCGAGGCCGCGCTCGACCGCGCGGGGCCGGCGTTCGACGCGATCCTGCTGGACCGCCGGATGCCGGACATCCACGGCGACGACGTGCTCGATCGGCTCCGCGAGCGGGGGTACGAGGGCGCTGTCGTGATGCTCACCGCCGTCGATCCGGACCTGAACATCTTAGAAATGGGATTCGACGACTACCTCTGCAAACCCGTCGACCGCGAGACGCTGCTCGCGGCGCTCGACCAGCAGCTATCGACGCCCGATCGGGACGCGCGGCTCGACGAGTACTTCGAGATCACGGCGAAACTCGCGGTCCTCGAAGCCGAGAAGACACCGGGACAACTCGACACCAGCAGCGAGTATCGAGCACTCAGAAACCGTGCCGACGAACTCGAGACGACGCTCCGGACGGCGATCGACGACTTCGAGGCGCTCGTCCAGGCCCACGAGTCGATCCGTCGGGAGACCGGCTGACCGTCACCGGACGACCAGTCGCTCGTCGATGTACGTCTCCAGTGACTCCTGCATCGTCGCGACGGGGTCGTCCTCCCGGGTCGCGTTCTGGAGGACGATCCCGTCGATCATCGTGAGCAGGAACTGCGCCGTCTGCTCGGGGTCGACATCGGCGAACACGCCTTCCTCGATCCCTTCCTCGATGATCGTCGATACCCGGTCGGTGAACCGGTGGTCGGTCTCGGTGAACTTCGCGCGGAACTCGGGGGTTCGAACCGCGTGGGCGCGCAACTCGACGTACGTCCGCAACGCGGCGTCCCTGTCGGGGAGCTCCTCTGCGTGTGGAAAGTCACCGAGGACCAGGCTCACGAAAGTCTTCAGATCGGCGTGAGGGTCGCCAGAGGATTCGAGCTGGAACAGCTGATCGAACGTATCGAGGATGAACTCCAGAAAGGACAACAGCAGGTCCTCCTTGCCGTCGAAGTGGTGGTAGAACGTCGACTTGCTCAGCTCCGCCTCGTCCGCGATCCGCTGGATCGAGAGTCCGGCGTAGCCGTGCTGCTGGAGCGCACAGAACGTGGCGTGCATGATCGCCTCTCTCGAATCGCCCGGTTCACCGCTGAACGGAACCCCATCGACCATCTGACCGAATATTCGTTCGGGTGCATAAATACCCTGTAGATGACGGGTGAACCACAACGTTGATAACCAACCGAACGTTCATTCGATCCGAGAACGCGGAATGGAACACGATAGTCGAGACACTCGTGGGGGGTTCGATACCAGCCTGTCAAACCCGTTGTCGACGCCGGTGCCCCACCGTCCCGAACTGTCCCGTTCTGCTACTAATCACACTTGCACAGTCGGCCTCCAGTCACAGTTATGAACTCACGTACACTTCTCACGCTGGCAGTTGTCGCATTGTTGCTGGTACCCGGTATCGCCGCCGGCGCCGTTGTCGGGAGCCCCGACATCACAGCTACACTCACCGAATCGACGGTCGTCCCCGGCGAGGAGACGACGTTCGATGTCGTGCTGACGAACACCGGATCACTGGAGACGGCATCCGCACGCAACCCGAACTACAACAGCCAAGTGACGACCGCCCGCGGACTGCGGGTGGCCGTCAGAGACGGTGGCGGGCCGTTCACGATCACGACCGGTCAGCAGGTCTACGGGTCGCTGCCCGAGACCACCACGGAACCGATCTCGTTCGATGTCGTCGTTCAGGACGACGCCGAACCCGGGACCTACCGCGTCCCGGTCGATCTCAAGTACAAGTACACCGACTACATCTCCGAGAGCACGGGCGACCGCGATGAAACGGACGCGACGGTCCGGGAGTACGTCACAGTCAGAGTCTCCGACCGCGCGAAGTTCGACGTGACCGATGTCGACTCGAACGCCCGCGTCGGGTCGACAGGCACCGTCTCGGTCACCGTCGAGAACACGGGCTCCCAGGACGCCAGTGACGCCTCCGTCAGCTTCGAGTCCAGCAGCTCCGAACTCACCGTCGGCGGCCAGCAGGCCAGTTCCCGCTACGTCTCCGAGTGGGAGCCCGGTGAACTCCGGACCTTCAGCTACCGTGTCGGCTCGACGCCCAACGCGGAAGCCGACGCCTACGAGTTCGGCCTCTCCGTCAACTTCGAGGACGAGTCGGGCGCCGACCGTACTTCGGCCCGCCAGTCCGTCGGCGTCGACCTGGCGTCCGAACAGACGTTCAGCGTCACCGCACTCGACAGCGACGTGTCGGTGGGCGACACCGGAACCTACAACGTGACCTTCCGCAACGAGGGTCCCATCGCCGTCAACGACGCGACGGTCCAGATCACCTCACAGAGCAGCGACGTGTCGTTCAGCGGCTCCGAGTCGACGACCCAGTACGTCGGCCCGTGGCAGCCCGGCGAAACCCGGACGGTCCGCGTCGAAGCGACCACCAGCGATAACGCGCAGGTACGGCCCTACGCGCTCGTGGCGACGGTCGGCTACACCGATCCCGAGGGCGACGCCGGCGCCGACGAGAACATCCAACTGGGTCTGCAGCCGGAGCCCGAACAGACGTTCAGCCTGACCGAAGTCGAATCGAACCTCCGGGCCGGCGACGACGGGCGGCTCAACGCGACTCTGACCAACACCGGCGCGAACGCGGTTCAGAACGTCGTGCTCGTCTGGGACAGCGAGAACGACAACATCTCGCCACAGAAGACCGAGTACGCCGTCGGGAACCTCGAACCCGGCGCCTCCGCACAGGTCTCGTTCGGCGTCGATGTCTCCAGCGCCGCCGAGGGCGGCCCCCGGCAGTTCGACTTCGTGACCCGCTATCGCAACCGTGAGGGCGACCGCCGCGAGAGCGACACGATCGAGATCCTGCAGCCGGTCGCCGACAGCGCAGACGAGTTCCGCATCGACACGACCGATGTCAACGTCAGTGCCGGCCAGACCAAGACTATCGAACTCACGGTCACCAACACCAACGACCAGCGCCTGACCAACATCGACGCGAAGCTGTTCACCAACGCACCCATCTCGGCGACCGACGACAACGCGTTCGTCTCCGGGCTCGACCCCGGTGAGTCGGCGACGCTCAAGTTCGGTATCAGCGCCAGCGGCGGTGCGATGGAGAAGACCTACCCCGTCTCGATGGACCTCCAGTACGAGGAGCCCGACGGCGACACGTCGATCTCCGACACCTACCGCTTCCCGGTTTCGGTCACGGAACAGAGCGGCGGCGGACTCCCGCTCCCGCTGATCGGTGGCATCGTGCTACTGGTTGCGCTTGCGGTGGCCGGATACCTCAGGTACCGATAAGATGGATCACCAGCGGTACATCGACTGGATCGACGACCGGATCGTCGAGGACTCCAGGAGAGTCGTCATCACCTTCCTGGTGGTGACGCTCCTGTTCGGTGCCGGCCTCGGCGGCGTCTCGACGAACGCCGGGACTTCGCAGTTCACCACCGGACTCCCCGCCGAGGAGGCGTTCGAACAGGTCAACACGAAGTTCTCTCCCAGCTTCGAGACCGACACCGGCAACACACAGCTCATCCAGGATAGCAACAACGTCCTCTCGAAGGCGTCGATGTTGCGGATGCTCCGGTCACAGAACCGCCTGGAAGACCACGCCGAGCTACGGGTCACGTCGACATCCTCCGCCGCTGGACTGGTCGCCACTCAGCTCGATCCTGACGCGACGACCACCGAGGCACAGATCCGCGCGGTCGAACGTGCGACCAACAGCGAGATCGACGCCGCGGTCCGCGACGCGGCCACGGAGACACCGCAGTTCACCTCGCTGGTCAGCAACGACTTCAACCGCGAGTCTGCGAGCGCCTCCGCGACCATCGGGCTCGTCACCCACGAGGTCCCGGCAGGCCTCTCCTCGGGGTCGGGACAGGGCGGGTCGAGTCCGCTGACGAGCATCCAGCAGCGCTCGGACTTCGTCGTCTCCTCGACCGGGCCAAACGGTATCACGGTGTTCGGCTCGGGCATCCTCGCCGCGGAGTTCTCGAACGTCGTCGGTGACTCGCTGATCCTGACGGTTCCGGCGGCGGTCCTCTTTATCCTCCTGTTCCTGACGATCGCCTACCGGGACCTGGCGGACATGGCGCTGGGCCTGATCGCCCTGTTCATGACGATCGTCTGGACGTTCGGGTTCATGGGGCTGGCGGGCATCCCGTTCTCACAGATGCTCATCGCGGTCCCGCCGCTGTTGCTGGCGGTCGGGATCGACTTCGGGATCCACGCCATCAACCGCTACCGGGAGGAACGCGAGAACGGCACCGGTATCGGCACGTCGATGCGGATCACGACTGACCAGTTGATCGTCGCCTTCTTCATCGTCACGGGGACGACGGTCATCGGCTTCCTGGCGAACCTGACGAGTTCGCTGCCGCCGATCCAGGACTTCGGCTACGTCGCGGCTATCGGGATCCTGTTCACGTTCGCCATCTTCGGCGTGTTCCTCCCGGCCGCGAAGGTGGAACTGGACCGGCTCCGTGAGAACTACCCCATCCCGACGTTCAGCCAGCGACCGCTCGGGTCCGAAGAGTCGGCCCTGGGTGGCGTCCTCCGTGGCGGTGTCGCCATCTCCGAACGGGCCCCGGTCGTCTTCCTGTTGCTCGTGCTCGTGGTGACCGGCGGGGCGAGCGTCTACGCGACGGGCGTCTCGACATCGTTCTCCCAGGAGGACTTCCTTCCGCCGGAGGACAACCCCGAATATCTCGAAGAACTGCCCGAACCGTTCGCGCCGAGCGAGTACACCGTCACCGGCGTCACCAACTTCCTCGAAGACAAGTTCTCCTCGACACAGAGCAGTCAGGCGACGATCTACGTCGAGGGCCCGATGCGGAAAGACGACGCCCTCGAACAGATCTATCGGGCGGGAGACAACCCGCCCGACTCGTTCGTCCGCGAGAACGGCCGTGCGTCCTCGACATCGATCGTGACCGTCATCCAGGACCACGCCGAGCGCGACGAGGAGTTCCGGCGACTCGTCGAGCGCAACGACGCCAACGACAACGGGATCCCCGACGACAACCTCGGGAAGATCTACGACTACCTGCTCGACTCCCCGGTGCGTGGACAGGCGCTCAACTACATCACCGAGGACTACCGGAGCACGCGCGTCGTCTACACCGTCGAGTCCGACGCCTCCGACGCGGAGGTCGCCACCGACGCACGGACCGTCGCCGAGGACTTCCGATACGAGGCGACGGCGACGGGATCGATCGTCGTCTTCCAGGCCGTCTCCGACGCCATCTTCGCGTCGGCGATCCAGTCGCTCGCCATTGCACTGGCTGGGACGGCGGTGTTCCTGGTGTTGATCTACCACCTGCTCGAAGGCCGGGCGTCGCTGGGGGTCGCGAACCTCGTCCCGGTGGTGATCACCGTCGCCGTACTGGCGGGGACGATGCGGGTGCTCGACATCCCGTTCAACGCGCTGACGGCGACGATGCTCGCGATCACCATCGGACTCGGGGTCGACTATTCGGTCCACGTCACCCACCGGTTCGCCGACGAGATAGAGGAGACCGACCTGGAGACGGCGCTGGACCGGACCGTCCGCGGGACCGGCGGAGCGTTGCTGGGAAGCATGTTGACGACGGTGTTCGGGATCGGCGTCCTCGCTCTCGCCGTGTTCCCGGCGATCGGTCAGTTCGGGATCCTCACGGCGATGTCGGTCGCGTACGCCTTCCTCTCGTCGCTCCTGGTCCTCCCGTCGGTGCTGGTCGTCTGGGACCGCCTGTTCAACCGCGACCGGCCACTGGGTGTCTTACCCGACGACGACACCGAGGCTGTCACCGACCAGGCGGCCGGCGTCGACGACTGACGAGCGATCGGACCCCGGTCGTGTCCGGGCCGGACACACTTCTGTGGATTTTATCCCCGCAGGGATACTGGACCCAGTATGACTCACGTCGTCATCATCGGCGCGTACGGGAGCGCCGGCGCCGCGGCCGCCGGCGAACTCGTCGAGACCGACGGGATCGAACTCACACTCATCGACGACGGCGACCCCGGCGGCGGCCTCTGTATCCTCGAAGGCTGTATGCCCTCGAAGGAGGTCCTGTCGGCGGCCGCCCACCGCTTCCAGGCGCGCCACGACGACCGCCTCGTCGGGGACGTTCCCGAAATCGATCTGGAGCGCGTCGTCGAGACGAAAAACGACCGGACGCGGGGCTGGGCCGGCCACCGGCGGGAGTCGATCCACACGATGGCCGACCGGGACGACGTGACCTTCGTCCACGACACCGCGACGGTCGTCGACGACCACACCGTCCGGGCCGGTGGGACGGACTACGACGCCGACTACATCGTCGTCGCCACGGGGTCGTCGGTCAACGTCCCCGACATCCCCGGGATCGATGCCGTCGACTTCATGACGAGCAAGGACGTGCTCCACGCCACCGACCTCCCGGATTCGGGGATCGTGATGGGCTTTGGGTACATCGGGATGGAACTGGTGCCCTACCTCGCGGAAGCCGGCGGGATGGACCTGACCGTGATCGAACACGACGAGCGCCCCATCGACGAGGCCGACCCGGCCTTCGGCGACGAGGCCCGCCGGATCTACGAGGACAACTGGGCCATCGACATCCCGACCAACTGCTACGAGTGTGAACTCGAAGCGACGGCCGACGGCGGCGTCCGCCTCTACGTCGAGTTCGACGACGGGACGGAGGATGTCTACGAGGCCGACCAACTGTTCTGTTTCACCGGCCGTCGACCGACCGTCGACGGTCTCGGCCTCGGCAACGCCGGAATCACGCCCGAGGGTGACTGGGCACGGGAGACGATGCAGACCCGGGACGCCGACCACGTCTACGCCATCGGGGATGTCAACGGCAAGGAGCCGATCCTCCACGTCGCCAAAGAGCAGGGGTTCACCGCTGCCGAGAACATCCGCCGACAGGAGGCCGGCGCCGACCCACAACCCTACGAGAACGTCCACCACCACGTCATCTTCTCCGGGCTGGGGGTCTACCCGTTCGCCCGGGTCGGCCACACCGAAGGGACCGCGCGGGCGGCCGGCTACGACACCGTCACGGCGACCCGGCAGGCCAGCGACGACGGCGTGTTCAAGTCCAAAGACGTTCCCGAGGGCCTCGCGAAACTCGTCGTCGACGCCGACGACGGGACGGTTCTGGGCTGGCAGGGCCTGCACTACCACGCCGACAGCTTCGCGAAGACGCTCCAGATCGTCGTCGAACTCGGACTCGACGTTCGTGACCTGCCCGACCGAGCCTACCACCCGACGCTGCCGGAGAACGTCGACGGCCTCATCAGGGACTGTGCGGCGCAACTGGAGTGACTCCCCGCACGACGAATCGCGAACGGCGTGCCGGGAGCGGCCGCTCACCGACTGTCGACATCGATACCGCTGACATCGAAGCGCGCACCGCCGTCGTCGCTTTCGGTGACGCTCACGTTCCCGCTGTGGGCCTTGGCGATCTCCCTGACGATCCGCAGTCCCAGCCCCGTCCCCTCGGTCGCCGTGGTGTATCCCTTCTCGAACACCTGATCGCGCTCGTCTGCAGGGATGCCCGAGCCGTCGTCGGCGACGAAGAAGCCGCTGTCGTCCGATAGCGGGCCCACACGCACGGTCACCCCGTCCCTTCCGTCTCCATCCTCGACATCGGTGCGTTCGACGCTGTCGTCGGCCTCCGGCCGACTGTCCGTGGAGCCGTGTTCCACGCTGTCATCGGACTCCGTCCGGTTGCCCGTCGAACCGTGTTCGACGGCGTTCCGAAACAGGTTCTCGAACAGCTGTCTGAGGCGGTTCTCGTCACCGTCGAGGGTGAACGAGTCGACGATTTCGAGCGTCTCGGCCTCGGTGTCGACGCCGGCCCAGGCCGTGCGGGCGGTCGACTCGGCGTCGACCGGCGACGCCTCGACGACTCGGTCCCCGGACCGGGCGAGTGTCAGGACATCCTCGATGAGCGCGTCCATCCGTTCCAGTGCGGACTCGACCTTCCGAACGTGCTCCGGATCGCCGTCGTACTCCGCCTCGATCAGGTCGAGGTGGCCGGTCGCGACGCTGAGCGGGTTCCGGAGGTCGTGGCTCACAAAGTTCGCGAAGTCGGCCATCCGATTGCGCTCGCGGGTCAGCGCCTGTTCGCGCCGCTGTCGCTCGCGTTCGTAGCTGACCCAGTTGCCCATCAGCTCGACCAGCGTGACCTCCCAGTCGGCGAACGGCTCCGTCCGCGCGCCCCGGTCGTAGAAACAGAACGTCCCAGTCACCGAGCCATCGACGACGACCGGGGTCCCGAGGTAACAGGCGATCCCTTGCTCGGTGAACCCCGCGCGGTCTGTCAGCTCCGGTGCCTGCTCGGCGATGTCCGACAGGACGAGCGTCTCCTCCTCGTCGATCGCTCGCTCGCAGTTCGTCGTCGACAGCGGGACGGTATCGCCCGGTTCCGGCCCGTCTTCGGGCGTGTCCGTGATCTCGAAGACGTACGTCTGCCCCTCGATGCGCGAGAGGGCGGCGAACTCGGTCCGCAACAGGTCCTTCCCGATCCCGAGGAGGGCTTCGACTTTCGATTCGAGCGACGTTTCCTTCTGTGCGGTCACCCGGTACATCTCTCTGAGCGCCTCCTCGCGCTCGGCGATCGACTGCTCGCGTTCCACACGGTCGGTGATGTCCCGGAAGTACACCGACAGGCCGGTGGCGGAGGGGTACGCCCGCACCTCGAACCACGTGTCCAGGGCGTCGTATCTGGCCTCGAAGGACACGGGTGATTGTTCGTCCATCGCCTCGTGGTATCGGTCGTAAAACTCCGTTCCGATGGCTCCGGGGATGATCTGCCAGATGTTTCTCCCGACGAGTTCCGCCGTCGCGACTCGGTCACTGGCTGCACTCCGGATGATCTCCCGGCCACGCTCGTTGAGGTAGGTGAACTCCCAGTTCCTGTCCAGCGCGAAGAAGGCGTCGGCCATCCGGTCGAGGATCGCCGTCCGCTCCTCGCGCTCGGAGACGGCCTCCACGACCCGGCGGAGGAGCAACTCGGTCTGCTCTTCGGTCGGTGTCTTCTCGATGTACTCCGTGATCCCGAGCGTGATCGCTTCGCGTGCCACCGACTCGTCTCCGTCGTCGGTAAACAGGACGAACGGCATCTCGGGCGCCCGTTCGCGGACCTCGCCTAGCAGCGCCAGCCCCGTCCGGTCGGCCAGGGCGTACTCGCTTACGACACAGTCGATCGACGCCGCTTCAAGTCGCTCGACGGCGTCGGAGACCCGCTCGCAAGTGTGGACCTCGAACGGAGTCCCGAGCGACTGTGCCGTCCGGGTCACAGTCGCTGTCGCGCCGGTGTCGTCGACGTACAGGAGTTCGATCGTCTCTGCGTCTTCGCCGTCGCTCCCCACGCCCCCGAACTGTTCGGGGCTGTTCATACACAGGTATGACGCTACGCGGGTAAAGAACGATGGGCTAGATGACGACCGAACGACCTATTCGTCGGGCGAACGCGCGGCCAGAACTGGCATCTCCTCGATCCGTTCGGGCGGGAGCGCCCCCCAGTCGACGCCGTCGGGACGGTCGTCGGGCGTCTCGGTCTCGACGGTGCGTTCGGGCGTGACTACCCAGTCCATCGGCACGTCGTGGGCGTCGACGGGGACCGAGGCCGACTCGACCGTGCCCGAGGGGCCGCCGACGACCTGCCGTTCGTGGACGGTCGTCACGACCGCCGTCCCGTCGCCGACCAGCCCCAGCTCCCGGAGGACGGCGAACTCCAGGTCGCTGAACCCCTCGCCTTTCCCGACTCGGGCGCCGTCCTCGGTGACGGCGACGCTCCCGGAGACGACGAGATCGATCTCCGGGACGGCCTCGGGGCCGACCTGGCTGGCGTGGTCCGCGACGTTCGAGACGGTGGGCGCCCGTTCGAGGTCGGCCAGTTCGGCGGGATCGAGTTCGTAGAAACACCGCTCGTCGCGTAGCCGCGGCACCGCCATGTAGACGGTCTTGCCCGCTCGCAGCGCACGGCGCCGGACGGGAAGCTGTGGCGCATCGGGGTTCGCCTTGACGATCTCGGCGTCACGCCAGATGTCGGTCTCGGCCAGCCGAGCGGCCGCTTCGTCGGCCCCGGCGACGTTCGGGATGCGCCCGTGTGGCGGAAACGGGAAGCGGGCGAGCCCCGCTTCGTCCAAGGTGTCCCACACGCGCTGGCGGATCGCTTGCTTGTCCATCGTCAGGAGGTCAGTTTCGCCTCGTCGGTCGTCGCGTCCAGTTCGGCCAGCCGCGCCCCACAGTCGACACACTGGACACCCACGACCTCGTGGACGCCACAGCAGGCCTCGACGGTGTCGCTGGTCTCGGCGACGGTCCCGCCACAGGCCGGGCACCGCTCGGTCAGCGTCCGGACGGTCCCGAGCGCGTCGAGTCGCTGTTCCAGGGGCACCGTCGGCCAGTCCTCGCGTCGCTCCCGGAGCACGGCGTCGGCCGCGAGGTCGACCGCCAGCGCGCTCTGTGAGGGCCAGTGGCGGACCCGTCGCTCGACGACGAAGGCCGGATACGGCTCGTCCTCGGGGGTGATCTCGGCCGGGGACACGTCGAACAGGGTCGCCAGGCCGTCCCGGACAGCCGACGCCTCGGCCGCCGGATCGACCCGCTCGGCGAGCGCCGACCGGAACTCGTCGGTCAGCGCCCGCTCGTCGTCGCCGCCTTCCACGACGCCGCCTTCCCGGAGATACTCGTCCACGTCGACGGCGTTCTCGCGGTGGTCTCTGACCCGCTCGATCGTCTCCCACTCCTGGTCGGCAGCCGGGTCCCGCGGTGACGCCGCCTCCTTCCCGAACGCCCGCAACACGGGTTCGGGGAGATACCGGGCCGTCAGCGCCGGCGTCCCGGGGACGAGATACCCCTTGAAGTAGATCGCCGCCAGCGAGAGGCCAAACAGGACGCCCCCGAGTTCGACCGCCAGGAGCGCCGCCGCGCTACAGCCGACCGCGGCGATCCCGAGGTTGAGGACCGTACACGGCCAGCAGCGGTTCTCGCCGGTGTACTCTGGGTGCTTGAGCCGTTCGGTCACCGACGCGCCGTCACTGCTCATAGCTCACGAGTGGGGCGGCCCGCTGGTAAAAGAGTCGGTCGCCCGGTCCTCGATGCGGATCGTCGTCTCCGCAGCGACACCCTTCCCGGCCGCGTCGGGCACGTTCAGCCGCGCCCCGATCGTGTACTCGCCGGGCCCTGCAGGCTCCCACTCGTCCTCGCTGACGCGAACGGACTGCTGCCAGGTCCGGGTGAAGGTCTTTCGCTCCCCGCGATCGAACGCGAACTCCCCGGGCTCGTCGGCGATCGTCCGCTCGACGTGGGACGCCTCCGGCACGCCGTCGACGTGCCAGGTCCACAGCAGCGGCGATTCGGTCGTCAGCGTCACCGGGATCGGGAGGGCGTTGCGCAGCGTCACCCGGATCGGGACGGCCTCCCCGACCGCGAAGTCGGGCTTCGGTGTCTCGACGCCGACCGACAGCGCCCGGTAGCACAGCCACTCCGGGACGAGCAGGCTGCTCAGGCGCTTGCCGGGCACCGACCGCATCGCCTGGGGCTTGACCTCGTCGCGCTCGTTGGGGGCAAACGAGTCGTCGTCGTCCCGGGAGACGGCCCCCGACTCGTAGATTCGACGCATTACAGCGTGTAGGGTGTCGGTCCTGGAAACTGTTTCGAGGGGTCAGTCGTCGGCGGCCGCGCCGCCGGTCGCGCTTGCGTGATCGTCGTCGAACTGGTCCTCGTACAGCAGACAGGCGATCGAGTGGCCCTCGGCGGGCTCGATCATCTCGGGGTGCTGTCGCTCGCAGGGCGACTCGAAGGCCTCGTTCAGGTCCGCGGTCGCGCCCGACAGGTCGCCCGCGTGGAGGTCGTCGATGGCGGCCGAGAGTTCGTCTTCCGCCTGCGGGTCCGGTACCCGTTCGGGGAGGTCGAACTCCTCGCGGACCAGCGCACCCAGCGTCGCCCGGTCGGCCTCGGCCGGGTCGTCGGTCTCCTCGGAGACGGCTGTGACCGACTCCAGACCGTCGGCCTGGCGAAGCCGGAGCTTCAGGTCCATGATCGACCGCCAGACTTCCTGTGGCATGTCGTAGCCCTCGGGCTGGATGATCTCGGGACAGCGGGTGTGGAACCGACAGCCCGACGGCGGGTCCATCGGCGACGGGACGGTGCCGGGCAGGAAGATCTCCTCGCCCTCCCAGAGCGGGTCGGGTTCGGGGACCGCGGACAGCAGCGCCTCCGTGTAGGGGTGATACGGCGGCTCGAACACGTCCCGCGTCGTCCCGACCTCGGCGAACTCGCCCAGGTACATCACGCCGATGCGGTCGGAGATGTGCTCGACCACGCTCAGGTCGTGGGCGATGAAGATGTACGACAGCCCGAGCTCTTCCTGGAGCTCCTCCAAGAGGTTGAGGATCTGGGCCTGCACCGAGACATCCAGCGCCGACACCGGTTCGTCACAGATGATGACTTCGGGGTCGACAGCCAGCGCCCGGGCGATGCCGATCCGCTGGCGCTGGCCGCCCGAGAACTCGTGTGGGTAGCGGTGGGTGTGGCTGGGGTTCAGACCGACGGTCTCCAGCAGGTCGTAGATCCGCTGGGTCCGTGCCTTGCCGGAGGCGATGTCGTGGATGTCCAGCGGTTCGCCGATGATGTCTCCGACCGTCAACCGCGGGTTCAGGCTGGCGAAGGGGTCCTGAAAGATGTACTGGAGGTCCTTCCGGAGGTCACGGAGTTCGCTCGACCCCATCTCCGTGAGGTCGTCGCCGCGGTAGTACACCGAGCCGTCGGTCGGTTCGGTGAGTCGCAACAGGGTCCGTCCGAGCGTCGTCTTCCCGCAGCCGCTCTCGCCGACCACGCCCAGCGTCTCGCCTTCCATGAGTTCCAGGTCGACGCCGTCGACGGCCTTGACGTACTGGTCGCCGCCGAGCAGGCTGTCGAGGAAGCCGCTGGAGGCGTCGTAGTACTTCGTGACGTTCTCCGCGCGGAGGATCGGTTCCTCACCAGGCATCCTGTTCCTCCTCGATGGTTCCGTCGTCGGCGCTGTCCTCGCCATCGCCGGCAACGTCGAGTTCACCGTCGACGACGACTTCGTAGTCGAGGTCACCGTCCAGGTCGCCGGTGTAGGCCAGACAGGCGCTGGCGTGGTCGGCGTCGTCGTCGGCGGGCTCGCCGGTCTCGGGGTCGACCAGCCCCGGCTGTTTGCGCGTACAGGACTCCTCGGCGTAGGGACAGCGCGGGTGGAAGCTACAGCCCGGCGGCACCTCCACGAGGTCCGGCATCGTCCCCGGGATGGTCTGGAGTCGCTCGCGGGTGTCGCCGATCCGGGGGATCGAACTCATCAGCCCCACGGTGTAGGGGTGTTTCGGGTCGTAGTACAGCTCTTCGACCGGCGCCTTCTCGACCGGGCGGCCGGCGTACATCACCATCACGCGCTCGCAGGTCTTCGCCACGACGCCCAGATCGTGGGTGATCAGCTGGACCGCGGTGTCGAACTCGTCGGCCAGATCCTCGATCTGGTCGAGGATCTTCGCCTCGGTGGTCACGTCGAGCGCGGTCGTGGGCTCGTCGGCGATCAACAGGTCCGGGTCACAGGACAGCGCCATCGCGATGACGGCCCGCTGTTGCATCCCGCCGGAGAACTCGTGTGGGTAGTCGTCGTACCGGCTCTCGGCGTCGGGGATCCCGACGCGGTCAAGCAGGCGGACCGTCCGATCGCGGGCGGCCGCGTCGTCGTAGTCCATGTGGTGACGGATCGCCTCGGCGATCTGCTCGCCGACGGAGTAGACGGGGTTGAGCGCGGTCTGTGCGTCCTGGAAGATCATCGCGATCTCGTTGCCCCGCACCGACCGGACCTCCTCCTCGCTCATCGAGAGGATGTCCTCGCCTTTGAACCGGATCTCGCCGCTCTCGATCCGGCCTGGGTCCTCGATGAGCCGCATCAGCGAGAGGGCGGTGACGCTCTTGCCGGCGCCGCTCTCGCCGACGACGCCGAACGTCTCGCCGGCCTCGATGCGATAGGAGAGGCCGTCTGCGGCCGTGACGATCCCGTCTTCGGTGTAGAAGTTCACCGTGAGGTCGTCGACTTCCAGCAGGCTCATCCGCCGCCTCCCTGGTCGACGTTGCCGACCTCCTGGGCGTCTAAGGCGTCGTTGACCCCGTCACCGATCATGTTCATCGCCATCACGAACAGGAAGATGGCGCCGCCGGGGAACACGGTCGCCCACCAGGGAATCGTTCCGGTCGGCCCCTGGATCAGCGTCTCGCGGGTCTGGTCGAGCATCGTCCCCCACTCGGGGGTGCCGGGCTCGAAGCCCAGGCCGAGGAAGCCAAGCGCGGCGACGCCGATGACGACCGTCCCGATGGCAAGCGAGGCCTGGACGATCAGCGGCGCCATGGCGTTGGGAACGATGTGGCGGAAGATGACCGACCGGTCGCGCGCACCGAGCGCCTGGGCGGCCAGCACGTACTCGTTTTCCTTCACCGAGAGGATCTCGCCGCGGATGATCCGCGCGTAGCCGGTCCAGCCGGGCACGGAGAAGGCGATCACGAGCGGCCAGTACCCCCCGCCCAGCAGCGCGACGATGACCAGCGCCAGCACGAGACCGGGGAACGCGATCATCACGTCGACGAACCGCATCAACACCTCGTCGATCCAGCCGCCGTAGTAGGCGGCGACGGCCCCGTAGACGAGGCCAAACGTGGCCGTGATTCCGACGACGACGAAGCCGATAGAGATGCTGCGTCGACCGCCGACGAGCACCCGGGAGAACAGGTCACGCCCGGAGGCGTCGGTCCCCATCGGGTGTGCCAGCGTCGGCGGATCGTACCGACCCACGTCCGCTGTGGGGTCCAGATACAGGATGTTGCTCGGGTCGTAGGGCGCGATGGAGATGGGCTGGACGGGGATCCCGCCGACGGTGATCGGGCGGGCGAGGATCGCCAGCAGCGACATCGCCGTGACGACGACGACGCCGAGCATGGCGACCCGGTTCTGACGGAACCGCCGCAACGCCCGGCGCCACCGACTCACCGTCTCGCCACCCGTGGCTTCGCTCCAGTCCGACAGTGCTTCTCGTTCGGTCACTTGGTCCGTGTCGAACCCGGTTACCCGGATCCGTCCTCGTTCAGTTGACATTGTCAATCGTACCTGATCCGTGGGTCCAGCACCGCGTACATGATGTCGGCCGCGAGGTTCGCCAGGATGATCGCGACCCCGATAAAGAGGGTGATCGCCAGGATGAGGTCGATCTCGCGGTTCCTGACGGCGCCGACGAGTGCCTGTCCAAGCCCCGGCCAGCCAAAGACCGACTCGACGACGACAGAGCCGGCGACGATGCTCGCGGTCAGGAAGGCGGCCACCGTCGTCACCGAGATCAGCGAGTTCCGGAGGACGTGTTTGAGCACGACCGTGCGTTCGGGCAGGCCCTTGGCGCGGGCGGCGGTGACGTACTCCTTGTTCATCTCCTCGGCCATCGACGAGCGCATGATTCGCATCAGCGTCGACGCCGACGCGGTACCGATGGTGATGCCCGGGAGGAGGAGATACCACAGCGTTTCGGGGTGATACAGCGGCTTTCGCGGTGGCAACACCGGCCACGCGCCGACGATGAGCGAGCCGACCAGAATCAACATCAGGCCGAGCCAGAAGTTCGGGATCGAGATGCCCGACAGCGCCACGAAGCGACTGACGTGGTCACCGAGTTCGTCCTTCCGGACGGCGGCGTAGATCCCGGTCGGGATGGCGATGACGACCGCGAACACCCAGCCGAACAGCCCCAGCGCGATCGTCTCGGGGAGCCGTTCGACGATCACGTCGCTGACGGCGCGGTCGGTCGCGATGACCGTCCCGAAGTCGCCCCGTAACACGTCGGTCAGCCACTGGATGTACTGCGACCAGATCGGGTCGTTCAGCCCGTACCGGGCGCGGAGGCGGGCCTCCTCGGCCGGCGAGATGTCCGGGTTCAACGCCACCACTACGTCGATCGGATCACCCGGCGTCAACTGGACGAGCGCGAACGTGATCACCGAGACACCGAACAGTATCGGGAACACCAACAACAACCGCTTGACGATGAAGCGTCGCAGGCTCATGTTCGGACTCGACCGTTACTGGTCGAGGTAGGTGACCTGTTGGTCGGGTGCGTTGTACATCGCGTACCCGACAACGTCCTGGGTACTCGGGTAGGTGTTGAACCCCTTGACGGAGTCGTTGACGACACCTACCAGTGTGCTGTGGGTCCCGTAGGAGTTGGCGTTCTGTTCGAGGATGGTCTCCCAGACCGTCTCGTAGCGCTCGGCACGGAGGGAGGCGTCCTCGACGACATCGACGCCGTAGCGTGCCTCGCGGAGCTGCTGGTTGAGGTCCTGGATGTCGATGTTCTGGAAGTTACAACACTGAGCGAAGTTGTCCGGGTGGTGGACCGACTTCGCGTAGCCGTGGGGGTTGAACCCGCCCGAGAGCCCGATGAAGGCGAGCTTGCCCTCCTCCCAGTAGTTCTCGCTGAGCAGTTGGCTGATGAACGTGAGGAACTCCTTGGTGTTGACAGTCACGTCGAAAAACTCCGTCTGGTTCATCGACTCGGCGATGAGTTCGACGGTGCGGACGCGGTCGTCGTTGTCGGAGTTCGTCTCCAGCGTGACCTCGATCGGTGTCTCGATCCCCATCTCGTCGACGGCTTCCTGGGCGAGCTGGGTAGCCTCCTCGGTGTCGTAGGTGTTGTAGCTCTGGAGGTTCTCGACCATCGCGTCGTAGTCGGTCGAACCGGCACCCGCCGCGAGCGGCGGGAGCGGGACCCAGGCGGGCTTCTCCCAGCCCTGGAAGATCTCGTCGGAGATCGTCTGGCGCGGGATGAGCTTGTTCACGGCGCGGCGGAGCTTCGCGTTGGTCCAGGGTTCCTGGCGGACCGGGAACTGCATGAACGTGTAGCCGGCGCCGTTTGTCGGGGCGGTCCGGAAGCCGTCCGACTCCTGGTAGTTCGTCAGCGTGCTGGCGGTCAGGCCGAAGGCCATGTCGATCTCGTCGTTCTGGAGCGCGGCCGACCGCTGTGCGTCCGAGGGAATGATCGAGATGTCGACCTCGTCGACGGCCGGGCCGTTCGGGAACTCGGAGGGGCCGTCGAACCAGTCTTTCATCCCGGTCTCGAACCAGTGGTCTTCGAACGCCGTGAAGCGGACGAAGTCCTCGTTTGCGAACTCGGCGAGCTGGAACGGGCCGGTTCCCAGCGGGGTGTTCCCCTGTCGGGGGTCCATCTGCCCCAGTTCGAGGTTGTCGGTGATCTCGGAGGGGTAGATCGGGAACTCACCCAGTTCGCGGATCGCGGCGGCGTCGGGCGTCTGAGCGTAGAGGTCGACGGTGTAGTCGCCGTCGGCGGCGATGTGGAGCAGGGAGTCGTACACCTGTCCCGAGAGACTGGAGTTCTGGAGGCGGTTGTAGGAGGCGACCACGTTGTCGGCGGTCATCTCCTCACCGTTGTGGAAGGTGACTCCCTCGTGGAGCTGGAACTGGAAGTGCATCCCGTAGGTGCCGTCGGCGACGGCGTCGGCCGCTTCGTCGACGGTGAGGATGCGGGCCTCGTCGCCGCCCGAGGGGCTGTCGGGGTTGTCCGGGTCCTGGATGACGATCTGTTTGTCCGTGTCGATGAACACGGCGCCCTCCTCGCCTTCGGCGTAGGGGGCTGTCGTCATGTAGTCGGTGTAGTCGGCCGGGCTCGCCTCCTGTACGTCGACTCGCTCGTAGGACTCGGCGAGCCACGAGTAGATCTCGCCGCTGGCGCTGGTCGTGGTCAGCCCCTCGAAGATGAGATTGTGCATGATCGACGCCTGTGCGGAGGTACTCTCGGCGAACTCGAACGTGTCGGGGTTGGCACCGACTGCCGTCCGGAAGCTTCCGCCTTCCTGGATCTCGCTGGGGGTAACTTCGACCCGGTCCTGGACGGGGTCGATAGAGCCGCCGCCACCGCCACCGCTGCCGCCGTCGCCTTGACAGCCGGCCATCGCAGCGGCGGCGATACCGGCCGCGCTCTGCATGAGTCGTCGTCGGGACAGTCCATCAGGGAGGACATCTTCAGGTACGTTAGTCATTGTGGGATCTCCTGAGCTACATTGACACTGAGACGCCTAAATTAAGAATGTTATGTGTGTTTATACTGGACGCAAACGCTGTAATGCGGTGAGGACATCGAGACGAACACCCGAAATACGTGTTGGTAATGCAACTGGCGGTTGGCCGACATCGGACGGCGCCGACCGGCCGGTCGAACCGTTATCGATGTCGCGCGAGCAGCGCACACGCGAGCAGCGCGAGGACGGCGGCGACAGCGGTGAAGCCGGGGCCGTTACCGCTCGTCGTCGGTTCGGCTGTGGTAGTCGTACCCTGATCGGGGGTCGCGGTCGCCGGTGATGTCGGGGTAGCAGTTGCTCGGTCGGTCGGAGTCACAGTCGACTGCGCTGTCGGAGTCGTCGTCGCCTGTTCGTCGTCCGACACAACCGATGAATCGGACCCATCGTCGTTCACGTCACCGGAGTCGTCCGCTGGCGCGGAGCCGCCACCGTTGCCCGATTCGTCGGGGGACTGAGTGGGAGTGGGGGTCGAGGTCGCTGTCGGTGTGGGCTCGGGAATCGGAGTCGCCGTGGGAGTGGACCCGCCGACCGCCGACCGCGGGACGTAACTGTCCTCGCTGTAGGCCTGTGGGTAGAACTGGCTGGTCAGGCTGTGTGCAGCACGGACGACGCTGCGGGGCGCCGGTTGGTTGAGATGTCTCGTCTGAACCTGGACAGTCGCGTTCCGCTGGCCGGCGGTCGTGCTCGCGTAGGGTTGTTGCTGGACGATACCGGGGTTGCGCGTCACCACGAGGACTTCGGGATCGAGTTGCAGGATGACCTCGCTGCTCAACTGGGGGTAGCCGGTGTGGCTCCGTGCGGCGACGTTGTCTCCGCCCGACAACTGGATCAGCGAGTTGATGAACGTGTCGTCGGCGGCGACGAACCCGCTCCCGAGCGGGTAGAGGACTCTCGGACGGCTGTCGATGCCGTCGGTCGTGTCCCTGATCGCGTTGACGTTGGCGTTCATCCAGGCGTTGGCCTGCTCAGCGCCCTGACAGTTACCGGTCAGTCGACCGATCGTGTTCGTCTTCTCGCTGATGGTGTCGATGTTCGTCGCGGCCCGGAGGTGGTAGACTTTCAGCCCCGCGTCGCGGAGCGGCCGCACGTCCCTGGCGCTGGCGTTCGGCGCGAGAACCAGATCCGGGTTCGTTCCGACGACTTTCTCGACGTTGACGCCGAACCCAGCGGAGACGTTCGTCCGCTGGTCGGCCCCGTCGAGATACGAGGCGTACTGGGTGAGTCCGACGACCTGTTCGCGGCCGCCGATCTCCCACATCGTCTGGGCGGCCGAGGGGTTGGTGGTCGTCACGCGCTCGGGCGGTTCCTCGATCGTTACTTCGGTCCCGGTCGCGTCGGTGATCGTGACCGGGAAGCTACAGTGGGAACTCGTCGTGGTCGCGGCAGTCGCCGTCGGCACGGCGGCGACCGCAGACACCACGAGAAGCAGTCCGACACACAGCGTCGTGTACCGTCTCATCGTATACGAGGGAACACAGGAACAATAAATATTTACCTACTCCAACTCAGCTTTCGAACATGCATACGACGGGGCGCGCACTCGGCTGGTCCAGCGGGCTCGGCTGCCTGTTGCTCGTCGTCGTCACGGTGAGTGCGGGTATCGGCCCCGTCTGGATCCCGCCGGCGGACGTGGGGAAGGTCCTGCTGAACGCCGTCGCCGTCCCCACGAGCGTCTCCGTCGCCGGAGGGAGCCCCGAACTCACCACGGCGCCGCTGTTCCAGTTTCCCGTCGAAGACCTCCAGCGCCAGATCGTCATGCAGGTCCGCCTCCCGCGGATCGTCCTGGGGGCGGTCGTCGGCTTCTCGCTGTCGGCCGCCGGGACGGTGATGCAGGGCGTGTTCCGGAACCCGATGGCCGACCCCTCGATCATCGGCGTCTCCTCCGGAGCGGCCGTCGGCGCCGTCGGGTTCATCGTGCTCCCCGTCGCGCTCCCCTGGGGGCTTGGACTACGGGCCGCGGCCTTCGCCGGCGCCTTGCTCGCCGCGTTCGGCGTCTACCTCATCGCGACTCGCAACGGCCAGACTCCCGTCGCGACGCTGCTGCTGGCCGGCGTCGCGGTCCAGACGTTCCTGGGTGCGGTGGTCTCCTTTCTGCTCCTCCAGAGCGGGGAGAGCATGCGCCGGGCCGTGTTCTGGCTGATGGGCCACCTCGCGAACACCGCCTGGGCCGATGTCGGGGTCAGCACGGCGTTCGTCGTCGCTCCGTTCCTCGCACTGCTCGTGTACACACGGGACTTGAACGTCCTCCTCCTGGGCAGCGAGGACGCCCACGCCCTCGGCGTCGAGGTCGAGCGAAGCAAGCGGGTTCTCTTGGCCGGGTCGGCGGTCGTCACGGCCGCCGGCGTGGCCGTGTCGGGCGTCATCGGCTTCGTCGGCCTCATCGTCCCCCACGCGATGCGGCTCGTCGTCGGACCGGACCACCGCGTGCTCCTGCCGACGGCGGCGCTCGCGGGGGCCTCGTTCCTCGTCGCCACGGACACCCTCGCCCGGTCGGGCAGCGCGGAGATCCCCGTCGGGATCGTCACGGCCGCACTCGGCGCGCCCTTCTTCCTGTATCTGCTGCGCAAACGGGAGGTCCACGAGCTGTGACCTGTCCCATCGTCGAGACGACGGACCTGTCGGTGTCGATCGCCGAGCAGGAGATCCTCTCGGGGATCGACCTGGCCGTCGCCGAGGGCTCACTCGTCGGGCTGGTCGGTCCCAACGGGGCCGGGAAGACGACGCTGCTGCGAACCGTCGGCGGCACGCTCGTCCCCGACGAGGGACGCGTCACCGTCGCCGACCACGAGGTCCACGAGCGCAGCGCCAGCGAGATCGGCCGGCTGATCGCCCGACTCCCACAGTCGACCTCGCTGTCGTTCGACTTCACCGTCGAGCAGGTCGTCGAGATGGGACGGACGCCACATCTGGGGCGGTTCGAGCGCGCCGGCTCCGACGACCAGGCGGCCATCGAGCAGGCGATGGAGCGGGCCGAGGTCGCCGAGTTCGCCGACCGGCGCGTGACCTCGCTGTCGGGCGGCGAACGCCAGCGGGTCCTCCTGGCGCGGGCGCTGGCCCAGTCGACGCCGGTGTTGCTGCTGGACGAACCGACCGCCAGCCTGGACATCAACCACGCCGTCCGGACGCTGGAACTGGTCGCCGACCTCGTCGCGGACGGCAAGACGGCCGTCGCCGCCATCCACGACCTCAACCTCGCGGCGCGGTACTGCGACGAACTCGTGTTGGTCGCGGGCGGTGAGATCCGGGCCGCCGGCCCGCCCGAAGACGTGCTGGGCGCCGAGACGCTGGGCGAAGCGTTCGACGCCAACGCCCTCGTCACGGACCACCCCGTGACCGACGCGCCGCTGGTGACGCCCCTGCCCGCACGGACCGCCGGGACGGCCGACGCACGCGTCCACGTCGTCGGGACCGGCCAGTCGGCGGCGACGGCGCTGTCCCGCCTCGCGGGCGCCGGGTTCGAGGTGACACTCGGTGTCGCTCCCGCGGGCGATGTCGCGACCGACCGTGCGGCGGCACTGGACTGTGTGGCGGTGACCGTCCCAGCGTTCGCCGGCATCGACGACGGCACCCGGGAGCGCGCGGTCGAACTGGCGGACCGGGCCGACGCCGTCGTGACGGCCGGCGACGTTGCACCCGGAAACCGCCCGGTCGTCGACGCCGCCGAGACGGTCGTCGCCGGCGACGGAGACGCCGACGCCGTCCTCTCTCGACTCCGTGCCGAACTCGACAGCGACCACCCGCGTCGGTCCCAGCCCCCGCCGGCACAGGACGACTGACCGCACGACTCAACACCGTCGACTCCCAACCGACGCCGTGGACGAGACTATCGACTGGCTCCGTGACCGCCCTTACTACGAGGGCCAGATCGCCGACCAGCGGACGGTGCCCGGCCGGGAGGCGACCGTCGCCGACTGCGATCTCGAATCCCGGCTGGCGACCGTCCTCGCCGACGAGGGGATCGACTCGCTGTACGCCCACCAGACCGCCGCCATCGAGGCGACACGCGACGGCGACAACGTCGTCCTGGCGACCGAGACGGCAAGCGGCAAGAGCCTCGCCTACACCGTCCCGGCGTTCGAGCGCGCGCTGGACCGGCGTGGGACCACGCTGTACGTCGCCCCGCAGGTCGCGCTGATCAACGACCAGACCGAGACCCTCTCGGAGTTGGCTCAGGGGCTCGGTTTCGCCTCCGGCGTCTCGGTCGCCCAGTACACCGGCCGGCAGTCGAAGTCCGAGAAGGAGGCGATCCGCGAGCGCCAACCGACGGTGCTGTTGACGACGCCTGACATGCTCCACTACGGGATTCTCCCCCACGGGCACCGGCTGTGGGACTGGTTCTTCCAGCGGTTAGAGACCGTCGTCGTCGACGAAGTCCACGGCTACCGGGGGATCTTCGGCAGCCACGTCGCGCTCGTCTTCCGCCGCCTCCAGCGGCTCGCAGAGCGGTTCGACAACGACCCCGACTGGATCTGTTGCTCGGCGACGATCGGTAACCCGGTCGAACACGCCGCGGCGGTCACCGGTCGCCCGGCGTCGTCGTTCGCGCTCGTCGACGAGGACACGAGCGCGAGCGGGCCGCGCCACTGGCTGCTGTGGAACCCGCCCGAGTACGAGTCCGACGGTGGCTGGGGCAGCGGCCGCCGGCGGTCCAGCCACGTCGAGACCAAGCGGCTGTTCGTCGATCTCGTCGAGCGGGGCTACCAGACAGTCGTCTTCGCGGGCTCGCGCCAGACCGCCGAGCGCTACGCCGACGAGAGCGCCGGCGACCTGCGGGACCGGGGCGAGTACGACCTCGCGAACGCGGTCGGCGCCTACCAGGCGGCCCTGACCGACGAACGCCGCCGAGACCTCGAATCCCGACTCCAGTCGGGCGACCTCCGGGGAGTGTGGTCGACCAGCGCACTGGAGTTAGGCGTCGACGTAGGCGGGCTGGACGCCGTGCTACTGGACGGCTACCCCGGCACGCGGATGCGCGCGTTCCAGCAGGCCGGCCGCGCGGGCCGCGGGATCGACCCCGCGCTCGTGGTGCTGGTCGGCGGCGAGGACCAACTGGACCAGTTCGTCATGCGGACGCCGGCGGAACTGTTCGAGAAACCGCCCGAGCAAGCCGTCACGAACCCGGAGAACGAGCAGTTGCTCCCCGATCACGTCCACGCGGCCGCCCGCGAGAACTGGCTCTCGCCCGACGACGACCGGCACTTCGGGGGCACGTTCCCCGACGTGGTCGCGGCGCTCGAAGCCGAGGGGACGCTGGACCGCCGGACGACCGACGACGGCGTCCGCTGGCTCGCGAACGGCTCGCCCCACCACGACATGAGCCTGCGGACCGTCGACGACCGCGACGTGAAACTGGTCGCCGACGGCGACGTGCTGGCGACTCTCCCCTTCGAGGACGCGTTACGGGACGCCCACCCCGGCGCGATCTATCACCACCAGGGGCGGCGCTACGAGGTGACCGACCTCGACCTCTCGGCGGGCGTCGCCGAACTCGACCGGACGTGGGCGGACTATTTCACACGTGTGCGCCACGACAAGACGATCACCGTCGAGGAAGACCACGACGAGCGAGCCTTCGACGCGCGGCCGGACGTGCCCGTCCGTTTCGCCTCGGTGACGATGCGCAAGCAGATCACCGGCTATGAGCGCCGCGACGGTTCCTCCGGCGAGGTGCTGGGCCAGCGGCCCCTGGACCTCCCGGAGACGACACTGGAGACGACGGCGCTGTACTACACCGTCCCCGAGGACATCGAGACCGAGATCCGCCGGGTGACCGCCGAAGGCGGCGACACCGACGGCGGACAGCCCACCGACGCCGCGCCGGCGGGTGACTTCCCCGGTTCGATCCACGCGGCCGAACACGCGATGATCTCGCTGTTTCCATTCCAGTATCTCTGTGACCGGGGCGACATCGGCGGGCTGTCGACGCCGCGACATCCACACACGGGCGAGCCGACGATCTTCGTGTACGACGGCTACCCCGGTGGTATCGGATTGACTCGCGCCGGCTACGAGGAGATCGACGCCCTCGCACGGACCACGCTCACGATGCTCCGTGGCTGTGGCTGTGCCGACGGCTGTCCGGCCTGCGTGCAGTCGCCCCACTGTGGCAACGCGAACGACCCGCTCGACAAGGCCGGTGCGATCGCGCTGCTGGACGGGCTCACGGGCGAGGACCGCTGACGAAGCGACTCACGGAACGATGTGGATGCGTCCGTCGCGGTAAATCGTGACCGTACAGCCCCCGTAGGTGAACGTCGCGCGATCGGTGGCAGCCCCCGTCGGCTGCTCGGGCCGGAACAGCGTCTCCAGCGCGTCGGGCTCGACCACATCCGCCAGTGGCGTGGTCGTCGAGACATCGTCGCCGGTCAGTGCCGCGACAGCAGTACAGACAGTGTAGTGCAGCGGGGTCGATCCACTCCAGTCGTGGTGGGTGTGGTAGGTTCCCGTCGCCGGATCGTACCCCCGTCGGCGCTCCGTTGTTCCGTTCGGTGCCGTCATTGTGGTGTGTATCTCTCGGTTCAGGACACACCACCTTTGTTAGCTGGAGCCATTCGAGACACTGTGACAGCTTACCAGACCGATAGCAGCCGGCTATCGGATTCCTTCGTGTGTAACCGAACGCCGGTCGTCGACCCTCCGGAAGGAGTCCTCGCCAGTCGTGCTCCGAGACCGCGTCCCTGGCCCGAACGAGACTCGATACTGACACGAACCCGGAACGACGACCGACGCCAGTGTCCTCAGCCGCCCCACTCCGCCGTCGGGATGGTCACCGTCACCGCGTTCCCGTCGGTAGCTCTGTCGAAACTGACTGCGCCGTCGGCATGAGTCACGACCCACTGCGTGATCCACAACCCCAGTCCCGTGCTGTGGCTCAGTTGGTCGACCGTCCGCTGGCCCGTCAGCACCTCCACCTCGAACTCCGGTATCGCGGGACACTCGTCGACGACACGGATCCGTGCCTCGCCGTCGACTATCCGAACGCTGACATCTACGTGGGGTGTGGACCGACTGCTGTGACTGATCGCGTTCTCTAGTAACTCCGTAATCGCGTGGTTGACGTTGTCTGTCGCCGACCCGACGACGCCGTCTTCGATGTCGGCCTCGATCGACGCCGCCGGGTACTGCCTGGAGAGCGCCTCGACTTCGGACCGGACGACCTCGCCGAGATCGACCGGCCGGACCTCCGGTTCGCCGACCATGATCTTCAGGATCGTCTGTTGCTTGTCCAGTTGCTCGATCAGTCCGAGCGCGGCGTCAAGGATACACTGCCCCGCTTCGGGCGCGGCCCCCGGGTTGTCGATGAGGTACTCCGCCCGACCGCTGATCACGTTGAGTTGGTTTCGCAGGTTGTGCCGGACGAGGTGGGTGACGATTCGCAACTGTCGCTCCCGTTCTTTCCGGTCGGTTATCTCCTGTGCAACGCCGAGTAGCCCTCGCGTGCCCCTCGTCTCGTCCTCCCAGCGGTCCTTCGAGGTCAGGAACCAGCGACCGCTTTCGGCGTAGTACTCCTCCTTGTTGTGTATCGGCTCGCCGGTCTCGATCACGGAGATGTCGTCCTCGTACGGTTCGCGTGCCTCGGCGTCGGGAACGACCCCGTCGATGTCCCGCCGGCCGAGGTACTCGTCGCTCCTGCGGTGGATGCGGTGTGAGATCGCGCTCTCGCTCACGACGACGTGCCGACCGCACTCGTCCTTGACGAACATGTGCTGTGGGATGCCGGTAAAAAACTGGTCGAAGAGCGTGGCTTTCCAGTCGTTCATCGACCGCGCGTCAGGGAAGGGGACGCCCGCGATCTCCGGGTCGTTCGTCTCCGGGATCACGGCCGCTACCGCCCCGGCCAACTCCGCTGCGGACTCGTCGCTGTCGGTGACGGGGACAACGTCGGCGAACGGTTCGCTGACGGCCTCGACCGGGACAGTGCCGTCGCTCGCGGCGACAGCGAGGACGACGGGCGGGTCGGGCCGGTCGGTCGTGGACTGATCCAGCAGTTCGACGGCGGTGCCGCCGGATATCTCGAACCCCGCGACGAGACAGTCGATCGATTCGTCCCGGCGTGCCAGCGCTTCGGAGAGCGTCTCGGCGACTTCGACGGAAAGAGCCGGTCGCTGGTGCCGTAGCTGGTCCGGGTGGATCGTCCAGTCCTGTTTCGGCTGCACGTACAGAATACGCTGGTCCGATCCCCCCGAAGAACTGGACATGCCGTTGATGGGTTGGCCGGGGGCATTAACTCTCGGTTTTCGTGGGGCTAAAACAACCCTCGAACTGGCGATTTCGCGTCTGCGTTGTGACCTCGCCCCGATCAGCCGACTCGCTCGTCTAAAATCAGCCTCGAATCGGCGGATTTCAGGGTGCTCGTCGCTTCAGTCCGATCAGCCGACTCGCTCGTCTAAAATCAGCCTCGTCTTCGTGCTTGCCACCTCGTCCAACTCCCGGGCTTTCGTGATGAGATCGTTGACCGCGTTCGTGTCGGCGGCGTCGACGACGACCACGATGTCTTCCTCGCCGGAGACCTGCCAGACGAAGTCCACTTCGGGCCACTCCGCGATCCGGTCCGAGACGGCCGCGGTGTCGACATCGACATCGACACTCACCTCGATCATCGACTTGACGTTGCCCGTCCGCGTCGCGACGGTGAACCGCTCGATGACGCCGTCGTCGACGAGGCGCTCGACGCGGTTCCGGACCGTCCCCTCGGAGGTCCCGATCGCGTCGGCGATCTCCGTGTACGGGGTGCGGGCGTCCTTCCGAAGGATCGAAAGTATCTCGCGGTCGAGTTCGTCCATCGAGGGTAGAATCTACCCCGGCCCCCCTCTTGAGGATTACGAAATTCGTAACTCGACTTCGAAAGCAACCCTTATCAGCCACTATAGTATACGCATCTCGTAATGGCAGACGCATACGTGGCGCTGGAAGGCGAGCGCGTCGTCGAGGCGCGCGCTCGCGCCCCCGGCACAGCACGCGGCGAACTGGTGTTTACGACCGCCTACACCGGCTACGAGGAGAGCCTGACCGACCCGTCCTACGAGGAGCAGGTCCTGACGTTCTCGTACCCGCTGATCGGCAACTACGGCGTCCGGGAGGAACGCTTCGAGTCCGACCGCGTCCACCCGCGCGCCGCCGTCGCCCGCGAGATGACCGACGACGTGGCCGAGTGGCTCGAAAGCGAGGGCGTCCCCGCCGTCGATCACCTCGACACCCGCGACATCGTCACCGAGATCCGCGACGAGGGCGCGATGAAGTGCGGGATCGCGGCCGGCCCCGACGCGACAGCGGACGACGCGCTCGAACAGCTCGCCCAGTGTAAGCACATGTCCGACCACACCGACATCGGCGAGCAGGTCTCCGTCGACGAGGTCCAGACCCACAACGCCGACGGCGACGGCGCCACGGTCGCGCTGGTCGACTGCGGTGCGAAGGGCTCGATCGTCGAGTCGCTCGTCGAGCGCGACGCCGCCGTCCACGTCTTCCCCTACGACGCGAGCGAGAGCGACGTGGCCGAGGTCGACCCCGACCTGCTCTTTATCTCGAACGGTCCCGGCGACCCACAGAACTTCGAACAGGCCGGCGAACTGGTCGATACCTATGTGGGGGACGTTCCGCTGGCCGGGATCTGTCTGGGCCAGCAGGTCGTCGCAAACGCCCTCGGCGGCGAGACGGAGAAGATGGAGTTCGGCCACCGCGGGGTCAATCAGCCGGTGCGTGACCTGCGCTCGAACCAGGTCGTGATGACAACGCAGAACCACGGTTACACGGTCGCCGACCCGGGTGACAATCTCAACGTCACGCAGGTCAACGTCAACGACGACACGCCGGAGGGGCTGGAGAACGATGACCTCGACATCATCACCCGCCAGTACCACCCCGAGGCCAACCCCGGTCCCCACGACTCGCTGGGCTTCTTCGACGACGTACTGGCGATGGCAGAGAAGTAACGCCGGTCAGGGAACGGGTGACGGGCGGGTTTCGCTCCCCGTCTACAGCCGGACGGCGCCCACGACGAACGCCGTGATCGGAACGGCGACCACGAGGTGCAAGACGACCAGCACTGCTTGTCCGACGGCTGTCACGCCCAGCGCCGGCGCCACGGCGACGACCGGGACGAGCATCCCGAGGAACACGACGGCCACCAGCGCCGCGAAGTTCCGGACCGGCCGGGCAGTCGTCCGGACCAGCCCCGCGTACACGAGGGCGGCACCGACACCGGCGACGACGACGCTCGTGACGATCGGGAACGACGCGAACGGGCTCGTCGCTCCGGAGGGACCGACCGGGAGGCCGAGCGTGGTGACGACGGCACGGACGAGCAACGCTGCGACGACGGCGACCAGGACACCGGCGGTCGTCCGCCGGGTCAGATCGCCGGCCCCCGTCGGCGCCGGATAGCGGGTTGTTGTCTCCATACCGACGGAGACGCTCCCCACGAGCATAACCTGTATAGTATCCAAGGGGTACCGCCCCGTCGTCACGTCAACCGGACCGAGACGGCCGTCCCGTCGCCGTCCGTCTCGAAATCGATCTCCCCACCGAGCATCGAGACGCCCCAGCTGACGATCCAGAGGCCGATCCCGGTCGAGTGCTCCAGCGATGTCTCTTCGCCCTTCCGGATCGGCGCCAGTTCGTCGGCCTCGATCCCCGGGCCGTTGTCGCTGATCGTGAGCTCGATCCCGTCGGCAGCCGAGGCCACTGCCGCGACTGCCCTCGGATCGTCGGTCTCGTTGTGTGCCAGCGCGTTCTCCAGGAGGCTCGACACGACGAGAGATAGCACCTGTGGGTCGGTCTCGACGATCGTCGGGGTCGACGGGAGATCCGCCTCGACGGTGGCGTTCGGGAACTCGATGTCGATCTCGGTCGTGAGCGCGTCGACGAGTTCCACAACGTCGACGGGGTCCGACCGCGGCTCTCTGCCCCGGAGACGCTCGAACTCCCGCGCTTTCTCGCCGGTGGCAAGCAGCCGCTCGCCGCTCGCTTTGATCGTCTCGGCGGAGGCGTCGATCTCCTCGTCGTCGCTGCGCCGGCTGACGAGATCGGCGTGGCCCATGATGACCGTCATCTCGTTGCGGAGGTTGTGCCGGATGACGCGGTTGAGTACGTCCAGTCGCTGTTCGCGTTCCCGCTCGCGCGTGATCTCCTGGAAGACGACGGTTCGGCCCACGCGACGGTCGGCCGGATCGGTCAGCGGTGACGTGACCACCGAGAACTGCCGGTCGCGGCTGTCGGTGGTAACCGAGACGATCTGCCGGTCGGCGCCGTCCGTCAGGTCCACGTCGACGAGGGCGGACAGTCGACTGCCCAGCACCGTCTCCCGGTCCAGACAGAACACGTCCGCAGCAGCGTCGTTGACCGTGACCACCCGGTCGGCGGTGTCGAGAACGAACGTCGGGCTCCCGAGGTCCTCGACGGCGGACCGTTCGGCCGCCCGTTCCGTCGTCGGGTTCGTCTCGAACATGTTGCTCCCGACGAACGCGTAGCCGTCCAGGGCGATGTGCCCGAGGAACAGAAGTGGCGCGAGGTTGAGCTGTGGAGCCGGGCCGACGTTGAACAGCCACGGCAGTGCACCCGCCGCCGGCGGGAGCGTGCTGAGCGCGACCGCGGCCGCCTCCGTCCGATACAGCGGGCCGTAGTTGAGCACCGTCTCGACGAGCAACAGCGCGCCGACGCCGGTACACACGAGCACGAAGACCGTGATCAGATACAGGAGCGGGCCGATCGTGTAGGTCGGCACGGAGAGCCCGAACACTGGTGCCGGCCGGACCCCGCTCCACAGCAGCGAGTGGTACTGCGGGGCCAGGATCAACCCCGAGATCGCCGCCGCCGGGGCCATAATCACTCCCGCCTGCCAGCTCCGGGTCGTCGCCGTGCGGCCGGTGTACTCCAGCGTGAACATCAGGAACAGCGGTCCGGTCCAGACTGCGGCGATCAGCCCGACCGCTTCGAGGGACATCCGGAGCGGGTAGCTGTCGACGAGCAAGCCGGCGCCGTAGGTGAGACACCAGAGCCCGATCGCCAGAAACGAGCTGACGAACCAACTCACCCCCGGACTGCCGCGGTGGCGCAGCAGATAGGCGGCCAGCCCGAACGCGCAGAGTCCGGCGCTCACGGTGCCCCCGACGATCAGGTAACCCAGAGGGGTTCCAACGACCAAGGTCCGCAACGCTTTCGGCGGAAGCGTCTTAGCAGTTTTGCCACAGAAACCGGTCGGTAGTGTTCGCCTACCGAGCGCGAACCGGCGGTGTCGAACCCGTCAGCGGCCCCACTCGCGCTGGGTCTTCGGGCGCTCGCCGACGGCCTGGACGGCCAGGGGCTGGTCGTCGGAGTTGATAGCTTCCAGCGCGGCCTCGGCGCTCTCGCGGGTCGAGAAGTAGGTCACGGTCTCCTCGACACACGCTTCGAGCACGTCCCGGTCCCGGGAGGCGACCAGGTCGATCTCGCCGTTCTGGATGGCCTCGACGACGGCCTCGGTGTCCTCGTAGTCGTCGAGACTCTTGACATCGAAGTGTTCCTCGTAGCCAAGCACCGGCAGGTCGACGATGGCGGTCCCCGACAGCGGGATCGGCTTGTCGACACACATCTGGGCCTTCTGGTAGGCCTTGCCGAAGGAGCCGGCGGTGCCCATGACCTCGCCGGTCGATTTCATCTCGGGACCGAGCCGCGGGTCCGAACCCGGCAGACGGTCGAACGGCAGTACGACCTCCTTGACCGACACCTGCTCGGGGATCTGTTCTGCCACGTTCAGGTCGGCCAGGGAGCCGCCGGCCATCACCTTCGCGGCGAGCTTCGCGATCGGAACGCCCGTCGTCTTCGAGATGAACGGCACCGTCCGGGAGGACCGTGGGTTCGCCTCCAGCACGTACACCTCGCCGTCACGGACCGCGAGCTGGACGTTCAGCAGGCCCACCGTGTCCAGCGCCTCGGCGATGTCCTCGGTGACCTCGCGGATGCGCGGCATCACGTCCTTGATCTCCTGGGAGCGGGGCGGGATCATACACGCGGAGTCGCCCGAGTGGACCCCGGCGGTCTCGACGTGTTCCATCACGCCGCCGATGAGCACGTCGTCCTCGTCGGCCACGGCGTCGACATCCAGTTCGACGGCGTCGGCCAGGAAGTCGTCGATGAGGATGGGCTTGTCCGGGGAGACACGCACTGCCTCCTCGATGTAGGTCTTCAGGTCGTCGTCGTTGTAGACCACGTCCATCGCGCGCCCGCCCAGCACGTAGCTCGGGCGGACCAGGACGGGGTAGCCGATCTCTTCTGCCAGTTCGAGGGCCTCGTCCTCGCTGGTGGCGGTGCCACCCTCGGCCTGGGCGATGCCCAGGTCGTCCATCAGTTTGTTGAACCGGTCCCGGTCCTCCGCGAGGTCCATCGCCTCGACGGAGGTCCCCATGATCTCACAGTCCAGCCCGCGGCGGTCGAGTTCCTGTTCGAGCGGGTGACCGATGTCGACGGAGGTCTGGCCGCCGAACTGGACCATCACGCCGTCGGCGTTGGTCGCCTCGACCACGTCGGCGACCTCCTCTGCGGTGACCGGCTCGAAGAACAGCCCGTCTGAGGTGTCGTAGTCCGTCGAGACGGTCTCGGGGTTGTTGTTGACGACGTGGGCGTCGATCCCCAGTTCCTCCAGAGCACGGACCGCGTGGACCGAACAGTAGTCGAACTCGACACCCTGGCCGATCCGGATCGGGCCGCCCCCGACCACGACGACGCTCTCGACATCGGGATCGATCTGGAGTTCGTTGCGGTCGATCCCCGAGATCGGATCGCGGGTCGAGTAGTAGTACGGGGTCGTCGCCTTGAACTCGCCCGCGCAGGTGTCGACGAGCTTGTAGTCCCGGTCGGTGGTGTCGGTCTCGACGGTGTCGACCGTGACACCGGAGCCATCTGTGGCTGCTTCGACTTCCGGTTCGTCGCCGCCGTCGTCCTCGATCCCCGCGGGGAGCCAGGAGACGTGGGTGTCCTCGAACTCGCCGCCGGCCAGTGCGGTGATCTCCTGGTCGGTGAAGCCGGCCTGTGCGGCGGCCTCGTAGTCGCCGTCCATCGCCGCCCGCGCGGCTTCGGCGACCTGCTCAAACCGCTCGACGTACCACTCGTGGATGTCGGTGAAGTCGACGACTGCGTCGACGCTGTAGCCGCGCAGGAACGCCTCGAAGATGGCGTAGGGCCGGTCGGGCGAGGCCCGTTCGAGGTACTCCGACTCGAGTTCGCCGTCGCCGACCTCGTTGAAGTCGACGGCCGGGTCGTACTCCGAGGAGCGCAACGCCTTCAGGAGGCTCTCGGGGAAGGTCCGGCCGATGGACATCGCCTCCCCGGTCGATTTCATCGCCGTCGACAGCTCGAAGTCCACGTCGGTGAACTTGTCGATGGGCCAGCGTGGCACCTTCGTCACGACGTAGTCGATGGCGGGCTCGAAGGCGGCGGTCGTCTCGCCGGTGATCTCGTTTTCGATCTCGTGGAGCCGCTTGCCGAGCGCGACCTTCGCGGTCACGCGGGCGATGGGGTAGCCCGTCGCCTTCGAGGCCAGCGCCGAGGAGCGGGAGACGCGGGGGTTGACCTCGACGACGCGGTACTCGCCGCCGGGCGTGCCGTCGTCACGCCAGGCGTGTTGGATGTTACACCCACCCTGAATCCCGAGTTCGCGGATGACCTTCAGCGCGGAGTCGCGCATCTCCTGGTGACCCTCGTCGGGGATGACCTGCGAGGGCGTCACGACCGTCGACTCCCCGGTGTGGATCCCCATCGGGTCGATGTTCTCCATGTTACAGATGATGATACAGGAGTCGTCGGCGTCCCGCATCACCTCGTATTCGAGTTCGACCCAGCCCTCGATGGACTCGGTGACGAGCACCTCGCCGTTCCGGGAGAGGCGAAGGCCCTTGCGCACCCGCTCGACGAGTTCGTCGAACTCGTGGACGACGCCGGAGCCGGAGCCACCCAGCGTGTAGGTCGTCCGGGCGATGACCGGTAGGCCGCCGACCTCGTCGACGGCGTCCTCGACCTTCTGCCGGAACGTCTCTTCGTCGAAGTCCGTGACGGACTCGTCGTCGTCGAGCGCGATGGTCGTCGACGCACACACCGGTTCGTCGATGTCCTCCATGCGCTGGCGGAACAGGTCGCGGTCCTCGGTCGCGTAGATGGTGTCCAGTGGCGTCCCCATCACGTCCACGTCGTACTCGTCCAAGACGCCCTCCTCGGCGAGTTCGGCGGTGACGTTGAGGCCGGTCTGGCCGCCCAGGCCGGCGATGACGCCGTCGGGGTCTTCCTTCCGGATGATCTCGCTGATGGCCTCGGTGTTGATCGGTTCGAGGTACACCTTGTCGGCCATCTCGGGATCGGTCATGATGGTCGCCGGGTTCGAGTTCACCAGGACGACTCGGGCCCCTTCCTCCTGCAGGGCGCGACACGCCTGTGCGCCGGAGTAGTCGAACTCGGCGGCCTGTCCGATCTTGATCGGGCCGCTCCCGATGAGAAGTATCGTGCGGTCTTCCTCGGCTGTCATTACCCGACCGGAGTCTACACATCGTAATAAGCCCGGCGAAAAGGTACGAAGCTCGAAGCCGAATTTCGAATATCGTAATGTGTCCGGTTCACACGGGTCCCGTTCACACCCGGTCGGTGTGTCAGTTCTCCGCGTCGCCCAACTGGTACCGGTAGGGTTGGCCCTGGATGACCTCTACCTCGCCGGTCTGGGCGCGCCGCCCCAGTACCGTCGCGACACGGTGGGCGCTGTCGAAGTCCTCGTCGTGTGCTGCGAGCACGTCGAGAATTTCGCGCGCGGTCAGGGGCCCCTCGGTGTCGGCGTCTTCGAGCACCGACCGGATGCGCTCGAACTCACCGTGACGTATGCGCATACCATTCCTTACAGCTCAATCCTCATATAACGCCGTCAGACAGCAGTCAGACGCCCGATCTCACGAAACCGCACGACGGCGACGACCCGCGTTTGTCACCCGCTGTCAGACAGTCGCTGTCTATCGCCGCCGGTCGCGTTGGGCCACACCTGCTTGACCCAGGTCGGGCGGTCCACAGCGGTCTCGTCGAGGGCGGTGTACTCGAAGCTGTAGCGCACGGTCGTGTTCTGTCTGGGGTTCCGGAAGGCGAGGTCCATCGAGCGCACGAGCCCGGTCGGATCGACGCGCGCACGGGCACGGAAGTCGTGTACGTCGTCCAGTGACGGCGGTTCCGGATGGGTCGTCCGTACCAGGTAGTACCGGCCCGTCTCGCCCTCGCGAACCGTGACGGTGCTGTTGCCCACTCCGAGAAAGTTCCGAACGAGGCGGCGAGTGAGCCCGCTGACTCGCTCGCGTGCGGGCACCGCTTCTCCGGTGACGTATTCGACGCCCAGCGGGCGCTCGTGGCGGCTGAACCGGGTCCCGCCGTCGACGAACGACCGGTCGCCGTAGCCGCCGGTCGCGGTCTCGCTCCGGTAGCGGTAGCGGCGTTCGTTCTCGACGCGCAACAGGCTCTCACGCTCCTGTCCCGCCGCCGCCCAGTCCATCGACAGCGTGTACGATCGGTTACGGACCTGCCCGGCGTGTGCGGCCGCGAGCGCCTCCGCGTCGACGACTCGCTCCGTCGCCAGCCCCGGAACCAGCGAGCGCCCGTTCTCGCCCGGCGTCTGCTCGGGGACCGGCGCGGGCGTCACCGCCGTGGGCTCGGCCGACTGCCCGCTCAGGGTGGTACAGCCGGCAGTCACCACGAGTACCGCCGTGACTGCCAGCAGGACGGGACGCCAGGCCATACCGACACTACGGCTCGACGGAGGAAACAGTACGGGTCGCTCTCGCCTCTCAGACCGCGCTGTCGTGGCGGTCCTCGAAGTCCCGCTCTGCGCGGTACTGGTCGACGAACGCCTCGACATCGAACTGCAGCATCTGTTCTTCGAACTCGTCCATCACCGCGTCGTCCTCGGCGTGGCTGACGGCGTGTTCCATCAGCTCGACGAGCAACTCCACGACGACTTCGTGGAGGCGTCGGGAGTCGAAGTCCGTCACCCAGGCCATCGAGTAGCCGACCGCACCGTCCTCGCTCGTGTCGGCGACGGCGACCGAGTCGGGGAACTCCTCCATCACCACGCCCAGCAGGTGGACGGTCGTGAATTCGTCGTGGTCGTCGCTCGGTTCCACGGTGGCCTGTAACACCTCGACGAGGAACTCCGGGACGAACCGGGCCAGCGGGTGCGGGTCGAGTACGACTGCGTGTGTGCCGCCACAGGCGCAGTCGAACTCCCGCAGTCCCAGATGGAGGTCGTGTGTGTCGACGTGTTCGCCACAGGGGAGTTCGAGCGCGGAGTCGCGGCTCCCGGGCACGCGCGGTTCTGCCATTACCCCGTGTTGGACCGTCCGGGGGTTAAACGCCGCGGTGTCGCCCGCTCAGAACTCGTCGGCCTGCTGGTCGGCCGTGGACTGCTCGTCGGCCATCGCCTGCTGGTATGCGCTGGTGACCACGGCGATCCCGAACACCGAGGCGATCTGGCCCAGTAGCGTCGTCAGCGCCGAGGAGATCGATCCCGGGAGTCCCAGCGAGGCCGCCCCGAGCGGGAGCGTGATCACGGCCCCCAGCGCGAACGTGACGATGATGAGGGCGACCACGCCACCGATGTTGTCTCCGACGAGGTCGATGCTGTTTTTCAGCGACTCGACGACGCCGCTGTCGTTGAGCGCGACCTCCTGCATGACGAAGAAGAACAACACCGCGAGGACGAGGCCGGGGATGACGAGCAACAGGAACCCGATCGCCAGCAGGACGGTCATCACGACCGACGCGCCCAGTGCGGTGAGTACGGTCGGGACGAGGTTGTCCGTCGCGGCCGACGGGAGCGGACTCGGCCCCTCGAAGGCGAACGACCGGATGGCGACGACACGGAGCGCGGTACCGAGCGCCCACAGCAGGACCGTCAGGGCGGCCGCGACGGCGATCGGGAGCTCCAGCCCCAGCGCGTTCGAGGCGCCGCCGAACCCGCCCTGCTGTTGCATCGCCGACGCCGGAACGTCGAGTGCGGAGGCGATCGACCGGTTGATCGCCAGCGAGAGCGACTGACTCACCACGGTGTTGAGTAGTCCGAACAGCACGAACACGGCGACGAAGAGGAGGCCGCGTTCGCTCGTCAGATCGTCGATTCCGTCTCGGAGGGCTTGCCCGACTTCCAGGGACATATTCGATTCCCACTCGGACAGCGTAATAAAGCTATCTGTCCCCGCGACCAGGACAGGTATCGACCCCCGCTACAGCACAGCGCCGTCGGCGTCACCGACCGTATCGCTCTCCGGGACGCCTCCAGCGGTTCCGGTGCTGACGGCCTGCTGGTAGGCGTCGGTCATCACCGCCAGCGCGTACACCGTCACATAGGTGGGAGCGACCGCCAGGACGAGCTGCGAACGGAAATCGGGAACTCGATTTGGTGCGGAAAAACTGTCGGGTCGTCCCGATCAGGGCCAGTCGTCGCGCTCGTCGTCCTCGTTAGCAGTCGCGGCCGGTGCCGACGGTTCGCCCAGTTCCCACTCGGCCGCCTCGGCGGCGTCCTCGACCGCCAGATACTCCCAGTCGACCCGCTCGGCGAGGGCGGCGTCGTCGTCGCCGCTCCCGACGTAGACGTGTCGGTCGGTGTCGAACTGCTCTTTGACGTTCTCCAGGCTCTCCTCGCGGCTCCGGGGGCCGGAGAAGAAGTCCTGCCGGACCCGGTGTTTCCGCGTGAAGTTCGTCACCACGTAGGTGGGTTGATCGGAGATGACGCCCACGTACTCGGACCACTGACGCGCGTCGTTGAACACGCTGTCCGGGTGGGCGAGTCGCTTCAGGGCGTCGAGGTCGAACGCGAGGGTCATGTCGCCGTTGCCGCCGTCCATACACCACTCTGGGCTACCTGTCGAAAAAAGGCCGTCGTTTGCTCGTTCGGTCCTGCGAGCGGGTTACTCGGCCTGGGGCGCCTGGGCTTTCACTTCCTCGACATCGACATCCTTCTCCAGCAGGAGCTCCTTCCTGTCCGCGACCCGGAGCTCCTCGCGCATGATCTGTTTGAACGCGGACTGCTGGGAGAGGTCCCCGATGAGCACGCCACCGACGAGCTGGCCGTCCTCGAACGCGAGGCGGCGCCACTCGGTGTCGCTGTACTTGCGTTCGGCCTCGTCGTCGCCACGGGTCGGGTGGCCAAAGGAGAGGAACGGGAAGTCGAAGTGCGTGATCGAGTACGAGGAGACCCAGCGGAACGCCTCGTCCTCGGCGTCGGCGACCATGTTGGTGCCGGCGACCGAGCCCTGCTCTTTCGCCGAGCCCCACGAGCCGTTCTGGGCGCGGTCGTTCAGGATCGTATCGTAGTACTGGGTGAGGTCACCGGCCGCGTAGACATCCTCGACGCTGGTCTGCATGTACTCGTCGACGACGATGCCGTCGTCCTCCTCGATGTCGAGGTCGCCCAGGAACTCGGTGTTGAAGTCCAGCCCGATGGCGACGCCGGCCCAGGACCCCTCGTAGCGGTTCCCGTCGGGGTCGACCGCGGCTTCGACGCGGCCGTCGTCGTCGACCTCGAAGCGGTCGACGCCGGAGTCGAACACCGGTTCGACGCCGTTGTCCCGCAGCGCCTCGTGGATGATCTCGGCGCCGTCCTCCGAGAGCGCGTAGCGCCACCAGCGGTTGCCACGCATCAGGTACTTCGCGTCGATGCCCTGGGCGCCACAGACCGCCGCCAGGTCGATCCCCAGCAGGCCGGCGCCGACGATGATGCCCTTCTCGCACTCCTCGGCGTGTCGCTTGATGCTCCGGGCGTCCTGGAACGTCCAGAAGTGGTCGATCCCGTCGGCGTCGGAGTGCTCGACGGGCAGTTGGGAGGGCGTCCCGCCCGTCGCCACCAGTAGTTTGTCGTACTCGTAGGTGACGCCCTTGTGCGTGTGGATCTCGTGAGCGTCGGCGTCGACACTCGTGACGTGTGTGTTCAGTTCGAGATCGATGTCGCGCTCCTCGTACCACTCCGGCTCGTGGATGGAGATCGGTGCCTCGGGTAGTTTCCCCTTTGCGAACTCCTTGATGAGGATGCGGTTGTACAGGGCTTCCCCCTCGTCGGTGATGACCGTCACGTTGGCGTCCGGGTCTGCCTCCCGAATCGTCTCGGCCGCGGATGCGCCCGCGATGCCGTCACCGATAATCACGTGCGACGTGCTCATAGGGGAGTGTTTGCTATCGGCCTTAATGTGGATTGCTATCTCCGTATCGGACCTGCGCCGCCGCCAGGACTGTACAAACAGTCAGTAGGCACGCCATTCAAGACGCTCGCGCCCCGAGTAAGCCGTGATGAAGCTCCGTCAGAACGTCAAGCACTTCGCGGCCAAGCAGGCACTGACACTCCCGGTCGTCGGCGAGAAGGTCAACGACCGCCTGGTCGGCCTGCACACCAACGTCTTCGCGGACAAGGCCGACCCCGACCACGCCGACGAGCGGCGTGCTCACCTCGACGACTTCTTCGACGCCACGATGGACACCTACGTCGCGGCGCTGGAGGCGGGCTACCCGGAGGCCGAGGCCCGCGAGATCACACACGTCCAGGCGAACTTCGACTTCTACAACCACGGCTGGACCGAGATGATGGAGTTCCCCGGCGACGAACTCCAGGACCACTACGACCGCTACGCTGAGTTTTTCGACCGCCACGGCATCACCATCTCGGACCCGCTAGGGGCGTTCGAACCGGCAGACGGCATCGCCGAGGCCCCTTCGACACCCGAGCGGCTCGACGACCCGGAACACCCCCACGCCGAGGGCGGCTTCGCCGACGATGTCTACGTCGAGACCGAGGACGGCGAGGTGATCGTCGGCGGACAGGACGAACCCGACGACGTTTCGCCGACCGAGGCGCCCGGCGTCGACGACGACGCGGAGAACGCCGCCGGCGACTGACCCCGCTCACTCCTTGCGTGTGTCGGTCCACCGCTTGCGGAGGTCAAAGAGCGCGATCACGGCAAGCCGAGTGCCGTCGCGGTGGTCGCCGGTGACGGCGAAGGCGTGGCGCCCGTTCCTGGTGTCGACGACTACGTCGTGATGTCCCGGCTCCGACTCGACCGAGCCGTTCAGCCCCAGCGTCCAGACGAAGGCGTCGCTCGGGCCGACGCTGGCCCGTTCCTGTCGCTGGCCCTCGTCGACGACGGTCCAGCCGTCCGGGTCGCGCCGGGCGAGCGTCCACCAGTCACCGCCGGTCGAGAACGGGACGAGCGAGCTGTTACTGAGGACGAACTCCATCCGCTTGCCGACCTCGCTGAGGGTGTCGACGAAGAACACGTCGCTGCCGGCCGTGAGCTGTATCGGCCGGCCGCTGGTCTCGACGCTCGAACAGACGTACCGCTCGGCGTCGCGTGGCAGCGCCGGACACGGGCCGACGGTGTCGTCCCCCTGTGACCGGTCGGCGGTCGCCGTGACCGTCGGCACCGGAGCCGGTGTGACTTGTTCACGCCCACCGCTGCCGGCACACCCGGCGACGGCGCCGGACACACAGCCCAGCGCAGCGAGGAGCTCCCGACGGCGCATACACCGGCTACGCGCTCCGCCCGGAAGCGTCTGACGCCGCTCCGTCGCTGGCCGGTTCTCCGTCGCCGGGCCACGGCGGCGCTCGCGGGTCATTCCACGCCCGGTTCGTCACGCCGACACCACGTCGAACAGGGCGACACACTCCGTGTGCAGCGGCAGGTCGCTGCTCACCGTCTGGACGACCAGGGCGTGTCGGCCGGGGGTGAGCGTCGTCGTCACGGGCTCACCGTCGTTTCGCCGAGGCGCGCTGTCGCCGACGACCCAGTGCAGGCGGCCGGTCCCGTCGAGCTCCGTCGCCGGAGTGTCCCCGGTACCGGCCGCGACGCGTGTCCAGCCGTCTTCCGTCCGGCGAACGTGGTACCAGTCGCTCGCCAGCACCGTCAGCGGCCGCCGGGCACGCCAGACGAGCGTGATCCGGAGCGGCTCGACCGGTGTGCCGTCGCTCGCGCGGACGACCGGCCGGTCCGGCCGGAAGGTCAGCGTGTCGCTCGTGCTGTCCGTCTGCGAACAGACCGTCTGGTCGGTGCCCTCGTCGAACCGCGGGCAGGGCTGGCCCCTGAACCACCGTCGCCGCTCGCCAGTGTCACCGTCGACGGCCGGGACCGGGGCCGGGGTGACGCCGCTGGCGTCGCTCGAAATGTCGCGGCCGAGTCCTCCACACCCCGCCAGCAGCCCCGCCAGGCCCGCGAGCACCTGTCGCCGTCGCATCGAACGGTGTGACGGTCGCCAGCGAGAAAAAGCCCGCTCCGGCTCAGTCGGTCCGCGTCGCCTGCGCGCCGACGGGCTCGCCCGCCCGCTCGGCGATCCGGTCGGCGCACTCGTAGCCGGCGACGATCCCGCCGTTGAGCGACCGCTCGGGATACTGGGCGCGGGAGGCCATCCCCGCGTAGTAGAGTCCGTCGGCCACCGCCTCACCCAGGTCGTAGGGGATCACCATGTCCAGGTACCCTCGTTCGTACACCGGTGCAGTCCGCGGGTTGCGCGCGGTCCGGACCCAGTTGACCGCCTCGCGGTCGAACGCCGGGAACAGGTCCTCGATGCCGGCGAGCCAGGTCTCCCGGACGCCGTCGTCGTCCTGCTGCCAGATGTCCTCCTCGGGGGACTGGACGTAGCGGGCGACATAGAGGAGGTGTTCGCCGCCGTAGCGATCGGCCGAGACGAAGTTCGTGTGTTCGATCAGCGCGCCGAAGGGCGCCTCGTCGGCGATGTTCAGCCAGTACGTCTCCAGCAGGGGTTCGTCCATGCTGACGACCGAGCAGACCGTCCCCTGGAAGTCGATCCCGCAGGTGTAGCCGGTCAACTCCTCTAAGACGTTGGGCATCGCCGCGACGACGACGCCGTCGACCTCGTGGACGGTCTCGTCGGTCCCGTCGGTGGCGGTCAGGGCGGAGACGGTCCCCCCGGCGGTGTCGATGTCGGTCACGCGCGTGCCCGTTTGGATGTTTTTCCGCCCGACCGCCTCGACCAGGGCGTCCAGTAGCCGGCCGAACCCGCCGTCGAGGTAGCCCAGGATCTCCCCGCGAAGGATGTCGCGCTCGCCGCGGAACTTGATCCGGCCCAGCAGCCAGGCGGCGCTCACGTCGTCTTTGCGGGCGCCGAACTTGGCGTCAAGCAGCGGCTCGAAGAAGTTGTCGTACACGCTCTGTGTGGTGTGTTCGACGACGAACTCCTCGATCGGTACGTCCTCGAAGTCTTCGAGGCGCTCGTACGTGTCGAACTTCGGAACCCCACCGCGGATGTCGATGTCGAGCGTCAACAGGCCGAGCCGGAACGTATCGTACAGGCTGAAGTGAGGGTACGCGAGGATCTCCCAGGGGGTGTCCATCGGATGGACGATGCCGTCGACGTAGTAGCCGTTCTCGCCGACGTGCCACTCCACGTCGCCGCCCAGCCCCAGTTCCTCGGCCAACTCGACGATGGTCTCCTCGGACTTCGAGAGGTGGTGATAGAACTTCTCGATGGGGTCTCCGGCGGTCTCGTACACGGCTGCAAGCCCGCCCAGGTCCTCGCTCGCTTCGAAGACGCGGACCTCGTGCCCGCGCTGTTCGAGTCTGTAGGCCGCCGAGAGTCCGGCGATTCCGCCGCCGACGACGCCGATCATACTCCGGCGTATCAGCCGTCGTGGGATTTAGTTTGCGTTTCGACCGTCACTGCGTGGGTTCGCTACCTTTTTCACCACACTGCTGAAATTCGCAGGCATGCTCACCGTCCGGGCACCTGCGACCAGTGCGAACCTCGGGAGCGGCTTCGACGTGTTCGGAGCCGCCCTCGAACGCCCGGCGGACGTGGTCCGGCTGTCCCGGGCAGACCGGACTACCATCGAGGTGACCGGCGCCGGGAGCCAGTTCATCCCCGAGGACCCGGAGAAGAACACGGTCGGTGCCGTCGCCGAGGCGCTGGACGCGCCGGCCCACATCCAGATCGACAAGGGCGTCAGACCCGCCTCGGGGCTGGGCTCCTCGGCGGCGAGCGCCGCCGCCGCGGCCGTCGGCCTCAACGAACTGTACGATCGGGGGTACTCCCGCGAGGAACTCGTCCCCATCGCCGCCAAAGGCGAGGCGGTCGTCTCCGGCGACGCCCACGACGACAACGTCGCGCCGTCGATCATGGGCGGGTTCACGATCGCCACGGAGTCCGGTGTCACCCAGATCGACGCCGACATCCCGCTCGTGGCCTGTCTCCCCGATATCGTCGTCTCGACGCGGGACGCCCGCCGGGTCGTCCCGGAACACGCCCGCGTCGACCAGCTCGTCGAGACCGTCGGGAACGCGGCCACGCTGACGACGGGGATGCACCGCGACGACCCCCACCTGGTCGGCCGCGGCATGCACGACACCGTCGTCACGCCGGCCCGCGCGGAACTCATCGACGGCTACGAGCGGGTCCGCGAGGCGGCGCTCGATGCCGGTGCCACCGGCGTGACGATCTCCGGGGCCGGGCCGACGGTGATCGCCGCCTGCGAGGAACCCGCTCAGAGGGCTATCGCCAGCGCCATGCTCGACGCCTTCGGCGAGCGCGGCGTCGACGCCCGGGCCTACCAGACCCGTATCGGCGCCGGCGCGCGCGTCTTCTGAGCAGTTACGACCGGTTCCGGACCGGTGTGTGAAACCCCCGATCGTGTGTCTCTGGCTCTGAAACACTGCTTCGGGACCTTTTGTGACTTGGTGTGTCGGTCCACCTGTCATGAGCACTGTCGCACTTTCGCCCGAACCGCTCGTTCGATCACCGACCGAACCCGGGGGTCGGCGATGAGACGCGCCCTGGTGCTGGCGACGCTGGTCGTCGCCGCCTCACTCTCCGTCCCGGTCGCCGTCTCCGGCCAGCAAGGCGGTGTGATCTCCGTCGCGACGACGACCACGCCGGACCGACCGACCCCCGATCAGGACGTGACCGTCAGGGTGAACCTGACGAACCCGACCGACGACCAGTCGTACAACGTCGGCTGGGTCGCGCTGCACAACACCACCGACCCGGACAGTACGATGCACGACCGGGTCAAACCCACCGAGACCCTCAGCGGCGGCGAGTCGGTGAGCTACGAACTGACGATGCCGGTCGACGAGACCGGGACACGGCAGGGTGTCGTCCACATCTTCGTCGATACCCTCCACGGTGACACCTACACGTTCACCCGGAACGTCAGCGTCACCGCAGTCCAGCCCCACCCGGCGCTGTCGCTGTCGACCAGTCCCGTCGGGCCGGACGGCCGGACCGATGTCTCGCTGTCTCTCTCGAACGGGCTCTCCGAGGAGATCCGGGGCGTCTCGGTCGAACTGTCGGGACAGAACTCCTCGCTGACACTCGACGAGGACCGCCGGGTCCGCTCGTCGGTCAGCGCGGGCAACGAGACGACGATGACGTTCCCTGCCAGTGACGCCGACCCCGGCCGACAGACGTTCGAGGCGAACCTCACGTACATCACCGAGAGCGGCCAGTACCGCACCGTCACGCGCTCGCTCTCGACGACGGTCGATCCCGTCGAGAACCCCGCGAACCTCACGCTGACCGGCGTCCGGGTCACCGAGGCCGACGGCCATCTCACCGTCCGCGGGAGCGCGAGCAACCTCGGCGGTGGCAACGCCACCGGCGCGATGGTCTCGGTCGGCGACTCCGGCGCCGTCGACCCGGCACAGTCCCAGTCTCGCTTTTTCGTCGGCGAGGTGCCTGCAAGCGACTTCTCGTCGTTCGAGGTCCACGCGACGACGACGGCGAACGGAACCGTCACGGTCCCGCTGAACGTGAGCTACGTCGTCGACGACACTCGCGTGACAAGCACCACGACGGTGACGTTCACGCCCAACGAGACCGACACCGAGCAGCCCAGCACCAGACAGTCCGCGCTCCCAGTCCCGCCGCTCGCTGCCGGCGGAGCGCTCGTGGTCGTCCTGTTCGGCGTCGTCGGCTGGCGGCGGCTCCGGGGGTGACGACGATGGCCGTCATCAGCACGACCGACGCGGTCAAGGAGTACGACTCCGGGGACAAGACGCTGCGAGCGCTCGACGGCGTCGACCTCGCGGTCGATCCCGGCGAGTTCGTCGCCATCGTCGGCCCCAGCGGTAGCGGCAAGTCGACGCTGTTGAACCTGTTGGGACTGCTCGACGAACCGACCGACGGCTCGGTGACCGTCGAGGACGAACCGGTCTCGGAGCTGTCGATCCGCGAACGGACGGACCTCCGCCGGGAGACGGTCGGGTTCGTCTTCCAGTCGTTCTACCTGGTGCCGACGCTGACCGCCCGGGAGAACGTCACGGTGCCGGCGCTGATCCGTGGGAACCGATCACGGTTACTCGACCGCGCCGAGGGGTTGCTAGAGCGGGTCGGGATGGGCGACCGACTGGAGCACTACCCCGACGAACTCTCCGGGGGCCAGAAACAGCGGGTCGCAGTCGCGCGCTCGCTGATCAACGACCCCGACATCCTGCTGGCCGACGAGCCGACCGGGAACCTCGATCAGGACACCGGCGCACAGGTTCTGGACGTGTTCGGCCGGGTCGCAGCCGAGGATGTCGCCATCGTCACCGTCACCCACGACGAACAGGTGACCGAGTACGCCGACCGGACCGTCACGCTGGTCGACGGGAGCCTCGACACATGATGGAGTCGGTCCTCTCGCGGCGCCTGCCGCTTGTCGCCTACGCCTGGGAGAACCTCACCAGGGCGCGCGCCCGGACGGCGCTGGCGATGGCTGGAATCACCATCGGGGTCGTCGCCATCGCCTCGCTGGGGATGTTCGGGGCCGCCTTCGAGCAGTCGACGCTGAACCGCGTCGACGACATAACCCGCAGCGTCTGGCTCACGCCCGGCGAGGACGCCGAGTTCGAGGAGTTCTCCAGGGACCACGTGGCGATGATCGAGCGGTCGACGGACAGTCCGGTCTACACGATCAAACAGCAGTCGACGGGGGTGACCGGGCTCAGAGCGACCGAGCAGGCCACGGTGTACGGCCTCTCTGATCCCGGGGCGTTCGTCGCGGCCGAAGACGGTCGCGTCCCGGAGACGTGGCGGTCCGGCGCGGCCGTCGGCCCCGACCTCGCGGAGACGCTGGATGTCGGTGTCGGCGACAGCGTCACGGTCGACGGGGAGACCTACCGCGTCGTCGCCGTGCTTGAATCCACCAGCCGCTCGTCGCTCGTCCGGACCGACAGCGCCGTCGTGCTCCCCCAGTCCCAGGTCGAGACCGACGGCTACCAGTCCGCGATCATCCGGGAGGACTCCCCCGAGGCGGCCTTCCGGACCGCCGATTCCCTCGACGCGGAGCTCAACGGCCGTAAGGAGCTCTACGCCGTCCAGGACGCAGAGCAGGCCATCGAACGGTTCAATCAGCAGATGGCACAGATCGACACGTTCCTGCTGGGCGTCGGGGGCGTCTCGATGCTCGTGGCCGCGGTCAGTATCCTCAACGTGATGTTGATGTCGACCATCGAGCGTCGGGGTGAGATCGGTGTCCTCCGGGCGGTCGGCTACCACCGCCTGGACGTGTTGCGCCTGATGCTCAACGAGGCGATGCTGCTGGGTGTCGTCGGCGCGGTCCTGGGGGTCGGCCTCAGCGTCCTGCTGGGCATGGCGATCAACGCTCAACTGCTGTCGGACCCGCTCGCGTTCACCGCAGAGGCGCTCCGCTACACCGTCGTCGGGTTCGTCTTCGGGACGGCGTCGAGCTTCCTCAGTGGGCTCTACCCCGCCTGGAAGGCCGCCAACGCCCGTCCGGTCGAGGCGCTGCGGGACTGACCCACTGTCTCTGGCCGTGAAACGCTGCGGCGGGTGTTTTTTTCCCTACCGGTCGTCCGTCTAACTGCCCGTCGGCCGGTCCCGACGCCGCTCCCCTACCCACCCCGCTGCCTGCGTGCACCCCCCGCTGACCCCCCCCGAGGCGTCTCCGACCGGCTTCGGTCGCCAACCGTCCCCCGACGGGCGCCCCTGTCACCGTTCCACGACCCCCACCGCCGTTCCGAACCCAGCAGGATTTTGGCAGTCTACGGGTAACACAGACCCGTGTCGTCACGAACGACCCTCCTCGCGCTCACTGCCGTCGTTGCCCTCCTCGTGGGGACGATCGGTGTCCTCGCGACCGCCGGCGGGACCCTCGTCGCCGGCACCTCGGTCGCCGACCCCTCTGTCACCGACGAGCCGCCACCGCCCGACACCACACCCCGGTCGCCGACCCGGGGCTCGGACATCGATCGGATGCACACGGCCGGCATCACCGGCGAGGGCGTCAGCGTCGGTGTCGTCGACGTGACCGGCTTCGATCCGGACCACCCCGGGCTGGACGGCCACGTCGTTGCCGCACGCTCGTTCTCGCCCGGTGACGGCGTCGAGAACGGCGGCCGGAACAGCCACGGGACCGCGGCGGCGTCGCTGGTCGCGCGCAGCGCCCCGGATAGCGACCTCTACCTCGCCAGCGTCGACACCGCGACGAGCTACGAGGCGGCGGTCGAGTGGCTCGTCGCGGAAAATGTCGATGTCATCGTCGCGCCGATGTCGTTCTACGGGAAGCCCGACGACGGGGAGTCCCACGTCGCCGACGTGGCGCGGGCGGCGACCGAGCGGGGTATCGTCTTCGTCGCGCCGACCGGAAACCTCGCGAGCGCACACTGGAACGGGACTTACCAGCCGGTCAACGGGGGCGTCCACAGCTTCAACGGGGGCACGCGGAACTACCTCCGGGCGACTGACCAGTCACGCCTGCGCCTGTGGCTCTCCTGGGACAGTTCCCGTCGCGGTGAGGACTACACCGCCGAACTCTACTGGACCAACGGGACGGCGCACCGACTGGTCGCTCGCTCGCAGCCGTACCTGGCCGACAGCGTCCCCAACGAGCGGATCGTCGCCGGCCTCCGCTCGGGTACGTACTACGTTCGGATCACCGGGCCCGCCAACGCGACCGGCGCGACGCTGGACCTCGAATCGCCGACCCACACCTTCCAGTTTCACTCCTCCGGAAGCATCACCGCGCCCGCGACGGCGCCGGCCGTCCTCTCCGTCGGCGCCTACGACCCACAGACCGGCGGGGTCAGGTCCTACAGCTCCCGGGCTACCGGGGGTGATGCCACCACCGTCGACATCGTCGCCCCCGACGGCCAGTCGGCCGCGACCAAACCGGAGGGGTTCACCGGTACGTCGGCCGCGGCCGCCTACACCGCTGGGACGGTCGCGCTGATGCTTGACGCCAACCGATCGCTGACGCCGGCGGGCGTCGAACGGGGAGTGACTTCGACGGCAAACGACGTTCGGGCCACCGGCCCCGACCGGGCCTCCGGCGCCGGGAGAATCCAGCCCGCGCGGGCTATAGTGGTCGTTCACAACCATTCAAACGACGATTTGAGTAACGGATAGGGATTTGTGGCTCTGCCCTGAAGGTTCGGCCACAGTCACATGTCGGGACTCATCTCACGTCTGCAAGACCGTTCGACGACGACCACGGCCGAGACGCCGCGTGTGATCGAGATGGCCGACGGTGACGCCGACGAGGTCCTCGACGCGCTGGGCTCGGAGACGCGGCGGGCGACGTTCCGAGCGCTGTTCGAGGAGCCCGGCACCGCCTCGGAGATCGCCGATCGGCTCGACACCTCGATCCAGAACATCGACTACCACCTCTCGAACCTGGAGTCGACGGGACTGGTCGAACCCGTCGAGACGGTCTACTCCGAGAAGGGCAACGAGATGACGGTGTACGGCCCGGCGAACGACCCGCTCGTCTTCGTCGGCAACCGACAGCCCCGCGAGACGGCCGACCAGTCGCTGACCGAACTCGTCGGCGGGATCGGCCTGCTCGCCGCCGCAGCCCTGTTCGTCCAGTGGGGTGCCGAACTGCTCGTCAGGAACCGGACCGCGCTCGGTGCGGCCGGCCCCTCCGGACAGGGCGCGGTCGCGTTCCCGGACGGCTCTGTCGGCTGGATGGTGTTCGAGGTCATCGAACCCGGTGTGCTCTTTTTCATGCTGTGTCTGGTCCTCGCCGCGGCGACGGCTCTGGCGACACGCCGGTGAGTCCGACCGACCGCTCCGCCGAACTGTCCGGTAGTTCACAGCTAGCGGGTTTCACGCCCCTTCATTTATTACCCTATTGCCCCGTGTCTGATATGGGGTGACAATGTGCAGACGACTGGGGACGCAATCCGTGTCCTCCACGTCGACGACGAACCGGAGTTCGTAGAGATGGCTGCGACCTTCATCGAAGCCGAAGACGGCCGGCTCGATGTCGAACCGGTGACCAGCGTCAGCGACGGGCTGGAGCGACTCGCGGCGGACGAGTTCAACTGTATCGTCTCGGACTACGACATGCCGGGGCAGAACGGGATCGAGTTCCTCGAAACCGTCCGGGACGAGTACTCCGACCTCCCCTTCATCCTCTACACGGGCAAGGGTAGCGAGGAGGTCGCCAGCGAGGCCATCTCTGCGGGTGTGACCGACTATCTACAGAAGAAAGGCGGGACCGAGCAGTACGAACTGCTCGCGAACCGTATCCGGACCTCGGTCGAAGGCTATCTCGCACAGCAGGAAGCCGACTGGCAAGAGACGATCATCGAGAACATGGGCGAGGGCGTCTACGTCTTCGACGACGCCTATACTCTCCAGTACGTCAACTTCCGGGTGTCGGATATCGACGTAATCTCCGAAGAAGACTGGGCTGGGCGCCCCATCTCGTACTTCGAAGCGACCGAACTCCTCTCTCCGGCCGAGATCGAAGAGGTCAAAGACGGGATCGACCGGATTCTCGACGACCGAACGGACGAGTGTCGGCTCGAAATCGAACCGTCACTCCCCGAATCGGTGGAGACACTCAGTCTCCGTCTGGTTCCCGTCCGGACACGGAGCGACGAGAACCTGGTCCTCGCCACGTCCCGAGACATCACCGGACGCAAAGAGCGTGAACGGAGTCTCCAGGAACTGAAACGCCAGTACGAGACGCTCGCCGAGCACTTTCCCGACGGTGCGGTGTACCTGATCGACGCCGACTTCGAGTACGTCCGCGCCCGGGGGAAAGAACTGCGGAACGTCGGTCTCTCGCCCGACGAGATCGAGGGGAAGACCCCCCACGACCTGTTCCCGAAAGAGATCGCCGACGAACTGTGTGAGGCGTACACGAGAGCCTTGGAGGGTACCGCCAACACGATCGAACAGGTGTACCAGGGCGAACGATACCGGGTACAGACGGCCCCCGTGCGGGCCGAGGAGGGGTCGATCGACCAACTCATCGCCGTCTCCCAGAACATCACGGAGTCCGCCCGGAAGAAAGAGCGTCTCGAACGCCAGAACGAACGTCTCGAGGAGTTCGCCAGTGTCGTCTCCCACGACCTTCGGAACCCGCTGAACGTGGCCGACGGCCGACTCGAACTCGCTCGACAGGAGTGTGACAGCGAGCATCTCGACGTGGCTGGGCGTGCACTCACCCGGATGGAGACACTGATCGAGGACCTGCTCGCGCTCGCACAACAGGGGCTCTCCGTCGGCGAGACGACCGCTGTCGCGCTCGCGGACCTCGCAGAGAGTTGCTGGCAGGCCGTCGAGACGGCGGACGCGACGCTCAGTGCCGAGACGGATTGCGTGATCCAGGCCGACCCGAAGCGGTGTCAACAACTGCTTGAGAACCTGATCCGGAACTGTGTGGAGCACGGCGGCGAGGACGTGACGATCACGGTCGGAGCGCTCGACGACGGAGACGGCTTCTACGTCGCCGACGACGGGCCTGGCATCCCTACAGACGAACGCGAGGCGGTGTTCAAGAGCGGCTATTCCACGACCGACGGGGGGAGCGGGTTCGGGTTGGCGATCGTCAGGGAGATCGTCCAGGCCCACGGCTGGGCGATCACCGTGACCGAGAGCGAGCACGGTGGCGCACGCTTCGAGATCAGCGGTGTCGAACAGGCTTGCTGAGCTACCCCTCGGCGACTGATTTCCATAGCCCCTGTTCGACCGTCTGATCGCTGCTTTCACACGATATCGGCAGGAACAGTGGGGGACCGGAACGGGGTGTGGCGTCAGTTACGGAACAGGCCCAACACGAGCCCCAGTCCCGCGATAGCCAGGACGCCGCCGACGGCGAGGGCACCGCTGCCCAGCAGCGACGACTGGGACTCCTCGCTCGGCGTCGCCGGCGGGGTCGAGTCGGTGTCGTTGGTCAGCGACCCCTGGACGGAGAGCGTGCCGATGTCCTCGGGGGAGCCCTCGGCCGACGAGCCGGCGTAGATGTCGATGTCGTAGTCACCGGGCGCGACCGCGCCGTCGGCTCGCTGTGTCGTCACGGTGACCGAATCGCCTTCCTGTGCGGCGACCAGCGCCGGCTGGTCCCCGTCGCCGGTCGCGGTCGTATCGAACAGGAGGGGGACCGCCCCGTCACCGGTGCCGTCCTCGACGGTCGCGATCACCTCGACACCGCTCTCGGGGGTTCCGATGGCGACCGTCGCGGTGCTCTCGTTCCCCATGCGCAGCGCCAGCGTCGTCTGCTGGCCCGTCCGGGTTCTGACGATCGTCTCGTCGAGCCCCAGTCCGGTTTCCGTGTCGCTCGCGGCGCTGGACTCGCTCGACTCGGCCGGCTCGCCGTCGGTTTCGCCGGCGTGGAGGACGATCGTCCCCTCCATCACTGGGTCACCGGTCGGAGCCTCGCTGGCAAACAGTGCCGTGTCGTAGCTCGCGGGGTCGAGTCGGTCGACGTTCAGGTCCGGCTCCGAGCGGATCGTCACGGTGTCGCCGTCGTCCCTGGCGGTCAGGGTCGGCTCGTCCGACCCGACCGCGCCGGTGTGGAACTGCACCATGACGTAGCGGTCGCCGTTGCCGTCCCGGACGGTCGCGTTCAGTTGGTAGTTCACCGCCGGCCCGCCGATGACGAGCGACGCGTTGTCGCGGTCACCGACGGAGACGTTGAGCGGGACGGTCCCGCCGGCCACACCTTCCGCGATGGGCGACATGTCGACGGTGCCGGTGTCGACACTGGCGGCCCGCGTCACGGACTTCTCGTCTTCCGGCGTCGGCGTCGGGGTCACGTCACGACAGTCGCTGTCGCACTCGACGACGGTGCCGCCAGTCTCGACGACCGTCTCGCCGCCGCTGAGGACAGTCACCTCGAAGTCGGTCCCGACGGGGACGCTACTCATGTCCGTGGCCGTCCGGAACGAGCCGTCGGACTGTACCGTCGCGGACCCCTGGCGAAGGAACGGCGCCGAGGGATCCGCAGAGCGGAGCCGCACGGTCAGCGCCGTCCCGGGATCGATGTCGGTCTGTCCCGTGATCAGCTGGCCCGGCGCACTGGCGACACGGACCGTCTCGCCCTCGTGTTCGAGGGTGGTCCCGTTGGAACCCGTCTGTGACTCGGAATCGGCCGGCACTTCACAGCCGCCCTCACAGGGGACGACCGTCCCGGTCGTGTTGGTGAGGATTCGGCTGTCGTACCGGACACTGGCGTTGAACGCCGTCTCGGGTTCGACCATCGTCATATCGAACTGCGCGGCGAAGGTGCCGTCCTCGTTCACGGTCACCGTCTGCTGTTTGAGGAACGGGGACGATTCGTTTTGCTGGGATTGGAGCCGGACCAGCACCGTCGTCCCGGGATCGAGGTCGGTCTCGCCGCTGACAGTCTGGTTCGCACCGGGTGCGAGCGTCACGGTTCCGCCGTCGGCGTCGAGCTGCGTCCCGCCGGTGTCGGCGGCACTGACCGGAGCCGCGAGCGCGGTTCCGACGAGCGCCAGGGCCAGCAGGACCGCACCGGCCCGGCTCATCGTCTCACCGCTCGGCGTCGGCTGTTCGCTGGCTGTGCTGTGCGCGTTCGACTGTGGTCGGTCGGTGGAGGGCACGGTTTCATGCCAGCTACTCGTACAACGGGCGTATAAAAAACCGCGCCGGAAACTCAAATCCGCAGTTGAACAGCAGTGCTGGACGACGGCCCCGACGGCCGGTCTAGGGCGACCGGTTGATCGGGACGAACGGCAGCGTCGCCATCGTCTGTGCGTCGTAGGACAGCGCGTCGGACTGGTCTACGCCCGACGGCGTGAAGATGTCCATCAGCCGCGGCGCGTTGTCGATCGCACCGGACTTGCCGCCGCCGAAGGTGTAGCCGCCGGCGGTCTCGGTGACCGGACGGAGCGACCCGCGGTCTTCCGAGCCAAGCGCCGGGACGATCTCCAGGTCCTCGATGTCGGTCCCGCCGAACGCCTCGGCCGGGACGACGATGCTGACCGTACCGGCCTGTCTGTCGACATCCCAGGCGAAACTCACCGGATCGCCGTTGCTGTCGGTGAGCGTGGTGCCGGTCGGGTCGACGGCGCTGTTGGTGAAGCCGCTGAGTTCGACCCGGTAGTGCCACGGCTCCTCGAACTCGACGGCCGGGTTGATGCCGTTGGACACCGGCTGGGTCGAGCCGCCGCTGCGAGTCGGGTCACGGACCCACAGGATAAACCAGTGGGGCGAGAAGTTGTTGAACCCGCTGAAGGCGTCGTTGAGCGTCTCGACCTCGAAGGTGAACGTGTACTGACTCGGCGTCGCCTCGATCTCCAGGGATTCGAGGTCGAACACGCCGTCGGGGAAGGCGTTCGCCGTCGGGTAGGTGTACCCGCCGGGACCGTTGTCGTCGCCGGTCGGGTCCTGGAGCGTGGTGATCGTCTGTGGCCCCTGGACGCTCACCTGCTCGGACGCGTAGGTCTGGCCGCCGGGCGAGCGGACCTCGACCTGGTAGGTTCCGGGCTCGTCGATGGTCTGGCGGAAGGTGAACGTCGCCCCGCTGGCCCCCGGTGCGAACCGGGCGTTCTCGACGCTCTGGACCTCGCCGTCGACCAGGACTTCCAGTTCCTGCCCGCCGATACGGCTGCTGTTGTTCGTCCCCGTCGCCTCGACGAACGTCTCCCGGATGAAGAACTGGCTCTCGACCGAGACGGAGACGGACTGGCTGGGTCGGGAGTAGGCCGGAAGCTGTGACACGTCCGAGGCCGACGCGGGGCGGAGCCTGACTGCCGTCCCGCCCGAGGCGGCCATCGTCACGAACAGGTCCGTGCTGCTGTCGACGACGACGTCGTCGATGGCGACATCGGTGAGGTTCGAATCGAACTTCGCGTCGGCGCCGTCCTCGTAGATCTCGGCCACGTAGTCCTGGCCGCTCTCGAGGAACGACAGCGACACGTCGAGCGTCCGGCCACCCTCGTCGGTCATGGCGCCGAGATACCACTCGTCGCCGCTCTGGCGAGCGGTCGCCATGTACTCCCCGATCTCGGCGTCGAGGACCCGCGTGTCGTCCCAGGCTGCCGGTACGTCCTCGATGAACTGGAAAGCGTCGACGGTCTCACCGGTGATCGGCGGCTCGCTGGGGGTCGGCATCGACCCGTCGGCCTCGGTGACCGCGATCGAGTCGAGGTTGAACCCGCCGTACTCGTCTTCGGTGATCCGCAGAGAGAGGTCGTTGTCGCCGGCGCTCAGCCGCACCGGCACCGAGACGGTGTCCCACTCGTCCCAGTAGCCGGTGTCGGGGATTCCGACCCACTTCTGTGACTCGCCGTCGACGTGGACCTGCGCGGAGGCGTAGGCGTCGACGCCGTTGTTGTCGTTGTCGTTTGCGACCCGGAGGTGGAGGTAGTACTCGCCGTCGCTGGGGACGTTCTCGACGGTCCAGTACGCTCCCGACCCCCGGTCGGCGGAGGCGGCGAACTCGACGTACTTCTCGCCTTGTGCGTTGGCCCAGGAGGCGCCCGAGCCGACCCCGTCGAGGTCGGCCCACTCGGCCTGGATCACGTCACCGAGCTCGCCCGTCGGCGGCTGATCGGCGAGGTAGGAACTCGGGAGGTCGGCGACCATCTGGAGGCCGCTGAAGTAGTTCGGGTACATCGCGAGCTGTTTCGCGCGCGTGGTCTCGATGCCGCCCGACCCCGAGTCCATGTCGAAGATGCCGGGCGTGAACTCGGCGGGACCGCCGAGCATCCGGGTAAAGGGGAAGGTGACGTGGTGTTCCGGGGTGATCGTCCCGAAGGAGTCGTACTCCTGGCCGAAGACGCCCTCACGGGTCAGCAGGTTGGGGTACTGGCGGCGGCGACCGGTCGGGTGGATCGGCTCGTGGACTTCGAGCATCTGCCGGTTGGCCGCGGCGGTCTCCGTGATGTTCGTGTGGTGGTTGACGAGGACCTGGTTGTGGTGGTTGTGGCCCTCGCCCGCGAGGTTCCCGCTGTCGTTGACGTAGCCGGTCTTGATCGTCCGGATACCCAGATCGTCGTACAGCCCGAAGGCGTTCGAGGCCTGGGACTGGTAGTTCTGGAAGTCCCCGGCCGTCTCGTTGTGCATCGTCATCTGGGTCGGTGGGTTGAGACTCGCCCCGTAGCTGGTGACCGCTTCCAGATCGAAGTCCGGGTACGGCTGGGAGAAGTCGAACTCGCTCCCGTCACCCGGGTACGAGGACCAGCCGACGTTCCAGCCCTCGACGAGGACGCCGGGGATGCCGTGTTCGCTGGCGAAGTCCATGTACATCTGCGCCCGGCCGGTCTGTGCGCCGTGGTTCCCGACCCGAACTCCGGGCGGGTTCGCGCCCGGCTGGAACGAGTTGGTGTCCGGGTTGTACTCCCAGTCGGCGCGGCCGGTGATCATCAGCCACCAGACGCCGATGAACTTCTGGGGTTCGATCCAGTTCGTCCCCTGCGTGAACACGCTCGGATCGTAGTCCTCGTTGAGGTTGAGCACGAGACTGGACTCGATCAACGCACCGGGACGGTCCGCGATCTGGACCGTCCGCCAGGGCGTCATGTGCGGTGCGGTCGCCGAGACCTTCGTCCCGTCGGGCAGGGGTGCCAGGTCGGATTCGAGGGTCGTGCCGTCGTTCGGGTTCGGCGACACCGACAGCGACGCGTAGTCGTCCAGATTGGCCTCGTGGATGCTGAGATAGAGGTCCCGGTCGTCGTTCGCCATCGTCACCGGGGTGTGGACCCCGCCGTTCGAGCCGGTGAGGCCGTCCAGTTCCGTCTGGATCTCGCTCAGCGCAGTCTGGTTGTACTCGTATTCGAAGCTGTTCCAGTCGTTCTGGATCCACCAGGCGTCGTGGTCCGCCGTCAGGTTGTACTCGGTCCGCTCGGAACTGATGACGAAGTTCCCGTTCGCGGACGTGTTGAAGTCGTCGTCGAAGACGAACCGGAAGCCGAAGCCGTCGTCGAACACCCGGATCTGGAGGTTCCCGGACCGACCGGGTCCGCTGTCTTCCTCCAGGCCGACGACGAGTTCGTTGTAGTTCTCCCGGATCGAGTCGTACTGGTCCCAGACCGGCTGCCAGGTCTGGTCGACGCTGTCACGGCTGCTCCCGGTGACGTTCAGGTCGGGCGCCGAGTTACCGACCGCGAAGTCGGTCTGGTTCTGGAGTTCGAAGCCCAGTCCCGAGGTGTCGATCACCGTCGCCCCCTCGTAGTCGACAGTGTAGGTCGGCCGCCCCGAGGAGACATCGACCGTCAGGAGGATGCTCCCGTCCGGAGACGCGACCGTCTGTGTCGGTGTGTTCTGCCCGCTTGTCACCTGTGCGGCGACGCTGTCGGGCACTTCAAGCGAGTACGCTGCGGCTGCCAGGACTGACGTGACTCCCCCCAGGAAGCCACGCCGGCTCAGACCACTCGAAGAGTGTTCCGATTGTTCATCAACCATTAACGAGTACAATCCTTACCCGTGACGAGATAAATCTACTGGATTTTTCATGCAGGTGGTGGCCGAAAGACGGGTACCCTGCTGGGACGTTCTCTCGGAGTGACTGGTCACTACCGGAACGCGTCGTCGACAGTGTTTGGACAACCATTTAACCCGGGCCACAGAAGTCGCGCCCATGTCGAACCCGCGACTGCTGATCCTGGGGCCACCCGGCGCCGGGAAAGGGACCCAGAGCGCGAACCTGGCCGAGGAGTACGGTATCGAACACGTCACGACCGGTGACGCGCTCCGGGCGAACAAGGACATGGACATCAGCGACATGGACACGGAGTACGACACGCCGCGTGCGTACATGGAGGCCGGCGACCTCGTGCCCGACGCCGTGGTCAACGCCATCGTCGACGAGGCGCTCTCACAGGCCGACGGCTTCGTCCTGGACGGCTATCCCCGCAATCTCGAACAGGCCGAGGAGCTCGAAGGGATGACCGACCTCGACGTGATCCTCAACCTCGAAGTCGACCGCGAGGAGCTCGTCGACCGGCTGACCGGCCGCCGGGTCTGTGACGACTGTGGCGCCAACTACCACGTCGAGTTCAGCCCGCCCGAGACAGAGGGCGTCTGTGACGAGTGTGGTGGCGAGTTGATCCAGCGCGAGGACGACAACGAGGAGTCGGTGCGCAACCGACTGGATGTCTTCCAGGACAACACCGCACCGGTCATCGATCACTACGCGGACCACGACGGCTTCGTCACCATCGACGGCGAGGGGTCCCCGGACGAGGTGTGGGCGGCCATCCGTGACGCCGTCGACGCACGGATAGAGTAAAACGTTGATAAACCGTCGCTGCTGTACTATTCCACAATGGCACGCACCGCGCCGAAGGTAGAACGACTGGCCGAGGACGGCGAGGCTCTGACCGACGCCCTCCAGGAGGTCCTCTCTGTGGCCGAGGAGAAAGGAACCGTCACCTGGAGCGATGTCAGCGACGAGATGACGAGCGGCGAGTGGGGCCGGCTGATCGAGTCCGGTCTGCTCGTCGACGCCGACGGCGAGGGGTTCGTCATCGAGGACCCCGAGGGCGTCCGCGAAGCGCTCGAAGAGTCCGACGCCGCGCCGAGCGACGACGAGGACGACGGCGGCTGGACGACCTGGGACAAGCTCGCGGGGCTCGCGACGCTGGGGATGTTCGCCGGCTACTCGCTCAACTCCGTCCGGGACGCCATCGGCGGCGTCCTCGACATCGCGCTCGGCCCGCTCGCGGACATCCTCCCGTTCTACGTCGTCATCCTCGTGTTGGCAGTCATCACTGGCGCCAACTCGACGATCCTACAGGACAACCTGATGGACATGTCAGGGATGGAGGACCACCAGCAGAAGATGCAGGACCTCCAGGACCGCCGGAAGAAGGCCAAGGAACGGGACGACCAGGAGGCTCTGGACCGTCTCGAAGAGGAGCAGATGGAGATGATGGGCGACCAGCTCGGGATGTTCAAGAAACAGTTCCGCCCGATGGTGTGGATCATGGTCATCAACATCCCCATCTTCCTGTGGCTCTACTGGATGGTCTTCGGCCCGGGACTGAGCCTGGAGGCACCGGTCATCACGTTCCCCATCTACGGGGAGGTCGAGGCCTGGCGCCAGGGCGTCGTCGGGCCGATGCAGGCCTGGATCGTCTGGTACTTCCTGTGTTCGCTCTCGTTCACCCAGGTCATCCGGAAGGCCCTGAACGTCCAGACCTCGCCCGGCGCCGGGTGAGAAAGACAGCCTCTTTTAGCCCGCCGCTTCGAGTGGGTGTATGTTGATCACCGTCTCCGGCCCAGCCGGGAGCGGCAAGAGCACGCTCGCGAAGAGCCTCGCCGACGCCCTGGACTACGACCACGTCAGCGGCGGCGATATCTTCCGCTCGCTCGCCGAGGAACGCGGGATGACGCCCCTGGAACTGAACAAGGCCGCCGAAGAGGAGGACCAGATCGACCGGGATCTGGACCGGCGGCTCCGGGACATCGCCAAGGAACGTGACGATCTCGTGCTGGAATCCCGCCTGGCAGGGTGGATGGCCGGGGAGTACGCCGACATCAAGCTCTGGCTCACCGCGCCGCTCGATGTCCGCGCCGACCGCATCGCACAACGGGAGAACAAGCCGTTCGATCAGGCCCGGACCGAGACCAGAGAGCGGGGGGCGAGTGAGGCCCAGCGCTACAGCGACTACTACGACATCGACTTCGACGACCTCTCGATCTACGACCTGTCGGTCAACACGGCCCGCTGGGACCCACAGGGCGTGTTGAGTGTCACCCTCCACGCCGTCGAGTCCTACAGTAGCGACGGCGACGAGGGGAAGGCGCCGATCGAGGGCATCCGCTACGAGTTCTGATGGCGCTCCGTGGCCCACCCGGCGACCGTGATCTCGATGCGCTCCGCACCTTCGGCGTCGTCAACCTCGACAAACCGCCCGGTCCGTCGGCCCACCAGGTCGCCGCGTGGGTCCGGGACGCGACCGGCCAGGACCGGGTGGCCCACGGCGGGACCCTCGATCCGAAAGTGACCGGCTGTCTCCCGGTCCTGCTCGGCGACGCCGCTCGGATGGCTCGGGTCTTCGACGACGCGATCAAGGAGTACGTCGCCGTCCTCGAACTGCACGGTACCGCACCGGCTGACTTCGATGCCGTCGTCGCCGAGTTCGAGACCGATGTCTACCAGAAACCGCCCCGCAAGAGCGCCGTCAAACGACAGCTCCGGAGCCGGCGGATTCACGCGCTGGACGTGCTCGAACGGGCCGATCGCCGCGCACTCCTGCGGGTCCGCTGTGCGTCGGGCACCTACATCCGGAAGCTCTGTCACGACATCGGCCTGGCGCTGGGGACCGGCGCCCACATGGGTGACCTGCGGCGGACGGCCACCGGGAGCTTCGACGACACGACGCTGGTGACGATGCACGACCTCGTCGACGCCCTGGCGTTCGCAGACGAGGGCGACGAGGGCCCACTACGCGAGGCAATCCAGCCGGCCGAGCGTTCCCTCGTCGCCCTCCCACGGGTGACGATCGCCCCCAGCGCCGCCCGCGAAGTGGCGAACGGCGCACCGGTGTACGCCCCCGGCGTGATCGGTGTCGAACCGGCCCCGGACGGGAAGCGAGGCCCCGAACAGGGCGATCCGGTCGCCTGCTACACCCCCAACGGGGCCGCTGTCTGTCTGGGAACCCTCGCCGGCGATCCCGACGCCGAGTCCGGTCTCGTGGTCGCACTGGAACGTGTCCTCGTCTGAGAGGTGCGCGCTCGGTGGGCCGAGACGGCGGCGCCGTCCGGCGACTCCACGTGTGCAACACTCACTCGTGACGCGCCGAAAACGACACCCCTAAGAGGGCGACCCTCGTCTGCCGAAGTACGGGACCGTGGGGTAGTGGTATCCTCGGCGCATGGGGTGCGTCGGACCTGAGTTCGAGTCTCGGCGGTCCCACTTCACAACACCTGAGAGTGGCTTCTTCGCCGCTCTTTCACGCTACAGTACACCGGGCGTGAGCCGCGCCCGAACAGCCGTCACGCGGTACAGTAGTCGATCGCTTCACGGACCGCTTCGGTCCGGCCGATAAACGTCGCGTGGTCGCCCCGATACACCTGGTCGTCGCGGTGTGGCATCCGGTTGTCACCGTCCCGGCTGATCAACGCGAGGTGGCAGTCGTCGGGGAGGTCGTCGGTCAGGGCGGCGACGGTCATCCCGTCCAGTTCGTCGCGGTCGATCTCGACCTCCTGTACGTCGCCCATGCGGTCGAGTTCGGTCATCCACTTCGAGATGGCCGGCCGCTCGATGACGTTGTCCATCGACCAGGCGACGGACATGCCGGTCTGGATCGGCTCGACATCGAGCGCTTCGAACGCGTCGATGTTGCCCGGATCGTTCACACGGGAGACGACCGTCTCCACGTCGAAGGTGGTCGCCGCGAGCTGTGCGATCAGGAGGTTCACGTCGTCGGTGCTGGTCGCACAGGCGACGACTTTCGCGTTCTCGGCGCCGGCCGCTCGGAGGACATCTTTGTCCCCGCCGTCGCCGAGTTTCGCCGAGAAGCCGGCTTCCCGGGCGGCCTCGACCGCCGCCTCGTCGTTGTCGACGATGATGATGTCTTCGCCCCTGTCCTCCAGTCGTTCGGCGAGCGCGGTGCCGACCCGCCCGCCGCCGATGATGATGACACGCATTGGAATCACGTCGAGTGCTTCGGCGATGTGGCGGGCGAACCCGCCCTGGACGACGACCGTCGAGAGGATCACCAGGAAGACCGTCCCGACCAGTGTCGTCGCCGCCTCGGGGTTGGTCGGCTGGAGCTCCAGGGCGAACAGCGTCGCCACGCTGGCAGGGATGATCCCGCGGGGGCCGATCACGCCGATGAAGGTCCGCTCGGCGAGGGTAAAGCGGTCGCCGGCCGTACAGAGCGCGACCACGACCGGTCTGATGACTGCCATCACGACCACGACGACGACGAGCCCGCCGACGCCCAGCGCGAGGAGATCACCCACCGAGAGCAGCGACGCCAGCGTGATGAAGACGAAGGCAAGCACCAGCAGCGTCACGTCGCCTTTGAACTGCTCGATCTCCTCGCGGTGTGGGAGATCGAGGTTCCCCAGAACGAGGCCGCCGGCCGCCACTGCCGCGATCCCGGCCTCCGAGACCACCGCGTCCGCGAGCCCGTACATCACGAGTGCCGCCACGAGGACGAGCAGTCGCGCGTTCTGTGGGGCGTTCTCCGCGGTGAGTTCGGTGTGTCGGAGCAGGTACCACACGCCGACGGCGACCGCACAGCCGACGCCGATCCCGACACCGAGGCGGACGGTGAACTCCCGCACGAACCGCAAGACACCGCTGTCGGCCAACACGACGTACTCGAAGGTGACGACCGCGAGGATCGCCGCGACGACATCGTTGACCACGCCCTCGGTCTCTAAGGTCGTCGAGACTCGCTCCCGGACGGCGATGACGTTCATGATCGGCGTGATCACGGTCGGTCCCGTCGCGACCAGCAAGGCGCCGATCAGCAGCGCGATCGGCCAGGCGGCACCGAGGACCGCGTAGACGACGGCTGCCGTCGCGAACAGCGAGATGGCGGCTCCGATGGTCACCAGCCGGATTGTCTCTCGGGGGGCTCGCCGGAGTCGTTCGACCCGCAAGTGGAACGCGCCCTCGAAGACGATGATCGCGACGCTGAAGCTCACGACCGCCGGCAGGGCGTCGCCGAACGAGTCCCGGGTGACGATCGGATCGATCGCCGTGATCCACGCCGGCGTCTCCCCGCCCAGCAGCGCCTGGGCGGCCACCGGGAGCCAGTAGCCGACCCCTTCCGGCCCAACAGCGATCCCGGCGAGGATGAGAAAGAGGACGCTCGGGACCGCCAGCCGGTCGGCGAGCACCTGTGCGGCGACCCCCAGCGCGACGATGGTGATAACCGGCCCCAACAGGGCGAGCGCTCCGCTCATCGTGGTGGGATCGGTGACTGCCGTCCGTCCGGATGTCCAACAGCCATGTACCGACACGAACGGGGAGGACGAACTTAATTATACGCGCCGTCGCGCAGTGACACCACACCGAGAGAACAGGGAGACTGCAAACCCCGGAGGCTCGGGATTTTTCGGCCACAGGCGGAGGAGGATGTCCACCGATACCGAAATCGATCGGTGCAACTCCCGAAACAATGACGTGAATCCGCGACTGACTGTCCCTACGATGGGGACGCGTGAGGACCGGTCCGTGCTACTCGTACCCGGAGCAGGTGTCGACGCCGAGGCGGCCGAGTCGACGTTCGCCGAGGCGCCGTTCTCGTCGACGATCCTGCCCACGCTTCCCGACATCTTCGATAGACTGACCAACGAGGTGCACCACTGCCTGGTCCTCCCCGAACGCGTCGGCGAGCAGGCGGGGACCGACATCGCATACGGCGTCAGGAAGCTGTTTCCGGAGCTTCCGATCGTTCTCGTCGGCGTCGAGCCGTCCACGGTGCCGGACGAACTCGACGTGACCGCGCTCCCCCACACGTCCCTCCGGGACCCCGATGTCGTCGACACCGTCCGGGGGGTCCTCGACGACGACGCGCCGTCGGTCGCCGGGCGGGAGCCCTCACCGATGGAGACGCTGTTGCTCTCGCTGTTCGACGAGATGCCCGATCACCTCTACGCGAAAGACGACGCGGCCCGACACGTCATGATGGGGCGGGGGTTCAACCAGCCCACCGACCGGATCGGACTCACCGACACCGAGGTGGGCGAACTCGTCGACGAACACGCCGAGGCGGCCTACCGCGACGAGATGGCAATCCTCGACGGCGAGACCGATCGGATCGAGGTCGAGGAGTTTCTCGACCTGACCGCGGAGTACGTCCTCACGAAGAAGGTCCCGTGGTACGACAGCGACGGGAACATCCGGGGGTTGGTCGGCCTCACACAGGACATCACCGACCGGAAGGCCCGCGAACACGACACTCGCCGGCAACACGAACGGATGGTGAAAGTCGCGCTCCTGGCCGCCCACAAGTTCCGGAACGAACTCCAGATCGCCCACGGCCGGCTGGAACTGCTGGACTGTGACGCCGAGGAGCTCACCCTCGTCGAGGAGTCGCTCTCGCGGATCTCCGCTGTCGTCGATACGGTCGTCACCCTCTCGACACAGGAGACCGACGTGAGCGACCGGAAGCCGGTGTGGCTCTCCCGACTCAGCCGTGAAGTCTGGGACACGCTCGCCGAGAGCCAGGCCGAACTCCGGATCGAGGACGACGCCCGCCTCGTGGCCGACCAGGAGTCCGCCGGACTGCTCATGCAGTTTCTCTTCCAGAACGCGCTGGAACACGTCGGTCCGTCGGTCACCGTGACGGTCGGGTCGACGCCGGAGGGGTTCTCCGTCGCGGACGACGGGCCCGGGTCCGAGATCGACCCGCCCGAACGGGTGTTCGACGCCGGCTACACTACCGTCGAGGGAAACACCGGGTTCGGGCTCTACATCGCCCGGATGGTCGCCGAGGACCACGGCTGGGAGATCGAACTCTCGGAGTCGTCCGACGGCGGGATGCGGTTCGATGTCGTGAACGTCGATCTCCACGACTAGGACGTGGACCGACGCCGAGCGAGCGGGAAGGAGCCGCTGACCGGGATCACTAGCCGCCGCGAACGAACTCGTTTCGCACGTCGGTCAGCACGTCCTGTGCGTGACCGTTCGGATCGACGGACGCGTAGACTGCGACCACTTCGCCGTTTGCCAGGACGAACGTGTGCCGGCCGGTGTGGCCCGCGCTCGTGTCGACGCCGAAGGCGGCGGCCACTTCGCCGTCCGGATCGGCCAGCAGGTCGAACACGAGCCCCTCGGCCTCGGCGAAGTCGGCGTGGCTCTCGACGGTGTCCATCGAGACGCCGTAGACCTCGATCCCGCCCTCCCGGAACTGCGGGAGCGCGGCCTGGAACTCGTTTGCCTCGACGGTACAGCCCCGCGTGTCGTCTTTCGGGTAGAAGTAGACGACCGTCGGCGTCGAGAACTCCGGCGAGACCGTCTCGCCGTGCTGGTTCGTCGCGCTGATCGCTGGTGCGCCGGCACCGGGTTCGAGCATACGCGACCGTTGTAGCGGCGACACAATACGGGTTCGGATCAGGATCGGGTCAACTGGATGAGGCCGCGCTTGAGCGCGTCCTGGAACCGTTCGTCGAGGGCCATCGTCTCCCACTCCTCGGGTCGGTCCGACTCCGGGATCGACTCCAGGGAGTCGACCAGCGACGTATGCAGGAACCGCCCGTTCCGACCGCACTCATCACAGGTCCGGATCACCGACCGAACGGCGAACTCCCTGGTCGCCGTCGCGCGACAGTTCGCACACAGGTACGTCTCTGACACACCCGTCACTAGTCGCCGCGGCTACTCGGGTGTTGCGGGTCGGCGGCGTGAGGACACCCACCCGAAGCCGGGAGCCTGTCGCGCAGGTCAGTCCCCCCGGGAGACGGCGTCGGAGATGATCTTGTACTGCAGGCCGGCGAATCCGGCGAAGAGCACGACGATCGCCGTGAGTGTCACGGCGAAGCCGAACAGCCCGAGGATCGCCGTCACGATGCCGTTGTCGACGCTGAGTGCGCCGGTGAGAAACGCGCCACCGATCCCGTTGACGACGGCGGTGACGAGCAACAACGCGAGGATGTAGACGATGAGCCCCAGTCCGTAGGAGATCCCCTCTCGGACGCCGACGACGCCCGTCTGATCACTCTGAACGTACGACAGGAACGAGCCCACCGCGTCGCCGCCGCCTCGCTCCGTTCGGGTCCCCTGACTGTTCTCGGCCGTCGAGTTCGCGTCCGTCTGACTCATGCTTCACCACCGGCAACCGACGGGCAGGATATAATTTCTTCGGTAAAGATATTCATTAAAATCCTGTAATTGATAAACCATACGACGGATGGGGGAATCTGAGTACTACCGTGGCGTGCCTCTCCATCAACTGTTTCCGCCGGGTGGCCTCGCTACGATCGGTCGCTACTCCTCGAAAAACGTGGGCGAAACGGCCGGACGTTCACCCGTTCGAGTCCGGTCGTCGTCGCCTACCGTCCTGCCCTCAGTCCCACTTCGCGCCGGGGTTCGTCACCGCGCCGTTGGCCGCGGACCCGAAGTCCCGGCAGTACTTCGCCAACACTCCGTTGTCGTAGGCGGGTTCGGGGTCGTGGTCGTCGAGGCGCTGTTCGATCTCCTCGTCGCTGAGATCGATCGACAGCTCCAGGTTGTCGATGTCGATGGTGATTCGGTCGCCGTCCTCCAGGGCGGCGATGGGGCCGCCGACGTAGGCTTCGGGGGCGACGTGGCCGATGGAGAAGCCACGCGTCGCACCGGAGAAGCGGCCGTCGGTCAGCAGCGCCACGTCCTCTGAGTGGCCCTGGCCGGCGACGGCCGAGGTGACGCCGAGCATCTCGCGCATCCCCGGGCCGCCACGGGGACCCTCGTTGCGGATGACGATGGCATCGCCGGACTCGACGCGGCCTTCCTGGACGTACTGCATCGCGTTCTCCTCCTCGTCGAAGACCCGGACCGGCCCCTCGTGGTGGAGGTGGTCCTCGCCCGTGATCTTGATGACCGCGCCGTCGGGCGCGAGGTTGCCCGTGAGGATACGGATGGCGCCCTGCTCGTTCTTGGGCTCCTCGACGGTGTAGAGGTAGTCGGCATCAAGGTCCTCGATGGCCGGCGAGTCGTACGCTTCCAGTTCCTCGCCGATCGTGTTGCCGGTGACCGTCAGCGCGTCGCCGTGCAGCAGGTCGGCCTCGTACAGCGCGTTGAGGACCACCGGGACGCCACCGACCTCGTGGAGGTCGTTCATCACCCGCTCGCCGCCGGGCTGGAGGTCGGCGATCTTGGGCGTGCGTTCGCTGATCTCGTTGAACGCCTCGATGTCCAAGTCGACGCCGGCCTCGGCGGCCAGCGCGAGCAGGTGGAGGACGGCGTTTGTCGACCCGCCGACCGCGACCTGGAGGGCGATGGCGTTCTCGAAGGACTCCCGCGTGAGGAAATCGGAGGGCCGGCGCCGTTCCTGGACGACCTCGACGGCGAGTTCACCGGCGCGTTCGGCCGCCTCGTAGCGGGACTCGTGTTCGGCCGGCGGGCTGGCGCTGCCAAGCGGCGCGAACCCGAGCGCCTCGGAGATCGAGGCCATCGTGTTGGCCGTGAACATCCCGCCACAGGAGCCCGCACCGGGACAGGCGTTGCGCTCCATCTCGTCGAGTTCGTCCTCGGTCATGTCGCCGTCGGCGACGGCGCCGACGCCCTCGAAGACGTTCTGGATGGTGATCTCGCGGCCGTCGTGCTCGCCGGGCATGATCGACCCGCCGTAGAGGAAGACACTCGGGAGGTCGGTCCGGATCGAGGCCATCATCATCCCCGGCATGTTCTTGTCACAGCCGCCGATGGTGACCAGTCCGTCCATGCGCTCGCCAAAGGAGACCAGTTCGACGGAGTCGGCGATCATCTCACGGGAGATGAGCGAGGCCTTCATCCCCTCGGTGCCCATCGAGATCGCGTCGGAGATAGTGATGGTGCCGAACTCGATTGGCATCCCGCCGGCGTCGTCGATACCGTCGTAGGCAGCTTCGGCCACGTCGTCTAAGTGGACGTTACACGGCGTGATGTCCGCGGCGGGGTTTGCCAGGCCGATCATCGGCGAGGCCAGGTCCTCGTCGTCGTAGCCCATCGCCCGGAACATCGCCCGGTGAGGGGCGTGTTCAGGCCCTTCGGTGACTTCGTTACTCCGGAGATCGGGGTCTTTCTCCGGTCGCTCGTGGTGTTCCTGCTGGCTCATACCACCACCGAAGCCGCGGGCGACCTTAAATAACTTGTAGTCGCGGTACCGTCACCCACGGTCGCCCGGCGAATCTCCGGTGACAGTAGATTCTTTCGGGGCCGGCGTCAACCCCGAGTCATGCCGACGGTCACGACCGCCGCGCGACTCCACTTCGGGTTCCAGAACCTCTCGCTGGCCCACGAACGGCTGTACGGTGGCGTCGGGCTGGCACTGGCGGAGCCGCGGCTCGTCGTCGAGGCCGACCCCGCCGACGAACTCCGGTGTGACGACGAGGCGGCCCGGCCCTACGTCGAGCGCGCCGTCGAGACGCTGGACGTTCCCGGCGCGGCGGTGTCGATCACCGAGCGGTTCCCGCGCCACGTCGGGCTGGGCAGCGGCACCCAGCTCTCGCTCGCGGCGCTGATCGCCGTCGCCCGCGCCCACGATCTGACCGCCGACGTGCGGACCTACGCGCCGGAACTGGGCCGCGGTGGCCGCAGCGGCGTCGGCGTCGCGACCTTCCTCCAGGGCGGGTTCGTCGTCGACGGCGGCCACCCGACCGAGCGCTTCACCGCCGAACCGCCCGCGGAGGGCGACTGGGAGGTCCCGCCGGTGCTGGCCCGTCACAACGTACCGGCCGACTGGCGGTTCCTCCTCGTCGTCCCCGATGTCGACCACGGCCGGAGCGGCGCGGCCGAAGACCGGAGCATGCGCGACGCCGTCGAGCGTGCCGACCCCGGCATCGCCGATCAGATCTCGACGCTGCTGACCCGAGAGCTGCTCCCCGCGATCGCGACCCGGGATCGACGGGCGTTCGGGACGGCAGCGGCCACACTCGGCCGACTCAACGGGGCCTGGTACGCCGACGAGCAGGGCGGCGTCTACCGCCCGCCCGCGGGCGAACTCGTCGAACACCTCGCCGACGCGCCGGCGATCACCGGTTCGGGGCAGTCCTCGTGGGGGCCGACGGTCTGGGGACTGACCGATGTCGACAGCGAGCGCGCGGCACGCGACGCGGGCCGGGCGGCCCTCGACGCGGCGGGCGTCGACGGGACGGTCCAGGTCGTCGCGCCGCGCAACACGGGCGCCGACCTCGTGGAGTGAGCGGTGAGAACGGCGCGACAGCGCTACTCGTACTCGATGGTCGCCGGCGGCTTGTGGGTCACGTCGTAGACGACCCGGGCGACGTTCTCGTGGGCGCCGGTGATGCGGCTCTGGATGCGCTGGAGCGTCTCCCAGTCCAGTTCCTGAGCGCGGGCGGTCATGCCGTCGCGGCTCTCGACCGATCGGACCGCGACGACCCAGCCGTGGACGCGGTTGTCGCCCTTGACGCCGGTGGCCTTGCCGATGACCGCGGCCAGTGCCTGCCAGGGCTCGTACTCGACCAGTTCCTCCTCGACGACGTGGTTGGCCTCGCGGGCGACTTCGAGTTTCTCCTCGGTGACCTCGCCGATGATACGGACGGCGAGGCCGGGACCGGGGAACGGCATCCGCTCGGAGATGATCTCCTCCAGATCGAGCGCTCGGGCCACCTCGCGGACCTCGTCCTTGTAGAGGTCACGCATCGGTTCGACGATGCCCTCGAAGTCGATGCGCTCGGGGAGGCCACCGACGTTGTGGTGGGACTTGATCGTCCCCTCGCTCTCGATCCGGTCGGGGTAGATCGTCCCCTGGACGAGGTAGTCGGCGTCGACCTCGCGGGCGACCTCCTCGAACTCCCGGATGAACTGCTCGCCGATGATGTGGCGCTTCTCCTCGGGATCGGTCTCTCCCTCCAGCGCGTCGAGGAATCGGTCCTGGGCCTCGACGATCCGCAGCGAGTCCATGTAGTCGAACGTCTCGCGGATCTCGTCGGTCTCGCCTTTCCGCATGAGCCCGGTGTCGACGTACACCGCGGTCAGTTGGTCGCCGATGGCCTCGTAGGCCAGGGCGGCGGCCGTCGAGGAGTCGACGCCACCCGAGAGGCCGATGACGGCGTGTGCGTCGCCGATCTCCTCGGCGATCTCGGCTTTGGCCTCGTCGATGAACGACTCGACTTCGACCATCAGTGGCTCACCTCCCGACCCTCGACGGCGTGTGGGTCCTCGCCCAGCACGGCCTCCAGCAGGCCGACGAAGGGCGGACTCGCCCGCGTGGGCCGCGAGCGGAACTCGGGGTGGAACTGCGTCCCGATGAAGTAGGGGTGGGCCTCGTGATCGAGTTCCAGAATCTCCATGCGGTTGCCCGACCGGCCGGAGAAGACCAGGCCGGCGTCCTCCAGGTCGTCGATGTACTCGGGGTTGACCTCGTAGCGGTGGCGGTGGCGTTCGGTACAGGAGTCGCCGCCGTACAGCGTGGCCGCGAGCGTCCCCGGTTCGATGGCGGTCTCGTTGGCGCCGAGTCGCATCGTCCCGCCCATGTCCTCGATCTCGTACTGCTCGGGGAGGATGTCGATGACCGGGTGGGGCGTGTCCTCGTCGAGTTCGGCCGAGTGTGCGCCGGTCAGCCCCAGGACGTTCCGGGCGTACTCGACGACGGCCATCTGGAAGCCGAGACAGAGCCCGAGGAACGGAACGCCGTTCTCGCGGGCGTACTGGATCGCCTCGATCTTCCCTTCGGTCCCGCGGGAGCCAAAGCCGCCGGGGACGACGATCCCGTCGGCGTCTCTCATCCGGCCCGCGTGGCGGTCGTTCATCTTCTCGGAGTCGACCCACTGGACGTTTACGTCGACGTTTTTCTCCAGGCCGGCGTGTTTCAGCGCCTCGTGGACGGACATGTAGGCGTCCTCCAGATCGTACTTCCCGACGAGCGCGATGTCGACCTCGCCCTCGGTCCGCTGGGTGACCAGTTCGCGCCAGCGGTTCTCCCGCTCGTCCGCGGGCAGTGCCTCGTCTGCGATGTCCAGGCGCTCCATGACGTACTCGTCGAGCCCCTCTTCCTCGACCATCAGCGGGACGTGGTAGATGTCGTCGACATCCGGGTTCGAGAAGACGGCCTCGGTCGGTACGTCACAGAACAGCGCGATCTTCTCTTTCGTGTCGATATCGAGTTTGTCCGAACAGCGGCCCACGAGCACGTCGGGCTGGAGCCCGATGCTGCGCAGCTCCTTCACCGAGTGCTGGGTCGGCTTGGTCTTCTGCTCGCCGTTCTTGGAGTACGGGACGAGCGTGACGTGCGTAAAGAGGATGTCGCCCTCGTCTTCCTCGTGGGCGAACTGCCGCAGCGCCTCCAGATAGGGCATCCCCTCGATGTCACCGACGGTCCCTCCGACCTCGATGATACAGACATCGTTGCCCTCGGCGGCCTCGCGGATGCGCCGTTTGATGTCGTCGGTGATGTGTGGGATGATCTGGACGGTCCGGCCCAGGTAGTCGCCCGCGCGCTCCTTCTCGATGACGTGCTGGTAGGTCTTGCCCGTCGTGACGTTGTGATCGAACGTCATGTCGATATCGAGGAACCGCTCGTAGTTCCCCAGGTCCAGGTCGACCTCGCCGCCGTCTTTCAGGACGTACACCTCGCCGTGCTGGAACGGGTTCATCGTGCCAGCGTCGACGTTGAGGTACGGATCGATCTTGACGGCGGTGACATCGAACCCGGCGTTCTTGAGCAATCGGCCGGTACTGGCGGCGGTGATGCCTTTCCCCAGCCCTGACATCACACCGCCCGTGACAAAGATGAACTTCCGACCCAGCTCCGGGTCGTAGTCCGTTTCGGGTTCGGTCGGCATACCGACGGTGCGCCGTGGGTCGCCAAAACGGTTTCGGGACCACCCTACTTCGTGAGCATGTGTCAACCGCGGGCCCCGCTCAGTCGTCCAGCGAGGGGCCGTCGGCGGAGTGGTCGAGGACGAACTGGCCGGCGGCGCCCGTCCGCTGTGAGACGGTGGTCACGCGGCCGACGTAGGCCGCAAGCAGGGCGAAGGGAGCGTAGCCGACGGTGTGGACCGACAGGACGAGCAGGTGGGTGTCCGGCAGGTCGTCGAGGTGCAACAGGAGGAAGGCCAGCAACACGATGACCGGGATGGCGACGTACAGCAGGTGTTTCGAGAGCGCGGCGAACTCCCGAGCGAAGTACAGCGTCTTGAAGTACTCCCGGGCGGTCGCGAAGTACTCCAGCAGATCCAGTAGCGTCTCGATGGTCTCGCGGGCCGACTCGGGGATGTCGTCGTAGTCGGTCCGGATCTGCCGGAGATCGTGGCTCATCCGGCCGTAGTCGTACTCCATGGTCGCCCGGACGATGCCGAAGGGGGTGTCGGCCGCCGAGAGCCGGTCGCCGACCTGACGGGTCTGCTCGGTGACGCCCTCTAGAAAGCGGGTCACGTCGGCCTGGAGGTCGGCGTCGGCGTCGGCCAGGTCGTCTTCGAGCGTCTGGACCTGTGTCAACACCGTCTGGGTCAGCACCGAGAGGAAACGGGCCGGTTCGGTCGGGCTGATGGCCTGATCGGTCGTCGACTCCAGTTCGCGGCGAAAGGCACCGATCTCCTGGATGTGGTCGAGTTGCTGGCCCAGCGGTTGTTGTTCGTTGGAGACGAACAGGGAGTTGATCGAGACGACGATCGAGACGAGCAGGAAGACGCCGCTCAACTGGGTCGACAGCAGCGGCGAGAGCGTGTGCGTGGCGGCGAGGCCGTCGCCGGTCGCTCCCGCGACGGCGTGCCCGATCGGCCCCAGGACGAGGCCGATCCCGACCAGCAGCGCGGCCGTGACGACCGTCCGCCGGCCGTCGAGCAGCAGCCACCGGCGTATCCGCGCGACGGGCCCGTCTTTGGGTGGCATCTACCGCCAGGTAGGGATCGGGTACCGAAAGACTGTGGGTCTCGGCAGGGCGTCACAGCGAGAGGAGCCGGCTGACCGTCGCGATCGTCGCGATCGACAGCGCCGACATCACGGCGTCGTTGACGCCAGCGCCGATCAACAGGAACAGTACCACGCCGGCGATGAACCCCGCAGTCAGTGAGACCATCCCGTGACGAGTCGTTCGTGAGACACGCTGCTGGCGAGCTGTCGCCATATATTCCTATTTATCATTATATACTATAAGGATACTGGGCGCCCACTCACACCGGCTGGCCGCCGAACCGCCGACCGACGCGCCGGAGTCCGTACTCGAACGCGCCCGGCAGGAGCGCGACCGCGAGGAAGACGAACCACCCGCCAGCGTACAGTGCGTGGGGGTCGCCCGGGCCGGCGTACTGTTGTGCGTGGACGCTGTTGACGAACAGCAGAGTCGCGACGAGCGTGGGCCAGACCACGTCCGCGGTCAGGAGGAGAGACACCGGCACGCCGACCACGGCGACGCCGCCGACGAGCGCCCAGCCCGCGCCCACCGGCGTCCCCGACATGCCCCAGCCCCACGCGTAGGCCACCGACGCGAGTGCGTGGGCGAGGCCGGCCACGACGGCCACGAGCCGCGGATTCGTGGCCAACGTCGCGCTCGGGACGCCGGAGTCCGGCACCCACCCGCGACGGCGGCGGACGACGGCCTCCCAGAGGCCGACCAGCCCGGCCGCGACGGTCCAGACGTACCACGGTCCAGCGTACTTCGCGAGGTGGAGGCCGTTCTCGACCACGGTGATGCCGGTCGGCCCCTCGACGCTCGGTTCGAGTTCGGCGACATCGCGGAACACCGGGTCCGGCGGCGTCAGTTCGGCGTGGAAGGCGACTGCGGCCAACACGGCGACGAGCGCCAGCGGCGTGACCAGCCGGTACCGGAGCGCGAGCCAGACCTGGACGGCGCCGAGGACGACGAGGCCGCCGTAGCGCCACAGCGTCACGTGGAGCGGAGACGCTGCCGGCCCGACATCGTAGCCGTACCGGAGCTGGACGCCGATAACGGCGACGGCGTGTATCAGGCCGACGAGCAGTGCGACGAGGAGGGGGAGAGACGGGCGGCGCACAGCGGCGTTCGTTCCGGCTGAGAGATATGTCTTCGGGTGGGTCACCGCTCGGGCACGAGGTGTAACCGGAAGAACGGGGCGATCAGATCGGCGACCGTACCGGCGTGGCCGGCGAACCCGTGGCCGGCGGCCACCGACTCGACAACAGCGCCCCGGTCACGCGCCCGTTCGACCACCGGCCCCCACGCAACCGCTTCGTCGCGGTCACCGTAGACGACCTGGAGCGGGCACGGGACGGCGTCGACGGCCTCGGCGGCGTCCCGCTGGCCCGTCAGGCCGGCCGGCGGCGCGAGGACCGAGCAGGCCCGCGGGGCGACCGGACCGTCGGCCAGGCTGGCAGCCGCACGGAGCGCCACCGCAGCGCCGAAGCTGTACCCGAACAGGCCGACGGCGTCGTAACGGTCGGCGGCCCACGCCAGGGCGTTCTCGGCGTCGATGCGCTCGCCACGTCCCTCGTCCCAGGGGCCGTAGTCGATCCGGAGACAGGCCAGGTCGGGCCCGAGCGCGTCGCCGACCGCGCGGAGCCGCGGGTCCGACCGCGACCCACCCTGCTGGGGGTGTGGCGGGCAGGCGACGACGGCGGCGTCGGCGTCGGGCGCGTCCAGCGAGCCGACGACCCGCCTGCCGCCCGGAACGTGGACCGGATCGGTCATACCGGCGCGTCGCTCTCTGTCGGCCTGAACCTGTCGGCTGGGCCGGTTACCTCCCGAAACTCTCTCCGGCTGAAACGCCATGTAAGAAATTTAAGTCAGGAGCCACGAATCAGACCATATGGGAATCCTCTCGCGCGCGTCGTACGTCATCCGGTCCAAGCTCAACGCCGTCCTGAACCGGGCCGAAGACCCCACCGAGACCCTCGATTACAGCTACGAGCAGCTGCGCAACGAGCTGCAAGACGTGAAGCAGGGCATCGCGGACCTGACGACCCAGAAGAAACGCCTCGAGATCCAGAAGCGCCGCCTCGAAGAGAACGTCGAGAAACACAACGAACAGGCCCGCCAGGCCGTCAAACAGGACCGCGAGGACCTGGCCCGGCAGGCCCTAGAGAAGAAGAAACAGAAGATGACTCAGATCGAGGAACTGGAGACCCAGATCAGCCAGCTCCAGTCCCAGCAGGACCAGCTCGTCGAGCAGAAAAACGAGCTCCAGAAACAGATCGAGCAGTTCCGCACGAAAAAGGAGACGATGAAGGCCCGCCACGAGGCCGCCAAGGCATCGAAACGGGTCAACGAGGCGATGACCGGCGCCGGCGACGAGATGGAGGATGTCAACCGCGCGATCGAGCGCGCCGAGGAACGCACCGAGGACATGGAGGCCCGCGCGCAGGCCATGGACGAACTCCGGGACGACGGCGTCCTCGAAGACCAGCTCTCGGACAAGAGCTCGCTGGAGAAGGAACTCGACGAGGTCCAACAGCAGGGCGCGGTCGACGCCGAACTGGACACGCTGAAAGCGGAGATGGGCAAGGGCGAGGAGCCCGAGCCCGAAACCGATACCGAGTCTACCGGGACCGAGGACCTCTCGGAGAGCGACCTCGAACAGGAACTGGCGAGCGACGGTGATGTCGATGTCGAGGCCCCGGAGGTCTCGGACGGCGAGGTCGACGCCGAACTCGAAGAGCTGAAAGACGACGAGAAGACGAGCTAGTCGTTCAGCCACCACCAGCCCACGCCCAGCAGGACGGCGACAACGACCGCGCCGGCGATCAGGACGAGCGTACTTCCCGCGCGCTCCTCGCGCTCGATGCGCACCGCCACCTCGTGTGGCCCCGACCGGACGGTGTCGTCGTCTGGCGTCGTCGCCGTGACGTTGAGCCGGACCGACTGGGTGCTGGGGACCGCGTCCTCGGCGACCGTGAGCTGGAAGGTGACGACCGTCGACTCGCCGGGAGCGAGCCGTGACACGTAGCTCCGCGGTCCCTCGCTCGTGAACGGCGGTGCCGGGTCGATCCGGGGGGTGAGATCGGTCAGTGGCACCGAGCCGACGTTCTCGATACGCACGTCCAGGTGGCCGTCGGTATCGGGCGGTACCGTCGCGTTGACGCCGGTGACCGCCAGTAGGTCCGTATCGACGATAGTCACCGGCACGTCCCGTGTCTCGGAGCGGACGGTGTCGCCGTCCGCTGTCCTCGCCGTGACGTTGACCGGCAGCGAGTGGGTGCTGGCGACGGCGTCGCCGGCGACGGTCACCGGGAAGGCGACGGTCCGTGACTCGCCCGGGGCGAGCGAATCGACGTACGCGCCCGGCGCGTCGCTGGCGAACGGCGGCGTCGTCGAGAGCCGTGGCTCGATGTCCGTGAGCCGGCGGTCGCCGACGTTCTCGACGGTGACGCGCAGCCGTCCGTCGGTTCCGGGCCGGTACGTCGTGTTGGTGGCCGTGACCGCGAGCAGGTCCGCGTCGCTCACGGGGACCGACAGCGTGCGCACGACGGTCCGCCGTCGGTCGACCTCGTCGTCGCCGTCGAGTTCGTAGGTGACCGCGACCGTCACCGGGCGCGGGCCGCCGTCGGCGGCCGCCGGGACCGCGATCGGCACCGAGAACGCGCTCGACCCGCCGGGTTCGACATCGCCGACGGGGTGGCCGGCTCCGGGAACCGGAGCGTCTCCGAGGACGAACTGAGTTCGACGATGGCGGCCCGGGCGACCCGGTCGCCGTCGTTGACGAGCACACCCTGGAGGCGCCCCTCGACGCCGGTCGTGAGATCGCTCCGGACCTCCCGGAGCTCGAAGCCCAGCGCGGGCCGTGGGGTGATACCGACCGCCCCGAGGTCCTGGCTGACTTCGAAGCCGTCCTGATCGGTGAACGTCGCCGTCGCCGCCAGCGCGTAGCGTTCGCTGCGTGCGCTCCCGGTGGCCCTGACGGCGACCTCGACGGTCTCGCGCTCGAACCGGCTGAGGTCGCCCAGCAGCCGGCTGGCTTGGGTCCCGCCGCCCAGTTCGAGGTCGGCGTCGTCGGTCGAGAGCGCGAGGCGGGCGTCGCGTGCGGTCGTCGTCCCGACGTTCTGGACAGTCACGGTGACGGTGCCCCGGTCCCCGACGGCGAGGTCGGTCTCCGTGTCGATCACGCGCAGTCGGGGTCGCTCGGGGACGCGGACGGTGGCGGTGACGGTGCGGGTCTCGTCCTCGTCGAAGTCCCGGACGTAGCTGACCCGGAGCCGGAGCTGGTAGGTCCCCGGCTCGGCGTCCGCCGGGACGACCAGCCGAACGGGGACGGGTTCGCGCTGGCCGTCGCTCATCCGCCCGATGAACCGCGGGCCGGACTGTACGGTGAACGGCGTGTCGCCAGCGCGGGCCTCGACGGTGACATCCGTCGCGTCCTCGACGACATCGTCGGGGTCTCTGGCGTCGTTCGCGAGTTCCACCGTGATCGTCTGCTCGGCCCCCGGCGTGAGCGTCGGCTCCGGGACGCTGGCTTCGAAGCGGGGGTTGCGGACGCCGCCAGCGACGACCAGCGACTGTGTGAGGAGGAGGCTGGCCACGACGAGGACGAGGAGCAACTGGGTGGAGTGACGAGCCATGCGACGTGGTACTGTGGAGTGACGGTCGGCTGGGTGATAAGTATTCGTCGCCCTACAAGTCCGCCCGGCGAAAGCGGAGCCGAGCGAGCCCGAGCAGCGCGACGGCCGCGACGGCGAGGACAATCGCGCCCTCGATGTCGTAGCTCGTCTCGACGAGAATCTCCGTCGTGTCGTAGTATCTCGTCGGCGAGAGCGCCCCAAGCACCTCGTAGTCGGTCGAAGCGGTCACCGAGTCCAGCACGAACAGGAGGAACACGGCCGCCATCCCGCCCCGCTGGGCGAGGTCCCCGCGGGGCAACAGCACCGACAGCACCAGTCCGATGCTCGTACAGACCAGCAGATAGGGGATCGAGAGGGCGTGGACGGCCAGCAGATCGACCACGGACAGCGACTCGTCGACGAGGATGGTGCCGCCGTAGACGAACAGCGGGACCACGAGGTTGAGCACGACAATGGGCGTCAGCAGCGAGAGGTACTTCTCGACGAGCAGCCGCGACCGGGTTATCGGCGTCGCCAGCAGCAGGTCCAGCCGGCCGTTCTCGACATCGCCGGCGACCGTTCCGCCGGCGGTGTAGGCCATGTAGAGGCCAAAGAGCAGGACCCAGACGAACTGGTAGAACTCGGCGGCGAGGAACCCCTCGATGGTGCCGAACGCCTCGGCCCCGAAGCTGGCCCGGAACGCCTCGGGCAGGCTCTCGATGTAGGCCTCGAAGTCCACCCCGGAGGCCTCGATCGACGGGAACACGCCGATGATGAGCAGCGCGAACAGCCCCAGGCCGACCGTGAGTCCGAGCGTCCCCCTGGCGCGCCGGCGGGCCTCGTACCGGGTCACCTCAAACATCGTCGGTCTCCGTCGCTGGGGCAGTGGACTGCGCTCGGGTGTCGGGTTCCGCGTCGGCGTCCGCGCCGTCGTCCCGGTCGCCGTAGAAGTGCATGAACACGTCTTCGAGGGGCGGTTCCTCGATGTCGAGGTCGACGATGTCGTAGTCTCCCAACTCCGCCACGAGGTCGTCGTAGTCGCCGGTGAAGGTGAACTGCAACTGCCGGCCGACGGCGCGGCAGTCGACGACACCGGGGAACGCGAACGAGTCGGGGTCGACCGACTCGGCGGTCGTGACACGGACGTGTTTCCCGCCGCGTTCGAGCAGGTCGCCGACCTCCTCCAGCGCGGCGAGACGGCCCTCTCGGATGATCCCCACGCGGTCACAGACCCGCCGGACCTCGCCCAACACGTGCGAAGAGAAGAAGACGGTGACGCCTCGCTCTCGCTCCCGGCGGATGAAGTCGTTGAACTGCTCCTGTTTCAGCGGGTCCAGGCCCGCCGTCGGTTCGTCCATGACGACCAGGGCGGGGTCGTGCATGAACGTCTGGACGATGCCGAGCATCTGCTTGTTTCCCGTCGAGTAGGCCCTGATCTTCCGGTCCAGCGGCGGGTCGAACAGCTCCAGCAGTTCCTCGCGGCGCTGGTCGCCTTTCAGTTCGGCCTGGTACTCCAGGAACGTCCGGCCGGTGACGCCGCCGTCGAAGCCCGGCGTCGCGGGGAGGTACCCGATGTCGGCTTTGGCCTCCAGCAGGGCGTCCTCGTCCCGGATGTCCCGGCCGAGGACCCGCGCGGTCCCGGCGGTCGGGGTCTGGAAGCCCAGCAGCATCCGGATGAGCGTACTCTTGCCGGCGCCGTTGGGGCCGAGAAAGCCGAAGATCTCGCCCTCACGGACCGTGAAGGAGAGCTCGTCGTTGGCGACCGTCTCGCCGTACGCCTTGGTGAGCCCCTCGACTTCGATGGCGCCCATGTCTCGACCTGACGCGGGGCTCGCCCTTAGAGGTACGCCGCCTACAGCGGCCAGAGCGCAGCCACCGACAGCGTCGTCACCGCACAGAGCAGCAACTGCAGCGGCAGCCCGACCCGGGCGTAGTCGGTAAAGCGGTAGCCGCCGGGGCCGTACACCATCAGGTTCGTCTGGTAGCCCATCGGCGTCAGGAAGGCGGTGGCGACGGCGAAGGTGACGATGAGGAGGAACGGCTGGCCGGCGGCCCCGATATCCCGTGCCGTCGCGACGGCGACCGGGATCATCAGGACGACCGTCGCGACGGGCGTGAGGACGCTCGCCAGCACGGCCGTCAGGAGGTAGACCAGCGCCAGCAGCGCGAGCGGCGGCAGGACGCCGGCCGCGTCGACGAGCAGGCCGCCCAGGAACGCCGCGCCGCCGGTCGCCTGCATCGCCAGGCCCAGCGGGAGCAGCCCCGCAAGCAGGAAGACGACGTTCCAGCTCACCGCGTCGTAGGCCCGCGAGGCGCTGAGCTGCCCCGAGCCGACCATCGTGACGACACCGCCGAGCGCGGCGATGTAGATCGGCAACAGCCCCAGCGCGGCGATCCCGATGGCGGCGAGCAGGATGGCGACCGGGACCAGCGCCGATCGCTCCAGCGACGGGGCCTCGCCGGGGTGGATCACGTCGAACAGCTCCGGTGGCCCCTCGGTCAGGACGAGATAGCCCTCCTCCTGGAGGTGGGTGATCTCCTCGATCGGCGTCTGGAGCAACAGCGTGTCACCGGCCGAGAACTCGATGTCGGCCAGCCCCTCACGGACGAGTTCCTCGCCGCGCCGGACCGCGAGCACCGTCGCGTCGAACCGGGAGCGAAGCTGGACATCGGAGAGGGTCCGCCCGCGCAGCCGTGATTCGCGGTGGACGATCGCTTCGGCCAGTATCCCGGCGTGGCCGCTCTCGGCCAGCAGTTCCTCGGTGACCGACTCGCGAGCGAGTTGGCGCAGTCCCAGCGTCTCCCCGAAGCGGTTGACCGACTGCCGGTTGCCACGGACCGTCAGCACGTCCCCCGGTTCGACCGGCCGGTCGGTCGCGGTCGCGAAGAAGGACTCCCCGTCCCGGTCGATCTGGAGGACATCGATGTCGAGCACCGTCCCGACGGCGGCGACCGCTTCGGTCTCTGCCTCCGGCTCCAGGGGTTGACCCAGTGTCTCCACGGCATCCGTCGCCGCCAGCTCTCCGACCGATCGGTCGAGGGCTTCGGCGACGGTGAGCCCGACCAGCGGAGACTCCTCGCGCACGCGGAGCTGTGCGAGGTGCCGGTCCATGTCGAACTCCTCGGTGAAGTCCGCCGCCGGGTGGACGCGCTCGGGCACCAGCGCCCGCCCGACTGTCAGCAGATACGCGACGCCGACGACGAGGACGACGATGCCGACCGGCGTCAGCGTGAACATCGAGAACGGTTCGCCAAGCAGTTGTGCCGACAGGTCACTCGCCAGCAGGTTCGTCGCCGTCCCCACGAGCGTCAACGTCCCGCCGAGCATCGCGGCGAACGACAGCGGGAGCAAGAGCGTCGACGGCGAGAGACCGTAACGTTCGGAGAGTCCGGTCACCAGCGGGATGAAGACGGCGACGACGGGCGTGTTGTTGACGAAGCCCGCACTCACGCCGGTCGTCCCGACGATCGCCGCCAGGAGCCGCCCCTCGTCGCCGCCGGTGAGGGCGGCGAGTTTCGCCCCCAGCCAGTCGACGACGCCGGCCCGCTCGACGCCGGCACTGAGGATGTACATGGCGACGATAGTGACGACTGCCGGGCTGGCGAACCCGCGGATCGACTCGCGGGCCGGGACGTGGGTGTACGGCTCCAGGACGACGAGCGCGACCAGGACCCCGACGGCGGTCATATCCGGCGGGAGCCACTCGGTCACGAACAACAGCAGGGCGACGGCGACGAGCGCGAACACTACCAGCGCGTCCGTCGATAGCGGCGCCATACCCGCTCGACACACGACGGATAGAAAAGCTTAGTCCCAGCTTACGTCGACCGAGCGATCCGTCTCGCGGAGGATGAACGGGCCGATCGAGAGCGTCCGCTTGGTGACGGTGACGATCCGGAGGATGTACGCAAGCAGGATCGTAAACGGCAGGATCGCCACGGTGGTGGTCACCGCGATGACGAGCAGCGAGTCGGCGATTCCCAACGTCGCGCCCGTGATGTCCCGCGGGTCCAGGAACAGGAGTGCGGTGATCGCGACGCCCAGCGCCGGGATGGCGACGTACAGCAGGGTCCGGGACAGCGCCGACAGCTCCCACTGGAAGTACAGCGTCTTGAAGTGCTCGCGGGCCGGGCCGAACAGCTCCAGGGTCTCGACAAGTGCCGCGAGTTCGTCGTCGACCGCGGCCGGCAGGCTGTCGGCGTAGGCCTCGCGGATGCGCCGGCCGGCGTAGAGCTTCCAGGAGTAGTTGTAGTCAAGCGCCGCCCTGACGACATCGAACTCGCCGAAGGCCGCCCCGTCCAGCCGGTCGGCGACCGCCTCGGCGTTGTCGGTCACGGAGTCGAGATACCGCGACAGCAGTTGGTCGAGGTCCTCGCCGAGCCCCTCCCCGTCGGCCGCGTCATCGACTGCCTGGGCCTGCTCGGCCGTCGCGCGCACGAGCGAACGGAGGAACGCCGACGGTTCGGCCGGGCTGACCGCCGCGTCGACGGCGTCGGCCACGTCCTCGCGGAACGACAGCGCCCCGTCCATCCGCTCGCGCTGGTCGCCGACGGCACCGAGCTCCTGCGAGAGGACGAGCTGGCTCAGCGTCAACACGAGCGTCACGCCCGTGATCGTCGCCGTGACGAGCGCCTGATACAGCGTCTCGATCGGATCGCCCCGCGTCAGGAGCGTCTGTGCCGGCGTCGGGTGGAGCGTCCCGATCACGACGATCCCGAGCAACACCGCGATCGAGAACAGCCCGCTGACGAGCCAGCGGTCGGCGTCGAGCGCGAACCACAACAGTGCCGACTGCTCGCCCGCCCGTTCGCGGAGCTGGTCGTCGGGCTGACCGTCGGCCTCGTCGTCTGCCATGCGAAGGCTGTCGGGGGCCGGCGGGAAAAGTCGGGGGGCTACCGACCGGCGAAGAAAGTCACGTCGGTACGCTTCTGGTCGATCTCGGTCGCCAGGTGGTCACGGAACTCGTCGAGAGCGATGTCTTTCTCCTCGTTTTCCTTCCGATCCCGCACCGAGATGGTACCGGCCTCTTCCTCGTTGTCACCGATGATGAACATGTAGGGGACCCGGTCGTCGTGGGCCTGCTGGATCTTCCGGCCGACCGTCCAGGAGCGGTCCTCGATCTCGACGCGGTAGTCGCCGAGGTCGGCGGCCAGTTCCTCGCAGTAGGGGATGTTGTCGTCGCTGACCGGGAGGAGACGGACCTGCTCGGGCGCGAGCCACGGCGGGAACTTCCCGTTGTAGTGTTCGGTCAACACCATGAAGAACCGCTCGTAGGAGCCATACAGCGCGCGGTGGATCATCACCGGGCGGTGCTCCTCGTTGTCCTCGCCCGTGTAGGAGAGGTCGAACCGCTCGGGCATGTTGAAGTCCAGTTGGACCGTCGGGCCGTCCCAGTGGCGACCCAGCGCGTCCTCGAAGGCGAAGTCGATCTTCGGGCCGTAGAAGGCGCCGTCGCCGGGTTCGACCTCGTAGTCGATCCCCTGTTCTTCGAGCACCGACTCCAGTTGGGACTCGGCTTTCTCCCAGATCTCGTCGCCGCCGACGGACTTCTCGGGCCGGGTGGCGAACTGGACGGTGTAGTCTAAGTTGAACGTATCCAGCGTGTCGAGGATGATGTCGACGGTCGCCAGCACCTCCTGTTCGATCTGGTCCGGGCGGACGAACAGGTGGCCGTCGTCGATCGTGAAGGCCCAGGTCCGGGAGAGCCCCGACAGTTCGCCGCGCTGTTCCTTGCGGTAGACCTTCCCGTCCTCGAAGTACCGGACCGGCAGGTCTCGATATGACCAGGAGTTCTGCTCGAAGATCGTCGCGTGGCCCGGGCAGTTCATCGGCTTGAGGCCGTACTCCTCGTCGTTGACATCGAGCAGGAACATGTCATCGACGTAGTTCTCGTAGTGGCCGGACTTCTTCCAGAGTTCGGTGCGGAAGACGTGTGGCGTCTCGATCTCGTCGTAGCCGGCCGCCCGGTTGAGCTTGGCGACGTAGTCCGAGAGTTCGTTGAGGATCTTCTTACCGTTTGGCTCGTACAGCGGGAGCCCCGGCCCGGTCGTCTCGGCGATGGAGAACAGGTCCATCTCCTGGCCGATCTTTCGGTGGTCTCGCTCCTGGGCCTTCCGGCGGCGTTCGAGGAACTCGTCGAGTTCGTCTTCGGTCGGGAAGGCGGTGCCGTACACCCGCGTGAGCGTCTCGTTGTCCTCCTCGCCGCGCCAGAACGCCGCCGAGATCTCCAGCAGCGCGAAGCCGCCAATCTCGCCGGTCGACTCGACGTGGGGACCCTGACAGAGGTCGTAGAACTCCGCCTGCTCGTAGAAGGAGACGGGGTCCTCGCCGGCCGCTTCGGTCTCCAAGATGTCCTGTTTGAACGGGTTGTCCTCGTAGCGTTCGAAGGCCTCCCCGCGGTCGATCAGTTCCCGCTCGATGTCGTAGTCGGCCGCGATGATGTCGTGGGCCTCCTCGCTGATCTCCTCGAGGTCGTCCTCGTCGATGTCGACGCCGGTGATGTCGTAGTAGAAGCCGTCGTCGGTCCACGGTCCGATAGTGAGTGTCGCCTCGGGGTACAGCCGCTGGAGCGCCTGCGCGAAGACGTGCGCGGCGGAGTGACGTAGCACGTCGAGGTACTCGTCGCTGCTCGGTGTGACGATCTCCAGTCGCACGTCGGTCTCGATGGGCTCGTGTTTGTCGACCAGCTCGCCGTCGACGACGCCGGCGACGGTGTCGTCTCCGAGCCCGGGCCCGATTTCGTAGGCGACATCCTCGACCGTGCTGCCGGCGGCCAGCTCTAGCGTGGAGCCGTCCGGCAGCGTGACCGTGACCGTACTCATATCCGTGATTAGGATAGCCGCCGGGGATAAGTGTATTGAGACGCCCGCGCTACTCGGAGGGCACCGGCCCGTCGCTCCCGGCCGTTCCGCTCGGCGCTTCCACTCGGGGCGGCTCGGGATGCGTACTCGATCGCTCGACCGCGGTAAACGTCGCTGCTGTGCCCGCTTCGAGGGCGGCGAGTCGGTCCGTGACTGAGACGATGCCGTCGCCGCTCGCGTGTGGCGTGACACACTGCAAGGCGTCGCCCTCGTACTCCGCCAGTAGCACCTGTGGCAACACGAGCGCACGGTACCGCTCGCCGAGGAGGTCCGCCTCGACGGTACGGACGGTGAACGCCGGCGACAGCGACCGATCGTTGACCGTCGCCCACTCCCTGAACGCCGCGATCTGCTCGTGGGCCAGCCGGCCGACGGTCGTCTCGGTCTCGGCCGGCGTCGCGGGCAGTTGCTTCCCCCAGACCGTTACCGAGTGCGCCGAGAACCGGTCGTCGTCGAGCGAACGCAGGCGGTCGGTGATCGACTGCTGGTGTGATCGGGCCGCCTCGGGTAGGAGGGACCGGACGAACAGCTCTGCCCGTCCTCCCTCGGACTGGGTTGGTTCCATCGCTGTTCAAGCAATTAACATGAGATTACTAAAATATTTCTGTTGACATTATTAGCCAGCCGGGGTGGATCGCTAAACACTGGTAACTTCCCGCGTGGCGGGGGTCGGCACGGACAACTATGTACCGCCGGTGTCCATGCAGGGGTATGTACGACGATATCCTCGTCGCCACCGACGGCAGTTCCGGCACGATGGAGACGGTCGAGCACGCGGTCTCGATCGCGCGCGACAACGACGCCGTACTCCACGGGCTCTACGTCGTCGACAAGCGCCAGTACCGGGCGGCCGACGCGGACGCGAAAGAGACCGTCCGGCAGTCCCTCGAAGAGGAAGGCCAGGTCGCGCTCGACGACGTTGCCGTCCGCGGCGAAGAGGCGGGCCTGGAGGTCGTGACGGCCATGGAAGTGGGGATTCCGGACAAGACGATCGTCGACTACGCCGAGCGGGAGGGGATCGACCTGATCGTGATGGGGACGCACGGCCGGACCGGTCGTCACCGCGTCTCGACGCTGGGGAGTGTCACCGAACGGGTCACCGAGAGCGCGCCCGTCCCGGTGTTGATCGTCCACATCGAGTAACCCTCCGTCACCCCGATGTCCCGTGGTCGTCCGAGACTCAAACTCGATAGTCAGACGGTACGCCTTTCCGACGCCGGCCCGATAAACGAGTATCATCAATGCCGGTCCAGACAGGTACCGAGACACTCGACGACATTCTCGACGGCGGGTTGCCCGAGAACCGGACCGCCCTGGTCACCGGCGGCCCGGGGACGGGCAAGTCCACGCTCGCGATGCAGTTCCTCCAGCAGGGGCTGGATCGGGGCGAGGAGTGTCTCTACATCAGCACGGAACAGACGTTCGACGAACTTGTCGACACCTTCGAGGCGTACCCGTTCGAACTCGATCACGAGAACCTCACGGTCACGTCGCTGCACGCGACACCCGGCCAGACCGTCGACGGCGACGAAGACCGGGAACTCACCCTCGAAACGCTCGAAGGCGGGAAGATGCTCGGCGGGGACTACTCGGCGCCGTTCGAGAGCAAATACATCACCCGATATCTCGAACGGTTCGCGCCCGCGGACCGCGTCGTCCTGGACTCGGTGTCCGGCCTGTCGGCTATCGGCGAGGACCGCGATGTCTTCCGGCGGACGCTGCTGGATTTCATCCGCTTGCTCAACGACGAGTTCGACGCGACCGCGATCTTCACGGCCGAGGAGTCCCAGCCCAGCGCTTCCCAGGCCGACGTGAAGACCGTCGCCGCGAGCGACGCGGTCCAGTTCAACACTCACGGCGTCATCCGGCTCTGGCGCGAGAACGTCGGCGGCGACTACCACCGCTTTCTGGAGGTCGTCAAGATGCGCGGCGTCGATCACGACACGCGCGTCCACGAGGTGTCGTTCACCGACGCGGGGCTGCGCATCTCGCCCCGCCTGCGGACCCACCCCGGCGAGTTCGTCCCTTCGGACCACATGTCGACGGGCATCCCCGGGCTCGACCAGCTCATGGGCGGCGGTATCGTCCGCGGCGGGACGCTCCTGATGGAACACGACGGCCAGGCCAGTCCCCACTCGATCCTGACGAACTTGCTGGCCAGGGCCAGCGAGGAGGACATGGCGCTCACCATCGTCCCGCCGGTCGAACTGCCGCCCAAGCGACTCCGCAGCATCATCGACGAGCGGATCGGCGACATGGAGGAGCTTTTGGCCGACGACCGGCTCTTTCTCGTCGACTTCGCCAACATCTGGGAGAACACCAAGCGGAACGTGTTCAAGCCACAGGAACACGACACCGACAACCCCGCGGCAGTGTTGCGAACCGTCGACGACCGCCGGGGCGACCGGCCGATGTTCACGGCGCTCAACGTCGAGGCACAGCTCCCGGTGTTAGACAACGACGAGCTCCGACAGATGCGGTTCTGGGAGGAGGAGAACCTCTACCAGCCCGAGGACACGACGATGTACCTCTACAACCCCGACACGCTCTCCGACGAACTCGCGGCGTTCTACCGCAACGGCGCCTGGCAGAACCTCCGGACCTGGGTCAACGACAACGGCCTCCAGTACATCAAACTCAAGAAGTCCCCCAGCGGGTACATGGGTTCGACCCGCCTCGTCGAGTACGTGACCGACGAACCGTATATGCGCGTCCAGCGGCTGCCGGGCGCCGGGGACGGTGACTCGTAGATGGCCGGTCCGCGACCCGGAACGAACGTTCTGGTGCTTGCCCCGTCACTGAGTGACGCCAAACGGACGACCTGCCTGAGTCTCCTCACTCCGGGCGACCTCCAGCAGCTCGATGTGCTCCGGATCACGTATTCGGCGTCGCCACGGGAACTGGTCGACGAGTGGCAAGCGGAGTACGACGAACTGCCCGGGCGAATGGGCATCATCAACGTCGGCGATCAGGCCGGTCTCGGCGGTACCGACGACGCGGAACTCCCCGACCGCGTCTTCGTCACCGACGCCAACCCCAACGACATCACCGGCCTCGGGATGCGTCTGAACAACTACCTCAACGACGTGTCCGACGAGAGCCAACTGGTCGTCTGTTTCGACTCGCTGACGGAACTCCTCCAGTTCGCCGACGTGCAGTCGGCGTTCAAGTTCCTCCACATGTTCGCCGGGCAACTCAGACAGGTCGACGCCATCGGGCACTTCCACCTGGACCCCGGCGCCCACGACACCCAGGTCATCAGCCGACTCAAACCCCTCTTCGACGACGCGATCGATCACACGTAACGGGCCGACCGGTAACTTTTCGGAGGGCCGTACCGCCCTAAGGGTATGGACAGTCGTGAGTACGAGTTCGAGGGGGCGAAACCGGACATCCACGGGTACGCGCACGTCAGCCGCGAGGCGACGCTCGTCGGGGACGTGACGGTCGGCCCGAACGCGAACGTCTGGCCGGGGACGGTCCTGCGCGGTGATGTGGGTCCCGTCGAGGTCGGTCGCCAGACGGCGATCGGTGACGGTGCGGTCCTGCACGCCTCGACGGTCGGCGAGAAGGTGATGGTCGGCCACGGCGCCGTCCTGAACGACGCACACGTCGCGGACGGCGCGCTCGTCGGGTTCAACTCCACCGTCAGCGACGCCGACATCGGCGAGCGTTCGATCGTCGCCATGGGCACGGTCGTCCCGCCGGGCTACGAGGTGCCCGCCGAGTCGTTCGTCCGTGGCAGCCCGGCCCAGGTGACCCCGCTGTCGGAGACGACGATCGATCCCGACGAGGTGTTCGAAGCCTTCTCCTCGGGCGACTACGCCAACCTCGCGGCCCGCCACGAGGACCTCTTCGAGTGACGACGGCCAGAATGACAGACGATACCACCGACGACATCGTTGCCCTCGTCCGACGGTCGCTGTCCGAGGCGACCGACGAGACCTTCGACGCGCGGGTCGAGGAACAGGCCGAGTCGCTCAGGACGGCGATCCGGAACGGCACCTTCGACAACGAGGAGTTCTCGGTCGGCCTGGAGGTCGAACTGTACGCGATCAACAGCGTCCCCGAGGTCCCCGAACCCGACGACGAGGAGGGCGAAGCGGAGGACAACGCCGGAGGCGACGAGCCGGCCGACGACCCCGACGCCGACCTCGCCGGCGGTAGCGGGGGCGCCTGGGACGGGTCGCTGGAGCCAGGCACCACCGGTGACGCCAGCGGCGCCTCGCTGGACCCCGCGGGCGACGACGAGATCCTCGGGGACCCACCAGCATCCGACGACGGCGACGACGGCGACGACAGCTTCGGCCCGGGCGAGGGACCCTCTCTCGATGTCGACCCCGACAGCCCCCTGGCACCGGACGAACCAGACGACGCCGACACCGACGAGGGCGAACCCGCCGTCGAGGAGACCGACGACGACGGCGAACCGTACATGGACCCCGACGAGTGGGAGGGGCGCCTCACCAGGCTCCCCGACGTGGTGTTCGAGGGCGAGGCCAACAAGGAACTGGGGCTGCACAACGCCGAGGTCAACACCGAGCCCAACAGCTTCGACCAGACCGGGATGGAGGTCCAGACGACCGCCGTCGAGATGCAGACTAAACAGGCCCGCCAGCAGGCCTCGAACCAGCACTGTGAGTTGATCCTCGACGCCATGTGGACGGTCCCGCCCGAGGAGGGCAGCGAGGCGTACCTCTCGGCCCACGAACGCCACGACGATGTCGTGATCGCGGACAACATGCGGCCCGCGCCCCGCTACGTCGCGCTGGACAACGAGGCCCTGGGCCACGCCGGCGGCGAGATCGACTTCGACGTACCGGGCTACTCGGGGGCGTTCCCGACGATCCTCTTCGAGTCGCTGGCGACCTCGATCCAGCCCCACCTCCAGATCCCCGACACCGACACGTTCCCGGACTACTACAACGCGGCGATCCGGACGCTGGGGCCGCTGCTGGCGCTGTCGGCGAACTCGCCGTTCCTCCCGGCCGATTTCTACGACGACGTAGACCCCGAGTGGCTCTGCGAGGCGACCCACCACGAACTCCGTATCGCCGCCTTCGAGCAGTCGGTCAACACCAGCGCGAACCCGAAGGTCAAGGTGCCACGGGACATCGACGCCACGACCGATGTCGTCGACCGCGTCGTCGCCGACGACTGTTTCGCCCCGTTCCTTCGGGAGTGGCTGGACGAGAGCGACCGGAAGTCCCTGGCCGACGACATCTGGGAGTTCGACCACAAGCGGGGCACCTACTGGCGCTGGCTGCGCTGTGTGATCGGCGGCGACGAGGTGGCCGGCGCGAGCACCGAGGAGTCCCTGCGCATCGAGTACCGCCCGCTGCCGACCCAGCCCCACGCCAACGACATGATCGGTCTCCAGGCGCTGACGGTCGGGCTCATCCGCGGGCTCGTCGTCGAGGACCACCCCCTCGAAGAGCTCCCCTGGCAGGAGGCCCGGCGGAGCTTCTACGACGCGGCCAAGAACGGGCTGGACGCCGATCTGGCCTGGGTCACCGTCCACGGCGAACGGACGACCGACCCCGAGGTCGTCTACGACGAGGTGTTCCGCTACGCCCGCCGCGGCCTCGAAGCCCAGGAGATCCCCGAGGCCCGCATCGACGAGTACCTTGGCCCCATCGAACGCCGCTGGGCGGCCGGCGAGACGCCGAGTTCCTGGAAGATCGATCGCGTCCGCGAGTACGCGGCCGACGGTCACACGCTGGCAGACGCCATCTGTGCGATGCAGCGGGACTACTTCGAACACAGCCGCGAGCACCACGCCTTCGACGAGTGGGTCTGAGGATCGCCCGCGGCCGCCTCGATCGCTGTGAGTAGTTTTATCCTACCGACACCCCTAGGTGCGATCGATGGTAGAAACTGGTGATTCCGCCCCGAACATCACGGCAACGGTAGCAAACGGCGAGGTCGAAGCGTTCGACCTCTCGGAGCACCTGGGCGACGGCCCGGTCGTGCTCGCCTTCTTCCCCGGTGCGTTCACACCGCCGTGTTCCAACGAGATGGTCGCGCTGCAGGACCACATCGACGAGTTCCACGACGCCGGCGCGACGGTGCTCGGTGTCAGTGCCGACTCGGCGTTCTCGCAGAACGCCTTCCGCGACGAACACGGCCTGGAGTTCTCCCTGGTCAGCGACATGAGCCGGCAGGCGATCCAGGACTACGGGCTGGAAATCGACATCGAGGACCTGGGCCTGCTGGGCGTCGCCAACCGCGCCGTCTTCGTCCTCGACGACGAGGGGACGGTGACCTACACCTGGACGACCGACGACCCGACGAACGAGCCCGACTACGAGGAACTGGTCGAAGCGGTCCAGAACGCCTGAAGACGGCATACGACCGATTTTTCACTCGAAGACGTACGGCTTTCCGGGCCCCGAAAGCGAGGGTGCGCCGACGACACCGGTAGTGCCGGCCTCGCTCAGTGCGACCGCCGCGCCGAACCTGTCGCCGGGTGCCGACCAGGGTCCGAGAACGGCAGTTCGGCGCCATCGACTACCGTCACGCCGGAACCGGTAGGCTGCGCCGGGGAGCGACGAGGCGGAGTCGTCTGTCGCCGCGGCGCCGACGAGCGCGGTTCGACCGTCGGCCGACAGCGCGAGGGCAGTGCCGACCCGCCGCCCCGAAGCGACATCGGCGACCGGCAGGCTGCCACGGTGGTACCACCCCCCGCTCGTCCGCTCGAAGATCCGGGGCGGAGAACCGGTGTCCGGGGAGCCGACCAGTGCGGTCCCGGCGTCGTCCGCGAGCGCGACCGTCCCGCCGAACGACGCGCCGCCCTCGCCGTTCGGCGCGAGGAGGACCGACCGCCGGTCCCAGGTCCCGCCCTCACGCGCGAAGACGTACGCGCCGCCCCGTTGTGCCGCTCGCTCGGCCGGTGAGGACGGCGTTCCCGAGACGGCCCCGGAGGCCGGGGTTGCATTCAAGAGCGCGACGGTCCCGTTGCCGGAGACGGCGAGGTCGGTCCCGAAGGTCCGGTGGTGTCCGTCCCCGGGCGGGGTGAGATCGGCCGCGCGCTGCCAGTCTTCGCCGTCGTGGTCGTAGACGAGCACCCGGTTCGGTCCGTCGGTCGCTCGGACGCCGCTGGTGTGCCCGAGGCCGACGAGTACGGTTCCCCCGGCGGCCGACGCGTCCAGTGTGAGTCCGAGTATCCCCTCGCCGATGTCGGGCGCGAGCGTGTCGGTCCGGTCCCAGCCGTCTCCCGCTCGCTCAAAGACGGACACCCTGGGAGCACCGTCGCCGATCGCGCCGACGAACGCCGTCGTCCCGTCGTCGGCCAGTGCGACCGCGGTTCCGAAGCGGGCGAGACTGTCTGTCGGGACTGCGAGGACCGCCTGTCGGTCCCAGCCTCTCCCCGCTCGCTCGAAGACCGTGACCGGTGTCGGTCGGGGCTGATTCGGCCCTTTGACCGATCCGGCGAGGACGGTCTGGCCGTCGCCGGCGACGGCGACCTCGTGACCGACGACACCGCCGCGAACACGGGGCGGCGGAGTCAGGGCGGTCGATCGCTGCCAGTCTTCCGGTGGCCGTCCGTCCGTCGCTGCCGGCTCCGGTGTGTCGCCCCGGGCTGTCGACGGCTTCCCCTCGACACGCTCGCCGGAACGAGCCGCGCACCCACCTAGCACACCCACGGCGCAACTGGAGAGCACGGCGAGCAACTCACGTCTGCTGGGGGACATGTCACTTCGATCGCCACTCGCTCGGATAAAACTCCCGCCGTCGTCCGTGCGGTCGACTGCTACACGGCGAGTGCAGCTGTCGAGACGGATCGCCGGTGTCGGACCTCTCGACCTCGCTCAGCCTTTGAACCCCGGGTCCGACCGGACGCCAGTCCCGGCCGCCACGGCGCGCAAGTCGAACACGTCCCCCTCCAGCGGCACGCCCTCGTATGGGTCCGCATCGAGCAACAGCGCGCCGTCCAGATCGACGTAGTCGACCAGGGGTGCGAGGTGGACCGCGCCGGCGATGGCGGCGTTCGAGGCGACCATACAGCCGAGCATCGTCGAGAGCCCGTGTGCGTCGGCGGTGTGGAGCAGGCGCAACGCCGGGCGGATGCCGCCACACTTGACGAGTTTGGCGTTGACCACGTCGCAGGCGTCGGCGAGCCGTGGTACGTCCTCGGGTGTCACGCAGGACTCGTCGGCACAGACGGGGATGGGTGTCTCCTCGGTGACCCGGCGCAGCCCCTCGCGGTCGCCGGCGTCGACGGGCTGTTCGAGCAGCGTCACGCCGGCGGCCTCAAGCCAGCCAAGCGCCGCGACGGCCTCGTCGGGCGTCCAGGCGGCGTTGGCGTCCACGCGGAGTTCGGCCTCGGGAACCGCCTCCCGAACGGCGTCCAGGCGCGCCCGGTCGTCGTCGGTCCCGAGCTTGATCTTCAGGTGCGAGAAGCCGGCGTCGGCCGCTGCGCGGGCCTTCTCGGCCATGCGCTCGGGCGGGTCGATGCCGACGGTGTAGGTCGTCGGGGGCACCGCGTCGGGGTCCAGGCCCAGTTGGCGGTACAGCGGCGTCCCGAGTTCGCGGGCCGCGAGATCCGACAGCGCGATGGAGACGGCGGCGCGTGCGGCCGGCTGGGCGGGCCACTCCTCGTGGAAGCGGCGGTCGAGCCGCTGGCCGTTGTGTGGGTCGTCCAGGTCGGCGACCACTGCGAGCAGCTCGGGCAGGACCTCGGCGACGCTGGCGGCCGTCTCGTCGTAGTACGGCGAGGGTGCGACGCCGCCGACGCCGGTCGCGCCGCCCCGTCCGAGTTCGACCACGACTGTCTCGCTGGTCGCGCTCGTCCCGCGGGCGATGCCGAAGGGCGTCGCGAGCGGGAGGTCGTACCGTCGGACGGTCCAGTTCATACGAGGGCGTCGAGCACGTCGTCGGCGACGCCGTCCCGGACCGGGTCACACGCCGGTGCGTCGATGGCGTCGGCGTACTCCGCGACGGCCCGCTCGGCGGCCGTGTCGTCCAGGCGTCGGGTGTTCAACGCGCCGGCGACCACCTCGGCGTCCGAGACCGGCGCGGCCAGCCGGTCGTAGAGGTCGACGACTTCGGAGAGGGGTGGGATGGCGAACGATTCGTAGCCGTTGATCGTCTCGCGGCCGGCCTCGTGACACAACACGAGGGCGTCCGGCGCCGAGCCGTGGAGGATGCTCGTCGTCACGCCGGAGTACGCGGGGTGGACGATCGCTCCCTGGCCCTCGACGATCAGCAGGTCCACGTCCTCGGGTGTCTGGACGAGACGCTCGACGGCGCCGGCGGCGTAGTCGGCGATGACACGATCGACGGACAGCCCCCAGCCGGTGATAGCGACGCCGGTCTGACCGGTCGGGACGACGGCGGCGTCCAGGCCGCGCTCGCGGGCGGCGTCACGCAACTCGAAGGAGACCGTCATCTTCCCCGTCGAGCAGTCGGTCCCGACGGTGGTGACGACGGTGGCGTCGACCTCGCCGGCGGTCCCCTCGGCGACGGTCAGGTCGTCGGGCGGCTTCCGGAGGTCCCGAAGCTCGCCGCCGTGTTCGGCCGCCAGTTCCGCGAACTCCTCGTCGTCGATCAGGAAGTCGTGCAGTCCCGACAGCACGTCACAGCCCCGTTCCAGCGCCGCCCGAACGTCGGGCCGCCAGGACTCCTCGAAGCGGCCGCCGATGGGCGCGATACCGATGACCAGCGCGTCGACTTCGGGGGCGTCGTCCATCGACGCGACGATGGGGGCGTCCTGGACGCCCTCCAGCACGTCCGCGACGCGCTGGCCGGCGAACTCGCGGTCGATCACCGCACGGACCTCGTGGTCGCCGTACCGCAACAGCCCGACGGCGGTCTTGGCTTCGTCGGGAAACGCCTCGTGTGTGAGCAGGGCGACTCTCATACGCGGACTTCGACTGGGGGGTGGGTAAAGTTACGCCCTCATGGGACCCGGAGCCGCACCGTCCAGAACGACTCGACGGCGTCGGCAAGCGCCGGTTCGGGGTCACCGGTCGCGTCGACGGCGCTGGTCACCGCGGCGAGGTCCTCGAACTCGTGGATCACAGACCCCTCGCCGACGACGTAGAGCCGCTCTGGGCCGACCGCCTCGATGGCCGCCCGACAGCGATCGAGGTGGCTGTCGATCTGCTGGTCGCGCAGCCGTTCGAAGCGCGCCTGCGAGAACCCGCCCTTGGAGTGTTGACTCTTCAGCTCCGAGTCGAAACCGTGGAACGCGGTCCGCTGGCGGCCCTCGTACTCGCCCAGCGCGAACAGGTCCGACCGGACCAGCGCCACGCTGTAGCTCCCGGTCGGCTCGAACCACGACCGTTCCAGTTCCACACGGTCGCCCCACTCGGCGAACGGCTCGGGAGGGTTCGGCACGGAGAGACACGCCGAGAGCAGCCCGCTGTCGTCTGCCACGGCCAGACAGGGTGCGGCCCGGGCGACGAGTTCGGCCCGGTCGCCGAAAGCGGTCGAGACGGCGTCCGGAACCGTCCCCTCGCTGTCGACGTAGGCGGTGAGGACGCCCTCCGGACCGGTCTCGACGCTCGCGAGTCGATCGAGGACCGCCGAGAGACGGTCCCGACGGAGCCGTTCCTCGGCCCGGAAGCTCGCCTCCTGGCCGTCGCGCTGGAGCCGCTCGACGCGGTCTTCTAGCTCCTCGATCCGGTCTTCGAGCCTGTTCTCCCGCTCCTCGGCGCGCTGCCGAGCGGTCGTCGCCTCCGCACGGCGCTCCTCCTCGGCTTCGAGTTGCCGTTCGAGGTGGCGCTTCTCCTCTTCGAGGTCGGCGACGCGTTCTTTCAGCGACGCCCGACCCAGCACCCGGTCCAGCATGTGGTAGATGGCCGGCAGCGACGTGTATAAAGGTACAGCAGTCGCGCCGGCGGCTGACGCCGCTCGGGCTACGAGAACATCGAGTCGTCGTCCAGCGAGAAGTCGACGCTGTCACCGACCTGGGACCACAGCAGTCCCAGCAACGGCCCGGAGACGGCCAGGAAGAACAGGTTCCCGAGCGGGTGGGGCGGGAGCAGTCCCCAGAACGACCGGGGGTGAACGGAGATGGCCGGTCCGACGAGGAGGGCGACCCACCACCCGGCCCAGAGTGTCGTCGCGACGAACCGCGTGGCGACGAGCAGCCAGACGGCACTGACCGCGAGGACCCAGCCCGTCGACACGGCGGGTCCGGTCTCCCAGACGCCGATGGCGAGCACCACGAGGGTGGCAAGCAGGGCCACCGGACCGGTGATCGCGCCGAGGACGACCCTGGAGAGCAGCGACTGGCTGCCGGACTGTGACTGCTGTCGGTCCCGTGAGCGACTGGCTCGGGACTGTGGCTGCCCCTGTGAACGACTGGGCCGCTCGGTGGCAATCTCGTGATCGTGGGCGCTGTCGTGACACGCTTCACACAACGTGACGAGGTTGTTCAGGCCGTTCGAGCCGCCGTGACTCAGCGGGGTCTGATGATGCGCGTGGAGGGCGGGGCTGTCCTGGCCGCCGTGTGGCCCACTCGCGGTCCCACACCGCTGGCAGGTCCAGTCGTCCCGTTCGTAGACGTAGCGACGCCGGGCATCCCAGTCGGGCGGGTAGTCCCCGCTGTATGTGTTTGGATCAGTGTATTTGGAATTCATTTCACTCTCCGTCACTGTAGGTGTAACGTCCATCGGCACAGTACGTAAATTTCGGGGATCGGCCGTCGGCCTGCGATCAGTCCCCTGCGTGCCCACGGTCTCGATCGGACGTGACCACCGCTGGCGCCCACAGGTTTAAGCGAGTCCCGTAGCGACTGGGTGTATGGAGCGGATTCCGTTCGGTGTCAGGCAACTGGACTCCATCGTCAACGGTGGGGCGCCGACCGGGAGTGTGGTTCTCCTGTCGGGCGAGGCCGGTGCCGGCGCCCGGGAGTTCATGCACACGAGCGCCGTCGTCAACGGCCTCGCTCACGCCGACGACGAACTGTTCGACCTCCACTACGGGACGCCGTCGGCCAACGCCGTCCTGCCCGAGGAGGTCCACTACATCTCGTTTACCGCAAGCGGCTCACAGCTCGTCGAGGAGATGCGCATCGCGATGGACGACGACGTGGTCGACGCCGGGACCGAGGCCGTCGACTTTCACGACCTCTCCGAGCGGTACTTCCACATCAGCCCGGTGCCCCGCGAGTGGTACGCCGACCGGACGCCCAACATCAAGGACCTCCGGACACGCCACGAGCGCGAGGACCTGTTGGGCGCGCTCGGCATGTTGTTGAACGATGTCGCCGGCGGAAACCTCGTCGTCATCGACTCCCTCTCGGACCTGATCAGCGGCATGGGCGAGGAGATCACCTGGGCCGACATCAGCTTCCTCGTCTCCGGCCTCCAGAAGGCGGCCTACGAGTGGGGCGGACTGATCCTGCTGTATGTCAACCACGACACGCTCTCGGATGTCAGGCACGGCCAACTCAGCGACGCCGCCCACGGCACCATGCGCTTCGCCTGGGAGTCCGGCGGATCGACCCGTGCCCGTACGCTCGTCATCAAGCAGTTCCGGGGCGTCCTCTCGGAGATCGAAGACGAGAACATCGTCCAGTTCGAGACGGAGATCGGCGACGCGGGCTTCGACATCAGCGACGTTCGCAAGATCCGATAGGCCCGGTTTCGCCGGCTGAAATCGGCGGCAAACGCTTAACTGTCTGGTTCAAATACCGGTACGTAATGGCCAGTGAGTCGACGGAGGAGGGGAGTATCACCGTCGAGCTCTCGGGGGAGCTCGACGAGTGGCTCGACGACCGGGCCGCCCGGCTGGGGGTCTCCCGAGACGAAGTCGTCCGACAGCTACTGGCGTCGTATCGGGCTGCCGACGAGCTAGACGACGACCTGGGGGTATCGTCGCTCGTCGACGGGGACGCCACCGAGGCCGACATCGCTGCAACCGTCGACGACCGCGTCACGGACCGGGCAGAGCAGATCATCGGCGACCGACTGCCCGACATCGTCGACGCCGTCGAGGGCCGTCTCGACGCCGACATCAGCGATGTCGAGACCGAGTTCCAGGAGAAAGTCGAAGACGTTCGCGAGCGGGTCATCCAGCTCAAACGGGAACTCGACCGGAAGGCGCCCAAAGACCACGACCACGAGGCCTTCGAGGAACTCGACCGACTCGACGACGAAGTCGAGCGGCTGACCGCCGACCTGGCGTCGTTTCGCGACGAGGTCGACGCCTCACTCGCCGACCGGGGCGACCGGATCGAGGCCCTCGCCGAGCGGCTCGACGACGTGGAGGACAAACTCGAACGGGTCGCCTGGGTCGTCACCGACCTCCGGGAGGAACAGGGCGGCCAGAACACCCACAGACGGGCCGTCGATCGGATCAAACGTGCTGCTGCCCAGGAGGGCATCACCGCTGCCAGTTGTGAGAGCTGTGGCGAGCAGGTCGACATCGCGTTGCTCACCGAGCCACAGTGTCCCCACTGCGAGACGACCGTCACGGATGTCCGCCCCGACGGCGGCTTCCTCCGGAAGAAGGCCCGGCTGGTGACCGCTTCGCAACTGGAAGCGGGCGATACCGATGAGTGACGACGAGCGCGAGGACCCGTTCGCGGACCTCGAAACGGGCGACGACCGCGAGGGGGACCCGTTCGAACGGCTCGACGACGAGGGAGACGCGGAGACAGGCGAGCCGGAGTCGGATCTCGACGACGTGTTCGACGGCCCCCGGTCGACACCGAACGAGGGCGTCGCGGACGTGTTCGAGGGGAGCGGGACGGACGAGGACGACGCTGACAACGCCTTCGAGCAGGCCGGGGCCGACACCGACCGCTCTACGGGTGGCGCCGGCGACGACGCGGCCGACACCACGGCCGACACGTCCACGACGGTCGAGGACAACCCTTTCGACGGCCCGGAGCAGTTCGACCGCACCGCCTCGGCCGACACAGCGGCGACACGAGAGGGAGTGACCGACCAATCCGGGACAACTGCCAGTGGATCACCCGCCGACGAGCCCGGTCCGGCTTCGAGTGACGACCCCTTCGCCGGCATGGACGACCGGGACGGCGACCCCTTCGAGGGCGGGGAGAGCGCCTTCGAGCGGGTCGACGTGGGCGGCGTCGACGCCGAGTCCGTCTGGGAGGGGCTCACCGCCGAGGACGACGACCCCACTGACACGTCGGCCGACGAAGTGCCCGACGTGGGCTACGTCGAGGTGTCCAAACACCGGTACTGCGAGCAGTGCGAGTTCTTCTCCGGCCCCCCGGAAGTGAGCTGTTCGAACGAGGACGCACAGATCATCGAGTTCGTCGACATGGAGACGGTCCGGCTGGCAGACTGTCCGGTCGTCGCCGAGCAGCGCGCTCTGGAGAACGAGGAGTAACCGTTTTCTCCGCGGACCGACGACCGCCCGGTATGCAGTTCTGCGACGACTGCGGTTCGATGATGCACGCCGACGGCGACGAGATGGTCTGTCAGTCCTGTGGCACACGGACGGCCAAAGACCAGGACCGCGCCGCCGACTTTGTCACCACGGACGAACAGAGCGACGACGACCTCATCGAGACCGAGGAGGGCGCGAACTTCGAGGGGAAACCGACCGCGAACGACGTGACCTGCGACGAGTGTGGGCACGGGAAGGCCTGGTACACGATCAAACAGACCGGCTCTGCCGACGAACCGCCGACGAGGTTCTTCAAGTGTCAGGACTGTGGCCACCGCTGGCGGGAGTACAATTAACCCCTTCCCCCGCCCCGTTCCGGTATGACGCTCGAAGAACGAACGCGGGAGGCGGTCCGGGCGGAGCTGGAACGGCTCGTCGACCGCTACGGCGAGGTCGAGGTCGACCGCCAGACCGTGACCAACGAGCCAGAGCTGTTCGAACAGGGGCGCCAACTGGCCCGGGAGGGGTGGCTGGGCGACGCGGGCGTCTGGGTCACCGACGACGAGGGCCGGGTGCTGCTCATCCGCCACGAGGGCGCGCCCGACACCTGGGGGACGCCGGGTGGCGGCCACGACCCGGCGACCGACGACGGCCTCGACGCCACGGCGTCGCGGACGCTGACCGAGCAGACAGGCGTCGAGGCAGACCTGTCGTCGTTGGACTATGCCCGCTGGCAGACCATCGTCAACGACGCCGACGCCGACGACCGCCTCCACATGCTCAGCGTGGAGTTCGAGGGGACGGCCGTCTCGACCGACATCACCGAAGGCAAGGCCGAACACGGAATCCTCGCCGCGGCGTGGTTCCGGAACCTCCCGGAGTCGCTCCACGAGATTCCCGGGCGAAAAGCCGCCGAGGCCGGGGAAGCCGACGACACCGAGTGAACGGTCAAAACCCGCTCGAAGCCACCTGAAGGCACTTACACCGACGGGCGAAAGCGGCTCGTATGCGCCGCCGCCGCCTCCTCGCACTCTGTGGCTCGCTCGCCGCCGGGACCGCCGGCTGTCTCCAGACGACCGACGGGCCGGCCGACCCGCCGGAGAACCTGACGGTCGGCTCCTCGACGACGCCGACGACAGCGCCTGGCACGGACTCTACATCCGTCGAGATCACGGGCGCGGCCGTCCAGCCGGGGGTGGTCGGCCCGATCACCCCCGACTCGATCGGCGTCTTCGACCGGTTCGGACAGTACCTCGTCGTCGAGGTCGCCGGTGGCGGTCCCGGCTACGACGACTTCGAGCTGTGGTTCGACGGTCAGCGGTTCCCGCCGATCACGCTCCAGAGCGGGCTCTACCGCGAGGACGAGTGGGGGGTCGAGTACGCCGACGGCAGCGGGCCGGTGCTGTTCGGGCTGCCCGAGCAGGGCGACGCCGCCGACGCTCGCCTCCAGTTCGGCCAGCGAACGTGGGAACCGCCACAGCGGGTGAAACGCCGGCTCGAAGCGCCGCTGCCGACCTTCGACGTGGCGATGACCGGACCAGAGCGGGTCGGTCCCGACGCCGACCCGACGCTGTCGCTGACGGTGCGAAACGAGGGCGACGGTTCGGGCCGGTACACGCTGGCGCTCAATCGCTCCGGCCCGCTGATCGCCTCGGCGCCGATCGGGCGTCTCGTCGGGACGCTCGATCCCGGTGCGGAGCGGACGATCACCCACGACGCCCCGAGTCCGTTCCCGTCGGACGCCGAACCGAGTGCGATGACCTACCGGCTCGACATCCCCGGCGAGGACCGGGGGCTCTCACACACGATCAAGCCGACGGAACGGACGAAGACGCCGGGCTGGACCGACGAGGGAACCGCGACCGCGGGCGGAACGGAGTGACTCACTCGGATACGGCCGCGGGGTCCCTGCGGACGAGTTCGTCGCGTTTGCGGTCGACCCAGAGGGCGATGGGCCAGTCCTCGGGGTCGTACGGAGCGGCGCCTTCGAGCAGTTCCATCCGCCCGACCGGCTCGGGCGGCATCGTCACGAGGCCCTCGTGTCGCTCGTCGCCGATCGCCTCGATCGTGTGGCGGGCGCCGCCCGGGAGGTAGACGAACTCACGCGGTTCGACTTCGATGACCTGCTCACTGCCGTCTTCCTGTGCCAGCGTGTAGCGAGCTTTCCCGGCGAGACACAGACAGAACTCGTCGAAACTGGGCGTGTGGGTGTGCCAGTCGATGGTCGCGCCGGGTCCCATCTCGAAGTACAGTTGCTTGAACTCGTTCGTGACACAGACCGGGTACGTTCGGATGTCCTCGCCGCCCTGCTGGACGCTACTCGCGTCGTCGAGGGACACTTTGTACATCGTCTGGTCGGGGAGGTGAGTGTAATCGAGGGACTGGGGGGTCAGGTCGGAGCGGCTGTTCGGGTCGCGTTCGTCGCTCATAACGAAACAGTACCGACGACCGAGGCGAGAGTGAAAAACGCTTCCCCGGCTCAGGCCGGGAGCGCGAGCCAGGCGGCGACGACGACGGCCGACCCGACGACGGTCGACCCGACGGCGTGGGTCCGCAACTCGTCGAGCAGGTCGTGGGAGTGTTCGTGCAGCGAACAGACCTCGTCGATCTCGCTCCCGGCCTCGCAGTTGGGCAGGAAGTCCATCGCGACGTGGAGGAAGATCCCCGCGGCGAACCCGAAGACGACGGCGTTGAGCGCGGGGGCCTGCGGGACGGCCAGCAGCGCCGACGGGATCGCCGTCAGGCCGACGCCGGCCGCGGGGAGCAAGAGCGCGGTCACGGACTTCCCGTTCCGAGCCAGCCGTCGAGCGGCCGCGTAGCCGGCCGGCCCCTTGTGCGAGACGATCGCCAGCCCGAGCAAGAGCCCGAGCGTCGGCATCGAGCCGTACACGAGGCCGATGATGAGGCCGGCCGAGAGCGCGTGAGCGGCGATGGCGGCCGTCGTCGTGTCGAAACTCGTCTCGACGTGGGTGAGCCGGTGGCCGATGGTGTGGCTGCCGTAGCCGACGACAAGACCCAGCGCGATGCCGATACCGCCCAGACGCGGCGACCCCGCCTGTCCGCCAAGTCCCATCGCCTGCGGGACCAGAAACATCGCCGCCGAGGTGACCATCGCGCCGCTGGCGAGGCCGTACCCCCAGACGAGCCGGTGTGGGTTGGTCCGCTCGGTCCGGACGCTCAGCCACGCCCCGAGCGCCATCGCTGCGAACGCGACCCACGAGATGACCAGTACCTTCGTGAGCCCGCCGGCGAACGCCAACGCCGACAGCGCAGCCAGGGCGACCACGCTGGCGATACCGGCGATCGACGGCCGGGTCGCATTATTAAAAACTGTAACGTCGTTAATAGCCATTAGCTACCACCAATGGATGGTTACTAATAAATCCCTCGGGTATCGGGCGGGTCCTGTGAGGTGCGTGAGGCGATGGCACGTACCATACACAACGCTGTTGGGCGACCGTTTTATGGTCGTTCCGGCCCGCTCTACAGACAATGAGTTCCTTCTCCGGAACGACGGTTACGGTCGTCGGTGGTGGCTTCGGCGGACTCTCTGCGGCCTGCTATCTGGCCGACGCCGGTGCCGATGTCCGCGTGCTGGAAAAGAACGACCACGTCGGCGGCCGCGCCTCCCGGTTGGAGGCCGACGGGTTCCGGTTCGACATGGGTCCCTCCTGGTACCTGATGCCCGATGTCTTCGAGCGCTTCTTCGCGTACTTCGGGCGCGAGCCGAGCGACTTCTACGAGCTAGAACGGCTCGACCCCCACTACCGTATCTTCTTCAAGGACGGCGACCAGCTGGACGTGACCGGCGACCACGAGGAGATGCGCGAGCTGTTCGAGTCCTACGAACCCGGTGCCGGCGAGGCGTTCGAGGACTACCTCGCCACGAGCGAGCGCCACTACGAGACGGCGATGAACAAGTTCGTCTACGAGGACCGGTCGCGCCTGCGGGACTGGATCGATCTGGACGTGATGACGGCCGCCCCGGTCGGGCTCCAGTTGATCGGGTCGATGCAGGGCCACGTCGAGGACTACTTCGAGCACCCGAAGCTCCAGCAGATCATGCAGTACACGCTGGTCTTCCTCGGCGGGTCCCCGAAGAACACTCCGGCGCTGTACAACATGATGAGCCACGTCGACTTCAACCTCGGCGTCTACTACCCCGAGGGCGGCATCTACAGCGTCGTCGACGGGCTCGTGGAACTGGGGACCGAACTCGGTGTCACCTACGAGCCCGGCGCCGAGGTCGACGAGATCACCCGCCGGAAGGACGGCTTCCTCGTCCAGACGACAGACGGCGACGTGTCCCACCCTGACCGCGTGGTCGTCAACGCCGACTACGCCCACGCCGAACGGGAACTCCTGCCCGACCACGAACGCCAGTACGACGACGACTACTGGGACGACCGGACGTACGCCCCCTCGGCGTTTCTCATGTACATGGGCGTCGAGGGCGATGTCGAGCCCCTGAAACACCACACGCTCGTGCTCCCGACCGACTGGGAGCCCCACTTCGACGACATCTTCGAGGAACCCGACTGGCCCGACGACCCGGCCTACTACCTCTGTGTCCCCTCGAAGACCGACGACACGGTCGCTCCCGAGGGCCACTCGAACCTGTTCGTCCTCGTTCCCATCGCGCCCGGACTCCACGACGGCGACGAGATCCGCGAGGAGTACCGCGAGAAGATACTGGCCGACATCGCCGACAACACCGGCGTCGACCTGCGGGACCGAATCGTCTACGAGAAACAGTTCGCCGTCTCGGACTTCGGCGAGCGGTACAACGCCACCGAGGGGACCGCCCTCGGTCTGGCGCACACGCTGCGCCAGACCGCACTCCTGCGGCCGAACAACCGCTCCTCGGCCGTCGACGGGCTCTACTTCACGGGGTCGTTCACGACGCCCGGCATCGGGGTCCCGATGTGTCTCATCAGCGGCGAACACACCGCCAAGGCTCTGATCGACGACGCCCAATGAGCACCGTCACGGACCGTCTCGCCGAGGTCGTCCCCTCCGAGGAGACGCGAGTGGGCTACCTCCTGCGGCTCTCCCGGCCGCGGTTCTGGCTCTACCAGGGCGGGCCGGTCATCGTCGCGGCGACCTACGCGGCCGACGACCCGACACAGCTGTTCTCGCCGCTGTCTGTCGCGCTGTTGCTCTACTTCACGCTGCCGGCGAACGTCTTCCTCTACGGCGTCAACGACATCTTCGACGCCGACATCGACGAGCACAACCCGAAGAAAGACGAGGGTCGCGAGGTCAGCTTCCGCAGCGACGACACCGCGATCACCGCGACGATCGTCGCCTCGGGGCTGCTCGCACTGGCGTTCGTCCCGTGGCTCCCGCCGCTCGGCCTGGTCGCGCTGGGCGCGTGGGCCGTCCTCTCGGTGGAGTACTCCGCACCCCCACTGCGGTTCAAGACCACACCCTTCCTCGACTCGCTCTCGAACGGGCTGTACATCCTCCCCGGCGTGGTCGCCTACGCAGCCATCGAGGGGGTCGCCCCGCCGGCGACGGCCGTCGCGGGCGCTTGGCTCTGGACGATGGGGATGCACACCTTCTCCGCGATCCCGGACATCGAACCGGATCGGGAGGCCGGCATCGAGACCACCGCGACGTTCCTGGGCGAGTCGAACACCTACTACTACTGCGTGATGTGCTGGCTCACCGCCGCCTTCGTGTTCACCTACACGCACTGGGTGTTCGGCCTGCTGCTGTTGATCTATCCGGGGCTGGTCTTCGGTATCCTCGGCATCGGCGTCGACATCGACGAGGCTTACTGGTGGTACCCGGCGATCAACACCGTCGTCGGGATGGCCTTCACGATGCTCGGCCTGTGGGTGATGCTGTATGGCTGACCTGCCGGGCTGGCGGCTCCCCGCCGACCGGGCCGAAGCCGAGCGACGGCTGGACGCGCTCGTGCGCGAACACCGCTTTACGATCGCCGTCGTCTTCCCGCTCGTCGGCGCGGTGACCCTGCTCGCAAGCGCCGAGAACCTCTTGCCGCCGCCGCTCGCTTTCAACCCCTTCTTCGTCCTCTTCGGGACGCTCGTGATGCGCCTGCCGCTTGCCGCCGGGGTCGCGCCCCTGCTCGACCGCAAGGCCGTCGCCGCGCTCGCGCTCCTGACGGCGTACTCCTACGGCATCGAACTGCTCGGCGTCCGCACCGGCTGGCCCTACGGCCAGTTCAGCTACGGCGTCGACCTGGGACCGATGCTGTTCGGCGAAGTCCCGCTGGGCCTGCCGGTCTTTTTCTTCCCGCTGGTGTTGAACAGCTACCTGCTCGTGCTCCTCCTGCTCGGTCGCCGGGCGGAGTCCGTGCTCCCGCGCCTGCTGGCGACGCTCGCGACGGTCATGCTCGTCGACCTGGTGCTCGATCCGGGCGCGGTCGCCATCGGGTTCTGGGAGTACGAACTCCAGCAATTCTACGGGGTCCCCTGGCAGAACTACCGGGGCTGGCTGCTGTCGGGGTCGATCGCCGTCCTCCTGTTCGACCTGGGCTTCGATCGCGCGGGCCTGCGCCGCCGCCTGGAGTCCTGTGAGTTCATGCTCGACGACCTGGTGAGTTTCGTCCTCCTCTGGGGCGGGATCAACCTCTTCTACGCGAACTGGGTCCCGGTCGGACTGGCCGCACTGCTCGGGGTCAGTCTGCTCTGGACCGACCGCTTCGACTTCGATCTCTCGGAGACGCGACTGGGCCGGGCGGTCTGGCGCTGAGAAACCGGCAGGATCGACGGCCGCCGGCGGGCCTATTGCCCTCCTTCCCCAACACCGCCCGATGACCGCGCTGTTTTCCCCACTCGAACTCCGCGGGACGACGATTCCCAACCGCGTGATGGTCTCGCCGATGTGTCAGTACTCCTGTGAGGATCGGGACGGCCTGGCGACCGACTGGCATCGGGTCCACCTGGGCTCCCGTGCCGTCGGCGGCGCCGGCCTCGTGATGACGGAGGCTACTGCCGTCGAACCTCGGGGGCGCATCTCCCCGGAGGACCTCGGTATCTGGAGCGACGACCATCGGGCCGCTCTCGAACCCGTCGCCGAGTTCGTCCGCGCGCAGGGGAGCACCCCGGCGATCCAACTGGCCCACGCCGGCCGGAAGGCGTCGACGAGTCGGCCCTGGGACGGGCACGAGCCAGTCGCGCCTGACGAGGGCGGCTGGGACGTTGTCGGCCCCAGCGGCGAGCCCTGGCCCTACGATGGCGAGGCCCCGCGGACCGAACGACTGGACCAGCAGGGGATCGAAGACGTGATCGACGCCTTCCGGAGCGGCGCCGAGCGCGCGCTTGCAGCGGGCTTCGAGGTCGCCGAGGTCCACGCCGCCCACGGCTACTTGCTCCACGAGTTCCTCTCGCCGGTGACCAACCACCGCGAGGACGACTACGGCGGCGACTTCGAGGGCCGAACTCGGCTGGCTCGCGAGGTGACCGCCGCCGTCCGCGAGGTCTGGCCCGACGAGAAGCCGGTCTTCGTCCGGATCTCGGCGACCGACTGGCTCCCGGATCGCGAGTCCTGGACCGTTGAGGACTCCGTTCGACTGGCCGACCGCCTGGCCGACGCCGGCGCGGACCTGATCGATGTCAGCGGCGGCGGCATCCACCCCGAGTCACGGCCGGAGTACGCCGGCCCGAACTACCAACTGCGCTACGCAGAGCCCATCCGCGCCGAGACCGAGCGCGACATCGCCGTCGGTGCGGTCGGCGGGATCACCACGCCCGAACAGGCCGAAGCCGTGATCGCCACCGACCGGGCCGACCTGGCGATCGTCGGCCGGGAACACCTGCGGGACCCGTACTTCGCGCTGCACGCCGCCGAGGCGCTGGACGCGACCGACGAGGTCGAGGGGCCGCCACAGTACCGACGGGCCTTCGGGTTCTGAAGGGATCAGACCGAATCCAGATCGAGGTCGACCGCGTACCAGTCGAGCACGAGCAACAGCGCCGCGCCGACGACGCCGGCGGCCAGGAACGCCGCGGCGACTTCCGGCGTGAATCCGACCTCGGTCTGGACCTCCTGCACCGGTGCGCGGAGCGCCCCGACCACGAGCGCGACGAGGAAGGCGAGCGTCGCCCGCCGGTTCCGGTCGAGCGCGCGCCGGACGATCCGGGAGATGGTGAACAGACCGGTCAGTCCCCCCAGCATGAACGTGACGACGACGGTGCCGTGGGTGACGACGGCGTCGACACCGCCGCCGGTGACCAGGCCGAGCAGAGCGTCGACGAAGTCACTGAGTGTCTCGGACATCCGGGTGTACTGGCCGAGGATGACGAGCAACAGCGAGCCCGAGATCCCCGGCAGGATCATCGCACTGACGGCGACGGCACCGGCGACGAACACCAACAACAGTCCGCCGCCGTCGAGGAACTCGATCTCGCCCGACAGCAGGAAGGCCAGGAGGAACCCGGTCACGCCGGCGACGGCCTGGAACCGCGTCTCGACGGAGAGATCGCGCAACAACACGACGGCCGACGCCGCGATGAGTCCGAAGAAGAAGCCAAACAGCAGCGTCGGCGCGGTCTGGTCGAGGACGTGGATCGCGCGAGTGACCAGCACGACCGCGATCGCGATGCCGGCACAGAGGCCGGCGACGAACCAGCCGTCGATCTCCTCGAAGACGACGAGCGCGTCCCGGAGCGAGATCCCGCCGTCCAGCGGTGTCAGCGCAACGAGGAACTGACCGACCCGCTCGGGCGTGATCGCGTTGACAGCGCCGATGAGCCGCTCGTAGATACCGGCGATGAGCGCGATCGTCCCCCCCGAGACGCCCGGCACGGCGTCGGCGCTCCCCATACAGAGCCCGATCACGAAGGTCCGGAGCCACTCGCGGGCCGACGGCACCGAACTACGCAGCGTCGGCATCTCCTCGGGAACGGTCGTCATTGCCGGTCATTTCTCCGATGGTGGTCAAGTCTCTTGTGAAGTCCCGACCCGATACCGGTTCGCGTTCCGTCGGGAAGCGGGCCGTCGAGCTACGGCCCGAGATACCCCCACGCGTGGAGTCGGTCGCCGTCGCCGTCGATCCAGCGCTCGCCGATGTCGTCACGGTAGTACATGTTCGGTATCACGATATCGTCGAGCCGGTCGTAACACTGCTTGCGGGCCTGTTGCATCGTCTCGCCCGTGCCGGTGACGACGATCGGCATGCCGTTGTCGCCCGCGACCCGCCACTGGCCGTCGACCTTCTTCGCGTCCTCGATGTGGATCCCCTCGGGGCGCTCGGTCTCGAAGACGACGGCGGCGTTCCGGGAGTTCTCGTCGTAGGTCGTCGGGTCGTCGAACGGGAACGGCGGCAGGACGACCCGGACCGCGACCTGATAGCCGTCGTGGACCTCCACCTCGGGGGCGTTGCCGTGTGCGAGATCGTAGAAGAACTCGGCGGTCGAGGACTCGACCGACTCCTGCTGGAGCGCGATCGTGGGGTAGCCAAACCGGGGGGTAAACTCCAGCGGGTAGATGCCGGTGTCGTTGACGATGCAGTTGATGTCGATACTGCCGACGTAGCCTTCGTCGGCCAGCCACCCCGCCAGTTTGCCCAGCGTCTCCTCGAACAGCCTGTTCCGGCCCGCCCAGAACATCGAGGTACCCATCTCGCCGGTCGAGGGGCCGATGTTCCCCGGAAACAGCTTCTTGTGCTCGAAGTTGAAGTTGATCCGGTCGACGAACCGCTCACCGTCGAAGAAGCCACAGATCGCGACTTCGACCCCTTCGACTTTCCGCTGGAGCTGGAACCCCGTCATCCGGTGGCCCCACGCCTTCTCGTAGGCCCGGAGCACGTCCACGACATCGCTGCCGTCGTTCTCGTTGCCGACGTAGAGGAGTCGCTTGACGTTCTGGACCTCGCCCAGCGGTTTGATGACGTATGGAGCGGGGTTCGCCTGGACGTGGCGGATTCCGGCGTCGAAGTCGTGGAAGACGTGGTGTGCGACGGTGTTGACCCCGTGGTCCTCCAGAACGTCCATCGCGTACCCTCGGTCCGCTTCCAGGCGGTCCGTGTTCGGGGTGCCACCGACGACGGCCTTTCCCTGCTCGCGCAACTCCCGTGCGAGTTCGCCGGTACCCACCTCTGAACCGACCCAGATGTCGTCGAAGACGATCACGTCGGCCCACGCCACGTTCCCGCGCCAGTCGTCGGTCTTCGGGACGAACCCGTCGCCGATCTCCCGATCACGCTCGGCCTCGATGTAGTATTTCACGTCGTGGCCCTCCCGGTGGACCTGCCAAGCGAGGTCGGCTATCAACGCGGCGTCGAGCGAACAAAAGAGGAAGTTCTTGGTGTCCATACGGTGACATCCGCTCGGGCCGGTAAATAGCTCCGCGTCGCAACGGTTTTACCACCGTTCGGCGAACGGCCGAGTATGACTCGCGAGGAACTCAGTGCTGCGAGCGAAGCGCTCGAATCGGCCGCCGAATCGACAGCCAGTGACGCCGCCCGGGAACGGCTCTCTGACCTGGCGGCACAGCTCGACCGGCTCTCGACCGCCGACCGGGGTCCCGACCACGGCCGGCTCGCGCGGATCCAGTCGGCGCTCGACGACATCGGGAGCGGCGACGGGAGCGATGTCGCGGAGACGCTCTCGGTGGCCGACGACCACATCGACGACTACCGGTCCGATCTGGAAGGCGTCTGAAGCCGTCTCAGTAGATCGTCAGGTCGGTGAGCAGACTTCGGAGCCGTTCCTGTGGCCCGGCGTCGACGCTTCCGGTCGGCCGCTGCGCGGTCGCGGTGCCGTAGCGATCGAACTCGGTCACACGGCGGAACGTGATCGTCCGGGGCGCCGCGGGCAGGTCGTCCGCTCTCGGCTCGTCGGCCAGTTCGCTGGGGTCGGAGATCACGATACAGTCGTCGACGACGCGGCTGAGCCGCCCGTTCTCGTCGAGCGTGACGCGGACCCGACAGCCACCGCCCAACCGATCGGTCCGCCGGGGGAGGACCACCGCTCTGGCGTAGTCGTCGAGCGTGGTGAGCTCGTAGGTCCGCGCGCTGTCGACGGGCGTCCACTCGGCCTCGTGGGGGCGGAGTACGTCCCTGAACATCCCCGACCCGTCGGTCGCCTGCTGTGAGTATCGCGGCTCGGCGCCCAGATCCGGCCGTGCCGTGGTGCTGTCGGGGGCCGGCGCCGACCAGTTCTGGACGCTCTCGCTGTCGGTCATGAAGACGATCGAACTCAGCGGCAGCGACTCGTCGGTGACGTGTGACCAGTGCAGCAGGCCGATGAGGCCCTGATACGGTTGTGGCGTCGGCAGCGGCGGCGTCCGTTCGGTCGTGAGGACGTAGAGGTGTTTCCGCCGGGAGTGTTGGTGGTGTTCACGAATCCGGCCGACTCGATAGCCGCTCTCGCCGGCACTGTCGCGTGTCACCGTCACCGTCGTGATCGCCCGGTGGTCGGCGGCGTAGCGGTGTCGAGCGGCGGCGACGATCCGCTCCTGGGGTGTCTCACCGGAGGGAAGTTCGGGATCGTACGGCCGGACATCCGCGACCCGGACACCGGCGTAACCGAACAGCCCGGCCACCGTGGTCCCCGCGGCCGCGAGGTAGCCCCGGCGGTTCATTCCGTTCCCTCCGTGGTCGTCGGTGCGGAATACTCGTAGCTGTCGAACGCGACCGAGTTGTCTCCGTCGGCGCTCTCCCAGACGACGCGGAGCCGCGTCGCTCGCTTGCAGGGATGGAGCAGCGACGCGCCGGGTTCGACGGGGAACGAGCCGGCCGGCGGGCCGATCTCGTCGTGCCCGCTGCCCTCGCTGGCGGCCCAGAGCGTCTCTGTGTCGTCGTCGGAAGTGACGTACAGGGCCGCGGTGTTGGCGGCCGTCATGGCGTTCCCGCGGTCGAAGCGCACCTCGTACCCGGATTCGTCGGGGCGCCACTCGAAGGAGAAGAGGGCGTTGGGCGGGGACTGGGGATACCCTTCGGTCGAGGGGTCCGAGGGGGCGAGTCCACAGCCGGCCAGGGTGGTCGCGGCCGCTGTGAGGAGGGTTCGTCGGAGCACGGCGTTGATTTTTCCACTCACTGGCATAAGCCTATCTCCACCCCCGCGTCGCCCACGACTCACTCCCCGTCGACCAACTGCTCGGCCAGCAAGGGGACGAAGGTCCCGATGTCGGTGACCATCCCGACGGCCTGTGCGGAGCCGCGGTCGAGCAACTGCGTGACCGTCGCGGGATTGATATCCACACAGACGACCCGCGTCGTCGAGGGGAGGCAGTTCCCGACGGCCACCGAGTGCAACAGCGTCGAAAGCATGAGCACCATGTCGGCCTCGTGGGCCTGCTCGCGGATCGCCTCCTGTGCCTCGACGGCGTCGGTGATGGTGTCGGGCAGCGGACCGTCGTCACGGATCGACCCTGCCAGCACGAACGGCCGGTCGTTCTCGACACACTCGTACATCACACCGGACTCGATCGTGCCCGACTCGACGGCCGCCTCGATGGAACCCTCGCGGATCACCTCGCTGATGGTGTAGATGTGGTGTTTGTGGCCGTGACGCGGGTGATCGAGCGTCTCGGTGTCCATCCCCAGCGAGGTGCCATAGAGGTCCCGCTCGATGTCGTGGACGGCGAAGCCGTTGCCGGCCGAGAGCATGTCGACGTACCCCTCTCGAACCAGGCGGGCGAGGTCCTCGCGGGCGCCCGAGTGGATGAGCGCCGGGCCACAGACCGCGAGCACCTCCCCGCCCTCGTTTTTCGTCTCCTCGATTGCGGTCGCGATCTTGCGGATCGTCGACTCCGAGGGCCGTTCCGAGGAGACGCCGCCTTTCATGAAGCCGAAGGCGCCGCCGGTGTCCCGCGGTCGGTCGGGCGGTCGGACTCGGATCCCGGTGTCGCCCGTGACGACCAGATCGCCCGCTTCGACGGCGTTGAGGACCTTCGTGTACGCTCGCGGTTCGTCCGTGGGACTCCGCTCGGCGTCTTCGACGACGACCGCACAGTCCATCTCGACGTGTTCGACGGGGAGCCACTCGCCCTCGTAGCGGATGTCGGTCGGGTGGTTCGTCGTCGAGTAGAAGCCGTGTGGCACCACCTTGTCGGCGGGTGCGGGTTCGAACGTCGCGTCCTTGGGGTCGGCCGGGTTCGCGCCGATCTGGTGGAGTTCGTGGACGATGGTCTGGAGCGTGGCCTCGTCGTCGGCCTCGACCAGCAGGCGGGCGTAGGATTCCTCCTCTTTCCGGCGTCCGATGTCGAACGCCTCGACGGTGAAGGAGCCGTCCAGATCCATGATGAGGCCGAAACAGGACTGCATCGTTCCGGAGTCGATGATGTGACCCTCTAGTTCGACGACACGAGAGACAGCCATGGGAGCACTGAGACGACCGGCGAGTAAGTCGGTTGGGGTGCTCCCTCTGTCGAAACCCACGAACCGGCACACGTCCGGTACGGAGCGTCCCCGGATCCTCGGGCGACGCGACGGGCTTCGTCGGGGCATCGGTCGGTAGGTGAACCCGAACGTGAACGTCTCGGTCGATCACTCGCCGTAATTATGCACGAACCTTCATATCGAGTGACACGAAATACAGTACAATGGAGCACGAAATCTCCTACAGCCCGTCGTTCTCACTCCTGACCGTTACACTCGACCAGGACGAGAGCATCCGTGCCGAGTCCGGCGCGATGGTCAGCCACGACACGACGATCGATATGGAGACGAACGCGACCGGCGGGTTCCTCAAGTCGCTCGCCAGATCGCTCGGTGGCGAGAGTTTCTTCCAGAACACCTTCCACGCGAGGGCGCCCGGGGAAGTCCAGCTCGCGTCGGTGCTCCCCGGCGACATCGTCCACCGAGAACTGGACGACGAAGCCCTCTACGTCCAGTCCACCTCGTACATCGCCGGTGATCCCGCTCTCGACATCGACACCGAGTTCGGCGGCGCGAAGTCGTTCCTCGGCGGGGAAGGGCTGTTTCTGCTGAAAGCCGCGGGAAGCGGGCCGCTGTTCATGTCGAGCTACGGGGCCATCCAGGCGGTGGACGTGAGCGACCGGGACGACTTCGTGGTCGATACGGGCCACATCGTCGCGTTCGAAGAGAGCCTCAACTTCACGGTCCGGCGGGTAGGCGGGCTCAAATCGACACTCGTCAGCGGCGAGGGGATCGTCTGTCGGTTCAGTGGCGACGGGACGGTCTGGCTCCAGTCACGCAGTCAAGGGGCGCTGCTCGCCTGGCTCATCCCGAAGATCCCGCAGCGATCCAACTGAGCCCCCATCCTGGTCGAGCGGCCTCGCCGCCGCCGCAACGACCGGCCCGCCGCCGCTATCGGCGGGTGCGGACGGCGGACGATCCATTCGTTTCGGTCCCGGTGGAGTTGCGCTCGGGGTGCTGTCGCGTCTGTGAGCGTCAGTGAGCCGACATCGAGGACAGGACGTTCAGGCAGTACACGCCCGCGACGACGAGACCGATGCCGACGAGCCCGGGTATGTCGACCGGTTCCGAGAACACGATCACACCGATCGCCGCGACGCCGACGACACCGAGCGCGGCCCAGGTCCCGTAGACGACACCGATCGGGAGTTCGTCCAGAGTGAGCGAGACGAGATAGAAGGCCAGTCCGTAGCCGACCACGACCCCGAGGCTCGGGAGCGGGTTGCTGAAGCCGTCGGAGAGCTTCAGCGCGGTGGTTCCGACGAGTTCGGAGACGATGGCGCCGGCGAGCAACACGTACGGGTTCATGGGTATCGCTGGCTGCTCGCCGTGATTGGTCGTTCCGAAATACGCTGCCACTTGCGGGCCGTTTCTCGACACCGCCGAGGCCCGTCGGAGCCTCTTCCCGGTTCCCGTAGCTACTACTCGTCGGCAGGCACTACCGGCCAGCGATGACTGCCCTCGCAGAACTCGGTCTGTCGAGCTACGAAGAGCAGGTCTACCGGACGTTACTCGTGACCGGCGCCGCGACGGCGTCGACCGTCTCCGAGGCGAGCGACGTACCACGGGGCCGGATCTACGATATCCTCAACGGCCTCGAAGCCCGCCAACTGGTCCGGACGCGGGCGACGGACCCGACGGAGTACGCGGCGGTGGCGCCCGACGAGGCCGTGACCGAACTCCTCGCCGAACGGGCGGCCGAACTCCACGCGGAGTGGGCGCGGTACCGCCGGGTCGCGGACACGGTTCGGTCGACCCTGCTCCCGAGCGTTCCGGCGGACGCGAACATCTGGCTCGGAGGGCTCGGCAGTGCGGAGATGGAGACGGCGCTGCAAGAGCACGTCCGAACGGCCACCTCGTCGGTACACGCGGTGGTCGGGCCACCCTACGGGTCTGCCCCGTGGGAGACGCTCCGGCGGGAGGTCACGGCGTTTTTCGACGGCACAGACCCGGACGTGAGTGTCTCGCTGGTGGTCAGCGAAGACGTGCTCGACACGCTCCCAGCGAGCGTCTTCGACACGATCGAGACAGGGCGACCCGAGACCGACCTGCGCGCGGTCCCCGAACTCCCGGTGTCGTTCGACGTGCTCGACCGGACGGTCGCGACGGTCGACATCCCGCACCCCCGGACCGCTTCAGATCGGTTGGGTGTCCTCGCGGTACAGGACAGCGAAGTCGTCGCCGCGTTCGAACGCCAGTTCCGGGCGCTGTGGGCGGACGCGGTTCCGGTCGTGTGTCACGGCAGTATATAGATATCCCCGGGTCTGGGAGGGTGCTCATGCAGCGACATATCCGGTTATATGATTTGCATTCGCGGGGGGACTAGTACGACGTACCCCGTCCTTTGCCGAATTATACAAAACGCTAATAAATCGCGAAAAAGTCAGATCTCTATGTAACATGAGCGGCAGTATATCCGACGAACGTAGCAAAAATATTCGAAGAAGACGGTTTATTCAATCTGCTGGTACCGCGACGCTCGCGGGGCTCGCTGGCTGCGGTGGCGGTGCGGGAAGCACCGAGAGCGGCACGCAGACGGGCGACGGTGGCGACGGCCCGTCCCCGAGCGAGAGCAGTCCGCTGAACGTCGAGTTCTTCGGCGGCGTGTTCAAGGAGGTGATGGACGAGCACCTGGTCGCACCGTTCGAGGAAGACACCGGGATTCCGGTCGAGAGTTCCGCCGGCGTGAGCGCCCAGGACACGCTGAAACTCCAGTCGGCGGTCCAGGCCGGCGAAGCACCGATCGACCTGGTGGTCGCCTCGCCGGTCAACCGGATCAGAGGGCAGCGACTCGGCATCTGGCACAACTACGATCCGGGCGAACTCACGCGCTCGGACATCGTCCTGGAAGACCTGCTGCCGACGACCGACGACGGCCAGATCGTCGGGGCCGGGGCGTTTGGCTGGTTCGCGACGCTGGTCAGCCAGACCGACATCGTCGACGACCCCCTCTCTAGCTGGAGCGTCTACTGGGACGAGCAGTATCAGGACTCCCTGGGGATCAGCAGCGACTACGACGCCGGCATCCTCGACATCGCGGCCCGGATGTTCTTCGACGGCACGGAGACGATGCAGACCGAGGAGGGGCTGACTGACATCCTGGAGAAGGTCAGCGAGATCAAGCCACAGGTGTCGCTGTGGTACGACGGCGAGGCCGAGCCACAGCAGGCCCTGCTGGACGAGAACCTCACCGCCTCCTGGCTGTTCCACGACGTGACCCTGGTGATGGAAGAGGAAGGCCAGCCCGTCGAGTCCGTCTTCCCCGAGGAAGGAGCGCTCCAGAACGACGGCGCCTGGGTCATCCTCGACTCGACCGACTACCCGGACGAGGCCATCGAGTTCATCGACTACTCCCTGCGACCGGAGGTCCAGAAACGGATCACGGAGAACCTCTACACCGCGCCGGTCATCCAGGAGTCCGAACTGGACATGAGCGACGAGCTCTATTCGCGGGTGTACGGTCCCGGTCCGGAGGCGTCCATCCGGCCGAGTCACGAGGTGTACCTCGACAACGAGGACTTCCTCTCACAGAAGTGGCGGGAGCTGATCCAATGACCGATCCGGGCCACCTGCGGCTCCACGACCTGACGAAGGTGTACGACGGGTCGGTCCGTGCCGTCGATGGCGTCGACCTCTCGGTCGCGGAAGGGGAGTTCGTCACGCTGGTCGGTCCCAGCGGCTGCGGGAAATCGACCACGCTGCGGATGCTCGCGGGCTTCGTCGAGCCGACAGACGGCGTCGTCGAGATGGACTACACCGACATCACGCACCACCTCCCGGAGAAGCGCGACATCGGGATGGTGTTCCAGTCCATCGCGCTGTTCCCCCACAAGACCGTCAAGGAGAACATCGCCTACGGGATGCGGGTCGCCGACGAGTCCTACTCCGAGTCCGAGATCGACGACCGCGTCGCGGAGATGCTGGAACTGATCGAGATGCCCGGCTACCAGGACCGGATGCCGGACCAGCTCTCGGGCGGGCAGGCCCAGCGGATCGGCCTGGCCCGCGCGCTCGCGCCACAACCCGAGATCCTGCTGCTCGACGAGCCGCTGTCGGCGCTAGACGAGAAGCTCCGTCAGCGGATGGAGACGGAACTGACCCGCATCCAGCGCGAACTGGGCGTGACGACCATCTTCGTCACCCACAACCAGGAGGAGGCGATGACCATGTCGGACCGGATCGTCGTGATGGACGACGGGGAGTTCGCACAGATCGGGAGCCCGAGCGAGGTCTACGACGAGCCCAGTACCCTGTTCGTCGGCGAGTTCATGGGGAAGTCCAACGTCTTCGCGGGGACCGTCGACGACGACGGCAGGACCCTCCACACGAACCGCCGCTCGATCACCTTCGACGCCGACGTGTCGCCGGGCACGGAGGCGACGGTGCTGCTCCGCCCGGAACACATCTCGATCGCGAGCGAGGAACCGACGAGTGCGGCCAACGTCATGACAGGGACCGTCGAACTCGCACAGCTGACCGGGCCAACCGTCGAGTACGAGGTCAAAGTCGACGACGAGACGGTCCTGACGGTGGCCGAGCAGTCGAGCGGATCGACGAACTTCGCCGAGGGCGACACCGTCGCCGTCAGTTTCGAGGCCGGCCAGGAGTCGGTGTTCCCCGCGTCCGACGACCCGGCGGTCGACGAGACGGCGACGCCGGAGGGTGCGATGGCCCATGAGTAGCTCCGAGGCGATCGACCAGGGGCGATTCGACCGTCGGCCGCTGACCGCCGCGAAGGGGTTCCTCCGGGCACACATCAAGGAGCTGCTGGTGGGCTACCCGCTGGCGATGTTGCTGGTGTTTTTCGTGCTCCCCTCGGCCTACCTCGTGGTCGTCTCGTTCTTCCCGAAACCGGCCGGCGAGTTCTACTCGGTCGGGTTCACGCTGGCGAACTACGGGCAGTTGCTGGAGTCGCCGATCTACCTGGACTACCTGCTGAAGACCCTGGAGTTCGCCGGCATCACGGCAGTTCTCAGCACCGCGATGGGCTACCCCGTCGCCTACTGGATCGCCCGCGTCGACTCCGAACTCAAACGGCAGGTGTACCTCCTGACGATCATCGCCTCGATGTGGCTGACGGTCATCATCCGGGCCTACGCGATCAAGGTCGTCTTCGCGGGCAACGGGCTGTTCAACCAGGCACTCCAGGCCGGGGGCGTCATCGAAGAGCCGATCACCGGCGGAAACGGCTATCTGACGGTCGTGCTCGGAATGTTGTACGGCTTCCTCCCCTTTGCGATCCTCACGATGTACACGAGCGTCAAGAACATCGATCCCGAGCTCGAACAGGCTTCCCGGAACCTCGGGGCCTCGAAGCTCCGGACGATCCGCGAGGTGACCCTGCCGCTGTCGCGCAACGGGATCGTCGCCTCCGCGGCGCTCGTCTTTATCCTCTCGATCGGTTCCTATGCCGTCCCGATGTTGCTTGGCAACCCCTCGGAGTGGACGCTGCCCGTGATCATCACGAACACCGTCCGCGATCAGCTCAACGTCCCCTTCGGCTCGGTGCTGGCCATCGTGATGACGCTGCTGATCGTGGTCCTGTTCTGGGCCTCGGTCCGGTATCTCGGTCTGGGCTCGGAACAGCTCGTCGGGGACGCCCCGGAGGAGGAGGCCGATGGCTGAGGCCGACGTGACCGACAACGTCCGGCCCGGGCAGTCTTCGGGACGGCTGGTCCGGAAGCTCTTCGCGTCGCTGCTCGCCCGGGGCTACGTCGGGTTCGTCTACCTCGTGCTCGTGCTCCCGATGATCATCATCGTCGCCGTGGCGTTCACGAGCGGCGACTTCCTCACGTTCCCGCCCGAGGAGTTCTCGACCCGCTACTTCAGCGAGGTGCTGGCCTCGTCGACGTGGTTGGGCGGGCTCCGGCTGTCGGTGACGATCGCCGTCGGGGCGGCCGTCGTCTCGACCAGCGTCGGGGGCGCGCTCGCGTTCGGGCTGAACCGGTACGACATCACGTACTCGAAACAGCTCTGGGGGCTGGGCGTGCTCCCCCTGCTCGTGCCACCGGTCATCGTTGCCGTCGCGCTGATGAGCTTCTTCCTCCTGATCGACCTCTGGGGGACGCGACTCGCCGTCGTCCTCGCACACGGACTGGTGTACTCGCCGTTCCCGTTCGTCCTCATCAGCTCGGGCCTGGACGAGATCGACGAGGCCGTCGAGGAGGTCTCGCGGAGTCTGGGCGCCAGCCGCTTCCAGACGCTCCGGCAGATCACCGTCCCGCTGTTGGCCTCGAACTTCCTCGTGGCGATCCTCTTTACGTTCATCCTCTCGCTCAACGAGTACCTCATCGCCTCCTTCGTCGGCGGCCCCGGCCTGGAGACGATCCCGGTGTTGATCTTCGCGAGCCTGCGGTACAACTACTCGCCGGTCATCGCCGCGGTGAGCGTCCTCTACATGACCGTCACGGTCGGTATCGTGGCGCTGATCAACTACCGGCTCGACGGGCAACTCTGGTGAGCCGACCGCCGGTCGGAGACCTGCCGTTCCGTCCCTGCCCGGCGCCATTATCGATCTCGACGGCGTCACCGTCCCTGCCTGCAACCGTAGTTTGAACACAGCAGGGAACGAACCGGTGACAGGATGGGGGGCCTCGCACTGTCGCCGGATCTCGCCGGGAGTCTCATGACTGTGAGTGTCCTCCCCGCCGTGCTCCTCGTCGGCTACCTCTGGCGGATACGGGAACGGCCCGGAATCCGGTGGTTCATCATCAGCATCGGCGCGACCGGCGGGTGGGGCATCGCGGCCGGGGTCGAACGGATCGCCGACGGACGGCTGCTGACACTCGCCGGCGATCACGTCGTCGTGTTCCTGTCGACAGTCGCCGTCGTGACGTGGTTCCTGTTCGCCGTGGAGTTCGTCCACCAGCGCCGGGTGCCGTGGCCGACCTTCGGGGCGCTGATGGTGGTCCCGTTCGTGATCCAGGTCGCGCTCTGGTCCGACCTCGGCCACAACCTCGTCTACGCGCCCGGGACGACAGTCTCCGACTCCGGGCTCTTGCAGCCGGTGGCCGGCCCCCTGTACCCCGTAAGCGTCGGCTACGGCGCCCTGATCGCGGTCGCGGTCGTCAGCGTCCTCGTCGGGGAGTGGCTGACAGTCTCCGGCCAGCGGCGCCGACAGCTCACACTGCTGTTGTTCGGCTGGCTGGTGCTCAGCGTCGGGGGCGTGTTCACCATCGCAGACACGTTCGCCCCGCTCGATCCGACACCGATCGCGTTCACCGTCACCGCGTCGGTGTTCACCTACGCGCTGAACCGGTACCAGTTCCTCCAGTTGAACGTCGCCGGCCACGAGACGATCCTCGACACCCTCACCGACCCGGTTATCGTCTCCGCGACCGACGGAACGATCGTCGAGACGAACGCCGCAGCCGACCGACTCAGCACCGACGGGACCGTACCAGCCGGGGTGTCCGTCGGCGACGCGTTCGTCGACCGACCGTCGGTCGTGCGGTGCGTTCGGGACGGCCGCGACGACGCTATCGAACTGGTCGTCGACGGCGAGACACGCCACTACCGTCCGGCCCGTCTCCCGATCCAGTACGGGCGCAACGTCATCGGCGTCCTGACGTTTCTCCGCGACGTGACCACAGAGAGCCGCCGAGAACAACAGCTCCAACGACAGAACGACCGGCTCGATCAGTTCGCCAACGTCGTCAGCCACGACCTCCGGAACCCCCTGCACGTCGCCGACAGCACGCTCGCGCTCGCTGCCGACTCGGGCGACACCGGCCGGATCGCGGACGCCAGAACGCATCTCAGTCGGATGGAAGAGATGATACACGATCTGTTGGTGATGGCCCGGAACGGCCAGACCGTCGACGAGACCACGGCTGTCACGCTCGAAGACGCCGCCGCCGAAGCCTGGGCACACGCCGATATCGCCGACTGCGAGTTCGAATATACGGTTCCGTCGGGCACGAGAGTCGATGCCGACCGCGACCGACTGCTACACGTGTTCGAGAACCTCTATCGGAACGCGGCCGACCACAACGACTCGCCGGTCACTGTCCGGGTCGGGGCGCTCGGCGACCACGACGGGGCCACCGACGGCGGCCGGGCAGGCCTCTTCGTCGAGGACACCGGAACGGGTATCCCGGACGAACAGCGGGACGAGATCTTCGAGCGAGGCGTCACGACCAGTGACGGCGGGACCGGCTTCGGCCTCTCGATCGTCAGGGACATCGTCGAAGCACACGGCTGGGAGATCCGCGTGACCGACGGGAGCGACGGTGGCGCACGGTTCGAGATCACCGGTGTCGACATCGATCACTGACCGACCGGCACAGTCCCGGTCGGTCGAGGGCGTCCGTCTCCCAGCCCCCTCGGGAGCGCCGGTCAGGCGACCTGCTCGTAGAAGTACGACTGGAGGAACCGCGAGAGGGCGTTCGCGCCGAGCAGCGAGGTCGTGTTCGTCGGGTCCAGCGTCGGTGCGACCTCCATCAGGTCGACGGCACCGATCTCGCGACACTCCCCGAGCAGATCGACCGCTCTCAGGAGGTCGGAACTGGTCAGGCCGCCCGGCTGTGGCGTCCCGGTCCCCGGCGCGAACGAAGGGTCGACCCCGTCGATGTCGATGGTCAGGTAGACGTGATCGACCCCGTCGGTCGCGTGCTCGATCGCGCCCTGGACCGACTCGGTGATCCCTTTGTCCGCGACTTCGTGTGCGTAGTCGACGTAGAGGCCGCGGTCGTCGAGGATGTCGAGGAACTCCATGTCGGCGTGGCCCCGAATCCCGATCATCGCGTGGTTCTCGTAGCCGCCGTACTCGCTCTCGTCGATGCGGGCCATCGGCGAGCCGTGGTGGTGCTCGCCGTAGAGTTCGTTCGACCCCCAGGTGTCGGTGTGGGCGTCGATCTGGATCAGTCCCACATCCTCGCCGACGGACTGCGAGTAGCCGACGAAGGACGGATACGTCAGGTAGTGGTCGCCGCCCAGCAGAATCGGCATCGTCTGCTCGGCGATGGCACCGACGTAGGCCTCGACGGCGTCGTAGGTCGCCTCGATGTCGTTGGGGACGACCGGCGCGTCCCCGCAGTCACGCAGTTCCAGGGCGTCGTAGGCCGCGCTGCGGTCGGTCGCGATGTTGTACCGTCTCTCCTCGGAGTCGAACGTTCTGGACAGGAGCGAACTGGCCGCGCGCAGTCCCTGGGGGCCGTAGCGGGTCCCTGGTTGATTCGTCACGCCGCCGTCGAACGGGACGCCGAAGGCCGCTGCGTCGACCTCGGGTGTCACTGCGTCGGGTTCGCAGGTGTCCGCGCCCATGAACGTCTTGATGCCGGCGTATCCCGGAGACGGTGCCGTCGTCAACTGCGGATCGGTTACCGAACGTGCCATACTCCCATGCGGCCCCGGACGAGCATAAGCGACGATTTTGACGCAACTCGAATATCGATTAACCGTGTATCCTGCGCTGCGTGCTGTTATAGGAACTGGAAGAATCAATGCCCGGCCGGACACGTTTGTCGAGTACGAACGAATCCAAGCGATTCCGGAACGTATTATGTATTTTCCGTTGTATTATCTGCTATTGGGCAATTCTTTTGCGGGGTCCCGTGAGTCGTTACACGAACGATGGGACCGACACACACGCCGTCCACGCGGGCGCCGCCGAGCGGACACACCGAACGCAGCGACCTGATCCCGGGAGTGGTCTGAGTGGCCGTCTACCGGACGTTTCCCGACGATCAGGACGAACTGTTCTACGAGTACATGCAGTACGGGTTCAGCCCCGAAGACGGCCCCGCCGAGTACGACGCGTCGGACCGGCGATACCCGGTCGGGGACCGGCGGGGACTCTACCGGAGCCACGAGCGCGCCGAGGACCCGCTGAGCATCTGCCGGCACTACTGGCTCGACGCGACTGTCCGGGGCAGCGTCCACCCCATCGCGGGGCTGACTTCGGTCATCACGCCTCCGGAACACCGACGTGACGGCTACGTCACCGAACTCCTCGAAGAAGTGATGCGGGAGTACCGCGAACGCGACCGGCATTTCACCGTCCTCTGGCCGTTCGACTACGGCTTCTATCGATCGTTCGGCTGGGAGACGGTCAGCAACAAGCGGGTGTACAGCGGCGACCTCGACGCACTGGCCTTCGCCGCGGCCGAGGCACCGCCGGGTCGATTCCGCCGGATTCCCACCGACGACTACGCGTCCGTCGAACCGGTCTACGACGCCTTCAGCGCCGACTACTCCTTTACCCTCGTTCGGGACGCCGAGTGGTGGCAGACCCGCGTCTGTCGGGCCCGGGACACGGAGCCGTTCGTCTACGTCTGGGAGCGTGAAGGCGACCCGGAAGCGTACCTCGTCTACACGTTCGAGGACGACACCGACGGCCGAACGCTGTCGGTCCGCGAGGTCGGCTACACCGGCGTCGACGGCCTCCTGGCCGCGCTGGCGTTTTGTTACAACCACGACTCCCAGGCCGAGCGGTTCGAACTGACGGTGCCCGACGACACCGTCGTCCAGGACTTACTCACTCGGCCCAACGAACTGGACTGCGAACTGCACACCCGTCCGATGGCCCGCCTCGTCGACGTGGTTGCGGCGCTGGACGCGATGCGGTACCCGCTCGTCGACAAGTCCGTGACCGTCGGCGTCGCCGACGATCTGGCTCCCTGGAACGACGACACGTTCGAACTGTCCGTCACCGATGGGGACGGGATCTGTCGGCCGGTCGACGGGTCCGCCGCCGTCGAACTCGACGTGGGATCGCTCACACAGCTGGTCACGGGCTACCGGACCGCCGGCGAGCTCGCCCGCGCCGACCGCATCGAGGCGGTCGATCCGACGGCCGTCCAGACGCTCGACCGGCTGTTTCCGGCGACGACGACCTTCTTCAACGACGGGTTCTAGCCGACCGGCGGTCAGTCCAGCCCCTCGGTCGCTTTGGCGTCTGTGGGCCCGGACTCGCCGACAGCGGACGTGGTCGCGGGGAACAGCCGACCGGTCACCGCGTACAGCCCGGCGACCAGTATCGCGCCGGCCAGCAGCGGGAAGACGGCCGAGATCGTGTAGACCGGGAGAAAGCCGTAGGCGTCGATCAGCGGCAGCGAGACGATCGGCCCCAGTCCTCCGCCGATGTCGCTGAAGACGTTCGTCGTCCCGCTGGCACGGCCCATCCGGTCCTCCGCCGTGAGGTCGGCAAGCAGCGCCATCAGCGGTCCGAGCGTCCCGCCCATCCCGGCACCCATCATGAGACACGCCGGGATCAGCGTGGGAGCCGAAGTGGCCCGCGGGAGCGTGAAGAATCCGCCGGCGAGCAACACCAGGAAGACGAGCATCGTCGGGACCCGCGACTCGCCGAGGTCGCTCAGACGGCCGCCGACGTACATGAAGGTCGCAGCCGACAGGACGGTGACGGCCATGAAGATGCCCGACGAGCCCTGCGCGTCGAACCCGAGGGCGCTGATCCCCCTTGCCTGGAGGAACAACACGAGCGAGGCAAACAGCACGCCCATGTAGGCGAACCAGGTAGCGAAGTTCACCAGGCCGAGCGTCAGCGTCGGGAGCGACGTGTCGATGTCCCACGGTTTGACCGACGAACGAGACTCGCCGGTCACGTGGGTCTCCGGGACGGTGGCGTAGGCCAGGGCCGTCGCGACCACCGAGAACCCGGTCGCGAGGACGAACGCCGTCGTCGACCCGGAGAGCTCGCTGACGACGCCGCCCAGCAGGAGTCCGGTCGGGAACCCGAGGATGCTCCCGCCGCGGATCAACCCCATGCTGGTGCCCCGCGATTCGGAGAGGCTGACGTTCGCGGCGATCGTGTAGGAGGTCGCGAACACGAGCGCGCTCCCGGCGCCGTGTAACAGCCGCGCGCCGAGGAACCACGCCTCCGGGAGCGGTGCGCGGACCGCGATCACGTAGCCGACGGTCGCGACCGCCTGGATCGCGAGACCGGCGACGAACGGCTGGCGCGCGCCGAGGCGGTCCACGAGCGACCCCGCCGGCGCGTTGGCGACGAGGCGGGTGAACCGGTTCGCGCTGAGGATGACCCCGACCAACAGCGGGGAGATGCCGAGCACCTGCCCCAGCGTCGGGAAGATCGGGAAGACGACGCCGCCGCCGAAACCGATGAAGAAGGTACTGACGACTACCGAGAGGATCACGGTCCGTGCCGACCGCTCGCCCCCGTCCGATACGTCACGCTCGATCGTCGAGTCTCGTGTCATCTCGAAGAGAGACCGCGTATCCGGGAGCCGTCGGTCAGACCACCGAGTCGTAGAGCTTCGCTTCGAGGAACCGCGAGAGGGCGTTCGACCCCAGCAGCGAGGTCGTGTTGCTGGAGTCGAGCCGCGGGGCGACCTCCATGAGGTCGGCGGCGCCGATCGCCTCGCACTGGCCGAGGCGGTCGACCGCCCTGAGGAACTGGTCGCTCGTCAGCCCGCCGTGTTCCGGCGTCCCCGTGCCGGGCGCGAAGCCCGGGTCGACCACGTCGATGTCGAGCGTGAGGTAGACGTGGCCGGTCTTGGCGGTCACGTGGTCGATGGCGTCCTCGACGGAGGCCTCGATCCCCTTCCGGTGAACGTCACTGGCGTAGTCGACGAAGATGTCCCGCTCCTCGAAGATCTCCAGCGTCGAGGGCCGGGAGTGGCCCCGAATTCCGATCATCGCGTGAGTGTCGTAACTCCCGTACTCGCTCTCGTCGATGCGGGCCATCGGCGAGCCGTGGTAGTGTTTCCCGTACAGGTCGCTGTCGTCGGAGGTATCGGAGTGGGCGTCCAGGTGGATGAGGCCCACGTCCTCGCCGACGGTTTCGGCGTACGCGCGGAACGCCGGATAGGTGATGTAGTGGTCCCCGCCCAGGACCACCGGCATCGTCTTCTCTGCGACCGCGCGGACGTACTCGGTTACTTTCTGTGCCGTCGCCTCGATGTCGTTCGGCACCGTCGGCGCGTCGCCACAGTCCCGGAGTGTCGCCTCGCTGTAATCGGCGCGCCGTTCCATCGGCAGCGTGACCGACTCCCCGTCGGAGTGGAACCGACGGCCCTGCCAGGCGCTCGACTCCCGCAGCGCGGAGGGGCCGTGTCGGGTCCCCGGTTCGCGGGTCACGCCGCCGTCGAACGGGACGCCGACGAAGCCGACATCGACATCGCTCGTCAGCTCCGTCGGTGGCTCGTGCGGTGCGCGGAGGAAGGTCTCGATTCCGCCGTAACTGGTCCCGTAGGACTCGTTCCCGGCCAGGTCGTGCTGACCGTCCGCCGTCTCCTGTTCCGATACGGTATCGTCGACATCTACATCACTACTCATGCGTCATTCGATTCGAGAGTGTACAATAAAACCCCCGAGCAAGGCACATATAAGAATTAAATCCCTGAAATAGGGTACGAACGTACTTTTCTATCCCGTAACTGTCCAACTGTCCTCTATTCCGTTTCTGCGGGCCGCTTCCCGGCGAGCGTCGGCGGGACGGCACCGGTCTCCTGTGTCACTTTCCCCTCCTCTTTGACGCGCTGGACCACCGGGTTCCCGGCGTAGTCGTCGAGTGCTTCGGTCACCGCCTCGACGTTCCGCAGCCCCCGCGGCTGGAGATACCGGATGCATTCGAGGCCGATCTCGTGGAGGCGGTCGGTCGGTGCCCCGGTCCCCTCCTCGACGACTCTGAACGCGTAATCGCGTTCGTGGGCCCCGTGGGCCGTGTAGTGGACGCAGATGTTCGTCATGAAGCCGACGAGGATCACCGTATCGACATCGTACGTCGAGAGGATGTGTTCAATGTCGGTCCGGTGGAAGAAGTTGTACCGCCGTTTCTCGACGACGTACTCCGCCGGCGGGAGGTCCGCCTCGTCGACGACGAGGTCCGCGTCGAGTCGCTCGGCCGCCGACCCGTACGCCCCGTGTTCGGGCTCGCAGGACTCCAGTTCCGAGCCGTAGTCGGCGAAGTCAGTCCGGTGGAGTTCCTTTCCCCAGACGATCGGCACGTCGGCGTCCCGCGCGTGTTCGACCACGGTGTTGATCCGGTCGACGATCGCTTCCCGCCCGCCGGGGATCGAACCACAGTCCGACCGCATCGGGTGGTCGGTCTCGGATTCGCTGTCCTGTGCGTCGACGACGATCAGTGCCGGTGTCTCTCCGATGGCGCTCTCGGTTGTCGGTAACATACGCCTCCTCGGTCGCCGAATCCGGGGATAAAACCCGCTGTACATACACCACATACACCTTAGTCGTCCTCCGTCGGAACCTCCTGGAGCGTGTTTTAAGACGTTATACGGGGTGATGCACAGATACTTACCGGCCACCGAACAGGTGGGCCGTATGGATAGCGGTTCGGTGCATCTCTCCGGCGGCACCGTCTACTCACTGGACGACGCGCTCTCGGCGTCGGACTCGGTGACGATCCGTGACGGCCGCGTCTCGGCGCTCGGCGAGACGCCAGAGGACGGCATCCGGACGCTCGATCTCGACGGGGCGACGGTCCTGCCCGGGTTCAACGACGCCCACACGCACGTCCTCTGGATGGGGTTGTACGAACACGAGAGCGACCTGAGCGGGATCACGTCCCGAGCCGGGGCGCTCGACGCGCTCGAACGCAACGCCGATGGGACGCCGGCCGGCGAGTGGGTGCTCGGCTTTGGCTACGACGACGGGCCGTGGGACCGCGGGCTCGACGCCGCAGTGCTGGACGGCGTCACGACCGCCCATCCCGTCGCCGTCCAGCGCGTCGACGGCCACTCGGTGGCGCTCAACACCGCCGCGCTCGACCGGCTCGACTTCGACGGCGTCGCGGGCGTCGAGCGCGAGGACGGGAAGCCGACCGGGATCGTCGTCGAAGCCGCGGCCGGGCGCGTCCAGCAGGCGATCTATCCGGACCGCGAGCGGGCGCGGACGCTGCTCGACGCTGCCTGTCGGCGCGCGCTCGAACTGGGGATCACCTCGATGCAGGACATGGCCGGGCTCGTCACGCCGGCGGGGCCCGGCGATCCGATGCACGCCGCCTTCCACGCGGCCTGGCGGGCCGGCAGCCTCCCGGTGCGGATCGGCTACTACGTCCACGTCGATCGCCACGACGCCCTGACGACGCTGGAGCTCGCGCCGGGGTTCGGTGACGAGCGGCTGCGCGTCCTCGGGATCAAACTCTTCTCCGACGGCTCGATCGGCTCCCGGACGGCGAAACTCTCCGGGACCTTCGCCGAAGACCCCGACGCGGACGGCCAGTTCGTCGTCGACCGGGAGCGACTGGACGCGGTCTTCGCGGCCGCCGCTCGCGCCGATCAGCACCTCGCCGTCCACGCCATCGGCGACGCCGCCATCGAGCGGGTGCTGGACGCCTACGCCGCGGTCGCGGACAGCTACGACACGCCGCCGCCACACCTCCGGATCGAACACGCCGAACTGGCGACCGACGACCACCTCCGACGGATGGCCGACCTGTCGGTCCTCGCGAGCATGCAGCCGAACTTCCTCCAGTGGGCCGGCCCGGACGGACTGTACGCCGATCGGCTGGGCGAGCAGTGGCAGGGTCGGACCAACCGGTTCTCGACGGTCCTCGACCGCGGGATCGATCTCGCCTTCGGCAGCGACACCATGCCGTCGGGGCCGCTGTACGGCATCCACCAGGCGGTGACCGCTCCGGCCCCGGCACAGCGACTCGCTGTCGAGACGGCAATCCGCGCCTACACGCAGGGCGGCGCCGTCGCCGAGGGGGCCGCGGACTGGAAAGGCACACTCGAACCGGGGATGGTCGGCGACGCCGTCGTCCTCGACCGGGACCCCTTCGACGAGCCGACGGCGATCGACGAGATCGACGTGCTCGCGACGGTGGTCGACGGGACCGTCGCGTTCAGACGCGAGGGCTGGCCGGCGTGAGACGGCGACGCCGGCAGCCGACCAGGGCGTGCCTCAGGCGCCGGTGACGTGGCGCTCGACGGTCCAGTCCCCGCCGGAGGCGTCCCTGAGTCTGTCGTAGAACCGCCGCAGGCCCGCCGACTCCGTCGTCGGCAGCACGTGCAGCCGGACAGTCCCGTCGCGGACCGCGACACGGAACACGTCGGCCGTCTCCTCGTCGCGGACCAGCCACAGCGGCATCGGCAGGTCGTGAAAGTCCCCGTAGCGGTACGGTCCCGCCGCGAGCAGTTCGCGGACGAGCGCCGGGAGCGAGCCGTCGTCGAACGACCGGTCGGGGAGCAACCGAAACTCCGTCCCGCCCTCGTACTCGACCCCGCTGTCGTGGGGAAAGCGCCGCTGTGGCCGGGCGGGAATCTCGAACGAGGGATCGGTCGTCATGCGGTGCTGTGACGGTGTACGTCGTCACGGGGTTTAAAATCCGCCTCGCTCACGAACCCCCGCCGCCCGCCGGCGATCAGGCAGCCCCGAGTGCCTCGACGGCCCGGTCGACGGCCGCGGGCGTCGCGCGAGCGATCGTCGTCGCGATGACGTAACTGACGATGGCGTCGTCGATACGGGTCGGCCTGACGGTGCCGTCGAGCCGGCCCAGTTCCCAGTCGGCCGAGACGACCGAGTAGCTGGCGTCGCTGAGGACCGCCCGGGAAAGCGGCGTCGCGCTGCTCTCCGCCAGTGCCGTCTGGAGCGCGTCGAGAGCCGTCTGTCGGTACTCCATGACCGCCTCGGCGCTCTCGACACGGAAGCGCTCGCCGTCGTCGATCCGCTGCTGGGCGCGGTCGATGGCGCCGTGGGTCGCCAGCAGCCGGGTGCCGTCGACGACGCCGGCGGCCGGCCCGACACCAGCCACGACCGTCTCTCTGCCGTCGTCGACCCGCCAGCGAAGGTCGTGGATCAGTTCCTCTCTCGGTCCCCAGTCGTCCGCAGTCGGCTCGGGCGGGAGCTGTGACTGGCGCTCGCGGAGCGCCGTGCCAAGCGTCTCCCGGGCGCTCCGGAGCGCCGATTCGACCGATCCCGTGTCCGACGGGAGCGACGCGGTGTACTGCGCGTCGAGATACCGGGCGTCGTCGAGGTGTGCCTGTGCTGTCTCGATCGCCTCTCCCCACCCGGCGATCGTCAGGAGCGTCCCGCCGTGGGAGGTGTGGACGCGGTCCTCCTCGGTCGCCTGCTCTAAGGCCTCCTCGATCACCGCGTGGACGACGGTGGCCCTGACCGGGTCCTCGCCGACGTACTCGTGTCCCTCGCGGACCGAACGGGCCGTCGAGACGACCTCGCTGCGCTGCTCCCGGAGCTCCGGGACGGTCCGGCCCTCGGTGACGAACGCCCAGCCCTCCGCGGCGTACCTGGCGTGTTCGCGGGCCTGCCGGAGCGACTGGAGCGCCGACAGGTCCGTCGGCGACCGCAGCGCCTCGTCCAGGTTCGACCGCGCGTCCGCGGCGGCGGTCGTGAGGTGGCCCCTGACGTGCCCGTTCGGGATGTCGTCGGGACCCAGCGCCGTCGGGAGCGTCGACAGGAGTTCGGTCGTCCGCGACCGGCCCTCGTCGAGATAGGCCGCTTCGATGTCGACCGGAACCGTCGGCGGGACGGGGGTCGCCGGTTCCTCGCCGTCTTCGATGTCTGGAAGGCCGTAGGTGTTGATCTCCGGTACGTCCTCCTCGGTGGCGTTTTCGAGGGTGGAACAGCCGGCGAGCGCGCCGGCCCCGACGAGAGAGAGGAACCCTCTCCGGGTGACTGCGCTGTCCCGCATCAGCTGTCACCCCCCGACGTGGTGTCGGTCCCTGCCTGTGCGGTGGTTCCCGACCCCGACGCCTCGGCGGCCGTCGACTCGCTCTCGCCGCCGCCGGTCTCCGCTGTCATTCCTGGGCCTCGGTTACAGGTCCCCGACCCGATCGAGGAGCCGTGGCTGTTGACTTCGCCCTCGTCGAGCGCGGCCGGGATACGGATGAGCCGCGCCTCGAAGACGCGGTTCTCGACCGCGCAGGCCTCGTTGTAGGGGCGGATCGTCCGGGCGTAGTCCGTCTCGACCGAATCGGGCGACCAGGCGACGTAACACAGCGTCAACTCGAAACACTCCTCGACGCGGTTCGTCTCCAGATACAGCGTCTCGCTGGCGAAGTCGGTGGCGTCGACGAACGAGCGGACGCGCGCTCTCCCCTCGACATCCGCGACTGTCACGCGGTCGGCGCGCTCGGGCGAGTCGACGAGCGTCGACGTGATGTGGCGGCGCCGGTCGTCCGGGTCCGGCCGCTCGTCGCCGTCCTCGTCGGCGAGCCAGATCGGGGTCGTTCGCTGTCGGTCCGGAGGACCACGCTCTCGGGCGTCATCTCGCGACCGCCGTCGGGCGGCACGTCGTCGCGTTCGCCGGCCGTCGCCGTGCTACTCGCCGAGCCACCGGTCAGCCCGCTACACCCGGTCAGGGCGGCGGCCAGGCCGGCGGCTCCGTGGAGGAACCGTCGTCGCGTTGGAGGGACCATTGTCTCGTTTTCGACTGTGACGCCCAGAGATATATTCTTCCTGGCTCGCTGATGAGCCGGGTTTTTGTCCGCTCGCGCCCTCGGTTCGGGTATGTGTGGTCGGTACAGCCTGTTTACCCCGCCCGACGAGATCGAGTCCCGGTTCGGCGCGGCGTTTTCCGAGCCGTTCGAGCCGACCTACAACGCCGCGCCGAGCCAGTCGCTCCCGGTCGTCACGAACGAGGCGCCCGAGACCATCCAGCGGATGGAGTGGGGGCTGATCCCCTCGTGGGCCGACGACCGCTCCGACCACGGCTACATCAACGCCCGCGCCGAGACGGTCGCCGAGCGGGCCTCCTTCGCCGACGCCTACGAGTCACGGCGCTGTCTGGTCCCCGCCGACGGCTTCTACGAGTGGGTCGACCGCGAGGGCGGCAAACAGCCCTATCGGGTCGCGCTCCCCGACGACGAGCCGTTCGCGATGGCCGGCCTCTACGAGCGGTGGCGTCCGCCACAGCGCCAGACCGGGCTCGGCGAGTTCGGCGCCAGCGGCGGGAGCGACGGGGACGACATCGTCGAGACGTTCACGATCATCACGACCGAGCCCAACGAGACGGTCGAAGCGCTCCACCACCGGATGGCGGTCGTTCTCGGCCCCGACGAGGAGGCTGCGTGGCTCGCCGACGATACGGACGACCTCGACTCGCTGCTCGATCCCTACGACGGCCCGATGCGGAGCTATCCGGTCTCGACGGCGGTCAACAGCCCCGGCAACGACCACCCGGGGCTGGTCGATGAGGTCGAGGTGTAGGCACCCACAGTATTCTGGTGGGCAGCTTACCGATCCGACCGGACTATCGCGGGATATGCAGTCAGCCCCGGAGCCACGGCCCGAGCGCCCAGCCGCGTCGAGCGTGACCGATCTCGTCGGCGAGACACCGCTAGTCCACCTCGACGGCTTCGCCGAGAACCTCTCCGGGAAGTACGAGGCCGCGAACCCCTACTCGGTGAAAGACCGGGTCGCGCTGTACATGATCGAGGCGGCCGCCGAGTCGGGCGACCTGCCGCCGGACGGCACCGTCGTCGAGGCCACGAGCGGCAACACCGGCATCGGCCTGGCGATGGTCTCGGCCGCGCGAGGGTACGACTGCGTGTTGACGATGCCCGAGTCGATGAGCGAGGAACGCCGTCGGCTGCTGTCGGCGCTCGGGGCCGACCTCGAACTCACGCCCGCCGACGACGGGATGAGCGGCGCCATCGAGCGCGCCGACGAACTGGCACAGGCCGAGGGGGCCGTCCGCGCCCGCCAGTTCGAGAACGCGGCGAACCCCGCGCCCACCGGGAGACGACCGGCCCCGAGATCTGGCGCGACACCGACGGCGCGGTCGACGCTGTCGTCGCCGGCGTCGGCACCGGCGGCACGATCACCGGGATCACGGAGCACATCGAGGAAGAACGCGGCGCCGACCTCACCTCGGTCGCCGTCGAACCCGACTCCTCGCAACTGCTCTCGGACGACGACCCCGACAGTCACGACATCCAGGGGATCGGCCCCGGCTTCGTCCCCGATATCCTGCGGACCGAACTGCTCGACCAGGTCAGGACGGCGAGCGCCGAGCAGGCCCGGACGGCGGCCCGTCGGCTGGCCAGCGAGGCGGGACTCATGGTCGGCATCTCCGCGGGCGCGGCGCTACATGCGGCGACGGCCTACGCCGAGGACAACCCCGCGGAGGCCGTGGTCGTGGTCCTCCCGGACACCGGTGAGCGGTACCTCTCGACGGAGCTGTGGGCCTGAACGCGGGTCAGCGGACGAACTCGTGAGCGCTCTCGTCTTTCGAGAGCGGGCGCGTGTCCTCGGCGTCCGCGAAGGCCTCGCTGGCCAGTAGGAGATAGAGCGAACTGCCGACCGAGACGGCCAGCCCGACGAGCGGGACGCCGACGGTCGCCCCACCGATCAGCGGGGTTAGCTGGAGGACGGCGACACCGCCGAAGGCGACGATCCCGAGGGTTCTCCCCCAGCCCTTCCGGAGCGCGATCCCGACGCCCGCGGGGACGAGGACGAGCCCGGCGACTCCCTGGGCGAGTGCGAGCAGTGTCGTCGGAAGCGACCCGAGGCCGAACAGGAGACTCACCGCGCCGGAGGCGGCCTGGACGAGGCCGAGCCCGACGGCGACTGCGGCGACGACGTGGAGCTTCGGGTCGCTCGTGCGTGCCATACCTCGTCTCACGCACCGCTCGATAAGTGTCTTGTCACGACAGGCGAGAAAACGGGTGGGGTTACTGGACGCGGCCGAACGCGAGCGTGCCGCTGATGGACTCGATGTAGGCGTCGACGACCTGGCCCTCGCGGGCGCCCGAGACGAAGATGGTGTACTTCCCTTTCTCGGCGACACCGTCGCCCTCGCGGCCGGTGCCGGTGATCTTGACCTCGTAGGTCTTGCCCTCTTCGAGGGTCGGCTGGTCGTGTTGCTGTGAGGAGCTCCCGCCCTTGGCCACCGGGCGGAAGGCACCACAGGCCTGACAGCGGAGCATGTCGACGCCGTCCTCGGTCTTGAGGACGGTGTCGGGCAGCCCACACTCCGAACAGGTGACGTACTCGGCGATGTAGGCGTCGATGGCCGCCTGGAAGTCCGCGACATCGAACGACCCGTTGTAGCGGGCTTCGTTGCCGTCGAACTGGCCGTTGGTCCCGAACTCCCGCTGGATGGCCCGGTGGAGGTGGCGGGACTCCCGCGAGAGGGCGTCGGCGATGGCGCCGAGGTTGGTCAGTCGTGTAAAGGCCCCGTCGGTCTGTCCCTCGGGATCGGGGACCGAGAGCCGCTCGCCGGCCTCCCGTGGCTGGTCCGGCAGTACGTCGTACGCGCGGTCGAGTGCCTGCTCGTAGTTCATACGGGGACGAGTAGCCACAGACGTAAAGCGTCTCTGTGAGTCGTGGTGACAGACACTAGGGTTCGAGCACGACCTTCCCGCTGGAGGCCCGGCTCTCGATGTGTTCGTGGGCCGCGGCGGCGTCCGTTAGCGGGAAGGTCTCGCCGACGATCACTTCCAGGTCGCCGCTTGCCAGCCCCTCCTGTAGGTCCGGGACCGCCGCCATCACCCGCTGTGGCTCCCGGAGGAGGCCCCGACCGAGGTGGTAGCCGATCGCCTGCTGGTTCGCGAACAGGAGGTCGCTGGTCGACAGCGACCCCGGCTGTCCGCTGGCCGCGCCGTAGACGACCATCCGGCCGAACTCCCGTAGCGCGGCCAGCGAGTCGCTCGACGTGTCGCCGCCGACCCCGTCCAGCACCAGGTCGACGCCGTGGTCGGTCTCGGCCCGGACGGCCTCGACGAAGTCGGTCTCGGTGTAGTTGATCGGGTGGGCACAGCCGAGCCGCTCGGCGAGGTCGAGTTTCTCGGCCGTGCTCGCGGTCCCGAACACCTCCGCGCCCGCCCGGCTGGCCAGCTGGACCGCGGCCGTGCCGACGCCGCCGGCGGCGGCGTGGATCAGCACCGACTCGTCGCGCTCTAAGTCGCCCCACTCGAACAGGCAGTTGTGGGCGGTCAGGAACTGGACGGGGAACCCGGCGGCCTCGGTCAGGGACATCTCGCCGGGGATCGGGAAGGTCAGCTGTGGGTCCGCCAGCGCGTACTCGGCGTAGCCGCCCTCGTCGATCAGCGCCACCACGCGGTCGCCGCTGTCGAGTCCTGCGTCCGCGCCCACGGCGTCGATGCGGCCGGCGACCTCCATCCCGGGGACGTAGGGCGGCTCCGGCCCGCCCTCGTAGTGGCCCCGCCGTTGCATGATGTCCGCGAAGTTGATCCCCGCCGCCTCGACCTCGATACGGATCTGGCCGGCGTCCGGCTCGGGAACCGACCGCTCTGTCACCGACAGTGCCTCGCGGCCGCCGAACTCGGTCACCTCGATAGCGTCCATGTCTCCTCGGACAGTCCCCACACGCCTCAACCCTTCTGAACGGGGAGCAACACCCACCGGGTTTCAACACTCGCCCAGCGGGATCCGCAGACCGTCGCCGGCCCGCTCGACGGTCGTCCCGAACGGCTCCGAGAGCGTTCGCAGCCGCTCGCGCAGCCACGTCGCGGCCGTCTCGCCCGCCAGGCCGACCGCCGAGTCGTCGATCACGACCGGGACGAGGTCCAGCGCCCGGAGGGTACCGTCGGCGACGACCAACTCGAACAGGAAGCTCCGGTCGTTGTGCAACCCCTCCTTGATCAGGTAGTCGTCGACGAAGTCGCCGGCGTCGTAGACGATCGGCCGGCCGCGGTACGTCTCGACGCCCTGGATCACGTGGGCGCTGTGGCCGTGGACAACGTCGACGCCGCGGTCGATCAGCCAGCGGGCGGTCCGCTGTTGCCCCTCGGAGGGGCGGACCTCCCAGTTTGGCCCCCAGTGCAGCGTCGCCACGAGCAGGTCCGGATCGCGTTCCCGGGCCCGCGAGAGGGCGGCGTCGATCCGCCGTCTCGACAGCGGGTCGCCCGTCGACAGCGTCGTGTACGCGGTCCCGGGGCTGTTCCCCCGGGCGGTGTACAGGGGCGCCTGGTCGGTCAGCGCGACGACCGCGACTTCGATCCCGCCGACGGTCACCGTCGCCGGCGCGGCCGCGGCCGACCGGTCGGCGCCCGCCCCCGTCGTGGCGATCCCGCCGGCTTCGAGGTGTGTGACGGTATCGCGCAACGCCCGATACCCGAAGTCCAGCAGGTGGTTGTTCGCCAGGCCCGCCACGCTGGTCCCCGCGGCTTGCAGGGCCGGAACCGCCCAGTCCGGGCCGGCACGGAAGTAGTACCCCCGGCCCGGCGTGCGCCGGCCGCGCTCGGAGACACAACACTCCAGGTTCAGGACGAGGCCGTCGAGCACGTCCAGTCGGTCGATCGTCGACCCCCACACCCCCGCCGGGTCGCGCCCGTCCCAGGTCGCGTCCACGTTCCGGCCCAGCATCGTGTCGCCGACGAATCCGATCCGCACCGCGCCGTCGCTCTCGACGGCCGGCGGACACGCGGGTTCCGGGACGCGGCCGAGACAGCCGGCGAGGGCGGTCCCTGCGAGCGCGGCCGACGAACCGAGAAACGCACGACGGGTCGGTCGCATGGCGCGGTCTTGGCGGTCACCGGACTTGAAATCGACGCCGTGGGGCTGGCGCGTTCGGTGCCGACGCCGGCCGTCCACCACGAAATATTATGTTTTCAGGCATACACGTCCGAGTATGAAACAACTCCGGGACGAACAGAAACAGCGGATGATCGACCGGTGGGACACCGTCTTCCAGACGCTCGGGGCCGAACCCAGGCGACAGATCGTCGTCTCGCTGCTGGAGGCGCCCGAGGATCGAGTGCTGTCGCTGCCCGAAGCCGCCAACCCCTCGTACCTCCGCGTGGACCCATCACGGCTGGCGACCGAACTGGTCCACTCGCACCTCCCCGAACTGGCGGCGCCGGGGTTCGTCCGCTGGGAGTCAGAGCCGTTTACCGTCCGCCGCGGGCCGGCGTTCGAGGAGGCCGCGATCGTCTTCCGGGCGCTGCACGACTGGGCCGACGAGATCCCGCCGGGCCTCGCCGAGGGCTGTCAGCGACTGGAGGAGAAACGGGGGGACAGCCGATGACCAACCAGGACGTGACCGTCGCGATCGTGGAAGCGATCGCCGAGGTCGAAGGACGCGAACCGCACCGACTGGGCTACTCGCTGGGGACCCACGTCGACACGGACGCGGTCGAGCGACTGGCCGCGATGGACAACCGCGAGTGGACGCTGACTTTCTCGGTGCCCGACCACGAGATCACGGTCACCGGGGACGGGACGATCACCCTCGACGGCGAGGTCGTCCGCGAGCTAGACGCTGACCTGTCCTCTGAGCAACACTGACCCGCCCGGGCGACCCCTACCGGATCGTGACGACGTGTGCGTCGGCCGGTTCGAACGCAACGGTCGCCGTTCCCGTCGGCGGCGAGCGAGTCCGGAGTCGGAGCTGTCGGCCGTGCCAGTCCAGATGGACCCGCGTCGTCTCGCCCAGGAACTCCGCGCTGGTGACTGTCGCCGACAGCGCGTTCTCCCCGTCACCGACGGCCAGACGTTCCGGCCGGACACAGAAGGTGAGTTCGTCGCCGCGAGCGGCCGTCCGGCCGTCCAGTCCGACGGCCAGACGCTCCTCGCCGATCGCCACGTCGGCGACCCGGCCGGCCGCCGTCTCCCGGAGGTCGGTCACCGTCCCCGAGAGCACGTTGTTGTCGCCGATGAAGTCCGCGACGAACGGCGTCGCGGGCCGCCGGTAGATCTCGCGGGGCGAGCCCACCTGCTCGGGGGTCCCGTCGCGCATCACCGCGACCCGGTCCGAGATCGCCAGCGCCTCCTCCTGATCGTGGGTGACGTACACCGTCGTGATCCCCAGTTCCTGCTGGAGCTCCCGGACCTGGACCCGGAGCCGTTCGCGGAGTTTCGCGTCCAGGGCACTCATCGGTTCGTCCAGCAGGAGGACCTCCGGACCCGGCGCCAGCGCGCGGGCGATGGCGACGCGCTGTTGTTGCCCGCCCGAGAGAGTGTCGGGGTCCCGATCGGCCATCCCTCCGAGGTCGACCAGTTCGAGCAAGTCCCGAACCCGCTTGTCGCGGCCGACCCCGCCCGGCGGGTCGGCGAAGTTCAGCCCGTAAGCGACGTTCTCGCCGACGGTCATGTGGGGAAAGAGCGCGTAGCTCTGGAAGACGACGCCCACGTCCCGGCTCTCGGGCGGGACGCCGGCGACGGACTGCCCGCCGAAGCGGACGGTGCCGGTCGTGGGCGTCTCGAACCCCGCGAGCAGGCGCAGCGTCGTCGTCTTCCCACAGCCCGACGGGCCGACGAGGGTGAAGAACTCGCCTTCCCGGACCGACAGCGAGAGCGCCGAGACGGCCGTCGTCTCCCCGTAGCGCCGCGTCACACCGTCGAGTTCGACCGCGGGCTCAGAAGCCAACGTCGTCACCCCCCAGCCGGTCGATGACGAGGAAACTCGCGCTCGTGACCAGGAGCAAGACGACGCCCATCGCCGTCGCCGGCCCGAGCCGTCGGCCGATGAACCGCTCGATGGCGATGGGCATGGTGAACTGGCTCGTCCCGGTCGCGAGGACGATCGTCGCCGAGAACTCCCCGATCGAGAGCGCGACAGCGAAGGCCGCACCGGCGACCACGGCCGGCCAGACCAGCGGCAGTTCGATGTCGACGAGCGTCCGCGCTCGGGGCGCCCCGAGCGCCCGTGCGGACTCGACGAGGGACTGGTCCAGGCTATCGAGTTCCGGCGCGACGGTCCGAACGACGAAGGGGTAGCCGCCGACGGCGTGGGCGCCGACGATGGCCAGCGCCCCGCCGACGGCCAGGCGCGCGTCGCCGATCTCGACGCCGAACACCAGGCCACGGAGCAGTCCGAGCCCGACGACGATGCCCGACACCGACAGGGGCGCCATCGCCAGCGCGTCGACGAGCTTCCGGCCGCGGTAGTCTCGGGTCGTCAGGACGGCGACGACGACGCCCATCGGCAGCGCGATCAGCAGCGACGCCGCGGCGAAGAGCACGGAGTTATGCACCGCGTCCCAGGGTTTGACCTGGAACGCCGCGCCGGTGGCCTGGCGCTCGACGAGAAACCGGTAGTGGTCCAGCGTCAGCCCGTTCGGGCCGGTGACACTCGCCAGGAGCATGCTCGCGATGGGGCCGACGAACACGGCCAGCGCGACCAGCGCGTAGACCGCCAGGCCGAACCGGGGGAGCAGTTCCCGCGGCGACCACTGCTCGGGGACGAGCGGCTTCCGGGCGAGTGGCTGTCCGCCTGCTCGCTGGACGGTGTTTCGCGCCTCGTACCGGAGGTAGGCGTACAGCAGCCCCAGCGAGATTCCCAGTTCGAGCAGCGCCAGAGCCGCCGCCTCGGCGTACTCGAACTCGTCGACGAGGCGGTAGACGAACACCTCGACGGTCGCCAGCTGGTAGCCGCCCAGCGCGAGGACGATCGGGAACGTGCTGAACGTGAACACGAACGTCAGCGCCCCGCCCATCAGCACCGCCGGATACAGCTGTGGCGCGACGATATCGCGGAACGCGCGCAGCGGCCCCGCACCCAGGCTGCGCGCCGTCTCGACGGCGCTGGCGTCGACGGACTCCCAGGCGGCCGTGGTCACCCGGGCCACCAGCGGCGCGTTGTAGAAGGCGTGGGCGACGATCACCGCCTCTAGCGTGAACAGCAACTCGACCCGCTGGAGCCCCAGCGCGGTCAGGACCGCGTTCAGCGTTCCGGTCCGCCCGAACGTGGCGACGAACCCGACGGCGACCAGCATCGACGGCAGGACGAACGGGAGGATCGTCAGCGACCGCAGCAGCCGCCGCCCGGGAAAGTCGTAGCGGGCCAGCAGATACGCCGCCGGCAACCCCAGGGCGACGCTCGCGACCGAGGAGAGCGCGGCCTGGTAGGCGGTGAAGCCGACGATACCGAGCCGGCGATCCGGCGAGAGCGCGGCCCGAGCGACCGCGATCGGCGAGTCGCCGGTCAACAGTCGCGCCGGCTCGCCGAAGTAAAACGGGTCCGAGAGGATCGTCCAGAACACCGACAGCGTCAGTCGCCCCTCGACGAAGACGCTGTCGACGAAAACTGTCGAGATCGGGTAGTAAAACAGCACGAGCAACACGAGCAGGGTCCCGGCGGCCAGCGCAGGCAGCGCCCGTCGGTCGAGGCGCTGGCGGATCACCCGCGGGAACCCCGGTCGTTCCATCACGCGGTGGTCACACCCAGTGGTACTTAGCTTCCGCGTTCTGTCGCCCACGAGTGTGGGCAAACAGTGATCACTCCGTGACGAGAGGGCGTATCCATGGCCGATACAGAGCCCGACCGGGGCGTCCGCCAGCGGCTCGCGGACGCCGTCTGGCGACGGCACGCGAACCCGCTGAGCGGGTGGTCCCGCGTGGCCGTCCTCCCCGTCCTGATGTACGGAATCTACGCGCGCCGACCGCGACTCGTCGTTGCCGCCCTGACGTTTACGGTCGTCAATCCCGTCCTCTTCTCGCCGCCGGCCGACGCGGACGCCTGGATGACCCGGGTCGTCCTGGGCGAGCGGATGTACTACCGCCACCGCGACGGCCGTCGCCCGATCGACCTGCTCAACTACGTGAACGGACCGATCAGCGCCTACGCGGTGTACGCCGCCTACCGGCGCCAGCCGCTACGGACGGTCGTTGCCACGGCGCTGTCGATGCTGACGAAGTTCGCCTTCGTCGCGTACGTGGCGCGGTACTACGACCGGAACCGGGAGCGGTATCCCGCGGACGTTCCGGCGTTCGACCGGCGCGACTCACCGTCGTCCTGAACGGGTGTCACAGCGACAGCCGTTCAGACGCCCAGCAGTAACGCGGTGTTGTACACCACGACGGCCAGCGTCACGGTCGCGAACAGCGCCAGAAAGACCGTCGCGTTCCGGTCCGAGAGCAGCGCCCACCCGCCGACGAGCCACACCATTGCCCCGAACTTCACGAGCCACAGGCCGGCGAGTCCGAACTCCGCGAGCAGCGTCGCCACGACGACGTTGCCCTCCTCGAAGCCGCGTGCCAGCCCCGTCATCGTCAACAGCACGTCGGCGACCGTCGCGGCGAGGATCACCGCCCACAGGACCGCGTGGGACCGGGTCAGCCGCCGCTCCCGCCGGAACGTGAACAGCGACTCCTCGTCTGTGGTCCCGCCTGTCATCGTCCGTTCCAAGGCGTGCCCGTGCAAAAACGCTGTGTCTGGACCGATCACCGACCGTGACGTGCGGGCCGTGACTTCTCGCAGACGACAGCGTCACTCCGTCGCCGTCGGATCAAGTATCGGATAGCCGTCGACCAGATCGGCCGGTAACTCCGCCGTCCCGTTGCGGGCGAGTTCCAGCGGCGCCGCCACCTCGTCGAAGTTCGGACCACGGGCGACGGTGAAAGGCGCGTCGTCGTACACGACGTAGCCCGCGTCCGCCAGCGTCGGCAGGTGACAGTGGCGCAACTGGACCGAAAGCGCCTCCGGGTCGATCGACGAGCCGGCCGGTACGACGCCCTCCGGAACCGCGAGGCGGCTGTCGGGTGGGGCTTCCAGCAGCGCGGCCAGTACCTGTCGGCGGGGTTCCGCCGACAACTGCCGCAACACTCGGTCCCAGCGATCAGCTACCGTCTCGTCGCTCCTGCGTTCGTCGCTGCCCATGAAGTGTTGTACGAATTTAATGTATACTCTATTTAACCTAACGGGTGGGCACGACTTTTGCGAGCGCCGGACCGTCACCGCTCCGGCCCGGCGACGGCGGACGAGACGACCGTGAGACGTTTGCCCGTCCCGTCCGAGGGTCGAGTATGTCCGCCGAGTTCGACGAGTTCGACCACGACGCACACATGGCGACAGCCTTCGTCCGCGCCCGTGTCGCGGCCGAGCGCGGCGATCGCCCCTTCGGATCGGTTCTGGTCCGCGACGACGAGGTGATCATGGAGGCGTCGAACCGCGTCGTCACCGAGGACGACGTGCGCCGCCACCCCGAACTGGACCTCGCGAAACGCGCCCGCCAGGAGCTGACAGCCGAGGAACGCGCCGAGACGGTGATGTACACGAGTACCGAGCCGTGTCCGATGTGTGCCGGCGGGATCAGACACGCCGGCCTCGGGCGCGTCGTCTACAGCGTCGGCGGCGACGAGATCGGCGACTTCACCGACCAGGAGGCCCCTGTCCGCTCGGCGGAGATCTTAGACGGTGTCACCGAGGTCGTCGGGCCTCACCAGAACGCCGTCGGGCGTCAGATCCACGAGGACTACGACTGGTAGCTCACCGCTGCCACTCGTAGAACCACCACGCCGCCCCCAGTAACAGGAGTCCGGCACCCAGCGCCGAGGTCGCCGGCTCCGGGATGACGAACAGGATGAACCCGATGAGTGCCATCGTCGCTGGACCGATGTCGTCGAGATAGGCTTCGAATCCCATAGCCGACTGTACGCGCGACCCGGCTAAAGTCGTTCTCCCGGCCCGTCGAGGAACGACGACCCTCGCGTCACACTCGGCCGGCAGCGGCGGCGAGGTTCAGGGCCAGTCCGAACAGGAGCAACACCGTGCTGGCGGCGTAGTTCAGCGTCGCGGCCGCCGGGCTGAACAGCGTCGGCAGTCCGCCGGCCTGCAGCGCGATGCCGTTGGCGACCCCGCCGACGACGAGCACCAGGCCGAGCAGCCCAAGCGACACCCCGCCGAGTGCGCCGAGGCGGCCGGAACCGAAGTCCTGAGACTCCATGGCCGCGGTGACCGACGCTTCGACCTGCTCGCCCAGTTCCCCCGTCAGATCGTCGAGCTGGTCGCCGACGTACGCCTCCAGCGTCTCGGCCTCGCGGTCGAGTTGGGCCGCCCGCTCGTCGAGTTCCCGCTCGCGCTCGTTGAGCGCCGTCCGCCGGTCTTCGAGGTTGGACTCGAACTCGGCGAGTTCGGCCTCCTTGTCTTCGAGTTCCTCCCGGAGGTCGACGGTCTGTTCGCGGCGCTTGAGCGTCTCTTCTTCCTGTTGATCGAGCTCCCGCTCGCGCTGATCGAGCTCCTGTGCGCGCTGGTCGAGTTCCCGCTCGCGCTGTTCGAGGCGCTGTTCCCACTCGTTGAGCCGCTCTTCCCGTTCGATGCTCTGGCCGCCGCCTGCTACGTCGCCGTCGGGCGGTTGATCGCTCTCGTCCCCCTCACTGGTCTCGAACGGGAGGTCGTCCTGCGGGTTGTTATCGTCGCTCATGACCCTTCTGCGTGGGATGTCGACACCACACCACAAGTAGCTTGTTGCTCACCCGACCGTCGCGTCACTCCTCGCCGAGCACGACATCGAGCGTGGCGTCGTCGATGTGACGCCCCTCGCGGCCCGCGGTGTAGGTCTTGGCGAGCGCGATCACACGGCCCGTGTAGGAGTCGCCGATGTCCGGCGACAGCTCCGACTCCAGGAGGTCGGTCGTCCAGGCACACTCCGCGTAGTCGATGTCACCGCGGACGAGCCCGAGACACAGCGAGACGACGATGCTGTTCATCGCGTCGGTGATGTAGTTCGGGTCGGCACCGCTCACCTCACCCAGAGACGTGATATCGAGCTGGGTGCCGTTGACGGTCGCGGCGAAGACGACCGCGCCGGCGCCCAGTTCGGCCGCCGTGTAGTCGGCGTCGCTCTCGGTGGGGTCGTACCGGTCGAGCGATCGCAGGCTCTCCTCCTGGATGTCGGTGGCGATCCCGACCTCGTCGGCGATGTCACCGACGACCTCCTCGGGGTCCCGCCGCGGAATCTCGACATCGACGGTCCCGTCGAGCGTGTCGAGCCACTGTGAGAGGACCCGCGGCGGGAACTCCCGGACCCGTGCGACCTCGACCGCGCCGACATCGCCTTCCTCCATCCGGGACGCCCCGACGACCGTCGCACCGGCCAGCTCGGCAGCGTCCTCGACGGCAACGTCGTCGACCGCGTCGCTGACCATCCCGCGGGCCAGCAGCCGCGTCGAGGCGCCGATGTCGAGCTCCTCGACCAGGGCGTCGACCTCGGTCTCGACGGCGTCGACGGTCAGGTCCGTCCCGACACCGTTCTGCTCGGCGGGGATCCAGACGACCACGGACCCGGCGTGCTTGCGCTTGAGCGTCCCGTCGTCGGCGAGCTGTTCGAGGGCGTCACCGACGGTCCCCTCGCTCTCGTCGTGGGCCTCGGCCACGCTCGTGGTGGTCGGGAGCTCGTCCGGGTACATCGACGTGACCGTCTCGACGTACTTCTCGGCCTCGACGACCGCCGTACCGTCCTCGGCCGCGGTCACCGTGTCGTCGTCCGCCGCGGCGTCCTCGCTCTCGGTGCCGGCGCCGTCGGCGGCCGTCGACTGTGTCTCGGTCCCGTCGGCCGTATCGTCGCTCGACGCTGCTGTCTCGGTCCCGTCGGCGTCCGGCGCGACCCGATATCGGTCGCTCTGTAAGTGGTCCTCGCCCAGGAGGTCCTTGAGTTCGTGGGCGCGGTTCCGGACGGTCACTTCGTTCGTCCCCGAGGCCTGCCCGAGCGTGTCCTGATCGAAGGTGTCGGCGTCGCCGTTGACGATCGCCGCAAGCGAGAGAACCGCGCCCGCCGTCGCCGCCGGCGAGGGACCGCCCGAGACCACCGTCGCGTCGGCCTCGAACGAATCGTGGAGGATGCGGTGGCCGACGTTGACGAGTTCGTCGGGCATGTCGACGGCCTCGCCGAAGCCCTGGACGAGCGCGTCCGGATGCGGCGGTACGTCGTCGATATCGAGATAGGAGCCGACGGCTTCGAGTTGCTGGTGTGAGATCGCGATATCCCGGTCGGCGTCGAGCAACTCGGACCACGCCTTCGCGATGTCGTGTTCGCTGACCGGCAGCCCGTCTTCACGCGAGGAGAGGGCGAGCGCCGCTGCCGCGACGTTGTCGAGACTGTCCGCGTCGACATCGGGCTCGTTGCTCAGCTGGTTCAGCCGGACCTGTGTGATCTGGAGTGTGTTGTTCGGGATCCGGAGCTGTTCGCCCACCTGGGCCAACCGACTTTCGACGCTGTCGTCTGAGCTGCTCGACATGGTTGCCCCATTCGACCGTCACTGTCTTAACTTTTGGATACTGTCCGCTGGCTCGCGGTAGGGAGGTCTTACCCCACTGTCGGGGCGAGCACGCGGCGGATTCCGGGCGTCGGCCGACAGCCACCGCTACGATCCGAGCGGGCCGTGGAGACGGCGTTCGACGAGTGGCTGTCGAGTCTCCTGACCACTCACGAGCGGTCGGGAGACGACAACCCACACACGTTGCCCAATTAGCGACCCCTACACCGGATGCCACCGACGGGAGGGTATGTCTGGCGTCGAGACGGCACCGAACGTCTTGCTCGTGGTGTTGGACTCCGTTCGAGCACACAACTGCTCGCTGTACGGCCACCGACGGCCGACCACACCGTTTCTGGAGTCGCTGGCCGCGGAGTCGACGGTGTACACCCAGGCCCGCGCGCCGTCGAACTGGAGTCTGCCGAGCCACGTCTCCCTCTTTACGGGACTGGAGGCCCACGAACACAGGGTGACGGTCCACGACCGCTTGCTCCCGGGGAACACGGTGTTCGAGACGCTCGCTGCCGAGGGGTACGACACCGGCCTGTTCACGGAGAACGGGTTCGTCGCGAGCCACAAGGTCGGCCTCAAAGACGCCTTCCAGACGGTGGAGACGGTCCCCGACTCCTGTCCCGGGGGCTACGACACGACGGCGCTGAACCCCGGCCCCGACGGGTTCTACTACGCCGATAGCTTCGACTCGTGGGTCACCGACCGGGACGGCCCCTGGGCCGCCTGTGTCAACTTCATGGACGCCCACCGGCCGTTCGAACCCCGGGCGGCGTTCGACCGCTGGGGCGACGACGAGGCCAGGGCGCTCCAGCGGGACCTCCCGACGCGCTGGGAGTGGGCGTTCCACGGCGGCGACAGACCGTACTGGCAACTGAACGGACTCGAAGCCCTCTACGACGGGGGGATCCGACAGGCCGACGCTCTCGTCGAGCGACTGCTCGGCCGCCTCCGCGACGACGGCGTGCTCGACGAGACGCTCGTCGTGATCTGTGGCGACCACGGCGACGGGTTCGGCCGCCCGGGCCTGCTCCCGGACGAACCGCCCGCCGTCTCGCACATCGTCCCGATGCACGAGACGCTGTTGTACGTCCCGCTCGTGGTCCGTCCGCCCGGTGGTGGCGACGGCCGGCGGTGTCACCGGCCCGCCGCGCTGACCGCGTTCCCGTCGGTCGTCGAGTCGGCCCTCGACGGGGAGCCGATCGTCGACGGATTCGCTCGTGACCGGGTTCTCACGACCAAACAGCCCGTGACGGCCGACCTTCGCGAGCGGTTCGAAGACGCCTGTGTGGACCCGTCGCAGTTCCTGGCCCCGAGTCGGGCCGTCTACCGTCCCGACCCGGACGACGAGCGTGCCGTTCGGAAACGGTACTACTGGGGGGAGACGGCCGCCGAGTGCCGCATCCACGGCCCCGGAGCAGTCTCGCGGAGCGAGCGGATCGAACCGCACCGGGTCGACGAGGCGTTCACCGAGGCACAGCCAGGGGTGCGTGAGCCACTGGAGGGCCGCCAGGCCAGCGACGCGACCAAGGAGCAACTGGCCGCGCTCGGCTACTACTGAGCGTCCCCGGTAACCGCGACATAACCAAGCCCGGGACGGCGAAACCCGGCAGGCGAACGGCCCATGCACCAGTCACCGGCCGCGGCGCGGTCACCGTCGGTCCCTCCGGCCGACACCGACCGCGCCCGTCAGGTCCTCGAACAGGCGCTGGCTTACGCTGCCGACCGCGAGTACACCGGCTGGGACTACGCCGACGGGCTGAGCAGTCGCTTCCGGACCGCGCTCCCCGTCGAGAACCGGTGGCTGAACCTCGCGTTCCAGGAGGGGATCAAACGGACACCGGTCAACGTCCGGCCGCTGTTTCTCGTCGAGCAGCGCCGGAGCTTCATGGGCGCCGGCCTGTTCGTGCTCGTCCACCGAATCCTCGATCGACTCCCCCCGGAACACGACGGCTTCGACCACCGGGCGGCGGCGTGTCGGCTGGCCGACTGGCTCGTCGACAACCGCTGTCGGGGGTACAGCGGGTTCTGTGGCGGCCACCGCCACGACCACCAGCACCTCGACCACAAGACGACACCCGCCGAACCCGATGTCGTGACGACCGCCGTCGCGGTGAAGGGACTGCTGGCCGCGGCCGACTACGACGACCGCTACGCCGACATCGCCCGGACCGCCGAACGGTTCCTCGTCGAGGACATGCGGTATCGGACGGTCGACGGCACCGCCCGGATCGACTACTACCCGCAGGACCGGCCGGCCCAGCACACGCTCAACGCGACCGCGATGGCCGCACAGACCTTCCTCGACCTCTACGAACGGGTCGGCCGGGACCGCCTCCGCCAACGGGCCGCGGCGTTGCTCGACTTCGTCGTCGGCCACCAGACCGACCGGGGCGGCTGGTACTACCGGGTCCCGGCCAGCGCCTCACACCTCTCGATGGACACCCACCACAACTGCTTCGTCGTCGAGTCGCTGCTCCGGTACCACGAGGTCACCGGGACGGACAGATACGCGGAGTCGCTCGCCGACGCGCTCGCTTTCCTCCGGCGGTCGCTGTTCCGGGCCGACGGAGCGCCCAACTGGGACGAGACGGCGTCGTACCCCCGAGATGTCCACGCGGCCGCACAGGGAATCCTGGCGTTTACCGCTGCCGGGGACCACGCCTTCGCCGGCCGCATCGTCGCGTGGCTGCTCGATACCCTCTACGTCGGCGGCGGGCGGTTCGCCTTCAGGAAACACCGACTGTACACCGAGCGGACGACGCTGATGCGCTGGTGTCAGGCCTGGCCCTGTTACGCCCTGGCTACGTATCTCCAGGCGGTCAGGAACCGGTGAACCGGTCGATCGCCCCCCGGAGCTCCGCCCAGCCTGTCGTCGAGCCGAGCCAGCCGGCCTGTGCCAGCACCGCCAGGGTCGGCAGCGGGTCGTCGTCGTCGACGAAGGTGTGTCGGGTGCGCAGGAAGTCACCGAGAAACGGTGCGACAGCGGCGACGTTCCCGCGGGCGAGGTTCTCGACGAGCCACTTGCAGTCCTCGTAGAACAGCCGCCGCTGGACGATGTCGGTCCGGTAGGCCCCGCTCGGACGGGGGTTGACCGGCCGGTGTCCCATGAGGTGTCGGTAGTGGTGCCAGGGGATGTCGACGCCGCTCTCAATCGCGAAGGGAAGCGAGCCCCAGTAGCGGCCGTTGACCTCGATGACGGAGAACTCGCCGTCCGGAGTCTGCATGAACTCCACCATCGCCGGCCCGGTCCAGTCGACGGCCGTCAGGACCGTCTCGGCGTGGTCGAGCATCGTCCGGTCCCGCATCGATCCGAGCAGTGCCGAGTTCCCGCCGGACGCGGGGTAGGTCCGCAGCCGTACTTCCTGGAAGAACTCGACGAACGTCCCCTCGATCGCCAGCCCGACCGTCGTGGTCGTCCGGCCGGGAACGTACGCCTGGACGAGCGGATACTGGCGAGTCAGCCCCTCGTGTCCCTCGACGAACCGGCGGTAGGTACGCACTAACTCCGCGGGTGACCGGGCGTAGTTGTCGTCGGTCACGAGCGTGGTCTCGACGGCGTTGTCGACGAGGTGGCTCTTGCTCCGGGGCTTGACGACGACCGGGTAGTCCAGGTCCGGGGCCATCGCCTCCACCGCCTCGATCGACTCCGGGCTGTGTGTCTCGGGGGTGGGGACATCGAGCGGCGAGATGGTCTCGAACAGCGCTCCTTTGTCGTATACCCGACGGAAGGTCGGCCAGTCCTCGCAGGCGACGCGGGTCCCGGTCGCCTCCAGGGTCGGCTTGTGTTGTGCCACGAGCAGCGCCGTCGCGTCGTTCGCGGGGATCACGATGTCGTAGTCGGACTGGTCCAGGTGTGACTGCAACACTTCCAGAAACGCCCGGCAGTCCCGCGTCGGGTCCGGATAGACGTACCAGTCGTCGCTGTACCGCGAGAGCCGGCCCAGCGACCACGGCGTACTGCTCCCCGCGGTGACGGGGATACCCTTGCTCCCCAGTGAACGGACGATACTCAGCGCACACTGGCCGTCGCTGTCGAGGACGAGCACGCCGTCCTCGCCGTCCGGTGTCATGTCCACCGTCTCCACGGGTTCGAGAGGACGCCGTGGTGCTCGTAGAACCGCCGCGCACGCTCGTCCGTGAGCAGCGGGCCGTGTGCCTGCTGGTCCGGGTCGACGGACTGGGGATCGCCCTCCAGCACGGTGATCTCACCGGCGTCGGTCCGGACCACAACGTCCCAGCCGACGTGGGGCCACAGCCAGCCGTACGCGCCCGCCAGATCACGGACGGTCGCTTTCACGCGCTCCCAGCCCGGCACTTCGACACCACTGATCCGGGCACCGGTGTCGGGATGGCGCGCCAGCCGTGTCCCGGGTCGGCCCTCGCCGGCCGGACTCGTGACCGCCGCCCCCAGTTGCCCCGTATCGAGGTCGACTCCGGCGCTGAGCCCGCCGGCGGACCAGTTGTCGGTGGTGCCGCTCTGGGCGGTCCCGAACCGGTGACTGGCCGCCGCGACGAACGGCGTCCCCGACGCCGGATCGATCATCGTGAGCAGTCGCAGCGTGTTCGTCGACTGCGGGAAGACCTCGCTCGCGTAGTCCGCGGCCGAGACGTGTTCTTCGAGCAAGAGGTCCTGGCCGTCCGGGAGTCGGGAGAGGAGTTCGTCGTCGGGGACTGGGGTGCCGTCGATCCGGACCGCGCCGTCGTCGCTGTCGAGTATCCTGACACCGTTTCCCTGCGCGCCCGTGATCGGTTTCGCGACGATCGATCCGTTCCGGATGCGGTCGTGAAGGTCGTCGAACGTCGTCGCCCAGTCGAACCGCGCGGTGTCCAGCAGGTGCCCCTCTCGGACCAGGCCGTGGAGTGTGGGGAGGACCGCCCCGTGTGACGGCGCGAGCAGGAGATGGAACAACAGCTTGTTGCCGAGCCCTTCGGCGTAGTGTGAGAGGCCGTTCACCGATCGGTACTCGACATCCGAGAGATACTGGTCCACGGTCTCCTCACGGAGGTCCCACAGCGGCGCCTTCGACGAGAGGAACCCGTGTGCGTACAGCCAGAGCCGCCGCTCCCAGGGCACGTCGTACCGGCGAACGTTCCGCGCCTCTGCCCTGAGGAAGGACCGAACACCGTCGAGCAGCCCGGACATGGGTATGCCTGCAGACGGCACGCGTCGCGGGATTTGTAATAGGCTCCTTACCCGCGGTAGCCGTCGGTAACTCGTCTCCGATGTCCCTCCGGCAGTTCGGCAGCCGGCTTCCGGGCGGTGAACTCCGTCCGAGCGGTGTCCACACCCCTCCCGCGATAGTCGGCGCCCGCTTACGGGACGGCCACCCGTTCGACGACGGTGCCGTCGGCCCCGACAGCCACGGCCCTGTCTTCGCCCAGTGCCACCGCGTCCAGCGGCACCGTCGCTGGCGTCGCGACCCGCGTCCAGCCGTCGCCGTCCCGCTCGAACACCGTCCCGGCCGGGCCGCTGGCGAGACACTGTCCGTCCCGCGTGGCGACCGCGGCGACCGCGCTGTCGGCGACTCGGTCCGGCGTCCACTGCCTCCCGTCGTACCGGCTGACCGCCCCGCTGTCGTCACTCACCAGACAGCCGTCGGCACCGGCCGCCGCCAGATCCGTCGGCGTCCCGGGGGCGTCGAGACCGATCCGGTCGGCCGTCCGCCCGCCGTCCGTCGTCCGGAACACCGCCTGGTTCGTGTCACAGACGAAGCCCGTCGACGGGGTCGAGAGGGCGACACCGCTCACGCTGGAGCCACTCCCCGGCGTCGTCGGTTCGTCCCACGCCAGTTCGCCGTCGCGGTACCGACCGCGCCGGAGTCGGCCCGACCCGTCCGCCAGCAGCACCGTCTCCCCGTCGGCGGCCCCGGCGGCACCGAGCGCGACCACGTTCGTCGTGTCGCCGTCCGGCTCGGCGTACGAGACGTGACGGCCCGTCTCCGCGTCGATTCTGGCGACGGTCCCGGCGTCACCGGCGACCCAGACGGCCCCCGTTCCCGTCGCGGCGACGCCCGCCAGTGCGGTCGACCGTGCCTCCGGCCCGTCGGCGACGACCTCCTCCCACCCGTCGCCGTCGTCACACAGCACGGTTCCAGCCGCCCCGACCGCGTACGCACGGCCACCGTCGACCGTCACGTCGGTGAGCGCCTCGTCGGTGGGGACCGTCCGCGTCGTCCACGCCGGCTCGCCACTCCCGTGGTGCTCGCTGTGGGAGTCGCCTGCGCTGTCACTACCGGCGTCCGATCGGGAACGCGCGTAGAGGACCACCGGCGGCAGGACGTACGCCAGCAGCGCCAGGAGAGCAAAGAGCCGGTGGAGGACGGTCAGTGTCCCGAGCGCGGTCAGTGCCGCCGTCGCGACGGCGTGGTGCCACGTCCGTGCGTACCGCTTGAAGAACGCGCCGAAGCTCTCGCCCCGCTCCGTGCCAGTCATCGTCCGCACTCACACGGTCGGACACTCGGGCCTTTCGGCTGTCCGACTCGTCGTGAGGGGGGCACTCCCCGTCGGCTCACTCCTCGCCGGGGTCGCCGCCGCTGATTGCGACACGCTCCCGCCGGACGAGTGCGGGAAGCACGTCGTGAGCGACCCGCAGGATGCCGACCAGCAACAGCGGCCCCAGAAACAGTCCGGCCCAGCCAAACAGTACCGTCCCGAGGACGTACGCGAACATCATCGCCCCGCCGTGGAGGTCTCGCCCCGACAGGTACGGCCGAATCCCCATCACCGGGAGCACGTCGAGGAGGACGAACGCCCCGACGACGAACCCGACCACGTAACCGACGAAGGTGCCGTCGGTGACGAGCGCCCGGGCGACGATCGACAGCGCGACCGGCACGTAGACGAACTTGCCGACGACGATCGGGACGAACGTCGCGAACCCCGTGGCGATCCCCAGCACCGTCGGCAGCGGGATCGTCAGGGCCTGTGGCGCGACGAGGTTGAACCCGTTGTAGAACAGCGTCGCCACGATCGTCACGATGAGTACGGTCAGGACGTTCCCGAAGTACACTGTGTGCAGGTCGCTGTCGACCCTGCGAGCGAACGCGTACCCCTCGCTGTCCGGGCCGAGCGTGGTCCGGAGCCAGTCGGCGACCCGGTCGTCGTCCCGCAGGAGGAAAAACGCCAGCGCGAACGCCAGCGTCACCCGGAGCACCCCGCCCATGACGGCGCCGGCCACTTGCAGACCGACGGTCAGCGCCCGGCGGAGGTTCTCGACGGTCGGGTCCCGGAGCAGTGACCGCGGATTACGGGCGACCGACTCCTCGACGTACGGGCCGAGCAGGTCCAGAACCGGCGCCGCCTGCCGCCCGTCTATCGCCGAGAGTTCCTGTAACCCGACAGCGACGAGGACGGTGACGACGGCCAGTGCCGGGACCAACAGGCCAAACAGCGGGAGCGCCGCCGCGACGCCGTCGGGGAGGCGCGGCTGGAGCCGTCGCGCGAGCGGACGAGCGGCGTAGTAGAGACCGAGTCCGAGCACCAGCGGCCCGACGAGCGTCCAGGCGACGAACCCGACGACGCCGAGGGCGCCCGCCGCGAGCAGCCACCAGGCCGCACGTGACCGCGACAGCCCCCCGAGCGTCTCCCGACTCATGCCCGCCCGTTTTCGCGCCAGACGGATACGTGTCGGTGGTCCGGACTGTGCTGTCAGCCAGGTCACCGGCTGGCGTGTGGCCCGGTTCTACGGAGAAGCGGCCTCGGCACTCACGTCTCAGGATCGATCTAGAGTGAACACCGCGTCGATAGCGTTCGCTTGTCCGGTTACTGCTCGTCCAGTATACGGATGTCACGCGCCACGACTGCCCTGGTCACGAAGAGACTCATCTCACGCTGGAGTGCTCGCACTCGGGATGCAACTCCGGTTCTATCTGACCGAGGAGATAGCGAAGCGCGATAATTCGTTCGTAACTCGCTCTCTTGGGTCCTAGTCACAGAATAACTAACGGGTCGATATCTCTGTGATCCGTATGACCTCTGTATCGTTGATATCGTCGAGCGACCCCGTGATGACGTTCGAACAGGTGACTTCCATGCCGCTCGTGATGTCGGGAGAGTTCCTCCAGTGGGCCGTCGTGTTTTTCGTCATCGCGATCGTCGCTGCCATCGTGGGCGCCCGGGGCGTCGCGGGTGTCACGATGACAGTTGCGAAGTGGTTCGTCATCATCTTCCTTGTGCTGGCGCTCGTCTCGCTCCTGCTCTGATGAGGGGCGAGCATCGCTTCGTCGAGACCACGGACGGTTCGGGGCCAATCCGTTCACGGACGCGGTCCCGCGGCTACTCATGCGACTGGTAAAGATCCTCGTCGACGAGGACGACCTCGACGCTGTGCTGTCCGTACTCGACGACGAGGACATCGATCACGTCAGTTTCGAACGCGTCACCAGCGGTGCCGAGACGAGCGAAGAGTTGCTCGTCGAATTCCCGCTCCCGAACCAGGCGGTCGAGTACGTCCGCGACCGTCTCGACGAGACCGGGGTTACGGGTCGGTATTTCGTCGCGGTCAACGCCGAGATGGCTCAGACCGAGCACTTCGACGCGCTCGAGGACCGGTTCATCACTGGGACCGAGGAGGGCGACAGCGTTTCGCCGGAGGAACTCCGCTCGACCGCGCTGTCGCTCCATCCCGATCCGGCGGCATACTACGTGATGACCGTCGTCAGCACACTCGTCGCCGTCGCGGGCCTGCTGCTCAACTCCGCGGCGCTCGTGGTCGGCGCGATGGTCATCGCCCCACAGGTAGGGTCGGCGCTCACTGCCAGCGTCGGTACGACCATGCGCGATTGGTCCATGCTGAAACGCGGGGTGCGTGCTCAGGTCCTGAGTCTCTCGCTCGCCGTCCTCGCCAGCGCAGTCTTCGGCGTCGCGCTGCAGTCGCTCGGCTCCGTCTCCCCGGTAGTACACTTGGAAACCATCGCCGAGATCGGCGAGCGCACCTCACCGGGGCTGCTCACGCTGGCCGTCGGTCTGGCGGCGGGTATCGCGGGCGCCGTGGGCCTCGCGACGGCGCTGCCGGTGTCGCTCGTCGGGGTGATGATCGCCGCAGCGCTCATCCCGGCCGCCGCTGCCGTCGGGGTGGGTATCGCCTGGAACGCCCCGAGCGTGGCCATCGGTGCCCTGGTTCTGCTCGTCGCCAACATCGTCGCGGTCAACGCGGCGGGCTACGCCACTCTCCGAGCGTTCGGCTACAAACCGAGAGACGACGAGGGTGGACTTCCGTCGATTCGAACGTCGGCAGCGTCCCTCGTCTTGATCGCTCTCGTGGTCGCCACCGGTGTGACTTTCACTCTGCAGGCGTCCTTCGAGAACGATGTCAACGGGGCGGTCGACGGAGTCCTCGACGATAGTGAGTACGAGGACCTGGAACTGATTCGGACGCAGACGGACTTCGTCTTCGTCCCCGGATCCGAACCGCCTGGCGTTGCGGTGGTCGTCGGCCGACCGGCACATCAGTCTTACCCGACGCTCGCCGCGGATCTGGGTCAGGCTATCTCGAGAACGACCGGTCGAGACGTGACCGTCCGGGTAGAGTTCGTCGAGAGACAACGATACGACGGCAGGTGAGTGTGGTGGGGCTATCGACGCTGAAGGGTGGCCTCTGCACTCACGACTCACAATCTATCCATAGTGAATGTGGTTAGCACGGCTTTAGTGCCCGTTCGTCTCGTTACTGTTCGTCCAGCATCTGGATGCCGCGCTCTACGACTGCCTCGGTCACGAAGAGACTTGTTTGACGCTGGAGTGCTCGCATGAGTGACGCCGCCTCATCTCTATCTAGTAATCCCCGAGCGTAACCGAACGCAATTACGCCGATAGAGCCGTGTACTTCTACGCCCGCGTCGGACGCTGCCTCTCGGGCGGCGAGGTCGTCGGTTAGAAGAACGATGCCCCGCTCTTCAGCGACCGCAATCGCGGCGCGTTCTCCGGCGTCCAGTTCTTTAGCCCCGACCTGGCTTTCATCGGCTTCGACGAGTTCGTACGAGAGGTCGGCAAACTCGTCCGGAACACCACCGGCCTCGACTTCCTCGTAAACCGTCTCTGGTACGAGTAGTGTGTCAAACGTCGAGAGCAGTTCGAGCGAACCGATTTCGGCGAGGTGAATGAGCGGTCCCGCGTCTGAGACAGCCGCAAGCGTCACGCGTTCAGGCCCCAGTCGACATCTTCCTCGACGACCTCACGCTCTCGGTCCGCTCGCTCGACTTTCGTCCGACCGACGCGCTCGATGGCCTCCTCGCGATTGAGTTCGCCGTCGAGGTACTGTGCGAGTACGAGGTCCTCCCACAGGTCTTCGAGACCGCGTTCCAGTGCCCGTTCGAACACCTCGGACTCTGGAAGGCCGCGAGCCTCCGCGATTTCTCGTACCCGGTCGGAAATTTCGGCGGCCATACCGTGTGATTACTCGGCAACGTTCATAAATCCGTGTCTGCCTGCTCGGCGGGAATCTGACCGGGGCCTATGTCTACCGTGGCCACAACTAGATACCCTCAGAGACGCCTTCTACCCTCAATAATAGCGGCCTCGGCACTCATAGGGCTCGTCGTCGCCGGGGAGTCACCCCGACTCGGTCCCGTACGCGTTCGTCATCGGCCAGACGGGCCTACAGCCTCCGGCGGCAAGACGGTTCTCCATTCGGGCCCAATATGGAACAACGCATAAACACCCGCGGGTCTTCGACGGCAGTATGAACCGACGGCGCTTTCTCGGACTCGCGACAGCGAGTGCCGTCACGGGACTGGCGGGCTGTGGCGGGAGCGAGGCGAGCGGTGAGTCGATCGACGACCACCCCGCGGCCGCCGACCTCGACGCCCAGCCACACCTGGGGCCACTGGACGGCCACGTCGTGTTGACGTTCGAAGACCCCTCCTGTCCGACCTGTCGTGACTTCCACGAGCGGACGGTGCCACAGATCCGGTCGAACATCGTCGACCCGGGGAAAGGCGCCTACGTTGTCCGGACGTACCCGGTCATCTACCCCTGGGGCGAACCGGCCACACAGGCCCTGGAAGCGACCTTCGCCCGCGATGCCGACGCGTTCTGGACGCTCTTGGCCCACTACTTCGGGAATCAGTCCGCGTTCTCGACGGACAACGTGCTCGACCGGACCGCGTCGTTTCTCGACAGCGAGACCGACCTCGACGGGCAGGCGGTCGCGGCCGACGCACGTGAGGGCGCCTACGACGAGCAGGTCCAGGCCGATATCACGGCCGCCGAGAACGCCGACCTGGGGGAGTCGACGCCGATCGTCCTGCTGTTCGAGGACGGCGAGTTCGTCACCAAAGTCAACGGGAGCGTCAGCTACGAGATCGTCGCACGGGCCATCGGCGAGGCCGAATGAGCGTTCGCACCCGGTTCCGGCGGTGGCGGGGTGTCATCAAGTTTCCGACCCGGCGGACCGACTGGCGGCTGATGGGCCGGACGATCAGGCTGGTGCTTGGGTTGCCGACGTACTCGGCGGTGGCCGTCCTCGCGGCGGGCGCGTCGCTGACGGCGTTCGTCGTCTCGCTGAACGTCCCGCTCGTCCTGGATCTGGTCGTCGGGGGTTCGCTCCCCCTCGTCGATCGGCTGATCGTCCTGTCGGAGCTGTACCCGTTCGTCGGGACTTCCTTTCATCCGCTGCAGGGGATCTTGCTGGTCGCGGTCGCGCTCCTGACCGGCGTCGACATCGCGCTTGCGGCCTATCACTTCCGTGAGCACGGGCTGGCGCTCCAGCAGGGCGGCGCGGGCGCGGCCGGTGTCTTGCTTGGCACGCTGGGGGCCGGCTGTGCGGCCTGTGGCTCGGCGGTCCTGTTGGGGCTGTTGTCGCTGTTTGGCATCTCGACCTCGCTGCTCTTTCTCCCGCTTGACGGCCTGGAGTTCGCGGTCGGCGCCCTGGTCGTGTTGACCCTCTCGATCTACTGGCTCGCCGAGGGGATGCGGGGCGGGGAGATACGGGGCTGTCCCGTCGATATTTAGCTGGACCGGGGTGAACATCGCCCTATGGACCCCGATCACGACACGGCCCCGGACACCCGCGTCCCGCTGCCGGACTCCTCGGCGGTCGTCGAGGCCGCCCCCGAGCTGTTCGACTCACTGGCTATCGACGACCTCCACGTCGCCCGGGCGATGGGCAACGACCCGACGGTGTTCGCCGGCCTGCTCGAGTATCTGGACGTGCTCTACGCGGCCCTTCCCGAGCGGACCCGCGAACTGGCGATCCTGGCCGCCGCGCGGGCGCTCGACGACCGCTACGAGTGGCACCAACACGTCTTCGAGGCCCGCGAGGCCGGCCTCTCGCTGGCGACGATCCGGGCCATCGGCCGGGACGAGACCGACCCGCTGGCCGACGACGCCACAGCGCTGGTCGCGTACGTCCGGGCCTACTGTGACCGGGCGGTGACCGACACGATCCACGAACGCGCGACGGCCCACTACGAGCCCGCGGAACTGGTCGCTATCGCGTTGCTGGTCAGCCACTACGTCGGGACGGGCCTGTTCATCGACGCCATGGGCGTCACCCCGGAGACGGCTTTCGTCGGGTGGGAACCGACAGAGCGGGATCTCGAACGAGTCGACTGAGAGAAAGATTATATCGTCGCAGTCGTAACGAACCGATACCCGCGAATGACCGACACTGCCTCCGCCTCCACCTCCACCGCTGTCACGGACACCGACGAGTACGAGCACCTCCGCCGCAAGCGAAAGGAGACACAGGGGACCGTCGAACTGGCCGAGGTCGTCGACGTGTGGGTCGGGACGGACGAAGTCGTCCTCCGCTGTCGGTTCGACTGGGCGACCGAGCCGACGCGGCTCGGCTACGACCTGAACAGCGACCGCGGCGTCGCCAGGCTCGAACGGCTCTGTGAGAGCAACGGACTGGCCTTCGAGCAGGCCGACCACCTGGAAGGGTCACTCGTCGAACTCCAGTACAGCGGCCAGCGCTGGGTCCCGACGGCCGAGGCCGGCTACGAGCAGGGCCAGGGCTCGGTCGGCGAGACGTTCCGCGCCGAACTGGAACTGCTGGCCCGGGAACTCGCCGGCTCGCCGGCCATCCTCCGCCGGGGCGTCCGGCGGGTTCGGTCCCTCTCGATGACACAGACGATCATCGCCGTCGTCCTCGTGAAGAAGCTCCTGATCGTCGCGCTGATCGCGTACCTCCTTCTGTAGCTCAGTCGTCGGTCATGGCCGGCGCGCTCTCGGCGTCCGAGCCGGCCGCCGCTTCGGCCGTTCCCGTCTCGAACTGCGCGAGTTCGGCCTGGAGCCGGTCGGCGTCGTCGACGAACGACTCGACGGAGTCGACCATCTCGGCGACGGCCGTGTCCTGCTGGGTGGCCGTCTCCGCGACGGCGTCCGCGTCGGCGGCGGTGTCGGCCGCGATGTCCCCGATGTCGTCGATGAGTCCGACGACCTGTTGTGCGGTGTCGGCCTGTCTGTTGGTCGCCCGGTCGATCTCCTGGATGCTCTCGTTGACATCGACGGTCGCGTCGACCACGTCGTCGAGCGTCGTGATCGTCGAGGAGATGGTGTCGCTCCCGCGGTCGACCGCCGACTCCATGGTGTCCATGGCCTCGACGCTGTCGCCGACCTGACCCCGCAGCGTCTCGATCAGTGCCTCCACGTCGCCGGTGGCGCTCTGGGTCTCGGCGGCGAGGTTCTTGATCTCGTCGGCGACGACGGCGAAGCCTTCGCCCGCCTCGCCGGCCCGAGCGGCCTCGATCGAGGCGTTCAGCGCGAGCATGTTCGTCTCCTCGGCGATGTTGTCGATGACCTCGACGATCTCGGCCATGTCCTCGGCGATCTCGTCGAGTTGCTCGACCTCCGAGGCGGCCGACATCGACTGGTGGCGGATGGCGTCGACGGCGCTTTGGGCCTCCGAGGAGGACTGCTGGGCGTCTCGACCGAGTTCCGCGGCCGTGTCGCTGCGCTCCGCGATCTCGGTCACGGAGGAGGCCATCTCCTCGACGGTGGCCGAGAGGTCGCTCATCTCGTCGGCGGCCTCGCCGAGTTGACTGCGTTGTCGCCCGGCACCGTCGGCGATGTCCTGAACGGAGTTCGAGACCGTCCGGACTTCGCTGCGAACGTCCCGCCCGGCGTCGGCGACGCCCTCACTCTCGGAGGCGATCCGGTCCGAGACGGTCTGGCCCTGGTCGACGGCGCGTTCGAGGGCGGCCAGCGTGTCGTTGATCGCCTCGCCGACGGCCACCATCGCGTCGCTCATGCTGTCGGTGTCGACGCGGGCGGTCAGGTCACCGTCGGCTGCCGCCCGCAGCGTGTCGCCGTACTGCTGGGCCTTCAGTTCGAGGTGGCTGCTGAGCGCCTCCATCTCCGTGCGCTCCTGTTCCGCCTGCTCGCGTGCTTCCTCGGCCTCGGACTGTGCGGTTTCGGCTTCCTCCCGGGCCTCGTCGGCCGCCTGGATCGTCTCGCCCATCGATCGAGCGGTCCGTTCGAGCGTCTCGTAGGTCTCGCCGATCTCGTCGACCCGATCGACGCCGAAGTCGATGTCGTAGTTGCCGTTGTCGATCGCGACGACCTGCTCGTTGATCTGGATGATCGCCCGGTAGAGCTCACAGTAGCCCAGAAACCCCGTCACGAGGACGATTCCGGCCGCGAAGGCGACCGCGGGAAGCGCCTGTGAGAACAGCGTCGCCGCGATCGCCGGGCCGACGACGACGGAGATCAGTGCCAGCGCGAACAGCCGCGCGCCGAAGTTCCGTCTGAGCGGCCCGGGGAGCGCCGGTTCGACGGCCATCGGGACCGCGCCGACGGCGGCGAGGAACTGTCCGAGCCGGCGTTTGCCGGCGATGGCAGTGGTCATGGGTCTCCCTCCGATCCGAACCGCAAGCCTCGATCGCAGCGTGTCGACCAGTCGCTCATGCCACCGGATACGGCGCTGACGAGCAAAAAGATGGGACTCCCGGTTATCAGGACTGATACGGGCCGTCCGTCGCGGCGGTCAGTTCGTCGTCGTGATCTCGACCACGTCCCGGTGGGCGAGTTCCGTGTCCGCACCGACCTGTCGACCGGACCGCACGTCGTGGGCGTGCAGGAACCCCTCGCCGATGTCGGTGTGCAGGAAGTACGCGAAGTCCTCGGCGGTCGACCCGTCCGGCAGCACGAAACAGTCCTGCAGGAAGGTCCCGTCCTCCTGGGGTTTACGCGCGCCGGGGAAGACGGCGATGGCGCCCAGTTCCTCGAACAGCGCCGTCTCCAGGACCGGCTGGACGCCGGTGCCGCCGAACTCTGTGACGAATTCGCGGATCTGTTCGAGACCGGCGGCTTTCTCCTCGGGGAGGTCGGCGGTCACCTCGAAGTCGTCGTCGCCGGGCCGGTAGTCAAGCACGTCCTGTTCGTCGCCGTTTTTCAGCGCCTTCTCGGCGTGGGCCGACACCGGGACGAACGTCAGGTGCTCGTAGTCGGGGTCCTCGGTGACCGTCTCCCAGTTGGCCTGAGCGGCAGGCGTGTCCATCTTGTTGGCCGCGACGACCATCGGCTTCGTCCGGATGCGGATCTCCCGGGCCAGCCGTTCGCGGTCCGCGGCGTCCCAGGTGTCGGGGTCCAGTTCCAGTTCCAGCGCGAGGACGACCTGCTTGATCTCCTCCTCGCTGATCTTGAACGCGGACATCTGTTCGGCGAGGTCAGCCTCGATGTCGGCGTCCTCGCCGTGATACCCCGAGCGGTAGCGCTCGATGCCTTTCTCCAAGATGTCGAGATACCACATATCGAGTTCGTTCTCCAAGAAGTCGATGTCCTCGCGGGGGTCGTGGTCATCTGTGGGTTCCCCTTCGAGATCCGTCTCGCCGGTGAAGTCGACCACGTGGACCAGTACGTCGGCCTCGTTGAGGTCGGAGAGGAACTGGTTCCCCAGGCCCTTGCCTTCGTGGGCACCTGGGACCAGGCCGGCCACGTCGACCAACTGGGTCGGGACGAAGCGGACGCCGTCCGAACAGTAACCGTGGTTGGGCGTACAGGCGTGGTCGAACTCCGGGGCCGCACAGTTTACCCGGACGTAGGCCTCGCCCACCGAGGGGTCGATCGTCGTGAACGGGTAGGCCCCTTCGGGCACGTCGTTCATCGTCGCCGCGTTGAAGAACGTGGACTTGCCGACGGAGGGTTTGCCGACGAGTCCGATCTTGTAGCTCATTGGAAATCTAGAGTCGGATCGGCGGCTAAAACGTTGTCAAAGCGAGCGAGAGCGTGTGTGAGTGCCATGCACGGGATCGGCAGTCCGGCGCGCTCGACTCATACGGTGTCGAACACGATCACCGCCCCGTCGACCGCACCGCTCTCGTCGAACAGCGGCGCGCCGTGGACGACGATGTGGAGTTCGGACCCGTCGCCGGCCTCGCCGACGTATCGGACATCACGGATCGGCTCGCCGGTGTCGATGACCCGTCGATACGGCAGGCGGTCGGCCGTGACGACGGTGTCGTCAGACTCCCTGAGCGTCCACGACACGTCCGGATACGCTGCCGCGTCGAGTTCCGAGGCCGGTGCGCCGAGTATCGCTTCTGCCCGGTCGTTCCAGCGACTCACGCTCCCGTCGCGGTCGTGGACGACGATGGCCATCGGCGTCGCGGTGAGGATTCGGTCGAGTCGGCGTTTCTCGCGGCCCAGCCGCTCGACGGTCCGGGCGTGGTCGATCGCGTTCAGCAGCCGGTTCGCCAGCAACTCGAACTGTTCGAGTCCCGACCCCTTCTGGAGATAGTCCGTGACGCCGGCCGAGATCGCGTCGCTGGCGACTTCCTCCGATCCTTTCCCGGTGAACAGGACGAACGGGATCGACGAATCGCGCTCTCTGACGGTCGCCAGCAGCGCCAGCCCGTCGATCCGGGGCATCTCGTAGTCGCTGACGACGGCGTCGAACGACGCCCCTTCGAACCGATCGAGCGCCGCGTCGGGATCGCTCTCGGTGGTCACGTCGAACCCGTGCTCGCTCTCCAGTACGGTCTGTGCCAGTTCGAGAAACGCCGGATCGTCGTCGACGTGGAGCACGCGGATCGAGTCGGTCACGGACGGTTCACGTTCGCTCTTCGGTTCCTGCCGGAATATATCCCCCTGACTTCAGTCACTCGCCGACCCGTTCGCGGGCCGCGGCCACCACCAGCGGGAGCGTGATGGTCGCGTCGGCGTACACGGAGACGTTCCGGGCGTCTTTCTCCAGTTTCCCCCACGACCGGGCCTCCTCCAGGGTCGCGCCCGAGAGGCCGCCGGTGTTGGAGGGGTCCATCGTCAACTGGACGGCGTAGTCGTAGGCGTCCGGCGAGACGAGCATCGTCTGGAGGACGTAGTTCTTCGGGACGCCACCGCCGACGACCATCGCGCCGGCGCTGTCGGCCTCGTAGGCGATGTCGGTGATGTCGGTCATGTCCGCCAGCGCGTCCAGGGTAAAGTCGCTGGTCTGGGAGTACATCCAGGCCTGGAGGCCGAGCACCGAGTCCTGGACGGCCGGACAGTACACCGGCACGTCGTGCTCGTAGGCGGCCGCCAGGATACCCGCGTCCTCGGCGACGTTCTCGCGGTCGTTGACCTCACTGTTTGCCCGCCCCAGTTCCTCGGTCATCCGCTGGATCGGGACGGCGCCTTCGGGTTCGAGTTCGGAGAACACCTCCTCGCGGAGGTGGCTCTCGAACAGCGCGAAGTGTTCCTGGGGGAGATAGACGTTGTAGATGCGGTCGACGCCCTCGTCGCGCAGCGTCTCGTCGTGTTCGCGTTCGGTCTTCTCCGGCGGCGTCACCTCGCCGTGGTGGTGCTTACCGCCGATGGCCTCGATGCTGTCGTGCGTGCAGTTCGCGCCCGTCGTCACCAACACGTCGATGTGGCCGTCCCGGATCAGTTCGCTCACGATGGCCCGCATCCCGGTCGGGACCATCGCCCCGGCCAGCCCGAAAAACGTCGTCACGTCGTCGTCGAGCATCTCGCTGTAGATATCGACGGCCTCGTGGAGGTCGCTGGCGCCGATCCCGGCCTCCCCGTAGCTGTCTGCCAGTTCGCCGACGGTCATCCCCGCCCGGACCTCGGCGTGCCCGATCGGATCGTGGTGGAACGTCTCCCGGTCCTCGTGGTCAGTCATCGTCGCAGTGTCCGACGGCCGTCGGTTTCAACCGACCGGTTCCGTCACACATCGCGCGCAGGGCAAATCACATACGGGTGGGAACCGAGAGGGCACCAATGGCAGCCGAGACAGTCGGGAGTCGCCTCGACGAGGCGACCTGTGAGCGACTCCGGACGCGGGTGGCGACGGTCGGCGATCGCGACGAACTTCCGGTCACCGCTCCCTACACCGGTGCTGTCGTCGGGACGGTCCCACGCTGTCGACCGGCGGATGTCGCGGCCGCGGTCGACCGGGCACGGTCGGCACAGTCGGCGTGGGCAGCGCGGTCGATCGAGGACCGGGCGCAGGTCCTCGATCGGTTCGCGGACAGCGTCCTCGCCGACCGCGAGCGACTGCTCGACGCGATCCAGGTCGAGACCGGCAAGACCAGATTCGACGCGCTGACGGAGGTCCTCGATGTCGCCCTCACTGCCGGCTACTACGCACAGCACGGCCCCGGCCAGGTGGGGGCCACCCGCCGGGACAGCCGACTCCCCGGACTCACCCGCGTCGAGACCGACCACCACCCGGTCGGCGTCGCGGGGTTCGTCGAACCCTGGAACTACCCGCTCACGCTCGCGATCTCGGACTTCCTGCCGGCGCTGCTCGCCGGCAACGCGGTCGTCCTCAAACCCGCCGAGGAGACGCCGTTTACGGCCCTGCTGGCCCACGAACTGCTCGTCGACGCCGGCGTCCCCGCCGATCTCGTTCAGGTCGTCACCGGCGAGGGCGCGCCGCTGGGCGAACCGCTGATCTCCCGGGTCGACCAGATCACGTTCACCGGCAGCACGGCGACGGGCCGGGAGATCGCCACACTGGCGGGCAAGCACCTCGTCGACGCCTCGCTGGAACTGGGCGGGAAGAACCCTGCGGTGGTGCTGGCCGACGCCGATCTCGACGCCGCGGTCCGGGCGCTCGTCTGGGGGAGCTACGCCAACGCCGGGCAGTTGTGCATCTCCTTCGAGCGAATCTACGTCGAACGGCCAGTGTACGACGAGTTCCGTGACCGGTTCGTCTCGGCGACCGACGCACAGACGCTCGGTGCCACCTTCGACTACGGCCCCGATGTCGGATCGCTGGTCAGCGAGGCCCAGCGCTCGGTCGTCGAAGAACACGTCGCAGACGCTCGCGAGCGCGGTGCGACCGTCCTGACCGGCGGCCGGCGCCGCGACGATGTCGGGCCGCTGTTCTACGAGCCGACCGTGTTGGCCGACCTCCCGGAGTCCGCGACGGCCGCAACCGAGGAGACGTTCGGGCCGGTGGTCACGGTCGAACCCGTCCCCGACGCCCAGGCGGCGGTCGAGCGGGCCAACGCGACCGACTACGGCCTCCACGCGAGCGTCTGGACGGCCGACCGCGAGCGAGGGGTGGACCTGGCGAACCGGATTCGGACCGGGTCGGTGTCCGTCAACGACGCGTTCGTCGGCATGTGGGGGTCGACGGACGCGCCGATGGGCGGCGTCGCCGACTCCGGCGTCGGGCGCCGCCACGGTCCGGAGGGGATCCGGAAGTTCACCGAGGTCCAGACCGTCGCGACCCAGCGCGGGCCGCCGCTGGTCCCCGCCGAGTCGATCCCGACCCGCTTTCTCGCACGCGCCGCGACACTCGGTGTCCGGACGGTGCGCGAACTCGGACGGCGATGGCCGCCCTGGGAGTGACGCCCCCTCAGTCGGTACGTGCCGCGACCGCGTCGTCGAGGTCGGCAAGCGGGACCGTCGGCGCAGAGACCGACGGGGTCGCCAGGTCGCGTTCCGTGAAGCCGGTCCCGGTCGCGACGAGGACGACCTCGTCGTCCGGTTCGAACGCCCTCTGTCTTCCCAATGCTCGCGCGCCAGCGAGGGCCGTCGCACACGCGGACTCGACGAACAGCCCCGTCCGTTCGGAGAGGGTCCGTCGGGCGTCGAGGATCGCGTCGTCGTCGACCGCCAGGACACCCCCGCTCGTCCGCCGAGCGGCCGCGAGCACCCGGTTCCCGCTGGGTGGGTCCGCGTTCGCGATCGAGTACGCGACCGTCTCGCCGCCGTCGACCGGCGCGACGGTAGTCTCGCCGCGGTCCCAGGCCGCGGCGATCGGTGCACACGCCGCCGCCTGGACGAAGTAGAGCCGCGGGCGCTCGGTGACGACGCCCGCCGCGAACAGCTCCTCGATCCCCTTCCAGATGCCGCTGGCGTGGCCCCCGCTCGACACCGGGAGCACGATGGCGTCGGGAACCGACGGCGCGAACGCCGCCAGTATCTCCAGGCCGGTCGTCTTCTGGCCGGCCACGCGGGCCGGCGCGTCCGAGTTGACGACCGCGATGTCGTGTGCCCTGCCCAACCGGAGCGAGGCTTCGTAGAGTCGACCGTACTCCCCTTCGATGCGGAGGATCGTCGGGTCGTAGCGCGCCAGGAGCGAGAGCCGTTCCTGGGGTACGTCCGCCGGGACGAACACGAGACAGTCGAGCCCCGCGCTCGCGGCGTGTGCCGCCATCGACCGGGCCATGTTCCCGTGCGAGACCGTGGCGACGGTCCCGGTCTTCGCCATCGCGACGCCGACCGCGCTCCCCCTGTCTTTGAACGTCCCGGTCGGGTTCGACCCCTCGTACTTCACCGAGACGGTCGCCCCGACATCGCCGTCCAGCCGATCCGTCCGAACGAGCGGGGTCCCGCCCGCGGACGCCGCGAGCCCGGTCGGCGTCACGGCCGGCAGGAGAGCGCTGTAGCGCCACATCGACCGATCGGTGTCGGCGGGCCACTCGAACCCGGTCGGGTCGGTGTCGAGCCAGAGCGGTTCGCCACACGAACAGCGATAGCGGTCGCTCTCGCTCGTGGTCGCTCCGCAGGCGTAACAGCGTAGCCGGTCCATGTGACCGGTAGGGCCTACCGCCCCGTAGCGCAAGGGGCTACTCGGCGATCGGGGTGTCCGATCGTACGGAGAGGGCAAGCCCCAGCGCGAGGATCGCCAGCACGATGAGGAACAGCGAGACGGCCGACCGGAACGCCGCCGCGCTCGTCTCCGGCGGGGCGATGGCCGGCACCACGAGGTAGCGCGCGGCGACGGCACCGACCACGGCCAGGCCGAGCACGATTCCCGTCCCGGTGACGTGGACGAACTCGCTGTCGGTCGTCCCCGCCGCACGGCCCAGTTGGGCGCCGATACTGCTCGCGTGGGCGCCGGCGTCCCAGACCAGCAGCGTGGCGGCGGCGCCGGCGATGACTACTACGGTCGGGACGCCCAGTTCCGCCCCGAGCAGGATCGTCAGGAACAGCACCGCACTGCCGAGTGCGAACCCTCCGGCGGGCTGGGGGAGGAAGCCACGCTGGCTCAGCATCGGCACGACGGTGACGAGGACGCCGACCAGCAACGCGGCCGTCACCAGGCCGCCGAGGACGATCGCTGCCGGCCCGATCACCCACGAGACGGCCGTGTTCCCGCCGAAGAGACCGACACCGAGCAGCGGGAGGATCGCCGTCCCGACTACCGTCGCGGCGACGGCGACGATCCCGCCGGCCTGCAGCGAGAGCGTGGTCGCGGGGTCGTCCCCGAGCCAGTCGACGACCCACCGCTGGAGGCCACTCACCAGCAGGATGCCGACCAGTCCGACGCCGATCACGACCAGCGGGACGTGCAAGAGCCCGCTCAGCGCCGCCCGGAGCACCGGCCCGACGACCGGCGTCCCGACGAGGAAGGCGTTGAACAGGACGTGGCTCTGCGGGAACAGCGCGACGACACTCTCGACACCGAGCACTGCCCAGGCGGCGACGGGCACTTCGTGTCTGGACAGTCCCACGTCCGACAGCGTCTCCAGCGGCCGGTCGCCACTGCCCGGGTCGGGAAGCCAGCCTTCAAGCACCGGCACGACCCGGTTCAACAGCAGGAGGACGGCGACTGCGACGATCTGGAGGGTGACGAACCCGACAAGCGGCGTGATCGACGCGATCCCGGTCACGCCCAGCACGAGGCCGCTCACGACGCTGTACTGCGCGTTGATACTCAGGAAGACCGCGAGGACGATCCCGACCAGCAGCGCGTTCCCGCTCTCTCTGAGCGCGGCCCCGAGGCGGTTCTCGTCGTCGATCGATTCTGTGACGGCGTCGAGCAGGACGTACGTCGTCCCGAGCGCCAGCCCGAGGTAGGCGGCCAGCCTGCTCCCGCCGGCCGCCAACACCACGGTGAGCGCGAACCCGACGACGCCGGCGACTGCCATGACGCTCCCGGCCGCGATACGCGCGTTCGACTCCTCGCCCAGCGCCCACGCCCCACCGGCGATCAACACCGCGCCGCCGACCGCCGAGACGACCGGGAGCGGGTCGCCGATGCTCACGCCGACGGCCAGCGCCGTCACGACCGCGAGGACGCCCGCGAGCGTCGCCGTCGAGCGGACCGGCCGCGTGTCGATCCCGCGCTCGCTGTCGCTCACGCCGACCACCGTCCCATGGCCCGCACGAGCGCCTTCGACAGCGGCTGCTCCGGCTCCCAGTCCACGACCCGGACGGCGCTGCGCAGGTCGTCGACGCGTTCGTCCCTGTCGAGGGCTTCAAGCGTCGCACCCGGCGTCTCGCTGGTGGTCACGTCCGGGGTCACCAGCGTGACCGCGTGTCCGTATGCCGCGAAGCGCTTGGCAACGTCGGCCGCGGCGTCGTCCAGGAGCGGGCTGCAGAACACGAGCTGTGCCTCGTCCGGGATCGATCGCTTGAGCGTCTTGACCGGGTTCCCGCCGTCCGCGACGCCGTAGCGCTGTTCGACCTCGTCGATCCCCTGGAAGAACCGCTGCCCGTCCAGGTCGCCGACCGACCAGTCGGTCCCGCTGACAGTCGCGGTGCCGTCGCCGTGTCCGATCTCGTCGAGCAGGAACTCCCTGACCCGACGGGCCTGGACCCTGTCGGCGGACGGACGGAGATACGCACAGGAGTCATAGACCGCCGCGCCGACGTGGTTCTCCTCGTCCAGCAGGGCGGTCGCCAGTCGCTCGGCGGCGTAGGTGCAGTACTGGACGGCGTTTGGCGCCCGCGGTTCCGCGGCGACCGGGTACCGTGCGTCGACCAGCAGGACGACGCTGGCAGCCTTCGTCTCCTGGAACTCCACGGTCGCCAGTTCGTTGGTCCGGGCGAAGCGGTTCCAGTCGATACGGCTCATCGGGTCCGCGGACTGGTACTCGCGGATCGAGTAGAACGCGACGCCTTCGCCGGCGGCGTCGGCCTGGATCCGTCCGGTCTGTGGCAGCGTCTGTGGGGGCATGTCAAGTCGTTCGGCGTCGGTCGAGCAGTCCAGGTCCGTCCCGATGTCGGCGGTCGTCCGGTACTCGGCACCGCCGGTGAGGTTCCGACACACCACGGTCGTCTCGCCGAAGCCGTGTTCGCCGCGACGGGCGGTGACCGTGTAGCTGAACGACGCCGACTCGTCGACATCCAGCGTCGTGCCAAAGCGTGGCGACCCCTCGATCACGCCGAGCCGGTCCGGGACGCCGTCGACGACCCGAACGTCGGGCAGGTAGTCCAGGCCGTCGTTGCGGACGGTGACCGTCGCTTCGACTTCCTGGCCGGGCAGCGGGGCTTCCGGCTCCAACGCCCGGGAGACCGTCAGCTTCGGCTCCGGGACGCTCGCCGCCGCCTCGTAGGCGGCGTAGACCAGTCCGACGACGGCGACCATGAACACGGCCGTGTTGCCGGTGACCACGCCGACCGCGCCGGCGACCAGTGCGACCCAGATCCCGATATCGCGTCGCGCGTCCAGCCGCGTACTCATCGGAGATCACCCCGCTCGACGCGGCGGATCGCGTCAAGCGTCGCGTTGACTCTCCGGTCGAACGCCTCGCCGGAGGCCCAGTCCCGGAGCTGGACGCCCAGCGACGGTTCGGCCACCGTCTCGTTCCCGAGGAAGGAAGCCGCCCGCTGGTCGTCCGTCCAGGTCCCCTCGTCGATGGCCGCGGCGGCCGTCGCGTCGGGGACTCCCGTCGAATCCACGATGACTCGCTTGGCGGTCTCGCGCAGTTCCCGACGGATGTCGGCCGCGTAGCTCGCCTCCAGCCCGTTGTAGGGGTCGACCCGGCCGTCGATGCTCTCCAGCAACTCGTCGATGTCCGCGCCGACGACCGTCTGTTCGGTCCCCTGAGTCGATTCGGGGTTCGCCGCGGGCAGTTCGACCGTCTCGTCGCTCGCGTACTCCGGGGACTCGTGGCGATCGTACAGGCCGTACAGGCCCAACGCGCCGACGACGGCCCCCAGTAGCGGTGCAGCGCCGCGCAGCTGTCGGACGGCGTCGGCCGCGGCGACCGTCTCCACGAGGCCGGGGAAGGTCGCGACCACCGCGGCGGCGGCCAGTGCGGCCAGCCCGGCGAACGCGAACACGAGCCAGAGCCGACCGGCCGGCTCGCGCTCGATCGTCGCGTCGACGGACGCACGTGCGGCAGTGGCGTCGTCGGTGTCCGCGTCAGCCCGTCGCTGGTTGGCCTGTTCGTCCGCGCGCTCGACGGTCTCGGTGTCGACGGCGAGCTTTTCGTCCGCCGGCTCGACCGTCTTGGTCTGGCTCATCGCTCGTCACCTCCCTTGCGAATGTGATCCAGGGCGTCGCGGGCGGCTTCCGTCCGGGAGCTGGTCGCGTCGGCACCGCCGTACTCGATCGCCCGGAACAGCTCCGTGAGTCGGCGGACCGGCGCGGCCGGCAGACCGATGTCGATGGCCTTCCGGGCGTACTCGCCGGGTGTCGTCGCGGCGGGGTTCCGGACGGGAACGAGGTCGACCATCGACTCCCAGGCTTCCCGGAGCGACGGCGGTTCGGGCTCGCGCCCGGCAGCCGCCGTCGGCCCCGTGGTCCGGGCGTCCTCGGTCGTCGGCTCGTCGGGCTCCATGAAGTCGGGCCGTGTGAGCCCACCGCGCAGCGACGCCAGCAGGCCACCGGAACTCCCGAGCGACCCGAGCGCCTGCAGCGGCGCGGCGAGGACGGCACCAGAGCGACCGGGAGCGCGCCGACGCTCCGGCCGACTATCCGCCCGAACGGTCCCAGTCCGGCGACGACGCCGCGGCCGACGCCGGCGGCGACCGTTCCGACGCCGGCGGCGACACGGCCCAGCATTGTCGCGCCGGCCAGCAGGACGGTGGTCGTCACCTGCGGGATGAGCTGGAGCGCGTTCCCGACGGGGGCGGGCAGCGACGGCAGCGTGAGCCAGCCCAGCGACAGTCCGCCACCGACATCGATGTCGGCCGCGCGGAACAACACGAGCCCGACGTAGCCGAGCCCGCCCAGCACGACGAGGCCGAACAGCTTCGGCACGAGGGAGAGCCAGCCGAGGTTGGGGTCTACGTCACCGGTGTCGTCGTCCGGGGGCGGGACGGGCGTCTCGGTCGGTGTCGGCGTCGCTGTCGGGGTTTCGGTGGCCGGACTGCCCGTGTCGGTGGGCTGGCTCCCGGCGGGGTTCGTGGCGTCCGACCCGACCGTATCAGGACCCGACGGCTGGAGCTCCACGTCCAGCGCGGCGGGGAACAATGCGGTCCCGAACACCACAGCGCCGGCACAGAGGAGGGCGAGGGCGGCGCGGATGAGACTGGAAGGCACTGTTACACAGTTCTTGCCAACGAATATAAAATATTGTCATTACTTCGACGCTCGCCGACCGACCACCAGAACTATTTTCATTCACTGACAGCTAGATTCTACACGCCCTATGGGGAGAGATACCCACCTCAACCGACGGATCCTGCTGACGCTCGCGCTCCTGCTGGTCGTCGACCTCGCGGTGGTCGCGACGGCCGCGTACCTCCTGACGCCGTGGCTCGCCCCCCTCCGCGACGCCGTCGCCGGGACGTTGCCCTTCGGCGCGCTGTCGGCCCAGGCCGCGTGGTGGCTGGCCATCCTGCTGCCGGCGCTGTCGCTGTTCGTCTGGGGGCAGCTCCGGTACACCCGCGCGCGAACACTCAACAAAGTCGACGCACGGGAAGTGTCCCAACGGGAGTATCCCGACCTGAGCGAACGCGTCCACCGGCTCGCACAGCTCGCCGACATGCGGCCCCCGACGATCGCGGTCGCGGACTCCGCGGTCCCCAACAGCTTCGCCGTCGGCACCATCAACAGCGCCACGCTGGTCGTCAGCGACGGCCTGCTGGAGACGCTCTCCGGCGACGAACTCGACGCCGTGCTGGCCCACGAGCTCATGCACATCAAGAACCGCGACGCGACGGTGATGACCCTCGCCAGCTTCCTGCCGGCGCTGACTAACGGCGAACACGGACTACTGGACGACACGCTCCCCGGGAAGCGCGGGAGCAAACTCGTCGTCGGTGCGCTCGCCCTGTGTGGTGCGTACGTCCTGAGCGCCCGGTTCCTGGCCGCACCGGTCGGGAGCCTCGCCTTTACCGCCGGGTTCGCCGTGCTTGCCGGCATCACGGTCGTTCTCGGCGGCGTCCTGCTCGGCGTGTTCACCGCACCTGTCGTCGTCCTGAGCCGCTCGCTCTCGAAGTACCGCGAGTACGCGGCCGACCGGAGCGCCGCGCTGTTGACCGGCGACCCGGCCGCGCTGGTCACCGCTCTGGAGACGCTGGACAGCGAGATCGCGGTGACGCCCGAGACGGACAAGCGACAGGCGTACGAGGGCGTTCGTGGGCTCTGTTTCCTCGCCGGCGGCTTCCAGACCGGGACCAGAACCGACCGATTCCACGTCGAGACGCGATCGCACCCGCCGACGGCCGACCGAATCGACCGCCTCCGCTCGATCGAGGTCGGTCGCTGACGGGGCGCCCCATTCCAAACCGTTTATGCCACAACAGGGGTAACCCGGCCGTATGGCAAGAGAGCAGACCGAAGTTCGCGAGCTCGACGAAGGTAGCTACGTGATGATCGAGGACACGCCGTGTAAGATCGACTCCTACAGCACGGCCAAGCCGGGCAAACACGGCAGTGCGAAGGCCCGAATCGACGCCCGGGGCGTCTTCGACGGCAAGAAGCGTTCGCTCTCCCAGCCCGTCGACGCGAAGGTCTGGGTCCCGATCATCGACCGAAAGCAGGGGCAGGTCGTCTCCGTCGACGGCGACGACGCGCAGGTCATGGACCTCGAAACGTACGAGACGTTCACGATGCTGATGCCCGACGATGTCGCGCTCAACCCCGACGACGAGATCGAATACCTCGAATACGAGGACCAGCGCAAGATCACGCGCACGTAACGCCGCATGTTTCCCGGTGCGAACGCCGACCGCGACCGTGCCGACTACGCCGTCGTCGGGGCGCCGCTGGACGTTTCGACTTCGTTTCGGCCCGGGGCGCGTTTCGGTCCGCGCCGGCTCCGCGAGTTCTCCGAGCAGTTCGACGACTACGACCACCACACCGGCCGGCAGTTCACCGACCTGGCCGTCTTCGACTACGGCGACATCGGTCCGACGGCCGACACCGACGAGTATCTGACTTTCCTCGAAGGAACGGTCTCCGACCTCGCAGACGAGAGTGTCGTCCCGCTCCTGATGGGCGGCGAACACACCGTCACCGTCGCCGCCGTCCGCGCGCTCGACCCGGACGTGTTCGTCTGTCTCGACGCCCATCTGGACCTCCGGGAGTCCTATGCCGGCGACACGCTCTCGCACGCGACGGTCACACGCCACGCCCTCTCGGTCGCCGACCGGGCAGTGGTTCTGGGCGCCCGAACCGGCAGCGAAGCCGAGTGGGACCGAGCGACAGCGGCGGACGTGACGGTCGTCCCGCCGGCGGAGGTGCCCGACTGGACGCCGTCGCTCGCGGGCGAGCGGGCCTACCTCTCGGTGGACATCGACGCCGCCGACCCCGGGTTCGCACCCGGCACGGGGACGCCGGAACCGTTCGGGCTCGACCCGCCGACGATGCACGACACCGTTCGGGCGGTCGCGCCACACGCAGTGGGGTTCGACGCCGTCGAGGTCAACGACCGCGACGACGGCCAGGCCGCGACGCTGGCCGCGAAGCTCCTCCGTGCGTTCGTCTTCGCCCACGCGGACGGGCGCGCCGGGGACTGAGTACTGCGCCCCGTTTTAAGACCGCGGGGGTGTATGCCGAGATATGGACCGCCTCTCGTCGTGTTACTTCTGCGGTGTCGCACTGGACGCCTCGCTCTCCGAGTACCCGGTCGTCCCGCGGGCGCTTCGACCCGCTGGCGGCGACGACCGGACCGTCGTGCTCTGTCCGACCTGCCGGCGCAAACTCGCGACGATCCTGGAGCCGGTCGTCGCCGCGGCCGGCGAGAGCGAGGCCAGCGACGGGGTCGCCGGCGACGCCGCGACGCTCCCCAGCGCCGCCGACGACGAGGACCTCACGGGGATGCTCGACGAGTCCGGCATGGAGCCACAGCCGGACCCGATGGAGCTCAGCGACGCCAGCGAGGCCGATACCGACGACACACCGACTCCGGACGGCGACTCGGCCCCCTCGCCCGCCTCCGGCCCCGAACAGCACCCCGACGCCGAAGACGCCAGCGAGCAGCGGCCCGCGACTGCCCCGTCCGGGAACGGGACCGAGAACGGAGACGGCACGTCCGACCCGGACCGAGCCGCCTCGACAGCAGACGGCGAGTCCGACCGCTCCGAGGACGACGATGACCCGGACGAGCAGGCCGACGACAGCCAGGGGCTCACTCGTCTGGAGTACAACAAGGTGATGCGCCTCCTCCAGAACCGCGAACTCCCGGTCGATCGGGCGGAGATCCAGGCCGTCGCGGTCAACGCCTACGAGATCCAGCCCGACGAGTTCGACACAATCGTCGACGCCGCCATCGAGCGGGACCTGATCGCCGAGCGCGAGGGGCAACTCGTCGCACCGGAGTAGCAAGGTCTACGAGCGGGGCGGGACAACGCCCGGCTATGGAGACAGGCGACATCGCCGCGCGACTCGACGAGCGACTGGCTATCGAGGACTACGCCGACATCGACGCGAGCCCGAACGGGCTCCAGGTCGGCCCCGACGACCGCGCGGTCGACCACGTCGCAGTAGCGGTCGACGCAGCCGCCGAGACCATCGAACGGGCCAGCGAGGCCGGCGCGGACCTGCTGGTCACCCACCACGGCATCGTCTGGGGGAGCGTCGAGCGGGTCACCGGCCGGACCTACGACCGGGTCGCGCCGCTGATCGGGAACGACCTGGCGCTGTACGTCGCCCACCTCCCGCTAGACGGCCACCAGGACCTCGGGAACGCGGCCGGCCTCGCGGACCTGCTGGAACTGACCGACCGCCGTCCGTTCGGCTCGATGGGGCCGGAGTACATCGGCCAGGCCGGGACGCTCGCCGATCCGCGTCCCGTCGAAGAGATCACGGGGACGCTGGAGTCGTCGCTTGACACGGGCGGCCAGCCGGTCCAGCTCCTCGATTTCGGCCCCGACCGCGTCGAGGAGGTCGCTATCGTCACGGGCAGCGGCGTCGACTGGCTCGACGAGGCCGTCGAGACGGGCGCGGACCTCTTGATAACGGGCGAGGGCAAACAGCAGGCCTACCACGAGGCCCGCGAGGCGGGGCTCAACGTCGCGCTCGCGGGTCACTACGCCACCGAGACCTTCGGCGTCCGGTCGCTCGCCGCCCGGATCGAGGAGTGGGGACCGACGACGACGTTCGTCGACTGCCCGACCGGGCTGTAGGGAGTGGCGCCGATGTCCGCGCCGGAGTACGACGCCATCGCGACCGACGAAGACCTGCTCGCCTGGTCCCGGGAGTACTGTCGGCAGGTCCGTCGGGAGCGCGGTGTCGACGTGCGGTTCGACCTGGTCGACTGGGAGATATCGACGCGGGCCAAGCGCCGGGCGGCCGCGGTCAAACGGCCCCGGCTTCCCGACGCGACCGTCGGGACGCCCTACGACTGGGACCACGTGTCCGGGAGCGACGGGCGGCCGCTGCCGTGTACGGTGTCGCTGACGCGGGCGGCCTTCGAGGCGTTCGACCGGAGCGAGTGGGCGGCGACGCTGCGCCACGAACTGATCCACGTCGAGCAGTACCAGCACGCGGGTACGACCGGCCACGGGCCGGCGTTCCGCGAGCGGGCCGCCGACCTCGACACCGACGTGCACTGTCCGGCCTTCGCGGACCCGAAGTACGTCCTGACCTGCGGGGACTGTGACGGCCTCGTCGCTCGCCGATACCGGGACTGTAAGCTCGTCCGCGAACGCGAACAGTATCGCTCGGACTGCTGTGGGGCCGCGCTCGTCCTCGCTCGTGGCCCGGACTGACCGCCAGCCTGCTCCGGGTGGCCTTTTACCCCGCGGGCGCCAACGACGGCGTATGCTTGAGGGAGTCAACGTCGTCCTCGGGGTCTCGGGCTCCATCGCGGCCGTGAAGACGGTCGAACTCGCCCACGAACTCCGCCGGGAGGGCGCGAACGTTCGGGCCGTGATGACCGACAGCGCGCGGGGGATCGTCCACCCCTGGGCACTGGAGTTCGCCACCGACCACGACGTGGTCACCGAGATCACGGGCTCGGTGGAACACGTCGAACTCTGCGGTCGGGAGGGGTGGGGCGACGTGCTCGTGCTCGCGCCGGCGACCGCCAACACGGTCGGGAAAGTCGCCGCGGCCGTCGACGACACGCCGGTGACGACGTGTGCGACGACGGCGCTCGGGGCGGGCCTGCCGGTCGTCGTCGCGCCGGCGATGCACGAACCCATGTACGACCACCCCGGCGTGCTGGACGCGATCGACCGGGTGCAGTCCTGGGGCGTCGAGTTCGTCGACCCTCGCGTCGAGGAAGGGAAAGCGAAGATCGCCACCGAGGCGGCGATCGTCACGGGCGTCGCCCGCGCGGCCGCCGACCGACCGCTGGACGGCGAGCACGTCGTCGTCACGGCCGGCGCGACGACCGAGTCGGTCGACCCGCTGCGCACCCTCTCGAACCGCGCGTCGGGCCGGACCGGCCGCGCGGTGGCGCGGGCCTGCTACGTCCGTGGTGCCGAGGTCACCCTCGTTCAGAACGGTCCCGAAGTCCCCTACGCGACCGTCGAGCGCGTCGAGAGCGCGGCCGAGATGACCGCCGCCGTCGCCGATCTTGCGGAAGATGCCGACGCCGTGGTCTCCGCGGCCGCGATCTCGGACTACACCGTCGAGACCGCCCCGGAGAAGATCAGCAGCGGCCAGACGGACCTGACGCTGGAACTGACACCGACGCCGAAGCTCATCGACACGGTTCGGGCGGACCACCCGTCGCTCCCGATCGTCGGGTTCAAGGTCGAGACCGAGGGCGACGACGACCGACTCGTCGAGCGTGCCCGGGCGCTGCGTGACCGGGTCGATCTCGCCTTCGTCGTCGCCAACGACGCGAGCGTGATGGGGGCCACGGAGACCCGTGCGCTGCTGGTCGACGCGGACAGCGCAGCCGAGTACGTCGGCGACAAGACCGGACTCGGACTGCGGGTCGCGGACGAACTGGCCGCCGTCCTCGGATAATCGTCCGACGGATTGCGAAATAGTTTTGCGTGTCCCGTTGTTCGAGAGGGGTAACGACAGTAGCGCTCGTCAGACACACAAAATCAGGATTTTCAAGGAACTATCGTGACCGTATCTGACGCACGCCGTCTGCTGGTCCCGGTCGCCGACTCCGAGACCGTCCGGAACACCGTCGCGTACGCGGTCGAACAGGCGCAGGCGGCCGCGGACGAGGGACGGTCGGTCGAACTCCACTTCGTCGTCGTCGCCAGCACGCGGGCACTCGATCCCGACGCCCCGACGGAACTGGGGGAGGCGACCGAACTGCTAGACCGAGTCGATGTCTGGATCGAGGAGGACCTCGGCACCGAGCCACCGGGCTGGCTCACCATCACCGAGGAGGTGCTGGGCGCCGACCGGTACCTCTTCAGTCCGGGCGACTACGCCGACACTCTCGTCGAGTACGGGGCCGAACACGGTATCGACACAGTCGTCCTCGACCCGGAGTACCGGCCCGGCGGAGCGGCACCGATGTTGCGCCCGCTGGAGGTCGAACTCTCCCGCGGCGAGTTCGAGATCGAACGCGCACCGGTCGAGCGGCGTGCCCAGCAGACCGTCCTCGCCAGAGCGGCGTCGCTCCCGAAGTACCTGACGCTGTTTGGGGCGTCGTACGTGTTCTACATGCTCCTGAGCGCGTACACGCCCTTCGATTTCTTCACCGGGGCGGTCACCGCGACGCTGGTGACGCTTCTGCTCGCCCCGATCACGTTCAGCCAGCAGCCGTCCGTGACGCGACTCCCGGTCCAACTCGCCCGGCTTCTGCTGTACATCCCCTATCTCCTCTGGGAGATCGCGCTCGCGAACTTCCAGATCGCCTACGTCGTCCTCCACCCGTCGCTCCCGATCGACCCGGAGATCGTCGAACTCCGAGCCGCGGTCTGGGGTGACGCCGCGGTGACGACGCTGGCCAACAGCATCACGCTCACACCGGGGACACTCACCGTCAGCGTCTCCGACCGCGCGTTCGACATCCACTCGCTGACCGGCGGTTCCCGGGAGGACCTGTTCGACGGCGGCCTCGAACGGGCCGTCCGGTTCGTCTTCTACGGCCGGGAGGCGGCCGCGATCCCGTCGCCGCGTGAGCGGGGCGACGGCGGCCGGCCGGACGGCCAATCCACCGACGAGGAGGTGGCCGGCGATGACTGACATCGGGACGGTCTTCGTGGTGCTCGCCGGCGCGTTCGTCGTCTTCGCCGGGGTCGCGCTGTACCGGGTCTTCGCCGGCCCGACGACCCACGATCGGGTCATCGCCGTCAACGTGGCCGGGACCAACACCGTCATCGCTATCTCGCTAGTCGCGGCGGCGCTCGACGAACCGGTGTTCCTGGACGTGGCGCTGGTCTACGCCCTGTTGAACTTCCTGCTCTCGATCGCGTTCTCGAAGTTCAACGTCGAACAGGGGGGTGTGCTGTGACGCCGATCGAGTGGGCGGCCGTCGCGCTGGGCGTCCTCGGGGCCTTCTTCGGCCTCGTAGCCGCGCTCGGGATCGTTCGCCTCCCGGATGTCTACACCCGCGCACATGCGGCCTCCAAGAGCGACACCCTGGGGGCGGTCCTCTCGATCGGCGCCGTCGCCATCGTCCTCCAGACCGACCTCTCGACGATCAAGGCCGTCTTCCTGCTCGTGTTCATGTTCCTGACGAACCCGACGGCGGCCCACGCGATCGCCCGGGCGGCACAGGACCAGGGGATCGAGCCCTGGACGGCAGACGACGGGGAGGGAGAGCCATGACGCCGACCGCCGTCGAGATCGCCCTGATCGGGTTCGTCCTCGCGTGTGCGGTCGGGACCGCGATGCTCAAGGACGTGCTGGCCGCCGTGATGGCGTTTGCGGCCTACAGCCTCGGCATCTCGATCATCTGGCTCGTCCTGCAGGCCCCCGACGTGGGTCTGACCGAGGCGGCCGTCGGCGCCGGGATCATGACGATCCTCTTCCTGCTCGCGCTCGCCAACACAGTCCGGCCCGACGAGGACCGCCTGCTCGAACCCGTCGGGCTCCGGACGCTGCTGGGCGTCGGGGTCTTCGTCGTCGTGATGGCCGCGACGGTGCCGGCGCTGCCGGCCATCGGCGATCCGAGCGCGCCGGTGGCGGGCGGCGAGGTGACCCAGTACTACATCGAGAACGCCTACGACCAGACCGGGGTCAAAAACGCCGTGACGGCCGTCCTGGCCGCGTACCGCGGGTTCGACACGCTCGGCGAGGCCGTCGTCGTCTTCGTCGCCGGTATCGCCGCGCTGTCGGTCCTCAGACAGGAGGTGTTCGCATGAGCGTCGACAACGAACCCGGGCTGTACGTCGAGAGTACGATCATCATGACCACCGTCCGCGTGGTCGCGCCGTTCGTGCTGACGTTCGCGCTGTTCGTGATGTTCCACGGCGCGGACTCGCCGGGCGGCGGCTTCCAGGGCGGTGTCATCGCCGGCTCAGTGGTGATGATGCTCGCGTTCGCCTACGGGATCGAGTCGGTCCGTAACTGGGTGGACATTCGGATCGTCGTCGCGCTCGCGTCAGGCGGGATCCTCACGTTCGCGACGATCGGGCTGGGCTCGATCGCGCTGGGCGGGACCTTCCTGGAGTACACCGAGTACCTCTTCATCACGAAGAAAGCCAGCAAGTACGGCATCGAACTGGTCGAACTGGGGATCGGCGCCATCGTCGCCAGCGTGGCGATCGGCCTCTTTTTCCTGCTGGCCGCGGGCTTTGGCCACGTCGCCGACCAGCCACGGGAGGGCGAGCGATGATCGGCCCGCTCCAGGTCGACCTGCTGACGAGCCACTACAATTACTACGCGGTGATGTTGCTGCTGGGCATCGGGCTGTACATGCTCGTCGAGTCGAGCAACCTCGTCAAGAAGGTCATCGGCATGAACATCTTCCAGACGGGGATCTTCCTGTTTTTCATCACGCTGGCCTACCGAGCGGGCGCGAGCCCGCCGGTGGTCCAGGAGGGCGCCGGCCCGTACGTCAGCCCGCTGCCCCACGTCCTCATCCTGACGGCCATCGTCGTCGGCGTGAGCCTCACCGCAGTGGCGCTGGCGCTGATAATTCGCATCTACTCCGAGTACGGTACGCTGGACGAAGACACGCTGAAACAGCTCTACTATGATTGAACACGTTCCTGCGCTGTTGGTCGTCCTGCCCATCGTCGGCGGCGCCGTCCCGCTGGTCGCCAGTCTGCTCTCGGACCGGGCCGGCTGGCCGGTCGCCGCGGTCACGCTCACCGCACACGCCGCGCTGGCGGTGTGGTTGGCCGTGACCGTCGTCACCGAGGGGACCGTCAGCTACGTCGTCGGCGGCTTCGTCGCCCCCTACGGGATCGAACTCGTCGTCGACGGGCTCTCGGCGTCGGTCGTCCTCCTCGTCAGTCTCGTCGCGCTGGGTCTGCTCGCGTACGCACGCCGCGCCGGCCCCCACGCGAACACCTTCTACAGCCAGTATCTCCTGCTGGTGACCGGCCTCACCGGGATGACCGTCACCGGCGACGCGTTCAACCTCTACGTATTTCTGGAGATCACCGGACTGGCCGCCTACGGCCTTGTCGCCAGCGGACGGGAGGCCAGCGCCGCCGTCGCGGCGCTGAAGTACCTCATCATCGGGACCGTCGGGGCCTCGCTGTACCTGCTTGGCGTCGGCTACGCGCTTGCCGCGACGGGGACGCTGAACATGGCCGACCTCGCGGACAAACTCGCGGCGGTCGGTTACGACTCGACGCTCGTCGTGACCGCCTTCGGGCTGATGATCGGCGGGCTGGTCGTGAAGGTGGCGCTGTTCCCGCTGCACACCTGGCAGCCCGACGCCTACGACAACGCGCCCGACACCGTGAGCGCGCTCATCTCGGCGCTCGTCTCGACGGTGTCGGCTTACGCGCTCGCCCGGGTCATGTTCTCGGTCTTCACCGTCGAGTTCCTGACCGCGGTCCCGGCCGCCCGCTGGACGCTCGTGGGGCTGGCGTCGGTGAGCATCGTCGCCGGCAGCGCCCTGGCCGTCTCCCAGGACAGCGTCCAGCGGATGCTCGCGTACTCCTCGGTGTCCCAGTTCGGCCTCGTCGTCGCCGGGTTCGCCATCGCTACTCCCACGGCGGTCGTCGGCGCGACGGTCCACCTGCTGGGTCACGCGGTGATGAAAGGCGGGCTGTTCGCCGCGACGGGCGTCATCGAGCGTGACACCGGCGCGTCGGCGGTCAACGGCTACGCCGGGATGGCCGAGCGGTCGCCGATCGGTGCCGGCGGGTTCGCCGTCCTGGCGCTGGCGATGGTGGGCGTCCCGCCGGCGGTCGGCTTCGTCGGCAAGTGGTACATCGTCGTCGGCGCCGTCGAGGCCGGTATCTGGCCGGTCGTCGTCGTCCTGCTGGCGAGTACGTTGCTGACGCTCGCGTACTTCGCCCGCCTGGTCGAGCGGCTCTACTTCGCCGAACCGACCATCCAGGAGGAACAGGCCATCGCCGACGGCGGAAGTGCCGTCTCGCCGGGGATGCTCGCCGTCGTCGTCGTCACCGCCGTCCTCGCGGTGGCGCTGACCGCACTGGTGCCGACGCTCGAACAGACGCTGATCGACACGCTCCCGCCGCTACTGAACCCATGACCGACATTACATCACTCAGACCACTGCTCGCAGTGCTCGTCTCGGCGGTCGCCATCCCGGTGATCCTCTCGCTGAAGCGCCGCCCGAACGTCCGCGAGGGCGTCACGATCACCGTCGCGCTGACGAAGTTCGCCATCGTCGCGAGCATGGTCCCGGCCGTCCTGGCCGGCGACCGGTTCACGTTCACGATCGGCCAGTTCGGTCCCGGCATCACGCTCGCGTTGCGGGTCGACGCGCTCGCGATCCTCTTCGGACTGCTGGCGAGTCTGCTGTGGATCGTCACCAGTTTCTACAGCATCGGCTACATGCGCGGGCTGGCCGAACACGCACAGACGCGCTACTTCGCCTCCTTCGCGGCGAGCCTGGCCTCCGCGATCGGTGTCGCGTTCGCGGCGAACCTCGTGACGCTGTTCGTCTTCTACGAACTACTGACGGTCTCGACGTACCCGCTGGTGACCCACGACGAGACCGACGAGGCTCGACGCGCCGGCCGGAAGTACCTCGCGTACACCTTCGGCGGCGGTGTCGCCGTCCTCGGGGGATCGATCCTCGTCTTCTTCCTGACGGGGACGACGGCGTTCACGCCCGGCGGTATCGAGGCGCTGGCCGGCGCCGACCCGACGCTGGCTCGCGCCGCGTTCGCGCTGCTGGCGGCCGGATTCGGCGTGAAGGCGGCGCTGATGCCGGCCCACTCCTGGCTGCCCGACGCCATGGTCGCGCCGACGCCGGTGTCGGGGCTGCTCCACGCCGTCGCGGTCGTCAAGAGCGGTGTCTTCGGCGTCGCACGGGTCGTCCTGGACGTGTTCGGCACGGGCCTGATGGCCGACCTCGGTGTCGACCTCCCGCTCGCGGCCGTCGCCGCGTTCACGCTGTTGACCGCGAGCGTCATCGCCCTGCGCCAGGACAACCTCAAGCGCCGGCTGGCGTACTCGACGATCAGTCAACTTTCCTATATCGTGCTGGGACTCGCTTTGCTGGAAGGGGACGCCCTGATCGGCGGCCTGCTCCACATCCCCGCTCACGCCTTCATGAAGCTCACACTCTTCTTCTGTGCGGGTGCGATCCACGTCGAGACGCACACCGACGACATCAGCGACATGGCCGGGATCGGTGCACGGATGCCCCTGACGATGACCGCTTTCGGGGTCGCCGCGGCGGGGATGGCCGGCATCCCGCTGGTCGCCGGCTTCGTCAGCAAGTGGTATCTCGTCATCGGCGCGCTGGACGGCGGTGGGTCGGTCTTCGCGGCCGCACTGCTCGTCTCGGGCGTGCTCAACATCGCGTACTTCTGGCCCATCGTCTACCAGGCGTTCTTCGAATCGCCCGAAGAACACGACGAGAAGCCGCTCATCGAGGCCGCCCTCGGCGGCACCTCCGTCCGCACGGACGGCGGTGACCACCACGCCGACGTGGACGTTCCCAACCCGGAACACGTCGACCACCTCGGCAAGCGCCACGAGGACGTGGAACACCACGGCGGCCCGCCCGCCGGCGGCTGGGACGTTCGGAACTGGCGTGGCGGCGAGAGCACGTGGTTCATGCTGGGGCCGATCCTCACCGCCGCGACGCTGTCGCTCGTGCTCGGGATCGTCCCCAACCAGGCGGTGTTCCTGCGAGTCGTGACGACCGTCGTCGGGAACCTCCCGGGGGTGGTCGCCTGATGGCGACTCCTCTGACGGCTCTCCCGCCGGTCGCACTCTTACTCCCGGTGGCGATCCTGGTCGCGCTGTTGCCGCGCCGGAGCGGCCACGCGCTGGGCGTGCTGGCGTCGGGCGCAGCGGTCGCCTGGACCTGGGTCGTTCCCGCGGGGGCACACCTCCAGACGACGTTCCTGGGCTTCAAGGCGGTGCTGTTCAACGTCGACGAGTTCTCCCGGCTGATGGGGCTGATCTTCGGGATCATCGGCGTCGCGGCCGTGCTGTACTCTTACGCGAGCGAAGCCGAGGGAATCCAGACAGGCTTCGCGCTCTCGTACGTGGCGACGAGCTACGGCGCCGTCTTCGCCGGCGACTGGCTCACGCTCCTCTTTTTCTGGGAACTGATGGCCGTCACGAGCACGCTGCTCGTGTGGCACTACGGCGGCAAGGCGGTCCGCGCCGGCTTCCGCTACGCGCTGTTGCACGGCATCGGCGGGACGCTCCTGATGGCCGCGATCCTCCAGACCTACGTCGCGAAGGGGACCTTCCTCTTTGGCTCGGTCCCCGGCGGCCCGGAGACGGTCGGGATCACGCCCGGACTCCCCGCGGCGCTGGCCGCCGTCGGGATCGGGGTCAACGTCGGATTCATCGGTCTGCACGCCTGGCTGCCCGACACCTACCCGCGCCCACACATCGCCGCCAGCGTCTTCCTCTGTGTGTTCACGACCAAGACCGGCGTCTACGGGATGTACCGGGCCTTCCCCGCCGGCAACGAGGCCATCGCCTACATGGGCGGCGGGATGGCCGTCTTCGGCGCCACGTTCGCGCTGTTCCAGAACGACATGCGCCGCCTGCTCTCCTACCACATCCAGTCCCAGGTCGGCTACATGGTCGCCGGCGTCGGCATCGGGACGGCGCTGTCCCAGGCCGGCGCCTTCGCCCACGTCTTCAATCACATCCTCTACAAGGGACTGCTGTTCATGACCGCCGGTGTCGTCGTCTACCGCACCGGCCAGGAGAGCCTGAAGAAACTCGGCGGCCTCGCTCGCGAGATGCCGATCACCGCCGCGGCGTTCACTGTGGCGGCGCTCTCGATCGCCGGGTTCCCCGGGTTCAACGGCTTCGTCAGCAAGGGGATCGTCATCGCCGGGAGCCACTACGACTTCGCCAAGGGGCCGCTCCCGGTCGCCGGCTTTGGTACCCTCGAGTGGCTGCTCTACCTCGGTGGCGTCGGCACGTTCATGTCGTTCATCAAGTTCGGCTACTACGCGTTCTTCCACGGCGACTACGACGGCAGCGTCGCAGACGCCAACCGCGGCCAGACCGTCGCGATGCTGTCGGTCGCCGCGCTCTGTGTCGCCTACGGCGTCTTCGACAGCGCCCTGTTCGCGATCCTCCCCTTCGACGTGACCGACGGGAACGTCGTCTCGCACGTCTACACCACCTACACCGTCGACCACATCGTCGAAGGAGTCGCGTTGGCGGTCGCCGGCCTGATCGGCTTTGTCGTCACCAAGCGCCCGCTGAGCCGTCTCGGGCGCGTCCCGGACATCGACTCGCTGTACAACCCTGGTATCTTCTACGCCACCCGGGCGCTGGTGGTCGGCGTGACCGATCTCTACGCCGCCGTCGACCGGGCGGTCGTCCGCGGCACGGTTGCCCTGGGAGATATTGTCAGGGAACCGAACGAAGCCGCCCAGAAACTGTGGAACAATCAGGTTGGACCGGACGAGAGCTCCCATCCACTCCGCGCGGGAATCGGATTCAGCATCCTCGTACTCGTCGTTTTCGTCGCCCTCGCGCTGCTGGCGCTGGGGTAATTCTCAATTCCGATAGTTACTCCTGTACATTTATATACGGTGATACCAATTGTCCCGTAAGCGCGTCGCCGTGAGAGCAGTCGGTAGTGGCCGACTTCTCCTCGTGCGCGTGCCGGACAAGGCGCAACTCATGAAACTCAAACAACTCTTCGACGACGACAATGCGGTGTCCCCGGTCATCGGTGTCATCCTGATGGTCGCGATTACCGTCATCCTCGCCGCAGTGATCGCAACGTTCGTCCTCGGTCTCGGTGACCAGGTCAGCAACACGGCTCCACAGGCCACGTTTAGCTTCGACTACGAGGCTGGCGCAGGCAACGGTAACGGCGATGGGTCGTTGACGGTCGTCCACGACGGCGGTGACTCGATCGTCGCGTCCGAGCTCTTCCTCCGTGGCTCGACTGCGACTGGCACTAACACCTATACTGGCAGCTGGGACCAGGTGAATAATAGCAATAGCGGTTTAGGACAAACTAGTGAAGTTAGAGCCGGGACGAGCGTATCCACTCAGGTCGGCTCCGGCGACACTGTCCGAATCGTCTACCAGTCCAGTGACGGCGGCAACTCTGCGACCCTCGGCCGGTGGACCGGTCCGAACGCATAATTGGGACTGACCCCCGGCGTCGTCATCTGGCCGGGACATCCGTACCGTTATTATCATCGACTCACCATCTACCTTCTACGATGGGAGCCTCGGGACAGGGCAGCGGGGAGGCATATAGATGAGCAACCAGGCGATGCAGATGCGCGACGCTGACGACTCGCTCTCGAAAGGCGAGATCTTCGACGTGCTCCAGAACGAGCGCCGACGGCACACGCTCCAGTACCTCCGGGAGAACCGGGGACCTGTCGACCTCGGCGACCTGGCGTCCCACGTCGCAGCGATGGAGTACGACTGTGAGTCCACCGATGTCTCCAGCGCACAGCGCAAACGAGTGTACACGACACTCCAGCAAACACACCTCCCACGGCTGGACGAGGCAGGAATCGTCGAGTACGACAGCGACGACAACCTCATCTCGACCACTCCACAGACCCAGGAGCTAACGGTGTATCTGGAGATCGTCTCGGCCGGTGAGTTTCCCTGGCGAGAGTACTACCTCTCGCTGAGCGCCGTCAGTCTCGCAGTGGTGACCGTCCTCTGGGTCGGCGTGTATCCGTTCACACTCATCCCGCCGCTGGTCTGGACGACGCTGATTACCGTCGTGTTCGCGCTCTCGGCCGGCTACCACACGTACGCCGGTCGGGAGATGACCCTCAGCGAGTACATGTCGAACCAGCGCGAAAACCGGTAGCGCGGTGTCGACGTAGCTTCGAAGCGCTCTCCAGGTAAATTTCACACTGAACAGTGGGATATAAGTGGGGCCTGTGCATAGCGAGTACTAACACGCTACTTCCGAGCCTGAGAGATGCCTCGATAGGGTGGGGCGGTGCTCGAACAACTGCGTGTGCGCAGGCAACACTATGGATCTGAAACAACTGTTCACCGACGACGACGCGGTGTCGCCGGTCATCGGAGTCATCCTGATGGTCGCGATCACCGTCATCCTGGCGGCGGTCACCGCGTCGTTCGTCCTCGGGTTGGGGGACCAGCAGCAGCGAACGACACCACAGGCGAGCTTCACGTTCGACTTCGAGGAAGATGTCTCGGGCAGCAGCGCCGACGAGGGTGTCTTGGAGATCACTCACGACGGCGGTGACACCCTCTCCGGGGCGAGCATCTACCTCCGCGGGAGCGGTTGGGTCGACACGTCGTCCAGTTGGAGCGCCCCGGCAACTAACTCGGTCGACATCGACGACACCAACGCGGACGACGACTGGGACACCGCCGTCGGTGGGCAGACCGAAATCGCGGCGGGGAACTCGATCAACGCCGGCGTCACGGACGCGTACAACGTCCGCGTCGTCTACGAACCCCCGGAGGGAGACACGTCCGCGACGCTCGGGCGGGATTCCGGTCCCGAAGCGAACTGACCTCGATCCGTCTTTCACCGCGTTCGTGCAGTCGCACCGATCATCGAGGCGCGGTGCTGTCGATCGGCGGACGCCAGCACTGACTGGCTGTGTCAGTGGTTCGGAACGAGTGTGAAGGGGAGCGCCGCTCGCCGACCACGCTGTATAACTGCGATACTGACTGTCTCACCCGGCCAATTATCACCGATGAAAACCGGACTTCGACTGCACCGCCCTCGTGCCGCAGTATTTCGCTGGCTGTGCCGGAATCTCGTGCCGGTCAGCACCGTCTTGATTCGGGTTCAGGCTGTTCTTGACCCGCTAAAACGTAATACGGGTATAAGACGGTCCCTCGCATTGCCCTGAGACAGCACACCGACGCGAAGCCGGCGCCTGTCCCGTCCTATCGGAACAGTGCCGCTCGCAGACGACACAGCCGGTGTGTCCACCAACAATGGATCTGAAACAACTGTTCAACGACGACGACGCGGTCTCACCGGTCATCGGGGTCATCCTGATGGTCGCGATCACGGTCATCCTGGCGGCAGTCATCGCCTCGTTCGTGCTTGGACTGGGCGACCAGACACAGAGCGCGACGCCGCAGGCGAGTTTCTCGTTCGACTACGACACCGGCAGCCCGAACTCACTGAGTGTCACCCACGACGGTGGTGACACCATCCAGGCGAGTGAACTGTACGTGCGTGGGCAGGTCGCCTCGGGGACGAATGTCGACGCGGCTTGGAGTGACCTCAGTAGTATCACTGAAGTGAGTGCCGGGCAGGGTATTACCATCGACGGAACTTCGGGTTCAGTTGGTTCGGCTCCCGACGGCACCTACGACATCCGGATCGTCTACGAAGCGGCCGAAGGTGACAGTTCCGCGACCCTCGGGCAGGACTCCGGGCCGAACGCGTAACTGACTGCCGCTTCTCGTATTTTTCAATCGGAGAGCGACAGCGCCGCGATGGGTTTATTTCCGTCCTCGTAATGGAGTGTAACGATGGACGCCACGCGTGGGGTCGTCGTCGCCGTCGGGGCACTCGTCGTGGTCACGGCGCTCGTCTCCGGGCCGTTGGTCCCCGGTCTCTCGCTGACGAACGCACAGCAACCGGCCTACGGCGAGGGCACCGCCACCGTCGCCAGCGTCGAGTTCCCCGAGCGGGCGACGATCGAGCGGGGCGGGTTCGGCTCCGAGAGCGACTATCTGGTCGTTCCGCCGGCGACGGTCCGGTTCGGGACGTTCGACGGCGCGCCGGTGCTCACCTACAAGATCGAAATTCCTGCGCTGAACTACTCCCGCGGGACGACCCATTTCCTGTCCCCCGACACGGGCACTCGGTACGAAGCCACGCTCCGGTCCGACTCTCTGGCGGAGCTTCCGGACGAGCGGACAGCGTTCGACGCGCGGCTGTCGGTCTGGATCGAAGACACTGATGGTCGCTCACGCGTCGCTACACAGAACACGACTGTCGAGGTCGTCGAATGAGCAGTATCGAGTTTTCCCAGGCTCGGCAGGCCGGCTCCGAAGCCGAGCACTCGGCCCGGACACGGCTCACGACCGCGCTGTTCGGCGACAGGATCGGACTGACGATCTTTCTGGCATCGCTCTGTCTGTTCGTGCTCGGCTGGCGGACTGCGATCTTCATTACCGATACCTACACGCTCGCCAACGGGCTCCACGCCGTCTCCCAGGGCGCTCTCGGATACACCGAGCCCGCCTACGGCGGGAGCCTCGATACCCCCGGCGCCACTGCATCCGACGGCCGGACGATCGCCCGGAACTACGGCGCGATCGTCCTCTCGCTGCCCTTTCTGGCGCTGATCGAAGGGGTCGGTGCCGTCGCCTCGCTGCGGATCGGGATCGCCGCACTGTGGGCGCTCCTCGCGCTCGGCGCCGTCGCACAGGGGGGTACACTGCTCGACCGTCCGCGTCTCGTCGTCGGCGGCAGCGTCCTCGTCCTCGGTGTGTTCGGCGTGAACGTCCTCCTCGCGACACCGGTCGACGATGGGGCGACAGAGCTCTACGCCCTCCAACTGTTCCACCTGACGGTCGCCGCGTTCGGCGCCGTCGTCCTCTATCGCCTCCTCCGTCGCGTCGACGGCCCCCGGATCGCAGTTGCCGGCGCGACGATGTACGTCCTGGGGTCACCCCTGGTGATCTGGGCGACGGTTCCGAAGCGTCACGTCCTCACGGCGACGGTGACGGTCGGGGTCATGTACTGCCTCTACCGGAGTCGGGACGCCGACGGAGACGGGGTTGGCAGTCGCTCGACCGCGTTCCGCGCGTCGGCCTACGCGCTCGTGATGCTCTACGCCTGGGTCCACGCACCCGAGGCACTCCTCCTCTGTGTCGCACTGGCTGCAGTCGACCTTCCGACGGCGGCCGACAACAGCCCCCGGGCGCTGGCGACGATCGCGCTCGCCTCCGCGCTCGCGCTCGTCCCGTTCCTCGTGACGAACACGCTGGTAACCGGGTCGCCAGTGACACCGACCCGGCTACTGAGGAACACCGGGCCAGCCGTGGAGGCGGCAACCGGTTCGTCAGCCCCGAACTCCGGCGATGGTAGCTCTGTGGTGGCTCCGCTGTCGACGGCACTGCGGCCCTTCACCCTCCTCGGCGGCGAACTGCTCCTCGGGTTCAGGACGGCCCTCTCCCGGCCCGGCGACGTGTTCCTGACGTTCGTCCGGTCCGGGAGCGCGCCCGCGACGCTGAACAACGACAACACCGAGGCGGTCAACCTCGCCGTGCTGGAGTCGGCTCCGCTGCTCGCTGCGACCGTCGGCCTCCTTCCGGCGGTCTGGCGCCGCCGGGACGAACTGACACGCCCGAAGCGTGTCCTCCCGGCGACGCGAGTCGTCGACAGCTACGTCGTCCTGGTCGCGCTGGGCGTCTGCGGGCTCTATCTCTCCCGGCTTCCGCTGCACGCACAGGTGACGGTCCGGTATCTGTTCGTCCTGTATCCGCTGGGGATCTACCTCCTCCTCCGTGTGCCGTCCGTCCGCGAGACGCTCTCACGGCACGCCCGGCCGTTCGCCTGGGCGCTCGCCGCGACGCTGCTGATCGGCGGGCAACTGATCGTGGCCGTCGTCGCGCTCTCGGTCAACGGGATCGGGGAAGCGTTCCAGTTCCACGCGCTGCTCGCGCTGGGGACGGCCGCCCCGCTCGGAGCCTGGGCACTGCTCGAACGGAGCGACGGGTGGATCGGCCGTGCCGGGGCCGGCCTGCTCGGTGTTACCACCGGCGTCACCTCGATCTTCGTCTGGCTGACCGTCCTCGAATACTACGCGCTCGGGAACAGCCACGCGCTCCCGATCGTTCGTTTCGTCGGGCAACTGCTGGAACTGTTCTGACCCGCTGACGGAGAACTTTTGTACGGCCTCGGAGTACCGTCGACATGGACAAGCTGAAAGCGTCGTTGCTTGAGGCACCGATCATCGAGAAGGACGGCTACCACTACTTCGTCCACCCGATCAGCGACGGCGTGCCGATGTTGCGCCCCGAACTCCTCCGGGAGATAGTCATCAAGATCATCCGCAAAGCCGAGATCGACGGCGTCGACAAGATCGTCACGCCCGCCGCCATGGGTATCCACCTCTCGACCGCGGTCTCGCTGATGACCGACATCCCCCTCGTGGTCGTCCGCAAGCGACAGTACGGCCTCGACGGCGAAGTGTCGCTCTCGCAGGTCACCGGCTACTCCGAGAGCGAGATGTACGTCAACGACGTGTACGAGGGCGACCGCGTCCTCGTGCTCGACGACGTGCTCTCGACGGGCGGCACGCTCGCGGCGCTGACCGGCGCGCTGGAGGACATCGGCGCCGACATCTGCGATGTCGTCTGCGTCATCAAGAAAGAGGACGGGCCGAACAAACTCGACGAGGCCGGCTACGACGCCAAGACGCTCATCAACGTCACCGTCGAGGACGGCGAAGTCGTCGTCGTCGACGAGAACGGCGACGGCTGAGCGGGCGGCCGACCGCTCAACAGCTGTACCACGGTTCGATACCGTCGGCCGACACCCTGATCCCGACATCCTGTCCCGGACAGTCCAAGTCGGGACGGGGCTCGTAGGCCCACTCGTTCGAGCGACCGTCCTGCGTGAACGCGACGACCGTCGCCGGCGGCGTGTCGACCCCTTCCGACTCGTCGGCGTGCCCTGCCGGCAGGTCGTAGACCCGACTCATGAGCGCCTCGCCGTCGGCGTCTTCGACCCTGACCGCCAGCGTCACTGGGTCCTCGCTCTCGTTTACCGGGATTATCTCGACGGTGTCTCCTTCACCCTCCGGCCCGCTATCGATGCCCGCACAGCCTGCCACGGCGCCAGCACCCACCGCGGCCAGGAATCCACGCCGCGTGGCCGTCGAGCGACCCGGGTCGGTCGCTGTCGTCTCCATACGCCCGGACACTGTTCCGTCTCACACGTGAGTCTTCTGCCCGCTCGACCGTTGTCCGGTCCGCGCCGCCCTGCTCTCTCGCGTGGTAACAACGACCCGGTGGTGTTCTCGACCGCGTCGCCGCCGCTCAGTGTTCTCTCGTTCGAACGACCCGTTCGGAATTTACTGCTCACGGAATCGTTCGCAGCAAACGTATAGCGGGAGGTAGATTTGAACCGAAGCCAGACGGCCGCTCACTTCGTTCGCTCTGTCTGGCAGGGTTCGAATCTTCTCCATACGAATTCGTCGCTCACGATGTTGTGAGCGACAGAATATAGCGGGAGGTAGATTTGAACTACCGATCTGCGGGTTATGAGCCCGCCGGAATCTCCTGGCTATCCCATCCCGCTACTTCCTCGTAACCGAGGCCCCTCATTAAGGGTTGTGATTCACCTGCCGTCCGTGAGTTCGTGACGCGCTACTCCTCGTGATGGACCTGCCAGGTGAAGATGCTCTCGAAGACGTAGTTGACGAGCATCCCGAGCCCGATCCCGCCTCCCTTGGCGACGAGAATCCAGAGGTCGATCCCGGCGACAGACAGGGGGACGAACAGTAACCGGTAGATGACGACGAAGACGAGAAACTGCGTCGTCGAGCCGCCGGCACGGACGACGTGTGAGCGGAGCAAGCGCCGCGGCAGCGACTCCGGGTCCCCCTCGTCGGCGAAGGTCCAGCGCTCGTTGATCGCGAACATGACCAGGATCGCCGTCTCGATCCCCGCGAGCGTCGCCAGTTCTGGGAGGACGCCGAACACCTCGGTCAGGACGAGCAGGACGGTAGTGTCACACGCTGCGCCGACGACGCCGACCGAGACGAACTGGCCGAACCGCACGCCCGAGACGAGCGACTCGAACCTGTCGGGGACGGCCTGACGGAGACGGTCTTCGGGCGGTGTCATCGGTCGCGTTTGACGAGCGCGGTCGGTTCCTCACGGCGGGCAGCGATCGCCGTGTGGAGCGTGCTATCCCGGAGCTGTTTCGCGCGGTGGCGGGCGGCGAGCAGCGCGCGAAACAGAGCGACCGAGGTCCGAACCGGCGAGACTGTCGAGCCGGGTTTGTCCTCCCACTCGATCGGCACCTCCGTCACGCGCTGATCGAGCGCACCCGCCATCGCCACCAGTTCGACATCCCAGGCGAACCCCGGTTCGTAGAGGTGGGCACGCACGCGCTCCCAGGCGTCGGCGTCGATCGCTTTCGCACCGCACTGGTAGTCGTACAGCCGGACGCTGAGCAGCTGGCCGGCCAGCCAGGCGAACCCGTCACCGAGGAACCGGCGGGCGCGGGTCTGGTGGCTGGCGACGGTCGCGTCCGGGTGACGCCGCGACCCGACGGAGAGGTCCGCCGACCCGTCCAGTACGGGATCGACGACTGCCTGGAGCGACTCGACCGGCGTCGAGCCGTCGGCGTCGGCGAACACGAGGATGTCGGTCTCCAGCCGCTCGAAGCCGGCGGTGATCGCCGCGCCTTTCCCGCGGCGGTAGGGGACCGATTCGACGCGGGCGGGGAGGTCTGCGAGCCGTTCCGGGACGCCGCGTTTCGGAGCGTCGAGTTCGACCAGGATCGTCGTCGGCGAGAGCGTGTCGTCGATCGCCTGGACGTAGCGCCGGAGCTGGGCTACGTCGGGCCGGTAGGCGGGGACGACGACACCGACGGTCGGCGACATTGTGGTATCGTGCGATTCGGGTGAGTAAAAACGGTTCGGAGCGCACCTCGGCCTCGTGCAAAAGACGTATACTCCCGGGTCGCGGCCACACCACTGATGGAGTTTGCGCTCGTCGCCACGTGGCTCGCCCTGTATCTCCTCTTGCTCTATGCGGGGGCGACGGCCGCGACGGCCCTGTTCCCGCGCTTTGCCGACGAGGGGACCGCGTTCGGCGTTCCGGTCGCGCTCTCGGTCCTGTGGCTCGTCGTCTACGTCGTCGGCCGGCTCTCCCTGACGGTGGGCGTCTGGCTCGGACTCGCCGTCCTGCTCGCGGTGACCGTCGCCGCGACCTACCGCGGGTGGGCCGTCGACGGTCGGACCTACGCGGAGGTGGCCGCTGTCTTCTCGCTCGCGTTCCTGTTCGTCGTCTGGATCCGGGCCGTCGATCCCGGGATCGTCCCCATCGGGGGCGAGAAGTTCCTCGACTTCGGACTCCTGCAGTCGCTCCTGCGGGCCGAGACGATCCCGCCCGAAGACATGTGGTTCGCGGGCGAACCGGTCGCGTACTACTACGGCGGTCACCTCCTGGCCGCGACGCTCGCCCGGCTGACCGGCACCGCCGGCGAGTACGCCTACAACCTCGCGCTGGCCGGGTTCTACGCCACGCTCGTGACCGCTGCCTACGGGCTCGCCGGGGCAGTCGCCGCCGACCGCGACCTCCCGCGCCGACTCTCGGCCGGCCTCGCTGCGTTCTTCGTCGGGTTCGCCAGCAACCTCTCGACGCCGGCGAAGTTCCTCGTCTGGCTCTTGCCCGGCTCGCTCTCCGGGCCGCTCGTGGACGCGGCGGGGGGCGAACTCGGCGGGCTTGCGGCCGGCCCGGCGTCGTTCAGTTACTGGGACGCGAGCCGCGTGATCCAGGACGACCCGGCCGACTTCGCGGCATACGAACCCGCGATCGCGCCCGTCATCGACGAGTTTCCGCTGTTCTCCTGGCTCAACGGCGACCTCCACGCCCACATGATGAGCACGGGCTTTCTCCTGCTTGCGGCCGCGCTGTGTTTCAGCTACTACCAGACTCCGGCCGCCGAACGCCGCCGTCGGCTCGCGCTCCTGTTCGGCGCGCTCCCGGCGGTCGGCGGCATCGTCGCGGTGACGAACACCTGGTCGTTCCCGTCGGTGGCCGGCCTCACGATGCTGACCGTCGCCGTCGCGCCGGCACCGCCGACGACGTTGCTGCCCGAGCGGTACGCCCGACAGGCCCGTGTCGACGGCGTCGGAGGCGAACTCGTCCGTATCGGCGCGGCACTGGCGGTCGCAGTGCTCGTCCTCGCGTTCGGGCTACTCTGGTCGCTCCCGTTCTGGCTCGGCCCGGCCAGCGGTCGCGAACTGGCGATCCTGCCCGACCGGAGTTCGCTCGTGGAACTGCTTGCGGTTCACGGCCCGTTCGTGCTCCCGTTCGGGCTGTACCTGTTCGCCCGCGTCGCGGGGACGCTGTCGGACGCCCGGTCGCGGCTGGCGGCGGCCGCTGCCGCCGTCGGCGTCGTCGCCGGCGCGGCGGCCCTCGACATCGCTGCCGTCGGCCTGATCGGCCCACTGCTCGTGGGCGCCTGGCTGCTGGCCCGCGGGCCGACGCTCTCCGAGCGGTTCGACGGCGTCCCCGCGCTGGCCGACGGCGGGGACCGCCCCGTCGGCTTTGAAGCCGTGCTGATCCTGGCTGGGGCGGGCCTCGTCCTGCTCGTCGAGTTCGTCTTCGTCCGGGAGAACATCGGCCGGATGAACACCGTGTTCAAGACCTACATGCAGGTGTGGATCCTCTGGGGGGTCGCCGTCGGCCCCGTGTTGTGCTGGCTCCTGGTCCGCTGGCGACCCGCGTGGCCGTCTTCGGCCCGGGCACGAACCGGCGCTGCCATCGGCGTGCGAGCGTTCGTCGCGCTGCTGGTCGTCTCCACCTCGCTGTACGGCGCGTTCGCGCTGTCGAACCACGCCGACCGGGCCGGCGAGCTGACGCTGAACGGGCGGGCGTACGTCGACGACGCCCACCCCCAGGAGGCGGCGGCGATCCGCTGGCTGGACGACCGGGAGGGCCAGCCGACCATCGTCACCGCCGCCCCGGCGGGCTACCAGTGGGCACCGGCCGACGGGAAGGGCGCCAGCGCGCCGGCGAGCCTGACCGGCCTCCCGACGGTCGCGGGGTGGTACCACGAAGCGCAGTACCGGAACAACACGGTCTATCAGCAGCGGGTCAGCGATGTCGAGACGATCTACACGGGCAACCGGAGCGCACAGCAACGGCTCGTCTCGAAGTACAATGTCACGTACGTCTACGTCGGGCCGGCCGAGCGCAACCGCTACGGAACGGTGACTATCGGGGAACTCCCGGGTGCGACGGTGGCGAAAGAAACCGGCGGCGTGACGATCTATCGCGTCGACCAGGACCGTTAGCTCTCGGCGCTGGGCGGTGCCTTCTCGCGGATGACGGTGACTGCTTCGGCGTCGATGTCCTCGGTATCTAGGTGCATCGGGATGTAGTCCTGCTTCTTGAACGTCTCCTCCTCGTGGGCCTTGCCCACCGTACACCACAGCTGGGGGCGGTCGGGACCGTGCCACTCGCCCTGTCGAGCGACGGCGAACACCTCGTACTCCTCGTCGTCGTACTCGATGCGGCCGCCCTTCCGGAAGCCGGCGTCCCCGTGGACGATGAGTTTCTTCATGCCTGGCCCTTTGTAAACGGCGTACTTAGTGACTTCGAAGGAGCCCCCGGCGCCGTCTACCTGGCACGGGCGCCGGGCCGATCGGAGGGGCTTTACGTGGGGAGGCGAGAGCACCACGTGGACGGCACGGTCCGACAGCACCTTTCAGCCCACGTGTCAAAACGTGGGTCACCGCTGCCCGACCTACCCCGTCTCTCTAACACACCTGAGCGGCTGCCCTGTGCAGCGGAAAGCGGGAATAGACCACGTGATGGCTCCCCGATCCGGGACGGGGAAGCTCGAACCGTCGGGGTTTTAAGCGGGCATATCGAACCGGTCTGTAAGGTCGATATCTATGGAGATGCCGCGACGCTTCAACACGTACTGTCCGCATTGTCACGCACACAACGAGCACGAGGTCGAGAAGGTCCGCTCCGGTCGCTCGTCGGGGATGAAGAAGGTCAACGACCGCCAGCGCAAGCGGCGTGGGACCGGTATCGGGAACAAAGGTAAGTTCTCGAAGGTCCCCGGTGGGGACAAGCCCACGAAGAAGACCGACCTCAAGTACATCTGTTCGGACTGTGGCAACGCCCACCTCCGCGAGGGATGGCGTGCCGGCCGACTGGAGTTCCAGGAGTAACCATGGCAGGAAGTTTCGTCACCGTCGCCTGTCCGGACTGCGAGAACGAACAGACCATCTTCGAGAAGGCGGCCTCCGAGGTCTCCTGTGCCGTCTGTGGCCACACGCTGGCCCACCCGACCGGCGGGAAGGCCGACATCGAAGGTGAAGTGACCGCCGTCGTCGAGGCACGATAGGATGAAGTACAGCGGCTGGCCCGAACCGAGCGAACTCGTCGTCGGCAAGGTCGACGAGATCGAGGACTTCGGCGTGTTCGTCGACCTCGAAGAGTACGAGGGCAAGCGCGGCCTCTGTCACATCTCCGAGGTCGCCAGCGGCTGGATCAAGAACGTCCGCGATCACGTCAACGAGGGCCAAACCGTCGTCGCCAAAGTGCTTGATGTCGACGAGAGCGCCCAGCAGATCGACCTCTCGATCAAGGACGTGAACGACCACCAGCGCAAGGAGAAGATCCAGGAGTGGAAAAACGAGCAGAAGGCCGACAACTGGATGGAACTGGCCTTCGGCGAGGACATCGACGACGAGCGCTACAGCGCCGTCGCCAACGCCCTGCTCGCGGAGTTCGGCTCGCTGTACGACGGCTTCGAGGCCGCCGCCATCCACGGCGAGGAGGCGCTCGAAGCGACGGACCTGGCCGACGAGGAGGTCGAGGCTATCGTCGGCACCGCTCGCGACAACGTCTCGGTGCCCTACGTCAACGTCACCGGCTACGTCGACCTGGAAGTGCCGGATCACGACGGCGTCGACATCATCAAGGAGGCACTGCAGGCCGCCGAGGGCAACGGCGAAGTGCCCGACGAGATCGAACTCGAAGTCACCTACGTCGGGTCACCGGAGTACCGTATCCAGGTGCAAGCGCCCGACTACAAGACCGCCGAGGGCGCGCTCGAAGACAGCGCGGCCCGTGCCAGCCACGTCGTCGAGGACCACGGCGGAACCGCGCTGTTCCACCGTGAGCGCCACGAAGACGACGAGTAGGCGTGAAATCGGATATCCACGTCTGTTCGGCCTGGGAGCGCGAACACGACCGCCCGGTGTACACGTTCGGTGACACCTGTCCCGACTGCGGGGCCGAGGCGGTCAACAGCGCTCCGGCGCCGTTCGATCCGTCGGACCCGCATGGTCCGTATCGACGTTCTCTTAAGCGGCGCCGCCGAGAATAGGCGGTATGGACGAATACGATGTCGAGACCGTCGCCGACCCCGACCTGACGGACCCCGTGCTGGTCGAGGGGCTCCCCGGTGTCGGCCACGTGGGCAAACTCGCCGCAGAGCACCTGCTGGAGGAACTCGAAAGCGAGCTCGTGCGGAAGGTCTACTCTACGCACTTCCCGCCGCAGGTCAGCATCGACGAGGGGCGTGCCGAACTGGCCGCCGCGGAGTTCTACGCCGTCACGCCCGAAGACGGCCGGGACATGCTCGTCCTCTCGGGGAACCACCAGGCACAGGACACCGAGGGCCACTACGGGCTGACCGACACGTTCCTCGATGTCGCCGACGAGTTCGGCGTCGAGGAAGTGTTCGCGCTCGGGGGCGTCCCGACGGGCGAACTCATCGAGGAGTACGACGTGTTGGGGGCGACGACGACCGACGAGTTCGCAGAGACGCTCACCGACGCCGGCGTCGAGTTCCGCGACGACGAACCAGCGGGCGGGATCGTCGGCGTCTCCGGACTCCTCCTGGGGCTGGGCAAGCGCCGTGGGTTCCCCGCTGCGTGTCTGATGGGCGAGACCTCCGGCTATCTGGTCGACCCCAAGAGCGCGCAGGCGGTACTCGAAGTGCTCCAGACCGTCGTCGGCTTCGAAGTCGACTTCGCGACCCTGGAGGAGCGGGCCGACGAGATGGAGGAGGTCGTCCGAAAGATCCAGGAGATGGAACAGCAAAACGCTCCGTCTCCGTCCGACGAGGACCTGCGCTACATCGGCTAGACGACGGAGCGAGAATTTCTTTAGCGTTCACGTCTAACGCGGAGTCGTGCAGTCACAACTGGGTACGCTCCCGAACTGGCTCGTCCTCGGTCTGGGGCTCGGTGCGGCCGGGAGCGTCCTCGTCGCTGGCCTGTTTCTCACGGCGAGTCGCCTCTTTCCCGCCGAACAGCAGGCCCGCCGGATGAGCGACGGTGGCGAGGAACGGCGCCGCTCGGAGCTCCGGGAGTACCTGACGGCGATCGACGAGCAGTTCGCGGAGAACCACTTCGTCGAGGGCCAGCACGTCGCCTTCTACCTCCCGAAGCGGGACGTGGCGATCACGTTCGACGCCCGGGCGTACTACCGGATCGAACGGTCACCGACCTATCCGGTGCTGGTCGAACACGAGATGCCCGGTATCCACCTCGGGACTCGTCTCCCGTTCGAGGTGCCCGAAGTGACGCTCGGCCCCGACCCCGAGGAGTCGGGTGATCCGACCGTGCGTGCCTTCGAGGAACTGGGACTGGACTACGGCGCGACCCCTGCCGAGGTCAAGTCGGCCTACCGGCAGCGAGTCAAGGAAGTCCACCCCGACCACGGCGGCGACGAGGACGAGTTCAAGCGTGTCCGCGAGGCCTACACGATGGCGAAACAGCACGTCGCGTCCTGACTCGCCGACTCAGATGCCCTGACTCATCAGGTGACTCCGCAGCAGATCGGCCTCCTTGCTCCCCGCGATCGGGTTGACGAGGACGACCACGTCGTCGTCTGCGAAGGCGCCCCTGTGTGCCAGTTCCCGTGCGCCGGCGACGGCGGTCCCGCCGGTGGCACCGACCTCGGGGCCGAGTTCGCAGCCGTCGACGGCGCCCTGGAGCACCGCTTTGTCCTCGACTGCCGCCGCCCCGCCACCGGAAGACTCGACGGCGGCGAGCGCGGCGGTCCCGGCAGCGGGGTCGGGGACCTCCAGCGGCCCGACGATAGTGTCCGGGTGGTCGACGGCGGCGGGCGTCTCGCTCCCCTCGACCCACGCGTCCGTCAGGGGCGCACAGCCGTCGGGCTCGACGGCGTACAGTTCCGGCTCGCGGTCGACGAGGCCGGTCGCCGCGGCGGCGCCGAACCCGCGTTCGAGACCGACGAGGCTCTCGCCGTGGCCGGTCGGGTGGACGACGGCGTCGGGTGCGGTCCAGTCCAGTTGTGCGACCGTCTCGACGGCGACGGGCTTGGCGCCCTCGACGCGGAACGGGTGGCCGGGCGCGACGCTGTAGCGGTCGCCGTGGGCTTCGTCGAAGGCAGCGACGGCGTCGTCGTAGCGGCCCTCGACGACCCGCATGTCGCCGCCGTGGACGTTGACCATCGCCTTGTTGAGGAACGGACACCGCGACGGGACGTACCCCTTCGAGTCGAGGTCGGCGCGGGCGGCGTAGGCAGCGGCGGCCTGTGCGCCGTTGCCGGTCGACGGGGCCGCGACCGCGTCGGCGTCGGACTGGCGGGCGGCGGTGACGGCCACCGAGAGCTTGCGGTCGGTCAGCGACCCCGTCGTGTTCCGGCCCTCGTCTTTGACGTAGACGGCCTCGACGCCCAGTTCCTCGGCCAGCGTGGGTACCGCGACCAGCGGCGTCCCGCCCTCGTCGATGCTGACCAGCGTGTCCGCCTCGAACGGGAGCACGGCTCCGGCCTGTGCTCGCCGATCCGGGAGGTCGGCCGGCGTCAGTTCGGGGTAGTCGTAGTCGCCGGCGAGGGTCCCACCACAGTCGGGGCAGCGTGTCGCGTCGGCGTCGGCCGTCGTGCCACACACGGTGCAGGCGAGGCCACGGAACGTCGCTGTCGTCTCCATGGTCGTCACTGTGACCGGGAGCCACAAATACTGTCGGTCACACTCCAGCACGCTCTTGGTCGGGGCAGCACAACGACCGACAATGACAGATGTCGTCGTCGCCGGCGGGGGACTGGCCGGCCTGGTCGCCGCGCGCCACCTCGCCGAAGCCGGACGGGACGTGACGGTGTTCGAGGACAGCGAGCAGGTCGGCGGGCGCGTCCGCACCGCCCACGAGGACGGGTACACGTTCGACCGGGGCTTTCAGGTGCTGTTCTCGGCGTACCCCGCGGTCAAGCGGGAACTCGACGTGGAGGCGCTCTCGCCCCGTCCGTTCACGCCGGGGGCGACCATCGCGCGGCCGAACCATCGGTCGGTGCTGTCGGACCCGCTGCGCGTACCGACCGCGGCCGTCGAGACGGCGTTCAACCGTGACGTGCGCCTCGCGGACAAACTCCGGCTGTTCACCCTCCAGCGCGAGTTGGCGGGTCGGGACCCCGAGGCGATCCTCCGTGGCGGCGGGAAGCCGATCAGTGACTACCTCGCCGACCGTGGGTTCTCACAGCGGTTCGTCGAGCGCTTCGCGGCGCCCTTCTACGGCGGGATCACGCTGGACCGTTCGCTCGGGACCGACAGCGCGATCTTCGAGTACACCTACAAGATGCTGAGCGAGGGCGAGATATTCGTGCCGGCAGCGGGAATGGAGGCGATGCCCGAGCAGTTGGCCGACCGAGCGCGGGCCGCCGGCGCGACGATCGAGACCGACCGGACGGTCACCGCGGTCGCCGGCGAGGGCGACGCGGCGACCGTCGAAGTGGGGTCTGAGACGCTCTCCCCGGCGGGGGTCGTCGTCGCCACCGACCCGGCGACGGCCGCCGACCTGACCGACGTGGCCGGGATCACGACGGACATCCTGGGCTGTGTCACCCAGTACTTCGCGCTCCCGACGAACCGGGCGCCGGACATGGGCAAACGGATCGTCCTCAACGCCGCCGACGAGCGGCCAAACACCGTCGCGCCGATGTCCGCGGTCGCCCCCGAGTACGCGCCCGAGGGGATGGAACTGTACAGCGCGACGTTCCTCGGCACGCCCGAGGACGACGACGCGACGCTGGCGACGGCAGTCCGCGAGGCACTTGGCTCGTGGTACCCAGCAGCGAGCTTCGACGACCTGGAACTGCTGCGGACCGACCGGGTGCCGCTGGCGCAGTTCGCACAGCCGCCCGGGTTCCGTGCCGGTCTGCCCGACCCCGACGCACCCGACGGACCGGTGGTCCTGGCCGGCGACTACACCCGGTGGTCGTCGATCCAGGGGGCCTTAGAGAGCGGGCGCGTCGCTGCCGACCTGCTCACTGAGTGAGCCGGGGGTCCCGAACCCAGGGCTGTCCCGACGAGGCCCGCCGCTGTCGCCCCGAACAGCGTCACGCAGAAAGCAGTCTGTGCGGCGGCCTACGCGACCGGACCGCCGCTATTCGTGTTTCCCTCGTGGTCGTGTTCCTCCTCGGGTGTCAACACTTCCGAGACGTACTTGATCGTCGCGAAGTACAGTGCCAGCAGCGCGAGCAGCGTAATCGCGATGAGCGCGAGTGCAGCACCAGTCTGAACCATGTTCGGCTGTCCACCGCCGTTCCCCAAATACCTACCGTTACAGCATCCGCCGGAACTCCCCCAGCGGCGGGAAGGAGAGCGTTTCACGGCCCTGCTCGTCCCAGACGATCGGCTCCAGTTCGTCGGTGTCGGTCACCAGCGGGGACTGGAAGTCGCCGGCGCGCATCTCGTTGACGACGACGCCGGCGTTGAGCGCGTTGAACGACGGGACCATCAGGACCTCGCTGCCGCGGTACTGGTCGGCTCCGACCAGATAACACGGCCGGCGCTGGCCCTCGATCTCGATGGTCGGATGGTCGTGGCCGATCACGTATCGGTCGCCCTGTTCCGGCGGCTCCTCGTGACCGTGGCAGACGACGGTGTCGCCGATGCGGGCGGCGGCTTCGGTCGGCCCGTCCCAGACGGCATCCAGCATCGTGTCGTGGTTCCCGGGGACGACGACCAGGCGAGCGCCGGCCTCGCGACACGCCCGTTCGAACCCGGCGACGGTGTCGTCGACGGGCCGCGGGACGGTCTGAAACGAGTGCAACAGGTCCCCGGCGACGACGACGCGCTCGGGGTCGTGCCGATCGACCAGCGACGTGAACCGCTCGACCAGCTCCGTGTTCGAGCCGACGGGGAGTTCCAGCGACCCGCCGGTTCCCCGGCCGACGTGGAGGTCTGCGACCACGAGCGTCCCGTCGAGGACGACGGCCCGGTCGTCGAACGTGGGGGTGCCTGCCGTAGTCATACGGCCGTTCTCGGAGACGGGGACACAAAGCCGTGACGCACCCGGTGTCCCGACGTGCGTTCGTCGGCCCGGCGGTCGACGTTCCCGGGGACCGGCGTCGACGGTCGCGGAGTGAACGCTTTTTCAGCGTCCCGGCCGTCGGGGCAGGTATGAGCGAGGAGCCCACCGAAACCGAGACGGCAGTGACCGAGTTCCTGGCGGCCGCGGACGCGGCCTACGAGGAGTACGAGAACGGCTACGCCGACGCGGACGCGACGCTGCGGCAACTGGAGAGCGCGATCAGCGACCTCCGAACGACAGTCGAGGAGTGACGCCGCGCACGGTGTCCCGTGCGGTGGATTTAGGAGTCACGCCCCACTCTTCTCACCCGATCATATGCCGACCGGCAACTCCGGCGGGACCCGGCCGCTCCCGGACGCGCTCGACGAGTTCGTCGACGGGAAGAGCCCGAACTACGCCGCCAACCTCGAACGGGTCGTGGGGAAGTGGATCGACTGGTGTCGCGACCGCGATGTCCACACGCTCGACGATGTCGAGGTCCAGACGATGGCGCGCTACGCCGACCACCTCACCCGCCGCGTGCGGGCCGGGCAGGCGGACGGCGACGACGGGATCGCCGCCTCCTCGGCCTGGACCTACTACAGCCAGATCTCCGCGTTCCTCTCGTGGGCGACAAAGTGGGAGTACATCCCCGAGAACCCCGCGGACAAGGGCCGCGCGAAAGACCAGTTGCCGCCCAGACCCTCGGGGAACGAGGCGGAGCGGCAGTTCTGGCAGCCCGAGCAACGGCAGGCCCTGCTGACGTACCTCGACGAGCGCGCCCGGGAAGCCGTCGATAGCGAGGGACTCGACGCCGTCGACCCCGTCCGGGACAGGGCGCTCGGCGCAGTCCTGGCGTACACCGGCGTCCGCGGCGCCGAGATCCTCGCGGACCGCCACGACCCTCGCCGGACGGGGATCACGTGGGGCGATGTCGACCTCGCGGCCGGGACGATCACCGTCCTCGGGAAGAACCAGGAGATCGAACCGACGCCGCTTCCCGAACAGGCGTCCCGGCCGCTCGGCCGGCTCAAACGGCTTCTCTCGCCGCCCGATGACGACTGGCCCGTCTTCCCTTCGCGACACACGCCGACGCTGTACGAGACGATCGAGGCAGCGGGCTACGACCGGCCGGCGGACGATCCCTGGACGTTCCTCCTCGACAACGGGATCGAACCGCCGTCGCTGACGACCTCGGGGGCCAGATCGCTCCTGAAGCGGTGGAGTACGGAAGCCGACATCCCCGGACTCGACGTGGCCGACGGGGAGTATCTGACCCTCCACGGCGCCCGGCGCGGCGTCGGGGAGAAGCTCTACCGCGAGCGCGGCGCTGCGGCCGCCCAGCGGACGCTTCGCCACGCCGACCCGTCGACGACGAGTCAGATGTACTCGCACATCGAAGCGAGTGAACTCGCCGAGGACAACACCGATGTCTTCGACGGCGAGTGAAAGCGTGACACGGTACCGAGGGCGGTGTAGCCACTGCCGGGACGACACAATCGGGAAGAATTATCGGGCCGGGCGCCACTGAGACGAGTATGACGGAATTCTCACGCCGCGTCGAAGCGGTTTCGATCTCGGGGATCCGCGAAGTGTTCGAGGCCGCCGGCGAGGACGCGATCAACCTCGGCCTCGGCCAGCCCGACTTCCCGACGCCGGACCACGCCCGCGAGGCGGCGGTCGACGCGATCCGTGCCGGGAAGGCAGACGCCTACACCTCCAACAAAGGGACCGAGGAACTGCGCGAGGCCATCGCCGCGAAACACGCCCGGGACAACGACCTTGATGTCGACCCCGCGGACGTGATCGCCACCTCCGGCGGGAGCGAGGCGCTGCATATCGCCCTCGAAGCCCACGTCGACGCGGGCCAGGAAGTGATCTTCCCCGACCCCGGCTTCGTCTCCTACGACGCGCTGACGAACCTCGCGGGCGGGACCCCGAAGCCGGTCGGTCTACGCGAGGACCTCACGCTCGCCCCCGAAACCGTCGAGGACGCGATCACCGAGGACACAGCGGCCTTCGTCGTCAACTCCCCGGCGAACCCGACTGGGGCGGTTCAGTCGCCCGACGATATGCGCGAGTTCGCCCGCATCGCCGAGGACCACGACGTGCTCTGTGTCTCCGACGAGGTGTACGAACACCAGGTGTTCGAGGGCGAGCACCGCTCGCCCGCGGAGTTCACCGACTCGGGCAACGTCGTCGTCGTCAACGCCTGCTCGAAGGCCTACTCGATGACGGGGTGGCGACTGGGCTGGGTCACCGGGGCCAGCGACCGGATCGAGCGGATGCTGCGGGTCCACCAGTACGCCCAGGCCTGTGCCTCGGCTCCGGCCCAGTACGCCGCCGAGGCGGCCCTGACCGGCCCCCAAGAGCCCGTCGCGGAGATGCGGGCCGCCTTCGAGCAGCGCCGGAACGTCCTGCTCGACGGACTCGCCGAGATGGGCCTCGAGTGCCCGACGCCCAAAGGCGCGTTCTACGCGATGCCGGAGGTCCCGGCGGGCTGGGTCGACGAGGTCATCGACCGCGGGGTCGTCGTCGTGCCGGGGTCGGCCTTCGGCGAGGGCGGCGAGGGCTACGCGCGGATCTCCTACGCGACGGACCTGGAGACGCTGGAAGAAGCCATCGAGATCATGGGCGAGGCCACCGCGGCCGTCCGGTAGCTACCCGAGTTCCAGCGTCTCGATGTAGCGGACGAACGACTCCAGAGCGGGATTCCCGTGGTAGTGGACGATCCTCGCCTCGCTGTCGTACGTGAGGATTCCGAGATCGGCGAGCTGCGGGAGGTGAGTGTGTGTCAGCGACACCATGACCGACTCGCGCGACTCCGGGCACTCCCGCACGGGGATCGACCGCTCGCGAGCGACGACCTGATCGACGATGTCGTCGAGCGGAATCTCCTCGTCGGTCCGGTCCTTGAGGTGATAGAGGAGCGTCCGCCGCCGCGGGACGGAGATGAGGTCAAGCGCCTGGTCGAACGAGTACGGGATCGGAACCGTCTCGGGCCGTTCGGGGTCCCACTTCCCGACGCCACCCGGGGGGGCCGTCGACTCCCTGAACGACGGTTCGTCACTGGACCGGTCCGCACCGAGTACCGTCCAGCCCGTCTCGGGGTCGTACTCCAGAACCCGGTCGTACAACGGACGGAACAGTTCGACGGTTTCCTCGCTGTGGGCGGTCGGATCCATGTGGTGGTGGGCGAGCGCAGACGTTCGATCACAGTTCTCGTTGAGCGTGTTCACCGTCGAGATCACGTCGTCGCGGGCGAACGTCTGTAACAGTCCGGTCACCGAGTGCAGGCAGAGGACCACCGAGTCCGCAGTCGCCTCCCAGCGTCCGAGCGTCCGGGCGACGGTCGCCACCAGATCGACGAGTTCGGCGTCGTCGGAGAGCGACTGGAGGTCGATCTCGGGGAAGGCGTCGGTCCCGGCGGCCTGGGACCCGCTCGCCCCGGCGGTACTGCCGTCGACGATCGTCGCCTGTCGTGGCCGCCGGTCGTCGAGGTGCTGTTGCCACACCGAGAGCCGTTCGTCCGGGGTCGCGTCGACGGTCACGCTGAGGACGTTCGTCTCCTCGGGTTCGTCACCGATCAGGAGGTCGATACAGGCCTCGTTCTCGGGGCCAGACGACGGGACCAGAAGCAGGACTGTCGCCGCTCCGTCGATCAGTCCCTGTAGCTCGCCGCCGGCCCCGTCCATTGGCGGTCAGGTATGCCGTCACCGAATAAAAATGTATCACCTAGCGAACTATACATCGGTCGCCCCGGCGGTCACGAATTTGGGGGAGTCTCGGAACGGAGTTCGAACAACGGTTATATCCGTCGGCCGAGTCAGTCCGAACGAACCGGGTGTGTCATACGTACGCGACGGGCCGCCCGAGCGTGGGCCGGCCCGAGAGAGACAGTGTTATTATCGGGGCGCGAACACAACCGCCCAAGAAAGAGGGATGGAGAAGGCGCTCTGGTATCTGCTGACGGCGACGCGTGGCGGAGCCAACCGAGCGCGCATCATCGACGCCCTCTCCGATCGACCGATGAACGCGAACGAACTGGCCAACGAACTCGACGTGGGGTACAAGACGATCCGCCACCACATGGACCAACTCGAAGACCACGGCGTCGTCGAGTCCGGCGACGAGGAGTACGCGAAACTGTACTTCCTGACCGATCGGTTCGACAAGTACCGCGACACGTTCGACGAGATCGTCGAGCAGATGGACTCATGATCGGAGACAGGACACGCCGGGAACCCACGGGAGCGACACCGCCGGCCTCCGAGGACTCGGGGGTGACCGCCTGATGGCGATGGGTCCGCTCATCACCGCAGCGGTGGTCCTGGCGGGGATCAACGTCGTGCTCTTGCTCCCGCTGGTCGGGGTCTGGGCGCGCAACTACGCGACCTTTCGAACCGGTCTCGTCGCCGGACTCCTCGCGTTCGCTGTGGCGATGCTCGCCGAGAACGCGATGGCGGTCTACTTCTTCTTCTCGATGCAGAGCTTCTACGCCGGCGACCCACACGTCCAGGAGGCCGTGCTGGTGTTGCGCTCGCTCCAGTTCGTCGCCATCGTGGGCCTGAGCTACACGACACTCCGCTGACTCAAGGCGAAGGGTGGATACCGGTTCGGGCCGTACTGCGGGTCGATGGAACATCTCGCGCCATCGAACGTGCCGATCTACGACACGCCGGGCGAACAACGGGAGATCTGGCAGCGGTGTGCCGACAGGGGACAGCCGGTTCTGGCGATCCGGGTCGGCGAGCGTGGCTACATCGTCCGGTACGATCTTCAGCATCTCGACAACGAACTCACGACCGAGACGGTCCAGCGGCTCCGCAACCGCGTCCGTTCCCGCCGGCCCTACCCAACGGGGACCGATCCGGTGTCCGAGACCGAGGGCGTCGGCGGGGAGGCCGGCCCCGTCGCCGGCGAACTCCACGCCTCGACGGAGAACGGCGCCCGACAGCTCGCCTCACACATCTCGCCGTTCGTGTTGACCCGGGACAACTGGCGATAGGCGCCGCACGAGACTTTTTGCCGTCCCGCTCCGTTGTAGACGTATGGCAATCTCCCGACACGACACGGGATTTTCGGCGGCGGGGCGAGCGCTGCTGTCCCAGGTCCATCCGGTGTTTATGCTCCCGCCGCTTGCCACCTCGCTGTTCGGCGCGCTCCTGGCCGGCGGCGTCGACCTCCGCGTGGCCGCGCTCCACGCCGGCGCGATGTTTTTCGCCGTCTACACCGCCCACGTCAAGGACGGCTACGTCGACTTCTATCTGCGCGGCGAGGACGACGACCACCCCCTGACAAGCGGCGCCTGTCGGGGCGCACTCGTGGGCGCGGGCGTCGGCTTCGCTGCCTGTACTGCCGGGCTCTGGCTCCTCGCCGGCCCGCTGGCCGCACTCGTCACGGCCCCGACCTGGGTCGTCGGCTACACGCACGCGCCACAACTGGACATGCACCCGATCGGCGCGACGATGGGGTACCCCACCGGGATCACGCTGGCGCTGCTCGGCGGGTACTACGCCCAGGCGACGGCGTTCTCACCGCGTGTGCTCGGTCTGGCGGCGGTGTTCTTGGTGCTTCTCACTGGAATCAAGATCGTCGACGACGAGGACGACCACGACTACGACAGTAGCATCGACAAGCGGACGGTTGCCGTGATGCTGGGTCCCCAGCGAGCACGGCGTCTCGCCGTCGGATTGCTCGTCGGTGCGATGGCCGGCGTGGTGGCGCTGGCGGCCGTGGTGCCCCGGATCCCGCCGACTGCCGCCGGCGCCGCGGTCGTCTTCGGGGCCGTCGCGGCCGTCGCCCACCGCGCGGACTCGACGCTGGCGACGATGTTGCTGATACGGGGGTCGTATCTCTTTCTGGCGGTCCTGGTCGCGGCGGTGTGGTTCCGGCCCCTTGCCTGACTCAGTTCGCGTCGCTGACGATCTTGATCACCGACCCCTCCCCGAGTTCCTCGCTGTCGGAGATCCGCATCTCCTTGCGGGCGTCGACCGCGTGGATGTAGCCGTCGCCGATGTCGGAGTGGACGGCGTACGCGAGGTCCTTCGGCGTCGATCCCTGGGGGAGCAGAAAGGCGTCCGGAAGGATGTTGCCCTGGCCGTCGGTCCAGTTCGTGTCGTTCTGGACGGGATAAGCCGTGAAGTACTCCAGCAGGTCGTACACCGCGGTGTCTAGCGCTTGCTGGACGCCGGTGCCGCCCCACTGGCCCATTACGTCCCGAATCCGGTCGAGCCCCTCCCGCTGCTGGTCGCTCACGTCGCCGATGATCTCGAAGTCGGGATCGCCCGGATCGTAGTCGATCGCGCCTGCCTTCGCCGCCTTCCTGAGCGCGAGTTCCCCGTCGGCGGTCGCGGGGACGACGATTTCGGCGGCCTCCCGGAGGCGTTCGACGTTGCCCTCCGGAGCGATATCGGCCTTGTTGGCGACGACCGCGATCGGTTTCGTCCGTCGGCGGATGTCACTGGCGAGCGTCTCGCGGTGGTCGTCGGTCCAGGCGATCGGGTCTTCGGGGTAGTCCATCTCCCGGAGGCTCCGGGCCACGTCGAGTTCGGTCGCGCCGACGCCGGCGAGCAGGTCCGTCAGTTCCTCGTCGAGGTCGAAATCGGGCGAGCGAGAGGCGCGTTCGACCGACTCCCAGTTCCGGTCGACGATGCTGGCGAGCCACAGGTCCATCTCCCGCTCGACGAAGTCGATGTCCTCGACGGGGTCGTGCTCCCCGACCTCGACGGGTTCGCCCTCCTCGTTGGTCCCGCCGGAGGCGTCGACGACGTTGAGGATGACATCGGCGTTCGTGAGTTCGTCGAGGAACTGGTTGCCCAGCCCCCGGCCCTCGTGGGCGCCGGGGACCAGGCCGGCCACGTCGATGAGTTCGATCGGGACGTAGCGTTTGCCGTCGTGACAGTGTTCGTCGCCACACCGCGTCTCGCGGTCGAGACAGGGGCAGTCGGTCCGGACGTGACTGACCCCGCGGTTGGCGTCGATGGTCGTGAACGGGTAGTTACCCACGTCCACGTCGGCCATCGTCGCCGCCTTGTAGAAGGTCGACTTCCCGGCGTTGGGTTTGCCGGCAAGCGCGATCGAGAGCATGCCACCGCCTACCGCAGTCGCGAAAAAGGGGGTTTCGGTTCCGGCGCCTGCTCAGGACCGCTCGGGCTGTTCGACGGGGTCGGCTTCGTCGGTGGACGATTCCACAGTATCGTCGTCGGGTGGCGCGGTGTCGTCCGACGTGTCGGCGTCCGTCGACTGGTCGTCGGCCGGCTCGTCGGCCTCGGTGGCCGTGGCTTCGGTCTCGGCGTCGGCCGCCTCGTCGGTGGTCGAGGAGTCGCCGGCGTCGGCCGTCGTCGCCGACTCCGCGTCCTCTTCCAGTTCCTCGGCCATCTCGGCCATCGCGGCGGCCGACTCGTCGGGGCGCTCGATCACGGCCTCGGTGTGCATCCGCATCTCGCCGCGGGCACGGATCGTCCCGTCGACGGTGGCGTTCTCGTGGAGGTGGACAGTGTCCGCCGAGATATCGCCCCACACCTTCACACCGGGGCCGATCCGGAGGTCGCCGTTCCGGGTGGTCACGTCGCCTTTGATCTCCGTTCCGCGCCCGACCGTGATCGCCTCGCGGGCGCGGAGACTCCCGAAGACGGTCGTGTCACGGCCCACCTCCAGGGACTCCGCACGGATGTTGCCGTGGAGTCGACAGTCGTCGCCGACGGTCGCCGGCGTCGAGACCTGCCAAGTGTCGTCCGAGACGGTCGCGCCTCGGGGGATCAACACCGGCTCGTGGTCGTCCCCGCCGTCGCCGGTCATCTCGTCGACCAGTTCCCGTGCGGCTTCGTCCTCGCCGATCCGCAGCAGTTGCGAGAGGTAGACGAACAGGAAGACGATCGTCGGCATCGGGTTGCGAATGACGATCCAGCCGTTGGCCTCGAACCCCTCCTCGATGTCGACATCGTCGCCGATGTCGAGGTCGCCGGCGACGCGCAACTGGCCGCCGATGTGGACGCGTTCGCCGATGTAGGCGTCCTCGCCGACCAGGACGTTCTCGGCGACATCACACCACATGTCCAGCCGGCAGTCGCCCTCGGCCTCGATGTGACCGCCAAAGCGGACGCGCTCGTCGGCGATGACCGACCGACCGCGGACGCCGAACTCGATCGTGCTCTGCCCGCCGACGATGACATCACCGTCTGTCACCAGGTCGTGTTCCTCGACGGTCGTCCCGTCGGGGATCGAGAGTTCCGAGAGCGGGGCAGAACCGAGTGGCACGTGCCAACAAGCGGTTGCGCTCGTATTAAAGCCTCAGGGTGCGCACGACGGGCGTCTGACGCGTGGCTGACGCGGCCGTCACTCGTCGTCGTTTTGCCCGAGCGCCTCCTCCTGTTCATCACGGACGAGTCCACCGGCACCGGCGAACCGGCCGTCGTACCGCCAGCCCGGGATCACGTCCCAGGTCGATCCCTCGGCCGAACCATCCAGACGGCGAACCCACAGGACGACGAGCGCGAGCCATCCCCCGACGACGAGACTCGGCACTACCGGGAGCCCGGCCTGGAACACCGCGGCCAGCAGCGGGAGCGTGACCCACTCGGTGATGGCCCCGGCGACGAGAGACTGCCGGCCCCGTGTCGACACCGAGAGATCGACAGTCTTCGCCACGGCTACCGCTGCGGCGCCGGGAGTAACCGTCTTGTGGGGTCGAGAAGCTACGCTTTTATCCGTGCCGCCCGTACCGCTGTCCATGACTGTTCTCTCGTTCGACGAGCAGGGTGTCGACGTTGTCTTTGAGGGGACGGAGTTCCGCCTGGAGAAGTCCCTGATCGAGGACGCGACCCAGAAGTCCTATCCGGACGTGACCGACCACGAGGTGTTACAGATCGTCGAGTCCGATCCGGCACTCTCCGGTGAGCCTCGTCGGGTCGCCGAGATCGTCGACTGACTCCTCGCTATCCCGATCGCGTGTCAGTCCTTCGCATCCCGTTCGGGCAGCGACGCATCGATGCCGGAATCCCGCCGTCTATCGATACCCACGAAGGCCATAGATCCTACGTGGGAAAATATATGCTCACTGGATAATCAACTGCCGTACTGCGGTCTCGACACGCTATTTTCGTGACATGTGGTCACATATGCGGCAGGCATTTAACTACTCGGTACACACTGATAGATAATGTCAGACCCACGCGTAGCCGGGGCCGGTGTCACGAAGTTCGGGAAACACCCCGAACGGACCGGCCGCGATCTGTTCGCCGAGGCGGGCCTGGAAGCGCTCGACGACTCCGGCGTCGATCCCGACGATGTCGATAGCCTCTACTACGGCAACTTCATGGGCGAACTGGCCGAACACCAGGGTCACCAGGGGCCGTTGATGGCCGAGGCGATCGGGCTGGACGCGCCGGCCACGCGGTTCGAGGCCGCCTGTGCTTCTGCGGGCGCGGCCGTCCGGGGGGCGGTCCAGGCGCTCCGGAACGGCGAAGCCGACGTGATCGTCGTCGGCGGCGCCGAGCGGATGACGAACATCGGGACGGCAGCGGCGACAGACGCGCTCGCGATCGCCGCAGACGACCTCTACGAGGTCCGGGCGGGGATGACCTTCCCCGGTGCGTACGCGCTGATGGCCCGTTCGTACTTCGACCAGTACGGCGGGTCCCACGAGGACCTCGCTCACATCGCGGTGAAGAACCACGAGCACGCGCTGGTCAACGACCACGCCCAGATCCAGAAGGAGATCACCGTCGAGGACGCCCTGGAGGCGCCGACGATCGCCAGCCCGCTGGGGCTGTACGACTCCTGCCCGATCACCGACGGGGCCGCCGCGGCGGTGCTGACAAGCGAGTCCTACGCCGAGGCCCACGACCTCGACGCGCCCATCGCCGTCACCGGCACCGGCCAGGGCGGGGACAACCTCGCGTTGCACGACCGTCCACACCTCGCACAGACGCCCGCCGCCGACAAGGCAGCAGCGGAGGCCTACGCCGACGCCGGCGTCGGTGCCGACGACGTGGACGTAGCGGAAGTCCACGACTGCTTCACGATCGCCGAAGTGCTGGCTATCGAGTCGCTGGGCCTGTACGAGCGCGGCGAGGGGATCGCCGCCGCGACGAACGGCGAGACGGATCGCCACGGTGAGATGCCCGTGAACCTCTCGGGCGGGCTGAAGGCCAAGGGCCACCCGGTCGGCGCGACCGGGGTCGCGCAGCTGGCGACGATCACCTGGCTGCTGGACGGGTCCCATCCGCGGGCCGACGCCGTCACCGACGGGACGGTCGGCGTCGCACACAACGCCGGGGGGACGGTCGCGTCTACGACGGTCCACGTTCTGGAGGTGGCGGAATGACGGACCAGGCCCCCGACGGGCAGTACGACGCCTGGCTCGACGCGATCGCTGACGGGGAGGGTCACTACGCCGAGTGTGCGAACGGCCACGGCTGGCTGCCACCCCGGCGGGTCTGCCCGACCTGTGGCTCCCGAGAGCTCGCCGAGAAACCGCTTCCCGACGCCGGCGAAGTCGTCACGCACACGACGATCACGGTCCCGACGCCGCAGTTCGAGGACGACGCCCCCTACGTGACCGCGATCGCGGACTTCGGCCCGGTCTCGATCACCGGGATCGTCCGCGGCGTCGACCCCGAGGCTGTCGAGATCGGGACGATGGTCGGCATCGAGGTCGGCGAGCGAGTGACCACCGGGGACCGATTGGTTGTCTTCAGCCCGCGCTGAGCGGTTACTCCTCGACCGGGATCGTCGTCTGTCCGCGGACGATGCCGACGAACTCCGCCGGGTGTTCGACGTGTGGGAGCAACAGCGACTGGTCGATCGAGACGAGTTTCGCGTCCGCCCGGTCGGCCAGTTCCCGGCCTTCCGACAGCGGCGTGATGTCCGCGTCGGCTCCCCAGACGAGCGTCACGGGCACGTCGAGTTCGGCGAGCACGTCGCCCAGGTCCTCCTCGGGGTCCAGAAAGCCCGAGACGAACGACGCCGGAGCGAACCGGGCTCCGGGCTGGTGGCCCGAAGTCCACTCGTAGTCGACGACCGCCTCGGTGAGGTTGTCCATGTCGTAGTAGCCGTGGTCCTCGTGGAAGTGTCTGATCGATGGTTTGGAGACGATGAGGTTGTATATCGCCTGGCCCACGAGCGGCGAGCGAAGCAGCGAGCGCAGCCAGACGTTGCGGTCGCCCATCGAGGTGTCGGTCGGACAGACCAACACCAGTTCCTCGACCGCGACCTCGCGGGCGGCGGCCGCGGCGTAGGAACCGGTCAGCGAGGAGGCGACCACGGTCGCGTCTGCGGTGTTGTCCGCGACGAAATCCCGGACGAACGTCGTCAACAGCGACGCCGAGTACAGCAGCGGCGGCCGATCGGAGTGTCCGAACCCGGGCAGATCCGGGGCGAGGACGTGGTACTCTTCGGCCAGCCGGTCGAACACTGTGTGGAACTCGTGGCTGCTGCCCGCGGCGTTGATGCCGTGGAGGAGGACCAGGTCGGGGTCGTCGGGGTCACCGGCCTCCGTGTAGGCGATGTCGAAGCCACGCCAGCGGTAGCTCCGCTGGGTTCCGTCGAGGAACGGTTCGAACTCGGCGGCACGGGACCGGAGGAGACGGTTCGCGAGCGCGGTCGCGCCGACGGTCCCGGCGGCCACACCCAGGGCCTTTCGGAGTTTCATACGTCGAGACGAGGGCCGGAACCGGCTTAACCGTGGTGGGACTCTCGGTCCTCGGCGAGGCAGTCCCGCAGCGGCGCCAGCAACTCGTCGACGACGCTGTAGGGGTCGGTCTCGCGGTCGACCACGTCGTCGACGAAGCCGTCCAGACCACCCCGACGGTCGAGTTCGGCCGACAGCAAGCCGTTGGCGTCCTCACGCAGCAGCGTCCGGATCTCCGCGGCGTACCGCTCGCGGGCCTGGTGCTCGTGCCGACCGCTCCGATCGAGATAGTCGGCGTGGGACGCGAGCGCGTCGAGGAACGCCTCGACGCCGTCGCCGCGGTTCGCGACCGTCTCGACGATCGGCGGGTCCCAGTCGCCCGTCTCGCCCGTTCGGTCAGCCGAACGGGTCTCACCGTCGCCGGGCGTCCCCGAGATGGTCCCGTGGTGGCCGGTGTCGGGCCGGCCGCTGCGGCCCTGGAGCATCTCTTTTAGCTGCTGGACGGTCCTGTCGGCCCCGTCCAGGTCGGCCTTGTTGACGACGAACACGTCGCCGATCTCCAGGATACCGGCCTTGAGCATCTGCACGTCGTCGCCGCTGCCCGGCGGGACCAACACGGCGACGGTGTCGGCAGTCCGGACGATGTCGACCTCGTTTTGGCCGGCGCCGACCGTCTCCACGACGATCTTGTCCTTCCCGAAGGCGTCCAGGGCGGTGACGGCGTCGGTCGTCGCCGTCGAGAGCCCGCCCAGCGAGCCGCGGGCCGACATCGAGCGGAAGAACACGTCCATATCGCCGGCGTTCGAGGCCATCCGGATGCGGTCGCCAAGCACCGCGCCGCCGGTAAAGGGTGAGGACGGATCGATCGCGATGACGCCGACGGTGAGACCCTGCTCGCGGTAGGCCGCCGCCACCTTGTCCACGAGGGTGGACTTGCCGGCGCCGGGGCTGCCGGTGACGCCGATCACGTCCGCGTCGCCGGCGTGGCGATGGAGCGCCGAGACCTGTTCCCGGTAGCCCGGCGCACGGTTCTCGATGTTGGTGATGACGCGGGCAAGGGCGCTGTGTTTGCCCGCGAGTACGTCCGAGACCAGTTCGCTCATCGCTCGGGCGCGTGTTCGCGGATGTAGGCGATCATCTCGTCCATCGAGGCACCGGGGCCGAAGATCTCGTCGACCCCCTGCTCGCGTAACTCTGCCTCGTCGTCGTCGGGGACGATACCCCCCACCAGGATCAGCCGGTCGTCGAAGGCGTCGTACTGCTTGAGCCCGTCGAGGATCTTCGGGACGAGTGTGTTGTGCGCGCCCGAGAGGATCGAGATCCCGACGACATCAACGTCCTCCTGGACCGCTGCCTGGACGACTTCCTCGGGCGAGCGGTGGAGTCCGGAGTAGATCACCTCGAAGCCGGCGTCACGCAGCGCCCGGGAGATGACGTGGGCGCCCCGGTCGTGGCCGTCGAGTCCCACTTTCGCCACCAGACACCGGATCGTTCGCTCCGCGTGTTCCTGCTCGACGCTCATGTGGGCTCCTACCACGTCACGCGGTTTCACTCTTTGCCCCGGCCGCTCACATCCCCATGTCGCGTGCGGCCTCGGGGACCGGCAGGGAGTGGGGATCGGTGTCGAGCAGTTCGGCGGCGTGGTCCAGCGCCATGTCGAACCCGTAGTACCGCTCCAGTTCGTCGCCGTCGGCCGAGGGCCGGACCTTCAGCATCGCGTACCCCTCGACGTTCTGGGCGATGGCGGCGGTCCGTCCGTCACGCTCGAAGGTCAGCAGCCGCTCGGTCTCCGTCTCGCGGTACGTCGCCGTGATCCCGTCCGCGACCGCTTCGGTCTCGGTCATCACACGGGGGTTGGACTGCAGACAGTCGAACCTACCGGTTGCGTACACGGCCGACGGTAGCCGATCGTCCCAGTCGAAAGAGCCGAAACCCCGCCTCGCGTCTGTCCCTGTATGTCAAAGTGGCTCCAGAGCGGCCGGCGACGGGACATGTGTGTCCTGCTGGCCGGCGCCGAGGACGGCGAACTCGGCGGCCAGCGGCTCAAGACCCGTCTCGAATCCCGGTACGACACGCGCATCGAACCACAGAGTTTCTACGGCGCACTCACCGCGCTCGAAGACGCCGGCTTCGTCACCCACCGGACCGAGGGCATCACGGACAAGTACTCACTGACCGAGGCCGGGCGGCGACGGCTCCAGGAGCAGTACGACTGGATGAGCGCACAGCTCGGCGACTAAGTATCGAAATAGTGGTACGTAAATTCTTTACTCGCTCTGGTAGAAGTTCACACGACTCTGAAGGCGTTCTACGGCCGAAACCGAACGATTCACTCGAAGCGTAGTAAATGTCAGAGATAAGATACTTAACCCCTCCGAGAGAGGTATCACTCGATGCGTTCCGCCGACGCCGTCTCGCCCGGACGACCCATCCGACTACCCTGCGACTGCCGTTTACCGTCTTCGAACCAATGAGCAAGTCACTCGACAGCGCGACCGCAGCGACCGACAGCACCGTCACCGAGACCATCGAGACCATCGCCGACACCGCGCCCGCGGTGCGGACTGCGATCGCGACACACCGTGAACAGGCCGGGGGCGTCAACCCCAGCGGCGACACGCAACTGGCTGCCGACGTGCGGGCCGACGAACTGTTCGAGCAACGGCTGCTCGGGATCGACGGCATCGCCACCTACGCCAGCGAGGAACGGGACGAACTCGCGACGGCCGACGGTCGCCTCCACGTCGCCATGGACCCGCTCGATGGCTCCTCGAACCTCGAACCCAACAGCGGGATGGGCACCATCTTCGGGATCTACAGCGAGCAGCCGCCGACCCACGGGAAGTACCTGCTGGCGGCCGGGTTCGTCATCTACGGGCCGGTCACCTCGATGGTCGTCGCCCGGAACGGTCGCGTCCGTGAGTACATCGCCGAGGAGGACGACTACCGGCTCATCGACGACGACGTGACCGTCCCCGGCGAGCCGACGGTCTTTGGCTTCGGCGGCGGTGTCGACTCCTGGACGGACTCCTTCGAAGGGTTCGCCGAGGAGATCCGCCGCGAACTGAAACTCCGCTACGGCGGCGCGATGATCGCCGACATCAACCAGGTCCTCTCCTATGGCGGGCTGTTCTCGTACCCCGCACTGCAGTCCCGGCCGGAGGGAAAACTCCGGCTCCAGTTCGAGGGACAGCCGATGGCGTACGTCGTCGAGACCGCCGGCGGGCGCTCCTCGAACGGGAACGGGTCGCTGCTGGAGACGAATCCCGACGACCTCCACGAGCGAACGCCGCTGTATCTCGGCAACGCCGACCTGATCGACCGGCTCGAAGCCAGTCTCTAGAGGAAGTAGTCGACGAGGTAGGCCCCGCCGACGATCACCGTCGCGCCCAGCGCGTCCCGCGCCCGCTGTGGGCCAAGCGGCGGCACCGGGAGCGCGCTCTCCGACGAGTCGCCCGACGGCGTCTCGCTGCCGTTCGTCGGGCTTTCCGGTGGTTCTGTCGTCCCGGGGGCGGGCGTCGGCGTTGCAGTCCCAGCGTCGCCCTGTGTGCTCGCCGGTGTCGGCGTCGGCGTTGGTGTCGCGGTCGCCTCGGCCGCCGGCGTCGCGGTCGGCGTCTGTTCTTCGATCAGCAAGGCCCCGGTCGCGCTGTCGGTTCCGGTCGCCAGTGTCACGTTGTAGGTGCCGGGCTCGCGGTCCGGGAACACCGTCTCGTAGGTGTACGTCACCGACTCGTCGACCCGGAGGAGTTCGACCTGGCCGGCGACCGTCTCGTTCTCGATGGTCAGGGTCACGTTCTGGCGTCCCTCGACGCTCCCGTTGTTCCGGATCGTCGCGGTCAGCCCCGACAGTGACTCGCCCTCGGTGACCGTCGCCTCGGTCGTCATGCTCGTGATCTCGAAGTCGGCCGGCGCGGAGCCGTTCCTGACGGTCACGCCCCGGCGATCGTCGAGGAGGCGCTGTTCTGCCTGGGGAGCGGTGGGCTTTGTCGTGTAGAACTCCACGTCGATCGTCTCGCCCGCGTCCAGGGTCGCCAGGTCGACGGTCGTGCCGAAGCTCCCGTTGGTACCGACGGTCCCCTGCGTGACCGAGATCGTCCGGGCTGGCTCTTGCTGGCCGGCGAGGACCCTGATCCAGTAGGGCGTCCCGGGCGCGAGGTTCGTCGTCCCCGAGAGCTGCGTGCCGGCGTTCGGCTCCAGCACGAGCCGACCCTGTCTGCTCACCTGTTCGTACCGGACCTGTGGCTCCCGGAAGGTGAACGTCGTCGTCGCCGTCCGCTCCTCGGTGGCGTACGGGAAGTGTTCGGTCCCGTCCTCGGCGGGCTCGTTCGCCGGGTCGAACGGCGGCGGTTGCGCCCCGGGAATGGTGTCGACGAAGCGGTAGCGCTCGCCGGGCGGCAGTTCGTGGGTAAACTCGACCCGGAACCGATCGCCAGGTTCGGGCGGGTCACGGAACGGCCGGCGGTGGCGTGTGTCGACGACGAGGTAGAACCGGTCGACCCGGTTCCCGTCGGGATCGGTCTCGGTCAGCAACACCGCGTCCTGCGGTGCGGCGGTCCCCAACTCGACCCGATTGGGCTCCGTGTTCACCTCGGGGTTGACCTCGGTGATCGTGAGGTTGACCCCCTCCCGGAGCCGGCGGAGTCCGCGGAGGTGCGAGAGGTTCGCGTCGGTGGCGGTGTCCGGGTCGCCGGCGACGTGAGCCAGCGCCCCCAGCGTCCCGTTCCCGCCGAACGCTATCACGAGGCGATCACCCACCGCGACGGTCGAGGCCTCGACGGCGCCGTCCGGAAGTGTGCTCGTCCCGGCCACCTCGTCGGCGTTCTGGCTCGGCGCGACGTAGGTCCGCGCGGTCCCCATCTCGGGCTGGGTCAGGCGGACGTTCGACCGCGCCAGCGAGGTCCGGAAGTCCGGGATGCCGTCGTCTCTGACGACGATATCCCCGCCGGCACCGGCGACGAGTCGGTACCGGGCGGGCTGGAGGGGCCGCGGGAGGTCGCCGATCCCGACGTGGGCGCGGAACTCGGCGAGGGTGCCGGCGACCTCCCTCCCGCTGGCCGTCTCGAACGAGAGGTTCCGGAACTCGTCGGTGTTCTGGGGGTCGGTTGCCGGGCCGTACTTGTGGGCGTAGCTGACGACGGTCCCGCTTTCGGGGTAGTAGGCGGCCTCGGAGGGCACGTCGGTCCCGACCAGCCGGGTGTTGATCGTGAACGTCGTGCCGTCCTCGACGTACAGCACGTCGAGGTAGTTCCGGAGCCCCGAGCCGCCGGTCCGTTCGTCGCCCCCGATCATGACGTAGCCGGCGTCGGTGTCCTCGAACGACACCGTCACTGTCGTGAGGTCGCCGGCGGTCGTCTCGTACAGCGGGCGCCCGAAGGTCGCGGAGGCGGGTTCCTCCACCACGGCGATGCTCGCGCTGTCGGCCAGTCCGTCCGGGCGATCGATCGCGGTGAACTCGAAGGTGTAGTTGGCCGCGCTCGTCTCCTCGAACGTGACCTCAGAGCCGTCGTAGGCCGTCGCGTTGACGATGACGATTCGCTCGTCGGAACCGTCGACGCGGTTGGCGAACATCGCGACGCCGTTGACCGTCGTCGCGTCGTCGAGTTCACCCGGGACCGCGTCCCGGGCCACGCCGGACGGCGACTGTCCGGCGAAGATCCGGAACAACTGCGACGCGGTGAGTCGGTCGGACCTGACCGCCACCGCCGTGTTGGGCTGTCGTGTCGTGATCGACAGCCGTGCGTCGGTGGTGCTCCCGTTCGTGTTGACCGTCGTCCGCTCCTGGCCGTCGTCGTCGACGAACGCGACGCCGGGTGGCTCCCGCTCTCGCGGCTCGTCTCCGCGGGGGTCCACGTTCCCGGGGTCCTCGACGGGTGTCGCCTCGTCGGGGGGTTGCTCGGTCTGGCCGGCGGCGACGCCGGGAAGACCGAGCCCGACGACGGCGACGGCGACGACGAGGACGACGCCGAGGCGCCGGAGCGTGTCTCGGTCGGGTGTGGGGAGGGTGTGTGGGAGCTGAGTCATCGATGACGGGTCCGATACTGCTATCGGTACTGGTACTGGCCGATAGCTCGGCGCTCGGCGCTCTTATGTCTGTGGGACGGATTCTCAGCAGCGATACTCGACGGCCACCTCCCCCATCACAATGTTCATAATCGCGTGCCGAGACGGTACTGGCGTATGCCGGACTGTGACGCGTGTGGGCTCTCGCTAAACGGTTCGGTCAACTTCTGCCCGCGGTGTGGGCAGCCACAGAACGACGCGGCGAAAAAGCGCCTCGACGACTACGTCAAACGACAGGCGGCGCTGGACGCCGAAACGGGCGCCCAGTCGACCGACGGGACCGCACTCGCCGACCGAGCCAGTTACGTTGTCGGCTACGTGGCCGTCGTCGCCGGGTTCGCGGTCGCCTCGGACATCCGGACGGTGTTGTTCGTCCTGGGCGGGGTCGCTGTCCTGCCGCCGGTGGGGAGGCTCCTCGGCCGTGTGACGGGCCGCTCGGTCGGAATCCGGCTCAGAGCGGTCGTCTTCGCCGTCCTGATAGCCGCCGGCGTCGCCGCGGGCCAGTTCCTCTGACGGGAGTCGCGCTGTCCCGGCCCGGTGCCGTCCTCGACGCCGGACTCCGCCTCGACGGGGCGAGCGACACGTCTCGGCCGGCCGACAGTACGTCTCGCCGGCGGCGGTACGCTTTTGGCCGCTGTCTGTCAACTATTCACATGGCGAACGACATCAACCCGTTCGAGAGTCTACAAGAGCAGATCTCGGACGCGGCCGAGTACCTGCCCTACGCCACGGACGTACTCGAACGCCTGAAACACCCCGAACGGGTCGTCGAGACGAACCTCTCGGTGGAGCTGGACGACGGTACGGTCGAGGTACTCCGGGCCTACCGCTCACAGTTCAACGGTGACCGCGGCCCGTACAAGGGCGGCATCCGCTATCACCCGCAGGTGACCCGCGACGAGGTCAAGGCGCTCTCGGGGTGGATGGTGTACAAATGCGCCGCGGTGAACATCCCCTACGGCGGCGGAAAGGGCGGTATCGCGATCGATCCGGACGACTACTCCGAAGCCGAACTCGAACGGATCACCCGGTCGTTCGCCACGGAACTGCGCCCCTTTATCGGGGTCGACCGGGACATCCCCGCGCCCGATGTCAACACGGGTCAGCAGGAGATGAACTGGATCAAAGACACCTACGAGACGCTGGAAAACACGACCGAACCGGGCGTCATCACCGGGAAGGCGCCCGACTCCGGCGGGAGCGCGGGCCGGGTCGAGGCGACCGGGCGCTCGGTGATGCTCACGACCCGGGAGGCGTTCGACTACCTCGGGAAGGACATCGAGGGCGCGACCGTCGCCGTCCAGGGCTACGGCAACGCCGGTTCCGTCGCGGCGAAACTCATCGAGGACCTCGGCGCCAGCGTCGTCGCCGTCTCGGACTCCTCGGGGGCGGTGTACAACCCCGACGGACTCGACACGCGAGCGGCCAAAGAGCACAAAGGCGAGACGGGGTCGCTGTCGGGCTTCGAGGGCGCGACCGAGGAACTGAGCAACCGGGAACTCCTGACGATGGCTGTCGATGTCCTCGTCCCCGCGGCCCTGGAGAACGCGATCGACGAGGACATCGCCCGCGACGTGCAGGCCGAGGTCATCGTCGAGGCCGCGAACGGGCCGCTGACGCCCGACGCCGACGACGTGCTGACCGAGCGTGACGTTCACGTCTTTCCGGACATCCTGGCGAACGCCGGCGGCGTGACGGTGTCGTACTTCGAGTGGGTCCAGAACCGACAGCGCTTCTCCTGGACCGAACAGCGGGTCAACGACGAACTCGAACGGGTCGTCACCGACGCGTTCGACGACCTGATCGAGGCCCACGAAGACACCGACGCGCCGAACCTCCGGACAGCGATGTACGTCGTCGCGATTCGCCGCGTCGTCAACGCCGCCGAGCAGGGCGGTATCTGGCCGTAATCGCCGACGTTTTGCGCGTCCCGTCCTAACCCCGGCCATGGACACCTACGACCGCCGGGTCCGCGTGAACGCGCCGCTGGACCGGGTCTGGGAGTTTCACTCCGCGGGCGACGGACTGGTGGCGCTGACACCGGACTGGATGCACCTCCGGATCGAGGAGGCACGCGGACCCGACGGTGAACTCGATCCCGACGTGCTCGAAGCCGGATCGACCGTCGTCGCGACGGTCCAGCCGTTCGGCGTCGGCCCGCGCCAGCGCTGGGTCTCGGACATCGTCGCCCGCGAGGAGGGCGACGACGAGGCGATGTTCCGTGACGTGATGCGGGAGGGACCGTTCCCCCACTGGGAGCACACGCACCGATTCATCGCCGACGGCCCCGACGCCACGATCGTCGAGGACAGCGTCGAGTACGAACTCCCGGGCGGGCCGGTCGGGCGGGCGGCCGGCCCGCTTGGCGTCGTCGGCTTCGAGCCGATGTTCCGGTACCGCCACCGGACCACGAAGAAGCTCCTCGAAGCGTAGGCTCAGAGGTACTGCGTCTCGCTGTGGCCGACGCCGACCGGGACGGGCCGCTCCAGCGATCGCCCGTCCAGTTCCACGGTCGCCCGCATCGTCCGCGGCGCCGTCGCCAGCAACTGCTCCATCGGGACGGTCGGCTCGCCGACCACCTCGCCGTCCCGGTTCCGGGTGACGGTGTGGTCGACGGTGACGACGAGTCCGAACAGCAGGCTCCTGATCCCCCGCCCGACTCCCGAGAGGTCCTCGTCGAGACGGCGGTCGACGACCGACAGGACCGTCTCGGCGGCGTGCTCGATCGCGGTCCGGCGAGCCCACGCGTCGAACGGTTCGGTCCCGTGGTCGGTCCGGACGCGGCCCGAGTCCGGGTCGTACTCGACAGCCGAGTCGGTGACTGTCTTCGTCGTGGCTGCCGGGTCGCCGTCGGCGCGGTGCAGACGCCCGTCGAGCGTGATGTCCACGCGCGTCGCGTTCGCCGCGGCGGTCCCGCCCACGAGCGTGGCGACCGACCCGCCCAGCGCCGCGAGGTACCGTCGTCGCTCCATAGCCGTGTGGCCGACTCGTGCCGGAATAAGCCTTCAGATGGGACAAACCCCAGTTGTAGCGACGCCGGTCGTGTGGCGGCCGTACACAGTCACAGGGTTTTCCGCCGTCCCGCTCTCACGGGCATCTGCATGACTGACGTACTCGTCGTCGGCGGCGGTCCCGCCGGCCTCAGCGCAGCGTTGTTCACCGCGAAAAACGGCCTCGACACCGTCGTCTACGACACCGACGAGACGTGGATGCACAAGGCCCACCTGTTCAACTACCTCGGGATCGAGTCGAAGGACGGCTCGGCGTTCCAGGAGGACGCCCGCACCCAGGTCTCCGACTTCGGCGCCGACCTCCGGGGTGGCGAGGTCGAGTCCGTCGAACGGACCGACGACGGCTTCGCGGCGACGGTCGACGGCGAGCGCGTCGAGGCGACGTACCTGGTCCTGGCGACCGGCGCCGACCGCTCGCTGGCGGAGTCGCTCGGCTGTGCCTTCGACGGCGACCTCGTCGACGTGAACGTCTCGATGGCCACGAGCGTCGAGGACGCCTACGCGACCGGCGCGATGGTCCGCGACCAGGAGTGGCAGGCGATCATCTCCGCCGGCGACGGCGGGGCGGCGGCACTGGACATCCTCTCGAAGGAAGAAGGCGAGCACTTCCACGACTTCGACGTGCCCGAGGACGCGGAGTAACCGGAACTCGCTCGGGGACTCGACGGCGGTCCGGGTCGGTCACTCTCCGGACTCGATCACTTTCTTGTCCCGCTGGTCCGTCCCGGGCGGTGTGTCGGCCCGTCGATTCGACCCCCGGACCGGACTCGTCGTCGCCGTGCTCGCGGTCAGCACCAGCGCCATCCTGATCCGGTGGAGCGACGCGCCGCCGGTCGTGGCGGCGTTCTACCGCGTGCTGTTCACGACGGCGCTGGTCGCCCCCGTCGCGCTCGGGCGTCACGCCGACCGGCTGTCGGCGCTGTCGGGCCGGGACCTGCTGGCGGCGGCGCTGACCGGCGTTGCACTTTCGGTCCACTTCGCCGCGTGGTTCGAGAGCCTCTCCTGGACCAGCGTCGCCGCCTCGGTGACACTCGTCCAGTCCCACCCGCTGTTCGTGGCGGTCGGCGCCTGGCTCGTCCTCGACGAGCGGGTCGACGGCCGGACGGCGGTCGGTGTCGTGGTCGCCGTCGCCGGGATGGCGGTGATGTCGCTGGGGGACCTACTGGGCGGCGGCGTCGGGGCGGCCCCGCTGTACGGGAACGCACTCGCCGCGGTGGGCGGGCTGATGACCGCCGGCTACCTGCTCGCGGGCCGGTCGTTGCGACAGCGGCTCCCGCTCTTTCCGTACGTGGCCGTCGTCTACGGCGTCGCGGCCGCCTGTCTGCTCGGGTTCGCGGTCGCCAGCGGGGCGCCCGTCCGCGGCTATCCGGCTCACGAGTGGCTCCTCTTTCTGGCGATGGCCGTCGGCCCGGGCGTGTTCGGTCACACTGTCCTCAACTGGGCCCTAGAACACGTCGAGTCCAGCCTGGTCAGCGTCTCACTGCTTGGCGAGCCGCTCGGAAGCGCGCTGCTGGCGCTCGTGATCCTCTCGGAGGTCCCGAGCGCGGCGACGCTCCTCGGTGGGACGGTCGTTCTGGTCGGCGTCGCGGCGACGGCACGAGCGCGGTCGAGCGGCGACTGAGCCGCCTCACTCCGAGGGACCGCCGCTTGCGAGTTTCTCGACCGCGCCGCGGAGGTCGCCGGCGTCGAAGTCGTGGTCCGGGCGGATGTTGACGAAATCGAGGAACTCCTCGGCGGCGAGGAGCTCGTCGGTCTCGTAGAACTCCGCGGCGGCACCGACGGCCGCGTCGGCGCCGACGATGGGTTCGAGCGCTCCGAGCGCACACGCCAGGTCGTAGGCCCGCGCGTCGGCGATGGCGTCCTCGCGGACGCTCGTCGCGTCGATGAAGTACACCTCGCCGTCGGCCAGCAGGACGTTCTCACACCGGAAGTCCCCGTGTGCCAGCCCGTCCTCGTGCATCCGGTGGAGGAAGTCGAACACCGTCGGTGCGTGGCGCCGGACCGTCTCGGGGTCGAGGTCGTCGAACGTCTCGAACTCGGCCAGATACTCCAGGACGACGACGCCCATCCCCTCGTACTCGAAGGCCTCGACCGGCTCGGGCGCGCTGATGCCGAGCTCCCGCATCCGCTCGGTCGCGGCCAGTTCGTGTTCGGCCATCTCGTAGGGCGTCCCGAAGTGCTCGAAAAACCCCTCCGTCCCCGAGGAGAACGCGCCCAGGTTCCGGCCGGTCGTCAGGAGTGCGTGGACCAGCGAGTTCTGCTGGGTGATCACCTTCACGAACCAGTGGTCGTTGACCACAAGCGGCGTCGAGAGCCAGTTGTCCGCCTCCAGAAACTCCACGCGAGCCGACGACTCCCCGTACCGCTCCATCACCGCCTTGGTGACGCCTTCGAGCCGGTCCCAGGGGACCGTCCCGCGGAGGAACCGCCGGAACGCCATCGACTGGACAGTGGTCTGGCCCGGGGATAGGGTTTGTGCCCCGGGTGACACCGAGCGGGTCGGGCTACGATGTCGCCTTGAGGTTGTGGACCACGTCGAGCCACTCGACGACCTCGGCGGTCGGCTCGATCGCCTCGCGGATCGCGTCGGCGTCCTTGTAGGCCATCGGTGCCTCGTCCCGGACCGCCTCGACGACCGACTCGGAGTAGATGCCGTCCATCGCTTCGGCGAACTCGTCCATGTCGACGACATCGTGGGCTCGGGTCCGACTCATCACACGCCCGGCGCCGTGTGGCGCGGTCTGGTGGTACTCGTCGTTGCCCTTCCCGCGGGCGATGACCGATCCCTCGGCCATGTTGAACGGGATGAGGAGGCGCTGCCCCTCGCGGGCCGGTGTGGCACCCTTACGAACCGTCAAGTCTCTGAAATCGATGTAGTTGTGCGTCGACTGGAAGCGCTCGACCGGTTCGACACCCAGTGTCTCACAGATGGCGTCGCTCATCAGTTCGCGGTTCCAGCGGGCGTACTGCTGGGCGAACAGCATGTCGACGTAGTAGCCGTGGGCCTCCCGGCCTTCGAGCCAGTCCAGATCCGTCTCACGGTCGCCGTCGTCGCTGTGGACGGCCTGTTGAAGCCGGCCCAGCGTGTCGAAGGCCTCCTCGATCTCCTTCCCGTCGAGTTCGCGCCGGAGGCGCTCCTTGTCCAGATAGGACTCGCCCTTGCCGCCAGTGACCCACTCGTAGAGGTCCCGGGACTCGACGGTGTCGGGGTCGAACTTCAGGAAGCGGGTGTACTCCTCGGGAATCTCGTCGCGGATGGCGCCGATGGTTCGGCGGTCGGTCGCCGTCGACTGCCAGTACTCCGCGACGGACTTGCCCAGATACCGGGAGCCGCTGTGGACGACGAGCCAGTAGTCCCCGGAACTGCGAGCGCGAGCGAACTCGACGAAGTGGTTCCCGCCGCCCAGGGTCCCGGCGCTCTTGATCACGTGGTCCATCCCCTGACGCTGGGCCGCGAGCACGCGGTCACACAGCGACTCGAAGTACTCCCCGTCGTAGCCGTCGAACTCGAACTCGATGGGGTCGATACGTTCGCCGAACTTCTCGGCGAAGGCCCGGTCGAACTGCTCGAACACCTCGTTGGCCCGCTCGAAGGGGAACGCCTCGACGAAGTGGACGGCGTCGTCGTAGTCGTGGACTTCCCGTCCCATCGGGACCGCTTCGCGCACGCGTCGCTCGCGCTCGGCGTCGGCGAGCGGGAGCTCGGGCCCCAGGTTCGTCGCGCACATGCCACAGCCGACATCGACGCCGACGATGTTGGGGACGACGCGGTCGGCCAGTGGCATCGTGAAGCCGATGGGCGCGCCGGCACCCCAGTGCGTGTCGGGCATCACCCGGACCGGCTCGGTAAACGCCGGGTGGTCGATGAGCGTCTTGATCTGGTCGAGACACCCCTCCTCGACCAGCGACTCGTCGTCGACCATCACGCGTGCCGTGGTGTGGGCACCTTCCAGTTTGAGGGTCATTGTCGACTGATAGCCCAGTGGCGGTGTTGAACCTCACGGTCGTTCGGGAGCCGCGTGCCCGACCGACGGAAAAAAGCCCGCCCGAACACGGGGTTACGACGGAAACTGCAGAATTCTTCATTCTCAGGCGCTCAGAACCGTTTTCAGTCGATGGGAACGCACGTCTGTTTATATGGTGGTCTCGGCCAGATGTCCATATGTGAGGTAACCCACCGATGTCCTACCAAGCAACCAACCCCCTGGGCGAGGCGTTCGAGCTAGAGCTCGACGGACCGTGGACGGCCTACTGGCTGGCGATGCTGCGTGTGCTGACTGGCTGGTGGTTCTTCCACGCGGGCGTGACCAAGCTCATCGAGGACGGCCTGAACTTCGCGTACGGGCCGGCCTACATGCAACAGATGACCGGCACGGCACTCGGGCCGATCCCGGTCTGGATGGGCAACAACCTGGCGTGGCTGATCGCGCCCGGTGTGCCGCTGTTCGAGACGCTGATCGGGCTGGCGCTGATCGCCGGCGCGCTGACGCGGCTGGCGGCCTTCGGCGGGGTCGTCTTCATGACCCTGTTCTGGGTCGGCAACGCCGGCTTCGGCCACGGCCTGGTCAACAGCGACTTCATGGGACTCCTGCTGTTCGTCACCATGATCGTCCTGGGCACCGGGCGCTACTACGGCCTCGACGCCATCATCGAGAAGATGGAGTTCGTCCGACAGCGCCCCCGGCTCAAATACCTGCTGGGCTGAACAGCACCGACTGACGACCACACAAACACCAACACCACCCCCCGACCAACCAACGGAGACCACCAATGACTGACATCATCGACAAGGCGGCAATGGCACTGAGCGGCGGACTGATCGTCCTGGGCGTCGTCGTCATGGGGCTGATCGAGACGCTGGCGGGCAAACCCTTCGGCGCGGCACCGATCACCAACGACGCGGGCGAGATCGTCGCCACCCCCATGATCGACCCCACGATCCGGACCGGACTCGTCCTGGCCGGCATCGCCGTCCTCGGACTGTACGCAGTCTACAAACTCGCCACGCCCGTCCCCGAAGAGACCGCGGCCGGCCGCGAGGTCACGGCCGACTGAACCGTGTCGGACACAGACGCGTCCTGATTCTCCCCGTTCTGCCCACGCTGACCAGCGGCGGCGCTGTCACGACGGCCAGGTTCTTCTCGCAGGAGGTCGTTCGCTCGGGTATGCTCGACGCTGGCGATCCGGCACCGGACTTCGATCTCCAGGGGACCGCAAACGGTGGGAGCGGCGCCTACCGGCTCTCCGCTGCGGCCGGGCAGGCGCCCGTCGTCGTCGCCTTCTACACCGAGGACTTCGCGCCGCGCTGCCGGCGGTACCTGGCGGCGTTACGGGACACCGAGTGGAGGGAACTGACCGACGGGATCGCCGTCTTCGGCGTGGCGCCGGGTGATATGGCGGACCACCGTTCGTTCGCGGCGGAGTTGGGACTCCCGTTCCCGCTGTTGATCGACCACGCCGGCGTCGACGCCCAGTTCGGCGTCCAGCGACCCGACGGGACGACGCGACGGGCGGCGTTCCTCGTCGACAGTCGGTGTCGCGTCCGGTTCGCGTGGGCCGACGACGGGTCGGGCGAGGTCCCCGACATCGCCCCGTTGCTGGACGCCGTCGCGGCGCTGTGACTACTCCCAGTCGGGCGCCAGCAGGCCGTAGACGTGTACGTCCTCGTACTCGCCGTTGCGGAACCAGTGTTCCCGCATGACGCCCTCGTGCTCGAACCCGACCTTCTCCAGAACGCGCCGGGACGCCTCGTTGTCGTCGAAGGCCAGCGCGTGGACGCGGTGGAGGCGCAACTCGGCGAACGCGTAGTCGACGATGGTCCGTGCCGCGTCTGTCGCGTAGCCGTTCCCCCAGGCGTCCGGCGTCAGGTAGTAGCCGAGTTCGCCGGCACCGGTGGTGGGGGCGACCCGGTTCAGGCCGATCACGCCCACCGGGTCGCCGTCGACACAGATCAGGAAGTGCACGTCGTCGCTGTCCGGGTCGCCGACGGACTCGATCCACTCGCGTTCGGCCCGCTCGCTCTGTGGTCTGGCGAACGAGAGCCCCTCGCGGACTGCGGGGTCGTTGACCGTCTCGTGGACGAACGCCACGTCGTCCTCCTCGATCGTCGCGAGCGATACCGTCTCGCCGTCGAGAAATGTGGGACCGGGCATAGTCGAACGGAGGACGGACCGGCGGATGAACGTTCTCCCGGTGTGACAACAGTTCGCGATGCCCGGCCACGGACCGCCGACGGCGGCGAACGACAGGCCAAAGGCGGGGCCGCCCCGGGATGCGTGTATGGGAACACCGCTTGCGAGCCGCCAGGCACAGGCCGAAGAGGTCGTCGACCGGCTCCACGAGGAGTATCCGGACTCGACCATCTCGCTGAACTACGCTAATCGACTGGAACTGCTCGTCGCAGTCGTCCTCTCGGCGCAGTGTACCGACGAGCGCGTCAACGAGGTGACCGCGGACCTCTTCGAGAAGTACCGGAGTGCGGCCGACTACGCCGCAGCCAGCGAGGAGCAACTCGCAGAGGACATCTACGGGATCACGTTCCACAACAACAAGGGCGGCTACCTCAAGGGGATCGGCGAGCGGATCGTCGAGGAACACGACGGCGAGGTGCCCGACACGATGTCCGCGCTGACCGATCTGCCCGGCGTGGGCCGCAAGACGGCCAACGTCGTCCTCCAGCACGGCCACGACATCGTCGAGGGCATCGTCGTCGACACGCACGTCCAGCGCCTCTCGCGTCGCCTCGGGCTCACCGATCAGGAGCGGCCCGAAGCCATCGAACAGGACCTCCTCGATATCGTTCCGGAGAGCGAGTGGCAGCAGTTCACGCACCTGTTGATCGATCACGGCCGGGCGATCTGTGGGGCGCGTGCGGCCGACTGCGAGGAGTGCGTGCTGGCGGACATCTGCTCCTCCGAGAAGGGCGACAGCGAGGTCGACCTGGCCAGCGGCGAGGCCTGGTAGTCAGGCGTCGTCGAGTCGCACGGTGAGAACGGGGACTTCGGACGTGCGGACGACTTTCTCGGCGACACTGCCGATCAGGAAGTGGTCGACGCCCCGACGGCCGTGGGTGCCCATCACGATCAGGTCCGCACCGACCCCCTCGGCGTACTCGATGATCCCGTTGTACGGTGTGGCCCGGCGGACTGCCGTCGTCACCGGCACGTCGTCGCCGAACGCCGCCGCGACGCGTTCGACGATCGCTTCCCCTCCGGCCTCGATGGTCCCAAGCGGATCGGTGTCCTCGGCGATCAGCCCCGACGGCTCGTGGTCGTGTTCTTCGCCCCGCATCCCGGACGGGGTGCCCGCGTGTTCCTCGCCGACCATCCCGGACCGCTCGAAGGAACTGTCCGCGACGAACAGGACGTGGACTTCCGCCCCGTACCGCTGTGCGTGGTCACGGGCGTGTGCCAGCGCCGCCTCGGCGCCTTCGCTCCCGTCTGTCGGGTAGAGGATCGTCTCGTACATGGCGTCTCAGCTAGTGCTTCGGTAACGCTCACTAAGAAATTTGTTCTTTATTGATACTTGTGGCTGCTTGACTCTACTTCGGGACGGCTCACACCGGAAAGACCAGCAGCCGCCCGGTGAGGTAGACGAGGTAGAGGACGACGAGCGTGGCGCCCTCGCGCCGGCCGAGCGATCCGTCGCCGACGAACCACAGGTAGCCAAGCAGGCCGACCCCGGCGAGCAGTTTGAACGGGAGGTCCCAGAGCAACACCGACTGCGGGACCGTGTAGGTCGAGAGGAGGCCACCCAGACCGATCCCGACGAGGGAGTTGACGACGTTGCTGCCGACCAGCGTTCCGAGCGCGAGCGAGGGCGTCCGCCGACGGATCGACTCGACGACCGTCGAGAGTTCCGGCAGCGCCGCGGCGATCCCGAGCGTGAGCACGCCGAGCATCGACCCGCCCAACTGGAGGCGCGTGACCGTCGCCTCGACCACAGCGAGGACGACGAACGCGCTCCCGAGGACGCCCGCCAGCGCGAGGGCAGTCACCGCCAGGTCCCGGCCGACCGCGATCGACTCCGGCGGGGATTCGGGGAGCGCCGTCGTCCGGACTGTCCGTGTGAAACTGTAGTACGTGTAGCCCCCGAACGCGAGGAGGAGGACAGCGCCGTCGAGTCGGGAGACGGCGCCGTCGGCACCGAGGCCCAGGACGAGTACGAACGCGGCCACCATCGGGACGTAGCTCGTCCGGAGGAACTCCGGTCCGGGAGTGTAGTGCCCGTACCCGACGAGGAACAGGCCGAACAACAGCAGTTGCTGGACCGTCGAGGAACCCATGTTGCTGCCGAGGACCGTCGCGGACGCGACGACGGGATCGAGCGTCCCGCTGAGGATGCCCAGCGACGCCACGAGATGTGCGCTGATCTCCGGGAGACTCGTCCCGATGGAGACGACGAACATCCCGATGAGCAGTTCCGGCAGGTCGTAGTGACGCGCCAGCGCGAGCGCCCGGTCGACGGCGACACCGGCGCTCCGGACGAGGACGGCGAGTGCCACCGCACCGACGCCGAGTTCCACGAGCGTCGTGGGGTCCGAGACTACCACGGGCGGTGCTCGCCTCCGGCCATACACGACGGTTCGACGCCGCTCCTCTACAGTGCTTGGGTGGCTCGCGCTCGACTCAGACCGCGTAGCGAAGCACGTACCGGGCCAGGCCGACGACGTAAGCCAGCATCCAGAAGATGACGTAGCCGAACACGCCGATCCGCAGGCGGGACCGCCAGTGGTCCATCGTCTCGCCGCCGATCTCGTCCAGCAGGAGGTCCTCGTCGTAGTCGTTGTAGAGGTCGTGTTCCTTCTTCGCCCGGAAGATACGGACGATGCCGGTCCCGCCGAAAGCGAGCAGGGCGTACGCCTGCAGGCCGAGATAGGCGTGGACCGCCGACACGCCGCCGAGTTGGTCGGGGAGTCTGGGCATCATCCACGTGACCATCGGCACCGTCGTCAGGACCAGCCCGGTGACGACGAACTTCAGGTGGTGGAGCAGTACGTCCCAGGTGACCGGCTCGGTCTCGATGATGTAGTACGCGCCGTAGACGAAACAGGGGAAACTCAGCGTCACCGACGCGAGGACGACCGTGGCGACGACCCCGTCAGAGACCATGGGCGGGGGTTAGGACAGGGTGTGCTAAAACGTGCCGGATGGCGGAGGTCAGAAAGTGTAAGACCGTGCGGACCCTACCGTCGGGCAATGGCCGACCCGGATTCGACCGCCTCCGACGACGCTGGCGTGGGCGAGCGGGTCTCCGTCCCGGACGAGACAGCCGACGAGTCGCCGTCGGAGTCGGACAACCAGAGCGAGCGGGACGGGGACACGGACCCCAACGCCGCGGACGCGGAGATGGAGACGCTCCGCGAGCAGGTCGAACAGAAGTACGACTTCGACGACTTCGGCCCGGCGGACATGGCGGAGATGTCCGCCGAGGAGTGGGAGGCCGCCTTCGACGCCGAGACCTGGATCACCGACGACGAACTGCTGGACCGGGTCGAACGTGACCTGCTCACCCGGGTCGCAAACAGGGACGTGTTCGCCCGGATCGAGCGCCACGAGGAACCGCCCCGGATCCTGGCGTACTCCGACGAGGGGTACGCTATCGTCTATCCCGACGGGAGCATCGAGGGCGAGGGGACGGTTCTCCGGGACGTGAAACCGACCGTCGCGCTGTGCTCGATGGACTCCTACGAGGTTCCCGAGGAGGTCCCACGGAACCCGCTGCCCGAACCCGAGGCGGTCCCCGAAGGCGGCGGTGAACTGGGCAACTGGATGCTGCAGGCCATCGCCGGTGCCCAACTGCTCGCCGGACTCGTCCTCATCGTGGGCGGGGGGCTGGCGACCGCGGGCGTCATCGGTGACGCCGGGACCAGCATCGCGTTGCTGTTCGTCGCGGGGTTCGCCTTCGTCGGCGTCGCGCTCGTCCTGTTTTTCACCGTCGCTAACGCGCGCCTCTCCGATAAGTTCCGGGCCGAGGAGTACCGCGACCGGTTGCGCGCGATCGGCCTGGAGGACGGGGAGCGCCCGGATTTCGTTCCCGAGATCGAACCCGAATATGACGGGGAACGATCCGACGCGGATTCGAACGACGAAGCGGGGGCGTGACACCGCAAGCGGGTGTATTCGGTGGGTTTATACAAACTCAGTCCCGACCCCCACGTGTACATGAACAGACGGGAGTTCGTCCGGACCGCAGGGGGCGCCGCCGGGACAGCGGCTGCCCTCAGCGCCACCGGTTCGGCCGCCGCCCAGGAAGAGGGCGGCAGCGGTGGCCAGACGGTCCCGGACTACGGCGGCTACCTCGACCAAGTCGGGAACTTCGGCGGACCGGCAAGCACCGTCGACGCGACCGGCCAGGACACGGTGACGGTCGAGGTCGGTGTCCAGGCCAACGGTGGTGCCTACGGGTTCGGCCCGCCGGCAGTCCACGTGGACAACGGCGCGACGGTCCAGTGGGAGTGGACCGGTGACGGCGGTGGCCACAACGTTGTCCAGGCCAACGGCGACACGCTCAACTCGGGCGACGCGGTGTCTTCGGCCGGTGTCAACTACGAGCACACCTTCGAGGAAGACGGCATCTACACGTACTACTGTGTTCCCCACGAGGGGCTCCAGATGAAAGGTGCCATCGTCGTCGGCGAGGACTACCCGACCGTGACCCTCAGTAGTGGCGGCCCGGTCGAAGTCGACCCCCACTACGCGGGCGTGCCGATCCAGCCCCACTTCGTCGGAATCGGCGCCGGACTGGCCGTCTTTCTCCCGCTCGTGTTCACCTTCTTCATGCTGAAGTACGGTGAGTCGCCCCACACCAGCGGAGGGAACAACTGATGGCCTCGGAAGGCTCTACGTACGGTGATATCCACCGCTACGAACCGCCCCGAGAGAGCACCGCAGCGGCGGTCGGGATCGTCCTCCTGACGATCATCCAGGTCTTTTTCGTCGGCCTGTTCACCTACGGCATGCTGGCCGGGTGGGCCTCCGGCATCGGGACGACGCTGACGGTCAGGCTCATCGAGGCCAACATGTTCCTGGGTGGCGTCCTGACGGTCATCTTCCTGGATCTGGCCTTCATCATGCTGCTGTACCGCAAGGAGTTCCTCCCCGACGTGATGATCGTCAAGAAGCGCCGCCGCAAGTGGGAGGACCTCTACATCCGGCAGGAGGATGTCGACGGGACGACCGCCCTCGACGAGGAACAGCTTGTCGACACGATCAAACGCGCAGTCTACCCCTACTACAAGAAGTAACATGCCACTAGACGAAGACAAATACCCCGCCGAAACCGGCCGTCGTCGGTTCGTGAAAGGCGTCGTCGGCAGTGCAGCCCTCTCCAGCGTCGGCGCTGGCGGGCTCGCGGCCGTCGACGCGACCACGGACGCGGCCGGTGAAGGTGGCGGGACGACACAGTTCGTCGCAGTCGAGAACACAGACGGTCCGGCGCCCCGCGGGATGCCGATCATCCCGCTTGAGATCGACGGCGGGCAGCTCAAAGGCATCTGGCCGGAGTACGACGAGGACGCCGGCGTCGCGATCACCCGCGACTTCGGTGGCAGCGGCGTCGATTACTCCTCGGCGTGGTTCCAGTACTGCGGGATGCAGTCCGTCGAAGGGATCTATCCGCAGGCAGACCAGGACAACACGTTCCGAAACAGCTCCGGGACGTTCTCGTGGCAGAGCGAGTACGAGAGCGGCGCGCCCCTGACCGTCGACATGTTCTCGGACTACGAGGACTGGGGCAACGGCATCGGCCGGTCCGGTGTCGGGAAGCCGGCAAGCGCGACCTGGCGTTCGGACGGCGACGTGTCGACGATCCCCATTCAGCTGATCCGGTCCGTCGAAGTCGAACGGATGGCGAACGGCGAGGGGAAATACAGTGAACTGCCGGGTACGGTCCAGGACTTCGTCTCGGCAGCGACCGCCGACGGCTTCATCGCGTGGCTGAACAAGTGTACGCACTTCTGCTGTGTCCCAGGGTTCAAGGCGTACTCGGGGAGTGCGAACTTCGGCGCCGCGGACAGGATTTATTGTCAGTGCCACCAATCTGTGTACAACCCGTTCAGCCCAGTCCAGTCAACGTTCGTGGCACTGCCACGCCCCCCACAAACTGAGTAACAATGAGCCTAGAACGCAAAGACGAACACGACCACAAAGGGTGGATGAAAAAGCGGGACCTCTCGCCCATCGAGACGGTGTACCTGACCGCACTCATCTGGCTCGACAAACGGCTCCGGGTCGTTGACTACCTGGAGATCCTGGAGGATCTCTACTACAAGGTCAACATGCAGATGCCCAAGAGCCACACCGAGCAGTACAACCTCGACAACAAGTTCTGGTACTGGTACCCGTTGTACGCGCTCGGCTCGTTCTCGACGGTGGCGTACATCGTCGCGGCGATCTCGGGCGCGTTGCTCGGGTTCTACTACGCGCCCGCGGCGGCAGCCGCCGACGGCTCGCCGACCGTGGCGTACGATTCGGTGCTGATAATCATGGGCCAGCTCAACCTCGGGTACTTCCTGCGGTCGGTCCACCGCTGGGCCGCCCAGATCATGGTCGCGGCCGTGTTCCTGCACATGCTCCGTGTCTACTTCACGGGTGCGTACAAGGAACCGCGCGAGCTGAACTGGCTCATCGGGATCGTGCTGATCTCGCTGACGCTGGTGTTCGGGTACACGGGCTACCTGCTGCCGTGGAGTCAGCTGTCGTACTGGGCCGGCCAGATCGGCGTCGAGATGTCGCTGTCGATCCCGCTCATCGGCGAGTGGGTCGCACAGCTGATGTTCGGCGGGTTCACGCTCTCGCAGGCGACACTCCAACGGATGTACATCCTGCACGTGTTCTTCCTGCCGTTCATCACGACGGCAGTGATCGCCGTCCACATCGGCATCGTCTGGATGCAGGGCATCGCGGAACCACACTGATACAATGAGCGACAACGACACAGACACGGAATCCGAGAACGTCCGCACGGACGGCTCGGGCGGTGGCATCGTCGCGCCGGACGACGAGACTCCCACGTGGTCCGAACGCAAGACACGGACCGAGGGGCTCTCCCGGCTGACCTACGAGTACTTCGAACGCGCACGGCGCGAGGATCAGGACCTGCGCCAGGAGTCCGACTACGTCGAGCGTGACGTGCTCGCGTTCCCGGCCTGGCCCCACGAGATGATGCGAAACCTCGCGCTGACGAGCTTCTTCGTCGGGATGATCCTGTTCGTCTCGGCGGCGCTCCCGCCCGAGATGCCCAACCCGGCGAACTCGTCGGTGACGCCGGCGATCATCCTGCCGGACTGGTATCTCTACTGGTCCTTTGGCCTGCTGAAACTCGGTCCGCTGAACCCCGACCTCTCGATCCTCGGCGGCTCGAAGCTGATGGCTGACCGGACCTACGGGGTGCTCGCGAACGTCGTGGTCGTCGGGTTCGTCGCGATCGTCCCCTTCCTCAACAAGGGGTCGGCGCGCCGCCCGGTCGAGCAGCCGTTCTGGGCCGCCGTCGGGATGTCCGGCGTCATCTTCAGCCTGACCATCGCGGCGCTGTCGATCAAGAACCTCCTCCCGATGGACTCCAACCTGCTGTTCGACCTGACGTTCCTGCTCCCGTTCGTCAGTGCGACGATCACCTACGCGGTGTTGAAGACGATGCGGGAGGGGTACATGTTCGACCTCAACCGCCGGTACTACCGGCTCAGACCACCGAAGTAACTGCTCTGTCGCCCGTTTTCTCCAGCCGCCGCCGATCCTTACAGTCCGTCTCGCCGCAGTAAAGTAGCTCCCGACCGTAGAGCGGTTGATGACGAACGACCAGACCGGCGACAACGGCCGACGGGATGTCGTCGTCCCGGTACGCGTCTACAAGACCGTCACGGTGTTCTCGACGCTGTTTGCCATCCTCGCGGTCGTCGGGGGGTTCATCCTCGTCGACGTGGCGACCAACAGAGCGTCGGCACCGGTCTCCGAGATCGACGCGCCGGTCGCCATCGCCGGGATCGGCCTCATCCTCGTCGGGACTGTCGTCTACGCGTTCTCGACGCGCTTTCGCACCGAGGAGATGGGAAAGTCTAAAGACGACGCTGCCGAACCATCTGATAATGGCTGACGAATTCATCAAGGGCTTCGGGATCCTCATGATCGGCGGGCTCGGCTGGATGACCGTCGCGGGCTGGTACCGGACCCCGAGCTTCGAGGGGGCACAGCTCACCGGCGAGGTCACCCTGGAGAACCCGACCGTCTTCGACCAGGTGGCGCTCATGCTGGGTGACGTGTTCTTCTGGTTCGCGATCCTCGGCGCGCTCACCTTCTGGGTCCTCATCCCCGCGTTCGACGAACTCCGCGAGTATCTCGACGAACGATCGGCCTGAGCGCCGTCACAGCCGCTTTTACTGTCGTTTCACGATCGACGAGCCGACAGGACCGCCTCCGACCGTCGGCAGCGACACGGTCGACCGAACTGTTCCGACCCCGTCGGTGACACCGTGAGGAAGGCACAGACGCCACCACGCGGGGACCATCTCGAACGGCGCCGGTCGGAGACTGGCGTCGATCCAGCCCTCGACGCCCGCTATCGTCGGTACGCCGAGCGGGTCGCTGGCCGGCGATGGAGCGCGGGAGAACAGCGGTGATCGCGTTCAGACGATGGACTGCCAGGGGCCGGCGATGACCCAGAAGAAGCTCTGGTAGCCGGCGTACAGCAGGACGAGCATCGCCGCGAAGATCGATCCCTTCGGCCGTTCGAGCGGGATGTCCCGGCGGGCCTCGACCCTGCGAGCCTCGAACTCGAAGAGGTCGGTGATGACCGCGCCCAGGACGAGCATCGACATGACCATCCCGCCGTGGTGGGCCAGGGTCGTGTAGTAGAAGGAGGTGAGGATGAGGATGAGGTTGCTCGCGGTGTGTGCCGGATGGCGGCTGAGGGCGTCGGCGCCGCCGTCCTCGTACTGTTTTGTGTGTCGTCTGTGGGCCAACTGCCGCGTCACGAGGTTACCGATCACCAGTGCCATGATGACGTACTCGATGACGAGGACATCCCCGGGAGCGGTGCTCCCCATGATGGTATCGAGTGGCCCGAAGAGCGTGACGGATGGCTGCATACGTGAGTCTCAGTCCGAATCCCATTAGTGTCTTTCCACTCGGGGCCGCGTCAGGCGAACCGCGGGCGACTCTCCGCGACGACGGCGACGCGAATCGGATCGCTCTCCGATAGTGTCACGGACTCGCCCCGGGCGACGGTGCCGGCGCGGTCGTCGTCGACCAACAGGGAGACGGTCGCCTCGTCGCGTTCGACCGAGAGCGTGAGTTCGTCGACCGGGACGACCCAGTGATCCGGATTCGTCGCGAACGGGGCGATCGGAGCGACCACGGCGACCGGTGACGGGGCGAGAACCGGGCCGCCGACACGGCGGGCGTAGCCCGGCGAGCCGGCCGGTGTCGCGACGACGACGCCGTCGGCACGGAACGCGTCGATCGTGTCTGTCGGGGTCGTGATGGCGAACTCGGAGATCCGGGCCGCGTCCTCGGTGACGAGCGTCGTGTCCCAGACGGTTCGGCCGACACACTCCCCCCCGCGAGTGATCGACAGGGTGTAGTGGCGCTCCGTCCTGGCGCCGTCGAGGCCGCGTACCGCCGCTGTGATCGATTCCCGGGCCACGCTCCGGACGCCCCGTCCGGCATCGACCGGGAGCACGAGCGGATCGGAGTCAGTGTCGGCGACCGCGGACAGCGCCGCCTGGCCGACGGCGACGACGGTCTCCGTCTCCGGGACGGTCCCGTCGGCGTGGCGCTCGACCGCGACGCCGTCGTCGCTGAGTCGCTCCGCGACGGACTCGTCGCCGACGACACCGACGGAAGGCGTTGTCATCACCGGAAGTTCGGTCAGCCGGGAAAAAAGGTTGCCGTCCTGGTGCGGTCAGAGCGGGAGCTTCTGCCGTGCGTACTCCCACAGCAGCGGGGCGTCAGAGAGGTGGAACAGCTCCGTCATCGCGCGGAGATTGCCGTTGTTGACCTCCGTCAGCGTGTCCGAGTCGTTCCTGTGGAGGTCACGCATCAGCCGGTCGTAGCGCTCGTTGGGGGCCAGATACAGCAGTTCGGTCATCGTGAGGCGCTTGCGCTGGTTCGGGGCTACGTCGCTGTGCCAGAGCCGGTCGTAGACGGCCAGCGAGTCGGCGGCGGTGTCCGGCGTGTCGGGGGTCAGCGCCGCGTCGGCCGTCGCGGCGGCGGCCCGGGCCGACTTCATCCCCTTGTGGATCCCCTCGCCCCACAGCGGATCGATCGTCGGGACGGTGTCGCCGATCGCCATGAAGTTGTCCGTGCTCACCGACTCGGGCGGCTGGATGTGGGCCGATCCGCGGTGGGCCTGCGTGCCTTCGATGCGGACGGCGTCCTCGAACCGGGGGTCGCGGTCGAGCCAGTACTCCAGGTAGTCGTCGATGGCCCACCCGTCGCGGGCGTTGTCGCGGTGGGCCTGGTTCTGGATGTAACAGAGGCCGACCTTGGCGGTGTCCGCGCCGGTGTGAAAGATCCAGGAGTAGCCGCCCGGCGCGAGGTCGTGGTCCAGGCGCAACATCATCGAGTCGGAGAGGTCGGCGTAGTGTGGGTGATCGATCCGGATGTTCTCGAACTCGTACTCGATGCCGATCGCCTGGTGATCCCGCTGGAGATCACACACGTCCAGCTTCTTGGCAAGCGGCGCCGCCGGGCCCGTCGCGTCGACGACGATGTCGGCGTACACTTCCTCGTCGCCGGCGTACCGGACGCCGACGATCTCGCCGCCGTCCATGATCGGCGCGGAGACTCTGGCGTCGAACCGGTAGGTAGCGCCGTTCTCGCGGCCTTCCGCGACGAGCCACCGTTTGAAGTCGGCGAACTCCAGGACGGCGCCGGTCTGTTTGCGGACGTAGTGGTCGTTCGGGGACTCCAGGACGACATCGTCGGTGTAGTTCATGACCACCTCGTCCGGGATGTTGAACGCCGTCATCGCAGAGGGGAAGGTTCCGGCGGTCGACTTGTTGCTCTGACGTGGGAACTCGTCCTCGGACTCCGTCTCCAGGACCAGCACGTCGTACTCTCGCTTCGCCAGGTCCCGGGCACATTGTGCCCCCGCTGGCCCCGCACCCGCGATGACCACGTCAAAGCGCTCGCTCATAACCGGAGGTTACACGTCGCAGTAATCAACCTTGCTGAATCCACCGAGATACTGTGGGTTCGCGCGGCTCTCGAAAGGGTAAAGGCGCCGCCAGCCACACGACTGGGCAAGCGGGGAGACGAGATATGGGACTTACCTCTGTGGCCGGTGTGCTCGCGGATCGACGCCGTCTCCCGACCGCCCTCCGTGCGGTGCTCGGGTACTACGCCGACACCGGCGTGTTCGACTACGCCAGCCTCTCGCTGAAGTCCGAGATCGACGACCGGACCGAGGCGATGGTCGCCGACGTGAACGCCCGGGTCGAGGACGCCCTCGAAGCGGAGTTCGGCCGCCCGGTCGCGTTCGACTACGACACGAAACTCGTCCTGCCGGCGCAACTGACCCTGGGGTACGTCTATCGGAACGCCCGGCGGCAAGCGCCCGGCGACCCGGTGACCGAGACGATCGCCGACGGCGTGCCGGATGTCGACGCGACGGCGCTGGAACAGGGGCCGGCACAGAATCTCTCGCCCAGGGAGATGGTCGTCCGCGCCGAGCAGATGACTCGCCTCTCGATCGAGGCGCTGATCGACGGCGACATGCGGGACGCCATCAACGACGACGAGTTCGAAGACTTCGAGGTCGACTTCGACGCCGACGACGAGGAGATACGCCGGGTCGCCGAGACGGCTCAGGGCGCCCTGCAGTCCCACCTCGATGGCCTGCTCGAATCGATGCCGCCGGTCGTCGAGGAGGCCTACCAGTGGGCCGTCGACTACAGCGAGGCCCACCAGGACCGCGACGACTACTTCCGTGAACTGATGACCGACGCCGAGGCCGGCGACGCCGACGCCGTCGAGGCGATCCGCGCGGAGTACAAGTTCGCCGACTACGAGGAGGAGCCGCCGACCTTCACCGACCGGGAGAAAGCGCTCCCCTACAGCAAGACCCAGTACGCCCGCGTCGGCGTCCTCTACGACGGGATGCTCGACCTCTATCGGCTCGCCGGGCTGGACATCGAGCCGGCCTTCGCCAAGTCGATCGTGCTGGCGATCATCGGCGCACAGATCTGGCTCGACGATGTCGACGACTACGAGGACGACCGCCGTGAGGGGCAACTGACGCCGGTGACCGCCGAGTACCTGCTGGCGCCCGACGACGAGGCGGGCTACCGGCACGTCCTCGACATCACCGAGCAGTACCTCGATCTCGCCGAGGAGTACGCCACGGCGGCGGACTCGCCGCTGACCGGCATCGCCGCCGAGTACATCTACCGATCGGGCGAGCCCGACGTGTTGCCCGGGTCGTTCTGAGCGGCAGCCCACAGGGCGCTGCTCTGGGTTGTGCTTTCGGTCTCCGTCTACCGCTTGCCCAGCGCCGTCTCGAACACCCGCTGTGCGCGGTCGTAGGCGGCGTTGCGGTCGACGATCGGATCGGGATACTCCGGTGCCAGCTGGTGGCGTTCGCCAGCGGAGAGGGTCGGCCAGTCGACGATCTTCGCGGGGTCGACGCCGCGCAGTTCGGGCACGTACTCGGTGACGTAGTCCGCGCCGTCGTCGTACTTGCTCATCTGAGAGACGGGATCGAAGATTCGCACGTCCACGGAGTCGGTACCGGTCGAGGCGATCCACTGCCAGTTGCCGGCGTTGGTCGCCGGGTCGTGATCGATCAGTTGCTTCGTGAAGTACCGCAGCCCCTCACGCCAGTCGGTCAGGAGGTGTTTCGTCAGGAACGAGGCGACGTTCTGGCGCGGCCGGTTGTGGACGTACCCCTCCTGATTCAACTGTCGCATCCCGGCGTCGACCAGCGGATAGCCGGTCTCGCCGCGCTTCCAGGCGGCGAGGTTGTCGGGGTCGTTTTCCCAGGCGATAGGGTTCGGGAACGACTTGTAGTTCGTCGACAGCAGGTCCGGGTTGTAGTACAGCAGGTGGTAGTTCTGCTCGCGCCAGGAGAGTTCGTAGCGGTACTTCTGGACGTTTCGCTGTGCGCTGCCGGTCACCGCGGCCTTCCGGTCGCTGGCGTCTCTCCAGACCTCGCGGACGCCGATCATCCCGGCCGCGAGGTACGGCGACATGCGGGAGACGGCACCGACCGGGCGTTCGACGGCGGCTTTCATGTCGTCGCGGGTGTCGTTGTACGTCTCGATGCCGTCGGCGAGGAACTGGTCGTACCGTTCGCGGGCCGCGTCGTAGCCCGCCGCCGGGAGGTCGATATCCGCAGCGAGGCCGGGCGCCGTCTTCCCGTCGGAGATGTCGGCGAGTTCGTCCGCCGTCGGCGTGTCGGCCGGCGGCAGTTTGTGTTCGGCCTGCCAGTCGTCGTAGAACCGGCTGTGGTTCTCGTACCGGGGTGTGAGCCGTTCCGGGTCGACCAGCAGGAGGTCCGTGACGGACTTCGTGGTGACGGCGTCGTCGACGCGGCGCTGTCGGTTCCGCCGGGCCGGCCGGTAGTGTTCGTTGTACACGACGCGGTCGGCGTCGTACTCGTCGACCACGGCCGCGAGGAGTTCGGCGGGGTCGCCCGACCGGACGAGCAGGTCGCTCCCGCGGTCCCGGTAGGCCCGTTTCACTGCTCGGACGCCCTGCATGAAGAAGGCACGCTGGCGCTTTCCGACCTTCTTGAGGATGTCCGTGTCGACGACATAGACCGGGACCACCGGCCCGTCGTTCGCGGCCAGTGCGAGCCCGCGGTTGTCGGGCAGTCTGAGGTCCCGCTGGTGCCAGAAGACGTTCATACCGACGAGACGGCTCCGGAAGGTAAGTCACCGGACCCAACGCTGTTGGGTATGTGTAGGCTCCACACGGGACTCACGCTCGGTCCAGGAGCCCACGGGCTGATGCGAATCCCCGGCCGCGGACCGACTCGTCATGCCTCCGTGCTCATCAGGGTCCGGTGGGCCGCAAGTCGGTCGTAGACGCCGCCGAGGACGAGCCCGTAGACGAGATACGCGAGCAACATCGCCGCCAGGATCGGCAGCGTCGCCGACAACTCCTCCCAGCCGCGAAACACGGCGATCCAGACGGTCGCAGCGTAGCCAAGCCAGATGACGGCGCCGAACATCACGCCGTGGACTGCGCCGGACTCGCCGGGCAATCCCCAGGTGAAGCCGGTAAACAGGAGTGGCCAGGCGACGACGAACAGGCTCAGGAAGACGATGCCAGTCAGTAGCGTCGCCGTCACGCTCCCGAGTTGGCAGTACGGCGGGCCACCGATCGTACAGAGGCTCGCGAACGTCGTGAGGACGAACAGGTTCGTCCCGCCGAGTGCCAGGTCCACGGTCAACAGGAACAACAGCAAGACGCCCGTCGCGGCCGCGCCACCGGCCAGCCCGCTTCGTACTGGGTCCATACTATCGGCTACGCGACCGGGCCGAATAAATGTAAGAGAGTGTGAAGGAATTCCGCTCGGCAGACACGGACGCTCACGGTTGGACTCGTGAGACAGTGTGTCCGGCCGCCTCCCTTCGAAGCCCGTCGGGGCTGTCTTCGGACACCTGCGGTCGCGGTACGCCGGTCCCGGGTGTGGGTTATCTATCGCGAAAATGTTGGTTCACGATCGAGCGTGCATAGGTACTGAGCCACAGACTGTTCTCGTAAGTCGTCGAAAACCAGACGACGACCGTATCGGTTTCGGGAGAGACGTACAGGCAGTTTCCGTTGCGTCCTGCTTTATATAGATCCCCATCCTCAAATATCGCATCCCACTGATAAGCTGCTGCAGTGGGTCCTGATCCGAATTCTTCGACCATCCTCGGCCCCTGTCCCCCGTTCAGATAGATAGACTTGTCAGCGCTCTCGTGTAATTTCTCGAAATAACTGTCCGAGACGATACGAGTGTCAGATGCCTCCCTCCAGCTTGGGGTAAAAAGCATCCCATACCGTGCAAAGTCACGAAGGCGTGAGCCAAATATACCGCCATTCAGTGGCTCTCCGCTCGGCGTAAGAACCAACAAGGCATCACCTTCCATACCGGCGGGTGACCAGATACGTTCGGACAATACGACATCAAACGGCTTTTTTGTGACTTTCTCTATAATGATTCCAAGCACCTGTGTATTGAAGGTTGAATAATCGAACACAGTGCCTGGTTCATCCTTAAGCACGACTTCGGTCAGGAGATCGTTAATCGACTCGCCTTGTGGTTCGTCTCTGGCGGCCAATGCGCTAGAAAAGGCACGGCTGACCGGATGCTTCGGGTTTCGTACGTTCTCATTATTCTCGACGAAGTCCATGCCTGAGCGTTGGTGCAAAACCTGGGATACCCGGACTTTCTCCCAATCTGTACCTTCCCACTCTGGGACGTACGCAGTAACCGGCTTGTTCAGATCGATGAGCCCGTCTTCTTCGAGGATATGAATTAGAAGCCCACTCAGGGTTTTTGCTGTGGAATTCCATATATGATTTTCATTCTCCCTCATTCCCCGATATTCTTCCAGCACAAGCTTCCCCTCGTGAACGACCGCAATCGACTGAAAGCGTGCGCGCGGATCATCCATGGCTTCCCGCAATGGCATGGTGCCTAATGCACTGGTTGCAACCACTTCTGTAATCTCAGACATCGGCTCGGATTCTAAACTTGAAACCCGTCCCGACCTGTAAATAATCGATGCGGGGACCACTTCGGAAGCACGGGCGTTGAAGAAAACACCGATGTCATCACCGAGCACGAAATTTCGCGCTTCGTAGTCATTGCGAAACGAATGGACCTGATCAGCGGTAAAGCCCTTGGCCCATTTCGAAACCGGGGTAAGCTCTGCAGGGACAGAATATTCGGGATTTTCCTTTGCAGACTCGGACGACTCGTCATCGGTCATTGCAAATAGCTTGGGTAAACAGGCGTAAAGTTAATCGGACATGATAGTCGGGGATCAGGCTGAAAATCAACTGCGACACGTTTCAACGCTACTGCGCTGAGGAGTACGTCGACGCCAAGACCGCCGAGGAGCAGACGGTCGACTGGCACTCACACTACAGCGACATCTACGGAAGTCGACGACCGAGACGAGATTTTCGACAATATATTTGATCGGACAATGCACGGACAATCGCTCATTACCGGTAACAGCCCATGATTTACCGTTGAGCCAAACGCCCATACCCTGTCGCGATACCTACGCGGATCTCGTGTACGGCAACTTCACCCGTGACTGATACGCGCTCTGTCTGCAGCACGACCGTCGAAAACTAGTACCGATCGAGCGTTTCGACGGAGCCGGGCCGTTCAGTAGAACTCGCGGACGAGGTCCATCGCGCCCTCGGGAGCGCCGTCGGGGATCTCGGCCATCGAGCTCTCGATACCCTCGCGCTGCTCGAAGGGCACGGAGTCCTCGTTCTGGTAGAGCACGCCCATGTACTCCTTGTCGGATTCGAGGATCTTGTCTTTGGCCTGGTCGCGGTCGTGCGGGTCGTGGTCCGTCTCGTCTAGGTCCACGATGGAGTCCCGGAAGTAGTCGTACGTGTCCACGTCGTTGAACGTCACACACGGCGAGTAGACGTTGACGAAGCCGAAGCCGTCGTGTTCGATGGCCTGCTGGACGATCTCGGCGTGGCGCTGGGCGTTCGAGCTAAAGGACTGCGCGATGAAGGTCGCACCGGCCGACAGCGCGAGTGCCTTCGGGTTGACCGGGGGCTGTTTGGGGCCCTCGGGCGTGGTCCCCGTCTCGAAGTCCTCGCGCGAGGTCGGCGATGCCTGGCCCTTGGTCAGCCCGTAGATGCGGTTGTCCATGACCACGTAGCTCATGTCGACGTTCCGCCGCACCGCGTGGATGAAGTGGCCGGCACCGATGGAGTAGCCGTCGCCGTCGCCGCCGGCGACCATCACTTCTAGGTCGGGGTTGGCCATCTTCACGCCGATACCCACCGGCAGGGCGCGGCCGTGGACGCCGTGCAGCGCGTAACTGTGCATGTAGGTCCCGATCTTGCCGGAACAGCCGATGCCGGCGACCACGAACGTGTTGTCGGGGTCGTTGCCGGTCTCGGCCAGGGCCTTCATCATGCCGTTCATCGTCCCGAAGTCACCGCAGCCGGGACACCACGTCGGTTGCTTGTCGGACTTGAAATCTGTGAATCGAACGTCTGAGCTCATTCTGCTTCAACCTCCTGTGTACCGTTGTCTGGATCGAGTGTCTGCTTGACCTCGGCCGCGAGTTCGTCCGCCTTGAAGCGGACGCCGTTGTACTTGTTGATGCGCTCGACGCGCTCTAACACGTCGTGTTCGATGATGTCGGCGAACTGCCCGGTGGCGTTACACTCGACGACGATGACTTCCTCGGCGGCCTGGACCTCGTCGGTCAGGTCCGGCCGCGGGAAGATGTACGGGACCGAGATGAAACGGACGTTGTGGCCCTCGGCGTCGAGCAGCTCCAGGCCCTCGCGCATGGCGCCCTCGTTCGAGCCCCACGAGATGATCAGCGTGTCCGCGTCGGGGTCGCCGAACTCCCGGTAGTCGAACTCCTCCTGTTCCCGGGCGGTCTCGACTTTCCGCTGGCGCTTGTCGACCTGCTCGATGCGCACGTCGGTGTCCTCGGTCCGCCGGCCGAGTTCGTCGTGTTCCAGCCCGGTGGTCATGTGTGCGCCGTCCGCGGTCCCGGGGAACGCCCGCGGGGAGACCCCGTCTGCGGCCGGGAAGTGCGCCTGGAAACGGCCCTGCTCGTCGAGCCAGGCGCCGATCTCGTCCTCGTCGACGACCTTGCCGCGGTCGACCTCCACCTCGTCCATGTCGAACGTCTCCGGCGAGAACGTCTGCTCGGTGACGGCCATCGCCAGGTCCGAGACCAGGAAGACGGGTGTCTGGTACTTCTCGGCGAGGTTGAACGCCTCGACGGTCTTCCAGAAACACTCGGAGACGGTCGTCGGCGCGACGACGAAGCGGGGGATCTCGCCGTGACCGCCGTACAGCGTCATGTTGAGGTCGCCCTGTTCCTGCTTGGTCGGCATCCCGGTCGAGGGACCAGAGCGCATCACGTCACAGATGACCAGCGGCGTCTCGCTGGTGGCGACGAGGCCGAACGTCTCGGTCATCAGGTCGATTCCCGGTCCGGAAGTGGCGGTCATCGCGCGCGCACCGGCCCGAGCCGCGCCAAGCGCCATGTTGATCGCCGACAGTTCGTCCTCGGCCTGGACGACCTTCCCGCCGAACTGGTCGACGCGCCCGGTCATGTACTCCATCACGTCGGTCGCCGGCGTGATCGGGTAGCCGGCGTAGAAGCGACAGCCGGCGGCGATGGCACCCATCCCGATGGCCTCGTCGCCGTTGAGGAGGACGTAGTCCGCGTCGGTGGTCTCCATCGAGTAGTCGAACTCCTCGTCGTACTCCTCCTGGACGTACTCCTGGCCCATCCGGGCGGCTTTCTTGTTGTTCTCGACGATGGCCTCGCCCTTGTCGCCGAAGCGTTTCTGGAGGCTCTCGTCCAAGTTCTCGATCGGGAAGCTCGTCACCTCACAGGCCGCGCCCAGCGCCACGACGTTGAGCATGATGGCGCCGCCGGCGTCCTCGGCGAGGCGCTTGAGCGGGACCTCCAGGGCGGTCGCGCCGTGGGGGACCTCGACATCCTGCATCGTCGAGCGCTCGCCGTCGTAGATGATGACGGAGTCCTCGTGGAGCTCGTCCTCGTTCTCGTGGATGGTGCGCTCGGTCAGTGCGATGAGGATGTCGAGGCGGTCGACGACGCTCTCGACGCGGTCGACCGAGGTCCGAACTTTGTACGCGGTGTAGCCCCCGCGGATCCGGGAGGCGAAGTCCTTAGAGGTGAAGACGTGTCGACCGGCCCGGGAGAGCGCCTGCGCGAAGATCTTCCCGGTAGAGTCGATCCCATCGCCGGCTTCGCCGCCGATGGCCCAGTTGAGGTCCTCTGGCATACTACCAAACGGGTAGCCTGCGGGGGGAGAAAAGGCTTCTGTGTGCGCCCGCCCGCGCGGGTATTCGGATGTGAAATAATCCGTCCAACTCCCGGCAGAATCGACCGAAACCCCCTTGTCGCCGCCGTTCTACCTCGCCGATATGGACGAACGTTTACTGCCCGTCACAGCGGTTCGCTCGGTCGGGCCCGACGCCGTCGCAATCGACATCGAGACGCCCCCCGAGTTCGACGCGCGACCGGGTCAGTTCGTCAAGGTCACGCTGCCCGGCGACGAGGACGAGGAGTCGCGCTTCTACACGATCTCCTCGCCGGATGTCGAGGGGACCTTCGAGATGACCGTCGGCATCGACCCTGAGGGTGCAGTCGCGCCGCGACTCGCCGACCTCGAAGCCGGCGACGAACTGCTGGTGGCTGGGCCCTTCGGCTCCGACTACTACGAGGGCGAACCACGCGCGGTCGTCATCGCGGGCGGTCCCGGCGTGGGTCCGGCCGTCGGCATCGCCGAGCGGGCGCTCCAGGACGGCAACGAGGCCGCGGTCGTCTATCAGGACGACGATCCGATCCACGTCGAACGCCTCGACGCGCTCGAGGCCGACGGCGCGTTCGTCAGCCTGCTGGCCGAGGACGAGGACATGACCGAGGCGGTCGCCGACGCCGTCGCCGACGGCGGACAGGTGTTCGTCTACGGGTTCGCGGACTTCCTGGACGCGGCGACCGCGGCTCTGGAGGCGGCCGGCGTCGACGCCGACGGCGCGAAAGTCGAGAACTTCGGCTGAACGGTGGCACGCTTTTGGTCGTCTGGTGCCTAGGGCGGTCGAATGCACACCAACGAGCAGTTCGAGTACGACGTTGCAGTGGTCGGCGGCGGCCCCGCGGGGCTGACCGCCGCCCTGTACACGACGCGGCTCGGGCTCGACACCGTGGTCGTCAACCGCGGTGGCGGCCGGGCCGCGATGATGACCGACACGCACAACGTCATCGGCGTCACCGAGGATGTCTCGGGCAACGAATTCCTCCAGACCGCCCGGGAACAGGTCCAGGACTACGGCGCCGACTACCGCCAGGGGTTCGTCGAGGACGCCGAACCGCTCGACGGCGGGTTCGAACTCACCACCGACGACGGACCCCTGCTCGCGCGCCGAGTGGTCCTCGCGACCGGGTTCTCCGACGAGCGGCCCGACCCTCCGTTGCCCCGGACCGGGCGTGGCCTCCACTGGTGTCTCCACTGTGACGCGTTCATGTTCGTCGACGAGCCGGTGTTCGTGATGGGGACCGGCGAGTCCGCGGCCGCGGTGGCGATGATCATGCTCAACTACACCGACGAGGTGGACCTGCTGACCCGCGGTGACGACCCCGAGTGGAGCGAGGAGACCGCAGAACAGCTCGCGGCTCACCCGGTCGACGTGATCGAGGACGATATCGTCGGGATGACCAAAGACGACTCGGGCTGGCTGGAGTCGTTCGAGTTCGCCGACGGCACCGTCCGGGCGTACCGCGGCGGCTTCCCGATGTACGGCTCGGACTACCACGCCGAACTGGCCGACGCGCTGGGGGTCGAGCGCAACGACGACGACACCGTCGCGGTCGACGGTGACGGGGAGACCTCCGTCGAGGGGGGTCTACGCCGTCGGCGACCTCACGCCCGGCCACAACCAGATCCCGGTCGCGATGGGCGAGGGCGCCGACGCCGGCATCGCGATCCACAAGGACCTCCGGCGGTTCCCGCGGTCGCTGGCCGACATCGAGGCCGAGGGGCCGGTCGGGGCGGACGACGTGCCCGCGGTCTCGCCCGAGTTGCTCGCGACGGCTGTCTCCCACGAGGGCCACGCCGCCGGGGCGCGGACCGAGGGGAGAGGCAGCGGCCGACGACTGAGTGCAACAAAACCTATAACCGAATCGCGCCAACTCAACCCATGCGCGAGGCAAGTCGGACGACGCGCCAGCGCATCGCCGACCGATTACGCGAGGACGCGATGGCTGCGGGCGCGATCGCGACCGCGTTCGAGATACAGACGAGCGACGCGCTCACCCACGTCGAACACATCGCGAAGTCCCTGGAACCGACCGACGAACAGTTGCTCGTCGCCCCGCCCGAGTGCGAGGAGTGCGGGTTCAGCGACTTCGACGACCTGACCAACCGGCCCAGTCGGTGTCCCGAGTGCAAGTGCGAGAGCGTCAGCGAACCGGCCTACCGGATCGGGTAGCGGGACACCCCCGACCCGGGGTCACTGACCCGAGAAACCGATCCGACCGCGAGAAGACAGATCGCGGTCGCCCGACGAGCCCCGGTTCTCGAACTCGTAGCGGTCGTCGGTCAGGTAGACGGTGCCGTCGGCAGTCGTCACGTCGACTTCTTCCAGGACGGCCCCTTCACAGGGACCGTACGTACAGTGGCCAGTGTCCGATTCGAACGTCGCGCCGTGTTTCTCACACACCAGTTCGCCGTCGCGACAGGTCGCGCCGCTGCCCTTGTCCAGTCGAACGTCCCGCCAGTGGGGACAGTAGTTCTCGAAGGCGACGACCCCGTCGTCGAACCGGAGCAGAATCGCCTCCCCGGTGTCGAACCCGTCGCGGACGGTAAAGAGGAAACTCCCGTCTTCGGGCACCTCGTCGACGGCCGCGATACGGCTGTCCTCGTCCATCGTTGCACACTGTAGGGAGGACACCGTTTTCAACGCCCCGGTCCCCGCAGTACTGGTCGGGACTCATCGGCCGCCGGGGCTTTGCTCTCTGTTCCAGTGGCCGCCCGCCGGAGTCTCAGTACTGGTCGCGCTCGACGCGCTCGGCGTAGAGCCGCCGGAGGAGCTTCGTCATCGGGCCGGTCCCCACGTCGATCCCGTCGACGGTTCCGACCGGGCGGACCTCCCACGTCGAGTTCGTCAGGAACGCCTCGTCGGCGTCGCGCACGTCGTCGAGCGTGTAGCTCCCTTCCTCGACGGGGAACCCTTCCTCGCGGGCTAGCTCGACGACGACGCCGCGGGTGACTCCCGGGAGCAAGTCTAGGTCCGCGCTGGGGGTCCGGAGCGCGTCGTCGGCGACGAAAAAGAGGTTGCTCGTCGCGCCCTCGACGACGGTCCCGTCGATGTCCCGCACGAGTGCCTCGTCGGCGGCGTCGCCGTCGGGGGCCGCCCGCTGGAGTTCAAGACGGGCGAGGATGCCGTTGAGGTAGTTGTGGGTCTTGGTATCGGCGGGCAGGGACTCGCTGGGGATCCGCCGAGTCCGGACGGTCTGGAGGTCGGCCGGGCCGTCCCAGACCGGCTCGCTGTCCCGGCCACCCGGCGGCAGTGCCGAACAGATGACGACCACCGTCGGGTCCACGTCGGGGTCCGGCGTGAGCTTCCCGGGCTGGACCCCACGGGTGACCGAGAGTTTGACGTAGGCCTCTTCGAGGTCGTTGGCGGCGAGCGTCTCGTCGACCCGCTCCCGGAGGTCGTCGGGCACGGCCGCCCCGAAGCCCAGCGTCTCGGCGGTGCGCTGGAGGCGCTCGCGGTGGGCCGCCCACTCGAACGGGTCGCCGCCGTAGACCCGCAGCGTCTCGAAGGCGGCGTCGCCGTACATGAACCCGCGGTCGCGCACCGATACCGTCGCCTCGTCGGCCGGGACCAGCCGGCCGTCTACGTGATACTGCATGTGAGACAGAAGTTCTCGACCATCGTCTTCCCGTGGTCCGTGAGGATGCTCTCGGGGTGGAACTGCACCCCGACGTGTGGCTGTTCGCGGTGGCGCACGCCCATCACGATGCCGGCCTCGTCGTCGGTGTAGGCCGTCTCCTCCAGCACGTCCGGTAGCTCGTCGCGCTCGACCGCCAGCGAGTGGTAGCGCCCGACCTGGACGCCGTCCGGAACGCCCTCGAAGACGCCCGCGCCGTCGTGGGTGATCGACGAGGACTTGCCGTGGACGACCGACTCGGCGTGACCGACCGGCGCGCCGCTCGCGGCACACAGCGCCTGGTGGCCCAGACAGACCCCCAGCGTCGGATACGACAACTCGGCGAAGACCGGCATCGAGACGCCGGCTTCCTGGGGTGTCCCGGGCCCCGGCGAGACGACGATGCCGTCGGGGTCCAGCGCGCGGATGTCTGCCACGTCGACGGCGTCGTTTCGCCGCACGAGCACGTCGTCCTCGGTACCGCCCAGCCGCAGGACGACCTCGCCGACGTACTGGACGAGGTTGTAGGCGAAGGAATCGTAGTTGTCCACCACCAGCACTGTCGGCGCCGTCCCGGCCGTCATCGCTGTCCCTCCACCGAGAGATCCGCTCTGGCGCCCAGTGCCTCGTCGACCGCGGTCACGAGGGCACGGCCCTTGTCCAGGGTCTCCTCGTACTCGCTGTCGGGGTCCGAATCGTGGACGATGCCCGCGCCCACACGGAGATGGTACTCCTCGCCGTAGCGGACCAGCGTCCGGATGACGATGTTCAGCGTCGCCCGGCCGTCGAACCCGAAGAGGCCGATCGAGCCGGTGTAGGGGCCGCGCCGACTCGACTCGACCTCGTCGATGATCTCCATCGTCCGTGGCTTGGGTGCGCCGGTGATGGTCCCGCCGGGGAACACGGCGGCCACGGCGTCCCGGAGCGAGGCGCGCCCGCGGAGCCGTCCTTCGACGACCGAGACGAGGTGCATCACCTCCGAGTAGCGGTCGACCCGGCGGTAGTCGGTCACCTCGACCGAGCCGAACTGGCTCACCTTCCCGAGGTCGTTGCGCTCCAGGTCGACGAGCATCGCGTGTTCGGCGCGCTCTTTCTCGTCGGCCAGGAGGTCCCGCTCCAGCCGATCGTCTTCGGCGTCCGTGGCTCCACGCGGGCGGGTCCCGGCGATGGGTTCGGTGACGAGGCGGTCGCCGTCCCGACTCAAGAGCAGTTCCGGACTCGCGCTCACCAGGTCGACGCCGGGAAACTCCACGAGCGCCGAGTACGGGGCCGGGTTCACGCTCCGGAGCGCGTCGAAGGCCTCGACCGGGTGGACGGCGGCCGGCGCGCTCAGTCGCTGGGAGACGTTCGCCTGGAAGGTGTCGCCCTCGCGGATGTACCGTTTGACCGTCCGGACGCGCTCGGCGAACGACTCGCGAGTGCAGTCGCTCTCGAAGCGCGCCTCGTCGGCCGCGACCGGTGGGTCCCCGACTTCGGGGTCGCCCTCGCCGGCCTGGCGGGCCAGTTCCAGTGCGTGTTGCTTGCCGAACTCGTAGGCCGCCTCGGCGCTCTCGTGGTCGGCCAGCCGGGGACAGGCCGTCACTCGGAGTTCGACCGGGCCGTCGCCGCGTGGTTCCTCCCAGGCGGCGACCCGGTCGTAGGTCGCCAGTTGGAGTCGTGGCAGCGCGCGGTCGGCGACCGCTGAGTCGGGGAGTGTCTCCAGTTCCCGGACGATGTCGTAGGAGAGCCAGCCGACCGCGCCACACGGGTAGGGCACGTCACACGGCCCCCGCGCCAGCGACTCGCCGTCGAGGACGGCCGCGAGCGCGTCAAGGCTCTCGCCGGTGTCTGGGCCGACTTCGGTGAACTCTGCCGGCGCCGTCGCGAAGTACCCCCAGCCCGACTGGCCCCCGGTCGTCGCCAGGTAGACGCCGCCGACTTCCTCGCGGGCGCGCCTGTAGGCGATAAAGGGGTCCTCGACGGTGACGCGGACCTCGACCGGCACGCGAGCGTCAGCGGGCGCGCCGCTGGCGACCCGCTCGAACGTCTCGCGGTCGGTTTCGACCGTTCGCATTAGCAGTAGAGAACAGCGGCGCGACTAATTCGCTTGCGGTTGTCCGATCAGTACTCTCTCGCGCGCTCGATCCACCCCGAGACGCGGCTCTCCGAGAGATCCGTCTGTGCGGCGATGTCGTCGGCGTCGGCGACTGCCAGTTCGCCCACCGTCTCGATGCCGATACCCGAGAGTCGGTCGGCGTAGGCGGGGCCGATACCTTTGATCGCGGTCACGTCGTCGCCGGAGCCCTCGGGCTCCGCGGCAGCGTCCTCGGACTCGGCTGACTCGGCGGCCGTCTCGGCCCCCTGATCCACGTCGGTGCCCGACGCCGCCGTCTCGGTCCCTTTGACGGCGTCTTCGGACTCCGTCGCGGGTTCCCGTTCGACGGTCACGTCGACATCACCGGACCCACTGGCTCCCGTGGCCGACTCGGCCCCGTCGAGTCCGAGGGCGGATTTCAGTTTCTGGAGCAGACCCATACCGTCCTCTATCACAGCCCGACACTAATCTCTTGCTGGACCGTCCGAGGCCAGGCCCGCCCGTAGCGCCTCGTTCATGGCGGTGACGGGGGCGTCCCGTCCGGTCCAGAGTTCGAACGCCTCGACACCCTGATACAGCAGCATCCAGGCGCCGTCGACGGTCGTCGCGCCCGCCGCGGCCGCGTCCCGGAGCAGCCGTGTCTCGATCGGCGAGTACACCGCGTCGAGCACCGCGAGGTCGCCGTGGAGCGCGTCGGCGGGCACCGGCGTCTCGTCCTCGTCCATCCCGACGCTCGTGGCGTTGACGAGCACGTCGGCGTCGGCCAGCAGCCCGTTCAGGTCGCCCAGCCCGTGCCCGCTCGCCCCCGGAACGGCCTCGGCCAGCTCGTGAGCGCGGGCCTCGGTCCGGTTGGCGATCCGAACCGTCATCCCCTCGTCCGCCAGCCGAACGCGACCGCTCGGCCGGCCCCGCCGGCGCCGACGACGACTGCGGTCCCGGAGCGCGACACGTCGTGGTGGTCCAGCGCACGGACGGCCCCGACGGCGTCCGTGTTGTGGCCGGTCGGTGTCTCCCCGCCGAAGTCGACGGTGTTGACCGCGCCGATCCGCTCGGCCAGCGGCGTCGGCTCGACGGCGCCGAGCACGTCCTGCTTGAACGGGATGGTGACGTTGAGCCCGTCCAGGCCGAGCGTATCGGCCGCCGCTACGGCAGCCGCGCCGTCGTCGGCCGCTGGTTCGAAGGTGACGTACTTCGCGTCGAGCCCGAGCGCGTCGTAGCCCGCCTCGTGCATCGGCGGCGACAGCGAGTGACCCACGGGATTCCCGATGAGCGCGTACACGTCCATACGTACACCCAGCGGCCCCACCGGCCATGAACGCCACGCTCTCGGCCGGCCCGATTCGCAACCTTTTCACGACGACCTGTGCTGGACTCAGGTAGTGAGTCGTCTCCGTCATCCCCTGGTCATGGTCGCCTTCGCGGTCGCGCTGACAGTCGGCTGGGTCGCCGTCGCGCTGCTGGGCGTCCATCCGGGGACGGTCGCGGAGGTCGCCGTCTCGGGGCTTGCGATCCTCGGCGCCTCGTTCCTGCTGGCCTGGGGTGCCGAGACCGCGGAGAAAGACGTGCCCCGAGCGTTCGCCATCGCCGTCCTCGCCGTGCTGGCGGTCGCTCCCGAGTACGCCGTCGACGCCCTGTTCGCCTGGAACGCCGGGGCCGGCGGGGCGACGGCCGCGAAGTGTGGCGAACTCTCGGCGGCGGCGATCGAGGCCGGCCAGACGGAACTCGCACGGGCCTGTCACGACGCCAACCTGGCGATCGCGAACATGACCGGCGCCAACCGCATCCTGATCGGGCTCGGCTGGTCCGGCATCGCGCTCTTTACCGTCTGGCGGGCGACACAGACACGCGATCCGGCGGTGATGCACCGCGACGGGTTCCTGAACGACGCCGTCGAACTGGACACCGACATCGCCACCGAGATCAGCTTCCTGCTGCTGGCGACCGCGTGGGCCTTCCTGGTCCCGCTGGGCGGCGGGATCGGCGGACTGGACACGCTCTTTCTGGTCGGACTCTACGTCGCGTACATCGGGCTGGTGCTGAAATCGGACATCGAGCAGTCCGACCACACCGTCGGCGTCCCGAAGTACTTCCAGCAGTGGTCGCTCCCGTGGCGGCCGCTGGTCGTCCTCGGGCTGTTCGGGTACTCCGGGCTGATGATCTTCACCGCCGTCGAACCGTTCGCCCACGGCCTCGAACAGATCGGACTCGACGTGGGGATCCCCTCCTTTTTCATGATCCAGTGGATCGCGCCACTGGCCAGCGAGTCCCCGGAACTGATCGTCGTCGCCGTCCTCGTCAACAAGGCCCGCTCGACGGCGGGATTCAACGCCCTCATCTCCTCGAAGCTCAACCAGTGGACGCTGCTGATCGGGACCATCGCGGTCATCTACTCCATCGCGCTGGGCAGCTACGGGACGCTCCCGTTCGACGCGCGACAGTCCGCCGAGATCTGGATTACGGCTGGCCAGTCGTTCTTCGCGCTGGCGCTCCTGTGTAACTTCACGATCAGCCTCCGGGAGGCGCTTGCTCTCTTCGTCCTCTTTATCTCGCAGGTCTTGATCGAGTTCGCACTGATCCGTGAGTACGTCGTCCTGCCGATCGACAGCTACGAACTGCTGCTGGCGTACACTGGGGTGTACATCGCTGCCGGGACCGTGCTGTTCGCGCTGCGCTGGCAGGCGCTCACGTACCTCCTCGGGCTGGCCGGCGACGCCGTGCGGACCGCCGTCGGCCGGGACCCGGTCCACATGAACAACGCGGACTGATGCTCGCGATCGTCGTCTCCAGAGCGGACGAAGCCTCCGAACACGTCGGCCAGCGCCTGCTCGAACTGGCCGACTGGACCGAATCGACCGACGACAGCCGCGCCGACGCCGACGGTGGCGGGACGGTCTATCGGACCGACGGCATCGAACTCCGCGAGTTCGACGCCCTCCACCTGGATCTGGACGGGGTCGCGGCCGCGTTCGACGACCCGGACCTGCTCGTGTTCGCCTCGCGTCACGCCGGTGAGACCGACGAACTCCTGACGGCACACCACACCGGTAACTTCGGCGCTGCCGAGTTCGGCGGCGCCGACGGATCGTTCGCCCGTGCCTGTCCGAACGCTCACCGGCGGGTCGTCGAGTCACTGACCGAGCACGCACCCGATGGCTACGAGGTCGGGATGGAGTGTACCCACCACGGACCGACCGACGTGGGCGTCCCGTCGATGTTCGTCGAGGTCGGCAGTGCAGCGCCACAGTGGCGCGATCCCGACGCGGCCGAAGCGGTCGCCCGGGCGATCCTCGACCTCGACGGCGTCGCGCCCGACACGCCGCGCGAGGACGGGAGCCGACGACAGCTCCTCGGGATCGGCGGCGGCCACTACGCACCCCGGTTCGAGCGGGTCGTCCGGGAGACCGACTGGGCGGTCGGCCACGTCGCCGCCGACTGGTGTCTGGACGACCTGGAGGAGTGGGCCGAGACCGACGAGCAGCGACGGACCGTCCTCCAGCGCGCAGTCGAAGCGAGCGGCGCCGACTTCGCGCTGTTCGAGGGCGACCGACCGACGATCGCGGCCGACCTCGAAACGCTGGGCGTCCGTGTCGTCGAGGAGACGTTCGTCCGCGAGACCACTGGGGTTCCCCTGGACCGGGTCGCGGCGCTGGAGGCCGACCTGACGACGGTCGGGGACGGCCTGCGATTCGGCGACCGGGCGAGCGAGGCCGAGGAGTGGTCGGTCGTGGACCTCCCGTCGGACCTGCTGACAGAAGTCAGCGGGATCGACGACGAGGCGACCAGACGGCAGGTCGAGCGCACCGCGCTCGCGTTCGTGACTGAGCAGAACGGGACCGTCGTCACCGGGCCGTTCGCCGTGCCGGCCGCGGCCGGCCGCGGGCCGCTCGTCGACGCACTGCGGGACATCCTGGAGCGGAAATACGACAGCGTCACGCGGGACGGTGACGAGCTGGTCGCCCGCGAGACGGCGTTCGATCCGTCGCTGGCCGAGACCGCGGGTGTCCCCGAAGGACCGAAGTTCGGTCGGCTCGCAGCAGGGGAGCCAGTGGAGGTAGACGGCGAGCGAATCACTCCGGAGCGGTTCCAACGCGAGCGGATTCGGCGCTTCGAACTGTGATGTCCAGCTGAAACGACCCGTCGGCGGCGTCTGCCGCGCGTCCGACACAGGGGGAAAGAATAAGACAGTTCGCTTGTAACGGGGATTTAAATATGGACTCGATTATCGACGACGCCATCGACGAGGCCGAAGAGGAGGGGTCCTCGCCGGCGTCGGAGGCGACGGACGGGCAAGCAGGGTCAACCGAAGAGATGTCGACAGCCGGACAGATGACCGACGAGGAGCTGGCGTCGGTCGTCAAGGATCTGGAGACGAAGATCACGGTCGTCGGCTGTGGCGGTGCCGGCGGGAACACGGTCACGCGGATGACCGAGGAGGGCATCCACGGGGCGAAACTCGTCGCCGCCAACACGGACGCCCAGCACCTCGCCGACGAGGTCGAGGCCGACACGAAGATCCTCATCGGGAAGAAACGCACCGGTGGTCGCGGTGCGGGGTCGGTCCCGAAGATCGGCGAGGAGGCCGCACAGGAGAACATCGAGGACATCCAACAGTCGATCGACGGCTCCGACATGGTGTTCGTCACCGCCGGGCTGGGCGGCGGTACCGGGACGGGCGCGGCTCCCGTCGTCGCACAGACGGCCCAGGAGGCGGGCGCACTCACCATCGCTATCGTCACCATCCCGTTCACCGCGGAGGGCGAGCGCCGGCGGGCCAACGCGGACGCCGGCCTGGAACGCCTGCGGTCGGTCTCGGACACCGTGATCGTCGTCCCGAACGACCGCCTGCTGGACTACGCCCCCAGCATGCCCCTCCAGGACGCGTTCAAGATCTGTGACCGCGTGCTGATGCGCTCGGTGAAGGGGATGACCGAACTCATCACCAAGCCCGGCCTGGTCAACGTCGACTTCGCCGACGTGCGGACCATCATGGAGAACGGCGGCGTCGCCATGATCGGGCTCGGAGAGTCCGACTCGGAGAACAAGGCCCAGGACTCCATCAGATCGGCGTTGCGCTCGCCGCTCTTGGACGTGGAGTTCGACGGCGCCAACTCCGCGCTGGTCAACGTCGTCGGCGGCCCCGACATGTCCATCGAGGAGGCCGAGGGCGTCGTCGAGGAGATCTACGACCGGATCGACCCCGACGCCCGCATCATCTGGGGCGCGTCGGTCAACAACGAGTTCGACGGGAAGATGGAGACGATGATCGTCGTCACCGGGGTCGAGAGCCCCCAGATCTACGGCCAGGGCGAGGCCCAGCAGGAACGGGCCTCCCAGCAACTCGGCGAGGACATCGACTACGTCGACTGATCGGGGTCGCGAGCGGCCGACACCAAAATATAGAAAAGCCGCCAGCGGGTACGGCCCGCTATGGACGTTCCGTACGACCTCAACTCCTACATCCGCGTGCTCAAACTGGCGAGTACGCCGGAGTGGGACGAGTTCTCACAGATCGCGAAGATCGCCGGCGCGGGTATCGTACTCGTGGGACTGATCGGGTTCATCATCTTCGCGGTGATGACATTCGTCCCCGGCAGCAAGCCGGTGTAAACACATGGGAATCTACGCAGTCAAGACCACGGCCAGCCAGGAGCGCACCGTGGCCGACATGATCATCAACCGCGAGGAAGAGAGCATCCACGCCGCGCTGGCGCCGGACTCGCTGACCAGCTACGTCATGGTCGAGGCCGACGACGCCTCGGTGTTCGACCGCATCCTCGACGAGATCCCCCACGCAAACGGCGTCGTCCAGGGAGAGTCCTCGATGGCCGAAGTCGAGCACTTCCTCTCGCCGAAACCCGACGTGGAGGGGATCGCCGAGGGCGACATCGTCGAACTCATCGCCGGTCCGTTCAAGGGCGAGAAGGCCCAGGTCCAGCGGATCGACGAGGGCAAAGACCAGGTGACCGTCGAGCTGTACGAGGCGACGGTCCCGATCCCGGTCACCGTGCGTGGTGACCAGATCCGGGTGCTGGACTCCGAAGAGCGCTAGTCGAGATTCGCCCCTGTCTCTCCGGCTGCGAGCGAACGACGTGAGCGAGTCGGCCGGATTTTTCGCCTCCGTCGAAGAACGTGGGTCAGTAGGCCCCGTCGCCGCTTTCCAGGCGGTCGATGACCGTCCCCATGTCGGCGGCGGCCTCGATTGCCTCTTTGACGCTCTCGCGCCGGCGAACGTCGCCTGCGGAGGCGTCGTAGGCGCGGACGTACTCGGCGCGGGAGTGTTCGTCGAAGGCGTGCTTGATGGCGAAGTAGCCGTCCGGGATCACGGTGCCACACACCTGACAGGTGATCCGCTCGTGGTCTGTCGACTGGTGGACGATGAGGTCCTCGACGCTGTCGAACTGCCGGTCGTCGCCGTCGATCGCGCACTCCCACCGCGTCATGTGGGAGGCGACGCGAGCCGGTCGTATAAGCGTACTGCCCGGCCGGGCCGATCTGGCAGCGGGCTGACCGATAGCGGGCGACGAATGAAAACCCCTAATGTGGCGACGGCAGGAGTACTCGGCGTGACGAGCGAGGGGTTCAACGTCGACGTACACGTCAAGATTCTCGACGAGCGGGTCGTCGAGCGGGCGAAGGCCCGCGGGCTGGACGCGATCGTGTACGCGCCACACTTCACGCGCCTGCCGGACATCCGTGAGGAAGCCGCCCGCTATTCCGACGACGACCTCGCGGTGATCCCCGCCCGGGAGCTGTTCACTGGGACCTGGCAACACCGCCGACACATCCTCGCGATCGGACTGGACGAACCGGTTCCGGACTTCATCACGATGGAGGCGGCGATGGACGAACTCGAGCGCCAGGAAGCGGCCGTGTTGATCCCGCACCCGACCTTTCTGAACGTCAGTCTCGGGCGCGAGGAGATCCGGACCTACGCCGAGACGATCGACGCGATCGAGGTGTACAACCCGAAACACCTCCCCTGGGACAACAAGCGGGCGCGCGAGATCGCCCACGAGACGGGGGTCCAGACGTTCACCTCCTCCTACGCTCACCTCCGCGGGACCGTCGGCGAGGCCTGGATCTCGTTCGATCGGCCGGTCGGCGACGCCGACGCACTCGCGGAGGCGTTCCGGAGCGACGCCTCCCGGCGGCTGTTTCACCGGCACGGGGTGGGCCACGTCGCCCGCCGTGCGCTGGAGTTCGCGCACCTGGGCTTCGAGAACTCGTGGGGGAAGTTCGACCGCTTGATGCTCCAGGGAACGGAGCCGACCCACCCCGATCACGTCGCCTACGGCGGCCGGTTCGACCACTGCAAGGTCTACTAGGCGACCAGCGCGGTGTTCTCGGCCAGCAGTTGCGTGACCTCCGGCGGGAGATACTGCGGGAGCACGTGGACCAGCGCCGCGACCAACAGCAGTTCGACGACGGTGATGGCGACGGTCACACCCTCCGCCCAGTCGCTGGTCGTCGCGACGCCCCAGGGGAAGGCAAACTCCTGGTCGGAGAGGGGATAGAAGAGCGCGATCCCGCGTTTCGACCCGAGATAGTCGAGCACGTAGTGGGTCAGGACGCCGAGCCACACCCACTGGAGGTTGCCGGCGTGGTAGATCGGGTGTGCGAGGAAGATTGCGAGGACGGGGAGGTTGTGCAGCGTCTTCCGGTGGCGGCCGAAGGCCGTGTCCACGTCGGGGAACAGCGCCCCCAGCACGACCGGGAGGAACACCTCGGCCATCCTCGCGAACGTCGAGAAGTCACCCGACGGGTCCAGCACGTATCCCAGGCCGATACTCAACAGGACGGCGTTCAACACGTGGCCGCGTTTGTTCACGGGGAATCCGTTGGAGGGGACGCCGAAAGGTCTTGCTACTGGCCCTCGACCGCGTCGAGGAGGTCGGACAGCGCCTGCCTGGCGATCTGCGCTTTGACCGTCGTCCGGTCGCCGTCGAACTCGTAGTGGGCGACGCGCACGCCCGACTCGCCCGTCTCCCAGGGAGCGGCGTGAGCGACCGCGATGTAGACGGTCCCGACCGGCGTCTCCGGCGTGCCACCGCCTGGACCGGCGACACCGGTCGTGGCGACACCCCAGTCGGTCCCGGCGGTGTCCCTGACCGCACGAGCCATCTCCGCGGCGACCGGTTCCGAGACGGCGCCGTGGTCGTCCAGGGTCTCTCGGGCGACCGCCAGCAGGTCCAGTTTCGCACCGTAGGAGTAGGTCACCACAGAGCGGTCGAAGTAGTCACTGGAGCCGGGTACGTCGGTCACGAGCGATCCCACCAGGCCGCCGGTACAGGACTCGGCCACGGCGACTGTCTCCCCGCGCTCGCGCAGTCGATCCCCGACGCGTTGCTCGACCGGTGTCGACGAGTCGGACATGGGGAGCGGTAGGCGACCCGCTCGAATAAACGTTGAGCGGGACAGCGCCTTTCAGTGCGCGACTCCGAGTGAGGGTATGGCATACCGAACGACGCTCGGATGGTCGCTCGTCTCCTCGGGCATCGTGACGCTGTTGCTCGCCGTCCTCCCGGGGTCGGACCTCGCGTGGGGCGTGTTGCTGTTACTCGCCGGCGTCGCGACGCTCGTGGTCCGCTCCTGAGAGGGAAAGACAGACGCCCCCGGCCCGACGAGGACGGGTATGGACTACGAGGAACCCCAGTTCTTCCGCGTCATCCAGTACGCCCGCCGGGCCGACCGTGACGTGGTCGACATGGTCTCGGGGAGTCCGGACTGGGACCCGCCCGCGGGTGTCCGCGATGGGCTCCGTGACTACGCCGAGGCCGACGCCGCACAGTTCCAGTACGCCCCGAGCGAGGGGTTGCGTCGCCTGCGTGAGCGGATCGCCGCCCGCCGCGATGTCGCCGTCGACCGGGTGATCGTCACCAACGGCACCGGCGAGGCGAACCACCTCGCGATGACCGGTGGACTCGACCACTTTCCGGGCGAGGAGATCGTCTTGACCGATCCCGTCTACCCCTACTACGCCGGACGGGCGAACTTTCTGGGCGCCGAGACGACGCTGGTTCCGGTCGACGACAGCGGTCACCTCCGGCCCGCCGCGGTCCGGGCGGCCGCCAGCGACGAGACGGCTGTCATCGTGGTCAACACGCCCAACAACCCCACCGGCGCGATCTACGGCGCCGACGCGATGGCCGAGTTCGCCGCCATCGCCGAGGAGCACGACGCCCTGCTGGTCAGCGACGAGGTGTACGACCACTTCGACTACGCCGGGCGGTTCAGTTCCGCGCTCCGGACCGACTCGCCAAACGTCGTCGCCACCAACGGCTTCTCGAAGACGATGGCGATCACCGGCTTCCGGATCGGCTACGCCGTCTTTCCGTCGGCCGAGGGGCCAACCGGTGACCTGCTGGAGCGAGCCCGGACTAGACATATGCTCACGAACATTACGACGAGCCGGCCCGCCCAGTACGCCGTTGAGCGCGCGCTGGCGACGACGCCGCCGGACTACTACGCCCGCTGTCGGGACCGCCTGGCCGACCGCGTCGACCGGCTCTGTGGGGCGCTCGACGACGTGGGGGCGGAGTACACTCGCCCGGAGGGAGGGTTCTACGTGATGGCTCGGTTCCCGGATTTTCCCGGGACTTTCGAGAACGTCTACGAACTGATCGACGAGGGCGGCGTCGCGGGGATGCCCGGCGAGGCCTTCGGGAGCGCCGGGGCGGGCGCAATCCGCTTTGCCCTGGTGACGCCACGTGTCGAGACGGCGGCCGAGCGCCTCCGGCAGTTTTTCGCCTGATACCGGCGGTCGCTGTACCCAGTCGGAACGATTTTGCCCTTTCGGCCTGGACGGGCGTTCATGAGTAGTTACGATGGCAGCACCGCCGGGGGCGCGACAACCACGCGGTCGGTGTCTGCTGATGTCGTCGTCGTCGGCGCCGGGACCTCGGGCTGTTACGCCGCGGCGACGGTCGCCCAGGCGGGGTACGACGTGGTGATCGTCGAGCGCAAGGACGAGCAAGAGGCGGGCCACATCGCCTGTGGCGACGCGCTGAAAGGCGCCAGCGACTTCCCCGAGGCGATCCCCAAGTCCCAGCTCGAACCGGCGTTTACGAACACCGGCGTCGATCACGGGCGCTTCGAGATCCCCCAAGAGAACACCGTACTGGACATCCCCGTGCCCGGTGAACTCGCGGTCATCGACCGCTGGGAGTACGGCCGCTGTCTCATCAGGGGGGCCGAGAAAGCCGGCGTCGAGTTCCACTACGACACCGTCGTCCAGGACGTTCGCCAGGACGAGACCGGCCGCGTGACCGGCGTCACGGGTATCCGAAAGGGGGACCCGGTGACTTACGACGCCGAGATCGTCGTCGACGCCGCGGGCGCGCTCTCGCTCCTCCAGGACAAGACCGACTTCGAGGGTGCCAGTTTCGACACGAACGTCCGGTACTCGCAGTTCTGCTCGGCCTATCGGGAGATCATCGAGGTCGACGAGCCCGTCGAGTGGGACGACGCCCTCGTGTTCAAGCCCACGGAGCGCTCGGCCGGCTACCTGTGGTACTTCCCGCGGACCGACACCGAGATCAACGCCGGCCTGGGGTTCCAGATGAACGAGGAGCCGATGGAACTCGTCGAGAGCCTCAAACGGGACCTCAACGGCCGCTCGGAGTTCGACGGGGCGGAGGTCACCGACAAACTCGGGGCCGCGCTCCCGACACGGCGCCCGTACGACTCGGCGGTCGCGCCCGGGTTCATGGCCGTCGGCGACGCCGCGGGCCACGTCAACCCCACGACTGGCGGCGGGATCGCCGGGGCCGCCTACGCCGGCACCTACGCCGCCGAGCAGGCGATCCAGGCCATCGAGGACGGCCGCGCGGGCGAGGAGGCCGCGCTCTGGGAGTACAACGCCGACGTGATGGACCACTTCGGCTCCCGGTACGCGGCGCTCGATGTCTACAACATCTTCACGACGGCCTACGATATCGACGACCTGATGGCGCTGTTGGCCGCGATGCCCGGCGAGAAGCTCGCCGAAGCGCTGTACGGCGGCTCGACGAGCGTGAGTTTCGGCCTGAAGCTGAAGATGGCGGTCAAGAGCATCGGCCACTGGGGGACGATCTACGACCTCTATCAGACCAAGAGCCTCGCCGACCGCCTGCTGGACCACTACGAGCAGTATCCGGACGACCGGACCGGCTTCGAAGAGTGGCAGCGCGAGCGGGACGCCATCATGGACGACATCTACGAGGTCACCGGCGCGGACGCGAAGTACTGACTCCCTACACCGGGTTCTCGCCGAGCCGTTCGATCGCGCCAGCGATCACGTCGACACCGATCGCGAGCGACCGCTCGTCCACGTCGAAGGTCGGCGTGTGGTGGCCGCCGGGGTGGTCGGTGCCGACGCCGACGAACGTCGCCAGCCCGCCGTGTGACTGGACCCGCTCCATCAGGTAGGTCGCGTCCTCGCTGCCGCCCAGGTCGGCGCTGTCGAGTCGGCTGTCGACACCGGCCACGTCGGCCGCCGCGTCGGAGACGACCGCCGCGAGGTCGGCGTCGCTCTCGGCGCTGGGCGCTTCGGCGGTGGTCTCGACGCGCACCTCGCAGTCGTGCATCGCCGCGGCGGACTCGATGACGGTGTCGGCCCGATCGCTCATGTACTCTTTCAGGTGAGTCGTCTCGCCCCGCACTTCGCCACCGATCCGGGCGTGTTCGGCGACGATGTTGGTCGCGGTGCCGCCCTCGACGACGCCGGCGTTGACCCGCGTCGCGCCGTCGCCGTGCCGGCGGATCGCGTGGAGGTTCTGGACGGCCGTCGAGAGTGCCTGGATCGCGTCCCGCCCCTGTGCCGGGTGGCCGCCCGCGTGGGCCGACTCGCCTTCGAAGGTCGCCTCGAACTGCCGGACGGCGAGAAACCCCCCGACGCCGGCGACGATCTCGCCGGTCGGGTGGTCCAGGCCGATGTGGATCGCGAGCAGGTGGTCAACGTCGTCGAGGTGCCCGCTCTCGGCGACGGCTCGGCCGCCGCCGATGACCTCCTCGGCGGGCTGGAAGAACACCTTCAGCGTCCCCGGAAGTCGCTCCCGGCGATGGCGTCGAGGACGCCGACGCCGATGGTCGCGTGGGCGTCGTGGCCACAGGCGTGCATGTACCCCTCGTTGCCCGACCGGAACCCCTCCTCCGCCGGCGCGTGGCCGTCGTCGGTCGCCTCCGTGATCGGCAGGCCGTCGATGTCGACCCGGAGGCCGACGGTCGGTCCCTCGCCGCGTTCGAGGACGGCCATCGCGCCAGTGAAGCCACTGGCCGTCTGTTCGAGGATATCCTCACGTGCGCCGACCTCACGCGCTCGCTCGTGCCACTCGTCGAGTTCGTCGTCGGTCGGGACGGCCATCCGGGCGTCGGCGTCGAGCACGTCGGGGCCGACGAGCAGGTCGTCGACGCCGATCCGCTCCAGTTCCTCGACGACGCGGCTGGTGGTGTAGTACTCCCGCCAGGCCGGTTCCGGATGGCGATGCAGATCCCGTCGCAGGTCGACCAGATGGTCGCGGCTGGACTGCTCCATGCCGGGGGCTGGGTCCCCAGTGCCTTAGGTTCAGCTACCGATCTGCGTGCGCTGTTCGACGCCGGCCTCGACGTGGACGCCGCCGGGGAACGACCGCTGGGCGACCGAGCGGGCGAACTCCTCGTAGCCGACGATCTCGATGGTCCGGGTGTAGACGGTGTAGCTCCAGGACTCGAAGCGCCCGTCGCCCGGGCCGAGCGTCTTCGACTGGGGGACCCGCAGATCTGTCGGCGGTTCCGGGTGTGGCCCCTTCAGTTCGACGCCCTTGCGTTCGGCGCGCTGTTTGATCTCCTCGACGGTGTCGTCGAGCTGTTCCCGGTCCCCGCTGCTGAGTGTGAGTGTCGTGACGAAGGGCATCTCTCGTCCGGCCCTTCACGGTTGGCGGCAAAATACCACGCGGTTTCGCCCGGTGAACCGAGCCGTCGGGATCTCGACGTACCGCCTCGGAGAGGGGTTTCTCACGAACAGTTCGGTCGGGCCGCTGTCTCCGGTATTCTCTTAAGTATCGGTCGTGTAAAATTGGGTAATGATAGAGGCCACGAGCGCGGGAGCGATCCTCTTTCGCGATACGCGTGGCCGGCGTGAGTACCTACTGCTCAAGAGTCGGCCAGGTGACTGGGAGTTCCCCAAAGGCGGCGTCGAAGGCGAAGAAGAGCTACAACAGACCGCGATCCGCGAGGTCAAAGAAGAGGCGGGAATCAGCGATTTCCGCCTCCTGGATGGCTTCCGCGAGGACTACGACTACGTCTTCGAGGCGGACGGCAACACCATCCACAAGACCGTCCACCTGTTCATCGCGAAGTCCTACGAGGCGTCCGCAGAGCTGTCGAACGAACACCGTGACATGCAGTGGCGCGACTACGACCAGGCGGTCAACACGGTCACGCAGGACGGCCCTCGCGAGATTCTCGAAGAGGCACACGAGTTCCTCGACGAGGAACTCGAAGAGTAAGCGCGATCGGCCACTCCCCGGGCAGACGCCTGGGATGGCTGTTCGAGCGACGAGCAGCCGCAGCGACCTGCTTACAGCGCCGCGACAGCGGCCGGAGCGGTGACGCCGGCGCTCCCGCCCATCCCGAGGACGAAGGCCCCGAGGACGGCCGCGATGATCAGCACGATCGGGAGGAGGACGACGATCGCGATGGCGACTTTCGCGCCCGTCTCGCCGCCCAACTCGACGGCGATGATCCCGATGATCCCGGCGAGGATGACGCCCCACGCCTCCCAGGCGCCCTGCTCGGCAGCCGTCCCGTTGTTCGATTTGATGTAGAAGTAGATCGGGACCGCCAGTCCGATCGGGAAGGAGATGATGGCGACGATCACTGCCGCGATCCACTGTACTGTCGTGTACTGGTCGAAGGTACCTTGTCCTGACATGGGTTCGTTCTGGAAGCCTTCTGGGGAGCAAATAATAGTTTTCATACGTGTTATCGAGTGTATACTGGCTCACAGCGGGACGCCCGGCCGACCGCCAGCCGCGGTCGCACCCAGGGGCAGTCAGCTATTTGAGCCGGCGGCGGCCAACAGTCGGTGTGGACGGGATCGACTCGGAGTTCACGTTCGAACTCGCCGTCTGTCAGTGGGCCGAACGCGCCTGGACGCCACAGCGGGCGGGCGACGCCGTGGTGGTCGCACGCCAACTCGGGACGAAGCGGCGCCGCTGGGACACCATCGTCGTCGAGTGTGACCCCGACGGGCTCCGCCGCCGGGCGTCGTTCGGACCCGACGCGTTCGACACCGACCTCCTGCACGTCCTCCGGTCGGCACCGGCCGAGTGGACCTACTACCGCGACGCCCTGCCCGAGCCGGGCTACCCCTGGCGGTACGTCCGCGAGGCGATCCACGCCGCCGCCGACCGGGCGGCCGTCGAGACACGCAAGCGGGGCAACCGCATCGAGATCCGCCGCCGGGCACTGTATCCGGACTGGTTCAACCGGATCGTCGCCATCGAGAACAAACCCGACCTCGACGCCAGCGCCGCCCGCGATCTGGTCCCACAGCTCCAGCGGGACGTGGCGCTGGGGCTTGCCGACGAGGTGTGGGTCGCCACCGCGGCGACCGGCGAGGCGGTCGAGCCGGTGTTGTTGACCGACATGCCCGCCGAGGCGGGCGTGTTGACCGTCGACACCGACGCCGGGACGGCAGAACAGCTCTGGCAGCCCCGGACGCTTTCGACCGACGACCCCGGAACCCGGATCCTCGAACGGCCCGCGGACGGGGCGAGCGCCGCCCGCTTCGAGTACGCCGACACCGACTGGAAACGCGAGAAACGGCTGGCGGTCGCCGAACGTGCCTACGAACGAGGGTGGCGGGCCTACGCGTCGACGATGCGGCCGGACTGTCGGCACTTCGGGCTCGACCGGGCCGACAGCGGCGTCTTCCCGTACTGCGACGCGAAGGGGTGTCGTCCGACACAGACGGAGTGTCGCGGGTCGTGTCCGTCCTTCGAGCCGGAACCGCCCGCCTGGCGGTCGAAGGGGTGGCCGATCGAGGGCGGGCCGGGCGCGGCGATCAAACGGTTGCTCGCCGACCGGCGGCGACGGCACCGACCCGGCCTCGCCGAGCGGTGAGCCGGTTCACTCCTCGGCGAGTTCGATGTCGAGGTTCTCCCGGGTGACCGCGAGTCGGAACGTCGGCACCGTCTTCTGGATCGTCTCGACGATCCCTTTGTCGGCCAGGCTGCGCAGTGCCGACCGAACGTCGTCGACCTCGGGGTCCTCGCCGGCGTCCCGGAGGGCGTGGAGGACGGCGACGACGCTCTGGCTCTCCTCGTCGGGCGCGGCGATCACGTCGACGATCGCCTGCTGGAGCCCCGTCACGGTGATCGTCTGCACGCGGTCGGAATCCTCGCCGTCGATGAGTTCGGTCGCCTCCGGTGTGGCACAGATGAGGCTGTCGTCGTTGCGGTAGTAGTACTCCTTGAGCTCCGATTCCAGGTACTGGTGGACCTCGCTCCCGCTTTCCATGCCCCACAGTTCCTGTAGTTCGCCGTTCTTCGTCGGCTGGCGCTCGACGATGTCGGCGAGCCGCTGGCGAGCCTCGTCCGAGAGGGTCATCACCTCCCTGTAGCGCCAGGGGTGTAACAAGCGTTCTGGAGTCCCGCGGTCGGGGCCGGCGAGGGGTATTTGTCCGTTCAGACCTTCAGTCCTCGTAGATGGAGCGCTCTCGTGTTCTCTGCCTCGTCCTCACACTCTCGCTCGTCGCCCTGTCGGTGCCGGCGGCTGCCGACGCACGCCTCACACTGACCGACACGACCGTCTCGCCGGGGACGCCAACGGCGGGCGCACCGATCACCGTCGAGACGACCGTCCGGCTCTCCGGCGGGAGCGACACGCCGCTGACGCTCGACAACGTCACGGTCGTCGACAGCGACGGCGAGCGACTCGGTCGCGCCACCGACCTCGGGCGGCTCTCGCCGGGTGAGACGCTCACGGTCCCCGTGACGATCACCGTCGACGAGCCGGCCGTCTACGACCTCCGGGTGATCGCCCGCGGGACCGACAGCGACGGCGAGGAAGTCCGGTCGACCCGCCCGCTCACGGTCGGCGTCGAGCGGGGGGAACCCCTCGTCGAGATCCGGAACGCGAGCCTGGTCGCCGGCACGGACAACACCGTCGAGGCGGTCGTCTCGAACCCAACGACCGCGCCGCTCCGTGACATCGTGGTTCGTGCGACCGATCCGGCCGGTGGCGAGCAGACGCGACGGACCATCGCCACGCTGGCCGCGGGGGCCTCCGAGACGCTCACTTTCGAGGTGCGTGCCGGCGACCCCGGCGACCGGGAACTCACGCTCAGGACGACCGCGACCGACCCGACCGGGGCGGTGTCGACGGCGACTCACAGCCGACCGGTGACGGTCGACGCGCTGACCGAGGATGTCGGCGTCCGAGCGCGGCCGACCACGGCCGACGAGACCGACCAGGTCACGAGCGGGCTGTCGGGGCTGCTCGGCGGGAACGGCGGGGGCGCGCTCCGACAGCAGTCCGACGAGGGCGAGCAGGACCGGGCGCTGGTGGACGTGACGGTGACGAACTTCGGGAACGCCCCGGTCGAGCGCGTCGTCCTGACGGCCCGCTCGACGGATGGGGCCGTGTTGAGCCCGGTCGGTCGCGTCGCCGTCACGGATCGGCTCGCACCGGGTGAGTCCGCGACCGCACAGGTCGACCTCACAGACGTGCGCGGCGTCGACGGGATCCGGTTCGTCGCGTCCTACCGGCTCGCGGACCGATCGGGCGAGGCCGCCGTCGCCTACGGTTACAGCGCCCGGGCGGGCAACGCGACGATCACCGGCGCGGACGTGACCGTCGAGGCCGACGGCCGGCTCCGCGTCGACGGGAACCTCGCCAACACCGGGACCGGCGAACTCCGAAGCGCCGTCGTCAGGGTCGTCCCCGACGACCGCGTCAGGCCGGCCTATCCCCAGCGGAACTACTTCGTCGGGACCGTCGCCGACAGCGAGTTCGCCCCCTTCGAACTGACCGCACAGGCCGACGTGGCAAACGCCAGCAGCGTCACCGTCGAAGTCACGTACACGACCGACGGCGAACAGGTCCGCCAGACGGCGACGCTCCCGGTCCCCGAGCAACGAGCCGCCGAGGCTACCGGCCCGTCGACGACCGTCCTCGCGGTCGGGAGCGCCGTCGTCGCCGTGCTCGCCGTGGGCGTGATCGTCCTGGTCCGCCGACGCCGACGATGACTGACACACCCGTCCCGCCGCTCCGGCTCATCGACGTGACCAAGCGGTACGGCGACGGCCCGACGGCGGTGGTCGCCCTCTCGCATGTCGACTTCGCGGTCGAGGCGGGCGAGGTGGTCGCCGTCGTCGGCCCGAGCGGGAGCGGCAAGAGCACCATGCTGAACATCATGGGGCTGCTCGACGAACCGACGAGCGGCAGCGTCGAACTCCGGGGCGAGCCGACCGCGGGACTGACTCCCGCCCAGCAGACCGACGCCCGGCGGGAGTCGCTTGGCTTCGTCTTCCAGGACTTCCACCTCCTGCCGACCCTGACCGCCCTGGAGAACGTCCGGCTCCCGACGGCGTTTCTCCCCGGCGACGCGACCGACCGGGCGCGGGACCTGCTGGAGCGGGTCGGGCTCGGCGACCGGCTGGACCACACGCCGGACGAACTCTCGGGCGGCCAGAAACAGCGCGTCGCCATCGCCCGGGCGCTCATCAACGAGCCCGCGATCCTGCTGGCCGACGAGCCGACGGGGAACTTAGATCGAGATACGGGCACCCGAATCCTCGAAGAGGTCCGGGCCATCAGCGACGGGGGCGTCGCCGTCGTCGCGGTCACCCACGACGACCTCGTGACCGACTACGCCGACCGGACCGTCGAACTCGTCGACGGGGTGATCCAGCGTGACTGAGCGACGGAGCCGGTTCCCGGCGGTCGCGCTCGCCCGTCGGAACCTCTCGCGCCAGCGGCTCCGGGCGGCACTCGCGGCGCTCGGCATCGTCATCGGCGTCTTCGCCGTCGTGACGCTCGGGCTGCTGGGCAACGCCTTGAGCGTCGCGGCCACCGAGGAACTGGGCGGGCTGGGCGACCAGGTGATCGTCAGCCCCGCACAGGGCAGCGGTGCCGACACGCTCGACGCCCGGGATCTGGGGGCGATCCAGCGGGCCGCAGACGGCCGCGGGACCGTGATCCCGCTGAAGACGACGGGGGGGAGCGTCAGCGCCAGTGGCGGCCAAACCGTCGCACAGATATACGGGACGAACACCCCACAGGCGCTGTTCGGGAACGGGAGCGACAGCGTCCCGCCGACACTCAGGCAGGGCGCTGTCGTCGGGTCGGACCTCGCCACCGAGTTGCAGTTGCGCGAGGGGAGTACGATCACCGTCGAGGGCAACGAGTATCGGGTGGTCGCTGTCCTGCCCGAGATCGCGAGCATCTCGCCGCTCCAGCCCGATTCGGCGGTGTTGCTCCCGGAAGAGGAGTTCGTCACCCCCGGCTTCTCCCAGGTCGTCGTCCGGGCCGACTCCGCTGCCGACGCGCGGGCGGTCGCCGACGGCGTCGACCAGCGGCTCAACGCCCGTCAGGAACGGGTCAGCGTCTTCTCGCTGACGAGCGTCCTCGATCAGATCACGGAGTTTTTCGAACTGCTGAACGGCTTCCTGCTCGCGATCGCCAGCGTCTCGCTGATCGTCGCCGGCGTCAGTATCTTCAACGTGATGTTGATGACCGTCTCCGAGCGCCGGGGCGAGATCGGCGTCCTGCGGGCGGTCGGCATCCACCGCAAGGAGGTGTTGCGGGTCCTGCTCGTCGAGGCGACGCTGCTCGGGGTTGTCGGCGGCGCCGTCGGTGCCCTCCTGGGTGTCGTGACCGTGATCGCCGTGGCGCTGAACACGGACCTCCCGCTGTGGGCGGTTCTGCTGCCGGGCAACGCCGTCGTCCCGCTGGGCGCGTTCGCCTTCGGAATCGTCATCGCGCTCGTCGGCGGCATCTACCCGGCCTATCGGGCCGCCTGGGAGCCGCCCGTCGAGGCGCTGCGAAGCTGACCGGACCGCTTTTCTTCCGGGCACCCCCCACCTCCTGCTGTGAAGCCGCCCGAGGAGTCCTACGGGGCCGCGACCCACCGTGTGGTGACTCACGCCGGCGTCGCACCCCCCGACGCCTGGGTCCGGGCCGAGAACGCCGTTCTGGAGACGCTGCTCTCGGCCGGACTGACCGTCCACGTCTCGCTGGCAGCGGCGTATCTCGAACGGAGCGCCCCTGCGGCGTCCGACGCGCTGACGGACCGTCCCGCGCCCGAGCAGTCGCCGCTGTCGACGACACAGACCGTCGTGGAACTGACGCCGGCCGACGCGGCGCTGCCCGCGGCCCACCTGTCTGTCGACCCCACCGACGGGGCAGTTCCGGCCTGGCGCAGGCAGGCGATCGACGAGATCGTCGCGTTCGACCCCGAAACCGGGAGCTGGACCTACTACTCCGTCCCGCGGAAGCCGGCCGTCCGCGCGATCGACGAACCGGGTTCCGACTGGAAGTCCGGCCTCCGCGAGGCACTGGCCGACGTTCCCTGCACGGCGCTGTTCCCCCACGGCGCGCTCGCTAGGTGGGAAGTCGCCGACGTGGCTGTCGAACTGACCGTCGAGGGCCTCTGGCTCGGCCGGGCCGACGGGACGACGCGGTGGTACCCACACGAGCACTTAGAGGGGGTCGTCGTCGACGAGCGGGAGTGTGAACTGGTGCTCTCCTGGCCCGACTGGCGCGACCGGGCCGACTCCTCGCTGGGCCGGGTGGTCCGGGGGATCGTCGACCGCGTCCGGGAGTCGCCGCCGCGGCTGCTCCACCCCCCGGACGAGGCGACGCTGTCGACGGCCGCGACCGCGTTCGAACTGCTCAGCGAACGGCTCTGTTACGGCTTCGAGGTCCGCCGGCACGACCGTGACGCCGACGCGGGTGTCGCCAGCCGACTCCGGTGAGCCGTTCGGTCGGTCCCGGCAGAGATTAACCGGTCGCGATAGTACGGCCCTGCGTGGACGTTCCCGAGCCCGACACTGACGCTGCTACCCACGGGGTCGTGACGAACATGTCCTGTGACGCGGTGACCAGAGCGACGTGGATCCGAGCGGAGAACGCCGTCGTCTCGGCGTGTCTCGAACACGGACAGTCGGCGTTTCTGACCGTCGACGAGGATGTGCTCGACGCGTACGCCCCCGAGTCCCTGGCGGCGATCCGATCGCTCGACCGGCTGACGGACCCGGGCGAGGACACCGCCGTGTTCCGGGCGGGCGAGGACGACCGACAGACGGTCCGGGCGGCGCTGTCGATCGACGACGCGTCGGAAGCGATCCCCGTCCATCAGGTCGTCTCCTGGCGGGCACACGGGATCGAGCGGATCACGACTCTCGGCGACGGCTCGTGGCGGTACGACTCGGTGCCCGAGCAGGCGTCGAGTCGCTGGGTCCACGAGCCGTCGCCGGCGCTCCTGTCGGCCATCGAGTCCGCGCTGGCACCTGTCCCCGCGACGGGGCTGTTCCCGACCGGGGCGATCACGGCCCAGACACCCGGGCGAGGGGCCGCGGCCGTCGGCGCCAAGCAGATCGAACTGTATCCGGATCAGGACCTGATCCAGGAGCTGTATCACTTCTCGGACCTCGAGACGGTGCTCGTCGATACCCGGAGCGAGGAGGTCGTCCTCGACTGGCGGACCTACCGGTCCCGGGCGAACTCCTCGCTTGGCAGGGTCGTCTTCGGGACGCTGCACCGGCTCCGCGAGTCTCCGCCGACGCGGCTCTGTCCGGACGACACGGCCCAGTTCGAACGACTGCGGGACGTGTTCTCGACGATGGCGGCCGAACTGGCGTTCGGGGTCGAGTACCGGGAGCTATAGCGACGCCAGCGTCGCCGCCACGTCGTCCCAGTGGCTCCCTTTCCAGAAGTGCTGCCCGCAGTCCCGACACCGCCACAGCGTCTCGTCGTCGGGGTCCGGGGCGTACTCCGGGGTCGGCTCCGTCCGGTCGACCGGTTCGAGCCGCCCGTTGCAGGTCCCACAGTAGGTCGGCGGGTCCGCGAGTTCGAGGACGAAGCCCTCGTCGGCCAGTTCCCGAAGCTGTCCCTCGACGGAGCGCTCGGTGAGCAACACGCGGTCGGGCGTCTCCGCGGCGAGGTCGGCGTCCCTGGTCACCAGGCGGCGGGCCTCGGTGTGGGCCAGCGCGAGCAGGGCCTCGTCGGCTTCGGCGTCTCGGTCCAGGGCGTAGGCGGCGTCGTAGCCACACATCCGGAGGTACGTCGCCAGCGTCCCGAGCATCGCGTCGAGGACCAGCGGCTCCCGATCGAGTTCGTGGTGGTGCGCGTTCTCGCTCCCGTCGTCGCTCGTGCTCTCAGTCATGGATGAACTCCCGGATCGCGTCGGCCGACTGCGTGTTCAGTACGTCGTCGGGTTCCGCCCAGCCACGCCGGGCGGTGTGGACGCCGTAGCGGATCTGCTCGAACTCGCCGGGGCCGTGTGCGTCCGTGTCGATGACGACGGTCGCGCCGGCCTCGATCGCCTGTTTGACCGCGCTCCCCGAGAGGTCCAGCCGCGAGGGGCTGGCGTTGACCTCCAGGGCGGTCCCGTGGTCGGCGGCGACCGACGCCAGCCGCTCGATGTCCACGTCCAGCCCGGGCCGGCGGTTGAGAAACCGGCCGGTCGGGTGACCGATCACGTCGACGTGGGGGTGTTTCGCCGCCGCGACCAGGCGGTCGGTGCCGTCCCCGTCCAGCGCGGCGTGTGGCGAGGCCACGACGATGTCCAGCGCCGCGAGCAGGTCGTCGTCGACCGAGATCGAGCCGTCCGGCGCGATGTTGGCCTCGACGCCGGCGAACACGTCGATCTCGGCGTCGGCAGCGACGGCCTCGATCTCGTCGAGTTCGTCCCACAACTCGTCGTCCGGAACGCCGACCCCGCCGACCATCCCGGGGCCGGTCGCGTGGTCCGAGATCGCGATGTAGTCGTGGCCGAACTCGGTGGCGCCCGCGACCATCTCCGCGACGGAGTAGCCGCCGTCGGACCAGTCGCTGTGGGTGTGGAGGTCCCCGCGGATGTCGCCCTCGGCCAGCAGGGCCGGCAACTCGCCGGCCGCCGCGGCCGCGACCTCGCCGCGGTCCTCGCGGAGTTCCGGCGGCATCCACTCCATCCCGAGAGCCTCGTAGACTGCTTCCTCGGTCTCGCTCGCGACCAGGCGACCCGCCCGCTGGTCGTCGTCCTCGATGCCCTCGATGTCGAACACGCCGTACTCGTTGACCTTCAGGTCCCGCTCGATGGCCCGGTTGCGCACGGCGACGTTGTGAGCCTTGCTCCCGGTGAAATACTGCAACGCGGCGCCGAACTCCTCGGGGACGACCACGCGCAGGTCGACCCGTACGCCGCCCGCGCGGACGCTGGCTTTCGTCTCGCCGGCCTCGATGACCCGGTCGGTCCCCTCCCAGTCGGTGAAGGCGTCGACGACGGCGGTCTCGTCGTCGCTGCCGACCAGTACGTCCACGTCGCCGATGGTCGGCTTCCAGCGCCGGATCGACCCGCCCAGCGCACAGCGGTCGACGGTGTCGACGCCCGCGAGGTAGTCACGGATCTCCTCGCCGTAGGGACGGGCCTCGCCCAGCAGCGCCCGCTCGTGGGCCTCCCGTGCGAAGTCGATGTTGTCGAGGATGTTCTGTTCCGTCTTGGCGCCAAAGCCCTTCACGTCCTGGATGTCGCCCGCCTCGGCGGCCGCTTCGAGTTCGTCCAGCGTCGTGATCCCCAGGGCGTCGTACAGCTTTCCGACGGTCTTGGGGCCGACGCCCTCGACGGCGGTCAGTGCCGCCATGTCGACGGGTAGCTCCGCGCGCAGCTCCGCGAGTTCGCCGATCTCGCCGGTCTCGACGTACTCGACGACCTTCGCGGAGATGGCGTCGCCGACGCCGTCGATCTCCCCGACAGCGTCGGTGCCGTCGGCGGCCAGTCCCTCGATGGCCCCGGGGTACTCGCGGATGTTCTCGGCCGCCCGCCGGTAGGCACGGGGTTTGTACTCGACGCCTTTCGCCTCCAGCAGGTCGGCGAACGCTTCCAGCTCCGTCGCGATCTCGTCGTTTCGGCTCACGTTATCTCCCTCGCCCGGCACGGCCGGTGCCGGAGTCCGCGTCCTCGTGCCCCAGTGCCTTGCGCAGGAACTTCATCCATCGCTTCTGGTCGGCGGCCTCCTGTGCCCGTTCCTCCTGTTCGAGGTTGGCCGGGCCGAGCTGTTCGAGCGCGTTCAGCGCCCGGTCGATCCCGATGATGGCGCTCGCCAGCCGCTCGCCCTCCTCGTAGCTGACCTCCCCGTCCTCGATGCGTTGCTTGCGCTGGAGGCGCTCCCGGCGGAGGTTCTTCTTCGCGCGGTCGACCCGCTCGCGCTCGCCCCGCGGGACCGTCTCCCGGCGCTTGATCTCGAAGACGAACGACCGCAGTTCGATCTCCTCGCCCTGGACGGTGATCTCGTCGGGGATGTCGGCGCCGACCGTCGCACCGTCCCGTTCGATGCGCTCTAACAGTTGCTTGCGCTCGAACTCCTTCACTGACTGGTCGTTCGGGACCGGGACCCTTGCCCGTTTCGCTCGGGGCGATATCTTTTTGCACTTCTTGCACGCAACGTAGACACAAGAGACCCGATCGACGATCGGACACAGATGAACGTCACGTTCGAACCACTCGCCGAGAGGCCAGGAATCAGCGTCATCGACCGCGTCGAGCGCCAGCGCTACCAGCTCCGGACACCAGAGTCGGTCTCGCCACGGCCCGTCGATACCGACTCGTTTCGGTTCCCGGTCAGCCAGGCCGTCGCCTTCGAGACCAGTTCGCTGGTCCTCCCGACCATCGTCCCGGTCTACGTCCGAGACGCCGACGGGGAGACGGTCGCGGAGGTCAAGCAGTTCGAACAGGCGTCGGTCCCGACCGAGAGCTACAGTCTGGACCTCTGTACCCGGATCAAGACGTACGTCCGGGTCGAGTCGGCCGCGCAGGTCAGCGTCGACATGGACCAGACACGAATCGAGTTCCCGGAGCCGACGACAGTCGCGGTCGGCGCGCGGTCCCGCCACGACCGCCCGGCCGCGACGGTGACGACGACGACGGACCCGACGGACATGCTGACCGCCATCGAGACGTTCGGGTCGGCGCTCAAGACGACCGATCCCGAGCGCTCGTATCCGACGCTTCGAGGTCATCCCCCGGCGCTGGAACTCGGCGACGAACTCGACATCCCCGAGTCCATCGAGCGACCGGAGACCGGCGTCACGCTCGAACTCCCGCCGACGCTGTCCGCCGCGTTCGTCGCCGCGCCGCTTTCGTACTACCTGGGCGCCTCGCTGGAACCGGCGCCGACACCGCGGCTGACGACCGACGACGGCTTCGAGTACTCGCTGTCCGGACCGGACGGGTACGAGCGGGCCGTCGAGCGGACGCTCAAACAGCTGTTCTTCCTCGACTGTGTCACCAGGACCGAGGGGTACTACGAACTCGACTTACACGAGCGCGGAGAGATCGAACCCCTCGTCGACATCGACTTCGCCGCGCTGTACGACCGCCCGCTCACCGAACAGGTCGAAGCGTACCTCGACATCCCGTACGAACTGGTCGCGGACCACGTCCCCGAGTGGCGCTTGACCACCCACATCGACCCGACAGCCGAGAACGCCGAGCAACTGCCGTTCGTCGTCGACGACCTCGCTATCGTTCGAACGCAGCAGGGTACCGGCCCCAGCGAACCGACTGTCCCCGCAGGACTCGAAGCGGAGTTCACCAGGGACGATGTCATCACCCGTTCCGCGAGCGCGGACACCAGCGCCGAGTCGGAGTACGTCGAACCGCAGTCGGCGGACACCCTCGAACAGGCCTGGATCGGCGACAGTATCCCCATCGGCGCCAGCAAACTGACCACGGACGCGTTCCGGAACCGCCTGGACCGGGAGGAGACGGCCGGAGACATCTCCATCACCGTCGTCCAGAACGACGCCCGGATGGAACAGGAGCGCCAGATCGCCGACGAGGTGTACGGCAACCGAGCGGACCTCCCGTTCGACGTGACCGTCCGCGAGAACCTGACGACCGACGACCTGGCCGACGTGTTGGCCGCCCCGACGGACTTCTTCCACTACATCGGGCACACGGACCACGAGGGGTTCACCTGCGAGGACGGGAAACTCGACGCCGCGAGTGTGGACACCGTCGGCGTCGACACGTTCCTGTTGAACGCGTGTAACTCCTACCACCAAGGGCTCGCACTCATCGAGAACGGAGCGATCGGCGGGATCGTCACCCTCAACGAGATCCTCAACGACGACGCCGTCGAGATCGGGAGTTCGACCGCGCGCCTGCTCAACAGCGGGTTCCCGCTCCGAGCGGCACTCACCATCTCTCGTGAAGTCAGCCCGATGGGGGGCCAGTACATCGTCGTCGGTGACGGCGGTATCACGGTGACCCAACCCGCCAGCGGGACACCGAACCTCCTCGACATCACGGAGTGTGACGAGGGCTACGAGGTGGAGATTGTCACGTACGCGACCGACGACAGAGGGCTAGGGAGTATATTTATGCCGTTCATCGAGAACGGGGACAACTACTTCTTGAGTTCGGGTTCGCTCGATACGTTCCACGTCTCCAGGGAAGAACTGATCGAGTTCGTCCAACTCGAAGAGGTTCCGGTCCGTATAGACGGCGAACTACGCTGGAGTACCGCTTTACAGTTCGAGAAGCTTCTGTGACGGCTGTGGCTGCTGTGTAAGTTCACATAATCGAAGAAGGCGAAGCTTTTCCCAGACCGTCTCAGGGGCCGCTGATAGTCGCACCGTTGTTCGCAGCCACGTTCCCAGCCTGTGACAGCAACAGCAGGATGGTGAACAGTGCGCCGATCATTCGTGGGTGGTCCGCCAGGAACTCTTTCATGGTGGAATCGGACATGATACATTGTCACTGTCAGGCGCGATTAAATTAAAAATTTTTGAACAGTTCTGACATATTATAGCTTATATTAACTGTGAATTAATAGTCAGTTTCATTAGGAGTCGGCTGCTGGGTGTCTCGCAGTCGTTAGCGTCGACAGCGGCTTCGAGGGGAAACCGGTGGGGCGCTCCAGGGGTGCAGTGGTAGGATCTGATTATTTCGTGCCTCTCTTCGATGTATCTACTATCAGTATTGTTTTGTGACCAGCCACCCTACCAGAGGATAGAATTACAGAGAGATGACGCAAGGGAATGCAAAAACCGACGGTACCCGGGGTCACGTCCGATCGACGATACCCCCCGCTCCCGGGATGTCGGTCGTGTGCGGCGCGGTTACCGGCTCCGGAGGCGTGCGATGACCGCTGATGGCCCGATCGACGACGCAGGGAGTGTCGAACTGTCCCGCTCCTCACTTCGGGGAAGCAGGCGGGTGGTCGACAGAACCATCCCGTTGATCAGAACCGAATCCTCCGAGACATCCGAGGCAACACCGACGGAGGTCCCGATTCCGCTGGCGAACATCGACGAGGAACAGCAGGTCCGCGTGCTCCACGTCGACGACGATCCACAGATCGGCGATCTGGTCGAGACGTTCCTCGAACAGATCAACGACGACTTCGCCGTCGTGACCGAGACCAGCGTGGTCCCGGCGCTAAACCGCCTCGAAACGGCGCAGTTCGACTGCATCGTCAGCGACTACCAGATGCCAAACACCGACGGCCTGGAGTTCCTCGAAATCGTCCGCGACCGGTATCCGGAACTCCCCTTTATCCTCTTTACCGGCAAGGGCAGCGAAGAGATCGCCTCGGAGGCGATCGCCGCCGGCGTCACCGACTACATGCAAAAGGAGATGGGCACCGACCAGTACGAGGTGCTCGCCAACCGGGTCGAGAACGCCGTCGACCAGTACCGGACCGAACAGCAGTTCTGGAACGCCCTCTCGTGGTACCAGCGCCTCGTCGAGCAGGAACTCGCCGGCGTCTGTATCATCCAGGACCGGGAGTTCGTCTACGTCAACGAGAAGCTCGCGGAGACGTTCGGCTACACGCAGAACGATCTCGTCGGTGCCAGTCCCGAGCGCTTGACGACGGCCGACGACCGCGAGCGGTTCCTCGATGCTGTCCGTGGCTCCGAGGACGGCGACCCCCAGTCGTTCGACGCCGAGTTCACGGGCGTCCGGGCGGACGGCGAGACGGTGACGGTCGAGGTCTCGGGCGGCTCGATCGAGTACGACGGCGAACCGGCCTGGATCGGCGTCCTGCGCGCGGTCGCGGAGTGACACGGACAGCAGCGAAGCCGGCTTCTCTCAGGTGAGGTCGACGAACACTTTGATCGCCTCGCGTTCGTCCATCGCCCGGTAGCCCTCGGGTACGCCGTTGAGGTCGACGGTCTTCGTGAACACCGGCGCGGGGTCGAGCGTCCCCTGGAGAACGTCTTCGAGCAGGTCGTCGACGTAGGCCCGGACCGGCGCGACCCCGCCGGCGAGCGTGACGTTCTTGCCGAACAGCGAGCCGACGAGGTCGCCGTCCTCGACACCGTGTGGGACCCCGACGTAGCCGACGGTCCCGCCCGGACGGGTGATGTCGATGGCCGTCTCCATCGCCGCACCCATCCCGACACACTCCATGGCGTGGTCGACCCCACCGGCGGTGAGCGCACGGAGTTCCTCGACGGCGGCCTCGCCCCGCGCCGAGATGGTATCTGTCGCGCCGAACGACTCCGCGATCTCCAGGCGATCCTCGTGGTGGCCCAGCGCGACGATCCGGTTCGCGCCCAGGCGCCGGGCCGCAAGCACGGCACAGAGCCCGACCGCGCCGTCGCCGACGACGGCACAGGTACTGCCCTCCTTGACGCCGGCGCTGACCGCCGCGTGGTGGCCGGTACACATCACGTCCGTCAGCGGGAGCACGGACTGCAACACGTCCTGATCGTCGGCGTACCGGTCTGGCACCCGGACCAGGGTCCCGTTTGCCTGTGGCACGCGGATCTGCTCGCCCTGTGCCCCGTCGGTCATGCTCCCCCAGAAGCCACCGTTCTCACAGGAGGTGTGCACTCCCTTTCGGCAGTACTCACAGGCCCCACAACTGATCGAGAACGGGGCGAACACGCGGTCGCCGGGCCGGACGTGGCGGACGGCATCGCCGACTTCCTCGACGATCCCCATGGGCTCGTGGCCGACGCGGGAACCCTCCTCGCGGTCACTCTCGCCCCGATAGAACCACAGGTCAGAGCCACAGACCGCAGTGTGTGTCACCCGGACGACGGCGTCGGTCGGCGATTCGATGGTGGGGTCGGGCACCTCGTCGATACTGATCTCTCCCGGGCCATGGTAGCGGGCAGCGCGCATACGCACCGTTGGGAACCACCCGACAAAAGCCCGACGGGGCTCGAACCGGCCGGCGGCGCCACAGTCACAATTCATTTGCGTCGCCCGCTCGTAACTCTCCTTAATGTCGGAGTGCGACGCCTGTGGCAAGTCAGAGAGTATGCCCTACCAGTGTGGGCACTGTGGGGGGACCTACTGTTCGGAACACCGCCTCCCCGAGGCCCACGACTGCCCCGGCCTGGAGAACTGGAACGATCCGCAGGCGGTCTTCGAGAGCGGGTTCGACGACAGCGTGAACAACCGCGGCGGCCAGCAGTCTTCCGGGATCGCCGACCGACTCGGCCTGGACACGGGGCCGGGCGGCGTCTTCGGCTACTTCCGCGGGAACATGACGTACGTGTTCCTGGCGGCGATGGCGATCACGTTCATCCTCGAACACATCGTCGGCCGGGTCGTCCTCGGCATCACGAACCCCTTCCAGTACTCCCAGTCGGAGCTGTGGCAGGCCATCTTCGTCCTCCACCCCGACAACCCGCTGTACGTCTGGACGTGGGTCACGTCCATCTTCGCCCACGATCCGTCGGGGTTCTTCCACATCCTCGGGAACGGCATCATCATCTACTTCTTCGGCCGTATCGTGGAGCAACAGCTCGGCTCGAAGCGGTTCACGGTCTTCTTCCTGGCGTCGGGCGCGCTGGCGGGACTGGGCCAGATCGGACTGCAGTACCTCCAGCCTGGGTCGGGCTACGGCGTCCTGGGCGCCAGCGGCGCGGCGCTCGCGATCCTGGCCTTCCTCACCGTGTTGAACCCCGACCTGCGGGTCCTGCTGTACTTCCTGATTCCGGTCCCCATCTGGGCGATCACGGGCTTCTACGTACTGTTGAGCGTCCTCGGGACGTTCGCGCCCGGGACCGGCGGGCTGCTGGGTGGCAACATCGCCCACACGGCACACCTCATCGGGCTCGGGATCGGGCTCTGGTACGGGAGCCGGATCAAAGGCCAGACGAGCGTGCCACAGCAACTCCAGTTCGGCCGCGGCGGCGGTCCCGGCGGCCCTGGTGGGCCGGGCGGGCCCGGCCGTCGACGGCCGTGACGATGCAGGTCGTCCGCCCCGAGTTCGTCCCGGACCCGTCGCTATCCCACGACGAGATGGCGGCGTTGCAGCGCGAGATCGCCGAGACGGCCCTCTTCGCGGACGAGATCGGGTTCGACACCGGCACCGTCTCGGCGCCCACGGACAGCGGCCAGACCACCCTCGGCGAGACCGACACGCCCCTCGTCGCCGGTGTCGACCAGGCGTTCGTCGGCGACCGGGCGGTCTCGGCCGTGGTCGTCACCCGCGGCGGCGAGGTCGTCGAGCGCGTCCACGCCGTCGAGCCCGCGGAGATTCCCTACATCCCGGGTCTGCTCTCCTTTCGGGAGGGCGGCGCCATCCTGGCGGCGCTCGACGCTCTCGACCACGACCCCGATGTTCTGCTGGTCGACGGCAGCGGCCGCATCCACTTCCGGGAGGCCGGCCTGGCGACACACGTCGGGGTCACCGTCGACGTGCCGACTGTCGGCGTCGCCAAGAGCCTCCTCTGTGGCGACCCCGAACGACCGCTCGACGGCGGCTTTCCGGAGGGGACCAGCGTGCCGATCCGGGCCGACGACGCCGTCGAGACGGCCGCGAACGGGACCCACATCGGCGACGCCGTCCAGACCCGGCAGTACGACTCGCCGAACCGCCACGTCAACCCGCTGATCGTCAGCCCCGGCCACCGCGTCAGCGCCGGGACGGCCACGGAACTGGTACTGGCGACGGCTGCGGGGTACAAGCTCCCGGAGCCGACCCGGCTGGCCGACCGGGCGGCCGACGAGGCGAAAGCCGCGGTCTCGTAGCCGCCGACGACCGGGTGTGCTTAACTGCCCCCGGCGTGTTCCCCCGGACAGACAATGGCGAAGACGGTGCTGATCACGGGTGCGTCCGCGGCGGTCGGGGCGGCGACGGCCGAGGCGTTCCTCGCCGACGACTGGACCGTGTGGGCGACCGCCCCCGACGAGGACGAGATCGTCGACCTGGCCGACCAGGGCTGTGAGACGGCGGAACTGGACGTGACCAACGCCCGCGAGTGCGAGCGTGTGGTCGAGGAACTGATCGACGACACCGGCCGACTGGACTGTCTGGTCAACGCGGCCTCGCTCTCCCGGTTCGGTGCCGTCGAGGACATCCCGACCGACCGACTCCACGAGCAGTTCGACGTGACCGTCTACGGCCCCCACCGGCTGATCCGCGAGGCGCTGCCCCACATGCGGGCCCGAGAGAACGGAACCGTCGTCAACGTCTCCAGTATCACGGGGCGGCTCTCGACGCCCGGACGTGGCGCCGACGCCGCGGCGAAGTTCGCACTCGAAGGGTTGAGCGACGCGCTCCGCGTCGAAGCGGACTCGTTCGATGTCGACGTGGTCGTGGTCGAACCGGGACCGATCCGTGACGGCGAGCAGCCCGCCGAAGACGAACCCGAGAGCGCCAGCGGCGCCTACGACTGGCTCTACCGCGCTCGGGAGGACTCCCGGCTGACCGGTGTGCAGGACGCACTGGGTGTCACGCCCGGCACCGTCGCGCTCGCCATCCGCGACGCCGCGAACAACAGCGATCCGGCGCCGCGCTATCCGGTCGGCGAGGGAGCGAAAGTCCTCCTGCTCGCCGACTACGTCCCGGAGCGCTGGCGCGACACCGCCTTCGGCGTGCTCCGACAGTTGATGGGCTAGTCGAGGCAGGCGCTGACGACGTTGAGCAGACGTTCGCCCCGGACTTCCTCGGCGAACAGCGGGATCCGGCGCACGTCGTGACCCTGGAACAGTTCCTGTGAGCGCGCCAGCGCCCGCTGTTGTACGTCCCAGCGGCGCGCACAGAACGAACACTCGGCGTGGTTCGGCCCCGGGATGTCGACGGCCTCGCCCAGCACCTCGCTCGGGTCTTGCATCACGCGGTTGACGACGACGGTACTGACCGGGACGCCGTACTCGTCGAGCCGGCCGAGCAGCCGCTCGGACTCGACCACGGAGAGTTCCTCGGGGACCATCACGACCCGGAAGTCAGTCTGTGTGGGGTCACGGAGGATGGCACGCAGGTGTTCGATACGGTCGCTCAGCTCCCGCAGATCTTCGATGCCCTGCTCGGCGTCGACCTCCTCGTCGCCGCCGAACATCCCGGTGAGGTTCCCGAGCATGCCGGAGAACCGCTCGCGTAGCTCCAGGATCTTCCCGACCATCGAGTCCATCGTCTCGGGCAGTTCCAGCAGGCGGAGCGTGTGGCCGGTCGGTGCGGTGTCGATGACGACCCGATCGAAGCGGTCGTCGTCGACGTAGTCCAGCAGGAGTCGCATCGCCGCGGCCTCGTCGGCGCCCGGCATCGACCCGCCGAGCAGGCCGCCCTCGCCGCCGATCACGTCCTCGTCCGGTCCGCCCGCTGGCCCGCCGCTCCCGGCACCGCCCATCGGCCCGTCGCCACCGAGTAGCTGTCCGAGGCCGCCCAGCGCGTCGTCGTCCATCCCGAGCGGTCCCTCGCCGACGGCGGCTTCGGGGTCGATCTCGGCGCCGTACAGCGGGATGTCCTCGCGGATGCGTGTCGGCGTCGGCGGGATGTCCGTCTCCAGCGTGTCCGAAAGCGAGTGTGCGGGGTCCGTCGAGACGACGAGCGTGGCGGTGTCGTCGCGGGCGGAGGCAAGCGCCGTGGCGGCCGCACACGTCGTCTTCCCGACACCGCCCTTGCCGCCGTAGAGGACGTACTCGGCAGCGTCGACGCCGGTCGGCGCGTCGATACTGTCGACAGCCTCGACATCGAGTTCGTGGTCCATGGCCAAGGGTGGCACTGCTGGCCTTGAGTATGTCCCGAAAACAGACCGCGTTATTGCCTGGAGGAGCGGGCTTCGCGGACTTCGGCGCCGTCCCGGAGTTTGTCCTCGCAGTTGGGGCAGACACGTGGGCCGTGGGCCTCGTTTGCCTCAGGTGTGAACACCCGTACGTACTGCTCAGTCACGAACTCACCGCAATTCTGACACTCGGGCATCTCGTTGTAAACTTTCCTCAAAGACCATATGTTTTCTGTTGCCCGCGACATGCTCCGATTCAGCGACAGGTGTCGAACTGCCCGGCTCACTGCCGGTCGCTCCAGAACGCGTCGAGTTGCCCCGCGAGGAACTCCGGGGTCATCCGCGTGAACTCCTCGCGTTCCCCGGCCGGGAGGTATGGAAACACCGAGTGGCGCGCGTCGGGGGTGTATCGCCGGCCGACGAACGCGCGCACACCGACTTCCTCGGTCCCGCGGATGACCCGGCCGATGGCCTGTCTGGCCCGCCGGACCGCCGGTACCGTCAGCGCGTACTCGAAGGCGTTGTCCTCGCCGAAGGCGTCGCCGTAGGCCCGCTGGACCGCTCGAACGCGGGGCGAGCCGATGTTGACGAGCGGGACGCCGACGACCGCACAGGTCGACAGTTTCGCCCCGTCGTAGTCGACGCCCTCGGTCAGGGTCCCGCGAGTGGAGGTGACCAGGACCTTCTCCTCGCCGCGGAAGAACTGCTGTTTGCGCTGTTCGGTCGCCTCGTTGCTCGAGGCCTGGTCGATCAGGACCGGTTTCTCGACGGCGTCGTCGAGGTAGGCCCCCGCCCAGGCGGCTTCCCGGTAGTTGGGCATCGCGATCATGACGTTGCCCGGCGAGCGGGCGAGCGCTCGTAACGCCTGTGCGTACTCGTCGCGGGTCCGGTTCCAGTTCTCGCCAAGCGGCTCCATGTCCTCGGGGTCGCCGCGGTTGCGGGCCGTGAACGGCCGTGCGTCGACGAGATACGACGCCCGGTTCTCCGGCGGGAAGGGGAGGTCGTACGTGGTCGAGCGGACCGGGCGGGCGTCGTCCTCGGTATCGTCGTCCCGTTGGGTGCCCGCTGCCAGCGCGTCCAGTCCCGAGACCCGGGTGAACACGTCCAGCGGTTCCAGGGTGGCACTCATCAGGACGCCACTGCCCAGGCCATCGAACACCTCCCGCAGTGCCGTCGCCGGCATGCAGTTGTAACAGAGCAGTCCGGGCGTGTAGGCGGCCTCGTAGTCGGCGTCGGTCTGCCGGCGCTCGGCCGGCGAGTGTTCGAGTTCGATCTCGCGCAGGAACGTCGAGTGGTCCCGCTCCCACCACTGACCGGCCAGGACGCCGACGGCCGCACAGACCGGATCGCGCGCCAGCCCAAGCTGGTCGATGGCGTCCTCGACGGCCGTGCCGACCTGGGCCAGCGTCCGCCAGACGCCGCCGTCGTACCCCTTTTGCTCGGCCCACTCGGTGAGTTCGTCCCGTTCGACAGCGTCGGGGTCCCGAAGGGGGATCTCGCGGTCCCGCTCGGGCAACAGTTCGGGATTCGCACGCCAGCCCTCGTGTTCGGCGTCCAGGAACGACTCCACGCGGTCGTCGAGCCACCGAAGCAGGTCGTCGTAGAACTTCCGGGCCTGGTCGACCGCGTCCAGCGGGACCTCCCGGGCCGAGAGCACGTCCCTGACCTGCTCCTTGCGGTCGGCGCTCTGCTGTGCGCGCTGGACGAGCAGGTTACAGTCGTTGCGGGCCTGCGTGATCGTCTGTTTGCCCAGTCGGTCCGACAGCAGGTCCCGGACCCGCTCTTCGAGGCGGTGGGCCTCGTCGACGACGACGAACGTCGAGTCGTCGAGCACGCCGGACAACAGCGGGCGCGAGCCGGGGTCGAACAGGTGGTTGTAGTTCCCGACGACCACGTCCGCCTGGTCCAGCATGACGCTCATCACCCGATGCGGGCAGGTCCCGCGCTCGACGGCCGCCGGCAGGTAGTCCTCGATGGTGACGACGTTCTCCGGCCCGGCCGAGAAGTCCACCGGCGACCCCTTGTCCCGGGCGTACCAGTCGGCCTCGAACGGGCAGTACAGCGGCGGGTCGTCGCCGTCGGCCATCGACTCCGGGGCGGTGGGCTGGCTGGGACGGTACGGCGAGGCGGCCCCGGCCGTCGCCAGCGTGTCCTCGCCCAGGGTCGTCTGGCTGACGGCGTCCGGCCGCGCGGCGGCCGCCAGGTCCTGGCCCAGCCGGGGGTCCCACCACTGCTCCTCGTCGTCGATCTCGGCGTCGATCGCGGTCTCGGCGACCGCCGCCTCGCTCCCGTGTCCGTCGTCCTCGACCAGTCGTGCAGTCGCCTCCCGCAGGTCCTCACAGCGGTCGTGGGTGCTCGTGTCCTCGGGGAACTTCCCTTCGCGGCCGTACGGGCAGAGGTCCCGCTTGCCGACCAGTGCGATCCCGTCCAGCGGCTCCTCGACCCCGGCGTTGAGCGTCCGCAGGTCGTCGACGAACTGCTTCAGTTGCTGTTTGACCGGCGTGACGACGAGAATCCGGTCGTATAGCTCCGTCTCGCGGACGAGGTGAGCGCCGGCGGTCAGGGCTGCCATCGTCTTGCCCGTGCCACAGGGGCCTTCCATCGCCAGGAAGCCCCGCGATTTGCCGGCCTCGATCGCGCGCTCGACGGCGTCGGCCTGATTGGCGTACGGCTCCGGGAAGCCGAAGTATTCGCGCCAGGGCTCGTCGCCGGTCGGGGCCGTCTCTCGCATCGGAACGGGGTTGGGCGTCGTCCTATTTGAACCGCGGGGTTCGATAGCGACGGGGGTAACCACGTACCGGCTCTGTCTCCGGAGACAACTGCGCTGTCTTGCCTCGGACAGCGACTACCCGACTGCTTCGGTCGCGTGCGGCGGTGCGTTCGCTCGACGGAATCGCTTCGGAACGCCGGGAGGCCGTCACTCACTGACCGGGACCCGAAACCCACTCGTCGGGCAGTTCGTCCCGATGGTCGGAGAGCAACTGGAGCAGTGGCGCGATCTCTCCCCACTCCGGCCCTTTCGAGACGGCACCCGCCTCGCGGTCCCACTCGATAACGCCCATCCCAGCGAGCTTCGGAAGGTGGCAGTGGTCGAGTTTGACGTGGACGGCCTCGGGATCGTCGCTGCCTTCTCCGTCGCTCAGGAGCGTCAGCGGGTGGAGGTGCTCGTCGCTCTGTAAGTTTTGGTCGAACAGCGCGAACAACAGCCGTCTGCGATACGGGTTCGCGAGTGCCTCGAACACGTGATCGCCGGCCAGCCGGTTGCTCATGCCTGGCCGTACGAACATCGGCTCAAAACTATGTTTTATTGACCAGTCAACCCTTTTTTCCATCGCTACTCCCGTTCCGCTCCCGACGACAGGAGGACGCCGGTAAGCACCTTCTCGTTAGCGCGACGGATCCGGTCCGAGAGCGCCTGTCGGGTGATGTCGAGTTCGGCTGCTAACTCGTCGAGGCTCGCTTCGCTCGGTGTCTCGAAGTAGCCGCTCCGGAGAGCGAGCATGAGTGCTTCGCGTTGTTCCGGCGAGAGGTCGAACCGATGGCCGTGTCCGGTGGTCTCACTCAACGTATAGGTACGATCGATGTGGACGGGGATGTCGTGTTCGATGATGTAGTTGTGGAACGCGGAGAGCTTCTCGTGGTCCGGAAACCGTAGCCGGAACGACCAGTCTTCGTTACCGTGTGCTTCGAGGACCACCGCATCCGCTCTGGAGATCCCTTCGAGCAGGTCGATCGGTGGTTCCTCCCACTCGATCCGATACAGCCGACTCTCGCCGATACGGTCCAGTTCGAGAAACTCGCGGACACTGGCGTGAGACCGAACCATCTCTGCAAACGCTGTCTGGCTCTCACCGGTAGCCCACACGAAGGGCATGATCATGTCCCCGGTCGGGACTATCCGTTCGAGTTCGATCCGTATATCGGGGGCTCCGGACAGCACGTTACCGAGCGGGAAGTCCGTCGCCGGGATCGAGAGCTCCAAAACAACACTCATCCCGGTCCTATTGGCGTGCTGTTAGAATAGCTGTTTCTCCCCCGTTCGATCCGGAGAGCGGCGTCGTCACAAAACGACGAAACTCGGGAGATAGAGAAGCAGACAGACCACGGCGGCCCGGCGGTCGATGCCGCGGCGCCAGTAGAACAGCCCGAGGACGGCGATAGAGGCGGCGAGCATGTAGCCCAGCGACGGGCGGATCGCGGCGGGGTCGGCGACGACCACGTCGAAAAACACCGCTCCGATACCCAGCGAGAAGACCGGGTCGGTGATGTTGCTCCCGAGGATCGACCCAACGGAGATGCCGCTGCGGCCCTCGTAGGCGGCGATCCCGGCGATGACGATCTCCGGCATCGTCGTCCCGAGCCCGGTCAGCAGGCCCACGAGAAACTCCGGCGTCCCGAACAGTCGTGCGAGGGCGACGCCGTTGGTGACCATCAGTTGCCCGCCCACGACCACGAGCGCGAGGCCGCCGACGATCCAGGGGAGCGTTTCGCGTGGCGTCCGTGGCTCTTCGATGACCTCCTCGGTGATCTCCTCGCCGCCCTCGTTGGTGTACAGCGTGTAGATGAACTGGACGTACGCCAGCATCATGAGCAGCCCCTCCGAACGGTTGATGACGCCGTCCTCCAGGGTGAGGATCATGATGATCATCGCCAGGATCATCGCGGTCCCGTAGACCAGCACGGACCGGCGCTCGACGACGAAGGGGGCGACGAAGGCGACGACGGCGATCGCGAGCGTGATCTGAGCGGTCTCCGAGCCGACGATGTTGCCGACGACGAGGTCGCCGGCGCCGTAGTAGGCGGCGTAGATCGAGGTGGCCATCTCCGGGACCGAGGTCCCGACGGAGACGACCGTGACGCCGATGAAAAAGGGCGAGACGCCGTAGTACAGCGCTAGATCGCCGGCCGAGGTGACGGCCCGGTCGGCGCCGCCGACGAGCGCCGCTAACCCGACCAGGAACAGCGCGACCTCGACGAGCATCGGTGGAGCGACGCCCGGCGACGGTAAAAGTAGTCGGCCGAAGTGACCCGGCAACGGCGGTTAATCGTCGCTTTCGGCCGCCGACCGGTCGTTTCCGGTGGCGGGGCCTTCCAGCAGTTCTGCCCGGTGTTCGTCCAGTTTCGGTGCCCGGCCGCGGGGACGGGGGTTCGTCTCGGTCATCTTGATCGGACTGCCGGCGACTGTCATCTCCTCGTCGGTGCCCGGCTGTGACACGTCGGCCAGCATCTCCCGTGCGTGGACGTGTGGGTCGTCGAAGATGTCGGCGGTCGTCTGGACCGGGGCGGCCGGGACGCGACCGTCCAGCAGGTCGACGATCGCGTCGGTGTCGTGTGTGCGTGTCCACTCGGCGATGGCCGCCCGGAGTTTCTCGCGGTGCGCGCGCCGTGAGGCGGCGTCGGGGTAATCGGCAGCGAGAGCAGGCCGGTCAATCGCCTCACACAGCGTCTGCCAGTGACCGTCCGAGAACGCCGCGATCACGGCGTAGCCGTCGGCCGTCTCGAAGGCGTCGTACGGGAACAGCGTCGGGTGGGAGTTGCCCTGCCGTGTCGGGGCCTCCCCGTCACAGGAGTACTGATAGACGGTCCGCTCACAGAGCGAGACCATCGCGTCGTACATCGCGGTGTCGACGTACTGCCCGTCGCCGGTCCGTTCGCGGTGGTGGACCGCTGCGAGGATGCCGACGGCGTTGAGGGCGGCGGTGAAGATGTCGCCCACCCCCGGCCCGACCTTCGTCGGCGGCCCGTCTTCCTGGCCGGTGATCTCCATGACGCCGCCCAGCGCCTGCGCGATGAGGTCGAAGGAGGGCTGACCCTGGCGCTCGGTCTCGCCCGTGCGCGGGTCGCCGAAGCCACGGATCGAGGAGTAGATCAGCTGCGGGTTGTGTTCCCGCAACGTCTCGTATCCACAGTCGAACCGCCCCATCGTCCCGGCTTTGAAGTTCTCCACGACGACATCCGCCCGTTCGACGAGCGAGAGGAAGGCTGTGCGGTCCTCGTCGGTCCGCAGGTCCAGCTCCAGCGAGCGCTTGCCGCGGTTGACACTCTGGAAGTAGCCGCCGTAGGCCTCGGAGTCGGCGTCCTCGACGTACGGCGGGTTCGACCGGATCAGATCGCCACCCGGTCGCTCGACCTTTACCACGTCCGCGCCCATGTCCGCGAGCAGCATCGTACAGTACGGTCCGGCTAGGACCTGCGTCAGGTCGAGCACCCGCAGGTCGGCAAGCGCACCCATGAACGAGGCGAGGCGGGTAGCTGTGATAAATCTTGGTGATAAATCATTATAGATTGTTTAAGGGCATTTTATCATTATAGACCATTAAGTTTATTTCCTCCCCTCCACCACCTCCGAGTACATGCCCCGGACCGTCATCCTCGGCGTGATTGGCTCCGACGCACACGTCGTCGGTATCACGATTCTCGAGCAGGCGCTTTCGGCCGCTGGCTTCGAGGTCGTCAACCTCGGCGTCCAGACTTCACAGGCCGAGTTCGTCGACGCTGCGAAAGCGCACGACGCCGAGGCTGTACTGGTCTCCTCGCTGTACGGGCACGCCCGGCAGGACTGTGAGGGCTTCCACGACCGCCTCGACGCGGCCGGACTCGATGTCTGGACCTACGTCGGCGGCAACCTCGCGGTCGGCCAGGACGACTTCGAGGAGACTCGGCGGACGTTCCGCGGGATGGGCTTCGACCGGGTCTTCGACGCCGAGACCGACCCCGAGGAGGCCATCGCGGCGCTCCGGCAGGATCTGGAGCTGACGACGGCCGAGACAGACCGCGTCAGCGTCGAGGGCTGATCGATGCCCACAGACAGCCGGCTCGCAGCCGACGAGCTACAGCGCATCGCATCGGAGTTGCGGGACAACTGGCACACCGGTCGGCAGGTCGACTTCGAGGAGGCGGTCGCCTTCCACGAGTCCCTGCCGCCCGAAAAGCGGTTCGCCCGTGTGCTGGAGTCGGCCGACCAGCCGCTCCTCCAGCCACGCGCCGGCGTCCCCTGTCTGGAGGACCAGATCTCGCTGCTCGAGTACCTCCACGAGGAGGGCAGCGCCGACCTGCTCCCGACGACCATCGACTCCTACACCCGTGACAACGAGTACGAGAAGGCCGAAGAGGGGCTCGCGGCCTCCCGCAACGGCGAGGCCGACGAACTCAACGGCTTCCCCGCGGTCAACCACGGCGTCGAGGACTGCCGGCGGCTCGTCCGGGCGCTCGACGCGCCCATCGAGGTCCGCCACGGGACGCCGGACGCGCGACTGCTGGCGATGGTCACCCTCGCCGGCGGGTTCCAGTCCTTCGAGGGTGGCCCCATCTCGTACAACATCCCCTACACCAAACGGCACGACCTGGCGACGACCATCGAGCACTGGCAGTTCGTCGACCGGCTCTGTGGCGCCTACACAGAGCGCGGGGTGACGATAAACCGCGAGCCGTTCGGCCCGCTGACCGGGACCCTGGTCCCGCCGTGTATCGCCATCGCGGTCATGCTGATCGAGGGGAAACTCGCGGCCACACAGGGTGTTCGCTCGCTGACGCTGGGCTACGGCCAGGTCGGCAACCTCGTCCAGGACGTGGCCGCGCTGCGAGCCCTGCGCTCGCTGGGCGAGGCGTACTTCCCCGACGCCGTGACGGTCACCACCGTCTTCCACGAGTGGATGGGCGGGTTCCCGCCCGACGAGGCCCGGGCCAGCGGCGTGATCGGTCTGGGTGGCGCTACGGCCGCCGTTGCACAGCCTGACAAGGTCATCACGAAGTCCCCCCAGGAGTTCCAGGGGGTGCCGACCAAGGAGGCCAACGCGGCCGGCCTCCGCACGACACGACAGCTCATCGACATGCTCATCGAACAGGAGATCGACCTCGGCGGTATCGACGACGAACAGCGGCTCATCGAGCGGGCGACCCGCGCGCTCGTGGACGCCGTCTCCGAGGCCGGCGACGGCGACGTGGCAAAGGGAGTGATCCGCGCCTTCGACTCCGGTGCGCTTGACGTGCCCTTCGCGCCCAGTGACGCGGCACGGGGTGCGGTCCTGCCGGCCCGTGACGACGACGGCCGAGTCCGCATCTTCGAGTTCGGCGACCTGGCGCTGCCCGAGGAACTCAAGGAGATGCACGCGGCCAGGTTGGGCGAGCGCGCCGAGACGGAGGGTCGGGACCAGTCGTTCCGGATGGTCGCAGACGACGTAGACGCGATCAGCGACGGCCGTCTCATCGGACGGCCCCGAGGAGGTGCCGGCGATGCGGATTGAGGCTGTCCGCGCCGTGCCCGGCCTCTCCGGGTTCTTCTTCGACGACCAGCGCGCGATCAAGGACGGCGCCACCCAGACGGGGTTCGACTACGAGGGTCAGCCGACGACCGCCGGGTTCGACCGCATCCGGGAGGCCGGCGAGTCCCTGCTCGTCGAACTCGAACTGGCCGACGGCTCCGTCGTCACGGGCGACTGCGCGGCGGTCCAGTACTCCGGGGCCGGGGGCCGTGACCCGCTCTTTCGGGCGACTGAGTACCGCCCCGTCGTCGAGGGCGCCGTCGCCGACGAACTCCGAGGCCGAGACGCGACGATGTTCCGCCAGAACGCGACTGTCGTCGAGGGACTGGACCCGGTCCGCTCCGAGGGCGACCAGCTCCACACCGCGGTGCGCTACGGCGTCTCCCAGGCCCTGCTGAACGCCGCCGCTCGGGCGACCGGCCAGACGCCCGCCGGCGTGGTCTCGTCGGCCTACCGGACCGAGATGGCCGCCACACCGGTGCCGGTGTTCGGGCAGTCCGGCGACGAGCGCCACACGAACGCCGAGAAGATGCTCGTCAAGCGCGTCCCCGTCCTCCCGCACGGCCTGTTCAACAGCGTCGAGAAGGTCGGGACCGACGGCGAACGGCTCCGGGAGTACGTCACCTGGCTCCGCGAGCGGACCGAGGAGCTGGGGCCGGCGTCCTACGCTCCGCGCTTCCATCTCGACGTGTACGGCATCCTCGGGGAGGTGTTCGGCCCGCCCTACGACCGGGCCGAGGTCGTCGACTACTTCGAATCGCTGCGGGCGGCCGCGGCGCCGTACCCGCTCCAGATCGAGGGACCGATGGACGCCGGCGACCGCGCGGAGCAGATCCGACAGATGGCCCAACTCCGCGACGGACTGGCCGATGCGGGCGTCGACGTGGACATCGTCGCCGACGAGTGGTGCAACACTTTCGAGGACGTTCGTGCGTTCGTCGACGTCGGTGCGGCCGACGTGGTCCAGATCAAGACGCCGGACCTGGGGGGTATCCACCGCTCGGCCGAAGCGGTGCTGTACTGCGAGGGGACCGACACCCGGGCGTATCTGGGCGGCACCTGCAACGAGACGGCCACCTCCGCGCGGGCCTGTGCGAACGTCGCGCTGGCGACCGACGCCGCCCAGGTGCTCGCAAAGCCCGGGATGGGGTTCGACGAGGGGTTCATGATCGTGACCAACGAGATGCGCCGGACACTGGCCCGGACGGGCGACGATACTGCCGATAGCGAACACGCCGACGGCCCTCGTAGCGGGACCCGCCGGACCGCCTCGGACGGGGGGACCCGGCGATGACCGACTGGAGCGAGGCCGACGCCGTCGACCTCTCGGACGCGGAGACGTTCGAGACGCTCCTGGACCGCGCCCGGACCCGGGAGAAGGGGCACTACTTCGACTTCTTCGACCCGGGCGACGAACTGACTCACGACCCCGGCCTGGTGCTCTCGCAGTCGGGCAGCGAGGACTGGATGGGCCAGACACTCAACCACGACCCGGCCTACTGGCGCCCGGACCGGGCCCGTAACCAGGGGTTCGAGACCGTTCCAGTCCACCCCGACTACGTCCTCGCCTGCGTGATGGGAGTGACCGTCGAGGACCTCTCGGAGAAGGGCGGCTACTTCCTTGGCCGGGACGACGTGACGATCCACCGGACGCCGACGCCTGGGACGGAACTGGCGGTCACCTCGACCGTCGTCGAGACGACTGCGTCGTCCTCCCGGCCAGCCTACGGCATCGTCACCTGGGAGACGGTCGGTCGGGACCGCGAGACCGGCGACCGTCTGGTCAGCTACGAGCGGACCAACATGATCCCACGCCGCGAGCCGACCGCGACGGACGGGGGCGGGGCCGTCGCCGACTCGGCGGACGGCGAGGACACCGACGGGACGGACGCCAGCGACCGAGACGCCGGCGACGACCCCAACGGTCCGACCGTCCCCGAGACACTCGTCGCCCCCGAGGGCGACTACTTCGAGGACTTCCGGGCCGCGCTCGACCGGGCGGAGGCCGACGGCGCCGCGGTCGCCTACGCCCACGAGCGCGGCCGGACGATGGACGAGGCCCTCGTCTCCGGGCTCCCCCTGTCGACGCTCAACACCGCCCGGCAACACCACAACCGCGACGTGATGGCCGACTCGCCGTCCGGTGACATCGTGGCCTACGGCGACGTGACCCGCTCCATCGCGCTGGCACACGCCCGCTCGGACGAGGCGACCTACCGCGAGTGGCGCTACGACGAGGAACGGTTCCACGACTTCGTCACGCTGGGTGACACGATCTACGGGTTCACCCGCGTCCTCGACTGTGACGCCGAGGTCGGCCCCGAGCGGGCCGGCGCGGTCACCTTCGAACACGTCGCGTACAACCAGCACCGCACCCCGGTCTACAGCGGCCGGCGAACCGCCCTCGTCCAGCGACACGACCCATGACAGCCACACGACTCTGCCGCACGTTCCAGACCGCGCCCGCTGCCGTCCCCCGCGACGACAGCGCGAAGTTCCTCGTCTCCGGGCTCACGAGCGAGGGGTTCCAGACCCCCGACTGGCTCGTCCCCGACATCGAAGACGGCACCGCCCCCTCGATGAAGGCCGAGGCCGTCGACAACGTCGTCGAGCACCTCCCCGAACACGCCCCCGACTTCGCCGGGCGCGTCCTCCCGCGCGTGGAGTGGGCCTACGACGACGCGACCTTCCGCGAGCGGGGCCGCGAGCAGATCGATCGCCTCGCGACCGAGGTTGGCGACCACCTCGACGGGTTCGTCGTCCCGAAGGTCGGGCGGCTCGACGACGTGCGCGACGCCGCGGGCGCGATCGCCGAGGCGGAACGCGACGCCGGCCTGGCGGACGGCGTGCTCGATATGGCGATCATCTTAGAGACTGCGCCGGCCCGCTCTGACCTGCGGGAGATCTGTGCGTTCGCGGCCGACTCGCGGCTGTCGGCACTCGTGTTCGGCCCGGTCGACTACACCGCCGAACTCGGTGGCCGCGCGCTCGACGGCGAGCGCCCGCGCTGGGACGGCCTGCTGGAAGCGCTCTCGAACGAGACCAGCGCCGCGGGCGTCGCCGCGATCGGCGGCCCGTTCGACCAACTATTCTGTGAGCGCGCCGGCGTCACCTACTACAACGCCGCGGGGTACGCCGACCAGGTCGAACACGAGGCGACCATCGGTATCGACGGCTCGTGGTCGCTCCACCCCAAACAGACCTCCCAGGCCAACCGCATCCACATGCCCCGGACCGACGAACTCACCGAGGCCCTGGGGAAGGTCGAGGCGTTCAACGAGGCCAAACGCGAGGGGACCGGCGCCGTCGTCGTCGACGGCCAGATGGTCGACGAGGCGACCTACAAGAACTTCGCCAACACCGTCGAGACTGTTCGGGCGGTCGACGAGACACACCCGACACAGACCGCCCAGTACTACGAGGCGGGGCTGCTGGAGCGGGCGCTGTCGGTCGAGTTACGCTTCAACTGAGCGGGACCAACCTCAAGCCCGTCCGGGCCCGACGGGACGGTATGAACGCCATCGAGGTCGACGGGCTGACCAGACGCTACGGCGATCTGGTCGCCGTCGACGCGGTGTCGCTGTCGGTCTCCGAGGGCGAGATCCTCGGCTTGCTCGGCCCCAACGGCGCCGGCAAGTCCACGCTCGTCAACACGCTCTGTACACTCCTTCGACCGAGCGAGGGCAGCGCCCGCGTCGCCGGCTACGACGTGGCGACCGACCCGGACGCCGTCCGCTCGAACATCGGCGTCGTCTTCCAGGAACCGGCCCTGGACGAGGAACTGACCGGGATCGAGAACCTCCGGTTTCACGCGCGGCTCTACGGGATCGGCGGCGAGTACCGCCGCGAGCGGGTTCGGACGGTCCTCGATCTGGTCGACCTCGCCGAGGACGCCGACAAGCGCGTCGGCGAGTACTCCGGGGGGATGGCCCGCCGGCTGGAACTCGCGCGCGGCCTGCTCCACGAGCCCGCGGTCCTCTTTCTGGACGAACCCACCGTCGGACTCGACGCCGGCACCCGAAAGACGGTGCGGGAGTACATCGACCGGCTCAACCGCGACGCGGGCGTCACCGTGGTGCTGACGACCCACTACATGGAGGAGGCCGACGCCCTCTGTGACCGGGTGGCGATCGTCGACGACGGAAGCGTGGTCGCGCTGGACGCTCCCGAGGCGTTGAAGGCCGATCTGGGCGGCGACGTGATCAGGCTGGGGACCGACCGCCCCGGGGCCGTCGCCGAGGTACTCCAGGGGGAGCCGTGGGTCCGGTCGCTGACCGACCACAGCGACGGGCTCGACATCGGTGTCGACGACGGCGCACGCCGCGTCGCGGCAGTGGTCACCGCCGCTAGCGAGGTGGCCGCGGTGACGACCGTCTCGGTCGATCGGCCGACCCTGGAGCGGGTCTTCCTCTCGCTGACCGGCCGGACGGTCACCGAGGCCGAAACGGGGGCCGAGGACGGCCAGCGGCCGGCGCCGACAGCGCGGGGTGGCGGCGATGACTGAGGAGAGCCGACTCCGCCGAGAGGCGGTCGCCGTCTACGGGCTCTGGCGGCGGGACCTCGTGCGGTTCTGGCGGGCCAAGAGCCGCGTCGTCGGGCTGTTGCTCGGCCCCTTCTTCATCCTCGTCTTTTTCGGCTTCGGCTTCCGTGACGTGCAGTTCGGCTCGATCCCACCGGGCGTGAGCTATCTGGAGTATCTCGTCCCCGGGATTCTCGGGTTCACGATGCTCTTTTCGGCGTCGTTCACGGGCCTGGCGGTGCTCTCGGACCGGGAGGTCGGCTTCCTGAAGGAGATCCTGGTCGCGCCGGTCAGCCGCACCGGGATCGTCGTCGGCCGGATCGCCGGCGGTGCGACGACGACGCTGTTGCAGTCGCTGCTCATCCTCGTGCTGGCGCTCCCGCTGGGGTTCCGACCGGCCTCCGTGACCGGCGTCGCCATCGCCGTCGCCTTCCTCGTGCTCGTGGCCGCGACGTTCATCGGGATGGGGCTGGCGATCGCCTCGCAGTTCAAGGACACCCAGGGGTACAACCTCATCGTCAACTTCGCGCTGTTTCCGCTGGCGTTCCTCTCGGGGGCGTTCTACCCGCTGGGGAACCTCCCGGCGCCGTTGCGGGTCGTCGGCTATCTGAACCCGCTGACCTACGGTGTCGACGGCCTCCGCGGTGCGCTGGTGGGCGTCTCCCAGCGGTCGCTGGCGCTGGACTTCGCGGCGATGGTCGTCGCCAGCGTCCTGATGGTCCTCCTGGGGGCGGCGCTGTTTCGGCGCGTCGAGGCGGTCTGATCGTCGGAACAGCCAGTGTATTGCCACCCGGTCCGTGCCGGGGCGGGAACTGCGGCGGACGACCGATAAAGAGTTTTGTCCCGGGGTTCCGAACGCCCGTTCATGACCGATTACACCGTCGAGTTCGCGGGGACGGGCGAGGAGATCACCGTCTCCGACACGGAGACGATCCTCTCGCGGTGCCTGGAGGAAGGCATCGCACAGGAGTACTCCTGCCGCGTGGGGATGTGTCTGGCCTGTTCGGCCGAGATTCTGGAGGGCGAGGTGGTCCAGCCCGCCGCCCGGGGGCTCACAGCGGAAGAACGGGAGTCGTACGCGCTGACGTGTATGGCGCGTCCGGCGTCGGACCTCGTCCTGGATCGCGGCGAGTATCCGCCCAGTATCGAAGCGGCCGGTGTGACAGACGATACCGAGCCCGCCGCTGCCGACGATTAACTGGCCGAACGTCACGGTTTGGTCGCCTTTCGCTGTGTAAGCGGCGGTTACTCGGACGATAACCAGTGTATTCGTGTAGTTCCGTTCCGCCGCTGTCGGCCGAATGGCGAAGGACAGATGATATAAGCGAGTGTCCCGTACATCAGGGTGACTGTAGCGTCAGCGGACGGCCGTCGACCACCGACACACGTTCCCAACTATGACCAGCCGCGTATACAGACTTCATTCGACACTCGAACTGCCACTCGAAGACGCCTACGATTTCTTCGAGGACCCAGATCTTCCGCCCGCAGTCGCTGACGTTGACATCACTCGGCGGAACAACACGCTCATCGTCAGTGCTGTCGCCGACGACGACAGCATGAGCAAGTACACTCCGACTGCACAGCTCAAAGCGAGCGTCACGGAGAACCGAGTCTACGAGGAAGACCCCGACGAGATGGGACCACCCGGCGCCGCGAGCACCGGGAGCGCCGGCGGTGGACCACAGTGGGGAGCACTCGAAGAGGAAGAAGAAGAGATCGAATCCGAACTCGTCGAGTACGCCTGCTTCAAGGGGGACCGGGAGACGGTGCTCCAGAACACCGCACTCCAGTACGAGATGTTCGAGGTCCTCTGTGAGGTCGCCAAGATCGCCGAGAAGGGGACGCTGACCGCGATCGCTGCCGTCGACGAGGAACTGGAAGCGGTCCGGATCGTCGACGGCGAGGAGCGGCCCGCCGTCATCAACGTCGCGGAAGAACCCCGCGACGACGAGGAGAAAGACGGCGTCAACTGGCGCGACAACGAGTTCATCAACTGATCGCTTCACGGTCGATTCCCCGCTGTACTGCTGTCTGGCGGTTCCTCCACGACGCTCCGTGCAACAGCGCCCGCTGTCGGACGCGGTCGTGATCGAACTTCCCGCTGACCTACGCTGACGGGAGTCCCGACAGGGACCCGTCGGCGACGCGTTCGGCGATGGCTAGTGTGACGTTGGCCTCGATGTAGGCGGCGACTAGCACGAGCACACAGGCGACGCCGACGAGCCAGCCCGCCTCTCGCAGCGCCTGTTCGGTGACCAACCGGTCTTCCGTGCCGCGGAGGTATCGGACGGTCAGGCGGCCAAAGCGGAGTCCGATCGCGGCGACGATCAGCAGTGCCGGAATCTCGACGATCCCGTGGGGGAGCAACAACGCGAGGATCACCATGGAGGGTAACTCCTGACCGGCGAGGCCGACGACGACGCCGATGAGCAGCCCGTTCAACACGAGACCGAGCACCGTGACGAGCCCGAGCGAGACGGCCCCAAGCAGCATGACCCCCATCGCGGTCAGGTTGTTCACGGCGATCGAGACCGTCGTGATCTCCGACGGGAGAAACGGGTTCGATCCGGCGTCGCTCCCGGCGGGCAGTGAGTCGACCGGAATCGCGTCGCCCAGGAGGAACCCTACCAGCGTACTCAGACCCAGGATCAACGCGGCGACGGGGACGTACAGCGCCAGCCACCGCCGGGCGATCCCGCGAAGCGACGATGGGGGGCCGATCATTCGTCTCGACGGACGGCCGTGAACGGCTTTAATTCCGGGGCGACAGTGCCGCACCGAGTGTGGTTCCGGTTCACACACCTGTCGGCGGAACACAAAATACTTACAGCTTCTAATTACATCTCATTACACGATGTCAGAGACAGCCGAGTTCCCCGATTACCTCGATGTCGACTACAGCGACGGCGAGGGCGAGACGCCCGAAGACTACCCGACGGTCAACCACAAGATCGAGAAGGCGATCGAAGTCACGAAGCAGGGTCTCGAAGAGTACGAGAACCCCGTCGTGATGTGGACGGGTGGCAAGGACTCGACGCTGACGCTGTACTTCGTCAAGGAAGTGGCGGACCGCTTCGACCTGGAGGTTCCGCCGGTCGTCTTCATCGACCACTACCAGCACTTCGACGAACTCATCGACTTTACCAAGCACTGGGCCGACGAGTGGGACCTCGACGTGATCTGGGCGCGCAACACGAACGTCGGCGACTACGTCGACGAGAACGGTCTCGAACCCGGTGACGACATCCCGGTCGACGAACTCTCCGAGCACAACCAGCACCACATCCGGAACATCCTCGAATACGAGGAGGACACGTTCCCGTTCCTGCTCGACACCTACGTCGGCAACCACCTCCTGAAGACGGTGGCGCTCAACGACACCATCGAGGAGCACGATGTCGACGGTATCCTCTCGGGGATCCGCTGGGACGAACAGGAGTCCCGCGCCGACGAGACGTTCTTCTCGCCGCGGCACGATCCGGACATCTACCCGCCCCACGACCGCATCCAGCCGATCCTGCAGTTCGCCGAGGCCGACGTGTGGGAGGCGTTCTGGAACTTCGTCGTGCCCGACACTGTCGAGGGCTACCCCGACGAGGGCTACGTCCCGCAGGGGCAGGACGACCTGCCCGAGGGCATCGAGAAGGAAGACGTGCCCGTCTCGCCGAAGTACTTCGCCGGCTTCCGCTCGCTGGGCAGCGAGGTCAGCACGGACAAGTCCGCCGAAGAACCCGCGTGGCTCCAGGACATGGAGAACACGACCGAACGCGCCGGCCGCGCCCAGGACAAAGAGGACCTGATGGAGCGCCTGCGCGATCTGGGCTACATGTGAGGCCGGTCCGGATCTGACTGTCGAACCCCGTCGGCGCTCAGTCGGCGCGGTCGGACGCCGAAACCACCCGTTCCGGGGTGTGTTCCGCGACGTACGCCAGAAAGTTGTCGAACAGCTGTTTCGCCTCGCAGGCGTCCCGGTAGTTCTCTCCGGTGATCCCCTCTAGGACCGCCCCGATCCGCTCGTCGGACAGTTCGTCTTTCCCCTCGGTCACGTTCCGGGCGGTCTCAGTGTCGTACTCGGGGTGGAACTGGACGGCGAAGACGTGTCCCTTCCGGAAGCCGTGGATACCGTAGTCGTTCCGGGCGAACACCGTCGCTCCCGGAGGCGCTTTCGTGACCTGGTCCGAGTGTGTCGTGAAGACGAGGAAGTCGTCGTCGACGCCGTCGAGCAGCCGGTTCTGGCCGTCCTGCTCGACCGTCCGGTAGCCGATCTCGTACTCGTCCATCGGCTCGACACGGCCCCCGAGGACGTTGGCGAGGAGTTGGTGGCCGTAACAGACCCCCAGAAACGGCAGCCCCGCCTCGATGGCCTCGCCGACCCACTCTTTCAGTCGGCCGATCCAGGGTTCGTCCCAGTAGACCGAGGCCTTCGAGCCGGTGACGACACAGCCGTCGAAGGCGAACGTCTCGGGGAGTTCGCCCGAGGGACAGTGGAACTCGACGAGTTCGGCGTCGAGCTCGCGCCGGAAGTTGCGACGGGTGTCCTCGGCGGCGTGTGCGGCGTTCAACAGCGCGAGCCGTGTCCGGGCCATTGCCCGTCCCTACAGGTTCCCCGCACAAATGGCCCGGTATCCTGTCAGGATTTGCCACGCCGTGGAGCAGGTCACGGCGTCGCTCGATCACCGCGTATCACAGCCCCCCGGACACCTTGTTCGCCGAACCCGAGCGCCGGATGTCACGCTCCAGTCGGTCGGCGTGTTCCAGCCGATGTTCCCGCGCTTCGGTCACCGTGACCGTCTCCTGGTCGATGGCTCCCGAGACGGGGTCGTACGCAGAGAGGTCGAACCCGAAGGCCTTGAGATACGACCGGAGCGCCGGCGAGTCGAGCCCGTCACGGATGGCAGCGTCGGCGTGTTCGACGACCGTCCGGAACGGAGGTAACGTGACAGTGTCGCCGCCCGGACCGACCGCGCCGATGTCGGGCGCGGTCTCCTCGTGTATCACGAGGTCGGTCCCCCGGAGCGCTTCGACGACCGACGCGATGTCGTCGGCCAGCCGGACGACCTGGCTCGGGACAGTCGTATCGGGCGACCGCCACTCGACGGTCCCGAACTCGCCTCGGAGTTGCACCGGGGTCCACACCGCACTCTCGGGGTCGAAGCTCGACTCGACTGCCTCCCTGTCGAGCCCCGCGTCCATGCTCGCCTCCAGAAACGCCTCGTAACAGCGCTCCAGTCGCTCGTCCCACTCGGCGGTGTCCTGGACGTACGGCCAAAGTGTCCCCTGGTTGGGCAGGTCGTCGTAGGCCAGCCAGCGGTAGAGTTTCGACCGGGCGCCGTCGGCGACGATCCGACCGCGGAAGTGCCGGGCGGAGTTGACCAGCGAGAGGGCCGGGTCCAGCGCGATGAGCGTGTTCAGCTGGTCGACCGCCCTGCCGGGGAGCTGCTCGACGTGGATATGTGTCCCCGCACAGTGGCGGACGTACTCGAAGTCGTCCCCGACGACGACGTTCTGGATCCGCGTCCTGTCGCTCGGGAGTTCCCGGATCCCTTCTGCGTGCAGCGGTGTCGCGAGCGGGACCAGGTGCTTGTCGAGTTCGTGAGCACGCTCCAGTACGCGTCGGAGCCGCTCGAACAGTTCTGCCTCAAGCTCCGCGGTCGTCTCGCAGGGTGTCGTCTTCACCTCCAGCATCGGTCGGACGAACTCACGCTCCGCACCCGGCGAGGCGTCGACCAGTCCCTCCGGGTCGACGAGCCGCCCGTCACCGTCTACTACCCAGTATTCAACCTCGATGCTCCGTCGGAGTGGGTCGCTCGATAACACAGTCTGTTGGTTCGGTCGCCGCGAGCACACTGTCCGCTGGGACGTGTGTGTTCCGCCACCTGTCGAGTGCCGTGGCGAGCGGCCACGAGACGGGCGGCGGTCGTTCGTCGGTGACGGCAGCAGTCGGTCGACGGCCTATGATGTCGCTGTCGAGGTGCCTACCATGAGATATCGTAGCACGGACCTCGAACAAGAAACCTTCGACTAAGTGGGATAGAATACCTTATATCCCACGTTATTCGAGCAGAAACACCTCGATATAGGTATCGTGTGTCGTCAGTGGATAAAGAACGGCCAGTTCCGGTCGGTGTTCGCCTCGTCATCGCGAGTCGGGCGCGGAGCCTTTGCTGGTCGGCCCGTGTCGTCCAGTGCGGTCGTGCTCACCCGGCCGTCGTGGGCTCTCCCCCTGTCACACACTGCGACGTTCAACTCGCTCTCTGTCGGTTTCGATGGTGCGAACGACAGCCCTCCAGTTGTTCGACGTCGCTGTCTGTTCGGGCTGTTCCAGCAGGTCGCGACGACGTGAGCCCCACCCCAGAAACGGTTCAGTACTCGATGACGGCCCCGGCAGCACCGACGGCGATGTCCGTGCTCCCGCGGACGACAGACTTGAGATTCTGGCCGGTCGGTGTCGACTCCTGCACCCACTGGCCGTCGTACCGGTAGACCTTCCCGCCGCCGCCGACGGTCAGCCCGGCGTCACCCTCCGTCTCGATGTCACGGAGCGTCGCGTCGCCGGTGTCGGCGGTCCGCCACTCGCTGCCGTTCCAGGTGTAGACGACGCCGCCACCGCCGGAGACGGTCACGTCGTCGGCGCCGTCGGAGTCGACGCCGTGGAAGTTGACGTTGGCGTTCTCGATGCCCAACTGATCGTAGGTAGACCCGTCGTCGGTCGTGAACACCGTCTTGTTACCGTCGACGGCGTGGCCCGAGCGCGAGCCGTGGAAGTCGATGGCGTTGATCGCCGACCCGCTGCCGGGCGTCACCGAATCCCAGGTCCCGGTCGCGCCGTTGTCGAAGCTGGAGTAGATCTTCCCGGAGTCGCCGGCGACGTAGACGTTCGCGTAGTCGGCCATCCCGGTGACGGCCACGTCGTTGAAGTTGTTGGTCACGTCGTTTGGCGCCGAGTAGTCGTTGAAGTTCCCCGTCCGGACGTTGTACTCGCCGATGGCGCCCGAGGAGCCGACGACCCACAACCGCTCCCCGAAGTAGGTCGTTCCGGCTCCGTACAGCGTGTTGCCGTTCCCCGTCGGCCCGCCCTGAACGACGGTCTCCCAGCCGTTGGCCGTCCGTTCGAGGATCGTCCCCGCGGCACCCACTGCGTAGGGGCCGTCGGCGGTCCGGACCACGTCGTACAGTGTCCCGTCCAGCGGGGTCTCGATCGTGTCCCACGTCTCGTTCGCCGATGCGGTCGCCGAGACGGCCGTGCCGGCGGCGAGCGCACCGAGTCCTTTCAGCGCCGTTCGTCGTGTGAATCGTCGGTCTGTCATCGTGCGCTTCCACAAACAGGAGGGGTAGATAAACCAACCGTCCAAACAACGTTAGGTGTGGGAACAGATAACTTGAAATAAATTCACCGGTGTTCCCCGCTATCGGGCGCCCGAACGGGCCGAACCTCCGCTGTGTGGCCGGCGATAGCGGTGGAACCACTCGAACACGTCCGGCGCCAGCCCCCAATCATGTCGAGCGAGTACGACTGGCTCACCCTGGACGATGACGAGAAGATCGTCTGTGCCGGCCAGTCCGCCAGCGAATGTACGTGAACCGGGCGCAGGGGACGACCGACGCCCTCCCCGGGACGCCGGAACAGTGGCAGGCCGTCCGTGACGAGGTCTGGCGGCTCAGGCGGCTGGTCGACCCGGAGTGATCAGGACGCGGTCAGTGTCTGCTCGACGACGACGGCGCCCGAGGGTGTGTGGACGATCCGGACGGTGATCCGGTCGCCGTCGGCGAGCGGACACGCGCCGTTGGTCAGCCGGAAGCGGATCGTGTCGCCGGCGCTGAACTCGGTGTCCCCCGTGGTCGGATCGAGCGCGCCGCCGTCGGGCGAGTAGTCGTCGAAGATGTCGTCGCCCTCGATCTGATCCGGGCTGCCGAAGCCGACGGCGTTGTCCGGCAGGTCGACTAACCGGCCGCGCTTGCCGCAGGCGTCGCTGGCGTCGACGGCGACCTCGATGTTCGCGACCTGGATGGTGTCGCCCGCTTCGTGGGTGATGTTGACGATCTGGTCGGTCCCGCCGGTAACGTCCCGGACGAGCTGGCCGCTCGACTGTGCGACGACCGGCGCCGGCTCGTCGACCTGGCTCGTGAAGCCAAAGGCGACGACCGACACCGTCGAGGCGAGGATGACGACGACGGCGACCAACAGCACGGTCGAGACGACCGGAGAGACCCCTCGTTCGGTGCTTCGTCCCATCTCGATGTGATCCTTGCCGTGAGTTCGTGCGTGGTCTGTGAAAAACGCTCGGACCGGAGTCACGACTCCGAGACTCGGTACCGATCCCCGGACCGTTCCAGGCGTCCCTCCGCAGTCGCCCGCTTGAGCGCGCGGTCGACCTCGCGCTTGTCGACCGTCGTCGCCGACATGAGCGACTCGACCTGTGCTCGCGAACACCACCCGTCGACGGTTCCCGCTTCGACGGCTTCGACGACGCGGGTCGTGATGTCGGTCGGCATCGTCCGACCCTGGGGCCGGGACCCACTTGACGATTCCTTCGACCCCGGCCAACGTTTAGGCATCCTCGGATCGCCATATCGGTATGGACTGGAGTCGCAGAGCCCTCCTGTCGGCCGTCCTCGCAGGCGGCGTCGGCGGGGCGACCCTCTCGCCTGCGGGGTCCGTTCTCGACCGGTTCGCGGCGCTGGACGGCGACTACTGGGCGGCCGCTCGCCGCGAGACGCCCGAGCGCGTCGAGAGCCCCTTCGGGTCGGCGACGGTCAGGTACGACGACGACGGCGTCCCGACGATCGAGGCCGACGGCTCGCGCGCGCTGGCCTACGCCGTCGGGTACGTCCACGGGACCGACCGCCGCTTCCAGTTGGACCTGTTCGCCCGCCGGATGCGCGGGGAACTCGCGGCCGCTGTCGGCCAGCAGGCCGTCGAGTCGGATCGCTTCCACGCCCAGATGGACTTCACCGCCGCCGCCGAGGCCAACTGGGCGGCCCTGGAGGACACCGACACCGGAGCGGACCTGGCGGCCTTCGCCGAGGGGGTGAACGCGGCCACCGGCGACGGCGCGCTGCCGGCGGAGTTTCAACTCCTGGAGTACGAACCCCGCCAGTGGACGCCGGTCGACTCGCTGTTGATCCAGAAACAGATCGGCTGGGGACTGACCGGGAGCTTCCGGACGCTCCGGGTCGCGGCCGCCACGGACGCGCTGGGGGCCGACGCCGCGGCCTCGCTGTACCCGAACCGGCTCGACCACGACTACCCGATCCTCCCGGCCGCCGAGATCGGCGGTGACGAGAGCGAACGGGTCGATGCGGGTGCGAGCGAGGTGAGAGTGGGCGGCGACCGCGGTGGCATCGCCCCCGAGTTCGCCCGCTGGGCGTCGGCCTTCGAGTGGCCCGACGGCGTCGGCTCGAACTCCTGGGTCGTCTCCGGCGAGCACACCGCCAGCGGCCGACCGCTGCTGGCCAACGACCCCCATCTGACGCTGTTCGCCCCACCGGTGTGGTACCGCCAGCACCTCCGGGCGCCGGACCTCCAGGTGGGCGGTGTCGCCTTCCCGGGGGTTCCCTTCGTCGTCATCGGCGAGAACGACGCCGGCACCTGGGGGTTCACGAACGCTAACGCCGACTGCATCGACTTCTACCGGTACGAGACCGACGGCGAATCCTACCGGTACGACGGGGAGACACGTGAGTTTGATGTCGAGGAGCGCCCTATCGAGGTCGCCGACGCCCCCGATCAGACGGTGACGGTCCGGAAGTCGGTCCACGGGCCGGTCCTGGAGCGGTTCGGCCAGCGGGTCGGCGTCGCCTGGGTCGGTCTCCAGGCCACCCGCACCGCGGGGGCCATCCGGGACCTGAACTACAGCGACGGCCGCGACAGCGCGCTCGATGCGCTCTCGCGGTTCGACCACCCGACACAGAACGCCGTCTACGCCGACCGGGAGGGCAACACCTGCTACTACATGACCGGGCTGGTGCCCCGACGCCGGACCGACGGCGAGGCCGTCCCCGGGGATCAGGTGTTCGACGGCTCCGCCGGCGCGGGGGAGTGGCTCGGCTACGAGCCCTACGATGTCCCCGACCACGACGCCTACGTCGACAGCGCGGACAAACCCCAGGTAATCGACCCCGACTACGTGGCGACGGCGAACCAGCGGATCGTCGCCGACAGCCAGTTGGACTACTATCTCTCCGAGGCCTACGGCGCCCCCTGGCGCGGCAAGCGGATCTACAACCTGCTCGACCGACGGGCGCTGAGCGACGACCCGATCGATCCGGCCTTCATGCGTCGCGTTCAGCGGGATGTCCGCGACGAGCGGGCGGCGGCGTTCGTCCCGACGATCCTCGACGCGCGGTCGGCGATGGGCGAGCGTGCCCGCGGGGCCGCCGACGAACTCGACGGCTGGGACTACCGGATGGACCGCGACTCCCGGGCCGCGCTCGTGTTCGCGTTCTTCGTCGACGCCTACCGCTCGCAGGTGTTCGACGACGCCTTCGCCGCCAACGACCTCGACGACCGGTTCTACCCCAACGACTGGGTGCTGTTGACGCTACCGGCCGAGAGCCTGTGGTTCACCGACCCGCCCGGGGGCGACGCCCGGAGCAGAGCGCAGACCATCGCCGCGGCCATGGCCGACGCCGCGGCGGCCATCGACGAGGCCGGCCACGAGGTCTACGGCGACTACAACCGGACGGCGATCGACCACCCGTTCGACCAGTCGTTTCTCAACTATCCGCGCTACCCGACCGACGGTTCGCCCGCGACGGTCCGGAACGTCCGGGTCGAGAGCGGTGTCGGCAGCAGCTACCGACTGCTCGCTCGGCTGGACAGCGCGCCGTCGCTGTCGATCATCCCCGGCGGCAACGAGGGCAGTCCGTTCTCCGAACACTACGACGACCAGCTCCGGGACTGGGCCGACGGCGAGTATCGCGTCCAGCGGCCCACGACCGACGGCGACCCCGACATTCGCTTCCGGGAGGGCGGCGATGAGTGACTCGCTGTCCGTGCTGTACGGGTTCCAGACCGATCGCCGCCGGCGCTGGGTGGCGACGCTCGTCGCCGCCGCGGTCGGGATCGCGCTCGCCGCCGGCCACTGGCTCGGCCTGGTTGCCGGCGGCGCGTTCGTCGGGCTCTGCTGGCCGCGGCTCCGGTCGGCCGTCGCTGCCGGATTCGGTTTCGGACTCGTCGCTGTCGCCGTCTTCCTCGCGAGGCTCGCAGCGGCCGGCACGCTCGGGGCCGCGCTCGGGATGTGGCCGCTCGTCGGGATCGCCGTCGCCGTCCCGCTCGTGGCCGGGCCGCTGGGGGCGACGGTCCGGGGCTCTTTCCGGCGGCGCCGTAGCCCGCTGTCGCTCGCCGTCGCCCCGCCACCCGTTCGCCGACACGTATTTTCCGTCGCCGGGCGTAACCGCGGTCGTGAGCGTTCGCCGGGAGCGAATGGTCCTCGCCGCGGTCGTCTTCGTCGTCCTGCTCGCGCAGGTGTTGCTCTATCCGGGGGTCGACACGCTCGTGCGGGCACTCGGCGCGGAGACCGACCTCGACGCGAGCATGTGGTTCCTCGCGGCCGAGTTCGCCGCCTTCGTCGCCTTCGCCGGCGTCTGGGGCGTGTTGAGCGACGCGACCGGCCGCCGACTCCCGTTCATCGTCGGCGGAGCCGTCGTCGGCGGCCTGCTGTACGGCCTGCTCGCCTGGCTGCCGGGCGTCACGAGCGTCTCCTTCGAGACGGTCCTGCTCCTCCGGGCGCTCCAGGGCGCCGCGACCATCGCGCCGTTCTCGCTGTCGATGACGATGCTGATGGACCTCTCGGGCGGTCACGGCCGGAACATGGGTGCGGCGGGGATCGCCATCGGCTCCGGGACAGCGCTGGGCGCGCCGCTCGGCGGGCAGTTGTACGGCGTCGCGCCGACGCTGCCGCTGGCAGTCGCCGGCGGGCTCTTGCTGGTCGTCGCCGCGCTGGCCACGCTGGTCACGGATCGTGCGCCGGCGGCCGATAGCGGGCACGTCCGAGAGGCGCTGGCGGGCCTCCGCGGGACGCCGGCGCTGGCGATCCCCTACACGTTCGGCTTCGTCGACCGGCTGACAGCGGGCTTTTTCGCGCTCGTCGGGACGCTGTACTTCCGGACGGCGTTCTCGCTGACGCCCGGCGAGACGGGTCTGATGCTCGCGCTGTTTTTCGCCCCCTTCGCCCTCCTCCAGTACCCCTTCGGCGTCCTCTCGGATCGGGTCGGCCGCACACTTCCCGTCGCCGTCGGCTCCTCGCTGTACGGGCTGGCCGTCGTCGGCGTCGGCCTGGCTCCGACGGTGCGTTCGGCCGGCGTCGGGATGGTCGTCGTCGGCGTCATCGGCGCGTTGATGGCACCGGCGACGATGGCGCTGGTCTCCGATCTGGCCGGCGACGCGGAGCGGGGCGGGGCGATGGCCGGGTTCAACGCCCTGGGAAGTGTCGGCTTCCTGACCGGAATCCTGGTCGGCGGGTTCGTCGCCGGTGAGTACGGCTACCTCGCGGCGTTCGTCGTCGCCGGCGGCGCGGAACTGCTGGTGGCGCTCGCGGCGCTCCCGGGGCTGTTGACGCTCGATACCGCGCTACGGGAGCGCCCTGCGGACTGACCCGCCGGCACCGAGAGCGTCCAGCAGCCGACTGACTCTCATCCGACGAACGCGTGCTAGCCATCCTCCCGCTAGCTATATTCTTTCAGACGCCGTACAGGACTAGTCGAACAACCATGCCATCGACAGTCACGACTACTGATTCCGGCGGGTCGCGGGTCGGGTCGCTCTCCCTCGCCGAGAAGGCCCGGCTCGCGGCGTTCTCGCTCGTCGCCCTGGCGATCATCGCGCTCAACGTCGCGCTGACGCCCGTCGAAGTACTGGGAGCGCTGTTTCTCAGTTGGGGCGGCGGCTTCGGCATCCACCAGGTCCACGACATGGTGATCTCGGGGCTGCTCTGGATCGCCGTCTTGCTCCCGTTCGCGCTCATGCTGTATCACCCTAGCGACCGGGTGAACACCATCCTGGCGCCCGTCTTCGCCGTGAGCGTGGTCGCGGTGTTCGCGTTCCTGGCGGAGTCGCCGCTGTTTACGGGGTTCCTGACCACCAGCGTGCTCGCCGTGGTCGCGCTCGCGCTCCACCCGGCCGGTCGGTCCCTGTTGCGGTTCGACCGCGTCGAGGCCGTCGATCGCCGGCTCGCCGGTCTGTTCGTCGTCGGCGCCGTCCCGCTCCTGGCCTTTGCCACGCTGGAGACCACCAAACCGCTCGGTATCGCCGACGAACACGCCCTGTTCGTCCACTACGGCGCCATGGCGATCACGGCCGCACTGGTCGTCCTCATGGGCGCACTCGCGGTCCTGCGCCGCCGCGACTGGCGGTTCGCCGCCTGGAGCAGCGGGCTACTGGCCGCGACGCTCGGCGTCGTCTCGGTGGGCTTTCCCACCATCGAGTCCAGCCTCGGCGTGCTTGGCGGGGCACTCGCGATCGCCTGGGCTCTCGCGTTCGTCGCCGGCGTCGAGTACGCCCGGCGGGACTCGGTCCAGGCTGACCACGGCGGCGACGCCGTCTCCGGTACGGTCTGAGGCGTTCGGTTTTCACTTCGCTCGGTTGTCGCGGGCAGCGACGGCTACGACGCGTCCTCGATCGCCGCCAGCACGCCGGGGTTCTCGACGCTGGAGAGGTCACCGAGGTCCTCGCCCCGGTAGGCGGCCGCGATCGCACGGCGGACGATCTTCCCGCTCTGGGTCTTGGGGAAGGCGTCGACGAACAGCACCTCGCGAGGGCGGAACGGCTTGCCCAACTCCGCGCCGACGGTCTCGCGGATCGCCTCGGCCAGGTCGTCGTTGGGTTCGTACTCGGGGTGGAGCACGACGTAGAGGACGACCGCGGTCCCGGTCGTTTCGTCGGGTGCGCCGACGGCGGCGGCCTGGGTGACCGCCGGGTGCTCGATCGCGGCCCCTTCGACCTCCGCCGGGCCGACCTTCCGGCCGGCGACGTTGAGCGTGTCGTCGGCGCGCCCGTGGAGGTACCAGAGTCGGTCTTCGGCCCGCTGGGCCCAGTCGCCGTGGTCCCATACGTCGGGCCAAGTCGACCAGTACTCCTCGATATACCGGTCGTCGCCGGCCCACAGCGATTTCGTCATCGACGGGCAGGAGTCCCGCGCGACCAGATACCCCCGCTCGTGGCTGTCACGGATCGACTCGCCCGCCTCGTCGACGATGTCGATGTCCATTCCCAGGCCGGGACCGCCCAGCGTACAGGGGTTGAGCGGCTGGGTCGGCAGCGGCATGAGAAAGCAGCCCATGATCTCGGTCCCGCCGGAGATGTTGATGATCGGGCACGAGCCGTTCCCGACGTGCTCGTAGAACCACTCCCAGCTCTCCTCGTCCCAGGGTTCGCCGGTCGACCCCAACAGCCGCAGACTGGAGAGGTCGTGGCCGTCGAGCCACTCCTCGCCCCGTTTGCGGAGCGCTCGGATCGCCGTCGGCGAGACGCCGAAGACGGTGAGGTCGTGGCGGTCGATCATCGCCCAGAAGCGGTCCGGCTCCGGATGGTCGGGGGCGCCCTCGTACATGAAGACGGTGCCGCCGAAGGTGTGGTTCCCGAGTAGCGTCCAGGGCCCCATCATCCAGCCGATGTCGCTGACCCAGAAAAAGCGGTCGGCAGGCTTGTGATCGAACCCGAAGTACACCTCCTTGGCCGCCTGCAACAGCGCGCCGGCGTGGGTGTGGACGATCCCCTTGGGCTCGCCGGTCGTCCCCGAGGAGTACAGCAACATCGACTCCTGGCCGCTGGGGAGAGACTTCGCGGCGTAGCTGTCGGGCTGGCTGCCGACGGCGTCGGCCCACCACTCGTCGCGGCGGGTCCACTGGAGGGTCCGGTCGGGGTCGTCGGCAGTCCCGACTCGCTCGTAGACGACAGTGTGTTCGACGCCGTCGCCCTCGACGCGGTCGGCGGCGTCGTCGACTGCCTCGTCGGCCGTCTCTTTGAGCCCGACCACCGAGCCGCGGCGGTAGAAGCCGTCGGCGGTGAACAACACGGCTGGGTCTGCGTCGGCCAGCCGCGTCGCCGTCGCGTCGACGCCGAAGCCCGAGAAGATCGGTACCGCGATCGCGCCGACCTTCAGACAGCCATAGAGGATGGCCGCGACCTCGGGGACCATCGGCATGTAGAGGGCGACGGTGTCGCCGGTCCCGACGCCGACCGATTCGAGGTAGTTGGCGACCTGGCTGGCCTGTCTGTTCAGCGCGTGGAACGTGACCTCCCGTACGTCGCCGGGTTCGCCCTCCCAGACGAGCGCGGCGTGGTTTCGCGTCCCGCTGTCGCGGGCGGCGTGTCTGTCGAGCGCGTTGTGGGCGGCGTTGATGCGGCCGCCGGGGTACCACTCGGTGAACTGTGGCCCGTCGTAGGTCTCGCCGTCGACCACTCGGGAGTGGCGTTCCCGGACCGCGTCGTACGGCTCGAAGAACTCGATCCCGAGGTAGTCGACGAGTTCGTCCCAGAACCACTCGACACCCGAGTCGGGTTCGGCCGGCAGTTCGGTGGTCGTCCGGTCGATGAGTTCCTCGGAGTCCCCGATGTCGTAAGCCCGCATGAACTCCCGGACGTTCGTCGACTCGACGAACTCGCGGGACGGTACGTGTCGGTAGTCGTCGTCGCTGCTCATACGTGGTTCTCGATGACACGACTCAAAGTAGTTGTGCGCGGGGGCGCCGTCGGACCCGACCGATCTACCGGCAAACCCTTTTGCCGTGGACGGCCAAGGCCGTGGTATGTACGTCCGGGACGCGAAAAACCGTGAGGAGGTCTGGCTGCTGGACCACATCGAAGCGATGGGGCTCGACGAGACAGCGTTCCGTTCCCGCGACTACGTCGTCGCCATCGACGAACAGAGCCACGAGAAGGCCGGCTTCGGCCGCATCCGTATCCACAAGACCGACGACGGCGAGTACTGCGAACTGACGAGTATCGGCGTCCTGGAGGAGTGGCGCGGCCAGGGTGTCGGTGCACACATCATCGAACGACTCGCCGAGTACGCCGCCGACGAGGGGTTCGACGTGGTGTACTCGCTGACCAACGCGGCCGACTACCTCGCGCAGTTCGGCTTCGAGCGCATCGAGCCCGAGCAACTGCCCGAGAAACTGCGCGACCGGCTGGTGACCAAACAGGAGAACATCCAGCCCGATTCCGTCCCGCTTCGCCTCCAGGTCGAGCGCTTCCGGATGCCAGACCGGTTCAGAACCCGGTTCAAGGCCGCGTCGGCCGAGGAGACGGTCGAGTCGGAGCCCGACGAGTCCGCGGAGGACTTCGGGATCGACCCCGACGAGGCGACCTACAAGTACGACACCGGCTGACTCACTCGTTTTTCCCCCACACGTCGATCACTTCGACCTCGAAGACGAGCGTCTTGCCGGCGAGTTCGTGGTTGAAGTCGACTTCGACGGTGTCCTCCCGGACGGCGGTCACGTCGCCGTGGAGGTCGTTCTCGGCGTGGACGTGCATCCCGACTTCGGGTTCGGTCCCGACCATCGCCTCGAACGTCTCGGGGTCGTACTCCCTGATCTTCTCGGGTTCGACCGGACCGTAGGCGTCGTCCGGTTCGACCGTGATCGTCGCCTCCTCGCCCTCGCTGCGGCCCACGAGCGCGTCGTCGAGGCCGGCGATCACGTCGCGGTTGCCGACCCGGAACGAGAGCGCTTTGTAGTTGTCCGGGCCGGCGTCCTGTGCCTCGGCGAGTCCGTGGTCGGCCGCGACCTCGTACCGGGACGTGTCGAAGATGGTCCCGTCCTCGAACCGCCCGACGTACTCGATGGTGACGCCGTCCCCGTCGTCGATAGCCATACGGTCATTCCGCGGAGGAGTCTGATAAACGTCCCGTCGAACGCTCCCCGGCGACGCCTGCGAACGCTATCGGCGCGTCTGGTCGTCACTCCGCGTCGCCCTGCTCGCGGACCGCAGCCCGACGGTCGGGGATCAGATCGAGTTCGGGATCGATGTCCCCGAGGACGAACAGCGCGTAGTAGCGAAGGTACGCCACTATCGGCACCTGGACGAGCGCCGCGACGACGAGCACCGACAGGCCAAACAGGAGCCCGACCAGAACGAGCACACCGATCCCGAACGGCGGGGCGGCCGCGAGCAGTGCGACGCCGAGCACGCCGAGGACACCGAACGGGATGAGCAGTACGAGGACGGCGACCCCGATAGCGATGGCGGCGAGAATCCCGCCGAGAATGTTGAGGACGAACCCGGCGACAGCGTAGGCGAGGTACTGCCAGACGCTGGCGGTGATCGTCGGCCAGAGCCGTCGCCACCCCGCGACGACGCCACAGTCTTCGACGATCATGACCGGGACGACGAAGACGGTGGTAAAGCCGTTGACCAGGCCGACGACGAGTGCGAGGACGACAGCGACCGGGAGCAACAACAGGAATCCGACTACCGAGAACCCTGCCAGCGGGTTCCCGGGGCCGGGTCCCGCCCCGACGAACAGCGGCAGGAACACTAAGGCAGCGACGACCACCGCACTGCCGACGACGAGGAGCCCGACGACGAATCGGAAGGAGAACAGCCGAATCCCCTGCCGCCAGCGCTCCCCCCAGTACTGGCGGATGGTGACGGTCTCCCGGCGGAGCGATTCGACGAGGACGAACTCCATCACCGAGCCGACCAACAGGAACAGGAGGCCGATCAGGAGCCCGATCAGGACGAGCGAGCCGACCACGAGCAGGATGTTCGCCCCGATCTCCGGCGGGAGCGGTACGTCGCCCGGTGGCGTGTCACCGTTGGCCGGAACGTTGTACTGGACCGAGTTGAAACTCGCTCCCGGACCGCCGACGAAGAACACGACGACCGCGAGCTTGATCCACAGCGTGCGGTCGACCGGCCACAGGAGCGACCGTGTGGCGCTCACCGCGTCGTCGATGTCTTCGAGCGCGTACAACGCCATAGTCGTCTGTCACCTGACCAGCGTATAGTTACCCGATAGTTACCCGCTCGTGTCCCGTGCAAGCCGTTCTGGCGCTGCCGTTCGAGCGACCGTCCTCCGGAGTCGCCCTCCCGACGACTGGTCCGCTCCGACCGCCCGTCGGGCATGCCCCGACCGACGGCCTCGCTCCCACCGGCCCGGTGCTCCCGACCGTCTCGTATGTCGCTCGGTCATACCTCTTCAAACCGCCTTCCGGACCTGTCTCGACAGAGTTTCACGCCCGCCTCGACGGCTTAGAAGGTCCATAACACCGCAGACAACGGCACAGAGCTTACAACCGTGGCTGTTCGAACTGCCAAACGCGGGTAGTCCCCGTATTCCGGATAATACGGCCTCCAAACCGGGCTCTGAACAGGCCCCGTCCATTGTTGGGCGGACACACCGTCCGCTCCAAATCCTTCAAGCCGGTGTTGAAACCGGCCAACACGGGCTTGAGACGGCCGTTTCGCGTAAAACGTGTTATTACTTTATACTAATCCCGGCTTACCGAAGGAGTGTAATGGATCTGAAGCAACTGTTCAACGACGACGACGCCGTCTCGCCGGTCATCGGTGTCATCCTGATGGTCGCGATTACGGTGATCCTCGCCGCAGTCATCGCATCGTTCGTCCTCGGACTCGGAGACCAGACACAGAGCACGACGCCGCAGGCCAGTTTCTCGTTCGATTACAATGAGAATGAAACCGACAGAGGCCAATTAACCATCACGCACGATGGTGGGGACACAATTACTGCAAGCGAATTGTACCTTCGCGGGAGTGGATTTACCAGCAGTAGTGACGTTGTTGGTGATGCCGACTTCAAGACCAGCGGTGGGGCTTGGGGTAATTCATCTGGTGCAGCATATGGTTCAAATAGTGACATCAGTGCCGGTCAGTCAGTTATCGCCAGTCTGAACGACGACTACGAGGTCCGCGTCGTCTACGAATCCGCCGAAGGCGACTCCTCGGCGACGCTCGGCCAGGACTCCGGTCCCGAAGCGTAACTGACGCACCGTTTTTCGGCTTTCTCGAACCGAGTGCAGCGCCCGAGCAGCCGACGCGATCGGGGCGCACCGCTTTTACCGCCGGCCGGGAGGCACTCCCGACGACACACAGTGGCGTCGGACCCGATATACAGCACTCCGGCACCGCCACAGTCGCTTCGAGGCCACGGGTAGCGTGAACCGTCATCCTCTGCGGGGTTCAGAAAACTTATTGTCGACCTGCCCGCACCGCACAGATGGGTCCCGGTTCCCGCTCCGATTCCCCCTCCTGAGCGCCCCATCCTGTCACCCGGGGCCCACCCCCTGACAGCCATCTGTTCGATCGCCGTGTGTGGCCCACACGAGGCCACACGCTTCCTCTCTGGGAGTCGCGCTTCACCCTCGCCAGGTGGGGCCGGCGTCCCGACGGATTTCTCCCGAGACGCACGCGAGGTCGAGTTACACGAGGCCACCCATGCATCCCACGAGAGAGGTGACGAATTACTACTCCAACCCTCGCGGTGGGTATCACGGATGAGATTCTGAGAGGTAGATTTATTGTAGGTAGCGACAGGTTTTCCACCGAAGTGTCTACCACGAACCGGTTCAGGTTGCTTTTTGTCACAAAGCCTGGCAGTCAGAACGCTGCCATCGGCCCTGAGCTCACGGCGATTCCCCAGTTCACGGTAGAGACGATACCCGAGCTCACGGACGAGACGGAGACGACTCTCCTGGAGCGTGTCGACTGTCTCTTGCTCTCGGGGAGATTCGACGACGCGACCATCGAGAGAGGCGTCCTGATCGCTCGAAACCGAGCGCCAGGCACGCCCGTCATACTGGTGCTCACTGACCAGGAGGACCAGCCACCCGGCGAGGCTGTCCTCGCGAAGGCCGACGACTACCTCTTCGACGGGGCCGAAAAGATGCCACGGACGGTCCTCAAACACCGCGTTCTCTCGACGATCGAGAACTCACGGGCTCGGACGGAGCTCCATCGCCATCGTGATTTTCTCAGGCGAACGGAAGAGCTGGGCGATATCGGGGGCTGGGAGTACGACCTCGACAGCGAGGAGTTGCGGTGGACGGAACACGTCTACGAGATCCACGAACTCCCGCACGAATACGAACTGAGCGTGGATGACGCACTGGATTTCTACCACGAGAAGGACCGTCCGCAACTGCGGGAGAAACTGGAGACGCTATTCGAGACCGGGGACCCGTTCAGCGTGCAGGTCCGGCTCGTGACCGCGAGGGGAAACGTCAGGTGGGTCCGCGTCCGTGGAGACGCCGACGTTCGCAACGGCCAGGTACAAAAGACGCGTGGCGTCGTACAGGACGTTACCGGGCTCGTCGAACAGCGAATGGAGACGGAGAGACTGCGTGAGCAGCTCCGGGAAGAAAAGGCCCGGCTCAAGCGGCTGTCGAGAGTCCTTTCGCACGAACTGCGGAACCCGTTGACAGCGATTTACGGCCACCTGGAGTTGTACCACGATTCTGGTGGTCGCGCACACCTCGATACCGTCGAGCGCAACGTCGATCGACTCGAAGCCGTTATCGACGACATGACGTGGTTAGTTACCGAAAACAACAGCGTCGCCGAGATGTCGATGGTCGATGTCTCATCGGTGGCGCTCGACGCGTGGGAAACCGTCGGGACGGAGTCCGTCACCCTTCGAACCGAATCGATGGAGCGGGTCCCCGCTAATAGGTCGCTCCTACAGACTGTCTTCGAGAAGCTGTTCGAAAACACGTTGATGCACTCCTCGGCCACAGAGATCGTGGTCGGGCCGCAGTACATGGGCGATCATTTCGACGGCTTCTACATCGAAGACGACGGAGACGGGTTCGAACAGACCGATCCGGACGAGCTATTCGAGATCGGCATAACCGGGACTGGAGGAAACTCCGGCATCGGACTCTCCGTCGTCAAGGAGATCAGTGAGCGACACGACTGGTCGATCACCGCGCGGGAGGCCGAAACCGGCGGTGCCACGTTCGAAATCAAGACCAGTCTACTGTGAGGATGTCGGACAGTGAGCGACCCGACGGTGGCCGGTCGTACCGAGCTGGTCCGGCGACCGCGTGAACTGCTCGGTCCAGGCACCACGCTTTTTTACACAGCGTCGATTGATCCTAGCGTTCCGTGTCCGGAACTACCCCAGTGCAGTGCCCCAGTTGTGGATGGACGGGAGCACAGTCAGACCTTCAGCAGCGCAGCGATGGGCAGGTCTGCCCAGTGTGTCACGAACACGTCGCGATCGACTAACACAGCCGGCGATACCGCGCGGGGCGCGCCGTGCGTGCCTGCGCAGTAGCGCCATGATTCGTCTCGCCGTCGGCCCGTGGCACAGGCCAGCATAGTCGACAGTCACAGAACACGCGAGGCGTGTGTCGGTGCCGTCTAGCGGTTACGGGCGTGACCGGGAGCAGGAAATGCTTCCGGGTGTCCGGATACGAGCTGAGATCGAGCCGGACTACCGGCCTGTCGGACTGGTAGTGAGGGTCTCGTTGGGAACCACTAACAGGAGGAGCAGTGTCACGTACCCGAGCGTGTACCCGATCCCACCAGCGAGATAGACGGTGATGTCGCCGCCGATAGACGAGAGATTGACGACTTCGGCACCGCTCAGAATGAGCACCGTGCCATAGAGCAGGTACGCCGGCAGGTCGATCGACGAGACCTTCCAGAACAGGCCGAGCAGCGAGATAAGGAACGTCAACACTGTCCAGACGACGACCAAGAGCTGGCCGCCAGGAATCGAGATGCCGTTGACGAACAACAAGGCTCCGACGAACGCATAGAAGGCAAGTATCGCGAAGAGAAACAGAATCAGCCGTCGGACGAGCTTCTGTGTCAGGGTCGTCTGGCTCGGCGTGGACTTCGTTTCCCAGACCTCGGAAAAATTGGTCGCGATGTACGCCAACTTGGGGAAGATGATGACGGCCGCGACGCCCTCGATCCACTTGGCACCGAACGCGAAGAGCACGGCAAAGGTCGTGGGATGTCGGATGACGAAGCCCGGCAACGCCAGGACGTTAGTCACCGCCCAGACGTAGACGAGCCCAGCCAGCGCCGGCACGATGTACTCGAAGTTCGACTCCACACCGATAAACAACTGATCGAGCCCGCTCCGGAGCAGTCCGATGGAACAGACGAACAGTCCGATGACGATCACCGTCGGTCCGAGCCACCCTGGCAGGAACTCGATAGCCCACTCAAGAACCATACGTGTGCTCCGCTTTCCGCAGGAACTCTCTCGTCACTGCACCACCGACCAGCAACAGGAGGAAGATCGGGGCCGCGAGCGCCGAGAAGTTCCCCACCAGATCGGCCGGTGCGTTCGGCGAGATGATGGTCACGCCGAAAACCGAGAGCCCGAACACGGCAAGCAGGACGGCTGGCAGAATCACGATCTGTGCGAGTGTTCCCGTGACGAGATAGCTGTATTTCATCCGCTTGGGCGAGATCCCGTTCCCGAATGGAAACATCGCCAGAACCCCGATAAGCCCGACGACGAGGTACAGATCCAGCCGAACGACTTTGATCAGCTGCACAACGAGTTTGTAGTCATCGCCGAACAACCCCGACCAGTACACCGACACCTCCGGCGTCGAGAGCAGAGACGCCCCCGAGGAGGGAAGCGTTGGGAACGTAATCGCTACGACCCGGGCCAAGATGAGCGAGCAGATAAACAGCCCGATGATTACCTCACCACGAACACGAACGAGACGGTTGAAATCGGATCGAGAACTGCGATAGAACCGATCTGTGTCGAGACCGTCGGTGAGCGAGCCGCCCGTCGTGGAGCTTTGCTCCCGGGCCGAGACGAATTCAAAGCGTGCCCAGAACACGACCCCGCATACCACGACAAAAAGCAGCATAAGCGCCTCGTGAGCGAGTGCCAGAAACGCACCGACAGCACCCGTGATCGAGGTCACCGAGGAAAAAATCATATCGAGGATGAGTCCGGCCACAACGACCTGTCCGAAAAAGTAGGCTTTCACGCCGACAGGGAGGTCCGTCTTGATTCCGGCAACAATGAATCCAAACGGGAGCATATGGAACAGCAATATCGACTTCAGAATATTCGCGAGATCTATCACAACCCTCGGTATAGTCACTTTGATAAAATATTCTTTGGTTGCTTCAGTTACGGCCGCTATTAGGCCTGCTTGCGGCCGCAACTGAGAAGAGCGAACCGGGAGGATACCCCCAGGCCAGTCAGGGCAGTGACCGGTAGACGGTCGCGGACCCGATCCCCTCGGTTTCGATGAGGTCGTACCGGCCCAGGTGCCGAAGATATCGCCGCCGACTCGGACGGGACTTCGGCGCGTCCTCGGGCTTCGGGGTGATCCACACGTTCCATGAGACGAACTCCCGCTGCATCGGCCACCTCCTTGGAAGACGGGATCGGGTGCCGCTCTGCCGTCCGGGTCGATGGGGCGTCGAGGTGCTCGGGACGACGGTCACAGTCGCGTTTGTGGCCGTATTCGAGGCCGTGCGCCGGCGACACAGAAAGACGGACGTGACAGGCCGGACAGCGCCGTTCGTGGGGCTTCGTCGGCACCGGGGCGGTGTTCTTCCGGCGCCGGAGTTCAGACCGGCTAATCGTCACGCAAGATACCCCCGCGATTGACGGCAAGGCTGGCCGCTGTCCGGTGGGTATGTGAAGTTTTGTAGAAGTGCCCGGGGAGGGCTCCGAACCCTCGATCTCCGCATGGCCCAGGTCCGGGGTGTGACGAGCACCCCTGGGTCATGCCGGTTGGTACCGCATGAGTCGAAAGACCCTATGAGTGCGGCGCTATGTCCAGCTAAGCCACCCGGGCTCGGGTGCAATCCAGGCTTGGCCGCTTTCCGTCTTGAAGGTTCCCATCTCCGCCGGTCCTGTGGATCACTCTCACCCGCGGATTTAAGCCACCGGACTGGCACGTACTGACCATGGAGATACCAGACCTCGTCCGGGGAGAACTCGGGGACGAGGAGGTCCAGGCCGGCGTTGCCCTCGGCGACGAGGACATGGTCTGTTTCACGCCGTCCCGGACGCTCGTCTACCGAGGCGAGGGGTTGTTGAGCGACGAGGGGGTCGAGGTGTTCCCCCACGAGTTCGAGCGGCTCTCCGTCTCGGAAGGACGCCGGAAAGCAACGTTCTCGCTGGCCTACGTCGACACGAAACGCGAACTCTCGGTCCCGGTCAAGCGCAGCGACGCCGTGCTCGAACAGCTACTGGAGAGTTCACTCAGAGCCACTGGCGTCCTCGACGAGGGCGAGACGGTCGCGGGCGTGTTCCGGTTCAGCGAACTCACGCTCGTGGTCACCTCCGAACAACTGCTCAAACACGTCGGCAGCGTCACCTGGGACGGCGACTTCGAGCAGTTCGCCTTCGGGGACGTGACCGGCCTGGAGTTCGAGGAGGGCAGCGTCGCGACCGCGATCGTCCTCTCGGTCGACGGCCGCCCCGAGCGGATCAAGGCGCCCTCGGACAAGGCCCCGTCGCTGCGGCGCACGCTCCAGCAGGCGCTGTTTGCCTACCACGACGTGTCGTCGCTTGAGGCGCTCAACGACGCGGTCGGTGACGACGAGGAACCGGCGCCGGACGCGTCGGGGCTGGGGCTCGACGCCGGGATCGACCCACTGGTGAGCGACGACGATGACAGCGAACAGGAGCCCGAGGGACCGACGGCAGACACCGACGACGGCTGGGAGACGGCCGAACCGGACCTCGGGTCCGGGCCCGCGGTCGACGGGGACCTCGCCGCACTGGAGTCACAGGTCGAGGAACTGACCGAACTCGTCGAGCAGCAAAACGAACAGCTCCAGCGCCAGGAGAAGGTCATCAAACAGCTCATCGCCGAGCTCCGACAGGGCCGCTGACTACCCCTCGCGGCCCAGGACCTTCCTGATACACGTCGAGCCGAACGGGCCGAGTTCGCCCCCGTCGAACTGCACGAAGTGGCCGGTACCGATCGACGCACCGCAGCGTTCACACGAGAACGATCCCTCCCGGACGACCACGTCGGCGTCGAAGTTCACGTAGGTTCCCTGCGATCGCGGGCGGACGAGCCCGCCCTCGCGGTCGACGATCTCGCGCATCACCGCCGTGTCGAGGATCTCTCGCTGGAGCTGTGGGTTCGTCGTCACCGTCTCGATACGGTCGATGGCGTCCGCGACCGACAGCTCCGCGTCTTCGAGGTGTGCGAGCAGTTCGACCCCGAGTTCGACGGGGTCCCCGTCGTCGGCTGGCACGTCCGCCCGTGGGAGCGGCGAGCGGTTAATCCTTACCACAAGAGGTTTGCCGATCCCAATCAGTACAGAGAGTAGATGGATCGTCTCGCGCGGCGACAACTGGTCGGGAGTGCCGGACTGGTGGCGGTGGTCGCGCTGGCGACGCTGGTGCTCTCGCCCGCCCGGGTCGTCGCCGAGGTGATGCACCTGGCGGACCACCCGGTCTACCTCGCGGGCGTGATCGTCGGTCTGTATCTGATCCGCCCGCTGTTCGCGTGGCCGACGATGCCGCTGTCGGCGTTCGTCGGCTTCGTTCTGGGCATCGAGTACGGCATCCCAGTGGCGCTGATGGGCGCACTCGTCACCTGTCTCATCCCGTACCGCTTCGCGCTGGAGGCCGGCGAACAGGGCGGCATGTTCGGCTGGCTCGGCGATTCCGGCCGACAGATAATCGAGGTGACTGGCGAAACCAGAGGCGTCCTGGCGGCTCGACTCTCCCCGGTTCCGGCGGACCCGGTTTCCTACGGCGCGGGCTTTGCCGGCGTGTCGAGCCGCGCGTTCGTCGTCGGGACGTTCCTGGGCGAGATTCCCTGGGTCGTCGTCGAGGTGATCGCCGGCGCGTCGATGCGGTCGCTCGCGCTCACCGGGCTCTCGATCGACGCGCTCCCACACGTTCTGGTCCTCGGGGGCGTGCTGGCGGTGCTGCTGGTGGCCGGGCCGGCCTACCGCCACGTCAGCGGTCGTCCGGGGTCGTCGTGAACTCGAACCGCGCGCCGCCGGCCTCGCTCTCGGTGAGCGCGACGCTCCAGCCGTGAGCGTGTGCGATGTCCTCGACGATCGTTAGCCCGAAGCCGGTCCCCCTGGAACTCGTCGTGTAGCCGCGCTCGAACACCTGCTCGCGCTCCGACTCGGGCACGCCGGGGCCGTCGTCCGCGACGTAGAACCCCTCGGCCCCGTCCAGGGGACCGACAGTGACGAGCGCGCCGTCGGAACCGTGTTCGAGGGCGTTGCGGAACAGGTTCCCCAGCAGTTCCCGGAGCCGCGCCGCGTCGGCCTCGATCGTCGCCGAGTCGGTGACCGAGAGCGACGCGAGGGGGGCGTCGACGGTTTCCCAGGCCTGCTGGGCGACCGGATCGATCTCGACCGGGCTCGTCTCTCCGACCGTCTCGCCCTCCCGAGCCAGCGTGAGCAGTTCCTCGATGAGCTGTTCCATCCGGTCGGCGGAGTCGATCGCGTCGTCGAGGTGGGAGAGGTCACCGGTCTCGACTGCCAGCGAGAGCCGGCCCTGGACGACGTTGAGCGGGTTTCGGAGGTCGTGGCTGACGACGCTGGCGAACTCCGAGAGCCGTCGTTCCCGCTCGACGCGGTCGGCCACGTTCCTGATGACGCCCGCACTCCCGGCGAACGACTCGTCCTCCGTCGGGAGGAGCGCGATGTTGTTCTCACACGGGACGTGCTCGCCCCAGCGGGTCACCACGTCCATCTCCAGCGTAGCGTGGTCGCGCTCCGGTTCGGACAGGAGGTCCTGAATCCGCTCCTGGCCGCGCTGGAGGTCCTCGGCCGTCATGATCGTGCCGATGTGCTCGCCGATCAGCTCCTCGGGCGGATAGCCGGTCAGGGGTTCGATGGCGTCGTTGACGAACGTGAACACGCCGTCGTCGTCGAGCGTGTAGACCGGATCGCCGACCGCCTGGACGATCGTCTCGTACCGTTCGAGCTCCCGTTCGCGTTCCTTGCGGTCGGAGATGTCCCGGATGACGCCGACGGAGCCGGCGAACGAGCCGTCGTCGACCAGCGGCGCGACCTTGTCCTCGTTGATCGTCCGCTGTCCCGCGGCGTCGATCGTCTCCATCTCGAAGGTCTCCCAGATCCGGTCGTCGTCGAGCAGCGACTGGATGATCTCGGTCCCCTGTTTGACATCCGATTCGGGCATGAACTTCGTCGGGTCGGCACCGGTGATCTCCGCGCGGTCGTACCCGAGGTGATCCGCCATCGCTTCGTTCACCATCTGGATCGTCCCGGTCTCGTCGAGGACGTACATGGCGTCACCGACGTTCTCGACCAGCGTCTCGTACTGTTTGAGCTTTCGCTGCCGTCGCTTTCGCTCGGTGATATCCCGGACGACGCCGACAGTCCCGATGAACTGCCCGTCGTCTGTCAGGACAGCCATGTTGTTCTCGGCTACCCGCGTCTCGCCGTCGGCAGTCGTGACCCGCATCTCGTAGGTCCCCCAGTCTTTCCCGCCCGTCCCGAGCAGTTCCTTCGTCAGTTCCAGTCCCTCCGAGTGGTCCTCGTCGTGGATGTACGACCGTGCCAGGCTCCCGACAACGTCGTCCCGATCCTCGTTCAGGTACTCCGCCATCGCCCGGTTTGCCGTCCGGATCCGGCCGTCGGCGTCGAGAATGAACATCGGATCGCCGACGTTCTCGACCAGCGTCTCGTACTGTTCGAGTTTCCGCTCACGTTCGCGTCGCTCGGTGATGTCCCGGCCGATCCCGGCGATCCCGACGACCGCGCCGTCCCGGTCTTTGATGATCGAGCCCCGGAACTCGTAGGGGATCTCACGACCGTCGGTCGTCAGCAGCGGCGCCTGGAAGGCGTTCTCGTCCGTGTCGCTGTCCGGATCGAGTGCGTCCTCGAACGTGTCGTTGTACGCGTCGGGCAGTAAGTCGGCGCCGTGCATCCCCGAGAGCTCCTGATGGCTGTAGCCGGTCACTGACGCGAGCGTGTCGTTCCAGCGGATGAGATGGCCGTCGGTCCCGATGAGGTAGAAGGCGTCGTCGATGGCGTCGATGAGGTCCTCGGTGAACTCGCGTTCGCGTTCCAGTTCCTGCTCGCGTTGCTTCCGCGCGGTGATGTCGGTGATGAACCCTTCGAGGACCTCGATCCCGTCACCTCGCTCGTCGACGACCCGACCGCGCTCCCAGAGCCACCGTGTGTCGCCCTCCGCGGTTGTGACACGATAGCTCACCTCGAACGGCTCTCCGGCCCTGATACAGGTCTGGACCTGATTCCAGAGCCGGTCGTTCTCGTCGTCACAGATGACCGACCCCCACGACACCGCGCCGTTCTCGATGGCGTCGGCGTCGTAGCCGACGAGGTCGTCCGCGCCGTCGCTGACGAACTCCATCGGCCACCCGGGCTCGTTTCGCGCTCGGTAGACCATCCCCGGGAGGTTCGAGATGAGCGTCGAGAGCATCCGCTCGGACTCTTCGAGCGCGGTCTTCGCCCGCCGCTCGCTGACCGCCCGCTCGATGCGGTTCGCCAGCACGGTGTACTGGTCGGTCCCGACATCTTTCTGGAGGTATTCGGTGACGCCGGCCGAGATCGCGTCGCTGGCGATCTCCTCGTTGCCTTTGCCCGTAAACAGGACGAACGGCAGATCGGCGTACTCCGTACGGACACGGCGCAGGAACTCCAGCCCGTCCATGGTGGGCATGTCGTGGTCGCTGACCACACAGTCGAACGACTCCGCTTCGAGCCGATTGAGGCCAGCCTGTGCCGACCCGACGTGGGTGACGGTGATCTCGTCGTGGATCCGTTCGAGATGCATGGCGACGATCTCGCCGAAGTCCTGTTCGTCGTCCACGTGCAACACGCGGATCTCGCCGGCCCCGCTACTCATTACCCCACATCTGTGTGGCCATCATTATAAATCCGTCATCAGATGACCACTCAGAGGCCACTCGCTCACGACCAGTGGCCCGCGCCGCCTAGTAGAACGTGTCCGCGCAGTCGTAGACCACGCCGTGCTCGGGACAGACGTACTTGCAGTGGCGGTGGTACATCTGGCGATCACAGCGCGGGCAGGGTCGTCCGGTGGGGTCGTCACCCATACAGGGGACAACCCACGGCTGCAGTATCGCTCTTTGGGAAGGAATTTGGAACAACACCTTTTGGTGGAGACTGCCTGGACCAGATATGGCCGACGACCTACTGGACACTCGCTGGGGGCGCTTGCTCGTCAGTGGCGCCGCCGGGATCGCTGGCGTCGCCGGTTCGTACGCGCTGACTGGTGCTTCGCCGGCGTTCCTCGCGTCGCCGGTCGAACGGACTCTCACCCGGACGATGCCCGGGGCGATCGTCTCCTTTGCGATCACGACGCTGGGGAGTCTCGGCCAGCAACTGAACTTCGTGACCGCGATCGGACTGACCGCGCTGTTCGTCGCGCTCGCTGCCCGAGCGGCGCTGATCTTCGGCGAGGCGGCGAACAACCGGATCGTGCCAGCCGTCGGTACCGCGCTCATCGTCTGGGTCGGCGCCGTCGTCCTGACCGACGAGGTGGTCCTCTCGGCCGGTGGGGCGCTGTCGGCGGCCGGCGTGGTCGTCGTCGCACAGGTACTCGACGCCGCCAGCGACGGGAGCGATCCGATCTCGGCGAAGCGACGGCGTGCCCTGGGGACCGTCGGCCTCGCGCTGGGTGCCAGCGCACTGGGGTTCTCCGTCGGCCGCGGTCGGACGCCCGCCGCGACCGGCGACGAGGCACCCCCCCTCCAGGCGCCCGGAGCCGATCTGGAGGACGCACAGGCGAAACTCGACACCGCCGAGGCGAACGGGTTGGCCGTCGACGGTATCGAACCGCTGGTCAGCGAGCAGTTCTTCGAGGTCGACATCAACTCGATCGACCCCTCGGTCGACGCCGCCGACTGGTCGCTGACGATCACTGGCGCAGTCGAGGAGGAGATCACCCTCGACTACGACGACCTTCAGGCGATGGCGGCTCGAAACCAGTTCTCGACGTTGCGCTGTGTCGGCGAGACGCTCAACGGCAAGAAGATGGACAACGCGCTGTGGACCGGCGTCCCGGTCGATCAGTTCCTCGACGAAGCCGGCGTCCAGAGCGGCTGTGAGTGCGTGATGCTCCGGGCCGACGACGACTACTTCGAGGAGTTCCCGATCGACGCGCTCCGGGACGGCCTGCTCGTCTACGGGATGAACGGGAAGCTCCTCCCCCGGAGTCACGGCTATCCCGTCCGGGCGCTGGTGCCCGGCCACTGGGGGGAGATCAACGTCAAGTGGCTCACGGAGATCGAAGTGCTCGAACAGGAGGCCCAGGGGTACTGGGAGAAACGCGGCTGGCACGGCACCGGCCCGGTCAAAGCGGTCGCCAAACTCCACCACGCCGAACTGCTCGACGACGGTCGGCGGGAACTGGGCGGGCACGCCTACGCCGGGACGCGGGGCGTCTCAGCGGTCGAAGTCTCGACCGACGGCGGCGAGACGTGGTCCGCGGCGACGCTGTCCGAGCCCCTGCCGGACGACGATGTCTGGCGCCAGTGGACCTACACCTACGACCCGCCCGCGGACGCCCACACCGTCGTCGTCCGGATGGTCGACGAGGACGGTACTGTCCAGCCCAGCGAGGAGACCGGGAGGTTCCCGAGCGGGCCGAGCGGCTGGGTCACCAGGGAGTTCGCCTGACCGCCGTAGTGAGTCCCTATTCGGTGGTACCGACACGATAACGAGAACGGTCGGGCACCCACTGCCGGCTGTGCCATGCGTTCGTTCAGTCGACGGGGGCGGTCCCCGTGAGCAGCGGGCCGGCCCGGGACGCCGCTGATCCCGACTACCAGCCGGACCCGTCGGTCGAGGTGACCGAGTTCGGCGGGATCAGAGTGGCGTACGTCCCCGGCGACGGCGAGGCCTGGATCAGCGGCTGGGTCGACGTTCCACGGTAAAAACGGACTGCGGGCGGCGGTACACGACGGCTCCGTTGTCACACGCTCCAGCGTCTCAGTTCGGGACTCCGGTCAGCACTCGGACCAGCCACAGGACTCGCAGGTCTTGCAGCCTTCCGAGTAGTACAGCGACAGCGAGCTACATTCGGGACACTCCGGGCTCTCGCCGGCGTCGATGATCTCCTGCTGGTCGCCGGACGCGCCTGCGTCTGCGGTCGGCTGTGTCGCCGTCGCGCCGGGACCGCCGTCGGTCTCCGTGGCGGCGTCGGCGGTCGGCTGTTCCGGATCGTCCTCGTCTTCTGCGGTCTCTTCGAGCGTGGCCTGCTGCGGGTAGGCCTTGTCGACCTCGCCGTCGAGGTACCGCCGGAGGGCGGTACCGATGGCGTCGGGGATCGACTGGATCTGTTCGCCTTTGTCCCAGGCGACCTTCGGCGAGCGGATGCCCTGGAGTTCGTCGGCGATCTCGCGCGGGTCCACGCCCGAACGCAGCGCCGTCGAGATGGTCTTCGCCAGGGCCTCGGTGAAGGAGGCGGTGAACCCGCCGGAGTTGCCGATGTTGGCGAACAGTTCGAACGGCCGCTCGGCCTCGGGGTCCTCGTTGATATTGACGTACAGCTTCCCGTAGCCGGTGTCGATGCGCTGGGTGACGCCGTGGAGCACGTCCGGCCGCGAACGCTTCTTGGCGAACTCGCCCTCGCCGTCGGCGGTCTCAAGCAGCGACTCGACGGAGTCGTCGATGGCCGCCTGGACCGCCTCGTCGTCGAGGAAGCCCTCGATGCCGCCGAAGACCTCTTCGATCTGGGCGACGATCTCCTCGGCGTCCATGTCGGCGAACTCGGTGTTCTGGGCGCGCGTGGTCAGGACCTGCTTGGACCGGGTACCGTCCCGGTAGTAGGTGACGCCCTTCCCGCCGTGGTCGTAGATGTACTCGAACACCTCGGCGGCGTCCGCCACGGTGGAGTCGTTGGGCGCGTTGACCGTCTTCGAGATGGCCGAGTCGACGCCCTGCTGACAGGCGACCTGGATGCCGGCGTGGCCCTTCGCGGGCAGGTCGCCGGTCGTGACGAACAGCTCGCCGATCGCGTCGGGGACCGTCGAGAGCCCGTCGATACCGTCGAACTCGTTCGTGGCCATCTGTTCCTGGGCCTCCTGTTTGACCGCTTCAACGTCGAGGTCGTTCTCCTCCAGCGCCCGGAGGAAGTAGTCGTCGAACTCGACGAGCATCTCGTCACCCTGCACGTCGCCGGAGACGTTCTTGTAGTAGGCGACGTTGTAGATCGGCTCACAGCCGCCTGTGGTGTTGCCGATCATCGAGGTCGTCCCGGTCGGGGCGATGGTCGTCGTGTTGTGGTTCCGGATCGGGTAGCCCTCTGCCCACTCCTCGGCGTCCTCGCCGGTGTGGTGTTCGAACCACTCGGCGTACTCGGTCGGGTCGGCGAACTTGGAGCTGTCCCACTCCTCGAAGGACCCCCGGTCTTCGGCGAGTTCGTGGGAGGTCCGCTTGGAGTGGTGGTTGATGTGGGTCATCAGCTGGCTGGCGACCTCGTTCGAGGTCTCCGAGCCGTACCGCATGCCGAGCTGGATGTACAGCTGTGCCAGGCCCATGATGCCCAGCCCGATCTTGCGCATCTCCCGGACTTTCCGCTCGATCTCGTCGACCGGGAAGTCCGACATGGTGACGACGTTCTCTAGGAAGCGGGTGCCCATCTCGATGCGGCGGTCGAACTCCGCCCAGTCGATCGCGTCTTCGAGGAAGGCTTCGACGGCCTCGGCCTCGGTGTCGTACTCGTCGGCGTGGGCGGCCTCCCAGACTCGCCAGTCCGGGGCGTCCTCGGCGGCCAGCGTCGAGAGGTTGATGTGACCGAGGTTGCACGCTTCGTACTCTTCGAGGGGCTGCTCGCCGCAGGGATTCGTGGCCAGGATGCGGTGATCCGGATGTTCGTCCACGTCGAAGCTGTGCTGTTTGTTGACCCGTTCGAGATAGATGACGCCGGGTTCGCCGTTCTCGTGGGCGCCCTCGACGATCCGCTCCCACAGTTTGTCGGCGGGCACAGAGAGGATCTCGCCGGCCTCGACGTACTCGCCGAGGTCGAACATCTCGTACAGCTCTTCGGTCTGCTCGGTGGCGACGTGGGGCTCGTCCGTCCGGGGGTTGGTGAACGTGAACTCCTCACCGGCTTTCAGTGCGTCCATGAAGGCGTCGGTGATCCCGACGGAGATGTTGAAATTCGAGAGGTGGCCTTCGACGGCGTTCCGGAGGTGCTTTGGAACCTTGCCGTCCTCGTCGATGAGGTCCCGGGCCTCCTCTAAGGCGTCGGCGAAGGAGTTGTGAGTGAAGTCGTCGGGGTCGTTGAGCCGCAGGGTGTGTGCGAGTGAAACGTCCTTGTTCTTGGCGTGGATGAACTGGATGACATCGGGGTGTGAGACGCGCATGACGCCCATCTGGGCGCCGCGGCGGGCGCCACCCTGGGCGATGGTCTCACACATCTGGTCGTAGGTCCGCATGAACGTGATCGGGCCGGAGGCGATCCCGCCCGTCGAGCCGACCTGGTCGCCGTACGGGCGCAGGCGCCAGAACGCATAGCCCATCCCGCCACCGGACTGGAACACCTGGGCGGCCTCCTTGGCCGTCTGGTGGATGTCGTCGATATCGTCTTCGGGCGAGTCGACGAAACAGGCAGAGAGCTGCTGGAGTTCGTCGCCGGCGTTCATCAGCGTCGGCGAATTCGGCATAAAGGAGAGCCGTTCCATCGAGTCCTGGAACTCCGCGGCCGTCTCCTCGACGTGTTCGCGGACCGGCTCGGGGAGGTCCGGGACGACGGTGTCGTAGGCGAACTTGTTGACGTTGTATTCGGAGAGTTCGGTTTCCGTGTCGTCGTCGACGCTCGTCCCTTTCCCGAAGACCTCTTCGGCGAGCTCGTCGCGACGGGGGTGGTCGGGCTTGAGCTGGTCCGGCGTCACCGTCACGTCGATGTCTTGCTTGCGGGCCTCGAACACCGCCTCGGCCAGTGCGATGTTCTTGGCGACCCGTTCGAACAGGTCCTCCTGTTGCTCGACGAGGTCGCCGTCGGCGTCCTTCCGGAGATAGCGAGCCGGCAGGATGTTGTGATAGGCGTTGTCGGTGAGCCGATCGGCGAGCGTGTCTCCCTCGGTGCGCTTGATCGGCAGCGAAATCTCGTCGGCGGAGAGGTCGGCGTCGCTCATCTGTCCATCGTCTCCCCGACAGCGGTCGTCTGTCGGTCGATACCCCGATCTACGGCTGACCCAGTTCCTGTCATTTCTGGCGGCACATCTGTACTCATGGATGTCGTATAACCCTTCTGTCTGCGGATTCTGTCGGACTCCGTAGCTATTCGCAGTCGTCACTACGGTGGTCGTCAGGCAGTGCCACGGCGCGGCGTCGCGATGCCGGCGTGTACGAACACTAGCAACGTCGGTCGCTTCTTAATACTGACCAGACCACAGTGAAAGTGAAACCGGGCCCCACCCAACCACGAGACGGGCCGGGGAAATCCAGTGGAAACGAACGGGGGTTTCGACTGGAGATTACCGATCTGTCCCACCGGGGGCGATCACGCGGCCGGTGTCGTCGGGGTCGGGAGCGACCGCGCTGTGGCCCGTCTCTGGGCCGGTTGACGCACCGATCTCTCGGGCGACAGCCAGGAAGTATTTGTGGCAGAACGGCATGGTCCTAGTATGCTCCCCGTCTTACAACTCGGTGGGTTGCCCGGCCTGCCGGCGCTGCTCGCCGGCCTCGTCGCGATCGCGCTCGTGTTACTCGTCGGGCGGGTCGTGATGAAAGTCGCCTGGCGCCTCGTCGTCATCGCGATCATCGTCGTCGCGACCGTCTGGATCCTCGGCATCCTGGGGTTCCAGTTCCTCTGAGAACGGGGTCGCCGTGCCCCGATAGCTCGGCGCGGGGGTCAGTCCTCGGCCGAGCGCAGGAAGTTCCGGATGATGTCGTGGCCCACCGCGGTCAGGACCGATTCGGGGTGGAACTGGACCGCTTCGATCGGGTACTCGCGGTGGCGGACACCCATCACGAGGTCGGTCGGCCCGTCGCCGGTCGCCTCGGTCGTGGTGGCCGAGACGGCGAACGCTTCGGGGACCGACTCGGCGATCAGCGAGTGGTAGCGCCCGCCCTGAAACCCCTGTTCGAGGCCGCGGAAGACGCCTTTCCCGTCGTGATCGATCGGCGAGGCCTTGCCGTGGATCGGATCGGGAGCACGGCCGACGCTTCCCCCGTAGGCGTACACCGCCGACTCCAGGCCGAGACAGACGCCAAGCGTCGGCACGTCGGGGCTGATCTCCCGAAGCACGTCCATCGTCACGCCGACATCCCGGTCGTTCTCGGGGTGGCCCGGTCCCGGCGAGAGGACGATCGCGTCCGGATCGAACGCCGTTACGTCGTCCAGTGAGGCCGTGTTGCGGACCACCTCGGTCTCGGCGTGTTCGGAGACGTACTCGACGAGGTTGTAGGTAAAGGAGTCGAAGTTGTCGACGAACAGCACGCGCATCCCTTCGGGGACCGCGTCCTGGCCGGTCGGCCGTGACGAACTCATCGGCCCCCCTCCGGAGCCACTTCGGTCCGGATCTCGTCCAACGCGACCAGTACGCCGTCCATCTTCTGTTCGGTCTCCTCGTACTCGCTGGTCGGATCGGAGTCGGCGACGATGCCGGCGCCGGCCTGGACGGTCACGCGGTCGGCGGTCCCGTCTGTGGCGGGCAGCGGCGCGTCGGTCTCGACGGTCGCCGAGCGGATGACGATGGCGAAGTCGGTGTCCCCGCCCCAGTCGAAGTAGCCCACACCGCCGCCGTAGGGGCCGCGTGGGGAGCGTTCGAGTTCGTCGATGATCTCCATGGCACGGATCTTCGGCGCGCCCGAGAGCGTGCCCGCGGGGAACGTCGCCCGCGCGGCGTCGAAGGCATCGGCGGTGTCGTCGAGCGTCCCGGTCACCGTCGACTCGATGTGCTGGACGTGACTGTACTTCAGGACGTTCATGAACTCGTCGACCCGGACCGAGCCCGGTTCCGAGACCCGGCGTACGTCGTTGCGCGCCAGGTCGACGAGCATCGTATGTTCGGCCCGTTCCTTGTCGTCGGCGAGCATCTCGCCGGCCAGGCGGCGGTCCTCGACGGGCGAGTTCCCCCGGGGGCAGGTACCCGCGATGGGGTTCGAGACGACACGGTCGCCGGCCACCGAGACCAGCGTCTCCGGGCTCGCACCGACGATGCTCAGGTCGTCGTACCCGAGCAGATACATGTACGGCGAGGGGTTGACCGCGCGCAGCGACTCGTACAGCCCCAGCGGGTCCACGTCGCCGTACAGCTCACGGGTCCGGGAGACGACGCCCTGATAGATGTCCCCCGAGAGGACGTACTCTTTCGCCCGCTCGACGGCGTCCTCGTAGTCGTCCTGTGGGCCGGCCACCTCGTCGACCTGGGTGAAGCCGCCGGTAGTCAGCGGGTCGAGGTCCGAGAGGACCGACTCGACGCGCTCGGCCTCGGCGACGAGTTCGTCGTATCGAGCGCCAGCGTCCTCGTCCGCGCGGACGACCGGCGTGAACACCAGTTCGACGCGCTCCTCGACGTGGTCGAACCGGACCGTCGCCGTCGTCAGGACGAACTGGGCGTCCGGAAAGCGGGAGTCGGGCCGCTCCAGCCCGACCTCGTCGAGCCAGAGGTCGTACACCGCGTCGTAGGCCAGAAAGCCGACCAGGCCGCCGTCGAGGCGCTGGCGGTCCGTCTCGGGGAACCCGCGGAGTTCGACATCCGGCATCGCCGCACGGAGGTCGTCGACCACGTCGCCGCCGTCGGTCGTGACCAGGTCGGCGTACCGGTCGTCGAAGACCTCGACCTCGCTGTCGGCACCGGTGACCGTGACGACGGCTCGCGGGTCGTAGCCCACGAAGGAAAAACGGGCGTGGCGGTCGTCCGTCTCCGGGGCGAACGCGCCGTCGGGGTCGCTGGAGGCGACCTTCTCGGCGCTCTCCAGCAGGAACGTGTACGCCCCGGCGTCGACATCGGTCGTCCGGCCGGTCAGTGCGGCGTAGGCCGTCAGCGGTTCGACGGCAACGTCCAGTTCCGCGGCGGCGCGGACGACGACCGGACGGTCGGCTTCCGCGTCGGCGACGAACTGCTCGCGCGAGCGGTCCAGCGTCACGCCGGCACCTCCGCGCTCGTTGCCTCGGCGACGAACCGTTCGACGGCGTCGTGGTCTTTGACGCCTCCGCTCGCTTCGACGCCGCTCGCGACATCGACGGCGAAGGGACGGACGGTCTCGACGGCCTGCCCGACGTTGTCGGGTGTCAATCCGCCTGCGAGTACCACCGGAACGTCGAGCGAGCCGACCAGTTCACGGGTCCGCTCCCAGTCGTGCGTCTCGCCGGTGCCGCCGGCCCCGTCCGCGTCGACGGAGTCGACCAGTACCGCGTCGGCGCGACTGGCGTACTCGGCCAGATCGTCGGCCGCGGCGTCGACGACCGCGACGACCTGCTGGGAGACGCGTCTGCGCAGTGCGCCCAGTTCCGCCGGCGAGAGGCCGTCGTGGATCTGGACCGCACCGGGTTCGATCGCGTCGACGCGACGGACGGCCGCCTGGACCGTCGTCGGCATCGTCACGAGGACGCTCGTCACGAACGGCGGGACGCCGTCGACGAGGTGCTTGGCGGTCTCCTCGCCGACTTCCCGCGGGGTGTCGACGGGGACGCCGTGGATGACACCGACGGCGTCGGCTCCGGCCGCGACGACGGCGTCGCGGTCCTCGGCGGATGTCACACCACAGATCTTGACCCGCGTCATACCCCGACCAGATCCTCCAGCTTCGCCGCGGCGTCGCCCGAGTCGATGGCCTCCCGGGCCAGTTCGACTCCCTCGCTGTGGGTGTCGGCGACGCCGGCGACGTAGATGGCCGCGCCGGCGTTCGCGAGGATGATGTCACGTTTGGCGCCGTCGACGGTCCCCTCGACGATCCCTCGGAGGTCCTCGGCGTTCTCCTCGGGCGTCCCGCCGGAGACGGCCTCGATGTCGGCGGTCTCCAGGCCGATGTCCTCGGGGACGATGGTGTACTCCTCGATCCGGTCGCCGGTGACCTCCGCGACCGTCGTCTCGCCGTGGATGCCGATCTCGTCCAGGCCGGCCCCGTGGACGACCAGTGCCCGCTCGACTTCCATCCGGGCCAGCGCCTCGGCGACGATCGGAACGAGTTCTGGATCGTAGACGCCCAGCACCTGTGCGTCCGCCCCGGCCGGGTTGGTCAGCGGCCCGAGGATGTTGAAGACGGTCCGCATCCCCAGTTCCTTGCGCGGGCCGATGACGGCCTTCATCGCCGGGTGGAAGACGGGGGCGAGCATGAACCCGATCCCCTCCTCCTCGATGGCGTCCTCGACGGCCGGGGGTTCGGCCTCCACGTCCACGCCGGCGACCTCCAGCACGTCGGCACTCCCCGACGACGAGGACACGGAGTAGTTCCCGTGCTTGGCGATCGGGACGCCGGCGCCCGCCGCCACGATCGCGCTCGTCGTCGAGACGTTGATCGTGTCGTAGTCGTCGCCGCCCGTCCCACAGGTGTCGACGAGCGTCTCCTGCTGTGGCTCGATCGTGCGTGCGGCGTCGCGCATCCCCTGCGCGAAGCCGGCGATCTCGGCCTCCGTCTCGCCTTTTGCCCGGAGCGCGGTCAGGAGCGCACCGATCTGTGCTTCCGTCGCTTCTTCGAAGACGAGCGCAGCGACCTCGCGGGCCTCGTCCTGTGTCAAGTCTTCGCCGTCCGTGACGCGTTCGATGTACTCCTGCATGGGATCACCAATGAACTATTTCGTGTTGTAATGTACAAATCCGTACACTGACTTAACGTTGTCGGGCTGACCCCGTTCGTGGCCGGTGTGAGTCGAATCAACAGACGACGCACGGATACCGAATCCGAAACCTTCAATTATACCCCCCGGCAACAGAGAAGTGTACGAGGCAGCGAGGGTTCGTGGTCTAGGTCGGTTATGACACCTCCTTGACATGGAGGAGGCCGGCGGTTCAAATCCGCCCGAACCCACTCCTTCTGTCGCGACCGATCCTGAAGCGGCTGGTATCGATATGAGGATTCGCTGTTCAGTGTCTGATCGAGCCAGAGAACCGTGTCTTTCGACGGAGTGGTCGGTGCTAATCGGCGAGGCCTACAGGAAGTAAAACTAGCCGGCGGGGACGGGCCTCAGACGATGCTCACGTCGGCGGCGTCGCGGCTGACGGCACTCTCGCGGCCGTCCTCGATGGCTTCGAGGCGGTCCATGATCGTGTGGACTACGTCGCCCTCGGTACAGGGGGCGACGTGTGAGAGTTCGCCGTCGCGGTACTCGGCAAGGCCCATGACCGGGAGCACCATCGCGTCGTAGGCTTCGTCGGTGACTTCGGACTCGACCTCGCCGGACTGATAGAACGACTCCAGGGAGACGTTGTTCGAGAGGGCCCACTGTTTGAACTCCGCGACGCGGTTCAGGATGTACTTGCCTTCTTCGGTGTTGGCGGCGGCCGACTCCGGAGCGATCTGCTTGCCCCAGACGACGACGTTGAAGCCTTCGATCTCGTCCTCGCGGTCGAGGCGGTCGAGGCGGTCGAGCACGGCTTCCTGTCGTTCGTGGGCGCCGTCGGGGAGCATCGATCGGACGTACAGTTCGATATGGGGTGCGGGAGCGTCCTGAGTCATGTCTGTTTTGAGTCATACAGGCGGGACTACAAATAGATTCCGTGGGTAATGTATGCACAGCACGGAACTGTATATACTCCTTGTACCCGACTACGTCCGTCGATTCCGCCGGTGCTGTTTCCATCGTTATCCGACACCTCGGGTCGGTTTACCAACTGAAAGACCAGTGTCGAGGTGGTTATATATCACGATCGTTCCGGTGGTGGATCGTCTCGTGGAGACCGATGACAAGCGCCGGCACGACGATCATGAAGATGTGTTCTTCGACGGGGATACCCAGGAGGTCGATGCCCGTCCGGAGGCGGATCTCGAACACGCCGACGGTCAGTGTGTACCAGTCCCAGACGTATGCGATCGGGTACAGGACGACGATGGTCCGGGCCGCCTTCCGGAGTGCCCCGGCCCGCCACAGCAGACCCAGCGCGACACCGCCCCACAGCACCTCCGTGACGAGGTAGGTGTAGGGGCCAAAGACCCCGATGTCGGGAAGCATATTCGATGGACGAAGCGCCGCTCCTAAAACCTGTCCGGGGTCTCCTTTGCCGGGAACCAAACCAAGCTTGATAACCCTTCACGTCGAACCTCCGCGGTGTGAAGCACGATGGACATTGCTGACATCGCCACCAGAGAGTTTGTCGAGGTCGACGCCAACAAGCGCCTCGGGAAGGTCCGGTCGATCTTCGAGCGCGAGAACCCGAAAGGCATCATCGTCACCGAGGACGGTGCCTACGCTGGCGTCATCACGCAGAAACAGTTGGTCCAGTCCCACGTCGAGGACAACGCGAAGGCGGGGGCGATGACGAGTTCCGCACCCAAGGTCGAACTGACCGACGACGTGCGGAAGGTCGCCCGCGTGCTCGTCGAGGGCGGGACGAAACTCGCCCCGGTCTTCGAGGGCGACTCCCTGTGGGGGATCATCACCGAGGACGCGATCCTCGAAGCGGTGCTGGAGAACCTCGACGCCCTGACCGTCGAGCAGATCTACACCCAGGATGTCATCACGGTGTCGGAAGAGACCAACGTCGGGCAGGTCGTCAATCTCCTCCGGAAGAACGGGATCTCCCGGCTTCCGGTGCTCGACAGCGACGACCGGTTGACCGGAATGGCGACCCGCCACGACATCGTCGACGTGGTCGTCCGGGACATGAACAAGGCGACCAGGGGCGACCGCTCGGGCGAGATCGAGCGGATCCTCGACCTCCCGGTGTACGACGTGATGTCCAGCCCGGTCGCGACCGCCAATCTCGACGAGTCCGTCCGGGACGCCGTCGGCCGGATGCTGGAACACGACTACGCCGGCCTCGTCGTCACGCCGGCCGACGACGACAGCGAGGTCGCCGGCATCGTCACCAAGACGGATGTCCTCCGGGCGCTGACCTACACCGAGGAAGAGCATATGGACGTACAGATCACCAACATCACCCTCCTGGACACGATCAGCCGCGAGGACATCCGACAGTCCATCCAGGAAGTCGCGGACAAGTACCAGGCGATGCAGGTCCAGCACGCCCACGTGCGCTTCCACGAACACAAGGAGAAGCTCCGCGGGACCCCGCTCATCCAGTGTCAGATCCGCCTCCGGACCAACAAGGGCCAGGCCGCCGGCTCCGGTGAGGGGTACGGCGCCGAGACGGCGTTCAACGTCGCGCTCGACAAGCTCGAACGGAACGTCCTCGAACTCAAGGGCGTTCAAGCCGACGAGGAGTACCGCGGGCAGCTACTTCGGAAGCTCGGCGAGTTGTAACGGCGTTTCTTCCCCCGCTTGCTGTACTCAGGACCCTGACGGGTCCGCCGTCGCCGTCTCGCGAGCGGCCGCGAGTCGCGTGTCGAACTCCGACCGAACGTCGGCAGCCAGTTCGTCAGCCGGCGCCTCGGCGTCGTCCGACCAATCGTCGAACGCCTGCGGGACGAGAAGATACGAGACGGCCCGATAGAGGGGTTCATACCGCTCGAAACCGGGTGGAAGTCCCCCGGCCTGGTCCCGGTACCCCGAAAGCAGCGCATCGTCGAAGGACTGCTGCTCGGCTTCGGATACGTCGGGCTGACCGGTGTGGTGGAACATCGCGTCGACCAGCCCGAACGCCGGGTCGCCGACGAGGGCACGCTCCCAGTCGAGCAGTCCTGTGGGGTCGAGATGGAGATTGATACGACTGGGGTCCCCGTGGACGAGTGTCGGCGGGCCTTCGAGGACGGGGTCGACCGCGCGGACAGTCTCGACGAGTCGTTCGGGCAGGTCCGCGAACCGCTGGGGGAACCAGTCGTCCGCTCGCGCCTCGATTGTCCGACACAGCGTCTCGGTCCAGGTGCCCGAGTGCAACTCCAGCCCGTCGGCGTCGCCACCGGTGACGACGCCCGGCGAGTCGAACGTCGCGCGGTTGACATCGGCGACGACCGCCCCGAGGCGGTGGAGTGACTGCTCCCGGTCGCCGTCCCCGGTCCACCTGTCGTTGAACAGCGTCCCGGGCAGCGGTTCGGTGACCAGATACGGCGGGTCACCCGCGGAGTCGGCGGCCACCACCGCCGGCGTCCCGACCGGACAGTGAGCCCCCGCGTAGCGGACCGCCGCGATCTCGCGTCGGAGTCGTCTCGGCGATCCCGTCACAGTCTTCACGTAGACGGGGTCGCTGTCGGCGAACGTCACGAACGCCGTCTCGTTGCCCGGACGGGTCGTCTGTGGGCTGATCGTCTCGACGGTCTGGTCGGGGAGGGCGCGCTGGAGGGCGCGTTCGATGGAGTCGCTCATGCGGGTGAGTCTATCCCGGCATTCGGCTATCGCGTCAAAAAGCTTCGTTCGGTATCGACAGGAAACACAAGGTGTCACTGTGTCGGGAAGCCGACCGCTCTCGGCCCTGCGTCCGCTCGACGGCCGTCTCGAGGTCGCTGAAGCTCTCGATCACAGCATCCGGCACGTCGACCTGTGATTTGACCGCCATCGCCGTCGTCCCGTCGGAGACGAACCCGATCCTGTCGACTCCCGTGTACTCGCCGTTCTTCGACCACTGCTCGCCCAGGTACTCCTGGGTCTCCGTGCGAGGGTGGTTCCGTCACTGCTTACGTAACGTCCACTAACAGCGTAGGCACTCGTCGGAGTCGAACGAGACTGGCCGGAAGGGGCGATACGACTGCGAAACGGGGTTACTGGAAGCCGATCCGGCCGCTGCCACCGCGGCGCTGCTGTGGGCTGGAGCCCCCGCCTTTGAAGTCTTCCTCCATGCGCTCGTAGTACTCGCGGATGTCGTCGGTCACCGTCGGGCGGACGTTGTCCATCGCCTGCCGGAAGTGGCGCATCTCGACTTCCTCGGCGTCGTCGGACTCCCGCAGGGCCTCGATAGCCGCTTCGCGGGCGATCGACTCCAGATCCGAGCCGACGAATCCGTCGCTGATCTCGGCCAGTTCGCGCAGGCTCACGTCAGGCGACAGCGGCGTGTCGTCGGTGTGGATCTTGAGGATCTGCTCGCGGCCCTCGATGTCGGGTTCGCCGATCATCACGAGCCGATCGAACCGTCCCGAGCGGATCAGCGCCGGGTCGATCATGTCCGGCCGGTTGGTGGCACCGATGACCATCACGTCCTCCATCTCTTCGAGACCGTCGAGTTCGGTCAGCAGTTGGTTGACCACGCGCTCGGAGACGTTCGACCCCATGTCGCCGCCCCGACCGGGCGCCAGCGAGTCGAGTTCGTCGAAGAAGATCACCGTCGGCGCGACCTGCCGGGCCTTCCGGAAGGTCTGCCTGATGGCTTTCTCCGATTCGCCGACCCACTTGCTGAGCAGTTGCGGGCCGCGGACGCTGATGAAGTTGGCGTCGGTCTCGTTGGCGACGGCTTTGGCCATCAGCGTCTTCCCGGTGCCGGGCGGCCCGTACAGCAGGACGCCGGAGGGCGGCGTCACGCCCATGCGTTCGAACTTCTCGGGGGAGTTCATCGGCCACTCGACGGCTTCCTGGACCTCCTGTTTGGCCGATTCGAGGCCGCCGACGCTGTCCCAGGAGACCTTCGGCAACTCGACGAGGACCTCCCGCATGGCGCTCGGACTCACCTCGTTGAGGGCTCCCTTGAAGTCCTCGCGTTTGATGATCATGCGGTCGATCAGGCTCGGCGGGATGTCCTCCTCGTCGAGATCGATCTCGGGGAGGTACCGGCGCAGGGCCTTCATCGCGGCCTCTTTCGTGAGGCTCTCGATGTCGGCGCCGACGAAGCCGTGGGTCTCGGTCGCCATCTTCGCGAGGTTCACGTCGTCCGAGAGGGGCATCCCGCGGGTGTGGATCTGGAGAATCTCCTCGCGGCCGACCTCGTCCGGGACGCCGATCTCGATCTCGCGGTCGAACCGGCCGGGACGGCGCAGCGCCGGGTCGACGCTGTCGACGCGGTTGGTCGCGGCGATGACGATGACCTGGCCCCGCGATTCGAGGCCGTCCATCATCGTCAGCAACTGGGCGACGACGCGGCGCTCGACCTCGCCGGTCACGTCCTCGCGCTTGGGCGCGATCGAGTCCAGTTCGTCGATGAAGATGATCGAGGGCGCCTCCTCGCTGGCGTCCTCGAAGATCTCACGTAACTGCTGTTCGGACTCCCCGTAGTACTTCGAGATGATCTCCGGCCCGGCGATAGAGAAGAAACTGGCGGAGGTCTCGTTGGCGACGGCCTTCGCGAGCAGGGTCTTCCCGGTGCCCGGCGGACCGTGTAGCAGGACCCCCTGGGGCGGCTCGATGCCGAGTTTCTTGAAGATCTGGGGGTGTTTCATCGGCAACTCGACCATCTCGCGGACCCGCTGGATCTCGTTCTGGAGCCCGCCGATGTCCTCGTAGGTGATGCCGCCGCCGGTCTTCTCGAAGCCCGAGATGGGTTCCTCCCGGAGTTCGACCTCGGTGTCCTCGGTGATGAGACAGACGCCGTCGGGCTCGGTTTCGACGGCGATCAGCGGGATCGCCTGACCGGGCGAGCGCATGAACGGGTGGTTCGTCGAGGACATCACCGGGACAATGTCGCGTTCGACGACAGGGCGCTTGAGGATCTGGCGTTTGACCATGCCGGCCGCGTCCGAGCCGAACTGGACCGACGCCTCCTCCGGTGGGGCCAGGACGAGTTTGTCGGCCTTCTCGGCGTCGGCCTTCCGGATGGTCACGCGCTCGCCGATGCCCACGTCGGCATTCTGGCGCGTGAAGCCGTCGATCCGGACGGTGTCGGTGTTCCAGTCCTGCCGGTCGGCGCGCCACACCTTCGCGGCGGTCGTGTCGCTGCCCTCGATCTCGATGATGTCGCCGGGCGAGAGCTTGAGATGCAACAGCGTGTCGGGGTCCAGCCTGGCGATCCCGCGCCCCGAGTCGTTCGGGTACGCCTTCGCCACTTCCAGTTGAACTTCGTTCATAGTAGAGTGAAGGTAGAGAGAACTCGGGTATCCCGGGAGATATGCTTTATGCTACCGGCGGGCAAATCGCGTGGCGACGGGTTTTTATGTGACGTGCTACCACAGATCAGTCGACGCGCAACGGCGCGGCGCTCTCGATCGCTTCGGCGTCGATGTCACCCCGCCTGAGGGGCGTCGCGTCTCCCCGGTCCCCGGCAGCCAGTGAGAGGATGGCCGAGGCTCGCGTGGTCCCCTGTGGCTCCCCGGCGAGCACGTAGTCGGCCGCGTCACCGACGTGCTCGACCGCCCGGTCGACGGTGACGAGCGTGTCGTCGTCGACGGTTCCCGACTGGTTGGCCGAGGTCATCGCCAGCGGGCCGTCGACGGCCGCCGCGAGGTCCCGCCAGACAGGGTTCGAGAGACAGCCGACCGAGACGGTCCCGTCCATCGAGAGCCGGTCGTGCTGTCCTGTGTCGGCCTGTTCCAGCACGAGGTTCAGCGGGCCGGGCCAGAACGCCTCGACCAGCGTGTCGACGACTGCGGGGTCGGGATGGGTCCCGAACCGCCGCCAGTCGTCGGGATCGCGCACGAACAGCGTCAGCGGCTTGTGCGCGGGGCGATCCTTGATCTCGTAGACCCGCTCGATGGCCGCCGCGTGCCCGGGGTCGACGGTCAGTGCCATGTTCGTGTCGCTGGGCGCGACGACGACACCGCCGTCCGCGAGACAGTCCGCGACGGTTTCGACAGCCGCCGTCGTCGGGTCCAGAACCTCCGTCGTCATACGCTCCGCTCCTCGGCCGACCGTGATGTCGGTTCCGATGGCGTGCCATCGACCCGCATACCCTCCGAAAGCCACCGACGGCTGCCGCCACCGCCGTGATTGATAAGGCTGGATGCGATACCGCAGGTATGGTCTTTCTCGTCCCCTTCGACGGATCGCCGCTCGCAGAGGCAGCACTCGACCGCGCAGTCACCTACGCCGCCGCCATGGACACCGATGTCGTCGCGGTCAGTTTCGTCCCGACCGGGGCGGACTACGCCGAGCGCCGTCGACGGGTCGACCCACACGAGGACTTCGCCGTCGAGAACGCCGCCAGCGACCTCCGCCGGAAGATCGAGGAGACGACCGACGACGCCGAACTGCGCTACGAGGACGCGAGCGCCCAGTCGGCCAGCGAACTCTCCGAGATGGTGAAACGGGTCGCCCGCGACGTTGATGCGACTGTCGTCTTCCTCGGCAGCGACGACGCCGACGACATCGTTGTCCCCATCGGAGAGGCCGCGGCCGGCGACACCTACGACGTGCATATCGTCCGGCGTTCCTGAGGGCTTTTTACGGCCCGGAGCCACGTCTGGGTATGCGAACACTCGCTTTCGACGGCCGGACCGGCGCCGCCGGCGACATGCTGCTTGGCGCCCTGCTTGCGGCCGGTGCCGACCGGTCGGTGCTCGACTCGGTCGAGTCCACGCTGGACATCGGGTACGCCGTCTCGACGGTCGATCGCGCGGGCGTCAGCGCGACCAGGGTCGACGTGCTTCGGACCGACGGCGACGACGAGCACCACGACACCGACCAGGGTCACGACGGTGACCACGGGCACCACAGCGGAGACAGTCGCCCCCACGCCGAGGGCCACGGACCACACCGGAGTTACCGGGAAGTCGTCGACATCGTCGAGGGGATGGGACTCCCGTCGGCCGTCGAGGCGGACGCGCTCGCGATCTTCGAGATCCTCGGCGAGGCCGAGGCAGCCGTCCACGGCACCGACCTGGCCGAGACGCACTTCCACGAGGTCGGCGCCGACGACGCCATCGCCGACGTGGTGGGGAGTTGTCTGCTCCTCGACGACCTCGATGTCGAGCGGGTCGTGACGACGCCGGTGTCGGCCGGCGGCGGCACCGTCGAGATGAGCCACGGCACCTACCCCGTGCCGACGCCGGCGGTCGTCGAGATCGCCGAGCGTGCCGACTGGTCGCTCCAGGGCGGCCCCGTCGACGCGGAACTCCTGACGCCGACCGGTGCGGCCATCCTCGCACACGTCGCCGAGGGCGTCCCGTCGCTGCCCGCCGTGCGGGTCGAAGCGTCGGGCTACGGGGCGGGCGGTCGCGATCTCGCCGACCGTCCCAACGTCCTCCGAGCGACCGTCGGTGCGGACGAGGGACGGCTCCGCCGTGACGAGATCACCGTCTTGGAGACGAACGTCGACGACGTGGCCCCGGAAGTGCTCGGAGACCTCCAGCGGTCGCTGGCCGAAGTCGGCGCCCGGGACGTGTCGATCCTCCCGGCGACGATGAAGAAATCCCGTCCCGGCCACCTCGTGAAGGTGATCTGCAAGCCCGACGACGCCCAGCGAGTCGCCCGGCGTCTCGCCGAGGCGACCGGGACACTGGGGGTCCGTGAACACGGTGCCGGCCACCGCTGGGTGGCCGACAGGGAGATCGTCACCGCGACGGTCACGGTCGAGGGCGAGGAGTACGCCGTCGACGTGAAGGTCGCCAGCGACAGCGACGGCACGGTCTACGACGTGAGCGCGGAGTTCGACGACGCCGTCGCCGTCGCCGAGGCGACCGGGCTGTCGGTCCGGGCGGTGCTGGACCGCGCCGAACGCGCCGCCGAGGCGTAGTCAGGCGTCCTCGCGGTGTTTCGCCAGCGCCTCGTCGATAGTCAGGTCGCCGGCGGCGACCCGCCGCGCGAGCGAGTCGCCGATCGCGCGGTTAGTGTCGCTCTCCTCGCGCGAGCGGTCCTTGATACGCTGGAGTTCGCCCGCGGTCGGATCGATGTCGCGGCTCTGTATCTCTTCGCCCTCCAGGCGGGCGATGTTGACCGCCGCCAACACGTCGCCCATCCCGCGGGCGCCGGTGCCGAGATACGGCGTCGTCCCCGTCTCGTCGACGAGTTCGATCGGCACGTCCTCGATGTCGTCGATCAACCGCGAGCCCACGAGGCGGGCGCCGTCACCGATCCGGACCACGGGCTCGACGGCGTCTGTGACCTCCTGGGCGACCACTGCCGGGGCCTCCGCGGCGGGGACCTGGAACGCCGCGACGACCGTCTCGCCGTGGAGGACGGCGATGCCGGGCCGCTCCCCGGGGTCGATCCCGACGACGGTCCGCCCGCCCTCGCCCCGGAGTGTCGCCATCACCTCCTCGATCGCCCGACGCGGCGCCTCGGGATCGGCCTGGACCACCGGAACGCCGTCGGGGATCTCGACGTGCTCGCCGGCCGCGACGACGACGATCGACGTGTCGGCGGGCCACTCCTCGCCGGGTTCGATAGTCGTAAACTCCGTCCCACGGTCGCGGAGCTCGTTGACGACGCCGTGGTACACTTCGAAGTCCTCGGTCGCGACGACGATCACGACCGTAGTTACCCGGGAACCCACTTACGCGTGCCGGCGCGTCGCGACAGGGCGACCGACTTTTATCTCTCTCGTGAGTGGTTCCCGAGCATGTCGACCATCGCCGGCGAGCGGGCCGATCGGGACACCGACAGCACGTTCGCCCTGGTTCTGGGCCTGTATCTCGCGTTACTGGCCGTCGGGCCGGTCGTCGCGGCGACGGCGCTCTGGCTCGGTCTCGGCGACGATGCCGTCCTCTACGTGGTGTCGCTCCTGACAGTCGCGGTCGTCACCGGCCTGGGATGGCTGGGGACCTGGCGCCGGCCGGGTCTCGCGGTCGCGCTCGGGCGATCCCGTGCTCGATGGTTCCCGGCGCTCCTGGCTGGGGGATTCGGGATCGCCGCGATCTTGGCGGCGCCGGCGTTCGGCGTGCTCGCGCTCGTCGCGTTCTTCTTCGGACTGCTCGCCGCTGTCGTTCCGGGTCCGGCGATGGCGTTCGCCGCACGGTCGCGGTACACCGACGTGGTGCTGGCCGGCACGACCGAGTACGAGTCGTTTACTGCCGGGTGGCCCGACCGGGCGCGCAACCGACTGGTACTGGCCCTCCTCCCGGTGTTTGCCACCGGCTGTGCGAGCATGGCTGCAGCGTTCTGGTTCGAGCACGACACGTGGCTCTGGTCGATCGGTCAGTTCCTGCTCCCGGCCGCGACGATGCCGTTCAACAGAACCCAGGCACACACCTACTCCCTCAGCGACGCCGGCATCGTGCGATCGATCCCGTTCGGGAAGACGGTCGCCACCTGGGATCGCTTCGACGGCTACAGCAGCACCGACGAGGCCATCGTGCTCCACAGGCACTGGGACCTCGACGCACGGTTCGCACGCGACCAGATTGACGACCCCGAGACCGTCCTGACGACGATCGATCGCTTCCTCCCCCGGCGGGACTGAGCGTTGCGAGCGTTTTTACCCGGGGCCGACCAACCTCCGTCCGTGAGTGACCACGTCTCGACCGGGTGCGAGCCGGTCGACGAGCTACTGGACGGGGGGGTAGAGCGGGGTGCCGTTACACAGGTGTACGGCCCGTCGGCCGCCGGAAAGACGAACCTGGGGCTGTCGGCGGCGCTGGAGGTCGCGGCGAGTGGTGGCGTCGCGCTGTACATCGACACCGAGGGACTCTCCGCAGACCGCATGGAACAGATCGCCGCCGGACGCACCGACGGCACCGACCAGACCGTCGACGACCTGGCCGGGCGACTGATCGTCTCCGAGGCGCTCGACTACGACGAGCAGAGCGAAGCAGTCCAGGACGCCGCCGAGTTCGCCGACGAGGTCGAACTGATCGTCCTCGACAGCGCGACGGGGTTCTACCGGCTCCGCCGGGACGACGCCGATGGCGGCGAAGCGTTGCGCGACGTGGCCCGCCAGATCACGCATCTGCTCTCGTTGGCCCGCAAACACGACCTGGCGGTGCTCTTTACCAACCAGGTGTTCACCGACCCCGACAGCGACCGCTCGACGGCGCTCGGAGGCCACACGCTGAACCACTGGTCGGGCGCAATCGTCCGACTCGAACGGTTCCGTGGTGGGAACCGCCGAGCGACCCTGGAGAAACACCGCGCGAAGCCCGCCGGCGAGACGGCGCAGTTCCGCATCACGGACGCGGGACTGGTCGGGACCGACGACGCGAGCGCGGAGACACTGCGGTAGGTCGGGCCGTCGCGTCGCTACAGCAGACTGTCGAGGTCGTCGGACGCGTACTCCTCGACATCGGTGGTGTTTGACTCCGTGGATGCGGCCTCGCTGGCTCGTTCCATGAACTCGTCGACGCGGCTGGAGCGCTCGACGCCCGACAGCAAGACGAGCGCAGCGATCTTCTCGGAGTCCATCGGGAAGTCACCGCCCCGGACCTCCATGCTCCCGGTCTCGCCTTCGACCCAGCGGCGGGCCCGCTCGACCCCTTTCCTGGTCAGCCGTTCGGGGTCGCCGGCGATCACGAGCAGCGCCGACTCGGCCGAGACGGCGTCGGGCAGACTCATGCTCGTCAGCAGCGCCGAGCGGGTGGCGCTGGTGATCGTGTTGACGTTCTCGGTCGTGTCCTCGCTGGCCGGGGCGCTGGCGTAACCGAGCGCCGAGATGCCGCCGCCGCGGAGCGTGTTGATGATCTCCGAGGAGTCGACGACGCTCTCGCCGACGCCCTCGACGGCCTCGCCCGCAGCGAGGAGGATTCCGACCCGCTGTGCGATGGCGTCGTTGATGCGTTCGTACCCCGCGGCGACGCTGTCGCCACTGGCCCGCCAGGCGTCGTTGTCCACGAGGAGGAGGGAGTCGGCCTCGCGGACGGCGGTCTTCAGCGAGCGGCCGGCGTTGGCCTGGTAGAGGCCGCCTTCGTCCCGGCCGGGGAGGATACCGAGGACGTAGACGGGGATGTCGTAGATGCGCTTGAGTTCCCGGGCTAGCATCGGCGCGCCGCCCGAGCCGGTACCGCCGCCGAGCCCGGCGACGATGAAGATGGCTTCGGCCTCGGTGGTCAGACGGCCGCCGAGGTCGTCCATGACCTCGGTCGCGTTCTCTTGCATGATCTGTGCGCCGAGTTCGTTGTCACCGCCGACGCCGTGGCCTTTCACGCGGTCCTGGCCGATCAGCATCGTGTCGATGTCGAGGTTCTGGAGGTCGGCACGCGCGGTGTTGACCGCGAGCGCGCCGGAGACGGCGTCGAACCCCATCTGGTGGTCGAATTCGGCGAGGGCCTGGCTGAGTTTCCCGCCAGCCTGGCCGACGCCTATCAGGGCGACTCTCATACCGGATCAGTCGGCAGGCCAACTAATCAACGTTGTCCATCCGCCGACTCGACCGCGAGCGCGTAGATGCGCTTTCGCGCGTCCGAGAACGAGAACCGCGAGTGAACCACGTCGGCCTCTTCGAGCCGATTGAGGGCGTATCTGACGGTTCGCGGTGGCAGCATCGTCTCCTCGGCGAGTTGGCTCTGGGTCAGCGTTCCGTTGTACTCCAGGACTTTCGCGACGAGCTTCGCGCTCGGCGGGAGTTCGTGGACGGCGTCCCAGCCCGTCTGTTCGGTCTCCTCGGCGACCTCCGGCTGTGCCGCGTCTGGTGCACTCATGATACCGTCCCTATCGGATACAGCATGATAATATTTGCTGTTCTATTTTATGCCCTACGGGCATCTATCGGCAATTGCTGCCCGACCGGCTCGCCCCGAAGGTTTACGAACGCGACCCCCGCTGTATGAGGTGTGGACGAAGTCGAGGTCAGCACGGTCGTCTACGTGCCGGCGGAGGAGATCTACGAGTTCCTCCTGGATTTCCCGGGCTACGCGCGGTACTCCGAGTACATCGACCGCGTCGAACAGGACGGCGACGGGACTCCGGGCACGCGATACGATCTCGTGTTCTCCTGGTGGAAGCTCTCCTACACCGCCCGTTCGGAGGTGACCGCCGTCGAGCGACCGACCCGTATCGACTGGCAGATCGTCAAAGACATCGACGCGTCGGGCTACTGGGCCGTCGACCCCGATCCCGACGACGTGCCCGCGGACATCGACGACGCCGCACGCGTCGTCCTCCGGATCACGTTCGACCCGGACTCGGCGTCTTCGGACGCCGTCGATCTCCCCCGACTGGTGTCGATGGAGTGGGTCATCGAGAAGGTGAAACCGCTCATCAAGAAAGAAGCACAGCGGATCGTCGAGCGCGTCGTCGCGGACATCGAAGGACAGCGCCGGGACGTGGACCTGGAGATCCGAACCGGACCGAGTTCCGTGTAGACTACTCGGGCGTCTCGTAGTTCCCGCCGTAGCGCATGAAGAAGTACGCCATCCCCAGCGTCGCGACCAGTACGGACGAGGTCGCGACACCGAGCATCTTCGCGCTGCCGGGGACCTCGGGCGGTCCGGAGGAGCCGCCGCCACCGCTGCTCTGGGTCGGATAGTCGGTCCCGACCACGATCGACCCCTTCATCTGGAGCCCCTCGTGGGGGGAGCAGTAGTAGTTGTAGATGCCGTCCGTCTCGAAGGTGTGCTCGTAGTTGACGCCGCTGGACGCGACCGAACTCCCGGAGTCGAGCGTGTCGCCGTTGGCCTGGACGACGTTGTGACCGCCGCCGTTGCCGGTCCACTCCCACTGGACCGTCGCGCCGTTGTCGACGTGGATCGCCGCCGGGCCGAACCCGTAGGCGCCGCCGTTGGCCTCGACGCCGACCTCGACCGTCGCCGTGTCCTGGCCGGTCGCGTCGGTGACCGACCCGTTGAAGTTCCCGACGGAGTCGAGGTAGCCGCCGAAGTCCGGCGGACCGCCGCCACCGCCGCCACCGCCGCTGTCGGTGCCCTCTTCCTGTGCAACAGCGGTTCCTGCAGCGGCCGACGCCGCCGTCGCCCCCGCGGCCGTCTGCAGGAAGGCCCGACGAGACACGTCTGCACTACCGTCTGTCATACCCGGAGGGTTAGGCACACCCCGTCCTGAATATGTCGGTTTCGAGTCGCCCCCGGCGCCCGGTTTCGCAACTGTTTTTCACACTGGATGCATAACCGTGATGATGACACGGCAGGACCACACGACCGACGCAGTGGTACGCTCACAGGGGATGCCGATGCTCGGGCTGGGCACCTGGCAGAACGACGACCCCGACCAGTGTACCGACAGCGTCACGACTGCCCTCGACGTGGGGTACCGACACGTCGACACCGCACAGGCCTACGGCAACGAGGACGCCGTCGGCGCCGGGATCGCCGCCGCGGACGTGGCTCGGGACGACGTTTTCCTCGCGACGAAAGTCTGGATCTCGAACCTCGCGCACGACGACGTTCTCTCGACCGTCGAGGACAGTCTCGACGATCTGGGCGTCGACTCCGTCGATCTGTTGTACGTCCACTGGCCCTCGGGCGCCTACGACCCCGAATCGACGCTGGCCGCGTTCGACGAACTGTACGAACAGGGTGCCATCGACCGTGTCGGCGTCTCGAACTTCGAACCTCACCACGTCGAGACGGCGATGGATCACCTGGACGCGCCGCTTTTCGCCAACCAGGTCGAGATGCATCCGTTCCTCCAGCAAGAGGAGTTGCGGGCCCACGCGAACGAACACGGCTACGAACTGGTGGCGTACTCGCCGCTGGCCCGCGGCGAGGTGTTCGGCCACGACGTGCTCGCCGACATCGCCGACGCCCACGACGCCAGCGAGGCCCAGGTCAGCCTCGCATGGCTCCGCGAGAAGGGCGTGACCGCGATCCCGAAGGCGACGGGCCGGGAGCACATCACCGACAACCTCGGGAGCACCGGGCTGGAACTGACCGACGCCGACATCGACCGGATCGACGGGATCGAACGGACCGACCGGCGGATCGATCCCGACTTCGGCCCGGCCGCCTGGGACTGACCCCGGAATCGCCCGCAGTCTGTCGCTGTGCTGACGGATAATGGGCCTCAAAACTTTAACGATAGAGGGGCGAAACCACTCCGTATGTCCGTCGGCAGTCAGGGGGTCGTCGGGGGGATCCGTATCGACCTGAAGCGGCTACACGAGACGTGGATGGAGCTCGTCTATCCGCGACAGCGCGACGCCGGCGATACGGTGCTTGGCACCTGGACCCCCGACTCACAGTTCGGGATGGCGCTGTACCGACTCTGGTCGGGACTGGGTGTCCCGGTCATCGCACTGCTGTACCCGCTCGTACTGTTCGGTGTCGTCGTCCGCTACCAGGCCCGACGCATCGACGGCACCGCGACCCGCCTGGGTGTGCTCGGGGTCGTCTTGCTCTCGCTGCTCGTCTGGGGGCTGTTGACCGCGCTGGCTCGCTTCCAGCTCGATCTCGGGACCGGCGAACTGGCGGCCGTCGCCGCCGCCGGGGGTGTCGCGACCGTCTCCGCGGCGCTCGCCGTCGGTGCGCGCTCAGTGGGCGGCCGGGCGACGACGGTGCTGTTCGCCTACCCCTTCGCCGTCACCGCTATCTTCCTCCCGCCGGTCGTGGCGGCGCTGTACTCGACGGCGGCGCCACAGGTCGCGCTCTCGGTCAGTGACACGCTCTCGCGGTGGCTCCTGTTCGACGTGCTGGGCCGGCAGAACACGGTCGCACAGTTTTTCATCCAGCGGTTCGAGCGCCAGGGACTGGCCTACGTACTCATCTGGCTGGGAATCTCGATCCCGCTGGGGTGGCTCCTGGGGCTTCTGGTGACGCTTGCGGACCTCGTTCGGCCGAATCGGTGACCGCGACAGTTACGGGCCTGTGGTCCTAACCGTCGCCCGCCATGGAATTCGACTTCCTACGTTCGGTGGTTCCACTCGTCGTGATCGTCGCCGTCGCGGCGGTCGCTCTCACGACCGTGATGACTCCCTCTACGGTCTTCATGATGGTCCTGCCCTCGATGATCGTCTTCTCGGTCGTCGCGTTCTTCTTCGGGATGAAAAACGGCGAGTACCGCGCGTCACACTGAAACGTCCGCGGGCGTGACGACGCGTTCTTCCGGAACCGACCCCTCGTCAGCGACGGCCACGTCGCCGACCTCGTCGCTGTCCCGGCCCAGCAGGACCGTCCCGCCGGCACGCATCGGGGCGAGTACGCCGGCGACGAGCGCCCCGGCGGACGTGATCGGCGCTCGCAACGCGACCCTCGTTCCCTCGTCGATGTCGTAGTCGGCGACGACCCGTTCGCTGGCCGCGAGCAACGCCCCGTGGGTGTACGTCTCCGCGCCGGCCAGCGCCGGATCGTCGGGTGCCAACTCGGCCGGCGGGGCCAGCGGGTTCTCGCTCCACAGTTCCCGCTCGAACTGGGCGACGGTCGGGTCGTCGCTGGGGCCGCCGTAGGCCAGCGCCTTCGTCCCGGGACCGAGTTCGTAGCGGTCGAGCCACGCGGCCGGCGCGATCAGCGCCGTCGCGTCGACGGCACCGGGCGGGTCCATGTCGACGACGGCACCGTCAAGCGCCGCGGCGAGGAAAGCGAGCACGGCGTCCGGGGCCTCCCGCAGGTACCCCGGCTCGTCCCCGTCCTCGGGGGACTTCGGGCCGGCGACGACGGCGACCCGCATCCCCTCGCGGACGCCGTAGTGGCGCAGCAGGTTCCCACCTTTCCAGACGTTGGTCCCGAAGTCGTGGTAGCTGTAGGGGGCGCTGCGCTCCGGCGCGGTGAACAGCACGCCCTCGCGTTCCCGGGCCGCGGCGACGAGGTCTCCGAGTGTCTGCATACCGCCGGCTTGGGACCGCCCGGGCAAAAACCGGCCGGAAACCACAACGCCGATGAACCAGCCCCGACCCGTTCCGCCATGGACCAACAGGACCGCGTCGCCGCCTTCGTCGAGGACCACGAGCTCTCCGCTCCGCCCGCCTACCGCCTGCTCGACCTCGCGTCCGAACTGGGCGAGGTCGCGAAGGAACTCACCGAGTCGACGGCCTACGGGAGCGACCCCGAGAGCGCAACAGTGGCCGAGGACGAACTCGGAGACACGCTGTTCGCGCTGCTGGCGCTGTGTGCGGAACTGGACATCGACGCCGACGAGGCGCTCGACACCGCCCTGGCGAAATACGAGGGGCGGCTGGACGAGACTGGAACGGCCGCCAGCGGCGAGTGAGCCCCGCCGGGGGCTACAGCGAGTTCTTCAGTTTCTCGAAGAACCCTTCCTCGATCTCGACTTCCTCGCCGCCGGCCTCGGCGAACTGTTCGAGGGCCTCCTTTTGCTCGCTGTTGAGCGAGTCCGGCGTGACGATCTGGACCTGAACGTAGAGGTCGCCCTGCCCGCGCCGGCGCAGGCGCGGCATCCCCTTGCCCTCCAGGCGGAACACCTCGCCGCTCTGGGTCCCGCTTGGCACGTCGACCTCGACCTCCCCGTCCAGTGTCGGCACCGTGATCGTGTCCCCGAACACCGCCTGCGGGAACGAGATGGGGTGTTTGTGCGAGAGGTCGTCGCCGTCGCGCTCGAAGTCGGGGTGGTCCCGGACGGTGACCTCGATCAGCAGGTCGCCGTTGGGGCCGCCCCGCTCGCCCGGCGCACCTTCCCGCTCCATGCGCATCGTCTGCCCGTCGGCGATCCCCGGCGGGATCTCGACCTCCAGGTTCGCCTCGTTGTTGACGACGCCGTTACCGCCACAGGTCGAACACGTTTCGTCGTACAGCGTCCCGTCGCCCTCACAGCGCCGGCAGGTCGTCGTCTGCTGAACCCGGCCCATCGGCGTCTGCTGGACGCGGGTCGTCTGTCCCTGGCCGTCACACTCCGGACAGGTCTGTGAGTCGGTGCCCGGAGGATGACCCTTCCCGTCGCAGTCGTCACACTGCTCCGGTCGGGTGACGGTCAGTTGCTTCGTCGCGCCCTCGTAGGCCTCCTCCAGGTCGATCTCCATGCGTGTCTGGAGGTCCTGGCCCTGGCGCGGGCGATTCCCGCCGCCGCGACGGCCGCCACCGCCGCCGAAGAACTGGTCGAAGATGTCCTGCATGTCGAACCCGCCGGCACCGCCGAACGGGTCCCCGCCCATGCCGCCGCGGCCGCCCGCGCCGCCACCGGCGCCGCCGTGTTTCTCGGCCTGCTCGAAGCGCTCGTGACCCATCTGGTCGTACATCTGGCGCTTCTCCTGGTCGGTCAGCACCTCCTTTGCCTTCTTGGCCTGCTTGAACTTCTCCTCGGCGTTGGGGTCGTCGCTGACATCCGGGTGGTACTCCCTGGCTTTCTCCCGATAGGCCTCCTTGATCTCGTCCTCGGAGGCGTCCTGGGAGACGCCCAGTATCTCGTAGAAATCCTGACTCATTCGTTGTTGTGGGGTATACGATTGACGTACTTGAAAAGAACGGGTCCGGGACGGGCCGGTCACCCCGTCCGAACACGGAGGTCGTCGAACGCCGCGGCAACGTCCGAACCGGTCGTCGTCGTCTTCGTCCGTAACTGGAGCCGAACGGGCCGGTCCGTCCAGTCGTCGGTCGTCTCGTAGGTCGTGCTCGTGCCGTCGACGGTTGCGGTCACCGTCCCCGCCGAGACAGACAGCGCGAGTGACGACCAGTCGGTCCCGACGGTCCGCGGGAGCGAGGCCCACCCGGTCACCGACCCGCCCTGCCCGGTCCACTCCTGTACCGCGACGGCGTTGCCCGACTGCATCGGTCCTACGGCCAGTTTGGCGAACGAGTCGGGGTCGACGAGCGCGAGCGTGAAGTTCGCGCCACCGCCGCCAGCGACGACGTACCGGCCCGCCACTTCGGCCGTCACGTCCCCGCAAAACCGTGCCTGCGACCGGAGCTTCGACTCGAAGTCGCTGCTGCGGGCACGCAGCAGGACGCCGTGCTCGCCCGACCGGGCGTATTCGGTCGTCCGTTCGACGCTGAACCCCGAAGACCGGAACCGGTCGTCGAGCGGCCGCTCGAAGCCAGACTCGAACGCGGAGCGACAGCCGCCCGGTTCAGCCGTCCCCGCCGTCGGGACAGGAGTCACCGGCGTTCCCTGTGGTTCGGGTGTCGGTGTCTGTCCGACCGACGCTTGGTCGTCGCCCCAGGGCCAATCGAACGCCACGTCGCTTCTCGGGTTCGAGACGGCCTCGGCGACACCGGCGAGCGTGAGGCCGCCGATGCCCGCCAATACCGCACGCCTCGTCCGTTCTCCCCCGACCATACGCCTCTGTCTCGACCCACTCACCTAAGTGTCACGTCACCGCTCGGGACCGCGGGGCTTATTTCGGAGCCTGCGGAGTACCGAACGATGACACGGCGACCGTCGGCGGACCGGGGTGGGATCACTGCCGAGCGGCTGGCGGTCTGGACGCTGGCGGTGCTGGCCGCCGCCGGACTCGCCGTCCTGGCTGTCGGCCCCGGCGCGGACCTCCGGACCTCGGCGCCCGAGATCACCGTCGAGACGGCGTTCGACGCCGACGCCGGGGCGGTGACGCTCACCCACGCCGGCGGCGACCGGCTGACCGGGACCAACACCCGGACGCTCTCGGTAGTCGTGACGGACGCCGACAGGAACGCCTCGACGACCGTGGTCTGGGCCGACGAAACCGGCCTCCCGGTCGAACAGGGCGACTCGTTTACCGTCGACGACCCGCGCGTCGACAGCGACGGGGACGGGGACTACCTCGACGGCGACGCCTCCGTCGGCTTCCATCTCGAAGCCGGTGACAGGGTCACGGTCGTCTGGACCGGTCGCCTGCTCGGTGCGCCCGAGGAGCGGTCCGTCGCCATCGCCGAGGCCACGCTGACGGCCGACGGCGGCTGATCCGGCTGTGTCGTCGGTCCCGAAACGGAGGACAGCAAATCTTTACGCCAGTCTGTGCCGTCTGTTCACACATGTCGACCGACGACCGCTATCGCGAGTGTCTCCCCCTCGGCGAGCTGGACGCCGACTCGCCGCAGTTGATCCAGTTCGATGGCCGATCGATCGCGCTGTTCCACCACGACGGCACCGTCTACGCCGTCGACAACCGGTGTCCACACATGGGCTTTCCCCTCTCGAAGGGGACCGTCGACGACGGCCTCCTGACCTGTCACTGGCACCACGCGCGGTTCGAACTGGCCTGCGGGGACACGCTCGACCCGTGGGCCGACGATGTCCAGACGTTCCCCGTGGAGCTCCGGGACGGCACCGTCTACGTCGATCCCGACCCCGAACCGGACGTGCCGCCGGCGACCCACTGGCGCAACCGCCTCGTCGACGGGATGCAGGAGAACCTGGACCTGGTCACCGCCAAGGCGATCATCAACCTCGACGACCTCGGCGAGGGGTTCTCGACGCCGCTGGCGAAGGCCGTCGAGTTCGGTACGCGGTACCGTGCCGGCGGGTGGTCGAGCGGCCTGACGATCCTGGCCGCGATGGCGAACCTCTCCGAGGACCTGGACCACGAGGAGAAACTCCGGGCGATGTACGTCGGCGTCAGCGAGGTGGCCGACGACTGCGCCGGCGAGGCGCCACGGTTCCCCCAGCACGAACTCGGCAACGGTGACCTCTCGAACGCGCGCCTGAAGTCGTGGTTCCGCGACACCTGCGAGGTCCGCGACAGCGACGGCGCAGAACGCTGTCTCCGGACCGCCGCGGCCGCCCTGCCGCCCGAGGACCTCGTCGAGGTCCTGCTCGCGGCGGCGACCGACCACCTCTATCTCGACACCGGCCACACGCTCGACTTCGTGAACAAAGCGATCGAGACACTCGATCACGTCGGCTGGGACCACGCGGTGGACGTGCTGGCGTCGACCGTCGACCGGTTCACCGACGCGACTCGCAGCGAGGAACGGTCCCAGTGGCGCCAGCCGATCGACGTTGCGACGCTGTGTTTCGACGCCCACGACGCACTGCCGGACCTCGTCGCCGCGGGTCGGGGACGGACCTGGGAGCGCCCAGCGGACTTCGTCGGGACGCTGCTCGGCGACGACCCGGAGGCTATCGTCGACGCGCTCCGGGACGCGATCCGCGACGGGGCGACCGCCGAGCAACTGACCCGAGCCGTCGCGCTGGCAGCCACGCACCGCGTCGCGCAGTTCGCCACGAGCAACGAGTTCGGCGACTGGAACACGGTCCACCACACGTTCAGCTACGCCAACGCCGCCCACGCGCTCGCGGCCCGGACCGACGCCGTCGAGGCGTACCGCCCCTGTTTCGACGGGGCGATGTCGGTCTATCTGGACCGGTTCCTCAACACGCCGCCGGCGCCCGTGCCCGAGCCCGGCGAGTCGGACCGCGATCCAGCCGACATCCGCGCCGCCCTCCTGGCGACGTTCGACGAACAGGGCCGCGTGAACGACGCCGGCCGCCTCGTCGGCGAGCACTTCGACGCTGGCGGCGACGTAGCCGCGCTAAAGCGCACGCTGGGCGAGGGGCTGCTCCGCGAAGACGCCGGGTTCCACACGCTCCAGAACGTCGAAGCCGCCTTCCGGCAGAACGAGTTCGCCGAGACGGACGCCGAACGGCGCCTCCCGCTGATCGCGACCGCCCGCTACATGGCCGCGCACTTCCCCACGCGGCGGGAGCGAGAACAGACGTTCACGATCGCACGGCGGCTGTTCCGCGGCGAGCAGATTCACGGGGACGAGACCCCAGCGGCCTGAGGCGCTCTCACCGTGCCGTCGTGATCGGTTCGTCCGAAACGGGTCGTGTCCGCCTATCGTCGACGACGGAGAGCCGTCCGTTCAGTTCTCGTCTTCGTCGTCGACATCCTCGAAGTCGGCGTCGACGTACTCCTCGCCCTGCCCGGCCGCGCCGCCTGCGGCGCCGCCGGGGCCTGCTGCGCCGCCCGGCCCTGCGCCCGCGGCACCGCCGGCAGCCCCGCCGGCGGCCTGCTGGGCCTGCCCTTCGTACATCTGTTTGCCGATCTCCTGGAGTTCCTCGGAGAGTTCCTCGGTGACTTCCTCGTAGTCCTCCTTGGTGGCGTCCTCGTCCTCGAGGACTTCCTGCACGTCGTCGATCTTCGCCTCGATGTCGCTCTGGAGGTCCGCGTCGATCTCCTCCTCGTTCTCCTCGATGAGGGTCTCGGCGCGGCGGATCGACGCCTCGGCCTCGTTGCGGGCCTCGATGCGTTCGCGGCGCTGCTGGTCCTCTTCCTGGTGCTGTTCGGCCTCTTCCTGCATCTCCTCGATCTGCTCGTCCGAGAGACCGGCGCCGCCTTCGATCGTGATGTCCTCGCGGTTGCCCGAGCCCTTGTCCTCGGCTTCGACGTTGACGATGCCGTTCTCGTCGATGTTGAACGTCACCTCGATCTGGGGCGTGCCCGCGGGCGCCGGCGGGATGCCGGTCAGCGAGAACGCGCCGAGCAGTTCGTTCTCCTCGGCGATCTCACGCTCGCCCTGGAAGACGCGGATCTGGACCTGCGTCTGGTTGTCCTGGGCGGTCGTGAAGATCTTCGACTCCTCGGTCGGGATCGTGGTGTTTTTCTCGATGAGTCGCTCGAACAGGCCACCCTTGACCTCCACACCGAGCGACAGCGGCGTCACGTCCAGCAGGACGATGTCGTCGACATCGCCCGCGAGGACGCCGCCCTGGATCGCCGCGCCCAGCGAGACGGCCTCGTCGGGGTTGACGTTCTTCTTCGGGGACTGCCCGGTCATCTCCTCGACTTGCTCCTGGACCTGGGGCATCCGCGTGGAGCCACCGACCAGGATGACCTCGTCGATGTCGCCCTTGTCGTAGCCGGCGTCGGCGAGGGCCTGCTCCGTCGGGCCGACGGTCCGCTGGATGAGGTCCTCGGTCAGGGACTCGAAGGTCGCGCGAGTGAGTTTGCTCTCCAGGTCGAGCGGGCCGTCGTCGGTCGTCGCGATGAACGGCTCGTTGATCCGGGTCTCCTTGCGCGAGGAGAGTTCGATCTTGGCCTCCTCGGCGGCCTCGGTCAGGCGCTGGAGGGCCTGCCGATCCTCGCGGAGATCGATGCCGTGTTCGGCCTCGAACTCGTCCGCGAGGTGGTCGATGATCGCGTGGTCCCAGTCGTCACCGCCCAGTTCGTTGTCCCCGTTCGTGGCGACGACCTCGTAGACACCGCCGCCGAGGTCCAGAATAGATACGTCGAAGGTGCCCCCACCGAGGTCGTAGACGAGAACCGTCTGGTCGGACTCGTCGTCGAGCCCGTAGGCCATCGCCGCGGCGGTGGGCTCGTTGACGATGCGCTCGACCTCGAAGCCGGCGATCTCGCCGGCGTCCTTGGTCGCCTGGCGCTGCCGGTCGTTGAAGTACGCGGGGACCGTGATGACCGCCTTCTCGATGTCGTCGCCGAGATACTCCTCGGCGTCGCGCTTGATCTTCTGGAGGATCATCGCCGAGACCTGCTCGGGCGTGTACTCCTCGCCGTCGAGCGTGACCGTGTAGTCGTCCTCGCCCATGTGGCGCTTGATCGACTGGATGGTCTGCTCGGGGTTCTTGACTGCCTGGTTCTTCGCGGGCTTGCCGACAAGCCGTTCGCCGTCGTCGAACGCGACGACGGAGGGTGTCGTCCGTTCGCCTTCGGCGTTGACGATGATTTCGGGGTCGCCACCTTCCATGACCGCGAACGCGCTGTTCGTGGTCCCGAGGTCGATACCCAGAATCTTGTTGCTCGCCATCTTACTCACTCCTACCGGATTGGGCCGGTTAAAAGTTGCTAGATGGGTCGACCAGAGAAACCCACAGAGTAGCCCGCTATGCCCTGAATTCTAGGATTCGGAGCGTCTGGACCGGAGCGTATAACACGCACCGCAATTCGACCGATTCGGTCACTCCCCGCTCCGTTCGGAGACGGTTCCCTTCGGTCAGACCGCGACAGCGACCTCGCGGCTCCGTTCGTCGCCGCTCGGTTGTTCGGAGACGGTTCCCTTCGGTCACCGTCTCCTACTCCTCGCTAACGGTAACCTGCGCCTCACGCAGCACCTTCTCTGCCATCTCGTAGCCTGGCCGGTGTACGTCGGCGATCGCGCCGGCTTCTTCGTCGCTCTCGACGCGAGCGAGTACCTGATGCTGTGTCGGATCGACCTCCTGACCCGGTTCGGGATCGATGACCTCGACACCCTCGGCGTCGAGCACGTCGTCGAACTGCCGCAGCGTCGCCTCGACACCGTCTCGGATGTCGGCGTCCTCGTCCTGTTCGAGCGCTCGCTTGAGGTTGTCCCGAACGTCGAACAGGCGGGTCACGAGGTCCTCGGTCGCTCGCTGTTGTGCTTCCTCCTGGCGCTTCTCCATCCGCTTTTTGAAGTTCTTGAAGTCGGCCTGCTTTCGCTTGAGCTTCGACTCCAGTTCGTCCCGTTCGGCCGCCAGCGACTCGGTTTCGGTCTCCAGCCGCTCCGTGCGGGCTCGTAACGCCGCCAGTTCGCGGGCGATGTCCTCGTCGTCGGCATCGGACACGCGTTCGACGAGTTCGCCGGCGGGGTCGGTGTCGCCGACGACATCCTCCAGATCGATCTCGTCCGTTTCGACCCCGTCAGGGGCCTCTTCGAGGTCGATGTCGGCCGCGTTACCCGATCCGTTCTCGGGTCCCGTCTCGTCCTCGGCAGCGTCCTGCTCGGTCATGGATGGACAAACGGCGCGAGCAGGTAAAAGAATTCAGAAAAGCTCCGTCCGACGAGCCGGTAGCTCGCGACGCCACTCGCCGAGTAGCGTGACCCTACTCAGGGCTCGAACGCGAACGCGCCGATGTCGTAGCGCAGCTGTGTCTCGAACGCGTCCCACTCGCCGAGTTCCTGCAAGCGGTACCTGGCGAACGAGGGGTTCCGGACGAGTTCGAGTTCGACGAGGCGGTACTTGACCGGGTCGTAGAGTTCGTCCCAGGGGAGCGTCCGAACCTCCTCTTCCGGCTCGCTGTCGTCCGGGGCGAAGGTGACACCGCTGTCACCCCGTTTGATCGTCCCGTACTGGAACCGGGACCAGACGGTGTACTCTCCGAACGGGACCGATTCCGTCGGCGGTCCGGCCCGCCGATACTGTGCCTTGAACCGCTGGTTCGTCTCTGCCCCGCCCCAGAGCACGCCCCTCGTGAGAAGCTTGATCCGCCGTTCTACGTCGAGCCCGCTATTGTAGACCACTCTCGCGTCGGTGTACGCTCTGCTCTGGAACTGCGCCGCGACCGCGTCGGTGTGGTGGACATCGGCCTCGTGCTGGTAGGGCAGGGAAGTCCGGCGGGCGCGTTCGATCACCGAGAGGCAGTCGGTACCGCCACGCGCCGGCTCACCGGTACCGCGTCCCTGCCAGGCTTGCGGATCGGTCTCGTCCGGGTCCACCCAGTGGGCCATGTGTTTCGTTGGCCCCCGTCACAGATACGTGTTGCTCCGTGGACACGCTTCGACGCCACAGCGTTCAAGCCCCCGCCTCACGGAGCTACCGCCGTGTCGCTCACCCTCCGTTACGAGAGCGGGACAGTCCGTCTCCAGGGGACGGTTCCCGACGGGCTCCCGGGCGTCGAAGCCGACGCACGATCCAAGAGCAGTCGCGCGCCAGCGTACCAGTACGCCGCCCTCCGCCGGGCGCTCGACGAGCGCGGCGTCGAGTACACGGACGACGTGCTGTCGCTCGCAGCGCTGTCGCTCTCGACGACGTACGACCTCCGGGGGTACCAGCAGACGGCGCTTGCGGCCTGGCGCGACGCCGGCGAGCGGGGCTGTCTCGAACTCCCGACCGGGAGCGGGAAGACGGTCATCGGCATCGCCGCCATGGTCGCGCTGGAGACGCCGGCGCTCGTGGTCGTCCCGACGATCGACCTGCTGGACCAGTGGCAACGGGAACTCGACCGGGAGTTCGACCTCCCGATCGGCCGGCTCGGCGGCGGCGAGCAACGCCTCGAAGCCGTCACGGTCGCGACCTACGATTCGGCGTATCTCAGGGCCGACGAGATCGGCGATCGGTTCGGCCTCGTCGTCTTCGACGAGGTCCACCATCTCGGCGGGGAGGGGTACCGGGACATCGCACGACTCCTCGCCGCACCGGCCAGACTGGGGCTGACCGCGACGTTCGAGCGGCCAGACGGCGCACACGAGCTGATCGAAGCCCTCGTCGGGCCGGTCGTCCACCGCGTCGCCGTCGACGACCTGGCGGGCGAGCACCTCGCGGACTACGACATCAAGCGGATCGAGGTGTCGCTGACGCCGGCCGAGCGGGAGCGCTACGAGGCCGCACAGTCGACGTTTACCGACTACCTCGTCCAGTCGGGCATCCGCATGGAGTCGGGAAGTGACTACCAGGACCTCGTCAAACGGTCGGGGACCGACCCGCGGGCCCGGGAGGCGCTGCTCGCCAAGCAGCGAGCCCGCGAGGTGATGATGAACGCCGAACGGAAGGTCGACCGCCTCGCGACGATCCTCGACCGCCATCGGGACGACCGGATCATTGTCTTTACGGCCTACACAGATCTGGTCTACCGGCTCTCCGAACGGTTCCTGATACCCGCGATAACCCACGAGACGGGGGCCAGCGAGCGCCGCGAGATCCTCCAGCGATTCCGGGAAGGCGACTACTCCCGGATCGTCACGGCGAACGTCCTCGACGAGGGCGTCGACGTGCCCGACGCGAACGTCGCCGTCGTCCTCTCGGGAAGCGGCTCCGAACGGGAGTTCACCCAACGACTGGGCCGGATCCTCAGACCGACCCCCGACGGCTCCCGTGCGCTACTGTACGAACTCGTCACGGCGGAGACGGCCGAGGAGAACGTCGCCGCTCGGCGGCGATGAGCCGGTTGAGCGGCCACAGGAGACGGAGCTGATTAGTGTGGCGGCCCCGTCGGTACGCCCGTGCTGACGAAGGAGCTCCTCCGGGTCTCCCGGGCGGGTGGCGGCTACCATCCGCAGTTCGTCGACGCGAGTACCACGGACCTCGCGGCGCGGGTCCTCGGTGTCTACCAGGGCCACGTCGGGGAGACGAGGGGCGACCTGGACGCGGCGCTGACCGATCTGGAACGGGAGGCCGACGACTTCAAGCTGGTGCGTGGGTTCGCGAAGCTCCTCGAGCGGGACGCGACTTTCGAGACACGGGCGCCGGTCCAGCCACGTCGGGCGCGCCGTCGGGTGTTCGAAGCCGCCGAAGCCGTCGGTGTCGTTGACGAGACGGAGCGAGGGACCGCTCTGGAGACGGCCAGCGATCACTTCGGCGTCGCTCCGTCGGCACTCGACGGGGCGCTCTACGCGGACCGGGACAGCCGACAGATCATGACGGCGTTCGATCCCCGCTGGGGACCCGACGAACTCGGAACGCAGTACAACCTCTCGCTGGCACAGACGGCGCTGTTCGACGCCACCGAGGTCCGCGTCCGCTCGTCGGACCCGGCGACGCTCGTCTCGACGGTCAAGCGCCTCCAGTTGCTGTACGAGATCGTTTCGACGGCCAGTGGCCGGGAAGTGGTCGTCACCGGTCCCGACGCCCTGTTCTCGAACACGCGCCGGTACGGGACACGCTTCGCACGACTCTTGCGGACGGTCGCCAGGGCATCCGAGTGGGAGCTGACGGCCACGATCGACGACCGCGGCACGGAGCGGAAGCTCCACCTCTCGGAGGCCGACGTACACGTCCCCGAGGTCGACCCCATCGGCGAAGTCACGTACGACAGCGGCGTCGAGGCGGCGTTCGCCGCCCGGTTCGCGGCGCTGGACCTGGACTGGGAACTGATCCGGGAGCCGGAGCCACTGGCGGCCGGCGAACACGTCGTCGTCCCCGATTTCGCGTTCGACTGGCGGCCCGGTCACGACAGCGGGGTTCGAAAGACCCCCGCCGACGGCTCGGCGTTCCGGGTGTACTTCGAGATCATGGGGTTCTGGACGCCCGAGTACGTCGAGAAGAAGCTGTCGCGCCTCGCAACGGTCGAGGACGTGACACTGATCGTGGCGGTCGACGACTCGCTGGGCGTCGGCGACGCGATCGAGGCGCGGGACCACCGGGCGATCCCCTACAGCGGGACGGTCCGCGTGAAGGACGTTCGAGACGCGCTCCGGCCGTTCGAGGCGGAACTGGTCGCCGAGAGCGCCGAGTCGCTCCCTGCGTCGCTGGAACCGGACGACGACGTGGTCTCGCTTGCGGCCCTGGCAGCCGAGCACGGTGTCAGCGAGGACGCTATCGAAGACAAGCCGTTCCCGGCGCACGAACTGGTCGGGCGGACCCTCGTCCGGCCCGCGGTCCTTGACGACCTGGGTGAGCGGATCGAGGCGGGACAGACACTCGCCGACGTTCAGGAACTGCTGGACGAGCACGGGATCGACGACGATAGCGCCGTCCTCTCGCGGCTGGGATACCGTATCGAGTGGGACGGACTGAGTGGTGGGACGGTCCGTGAACGTGAGACGGGCTGACAGGTCCCCCTGCTCTCCCGCGGTACCGATGGGGACACGACGGCTGACGGCACCGCGGCGACAGTCAGCGCACGGGTCCGCTGGTCCCGTATTCGTTGAAAAGGGTATGGTATCGCTACTGGGAGCTTACCGCCGTCGGACCGACCGACTAGTGGGCCCATTCCTAACACCGGACACCGGGTACGCTGGGTCGATGACAGCGATCAAGATCATCAAGATACTCGGCACGTCGACAGACTCCTGGGAGGCCGCGGCGACGGAGGCCGTCGAGCGCGCCAACGAGACGATCGACGACATCCACGGCGTCGAGGTCGAAGACTGGACCGCGACCGTCACCGACGGCGCGATCACCGAATACAAGGCGACCGTCGAGGTCGCGTTCCCGGTTCAGGATCGCCAGACCTGATCAGAGGTCCCGGCGGCGCCCCTTCGGAACCTGCGACCGGAGTTCGCCGTAGACGTAGAGCCCGACACCGACCGGTTCGGCCTCGCCGGCTAGGTCGTGCGTGACGATCAGGTAGCCCCAGTCGCCGTCCCAGTCGAGTTCCTGGTCGTCGCCGGCGACGAACGTCGTCGCTTGCGACCGATCGAGATGGAGCACGTTCTCGGTGGCGTCGTCGCCGAACCGCTGGACCGCCTCCAGTGTCGGCTTCCAGTGTTCCTGGCGCGTCCGGAGGACCGTCATCCCCAGCCCCTCGATGTCGGCCGGCGAGGGCGGGTCGCCCCGAGAGAGCCAGATCTTGCCGGCCCCGCGCTCCCAGAAGGTGTGGTCGGCGAAGGTTTCGGCGGGGACGCCGAAGCGTTCGGTCCAGAACTCCAGGACTTCCCGTCGCGTGGCTCGCTCGGGGTCGTCCCGCTCGGCGTCTGTCGCCGGCAGTCGTGTGAACTTCGTGCTGTCGTTGCTCATCCCGTCACCTCCAGTTTCGCACAGAAGAACCCGCCCGTGTCGTTGTGGTGGGGGTAGATCCGCTTGGCGCGCTCGACGGCGGGGTCGAACGACTCCCCGTCCCACTCGGTGACGCCGTCGCGGTGGGTCAGCGGGAGGTCGTAGTCGACGAGTTCGCAGTCCTCGGCCGCCAGGACGTGGTCCAGAACCGCCTCGTTCTCCTCTGGGGCGAACGTACAGGTCGAGTAGACGACGGTCCCGCCGGGTTCGGTGACCTGGACGGCACGGGCCAGGATCCCCTTCTGGACGCCGGCGACGCCCTCGACGTGGGAGAGCGACCAGTCCGCCAGCGCGTCGGGGTTCTTCCTGATGGTCCCCTCACAGGAGCAGGGCACGTCGACGAGCGCGCGGTCGTAGCCGGCGCCGCCGAACGGTTTCAGCGAGTGGTTGCGGCCGTCCTCGTGGGTGACGGCGACGCTCGTCGCGCCGAGCCGCTCGGTGTTGGTCCGCAGTGCGGAGATCCGCCCGAGGTTGTTGTCGGTCGCGACCACCTCGCCGCGGTCGTCCATCAGCGCCGCCAGCTGGGTCGTCTTGCTCCCGGGTGCAGCACAGGCGTCCCAGACCCGCTCGCCCGGCTGCGGATCGAGGACCGTCGCCGGGATCGCCGAGACTTCCTCCTGGCCGTGGGTCCAGCCGTGGAAGTACGGCCAGTTCGCACCGGCCGACTGTTCGGGGAGGACGAACAGGCCGTCGTGCCAACCGACCGGCTCGGCGGCGATGCCCGCGTCGTCGAGGGCGACCCGAACCTGTTCGACGGTCGCTTTGATCGTGTTGACTCTGACCGCCGACGGGAGCGGGCGGTCACAGGCCGCACGGAACGCCGCGAAGTCGTCGACGATAGCGCGGTACCGTTCCAGTTGTTCCATTGCTCCCGGATTCGCCGGGGGGTCGCTTGTGGGTTTCGAAGGCCGGCGCCCGGGTAGCCCCGGCTTTCAAGCCGACGGCAGCCGTCCCGTCGAGTATGGCACACGTACAGGTACACCGGGAGGACATCGCCCTCGACGAGCCGACACTGGTCGAGGGGCTCCCCGGACTCGGCCTCGTCGGGAAGATCGCCGCCGACCACCTCGTCGACAGCTACGATATGGAGTACTACGCGTCCTGTCACTGTGACGGCCTGCCGGAGATCGCCGTCTACGCGGAGGGCGACCCCACCGTTCGACCGCCCGTTCGCATCTACGCCGACCCCGAGCGGGACCTGCTCGTCCTCCAGAGCGACGCCCCCGTCTCGCCGTCGGGTGCGACGGAGTTCGCCGGCTGTCTCGTCAGTTGGTTCGCCGCCAACGACGTGACGCCGCTGTTCCTCAGCGGGATGCCGGCCGATCAGGACGAGGAGCCCCCGGCGGTGTACGGGATCGCGACCGGCGACGGCGCCGCAATGCTGGAGGACGCCGACATCGCGCTCCCGAGCGAGGCCGGCGCGGTCACCGGTCCGACGGGGGCGCTCATCCACGAGGCCCAGCGGACCGGGCTGACCGGCGTCGGGCTCGTCGTCGAGGCCGACCAGCAGTTCCCGGACCCGGCGGCGGCACGCGCGCTCCTCCAGACTGCCATCGGGCCGCTCGGCGATGTCGAGATCGACACCGAGGCGCTCGTCGAACAGGCCGACCAGATCGCGACGGCCAAACAGCGGCTGGCCGAACAGCTCCAGGAGTCCGGGGACGACAGCACGAGCGCGCGGCCGCTGGGGATGTACCAGTAATGGTCTCGACAGCGGGACTCGCACGGCTCGGGATCGCACTCGTCGCGGCCGTCGTCGCGACCGTCCTCGGCTGGCTCCTCTTCCTCCGGTTCTCGGTGGACCTGGCGGACCTGCTCGGTGTCCTCCTGGTGATCGCGACGGTTCTCGGCGCGCTGCGGGTCGCGGGGAACGTCGGCGAGGCGCTGTTTCCCTCCTACAACGTCGCCGAGGTCGCCGTCGAGGGGCCGATCACCCGCGACGGCGGTGGCGGGCTCACGACCCCGCCCACCAGCGCCAGCGCCGACGACATCGTCGATCAGATCGAACGGGCCGACGAGGACAAGGGCGCTCGGGCGCTTCTGGTGAAGCTGAACACACCCGGGGGCCAGATCGTCCCCAGCGAGGACATCCGGCTGGCGGCCGAACGGTTCGACGGCCCGACGGTCGCTTACGCGACGGATGTCTGTGCCAGCGGCGGCTACGACATCGCGGCCGGGTGTGACGAACTGTGGGCCCGCGAGGGGTCGATCGTCGGCTCGATCGGCGTCATCGGCTCCCGTGTCAACGCGAAGGACCTCGCCGATCGGGCGGGGCTCTCCTACGAGCAGTTCACCGCCGGCGAGTACAAGGACGCCGGGACGCCGCTGAAAGAACTCACGGAGGACGAACGGGAGTACCTCCAGGGGATCGTCGACGACTACTACGATCAGTTCGTCGAGACCGTCGCCGAGGGGCGCGAGATGGACAGCGAGACGCTGCGAGAGACGGAGGCGCGGATCTTCCTGGGCGAGGACGCCGCCGACCGGGGTCTCGTCGACGAGATCGGGACCCGCCGGGAAGTCGAGGCGTCCCTCGGCGATCGGCTCGGCGAGGAGACGACCGTCCGGGAGTTCACGCCCGAACGAGGGATCACCGGGATGCTCCGCGGTGGCGCCGCCCGGGTCGCGTTCGCGCTGGGGGCCGGCGTCGCGAGCGCGTTCGACGCGGAGGGGGAGGTCGACGGCGTCTCCTTCCGTCGGTGACCGCGAGGGTTTTTTGTTTCGCGGGCGTCTCTGGCAGGGTGTGACAACGCTGGTGGTGTGTATCGATCGGGACAGCCCCGTCTCGACGGCGTACCCGGTCGTCGGCCGGTCAGCCGTCGAGCCGCTCATCACCGAAACCGGTGTCGTCGACCCCGAGGACAGTCGAGTGAACTGCCTGCTAGAGGGGCTCCGTGTCGCCGACGAACTGGACGCAGAGGGCAGCGACCCCCTGCTGGCCGTCGTCGGCGGCGGTACCGACAGTGTCGGGACCGACCGACACATCGCCACACAGGTCGAAGACCTCGTCGAGACACACGACCCGGACTCCGCCATCGTCGTCGTCGACAGCGCCGACGACGAGCAACTGGTTCCCATCATCGAGAGCCGCGTCCAGGTCGACGCCGTCGACCGAGTCGTCGTCCGGCAGGCCCGCGATATCGAGTCGACCTACTACCTGCTCAAGCAGTTCCTCGCCGACGAGGAACTCCGGAAGACGGTGCTGGTCCCACTGGGTCTGGCGATGGTCGCGTTTCCGATCCTGCTGGTCGTCGCCAACAGCACGACCATCGCTATCGGCGCCATCGCGGCCGCCGTCGGCGTGTTCCTCATCTACAAAGGGCTGGGGATCGACGCCTACCTCTCGCGGCTCCCCAGCGAGATCCGCGAGGCGCTGTACTCGGGGCAGGTGTCACTGGTGACCTACGTCGTCGCCGTGGGGCTCTCGCTCGTCGGGCTGTTCGCCGGCGCGCTGGGCGTCTCAGACATCCAGAACCCCGCGACGTTCGTCCTGGTCAACCGGTTTGCCTTCGACAGCGTCCCCTGGCTCACCGCGGCCGCGCTGGCGGCCTCGCTCGGCCGGCTGCTGGACGAACTGATCCAGCGTGAGGGGATCCGCAGTGCCTACGTCAACCTCCCCTTCGGCGCGGTCGCCGTCGGTCTCGTCGTCCGCGGGTTCTCCGCGTACTTCCTCGAACGGGGCGGCGTCTTCGACGCCTTCCGCGTCGCCAGAACGGACCTCGGCGTGGTCGTCGTCCAGGGGTTCACGATGGAGGCCGGGACCCGGTTGGCGGTGTTCATCCTCGCGGGCATCCTCATCAGCCTGCTCGGTGTCCGGGTGGCGGCCTACGTCAGCCGGACCGACATCGAGAGCGAACTGGCGGAATAGACAGCGATTTACACCGTCGCCGGCTACCCGCTGGCATGACAGACGGCGCGTGGGTCTCGCTGTTCTCCGGCGGCAAGGACTCCTCGTGGGCGCTGTACCGGGCGCTCGAACGCGGCTACTCGGTCGAGCGACTCGTGACGGTCCACCCCGAGGGCGACTCGTACATGTACCACGTCCCGGCGACCCGCCTGGCGAGCCTGGCAGCCGAGAGCATCGGGATTCCGTTGCTGGAGGTCGAACCCGACGACTTCGGCGCCGACGACGTTCCCGACGCCGGCGTCCAGGGCGACGAGGAACTCGAACCGCTGGAGGCCGCGCTACGCGACCTCGATTCGGACCTCGACGGCGGTATCAAGGGAGTTACCGCCGGCGCAGTCGAGAGCGAGTACCAGACCACGCGCATCGAAGCCATGGCCGAACGGCTCGAAGCGCAGGTGTTCGCCCCGCTGTGGCAGGAAGACCCCAGAACGCTGGCGGAGGCGATGCTCGACGCCGGCTTCGAGGTCCGGATCATCCGTGTGGCCGCCTACGGGCTGGACGAGTCCTGGCTCGGTCGGACGCTCGACACCGATGCCCTGGACGAACTGGAGTCGCTCAACGACGAGTACGGCGTCCACATCCTCGGCGAAGGCGGGGAGTTCGAGACGCTGGTGACAGATGGGCCTCACATGGATCGGCGGATCGAACTGGAGTACGACACCGAGTGGGACGGCACGCGGGGAACGCTCCGGATCGAGGACGCCCGGTTGGCTGAGTGAGAGTGTGGGCACTCCTCGTCGGGAGTGCCGGACTGCCACCGCGTCGTTTATCCGCCTCGGCGGGTACCTCCCAGGTATGACAGAGGAAGACGAGACACAGGGGGCGGGTGGCGGCGGGTTCACGATCAACTGGGACGAGGTCGACGAGGAGACGCGCGAGGAACTGGAGTCGATGGCGGTTCCCGAGCCCGAGGAGACCGATGTCGACATCGCCGACAAGGTCAACGAACAGAACGTCAAGGGGCGGATCGATCGGCTGGAGGCGTCCTACGGCGACGTTCCGGTCACCGAGGAGACGTTCGAACTCTCTCCCGAGGAGTACACTGAGGTCTACTCGGCGACGAACGGGACCGGTTACGACGGCAACAGCGTCGTCTTCGTCACCCGCGACGGCGAGTCGCTGCCGGACCTGAGCGAGAACATCCCGGAACAGGCCGCTCACGACACCCGCGACCGGGTCCTGATGGTGCTGGGCCGCGGCGCCGACCTGTGGGCGCTCCCCGGCGACGGGAAGGGGGGCCAGTACGAGTCCTTGCAGGAGACGACCGTCCGTCGCGTCCACGAGCAGACCGGTATCAGATGTACGATCACCGGCGTCGAAGCGGTGTTCCACCGCAAGTACTACCCCGACACCGACGCCGACGGCTCGGTCCACACGCTGGATGTCTACTTCCAGGCCGAATATCTGAAGGGATCGCTGGATGTCGACGAGTCGGAACTGACTGGCGCCGCGTGGTTCGCCGAGCCTCCGGACCGGCTGACCGAAGGGGCCGAGCAGATCTGGGAGCAGTTCGTCGACGCCGACGACTGAGCTCAGTGCTGGACGAACTCCACGAGCACACCGCCGGTCGTCCTTGGGTCGAGGAAGGCGACCTCGTGGCCCCACGCGCCGGGGCGTGGCTCCCCGTCGATGGGGTCGATGCCCGCGTCGACCGCGGTCGCGATGGCCGCCTCGATGTCGTCGGTCGCCAGCGCGAAGTGGTGGATTCCGGGGCCGTTGCGGTCGAGGTACCGCGGAATGGCCCCCTCTGCATCGGGCAGCGGTTCCAGGAGCTCGAAGTAGCCGTTCCCGAGGTCCAGAAACGTCACCGAGAGCCCGTCGAACGTCTCCTCGTGTGCGACGGGCGCGTCGAACGCTGCCCCGTACAGATCGGCGAGCGCGGCGGCGTCGTCGGTCGCGACGCCGGCGTGGTCGAAGCGCATGGGCGCGGTTCGTCCGGACGGTATTTAACTCCGAGCCGCCGGCTCGCTCTCGGTATCGTCACTCCTCCCGGAGCCGTTCCAGCCGGCGCTCGAACTCCTCGTCGCTCAGTTCGCCGCTAGCGTAGGTCCGTCGGAGTTGTTCGACGGCGGGATCGTCGTCCCCGTCGGTCCCGATCGATCGGACGAGCAGGTAGCCGAGGCCGACGACGCCGGCGACGAACAACACCGGAACGACGAGACCGAGTCCCCACAGCCAGCCGGGGCCGCCACCGCCGCCCCCGGCCATGCCGCTGCCGTGCATCCCGGTGCCCCACATCCCACCGCCGTACATCCCGCCGCCCATCGTCCCGCCGGTCAGCATCCCGAAGCTCATCACGAGCACGGGCAGGACGAACAGTGCTCCCAGGATGAGGACCACGACCGCGGCCAGTCGACGCTCGCTCGTCGTCACGGTCGATCACCCCGACGGTAGTCACGTTCCATACCTGACGATACGAGCGTCTCGTTCAATGCGGTTGCTGTTCGGATTCCAAAGTCGAATCTCCGAAAGACGTTCGAATATAAAGCCGGACTGTCGACCGGCTCACATCGACGAGCCGGGCTGGTACTCCCCGAAGACTTCCCGGAGCACGTCACAGATCTCGCCGGTCGTGGCCTCGGCCTTGACCGCGTCGATCAGGAACGGCATGAGGTTCTCGTCGCTCCGGGCGGCGTCGTCCAGCGCAGCCAGCGCCGTCTCGACGGTCTCGTCGTCGCGATTCTCCCGCAGAGCGGCGACGTTGTCTTTCTGGGCCTCCTCCAGCGCTTCGTCGACCTCCTCGATGTCCTGCTCGCCTTCCTCCTCGACCTCGTACTCGTTGACGCCGACGATGATCCGGTCGCCGGCCTCCTGTTCCTGCTGGCGTTCGAAGGCGACATCCTGGATCTGGCGCTGGACCCACTGGCTCTCGATGGCCTTGCGCATCCCGCCGCGGTCCTCGACCTCCTCGATGAGCGAGCGGGCGTCTGCCTCCAGGTCGTCGGTCAGGGACTCGACGTAGTAACTGCCGGCCAGCGGATCGATGGTGTCGGCCGCACCGGACTCGTGGGCGAGGATCTGCTGTGTGCGAAGCGCCGTCCGCACCGACTCCTCGGTCGGCAGGCCGATCGCCTCGTCTTTCCCGTTGGTGTGGAGGCTCTGGGTCCCGCCCAGGACGGCGGCGAGCGCCTGGTACGCCACCCGGACGACGTTGTTCTCGATCTGCTGGGCGGTCAGTGTCGAGCCGGCGGTCTGGGTGTGGAACTTCAGCTGTTTGGACTTCGGATCGTCGGGGTCGTACCGCTCGTCGATCAGCGAGGCCCAGAGCCGACGAGCGGCCCGGAACTTCGCGACCTCCTCGAAGATGTTGTTGTACGAGGCGAAAAAGAAGGATAGTTGCGGCGCGAACTCGTCGACGGCCAGTCCGGCATCGATGGCCGCTTCGACGTACGCCAGCCCGTTGCCCAGCGTGAACGCGATCTCCTGAGCGGCCGTCGAGCCGGCCTCGCGGATGTGATACCCCGAGATCGAGATGGTGTTGAAGTTGGGCACCTCCGCCGCACAGAACTCGAAGATGTCGGTGATGAGCCGCATCGAGGGCTCGGGCGGGTAGATGAACGTGTTCCGGGCGATGTACTCCTTGAGCACGTCGTTCTGGATCGTCCCCCGCAGTTCCTCGCGGTCGACGCCCTGTCGGTCGCCGACGGCGATGTACATCGCCAGCAACACCGCCGCGGGGGCGTTGATCGTCATGGAGGTCGACACTTCGTCCAGCGGGATGCCGTCGAAGACCGTCTCCATGTCCCGCAGGGAGTCGATGGCGACGCCGGTCTTGCCCACCTCGCCGGCGGCCATGGCGTCGTCGGAGTCGTAGCCCATCTGGGTCGGGAGATCGAACGCCATCGAGAGGCCGGTCTGGCCCTGTTCGAGGAGATATGTGAACCGCTCGTTCGTCTCGCGGGCGGTCCCCATCCCCGCGTACTGACGCATCGTCCAGAGCCGACCGCGATACCCCGTCGAGTAGACGCCGCGGGTGTACGGCTCCTGGCCCGGGAACCCCAGGTCCTCGTCGTAGTCCAAGTCGGCGACGTCGGCCGGGGTGTACAGCCGAGCTACCTCGTGCCCCTCCGTATCGGTGGTGAACGTCTCCTCGCGTTCGCCGAACCGGTCGACGGTCGGCTGGACCTCGCTGTCTTCCCACTCGGCTTTCGCCTCGCGGATGCGGTCCAGCTCCTCGGGGTCGAACATGCCCGAGGTGTCGGCCGGCGCCGGCTTAAGCGTTCGCTCGATCGCCGGACTGCAACTCACTGTCCCGGTCGTGCTGGGCGTCTGGTTCCTGGCCGGCGCGACCTCGGTCTGCCTCGTTCCGGCTTCGACCGCGAACCCGACCGGGCCACGCAACTGCTCCCCGGTAGAACCACACTGTCTCCGCGATCTGTCGCCTCGGTCCGGTGTCGACACATCTACAACTACTAAGTCCGTGGGGATCGACAGTTCTAGTGTGTCCCCTGACATGTCCCCCCTGCGAAACGGTATCGGTACTGCCGCCGCGGCGTTCGTCGCCACGCTGACCTGGATCGCAACGTCGCTCCGAACGGTGTCTCGCGTGTGCCGACGCGTGCTCGCCCGGAGCCTCCACCTGACGCGGAACAAGTTGGCCGCCGGCAGGAAACAGGCTACCAGCGTCGCTACCGGGCCCGGAAAACGCTTCGTGACCGGCCCCGTCCGAGTGTTCGCCGTCGGGCAGCGAACCGACGTGTCGATACTCGCGCTCTTGCTCGCGCCCGTACTGGCGGCAGCTAGTGCGTGGTGGGTCGGTTCGACGGTCGGCTACGGGACGCTCACGGCGTGGGTCCGTGGCACCTGGGCCGGCACCGATCCCGCCGTCGCGGTCTTCCTCGCCGTCGGCGCGCTCGTGGCACTCGCCGCCGTCAGTGCCGCGATCAACTCCGGACTCCTCCCGACGTACGTCCTCGTCAGCGCGCCCGTGTTCGGCGCCGCCGTCACTCGGTACGGGACGACCGTCACCTACTCGTGGGGGACGGAGGTCGTGTCGCTCCCCGACGCAGTCGGTGTCGCACTGCTGCTCGCTCTCGGCTTCGGCCTCCCGCTCGCGGTCAGTGGGTTCGTCCTCGGGCGACTCCTCCGCCGCGTCGTCACCGTGCTGGGCGGTCGCTCTGGCCCTCATTCGCCAGTCGATCACTCCTGAGTCGTACGCTTAGCCTTCGCTCGCGGATCCGACTGTGGCTGCCTTCCTTCTCGGACAGTTTCACCCCTCCGTCACCCTCCCTTACACCGTCTGCGACGGTCCCTTCCGAGGACCAGTCTGAAACTCCCTCGCGTGTGCTCGCGTCCCGAACAATGACACCTATACGCCGCTGTGTCCAGAGTCCACGTATGACCGAGGACACTGGCGGCTGGTTCGTCGGGCTCGACCCCGACGACGGGGCGGCCGCCGTCACACGGATCAGGGACGGGCAGGCCGACGAACCGGCCGACTGGCCGACGCTGGCCGTCGACGCCGGCTTCGCCGCCGACCGCGAGGAGTACTACGAACGGCTGCACGCGGCGACGACGACCGCAGCCAGCGAGGCCGTCCGCGAGCGCGAGGGTGCCGACGACCAGCAACTCGTCCACGCCGTCAGAGCGATGGCCGACTGCGAGCGGACGGCGAACGAACTCGCGGAGCGGGTCAGCGAGTGGGCCGGGAGCCGCTACGGGGACAGCGGCGCCGGTATCGACTACGCCCGCGAGGTCGCAGCGCGCGACCCGGAAGACGGGACCGACAGCGCGCTCGTCTCGCTGGCCGAGCGGACCGTCGCAGTCGCCGACGAAGCCGACTCGCTGCGGTCGTTCATCGAGCAGGCTGCCCCCGCCGTCGCACCGAACCTCTCGATGCTGGCCGGGCCGGTGCTGGCAGCGCGGCTGGTCTCGCTCGCCGGCGGACTGGAAGCCCTCGCCAAGCAACCGAGCGGGACCGTCCAGGTGCTGGGCGCCGAGGACGCGCTGTTCGCCCACCTGACTGGCTCGGCGCCGTCACCGAAACACGGCGTGATCTTCACCCACGAGTACGTCCGCGGGACCCACCCCGACGAGCGTGGGTCGGCCGCCCGCGCGCTGGCGGGGAAACTCTCGATCGCCGCGCGGATCGACCACTACAGCGGCGACCGCCGGCCGGAACTCCAGGCGGAACTCGACGAGCGGATCGAGCGGATTCGCAGCCGCCGGGGTGAGGAACAGTGACGCTCCCGACCGGTGTCGAGCGACACGACTTCGACGGCGAGACGGGACTGGCGACGCGCGGCCCGCCGGTGTACGGCGAGGCGACCGACGGCGAGTGGCGCCGGTGGGACCCACACCGGTCGAAGCTCGGCGCGATGCTCGAACTGGGGATGGACACTGGACTTGTGGGCGGCGAGACGGCCCTGTATCTCGGGGCCGCGGCCGGGACCACCGTGAGCCACGTCGCCGATTTCGCCGGACCGACCTACGCCGTGGAGTTCGCGCCCCGGCCGGTCCGGGACCTGTTGTCGGCCGCCGAGGAGCGGGACCGCCTCTTCCCGTTGCTGAAGGACGCCCGCCGGCCCGAGACCTACGCCCACGTCGTCGAGCCCGTCGACGTGGTCGTTCAGGACGTAGCGACCCGCGGACAGGCACGGGTGGCCGCGCTCAACCGACAGTTCCTGGGCGAGGACGGGCGGCTCCTGGCGGCGATCAAGGCCCGGAGCGAGGACGTTACCGCGGCCCCCGAGGACGTGTTCGAGGGCGTCCTCGACGAACTCCGCGAGGACTACGCGGTGCTCTCGACCGAGCCACTCGCACCGTACCACGAGGACCACCTCGGGGTCGTCGCACGGCCCCGGTAGCGAGCGGCCGGTGACGGAAAACTTTAGCGCGTCGGTTCCGATTGCCAAGGCGATGGACGAGACGGGGTCGCGCGAGAATTTCACCCGGGAGGGGACGCTTGGTATCGAAGAGGAGTTCTACGTCGTCGACGAGTACGGCCGCCCGACCTCGGGGACGGACGAACTCGTCTACGAGTCCGAGCCGCCGGCGATTCTCGAAGACCGCCTGGACCACGAGCTGTTCAAGTGCGTGATCGAGACACAGACGCCCCGCATCGACGATCCTGGCCGGGCGCGCGAACACCTCACGGCGGTCCGGGACGCCCTGATCGACCACGCGACCGATCACGGGTTCGGGATCGCCGCCGCGGGCCTGCACCCGCTTGCGAAGTGGCGCGAACTCGAACACGCCGACAAGCCCCGCTACAGGGCCCAGTTAGATCGAATCCAGTACCCACAACACCGGAACACGACGGCGGGACTGCACATTCACGTCGGTGTCGACGACGCCGACAAGGCGGTCTGGATCGCCAACGAACTCCGCCAGCACCTCCCGCTGATGCTCGCGCTGTCGGCGAACTCGCCGTACTGGAACGGCTTCGACACCGGGCTCCAGTCGGCGCGAGCGAAGATTTTCGAGGGGCTCCCCAACACCGGGATGCCGACGGCGTTCGACGACTACGCGGCCTTCCAGCGGTACGAACGCCGGATGATCGAGAGCGGGGGCATCGACGACCGGGGCGAACTCTGGTTCGACGTGCGCCCCCACTCGGGGCTCGGAACCGTCGAGGTACGGGCGCCGGACGGACAGGCCGACCCGGATCGGGTCATGGCCTTCGTCGAGTACACACACGCGCTCGTGACGGACCTGAGCGCCCGCTACGACGACGGCGAGTCCACGTCGGAGATGCGCCGGGAGCTGTTAGACGAGAGCAAGTGGCGCGCGATCAGACACGGCCGAGACGCCGAGTTACTGGTGCCCGACCGCTCCGAGCCGCTGTCCGTCGACACGCTCGTCGACCGTGAATGTGATCGCCTCGATGTCGATGGTCTCCGCCGGTTGGCCGACGCCGAGAGCGGTGCGAGCCGACAGCGACGGCTTCGACAACGTAGTGTCGTCGAGCTAAGTGAGTCGCTTCGTCTCGACGAACCGTAGAACGGTCGGCGGCTCGGACGTGAGACGGATGCCAGTCACCCCCCGGTGACGTTTTGTCGGTTGTGGTCACCCACTCTGTGATCCGGTCCAGTGTCACACTGGCACTCACGGCGATCCGTCCCTGCGTCGCGTCGGCCGCGGACGCGATGGGGACGCCGCCGGTGGTCTGTCCGACCTGCGTGCCATGCGACAGACAGTAGTACTCACCACGGTGGTAAAATACCACAGGACCGCTCTCAATGCCGATAGCTGGCCGGCAAAACCACTGCTATTTATATACTAAATTACTACCAGATATGAAATAAACCAGATTGGTCCGGCCGCCCGATACGGCACGTCCCACCAGGAGGCGAGGATTTTTCATCGCCGACGCCTTTTGTCCTCCTAGAGACAACGCATGACGACTGACGACGACGCTCCGGAAGACCGAGACGAGGTACGGAACCGAATCGAACAGGAAGCCGATCGGGCCGTCGAACAGTTCGACGAGGGGCTCGTCGACCTGCTGTCGTGGCTGCTCGACACCGAGACGCGCTCGCGCATCTACGTCAACCTCCGGAAACATCCCGGGAGCACGAGCGACGAGGTTGCCGAGGGGACCGGCCTCTACCCGAGTACGGTCCGGGAAGCACTGGCCGCGCTGCACGACGAAGACATCGTGACACGGGAGAAACGGGAGAGCGACGGTGCGGGCAACAACCCCTACGAGTACAGCGCTATCGCGCCGAGCGAACTCGTCAACACGGTCGTCGGGGACGTGCAGTCGAAGCTCAACACCGTGTTCAACCTGGACGACTACCTCGACTCCGACGGCGGCCCGCTGCCCGACACCGAGTCCGGCGGCGACAGCGATCCGGTGACGATCTCCGTCGAGGACGCGGACCCGGACGACGACGAAGACGGCGACGACGAGGCCTGACCCCTGAGACGTACCCACGCGGAGGGGGAAAGTCGACACGACTAAACCGAGTCACGCCGTCCCCGTCGGTATGAATGTCGCGCTGGGGGGGACGTTCGACCCGATCCACGACGGGCACCGCGCACTGTTCGAGCGCGCGTTCGAGCTCGGGGATGTCACTGTCGGACTCACCAGCGACGCTCTCGCGCCCAAGACCCGGCACGACGAGCGCCACATCCGGTCTTACGAGGAGCGACGGTCGGCGCTGGAAGCGGAACTCGCGGCGCTTGCCGCCGAACACGACCGAAACTGGACTATCCGCGAACTGGCCGAACCGACCGGCATCGCGACCGAGCCACAGTTCGACGTGCTCGTCGTCTCGCCGGAGACGGAGACCGGCGGCAAACGGATCAACGAGATTCGCCGGGAGCGGGGCCACGACCCCCTCGAAATCGAGGTCGTCCCCCACGTCTACGCCGACGACGGTGACGTGATCTCTTCGACCCGGATCGTCCGCGGTGAGATCGACGAACACGGGAACCCCACGCCCGAGCGCGACGGCCGGGAGACCCCGTCGTAGCTCACCAAGACGGCGCGTCCAGTCCCGCCCGTTCGAGCACGTCCTTCCAGCGCTGTTGGATCGTCAGCCGAGAGACATCGGTGGCGTCTGCGACTGTGGTCTGCGATCGTTCCTGCCCGGCGACTAGTGCGCCGACGTAGATACTGGTCGCCATACTCGCCCGTTTCGACCGTTCCTGTTCGGGGAGCGACGACAGAAAGAGATCCACCGCGTGCGAACGCGCCTGCGTCCCGAGCCCGAGCCGGTCGGCCACCGTCTCGATCTCCGAGAGCCACTCCTGTTGTTCCACCCGATCGCTGGCTCGATACATACCCCCGTCTACTCCCCGACCGTACCTAAACCATCGTGTCCCGGACCGCAAACGAAGGCTTGATACGCCGGTCGGCGATACCGGAAAGTGCGCGCGGGTTGCCGAGCCAGGAAAAGGCGTAGCGCTTAGGACGCTATCCCGTAGGGGTCCGCCGGTTCAAATCCGGTCCCGCGCATGAGCGACCGAAGTGAGCGAAGAGCAGGACCGATTCGAACCCCGGACGGAACGCGCAGCGAGCGAGCATTTCTTCCGCCGGTTCAAATCCGGTCCCGCGCACTGATCGAGTTTTCGGGCGAAACACGAACACGGAGGAGAGTAGCGATCGAACGCCATCGCTCACAGCGGTGACACGAGGTGGCGTGTGCGGACAGGACCGCTGGGGGACGATTCAGGACCGGGAGTAGGAGTGGCCGACGACGAGTGCGACCGCGTTACAGGCGACGAGGGCCAAGAAGGCCAGCCGGGTTGCAGCGGACTCCAGTCCGTACGCGAGCAGCGGGAGATAGAGGAAAGGGAGTGTGATCGCTGTCCAGAAGGCCATTCCGCGCACGGGCGTCAGGATCGACTCACGGATGTCCGTAAGCGATGCTTCGGGGAGGGCGAGCCATTCGTTCGTCGATGAGTTAGACATGGGACCTACCCCACAGTACGACGGTACACCGCATATAACCGCGAGAGCCTTCGGGGAATTTTGGATCGTTTCACGGACGAACGACTCGACGGCGGACGTTTCACGAATGGCGCAGCAATTCTTAGACGTTTTATGAAGTCCCCTCGGTTCGTCTCGTCTGTTCCCAACGATCGATCACTACGGACCGAGTATGGTGACCGAAACCGCCGTCTCGGTGTCTGCGAGCGTGGCGGTCTCCCGGACGTGGTCGAGAACCGCGTCCCGCCACTCCTCGACGCGCTGTTCGTGGTAGTCACGGTGGCGCTCGATCGAGTACGTCTCGTCGACAGCCCCCCGGAGTTCGTCCTCGGTGTCGTCGGCCAGCGGATACGCCGGCGCGTCGTCGGTCAACAGCGTCCACGGGTCGAGGTGGATCGGTGCCGGTTCAGGGTCGCCCTGTACGACGTGGAGGCGGGCACGCATGCGGCCGCTGAACGGCGGTGTCACCCGCAGCACCGCTCGCTTCTCGTCTCGCGCGGTGGTCTCTGCCGCCGCGACCAGATCTTTGGCGTGGATCGCGAGCGACGAGATCACCGACGGATCGTCGGACATCGCCCGACTGTACGGGGGCGAGCCACAAAACAGCGCGGTGTCGGAACGGGTGAGATAATCAGACATGATAATAGAGGGCATGGATTTATGCTATCGTCAGACGGTTGTTCGACAAACTGGCACGAAGCGATGCTAGACGGAGAATCAGTGCACATGAACGGTGATTCAGCGGCCGTTAGCGTGGTTGTCGTCGACGACGAGCAGGATATCGCCGATCTATACACGACCTGGCTCTCGATGGAGTACGACGTGCGCACCGCCTACGACGGCGACGAGGCGCTCGAGCAGGTCGACGAGACGGTGGATGTCGTGTTCCTCGACCGGCAGATGCCGGGCAAGTCCGGCGACGAAGTGTTAGACCGCATCGACGAGCGCGGAGTGGACTGTCGCGTGGTGATGGTCACGGCGGTCGATCCCGACTTCGATATCGTCGAGATGCCGTTCGACGACTACCTCACGAAGCCGGTCACGCGTGAGGAACTCGACGCGAAAGTCGAGGAGATGCTCACGCGGGAGACCTACGACGAGCGGATGCAGGAGTACTTCGCTGCGGCCTCGAAGAAAGCGACGCTCGAATCCCAACGGAACTCGGCGGAGCTAGACGCACACGAGGAGTATCACACGGTGAGCCAGCGTGTCGAACGCCTTCGGGCAGAGGCCACCGAATCCGTCGAGGAGTTCGACGACTTCGAGTCGGTGTTCCGGGAGTTCCCCGGCGGCTGAGCCGCTACCGACCGACGACATCCTCGTCCGTCGGCCCCTGACCGTCGTACCGCGTTACGTACTCGTCGAGCAGCTCTGGATCGTGCGCGCCGGGCAGTTCGCGCTGTGCCGTCCGGCAGGGTTCCGCGACTCCGAGTCGGTCACAGACCGCGTCGGTCGTCGATTCGGCCATCCGTCTGTAGGTCGTCAGCTTCCCACCGACGATACTGACGAAGTTCTCGACACCGTCGGTGGTGTGGTCCAGCCGGAAGAACCCACGTGAGATGCCTCGGCGGTCGCCCTCGGCCTCGTCGGGCGCGTACAGCGGCCGGACACCCCACCAGGTCCGGACGACCGTCGCGTCGGCGACGGGGGGTAGCATCTTCGCACACTCCTCGACCGAGCGCTCGACCTCCCACTGTGCCTGCTCGTACTCGTCGGGGTCCGAGACCGGTACGCTCGTCGTTCCGAGGACCGCCTCGGTGTCGTGTGGGACGACGATGTCGCCGTCGTCCGGGTCGCGACAGCGGTTCAACACCGGTCCGAGGTCGTCGTAGTCGACGGACACCATGACGCCGCGGGCGGGGGCCATCTCGACGGCGACTCCGGCCATCGAGGCCACCGACCCCGCCCAGGCGCCGGCGGCGTTGACGACGAACTCGGGAGCGACGGACTCCTCGACTGTCCCACCGAGGCGAACACTGGCGATCCGGCCGTCCTCGACGGCGATGTCTTCGACGGGGGCGTGGGGATGGATCGTCGCGCCGTGGTCCGCCGCGTCGGCCGCGTTCGCCGCGACCAACCGGGACGGATAGACGACACCGTCGGGGACACGCATCGCCCGTTCGACATCGGCGGAGAGTTCGGGGACCAGCGACCGCGCTCGCTCGCCGTCAAGCACCTCGGTCTCGATCCCGATCTCCTCACACGCGGCGAGCTTCTCGTCGAAGTACGCCGCGTCGTCGTCGACTAACTGCAGGAACAGGCCGCTCGAGTCGCAGAGACAGTCACCGGCGATGTCCCGCAGGATCCGGTTCTCGGCGAGACACTCCTCGGCTCCGACCGGATCGGCCTCGGCGTAACGGGCACCGCTGTGTAAGAGTCCGTGCGATCGCCCCGAGGTACCGCTGGCGAGTCCGCCGCGTTCGACCAGGGTCACGTCGACGCCGCGCAACGCGAGGTCTCTGGCGATTCCGGTGCCCGTGGCTCCGCCACCGACGACGAGAACGGTTGTACTGGGTGTCATCAGTATTTGTTGGTCTGTGTGAACATATGTCTGGCGACCACGTACCGATCGGTCAGCGCGGTTTCCAAGCGACTGTCGTGTCGTCGGTGGCCGCTCGACCCCGGCTTGCGATCCATAGCCGCCTGCTATCACGGATTACTACTGCTTTATCTCCACAGCGCGCCTCTGTAAGTACGAGATGCAACCACGCTACAACTCCTTCGACAGTATGGACCGACTCTTCGAGCAGATGCGACGCAGCATGTTCGGCGAGGACTGGAACGACCGACGCGGACACGGTGACGGTGTTCGGGTAGAACGTATCGACGGCGGTCTCGTCGTCGTCGCTGACATGCCCGGCTTCGAGAAAGACGAGATCGGCGTTCGACTGTACGACGACCGACTCGTCATCGGCGCGGAAAACGACGCCAGCGACGAACTCGGGTCCCGGCGCCGTTCGATGAGCGAGACGGTCTCGCTGCCCGAACACGTCGACCCCGGCGATGTCACAGCCAGCTACCGCAACGGTGTCCTCGAAGTCCGACTCACGTTCGAGAACGATACCCACGAAGGTACTGAAATCGAGATCGGCGAGTGAGCGAGAAACGGTCGACAACCGGGGAACCGTGAAATTCCCCCATATATATGCGTTTTCCCGTCGAACTGCGGGGCATGGTAGGTCACGAGGCGACGCCAGGGTGGCGGGCGGCGGAAGCCGAGTACACGGACGAGGTCATCGGGGACGACACACTGGGTGAGATGTTCGCTGCGACCGCTGAACGGAACGCCGGCGACGACGCACAACTGTACAAGGGCGGCGTGTACGACCGTTCGCTCGCCGGGGATGTCGTCCCGCCGGCACCGGACGGCGAGTACGCCGGCCTCTCCTACGAACGGATGCACGAGATCGTCAAACACGTCGCCGCGGGCCTCCGTGACCTCGGTGTGACACCCGACACGCGGGTCGGCCTGTTTTCCTCGACGCGGATGGAGTGGGCGATCTCGGACTTCGCAGTGCTCTCGGCGGGGGGCGTGGTCACGACCGTCTACACCGAATCCTCGCCCAAGCAGGTCCAGTATCTGCTCGACGACCCGGACGCGGCGTTCGTGATCGTCGAGAACGCCACTCTTCTCGACCGCGTGCTCGAAGTGGAAGCCGAACTCTCGCTCGACGGGATCGTCCTGCTCGACGAGGCCGACACCGATCGGGACGACATCCACACGCTCGCCGAGGTCCATGACCGCGGGGCCGAAGTGTTCGAGGAATCCGCCTACCGTTCCTGGCTCGAGGCCCGCGAGCCGACCGATCTGGCGAGTCTCATCTACACGTCCGGCACGACGGGCCAGCCGAAAGGCGTCCGGCTCACCCACCGGAACTTCCGCTCGAACGTCAACCAGTCACGGAAACGCCTCGCCCCTCGGCCGGACAAACACCCGGATGTCCCGGCCATCGGCGCCGACTCGACATCGATCTCCTTTCTCCCGCTGGCACACGTCTTCGAACGACTCGCCGGCCACTTCTTCATGTTCGCTTCCGGTGCGACCGTCGGATACGTCGAGGACCCCGACACGCTCGCCGACGACATCCAGTTGATCCAGCCGACCACCGGCGCCAGCGTCCCGCGGGTGTACGAGCGGATCTTCGACCGCATGCGCGAGCAGGCCAGCGAGTCACCGATCAAACAGCGCATCTTCAACTGGGCCGTCGGCGTCGCCAGAGAGTACGCTCGGACCGACGACCCCGGGTTCGTCCTCGACGCCAAGCACGGGCTCGCGGATACGCTCGTCTACAGCACCGTCAAGGAGAAGATGGGGGGCAACATCGAGTTCATGGTCAGCGGCGGCGGGAGCCTCTCGAAGACGCTCTGTGAGACGTTCATCGGCATGGAGCTTACGATCCTGGAGGGGTACGGCCTCACCGAGACATCGCCGGTGCTCACCACTAATCCGCCGGAGGATATCCGACCGGGGACGCTGGGTGTACCGGTCTACGACGTTGACACACGGATCGACACGGACGTGGTCGACGCCAGCCAGTTCGACGACGTGACCGGCGAACTCGGCGAACTCCTCGTCCGTGGCCCGAACGTCACCAGCGGCTACTGGAAGCAGCCGGGCCCCAGCGAACGCGCGTTCACCGAGATCGACGGCCAGCGGTGGTTCCGAACGGGTGATATCGTCGAACGGACCGCTGAGGACTACCTGATCTATCACGACCGTATCAAGGAGATTCTGGTCCTCTCGACCGGGAAAAACGTCGCGCCACAGCCCATCGAAGACATGTTCGCGACCAGCGACCGCGTCGATCAGGTGATGGTCGTCGGCGACGATCAGAAGTTCATCGGGGCGCTCATCGTCCCCAACTTCGAGGAGTTAGAACGGTGGGCCGACGCCGAGGGGATCGACCTACCCGAGGATCCCTACGAGCGGTGTGCCGACGAGCGCGTCCGCGAGTGGGTCCAGGTCGCCGTCGACGAGTGCAACGCCGACCTGGAGAAGATCGAGCGGATCAAACAGTTCGAACTGGTCCCCGGCGAGTGGACCGCCGAGAACGACCTGCTCACGCCGTCGATGAAGAAGAAACGGCGCAACATCCGAACGGCCTTCGAGGACAAACTGCAGGAGATCTACGGCGACAGTTACGACGGCTGATCGGTCCAGCGGGCCGAACGGCTCAGTACCGAACGTCGACCGCCCGTTCCCGTGGCCCGTCACACTCGACGAGCAGGATCGACTGCCACGTCCCGAGGTCGAGCGACCCCTCGGTGACCGGGACCGTCACGTCCGGCCCGACGAGCATCGCCTGGACGTGCGAGTCGGCGTTTCCGTCGAGGGCATCGTGGTCCCACCCCTCGTCGGCGACGAGATCGGCGAGCGAGTCGGCGAGATCACCGAGCAGCCGTGGTTCGGCCTCGTTGACTGTGAGTCCGACGGTCGTGTGTCTGACGAAGACGGTACAGGTCCCGTCGGCCGCCGGCGGCAGGGCGTCGGCGACCTGCTCGGTGATGTCGGTCACCGTGGTGTGTTCGTCCGTCTGGACTGTGAACCGTTCGCGTCCCATACCGGACGTTCTCGCCGCGTCCGTGTGTATCTTGCTGTGAGAACCGACGGCGAGTGGGGTCGGTTCAGGCCAGCCACTCGTCAGGCTTGGTGTCGTAGTCGATGTCCGTCGCGGTGAGGTGTTCGACTTCCGACCAGTCGGTCGTCTCGACGGAGAGCCCGTCACCGTCGTAGCGGATGCGTTTGCCGACCGGCTCCGGTTCCGGCTCGCGGTCCCGCCGTTTGGCCACCTCGACATCGTGGTCGTCGAACTCCTTGACGATCGTCAGGAGGTTCACTGGGCGGCCCCACAGCTCGAACACCCGTTCGAGCACGTCCCCGGCTTGCGCGATGTCGAGCATGACGCCGTTGTACTGGTGGGCCAACAGGAGTTCGTTGCGGTTGCGGTAGTTACCGTCCTCGACGACGATCGTCGGCTTGCCGAAGTTGGTGAACTGCAACATCAGTTTCTTCTTCACGTCCTCGTGGTCCGTCGAGGTGACCCGGTAGTCGCCCGACGCCTGGGTGTATTCGTAGGTGAAGTAGTCGTTGCTGTCGACGAACTCCTGGGTCAGAAACGCGTCCAGGAACGTCACGTCGTTGTGGCTCTCGCGGACCTCCCGCATCCGGTCCCAGCCGCGCGTGTAGTCGACCTCGGCCAGTGCGGCTTCGATGTCGGCGTAGCGGTCCTGCTCGAACAGGTACCGCGAGACACGCTCCAGTTCCTCTTGGCCGACCGCGGAGACGAACCCCCGGTTCTGCGGACGGACGAGGGAGTAGTGGCGTTCACACAGGCCCTCGTAGGTCAGCACCTTCCAGGGGTACGTCCCCACGTCGAACTCGCCGGCCCGGGCGGCCGCCAGCCCGTCGGCGTCGACGCGGGGGTCGTCGGGGTCCAGGTCGTCGAGGTGGCCCGGCACGTCGGTCAGCCAGGCCGGCGGTTCGAGAGCCGTCTGAACCGCCGTGAAATCGACGACATCGTGGAAGTTGCGCCAGGTGACCCCCTCGGTTCGCAGGAGGCGCTCGATCACGTCGCGGCGGTTCTCGGTGTTCTCGACGTACTGCCAGATCGCCAGCCCCAGACTGTAGGGGTTGAGCCCGCCAGAGCCCAGCACCTTCGACATGTGATCGGCGTAGAGGACGAACTCGTCGTCGCCGGCGAAGTTCTCGTCGGTCATCATCACCGACTCCCAGTAGCTGGCCCACCCCTCGTTCATCACCTTCGTCATCTTCTGGGGGGCGAAGTAGTACGCCTCCCGACGTAACAGTTCCAGCAGCTCCCGCTGCCAGTCGGTGAACTCCGTGGCCTTCTCGGCCTCGTCGTCGTAGGCCATCCCGTGTCTGCGCAGGAAGCCCAGCACGTCTTTCTCGGGTTCGGCGGGGAACGAGATCCCGTCGTCGTCGTCGTCCTGGGCGTCCAGCCACTCGTCGTCGAACACCTGGCGCTTGACCTCGTCCGAGAGGTCCAACTCGTCGAGCTGATCGGCGACCGCCACACCCTCAAGCTCTTCGAACTCCTCGGGACCGGTCTCGACGGGCGCGTACGGCTCGTGCTGGTCGATGTTGTCCTCCAGACAGAGGACGTGATCGATGAACCGCTCGACATCGGCCCGTTCGATGTCGGGGTCTTGCATGTACTCCCGGATGGTCTCGGCGTGTCGGGACAGCATCTCCGCGGCCTCGGGGCTGCGGACGCGGCGCTCGCCGTCGGTCCCGCCGGTGGTGCCGTCGGCGAACATCCGGAACCACTCGTTGTTGGCGAAGAAGTCCGCGTGGGCCTCGACGTGGGTGATGACCGCCTTCTGGTCGGCCAGGGTGTTGGACTCCTGGAGGAAGGCGTGCGCGGGGTCGTCGTTGTTGACGATCTCGAAGGCCTTCCCGCCGAGGAACTGGGTCTGTTTCTGCTGGCGGTCGTACTGCATCCCCCAGCGCCAGTGTGGGTACCGGCGCTGGAAGCCGCCGTAGGCGATGAGTTCGTTCATCTCGTCGTAGTCGACGACCCAGTAGTTGACCGGGTACGGCGAGAGGCCGAGTTTCTCGGCCAGGTTGCTGGCCTCCTCGACGTGTCGTTCGAGGTCGGCGGCGATACGCTGTTTGGTGAGTCGGTCGTCTGTGCTCATTCGTCGTCCTCCGTGCTGAGTATCTCGTAGATGGCGTCGACCACGTCCTCCGGCGAGGAGACGTACGCGACCGCGACGTTGTCGCTGTCGCGGAAGCTGCGTTCGACCTCCTCGGCGTGGGTGGCGTTGATCGCGTTGCCGCTGGGCTGGGTCTCCACGTAGGCGTGGAGGTTCGCCGGGATCTCCTCCATCAGGGGGATCACCTTCTCCTCGGTATCGTTGCTGGAGTTCTCGCTGTCGCCGGCGGCGAAGACGTAGCGGTTCCAGTCGCTCCAGGGGTACTCCTCTTCGAGGACCGCGGCGGCCAGTTCGTACGCGCTGGAGATACGGGTCCCGCCGCCGCTCCGGATGCCGAAGAACTCGTCGCGGTCGACCTGCCAGGCGTCGGCGTCGTGGGCGATGTAGACGAACTCGGCGTTGTCGTACTTGCCCTGGAGATACCAGTCAAGCGGCGTGAACGTCCGCTCGACCAGTTCGCGTTTCTTCTGTCGCATCGAGCCCGACACGTCCCGGATGTTGACCACGACGACGTTCTTCTCTCGCTCTTCGACGATCTCCGGGTAGCGGTAGCGCTCGTCCTCCCGGCGGAAGGGCACCTCGTCGACGCCGTCCCGGCGGATGCGCTGGGCGGTCGTCACCTGCTCGACGGTCTCCTCCATCTCCTCGATGGACTCGTATTCGGTCTTCTCGTCGCTGGAGAGTTCGGCGTAGGCGTCCTCGATCCAGGCCTTCGAGACGGGGATGTTGTTCTCGCGGGCCCACTCGAAGACGGACTGTGGCCCCCAGCCGTCGACTTTCAGGGCCTCGCGGACGTAGTCCTCGTCGAACTCCATCGCCAGCTTACGCTTGAGCCCCTTCTTGAACAGCCGCTCGAAGTCCAGCGTCGAGGACGGGCCGGTTCGGGTCATGTCGGTGAAGTCGCCCTCCGTCTCCTCGACGACCTTCTTGCCTTTCGGCTCCAGGTCCAGCCCGAGTTGCTCGTCGAGTTCCTGGGCGAACTCCTCGGGGTCCATCTCGTAGTACTCGTGCTCGCCGCCCTCCTCGCCGGGGTCGCCGTCCTCGTCGCCGTCGCCGGGCTGGGGCTGTGGCTGGCCGACCGGGTCGCCCGGCTGGGCGCCCTCACCCTGACCGACGCCGCCCTTGTCGCGCTGGTCGTACTCGAACGCCGGGAGGTCGACGATCTTGATCGGGATCCGGACCTCGTCGTCCCGTGACTGGCCGAGATCGCCGTACTGGATGAACTCGGCGAGGTCCTGCCGGCGCTGTTCGCCGACTTCGCGGTACCGTTCAAGGTCGTCTCTCAGTCCCATCTGTAGCTCACCTGGTTCATGACGTGCCGGCTGGTCAGTTCAGCCGACGCCTCGCTGTAGTCGTGCATCTCGGCCATGTTCCGGATCGTCTTCTCTTTCAGTCGGGCCGTCTCGGTCCCCGACGGTGGGGTGTCCCACTGCCGGGGATCGAAGTCCTCGTAGGTCCGCTTGACATCGTCCCAGTCGTGCCGGCCGAGGACGGTGTTGATCACCGGGATCTCGGTCGGCGAGACATCCCCGACCTGGAACTCCTCGTCGCGGCGCTGCCACGCGTGGCGGTTCAGCGCCGTGATGATCTTGTCCGTGCGGAACGCCTCGACGGCCTCGTCGGGCTCGTTGCCGTCGTAGTTGTCCTCGTCGAACCGGCCCAGGTGCTCGATCTCGAAGACCTTCATCTCCAGGGGGTTGGGATCGACGTACTCGCCGCGGTCGTTGACGATCTGCTCGTCGGACTCCCAGGCGTAGACCTGCTCGATGTAGGCCTCGACGGTCGCCTCGTCGACGCGCTTGTCCCGCATCATCGCGTCGAGCACGTCCTGTTCCTGCCGGCCGAAGACGTAGTTCTTGACAGTCACGACACGCTCCTCGTACTCGCTCGCCTCGTTGGCCGAGAACACCGGCGCCTCGCGCATCCCCTCGGCGACGGCGTTGAGCACGTCACGGGGCATGACGACGTGTTCGACCGGGAGGTCCGGGTGGTGACGGTCCTGGGTCTCGTGGAGCAGGTCCGCGACCACGTCCCGGACGTAGGTGACGGGGATGCCGTGGTCGCCGTCTCGTGCGGTGGTCTTCAGGTCGTAGTCGTCGATGTCGACCCGCTCGTCGCCCTCCATCAGGTAGCCACGGTCGAACAGCAGCGCCTTGTCGACCAAGTCGAGTCCGTTCGGCACCGAGTGGTCGTCGAGCCGCGAGACGACGGCGTACAGGGCCGCCGCCTCGACGGTGTGGGGGGCGAGTTCCTTCTCGGTCACCGTCGCGAGTTCGTCCCGGACGGAGATGGTCAGTGGCTCCTGAATCCAGCGCTCCAGTTCCTCCCAGGAGTCGGGGTCCCAGACGCTCGTCTCGTCAGTCAGTTCCCGTCGGAGCAACTGGGCTTCCAGCGAGAGGTTCGTCAGGTACGTGAACTCCCGCTTGTCCAGCCGCCGTTTGAGCGCCTTCAGCGGGTCCTGGCCCTCGCGGTCGGCGTGTTGGTTCAACTGTGCCTCGAGGTCGGGGTTCGAGATGATGATGAGCTGGGTGTCGATGTCCATCCCGATCCCCTTGTCCAGCTTGACGTGGCTCTCGTCGGGGACGTTCAGGAGCTTCTGGAGCAGGTCGGCGTGCTGGCCGGCGTCCTCGACGACGGTCAACAGCCCGTTGCCCTGCGAGAGCACGCCGTCGTAACTGAACGCCTGGGGGTTCTTCCGGCCGCGCGAGTCCAGTTCGCGCAACATCCCGTGCATCCAGGAGCCGACGAGTCGCTCCTTGGGCGTGCCCTCGTCCTCGGAGTGGAGGACGCCGATGCCCCGGCCAACGTCGACGACGAAGTTCTTGATCCGGAGGTGGGTCGGGGCCGTCACCGCCGAGAACAGGTCCGCCGTCCCGGTCCGGCGGTACTGCTCTTCGAGGTAGTCGTAGGCCTCCCGGGAGAACGGGTCGAGGTCGCCGTCGACGCGGATCGGGATGTGGTCGTCCAGGCGCTCGTTCAGCGCCGCCAGCAGGTCCTGGCGAACGTCGTCGGGAAACACCGTCAGCGGGTGGGCCTGGACGGGGCTCTCGTACCAGTCGTCCTCGTCCTCGACGGGTTGGTCCCCGTAGGTCAGCGCCGAGTCGGTGCCGCCGGCGCCGGCGACGTTCCACTCCAGGGTGTAGCGCCGGCCGGCCGGCGTCTTCGAGTACTCGCGCAGGCCGTTGATGAGACAGCGCTTGAGTTCGGACTTCCCGGTCGCGGTGGGACCCTCCAGCCAGATGATTTTCTCGTCTTTCCCCCGTCCCGCGGCGATCGACCGCAGGTCGTCGACGAAGGCGTTGAGTACGTCGGTGTTTCCGAGGATCGCGTGCTCGCCGTCGTTGTGCGGGTCGTCGAAGAACCGATAGCGCTCTTTCTCCTCGCCTTCCTCGATGACGGTGCGGGTTCCCGCCGCTTCGATCGCGTCCAGCAGGTACTTCGAGGCGTGGGCGGCCAGCTCCGGCGACTCCAAGAGCTGGTCGACGTACTCGGCCAGACTCATCGGCGCCTCGTAGGCCCGATCCAGCGAGTCGTCCGCCCGGCCGATGTACTCCTCGCCTGTCATCACTCCTCCATTTCGCTCTTTGCGACCTCGGCGCCGGCGAACTCTAAGACCTCCTTGGCGCCGGCCTCGGAGTAGCCCTGCTCGATGAGCGCGTCGATCCACTGGTTGCGGTCGTCGTCGTCCATCTCCCCCGACGACACTAGCGCCGAGAAGTTGATGTTGTGTTTCTTGTCCTCCCAGAGCTTGCGTTCCAGCGCACGGCGCAGGCGGTCGTTGTCCTGCGGGTGGAAGGTGTCACCCTCGCGGGCGCGCCGGGAGACCCAGTTCGAGACCTCCTGGCGGAAGTCGTCCTTGCGGTCCTCGGGGAGGTTGAGCTTCTCCTCGACCGAGCGCAGGAACTGCTCGTCGGGTTCCTGCTGGCGGCCGGTGAGTTCGTCCTCGACGGTGTCGTCGTCGATGTAGGCCATCACGTGGTCCATGTACTTCTCGCCCTGGCGCTGGATCTCGTCCATGTCGTAGGCCAGCGCGTGGCGAACGTCCTCGATGGCCCGCTCCTTGTACTCCTCGCGGACGAGTTCGAGGTAGCGGTAGTACTCCTCGAAGTTCTCGGCCGCGATCGAGCCGTGGTTCTCTAAGTTCTCTTCGAGGTGGTTGAACGTCGTCAGCGGCGAGAGGAACTGCCGGTCGCGGTGCATCGAGTCCATGATCGCCTCGGCGATCTCGTCGCCGATGAACCGCGGGGAGACGCCGTCCATCCCCTCGCCGATGTCGGCGGTCTTCTCGGCCTCCTCGCGGAGCTTCTTCACGTCGATGTCGTCGGCCTCGTCGATCTCGCCGTTGTAGGCTTTGGCCTTCTGGACGAGGTCGATCGAGGAGGTGTCCGGTTCCTCGATGCGGGTCAACACGCCGAACAGGCCGGCCATCTCTAAGGTGTGGGGTTCGACCTGGATGTCCGGGAGGTCTGCGTTGCGCAGCATCTTCCGGTAGATCTTCGACTCCTCTTCGTACTGGAGGACGTACGGGAAGTCGATCCGTTTGGTCCGGTCGTTAAATGCCTCCATCTTCTCGTCGCCTTTCTTGTCCCGGTACTCGGGCATGTTCGTCCGGCCGACGATGACCTGGTCGATGTCGATCCGTGGGTTGTTCTTGGGCTTGATCGTCTGCTCCTGACTGGCGTGCAGGAAGTCATAGAGGAACTCCCGCTGGAGTTTCAGCAGTTCCTCGCCGGAGAAGATGCCGCGGTTGGCGTTACAGAACGCCCCGGAGTAGTCGAACGCCCGCGGGTCGCTCTCGCCGTAGATCGCGATTTTCGAGTAGTTGACATCCCCGGTCAGCTCGGTCTCGTCCTGGTTCTTCTTGTCTTTGGGCTCGAAGGTCTCGATCCCGCGTCGGCGGTTCTCGTCGGCGACGAAGCGGATGATCTCGACGTGGTTCTCCAGGACCCGCTGGAGGTCGTCGTCGTAGTAGGCCAGCAACTCGTCCATGTAGAACTCGCTGGCCGGATCGAGCGCCTGCTCGTTGCGGATGGTGTAGGGGGCGTCCAGCACCTCGTTGATGTCCTCGATCACTCGGTCGCGTTGCTCCTGGGGGAGCAACACGAGCGGGTCCTGGTTCATCGGGGACCGAACTACGTCGTCGGCCGGGTCCTGGTCGCCGACGACATCACAGAGGTTCGTCCACCGGAACGTGTACATCCGGCCGTCGTCCCGCCGGGTGTACTCCTCGAAGTACCGACGGAGCTGGCGGTCGAAGTCGGACTTCCCCGAGCCGACCGGCCCCAACAGGAGTTTGATCCGCTTTTGCGGACCGAGCCCGCGGGCGCCGGACTTGACCTTGTTGACGAACTCGTGGATCGCCTCGTGGATCACGCGCCCGTAGAACGTGTTCTCCCCGTCGTTCAGCGGGTCCTGACTGGCGAGTTCGTACTCGACGACGCCCGCTTCCTCGTCGTACTCGGTCCCGTAGTAGTCGAACATGTCCGCCACTCGCTGGTGGGCGTTCCGGGCGATACGGGGCTCGTCGTACAGCTGTTCCAGGTACCAGTCGAACGATCTCGACTTTCTGAGATCGGCTGGTATCGTGTCCCGGTACTCCTTGCTCAACGCTTCCAGTGTCTCTTTGTTCTTGCTCATGCTATCACAGTGAGTTCGTCTCGCGGCTGCGTGGATCGGTCAGCACCACCAGACGCCACGGGAGTGACCCGCGGTAGCGTGTCGGTAACAGACAGCCCGCCGTGCTCGATGCGCGTGCGAGCGGGCGGCGCTCGGCCCGAGGGTGTGGGCCAGTCGTTGTACCATGCCATTAGTTGTCGTTGGGGGAGGCGGGGCCGACTCCACCCGGTCTGCGAACGGTTGACAGTGTGTGACTGTTTCCGATACTATTTATTGTATGAGTGATTCAACTTTAAAAGGTTGTTCCCGTAACCCATAAAACACCGCATCTTTTCACTCCGATTTCCGAGCAAACACGGGGACTGCGAAGTGAAGGAGTGGTACCATATAGCATGGTTGTTCCCGGTCGTTTAAATACCCCTACTGTCGACCGCGGGATTATTGCCCGTCGGACCGTTCCTCCGGGCATGAGATTCGCGGCACTCGACGAGGACTGGACGGTCTGGAACGAGACCGACGAGAAGGTGATCCTGGCTTACCGTCCCGATGTCTTCGACAGCCACGACTTCCCCGCGCCCTGTCTGCCGACGATCTATCTCACCCGCGGGAAACGGACCCGGCGGCCCGGGGCGATGCGGGCCGGCGAGTCGTGGTACGTCACGCTGTATCTCGAACCGGAGGTCGACCGGGACGCCGATCAGTACGACGACCGGGACAGCGCCGTCGAGGGCGCCGTCGACCTCGCCAACCGGTTCGCTGCGGGGGAACTCGACTACCGGTCGCTGTACCAGATCCCGCGCGAGGAGTACCTGACGGAACTGGACGACCGGACCGGCCGTGCCTGACGTTTAACTCGGCCGGTGGTCTACGGAGGGGTATGAGTACGGTAACGCTCGTCGGCACTCGGCTCGCGTCCGTCGGCGAGGAGTTCGTCTACCACGGCGAAGCGAGCGGTTGCGCCGGCTGTCCGTACCGGGACCAGTGTCTCAACCTCACGGAGGGACGCCGGTACCGGATCACCGAGGTCCGACAGAGCGGCCAGACCTTAGACTGTGCCGTCCACGACGACGGCGTCCGGGCGGTCGAAGTCGAACCCGCGCCCGTCCGGGCGAACGTCCCGACGAAGGGCGCCTACGCGGGCAGCGCGGCCACACTGGCCGGCCCCTGTCCCCACACCGAGTGCCCGAGCCACCGGTACTGCGAACCGGCCGGGGCCGACTTCGACGAGGAGTACCGCATCGATTCGATCGTCGGCGACCCGCCACACGACTTCTGTCTGCTCGACCGGGATCTCACGCTCGTGGAGTTCGAACCGCCAGAGGACGCCTAACGGTCGAGTCGGCCGGCGACGGTCGTTTCGAGGTCGTCCCGGACCGCGTGACTACTCGCGGCGTCGAACGGCACCTCGATGACCTGTGTGCCCGTCGACCCGACCGACTCCTCCAGCGCCGCGACGAACGACGCTCGATCGGGTGCCCGCTCGAACGAGAGGTCGTAGAGGTCGCTCGTCGGCGCGAAGTCGAGCCCGTGTGGCGTCCGGAACTGCGACTCGAAGGTCTCGTGGTCGGCGATCGGGAGCATGTGGAAGATGCCGCCGCCGTCGTTGTTCACGAGGACGATCGTCGCGTCGACGCCACAGCGCCCCAGCGCCAGCAGCCCGTTCATGTCGTGGTAGTACGCCAGGTCGCCGGTGACCAGCACGAGCGGGTCCAGCGTGGCGCTGCCGGCCCCCAGTGCCGTCGAGGTGATCCCGTCGATACCGCTTGCCCCGCGGTTGCCCAGCACAGTTAGCTCTGCGGTCCCCGGGCGGGCAAAGCGGTCCAGGTCCCGGACGGGCATGCTGTTGGAGACGAACACCGTCGCCGGGTCCGGCGCCGACGCGGCCACGTCGGCCAGCACGCCGCCCTCCCAGTAGGTTTCGGTCAGTTGCTCCTCGACGGCCTCCCAGTGGGTCGCCTCTGCGTCGGCGAACCGTTCGGCCCAGCCGTCGACGGGGGCGGTCGTCACGTCCGCGGCGACCGCCTGCGCCGTCGCGTCCTCGTCGGCCACGAGGAGGTCGGTCGCCGTGAACTCGGCTTCGGTCCAGCCCCCCGCCGGGTCGACGACGAACTGCCGGCAGTCCGCGTCCCGGAGGTACTGCCGGAGCGGCTTGGATGTCGGCGAGGCGCCAAAGCGGACGACCACGTCGGGGTCGGGCCACCCGCCTGCCGCGTCGCTCCCGAGATACGCGTCGTAGCCGCCACACACCGGCGGGTCGACCTCGTCGACGTGGGGGCCAAAACGGAGGTCAGACAGCGGATCGGCAAGCACCGGGAAGCCAGTGGCGTCAGCCAGTGCCCGCAGCGCCTCGGCCGAGAGCCCGTCGTGGGCCGGGCCGGCGACGAGCAGCCCCCGGTCGGCCGCCGCAATCGCCTCGGACAGCCGTCGCCGGTCGCCCTCGTCGAGCGTCGGTGCCCCCTGACTCGTCGTGACGAAGGGTCCGTCCCGACCGTCGGCCGAGAGCCCGGTCTCGGCCCAGTCGTCGGGCACAGCCGCCGGATCGTCTGCCGACACCGGCGTCGGCTCCAATGGCTTGCGGAACCGACAGTTGAGGTGGACCGGCCCGGGGTCGGTACCGGTCGCGGCCGCCAGCGCCCGCGCTGCGGTCGTCCGGAGCATCCTGACCTTCCGTGGCTCGGCCTCCGGTTCGGGCATGTCCCGGTACCACCGGACGGCGTCGCCGTACAGCTTCTCCTGGTCGACGGTCTGGTTGGCACCGCTGTCGATGAGTTCCGGCGGTCGGTCGGCCGTCAGCACGAGCATCGGAACCCCGGCCTGGTTCGCCTCGATCACGGCCGGGTGGAAGTTCGCCGCGGCGGTGCCTGAGGTACAGACCAGCGGCGTCGGCCGGCCCGTCCGTCGTGCCCGCCCGAGCGCGAAAAACGCCGACGAGCGCTCGTCGAGGTGCGAGAAGACGGTCACGTCGGGGTGCTGAGCGAACGCCACCGTCAGCGGCGTCGACCGACTCCCCGGCGAGACGCAGACGGCGTCGACGCCGCCGGCGACCAGTTCCGCGACGAGCGTCTCGGCCCAGAGGGTGTTGACGTTCGGGTGGCTCATTCGAGTTCGTCCAGCATCGGCCGATACTTGAGTTGGACCTCGTCCCACTCGCGGTCGGGGTCGCTGTCGGAGACGATGCCGGCCCCGGCAAACAGCGTCGCGGTCCGGTCCCGTGCGACCGCCGAGCGGATGCCGACGGCGAAGGTCCCGTTGCCGCTCCCGTCGAGCCAGCCGATCGGAGCGGCGTACCACCCGCGGTCGAACGCCTCCGTCTCGCGGATGGTCCGCAGCGCCGCGTCCGGGGGAAGCCCACCCACGGCTGGGGTCGGGTGTAACGCCTCGACGAGGTCGAGGACGTGCTCGTCGGCGTCCAGTTCCGCGGTGATCGAGGTCCGGAGGTGCTGGACCGTCGCGAGCCGCCGGACGGTCCGCTCGCCCGTCCGGATCGACGTGGCAAACGGCGCTAGCTGATCGCGGATCGCGTCGGCGACCAACTGGTGTTCGTGACGGTCTTTCTCGCTCTCTAAGAGCTCCGTCGCCAGCCACTCGTCTTCGGCCGGCGTGTCACCCCGGCCGGTCGAGCCGGCCAGCGCCTCGGTCCTGACCGTTCGACCCCGAACCGACACCAGGCGTTCCGGTGTCGCGCCGAAGAACGTCCCCCCGTCGGCCGGGGAGAACATGAACCGGTAGCAGTCCGGGTAGGTCTCGGCCAACCGGGCGAGCGCGTCCGGGACCGAGAGATCCCGTTCGAGCGAGACCTGCAGCGCCTGCGCGAGCACGACCTTCCGGAGGTCGCCGCGGTCGACTTTCTCGACCGCCGCCCGGACCTGCCGGCGCCAGGCCGACTGGGAGGGTGTCCGCTTCCGGCCGGCGACTCCTGGCGGCCCGGACCGCGGACCGTCGGCGAGCGCCGAGAGCCTCGTCCGCCACTCCGCGAGCCGTTCGTCCGCCGTCAGGCCGGCGTCCGGCCCCGTCGCGGTGACAGTCAGCCAGGCGTCGTCGTCCCGGACCGTCAGCTGGACTGCCGGCAGAAAGAAGCCAGCTCCGGGGAACCCGTCCCAGGGCGAGTCGTCGTGATCCCCGTCGTGGAACGCGAACCCGCCGAACAGGCGCGGTCGGGCGACACTCGGGAGCGTCGCCGGGGCGTCGTACCCCTCGAACAGGGTCCGGGCCGCCGCCCGAACGTCACCGAACCGTGAACTCCCGTCGGCGGTGATCGTGGCGGCTGCCCCGGCGGCAGCGAGTGTTTCCGTCCCTGCCGCCCACGCGAACCGCGGTCTGGTGTCCGTGTCCAGAAACGCTCGGACTGGCGCGTGGTCGACGGGACACCCGCGCGTGGCGACTGTCGTCTCGCCCACCGTCGCTTCCTCACCACGCAGTGGTTCCATCGACCAGCAGTTAGGGTTCCGTACCTTTGAGCCTGACTATACCCCACTCTGTGGACGGGACCGGGCGACCGTCTCCGTGGTCCAGCGCTCCCCTGCACCCTATCGGTATCGAGAACTCTCGGCCACGAACGGGAAACAATAGTTGTGGTTCGGAGACAGAGTGTGGGTCTTTCCGTAACATCCCCCCGTCAGGTTTAAATACAACTTGCTCGAACCACCCTACAGAGCGATGCCAAAGGTAGAGATAACGATCCCGGAGCATCTGGAGATGCAGATCGCTCAACTCGTCGACCAGGGTGAGTTCCTCAACCGCGAGGAGGCCATCGAGGATCTGCTGTCGACCGGGTTGAAGGCGTACAAAACGTCCGGGCCACAGGACGAGGAGGAGGAACCGGGCTTCGAAGAGGACGGGATGATGGGACACGACGACGAGTACGTCTTCTAACGACGCGGACGTGACACTCTGTCAGCTCTTCCCAAGTAATTCTTATACGCGTCCCTTCACATAGAGGAGACAACGATGCACAAAGACGAGCTTCTGGAGTTACACGAGCAGATGGTGACGATCATGCAGTACTTCCGCGACGAGATGGACTCCGTCGACCCGAGCCTCTTCGACCAGTACGACGAACTCGATGTCCGCCCGTCCGATGTCCACAAGTCGAAAAGCGAGCACAAACACGCCGTGTTCGTCCTCGGGAACGCCCTCGCGACCGCGATGAGCGAAGACGAGTTCTCCGACGCCGGCCGTGTGGGCAAGCGCATGAAGGAACTGGCCGAGGACGCCGAGCGGAAACTGTAGACGGGGCTGGCTGCGTCGAGACTCTCTTTCTCTCTATTCCGCGGACAGGTCGGTGAACAGCTCCGGATCCGTGCGGAACTTCAGAACGTTGTGGATGACGGAGTTCCGGACGTTCTGGACGAGGTCGCCGTGTTCCTTGTAGAACTCGTGGATCCACTTGGACTCGGCCTGCCGACTGGGGAACATCATCACCGACTTCCACTGGTAGGTCCCGTCCGAGAGGAAGTAAAAGAGCGTGTGTCGGTCGTCCCGGATCGAGACCATCGCGTCGTGCCAGGCGTCGGCGAAGTGTTCGGGGTTGAACTTGAACTCGAACAGCGCGAAGTTGAACAGCGACTCGTTGGGGACGATGGCTTCCCTGAACACCCCCTCGTCGCGCATCTTCCGGATGGACTCGCTGACGGTCACGTGGGAGACGCTGATCCCGTACTCTTCGTCCAGAATATCCGCCAACTCCCGCGAGGAGCGCTGTGGATCGGCTGCGAGCTCACGGAGGATGTAGACATCCCGCTCCCTGAACTCCCAGTCGGGCGTCTCAGATGTCATACGTTGACTGCAGCGTGGAGGATTGTGACCGTTTCGCTCGTCCGTGGCGGAGCCAGTCAGCGCCCCTCGAACTCGGGGCTGCGTTGCTCCATGAACGCGGTGGCGCCTTCCTCGTGGTCGGCCGTGGTGAACGCGATCCCCTGAGCAGTAGCCTCTCGGTCCAGGGCCTGCTCGAAGGACAGTTCGGTCCCACGGTCGAGCAGTCGCTTGGCCTGGGTCAGTGCGACCGTCGGGCCGGCCGCGATCTCCGCGACCATGTTGTCGACACCGTCTTCGAACTCCTCGCCCTCGAACAGCCGCGTGAAGATCCCGAGATCGCGGGCGGTGTCGGCGTCGAGCAGTTCGCCGGTGAACACCAGTTCCTTGGCCTTGTTCGGGCCGACGAGGCGGGGCAGGAAGTAGGACACGCCGGAGTCGATCGCCAGGCCGACCCGCCGGAAGCCAAAGCCGATCTTGGCGTCGGGGCTGGCCAGTTGCACGTCACAGGCCAGCGCCAGCCCGGCGCCTGCACCGTAGGCGGGGCCGTCGATAGCCGCCACCACTGGGAGCCGACAGTCGTGGACGGCCTCGATCGCGCCGTTGATCGCCGAGACGATGAGTTCGATGCGCTCGGCGACCGCGTGGTCGCTGGCGACCCCCTCGATCATCGCACTGATGTCCCCGCCGGCACAGAACGCCTCGCCGGCCCCCTGGACGACGACACAGCGGGCGTCGCTGTCTTCGATCTCGGCGAACGTGTCCGCGAGCGCCAGCGCCGTGTCTTCGGCGAGCGCGTTGCGCACGTCCGGGCGGTTCAGCGTGACGGTGGCGACCTCGTCGGCGAGTTCCAACAGTACTGGGTCGGTCGACATACTCTGGGGGAGTACCGGGGCCGGCAAAACGTTGGTGCCCCCACAGTGGTTTGGTAGTACCTTTTGAAGGGGCGGCGACGAGTGGTCTGTATGCGCCTCCACTGGCACCGGCGTGACCTGCGGGCGGCCGACAACGCGGGGCTGGCCCGCGCGAGCGCGGACGACACCGTCGTCCCCGTGTTCGTCTTCGATCAGGACGTGCTCGCTCACGGGGCTCCCCCTCGCGTGGCGTTCATGCTCGACGCTCTCGACAGCCTCCGAGAGTGGTACCGTGCGCACGACAGCGACCTGCTCGTCGCCCGGGGAGACCCACGCGAGGTCCTGCCCGACCTGGCACGGGAGTACGGTGCCGATGCGGTCACCTGGGGGAAAGACTACACCGGCCTCGCCCGCGAGCGGGACGCGGCGGTCCGGCGGGCGCTCGACGACGCCGGCGTCGAACGTGCGGCGGTCCAAAACGCCGTCCTCCACGAACCGGGCGAGATCACGACCAACGACGGCGACCCCTACAGCGTGTTCACCTACTTCGGCCGGAAGTGGCACGACCGCGAGAAGACCGACCCGTACGATCCGCCCGCGGCCGACGTGCTGGCGGACATCGACGGTGAGGCGCTCCCCCCCCGGGCCGACCTCGGGTTCGAAGCGCCGGAGGCGGACGTACCGCCCGCCGGAACCGACCACGCCCGTGAGCTACTGGAGGCGTTTCTGGAGGAGAACGTCTACCGCTACGACGACCGTCGGGACTACCCCGCCGACGAGTGCACCTCCCGACTCTCGGCCCACTTGAAGTTCGGTACCGTCGGTATCCGGGAGGTGTACGCGAAAACACAGGCGGCCAAGGACGAAGTCGAACCCGGGAGCGACCGCGAGGCGTCCGTTGAGGAGTTCCAGTCCCAACTGGCCTGGCGGGAGTTCTACACGCAGGTCCTGTTCGACCGCCCCGACGTGGTGACGGCCAACTACAAGGAGTACGAGAACGCGATCGAGTGGGACCACGACGAGGAGGCACTTCAGGCCTGGAAGGACGGCGAGACGGGCTATCCGATCGTCGACGCCGGGATGCGCCAGTTGCGCGAGGAGGCATACATGCACAACCGCGTCCGGATGATCGTCGCCTCGTTCCTGACGAAGGACCTGTTGCTCGACTGGCGCCACGGCTACGACTGGTTCCGGCGGAAACTGGTCGACCACGATACTGCCAACGACAACGGCGGCTGGCAGTGGGCGGCTTCGACGGGGACGGACGCCCAGCCGTACTTCCGTATTTTCAACCCGATGACACAGGGAGAGCGGTACGACCCGGACGCGGAGTACATCAAACGGTACGTCCCCGAACTCCGAGACGCGGGCGCGGAAATCATCCACGAGTGGCACGAGGCGTCGCTGACCCAGCGGCGGTCGGCCGCCCCGGAGTACCCCGATCCGATCGTCGATCACTCCACCCGCAGGGAGGAAGCGATCGAGATGTTCGAGCGAGCGAGAGGCGACGCGTAAGCGTCGGCTCTCGGCGGAACGGCGAGAGACGAGCCGTGAAGCGAACGGGAACGCATCGAGGCGGACACGGCGACAATCGCACAGAAAAAGCGAGTCCCGGCGGCCGCTTCCCACCCGACCGACATGTCGAGCGCCCGTCCGGACCGTGGGAGTATCCGGCGATGGCTGCCGGTATCCTACCGGTCAGAACCGCCGTACAGCAGTGGGTGCATGTGGCGTGGTAGCGTGGCGCTCCTAACGTTTAACACGGCTCCGGACCACTGTAGGGGTGGAGGAATTTCCTATGCCCGAACATTCCGAACCCGAGCTGCCACCGCTCCCGTACGACTACGACGCGCTGGAGCCACACATCTCCGAGCAGGTCCTCACCTGGCATCACGACACCCACCACCAGGGCTACGTAAACGGCCTCGCCTCGGCCGAGGAGACGCTCGCGGAGAACCGCGAGTCGGGTGACTTCGGCTCTTCGGCCGGCGCGATGGGGAACGTGACCCACAACGGCTGTGGACACTATCTCCACACGCTGTTCTGGGACAACATGGACCCCAACGGCGGCGGCGAGCCCGAAGGCGACCTGCTGGCCCGTATCGAGGAGGACTTCGGCTCCTACGAGGGCTGGAAGGGCGAGTTCGAGGCCGCCGCTTCGGCCGCCGGTGGCTGGGCGCTGCTGGTCTACGACCCCGTTGCCAAGCAACTGCGCAACGTGCCGGTCGACAAGCACGACCAGGGCGCGCTCTGGGGCGCTCACCCCATCATGGCGCTGGACGTTTGGGAGCACTCGTACTACTACGACTACGGTCCGGCCCGCGGCGACTTCATCGACGCCTTCTTCGAGGTCGTCGACTGGGACGAGGTCGCGGATCAGTACCAGACCGCAGTCGGGCACTTCGAGTAACTCCCCACCTGCATTTTTATCGGCGCTCCCCCGCCAGTGACGACCACGGCGACTCCGAGAGATTTACCCACCCGCTCGGCCAACCGGCGGGTATGCCTGCCGACAAAGCCGCGTTCGACGAGATCCTCCCCTTCCAGTTACACGAACCCGAAGACGTGCTCGATCCCGACAAGCTCTACACCATCCCGGAGCTGGCCCGCCTGCTCCAGGGCCTGCCCGCCGACGCCGAACTGAGCGACTTCAACGAGTCCGTCTTCATCGACTGGGCGATCCCGTGGATGATCTACAACCAGGACGCGCTCGTGTTCGCCGAACCGGACGACGAGGACGTTGTCGGGCTCTACGGGCTCGCGGAGTCATGAAGCTCCTCGTCGCCGGCGCGGACCGCGTCGACGCAGGGAAGACGACGTTCTCGGTCGGGCTGCTTTCCCACACCGGCGCACGCGGCTTCAAGCCCCGTGCCGGGAACAACTACTGGTTCGACCAGGACGACGTTGTCTACGCGACCGAGGAGGGCCGCTTGTTCGGGAAAGACGCCAAGCGACTTGCCGCGGCCTCGCCCGGTGAGGTGGTGCCAGAGGAAATCAATCCGATCCACCGGCTGTGGCACCCCTCGCCGGGCGGCGGCACCGGCATCCTCGGCCGCGAGGACCAGCAGTTCGTCGTCGACCGGGTCGGTACCGACGGGGACGGCGGGACCGGCGAGTTCGTCGTCAACGGCAGCGTCGACCTCCCGACCGCGTTGGCCGACCGCCTGGACCTGGCGGCGGCCCCGCGGGTGACCTCGCTGCCGGACTTCAACGACCTCATGGGCGCGATGCACGTCGAAGCGCTGGCCGACGTGGCCGAGGACATCGTGGCGGCCGACCGAGCCGTGGTCGAATCGTACGGCGACGTAGCGCGGCCGCTCCAGGGGTTCGAACCGGACGCCGTCGCGGTCGTCGAACCCGGTCGAGCGCGCTTCTACGACGGCCGCCGATACGCGAAAGCCTGCGAAGTCGCCACCGGCAGTCCCGAGGAGGGCCAACTCGAACAGCGCGTCGAGAGCGTCGTCGATCTCATCGACGCGGCGGGGGCGGTCAGGCTCCCGGCGCTCGACGGTGACACCCAGTCCGATCCGGCCGCCGTCGCCGACGCCTACGACCACGCCTACGACGCCCTGCTGGCGACTGCGTTCGACTGAGCCTGTCCGGGCGGACAGTGCGGCCGTAGCGACTCAGAACCGTGCGGCCTGCCAGGCCAGTTCGATGTCGTGATAGGGGTTGTCGGTGACACTCGGTCCGTGACCGGTGTGCATCTCGCCGAGGTCCTCGTCGACGGCGTCCAGCACGCGGTCGATACTCTCGACGAGCAGGTCACGGTCGCCCTCTTCGAGGTCGGTCCGGCCGAAACTCCCGTTGGCAAACACTAGATCGCCGGCGAAGAGGACGCTCGCGCCCTTCGAGTAGAAGCAGAGATGGTCGTTCTTGTGACCGGGGGTGTGCATCGCGCGGTAGTTGTCGTCACCGAGGGCGACCGTCTCCTCGTCCGCGATGGCGTGGTCGATCCCGTCCTGAGCGGTGTCGTACCCCCAGACATCGACATCGAAGGCCGCCGTCACGTCGTCGAGGTTCCCGACGTGGTCGTAGTGGGTGTGCGTGAGGACGACGGCGTCGAGTCCATCGGCGTGGTCCGCGACGGCCGAGACCACGTCGAACTCGTTGCCGACATCGACCAGTACTGTGCGGTCGCCGGCGACCAGAAAGACGTTGCTCGTAAACTCCTGGGCACCGCGTGCGAGGTTCCGAATCCGACTCATACTCGGTCCTTGGAGGGGGTGGGGAATGTCGCTGTCGTTACCCGAGGACGCGGCCCCGGCCGGTGACCCACAGGGCTTTGTAGGTGGATACTTTAACGGCATCAGTAGAGACGAATGTCAGACTCGGACCCCCCAGTGGTACTCATTGTCGAAGACGAACCGGATGTCGCGGAGACCTACAAGCTGTGGCTCCAGGAGGAGTACGAGGTCCGCATGGCACAGAACGGGGACGAGGGCCTCGAAATGCTGGACGAGTCGGTCGATGTCGTCCTGCTGGACCGGATGATGCCGGGGCTCTCCGGCGACGAGGTACTCGAACAGATCCGTGAGGGCGACCTCAGCTGTCGGGTCGCCATGGTCACGGCGGTCGAACCGGACTTCGACATTCTGGAGATGGGGTTCGACGCGTATCTCTCGAAACCGATCCGGAGCGCCCAGCTCCACGAGACGGTCGAGAACCTGCTGGAGCGGTCCGAGTACGACTCACTGTTGCAGGAGTACTACTCGCTGGTCGAGAAACAGGCCACACTCGAAGCGACGAAATCGAGCGCCGAACTCGCCGAGAGCGACGACTACACGGCGCTGACCGAGGAGATCGCCGGGATGAAAGGGGAACTCTCCGACGCACTTGGGGGTATCGAGGACGACGACGACTTCATCGCGACGCTCCGCGGGCTGAACGAGGGAGACGAGAACTGAGCACCTGACAATGTACGATCTCTCATCCGTTCTCGACTTCGACGCGCTCCGCGAGGTCCGGCCGGGGTCCAATATCCTCGTCTCCGGGCCCGCGATGAGCGGCAAGGAACGTCTGGCATACGAGATCCTGGCCGACGGCGCACGGAACGGCGACGGTGCGGTGGTCGTCTCGACGAGCGATCAGGCGGCGACGATCGTCAACGACTTCCGCGAACTCGTGCCCGAACTCGAAGAGTCCCAGCTCGGCGTCGTCGACTGCCGCGGGGAGGGCAGCGGCGACAGCGGCTCGGTCAACGGCGCGTACGTCCACCAGGTGTCCTCGCCCGGTGACCTCACCGGCATCGGGATCGGGATCACCAAAGCGCTCGAAGGACTCCACAACTCCGGGCGCGACCAGGGTCGACTGGCGCTCGTCTCGCTGTCGACCATGCTGACCTACACCGACAAGAAGACCGTCTTCAAGTTCTGTCACGTGCTCTCCTCGCGGCTGGACTCGGCGGGCTACATCGGCGTGTTCACGATCGATTCGGGGGCCCACGACGAGCAGACGCTCCAAGTCATCAAGCAGGCGTTCGACGGCCTCATCGAGATCCGCGACGCCGAGGGCGGGGGCCGAGAGGGTCGCGTCCTCGGACTCGCCGGCGAGCCGACATCCTGGAAAGAGATCTGAGTCTGCCACCGCGAGCACCGTTCGTCGTCGACCTTACCGCTTGTCGCCGAACCGTCTTCCCACGCGCCCGAGCACCTGCGCCGTCGGCAGCTCCCACCCACGGGTGACCGCCGTGAGTCTGAGTCCGACGGTCACGGCCGCACAGACGCCCGCGGCGAGTCCGCCCGAACCACTCGCGGTCACGACCACCCAGTACGTTGCGCCGCCGCCGATCGAACAGCTCGCGTAGAAGTCGTCGAAGAGGATGAACGGCGAGCGATCAAGCAGGATGTCCGCGAACGCGCCGCCACCACAGGCGTTGATCGCCGCCACCGCGACGACGCCGAAGGCCGAGACGCCCGCGTCGGTCGCGACGATCGCGCCCGCAGTCGTGAACGCCGCCAGACCGAGCGCGTCCGAGACGAGCGTGATCGGGTGTCGGTCGGGGCCGTCCAGCAGGACGCTGAGTCCGAGCGCTAGCGCGACTCCCAGCAGACCGAGGCTGATCTCGCCCATCGACTGGAGCGCGAGCGGCACTCGGTTGACGAGGACATCCCGGGTGGCGCCGCCGCCGAAGGCGGTCACCAGACCGACGACCGCGACGCCCAGCAGGTCGAACTCCTCGCGGATCGCCTTGGCCGAGCCCACGAGCGCGAACGCCACCAGGCCGATGGTGTTCATGACCGTGAACGGATCGGCCGGAAACGACCTGGCAACGACGGCGAGGAGGTCCTGTGGCACTGGATCGACAGTCGGCGCGGACCGTCTTGAGGACTCCGAAACGACCGCGGGCGGACAGTGAAAGCACCTAACTACCCGTGAGCCGAGTGTTCCGACGTGTCCCGTGATGACACCGGGAGACCGGTACGTCGGCGTACGCTGCTCTCCGCGCTCGGGGTTGGACTGACGACCGGCTGCCTCCAGTTAGAGGAACCCCCGGAGAGTGGGGCGACGACGGGGACAGCCGAGAGGGCGACGGCTGAGCCGGACGCGGCCAACACGGCCACTGGCACGGGGTCGGAAACCGGCGAGTCCTCGCCGACGGCCCGCTCGACACTCGAACCCCAGGCGGCCGGTAACGTCCGCTGGCGATACGAGACGGAGCCGCCGATCCGGGAACGCCCCGTGGTCGCCGACGGGACGGTGTACGCGACGACGGTCGGCGGGGAGGTTCTGGCACTCGGGACCGATGTCGGGACGCCGGAGTGGCGCTACGAGACGGGGATCGACAATTCGAACCTCCGCCACGCCGTCGCCGGCGATCACCTGTTCGTCGCTGGCGCCTTCGCGACGGAAGCCGTCGGACTCGCCGACGGACGCCTCGCCTGGGGGACCGCCAGCGGCACGAAGTACAAGCCCCTGGCCCGGGACGGGATCGCGTATCTGGGGTCTTCGACCGGCGAGGCGACGCTCCGGACCTACGATGTCGCCGCCGACGAGTTGCTGTGGTCGTTCACGACGGACGGCTCGGTCCGGGGGCGTCCCGCACTCGTCGACGGGACGCTCTACGCCACGGCCGGCGCACACGACGGTGACACGCCGGCCCCGATGTACGCGATCGATGCCGAGAGCGGCACACTGCAGTGGGAGACGACGTTCGAGGACCGGCTCCCGTCGAGTGTCGTCCCGTTCGACGGCCTGCTGTACATCACCGGGGAGACCGGAACGGTCGCGGCTGTCGAGCCGACCGACGGGAGCGTCGTCTGGCAGCGGACGATCGACGGCGTCCGCGGTGCGGCGGGCGCACCGGACCCGCAGTTCGACCAGGGCCGACTCTACATCGCCGACCGGGCGCTCCGGGCGTTGGCGCCGAAGACCGGCGAGACGCTGTGGACCTACACCGAGGATCGCTGGTTCAACCGCCCGGCGATCGCCGACGGTGCGCTGTACGCCACTCAGTACGACGGCGGTGGCGTTCACGTCGTCGACCCCGGGACGGGGACGAATCGAACGACCTTCGAGACGCCGCTCGACGAGCCCACTGCTCTCGCGGTCGGGCCCGAGACGCTGATCTGTGGCGATCGCACTGGCGATGTCGTGGCGATCTGGCGCTAACGCCGGGCGCTGATCTCGGTGACGTAGGCCGTGTGTTTGCCGGGCCAGACACCGAGGACGAATCGCAGTTCCGTACCGGGCGGGTAGTCACGCGAGAGAGTCGCGGTCATCGGCTCGCCGGGCGCCTTGCTCGTCGCGATCTGGTTCTGGTTCGCGTTACCCCGCCCCGGCGGAAAGAGGACGAGTCGGACCTGGCCGCGGTCGGGCTGGAAGTCCGGGGACTCCCAGGCCGCGCGGACACGTGTCCCGGCGGTCAGGCCGTCGACGGTCCGCGCGACACCCACGGCGCCCGGTCTGCCGTCGACGTGGAGGCGGACGCTGCCATCGTATTCCGCCGAGTGGCCGCCGTCCCCCTCGACGAGTTGGTACTGCGGGAACTCGCCGGCGCCGGGCTCTTTCGTGTTCCCCGTTCGAAAGCGAGTGTTCACGACCCACTCGCCGAGACCGTCCGGAAACGACGCCGTGAACGGTACTGACACCGGTGGCGTCTCGACGTTCGCGGGGAGTGTCTCGGGTGCCGGCGACGGCGTCGCCGTCTCGGTCGTCGCCGAGTCCGGTTCCCGTGTCCCCGTCGGCGTGGCCTCCGCCGCCGTGGACGCGTCGGTCGCAGCCTGAGCGTCCGTCTCACGCCCGGCAGTACCGGCCGTCTGTCGGAGACACCCACCCGCGCCGCTTACCACACCCAGCGCTGCCAGACAGAACGACCGCCGATCCATACGGTGGTGGTGTGTCGACTGCTACTTACCACTTTGTCTCACCGCCACGACCGGTCGGGTCGCCGGCTCCCGACCGAGCGAGTACGATCCCCGAGAGCGGACCGCTTCGAACCCGGACGCACGGCTCGTGGATCGGTCGTCGAAGGATGCTCCGTCAGGGATTCGAACCCTGGTCATCACCGTGAGAGGGTGATATGATTGGCCGGACTACACCAACGGAGCGTGCACTCTGTGGTAACGAGGAGGGACGTTTAACCATTGCGCTTCGGGCGTGCCCTGTGTGGGTTTCTCACTCCTCTTCGAACGGCGAACCGGCTGCGTCCGGCTCCTCGCCGGCGAGGCTGATGATGTTCTCGCGGCCGACACGGAGCTTGCTTATCTCGTCGTCGTCTTCCATATCCGACAGCAGCATACTGACTTTCGACTTCGACCAGTCCGTCCCGTCGACGATGTCGACCTGTTTCATCCGCCCGCCGTTCTCCCGGAGGAGTTTGAGCACGCGGTCGCTGTCGCTCAACAGTTCCTCGTCGGGGACCGCCGGCTCCTGTGCCTGTGCCGGCTCAGCCGTGTCCGGCGCCGGTTCGGGTGTCGCCGTCCCGCCGGCGTCGGTTCCGCCGTCGGAACCGTCCGAAACAGTCGCTCCCCGGCCGCCGAACCGCCAGACTGCGGCCCCACCGACCGCGAGGACGACCACCGCGACGACGGCGAACAGCCAGCCCGATCCGCCGCCGCCCTCCTGTGGCGTGGCCGCAGCCGTCCCGTCTGAGCCGTCGGTATCGCCCGTGCCGCCGCCGGTCGACTGCTGGGTCGTCGTCCGTTCGGGTGTCGCCGTCTCGGTGTCGACGACGGCCGATCTGACGCCCAGTTCGACGTAGGGGCGCCGGTCGTTGAACGACCGCTCACCCTCCCAGGTGACGGTACTGCTCCGGGCAAGCGAGTTCGGGTCGCTCCGGGAGTCGGGGGTCGGCCGGGCGTCGGTAAAGGCCAGGTCCGGGCCGCGTTCGACCACGAACGACTGGTTCGGGCCGATGTAGAACCCGCCCTCGAACACGTCGCTCATGACGACACGTTCGCCTCGCTCTCGTGTGAAGTTCGTCCACTGGAACGACATCCTGACCGCGCCGGTCCGCCGGACCGGATCGATCGACGCGGACCGCTGGAACTGCCCGGGTGTCATGGGCCGGCCGGTCCGGTTGCTGGCGAACTGCGTCAACAGCCCGGCCTGCTCGACGAAGTCGGCGTACAGCGGCGTCTCCGCCGACTCGAACGTCTGTGCGAACTCCTCGAACTGCCCTCGCTCAGACTCGTTTGCCAGCGGCGTCCGGTGTTCGATCGTCCAGCGCGCGGAGCCGTTCGCGTACGCCGTCACGCGGAAGGTCGTCTCGTCGAATCGCTCCGGCGTCTGCAGTCGTGATGGCTGTTGCTCGCCCGCTACGGCCGGGATACCGGCCAGCACGCTGACCACCAGAACTGCGACGACGACCACGACTGCCCGAGCAGACATCACAGTGTAACGACCCGAGGACACGACAAAAACACTGTGGCTTCGTCCATCTGAGCGTTGATCGTTCTGACACGAGAGTGGGGATTACCGCCGCTATCGAACGGAAGAATCCGGAGCGGGCGGCGGGTCAGTCGTCCTCGCAGCAGCCGCCGGCCTTCTGTCCGAAGTCGACGGCCAGCTCCTCTGAGACCATCTCGTTGAGTTCCTGCAGGCGCAGTTCGAGCTCGTTCTGTGCCTGGAGGTAGTCACTCATCACCGGCATGTCGTGGAGTTCCTGCTGGGCCTTCTGGAGGTTGCGCAGGTCCTCCTGTGAGGCCTGGCCGGTCTGGCGAGCCATCATGTACTCCTCGCGGATCTGTTCGAACTCCTGGATCGCCTCCTGGGCCTCCTCGTCGCTCTCGACGGCCTCTTTCGCTTCGGCGAATCGCTGGTAGACGGACAGCTCGGCGATCGCTTCGCCGAACTCGGTTGCGAGTTCCTCGACGCGGTCACCGGCCGGATCGGCGGCGGTGTCGGTCTCGATGCTCATCGCCGTGTGGTTGGGACTCGCGCGGTATAGGCCTGCCGAAACCCCGGGCTCGAAGCGCGGACGTTTTACGCGCCCAACGGGTATCCCTGTCCAATGAGCCAAGAGCGGACAGAGGGTGACCTCCGAAACACCGGTCTCTCACTCAAACACGATCGAGAGTGGGATTACGAACTCGACCGCATCGTCGAAGCGGTCCACGAACGCGACGCGGAGACGGTCGGCCTGCAGTTTCCCGAAGGGTTGAAACGCCGCGGCCCCGCCGTCGCCGACGATCTCCGGCGGGAACTGCCCGACAACGTGCAGGTGATGATCTCCGGCCAGCCCTGCTATGGCGCCTGTGACCTCGACACCTACATGATGCGCCGGACGGACGTGTTCGTCCACTTCGGCCACTCCCCGATGAAGGAGTCGGAGAAGATCATCTACGTCCCGCTGTTCTCGAACGTCGACGTGTTCCCGATCATGGAGCAGGCGTACGAGGAGCAACTGGCCCCGCCCGAGGAGGACGACGCCGTCGGGCTCGTCACCACGGCCCAGCACATGAACAAGTTCGAGGAGATGCGCGAGTGGCTCGAACAGCGGGGCTACGAGGTCCACACGCGCAAGGGCGACGCGCGGCTCACCCACGAGGGGCAGGTACTGGGCTGTAACTACGCCTCCGCCGACGTGGACGCCGACCAGATCCTCTACGTCGGCGGCGGGAAGTTCCACCCCCTCGGCTTGGCGATGGAACACCCCGACAAGACGGTCGTCATCGCGGACCCGGTCAACAACGCCCTGACGGTCGCGGACACCGAGCAGTTCATGAAACAGCGCTACGCCTCCGTCCACAAGGCGATGGACGCGGAGACATGGGGCGTGATCTTCTGTACCAAGATCGGCCAGGGACGGTGGGACCAGGCCCAGGAGATCGTCGAGAACAACGACGACGCCTACCTCATCACGATGGATGAGGTCACGCCCGACCGGCTGACCAACTTCGGGATGGACGCCTACGTCAACACGGGCTGTCCCCGCATCACGACCGACGATGGCCCGCAGTTCAAGCGACCGATGCTCACCCCGGGCGAGTACGAGATCGCGATCGGCGAGAAACCACTCGACTCCCTGGAGTTCGACACCTTCCACGGCACCTGGTAGGCCGAAGACTCGAACGCCCAACTGCGGCCGGTTCTCACCTTCGAAAACTGGGGGCGTAAGGTATTAACGGGGGGTCGTGAGGTTCGGGTATGGCGACGGACGAGGGCACACACGTCTTTCGGGATGTCTTCGACGCGTCCCCCGATCCGATCTTCATCCACCACCCGGAGTCCGGCGAGGTGCTCCAGGCGAACACGGCGGCCGCCGAGTTGCTGGGCGTGACGACCGAAACGGTCGTCGGGAGCCACATCGGCGAGTTCAGCCCCGATGCGTACACGTCCGAGGAGGCCCGAGACCTCGTCAGAGCGGCCGCAACCGAGGGCGAGACCCGTGTCGAGTGGGCGATCGAGGGGTCCGGAGGCGACACACGATGGGTCGACGTGGCGCTGCAGTCCGCGACGGTCGGCGGAGACGATCGTGTCGTGGCGTACGTCCGGGATGTCACGGAGTACCGACTCGCGGAGGAACAACACCGGACCGAGCGGAACCTGCTCGATCGCTTGCTGGATGTCAGCCCGGTCGGAATCGTCATCCACGATGCCGACGGCGCCATTCTGCGGACGAACGAACAGGCCGAACAGATACTCGGTGTCGACCGCGAAGAACTGATCGGCGAATCGAGCATCCCGGACCGGTTCCGCCTGTTGACGATCGACGGTGATCCGATCCCGAAAAGCGAGGTTCCCGCAGAGACGGTCCGAACGTCGGGACAACGAGTCCGGGGGCGGGAACTCCGGATCGAACGGGCCGACGGCGAACAGGTCGTCGTCTCGACGAGTGCGACGGGGCTGTACGACGAGGCCGACGGCCTCCAGCGGATCGTCGTCAGTATCGCGGACATCACGGAGCGCCGTGAACGCGAACGCAAGCAGACTCAGCGCAACGAACAGCTCCGCACGCTGATCGACAACCTCCCGGTCGTCGTGTTCACGCTCGACACCGACGGTATCTTCACCCACTCGGCCGGCAAGGGGCTCACGACACTCGGCTTGGAGCCCGGGGAACTCGAAGGAACCTCGGTGTTCGATGTCTACGAAGACTACCCCGATATCACCGACGCCGCGGCGCGTGCGCTCGACGGGACGGAGGTCCGTGTCACACAGAACATCGACGGACTGACGTTCGAGACGTGGTATCGGCCGGTGTTCGACGGCGACGGGGACCTCACACAGGTAGTCGGAGTCGCGCGGGACATCACCGACATCAAGCGCCAGCAGCGCCAGGTCGAACGGTTGAGCGACACCACGCAGGAACTGCTGTACGCCCAGTCGGTCGACGATGTCGCCGAGACGGTCACCACGATCGCACGCCAGATCATCGACCGCCCGGTCGCCGCGCTGTGGGCCGCCGACGAACGGGAGGAGACGCTGTCTCCAGTCGGTGCGACGGCGACCCCCACGGCGCTGGGCGGCGTCGAGACGGCGAGTGACCTGCCGACGATACACGCCGCGACACGGGAGATGGCGGTCTTCGACAGCGGCGAGACGACACAGCTCTCGGACTACGATCGACTCGACGACCGCGCGCTCCGGGACGCTTCGCTGGGGTCGCTCCTGTGTCTCCCGCTCGACGACCACGGGATGCTCTGTATCGGCGGCGAGGACGACGCGGAGTTCGAGGACACGGAGCGGCTCCTGCTCGAGATCCTGGCCCAGACGGCGACGGCGGCGCTGGATCGCGTCGAGCGCCAGCGCGAACTCCGGGAGTACCGCGACGAACTCGAACGGTCCAACGAGAGCCTCCAGCAGTTCGCCTACATCGCCTCCCACGACCTCCAGGAGCCGCTCCGGATGGTCTCCAGCTTCCTCGATCTCCTAGAGACCGAGTACGCCGACGATCTGGACGGGGAGGCACTGGAGTACATCGACTACGCCACGGACGGCGCCGACCGGATGCGGTCGATGATCGACGCGCTGCTCGACTACTCGCGGGTCCACACCCGGGCGAACGAACCGCAGCCGGTCGACAGCGACCAGCTCTTCGAGGAGACGCTCGCGGACCTGGGGATGCTGCTGGAGGAGACCGACACGGCCGTCGAGCACGTGGATCTGCCGACGGTTCACGCCGACCCCGATCAGCTCCGACAACTGTTCCAGAACCTGCTCAAGAACGCGGTCGAACACGCCGGGGCCGACTCCGCCGGCCACGTCCACGTGACCGCAACGCCGGCCGACGAGATGGTCCAGTTCGAGGTCGCGGACGACGGTCCGGGTATCGAACCGGACCGCCAGGAGCGGATCTTCGAGATCTTCCACTCCAGCGACCGGGAGGGGACGGGGATCGGACTCGCGGTCTGTGAGCGCATCGTCGCCAGGCACGGCGGGGAGATCTGGGTCGAGTCGACCCCCGGCGACGGCGCTGCGTTCTGCTTTACGCTCCCGGCGGAGCACACTGACGGAGGAACCTACTGATGGACGACACCGAGACGGAACCGGTCGAGGTACTGCTCGCGGAAGACAACCCCGGCGATGTCCGACTCACCGAGAAGGCGTTCGAACAGGGCGGGGTGTTGAACAACCTGCACGTCGTCAACGACGGCGACGAGGCCCTGGCCTTCCTCAGACAGAAAGGCGAGTACGCGGACGCTCCGAGGCCGAACCTGGTGTTGCTGGACATCAACATGCCCAACACCGACGGGACGACCGTCCTGGAGACGATGCAGGCAGACGAGCAACTCGCACGGATTCCGGTCGTGATGCTGACGAGTTCGGAGGCCGAGGAGGACATCGTCAGGTCCTACGATCTGGGGGCGAACGCATACCTCACCAAACCGGTCGACTTCGACGGGTTCATCGACGTGATCGAACGGATCGAGGACTTCTGGTTGACCGTCGTCGAGATGCCCGAAGACTGATGTCCGAGATCGTCCACGACCTCGACGTGCTCGTCGTCGAGGACAACCCCGGCGACGCGACGCTGCTCCGCAAGCGGTTCGAGCGACAGTTCGGGAGCCGCGAGGCGTCGCTGACGCTGCTCCACGAGGAGACGCTCGACGCGGGGATCGAACAGGCCCGGACCGCCGGTATCGACATCGTCTTGCTCGATCTCGGGCTCGAACGGACGACGGGACTGGCGACGCTCGAGGCGTTCCTCGACGCGGTCGACTCGGTGCCGGTGATCGTCCTCACGGGACTGGACGACGAGGAACTGGCCCTGGCCGCGATCCGGGAGGGCGCACAGGACTACCTCGTCAAGGGCGATCTGACCGACGCGTTGCTCACACGGACGATCCGGTACGCGCGCGAACGCCACGAGCAGGAACAGGAGCTCCAGCGCCGGACCGAACAGATGGAGTTCTTCAACAGCATCCTCCGGCACGACATCCTCAACGGGATGAACGTCATCCGGTCGCGCGCCGACCTCCTCGAAGGTGATCTCGACGGGCAACAGGCGGAGTACGCGGAGACGATCGTCGACTGGAGCGACGACATCATCGACCTCACCCGGAAAGTCCGCTCGGTCCTGGACACGCTCTCGGGCGAGTCACTGGCGGAACTGGAAGCGGTCGAACTCGGGCCGACGCTGGAGGCGGCCGCCGACCGAGCCCGATCGATGGCCGAGGGCTGTACGGTGACCGTCGAGGACACCGCGGACACCACCGTCGTGGCCGACGAACTCCTGGAAGATGTCTTCGGCAACGTCCTCACGAACGCCGTCGAACACGGCGGCCCGGCCCCCACGATCGACATCTCGGTCACCGTCGACGACCAACGCGTCACGATCAGGGCCGCGGACGACGGCCCCGGGATCGACCCGGCGGATCGGCGGTCGGTGTTCGAGCGGGGCGCGACCGGCGCGGAGTCGAGTGGCACCGGATTCGGTCTCTACTTCGTCGACGCGATGATCGAGAGCTACGGCGGCGAGGTCTGGATCGAGGAGAGCGACGCCGGCGGGACGGCGGTCGTCGCCGATCTCCAGCGCGCCAGCGGCCACTGGCCCCCCGAGGGGTGAGCGGACGCACAACAACTTTACACGAACGCGGTGTATCGCCGACGATGCCCACGAAGAGCGCCCTCGCCCAGCAACTCGCCGTCGTGGCGGGGTTCGACGATCCGCGCGCCAGTCTGGAACAGTATCGGACGCCGCCGGACCTCGCCGCCCACCTCGTCCACACCGCGGACCTTCAGGGCGATCTCGACGGCCGGACCGTCGTCGATCTGGGCTGTGGCACGGGGATGCTCGCGCTCGGGGCCGCGTTGCGTGGCCCGGACACCGTGGTCGGACTCGACATCGACGCCGCACCACTGTCGACCGCTCGGGACAACGAGCGGAAGGTCGGATCGACGACCTCGGTGTCGTGGGTCCGCGCGGACGCGACCGTCCCGCCGCTGTGTCCTCCCGTCGAGGAGACGACCGTCGTGATGAATCCCCCCTTCGGCGCACAGGCCGACAACGAACACGCCGACCGGGCGTTCCTCGAAACCGCGGCCGCCCTCTCGTCGGTCTCCTATTCGGTCCACAACGAGGGCAGCCAGTCGTTCGTCGAGGCCTTCGCCGAGGACAACGGCGGACGGGTGACACACGCCTTCCAGACGGCGTTCGAACTCCCCCGCCAGTTCGAGTTCCACGAGGCCGACCGCAGCGAGATCACGGTCGAGGTGTACCGCGTCGAGTGGACCTAGGTCCGCTGGCCCGGCGGGACCCGGACCGTCGCGACCCGCACGCGGGTGTCGTCGAACTCGGCGTACAGGCGGCTGCGGTTGTGTTCGAAGGTCAGCCCGCCGATCTCTCGCGTAGAGGTGTTTGCCGGTACGGGTCCGGTCGCCAGCGTCTCGTTCCCTTGCGAAACCGCGAGTTCGAACCCGCTTCCGTCCGGCCGGAGCGTCACGTTCCGGCCGCCGATCGTCGCGTCGGCGGTCGACGGCGGCGACCGGTAGCTGGTCCGGGGGGCCTCGCCCCGGCGCCACAGCTGGACGACGTACACCGACCGGTTTCCGGCGACGTTCCAGGTCGTCCGGTTGGCGAACACCGTCTCGCGCCAGCCGACGCCGCCGACGGTCACCGACGCCCGGCCGCTGGTCGCCAGTTGGCCTTTCGGAACCTGCGCGATCCAGATCTCCCTGGCGTCGCTGGCGACGACGATCCCGCTCTCGTTGACCCGCGTCTGTTCGGTCTCGATCGGTGTCGGGATGTTGGCCGCGTACTGGTTCAACACGTCCTCCTCGTAGGCGACGACGTAGTCCCGGATCTCGATCCCGTCTTCCGGCACGTCGTCGGCGTCGATCGACGTGAGGTTCCCCGGCACGGCGCCCAGGCTGAGCGTCGCCATGACGATCAGGAGGACGACACCGGCCCAGCCGATCCAGCCCGCCTCGAACCGCGGCCGCAGGATGAAGTGCTCGTCCGTGTCGGCCGTCGCCGCCGCGACGACCGCCGCGAGCAGGAAGACCAGCGCGGTTCCGAGCCAGCGAAACAGCGTAAACCGGGCGTTGCCCAGCGGGACGTACACCGCCCAGAGCCCCTGGAAAGCGGCGTACACCACGGTGGCGGCGAACACCCGCCTGGGGTCGGGGCGCCGGCCGCGCGCCCACAGCAGCATGGCCGCGAGCAGGATACCGGCGACGACTCCGATGGCGTGGCCTTGGATCGCCACGTCGGACCACCACGGCGTGACGAAGCGGCTCTGGCCCCGCACCGTCGGCTCGGGGAACCGAAGCGCGGTCAACACCAGGTCGACGACGCGGTTGGTCACCAGGGCACCGAGGAACAGGTAGGGACGGATCAACAGCGCGAACCCGGCCATCGCGAACACGACACCGGAGAAGCCGATGACCGGTCCCAGCGAGAACAGGCCGGTGAAGACGCCGACGACGACCGACGCGGCGGGGATGGCGAGCACCCGCGCGTAGGGGTTCGTCCGCAACGAGGTGAACGTCTGTGTGCCCCGCTCGGACGGGTAGTGGCCCCAGATGTACTCGACGACGGTGCCATAGACCAGCGTCCCGATGACGTTGCCCACGACGTGGCCCTGCCCGCTGTGGGTGAAAGGCCCGGTCAGGATGCCCAGCGGATAGAAGTACGACCAGGTCCGGAACGGCGTCACAAGCGGGCGGGCGTGCCACCACGCGCCCTGGAGGAACAGATACAGCGCGAGCACGCCCGTGATCGTCAGCAGCGTTCCCCAGGGGACGCCCAGCACGAGCCTGCGACGCAGCGGGTCCGCGAGCCGGTCGCCCGAGAGCCGCCGGACCGCGACGAACGACCCCACCACCGCGACCACGACGACGAGTTCCCGAAACGGGAGCCACCCCGGGAGTGCCGGCACCGGCAACGACTGAAGCATCTACACACATCTGTGGGCGGTGACGGCTTAGGCGTGACGACGCGTGTCGGAGCGGTGTCAGACCAGTCCGAGGCCGACGCTGTAGGGCCAGGCGGTCCCGGCGGCCGAAAGCAGCGCGAACGCGCCGCCGGCCAGCGCGACGTTTTTCAGGAACTGCGTCATCTCGTCTTGCTGTTGGTCCTCGGGGACCGCCCAGAAGTCGTGCATCGTCACCGCGGACCCGACGAGGAACGTCGCCAGCGCGCCGGCAGCGATCACCGGGTACGCCCCGAGAATCACCAGGACGCCGCTTACGACGAGCAGCCCCCCGCTCCCGTAGACTGCGGCGGCGGGCGCGGGCAGTCCCTTCGCCTCGGCGTAGGGGATCATCCCGTCGTCGTTCAGGAAGTGGTTCAGCCCGGTGAACGCGAGGACGCCGCCGAACAGGACCCGCCCGAGCAGGAACAGCTCGGCCGCGCCGGCCGTCTCGAAGGCCATCAGGCGCTCACCGCCGAGCCGGCAGTCGATCGTGGGTCGGTCCGTCGGAACTGTGGGTGTGGTTTCATTGCGTTACGTGGTTCGTATCCGAACCTATTTATCGGTTCCCGGACATAGAGGTGACCAGGTATCACCGATGTCATCCGAACTTCGCCACGAGGCAGACGCCGACGAGGGTCCCTGTGCCGTCATCGAATCGCTCGACCAGATCGGGTCGCGCTGGCGGCTGGTCGTCCTCCACGAACTCCAGGACGGGGAACGCCGGTTCAACGAACTCAAGCGCGCGACCGACGCCAGTTCTCGGACGCTGTCCCGCGTGCTGGACGATCTACAGGAGATGGGCTTCGTCGAGCGCCGGCTCGAAGAGGACGCGCCGGTCGCGACGTACTACCGACTCACCGACAAGGGACGGTCGCTCTGTCCGGTGTTCGAGGAGATCGAGGACTGGGCCGACGAGTGGCTGGCGCCGGGCGCGGACTGAGCGGCGCCGGCTGGCTTGCCGGTAGTATGCGTCGACAGCACAGGACTTTCCACCGAGTACGTCCTAACGAGGGGTAATGGGAGTACGGCCACCAGCCGACGACACCGACGAACCCGATGTCATCGAGTTCGGTATCGCCGCCCTCGACGCTCGACTGACCGAGACCGAGCTCTCGTATCCGGCTACCGCCGACGAGGTCCGTGAGACCGCAGGCCACATCGAGGTGCCGTTCGACGCGGCCGGCCACACCGTCACCGTCGAGGAGGCCCTCGGCGAGACCGGGACACACCACTTCGAGAACGAGCACGAACTCCTCGATGCGTTACACCCGGTGTTCGAGCGCAAGCGCGAGGCGACGAGCAACAGCATCATCTCGCAACTGCGTTCGCTCGTCCCCTTCTAGTCCTCGCCGTCCCCGGGCGCGACCGCCTCGGTCTCCGCGTCGCTCTGGCGGTCGGATTCGGCCGTCTCGGCCGGTTGTGTCTCCTCCGAGAGCTTCCGTGCGATGTCTTCGAGCCGCCGGGTCTGTTCGCGGTTGACCGTGACGATCATGTCCGAGAGGACGCCGAACATGAGCAACTGGAGGCCCAACACGATGGCGATGCCGCCGACCATCGCGATGACCTCGTGGGAGATGCTGTTGACGAACCAGTCGTAGGCGACGTAGGCGCCAAGCACGATCCCCAGCCCGATCGACCCGAAGCCGACGCTCCCGAAGTAAAACAGCGGGTTGTTGGTCTTCGCCATCCGGTAGAGCGTGAGGATGATCGTCGCGCCGTCCCGGAACGGGTGGAGGTTCGTCTCCGATTCGTCGGGGCGGGGCTCGTAGGTGATCGGGACGACGGTCACCCGGACGCTGTGTTTGACACACTCGACGGCCATCTCCGTCTCGATGCCGAAGCCGTCCGAGGACAGCGAGAGCTGTTCGAACGACTCGCGGGTAAAGGCGCGATAGCCCGAGAGGATGTCGACGTACTGGTGACCGTGGATCACCGAGAACGCCCAGTTGATGACGCTGTTTCCGGTCTGGTTGAGCCGGCTCATCGCGCCGGGCCGCATATCGGCAAAGCGGTTCCCGATGACGTGTTCGGCCCGGCCGTCGAACAGCGGTTCGAGCATCCGCCCGGCCTCGTCCGGGCGGTAGGTCTCGTCGGCGTCGGCCATCAGGACGTACGGCGCGTCGACGTACCGGCGGACCGCCTCACGCACGGCCTGGCCTTTCCCGCTCCCGGACTGCTGGACGACGCGCGCACCGGCCGCCTCGGCGAGTTCGACGGTGTCGTCGGCGGACCCGCCGTCGATGACCAGGACGTTCTCGAACCCTTCCTCGCGGAACCCGCGGACGACCGGCTCGATCGTCGCCGACTCGTTGTAGGCCGGCAACAGCACACAGACATCGTCGCGGTCAGCCATTGGTGGAGGCTCCACTCCCCGGCGATAAAAACCACTGGGTCTGGCGGGTCATACGTACCCGAGGTCTTCGAGCCGCTGATAGGTGTCGCCCTCGATGGCATCGACGCCGTCGCCCTCCTCACGGAGGCCGGCGTCGCCGATGTCGGCGAAGGCGGACTCGACCTCGTCGGCACCTGTCGTCGCGGTGCGGTAGGAAGTCTGTGCGTCTCGGACCCGGACGGTCGCGGACCCGTCACGACCGGTGCAGTACTTGTCGACTTCGCCGTCCGGGGCGGGCTCGAAGACCGCTCGTGAGGTCGAGAGCCACGGCGAGAGGTCGTCGACGTACTGGCCGGCCCGCTCCTGGAGCGGTTCGTCGAGCCCGACGGCCGACGCGATCACGGGACCGTCTGGGCAGAACTCGTCGCGGTCTGCCTCGCCCGTCCGGGCGGCCTCGACGACGCGGGGGAACTCGGTCAGCGACGCCGGCGCGGCGATACGCTCCCCGCTGCCCTCGCCGGGGAATCGGACCACGAGCGGGACGTGGAGCACGGCGTCGTGAATCGACACGCCGTGTTCGGCCACGCGGATGTCATTCCGGACGTAGCTGGGTTCGCCGAAGCCCTCGCCGTGGTCGCTGGTCACGACCAGGAGCGTGTCGTCGAGTTCGCCACGCTCGCGCAACCGCTCGACCAGCAGTTCTAGCGCGGCGTCCATCTCGTGGATGGCGCCGTCGTACAGCGCTTCGACGGCTTTCTTCTGCCACCAGGGGCGCCGGCCCGAGGCGAAGTCCCACTTGTGGTCGAGGAAGGAGTCGTGGAGGGACTGACACTCCGACCCACCCCAGATGTCGTGTTCACCTCGGGGCTCGTAGGGGATGTGGGCGTCCATGAGATTGAGACACGCGGCCCAGTCGCCCGTCCGGTCGGCCTGCCAGTGCAGGAACTCGTCGATGTAGGTGGTCGCTGGGGTCGACGCCTTCATGAACTCCGGCGTGTAGGACGGGTAGTCCGAGGAGAGTTTCGTGCTGACGCCGTTTGCGAGGGATTTCAGCGGCTGCTCGCTCCGCAGTGCGGCCTTGAGATACTCGCTGTAGGCGCCTCGGCCGTGGTTCGAGACGAACGACTCGGGGTTCATCGCCTCGGGGAACATCGCGCTCCGGGCGCCAGCGACGTGGTCGAACCCCTCGCTGAGTCCGACATCCACGTCGGTGATCCAGTTGTTCTCCGAGAACACGCCGGTCGCGTAGCCGTCCCGGCGGAGCTGCTCGAAGACGGTGTGGGCGGGGTCGATCCGGTACTTCGCGGCGGTGACGTTGTGTTCCTCGACGTGGAGGCCGGTGAAGATGGACGTGTGGCTCGTGACGCTCCGGGCGCCCGGCGAGCGGGCCTGCTCGTACACCGTCGCGTCCGACGCGAACGACGAGAGGAAGGGCGTCGTCTCGTTCGCGTGGCCGTACAGGCTCAGGTTCCGTGCTCGGACGCTGTCGAGAATGATCAGTAGGACGTTCATGGTATCACTCACTGCTCGGGGACTGTCACATGTACCCCAGGTCTTCCAGTTGCTCCTGGACGCGCTCGCCGCCCGCGGCCACGTCGGCGGTGTCGTCCCGCGGCGACGGCGAGTGGTCGTGGGCGTCGAGTTCGGCGTCGATCGCGGCCCGCACGTCGGTGACCGACTCGATGTCCGCGACGAGTCGCTCGTCCGTGGCCGCGACCATCGCCTCGTGGGTGTGTACCCCCTCCTGGAGGCCGTGGTCGCTGACGAGGAGGAGTTCGTCGTCCTCGTCCAGGTCCGCGAGGAGTTCGCCGACGAACTCGTCCAGTTCTTCGTACGCGCGCTCCTGCATCGCGGGCTGGCTGTGGGCGATGTGGCCGACGAGGTCGAGGCCGCTCGTGTACGCGAAGACGAGTTCGTGACGTTTGCCCCGGAGTCCCCGCCGAGCGCGGGCGATGCGGACCATCGACATCTCCAGACACTCCTCGTAGAACGCCGCCGGGTCCGAGGAGGTGTGTCCGCCCGTGGCGTCGGGGTCGCGTTCGAAGAGGTCACCGAGGTTCCGTCGGAGGTTGTGCTCGCGGTCCTCGGAGTCGGGGTCGACGACGTAGTTCGGGACGCCGATGGGCTTGGCTTCCCGGCCGTCGAAGACGGTGGTGAGGCCGTTGTCGGCGTAGTAGCTCGCCCGCTCCCGGAAGGCGTCCTCGCTCGTGTTGGTCAGCAACCAGGCGCCCAGGCGGGTCTGGAGGCCGCCCGGAAGCAGGTAGTCGGCGACGGTGCTCCCGAGGTTCAACAGCGGGTTGTCCCAGGAGACGCCGTCGTCGAGTTCGAGGCCGTGTTCGGCGGGCGTGAGCCCGGTGATGATAGTCGGCCAGAGTTCGTGCGTACTGGGTTCGCCCTCGACGGAGTCGATCGTCTCGATGGCGTGGTGCGCCGACAGGGTGAGATGCGGATGGCGGTCCTCGTCGACGAGTTCCGGATCGAGGGCGTCGATCCCCAGCACGACTAGCACCATTGGTAGGTTGAAAGGCACCGCGGGCGAATTAATCTCTTTCGGAGACGAACCGGAACCGAAAAGACAGTCGGCGGGATGAACGCTACGTAACAGGGTATGTCTCGCAAGAATATCGTCTGGATCACGCTCGACAGCGTCCGCTCCGATCACACCTCTATGGACGGCTACGAGCGGGACACGACCCCGACGATGGCCGATATCGGCCGTCGGGGCCACCAGTTCACCGAGTGCATCGCCCACAGCAAGTCGACACTGCCCTCCAGTGGCGCGATGCTGACCGGCTACACGCCGTCCCGGAACACGCTCGGGATCGACGGCAACGTCCTCCCGGACGGGGTCCGCACTATCGCCGAGCGGTTCTCTGACGCGGGATACACGACCGCCTGCCTCTCGCGGAACTCCTACGTCAGCCCCGAGACGGGGCTCGACCGCGGCTTCGACCGGTTCCAGTGGCTCGCCGCCTCCAACGTCTACGAGGCCGGCGTCGGCACGCTGTTGCGCTACCTGCTGAACATCCGCTCGCACTCGGCGGGCCTGACCCTCGACACCGCAAAACACGCCTCGCCGTTCCTGATGAACGAGGTCGCCAAGGACTGGCTCGACGACTTCGCCAGCCAGGAGCCCTTTTTCTTCTATCTCCACTACAACGAGCCCCACCGCCCCTACTACCCGCCGAAGCCGTACCTGGACCGGTACACCGACGGGCTCTCGATGTCGCCCAAGGCCGCCGCCGAGCGCGCCCTGGAGATCCACTACGACTTCGCGGAGATCATCGCGGACGGCTGTAACCTCACCGACGAGGAGTGGCGGGCGCTGCACGCGATGTACGACGCGGAGATCGCCTACACGGACGACATGGTGCGGCGGCTCCTGTCGTACATCGATTCGCTCCCGATGGACGACCCCATCGTCGTCGTCACCGCCGACCACGGGGAACTGTTCGGTGAGGCCGGGCTCCTGGCCCACCGGTACGTCCTCGACGACGCGGTCACGCGGGTCCCGCTGGTCATCGACGGCATCGGCGACCTCGCGGCCGGTCCCGACGACCTCGTCCAGCACGCCGACGTGATGGCGACGCTGCTCGCGATGGCCGACGCCGACCACGAGGACACGATGGGCGTCGACCTCCGGGAGGAGGTCCGCGAGTTCGCCGTCTCCCAGCGAGTGTCGGTCGGCTACGACGCCATCCTCGAACACGATCCGGACTTCGACACCTCCCAGTTCCACAGCGGGCTGCTGACGGCGCTCCGGACGAAAGAGCACAAGCTGCTGACCAGCGACGACGACCCCGAACTGTTCGAACTCCCCGACGAGGAGACCGACGTTGCCGACGCCCAGCCGGAGACGCTCGCGTCGCTCTCGGCGGCCCTCGACGACTGGCTCGCGGTCCACGGCCAGCCCGACACGGAGGCCGAGACGGGAGAGTTCTCCGACGAGGTACAGGATCAGCTCCGGGACCTGGGGTACATCTGACGGGATGAAGCTCGGAAAGACCGCCGCTCTCCACTTCGGCTCGCAGGTCGTCATCACCCTCTCGGGCTTCGCGGCGACGTTCCTGATCGCCCTCTTTCTCGGCCCCAGCGGGCTCGGCCAGTACGCCGTCGCGCTCTCGCTTGGCTTCTTCTGGCTCGTCATCCCGGCCAACGCAGTCGCCAACGCGATGAAAAAGCGGATGAGCGAGGGCGAGGACCCCGCGGGCTTTCTCGGCGGCGGCCTCGCGCTGAACACCGCCGTCGCCGCGGTCGGCGCCGCCGTCGTCCTCGTCGCCGGCGACGCCCTGGGCGGTATCGTCTCACGGAACCGGGAGATAATGCGGGTGCTCATCACCTACGACGCTGAGATCGCGGCGCTGTTCGTCGGCGCCGTGGCCTACCGGAGCGCCGTCGCCTCCTCGAAGGGCAAAAGCGCGTCGCCTTCGGCGGCGGCGTCCAGGCGGCCGAACGGGTCGGCCGCACGGTGATCCAGGTCGCGGTCCTCTACGTGGGCTTTCGAGTCGCCGGGATCACACTCGGACACGCGGGCTCGCTCGTGCTGGCGGCGCTCGCGGCTATCCTGCTCAGCGACGTACGCCCGTCACTGCCGAGTCTCGCCCAACTCCGGAGCATGCTCGACTACGCGAAGTTCGCGTGGGTAGGGGCGCTCCGTGGCCGGGTGTTCGGCTGGCTGGATACGATCGTCCTCTCGTTTTTCGTCGGCGCGTCGCTCATCGGGATCTACGAGGCCGCGTGGGGGATCGCGTCGATGCTGGCGATGGCCAGCGCCTCGATCAGCAAGACGTTGTTTCCGGAGGTCAGCGACATCAGCGGCTCCGAGCAGTTCGACCAGATCCGCCACTACCTCGACGAGGCGCTCGCGTTCAGCGGCGTGTTCGTCATCCCCGGCCTGTTCGGTGCGCTCGTGCTGGGCGAGCGCATCCTCCGGTTCTACCGCCCGGAGTTCGGCCAGGGGACCGGAATCTTGCTCATCCTCATCACGGCCTACCTGGCGGATGTCTACGCCTCCCAGCTGATGAACGTCATCAACGCCATCGACCGCCCCGACGCCGCCTTCCGCGTCAACATCGTGTTCGTCGCCGTCAACGCCGTGTTGAACGTCGTCCTCGTGTGGCGCGTCGGCTGGTACGGCGCCGCGGTCGCGACGGCGATCTCGACGGTGTTGCGGACCGTCGGCGGATACATCGTCCTGCGGAGCCTGGTGGGCTCGATCAGCGTTCCGACCGGCGAGATCGCGAAACAGTTCCTCGCCAGCCTCGCGATGGCAGCCGGAGTCTGGCCCGTGGTCGGCCGGGTCCCGGCGGGGCGCCCCGGGACGCTCGTCCTCGTCGCCCTCGGCGCAGCGATCTACGGCACCGTCTGGCTCGCACTCTCGACGCGCGCCCGGACGAAGGTCACCGGGCTGCTCCCTGTCAGCATCTGACGGCCGGTACCGGGCCTGAGCCGGCCGTCAGTCCACGTTCGTATGAGAACGCTTAACTGCGACAGTTGCGCAACCGAGCCTATGGATAAGGTCCTTCTCGTAACTATCGACTCCCTTCGTGCGGACCACGTCGGCTACCACGGCTACGAGCGGGATGTGACGCCCAACATCGACGAGTACGCCCGCCAGGGCAGTCGGTTCATGAACACCCACGCCCACGTCGGCGGCACCCGCTTCTCGTTTCCGAGCATCCTCACCGGCGTGACGACGGGGATGTACGGGGGTCACCGACGGATCTCCGACGATCAGACCCTGGTCTCGGAAGTGTTCCAGGACGCCGGCTTCCACACCGGCGGGTTCAACTGTAACCTCTACGTCTCCGGGGAGTTCGGCTACGACCGCGGCTGGGACGAGTTCTTCGACTCGGCACCGGACGAGTCGGCCACCTCGAAGCTCCGCAAGTGGGCCAAGACGAACCTCGACGGTGCCGTCCTGAGCGCCCTCCAGCGAGCGTACGACTTCGTCGAGTCCAGCCAGGGGATCAACGTCGGCGACTACCACCTCCCGGCCGACGACATGACCGACCGCGCTATCGAGTTCATCGAGCGAAACGGCGACGAACCCTCCTTCGTCTGGGTCCACTACATGGACGTTCACCACCCGTTCCTGCCGCCCGAGGAGTACCAGCGGGAGTTCATGGACGAGCCCGTCTCGAAACGCGAGTCGGTCCAGCTCCGCCGGAAGTTCCTCGAAGAGCCCGAGAACGTCACCGAGGAGGAACACCAGACGTTCATCGACCTCTACGACGCCGAGATCAAGTTCAACGACGCCGAGGTCGGTCGGCTGATGGAGACCGTCGAGGAGGAGTGGGGCGACGACTACCTGTTCGCGCTGACCGCGGACCACGGCGACCACTTCCTCGAACACGGCTACTTCGGCGGCGCTCGGCTGCTCGACGTGAAGACCCACGTCCCGCTGTTCGTCGAGGGGTGGGACGACGCCGGCGAGTACGACGAGATGGTCGGGCTCGCGGACGTGCCCGCGACGCTGCTCGACGCCGCCGACCTGCCGGTGCCGGACAACTACTTCGGCGAGAGCCTCCGTCGCCTGGTCTTCGACGGCGAGTGGGACCGCACCGCCGTCTTCGGGAGCTACGAGGAGGAGAGCGGCGAGGATCACGTCCACGTCCGCAACGCGGAGTGGAACTACATCGAGCACTCCGACGCGCCTGACGAGCTGTACAACCTCGTCGACGACCCCGGCGAACAGGAGAACGTCGTCGACGACTACCCCGATGTCGTCGCCGAACTGCGCGGCCATCTCGACGACCACCGACAGCTCGTCAAGTCGACCGAACGGGACGACATCCAGCGCCCGGACATGAACGAGGAAGTCAAAGAGCGGCTCCGCCGGCTGGGGTACAACGAGTAACGCCCGACGGCTGGCGACGCGTCGCTGCTACCCGGCGGCCCGCAGGATCGACCGGTACCGCTCACAGGCCGCCTCGAAACTGTACTCAGTCTCGATCAGTGCTCTCCCCCGATCACTGAACTCCGCGAGGTCGTCACGTGCCAGTATCGCCGCTATCTCGTCTCTGAGTGCCGCGGGCTCGCGGGACTCGACGAGGAAGCCGGTCTCGCCGTCCCGAACAACGTCCGGAACCCCCGAGACCGGCGACGCCAGTACCGGGGTCCCACAGGAAAGCGCCTCCAGGATGGTCGTCGGCAGTCCCTCCGTCGGCTGTGAGGGCAACACGAGCAGGGAGAGCTCGTTCAACTGCTCGGGCACGTCGTCGTGGTCGACCCAGCCGGTCAGTTCCACCCGACCGGCTGCGATCTCCGCCGTGAGTTCGGCTTCGAGCCACGCCCGGAGGTCGCCGTCGCCGATGAACCGGAAGGTCACGTCCTCCGGGAGCGAGCGCGCTACCTCGGCCAGTTCGCGGATTCCCTTCTCCTCGTCGAGCCGGCCGAGGAAGCCGACCACGCGCTCGCGGTCGGCGTACGGCGTCTCGATGTCGAACTCGTCGGTCCGGACGTAGCGCGCTCCGGTGGGATAGACGGTCGGTGCTTCGGGATGGAGGTCGAGCTGTCTGGCCATCTCGGGCGTGTAGGTGACGACGCCGTCTGCCAGCGCGAAGCCCGTTCGTTCGAGCAGTCCGACGGCGCCGGCGAGTGTCCGGGCCAGCGGCGCCGGCATCCGCTGTTCCCAGGTCAGTCGGAGCGTCAGCGGCACGTCCCCGCGTGGCTCGACGAGGACCGTCTTGCCAAGCAGTCGCGCGGCCAGGATCGGGAGCACGTACGACGTGGCGCCGTAGAACAGCACCACCTCCTCGTCGCGGTCGGCCAGCACGCGACACATCCGCAGTTGGTTCAGGAGGAATCGAACGGCGGCCACGACCACGGAGTCGCCGGCGCCCTTCTGCGTGAGTTCGACGAGCTCGCGGCGCTCTCTGATCTCCGAGTCCGCCGGGAGATCCGCTGTCACGAGCGCGACACCGGTGATCGCGGCGAGGATGTCGAGCAGACTCCGGGTGGCGTTCTCGCCGGCGGCCGCCAGCGGATGCGTGACGACACAGACGTTCGGCAGCTCGTCGGTCATCGGTTACCTCCACACCGTCGCCCCGTAGAGATAGCCCGCGCCGACGGCGGCCGTCAGCACGAACAGGAAGATGAGTTGCAAGACGCCGGCCAGAGAGGGGGACGTGACCACGCCGTCCAGTCTGTCGGGGACCGACTCGAACAGCAACGACGAGAGGAAATCCGATTCGTCGCCGGTCGACTCCGGGACGAGGACCTCCATCCCGCGTTTCGAGTAGCCTTGCCAGAACGCCCGGTCGACGAGCCACCCCGGGTCCGTGCGGTAGTCGAAGACCTTGTGGGCGACGACGGCCGCGGGTGTGTAGTAGACGCCGTGGCCGTACTCGCTTTGCATCCGGGCACACAGTTCCGTCTCCTCGCCCTGGAGGTTCTTGTCCCCGGTCCGGCCGCCGATCTCCTTCTCGAACCCGTCCAGGGCCTCGAACACGTCCATCCGGAAGGAGATGTTCGAGCCGAACGTGTTGCGGACTTCGCCCGCCTGTTCGGGGTCGCCGTCGGGACCGAACCCACGGTGGGTGACACCGATCAGCCAGTAGAACTCGTCGGGGAGAAAGGACGGCCGGCCGGCGACCCACGCCGGGACCATCCGACCGCCGGCGGCGGGCACGTCCCGCTGTTCGTAGACGGCGACGAGTTCGGCCACCCACGACGGATCGGCGATGGCGTCGTCGTCGAGGAACGCGACTACGTCACCCGTCGCGACCGCCGCGCCGTTGTTGCGGCTGACCGCCAGCCCGACGTTCTCGTCGTTGCAGTGGATCCGAACGTCCGCTCGGTCGCCGAAGTCGGCCCGGAACCGGTCGGCGACGGCCTCGTCGCCGTCCGAGACCAACACGAGTTCGACATCGTCGTGGGTCTGGTCGAGCACGCTCCGGGCGGCCTCGTAACAGTCAGTGTACCGGTCCATCGCGTGCGTACAGACGACGACCGAGACGCGCATGCCCGCAGGTGTGCCACCTGCCGTTTTAGGCGTTTCCATCCCGCTTCGGCGGAGGTCAAAAGGCTTATGCGCGCCATGCCAGTCTTTCCGTCCAATGAGTCAATGGCGGGGCCAATTCGAGGATAACCCCGAACTCGAGGCTGCCCTGGACAAGGTCGAGCGGTGGTACCACGTCCCTGTCCTCTTGGCGCTTTTCGGGTTCATGCTGTGGAATCGTGTGCGTAGCTGGCAGAACTTCATCGTCGACGGCGAAGTGCTGTTCTCGGGCAACGACCCCTGGTACCACTACCGGTCGACGGTGTATACGGTCCAGAACTGGCCGGCGACGATGCCGTTCGATCCCTGGACTCGCTTCCCGATCGGCGCGTCACCGGGGCAGTTCGGCACGCTGTTCGATCAGGTGGCCGCGACGATCGCACTGATCGTCGGCCTGGGCTCGCCCAGCGAGAACACCATCGCGATGGTGGCGCTGTTCTTCCCAGCAGTCATCGGGACGCTCGCGATGATCCCGATGTACGTGATGGGACGGCGCCTGGCCGGCCGGCTGGGCGGTGTGACAGCCGCCCTCGTCCTGGCGCTCTCCGCCGGTGCGTTCCTCGGCCGGAGTCTCGTTGGCACCTTCGACCACCACGTCGCCGAGGCGTTCCTCCAGACGATCGCCGTCCTCGGGATGATGGTCGCGATCAGTGCCGCCGACCGTGACAAGCCGGTGTTCGAGCAGTTCGCCGACCGCGACATCGACGCCCTCCGCTCGACGGTCCTCTGGTCGGTGCTCACCGGATTCGCGATCGCGACCTATCTCTGGACCTGGCCGCCCGGCGTCCTCATCGTCGGTATTCTGGGGACCTTCTTCCTCCTGCGTCTCATCATCGAGTTCGTCCGCGGCCAGAGCCCGGAACACACCGCGATCGTCGGCACGATCGCGCTCGCGACGACTGGGGTGCTCACGCTCGCCAGTATGGACACGCTGACGGTCAACGCGACCCGTCACTCGCTGCTTCAGCCGGCGCTCGCCTTCGCGGTCGCCGGTGGCTGTGCGTTCATGGCGTGGCTCGCTCGCTACTTCGAGCGGGAGTCCCTCGACGCGACCCTCTACCCGGTGACCGTCTTCGGCATCATCGGCGTCATCGCCGGTATCGCGTCCGTCGCGACGCCGGGCCTGTTCAACTTCCTCGTCGACAACATCCTGCGTGTCATCGGGTTCTCGGTCAGCCCGACCGCGGGCACCGTCGGCGAGGCACAGCCGCTCGATCCCGCTAGCCTCTATCCGCGGTACGGGCTGACGGTCTTCATCGCGGCGATCGGTGTCATCGCGATCGTCGCCGAGCAGTTCCTCGCGAGCGACCCCGACGGCGAGGAACTGCTGGTCGCGGTCTGGGGCGTCTTCCTGCTTGCCGCGACGTTCACGCAGGGCCGGTTCGACTACTACCTGGTGTTCCCGATCGCCGCGATCACCGGACTGCTCATCGGCCGGCTGGTCAGCTGGGTCGATCTCTCGGGTGACGGCGACATCGCGCCCTACGAGGTGTTGACGGTCGTCTCCCTGCTCGTGGTCGTCGTCGCCCCGTTGCTCGTCGTCGCGCCGACGCCGATGGACTACGGCGGCACTGCCGGCCCGGGCCAGGGCATCGAGAACTGGGACGACAGCCTCCAGTGGATGGAGGGTAACACCCCTGCCGTCGGCACCTACGACAGCGGGGGCGAGCAGTCGCTCGACTACTACGGCACCTACAAGAACCGCGAGGACTTCGACTACCAGACCGGTGACTACGGCGTCCTCTCGTGGTGGGACTACGGGCACTGGATCACGACCCGCGCCGAGCGGATCCCGAACGCCAACCCGTTCCAGCAGGGGACCGACGTGGCCGCGAACTTCCTGCTCGCACAGAACGAGAGCGAGGCAAACGATGTCCTCGAAACGTACGACGAGGACGACGCTCGCACGCAGTACGTCGCCGTCGACTGGAAGATGACCCAGGTCAAGGCCGGTCGTGGCTACGGCGGGAAGTTCTTCGCGCCGCCGCAGTTCGACGAGGACTCCAACCAGAGCGACTACTACCGGCCGATCGTGGCCGAGAGCGGGAACTACTTCTTCAACTACCGGACCCAGGACTACTACAACAGCACGGTCGTCCGGCTCTACGAGTTCCACGGCAGCGCGGTCAGCCCTCAGCCGATCGTCGTCGACTGGGAGGCGTCGACGGTGAACGGCCAGGCCCGCCGGATACCCGCCGAGACGCCGCTCCGGACGTTCCCCAACATGAGCGCCGCACGGGACTACGTCCAGCAGGACGGGACCGCACAGGTCGGCGGTGTCGGGATGGTGCCGGGCGAGCGTGTCTCGGCGCTGGAACACTACCGCTACGTCGGGTCCAGTAACCGCACGGCCTACGAGTCCTCGGAGCACAACCGGGCGACCCTCACCGAAGCACAGGGGCTCGGACTGCCCGCACGGCCGGTCAACGGCACCTGTGGGGCCAACCAGACCTCCGCGCCGATCAGCGGGACGAACTACTGTACGCCCGATCAGGTCGCCAACGTGATGCACCGGAACTCGCCGACGTGGACGAAGATCTTCGAGCGCGTCCCCGGAGCGACCATCGAAGGCTCCGGTCCGGCCAACACGACCGTCCAGGTCGCTGTCCCGATGCGCAACACTCAGACCAACGAGACGTTCACCTACCGGCAGACGGTCCAGACCGACGACAGCGGGAACTTCGAGACGACGGTCCCGTACTCGACGACCGGCTACGACGAGTACGGCCCCGCCGAGGGGCACACGAACGTTAGTGTCCGCGCGGACGGGCCGTACCGGTTCCGTGCGATCACGGTCCAGAACCGTAGCCTCACGCCGGTTTCGGGAACGACCCAGGTCACCGAAGGACAGGTAATCGGCGAGAACGAGACGGCCTCGACGGTCGAACTCACCGGCCCACAGACCTCACAGACCGTCAGTACCGGCTCACTCTCGCCCGCCGCAGTGCCGGCCGATAGCTGAACGGGACTGACCGCTTTTTCGCCCGGTTGCGACTCGTCGACACCGCGCTGTCGACCGCCCGAAAAAGACCGGCCGCCCGATCAGCTCGTTAGCGGGTTAAACGTGCCGTTGATGTCCCACTCGTGGAGACAGTAGGGGTTTCCGGCCAGTTTCTCGCCGTCGTCGTTCGCGATGGTCCAGCTGACGAGCTCGTCGTCCCAGATGTCGCGTCGTCCACACCGTTCACACGTCCGTTCGCGTGGTGGCTCGATATCTACCATACACGGTGGCAATACAGCGGCGACTATCAGCGTGCCGGTCACGGGCCGTGTGAACGACCGCCGCGTCGGCCACGCTGAGGGAAAATGGTGTTCGGGTGGCCCTGACACCGGGCCGCTCAGAAGTCTGGCAGGTCGTCGGCGGCCACGTCCTCGGCCTCCCAGTCGAGGTAGTCGTCGGCCAACACGTCACAGACGGTCTGTCCCAGTTCCGTCAGCGCGGCGTTGATCCCAGAGACCGTCTCCCAGGAGTCCAGATCGGGGTGGAGGTCCCGCTCGCGCCAGTTCTCCGGGAGTCCGGGGGCGTGGTAGCCGACACGGCCGGCGAAAGAGTCCCAGAAGAAGTCGAACTCCGCGACCAGTTCCAGATCGCGGACGATGGCCCACGCCTCGGCGTCCAGCCCCGTCTCGGCGGCCCACTCCTCGAACGCCTGGGCCCAGGCGCCCTCGTCGAGCGCCGTCGCCAGTTCGTCGCGGCGGTAGTCGTCGCCCTCGACCGATACGTCGTCGTACTCGTCGGTCCCGGCGACCGGGCTGAGCGCCGGCGGGGCCGGCGTCGCTACGTCCAGTGCCATACCCGGCTTTCGCGGGCGACCGGGATAAATCACCGCTCCGGGCGGTCGTCCGGGCGGGGTGGTCCGGGAGCGGGCCGACCGGTCACCGCTCGTCGAGGACGACCGGCACGCCGCGTTTCGCAACGTCCTGTGCGAACGCGCCGGAGTCGGCTTCCAGATTCCCGAACGTGTTGTAGTGGATCGGGAGCACGAGGTCGGGATCGAGGTCCTCGGCGAGGTCGGCCGCAGCGTGGCGGTCCATCGTGTAACTCTGTGCAATCGAGGGGACGAACAGCGAGACATCCAGTTCCGCGTGGCCCTCTAACACGTCGGAGTCGCCGGGCCAGAACACCCGCGTGCCGTCGACCGACAGCAGGAAGCCACAGCCGATCCCTTTCGGATGGATCGGGGTCCCGTCGGCGTCGGTGTTCGGGCCGTCCTCGTGGTTGTACGCCGGCATCGTCCAGATCGGTACGTCGTCGACCAGAATATCGGCCTCCATCGAGACGGTGCGTACGTCGTAGGGCAGGTCCGCCAGTCGGTCGAGGTCCCGATCGGACTGGTGGACGTTGATCCCCTCGAAGGCGACGACGGTCGCGTCCTCGCTGGCGACCCGACGGATGCCGTCGGGGTCGTAGTGATGGACGTGTGTCACACAGACGATGTCACCGTCTTCCGGTCGGTAGTCCCGGGCGGGCGGATGGCCGACGCCGGGGGTGTCTGGTTCCCACTCGCCGGTCAGGACGCCGTACCGCCCCGGATCGAGGTAGACGACCGTGTCGTCCCCTTCTACGCGTAGCGTCGCGTAGCCGAGCCACTCGGCGGTGAGCCCGTCGTGTCGGACTGTCATACGTCCCGGTACTGCCACCGGCGTCATACGCGTGTCGGTCCCGCACTCACTGCGACGCCGCGAGGCGTTCGACGCGCGAAAGCGAGTCGGCTCCCGCCGGACCGGTGTCGTCCCGTACCGCCAGAAACCGCGGGAACCGCAGTGCGTAGCCCGACTCGTAGGTCGTCGAGGGCTGGATCTCCTCGTAGCCGACCTCGAAGACGACTTCCGGTGACACCGTCACCGACTGGCCGTCCTCGGCCGTGACCAGGGGTTCGATCCGTTCGGTCAGCGATTCGAGTTCGGCGTCGGTGACGCCCGTCGCGACGTTTCCGACGGTCGCGTACCCCTCGTCGCTCCGGACCGACAACTCGAACGTCCCGAGAACGTTCGCACGCCGGCCCTCGCCCCACTCGGCGCCGGTGACCACGCAGTCGAGCGTCTCAACGTCGGGTTTGCGCTTGCGCCAGTTCTTTCCACGCTTGCCGGGAGTGTACGTCGATTCGGGGTCTTTGAGCATGATCCCCTCGTGGCCGGCGTCGAGGGCCGCCCGCTCGATCTCGGCGATCCGGTCGGGGTCGTCGGTCTGCCAGTACGCCGAGACCACGTCGCTGTCGGCCGGGACCAGGCCGTCGAGCCGCTCACGCCGCTGTTCGAGCGGCGTATCGAGCAAGTCCTCGCCGTCGACGTGGAGGCAGTCGAACGCGTGGAACCTGACCGCCACCGCCTCGCGGGCCCGTGCCACGTCGTGTTTCCGGCGGAACCGCCGGAGCACCTCCTGGAAGGGGAGCGGATCGCCGTCGTCGTCGACCGCAACGACCTCGCCGTCGAGGATCGCCGGCCGGTCCAGCGCCGTCTCGATCGTCTCGACGACTTCCGGCAGCGGGTCGGTCACGTCCTCCATGTTCCGCGAGAACAGCCGCACGTCCGCCCCGTCGTAGTGGACCTGGACCCGCGCCCCGTCGTACTTCCATTCGACGGCGGCTCGGTCCCAGTCGGCCAGCGCGTCGGTCACGGTCCCGGCCTGTGCGAGCATCGCCTTGACCGGCCGGCCGACGGCGAGCGCGATCCCGTCGAGTCCCGATTCACCCTGTTCGCGGGCGACGACCGCGACGCGGCCACAGTCGTTCGAGACCTGGAGCGCGCGTTCGACCGCTTCGACCGGGACATCGAACGCGGCGGCCGTGGCGTCCCTGACGGTTCCCTCGCCGACGCCGATCCGCATCTCTTCGAGGACGAGCCGCGCCAGAAAACGAGCCTCCTGGGGACTGCAGCGGTTGAACAGCCCGAAGAGGGTGTCGACTTTCGTCGCCTGGCTTCCGTCGCCGTCGGCGGCCGCGAGTTCGGCGAGTCGGTCGGCGACCTCGGCGACCGTCACGCCGTCGGGGCCGCCGCCCGCGAACGCGCCGAGTCCCTGCTGGCCACCGAAGTCGTAGCTCGCGGCGACGGCGCCGATCTCGCCCCGGTCGGCAAGCCGCCGTTCGACGGCGTCCGCGTCGACGTTCCGGCCCGCCGCCCGAGCGATCGCCTCGTAGCAGAGCCGCGGGCCGATATCGAGCGTTCGGGACTCGTGGGCCGGGAAGACACGACCCTGGACGAACCGCGCGACCGTCCCGAGGTCCTCGCCGGCGACCGCAAAGAGGTCCGCGACGGCGGCGACGATCTCGGTGTCTGCGGACTCGGCTTCGATGGCGGCGGCGCGCTCGGCGAACGTGGCGAACTCCATCGACCGACGCTACCACGCGGGTCGTCCTAAACCCAGCGTCACGACTCCAACTGGACCGTCACCGTGACGAACTCGCCCTGACCCGCGGCCGGATACGGCGCGTCGGTGTCGCCCGGCGGCCCGTCGAAGGGGTAGTCCAAGCGTTCGTTGCCGTTCGTATCCCGGTGCGGGACGAGCACAACGTCCCTGTTCGCGCCCGGTGTCCGAGACAACTGGATCGAGACATCCTTGTGGGTCCCCGCTTCGAGGTACCGGGAGGTACCGATGACTTCCCCGTCGGCCTCCAGCGCGTGGACGACGACGAACCCACCCGAGGACAGCGACACCGAGTCGACGGTCAGTTCACCCCCGGTCGCCGTCGGCTGGTCGACGGTCAGCGACGCGACCGGCGAGGACAACAGCAGGAAGGCGACGTAGGCGACGCCCAGGAGGATCGCCGCGTGTTTGGCCCCGTCTTTCAGCGTCCCCTCGCCGAGTTGGCCGCCGATGAACCCGGTCAGGACGGCCTGGATGATCGCCGTGTGGAAGAAGACGAGGGTGTAGGCGGCCTTGTCGACCCGGCCAAAGCGGGCGAACTGGTCGGCGTTGACACCCAGCCGGCTCGAATCCGGCGTGGCGATGTTCGAGGGCAGGGCCGGGACCAGCACCTCCTGAACGGCGACGATGATGACCAGGAAGACGAGAAAGGAGATGTAGATGACGACGAGGTAGGTGAACATCTGCTGGCGGCGCCGCTTCCGGAGCCGGGTGTCGGCACGGGCCTGCTTGGACGCGATCCGGAGCACCGGTCCCAGTTGGCCGGAGGAGTGCATCGCGTTGGTCAGCAGCGTCACGACGCGGGTGATGGCGGTCGTCCGGATGCGCCGCCCGAACCGGACCAGCGCGTCGTCGACGTTGGCCCCCATCTTGATGTCGGCCCAGATGCGCTCGACCTCCGGGGTGAGGACGCCGATGTCACTGCCCCGGAGCCGGCGGAGGCTCTCGACGACGGTCATCCCGGCCTCGTTGAGGCTCGCCAGCCGTTCGAGCAACTCCGGAGTCGCGTCCTCGATGCGCTGGATCCGGCGCGTGTAACTGTACCGGACGAGGGCGAAAGAGCCGAACACGAGCAACAGCGACTGGATGACCAGATCGTCGAGCAGCCTGATGTTCACGGCGGTGGTCTGGAACGCGGCCGGGACCCTGACGGCGAACATGACGACGGCAATCGGGACGGCGAGATACAGCACGCGGTCTGGGTTCCACAGCAGGGATTCGACGGGCGAGCGAACCATCCGTTTGATCGACTTGAACCGATCGTAGGTCCGGAGCCGCTCTAGATTGTCGTTCACCGAAGCGGTCACGCCGCCGTCGGTGAGTTTCGACCGCGCGGCGGTCGTCGAGGGCTTCCCGAACGTCGCCGTCTGATACCGGTCGAGGACGCTGCTGGACCCTGTCCCGCCGATCCCCAGGGCTTCGAGCTTCTGGGCGAGATACACCATGAAGCCGGCGTTGGCCAGCGGGATCACCAGGTACGCCAGCAGCTGGAGGATCCAGAGCGTGTCCGTCGTCGTGAGCCCGAACACCAGCAGGATCGTGATGAGAAAGAGGACGGCCGCCACGAACAGCGTGACGTACGCCTCGGCGATCGTCGCCAGGCGTTCAAGCAGTTCCGCCTGGCGCTCGGCGGCCTCCTCGTGGTGGCGCTCGTGTTGGTCGTGGAGGAACGACGACAGCGACTGCCCGCTCTGGAGGACGCTGGAGAGGTTCTCGGAGAACGTCTTGAACGTCTCGCTGGGCGTCCGGTGGGAGACGTGACGGAGCGCGGTGATCATGTCCCGACCGAACAGGTCCATCTGGCGGACGGCGACGCCGACCTCCCGGGCGGCTTCGCCGTAGATCTCCTCGTTCCGGGCCAGCACGTCCATCACTTCGGGGAACGACATTCCGCCGCGGGAGAGGGCATACATGAACGCGATGGTCCGGGCCATCCCCTCGTCGATGCTGCGCTTTCGGACCTCCGCGTCGCTTTTGGGGAGCTCCCAGCGCATCGTGTACGTGATGCTCGCGGCCGCGAGCCCGGAGACGACCCCCCCAGCGACGAGGACGGCGAGGGTCTGCTGGGGCCGTAAGACGAGTTCGAACCCGCGGATACCCAGCGCGTTGACCATCGTCCGTGGCAACCCCATCGCGAGGTCGACGATCGTCGGGATCGCCAGTAGGAGTCCGCCGAACAGATACGCGCCCGCCAGCGCGCCGCCGATCGCGCTCAGTCCCGTAAACAGCAGCGTCCGGGCGGCGTAACTGCGGTAGCTCTGGCCGATGTAGGCCGCCTCCAGTTGGCGTTTGCGTTCGTTCGACTCGGAGACGTACCGACCGAACACGCGCCGGGCGTACCGCGTCATCCGCCGGTCGACGGACTCGTTGACGGTGCTGAGTACGACGACTCCGACGATCAGGACGAGGCCAGCAAGCGGCGCGAGACCGAGCGGGTTCAGTGCCCCGAGCGGGTTCAGCGCCATATCAGACCGTCGCCGCCGACTGGATGCGTTCCATGACGGCCTCTGAGTCGGCGTAGTACTTGTTGACCATCGCGGTGAACCGACGGTAGTCCCTGATCCCCTCGTCCTGGAGGTACTGGAGGAACTGCTGACGGTTGTTCAGTTCCCGCAGGAGCTGTGACTGACTCCACCCGCGCTCGTTCCGGATCTCGTCGAGCAGTTCGCTGTTGTTCTCGCGGAACCGGTCCTCGGTCGCCTCCCAGGCGTAGGTGTTCGAGTAGTCCAGTTCCCCCGTCCGCTGGTCGATCCCCTCAATCTCGGCCAGGGTCTTCGCCCGACGGACACGCTCGTCGCCCGAGCGGGTCAGCACCTGGACACAGAGGATATCGAGGCTCTGGACCATCGGCCGCGGGACGTTGATCGGCTCGTTCTCTAAGCGATTTATCACCGTCTGGACGGAGTCGGCGTGCATCGTCGAGAACGTGGTGTGGCCGGTGTTCATCGCCTGGAACAGCGTGATCGCCTCCTCGCCCCGGACCTCGCCGACGATGATGTACTCGGGCCGGTGGCGCAGCGCGGACCGCAGCAGATCGTACATCGTGATGTCTGAATCGTCCAGCCGTTCGCGGGTCACCGAGGAGAGCCAGTTGTCGTGGTACAGCGATAGCTCGCGGGTATCCTCGATGGTCAGCACCTTCGAGCGGGGCGGGATGAACATCGAGACGGCGTTCATCGAGGTGGTCTTGCCAGCGGCGGTCCCGCCGGCGAAGATGAGCGAGCGGTTGGACTCGATCGCGAGCCAGAGATAGGCGAGCATCTCCAGTGAGAAGGTCCCGTACTCCAGCAGGTCGATCGGCGTGAACGGCTCGTCGGCGTACTTCCGGATCGTAAACGCCGAGCCCCGCGGGGTCACCTCCTCGCCGAGCGCCAGTTCGATCCGCGAGCCGTCCGGGAGTGTCGTCGAGACGACGGGATCGGCGACCGAGACGTGTCGCCCGGACCGCTGTGCGAGCTGGATGACGAAGTTGTTCAGCTCCTCCTCTTCGAAGACGATGTTCGTCTCGATGTCGGTGTACTCGTCGTGGTAGGCGAAGATCGGCAGGCTCGCCCCGTCACAGGAGATATCTTCGATGTTCGGATCGTGCATCAGGGGGTCGATGTGCCCGTACCCCTGGAACGACCGATACAGGTAGTAGAACAGCCGGTAGTACGTCTCGGGCTCGACGACGACTCCGTACTCCTCCAGGCGGGCGCGCAGCTCCTCGTGGAGCGCGACTTCCGGGTCGTCGTCGACGACATCCCGGTAGATGAGCGGGCCGCGGATGTCCTCGAACAGCCGATCGAGTAGCTCTTCCTCGACCTCGTCGAGCTGTGGTTCGACGACGTGGTACCGGTGTTCGTCCCGCTCGTGGTCGCGGTTGATCGAGACGAACGCGAACGGGGTGTTGAGCCAGTAGCGATCGATCTCCTCGTAGCCGTCGAGGCCGTCGAACTCGACGAGGGGCTGGTGTCGGCTCGGATCGTATTTGGACTCGGGGATCGCGCCGCCTCCCAGCAGCGTCGCCGTCTGGGAGAGCCAGGCCCGGATCCGGCCCAGCGGATTCCGAACGTCGTCGCCTGCGTCGGGTGTCTCTGGGTTGGACATAGAGAGAGTCGACGTGGACTGCCGTCGCTTGTCTGTCGTTGCGGAGCCACCTACTTAAATTCGCTCCGCCAGTAACAATCGCTGAGAACGACCGGTCAGGTTCGGTCCACTGTCGCCAGCAGGAACGCGAGCACGAGCGCCAGGACGGAGCCGACAGGGATCGTCGTGCCCGCGAAATAGCGGACGAAGAGGACGCTCGCGGCCAGCGAGAGGAGCCCGACCAGTCCCAGCAGGCCGGCGAACAGCCCGACGGGGTCGACCGGCAACAGTGCCGTGACTCGCTCTTCCTCGTAGTAGTAGTAGAGGCTGAGCCAGAACGGGAACAGGTAGCAGACGAACGCGGCGGTCCCGAACTGGCCGGCGAGTGTCAGCTCGGCAGACTCCTGGAACGCTCCAACGTTCCAGACCCAGAGAAACGGGCGCTCACCGGGAACGGTCCCACCGAAGATGTACTGGACGCGAAAGGGGAGAAACCGGAACGCGGCGACGGTCAACCCCGAGACGGAGAACGTCGAGATCGACCACGGCGCCAGCCCGACCAACCACGTCGAAAGCACCGCGAGTTCGCCAGCGTACTCTGATTTGACCCACACCATCTACCTCCAGAGGCGACGGGCGCCGAAGAAAAGCTACCGGTCCGGGAGTGGCCGCCGTCGCTGCGGGGCGCTCTATACTCCGGCCCGGTTCGGCCTCCGGCGCCGTTACGTTCATTGCGCCACACGCCAAAGCGTACCGTACCGAGATGAGGCGCGACTACTTCACCGTCGACATCGAGAGCGAGTCCCCCGACGGTACGCCGACCGTACGAATCGACTACGACGGCCCCGACGGCGAGCTTCAAGAGCGCCTCACGACAGCCGACGACGTACTCGACGCCAGCGAGATCGACGTGACCTTCCGCCGACAGCCCGACGCCCCGAACGGGGTCCTCTCGCTGACGAACCGACTGACCGGCGAGTACGTCCTCGAAGCGAACGTCACCATGGAGCTCGTCGATTCCCTGGTCGACGCGGCAGAAGACCGTGACGACGGCCGCTACGAGGTCAGGCTGACCGACAGCACCGGCAAGTCCCGCGTCTACGAGAAACGGACGCTCCTGGTCTACGATGCCGACGGGAGCCTCCTCCGCCAGCGGAGTCTGATCCCCGGCGGCGTCGAACTCTAGAGCCGGTCGACGACGGCCGGGAGGACCGCCGTCACGTCGCTTCTGACGGCCAGGTCAGCCAGTTCGTCCCGTTCGGTCGGGTCGAAGTTGAGCACGACCAGCCGCCCGCCCGCGTCGACCGCCAGTTTCGGCAGCAGCGAGGCCGGCCTGACCGAGAGCGACGAACCGACCGCGAGCAACAGGTCACACTCCCGAGTGAGCCGCTGTGCCTCCGACAGCGTCTCCTCGGGCAACGACTCGCCGAAGAGGACCACGTCGGGCTTGTAGACACCGCCACACGGACAGCGAGGGGGCACCTCGTCCGTCGCTGCTCGCTCGAAGACGGGCGTCGCGTCGGCCCGCTCGCCGCAGTCGTCACAGACCACCCGGCGGTTGGTGCCGTGCAGTTCGAGGACTCGCTCGCTACCCGCGTCGCCGTGGAGGCCGTCGACGTTCTGCGTGACCACGGCGTCGAGGTGGCCGGCGGCTTCCAGGTCGACGAGCGCCCGGTGTGCGGCGTTCGGTTCGGGGTCGCGGTCGCCGTCGATCGCCTCGCGCAGCGAGACGCGGTCCCGCCAGAACCCCTCGGGGTCGGCGTCGAACCGCCGCCGGTGGAAGGCCATCGGATCGAATCGGTCCCAGAGCCCGTCCTCGCCCCGGAACGACGGGATCCCCGACGCCGTCGAGACGCCGGCACCGGTCAGCGTGACGGTCGAGGACGCGCTCCGGATGTGGTCAGCGAGCGCGTCCAGCTCCGACTCGGCGACAGCCGCTGTCTCGGTTCGGTCGGTGGGCATGTCTGAACCGAGGCGCCCGAGCCTGGTGGCTGTTGTGGCTCGCCTGTCCGGCGGCCCCACGACTATTACCGTGTCGACCGTACGACGGGTATGGATTCGAGCCCGGACGAGATCGTCGACCGAGCGATCGTCGAGCGCCGCCGGCCCCCGGGACGACTCGACGCCGACAGGATGTGGATCGCGGAGGACCCGGTGACTGACTGCTCCGGCGTCGGGACCGTCGAACGCGAGGCCGTCGGGAACCTCGTCGCCGCCGTCGTCGAGTACGAAACGAGCGATGAAACCCGGGAACCGCTGCTGAAACTACCCGGCCAGGTCGTCTCCCGTCCCTCGCCGTACACCGACACGTCGTCGCTGTTCGACCGGCTCGGCTCGCTGTTCTGAGCCGGCTGGGAGACGCGGGCGACCGACTAGTCCGACTGGTGTCTCGACACGAGTGAGCCGCCGCAGTGCGGACACGTGTGTCGGAGCGGGCTCCCGGTCACCTGCTCCTGACAGCGCTGGCACTCGTACTCGATCATCACACGCTCAGAGGTCACGGCCCCGGCCGAGGTTCTGGAGCGTCCCGCCACAGTCGGGACAGACGCGGGCACTGGGCGCCTTCGTCCGCGACCCACACTCGAAACATTCGTACACTTCTGCGGATTCGGAAGCTTCGTTTGGTCGCATAAATGCATCTACGCAGTCGGTATGTGTGAAGTCGGCCCTAAAACACGTAATATACACTAACTATGATAATGTCATTCTAGTTGACGATCGTCCAGTCGGGGTGACGATTTAACAGGGTCCAGTCCGCAGGGGAGGTATGTGCTACGACCGACTCGTCGAGGACGACGTGGTCGAGACGAGGCTTCCGGACCTGCTCCGGTCGGAACTACGGTGTGCGCTCCGCAACGGTGCCCTCGCCGGTGTGATGGTCCTGGCGGTCCTCGTGTTCGAGGGCGCCCCACCGTGGCTCGTCGCCGCCAGCACGCTCGGTGCCGTCGTGCTCGGAGCGGTGTTGCACCAGGGCCTCTTCGCCGTCGGGACGCTCGTCCAGCGAGCCCGCGCCCGCTCTGGCGAGGCCGACGTGCCGTCCGCGTGACGCCGTCTCAGTCGTCGGTCGAAGCCGACTCCGGCTCCTCGGCGCCGGTCCGAAGCGCGTCGGGACGCTCCGCGTCACGGGCGACCTGGAGTGTCGCCGTTCCGACGAGCAGGAGCGTCCCCCACAGGCCCGGCTGGAGGACGAAGTACGGCCGGAGCACCTGCACCGGCGGGAGCATCGACGGCAGATGGTTCGCGAGGAAGTTCAGCCCGTACGCGTGCAGGTGGACACAGAGCAGTCCCAGCACCGGCAGCGCCGGATAGCCGTCCGCGGTTAGCTCCTCGTCGACGAGCAGGACGACCGCTGGCAACAGCGCCACGAAGTAGTAGGTGTAGGGCAGCGGCGTCAACAGCGCGAACGCGCTCACACCCAGCGCGAACAGGGTCCTGTCCGAGCCCCAGTCGGTCAGGCCGGCGACCGCGATGATCGCGAAACTCCCGAGGAGCCGCAGTGCCTGGGCGCCCGGGAGCCAGTGAATCGGGCGATAGTACGGCGGCAACCACAGTGTCGGCGGGCGAGTGCCGCCGCCCTGACCGACTCCCCAGGCGAGCACGTCGATGTACGTCCGGTGGGCCTCGACGCCGACGAGCAGGACCGACGCTCCGACGAAGACGACGCCCGCTGTGACGGCCCCGAGAAGGCGTGTCCGACTGCGGAGCAGGTGGGCGCCGACCGGTGCGTACGCGAACTTCACGAGGCCGACGACCGCCGTCGCTGCGCCACTGACGCCCTGTTTCAGCCGGCCGTCCGACTGGACCATCACGGCGGCCGAGAGCGTGAGCAGTCCGGCCATAAACGGCGCCATCTGGCCGAGTTTCAGCGAGATGAGCAGCGGCTGGAACCCGACGAGCAGGGGGAGCATGAGGCTCGACTCCCACCACCGGAGCCGGTAGCCCAGCCCGGTGACGAGCGCCTGCAACGAGAACCAGAGGAAGGCGACACTGGCGATGTTCCAGGCCGTCGCGGCTTCGGCGCCCAGTTCCGTGAACGGGACGAACAGCACCACGACCAGTGGCGGATAGAGGTACGAGCCGTGGTAGCCGCCGTCCTCGTTTTGCACGTACAGCGACTTCCCGGCCTCCCAGCGGTCGACGGCGCCGCTGAAAGCACCGAAGTCCCAGTAGACGAACTTCGGCGCGACTTCGATCGATCGGAGCCACCAGTCGACGAGGGGATAGACGAACAGCGAGAGGGCAGTGATCGCGACGACGACGACAAACACCGGCCGCCGCCGCCGGAGCGACCACAGTCGGGCGGCAGTGGACATCTGTTCGGTAATCGCTGACTCTCGGTGGGGATGTAAATGTCTTCTGACAGCCAGTTTCCCGCCGGGTGGGCCAACGGCCGTCGGAGAAAGACGGATTTAAACCGTCACCGCTCGCCCTTCCGTATGACATGCGCTTGCACGAATATCAGGCGAAGCAAGTCTTCGCCGACGCGGGAGTCCCCACACCCGCTTCGCAGTTGGCCGAAACGGTGGACGAGGCCGTCGACGCGGCCGAAGAGATCGGCTACCCGGTCGCGATCAAGGCACAGGTACACGTCGGTGGCCGCGGGAAGGCCGGCGGCATCAAGCTCGTCGAGAACACGGAGGAGGCCCGCGAGGCCGCCGAGGATATCATCGGGATGGACCTCAAGGGCTACCACGTCTCGACGGTGCTGGTCGAGGAGGCGGTCGACTTCGTCAACGAGCTGTACGTCGGCGTGACGATGGACCGCGGCGAGGGCGAGCCCGTCGCCATGGTCTCGACAAAGGGTGGCGTCAACATCGAGGAGGTCGCCGAGGAAGACCCCGACGCCATCGCCCGCGAGCACATCGACCCCGCGTTCGGGATGCATCCCTTCCAGGCCCGGAAAGTCGTCTACGAGGCCGGCGTCGACCGCGACGTGGCAAACGACGTGGCGTCGGTGCTGACGACGCTGTACCAGCTCTGGGACGACCGCGACGGCAGCGACGTGGAGGTCAACCCCCTGATGATCACGAGCGACGACGAGGTCGTGGCGGCCGACGCCGTCATGAACATCGACGACGACGCCCTGTTCCGCCAGCCGGAACTGTCCGAGATGGCCGAAGAGGCAAGCGAGGGCGACGAACTCGAACAGAAGGCCGACGAGTACGGCTTCGACTACGTCCGCCTCTCGGGCAACGTCGGGATCATCGGCAACGGCGCCGGGCTCGTGATGACGACGCTGGATCTGGTCGACTACTACGGCGGCGAACCCGCCAACTTCCTCGACGTTGGGGGCGGCGCGAAGGCCCAGCGGATCGCCAACGCGCTCGATATGGTGTTCTCCGACGACAACGTCGATTCGGTCGTGTTCAACATCTTCGGCGGCATCACCCGCGGTGACGAGGTCGCACAGGGGATCAACCAGGCCCTCGAACAGTTCGACGAGATTCCCAAGCCGGTGACGGTCCGGCTGGCCGGGACCAACGCCGAGGAGGGGATGGAGATTCTGAACGAAGAACTCGTGACCGTCGAGCACACGCTGGAGGACGCCGTCCAGCGTGCGGTCGAGTACGCGAAGGAGGTGGAAGCATGAGTGTTCTTGTAGACGAGGATACGCGCGTTGTCGTGCAGGGTATCACCGGCGGCGAAGGGAAGTTCCACACCGAGCAGATGCTGGAGTACGGCACCAACGTCGTCGCCGGCGCGGTGCCGGGCCGCGGCGGCCAGGAAGTCGCCGGTGTTCCGGTGTACGACACGGTCCAGCAGGCCGCCCGCGAGGAAGACGCCAACGCCTCCGTGGTGTTCGTCCCGCCGGCGTTCGCCGCCGACGCCTGTTTCGAGGCGCTGGACGCCGACGGACTCGATCTGGTGGTCGCGATCACCGAGGGTGTCCCGACCCAGGACATGAGCCGCGTCTACCGCAAACTCCAGGAGACCGACACCCACCTGGTCGGACCGAACTGCCCCGGCGTCATCACGCCCGGCGTCGCCAAACTCGGCATCCTGCCGGGCAACATCTTCTCGTCTGGCAACGTCGGCCTGGTGTCCCGCTCGGGGACCCTGACCTACCAGGTCGTCGACAACCTCACCCAGCGCGGGATCGGCCAGACGACCGCCATCGGCATCGGCGGGGACCCGATCATCGGGACCGACTTCGTCGACGCCCTGGAACTGTTCGAGGCCGACCCCGACACCCACGCCGTCGCGATGTGCGGCGAGATCGGCGGCGAGGACGAGGAAGAGGCCGCCCGCTTCATCGGCGAGCACATGGACACGCCGGTCGTGGGCTTCATCGCCGGCCGGACGGCCCCGCCGGGCAAGCGTATGGGCCACGCCGGCGCCATCGTCTCCGGGAGCGGCACCGGGACCGCAGAGTCCAAGATCAACGCTCTAGAGAACAACGGTGTGCCGGTGGGCGACACGCCGGAAGAGGTCGCGGACCACGTCGAAGACCTGCTGTAACGGTCCGCTCCGAGAGCGAGCGCCCCGCTCACCCTCGGATTCCCGATACTGCCGACGGTTTCTTATCCCCTGTTTTCGTAGGTCGAGAGCATGGCCGATACGGTGGTGTGTCTCGTAGTGGACGACGAGGGTGGGACTGTGTGGTCGGCGCTGGACGCCGCCGACGGTGTCGCGGTCGAGGGGGTCGACGGCGACGCGCTCGCGGACCGACTGGGATCGGGTGACGGTGATGTCGTGATCGTTCACGACGACCCACCCGACCGCGACGGTGTCGAGTTGTTCCTGTCGGCCCGGGCGAAGTCGTCCGTCCCGGTCCTCCTGGTCGGAATCGACCCCACTCCCGACCGGATCGAAGCGGCAGTCACCGCCGGCGTCACGGACTATCTCCCCTGGACGGATGGCCCCTCGCTGGCCGCCCGTGTCCGGGGCTACGCGGCCAGGCCGATGTTGGACCCCTACGCGCAGGCCGCCGAGTACGCCGAGTTCGGAAGCGGGCTCTCACACGACGCCAAGAACCCGTTGAACGTCGTCACCGGTCGACTGGAACTGCTCGATGTCGACTCGACACACGAGGACGCGATCGACCGCTCGCTGAGCCGTGTGGGGACGCTTCTGGACGACCTCTCGACGGTCGGGAAGCTGTCGCGGCCGGTCGTCGACCCCGAGCCGACCTCCATCGAGGCGGTTGCGACCGACGTGTGGGGCCGGATGAACGTCCCGGACGCGACGCTTTCGGTGACGGCGACCGGCGACGTGCCCGCCGAGGACGGGCGGCTCCGCGAGCTGTTCGAGCGGCTCTTCGAGAACGCCGTCACACACGGCGGGGACGCCGTCGCCGTCGAGGTCGGCGAGACGGCCGACGGGTTCTACGTGGCCGACGACGGCGAGGGGATCCCGGACGACGACCGACAGCGGGTGTTCGAGGGCGGCTACGGGACTACCCGTGAGGGAGAAGGGTACGGGCTGTACGTGGTCAAACGGATCGCCGACGCCCACGGCTGGACGGTCGACGCCGTCGAGAGCGAGACGGGCGGTGCACGGATCGACGTTCGGACGCGACGAGTGCGCCAGTAAGCCGACCGAACCGACCGAGAGAGTTGACAGACGGCAACCGGGTCGGCCGAAAACCTGACGTTCTCACCCCTGGCGAACGGGTGACGTGAACATTCCGGTGTAGTTATTACAGAGGCATAGGTACTCTCGACTATGCCCCATACCTGCCGGAACTGCAAACGAGCGTTCAGCACAGAGCTCGAACTCGAACTCCACCTCGACGTATGCTCGGACGGGCAGCTGTACTGTGACGAGTGTGGCGACCGGTTCTCGGAGCGGGCCGCTACAGAGGACGGCTGGCACTATCGATGCCCGAACGAGGACTGTGACGGCACCGGGATCGGCGAGGACATCCACAACGTCTCCGACGCGCGGATCACCAACTGACCGGCGCCGTCCCGACTCGACTCACTCTCTTTGTCGTTCTCTCTCCTCGACCAGCTCACCGATGCGAGCGCAGGCTCGCGCACACACCGGCACGTAGCCGGCAGCGAGTGGGGGGATCTCGAAGGCGACGACGGTCCCGCTGGGACCCGGTTCGACGCGGTGGCCGGTCGCCCGAAGCCGCGCGACGGTCCACGTCCAGCGGTAGCTCTCGCAACTGGTCACCTCGAACGGGAGCCACGCCGTGTCAGCGACCCGGACTCGGCCGGTCGTCCCGGCCTCGATGTAGCGGTCCTCACAGTCGACTGCCGAGACCGACGGCCCCCACTCGGACCATCGCTCGGTGTCGACGAGGACATCCCACACCGCGTCGGCGGGAGCGTCCACGTCCCGCCGGACGACGATCCGGCGGCCGTCGGGAGTCTGTTCGATGTCTGCGGTCGCGCCGTATGGTGCCCACATTATCAGCAGAGATAGGGCGGAGCCAAGGTATAGGTTGGTCCGGTCACAACCCCCGACCGAATGATCGACGCCCGGGACCTTCGGAAGGAGTACGGCGATTTCGTCGCTGTCGAGGGCAGTACGTTCTCGGTCGACCGCGGCGAGGTCTTCGGCATCATCGGCCCCAACGGTGCCGGCAAGACGACCACGCTGAAGATGCTCGCCGGCCTGCTGGACCCGACCGACGGCGAGGCCGAGATCGCCGGGTTGGACACCGAGACGACGGAGATGCGCCAGCGCCTGGGCTTTCTCCCCGAGGAGTCCCCGCTGTACGAGGAGATGACGCCGGTCTCCTATCTCCGGTTCTTCGCGGACCTGTACGACGTGCCGACCGAGGTCGCCGACGAGCGGATGCACGAGACGCTGGACGAACTCGATCTGGAACACCGCGATCGGAAACTCGGCGACATGTCCAAGGGGATGAAACGGAAGGTCGCCATCGCCCGCTCGCTGATCAACGACCCGGACGTGCTCATCTACGACGAACCGGCCTCGGGACTGGACCCGCTGACGACCAACTACGTCATCGAGTTCACCGAGCAACTGGCCGCCGAGGGCAAGACGATCGTCTTCTCTGCGCACAACCTCTTTCACGTCGAGTCGATCTGTGACCGGGTCGCCATCATGAACGAGGGCGAGATCGTCGCCCGGGGCGAACTGGCGGACCTCCAGCGCGACTACGGCGAGACGCGCTATCACGTCTACACGACCGTCGAGGTGCCCGACGCGGCCCGCCAGAACGGCCACTTCGTCCGGGAAGTCGGGAGCATGGACGCCGTCGAGGAGACCCGTTCGCAGGCCCAGGACCGGGGCGGCGAAGTCGTTGACATCCGGACCGAGGAGTCGAGTCTGGAGGAGGTGTTCCTCAACGTCGCCGAGTCGGGGACCAGCGGCACCCGCTACGTCGGCGAGGGCGGGCAAGCGGAGGACGACGCGTAGATGCACCCGCGGAAGCTCCTGCGGATCGCCAAGTGGGAGGTGACGAAAAACGCCGGCGGCGTCGACAAGCGGACCATCGTCGTGATGGCGCTCGCCATCCTGGCGATGGGGGTCGTCGCCGCGACGGCCGTCGGCGGTGGCGGCGCCGCGGCGCTCGACCAGGGGATCTACCGGGTCGGCGTCGAGCAGTCAAGCCCGTACTACGCCGTCGCGGCCAGCGACTCGACGTTCCAGGTCCGCGAGCCCGCCCCCGGAGAGATGGCGAGAAACCGTCAGGAACTGTGGTTCGAGGGGACGACGCTCCAGAACACGCCACGGACGCCAAAACAGCGGGCCGCGCTGGCTGAGTTCGGCGAGTCCACCGAGCGGTACAACGACGCCCGACTGGGCCGGGACGACAACCGGACGGCGGCGTTCCCGGTGACGGTGACGCTCCGGTACGCCGAACAGGACGGCCCCAGCCTGGTCGACCCGCGGACGGGCGAGGGCGCGAGTGGTGACGGAGCGGCCGACGGGGACGGAGCCGCCGGCGGAGGCACGACCGGCGGGGACGGCGACGGAGCGAGCGACGGCGGAAGCGGTGACGGTGCGAGCGGCCGCGACGGGACTGCAAGCGGTGGTGGCGGCGCGAACCTCGGCAGCCTCGGTGCGCGTCTCTCGGGTGATGTCGAGGGCGGGACGCCCGGCGACATCTCGCCGCCGTTCCCCTTCGAGTCGCTCGTGCTGGCCTTCCTCTACATCGTCCCGATGAACTTCGTGATCCAGGCCTACGGCTCGTCGATGCTCTCCGAGCGGCTGAACCGGCGGGGGGAACTCCTGCTCGTGACGCCGGCCTCGCGGGCCGACATCGTCGGCGGGAAGACGCTGCCGTATCTCCTTGGCGCGGTCGGTGTCGCGGGCGTCATCACCGCGGCGCTCCGGCTGACCGGGATCGCGCCGAGCGGGAGTCCCATCGCGGTGCTGGCGGTCGCGCCGGTGGCCTTGCTCTTCCTCTCGGCGACGTTTCTGGGGGCGATGTTCGCCCGCTCGTTCAAGGAACTCACGTTCGTCACCGTCACGATCACCGTCACGCTGACTTCGTACGCGTTCGTGCCGGCGATCTTCACCGACGTGACGCCGATCGCGCTCATCTCGCCGCTGACGCTCGTGGTGATGGACCTGACCGGCCAGTCGATCAGCCTCGCGGAGTTCGTGTTCTCGACGACGCCGCCGCTGTTGACCGCCCTGCTGTTGTTCGGGCTCGGTGCCGGGCTCTACCGCGAGGAGGACATGTTCACCCAGCGGCCGATCCCGCTGAAGGTGCTCGACACGCTGTCGGGCCGGATCAAGTCCCGCCGGAGCGCGTTCAAGATCACGGTGATCCTCCTGCCGCTGGTCATCGTCGCTGAGCTCGTCGCCATCGCGTTCCTGTTCGTGCTGGATTCGGTGTCGCTGAACGTCTTCGGGACGAACCAGACGCTCGGGATCGTCCTGATCCTCGTCGTCGTCGCCGTCGTCGAGGAACTGGCGAAGAGCCTCCACGTCTACGCCGGCTACACGAACGCCGACTACGAGGCGACGCTCCGGTCGGCGCTCGGACTCGGATTCCTCTCGGGACTGGGCTTCTTCGTCGCCGAGAAGGGGCTGCTCATCGCTCGGCTGGCGAACCTCGATACGCTGCCGATCGGCCAGGCGGCGCTCCAGGGGGCGTCGGCACCCGCGGATGTCCCGCTCTGGCTGGCGGGGGTGCTGTTGTTCCTCCCGCTGGCGTTACACACCGTCACGGCGGCCATCTCGTCGGTGGGGGCGCTCCGCGGACGGCGGGGCTACCTGCTCGGTATCGGCGCCGCGATCGCCGTCCACTTCGCCTACAACTTCACGGTGGTGAGCGCCTATGTCTGACCGCTCCTTGCTCTCGGACGCCCGGCTTCGGATCGCCCGACGGGACGTGGCTTCGCTCTCACGTGAGAAGACGATCGTCCTGGCCCTTCTGATCCAGTTGTTCGTCGCCGGCTTCTCCTCGTTTCTGGTCGTCGGCCTCACGTCGCTGTACGACCCCGGCTCGGTCGCGACCAGCGAGGTCGAGGTCGGCGTCACCGGCGACGCTCGGGCCGAACTCGTCGGTGCGGCCCGGGAACACCCCGAGACCGGCGTGGTCGCCTTTGCCGACGCCGAACAGGCCCAGCGGCAGTTCGAGCGCGGGGAGGTGGACGCGTTACTGCGGGCCGACTATCAGGCCCGGGAGGGCAGCGACGGCCGGGTGATCGGGGTGACGGCCACGATCCCCGAGGGGAGCATCCGCTCGACGCTGATCGTCGTCCAGGTCCGACAGCTCCTGGGCACGCTCGAACGCCAGGAACGGCTCGAACGGACGGGGTACCTCGACGAACCGCCGGTCCCCCTGCCCCCGGAGATCGGCGCCAGCCCGTACTTCGGGTTCACCTACACCGTGTTGATCCCGCTGTTGCTGTTCCTGCCGCCGTTCATCAGCGGCTCCGTCGCCGTGGACACGATCACCGAGGAGATCGAGCGGGGGACGCTGGAGCTACTGCGGGTCGCGCCCGTCTCCTTGCTGGACATCGTCGAGGGGAAGGCCCTGGGGATGACTGCCATCGCGCCGGCACAGGCGTTGCTGTGGATCGGACTGCTGTCTGCCAACGGGATCGCCGTCAGCAACGTCCTCCCGATCCTGCTGTTCGTGACGGCGATCACCGTCGTCGTCGTCGCCATCGGCCTCGTGCTCGGTGTCACGATGGGGCGACGACGGCCGGCGCAACTGCTGTACTCGGTGCTGACGCTGGTGGTCTTCGGTGGCGCGGTCGTGCTGCCGGAACACCCGGCGACGACGATGGCGAAACTCGCCGTCGACAGCCCGACGGCGCTGACCTACGCCCACGTCGCGCTGCTGGCGGCGGTGGCGGTCGCCGGCTATCTGGCCGTCCGGCGGTACGTCCGGACCGTCGAACCGGAGACGCTGTAGCTTTTTGTCCTCGCCGGCCGGCGGTCCGGTATGGAGTACACGACACTCGGTTCGACCGGGATGGAAGTCAGCCGCCTCTGCCTGGGCTGTATGAGCTTCGGGACCCCCGACTGGCGCGAGTGGGTGCTGGACGAGGACGAGAGCCGCGAGGTCATCGAGCGGGCCATAGACCTGGGGATCAACTTCTTCGACACCGCGAACATGTACTCGATGGGCGAGTCCGAGCGCGTGCTGGGGACCGTCCTCGACGACTACGACCGCGATTCCCAGGTCGTCGCCACGAAGGGCTACTTCCAGATGGACGACGACAACCCCAACTCCGGCGGCCTCTCCCGGAAGGCCCTCGAACAGGAACTGGACAACTCCCTCGATCGGTTGGGGATGGACACCGTCGACCTCTACCAGACCCACCGGTGGGACTACGACACGCCGGTCGAACAGACGATGCGGACCCTGGACGACGCGGTCCGGCGGGGGAAGGCCCGGTACGTCGGTGCCTCCTCGATGTGGGCCCACCAGTTCACTCGCACCCAGCGGATCAGTGAGCGCGAGGGCCTCGAACGGTTCGAGACGATGCAGAACCACTACAACCTCCTCTACCGGGAGGAGGAACGCGAGATGCTGCCCCTCTGTGACCGGGAGGGCGTCGGTGTGATTCCCTGGAGCCCGCTCGCTCGTGGCTATCTGACCCGTCCGCACGAGGAGTTCGAGGCGACCACGCGCGGCGAGACCGACGACTACGCCCGGGAACACCCGTACTTCGAGGGCGGCGGCCGCGAGGTCAACGAGCGTGTCGAGGAACTGGCCGACGAGTACGACGCCTCGATGGCACAGATCGCGCTGGCCTGGGTCCTCTCCAAAGATGTCGTCGACGCGCCCATCGTCGGCACGTCCAGTCTGGAACACCTGGAGGAAGCCGTCGAAGCCCTGGAGATCGACCTCTCGGACAGCGACATCGAGTGGCTGGAAGCGCCGTACGAACCCGTCCGCGTCTCGGGTCACGAATAGGTCGGAGAACGGCAATAGAACGCTCAAAACGTTCGTTTAATCTCGTTTTTCCGAACATTCTGCGCACAGTTAAGCTCCTGGGGCGCCAACTCGTCGTATGTACGACGTACCGTTCGACACCGGAATCGAGACCCCCTTCGCCGACAGCGTGATCAGCGCCGCGCGGACGAGTCTGGGCGACACGCTCCGCAGCGTCATCTACTTCACCCCCTCGGAGATGGACCTCCTGTACGTCCGCCGGGACCTCTACGAGTCCAGGCAGGGCGCCCTGGAGGTCAAGTCCCGCCTCGTCGAGTTCGAACGCGGCGGGTTCGCCGAGGCACCTGTCAGGACCGTCCTCTCGGTGCCGGACGATCCGTCGGGGATCGGCCCCTACGAGTTCACGGTCCGGTTCCACCGGGACGGGTTCGTCGTTCGCGTCCTCGAAGGCGACGCCGGCGTCATCCTGACGACCGACTCGATGGACGTGGACGCCTTCGAGGACGCGGCGACCGCGATCACCACGCTCCTGGCCGCCACGTAGCCCGATCTGGACGGTTTCACTCGCTTCCGAGAAACATTTACGAGCCTACATTTATTACACTGCGTCGACGACTATCTAGTACGGTGGCCGGTACCAATGCACAACCCCGAGTCGAACGGGACCGACGGTCGTAGTTCGGAACCGCTCTGCCAGTCGGCCAGTAGCTTCGAGCACTGGCTGACCGGGCTGGTGGGCCTGGCGGTGACGTTCGTCGTCGCGCTGGCGGCGTACTCCTCGGTCGTCGCGATGGCCGAACCGCTCCAGTACCTCTCGTCGACGGCCGTCATCTTCCTGTTCATCGGGCTCTGGATCGCGTTCTGGGGGCTCCTCGAAATCGTCTGGGAGTGGCGAGCGGGACGGCTGTTCGGCGGCTGAGCACTCAGGGAATCCGTCCACCGGGGGTACCCGGCTCGTCCCGGCCCGGATGCTGGAACAGCCGTACCAGCGGCGTGCCGTCCTCGGTGCTGACCGGCTGGACACAGACCCGATCGAACCGGCTGTCGTCGCCCAGTTCGACCAACAACCCCTCGTCGTGGAGCGAGGCCGAGGCGAACGCGCTGCCACAGACCGGGCAGACGACCGGCTCGTCGGCTTCGACACCCGCGTCTCCGTCCGTCTCCGTGTCCGCCTCCGTCGTCGCGTCCGCGTCGCCGGTCACTGCTTTCCCTCCGCCGCGACCCGCTGTATCGTCTCGTAGTCGTCGTCCGAGTACGCGATGAGGCGCACGTCGGTCAACGACGAGGGCTCGAAGGCGTCGATGACCTCACAGATGATCTCGACGCCGCGCTCGAAGTCGAAGCCGGCGATCCCACAGCCGATCGCGGGGAGGACGACCGACTCACAGTTCAGCGCGTCTGCCTCCGCGAGCGCGTTCCGCGTCGCGTCGCGGATGCTCCGGGCCGTCGACTGCCCGCCCGGCGGCATCGCGGCGGCGTGGATCACGTACTCGGCGTCGAGGTCGTAGGCCTCGGTCGTCGCCACGCCCCCGAGGTCGACCGGGCCTTTGGCGACGGCCTCGTCGGGCAGCCCCGATCCGGCGGCCCGCTTGAGCGCGCCTGCCACGCCCGAGCCCATCCGCAGGCTCGTGTTCGCGGCGTTGACCAGTGCGTCGGCCGATTGCTGGGCGATGTCGCCCTGGATGACCTCGAACTCCATGTATGGAGGCTGGATACGGGGACAAAAAGAGCTACTGGCGATCCTGTGACGCCCTCTCACGAAACCCCGAACCCGCTCCAGTCCCTCCCAACAACCATGGACCTGTTGCGTATGGACTGGCGTGACGTGGGGTTTCTGCACTGGGCGGTCGACCCCGGGACGGTCGCGGCGACGCTGCCCGACCGGCTGTCGGTCGACACCTACGACGGCGAGGCCTACCTCGGTGTCGTCCCCTTCCGGATGGCCGATATCCGACCCCGGGGGAGCCCCATCGGACGCTCGTTCGGCGAACTGAACCTCCGGACCTACGTCGAGGCCGACGGGGTCCCGGGCGTGTACTTCTACAACCTCGACGCCGACGACGCGCTCGGTGTCGGCGTCGCCCGGCGGCTGTTCCAGTTGCCCTACTACCGCGCCCGGATGCGGGTCGATCGGCGGGACGGGGCGGTACGGTTCCGAAGCCGACGGACCCACGACGGCGTCGCCCCCGCCCGGTTCGACGCCACCTACGAGCCGGACGGTCCCGCGGCGACGCCCGAACCGGGCTCGCTGCCCGCCTTCCTCGTCGAGCGGTACCGGTTCTACGCCGACAGCGACGCCGGCCGGCTCTACTACGCCGACATCGACCACGAGACCTGGCCGCTCCGGCCCGGACGCGCGACGGTCGAGCGGAACGATCTCTTTTCGGCGAACGGCTTCGAGGCACCCGGCGGCGACCCTCTCGTCCACGTCAGCGACGGGATCGAGGTCACCGCCGGCCGGCTCCATCGGCTCTGAGGCCGGCAGACTGATTGCCGGGCGCCACCCAGATCGACCGTGTTCTCGCTCACCCCGCTGTCGGCGACGCTCGGGCCGGTGTCGTTCTGTCACTGGCCGGTCGACCGAGCGAGCGTCGCCGGGAGCGTGCCCGAGTGGGCCGCGGTCGAGACGGCCGACGACACCGCCTGGGTGACGGCGGTCGGCTACACCGTCGAGTCGGTCCGGGCGTTCGGCCGGTCCGTCGGCGGCCCGACGGAGGTCGTGACCGTCCAGGTCCCCGTCCGGGGGCCGACGGACCAGCGGGGGGCCTACCCGCTCGCGGTCTTTTGCCAGCGTGGCTCTCTCTCGAACGCGCTCTCGCTGTTTTCGTTCCCGATCGAACCGTCGGCCGTCGATCGGTCGACCGTGGACGGGCGGCTCCGACGGACTGTCACCGTCGGCGGCCGACACCTGCTGACCGCCGAGCACGACACCGATCTCGACGCCGCGGCGACCGCGCCGCCGGACTCACTGTCGGGCTTTCTGGCCGACCGCGAGCGGTACTTCCTCGACAGTTCCCCGGGCGGACCGCTGGTCTGTAGCGTCGGCCAGCCGACCTGGAAGCTCCGGGCCGGAGCGGGGACCTGCCGACAGCAACTCCTGTCGTGGCTGGGACTTCCGACCCCCGAGACCGACCCGCTCGTCCACGCCAGTCCCGGCGGCTCGATCACCCTCGCACCGCCGGTGCCGGCGCAGTTTGACTGAGCAACGGACGGGTACAACTATTACTCCGTGGTCAGTTTATCGGATATGGTTGAGCGCGAACGGGCGAGTCTGTGGGCGGGCGTCGTCTCGGTGGTAGTGACGAACGCCGCCATCCTCTCGGCGGCGCTCGCGTCGCCGGGGTTCCGCTGGACCGGACACGCGCTCTCGAACCTCGGACAGCCCGGCCACGCCGTCGCGACGCCGCTGACGACGCTGCTGTTCGACGGCGGCCTCGTCGTCGGTGGACTGCTCGGCCTGGGCTTCGCGTACGCGCTCTGGACCGGTAGCGGGACGGTCGGGAAGGCCGCAGTCCCCGCGTTCGTCGCGGCGATGGTCGCGATGGCCGGGATCGGCGTCTTCCCGCAGTCCCAGCCACTGCACGCCCCGGTCGCCATCGGGTTCTACCTGCTGTCGATGGTGACGATGGCCCTGTCCGGTGTCGGCGGAGTCGTCGCCGGGGAGCGGCGGTACGCCGCCGTCACGCTCGCGCTGACCGCGCTCCACGTCGGCGTCTGGTACGGCTGGGTCACGGGCGGCCCGGTGTTCCGGGCGGGGCTGGCGATTCCGGAGGCCGTCGGCGCGGCCATCGTCGCCGGCTGGATCGGTCTGGTCGCGACGACACACCGGCTGTCACTGCGGCCACACACGGGCGAGTCGGCATCTGGTTCCGGCCCGCGACAGTGAACGCTAAGTTCGTGGCGCGGTATCGGGAAACACTGCCATGGTTGCCATCGAGACGACGGGCCTCGCCCGGCGGTTCGGCGACGTGACGGCGCTGGCGGACCTCACGCTGACCGTCGAGGAGGGCGCGCTGTTCGGGCTGCTCGGCCCGAACGGCTCCGGAAAGACCACGACGATCGAACTGCTGACCGGCCAGCGCGAGCCCAGCGACGGGAGCGCCCGGGTCGTCGGGGAGGACCCCGCCACCGATCCGCTCGCCGTCCGGCGGGCGATCGGTATCCTCCCCGAGCGCGAGGACCCGCCCAGTTTTCTCACACCCCGAGAGTACCTCACGTTCGTCGGCGAGGTCCGCGAGGTCGACGACATCGAGGCCCGGATCGAGGAGTGGGCCGAGCGCCTGGAGTTCGGCGGCGTGCTCGACGCTCTCTCGACCGGGCTCTCGGAGGGCGAACGACAGCGGGTGATGCTGGCGGCCGCGTTCCTCCACGATCCCGACCTCGTGTTCATCGACGAGCCGCTCGTCAACCTCGACCCGATCATGCAAGAGCAGGTCAAACAGCAGCTGGCGGCCTACTGCGAGGCGGGCAACACCGTCTTCCTCTCGACACACTACGTCGACGTGGCGGCCGAACTCTGTACCCACGTCGCGATCCTCGACGGCGGTCGACTCGTCGCCGAGTGTGACCCCCGCGGGATGTCCGAGGACGAACTGCTGGACTACTTCATCGCGGAGGTGGGCGCCCGGCCGGAGGCCACCGCATGACCGCCACCGTCTTCCGCTGGATGGTGCGCGAGGAGTGGCGCCTCCACAGCGACCTCTTCGGCGGCGGCCGCTTCGGCGCGTTCCCGGTCGCGATCGCGGCGCTGACGGGACTGGCGACGTGGCTGCTGGGTGCGACGGGCACCGACGCCGAAACGGTCGCCGGCGGGCTGGTCGCGCTGGTGGCCTTCTTCGGGCTCCAGGTCGGCACCATCGGCCTCGTCGGCCGCGACGCTCTACGGGACGTGCTCGGTGACGTGACCCTGCTGGTCTTCTCCGCGCGGACGCTCCCGCTCTCCTTTCGTCGCCTGCTCGCGACCTTTCTGGTGAAAGATGTCTGCTACTACGCCGCGCTCGTGTTGACGCCCGCCGTGGCCGGGTACGGCGTCGTCGCGGTCCTCGAAGGCGGGAGCGTCGCCGGCGTCGCGCTCCTGTGGGTCGCCGTCGTCGCGGCCTTCGCCTTCGGTGCGTCGCTCAGCCTGACACTCATCGCCGTCGCCGGCCGGGCGAAGACGGCGCTGCCCGCGGTGCTGGCGGTCGGCACCGTCGCAGTGCTTGCGGGCGGCCTCGACCCGGTGGCGTACACGCCCTACGCGCTCTACGCCGATCCCGGCCCGGCGACGCTCCTCCGCGGACTCATCCCGACGGCGCTGCTCGCGGTCGTCGGCGTCCTGCTGTTCGATCCGAGCCCCGACGGCGGAGGCGGCGGCTCCCGCCTGTTCGACGGCCTGTTCACTGCCGTGGACGATCCACTCGCCCGCCGGTCGCTGCTGGCCGTCGCCCGGTCTTCGGGGTCGGTGTCGAAGGTCGCGTTCTCGATGGGCGTCCTCGTCGTGGTGACGGCGCTGCTGTTGCGCCAGGTGACACTGGCGACGGGGATCGAGCCACACTCGGGCATCGCCTTCGGGACGTTGCTGGGACTTGGCGCGTTTACGACCTACAGCTGGGTCACGCAGTTCGACGAGCCACGGGAGTACCTGCGGTTCCCGGTCGCGTACGGTCGCGTCTTTCGCTCGCTCCGGCGGGCCTACCTCGCGCTGTCGCTTTCGACCGGCGTCGCGTATCTGGCGGCCGCGTCGGTCTGGTTCCCGGTCGAACGGCTCGCCGTCGGCGTCCTCGTCCTCCCGGGCGTGGCGGTGTACGTCTTCGGCGTGACGGCCTTCGTCACCGGGCTCTCGCCCAACGAGTTGCTGTTCGACACGCCGCTCTTCCTGGCGTTCGGCGCGGCGCTTGCGGCGCTGGCGATCCCGCTGCTCGTCGCCGCCCTGGCCGTCACTGTCGCGCCGACGTGGGTTCCCGTCGGCTCGGTGGCGCTCGCGACGGTCGCGGGCGCGGTCGGTCTGTGGCTGACCCGCCGGGCCGGACCCCGCTGGGATCGGCGGCTCCGGGGTGCGTGACTCGGCGGCGATCCCGCGTGAGACGGACTTTTGCCTGCCTAGTCCCAAGGTCCGGTGATGACACTCCGGGGCGTCGTACTCGACCTCGATGGGACGGTGTATCACGGCGACAACGTGTTGCCCGGCGTGGACGGACTCGTCGAGACCGTCCGGGCGCGTGACTGCTCGCTCTGTTTCTTCTCGAACAACCCGATCCACGACGGCGACGACTACGTCCAGCGGCTCCGGGGGCTCGGCGTCGACGCGCGCCCCGGCGAGGCCTGTTCGTCGGGCGTGGTCACGAGCGAGTATCTCCACGCCGAACACGCCGGTGACGACGTGTTCGTCATCGGCAGCGACGCGGTCCGCGACCAGGTCCGTGAGACCGCGGCGGACCTGATCGAGGAGCCGGCGGCCGCGGACGTGTTGCTCGCCTCCTGGACCGACGAGTTCCGGTATCGGGACCTGGTCGACGCCCTTCGGGTCGTCGGGGACGACACGACGTTTCTAGGGACCGACCCCGACCGGACGTTCCCCGACGAGAACGGCGACCCCGTCCCGGGGTCGGGGGCGATCATCCGGGCGGTCGCCGGCGTTCTCGACCGCGACCCCGACCGGATCCTCGGGAAACCCTCGGAGGTGGCCGTCGCGGCGGCGCTGGAGCGACTCGGCTGTCCCGCCGAGGACTGTCTCGTCGTCGGCGACCGCCTGGAGACGGACATCCGGATGGGCGAGCAAAGCGGCATGACCACCGTGCTGGTGACCACGGGAGTCTCCGATCGCGCCGATGTCGAACACAGCGACAGCCGGCCGGACTACGTCGTCGATTCCCTGGCGGCGATCACACCGATCGTCGAGGACCTGGCCGGGGTCTGACACTACTGACTCCAGTCGCCTCGACTACACGTTTATGCCGGAGCCCCGCGTAGGCGTGTGTGGTGATACCGATGGGTAAGAACATCCTGATGATCGTCGGCGACTTCGGCGAGGACTACGAGATCATGGTACCGTTCCAGACACTCCAGACAGTGGGCCACGAGGTCCACGCGGTCTGTCCGGAGAGGGAGGCCGGCGACACGATCAAGACGGCGATCCACGACTTCCGCGGCGACCAGACGTATCTGGAAGAGCGGGGACACAACTTCGAACTGAACGCGACGATGGCCGACATCGACCCGGCCGACTACGACGCGCTGGTCGTTCCCGGCGGGCGCGCCCCGGAGTACCTCCGTACGTACGAGTCGGTCATCGAGACGGTCCAGCACTTCTTCGAGGCGGACAAACCCGTCGCGGCGCTGTGCCACGGGCCACAGATCCTGGCCGCCGCGGGCGTGCTGGACGGCTACGAGATGACTTCGTATCCCGCCGTCCGGGCGGAGTGTGAAGCCGCCGGCTGTTCGTGGGTCGACGAGGTGACGACCGACGGGAACCTCGTCACCGGGCAGGCCTGGCCGGACCATCCCGAATGGGTCGCACAGTTCATGGAGCTGCTGGGCGACGAAGTGAGCCACGGCGACGCGGCCATCGCGGCCGACGACTGACGGAGCCTCCACCGGTCGACCGACTGCGCGGGCAGCGCCGGCCGCGAACGCGGGCCCTCGACACCGCCACAGGCGGGGGCTGGAACGGCCACGCCTTCGAATAAACTTACAACAATTTGTGAGTGGCCGAAAAACGAACAGTTTATGGGATCGGTCTCGTTAGTGCTAAGCGAATCATGGCCGACAAAGCGGACCTTCGCGAGCAGTTCACCGAGGCGTTCCAGGACGCAGACTACCCCATCTCCAGCCCGATGGACCTCGTACCGGCGCTGCCGGCCGGTCCGTCGACGAAGTTCGAGTCCGGGGATTTCTCGATGACTGCGATGGAACTCAACACCAAACTCGACGGGGAGTTCCCCTACGACAGCGTCGACGACTTCGTCGACGACGTGATGGCCTCGCTCGAAGACCAGGACCTCATCTGAGCGGCGTCGCCGTCGCCGCGACGGCAGTCACTGCGAGCACACCCAGCCCCAGCAGGAGATAGTTCGCCAGCGTGTTGTCCGCCCGGACGATGTCGAGCGTGTGGGTCCGGCCCGAGAGCGGCCACAGCGGCGCGATCCCGGCCGGCGTGATGATATCCGCGAGCAGATGTGAGAGGATACCGGTCGTTCCGACGAGGCCGCCGAACGCCGCGAGGACCAGCGCCGAGTGGGCCGCCGTCGAGGCACCGACCGCCCAGCCGAGCCCGGCGAACACACCACCGACGACACCGGCAAACAGGAACGTGTGGGTGACTCCCCGGTGGCTCACGAGCGGGAGTTGCTGGTCGTAGTCGGGCACGGGCGCGAGCCCCAGCGAGAGCGCGCCGCCCAGCACGGCGAGGTCCGGGAGGTCGGCGAGCACCAGTCCGAACCCGAGCGGCGCGTACACGAGCAGCGCCGACCCGTAGTGACCGAGTCGATACATGCCCGACAGGAGCGTCCCGAGTGGCTTGAAACTGGCGTCCCCGTCGTTTATCAGCGGGCCACCCGAAGAACGCCCATGGCAGTCACGTCGGTCGTCGAGACGCTGGTGGGGACGTTCGGACCGTTCTTGATCCCGGCGACGCTGTTCGTCTTCGGTGCGATCGGGTATTTCGCCCTCTGGTTCGTCACCCGCTTCCAGCGAGAGACGTACGCCGCCGACGAGTGAGCGCGATACCCGACAGCCGTTCTTTCGTTCCAAGACACTTTTCAATTAGACCCGTCTAATCATTCGTATGTTGAGTGCGAAGATGGAGGACTATCTGAAAGCGATCTACCGCCTCGAACGGGACGACGGGGCGCCGGTCGCCACCTCCACGATCGCCGAGACGGTGGGCGTGACTCCGCCAACGGCGACGAGTATGATCGAGAAACTGACCGACCGGGGGTTTCTCGAACGCGAGAAGTACAAGGGCGTCACCCTGACGCCGGAGGGTGAGACGATCGCACTGGAGGTCATTCGTCACCACCGGCTGCTGGAGACGTTTCTGACCGAGGAACTGGGCTACGACTGGGCGACGGTCCACGAGGAAGCCGAGATCCTGGAACACCACATCAGCGAGGAGTTCGAGCAGCGGGTCGCCGAGGCGCTCGACGATCCCGATGTCGACCCCCACGGCGATCCGATCCCCAACGACGCCCTGGAGCCGATCGAGGACGTGCCCGCGTCGATGCTCTCCGACCACACCGAGGGCGTCCGGCTGGAGGTCGCCCGCGTGCGGGACCGCGAACCGGACGAACTCACCTACCTCGACGAGGTCGGGATCACGCCCGGAACGGTCCTCACGATCGAGGAGGTGGCGCCGATCGGGCTGGTCACTGTCTCGCTCGACTCCGGCGAGTCGGTCTCGCTGCCCGACGGGATCGCCGACGCGATCCAGGTCCGGCCCCCCGAGGACGAACGCGCCGGAAACGGAGTGAGCAAGGTGTGAGCGAGGCCACGTGGCTGACGGTCGTCTTCGTCGCCGCTGGCACCCAACTCGCCGTGTTACCGGGCGAGAAGGTCCAGTTCATCATCGCCGGCCTCTCGACGCGGTTCAACCCCTACCTCGTCGTCGCCGCCGCGGGGACGGCCTTCGCCGGCTGGACGGCCGTCGAGATTTGGCTGGGGAGTACGGTCCTTCAGGTCCTCCCGGGAATCGTCCTGGACGCACTGACCGCGGTGTTGTTCCTGGTGTTTGCCTATCTGCTCGTTCGGACAGCACCGGGGAAAGACGCCGACCAACCCTCGCCGTCCAGCGCGATCCGGACCGACGGCGGCGAACTCGACGTTCGCGTCCCGGTCCTCGACTGGAAGGTCCCGAACGCGCTCGGCGGCTTTCTCCCGATCTTCGCGATGATGGCCTTGGGCGAGTTCGGCGACAAGACCCAGCTCGTCACCGTCTCGCTGGCCGCCCAGTACGCCGCCTACCCGACGGCGATCTGGAGCGGCGAGATGCTGGCGATCATCCCGGTCAGCCTCGCGAACGCCCTCTTTTTCCACCGGTTCTCACACTCGTTCGACCTCCGGAAGGCCCACTTCGCGGGTGCAGCGCTGTTCCTGTTTTTCGCCGTGGACTTCGGGCTGAAGGTGACGATCGGCGTCTCCGTGTGGGAACAGTTGGTGACGACCGCGGCGAGTGCGATCCCGGTCTGAGCGGCCGACGAAACGCCTTTCTCCGGGCTGTGACATTGTTGGCCCATGCGAGGCCTCGACGACACCGACCGCGAGATCCTCGATCTCCTGCTGGCGGACGCGCGCCGCCCGTACAGCGACATCGCCGACCAGGTCGGACTCTCGGCGCCGGCCGTCTCCGATCGGGTCGACAGACTCCGTGAGATGGGGATCGTCCGCGGGTTCACACTCGACGTGGATCGTTCGCTGCTCCGGACCGGGGTCCCCGTCCTGCTCGATATCGACGCGGCGCCCGGCCGGGGCGAGGCGATCGCCGCCGGCCTGGCCGACACCGACGCCGTCGAACACACCTTTCGGACGGCGGACGACCGCGTGCTCGTGACGGCGACGGTCCGGGGGACCGAGGTGGGTGCGTTGCTGGAGCGGGCGATCGAGAACGTGAGCGACGTGGCCGACTACGAGGTCCGGCTACTGGCCGACAGCGAGTGGCGGCCCGACCTTGCGGGCCCGGAGTTCGCGCCCGACTGCGCCGAGTGTGGCAACACCGTCGACGAGGAGGGCGTCGAAGAGAGCCTCGACGGCGACTCCTACTACTTCTGCTGTGAGTCCTGTGCGGACCGGTTCGTCGAGCAGTACGAGTCGCTGAAAGACGGGATCTAGCTCGCGACCAGTTTCGATTCGAATATCCTGGCCTAAAATTCACCCCAATCTCGAAACTTCGTTGTCGATTCGACCTTCGAATCATAGGCACAAACCGCATCAACCGGGAGGGCGTACTAGCACACGAGATGACGACTCGAACGGCCCGGCTGGAGCTGACGGGCATGAGCTGTGCGAACTGTTCGGCGACCATCGAGGAGCGGGTCGGCGAACTGGAGGGGGTCAGTCACGTCGACGCCAACTACGCCACCGACGAGGGGTCGGTCGAGTACGACCCCAACCGGGTGACGCTCGCCGAGATATTCGCTGCCGTCGAGGACGCGGGCTACGGCGTCGTCACGGAGACGGTTACCATCGGCATCACCGACATGTCCTGTGCCAACTGCGCGGAAATCAACGCCGAGGCTCTGGAGTCGACGCCCGGTGTCGTCAGCGCCGACGTGAACTACGCCACCGACGAGGCACAGGTCACCTACAACCCGGCCGACGCCTCGCTGTCGGACCTCTACGACGCGATCCAGTCGGCGGGCTACACGCCGGTCCGCGAGGACGACGACGGCGAGGACGGCCAGTCGTCCAGCGAGCGCCGGGACGCTGCCCGCGACGCCGAGACCCGGAGACAGCTCCGACTGACGCTGTTCGGTGCGGTGTTCTCGCTGCCTCTGCTCGTGATGATGGCCGACCACTTGCTCGGGCTCGGCCTCCTCTCGGGGACCGTCGTCGGCCAGTACCAGGGAATCGTTGCCTTCCTGCTTGCGACGCCGGTCCAGGCGCTACTCGGGCGGCCGTTCTACGAGAACGCCTACAAGGCACTCGTGAAGAACCGCCGGGCCAACATGGACGTACTGATCGCGCTCGGCTCCTCGACAGCATATTTCTACTCCGTGGCGGCCCTGTTCGACCTGATCGCCTCGACCGGGCTGTACTTCGACACCGCGGCGTTCATTCTGGTGTTCATCACGCTCGGGAACTACCTCGAAGCCCGCTCGAAGAGCCAGGCCGGCGCCGCAATCCAGCAACTGCTGGAGATGGAGGCCGACACGGCGACGGTCGTCCGCGAGGACGGCAGCGAGGAGGAGGTCGAACTCTCCGAAGTCGAGGTCGGCGACCGCCTGAAGGTCCGGCCTGGCGAGAAGGTCCCGACCGACGGGGTCGTCCGGGACGGCTCCTCGGCGGTCGACGAGTCGATGGTCACCGGCGAGTCCGTCCCCGTCGAGAAGGAACCCGGCGACGAGGTCGTCGGGTCGACGGTCAACCAGAACGGCGTCCTCGTCGTCGAGGCGACGAAGGTCGGCGAGGAGACTGCAATCCAGCAGATCGCCGAGCGCGTGCGGGCTGCCCAGTCGCGCCAGCCCGACATCCAGAACGTCGCCGACCGCATCTCGGCGTACTTCGTCCCGGCGGTCATCGCCAACGCCGTCCTGTGGGCGGCCGTCTGGGCGCTCGCGCCGGATCTGCTGGCGTCGTTCGTCTCCGGCCTGCCGATCTGGGGGCTGGCGGCCGGCGGTCCCGCCGCCGTCGGGGTCACCGAGTTCGCCGTCGTCGTGTTCGCCTCCGCGGTGTTGATCGCCTGTCCCTGTGCGCTGGGGCTCGCGACGCCGGCGGCGACGATGGTCGGGACCGCAATCGGCGCGCGCAACGGCGTCCTGTTCAAGGGCGGCGACATCCTCGAACGGGTCCGCGACGTGGACACCGTCGTCTTCGACAAGACGGGCACGCTGACCGAGGGTGAGATGGAACTGACCGACGTGGCGGTCGTCGGCCCGGCTACCGACGGCGGGGAACTCCGGTCGGAACGGGAACGGACCAGCGAGTTCGTCCTCGAAGTCGCCGCCAGCGCCGAGTCCGGCAGCGAGCACCCGCTGGCCGAGGCCATCGTCGAGGGCGCCCGCGAGCGCGGGATCGATGTCGAGGACCCCGAGTCCTTCGAGAACGTCCCCGGACAGGGCGTCAAGGCGACCACGAGCCACGGCGACGTACTGGTCGGGAACCGGACGCTGCTCGCCGACCACGGGGTCGATGTCGACCCCGCCGAGGAACGGCTGGACGAACTCGAACGCGAGGGGAAGACGGCGATGCTCGTCGCGCTTCGGGCCGACGGCGACGACGACTACCGGCTGCTGGGCGTCCTGGCCGACGCCGACACGGTCAAGGAGACCGCCGCGGACGCCGTCTCGCAACTGCGCGAGCGAGGCACTGACGTGTGGCTCGTCACCGGCGACAACGAGCGGACCGCCCGCGCGGTCGCCGAACAGGTCGGCATCGACCCCGACAACGTCAAGGCGAGCGTCCTGCCCGAGGACAAGGCCGACGCCGTCGACGACCTCCAGGCCGACGGTCGCCGGGCGATGATGGTCGGGGACGGCGTCAACGACGCGCCGGCCTTGGCTGCCGCCGCGGTCGGCTGTGCTATCGGCTCGGGTACCGACGTGGCAATCGAGGCCGCGGACGTGACGCTGCTGCGTGACGACCCCGCCGACGTGCTCAAGGCCATCCGCATCTCGGAGGCCACGCTCCGGAAGATCAAACAGAACCTCTTCTGGGCGCTTGGGTACAACACCGTGATGATCCCGCTGGCCTCGCTGGGCCTGCTCCAGCCGGCGCTGGCCGCGGGCGCGATGGCGGCCTCCTCGGTGTCGGTGCTGGCGAACAGCCTCGCCTTCCGCAGGTACGTCCCCGACAGCGACTACCGCCTGCTGGGCCGGGGGCGGCCGTAGACCGACCCCGAGATATTTGTCAATCGCGGGCGTCACGCCGGACGATGCCCTCCACCGTCGACGACGTGTTCTTCGGAGAGCCGGCCGGCCGACCGAACTCGCTGGTGCAGTTCGCCAGCGCGGTCGCCTTCCTATCGATCTATGGGTACTTCTACGTGTACCTGGGGGTCAGGGGTACGTCTGGCAGCTGGGTACTCGTGATGGCGTTCGCGACGACGCTCTCGGGCATCGCGGAGTCCCTGCCGATACACCGCCGGAAGATAGCCGGCGCGCTCCGTCTCACAGCGGTCCTCACGTTCGTCTGTCTGATCGTCGCCATCGTTCTCGCCCCCGACCTCGTGACCGGATAGGCGACGCCGCGTATCCAGTACGTTCATTTGCGCTGGACACTGAACGCCGGTCGTGAGTGAGTCCCAGCCGCTCCGGCGGCGCCAGCCCTCGGGCCTCGGTGTCCGACTGCGTGCGCTCTGGCGTGCGCTCGTGGTCGCCTGGCAGTTCGTGCCGCTCGTGATCGCGTGGCTCCGGGACAGACGGCGGTTTCTGGTCGTCGGCCGCTCGCGCTCGGTCACGAGCGCCGACCGGACTCGCCGCGCCGAGTTCCTCAAGGAGACGTTCGTCAGGCTCGGCCCGGCGTTCATCAAACTCGGGCAGATGCTCTCGACCCGGCCCGACGCCCTCCCGATCGAGTACACGGAGGTCCTCTCGGAACTGCAGGACAAGGTCCCGCCCGAGGACTGGAACGAGATCGGGCCGGCACTGGAGGCGGAACTGGGGCCTATCGACGAGCAGTTCGACAGCTTCGACCGGACGCCGATCAGCGGCGCCTCGCTCGGACAGGTCTACACCGCACAGCTCGACGGCGAGCGCGTCGCCGTCAAGGTTCTCCGGCCGAACATCCGTGCTCGCGTCGAGTCCGACCTGCGAGTCCTGGAGACGCTGACGCCGATTCTGGTCCGCGGGGCCGAGCCAGCCCAGGCCTTCACCCTGGAGAACCTCACCGAGGAGTTCGCCGCGACCATCCGCCGTGAGATGGACTACGCCCACGAGGCCCGGATGCTCACCGAGGTCGGCCGGAACTTCGCCGACGACGACCGGATCGCGATTCCGACGGTCGTCGAGAGCCACTCGACCGACCGCGTGGTGACGATGAGCTACGTCGACGGGGTGAAGATCGACGACGTGGAGCGCCTGGACGAACTCGGCGTCGACCGGCGCGAACTCGTCCAGCGGCTGGAAGAGGTGTACATCCAGATGATCGTCGAGGACGGGGTCTTCCACGCGGACCCACACCCCGGCAACCTGGCGGTCCAGCCCGACGGGACCATCGTCTTCTACGACTTCGGGATGACCGGCTCTCTCGGTCCCGGGACCCGAGAGCAGTTACTGGAGTTCTACGTCGCGCTGGCGGCCGACGACGTGGACCGCGTGATGGACGCCTTCGTCGCCATGGGCGCGCTCGACCCTGCTGCCGACCGCGAGGTGATGCGGGAGGCCTTCGAAATCGTCATCGATCAGTTCCGCGGCGAGGACATCAGCGACCTCCGCATCGAGCAACTGGTCGGTGAGTTCGAGAGCCAACTGTACGCGTTCCCGATGCGGCTCCCGCAGGACCTGGCGCTCGTGGTCCGCGTCTCGACGGTACTCGAAGGGGTCTGTCGCACGCTCGATCCGGAGTTCGACTTCATCGAGGTCATCACCGACTACGTCGCCGACCAGCAGCGGACCGAGGCCGGCAAGGCCATCGGCGCGGAGATCCGCGACGCCATCGTCGAAGGGGGTCGATCGCTCGTGACCGGCGGGCCGCGTGCGGAAGAGGCGCTGGAGCGGGCCGACCGTGGGAACCTCCACCTGCGGACGGTACTGGCCGACAGCGACGACCTGCTCAGACAGATGGCCCGTCGACTCCTGCTGGGGATCGCCGTCGCGGCCGGCGTCCCCCTTGTCGCCTTCCTCTATCTGGCCGGCGGTGTCCAGCCGGCGGCTGTCGCCGCCGGTGCGACGACGGTGGTGGCCGGCGCTCTGGCGTGGTCGTTCCGTCGGCGGGGCGGGCCGCAGTTCGGGACCCCGCAGTTCACCCGCCACGAGATGCGCCAGCGCCGGGACGACCGCAGCGAGCAGTGAGTCAGAGGTCGCCCCGGTCTGCCATCGCCCGCACTTCCTCGGCTCGCTCGCGGATCGCTGCCCACTCCTCGTCGTCCTTGTTGTCGACGTGGTTGTACATCAGCCCCATCCGGTGGTTCGACCGGAGGTCGTCCTCGTTACGTGTCAGGAACTCCCAGTACAGCGTGTTGAACGGGCAGGCGCCCTCGCCCGTGGTCTTGGTCTTGTAGTAGGGACAGCCCGAACAGTAGTCGCTCATCTTGTCGACGTAGTTCGCCGACGAGGCGTACGGTTTGGTGGCGAAGACGCCGGCGCCGTACAGCCCCATCTCGACCACGTTGGGCGTCGTGACCCAGTGGAAGGCGTCGACGTAGCCGGCGTGAAACCAGCGGTTGAGCTGTGCCGGCTCGACGCCGAACAGCAAGCCGAAGTTCGAGAGGACCATCAGCCGCTCGATGTGGTGTGAGTAGCCCCGCTCGCGGACGCCCTCGACCACGTCCGAGAGACAGGCCATGTCGGTCTCGCCGGTCCAGTAGAACTCCGGCAGGTCGGCCTCGGCGCCCAGTTGGTTCGCCGTCGCCAGGTCGGGCATCTCCCGGCGGTAGACGTGCCGGAGGAACTCCCGCCAGCCCAGGACCTGCCGGACGAACCCCTCGACGCTGTTCAGCGGGGCCTCGCCGTCCTCGTAGGCGGCGATCGCCCGCTCGATCACCTCCTCGGGGAGGAGGAGCCCGAGGTTCAGCGAGGTCGACAGCAGGCTGTGGCTCATGGCCCACTCCTCGCCCAGCATGGCGTCCTGGTAAGGACCGAACTCGGCGAGTCGGTGCTCGACGAAGTGGTCAAGCGCGCGGACGGCCTGCCGGCGGGTCACCGGCCAGCGGAACGGCTCGGGATCGGCCCAGGACCCGCCGTAGGGGGGGTCGTCGTAGCCGCCGTCGAACGTCGCCTCGACCCACTCGGCGACTTCCGCGGTCGTCCCGTCGGGCTCGAAGGTCGGCGGGTCGGCCGGTGTCCAGTCTTCGGGCGGCGTCTCGCGGTTCTGGTCGTCGTAGTTCCACTCCCCGCCGACCGGGTCGCCGTCGGCCATCAGATACCCCGTCTCGCGGCGCATGAACCGGTAGAAGTCCTCGTGGCGGTACCGCCCCTCGTCGGCCCACGCGTCGAACTGGTCGGGCGAACAGCAGAAGCGCTCGTCGGCGACGAACTCCAGCTCGCCGCCAGCCTCGGCGACGAGGGCTTCGATGCGATCTCGCCCGCCGTGGGCCTGGGGCTCCGTGGTCACGAGCGTGTCGTCGGGGTGGGCTTCGAAGTGGGCCGCCAGCCCGTCGGCGAACGTGTCGACCTGCCGGTAGTCGACGCGTCTCCCGTCCTCCCGGAGGGCGTCACGGAACTGTCGCATCGCGCTGAACACCAGCGTCAGCTTGTGCGGGTGATACGGGAGTTTCCGACCGAACGATTCGGCTTCGATCAGGAGCGCCCGCTCGTCCGGCCGGCGGGCCAGCGGGCCCCGCTGCCGGACCAAGTGGTCGCCACGCACCCAGACAGTCACGGAAGACACCTCGCGCTCATTTGCTCGTTCACAGGGTCCGACACACAAAGAAGCCCCCTCCGAACTGTGTTGGTAGTCGGTCGTCAGACTCCAGTCGGTTTCGGCAAAAGATGGCTTACATGTTCGGTGATTGGTTTACCCGTTCGCGTCCAAATGCCGCGATATAACGGGTCGAGAACCTCAATTATCGTTCGGGCGCTACTGTCACGATCGACTCACTTTTCAGTATACAGTCCCTCGTTCGGAACGTATGTCAGACGACCTGAATCGGCGGACGTTCATCCGTAGTACCGCAGTCGTCTCCGGTGTCGGCCTGCTGGCCGGGTGTGGCGGCTCCAGTGGGGACGGCGGCGCTGACGACGGCGGGTCCGGCGGCGAGTCGGACGGGGATGCCGGCGACGGTAGTTCGACCGAGACGACTTCCGGCGGCTCCGGCGACGGCGGGTCCGGCGGCCAGGTTCCCGCCGAGGTCAGCGACTACCTCTCGAACGTCGGGAACTTCGACGGCTCCGTCGTCGACGAGACCGGGAGCAGTTCCGTTGAGGTGACGGTCGGCGCCGAGGGCAACGGCGGCAACTACGCGTTCGCCCCCGCGGCGGTCCGCGTCAGCACCGGGACGACGGTCACCTGGACGTGGACCGGGCAGGGCGCCGGGCACAACGTCGTCGACGAGGGCGGCGCCTTCGAGAGCGAGACCGTCACCGAGGAGGGCCACGAGTTCACGCACACCTTCGAGTCGAGCGGCGTCTACCAGTACTACTGTCTGCCCCACAAGGGCCTGGGGATGAAAGGCGCCATCGTCGTCGAGTGACTACGGCCGCCCCGTCGACCCACTCGTCACGTACAGCGAGTAGGCGATGACGGCGAACCCGACCGCGGTGAGCGCGTTCTCGAAGATCAAGGCGGCGCCGGTCCCCAGCCCGAACGCCTGGTCGCCGATACCCGCCAGGAGCGAGCCGAAGGTGACCGTCGCGAACCCGAGCGCGAGGTAGGTCAACCCGTCCGAACCGCTCTTGCGCGCCGCTTTCGCCGCGAAGTAGGTGATGAGTCCGCCCAGCAGCAGCGTCACTGTCTTGAAACCGAGGACGACGACTGGAATCGTTTCGTTCATAGTTCCTCACTGATCCGCGTCCAGAGGCTCGCGAGGCGTTCGTCCGGCGTCTCCTGGTCCCGCAAGACATCAACGTCGAAGCGGTCCTCGTCCGTCAACGTGACGAAGACGCCCGAGCAGTCCCGGACGTACCGCGTCGCGTGGTGTCCGTCCGAACGGACCTCGGTCTCCTCGGAGACGAGGTCGGCCTCGCTGAGCTGTTCGAGTTTCCGGTACGTGCTCGTCTGTGCCATGTCACACTCGTCCGCGACCTGTTTTGCCGGCCGTGGCTGGTCGAGCGTCGCCAGGATCGCACGGCAGTCCGGGTCGGCCAGCGCGTCGAACACCGCCTGGGTGTCGAGTTCCTCGTCTCGTCTCACGACCGTGGACCTCCTGTCAGGGGGCTATGGGAGTCTGCGACGCCGACGTGACGGTGGACGGACGTGACCGTCGTGGTAGCTGTCCCACGGTACGGGTTTCAAGATGTCGGTCACGAGGGGGGTTCGGGTCCGTCCACCCGGTAATAAATGACCTGTATAGAAAGGGGTACTGTTGATTTCCAGATTCTGGAAAGCGGACCCGGGCTTTTGCATCCCCTGGTACCAACCTTCATACTGTCATGCGACAGCCCTCTACTCGGCGACGGTTCCTGCAGTGTACCGCCCTGGCTGGCCTGACGGCAGTGGCCGGTTGCACATCGACGGACGAGACGGCACAGGCGGCCGGTGCGACTCCCGACTCCGAGACGACTGCGGCGCCCTCGACGACGGAGACTGCGACTCCGACGCCCGAACAGACACCGCCGGAGTCGGTCTCGGAGTGGCTCACCGATGCCAACGGCTACGACGGGGAACGCCGCAGATACGGTATCCGTGCCCGCCCGACTATCGGCGTCGGACACCCGACCGACGACGGCCTCGCGTTCACGCACCCGGTGATCGAGGTCCCGCCGATGACGACGGTCGCCTGGGAGTGGACGGGTCACGGCGGCCAGCACAACGTCGTCGCACTGGACGGCACCTTCGACAGCGGGCGCACGAACGCACAGGACGGGACCTGTTACAAGTACTTCTTCGAGAAGACGGGCGTCTACCCCTACGTCTCCGAACCCCACCGCGAGGACGGGATGAAAGGCGCCGTCTTCGTCAGGGAGCCGCCGTCGACCGGCTACGAGGCGGTCGACGAGTGGCTCGCGGCCTCCGGCTCCTTCGACGGGACCGTCACCGACCACGACGGGAGCGGCCCGGCGACGGTCACCGTCGGTGCCGAGGGGAACGGCGGGCACTTCGCGTTCTCGCCGACGGTCCTCCGGATCAGCCCGGGGACGACGGTCCGCTGGAACTGGACCGGCGAGGGTGGCGCGCACAACGTCGTCTTCGAGGACCACGACATCCGGTCGGGGCAGGTCGACCACGAACCCTCGACGACGTTCGAACACACGTTCGAGTCCGACGGTATCTACCGGTACGCCTGTGCCCCCCACCGCGCGCTCGGCCAGCGCGGCGCGATCATCGTCGAGTAAGGCACCTCCCCTCGGAAGCCCCTTCGCTCGCCCGGTCCCCCACGGCCCTCCAGCAGTTCGCCCGGCCGGTTCCCGGCCCCCGCCCGCCTGCGTCTATATATCCGAACCGTTCACACGCGAGCGGTATATCACAACAATATAACGACTTTTTACCGGACAGGCCGTGGTTCGGAAAGAATGCTGGCAGATCCATCGCGGACACCGAGACGATCGATCACAGCACTGGCAGTCGCGCTGCTTGTCGTCCTGGCCACCGTCCCGGCAGGGGTAGCGGCGGCGGGACAGACCGGAGCGACCGAACGCACAGTCGCGATCAGCGAGATACAGACGCCCGACGGGAGCGGTGACGATTCCCCCTACGACGGACAGAACGTCACCACCTCCGGCACCGTCACCGCGGTCACCGGCAGCGGGTTCTTCCTCCAGAACGGGACCGGTCCCTACAGCGGCGTCTACGTCTACGGGAACAGTACCGTCTCGGCGGGCGAGGCGGTCACCGTCACCGGCCTCGTCAAAGAGTACAACGGCGTCACCGAGATCGACGTGAGCACCGATCGCGCGTCGGTCGCCGTCACCGGCACCGCACCGGTGCCCGACGAGAGCCGGGTCAGCACCGCCGACGCGGCGACGGAGGCCTACGAGGGGGTGCTCGTCACCGTCTCGAACCTCTCGGTGACCGCCACGCCCGGCCAGTACGGCGAGTGGGCCGTCGACGACGGCAGCGGCGAGATCGCCGTCGACGATGTCACACACGCGGCCGTCACGGTTCCCAACGAGACCGGGGGGAGCATCGACAGCCTCTCCGGGCCGGTCCACTACTCCTTCGGCGCGTTCAAGATCCAGCCGACCGCCGTGACCAACTACACGGCACCGACAGACAGCGGCCCGTCGACGCCGGCCGACGGGACGACGCTGACGGTCCTCTCGTACAACGACATCCAGACCGCGGCTTCGAACCCGACGAAGATGGGGCGACTCGTCGGCGCGGTCAACAGCCGTAAAGCGGCCATCGACAACCCGACCGTGGTCGTCGGCGGCGGCGACCAGGTCAGTCCGAGTTCGCTCTCGCCGGTCAGCAACCACACCGTCCCCGTGAAGACGCTGAACACGCTCGACCCCGCCGCGGAAGTCGTCGGGAACCACGACCTCGACTACGGCTTCGGGGCGGTCGAGGACTACAGCGACAACTCGGCGTTCCCGTGGCTCGTCGCGAACATTCAGCAAGAGAACGGCGGGAACATCCCGGGGACGAAAAACTACACCGTCGTCCAGCGCGGGAACGTGACCGTCGGCATCGTCGGGCTGGTCGACGACGCGATCAGGTCCAAGACCGCGGTCGACTTCGACGAGGAGGGGTACGAGGTCACCGACTACGTCTCGGCCGGAAGCCAGGTCGCCACGACGCTCAAGGAGGACGAGAACGTCGATGTCGTCGTCGCGGCGGCACACATCGGCGTCCCCGAGTCGAAGACGCTCGCGCGCAACACCGAGAACATCGATGTCGTCGTCACCGGTGACGACGAACGGACCTTCGGTCCGAAGACCGTCGACGGCACCGTCGTCATGGAGGCCCAGGCCCGTGCCGCCTACCTCGGCGAGGCGAACCTCTCGGTCGGCGGGACCGACACGACGCTGGACAGCGGCCGACTCATCACCCTGGACGGCTCTAACGGCTATCCGATCAACGAGACGGCCAACGACACCGTCGCCGACGCCCGCGGACAGTACCTCTCGACGGTCGCGGGCCGGACGACGGTCCCGCTCGACTCGACGTTCTCCTCGAACTACGCCGACGAAACGGCGTGGGGCAACACGGTCACCGACGCCTTCCGTAACCGCACCGGCGCCGATGTCGCCGCGACCAACGCCGGCGGCATCCGCGGGGACTTCGTCATCGACCGCGGACCGGTCACCTACAACGATGTCTACACCTCGCTGCCGTTCGGGAACTACCTCGTCACGAAGGCGATGACCGGCGAGCAACTGCGGGAACTGCTCGCCAGCCAAGTCACGCGACTGGACGCACAGTACGGCGCGCAGGCCCAACTCCAGGTCAGCGGCGTCACCTACGAGTTCGTCGACCGACCCGGCGCAGAGACCACTGTCCGTGATGTCGCCGTCGAGGGCGAGCCCCTCGATCCGACCGCTACCTACAGCGTCACGGTCAACTCCTACATGGCCGGGTGGACGTTCGGCCAGCGGTACGGCTGGAACATGAGCGAACTGCAGACCGTCGACTCGGACTACACGCTCTACGGGACGGCGACAGCCGAGTACATCAACGCCACCTCGCCCATCTCGCCCGACGGCGAGGACCGTATCCGACGCGTCACCCGGACGGTCTCCGGCGGTTCGGCGACCGAAACTGACGGGACGACGCGGCTCTCGATCGGCGTCCCCGACACCGTGGAGTCGGTCAACGCCTCGACCGTCCGTATCGAGAACGCGTCCGACGGCGTCGTCCGCGCGTCCGGTGCCAGCGTCTCGAACGACACGCTCACCGTCCGCTTCGAGAGCCAGGCCCTCACCGAACTCGACCGGTCCAGCGACACGCTCCAGTTGTACGCCGGCTACACCGACGGCGCGCTCGACACCCAGCGCAACGGCTTCGACCACTCCGTGCTCAACGCCGACGTGACCGCGACGCTTGGGACGAACTCGTCGCTCGCCCGTTTCGACACCGACGACAACGGCGGGATCGAACTCCCGGAACTCCGGGCAGCGATCGTCGCGTTCAACGCCGAGGGCCAGGTCGGCGGACAGCCCGTCACGACCCGTAATATCCTGGACCTCGTCGTCGCCTACAACGCCGAAGAGGCGGTCTGACACACTGGCGCTTACGTCCCCCGAGATTTTTTTGTCGTCGGTACCGACGTTCCGAACGTGCCCTCCTCCACATCGCCCGCACACCGTTGGTCCCGCCTCCGAGACGAGCGAACGCTGACGATCCTGACCGGGATCTGTCTGGCGGCCCCGCTGTCGTATCTCGCACAGACCGTCGTCGCTCTCGGCGACGGACTCGTCCTCCTCTTGCTGTTGGTCGGCGTGGGCGTCCCGACCGCGTACGACGAGTACAGTCCGGTCGACGGCGGCCCCGCGCGAGCCGTCGGCTGGGTCGCCGTCGCCAGTTGTGTGGTCACTGCCGAATTCGTCGCGCTCGTCCTCGTCTGTCGGCAGTTCCTCCCGCTGTCCGGGCTGGCCGTCGAGACAGTCGCCTTCCTCTGGGTGGCGCTGTTGAACGTGGCCTTCCTCACCGTCCGAGACCGGGTCTGAGCCGACGGCTCGCTTCTCGCAGTACAGCCGTTGGTCGCGCGAGCCCGTGGCTCGGAAACCGGGCGTGGCGGGATTCGAACCACGCTTGGAGCAAAGCCCCTCCCTGATTAGAATCCCGCCATGCCGGTTCGCTCCCTGCGGTCGCTGCACGGGCGTGGCGGGATTCGAACCGCCTGAACTTCGTTCGCTCGTTCCGTGCTTCGAGTCTCCGTGCCCGTTCGCTTCTCACGTTCGTCGCAGAACGGGCGTGGCGGGATTCGAACCCGCGATCTAGGGGTTAGGAACCTCTCGCCCTGATCCACTAGGCCACACGCCCTATCGGGGTGTCTCCGGTCGCGTGAAAAACGCTTTCGCTCGTGGTCGATCGAAAATCGGAGAGAATGTCCGGCTACTCGTCGGTCTCGGTGGCGCGTTCCGTCGAGGTGCTGGTGCTGCTACTGGTGCTGGTGCCCGAGGAGTCCTCGGCCTGTCCGGGTCCGTCGCGCATCTCTTCGAGTTCCTGCTCGACTTCTTCGCGCCCTTTCTGGAACTCGCCCATGGCCTCACCGGTCGACCGCGCGAGTTTCGGAATCTTGTTCGCCCCGAACAGCAGGACAGCGATGAGGAGGATGACCATCATCTCGGTCGTCCCCGGCATCCCTGGGAACAGTGGTACGAATGTCCCTGACATTGTAAACGAACGTAACGTGGTTGCTATTATAGTCTTTTTGCTCGGGCGGCTCGTTCGGGGCGTCGCTATCGCGAACTGCAGCCGTTCTGGCTTCTCCGGCGGCCTCGCCACTGTCTGCGTGATCGCGACCGTTCGTACACGTCCCACCATGCACTCAGCTACCTATCACGCGTTCCGAGGGTACGTCCCGGGTCCGTCTCGGAAGGGATTTGAACGTTCCGCCGATACTCTCGACCGACTATGGTCGAAGTAGGTGACGACGCACCGCGATTCACGGCACCGCTCGCAAACGGCGACGTTGACGAGGTCACGCTGGCGGGGGAACTCAACGACGGCCCGGTCGTCCTGGCTTTCTTCCCCGGGGCGTTTACCAGCGTCTGCAGCCACGAGATGAGCACGTTCCAGGACCGGATCGCAGAGATCGAAGACACCGGCGCGACCCTCTTCGGCGTCAGTATCGACACCCCCTTCGCACAGAACGCGTTCCGCGACGAACTCGACCTCTCGTTCGATCTGATCAGCGACAACGACCGGGACCTGATCAGCGCCTACGATGTCGGGATGGACTTCGCCGAACTCGGCGTCCACGATGTCGCAAAGCGCGCGGTGTTCGTCGTCGACAGCGACGGTATCGTCAGCTACGCCTGGGTCAGCGACGACCCCGGCGTCGAACCTGACTACGACGCCGTCGTCGACGCCGTCCAGTCGGCCTGATCGGGAGAGTTTTTTCCGTGGCCGTCGTCCGTGTCGTATGAGCTCCGCCGACGAGGCCGACAGCGGCCGGATTTACGACCCCGAAGCGTCGCATGCGTTCCCGGACGAGCGAGTCAACGACGTACTCGACGCGATCGAGGCCGACACGGAGATCCAGGCGTATCTGGGCGCACAGAACGTCAATCCGGTCACCAGAAAGCGGTACAACGACCACGGACGGAAACACATCAGCATCGTCCGCAACCGGGCGCTGTGTCTCTACGACCTCCTCAAACAGGGTGGGGTCGAGTTCAACGGCGCCGCCGACCAGGGGTTAGACGAGGCCGACGAAGCCGTCATCGTCGCGCTCGCGGCGACGCTGCACGACATCGGTCACGTCGTCCACCGCGACGAACACCCGTACTACTCGATCCCACTCGCTGCGGACCTGCTGGACGAGTTCCTCCCGGCGTTCTACGATGTCGCCGACGCGGTCCGTGTGAAAGGCGAGGTCCTGCACGCGATTCTCTGTCACCACACGGAGGAGATCCCGCTCACGCTCGAAGCGGGGGTCGTCCGCGTCGCCGACGCGCTCGACATGGAACACGGTCGCTCGCGGATCCCTTACGAACGGGGTGGTCGGGGGATCAACACCGTCTCCAGTCAGGCCATCGAACGGGTGACGCTGAAGCCCGGCGACGAGTCCGCGGTCCTCGTCGAGATCGAGATGAACAACGCCGCCGGCGTCTACCAGGTCGACAACCTCCTGAAGGCGAAGCTCCACGACTCCGGGCTGGAGGAGACGGTCCGAATCGTCGCGTTGAACACCCACGACGACGACGAGCAGATCGTCGAACGCATCGAACTCTGAGACTGATCGACCGCGATCTTCCGGGACGTACCGCCTCGGCGGGTGCGCTCGACTCGACACCGTCCGATCCTGTCGTCGACACAACCGTTTTATCCACCCACGCCGTAGCTGTGTGCATGAGTCTCACGCCCCTCGACGGGCGGCAGCAAGATCGGGCCGAGGCGGTGCGTGACGGGGCCTCGGCGGAGTCCCTGCGTTCGCGGCTCCGTGCACGGATCGGCGACCTGCTCGCCCGCGTCCCCCTCGCCCGCCGGCTGGTCGGAGCGGACGGCGACGCCGACCGACCTACTGCGACGGCCCCCGTCCCGACCGACCGATCGCCCGAGCACAGTGCCCGCGTCCTCGTCGAGGATCTCCCGCAGCGAGACCGGCCTTTCGTCACACCGGCCCGTCGAGCGGGGGATCGGAACCCGGTCGAACTCGACGTTTCGGAGGGCGACGACGGCCTGACGCTCTCGCTCGCCGACAACCCCGACGCGACGATCACCTCCGATACCTACCAGCGGGTCGAACGGTAAGCCGCCACGTGGCTCACGCCGCCGGAATCTCGACCGTCACCACGTTCCCGCCGTCGTAGCCGAACAGTAACGTCCCGTCGAGGACGTTCACGGCCCAGTTGGCGATCCAGAGCCCGATCCCCCGTCCGTGGCTGAGCGCCTCCACGGTCCCGGTCTCGATCGGCTCGGTCTCGATCTCGGGGATCCGCTCGTTCTCGTCGCGAACCTCGAAGACGATCACACCGTCCTCGCGCCGGAACGTGAGCTCCACGCGCTGTGTCTCACCGTGGCGGATGGCGTTCTCCGAGAGGTTCCGCAGTGCGTGTCTGAGAACCGCGGCCTCGGTCCGGACGTGAGCCGCCGCCGGGCCGTCGACAGTGATCTCCGCGTCGGGATACGTTTCGAGCAGCTCCGCGCTGATCTCCGAGAGCAGGTCCGCGACATCCACGTCCGTCCGCTGTCGTTCGGCGTCCCTGAGCTGTTCGAACGAGCGGATCTTTCCCGCGATCGAGAGCAACCGATCGCTCGCGTCGAGGATCGAGCCGGCTTGCGCTTCGAACTGTTGCTTGTCGGTCTGGTGCTTGATCGACTCCCCGTGTCCTCTGACGACGGTCATCTCGTTTCGAAGGTTGTGCCTGAGGACACGGTTGAGCACGGAGAGTTGCTGTCGCTGTTTCCGCTCGACCGTGATGTCGTGCAGGACCACGACACACCCCACGTCGGCCGCTCGGGAGTCGGTCAGCGGCGTCGACGAGACCGCGTACACGGTCCCGTCGGCCGCCTCAAGCTGTCCGTCTTCGCGTAACCCCGACAGCGTCACGCCGGTCAGTGATTCGATCGGGACCGGGAGATCGTCCTCGGCCGTCCCGAACAGCTCCCGCGCGCTGTCGTTGAGCCGCACGACCTGGGCCGACGTATCGAGAACCAGCAAGGGGTCCTGGAGCCCGTCGACGATCGTCTCCTCCGCGGCCCGCTGTGTCACGGGGTTCGTCTCGAACATGTGTGTGCCCGTGAACGCGTACGCGTCCAGTGCGACGTGTGTGAGCAACAACGCCGGCGTGAGATTCAGCGCCGGCCAGGGTCCGATCTGTCCGAGCCAGACCAACAGCGGCACCGTCGCGGGGACGGGGCTGAGCGCGACGGCGACCGCTTCGCGGCGGTAGAGCGGGCCGTAGGAGTACACCGTTTCGACGATCAGGAGCACGCCGATTCCCGCCAGTGTGAGGCTGGCGATAACTGTCGCGTACCCGAGCGGCTGGATCGCGTACTGTGCCGTCGAGAGCCCGAAGACCGGATCCATCCTGAACGCCTGCCACAGGAGGTCGTGATAACCGTGGGTCACTGCGAGCGTCGCGGTCACGATCGGCGATACCAGCAACACCGGGAGCCAGCGGTCCCCGGTCACCGTACTCCGCCCGGTGTACTCCAGAGCGAAGGCGAGAAAGAACGGGCCGATACAGTTCATCCCGATCCAGGCGAGCGCCTCGGCGTGGGCGCGGAGCGACGGGTCGGAAACGACCAGCCCGGCCCCGTACGAGAGCGTCCAGAGGGCCTGTGCGGCCAGCGAGAGCATGAACCACTTGGCGCCCGGCCGACCCAGCCGCCGCGACAGGTACCAGACGAGTCCGAGGCTCGCCACTCCCGAGCCGATCGATGCGAGAACGATCACCCGTCCGAGAAGCGTGGTGCTACTCAATCGTACGAGATTTCGTTAGCCTTCTCGTACTTAACGACGGTGGTCCCAACTCGACCGACCACTGGCTCAACTGCGCTCTAACGCACCCACCCGGGGGTCCGGCCGGCCTCGAACCGGTTGGGTGATTGTCAGGAACGGGGTTTCTACGTTCTGAGTGTCGGTCTTATTGATTTTCATGGTTGAGCTTTGACCGTTCGTAAAACCCCATTACGACGGCGGGTTTTTCGGTTAGTGTTAGGTGTGTTTTGATCGGTTTTAATTTACAAACCCACTGAAGGTGTAATTTTGGCGCAGAAGGGATGAGAGACGCGTTATGCGGCGACCGGGATTTGAACCCGGGCCATGAGCTTGGAAGGCTCAGGTCCTACCACTAGACCACCGCCGCAGACTCGCGCTGGTCGCGGCACGACACCGCTCAGAGCGGAAGCGTTCGATCATACACGCAAGGAGATTAAGGACCTTTCCCTTCGGACTCGACGACGGCGTAGCAGTTCCCGCTGGAGACCTCGAACGAAACCGTCCGGAGCGGGCTGTCGGCGAGTTCCCGCTCGAACTCGGCTGGCGCGTAGATGTGGTAGAATCGCGGCACCGTCTCGCCGCCGGGGAGCGTCCAGTCGACGGTCGTGTCGAACCCGTCGTCGGCGTCCGCGGCCGCATCGAACCGGTCGTGTGCGGTGCTCCAGACGCTGACCAGCGCCCGTCCATCCGGCGCGAGGACGCGGGCCAGTTCCGCGAGGCTCGCCCGTCTGGCCTCGGCTGTCGGGAGGTGATGGAGCGTGGCGACGTAGACGGCAAGCCCGACCACCCCGCCACGGACGGGGAGCCGCGAGGCGTCGCCACAGACGAGCGCGACGCACTCGGGCACTCGCTCGCCCGCGACCGCGAGGAGTTCGCGACTGGCGTCGACAGCGACTACGCGAGCGGCGACGCCTGCGAGTAACTCCGCGTGGCGGCCGTTACCACAGCCGATGTCGAGGGCCGTTCCCACGGCACGGTCCCCATGGTCATCGACGAACGCCTCGACCTCCGGCCAGGCGTACTCGCGGGTCTTCGCGAAGTGTGCCCCGATCGTCTCGTAGGTCTCGCGGACGCCGCGGCGGGAGCGATCGGTGTCCATGCCTGTGGCTACGCGAACACGGGGTTAGCGCTTTCGACCGAACGGCGCGAGCCGCCGACCCGGGCAGAACGGGGTCGCTACTGATCGTACTTCTCGGGGTAGGCCTCGGCGAGCAGGTCGGGGTTCGCGTCCAGTCGCTCCCGGATCGGGTCGATGACCTCGGAGATGGCGGCTGCCGCGGACGGCTTCAGATCCGCCGGGTGGAGTTCGCCGCTCAGGAAGTCCGCCTCCAGGTCGTCGTAGCCCTCGTAGACGAGGTCGCCGCCGTACTCCTCGGGGCGTTCGATCACGAGGTCCTCGGCGCGTTCGGAGAGCACCGGGAAGACGAGGTACTCCAGGTACTCCAGGACGCCGTTGCCCTCGACCTCGCCCTGGGGACAGTAGGCCTGCCCGATCTTCTCCTCGACGGTCTCGGGCGCGTCGTTGAGGTTGACCTTCGAGGCGGCGTCCGAGGCGCTCATCTTGCCGCCGCTGAGGCCCGACAGCAGCGGAGCGAACAGACAGACCGGCGACTCGCCGCCGTGGTCCGGGAGGACCTCCCGGGAGAGCATGTAGATCCCGCGCTGGTCGATCCCGCCGTAGGCGATGTCGGCGTCGAGCGCCTTCACGTCCAGTGTCTGCATCAGCGGGTAGATGAGCCCGCCCAGGTTGGGACTCTCGGACTCGCGGACGACCTCGCTCGCGGCCCGCTGCGAGCGGGCGATAGTCGTCTCGGCGGCCATGCGGTACATCTCCAGGGTGTACTCCTCGTCGAGCTGGAAGTCGGTCCCGCGGACGAACTCGATGTCGTCGGGGTCGGCGCCGGCGGCTTCGATCATCCCCTCGATGGCGACCTCGTAGTACTCCGAGCGGGCGTCCAGCAGGTCGAAGGGACTCTTCTCGTCGTCCAGGTGGGCGTGCAGATCCGCGATCAGTACCGTCACGTTGATGCCGGCCTGCAGGAAGTCCGCCAGCTTGCGCATCGTCGTGAAGTGGCCGATGTGCATCTCGCCGGTCGGCGCGTAGCCGATGTACGCCGACGGGTCACCCGCCTCGAACAGCGCCGCGAGTTCGTCCTCGGTGACGACCTCCTGCGTGTGGCGGGTCGTCAGCGCGAGGCGTTCGTCAGTATCCATACGGGCCGGTCCCCGCTCGGGGGAGTAAAACGTTCCTGTGTGGAGCCGGCGCTGTCGCGACCACGCCGTGTCGATCACGACGTGTGAGCGTCGGCGAGTCCACAGCGCGGCCTAGAGGAAGGCTTGAGAGGCTCCCTCCCGTAGAGGGTGTATGGATATCGACGGGCTGAAAGAGATCGCTCCCCACTACGTTGCACTGATGCTTCTCGTCGTTCTCGTCCTGACGGTCCTGCAAGCTGTCGTGGGCGAACTCGGGTTCTGGATCGAACTCGGGATCGTCCTCGTTCTCGCCGTGGCGTATCGACCGGTCGTGTTGCGACTGGGCATCGCACCCAGTGGCTGGAAGTAGCCCGACGAACCCACCTCGTTCGAACGGCGCGAGACAGCGCCGAGTCGTCAGGGCGCGCCGCGGTCCTCGGCCGTCCGGCTGGCTTCGGCGGATCCCCGGCCGAACAGCGAGAACGCGGCCACCTGACCGTAGAAGAGGAACACCGCGCCCACGAGGATGACCGTGAGGAGCGCGCCGACGCCGCCGACCACCACCAGGGCGACGTACGCCTCGACGATGGCGACCACGTAGATCGGGCGCCGGCCGGCGGCGGCGACCGCCCGGAGGTCGAACGCAGCCCGGAGCCGGCCGGTCGTCGCCAGCCTGGTCAACGCTGCCGGGAGGAGATAGAGCGCCGCGATCGTCAGGAGTCCGGCGACGCCCGTCACAGCCAGACCGAGCGCGGACGACGCCTCGACGCCGGCGACGACGAACCCGGCGAACAGCAGCCACACCGGGACGAGGACGTACGCGACCTGGACGGCGATCGCTCGGGCGCCGTCGGCGAACAGGTCCGGCCAGTCGCCGAAAGCCGGCGGACGGTCCCGCCCCTCGCTCGTCGCCCGGAGGACGCGAAGCAGGTACCCCTGCACCGGGATCAACGGGACGAACGTCACCGAACCCAACAGCGTCAGCACGCTCCCGACCGCGACGGTCTTGAGCCAGCCGGGGCCGCGCTGTGGGTACCTGAGTGCATCGCGGAGCATCCCTTCAGGCTGCTCGACGGATCGACTTATGTTCCGTGGTCGGCCGGGGGAGGACAACACCGAAGCCGCTCCGGCCCGTTGGACCACACATGTCGCGCAGCCGGCACGGACTCGCGGTCGTCGGTCTCGCACTCCTCCTGACGACCGCCGGCTGTGGCGCGTTCGCCGGCGGTGACACGCGAGCGGCCCCGGAGTCGGCCGTGACACCGGCTCCGGTCCCGACACCGACGGCGGCGGCGCCGAACGGCCCGAGCGCGGCCTACGAGTACTGGGGGAGCGTCACCGCGACCGGGAGCGAACTAAATCGGACGTGGCTGCGCTCGCTCGAACCGACCTGCGAGCGGCCGCCGGGACTGGTCGTCCACATCCAGGTGTCGGCCCTGCGGACAGACGACCCGGAGACCCACGCCGGCATCGAGACGGCCTGGCGGTTCGCGGCACCGTCGAACCGGGCGTCGTTTGCTTCCTACGAGTCGTTCGTCAGCGTCCTCACCGACGAGTACCGACCGCTGCTGGACGCCGAGTCGGTGACCTACGACTCTATCGACATCGATCGAGCACGCGGGGCCGCACGGCGTAACGTGACCGTCTACACGCCGAACGGGACCGCTCAGAGCTACACGTGGATCGTCGAGCGACAGACCACCGCTCCCCACGAGGGCTGCTGGATGACCACCGGCGTCGTCGAGACGTGACTACTCCCTGGGAAGGCCGTCGCCTGCCGCCGAGCGGACGCCGGCTTCGCCGGAGAGGGCGCCGACCAGCAACACTGCGGCCGCCAGCGGAACGACGGCACAGGCGGCGTAGATCGGGACGAAGCCCAGCGAGTCGACGATCGGCAGCGACACCAGCGGGCCGAGCGCGCCGCCGAAATCCCCCAGGACGTTGTTGGTCGCCGTCGCCCGTCCCATTCGCTCGCTCGGTGTGAGATCCGCAAGCAGTGCGACGAGCGGGCCGCTGGTCCCGCCCTGGCCGGCCCCGACGAGGAGACAGGCCAGCGCGAGGACCGGCAGCGACCGGGCGAGCGCGAGCGCGACGAAGCCAGCGAACGAGACGGCCAGGAAGGCCAACAGGACCGGGAGTCGGCCGCTGTCACCGTCGCTGAGTTTGCCGCCGCCGAGCATGAACACGGACGCGGCGGCGACGGTGAGTCCCATGAACAGCCCGGACATCCCCTGTGGGCCGTACCCCCAGGCGAGCAGGCCCCTGGCGTCGACGAGCAACACGAGCGTCGAGAACAGCGCGCCCAGATACGCGAAGTAGAGCCCGAAGTTGACGAGCCCGACCGTCAGCGTCGTCGCGCTGCACTCGATCTCCCACGGCGCGACGTTCTCCTGGGTCCCGTCGACGTGTGTCTCGGGGACCAGCAGGTAGGCGATGGCGCCTGCGAGCATGGCGAACCCGGCGGCCAGCGCGAAGGCAGTCGCCACGCTGTAGAGGTCACTGACGACCCCGCCCAGCAACAGGCCGACCGGGAACCCGAGCGTGATGCCGCCCCGGACGACGCCCATGTTCGCCCCGCGGGAGTCGGCGGTGCTGACATCGGCGGCGATGGTGTAGGCCGTCGCGAACACGAGCGCGCTGCCGATCCCCCACAGCACGCGGGCCGCGAGGAACCACGCTGCGGGCGCGCCGGCGTCCAGCGCGACCACGTAGCCCATCGTCGCCAGCCCCTCGACGAACAGGCCGACCACGAACGGGGTCCGCGTCCCGGTGCGGTCGATGAGCGACCCCGCCGGCGCGTTGGCGACGATCCGCGTGATCCGGTTGGCGCTGAGGATGAGGCCGACGACGAACGGCGAGATGCCCAGCAGCGCTCCGAGGTTCGGGAGGATCGGGAAGACGACGCCGCCGCCGAAACCGACGAAGAAGGTACTCGCGATGACCGCCAGGACGACGGTCCGCGAACCGCTCCGCTCCGACCCGTCCCGGTTCATACCGGGGCGAACGGCCGGACGCAATTAGGGGTGTCGTTGTGCCCGGTGGCAGCGAACGCAACGTGTTTCAGGCAGCGGTTCGACCCGACGCTCCATGACAGACGAAGGCCCGGTCCCCGACGACGCCTGGGCGACGATCGTCCGGAACGTCCCGATCGTCTCCGTCGATCTCGTCGTCCAGCACGAGGGCGTGGTCGCGCTCGGGAAGCGACAGAACGACCCCGCGAAGGGCGAGTGGTTCGTCCCCGGCGGCACCGTCCACAAGCGTGAGTCTCTCGACGACGCCGTCCACCGGATCGCGAGCGAGGAACTCGGCGTCTCGGTGCGGATCGAGCGCCGACTGGGCGTCTACGAGCACGTCTACGACGTGGCCGATGTCGACGCCGACGACGGGAAACACTACGTACCGATCGGCTACCTCGTGACGGCGGACTCGCGGGCGACCGAGACGGACGATCAGCACGCCGACGTACGGTGGGCGCCGACACCCGTCGAGGCGGGCGACCTCCACCCCTACGTCCGGGCGTATCTCTCGGACGCGGGACTCACGACCGACACGGCGTGAGACGACGGTCTTCTCGACGCCGGCCGGGGCGAACGCAGTACACAAGTCCGTCCAGCCCAACGTCTCGACATGTACACCGGGAAGCGAGAGACGGCCTGTTGCCTGTGTGGGAACCCGGACGTGGCGACGCGGCTGGACCTCCCGCCGCGGGCGGTCCCGCTGTTGAAACACGCCGGGCCGATCGCCTGGCAGGACATCGTCGGCGAGGTGTCGCTGTACTTCTGTGACGGCGACTGGGAGACGGTCCGTGACCTGGTGCTGGAGACCGGGATGAGCCCCCTCTCCCGGTGTAACGCGGCCCGGGCCGACTTCGATCTCCGGGAGGACTTCGAGGCGCTGCTCAACGACATCCGTGACGAACCGGACCACTCGGAAGTCGAGGCGCGGATGCGACGGGAGGCCGAGGCCGTCCTCGACGCCCCCGGCGACCCCCACGTCGAGGAGCGCGACCTCGTCGAGGCCCGGGTGGTCTCCTGGGTGTTCGAGGACACGGTCGAGGCCTGATCGCAGGCGGGGACGGCGGGGCGTATCCAAACTGTTTTGACCACCCACGGCCCTGTGTCAACCGATGACTGTACGCGTAGGTGTACTCGGAGCGACCGGAGCGGTGGGACAGCGGCTCATCCAGCTGCTCGACCCCCATCCCGAGTTCGAGATCGCCGCACTGACAGCCAGCGAGGAAAGCGCTGGCAAGAGCTACCGCGACGCCGCGAAGTGGCGCGTCGAGGCCCCGATCCCGGAGGACGTGGCCGACATCGAAGTCGGTGCCACCACACCCGAGGACGTACCCGACGATGTCTCGCTGATCTTCTCCTCGCTTCCCTCCAGCGTGGGCGCCGAGGTCGAGCCCGAGTTCTGTGAGGCCGGCTACGTCGTCTCCTCGAACTCCTCGAACGGGCGGATGGACCCGGACGTGCCACTGACCATCCCCGAGGTCAACCCCGAACACGTCGACCTCATCGAGGTCCAGCGCGACGAGCGCGGCTGGGACGGCGCCCTCCTGAAGAACCCCAACTGCTCGACGATCACGATGGTCCCACCCCTGGAGGCGCTCGACCGCGCGTTCGGGCTGACCGACGTGCGGGTCTCGACGCTGCAGGCCGTCTCCGGTGCGGGCTACTCCGGCGTCTCCTCGATGGAGATCATCGACAACGCCATCCCCCACATCGGCGGCGAGGAACAGAAGATGGAGACCGAGTCCCGGAAACTGCTGGGGACGTTCGACGGCGCCGAGGTCCACCTGCACGGCATGGACGTGGCGGCATCCTGTAACCGCATCCCGACGCTGGACGGCCACCTGGAGAACGTCTGGGCCGACACCGACGAGGCTGTCACCGCCGCCGACGCGGAGGACGCGATGGCGGAAGTCACCGGCGTCGACCTCCCGTCCTCGCCCGAACGGCTGATCAAGGTCTTCGACGAGCCGGACCGACCACAGCCCCGTCTGGACCGCAACACCGAGGGCGGCATGGGCGTCGCCGTGGGCGGGTTCCGCGAGACGACCGACGGCGTGCAGTTCAATTGCCTGGCCCACAACACGATGCGTGGCGCCGCCGGCGCGAGCATCCTCAACGGCGAACTGCTGCTGGAGAACGGCTACCTGTAGTCTGCCGGGCGTCTGACGGGTTTTCTTGCTGTTCGGTCCCCGAGTGACCGTATGGAAGGACGCGTCTGGTGACGATGGCCGACCACTCGGCCGCCGAACTCTGTGCCCTGGAGGAGTGGCAACTGCTCGACGGGCAGACGAGCGGACCGGTCCCGGACGCGGCGGTCGCGGAGGCCGTCGCGGCGGCCGGCTACTCTCACGAAGCGGCCGAGCGCGCCGCCGAGTGGCTCTACGAGGCAGACTACCGCCCTCCCGACCGGGACGGAGAGCGGGCGCACCCGGCGGCGACATCGGGACGTTGAAACCGGCGGACGCCGGAGCCACCCCATGCGCCAGTCCGAGCCGGCGGAGACGCTCACGGTCACGCGGGAGGTCCCGTTCCACGAGACCGACCGGGGCACGCTCCGTCTCGACGTGGTCGAACCGACAGACGTGACCGGTCCGCTCCCCGTCGTCGTCCTCGTCCGCGGGGGCGCCTTCCACGTCGGCGACAAGGGCGAGTTCGCCCGCCAGGCCATGGACTTCGCGAGCGAGGGCTACGTCGCCATCGAACCACAGTACCGCCTGGCGCCCGACTCGCAGTTCCCGGCGCCGGTCGTCGACGTGAAGGCGGCCATCGAGTGGGTCCGCAGCGAGGGCGACCGGTTCGGCGCAGACCCGAGCAGGATTTCGGTAGTCGGCCACTCCGCCGGCGCGAACCTCGCTGCGATGGCCGGGGTCACACAGAACGACCCCGCGTTCGAACCGGAAGTGTATCCGGGCACGTCCTCGGCGGTCGACGCGGTCGTCGGCTACGCCGGCGTCTACGACTTCCTGGCGATCGAGCGACAGCGCGACGAGGAGCCGGACGACCAGGTCGACAGCGGCTACCTCGGTGCCGCCCCGACCGACGACCCCGAGCGGGCCGAACTGGCGTCGCCGACGAGTCACGTCGACACCGACGCGGCGCCGACGCTGCTGGTCCACGGCACCGCCGACGAGGTCGTCCCCGCAGCCCAGTCCGAGCTGTTCCACGAGGTGCTGGAGCCGGTGACCGACGCCGAACTCGAACTCCGGGAGGAGGAACACGGGTTCCCGTTCCACGGCCACTGCTACGACGAGGTGTTCGAGCGGACGGCGTCGTTCCTCGACCGCCACCGCTGACCGTCTGCCTGTCGGCCGGCGCGTCGGTGACGGGTCCCGTCGTGGGGCGACAGCCGTCGACACGATGCCGCCCGCATCCGCCGACCGGGTACTGCCAGGCCGGAGCAGACACCCGGAGACACAGCAGCGGCCGAACGATTCCGTACCGCCTCGGCGGTCGGCAGTCGAACATTTAAGTAGGCTGCCGTGATGAGATTAGATAGCAATGGCCATAGACCCAGAGTTCGAGGAGAACCGTGACATCGTGGAACAGCACGACGGCCACAACGTCTGGGGCCCGGTCGAGGAACCCGAGACACTGGGAATCCACGGGACACACGTCGCCGTCGACTTCGACATCTGCCTGGCCGACGGGGCCTGTCTGGAGGACTGCCCGGTCGATGTCTTCGAGTGGGTCGACACGCCGGACCACCCCGAGAGCGAGATCAAGGCCGATCCTGCTCACGAGGACCAGTGTATCGACTGTATGCTGTGCGTGGACGTGTGTCCAGTCGACGCCATCGATGTCGACCCCGGCCGTGCCGGTCGTATCTGACTGTTCTCGCCGATCCGACCCCGTTACTCGGTCCCAACGTCGGATGAGTGTGCTCTCGGCCCGTGATCCAGGCACCGCCCACGAGCGGTCAGGACTGGGTTCGACATCCTGATCGGCCGCCTGAAATACCAGTTTTCGAGTCTGACGGCGGACTCCGAAACCGGGGGCAACACGACGGGCCTCTTCGATGCCGCTCCCGCAGTATTACGGGCACTTCTCGATCCAGACCGTGGTGACAACCTAGCTATGTAGTAGTTAATCGTGAGTAATATTATTAGCCTGCCCGTCAGAGAATCGTTCACGAGGTAGACAACAACATGCATACTGTGGTACTCACGAAGGGCGTCCCCGACTTCCGCGAGGGACAGGTCTCCTTCGACGAGGACGGCCACCTCGAACGGGGCAAGACCCCGACCGTGATGAACCCGAACGACAAGCACGCGCTCCGTGCGGCCTTCCAGACGAAGGTCCGCAACGGCGGACACGTCTCGCTGATGAGTATGGGGCCGCCGGGGTACAAGGAGGTGCTCCAGGAGGGGATGGCCGACGTGTACGCCGACGACCTCTATCTCCTGTCCGATCGTGAGATGGGGGCGGCCGACACGTGGGCGACGGCGATGACTGTCGCCACGGGGCTCCAGCACCTCGACGAAGAGCCCGATCTGGTGTTTGCCGGCTTCAAGACCGCCGACGGGGAGACGGGCCACACCGGCCCACAGACCGCCTGGTGTCTGGACTGGCCGACGATCACGCACGTCATCTCGCTGGACATCGACGAGGAAGCGCGACAGGTCCGGGCGAAACGGCTCGTCGACGGCGATGTCTCCGAGATCGAGACCGTCGAGGCACCGATGCCCTGTTTCGTCGTCGCCGATCCCGAGTTCGAGCCGACCTACCGGAAGGCCAGCCACCGGCTGAAACACAAGGATCTCCGGGAACAGACCCAGGAACGGGCCGAGAACTACGAGGAGCACGTGACGGTGTGGGATCACCAGGACCTCAATCTGGACCCCGATTATATCGGGCTGGACGGCTCGCCGACCATCGTCGCCGGCGTCGACCCGATCCCGAAGGCCCCGTCCGAACGGGAGGCCACTCACGTCACGGCCGACGACGACGCCGGCATGGAGCAGGTACTGGACGAACTCACGCCCTTTGTGGCAGGTGACTGACAATGGTCGAGATCGACCCCACCGAACACGAGATCGCCGAACTGGGACCGAAGATCAAGGACATCGACGACGAAGCCGTTCTCCGGGAGATGCTCGACCTGGAGGAAGACGGCGAGGACCGCACCCCCGTCAAGACGCTGATCCAGAGCCGCATCGACAAACTGGAAGACGAGGGCGGCGAGGTCGACCCCGAGACGGTCGACCTCTCGGAACTGACTGTCGCCGACATCGCGAACCTCGTCCGGGATGTCGACGACGCCGACGTGCTCCGGGACATGCTCGACCGGGAGCAGGACGGTCAGAACCGCAAGACGGCGATCTCCCGGATCGAGAGCCGAATCGAGTCGGTCGAGGGCAGCGAGGACGAGGACGGCGAGGTCGGCGAAGTCGAGTACGTCCCGCCCGAGGAGAAGTATCCCGAACTGGACCACCCCACCAACGACAAGCAGTGGGTCGAGGGGACCGTCGGCGCCGACTACCGGGACATGTGGGTCTACTGCGAGACCCAGGCCGGCGAACTCGTCGATGTCTCGAAGGAGATGCTCGGCAAGGCCCGCGAACTGATGGACCAGTACAACGACGACTACGGGGAGAGCGAGCGCGTCGTCGCGGTCCTGATCGGCGCCGACGCGAGCGACCACGTCGAGGACGTGATCGCCTACGGCGCCGACCTCGTACTGTACCACGAGGACGAGCAGCTCGAACGGTTCCGGCACAAGCCCTACACCGAGATCTTCGTCGACATGGCCCGCGCCGGCGGCGAACTGGCCAGCGAGGGCCACGAGGCAGTCGACTGGAAGGACTACCACGAACCGCGCTACACCGTCTTCCCGGCGACGAACAACGGCCGTGACCTCTCGGCGCTCGTCCAGGGAGCACTGGACTCCGGGCTGGCCTCGGACTGCTCGGGGCTGTACATCGAGGAGGCGATGATCTCGAACCCCGCAAAGACCGGCAAGGCCGGCGACAAGAAGGAGTTCGAGCGGGTGCTGCACATGAAGCGCCCGGACTTCTCCGGGTTCGAGTACTCGACGATCCTCTGTATCGACAAGCCCAACCGGGACTTCCACCCGCAGGGTGCGTCGGTGATTCCGGGGAGTTTCGAGGTCCCCGAACCGGACACCGAGCGTGAGGCCGAGGTGATTGACTACGAGATGGAACTGGACGACGAGTGGTTCCTCGTCGACGTGCCCGAGTTCGACCGGCTCTCCGGTGGGGTGGACCTCACCGGCAACGAGGTGGTCGTCGCCGTCGGCCGCGGCATCGGCGACGACCCGACGACGGGCGTCGAACTGGCGCTCGATCTCGTCGACGCCTTCGAGGACGCCGATCTGGGCCTCTCTCGGGGGGTCATCACCTCCTCGTACTCCTTCGACGGCCACGTCGAGCAGTACATCTCGGAGGAGCGCCAGATCGGCGAGTCCGGCCAGGAGGTCCAGCCCGATGTCTACATCGCCGCCGGCATCTCCGGGGCGATCCAGCACAAGGTCGGCTGTGACGAGTCGGACACGATCATCGCGATCAACACCGACGCCGACGCCGACATCGCGGACTTCTCGGACTACGTGATCGAGGGGGACCTCTTCGAGGTCCTGCCCCAGTTGACCGAGGCCGTCGAGCGCGGTGAACTGGCCGCGGCCGTGGAGGCCAGCGATGACTGAGTACGAGTCCTACGAGGCCGTCGTCGTCGGCTGTGGGCCCGGCGGGGCCGCCGCGGCGGCGACGCTCGCTCGGAACGGTGTCGAGACCCTCGTCCTCGAACGGGGCGTCGACGCCGGCTCGAAGAACGTCTCCGGCGGGCTGATCTACGCGGAGGAGTCCGCGCCCTACACCATCGACAGCCTGTTTCCGGCGTTCCGCGAGGAGGCCAGCGAGCGCCCGGTCACGGAGAACTACATCCACAACATCGCCGGCGATCAGGTCAAGTCCTTCGACATCGTCGACCTCCACCACCACGACACCGAGTGGGCCGACGCCGTGTTGCGCCGGAAGATGGACTCCTGGCTTGCCCAGCGAGTCCACGAACTCACTCGCGAGACCGGCGGCGGTCTCCTGACGGAAGTCCACGTCACCGGCTTGCTCCGCGAGCGGGGCGAGATCGTCGGGGTCACCTGTGAGGAAATCGACCCAATCGAGGCCGACATCGTGATCGCCGCAGACGGCGTCAACTCCGAACTCGCACGCGACGCCGGCCTGATGGACTGGGACGACCCCGAGGAGTGGTTCCAGGGCGTCAAGGCCGTCGTCGAGATGGACCCCGAGCGGATCAACGAGCGGTTCGACATCGACGACGACGAGGGCGTCGCTCACCTGTTCTCGGGTGACCTCTTCGACGGCGTTCGGGGCGGTGGCTTCCTCTACACGAACGAGGCGTCGCTCTCCATCGGCACCGTCTTCCACTTGGACTCGATCGCCGAGGAGGAAGCCGAACCCCACGAACTGCTAGACAGCCTGCTGACCCACCCGCTGATGGCCCAGTGGCTCGGCGACGACTACGAGGAACTGGAGTACAGCGCGAAACTCGTCCCCGATTCGAAGAAGGTGGCCCACACCTCGCCCCACCGGGATCGGCTGGTCCTGGTGGGTGACGCCGCCGGCCAGATGCAGGCCCAGGGGCCGATCATCAAGGGGATGAACCACGCCGTGACGGCGGGCGCCCTCGCCGCGGAGGCGTTCACCGAGGCCCGAGCCCGGGGCGACCCACACACGGCCGGCGATCTCTACGAGAAGAAACTGCACGACGAGGGCGTGATGGACAAGCTCCGGCCGACGACGTACAACGTGGTCGGGAAGCTCGGCGAACTCGGGCCGCTGGACGACCTCTCGAACGCCGTCGCCGAGTCGGCCGTCGGTCGATTCGGCGTCCGGGCGGCCGGCGGCCTGCTCGAACGGGCCTACTCGTCGCCCACGCTGGTCTCGATGATCCCCGACACCAAGCTCCCCTACGTCACCCTGCCGACAGTCATCGCCGAGGAACTGGGTGAGCGCGTCACCGACGAGAACACCGTCCAGCCGCCGGAACTGGACGACCGTATCGGCGACCTGACCTACGACGTGGGCGAGCCACACATCGAACTCGTCGACAACTCCTTCGAGGCCTCCGGAACGGCCGTGACGGCCTGTCCGGTCAGCGCCAAGGACTTCGGCGGCGGCTGTTACCGCGACGAGATGGTCCAGACCAACGGTCACGAGGAACACCTGGTCAGCCTGGACACCCAGCCCTGCGTCGAGTGTGGGACCTGTGCCGTCGTCGCCGACACCGACTGGGAACACCCCGCCGGCGGGAAGGGGGTCGACTACAAACAGGGATGAGCCACCAGTACCGCGACCGCATCCGGGCGCTGGAGCAACGGGCCGAGCGGGCCGGGGAGTCGCTGGACCCGGAGCCGCCGGCCGAGGAACGGGCGATGGACCTCCTCCGGGAGGGGTTCGGGCCGACCGTCTCGCTGTACTGCGAGGCCCGGACCGGGGAGTCGTGGGTCCGCTTCGGCGAGTCGGAGTTCGACCGCCTGGAGGCGACGATGAACGACTGGCTGGAACTGTACGCCCGGTGTTACGGCGTCGACCTGGACACCACCCACACCATCCGTGAAGCCGCCGAACTGCTCGTGGACACCCACAACATCAGGGATGTCGCCGTCGTGTTGACCGGCGTCCCCGAGCGGGAACGTGTCACCGAGTAATTAGCGTGATAAAAGATTAAGTTCTGGGTCGTGGTACCAGTACCCATGGAGCTCACTGAACCGTTGCAGTTCGACCACGCCGACCGGAAGGACATCTACCAGTACGTCGAGTCACACGGCTCGGTCGACCCCGAAGAGGCACGCAGGGCGCTCCGGATGGAGGCTCACCCGTTCGGCCACCACGTCGCGATCATGAAACGCGACGGCGTGCTCAGAGAGGAGGGCGGCGAACTCCGTATCGCCTACGAAGACGGCGGCGAGGAGGAGTTCGAGGTCGACGACGTGGAGTTCACGATCCGGCAGGCCCGCCAGGAGGACCTGACCGGACTCGTCGGGGCGATCCGGGCGGCAATCGGCAGCGGCGAGTACGTCGACGCCGAGACGGTCGCCGACGTGATCGACACCGAGGGCGTCCTGTTGCGGCACAACGAACTGGAGTCCCGGATCTTCTTCGTCGCCTGCATCGACAACGACGTGGTCGGCTGGGTCCACCTCAAACACCCCGAGATCGCGAAACTCAACCACACCGCCGAACTCACGCTCGGAGTGCTGGCCCAGTACCGCGGCCACGGCATCGGTTCGCAACTGCTGACCCGCGGCACCGAGTGGGCCAGCGATCACGGCTACGAGAAGCTGTACAACTCAGTCCCGTCCTCGAACGAGACCGCCATCGAGTTCCTCGAAGGCCACGGCTGGCAGACCGAAGCGATCCGCGAGGACCACTACAAGATCGACGGCGAGTACGCCGACGAAGTGATGCTCGCCAAGTCCCTCTAGGGCCACTCGTCCTCGTGACCGTCGAGCGGCTCCGGGACCACGCCGTCTTTCTGAGCCCACACCCGCGCGTGAGCCGTACAGACCCGGCGGTTCTCGGCCCAGGGAACGTGGAGTTCCACGGCGGCCTCGTTCGTACAGCCCGACTCCGCACACGTCGTCATAGGAGCGCGACGGCCAGCATCGCCACCAGCATCGACCCGGTGAGCATCGCCTGGACGATCCCGGAGGCGAGCATCCCGGCGGTGGTGACCAGTGCGGCCTTGAGTCCTTTGCGGGCGTCCTCCTGGCGATAGAGTTCCAGCGCGAAGACGGTGAGCGCGACACCCAGCAGGATGCCCAGCGGGCCGGTCACGAAGAACAGCACCAGGCCGACCAGCCCGGCCGCGACGGCTGTCTTCGTGGAGGCGCCACCGACGCGAGCGGCGACGGCACCGCCGGCGAAGTCGACGACCCAGGTGAGCGCACCGACCATGGTGAGTACAGCCAGCAGGACGACGCCGGGTTCGGTCATCCCGCTTCCGACCCAGTAGACGTAGACGCCGGCCAGCGAGAGGGGCGCACCGGGGACCTGTGGCACGAGACTTCCGACGACGCCGGCGATCAGCAAGACGAACGCGATGACGACCAGCGTCGTCTCGAAACCGAGGACCGGGAGCGGCAGGGGCAAGTTCATCTGTCGAGTTCCTCCTGTACGCTGCTGTCTCCGTACAGGCGCGTCAATCTTTCGACGGCTCCGCCAAGCGCCCGCATACACTGCCGGCGGGAGGGGAACCCTAACTCCTCGGACACCTCCGTCCAGGGACGTGCCTGGAGCGCCTTCCTGACGAGCAGCCGTTCCTCCCGGTCGGTCAGGGCGTCCGTGTCCTCGGGCGCGACCAGATGCCGGAGCGCCAGCCGCCGGAACGGGTCGGGATCGGTCTCCATGACCGACGCGCCGCGTGGGACGCCGGCGACGACGCGCCACTCCCAGTCCGAGAGGTCGGGGTCGGGGCTGGCGTGGATCGCGGCCAGTAGTTCGCGGATCACGTCCGGGTCGGCGTCGTCGAGTGGGTCCGTGAGGACTGCGACGGCTCGGTCACAGAGCCACCCCGCGTGGCGGGCTGCGAGCGCCTCGCCGGCGTCCGAAGACGGCGAGAGCATCACCGCGGAGTACTCCCCGCTCTCGTCGTTTCGCGAGGTCGAGATGTGGACGGTTCCGTAGCCGTTCGCCCGCCAGAACCGGGCGAGTTCGGGGGTCGCGCCGTAGCCGACGCCGAGCCAGTCGACGGGCTCCCCTGCGTGTGCCTCGATCTCGCCGAGCAGCGCCGAGCCCAGCCCGCGGGATCGCACGGCGGCGTGGGTCGCGATGCGCAGGATCCGCCGACCGACCGGAACACCGGCGGCCTCGTCCCGTAGCTGGGTCGTCAGCACGTCGGGGATCAAGTTTCCCCGGACGCGGCGGCCGGCGTACATCTTCGCCCTGGTGTCCGCGGGGAGGCCCCCCTCGCTGGCGAGCAGCGCCACCGAGACGACGTGTCCCTCGTGGACGAGCGCGTGGACCGAGAGGTTCGGCGCGTCTAACAGGCGCGCCAGATCTGCCGGCTCGGTCCGGTAGTGGGCCAGGACGAGCAGGCCGAACACCTCCCGGAGCAGGTGCTCGTCGCCCACCAGTTCGGCCGTCGTCAGCCGCCGGTAGCTGACCGTCTCCGGTGTCGCGTCCGCGACGAGCTGGTCGACGGCGGGTCGGGCGTCCAGCAACAGCGCCCGGAACGCCCAGGTCTCGACCGGATCGGCCGATGCGTACCGGATGGGGGCCGTCATCGTCACGTCGGTCACCTCGTGATCGCTGTCGGCCAGGTGGTCCCGAAAGCGCACGTCGAAGCTGCGGCCCGCCCCCTCGTAGCCGTGGACGGTCGTCGTGAACGCCACGGCCGGCGCGTCGAGGAACCCTTCGAGGCGGTGGACCGGGAGCGCGGCGGCCTCGTCGACGATCACCACGTCGGCTCCGTCGACGGCTGCCAGGGCCGCCTCGGGTGGTTCGAAACGGATGGACCCGCCGTCGACGGTCAGGCGTCGCGGTGTGTCGCTGTCGTCGGACTCGACGGCCACGCCGAGGGTTTCGAACAGCGCCCGCGCCCGGGCGAACACTTCCGACGCGCTGCGGTACTGCGGTGCGGTCACGAGCACGCCCGACCCCGTCAGCGCGAGGTTCGCGGCCGCCAGTCCGGCCGCGCTCGACTTGCCGCGTCCCCTGTCGGCCTCGACCACGACGGCGTGTCCGGGCGCGCACAGTGCCTCGAAGGCGTGGACGGCCGTCACCTGGTCGTCGGTGAGACAGGCCTCGTAGGTCGCCGGCCGGAACGTCGCGTCGGGGGCGCCGCCGGCGGTCGTCGCGGCCGTCGCGGGGCCGGATCGGTCAGCCCGTCGCGTTCGATCCGGTCCGCGTCGACATCGACGATCGCGATTCCGGGGTGTGCCCGCAGCGTCTCGACGACCCGGCGTCTGAAGTGGCCGCTCACGTCCGCAACCTCGAACGGTGGGACGGCGAGGGACTCGTCGAAGCCGTCCCGACGCTCGGGCCACTCGTCCAGCGGCGGCGTCAGCAACACGAGCAGGCCGCCGCCGTCGACGGCCCCGACGGTCCGGCCCAGCGCGTTCGGCCGGAACTCCTCGTGACAGTCGAGCACGACCGCCGAGCGGGTCCGGCCCAGCAGTTCGTCGGCCCGCGACTGGGGGTACCGCTCGCAATCGAGGAAGTCGACCGGCCCGACGACGGTCGTCGCCGCGGGCGGGATGTCGGCCGCGTCGAGTGCATCGGCCGCCCGCTCGCGGGTCCGCTCGGGGCTGCCGGCCAGGACGAGGACCCGCCGCTCGTCGGCACCCGACGCCTCCGCCCGCAGCGAACGCGCGATCTCCATATCGGTGCTGGTAGAGCCGCCGATATGGGCCTGACGGTCGTCCCCGCCGCTTTTGCCCGAGGGAGGCACAGAACCACCTATGTCCTCCCTACGAACCCCGCTGTGTGACGCTATCGGAACCGACCACCCGATCGTCCAGGCGCCCGTCGGGAGCGTCTCGACGCCCGAACTGGCCGCCGCCGTGGCCGACGCCGGCGGACTCGGGCTGCTCGCGATGTCCTGGCGGGACGCCGAATCGATCGTCGAGAGCTACGAACGGGCTACCGATCTGACCGACGGCGTCGTCGGGGTCAACGTCGTACTCGACGAGTCGACCGGCGTCGACGACCCCGAGGCGTGCCTGGAGACGTGTCTCGACGCCGGCGCGAGCGTCGTCTCGTTTTCCTTCGGCGACGCCGCCGACTCCGTCGAGCGGGTCCACGAAGCCGGTGGAACGGCGATGGTGACCGTCGGGAGCGCACAGGAAGCCAGGGACGCGGCCGCCGGCGGGGCGGATGTCGTCGTCGCACAGGGTGCCGAGGCCGGCGGCCACGTCCAGAGTGACGTGACGACGATGTCGCTCGTCCCGCGTGTCGCCGACGCGGTCGACGTGCCGGTCGTCGCCGCCGGCGGGATCGGGGACGGCCGGGGACTGGCCGCCGTCCTGGCACTCGGCGCGGACGGCGCGTGGCTTGGGACCCGGTTCGTCGCCACCCGGGAGTCCGGCGCCCACGACGCCTACCGCGGGGCGCTCGTCGACGCCAGCGAGACGGACACCCGGGTGACCGAGGCGTTCGACCGCGGGTGGCCCGGCCAGCCACACCGGGCGCTCGCGACCCCGGAACTCCGGCGTGGGGAGCACGACGACCGACCGGGCGAGGGCGAACCGGTCGCACACACGCCCGGCGGCGACCCGGTCGAACGGTACGCCGACCTCCCGCCGATCGAGGGGGTCGAGGGTGACATCGAGGCCCTGCCTCACTACGCCGGACAGAGCGTCGGCCTGACCGACGACGTGCCCGCCGCCGGTGCGGTCGTCGACGCGCTGGTCGGGGAGGCGAGGACCGCCCTCGGCGCGCTCCCGGACGCGAGGTAGGACCACCGGACAGCGACCGTGTGGCGGCCTGGCACGTCGTTTCGGCTTCGAAAGCGCTTTTAGGGGTGGTAGCACAGAATGGGATACAGCCTGTGCCGGGTTGATGATGCTCCCAGCCTTCTCAGGAAACCGCGTACTGTCGGGGTGCGCCGCGGAACGCCCGCGAACGGCGGGGGAGCCTGAGCCCGCGCGCAGGAGGTGCAACATACCAATGCCAGTATACGTAGATTTCGACGTTCCGGCCGACCTCGAGGACGACGCCCTCGAAGCGCTGGAAGTCGCACGAGACACGGGCACAGTCAAGAAAGGAACCAACGAGACGACCAAGGCCGTCGAGCGCGGCTCGGCCGAACTCGTCCTGATCGCCGAGGACGTTCAGCCCGAGGAGATCGTCATGCACATCCCCGAACTCGCCGACGAGAAAGGGGTCTCGTTCATCTTCGTCGAGCAGCAGGACGACCTCGGTCACGCCGCGGGGCTCGAAGTCGGGTCGGCCGCCGCCGCCATCGTCGACGCGGGCGAGGCCGAGGCCGATGTCGAGGACATCGCCGACAAGGTCGAGGAGCTTCGGTGAGGTGACGACGGATGAGTGCTGAGGAATCCGAAGGCAGCGGTTCCACGCCCGCCGAGGTCATCGAGATCGTCGGCAAGACGGGGATGCACGGCGAGGCCATGCAGGTCAAGTGCCGCATCCGCGAGGGCGAGAACCAGGGGCGTATCATCACCCGGAACGTGCTGGGCCCGGTCCGCGAGGGCGACGTGCTCCAGCTCCGTGAGACCGCCCGCGAGGCCGACGCGATCGGAGGTCAGTAACCGATGCCCCGAACACGAGAATGTGACTACTGCGGTGCCGACATCGAGCCCGGGACGGGCACGATGTTCGTCCGCAACGACGGCTCGACGATCCACTTCTGTTCCTCGAAGTGTGAGAACAACGCCGACCTGGGCCGGGAGGCCCGCAACCTCGGCTGGACCGAGGCCGGCCGCGAGGCCGACGCCGCCGAGACGGCCGCCGCCGAGGCTGCGGCGGAGTCTGCGGCCGCCGAGGACGAGGCCGAAGACGAGGAACCGAGCGCCGCACCGGACCTCGAAGCCGCCGAGGAAGCGGCCGAGGAGTCCGAGACGACGGACGACGAGGACAACGACGAGGAAGCCGAGGAGGCTGAAGCCTGATGGCCGACACCGAGCGAACCTTCGTGATGGTCAAGCCCGACGGCGTCCAGCGCGGTCTCATCGGGGACATCGTCTCCCGCTTCGAGGACCGCGGGCTGAAGATGGTCGCCGGGAAGTTCATGCAGATCGACCAGGACCTCGCCGAGGAACACTACGGCGAGCACGCCGACAAGCCCTTCTTCGACGGGCTGGTCGACTTCATCACGTCCGGTCCGGTCTTCGCGATGGTCTGGGAGGGCCAGGACGCCACGCGGCAGGTCCGCGCCATGATGGGCGAGACCGATCCCGCCGAGTCCGCACCCGGGACCATCCGTGGTGACTACGGTCTCGACCTCGGTCGGAACGTCATCCACGGCTCCGACCACGAGGACGAGGGCGCCAACGAGCGCGAGATCGCCCTCTTCTTCGACGAGGAGGAACTCGTCGACTGGGACCAGATCGACGAGTCCTGGCTGTACGAGTAATCGCGCACTGCGGTTTCTGCGGTCTTTCCACCCCGTCCAGTCACAACGCCCATCAGCCGTCGGCTCGTACCGGAGAGCGTGACACGAACGCTCTACCAACTCGACGGCTGCCCGTACTGCGAGAAGGTCGCCGACCGGCTGGACGAACTCGAGATCGACTACGAGAGCGTCTGGGTCGACGCGCTCCACTCCGACAGGGACGAGGTCAAGCGAGTGTCGGGCCAGCGCGGCGTCCCGGTGCTCGTCGACGACGACTACGGCGTGACGATGGCCGAATCCGACCGCATCCTGCAGTTCGTCGAGCGCAGCTACGCCTGACTCCGGTACGCGAGCGCCGCTCCCAGCGAGACGAGTACCATCGGGAACAGGACGAACGTGACGGCCGTGAAATACAGGTCCGGCTGTTGCGTGAGGACGCCGTCGGCGCCGTCGATCGGGACCCGCTGGACGAGCGTCATCGCCCCCAGGACGCCCACGGCGAGGTAACCGACGGTGAATCCGGAGCCGACGAGCGCGGCCTCGGTGAACCGACCGGTCGCGGGCGACTCCCGGTGGCGCTCGAAGACGGCGCCCGCCATCAGGAGCGAGACGACCGGGAGCAGGAAGTAGACGAGGGGGTGTGTCGCGGCGCCCCCGCCGAGCAACGCCAGCCAGAGGTCGTTGGTAAACGGCTGCTGAATCTGGACGGTCGGGTTGGTCGTCCCTTTGACGATCCAGACGAAGTGTGCGTTGTACAGGATGTGTGCGTACTGGAGCAGGACGGCCGCCGTGGAGTTGATGATCGCCGTCGACCGGTTGACCGACGACGGACCCAGGACGAACAGCGCGGCGACGAGCAGATACTCGACGACGAAGGTCGCGGCGGCTGCACCGATGGCCCACGGCCAGGGGAACTCACGGATGCTGGGCGCGAAGAAGTGGTCCTGGGCACCTGATTCGGCGTCTCCCTCCGGCTCGGCTTGGGCAGTCACTGACACACCTACAGCACGGCGGAAAATGAGTCTGGTGGTGGCTACTCGCCGGGTTCGAAGTCCAGGGCGGCGCCGTTGATACAGTAGCGCTTGCCGGTCGGTTCCGGCCCGTCGTCGAAGACGTGTCCGAGGTGGCCGCCACAGTTCGCACAGACGACTTCGGTGCGGCGCATCCCGTGACTCTCGTCGAGGCGTGTCTCGACGTTGCCCGCCTCGTAGACATCCCAGAAGCTCGGCCAGCCGGTCTCGGAGTCGAACTTCTCGTCGCTGTCGAACAGCTCCGCGCCACAGCCGGCACACGTGAACACGCCTTTGTCTTTCACGTCCAGCAGATCGCTGCTGAACCGGGGCTCTGTGCCGGCCTCGCGGAGGATGCGGTACTCCTCGTCTGTGAGGAGCTCACGCCACTCGTCGTCGTTTTCGGGGAGGTCACTCGCTTGTTCGCTCATACCCCCTGATAGGGTCCGGAGCGGCATAAGCCTCCGGCGTCGACACCGTTCAGCGTCGGCCTCGGTCGTGACCGGCTCGGGCGAGTTCGTGAGCCCGGTCGTTCGCCTGTCGCGGGACGACCCGGTAGGTGACCACGGGAATGTCTGCGAAACAGGACCGGATCGTCTCGACGCGACGGCGGGCCACGTCGCTGGACGGCGTCGCCGGGTGGGTCGGGTCGGCCACGTGGACGGCCGCGTCGGCGTCGCCGGAGACGTGGACCGAACTCGCTGTCGGCGCGATCTCCGAAACCATTCGGGCGGCCTCGACCAGCGCCCGGAGTTCGAGCGCGGCACTGGAGACGAACGCCTCGACCGGTACCGACCGCTCGGCGAGTGACTCCAGACCGTCCGTGACGACGTACCCCACGGCGGCCGAGGTGGGGGTGGCGTTGTCGGCGGCGTACCGGAGGCTCGCGTCGAACGACACCAACAGCGGACCGCTCGGCCCGGACATGCCTGTCACTCCGCGGCGGCGGCAAAAACTCCGTCGGTGCTGTCACGGTCGATATGAGTCGCGGCCGGTCGCCCGTCGGTTTCACAAAGTATTCACCGACGGTTCCGGTAGCTTGTCACGTGACTCACAGATTGGTCCTCGCGTTCGGGTCACTCCTCCTGCTCGCCGCCCTCGGTGGCTGCTCCGCGGCCGGGAGCATCTCCATGACGCCGGTCGACGACAGCGAGTCGCTGGCGGCCGAGGCGAGCCGTGACCTACCCGCCGAACAGAGCACGTACGACCGCTACCGCTTTCGCGACATCGAGCGCGCGATCCAGGCCGGGTCGACGACGGTGAACGCGACACAGCCGACAGTCGACCCGGGACTCCCCTACGAGCACGACGGACGGTACTACAACGTCTCGACGGCCATCGTCGGCCAGGAATCCGGCTACAGCGGCGAGGTCGGGATCGACTACAACACCAGTTCCGTCGACGGAACGGTGGTCGCCTACGGGGAGTTACCCGCCCGTGACCGGCGCGCACTCGAACCACTGCTGGCGCCGCCCCGGAAGGGCGGCGAGCCGGGAACCGACATCGACGTTCCGGTGGCCTACACCGACGCCGACGCGAACGCCTCGGCGCTGGTCCCCAACCAGACCTACGACGGGATTCGGTATCAGGGGACAACCTACGCGATCGATGTCCACGTCGAACGGACGACACTGAACACCTACCGATACGACGCGACCCTGGTCGCAGAGAGCGACCGGACCTACGCCAGGACACTCGACCGGGAGTACGCGTTCACGCTGTCGACCCTCTCGGAGAACGAGTCGGCCATCGTCGAGCAAGCGGTGGGGGATACACACTACATCGAACAGACGGGAGATCCGGGCTTCGCGTCACTGGTCGACCGGTTCCGCCACCGGCGCCCGGTGACCGCCTCGGAGTACGACGGTGCCTGGCTCGTCCGGTACGACGGGCGCCGCTACTGGACAGAGGTCCGCTTCGGCCAGTACCTACCCGAAGACGAACCGGTCATCGTAGCCACCCGGACGGCGGACGGCACGGCCGGCTAACGACGGCCCCACCCACGTCGGTTGTGAACACATACCGAACGCTCAAGCTCGTCGAGTCCCAACAGCCGAGTATGCGATTGAACGCCGCGGTTCTCGTGCTCGCATTCGTCGTTCCGCTCGTGGTTACCGGGGCCGTCGCCGCCCAGACGGGCGGCGGTGGCGTCTCCGGCCTCATCGAACTGCTCGAATCGATCATCAGCGTCCTCGAATCCTTGCTCGATTTCCTGCGATCGATCGGGTCCGGTATGTAGCGACTGGTCGATCGTCAGTAGCGTATCCTTGGCAAAGCTACATTATCCTGGCTGGTGTACCGGCAAACGGTGACCGACAATGTGTCCGTCAGGCGGTCCAGATCTGGAGACTGATTTCGAGACAGCGACGTTCGAGAGTGCTGATTCGGTCCCTGCGCCGGACGCACTGTTTCGTGCACTCGCCCACCGGCAGCGTCGCCGACTGCTCGCGACGCTCGTCTCGACGGATCGATCGGCCGTAGCGGATCTCGTCGACGTGCTCGCAGGGTGGGAGTCCACCGAAGACGGCCCTGTCGGCCCGGACGACTGGCGGACGCTCAGGGCGCAACTGCTGCACTCGCATCTCCCGTTGCTCGACGAAGCCGGGTTGATCGACTACGATGGAGCGGCCGGTGTCGTCACGCTCGCGTCGGTTCCGGAGCCGGTGACGGAGCTGTTGCTCTTCGCCAACACTTACGAGCGGACGACTTCACAGCTCCCCAGCGTGCCGACGGATACGGACTCGGCATGACCCTCTCGGCGATCATCGAGGCCGTCGCAAGTGATCGAAAAGACGTGGTCGTGTACGCGCCCGACGACACGGGTGTCGATCTGGCGACGCAGTTGCTGACGCGGAACGTCACTGTCGACCACCGGCGGCTCCCGACGATCAGTGCCGACGCGTTCGTCGTCGTTCGGGACGACGGTCGGTTCCGCGGTGCCGTCGCGCTCAGCGACCTGCTCGCGTTCGTCGAGCCGCCCGTTCGGCGGCCCGCCGACCGAGACGACCTCGATCCGGCCGTCAGGGCGATCTACGAGCTACTCGACAACACCGTCTTCGTCGCGCTGACGAGACGACAGTTACTGGCGACTTCACGGGAGCTAGAGGACCGTGCCTGGCGAACCGGCCGGGGGACGCTCCACGTCGGGTTCCAGTCGGCGGCGGCCTTCGAAGCCCAGGCGGATCTCTACGAGGAACTGGCTGCGACGACCGACATCGAGATCCACCTCTACATGGCGGACGCTCCGGCTCTCGACCGGTTCGACGGAACCGAAGTACACGTCCACACCGGGCCGAGCCCGGAGGTGGGACGGTTCTGGTTCATCGTCTTCGACGACGGTGCCGACGGGACACAGAACTGCGCGCTCATCGCGGAACAGACCGACACAGACGAGTACCGTGGCCTCTGGACGTACGACGCGTCACTGGTCGACCGCGCCCTCGATGCACTCGGGTAATCCGTCCTGGCGCGTTAGGCCCTCCGACAGTCGCTCTCGACCGCCGTGCCGGCCGTGGAAACCGCCGGTCCCAGTCCCGATATTCGATGTTTGTTATTGAATCCGATAAAAGCTGTAATTTACCACGATACGCGGCGAAATAGGCAGAATAAAGTACGATGTGGAGGAATAATTTTGCATGACCTCGACGGAACCGATGGCGCTTGAAGAACACCTCGAAACGGCGCTGGAACACGCCGAGAGCGACACCGCACGGTATCACCTCCGCGAGTCGCTCCAGATGGTGTACGGCCGGACCGACGACTGAGTGCACTATCGGGGGCCGCCAACGACAGCGGTCGCTGTGTTTCTCCCGTTCGACTCGATGGGTACGCGCCAGCACTGGGCCGAAGCGGATTTCTCCGGTGGAATCTCCGCGCCCGAACCCGGCGTGCGGTCGGGCGCCCCCTGAACCGTTGGGCCGCCTGGCTCACTCCCGCCTGGAGCGGTCGATCCAGTCGGACTCCTGTTTCCGTTCGGCGGCGTGTCGGAGCCCGTTCGCCACCTCGCCGGTCACGCGCTCGCCGAACGCGACGATATCGGCCAGGAACGTGTCCTGGAACGTCTCCAGGATATCGTAGGACCACCGGCCGCCGAAGGCGTCGTCCGAGTCACGCTCGGCGACGACGCCCCGCGGCAGATACTCGTCACGGAGTTCGTCGGCGAACTGGTCGTAGCCACACTCCCGGAGCAGTCCCTCGGCGGTGTCGAGGTGGTCCATCGCTCGGCCCGTGCTGTGATGGAAGCTCACGAGATGTCCGTGTGCCCTGTGGAGGTTCTCGACCCCCAGTTCGACCTGGTGGAGCGCGTCCCGTTCTCGGTCGCTCAGATCATCTGGATACCGAATTGTGTCTGTTCCCATGTGTGTTGGTAGCACCTCACGAAAAATACGCCTTTCGCGACAGCCACCGGTGTGAATCGATGCTGTCCGCACGATGCCTGACGTGGCCGGGACGGTCCCGGCGTGGCTTCCCCTCCGAGTCGTCGGTCACGCGTCCGGGCCGGCACTCCGACCGAGCGTCGCGGAGGTATCCCCGCTCGCGCCCTCGAAGACGATCCGAACATCGTAGCTGGATTCGACGGCGACATCGACGCTCGTACCGGCGGACACCTCGGAACCGACTCCGGCGGTGCTCCAGTCGCCGGCCGTCCCGGAGCCGATGTCGAAGTCACTGGCCGAGAGCCCCGAAGTGCTCCCGTCGGTCGCTAACCCGCTCCCCCTGATGTACAGCGTGTTCGCGGCGATGGTGTCACCGCCGTCGTGTGTCACGGTCAACACACCGTACCCGCTGTTCCCCACACCGGCCTCGTAGTCGAAGGCGAAACTGGCCTGCGGTGCTGTCTGCTGTGTCTGATCTCCCAAGCCGAGCACGAACGACGCGATGACGGCCGCGAGGATCACGGTGATCGCGACCATCAGGATGACGCCGATGACCGGCGACACTGCGTCGTCGTCCTCGAAGAGGTGTTTGAGTCGCATTACACTCCAGCGATACCCGCAGTCCGGTGTAGTAATGCACCGCCGGATTATCGGCCGATCGCGTTCAGGGGCCCGCTGAACGAACGAAGACGGTGACTACTCCGCCGCCGTCGATACCGTATCTGGCCCGTCTCTCGCAGATAGCTTCATGCTGTCAGCGCACGTCTAGCGAGTGTCATGACCGAACCGATCAAACTCACCGAGATTACGGCGGTCCTCTCGACGTTCGACTACCCCACGACACCCGAAGAAGTCGCGGCCGACCACGGCGATATCGTCGTCGAACTCGCAGACGGGTCCGTCACCCTGGGCGAGACGATCCAGGACGCCGACACGGACTCGTTTACGAACGCCGAAGACCTCGAACTGACTGTCCGGTCGCTACTCCCCCGGAACGCAGTCGGCGAGCCCTACCAGTCGGAGGGCGACGCATGACTCCAGTCACGGAATCGGGCGGCCACCCCATCCGATACCGGGATATCACCGGTACGGCCTACGGGATGTGGCGCTGTTCCGTCTGTGGTGAACTGGGTCGGCTTCACGCGGCGCTTCCACGGGCCTGTCCGGACTGTGGATCGCCACGGGAAGCCCTCTACTACTGGGCGGAGGACTGAACTGGAACAGCCGGGACACGGGCACGGTTATCGCCACCGGCGAGCCAGCCGATAGGCGATCGTCATCGGGAGCGTGACGGCCAGGAGGACGAACACGATCTCGTCGACAGTCGGGCCGGCCCCTGTCAGGGCACTGCGGAACACGAGCACGCCAACCGCGAGCACGCCGACGACGGTGGCGACGTAGGTCGGAATCGCCCGTTCGGACCGTGGACCATCGGAGGGCATGCGTCGGTCTACTGCCGTCACGACAGTAGGTCTTCGCCCTGTGTGGCACCCGATGGGCGTCCCGACCACGTGGACCGACGCGACCCGTTTTATCCGTCCAGCCCGTTCCGAGGGTATGGGAAAACTGCCGGAACGGCTGGCGGGCGTCGCGGATGTCGACTGTGACGGGATACAGGCACTCGTCACCGGATCGACGAGCGGGATCGGGCGGGAGACGGCCCTCGCGTTGGGGCGACTCGGTGCCGATGCCGTCGTCGTCCACGGGCGCGACGTGGCGGCCGGGCACGCCGTCGTCGACGAACTGACCGCGACCGGTACTACTGCGACCTTCGTCCCGGCCGACTTCGCCGACGTGGCCGCGGTCCGTGACCTCGCCGAGACCGTCCGCGAGGAGACCGACAGGATCGATATCCTGTTCAACAACGCCGGTGGCCTGTTCCGCGAGGGACGGCTGACAGACATCGGTATCGAGTACACGTTCCACGTCAACCACCTCGGTCCGTACCTCCTGACGGCGACGCTGCTCGACCATCTCCGGGAGGGCGCACGCGTCGTCACGACGGCGTCGGGGGCACACCGCGGCCCCTCGCTGGATCTGGAGCGGGTCCAGCGAGTCGACGACTACTCGGGCTTTTGGGCCTACAGTCACTCGAAACTCGCGAACGTCCTCTTCGCGGCGGAGCTGGCCCGGCGCCTCGACGCCGCCGGCCGGGCGGTCACCTCGAACAGCGTCCACCCCGGCGCGATCCCCGGCAGCGGGTTCAGTCGGTTCCTGCCGGGGCCGATCCCGCAATTGGTCCGGACGCTGGAGGCGGTCCCCGGTGTCACGTCGGTCGCCGACGGCGCGGCGGAGTTACTGTTCGCCGGCGTCTCGCCGCGTACCGCCGACATCTCAGGACGGTACTTCAGCGAGCAACAGCCAACCACTCCGTCGGAAGCTGCCCGTGACACGGCTGCCGCCCGCCGGCTCTGGGAGCGCAGCGCGGAGCTTCTCGATATCGACGAACCGCTCGCTCGGACGGACCCACCGGGCGGGACAGAGTGAGATGAACCACGATCGAATCCACGCGCGGGAGCCCAGCCACCACGTCGACCGGTGGTCGGTCGGGACCGTCGAGGCCGTCGAACGACGGGACGGACACTGGTACGTGACGGTTCGCCCGCCCGACGGCGACCCGGTAGAACTCGTCGTGACGCTGGCCGTCCGGGACCTCGTTCTCCGCCGATTGAATCTCGACGGCGACTCACCCGTCGGTGAACGTGTCTGGTACCGGAAACACGGCGGGTAGCGACAGCCGCTCTCTCAGGCGGTCGTCGGTGGCGTGATGATCACGTGATCCCGCACGGCTTCGAGGACGGTCGCGGGTAACTCGATGTGGCCGTCCGGACCCTGTTCGACGCCGAAGATCTCGGACCGGTCGGTTTCGACGATCACCGACTCCAGCGACCCGGACTCGGTGTCCATCGTGATGTTGTGCAGACGGCCGACGTGTTGTCCATCGGTACTCATCACCTGTTTTCCGGAGAGGGAACTCGCAAGCATCGGGGACACACTGGACGTGTGTTCGAGAGGTAAATAAAGGTATGTCGCCGTCTCGTCCGTCGGAGGAGATCGGGCGCTGTTCGGTGACCGTCGGCACGTAAAACGGAGAGCCAGGGGTGCGCTTTCAGCCAAACCCTTAACAGCCAACGAATAAAGGTAGAGGTATGCCCGATCCCGAACAGGGTGTCGCGACGCTGCGCGAGAAGATCCGCGAAGGCGAGCGCGAGATCGACGACGAGCGCGACCGTGAGGTCCTCATGGAGTTCAGCGACCAGCTGAAGCTCCTCCGGGAGACGTACGGTCACCATCGGCACCTGAAGCTGCTGAGACACTGCGTCCGGATGGCCGAGCACGCCCCGGCGTCGCTCGTCGACGCTCTCGACGATCGCGACGCCGCCGAGGATATCGTCCGCTGGATCCACGACGAGTACGACCTCGACGAGTCCCCCGAGACGAACCAGAACTACCGGGTCGCGCTGCGGGTCTTCGGCCGGCGTGTCACCGACGAGAACGGCGACGAGCCGCCCCAGTCCATCGACTGGGTCAACTCCACGCTCCCGCGTGACTACGACCCCTCGCCCGACCCCAGCGAGATGCTCCGCTGGGAAGACGACGTCGAGCCGATGCTCGACGCCTGCCGGAACGCTCGCGATGAGGCGGCGGTAGCCCTCCAATTCGACGCCGGACTCCGTGGTGGCGAGCTCTACGAGCTGTCCGTCGACGACATCAGCGAGTCCGACCACGGACTCACCGTCAGCGTCGACGGGAAGACCGGCCAGCGCTCGGTCGACCTGATCCCGTCGACACCCCACGTCAACCGCTGGCTCTCGGACCATCCCGGCGGCGCCGGCGACCCGCTGTGGTGCAAGCTCTCCAGCGCCGAGCAACTCTCCTACCAGTCCTATCTCGACATGTTCAAGCGACCGGCCAATCGGGTCGACGTCGAGAAGGACGTCACTCCCACCGCGTTCCGAAAGTCGAACCTCGCCTGGCTCTGCCGGCAGGGAATGAACGCCCGCCACATCGAGCGCCGGCAGGGCCGGGCCCATGGCTCGGACGCCGTCGCCCGCTACACCGCGATCTTCGACGACGACATCGGTGACGAGTACGCCCAGATGATGGGCCTCGAGGTCGCCGACGAGGACGACAGCAACGAGTTCGCGCCGCTGAACTGCCCGCGCTGCGACCGGGAGACGCCCAAGCGGGAGGACCGATGCATGTGGTGTGGGCAGGCGCTGTCGGCCGCTGCGGCCAGCGAGGCCTCCTCGCAGGACCAGGACATGATGGCGGCGATCGCCGAGCAGCCCGAACTCGCCGAGGCGCTGATGGATCTGAAGGAGATGACCGACGACGTCCCCGGCGTCCGGATCGCGTTCGAGACGGACTGACCTACTCGCCATCGTCGTCCTCCTGGGTGTGTTCGGCCAGCCACTCCAGGGCCGCCTCCGCTCGTGGAGCGAACGTCGTGTCGCTCTCGGCGACGGCCTCCAGCTGGTCGCGGTGGTCCTCCAGTGCGCTCGCGATGCGGTCGAAGTGGTCCTCAGTCTCGTGTTGTAGCGTCATCAGAAATCAGCCTCCTCCAGCGATCGTTCGGGGTCCTCGCGGATCTCTCGAGCCGCCTGGTGTAGTTTCCCGCGGGCCCGCAGGTCCGGCGCCGGCGCCGTGACAGCCTCGAAGGCGTCACGACTCCGCCAGCGCTCGGCCAGTTCGCGGGTGATCCGGCCGAGACCACCACAGAGCTTGCACGTGTTGTTCCCGTGCATACAGCGGTCCTGGGCGTGACACAGGTCGTCGTAACACTCGACGTACTCACCGGTGCCACGGCAGCGGATGCAGTCCATCCACTCGCCGCGCTCGTGTCGCATCATGGTATCACCAGCCAGACAAACAGCAGACTCGCGATGCCGATCGCGAGCACGACGACCCCGGTCTGTTGGGGGGTCACGCCTCTTCACCTCCGATTTTCGGGCCACTGGCGTCGACTGTGTCCGCGTAGCGACCGAGCTTCACCAGGACAGTCCTAGTCGCCCCCTCAGCCATCCCGAGATCTTCGGCGATCTCGCCCAGGTAGCCGTTCGGGCCGTGATCGTCGACGACATCGTGAACGTCCTCTTCGGAGACGTCATCCGGGAGCCGTTCCTGGACGGCGGTATCGCCCCCGCCCGTAGGGTCGACGAGCTCGGAGTCGTCAGGTTCGTGATCCAGCGGGACCGGGTCGTCGGCGTCGTGCATCTTCCCGTGATGCGTCGCGAGGTCGCGGGGCTGGTCCCAGGGACCGTCGCCACAGACGCCACACCAGACTGGGTCGGTATCGTCGTCGGGCTCCTCGACCGGGTCGCCGACGCGATGCTCGTCTTCCTGGTCGTCGTCGACGTCGTCCTCGCTCTCCTCCTTGTCGACGTCGTCGGCAAGTCGGTATAGGTTCCGGCGCTTGTCCTCGGGATCCTTCCGAGACTCGACACGCCCGTCGCGTTGCATCTTCGAAAGGACGTTCCGGTAGTGGCCCGACGACGTTTCAAGCAACAGTTCAATCTCGCTGCTGGGGAGCTCGCCGTGTTCCTCCAGGAGGTCGGCGATGTCACCTGCCATGCCGGGCCCCCCCTCGCTGTCGGAGTCGTCATCATGTGACCGGGCTTCGTGGATCGCCAGACCGCGCTCGGAGTCGGTCGTAAAGTCACAGCCGTCGACGTCGCAGGCCAGATCGTCGTCGAGGTCGTCGTCCTCCTCTTCGTCCTGGACCTCGTCGTCATCCGGCTCGTCGCCCCCGTCGACGACATCGGTGTCCTCCTGGCCGCCGCCGGCCTCCTCGTCGACCGACGCGTCGGCGTCGTCGTTCTCGTCGTCGGCGCCGTTCGCAAGCGCCGCTTCTTCGAGTTCGGTCCCGCGGTGGGCGAGTGCGAACAGCTCGTCGGCCTGGTCGTCGGTGACATCGACGACTTCGACGGGGTGCTTGTCCATCCCGGCCAGTCGCGCAGCTGCGACACGCTTGTGGCCGTTGATGATCGTGCCGTCCTCGCGGACGACAGGATAGCTCCCCGCGAACTGGTTGCGGTAGCAGCGCCGGAGGACGGCGTCCTTGGGCTCGAAGTCGTCGGGGTGGGCCGGGTGCGGCTCCAACCCGTCGACGGCGCGGAACTCGATGCGCTTGCGGGGCTTGAGGACCTGCACGGACTGCGCGGTCCGGACGAACGCCGACCCGATCTCGGCGTCGCGACTCTCGTCGTAGCAGTCGTGCAGGATGAGACTCCCGCGGGAGTGATGGACGCGATCGACCCACCCCTCGAGGACGCCGTGATCCGTGTGGACCCGGACGCGCTTGCCCTGCAGGGCCCAGTCCAGCGCGTCGTTGAACGGGTTGCTCACAGTCCCAACACCTCCCGCGCTCGCTCGACGAGGTCAGCTGCTCGCCGGCCGTGCATCCAGGGATGGAGCGCTCGGTCGTAGCCCTCCAGGACGGCCCCAGGCGGGACGTGACAGCCCTCGGCCTGCATGTGGTTGCCAGCGGCCACAACCCGGCGTTGCATGTCCCAGACGAGCGGACTGAGCCCCTCACGGTCCGGGCGGCTCTCGACCGGTGGGCGGACCGTCATGCGGTCTCACCCTCCCGGTAGGAGACGACGTCGCAGTCGCCGTTCGCACACCAGCGCTGACCGTGGGCCAGGACCTCGTCACCGTCGCCAACGACGTGACATGCCGGGCAGGATTCGGGCGCGGGTCGCCGATCGGCGACGTCCTCCCAGCTCTCGCCCTCGGCCTTCGCGACGCCGGGATCGTCGACGTCGTAGGTGTCGCCTTGGGGACTCACGACAGCGCACCTCCGTTTCCCTCGACGGCTCGGCGGTTCGCGACGGAGTGACAGTCGTTGCAGAAGTACTCGTGTGACTGCTCCCACCCCTCATCGGACGACCAGTACTCCACGCGGTCAACCTCCGCGGGATCCAGGTCGGCCCCGCACAGCGGGATGTACTGTCCGAGCCCGGACTCGATGTGGTTGACGCTGGCCTCCAGGATGTAGCAACCGTCGAGGCTCATTTTACCACCGCCACATCGGGGCCGTCCTCGACGATACACGCCGAGCACTCGCCACACTTCGTCCGCTCGTCGAGCGGGACGCCCTCGCGCTTCTCCCGGTCGTACGGACACCAGACCTCTTCGTCGCGGATCTCGGCGGCAGAGTCGACTGCCCGGTACCGGCGGTCGCCGTACTGGCGCTGGTCGTTGGACTGGTTGACGGTGATGTGCTCGGCGTCGGACCAGTCCAGATGCGAGCTCGCGCTGTACAGGAAGACCTCGACGTCGGCGCCGGCGTCATCGAGCAGCTGCGCGATGCGGTCGATCTTCCGGATGTCTGCCTCGTGTCGAACGTCCCCGGCCTGGGAGAACTTCAGCGCTCGTGCCTCCACCGAGTGCTTCCGATCGACGATCGCGAGGAAGGCCTCGGCGAAGGTCTGTGCGTCCAGGCAGTCCCAGAGGTACTCCTGCCGGCGGAAGTACGCCAGCACGTAGTCGTATCGCTTTTCGTCGACGACGGCGTAGCACTCGTCGCCGTCAACCTGACAGCGCTCGGTCCAGCGGTTGGGACAGTCGTGAGCGGCGCCGAGGTTGAAGATCCCGACGTACTTGCTGACCTTGCTGTTGTTCCCCCACTGGATGTAGTCGTTCAGCAGGAACGACCAGTCGCGGATGTCGTCGCAGTCTTTCATCCGGGACTGCAGGTCGCCGATGCCGTCGATCTCCGTGACCGGCGGGCCGACACGGCTCGGGATCATCGTCGCGCCCTTGCGCTGCTTACTCGCCATGGTCTCCCCCCAGGAAACAGTCCGAACAGGGCAGTCCGTGTTCGTCGGGGCAGTCTCGCGACCCGTTGGGACACAGCCCTTGGTCGCCCATGCCCCGGTACTGCTGGACGGCGTGGACGGCGCGTCCGCCGTCGGTCTGTGCTCGCTTGCTCGCTGCCTCACCGAGCCTGTCCGAGAACAGTCGGAGCTTGTCGCGACGGTTGTCCGGAAGCCGCTCGAAGACCTCGTCGACGCGCACCCCGGCGTTGATCGCCCGGACGAGATGGCGCGACGTGGTGACGCCGAAGCCGAAGTCGGTACTGCCACCCTCCCCGTCTGCAATATGAATCGAGAGGATGACGCCGTCTTCGTCGAGGTGGGTCTCGCCGCTGCCGTCCGTCGCGACGCGCTCGACGCGCACGTCGTGCATCTCCTTGCGCTCGTGACGCTCGGCGGCGTCGCTGGCCCCCACGAGGTCCTCGGCCTCCTCGGTCCAGGGACAGTCCTGGCAGTCGGCGCGGGGGGTCATCGCTCGCCCCCCAGCCGGTCGGACTCCTCGCGATGGATCAGTTGCGGGGCACCGCCCAGGAGATCCCGCGCCTTCGCCGCGGACGCGGACTCAGCAAAGCGAGCGTCGTTGCCCATCGTCGCCTGCAGCGCCGACCACCCCACGACTTCGTAGGATTCGTCATCGGGGTCATACCCGATCTCGGTGACGCCTGTGCTCGACCACGTCACGGCGACCAGCTCGCCGTCGGCATGTGAGAGCGTCCGCGACCAGTCGGTCGCCCCGGCAGCGCTGGCGGGCGCGTCCTCCTGGCAGACCTCGCGAACCCGGCTGACGGTCACTCGACCGTCGACGATCTCGTCGAGGACAGCCAGCGCGCGGTCGCTGGCGGGCTGGCCGATCGGCAGCGGCAGCCGGTCGGTCGAGAAGGGCAGGTCCTCGGCGGCGAGATGGGCTGCCATCACGCCTCACCTCCCCCGTCCGCCTGGCGCTCGTCCCACTCGAACTCGTAGTCGGGCTCGAAGTCCTCGTCACCGATCGTCAGCGCCGGCGACCCGGTTACGCCGCTCTCGTCGACATCGTCGAGGATACACCGCTTGCACGGCGCGTAGTTACGCTTCCAGCACCAGCCGCGCTCGACCGGTTCGGTCTCGACCTCCTGGCCGTCGACGTGCTGGCACTGCTCCTCGGTAGTGTGGTAGATCGGCGTCCCACAGGTCCGAGTCACTCGGACCCGGACGGTGTCTTCCGGGTCGCCGTCGTCCTCGGCGATGCGCTCGCGACGACTCTCGCGTGTGAGGTTCGGCATCAGCACACCTCCTCCAGGTCGACGGCGCGGTCGCTGATGATCCACGCATCGGACGTGATCCCGGCCGGCTGGCCGTCGCTCTCGCACTGGAGGTCGTCCTCAGGGACCCACACCGTCTGGCCGCCGCGGGTGACGGCCGTGACAGTCTGCCCGCGCAGTTGCGGGTGCTCGGTCCGGCGCCGGCGCTCGGCGCGGTCGGCAATATCGATCATCAGTGCCCCTCCAGCTGGTCGACGGCGTCGGCCCGATCGGCGGCGTCGGCCTGGACCAGTTCGGCGCCGGCGTCGCTCAGTTCGTACGTGTTGGTCCGCTTGTCTTGCCGGCGCTTCGCGACGTAGCCGGCCTCGACGAGGGCGTCGAGGTTGGGGTAGAGTCGGCCGTGGTTGACCTCCTCGCCGTAGTAGGCCTCCAGCTTGCGCTTGAGCCCCAGCCCGTAATCGGACTGGCCCTCGCTGGCCGCCAGGAGGTAGCAAATCTCCATCTGGAACCGCGTGAGGTCGCCACCGTCGGGGGCCGTCCCACGCTGTTCGGTCCGGGACATCACTCGGCACCTCCCTCGGTGTCGGGCTGTTGGGCGGGTTCGGCGCCGGCGAGGCGGTGGTCGCCCTCCTCGACCTGCAGTTCGATCGCGTCGGCGATCTGCCGGAGCTCGCTGGCGGCCTCCAGGAGGCCGTCGGCGTCGAGGACGGCAAGCCCGGTGCCGTCGCCCGAGCCGCCGGTCAGCAGCTGGGCGCCGTCGCCGTCGAGGTTGGCGAGTGCCATCAGCACATGATTTAGCGCGTCGGCAGCGTTGGTCCGTGCTTCCGAAACGTCGCCGTGGTTAGCTGTGGTTCGGAACCGAGACATCTTCTGAAGAGCACGCTGGGTGTGCGTCTCCGGGCCGGTGCCAACGTACCCGTCTGGTCCGTACTTGTTTTCCTTACTCGCGAGTCGTTTGACCGCCGCAGCGACTAGGAGCAAGCACTCGTGCTCCAGGTCGGCGTAGCCGTCCAGCCCGCCGAACTGGACGATTGGCCCCGAGCCGTCGGCGGCCACCTGTGCATCATCGCTGTCGGCGTTGTCGCACGGGAGGTGGGACTCGACACGGTCGCGCACGTCCTGTTTCGCACGCGCGATGAACGGCTCCTCGTCGCGCCGTGGTTCCATCCGCCACGTCCGGTTACACTCCGGACACGAACCGAGAACATCGCCGCTTGGGATCCGCCGAACGTCGATGCCGCCGTCGGCGCGGAGTTTCCGCTCCTGGTCGTCGCGGTCGTGGACGGGCTGCTCCAGTTTCAGCCGCCCGCGGGGGAAGGCGTAGCGCTGGTGGTCGTCCAGATCCTTGCTGGTGCGCTGGGGGTAGACCACCTCGATGACGGGGTCGATCGCGGGGAAGTCCTCGTTGTAGTCCGCGACCGTCTGCGGACCCTCGCCGAGGACGTAGTCTTCCGCCAGCGTCGCCGGCGTCGCGACGACGACCATCGTCGCCTGGTCTTCGTCCTCCTCGCGATCGAGGACGTGGTCGCCGACGTGGAGCGCGGGGCGTTCGCCATCCGCGAAGGAGTTGTCGATGGCGCCGTTGTCGTCGGCCGTCGCCCCGTCAGTGTTTTCACCGTCGCCGGCGGACGATTCGCCTGCAGGCGAGTTTTGGCCTGCACAACCCCCCAGCGTTTTCGAGCCCACGTCCTCGCGTGGGTTCTCGTCGGTCGCCGAGGAGTCGCTACTGTCACGACCGTTTGCACGGTCGACTGCGCTGTCGGTGGGCTCACTTTTAAGAGCCCGACTGTCTGATTTTTGCATGGCTTCGTAATCTCCCTTGGTAGGGACGGAAGCCAGCGGCCCCGAGGTGCCCTTAACACCATTTGAGGGGCCGTTTTTGCGAGTTAACGTGTGGCTTCCAAGTCGTGACAACGGGTAGCTGTCACTTAAACGTTACCGATGGTTACGCGATATCGGATACGGTCCATCGGTTATATAATGCCACATTACCAATGGTATATTTACGATGGCTACCCGATCCGATGGCGTAGTGAGACTGACGCCAGCCGACTTCGAGATCCTCGGCGTCCTTCGCGATGGGCGAAACCTCGCGACCAATATCGCCGCGGAGATCGACAAATCGAGGAAGTACATCAACAGGCGGATGGGCTACCTGCTGGATTATGAACTGGTCACGAAGGTGGGGCCTGTTGAGGACACCGGTCTGTACGAGATCACCGACCGCGGTCGACTGGCGTACGAGCATCGCGAACGCTACCACGACGAGGATATCGACTTCGACGACTTTCTCGACGAGCTCGCCGACCAGTCCTGACATCGTTCTACGCGGGCCTCGCGAGCAGTGCCAGTTCGTCCGCCAGCCACGCCGGCGTCTCCAGGTCGGCCAGCTCGCCGTCGCGATACGATGCCTCCACACTCACGTCGCCGTCGGGCTCGACCAGGACGATCCACTCGCGATCGTCGGGATGGGACACCCGCACGCGCTGGCCGTCGTCGGTCGTCTCGATCACGCGCACGTCGACCGCGGTCCCGTCGTGGGCCGTGATGGTTGTCTTCTGTGACATGCACCAGGACCGACGGGCGAGTCGAGCATAAAAAGGGGTTACATGTCCGGATCTTCGACGGCGACGCCCAGGTCGTAGGCTGACCGGACGGCCTCGTCAAGGACGCTGTAGCTCCGATCCCGCGACGCCCCCTCGCGCTCGATGAGGTCGTACTCGACGAGCTTCGCGAGCTTCCGGCGCTGGGACCGCTCGCTCAGGGGCTGGCGCTGGCGCCCCTGGTAGACGCCGTCGGCGACGGTCTCGTATCGACGATGGAGTGCTTCGCCGGAGATCGTCCCCGCCTCGCGCACCAGCTCGTACAGGACGTGGTGATGGAGCGCCAGCGAGTCCAGCGCTGCCTGGCGCATCCACTCGCGGGCGACGTCGTAGGCGTCGTCGACGTCCATCTCTCGAACCGTGTAGTGCCCCCGATCGACGGCGAGTTCCGCAGCGGCCAGGACTGAGTAGATCCCGTGGCGGGCGACGCCGGCGACGTCGTCGGCGATCCGCTCCAGCTGCTGGCGCGAAAGGACCTGGCGCTCCAGCCCCGTCGCGACGCGGGGTTCGAGGATATCGGCGAGTTCGTCGACGCCGTAGCGGTCCAGGGCGATCCGCTGGCCGTGGAACCGCGCGGCGATCGAGCGGGGCGCCTGGGCGAGCCAGTCGTCGGCGTCGTAGGCGACCACGACGAGCGAGATCGCCTCGACGTCGGCCAGCCGTTCCAGCGCTTTCGTGTCGTGGACCTCGGCGGCCTCGTCGAGGACCACTGCCAGGGGCTCGTCGACGCGCTCACGTAGGGAGAGCGCGAGGTCCTCGCGCGGGGTGTTCCGCGCTGGTCGGGGTCCGATCGCCGCCAGGACCTCGCGGATGATCCCCGCGGTGGTCTGGCCCATGCACTCGACGCGGGTCCACTGGATTCCGGCATCGTCGGCCAGCTGCGAGAGCGTGTGCCGGGCGAGGACGCTCTTGCCGACGCCGGGCGGGCCCGAAATGAGGACGTCCTGGCCGCGGCGCTGGAGGCGGGATGGCACGACGGCGCTGGAGAGCTGGTCGACGGCGGCGTCCCGGTGGAGGAGGTGGTCAGGGGACCAGGTGTCGTCGAAGACCGACCGGTCGGCTATCATGTTGGCTGTGAGTGACGATAGACCGGTATATAAATGGGTGCGTGATGTCCGGAAGCCGGCGGTCAACCCCTACCAACGCTGTCACAACCTTTTTTCATGGCTTATCTTTCTTTATCAGAGTGCTAGAATTTTATCTGTGGTGATGACTATCTTGCTATATAATGGGAAGAAGCCCACCAGCGGCGGTAAAACGTCAACTGAGAAGGGAAGCCAATTACGGGTGTGTGATCTGTGGAAAGCCCCTAATTCAATACCATCATATCGTGCCATACAGCGAGGAAGAACACCATGACCCAGATCGAATGGTCGCACTATGTTATGAACACCATGCTCACGCTGGGCCTGACGCGGAAGCACTAACACCAGACGTACTATATGACGCGAAAGAGGACCCACACAACTCAAAAAGGGTGGACTATCCGTTTTATTTTGATCCTTCGCGACCGGAGATCGGGGTAGGTAGCAACCGGTTTATTTTGGATCAAAGAGACCACATGGATATTCTTTCTATCGCTGGTGACCCGGTCATACAAATGGGCTACGACGACGGCTTTCTCACGTTTTCAACAAAGATGGGCAGAAAAAGCGGAAGAACCTGTGCTCGCGTAAATGAGAACGAGTGGTGGGCGCTGACAAACCGGGTTTGGGACCTGACGTATAAACCAGACGAGTTGAAGATTTGGCACGAGCAGTACGACATTGGGCTACACATCACCTATGATTCAGACGAAGATCTCGTCCGCATCCGCGGTTCCTTTTATAATAATGGCCTCCATGTCGAAGCTACAGAAAATAAACTAAAACTCGGAAGTAACATAATAAAAGGTAGTACGATCACAGATACTCAAGTCGGAATAGCCTTCGGGGCATCCAATTCATAGCTCCCTTTCTGGGTCAGAAAAGTGCTTACAATATCTCATTTGCGTGCTCACACCCAATGAGTTGATAGCCACAAATAGGGCATTGCTCTCTGTCGCACCCGGCCGCGTGTAACTCTCCTTCGGTGACACCACAGTCGGGGCATGTCGAGTTACGGGGTGGCTGATACACAATCACACCTAATTGCTCTGTCTGGTCTTCGTCACCGAAACAGACTCGTTGGGTGGATTGGTTCATCTGGGTTGGGCTGTCAACTGAAACCTCGTATTTGACTTAGTGCTGCTCTCTGTAAATATATTTGTATGTCGTAACACATTTGCTCTGCTCAGATAGAACGGTCTTACCCCTCCGCCACCGGTCAGCGACATGATGTGCCACCAAACTCCCGCTGGTCCAGCACGTGGACGTATCGGTAGGGATCCGACAGCGCCCGTATCACGTCGCGGTGGGGGTCGGGCTCGCTGCCGAGCCCGGTCAGGACGGCCTCGCTAAACTCGGAGCACGGCGCAGTGATGAATTGGCTGTCAGTCACAGCGAGCACCCCTCGCAGGCGAGCAGGTTCGGGCCGTCTCCAGGCCCATGTTGACGACCGTCTGGAGGTTGCCGCACGGATCCCGGCGGAGGCCCCACTCAGGAATCATCGCGACACCGCACCTCTTGCTCGACGTAGCAGTCGCCGTCGTAGACGATCCGGTACAGCCCTCGTGCCCGCTTTTCGATCCAACCGGCGTTCTCCAGGGCGTTCAGGGCGTCGTTGACACGCTGACGCTCGATCCCGGTCACGTCTCGGATCCGTCGGGGGTTGACCTGGTACTCGTCGCGAAGCACGTTCAGGACTTTGCGCTGCTGACTCGACGGGTCGAAGCTCTTGTTAGCCACGCTTGGTCGGTGATGTCTCACTCTGTCACCTCAAGTGTATCTATCGCCTGCATATCTATTGTAGCTTTTGGTGTCCGCTTTATTGTCCGTTACAACGTAACGGTTAAGTGCCTGCCTGTTGTACTATGAAGTAGAGCACGAGTCCGCTGTAGAAGCGGCCCGGCGCACCAACGCCGGACCAGTGCTCTGGAGATCAGAGCATGACTGACTACATCGAACCCACGGAAAAGCGTACCGTCCCCGACCACGCCGGCACGGTCGGCATCGACAGCGAGGGACGCACCCACTACTACCCAGCCGCGAAGGCTCGCGACGAGCGCGTGTTCGTCCAGGAGGACGACGTCGTCCTGGTCTTCGACCTCGCGGGCACCGACCGCGACCTCGACGACTGGGTCGGCCACGTCGACTGGTCCGAGTGTTACTACGACGAGGGCATCGTCGGCCAGCTGGAGCGTGGCCTGGAGGCAGGGGCATGAACGGCGAGCACCCGAAGGCCGACACGCGCCGGCGTGAGGCAATCGACCGCGTCGCCGACCGCTTCGAGAGCCAACTCCTGGGCGATATCGTCCGCGACCGTTGCTACTACGACGACGGGCCGGTCCTCCGCCTGGCCAACGTCATGGAGCGCGCCTACTCGCTCGCCGACGCCGGCGATGTCGAGACTGAGGCCGCGTCGAAGGGCGCCTTTGGCGCCGCCGAGGAGATCCGCGACGTGATCGACGCCGAGGCCGAGGCCCAGGTCCTCGCGCGGCTGGACGATGTTGTCGCCGACCAAGACGACATCATCGACCACCACGGCCCCGATGGCCTTCGCGCCGTCAACGAGGCGAACAAGTGCCAGGAACTGGGCGAGATCCCCGGTGGTGATGCGTGATGGCGTCGAAGCGCGCCGAACTCCGCCCGGCGACGGATCCGATCGACCTCGACGAACGCGACGCCCGGGCGCTCACGGAGGTCATGACCGTCACCGAGGGCGGCCGTGCCCGCGGCGCTGACGGGCTGTTCGAAGTCACCACTCAGTCGGGCAGCGAGTACCTGGTCGACATGCACGACGGCCGCTGTGAGTGCTGGGACGACTCAGTCCGTTCCGCTGGCTGCAAGCACCGGCGACGCGTCGCGTTCGCGACCGGGCGGCGGCCGATCCCCAGCTGGGCCGACCGCGCGGCGATCGACGACGATCTCGGCCGCTTCGTCGCCGGCGAGCCCGACTACCAACACTTCGATAACGGGGGGTCCGCCGGTGCCGAGTGACCACCCTGCGGGCTCTCCCCAGCAGCGCCTCGCGGAGATCCGCAAGCAAGCTGGCCTCGTCCTGGACGCGATCGACGAGGACGCCGACGCGGCGGTCGACGTGGCGACCATCGCGATGGCCGCCGACATGGCGCTGGACGAGCTGGGCGACGACCCCGACGAGAACGGCGACCCGGTCCGCGCCGACGGCGGGGGTGGCGTCGTGGTCGAGCACACGCTCCCGACGTGCCAGCGCCGTCGCTACCGGTGGGTGCCCGACGGCGACGAATGGACCCGCCACGTCGAGGAGCGCGACGGCGACGACTGGCGGCCGGTCGGCGACGAAGTCGTTGAAGACGTGACGATCACGCACCTCACGGAGGCGTCGCGATGATCCGCGTCGAGAAGGAGCTGTCGGTGCCCTACACGCGCCGGGCGATCGTCGTCAGCTACGACCGCACCGACGGCGTCGGCTGGGAGCTGGACTGATGGCCGGCTACTTATCGTTCGCGGCGCCGGAAACGGAGTTCAAGCTCGTCTGGGAAGAGGTCGAGATCGGGACCGGCGGGCTGACCGAGAAGCGCCCGACGGGCGAAATCCGCTGTGTCGAGTGCGGTGCGACGGCTTGGAACATCGACGACTTCCCCCACGAGCAAGACTGCCCCCAGCGGTTCGTCCACTCGCGGTGGTACGCCGAGCAGTTGCTGGGCTGACCGCTTATCGCGACATTTTCGTGCTGTTTTCAGTCTTCCACCGGAAAATAAGCACAGCGAGTGCCAACAGAATACCGCCCACGACGATTGCCGGGGCGTTCGCGAGCATGTCTTGAACGAACGGCAATCCGGGTACGGTGTCGACACCTGTCTGCATAGAGGCTTCTGTAGGGGGCGTACAATTAAATCATGTGTACCCGAGTAGCGTAAGGGGCTAATGGTTCAAATCGGGTAATATAATATTACTTAGATCCTGCGCGAGTATATGTGCGGAAACAAAACGGCTGATGAGCGTGAGCAAATGGCCGAAGAAGATGATCGCCATGATGACGCGATAGTTGTGGCCACTCCGAAGGCAGCATCACGTGGTGCCTATGCATATCACGAACCGGATGTAGACGGCGATCCGATGTGCAATGCAGGCCCTCCAGATACCGAATTTGTGCCGATGACTGTTGCCGAGGCTCAGAAGAAAAACATGGCCCCATGTGAATTTTGTGAACGGATTCGGTAATACCGCCATTGAGTGTGCCTTATTCTATCAATAAATGATACTTTTTCGCTAATTGACTTCACCAAAACCACCAGGCTGACCGAATCGCTACAGTCGCAAGCCCCTGTCATTCGTAAATTACAAAAATACACTCACGGAGTGGTATTTATGGATGATGTATCTGGGGTTGAAACTACACTGAGCCGATGGTTTAGGGGGCATTGGCAATCGGTTTTTATTATCGTGGCAATTGCTGGCGTTGCGATATATCTTGAATGGGGGCCGCTCACGAAACCTGGGTTCCCGTATCCAAATGACTTCTTTTCAAACCTCATTCCGGTGCTTCACGCTCGTGCCTCTGTCGCAAGCGGCGAGTTGCCACTCTATACTGAGCAGTGGTACGGTGGCGAGTGGCAGTTCGCAAACCCGCTGTGGAAAGGCTTCTATCCGCCATGGTGGCCGATGTTCCTGCCCTGGGTGCCGATGCTGGCATACTATAAGTTCCTGTATGCGGCCCACATCATCGCAACAGCGGCGGTATCATACGTCTATGGCCGGCGATACCTAAATCAACTCTCCGCTAGCGTGATCGCGCTATTATTCACGCTGATAATCATCCACTTCAACGGCCATATCGAAAAGGTGCTTTCATGGCCGTGGATTGTCCTAGGGCTGTGGCAGCTCCATCCATCCCAGATCGACACCGACCCCTCTCGTGCAGGACTCCTGGCCGGATTCGGTGTGGCTGCAGGCTATCTGTCTGGGAGCATCTATTTTGGGACGTATCTGTTGGTGGCCGCGGCCTGCGTTTTTGTGGCGCGTCGGAGTGCAGCAGCGATGAGAACCGCCGTCCTGAGCGGGCTGATCGCCACTCCGAAGATTCTCTCTCTAATCCCGGTCTTACTGCGGGACACAGCACGGCCACAGATGGGCGGTGGGCTGTCAGTAACGCAGATTCTCACAGGACTGTCGGGCTACTGGCTCGTCGAAAACGAGCTTTCACGTGGCCCACTCACTTTCGAGTCGTACGCTGTCGTCGGGTTTCCGATGGTGTTACTCGGAATCGCGGGGTTCTGGCTGCTGTACTATACCGAGGATACTGAACGCAAGCACTGGGGCGTGGGTGTGACAGCGGCCATCGTCCTTGGTGTGGCGCTGTCGATGGGCGTCAGGATCGCCTACGATCTCCCTGTCGTCCAGTTCCTTCGAGTCGCACCACGAGGGGTGTATCTGGTTCTCTTGGGTGTCGTTCTGTTAGCTGTTGTGGCAATCCGAGCCGGTGAGCGTGCTGAGTACAGACCACTAAGAGTGGCGATAGCAGTGGCGGTCGTCCTCGCAGCTGTGAATGGCGTCGCCGTCGCGGCCGAGACGCAACAATCTACTGGGGGATACAACGTTGAGACAGGCGACCAAGTCGCGGCCGCGCTCGCAGCGACGACATGTGATGATATCTGGGTTGAGGCAGGCGTCCCTGATGACCCAGAAGTCGGGTATACGCTAACAAAAGAGGGGTACCGGCTCCAGGTCACGTACTACGGTCGCTATGGGCAGGAGTACGCGATCAACAACAGCGACGGGACGGTCGCTTTCGATGCGTTGCTGGTCAACGAACCAATCTCGGTAGGCGGTCCGGTGAGGCTAACTGGGCAGTGGGGGGCTGCGCGTCAGTTTATCTTTGATTCCTCGCAAGTCCGGGAGTATACAACTGTCAATTCGACTGGTGGCCCAGTGTATATCTATACGAGGCCGAGTTGTCACCCCAGCGCAACCGCCTGACCCAACAAGCACGAGTTGACTATTACGCCCGGTCGGCCGTCTCCGACAGCTGAGACTGGATGTCACTGACGACCTCCGAGACCGGCGCTCGCGTCCCGCACTGGAGCGCGATGCGGCCGGGCTCTCTGGTCAGACTCTCGATCTCAAAGCCGTCCTCGCCGGGGATGTCCAAGACCACATCGTCAAGCAGCGACTGACCGGCGTCTAGCCGAGAAAGAACGAGCTCCGCGGTCACGCGGGGCGAGTCGGCGCCGCGGACGATCTGTGAGGCCGCCACCTTCGCCTCGCGGCTGGTGGTCACGCTGTTGATCGTCTGCGTGGGGAGCTCGCGATCACCGGCACTGAACGTCTCCGCCTGATAGCTCCCCACGGGCTTGAACTCGTACGAGATCGTCAGCGGCTGCCCGTCCGTGATGTCGCCGCTTGATAACGTTGTGATCGTCCCGGGCTGATACTCGATTGAGTAGTCGATACTCTCCTCGTACTCGGTCCCGTCGTTGGCGACCAACGACTCCCGGCCGGGCAGCAGGCGATCCTGATCGAGCGCCTGTGCGGTGCCGTGGTCGGCGATGATCGGCTCGCCGTCGCGGCGCCGGAAGCTGCCTTCGACGGTCGCCTTCTTGTAAATCCGGAGGTCCTTCTCGACACTGCGAGAGACGACGGCGCCGGGGGTCGCGCTCCCGCGAGTACCGCCGCGGGCCCAGTTGACCTCAATCGAGCCCGAGGCTGGATCCCACTGGAGCTCCCACAAGCTGTTGGCGTATGCCGCGACCACGTTGAGCCAATCCAACACAGAGCCGTTAAACGTCCGGTTTTGGAGGACCGGCGAGTCTTCGAGACGGGCGTAGAGCTCGTAGCCGTCAAGCCGCGTCGGATCGAAGCCGGACAGCGGCGTCGCCCCATCCCGGATTCCGCTGCGGCCGATCTGCGCGCGGAAGCGGAGCTGTCCGCCAGAGGAGGGGAACGTGAAGGTCGCGTTCGACGGCGACGCGGTCTCGTAAGTCCCGCCGTTGTTGTTGGAAACAGCAATCTGCGAGTCAGTCGTGAAGCCTGTAAACGACGAGTCGACCCGGGCGCCGACGACGGCAGCTGCCGTCGCAGCATCCTCGAAGTCAAGCTGTGGTCCGTTAGGGTAGAGCTCCGGGCCCGAGAGATGGTAGACACCGTCGCCGTCGGGGTCGGTTGTGTTGTTGTCGAACGTGTGTGAAAACCGGGTATCGTGTGGGGCGATCACGTCGATAAACCGCTCACCAGTCCCGTTGCCTTCTGTCCGAGCCCGGACTGTGTACGTATTCCCAGCTTCCAGCCGCGGCGCCTCGGCCCCGAAAACGGTCTCATAGACGCCGTCCCACGACATCGACAGCAGGTTGTTGGTCTCGCCGATCCGCTCCTCGCTAGTCGGGATGTCCGGGCCGGCAAGCTCCCAGATGACGAACGGCGCATCGGTGGTGCCGTAGTTCCTGTAAAAAATCTCGAACGCGCCCGCTGGGATGTCATACTGAGGCGTGAAATCGTAGTAGCGCACCGAAACCTGGTCGCGAAAGCCGATCGCCTCGTTGCCAGAGAGTGCCGTGTCGCCGGTCGAGCCAAACCCGTCGCCGGTTTCGTCGTCCCAGTCCTCGGCCTCAACCGTCCAGCAGGTCTGGAGTGATTCGATGCCGCCGTTCGTGAACTGCGCCGGCGTCGTATCCAGTAACTGCCCGTTCGGGTCGGTTTCCTTCTCCGCCAGCCGATTGAGCAAGTCCGTCTCGCTGCTGGCCTCTTGGACCAGCCGCTCGTCGGTCCCGCTGGCGGGATCGTCGAAGTCCGTCGCGTACGCTGTGTTGCTCTGGACGGCATCCCGAGCTGCGATGTAGGCCTCCTCCTGGTCGACCTCGATCGCGACCGGCGCGTCCAGTTGCTTGCCACCCTCGCCCACGAGGACGGCCCGATCGTCCTGGCGCTCGACGCGGCGGAGTTCGTCGATCGGGAGCCGCTGGCCGTTGAGCCACGCTCGCATGTCGGGCTCGGCACCCTCCCAGGAGTCGTCCAGCCACCGGTCGCTCTTGCGAACGGGGACTTGCAGCTCGGGCTTGCCGTTGAGGTTGGGAAGATACTGGGCTTGGTCGATGGGGTCGACGCGAAGCGTTGACCCGCTGGGGTGGTCGACCTCGATGCGATAGCGGTCACTCATATCTCGACCTCCGCCTTCGGAACGATCCCGCTGGTCGGCTCGGGCCCGGGCGCGTAGCTGGCGGCGATCGGGCCGAGCAGGTCTTGGAGGCCGGCGGGCGGCGCCCCACCACCGGGCTCGCGCCAGATAGCGTTATCGAGCCCGCGGATGAACGAGCCCAACACAGTGGCCGTGCTGGACCCGTCCGAGAACGTGAACCGGCCCACCACGACGGGCAGGTCGATGCGCTCCAGCGCCGCGGACTGGAGGTTCCACGAGGATGCGCCCAGCGAGACGTTGCTGTAGTTGACGCCGTCCCACCGCGACGCCGACAGCGAGCCGTCAGTGGTCACGCGCAACCGCTGGGTCTCGAAGCGGATCCCGCCGCGGGGGTCGTGCGTCGTCGAGTAGACGCGCTGCCACTGCGAGGGGACGGTCGTGCCGTCGATGGTCGCGCTCTTGGACCGACCGTAGTCGTCCCACACCCGGCTATCGGTCTGCCACTCTTGACCGTAGGCCACCGAGTAGAGCAGCGTCGGTCGGTCGAAGCTCACGCCCGTGGCGTCGTAGATCTCGATGTTCGCGTTCTCTCCGTCCTCGACGCGAGACGACGACGCAGAAGTCACGTCGCCGGTCGTCTCGTCCCACCATCGGATGTCGGACGCGGCGGCGGGCACGCCGATCTCGCCGATCGAGGGATCGCCGCTGCTGTTGGGCGTCGTCGTTGTGACGGCCCGCCAGTGGGACTGTCGCGAGCCCTTGAGCGTGAGCCGCCCGTCGAAGCGGAAGAGGCCGTCCGACCGCGGATCCGGGCGCTCGCTGCGGACGTTGTCCAGCGCGTAGTAGCCGTCCTCCTTGGTCGGCTGTGAGCGGCCGGCAAACGGGACCACGTCGATGCCGCTGGCGCTGAACAGCTCTTCGACTTCGCGGGCAGAGAGTTCGGCGAAGCGACCGGCGTAGTAGCCCGTCAGCGTCTTTTCGTCGGGGTCGCTGGAGATAGGCTCGACGGTCCCGGGGCGGCCGTTCAACTGCCCAAGCTTCGAGAGTTGTTTGCGCTGGTCGCCGCCGGCGCGGGTCTGTGCATCCGAGGGGATGTTGACGGCATGGAGCAGGCGCTGTGTCATGGGGTTCGCTCACCGCCCTGGAGGACGCTCTGGATGTCGCCGGCGTTGCCGAACGAGATCGTTCCCGAAAACGACGACGTGTCCTCGCGGGCGTCGGTCGGCAGCTGGAACTGGAGGACGACCACTTCACGGGGTTCGAACTTCCCGCCGGTGGAGAACTCCGAGTGTTCTAGGGTGGCCGGGTTGTCGCTGGAGATTCGCGTCCGTTCGAGGGCGTTCACGAGTTCGTCTCGCTTCGACCTGGCCGAGTCGTCGGCCGCAGAGTCGCCCCACTGCTCGGTGTTGCCCTCGTGTTGCGTGAACCTGACTTCGGTCCGCGAGACGGCGGCGCCGGCGCCGAGGTAGATCCCGTCGCCGGTGCCGTTCCCCTGGCCCGAGAGTCCGAGTTCTTCGAGGATCGCGAGGCCCTGCTGGGCGCCGTTGAACAGCCAGAGCGTCTCCCGCTGCGGGTCGACGGAGACGTTGCGCGTCGTCCGGAACACCGTTCCGTTGGGAAGCGTGAGTCGGATGCCAGAGAGCGGGGCCATTACCGACGCAACCCCCCGCGCTGGAAGTCGCGTTTGATCTTGTCGACTTCGCGCTTGACCTCGTCCAGTTGTCGCTGGACATCCTTGGACTGGTCGACCTCGATGTTGATGTCTCCCGTTTGGGTCTGGTTCCGGAGGTCGTTTGGGCTAGGCGGCTCTTCTTGCTCGTCAACGAGCTCGCCGGTCTGTTGGCGGTTCCGGAGTTCGTTCGGCCCTGGAGGGCCGCCTGTGGGGAGCGTTCCGGTTCGTTGTCTGTTCCGGAGTTCGTTCGGCCCGCGGTTTGTCGTCACATCAGAGCCAGTGTCCAGTGGGTCTGTCAGCGGATCCGACCGCGAACGGTTTCGGAGTTCGTTCGGTCCAGGCGGCCGCTCGCCTGCGGGGTCGGTAAATGTCTCTGCGGACTTGATCGCTTCTTTGATTTGTTTTGAGGCTTCGCGGCCGAGAATCCCGCCAATCGTTGCAGCGCCAAATCGCTTTTTTAACGCCTTTCCGGCTTCGAGTCCGATGTTCGCGCCCAACTGTGCTGGGTTAGTCGCCCCGAAGATCCCGCTCTGGCGAAGCGTGTTTTGCAACCCTTCAAGTCCCGTATCTTGGGCGCTGTTGTTCGCTGTATTCTGCTGGAGTTGTTCGATGCCCAAGATGCTCGCCAAGTTGAGTCCTGCGCCAGTGGTGGCCGCAAGCACTCCCAAACCGGCTGTGCCCGCAGTTCCCAAGGCCGCCCCGCCGCCGAGGCCGCCGATGAACCCGGTCGTTCCGCCACCACCACCGCCGGCAGCGCCCTGTTCCAGTTCGTCGAGGATATCCTCCAACACGGCGAGCTGCTCGTCGAGCGTGTCTTCGGCGGCGGCCGTGCCGCCAGCGGCGGCGACCCCGCCATCGGTCCGGGGGCGCTGTCCAACAGTCTGTGCGGCGCCGACCGTCACCTCACCGAGCGCCTCTTCGACCTCGTCGCGGGCGCTGGCGAGTGAGGACTGGTCGACGGTGACGGTCAGCGTCGCAGATGCACCAAACTCTGTCATCGGCCCCTCCAGTGGGTGTGGTAGACGATCATCGCCGCCTCCAGATCACGCTCGGGCCACTCCCGGACCGCGCGGGGATCGTGTCCGCAGCAGGCCAGACACGCGATCGCGTAGTCGACCCAACTGGCACGGTCTAACCCTCCTGGGCCGCTTTGAGCCGCTCGCTGAAGCTCCGAAAATCTTGGCGGCCGAGCGTGGTCAGGTCGTCGATCCACTCGTAGAGCCACTTCGCGACGCCCTCAGGGAGCTCGGCGACCGTGGCGACCTTATCCTCAAACGGGTCGCCACCGCTCAGTTCGCCAGGCTCCAGAAACGGCGCGTCGACGAGGCCGGCAGCGACCCAGACGTTCCGTCTCGTCCCGGGGTTGTCGCCCGGGCCGTCGTTGTGGGCTTGCACGTCGGCCATCCAGTCGTCGACCTTCGCGAAGCCGCCGGCAGTCAGCCCCTCCACAGTGACCTCGGCGTCGCGATCGTAGCCGTCGAAGCCCCGATCGTTGCCGTTGATGAGAAGCGAGACGCCACCGAGCGCCGCCTGCGTGGTCGAAACAGACTGGACGATGGATGCGCCAGTCTCTGTTTCGTCGAGGTCGTCGGCGTTAAGGATTGGATCGACGCCAGCGTCCAGCTCCGCGTCGAGTCGGTCGTATTCCTCGCCGAGTGTTCGCGTCTCCTGGGCGGTAAAGTCGGTCATGCGATGCTCACCCCGCCGTTGACGTGGAACGTCTGGGACTGCGTGAGGTTGTTCTCGCCGTCGATAAGGCTGTTCCACGACGTGCTCTGGGGCTTGCACGACGGGAGGCTATACTCGGCGACCGTGTTACCCTGAACGTCGTACGAGAGCGTCAGCGGGATCGCCTCCAACCGATCCTGCGTGCTGGTCGGCGAGGAGGTGCTGCCGTAGGCGATCCCGAGCTGAGTATCCTGCTGCTCGTCGTAGATCGCCTCTAACTCCAGCGTTGTGGTCGGCGCGGCCAGTGTCGCGTCGGCGGGTGTCGGCGTCTCGTCGCGATAGAACCGGTACATGTTGCTGATCGATAGCGTCGCCGACTGGAGCAGGGAGACCTGGGCACCGTCGGCGTCCAACTGACAGCCGTGGAACGGCACGTCGTTGCCGTTGGTCGCCCGCGAGACGCCGGTCGGCGTGATCGACGTGTTGCGCTCCTCGTCGGCGTAGCCCATGGTCAAACTCTCTCGGATCTCGCCGCCCTGGGTGTAGGTCTGGGAGTACTCCAGTGGGATGCACCCCTTGAGCACGCGCTCGCGGACGCTTGGCGGGTCCGACGGCGTCGGGAGGTACTCCGTCCCGACGTACCACCGACTCAGTGCCGCTCGCCCGCTCGTGAACCCGTTGCCGCCGTCGTTGAACACGATATCACGGATGTTGCCGTGCGTATCGTTCGACATCGTCCACGAGAGGCCGAACGACCCTTCCAGGTTCTGTGCGAGCGAGTCGACGGCCTCGGCGTTGTCCTCGGTCCGCATCCGAGTGAGGACGCGCTCCAGCGTCAGCTCCTCGACGGTCGGGTTGCGGCCGGGGGAGTAGTAGTTGGGCGAGCCGGGAACGCTCATGAACCCGTCGCTTTTGACGAACGCGAGTGACGCGGCGCCGGCGCCCGTCATGCTGTTCCTCCGGTCTGGGTGTTACTGGTCATGATTGTAGTCCTGAAAAGTCCGTGCCGGGTCTGGAGCTCGGCCCCGGCGGGCGTCATCGGTTGGTTTCAGCAGCGAGCGCGCGAATCAGCCGGGCACTGTGCCCGCAAAGTCACCGCCGGTAGACTCGGAACAAGATGTCGACATCCGCTGCCCCTGTCGTCTCCTCAACGACAAGTTTAGCCTGTCCGCCCGTGTCCCACCCTATCCGCTCTTCTATCTCGACATCGGAAGATGGGGTGTTCGCCGGGTCGAGAGCGACGCTTGTTTTAACCTCGTCCCACCCGACGCTTGGATTGCCCGCGAACGAGTTAACAACACTTGACGAGCCTGCTGAGATGGTTGCAGACCCACTTCGAACAAGTCGGTACCCATCGGGATAGCGAACGTTTGTCCGGGGTGTTGACGGATAGGTCACCGGCCCTTCGAGCGTGCTCTCATACGGGACGATAGAGACGTTAGATGCCCCCGACACTCCCTGGATATTGATTGCGTCGCCAGTGTTGGAGCCGTCGGTTTTGGGCGAAAATGGGATAACCACATCTCCGGTGCCCTCCTTGAGGATTCCGTCGCCGGCGCACTCACGGACGGCGTTGGGCATAAGGACAGCTGTCGCGTCCTTGACCCTGATACCGTGAGCGCCTTGGTCAGTGAATGTGAACTGACCGCCGTTGACGTAGAGTTGGCCGCCGCCGACCCAGTTGATGCAGGCCGCTCCCTTTGCCCCCTCCATATGGCAGTCAACGACCCGCGTCCGATTCCACGACGAGTTGAGACTCTCAACGATGTTGTTATGGGGGCCGACGAAGGTGCAACCGTTGATTGTCCAGTCCGACCCGGAGTTGCCGAGTGCATCGTCGGTAAAAGCGACGCCAGTGGCAGTGTCTGATCCTCCGCTAAAATCTGACCCTCTGATAAACCCGTTGAACCCCCGCCCAGTTATCTCAATAGCGGCGCCCTCATAGCCGCGCAGCTGGCAATTGCTGATGTGGTGTCCAGCTTCGCGGAGTCGCATCCCAGCCGCGGACCCCGGCATCTTGGCGTGGAGTCCGTCAACCCAAACGGATGCTTGGTCGTCTCCCGGCTCGTTAGACCCGTCCGACTCTTCGGGCTTGCCGGAGAGGTGCAAAAATGGGCTCCCATCTGAGATAGTCACGGTCAGCGACGCGCCCGCGGTTGCCTGCGCTTGCCCGCCACCGACACCTTGCACGGACACTGGGGTGGGGTCGTCGTCGGGCGTCGCAACAGTGTTCGCAAACTCAAACTGCGTGCCATCGGGAGCGAGGTGTGGCTGGTGAACCACGCCGCCCTGTGTGTTGGCGACCAGCCAGTCAACAGCAGCTTGTGTCGCCCCCTCATCTGTGCTGTGGTTTCGGGGGTCCTTGACAGAGACACCCGCCCCCGGAGAGAGCGCGACAACGAAGCCGCGAGCGGTCGCAGCGTGGACCGATTGCGGTTTTCCGTCGGTCTCCTCGGGCGAGATTTCGGGTGTGCTGACCGACGAGGGGGTGATGTCCGACTCGTTGATCGCGTCCCGCGCGGCGCTCGCGAAGTTCGAAATCTGGCTGGCTGCGTAGTCGCCGGCTTGAGCGGCAACCGCGCCTACTCGGCCGAACACCGACTGAACCGGCGCCGCCGCCGAGGCTTCACTGTCCGTGTAGCGTGCGTGGTGGTCATCGTCCGAGACGGTCGACTGGTCGATGTCGTCGTGGGAGATGTCGGCCGGATCGACGCCGATCGTCAGTGTACCGGTGCCGTCGTCGTAGGTTTTCGCGACCAGTCCCGAGGTCTGGATGAGTCCGTTGACAGCGTCTTGAACCTCCTCTTGATCCAGTGCCGACGTGTTGACGGTCAGCGCGTCGTTGGCGTCGTCGTAGCTGACCGTGACCTTGTCGCCACCGACGAGCAGTGCGGCGACCGCGTCCTCAACTTCTTCTTCGTCGAGGGCGTCGGTGTCCAGCTGGACTTCGTCGGCGCTGTCGTTGTGGGTGACGGTGAGATTGTCGCCGGCGACCAGCGTCTGGGCGATCCAGTCCTCAACCTGCTCGCGGACGGCGGCGACCGTGATCGTGTCGCCGGCGTCGTCGACGGTGATGTCGATCCCGGTGCCGGCCGACAGCGTTGATCCGATCTCGTCGCGGACTTCCTCGTCGTTGAGCGCGCTGGTGTCGATCGTGAGCGTGTTGCCGGCGTCGTCGTAGCTGACCGAGATGTTGCCCTCGGCCGCGGCCAAGCCCCCGACGACATCCTCAACAGCCTCCTCGAAGTCCTCGATGAAGCCCGAGGAGAGGCCTGTGACTCGCACGTCGATGACATCGTCCTTGATGAGCTGCTCGGCGTTGGCGCTGACGTAGACCTCGGCCAGCGGGACCGCCGTCAGGCCTGCGAGGTCGGGCGGCGCCGGCCGCTCGGTGTCGATACGCGTCGCATCGCTGGGGTCGCGCTGCTCCGGTTGGCCCTGGGCGACTTGGATGTCGCCGTTGCTGTCGATGTAGACGACGTCCTTGCGCGGGAACGTGTCGTCGGCCTCGGCGATCGTGACGGTGTCCTGTGCGACCGACACCCGCGACCCGTCGATGAGGACGGTCCCGTCGTTGACGACGAGCGTGTCTTGCCCGCCGACGGTGCCCGTGTTGATGTTGACCTCGCACTCGTTGCCGACGCCGGAGACGACAGCAGAGCCACCGAAGGCCTTGGCGAGAAGGTTGTAGTACAGTGCCTGCCAGCTCTCTTTGTCCTGGTACTCGATCATGATATATCACCAAAACGGGACTGTCCTGCGCTAGTCGTCCCGAAGCCGATGCCGGGGGCGTCCGGGATCGGCAGCGTCTCGTATCCGTTGAAAACCACGTCGAACGTCGCCAGGTAGTAGTCGCTGTGGCTGGCCGCGTCGTCGACCTCGTTGGCGAGCGTCAGGTCCGTGTAGCTGACGTGCCGAGCGCCGGCGTCAGGGAACGTCCGCCGGTTCGTGATCGCCCGCCGGACCGCCCGGACGGCGTCGGCCCACGGGATGCCACTCTCGCCGGCGGGGTCGATCTTGCCCCACTCGCTCGTGTGCATGCCCTCGATCCGGACGCCGACGATGGTCTCACGGCGGTGGTCGTATTCGGTCCCGATCGGCTCACTCGTCGTGTCGGCATGCGTGACACCGACGAAGACGCCGTCTTTGAGGTCGCCCGACCGCGAGCGGACGGAGCCAGACATGTCGAACGACCCGCTGCCGTCGTAGAGCTGTGACTCGTCGCGGTCGACGCGGATCAACTCGACTGGGTTGCCGTTGCTGTCGCTGTACCCAGCGGCGATGTTGGACTGAGCGCTGGCCAGCTGGTCCAGGACCCACGTCGTCTCCGGAGCAGTCACGACTCGACCTCCCGGCGGAGCCAGTGCAACGCGTCGCGGATCGCGCGGGTCTCCTCGATGCCCGAGACCTCGACCTCGGGCAAGAACGCGGTGCCGTCAGGAAACATGTCGTCGAGATACGGATACTCGTCGGCGTCGAATTCGAAGACGAGCACCGGGTCGCCCTCGACGGTGTGGTCCGATGTGCCGAACTCGAAGTACTTGATCGCCGGGTGGTCGTAGCCCCACCTGACGGTGATGGAGTTGCCCGATCGGTCGACCTCGGCGCCGGTGAACGAGTCGAGGATCGGTTCGACGTTGTAGTCCTCTTCGCGAGCGTAGCGCTCTAGCCGGCCGCGAACCCGCTGCGTGGCCTGGAACACGATGTTATCCCGGCTGCCGACCAGCTGGCGCTCGGCGTCGTCGAGGACGGCCTTTTGGAGGTCCTGCTCGAACCCGTTGTTGAGTGTGGTCATCGGTGGATCACCGCGCGCCCTGCAAGGTGGTGGTCAGCGCTGGTTCCGATGCGGCACAGTCGGGCATGCTCGCCCACGTCGACGCGATCGTCGGTCTCCGGGACCAGCGCGTCTATCGGGTCCCCGCAGTTGGGGCACAGCAGCGGGAGATGAGGGCCGTCGGCGTCGATGTCCTCGATGGGCGTGGCGTCGGGGTCGTTTGGCTCGCGGAGTCCGAGCGCGGTGGTGAGGCGGGTCCAGAGTCGCGTCACTGATAGACCTCCAGCAGCTCCTCGGCCTTGCGCTCGAACTGCTCGGCCAGCGACTCGACGTTGTAGACCTCGACGTTGTTCGGGATCTGGATCGCCGCCTCCTCGACGAAGTCCGACGCCGCCCGAAACGCGACGGCGCGGCGCACGGTCTGGGGGATGCCCTTGTGGCCGTACTCCCAGACCAGATACACCGCGTTCGCGAACGACTCCAAGACGTACTCGTCGTCCTCGTCCTCCTTGAGGAGGTTCTCGGTGTCGACGTACAGTCGCGACCAGCCACCGTTGTTGACGCGGAGGTAGTAGTCCTCGCCCGACGGCGGCCAGGATCCCTCGTCGTAGTCCGCGCTTGCCGCCCAGTCCTCGAAGGTCCCGTCGCCCTGGCGGACGTGGAGTGCCGACACGCTCTCGGCGTCGCGACGGGCGAGTTTGATCTTCGCGTACGTGCCTTGCGAGGTCTTGGGCGTCGGGCCGTCCTCGTCGACGACGAATGCCGACGCCGTCGGGATGTCTTCCTCGTCGTCGCGCTCCTTTGGGCTCGTGGGGATGTCGATCGCCGTCGCCTCGTCGAGGATGTCAGCGCCGGTGGGCGCGTACCAGTGGCGCTTCAGCGTCTTCTCCAGCCACTCGGTCTGGGCGGTGATGCTGTCGACGGCGATCTGTTGGTCCCCCTCGACATCGCCTGGGAGATCCGCCTCTCGGAGCGCTCGGCGGAGGTCCTCCAGCGTGCAGTATCCTGTGTCAGGCATGGGAAATCACCGCGGTCAGCTCGCCATCAGCGTGATCGTCGCCTCGTCATCCGTCGTGCCGGTCCCGCTCGTACAGCGGAGCCGGATCTCGTCGGCCCCGAACTCGAGGACGTCGTCGTAGTCAGCGCTGCCGGAGTACCCCGAGCGCACACCCTGAATCCAGTCGCGGCCGTTCTTCCGAACGTCCACCGCGTAGTCCGCCGTGCCGTCACCGCGGACGTGGACATCGACGATGTTGTTGTCGAGCAGCCGGAGTGCAACGGCGTTGCCGGCGCTCTCGATGTCGATCGTCTCCTCAGTGGTCGGCACGAGTCAGCCCTCCAGCTCGTCGCGACGTTCGTCGACGGCGTCGATCACCGTCTCGCTGGTCTCGGCGTCCTCAATCTCGGCGAGATAGTCGTCGAGTCCGCCAGCCCGGACTGCGTCGGCCCGGTCCTGATAGTCGTTGTCCAGCCAGCCATTCGCCGAGAAGTCAGTCGCGTCACCGGGATCGAACCGGAACTCACTGTCGCCCTCATCGGGATCGGTATCCTCGCTGTTGCCCTCACCGGCCTCGTCGAGGACCTCGAAGTCGTCGTGGTCGCCGAGGTAGCCGGCGAGATCGTCGTCGACGTTGTGCTCGTCACCAGGGTCGAAGCCGTGGCCCCCGACGCGGTAGTGCCCGCCATCACCGGTGTGCCGAACTCGGGGCATCGTCAGGCGCTCCCGGTCGCGACGACGACCCAGCCGCTTGTCGTCCCATCGACGTTTCGGACAGTCGCCGTGGCGCCAGCGCTCGTGATGTCGGCCGGCCCGGTTCCCACGAAGTCGGCGTCGGCGAACGACAGCGTCGGCGTGTTCGACCCGCCATTGTGGACGACGGTCACCTCGTGACCTTCCTGGGCAGCTGCGTCCAGATCGACGCTGTTGGTCCCGTCGGGGTTGACGACGTGTGTACGGGTGTCCTTCGCGACGGTCGTGGCGGCGCCGTTGCCGGGACTGACGGTCTCGGCGTACGGTGAGGCCTCACCCTCGAAGTGTTCGCGGATGCGGTTGTTGGTGGTCGTCATCGGGTCTCACCCCGGATGTCAACCACGATTTCAGTATCCGATCCGATCCGGTGGTTTTCTTCCAAGCTTTCAAGCTCGGACTCGGCTCCAGCTGCGGTATCCGAGACCACGACGACTTCGTCCACGGTATGTGCCATCCGTCACTCACCTCAGGCACTCGGCAGGTTGTTGATGAGGACGGCGCCGTTCTCGTCCTCGACCGAGAAGTCGTCCCGAGTCCGCATGAAGTACCGCGCGAACAGGTCGTTCTCCGCGGTCTTGTCGGTCGCGTCCAGCACCTCGATCTCGGTCTCCTGCCAGACGCCGTAGATGAGGTTCTCGGGGTAGGTGAACAGCGCCGTATCCTCGGGCCACGCCGCGAACCCGTAAACATCGTAGTTGAACGGCGTCATGTCGTCGTCCGAGAACAGCACGGCCGCCCCGAGCGGATCCTCCCGCTGGGTCAGCTCGTACTCGTAGTTCTCGATGTGCGACAGGTTCATCATGTAGACCGGGCTGTTGACGGTCTGGTTGCGCTTGAACTTGTTCGGCAGCGCTGCCCGAGCCTCGTGCCAGAGGCTGGTGTCGATCGCGCCGTTCTGGTGGTCGTAGGTGTTCGTGTCCGAGCGCTCGTCGAGGATCTTCAGCCAGCCGTCGTTCTGCGAGAGGAACGCCTCCGACGCCCCGCCCGAGGAGTCGTCCTCGTTACCGTTGATCCCGAGGTCCTGCGTGTCCGTCGACCACTGCGACGCCATCTTGTCCAGGACGATCTCGTCGACCTGACCGATGGTGTCCTCGACGGTCTCGCGCGGCAGGTCCCAGTTGAGGACGCCCTTCTCGGCGTCCATCTGGATGCCGTCGGTGTTGACCTCAGCGCTGCCGTTGCTGGTCCCCTCTTCAGTGTTGGCGCCGCGTCGCATCCGCTCACCGACGCCGATCCGGGCGAGCTCCATCTTCTGGCGCGGGAGGATCTCCGTCCGGACCATGTCCAGCAGCATGGACGTGTCCTGGACGCGGCGGAACCAGTCCTCGAAGAGGTCCCGCGGCATCACGCCGCCGGAGAGGTCGGCGGGCGCGACGTCCTTGAGCGCCTCTTCGTTCTGCTTGCGGACGCCGGTCATCCCACCGTACCGCTGGGCGCTCATCGGCGACCCCCCTGGGCGGCCTGCATCTTACTGAGCTTGCTGTCGGGGATGAAGAACGCCTGGCGTTCGCTGATGCCGCCATCGCCGCCGCCTCCCTTTTCGGTGCCGCCGAGCTGCTGGGACTCGGTTGTCCCGGTCTGCTTCGAGATCGCGTCGATGCGCTCGGCGTTCTTCTGGGTCTGCTCGACGACCGCGCGGGCCCACTCGGGGGCGTCATCCAGCGGATCGCCGTCGTCGTCGGCGTTCTGGATCTCGTCGAGGCGCTCGCTGTTCTCTTTGGTCTGTTCGATGATGGTCTGTGCCCACTCGGGGGGCTCGTCGTCCTTGTTGCTCATGTCGTCGGCGGCCGCTGTGCCGCCATCATCCGGCGTCTCGCCGCCGGTGGCGTCCTTGGCTGTCGATGCATCCGGGGGCTCGGACGTACTGCCGTCATCGGACCCGGTCAGCGCGCTGAGAACCGTCGTCGCCGCACGCGTCAGCCGACCTTTGCTCTTTGCGCCGGGCTCGCCGGCGCCGTCGACGTTGATCGCACGGTCGACCACGTCCCACATCCGCTGGGCCGCCTCCTCGCTGTGGCCGCGCTCCAGCGCTTCCTCGATGAAGCCGTTGGGGTTGCCAACGTGCTCGGCGAAGCGCTTCTCGGCGGCCGCTGCTCGTGCCTTCGACGCAGTCAGGATTTGGGCGTCCGGGACGGCCGGGAAGTCGACGGCGCTGACTTCTTGGATGATGCCGTCGGTCAGCTCGTAGTACTCCACGGCGTCGACCTCGTCGGGGACATCCACCTCGTCGGGGAGGTCCTCAGGATCTTCGCCACTGAACGACCAATCGACGCTGACGGCGCCGATAGAATGCCCGCCGAGGATGTCGTCCTCGACGAGTCCCCAGAGTTCGTCGTCGTGGTAGCCCCACGACTGGACCCAGGCGCCTTCGGGGACGGTCTCGCCGCCGATCTCTTCGGCTTCGGCGAGCACCTCGTTGCGCTCGAGGGTCATCCAGTCCGAGGGCCAGACCGAGTGGAGGATCCCACCGTCGGCCTGCTCGGCGTCGATGAAGGCATCGAACTGGGCGGCGAACGCCTCGATCGTCTCCGGGCGCTCCCAGTCGCCGTGGTGGTCGACCGTCCAGGGGACCATGACGACGCCCGTCGCGGTCTGGGCGTCCTCGTCCTTGGCGACGTAGTCGACGCGCTTCTCGTAGTGCTGTTCGTCGCGCTGTACTGGCATGTATCAGTCCTCGTCGGCGGCGTCGTCGGCGTCCTCGTCGTCGTTGGCACGACCGGTTTCGAGGACGCCCCGTTTCTCGCCGCGCTCCTTGTCGCTGTGTTTACTCATAGAGAATCGTGCCCGGTCGTGCCTCGCGCGGGGAGCCGGGAACTCCCGCGGTCATCGGTCTTTGCGTCAGTCGTCAGCTGGGGCCGGCGCCGACGCCCCGATCTGGGGCCAGCCGCTCGTGTCGGTCAGCTCCTCGTAGACGAAGTCCCACTTGATGTGCTCGTGGTGGTAGGAGCCGTGACTCTCGGCGTTCTTCAGGCCCTGCCAGGTTTCCTCGGGGACATCGAGGTAGACGTAGATCCGGTCGACGGGGTCGCCGTGGAACCGGATGTAGAGGTCCCGTGTCTGGCGGTCGTACAGCCCGGAGACGAGATTGCTACTCTCGAAGGCCATCATGTCCGTCCGGACCTCCTCAGGCGACAGCGGGTCGTCCAGCTCGACCGAGAGACTGGCCCGCGTGCCGACCTTGTTGGCCTTCGGTGGCGCATCCTCGGAGCGGCTGGCCTCCGAGTCGGCCTCAAACTCGGCGCCGACGTTGGCGACCAGCGTCTCGCCGTCGACGTCGTGGTCGTCGGGCAGCGGATCCTCGCCGATCATCTCCAGCGCCCGGTCGATTGGGATCGCGCCGCGGACGGCCTGGATCTTCGCCCGCGCCGTCCGTGCCTCCTCCTGTGGACGGTTCGCGCCCCGCAGCTCGAAGTCGATCGTCCAGTCGTCGACGCCGAGTGCGGTCTGATGGAGGATGCGATAGAGTCGCGCCTCGAACTTTGCCTGCTCGGGGGCGATCACGTCCTCGGCGAACTCCTGGACCTGCGCCTGGGAGTTCGAGCGGTTGGACGTGCTGGTGACGTTGATGAGGATCGGCGGGACCTCGTGGACCTTCGCGATCTCGTGCTCGTTGCGCTCGCGGAACTCCTGGAACTCCATGTCGTTGGAGTCGGTTGCCCCCAGCGGTTCGAACTCGATGTTCACATCTTTGGGGTCGCCCTCGTCGAGCGGGTTGTCGGACTCGAACTCGAAACCCTCGACCTCAAGGATGGCCGTCCGGTAGGACTCGCCCTTGAGGTTCTCCTGCAGCTCGCGGAGTTCTTCCTTGCTGTCTTCGGTGAGCGTCCCACCGGTGACCTTGATCGCGTAGTGAGGGATCCCCAGGTTGTCGAAGATGTCGTGGTTCCATTCCTGGGCGGCCTCGTCGGCGGCCATGGTCCGCATCGCTGCGACCCAGTCCGGGATCCCGTAGTACAGCGAGATCGGGCTGGGGTTCGGCACGAAGATCAGCTCGTTGGCCGGGCCGTTCGGGAGCGCGTCGGCACTGTCCGCGACCTCGCCAGTCTCTTTGTCGACGAACGTCGGGTCGTCGCCGTAGCGATCGCCGGCTTCGCCGAAGTAGCGCCGGCGCCCCTGCCGGATCTGGACGTAGCCGTGCCCGCTGACGATCTCCTCTTCTGTCTCGCCGTCTTCGGTCTCGACCTCCGTGGTCGTCTTGCGGACCCGAGTGGTCGCCGACGGAACGTGTGCCAGCCCGACCGGCGTGCCGTCGCCCTCGACGAGGATCTCCAGCGAGGCCCAGCCGATGCCGTGGTAGTCCAGTCGGGAGAGTTCCAGGACCTCCTCGGGCGTCGCGACGGTCGTGTTCTCCGGCCCGATCGACCATTTCGAGTCCGAACCGTGCCAGAAGTCATCGACCGTCTTGTAGGCGTCGCCGTCCGGGTCGGGGTCGCTAGCGCTCGGGTGCGGGACGATGTCGAAGCCGTAGCCACACTCGTAGCGGGCCTTCTTGCGCAGGCACGCCTGATGCGTCTCGTTCAGCTCCTGGAACGCGGCCAGCGTCTCGGGGTTGTACGGTGGGACGATCCCCCGGCCGACGTCCGTCGCGATGCGTCGCTCGTCGAGCTGTGTCGTCTCCGTTGCCTTCTCCATCGCCCCACTGTTGCCGGGCGTCGAGACGGAAAGGGAGACGCGCGTCGACTCCTCGTCTGATGAATCAGTCATGTTAGACGTAGCTCACCCCAGATCCGCTCCGGTCAGTGTCGGACGTCTTCGTGGCCGGCGCGTGCGTGAAGATCGCGTACCGCAGCGCGTCCATCGCGTGGTCGTTTTGCTTCAGTGGGTCGTCGCCATCGCCGCCGTCCCTGTACTGGTACTGTGGAAACTCGTTGCGGACGTTCTGACAGTGACGAACAACCCGGAAATCGTCCTGAAACTCCGAGATCTTCCGGATACCGGGCGACACCTCGTTGGCCGCCTTCTTCGCCGGCAGGCCGTAGTCCCGGCGGAACTCGTGGATGTTCGACGGCTCCGCTGGGTCGCAGTAGATGATTCCCTGCCCGTAGTCGTCGATGAACTCGCCGGCGGCGCGAGCCTGGTCGCCAGTCGTACACCGGCGTTCGTACCATTCGTCGGCGACGATCCACTGGTCACCGCGCCGACAGACGACCAGGACGACTGCGGGGTTGTTGTGGCCCCAGTCGACGCCGTAGACGACCTCGTCGTACTCCTCTGGTGGCTCGTCCATGAGGTGGTCGTCACTGAACCAGGGGTAGACCAGCCCCTCGAAGTCGGTGAATTGGCCCTTGACCTCCTGCTCGTAGAACCGACCCTCGTACTGCTCGACGATCTGGTCGGTGTAGACATCCGGCAGGTGCGGGTTGTCGCCGGTCTCGACGTCGTGGACGAGGTTGACGTCGTTGAGGGCGTCGTCACCGACGAAGGTATCGTAGACCCAGTTGTATCCCTTCGGCGTTCCCGTGATGAACGCGTTCAGGTACGACCCTTCACGGAGCCGGCCGACCATGATGTCCCAGGCCTCGGCCGCGATCGAGGATGGCTCGTCCATCCCGAACCAAGCGATGTTTGGGCCCCGGAGGCGCTGGATCTTTCGCGCGTTGTCGGCCGACTCGAAGATCACCGTAGCACCGTTCGGGAGGATCCAGCGCTTTTTGCTGGGCTGCCACTCGCCGATCTCGAGGTAGCCCCACTTTCGGAGCTCGGGGATGAGGACGTTCCGCAGCGACGGAACCGTCGGCGTGATCACGACGCCGGTCTCGCCAGGGTTCCAGTACCCGACGTTGAGGGCGATGCGCTGGATGAGCGCAGTCGTCTTGCCGGCGCCGATGCCAGAGACGAACGCGTTGTAGGTCGACCCGTAGGAGACAAACTGCTCCTGGTAATCCAGCGGTTCGAGCAACTCGTCGCGTTGCTCCTCTTCGAAACGCTCGGCAGTCGGCTCCGTGATCGGGCCGGCGTCGAGCGGTTGATATCCCTTGGGTGTGGCTGTCATGGGTCAGGCTGAGCGCTGTCTGGCACGACCAGCGGGATCCCCTCGGCGGCATCGCCGTCGCCGCCTTCCTCGTCGTAGGTATCGCCGTACTGGTCGTGGTGGATTTTATAAAGGGTTCGCGTGTCGCCCGTCTCCTTGGCCTGCTGCTTGACCTCGCTACGGTCCTGTCGAGCTGCGACTCGCCGTGCGCGCGCTGTTTCGTTGCGGAACTTGCGAAACAGTTCCTTGGCGTCGTCGTTGTCACCGCGTCGCCGCCACTTGTGGTACTGGTCGACGCTAATCCGTGCCTCTGCACACGCTTCGGGGACCGTCGCCCCAGCCTGGAGCGCGCCGGCCATCACTTCGATGATCGACTCGTCCTGCTCCAGAAGGGAGGTTCGACCGGTGCCACCGTCCTCGTCAGCATGGTCGATGCACGGGCCGGTGTCGGAATCACGCCCCCAACCAGCGCTACGCTGGCAGGGTTCACCGCTGTCCGTATCCGTGCTTCCGCAGATCTCGTCGTCGGTCATGATCAGTCTCTGTGGAAACGTCGGCTGTACTCCGCGCCGAGCAGAAATCCAAGCGCGACGCCGCCGACGAGGTAGTGCCACTCGTCGTAGGCGTTGGCGAACTCGCCGACGGCGCCGTCGGGAAGCGGACCGTCACTCACAGCTGACCACTCCCTTGAGCCAGCTCCAGGCCAGAACCACGACAATGTAGACCACGCCGACGGTCAGCAGCACGACCAACCGCGGGATCGCGATGTACCACGGGCCCTGCAGGGCCTCGTCGAACAGCGACATGGCGACGTTGTCCGACCGGCGATCGTCACTGCTCATCGGAGTCCTCCGTGGTGCTGCGGATCTCTTTGGCCTCGTCGACAGCGTCGCCGAACAGCCGCTTCCCGAACACGACGTAGGACGCGGCGACGATGATGGCCAACACGAGCAGGACGAAAAACGGACTGAGGCGGGTGCCGACGAGTCGGGCCCGGACCCAGAGCGCAAACGTCGTCGCGACGATCGCCGTCGACAGGAGCAGGCGGACGAGCCGGCGGTAGTTAGGCACTCCCACCACCCTTCTCGATGAAGTACTCCAGCCCCTCCGGCCCGGTGATGATCACCGCCATCATCGCGAACGTCGCGAGCGGTGGCGCGCCCAGGGACATCGCGTAAATCCCAGCGGCGACGCCGGTCAGCTGCGTGAGCTGCTTGATGATCTTGAACAGACGGAGTGACATGCCGTACTGGCTCCTCAGGCAGTGATCGAGGCGGTCGTTGTACGCGGCGAGTTCTTGGTTGAGTGGTCGTGACGTGGACATGGTGCCATAACTGCGATGGCCCGGTCGGGGAGTTGCACCCCACGCTCTCGCGAGCGTGCTGGATCCGGGCGGGGCGGCCGACTATGGTCGAGATGAGTCATGGCGTCGGCCGGTTGACTGACGATTCACTGCTGGGGGTAGGGGTGGGTGAAGCGGAAGCCAGTATGCCCTCGCCTTGCGGGTCATCGGGACCGGCCGGCGCGGACAGCCCTCGCGACGGCCAGCCGGAACGTCCCGAAGTCGTCGCCGGCGTAGTCCGGATTTCGCTTCAGGTCGGCGACCTCAACCAGGAGGACGAGCGGGTTGTGGGCGGCACCGAACTCGATCAACGTCGCGACGATCCCGACCGCGGCCTCCAGGGCCTCGTCACGCGACCGCGTCGACGGCGATCGGTGGTGATCGACGGCGCCGCAGAACGAGCAGGCCTTTCCCGAGCCGTCCTCGCCCGGCGGGTGGGCCTCGTCGCGACGATCGGCGAGTTCAGCCTCTTCCCAGTACTCTCGGTCGGCGGTGTTCCAGCGCGGTTCGCCTTCGGGGAGATCGTAGTCGACGAAGCTCAGGATATCGCCCACTTCGCGGCCCCAGCCGTGGTCGAACTCGAAGCGAGCGCGGACCCGCCGAAAGCACTGCTGGCAGCACAACGCCGGGTCGGCGACCAGCGTCTCGAACACGTCCTCGGGGTTGTCGGGGACATCGATGTCGTCGGTCGCGATGCTCGCCGTGGATGGGATCTCGAGAGACATAGCTGGGGGAGGTCACCGCCGGGCCAGGGCGGCTGGTAGCGCGTCGCCTGATAACTGCGGAGGAGTTGATATAAACGAATAGATAGCGCCGGTATACGGACCGGTATCCGGGCCGGATAGCGTTATGTGTCGTACTGCCGACATCGAGTGTCGCCTAGGACGTGGTCTTTGTCGACGAGACCCCGCTCGACGAGGTCTTCCAGTGCCTCACGCGCGGTCGTGTCTGGGAGCTGCGTCCGGGTCCGGATCTCGGTCAGGTCACACGGTCCGTGGGCTTCCAGAACTAGGTAGATGAGCTTCGCGCTCGGTCGCAGCGGAGCGATGTCGGGGTCAGTGATGTTGATACCGTCAGTCATGTGGTAGAGCGCGGGCTGTCGGGCCGCCCCGCGAACGGCCGTGAATCGGTCTCCGAGTCGTCAGTCTGACACTGACCGCCAGTCCCAGACCGCTGTGTCGTCCTGGTCATCGGTACTCGTCCCGGTGGTGAGTGCATCGACGGCTGGATCGGGGTCCCGAATCGCCAACGACCACGTATAGGTATCCAATACGGCATCGTTGGCAGTCTCACCGAGATCCACCACGCCAGTCGCCGGAAGCCCGTCGTCGGCGTACAGCGTCGCACCGTGGGCGCCGGCCTCCTCAAGAGCCTGCACCGCGTCCATGCCCTCGAGGCGATCGAGCGTCTGGCGGACGTGCTCTTTCGAGACGCCGGCGGTGTCGGCGATCTCGCGAGCGGTCAGCGAGGACGAGGCCGACCGGAGCTCCTCGACGATCGCCCGTTGGGCGTCGGTGAACGTCCACTCGATCCCCGAGACCTGGACGTCGGCGAAGTCGGTGGGCATCGCATCGGTCCGGACGAACACCGTCGCGTGGCTGTCGGGATCGTCGGGGTTACGAGCGTACCGGCCGGCGGCCTGTGCGGTGTGGTTCTCGCGAACGCTCGCGAGGATCTCCTGAGCCGTCTCGGCATCGGGACCCTCGAACCCGCGACCGTGGGCGCGCTCCTGGACGCCGTCGACGTCGACCGTCTCGGGGGAAGCATCCAGGTCGAGCTCTGCCAGCAGGTCGACGACGTGATCATCGCCGGGGTCGACACAGCCCTCGACGAGCCCGACGCCCTCGTCGGCGAAGTCGTTCCGTGACTTCTCCTCGCCGTAGTGCATCGTCTTCTTGGACTCGACCTCGCCAGTGGCGTCGCGACGAACGACGTTGTCGACGCCGGCGTCGGTGAGGATCTCCTGCAGCTGTGGCTCGACGCTGCTGGTCGAAATCGCGGTCTGGAACTCGTTGCCGTACTCCTGCCGGAGGTGCTCGACCATCGTCTCGACCTGCTGGCGCTGGAAATACTCGCCGCTCGCGAGCGGCCGGGTCGCCTCGCCCACCTGGACGACACGGAGGCCGCGCTCGTAGCGGCGCCACAGACGACGCTGTTCGGGATCGAGCACTGCGGTGGTGTCGATGTGGGGGACCGTATTCACGGCCCATTTCGGCTGGGCGGGGTGGGCATCCAGGCCGATCACGCTGCGGGCCTGGCTGAAGTCCGGCGCCGTCCGCACGGTCCGGACGTCGTTGTCCTCGTCGAGACAGACGGTCACCCAGACACGGTTCCAGCCGTCGTCATCGCCGACGTTCGCGTCCAGCCGCGGGGGCTGGTGGGGCGTCTTGCCGACGCGGCGGCCGTTCCCTCGGTCCTCGGCGTGAAAGATGGCCCTCGCGAGCGCCGGCGCCAGCGTGTGGGCGTCGTCGTGCTCGATGTACCACTCCCGATCGGGCTCATAGTCCAGCGAGTCCTGGAGCTGGTCGCGCTCCTTGGCGGCGTCGCCACCCCAGCCGTCGTGAGCGACCAGCGAGATGAACGACTCCCAGTTCGTGACGGGCGCGTCGGCGGCCTGTAGGTACGCCGTGATCGCGCGAGCGATCCGGTCCTTGGTGAGGTCCTGGGTGTAGTCGGGCTCCTCGTCGACGACGATGTTCGCCGACTGTCGGAGGCCGGGGACGTGCGCGAAGTTGTGCGTCGCGATGATGAGTGGATGCTCCCCCTCGCGGAGATCATCCCACTGCGTGACGCCACGACAGCCGTCGCCGCCACAGGGCAGTGCGACGCCCTGGTCGTTGTGGTCGGCGAGGTACTGATGCGCGGCAGAGAAGGGGATTCCCTTGCCCTCACACTGCCGGTCGAGCCACTGGCTGGCGGGCTCGCCGTTGATCGTGATCGGCTGCCGGTCGTCTTCCTGGCAGTGACGGGGGTCGTGGTCGCCCGCTGCGACGGGGCAGGCCTCATGCCGGGACAGCAGCACGAAGTGTTCACCACCGTGTTCTTCAGCAGCGGCGGCGGCCTCGTCGCGAGCGTCACGGGTAGCACTCAGGTGGACCACTCGCTGCCCACCGGTGACGTCCTCGAAGGCACCCCACCGCGTCGTCGCGACGGAGTAGGACTTCCCGAGTGAGGTCGGCGCGTCGACGACGGTCTCGTCCTCGTAGCGCATGGCCTGCTTGATCGTCGCGAGGAGCTCCTCGCGAGCGTCATCCGTCGACGGCCACTCCAGCCCTCGTTTCTTGGCCGCCCGGCGCCGTTCGTGCTGGGGCAGGGCCTCCAGCTGGGCGAGCGGGAGCGCACTGGTCGGCTCGCCGTCGACGTCGGCCTCCTGTTCGAAGGCGTCCTCGAGGAGCGGGTGGCGCTCCTCACCGTACTCCGGGTCATCGTCCTCCTCGGATCCGTCGGGGTCGTAGTACCAGTCCTGGTAGCCGACCTCCGAGAGCACGGAATCGCGATAACTGTCGTCCGGGCGCTCGGGCCACTTCTGGAGGTTGGCGCGGTCCATGAGCCGCCGGACCGTGGTCTCGTCACCGCGAGCGACCCAGGAGTCCAGGCGGTTGGCGAGCCAGAACTCGGCCGCCGAACGGTCGGAGAAGCCGGCGGCCTTGTACCGGCCGTTCCAGACACGCTTGATCCGATCGCCGTCGTGGCTGTTCGCGAACGCGAGTTCAAGGCGATCGTCGACGACGTCGTCGTCCGGCCGGTCGCCCTCGCCATCGAGATCCTCGATCGGCGACGGGCTGGTGTCGTTGTCACGGTCGCGGCGGTTGCTCGCCGGCCGCATCGAATCGTCGAGATCGTCGTCTGACAGCGTCGCGACGTCGCGGTCCTCGACGACATGATAGACCCCGCCGCTTGGGTGGACCGACCCTGGCGTGACTACATACCAGTTCTCGGCGCGGATCTCGCCGAGGTTGTCGCCGACGCGGGCGTTCTGTACGTCGCCGGCGTTCCGGTACGTCTCGTGGGCACCACGGCCCGATCCGGAGAGGACCTCAAGCGTCGGTTCGGCAGTGGGGGCCTGAAACGCATCGTCGTCGTGGTCGACGAAGACGGCATCCTCGGTCCCATGGTCCCACTTCCCGGCGTACATCGCGAAGCCGCGGGCGCCGTCTTCGCGGATCTGTCGGATCGCTTCCTCGCCGTCGACGAGGAACTCACGGCCTGCAGGGCTATCCAGGCTGGCCCGGCCCTGGATGATCGGCGCCTTTCCCTCCTCGTCGAGAGGCATGAGCCGAGGCACCTCACCAAACTCGTCGACGAACGCTTCCAGGTACTCCCGGAGCATGTCGGCACGTTCGTCGTCGGAGACGTCACAGACGTCGACCGGGTTCTCGTGGTCGTGTGGACACTCGTCGGGGTTGCTGTCCGAGTCAGGAGCACAGCCCTGGCAGATGAAACTGCCACCGAAGCGGTCGAGGTCCTCGGTGGCGCCGCAGCGGAAGCACTCCTGGGTCACTGGAACACACCTCCCTCTTCGAAGATGAGGTCACGGCGGCAGTCGGGACACAGTCGGCCGAAACTGGACCCCGAGCCGTGTGGACCGATCGACTCCTCGCGATCATCGCGAACCCGGTCACCGCAGGCCACACACCTGCTGGAGGTGAGTTTCTCTCTGCAGTCTGAACAGACCCAGACGATGACGGCCCCGCTCTCGTTGAAAACGTCGCACTTATCGAGGTCGTCGACAGGATCACCGCAGCCGTCGCAGTCTGTCGTCACCGCGACCACCCCCAGTCATCGAGCGTCGACTGGCCGTCGACATCGGGCCGGTCGGGCTCGTCCTCGGGGATCGGGACGTTCTCGACGCGCTCCTCGCCCTCGGCATCGATGCGGTCGTCGACGACGTCGACGGTCTCCCCGTCGTCGAGCTCCGGGCGCTCGCCGATCCACTGGACGGTGCCGTCAAGCGGGTCGCCGGAGTAGGAGCTCCGGCTCATGCCGAGCACCCCCCTGTTTCGACTGTTCCAGCCGATATGTCTATCGCGTTATATGGTGTATTGCTATCCGCCGGCGTCAGCGTCGCTCTATTTCGAGACTGCCCGGCGTTAGCATGTACGCAAAATGACCAGAGCCAGGGGTGGGATTTGAACCCACGAACTCTCGATTACAAGTCGAGTGCTTGGACCACCCAAGCTCCCCTGGCGCTCGCACTCGGTTGTTCTGGGGGGAGCGTTTAGAGAGTATCGCTTTCGGTCGACTTCTCGAACTCGACCCGGTGGGGCGTGTAGCCGTGGGCGTGGTAAAACCGGCGCGCACCGTCGTTGTCCGCCATCGCTTCCAGCGAGATGACATCGACGCCGGCGGCGGCGAGGGCGTCCTCCGCTGCGGTCAGGAGCGCGCTGCCGATCCCGTCGTCTCTGGCGCTCGGGACGACGTAGAGGTTCTCGACGACGCCCCGGACGACATCCTGCTCGTAGCGCCCCGTCTCGACCGAGAACATGACGAATCCGACGACCGCCTCGTCGTCGACGGCGACGCGCAGCCGATCGGTGACGATCCGCTGGAGGATCACCTCGCGGATCGCCGAGCGGTTCGCGTCCGTGGACAGGTGTGACCCGTGAGCGCGCTGGCCGGCCGCCAGCGCGACCCACTGGTCGGCGATCGTGTCGGCATCGGCTGTCTGTGCGGACCGGATCTCCACAGTACGGATCGGGCTGGGACGGAGAAAACGTTTGGCCCGGCTACACGTTCCGGCAGTCCGCACAGAGGAGCTGGCCGTTGAACGACGCGAGGTTCCGGGTGAAGGTCCCACAGGCCGAGCAGATCCCCTGTTGCTCGAACTGGTCGTCAGCGGCGGTCGCCGAGCCGTCCGCGGCGGCGACCTGCCCGGCGGTGGCGGCCTCCTGGCGGTCCGAGACTTGATCTGTCGTCTCGCTCTCCATCCGGGCGGCCGCGAGCACGTCGTGTTCGGTGACTGTCCCCACCGGGTCGCCGTCTTCGACGACCAGCAGCCATCCGGCGGACCACTCCAGCATCGTATCGCGCACGTCCGTCAGGCGAGCGTCCGGTGAGACCGAGGGGACCGACTCGACCATGGCGTCGCCGACTGTCGCGTCGTCGGCGTCGTCGGTGTCCACGAGGTGTCCGAGGAGGTCCTGCTCCGTGACGACGCCGACGGGGTCGTTCCCCCGGAGTACGAGTGCTGTCCGCTCGTCTTCGCGGACGAGTAACTCGGCGGTTTCGTAGAGGTCGTCGGACTCGCTGGCGCCGACGAACTCACGATTCATGACCTCTCGGGCGGTCACCGCAGTCTTCATGTGTGTCAATATCTCACGCGCCGTCTAAAAGGTACCTCCACCACGTTTATGCTACGCGGTGACGTACCTCTTTACCCTTCGTCGGCGAACGTGACTGGCCGGCCGGTCTCACGACAGGTTTCGAGCGCGTGTTTGGCGTCCATCCCGGCGGTGGCGGCGGTCCGGGCGCGCCCGACGCCGACCTTGAGTTCGACGCCGACCGTCTCTTCGACGTGTTCGATGGCGTCGCGGTAGTCCTCGTGGTCCAGCGCCGAGCAGACCGCGATGACGTTGTCGCCGCCCACGAAAAACGACAGCGAGTCGTGGGCAAAGCGCATGTACTTCATCAGCGCCGCGTACCCCTGTTCGATCCGGATGAACGTATCGAACTCGTTGAGCTGGTCGGTGTACTTCCCGGTCGCGTCGTCGACATCGAAGTGTGCCAGTTGCACGTCCGTCCCCGTCCGTTCGGCCGCGGGCAGAACGTCCGTTTCGAGCACTTCCCGTCGGCCGTCGTCCTGTGCACTCCCGGCCCGCTGGAGCCGCTCGGTCGCGGCCCCCAACGCCGCCGCCGGCGTCTCGGCGGTCGCCACCGAGAGGCTCGTCGAGACCGGATAGCGGTTCCCGACGGACTCCTGGATGCGTGCGTGGTCCGCCCGGTCGAGCCCGTTCGTGACGGCGATCATGTTGTCGAACCGCGAGAAGAAGAGGTAGCCGTCGTGGTTCCCGAATAGCTGCGCCAGGTCCGCGTACAGACGTGACTGGAGCGTCTGGAGGTCGACCTCGCGTCTCGGTTCCGGCGTGACCGTCCAGGGACCGTAGTTGTCGATCTGGACGTGTGTTACCTGCGTGTTCGTCACTGTCGGGACACGCTTGGGTGTCACACAGTATCGATCTGTCGGAACCGACTCAGTCGTGGGACGGGAGCACGTCCGGCCGCCGGAGTTCGACAGTGCCTTTCAGCGAGTCGTAGGCGACGATCCCTGTCGCGGTCAGTTTCGGGATGTGTCGCTCGTAGAGTTCCGTCCGAAGCGCCTGCACCGCCTCGTCGTCCACTGTGGCGGGGGCACCGTCTCGCTCGGCCGCCAGCACGGCGGCGGCGAGATCCGCGACGATCACCGGCCTCTCCCGGTCACGAAGCACTTCCAGGGCTCGTCGACAGTGCTCGTCGGCCCACAGCTCCTCGACGACGTGGTCCGGTAGTTGCGTCGGTCCCTCCGTTCCGTTCGAACTCCGTGTGGCCATAGTCGGCACTACAACAGCCCGGTACAAGTATGTGTCGTGGTCTCACACCGCGCGATCAGGCGTGGGTGAGCCGGTAGGGCCACCAGTCCGCTTCCCGCAGGGCCGCGCCCAGCGCCTTGTGGAAGTCCGGGAAGTCCTCGAACTCCTCCCGGTCGACGTACTCGAAGATGTCGGCGACGCTGACGACCGTCTCGTAGTCGATCCGGACCGGGTGGTCGCCGTACTGGTCGACGTAGTCCGCGGCCGAGAGGGGGAAGTCCTCTCCCTCGTCGATCTTCTTCGCGAGTATCGCGTGTCCGTACTTCCGGCGCCCTTCGCTGCCCTCCTCGCCGTCGGGGTCGTGCGGCCAGTCCATGCCCGACCCTCGGACCAGCGGAGCAAAAAGAATTGCCTTCAGCGTCACCAGCGGTTCGGGTCGGAGCCACCACTGGACCGACCACTGCGCCACAGTAGGCCACCGATGAGCAGGAATACGAGGACACCAACGCCCACGCCGACGACCAACACTGTCGGGAGGCCCGCGACCGTCGGCGGGAGCGAACTCGGCAACAGTCCGTCGCCGGCGGCCGGCCCGCCGCTACCACCGGTCCCGCTCCCTGCGGGCTGGCTCGTCGGTGTCGATGTCGCGGTGGTCGTTGCCGTCGGCGTCGCGGTCGGAGCGCCGGGTGTCGGGGTCTGTACCTGGCTGTCGACGATCCGGACGACGCCGACGGCCTGGTCGTTCACGCCCACGTCGTAGGCGCCGGCCGAGTCAGTGACCGCCGAGAGGGTCACCGTCCGCTCCTCGCCGGGCGCGACGGTGACGGTCGTCTCGTTGACCGACTCGTCGTCGAGCGTCATCGTCGCCGCGTAGTCGCCGGCGACGGCGCCGGTGTTCGTGACGGTCGCCTCGACGACGATCCGCTGGCCCGCCGGTGCGTCCTCCGTATCGAGCGCGGTCCCGGTGATCGAGAACGCGGGCGACATGCGGCCGACCGCGATGGTCGTGCCGTTGGGGACGGCCCCTTCGTAGACGATCGCCGTCGACTGGCGGTCGACGATCGTCGTCTCGACGGTGTGCCACTGGCTGTTTTCGTAGCTGTACAGCGACACCTCATCGGGCGTGAGCCCGAGCGACTGGAGCCGCGACTGGTTGACAGCGACTCGCGCCGTCGTCGACTCGACGGGCGCCGACGACGTGACGGAGACGACGCCGGCGACGGTCGCGTCCGTGGCCGGGATCGGAACCGCCGCTTCCGAGGGGTCGGTGTACTCCGTGACCGTCTGTTCGAAGCGGGACTCCCCGGTCGTGACGTTCCACTGCTGGAGACGCAGCGAGCGGTTCGTCGCCGCGGGGATCGGGACCCGGTGTGTCTCCCGAAGCGGGACGCCGTCGACGCGAACGCTGAGGGTCCGCTGGCTCTCCGTCCGGGCGTCGACCGTCGCGAGCGTCCGCGTCACCCGGACGTAACCCGCGAGTTCGTCGTCGGCCCGGAGTTCGTAGACGCCGGGCTGCTGAAAGCTGATGTTCGTCGAGGTGCGCTCGCGTTCGTCCGCTTCGACGACGACGCGGTTCGTCGCGAACCCGCTTCCGTTGCGTGTGAACTCGACCGTGTGTCCGCCGCGCGAGGTACCGAGGTTGCCGACGACAGCCGTGACGGTGACGTTCTCGCCGACGAGAACGTCCGACTGCCCGACGTTCGCGTTGGCGACGTACGTGCTCGGGACAGCGGCGGCCGGCGCCGCGGCCAAGCCCGCGATCGCGAGTGCGGTGACACAGACAGCGGCGAGACCGATCGCCGCCGCCGGGGACCGTTGCTGGTGCTCCATCGTCTCTGTCTGACCAACACCAGCAGTATAAAACTGCACAGTTGTTGTCTCACGGACAGGTCGGTGGCACGCGGCCAGCCGAAACCGCAGAGCGGGACTGGTCCGGGCCGGGGGCTCCTCGTCGACCGATCGAGCCGCGAGAGACGGTGGGACTGGGATTTGAACCCAGGAACCTTACGGTACCTGCTTTCAAGGCAGGCGCAATAGGCCGCTCTGCCATCCCACCGCGCCCGGCAGTTTCGTGTGGCTCCTCTAAGGCCTGTCGGTTCGCCGAACGACCGTGAGGTCGTCGCCGTCGACATCGAGGGCGAGCCCCAGGTCGGCGAGACAGTCGACGGTCCGGGGCGGGACGAGTCGCTCGGCTCGCCGGCGGGCGTTGAGCAGCGGCAGCACGCTCCGGAGGTCGTCGGGTCGGGCGAGGACCGGATCGCTCGGGAGGAAATCGACGGACAGGTCGGCCGCCCGGCCACGGTCGGTCAGCGTCTCGATCGCCGGGGTGGCGTACGCGTCCTCGAAGTCGACGGGCTCGGCGAAGGCGGCGTAGTAGACACGCCCCTCGGTCGAGGGACCGAGCACCACCTCGCTCGACCGGAGCTTCATCGCCGCACTGTCGATGCGCTGGCGCGAGAGCAGTGCCGCCGTCGGATCGACGGCCGCGACGGTGTTGACCTGCTCCTGTTCGAGGAGGTACGTGACGGTGTTGCCGACGCGGCCGGCGAACGTCTCGCCGACCTGGACCTCGTAGCGGGCCTCGTCCGGGTCGGTCAGCGCCGGTTCCAGCACGTCCCGGAGACGCTGTTCCGGCTCCACGTCGGCCGCGACCTGCTCGGCGGGACGATAGTTGACGAGGAGTTCCCCGCCGCTGTCCTCGACGGCGCGACACACGTCTCGCACCATCGCGGTGTACAACTCGACGGCCTCGCCAGCGTCGAGCGGGCCGTCGACGAACGAGTCGAGCACCGCGCCCTCGACCGGCGGCTCGGCCAGGACTGCAACAGTGGTCATACGTCCACTCCGGTCGTCCCGGGTTTGTCGGTTGCGTTCACGACCGGAGGCTTATCTCCCTGGCTCGCCCACGTGAGGTATGCTCGTCCGCGAGCTGATGTCGACCGACGTGGTGACCGTCGCGGTCGACGAGTCGATGGCGACGGCCGTCGGGCGGTTGCTCGACGCGGGCGTCGGCTCCTGTGTCGTTCTCGACGAGGACGGGACTCCGATGGGGCTCGTCACCGAGTCCGACGCCCTCGCGGCTGCTCACGAGACCGGGCGTCCACTGACGGAGATCACCGTCCGCGAGGTCGGCCACCGTCCCGTGGTCACGACGACTCCCGACCGGTCCGTCTCGGCTGTGGTCCGGACCATGACCGCGGAGGACGTGAAGAAAGTCCCCGTGATGTCGGAACTGGAACTCGTCGGGATCATCACGCTCACGGACATCGTCTGGCACCTCTCCGATCTCAAACGCGAACTCTCGACGACGGACCGCGTTCGGAATCGGTGGGACCCGTCCTGAACGGGCGTAGCCGGTCCATACCTTTGCCCGGTATCGTACGACAGGCTGGCATGGGGAACCGATCCGATTCAGCGGTGGACCAACCGTGTCCGTGTCGCAGGTGTCCGGCGACGGTGGACGGCGACCCCACACCCCGGTCGACGGTCACCTGTCCGGACTGTGGGCGTCGGCGGCGACTCTGCGGGGACTGCACCGCGCGCCGGGAGTACCGCCTCGGGTACGCGACGTATCGGGAGGGTCGCCGGCGACTGACCGCCGGTCTCGACCGCTACACCGACGAACGGTGGACCGACGCCCGGGCGCACATCGAGGCCGCGGCCGACCAGTTTCAGACCGCAGTCGGCCACTTCACGACCGCGGTCGGTCGCGCCGAGACGGACGGGATCACCGAGCCGTGTGAACTGGCCCGGCAGAAGGCGACCTGTCTCTGGCAGGCGATGGAGTGGCTCAGCGGAGCGACGTTCGCCAGTGAACAGTCAGCGGAGCTTCTCGCGGCACAGTTCCGCCACGACGGCCGCGAACGGCTGCAGACGGCCGCCGACTACGGGACGCTGGCCGAACCGACCGCGCTGGGCTGAGGCCGGTTATCTGCCTCGTCGTCCCTTCGTCTGGCGGTAGTCACGACCCAGGATGTCGCCGAGCGCGTCGAGAACGGCGGTCCGCTGTTCGTCGCTCTGTTCGGCCGGTGGCACCATCGGGAGCAGTTCGAAGCCCCGGCCGCGGATGGTCGTGGCGTGCTGGTCGACCACGTCGAGTTCGTCCGCGCTCATCGTGGTGTACTCGAAGGCCAGCGCTTCGAGGGCCGCCTGACCGACGGGCAGCAGGAGCTCGGGGTTGATCATCCGCACCTCGCTGTTGAGGTACGGCTCGCAGTTCATGACCTCCTCGTCGGTGGCCGTCCGGTCGGGGTGGCGACACCGCGTGACGTAGGTCAGGAAGGCGTTGTCGAGCGTCGGCTCGGCGGCGTCCGGATCCTCGCACATGTCGACGGCCGCGAGGATGTCGAGCAGGCCGCGTTCGTGCTCGCCGGTAAAGGGGACGCCGGAGTCGTCGGCCGCGGCGCTGGGCGAGTCGCCGAGGACGAGAAACTCCGCGCTCACGTCGCCGTAGCCGTGGACGACGGTTTCACGGGTCGCACAGAGCGCGTCGCAGTTCTGACAGTCCTCGTCCATCCCGAAGGGGTTCGACGCTTCGTCCTGGTTGGCGTCCATGTCAGTCCTCGTCGACGGTGGTCGCGTGGGTGTCTGCGTCGTCGGGGTCGTTCTGTGGGCTGGACGGGTGGTAGTCGGTATCGTACTGGCCCGGCTGGCCGTCGAGTCGGTCGGGGTTGATGCGGCCACCGAGTAGCATGAAGTCCAGTACCGTACAGGACAGCATCGCCTCGACGACGGGGACCGCACGCGGCGGCAGGACGGGGTCGTGGCGGCCCGTGACGGTGATCTCCTTCTCCTCGCCGGTCTCCCAGTCGACGGTGGTCTGGGTCTTCGGGATCGAGACCGGCGGGTGCCAGGTCACCTCGCCGTAGATGGGTTGGCCGGTGGTGATCCCGCCCTGGATGCCGCCGTGGTCGTTGCCCTCCGGCACGGGATTGTCTTCGGCGTCGAACTCCCAGTCCTCGTTGTAGTCGCTGCCGCTCGTCGTGCGGGCCTCGCGGCCGATACCGTACTCGAAGTCGTTGACAGCGGGGATGGAGTACATCGCCTGGGCGAGCCGGGAAGGGAAGCTGTCGAACCGCGGGGCGCCCAGTCCCGGCGGGACGCCGCGACACTCGAAGTAGATGGCTCCGCCGATCGAGTCGCCCTCTTTCTGGTGCCGGTCGGCCAGCTCGCGCATCTCCTCGGCGGCCTCGGGGTCGGCACAGCGGACCTCGTTCTCCTCGCTGTGTTCGAGCATGTCCTCGAAGGTGACCGGGCCGGCCTCCACGTCGCCGATCTGGCAGACGTGGGCCTTGATCTGTACGTCGTAGTCGGACTGTTCGAGGACCTGCTTCGCGACGCCGCCGGCGGCGACCCAGTTGACCGTCTCGCGGGCCGACGAGCGGCCGCCGCCGCCCCAGTTGCGCGTCCCGAACTTCGCCGAGTAGGTGTAGTCGCCGTGGGAGGGCCGGGGCGCCGTGATGAACGGCTCGTACTTGCCCGAGCGGGCGTCCTTGTTCTGGATGACCATGCCGACGGGCGTGCCGGTGGTGTAGCCGTCCTGGATGCCGGAGTTGATCGCGACCTTGTCCGGCTCGCCGCGCGAGGTCGTGATCATCGACTGGCCGGGCTTGCGCCGGTCCAGATCGGTCTGGATGTCCTCCTCCGAGAGTTCGACCCCCGCGGGGACACCGGAGACGACACACCCCATCGCCTCCCCGTGTGATTCGCCGTAGGTCGTCATGCGGAAGAGACGACCGAACTCGTTGCCGTTCATTACGAACGTTTCGGGGGCGGGGGCATTTGAACCTTGTAGATGCAGGCGTGACGGTGGACTCGCTCGGGGACCAACGGGAGTCGCGACGGCCGCTCGAACCGGCCCGGCTCCTGCCGACGGCGTTCTGCTACGACGCCCGTTCGACCTCGATCACGACTTTCCCTTCCGCGCGACCGGCTTCGAGGTAGCGGATCGCCTCCGGGACCCTGCGGAGCCGGAAGCGCCTGTCGATGACGGGCACGATGTCGCCGGATTCGAGGAGCGACATGACCGTCGCGAGGTCGTCGCGGTCGACCTGGAGGGTGAACCCGCGGAACGTCCGCGTGCCAGTCGCCGAGAGCAGCGGTCCGAGGACCATCGCTTGCAGGAACCGACTCGTCGGCCCGCCGACCATGACGTACCGACCGTCCGGGCGGAGCACGCGCCTGTACGCCCGCATCGGGTGCGAACCTGCCGTATCGAGGATCAGGTCGTACCGGGTCCCGGCGGTCGTAACGTCCTCTTCGGTGTAGTCGACGACGTGGTCGGCGCCGGCCGACCGGACCGTCTCCAGCTTCGCGGTGCTGCAGACGCCGGTGACTTCGGCGCCGAGGTGCTTGGCGATCTGTACCGCGAACGTCCCCACGCCGCCCGATGCCCCGTTGACCAGGACGTGCTCGCCGGCCCGGAGTTCGCCCGCGTCGCGGAGCGCCTGGAGCGCGGCGACGGCCGAGGTCGGGGCCGACGCTGCCGCTTCGAACGAGACGGTCGACGGCTTCGAGACGACGCCCGTCTCCGACGCACAGACGTACTCCGCGAACCCGCCGAACCCGCTCTCGGAGAGGTCGGCGACCACCTCGTCGCCGGGGCGGAACCCGGTGACGGTTCGTCCGACCGACTCGACTCGCCCCGCGACATCGACACCGAGTATCGGGAACTTCGGCCGGCGGTAGCCGCCGTAGATGAGGCGGACGAGGAACGGTGACCCCCGCATGAGGTGCCAGTCGCCCGCGCCGACGGACGCCGCGACGACGCGGATCAGGACCTCGTCGTCGTCGGGGACGGGCCGCGCCACCTCGGCGAATCTGAGTACCTCGGGGCCGCCGTACGCCGCGGTGACGACTGCGTGCATGCGCGGCGGGTCCTCGGCTGTCGCGGTCGCGGTCCGGGATGGAGCCTCCGAGCGTGCCGTCTCCGCCATCAGGTCGCTCCTGTCGCCGGTCGTCTCCTCCCGTCCTCGCCGGCGAGGCGGCGGCCGGCGGCTAGTACGGTCGTTCTGTTCGGTCTGGTCCGTCCGAGACGTGGCCGCCACGCCCCGACGGGATCAGTTGTCGTCGTTGCCATTGCGATACCTCGTGCTGTCCTGCCCGAACGTGCCGGACGATCGGTACGCCGGCTCTCGGCGCCAGTCGCCAGTCACGCCGGGCGAAGGACCGACGTAAAAGGAGGCAGTCGGACGACATAACGCTTCGTGCCAGATTGTCACACGATTCCCGTCGCTCCGCGCGGCTCAGCGCTCGACCGCGCCGCCCAGCGATTCCAGGAGGTCGAAGAAGTTCGGGAACGAGACATCGACGTGTTCGGCGCCAGTGACGATGGTCTCGCCGTCGGCGACGAGGCCGGCGACGGCCAGGGACATGATGATCCGGTGGTCGGCCCGGCCGTCGACGGTCGCACCGTGCAGGTCGGTGTCCTCGCCGTAGACGAGCAGTTCGTCCTCGCGCTCCTCGACGGCGGCGCCCATCTTGGTGAGTTCCTCGGCCATCGCGCTCACGCGGTCGGTCTCCTTGTAGCGGACGTGTTCGGCGTCGGTGATCCGCGTGACGCCGTCGGCGGCCGCGCCGAGCGTGGCGATCGTCGGCAGCAGGTCCGGCGTGTCCTCGACGCCCACTTCGATCCCCGTGAGGTCGCTCTTCCGGACCGCGATCTCGCCGGCCTCGCGGTCCCAGTCGAGGTCGGCGCCCATCCGGTCGAGGATGTCGACGATGGCCGTGTCGCCCTGCGCGCTGGGGACCGCCGAGGTGACGACCAGTTCGTCCGCGGCCGCCAGCGCACCCATCGCCAGGAGGTAGCTGATCGAGGAGAAGTCCCCGGGGACGTGGTACTCGCCGCCCGCGGGGGCGTAGGTCTGGCCGCCCGCGACGCTGTACCCGTCGGCCGTCTCCTCGGCGTCGACGCCGTACGCCTCCAGAACCTCCAGCGTGATGTCGACGTACGGCGAGGATTTCAGCCCGGTCGTCAGTTCGATGTCGATGCCCTCGTCGGTGACGGCACCGGCCATCAGCAGGGCGGTGATGTACTGCGAAGAGACATCCCCGGGGATGGCGACGTGACCGCCCGCGATGCCGTCGCCGACGACCAGCGGTGCCTGGTCGTTCCGGCGCGTGCTCTCGGCGCGCCCGCCCAACTGCTCGATGGCGTCCAGCAGCGCGCCCTGGGGGCGGGAGCGCAGCGAGTCGTCGCCGGTCAGGACCGTCAGGTCGTCCTGGAGCGCCGCGGTCGCAGTGACGAGACGGGTCGTCGTCCCGCTGTTGGCACAGTCGATGACGTTGTTCGGCGTCTCGGGGCGACCGTCGAAGCCCTCGACGGTCAGGGTCCGTTCGTCCGCCGAGAGGTCCGTGTCGCCACCGTAGGCCGTGACGGCCCGCATCGTCGCCCGCGTGTCGGCGCTGACGAGGGGATCGGTGACCACGGCCCCATCGGCGTAGCCGGCGGCCAGGATCGCGCGGTGCGTGTAGCTCTTCGACGGCGGGGCCTGTGCGGTCCCGTGGACCGTCGATTCGGCGATGGTAACGTCCATGCAGGGGGCGTTGCGGCCGGGCGACAAGAGGCTACCGCTCGCGGCTCCTGCTGTCTCCCAGAAGACACTTCACTCGCCCATCGTAACCAACGGGCGTGCGCCGCCGTGAGTTCCTCGCGGCGGGTGCGACTGCCCTCTCGACCGCCGTCGCTGGCTGTTCGACCGACTCCGCGTACGCCGGGTCGTTCGACCGGCCGACGGACCGCTGGCCGGCGGCCGGCTACGGCCCCGCCGGCACCAGTCACGCACCCGCCGGCCCCGACGCCCCGACCGAACAGTGGACGCTGGACCGCGAGGCAGTCGATCCGCCGCTGTACGGCTACCTCGGCCAGCCAGCCGTCGGCGACGCGGTCTACGTCGCCGGGATGGCCAGAGGCTACTACGACTCGGAAGACCTCGACAGCGTGCTGGCCGGGATCGACCCCGAGTCCGGCGAACCGCTGTGGACCCACACCGTCCCCGAGGGGATCACCGGTGCCCCGACCGCGATCGGTTCGACGGTCGTCGTCGGCACCGGCGACGGTCGCCTGCTTGCCGTCGAGGGCGGCGAGACCGCCTGGACGACCGGGCTCGACGGCGCCGGACTGACGCCCCGAGTGTTCGGCGAGCGCCTCTACGTCCCCGACGCCAGCGGGGCGCTCCGCTGTCTCGACCGGTCGGGATCGACCCGCTGGACCGCTTCTCGGAGCAACCCACTGGAGTGGCTGCTGGGCGACGGCGAGCCGATCCGCGCGGCGGTCCCGGCCGTCGACAGCGACCGTGTGTACGCCGCGTTCAGCACCGGCGACGGCGGTCGGTCGGTCGTCGCCGCTTTCGATCACAGCGGGCTGCGGCAGTGGCGCCTCGAACTCCAGTCCGAAACCGGGTACGACATCGGTCCCCGGGGGATCGCTCTCGCCGACGGGACGCTGTACCTCTCGTACGGCGGGACGATCGCCGCGGTCGACGCCGAAGCGGGCGAACTCGACTGGGAGTTCGTCACCGGCTACTACACCGCGGGCCCGCCGGCGACCGACGGCGACCGCGTCTACGTGGCCGCGAAGAACCTCTACGCGCTCGATCCCGCCGACGGAACGGAGCTGTGGCGCGTCGTCAACGAGTCGACCCCGCGGAACGACACCGATCTCGACGGCGTCCCGTTCCTCGCACGGCCGGCGGTCGCCGACGGGACGGTCTACCTCCGGGCAGCGGGGTTCGACCCCGCCGACGGGACGCGCCGCTGGGGGACCGACGCCGATAGCTGGGCGGACTCGGGGAAGTACTTCACCGACCCGTACGACCGCGTCCCGATGGCGAACCTGGCCGTCACGGCAGAGGGAGTCTACCTGACACACGCCACTCGGGGGGTACAGAAGTTCGCATGACCGACCGCAGTCGCCGGGAGGTACTCGGCGCGCTCGGTGCCGCCGGACTGGCCGGTGTCGCCGGCTGTGCCAGTGACGGGTCGTCGGACGACGACAGTTCCGAGTCGGTCGGCTCCTGTCCCCCGTACGACCCCACAGTCTCGCCGACCGCGGGGTGGACGACCCGGCTGGGCGGTCGGCGAGGAACCAGCACCGTGCCGGCGAACGCGATGCCCGGGCCGGAGCCGTCCCGCGACTGGACCTTCGAGTTCGACACCGCGATCGGCTACCACACGCCGATCGTCGTCGACGGGACGGTCTACGTCAGCGATCTGGACACGACCATGTGGGCGCTCGACGCCGCTTCGGGCGAGGTGCGCTGGGAGACCAGCGTCCCGGAGTACCCCGGTGCGCCGGCGGTCGCCGACGGGACGCTCGTCTACTTCGCCGATCAGGATGTCAGAGCTCTCGACGCGGCGAGCGGCGAGACGCTGTGGACCGCACTGGAGACGGGCGGTCGCCTGCTGGACGCGCGCCCGGTGATCGCCGACGGGACAGCGTACGTCCAGGTCGGTATCGCCACGTACGCCCTGGACCTGACGACGGGCGAGACGGAGTGGCGAGACGCCACCGGACTCCCCTCGGAAGTGACGCCCGCCGTCGCCGACGGCACCGTCTTCAGCGGCGGCGACGACACCTACGTCCGGGCGCTCTCGACGGCCGACGGGAGCCAACGCTGGCGGTACAAAGCCGGCGACCGCATCGAGGCGAACGTCTGCGTCGCCGGCGGCCGGGTGTTCGCGGGCTCCCGGGACGGGATCGTCCACGCGCTCTCGGCGGCCGACGGGAGCCGGCAGTGGTCATACCGGCTGCCGAAAGACGAGGGGGACCGACCGGAACCGGAGACGGTGACCAGCGATGGGAGTCGCGTCTACGTCCTGGCCGGCGGCAAACTGCACACGCTCGCGGCTGCAGACGGGACCGTCTGCTGGTCGCGTCCCGACCTCAGCGGGAGCTACAACACGGGGCTCGCGGTCGGTGACGGCCGTCTCTACGTGCCGACCGATCGTCGGGAAACCCAGTTCGCGACGCTCGACCCGGCCACCGGCGAGCGCCTCGGGACGTGGGGGGTCGCCGACGCGTACTTCGAGAGCGGCCCGGCAGTCGCCGACGGCGCTGCGTACGTCAGCGGGGGAACCGGCGTCGCGCGGTTCAGTTGAGAGGCGGTAGCTCTTTGCCGCCGACGCCCGGAGACGGGGGCATGGACCCCGATCTCTCCCGACTGGACGACTATCTCGACGAGACCGGTGCCGACGGCTACCTCGTCGACGCCGACTCGGAGCTGTCGGATCAGTACTACCTCTCGGGTTTCGACGCGCCCGATCCGTTCGTGACGCTGTACGACGGCGAGACCCACCTCCTCTTTCCCCGGAGCCTGGAGTTCGGCCGGGCAAAGCGGGAGTCCAGGGCCGAGACCGTCGAGCGGTACGTCGACTTCGACCACCAGCGCCTCGTCGACGAGCACGGGCCCGACGACGCCGTTTCGCACGTCCTCGCGGCGTTTCTCGACAGCTACGACGTGGGCTCGGTCGCCGTCCCGCCGCGGTTCCCGCTGCGGACGGCCGACGGGCTCAGGGATCGGGGAAGACCGTCACCGCCGACACCGACAGCGTCGTCACCGAGATCCGCGCGACCAAGACCGAAGCCGAGATCGAACACGTCCGGGCAGCCCAGCGGGCCAACGAGGCGGCGATGGCTGCCGCCGAGGATCTCATCGCCGCGACCGACATCGAGGGCGGACGGCTGGTCCACGCGGGCGATCCGCTGACCAGCGAGGCCGTCAAAGAGGAGATCGAAGTGACGCTGTTGCGCCACGGCTGTGCGCTGGACGAGACGATCGTCGCCTGTGGCGCCGACGCCGCCGACCCCCACGATCGGGGCAGCGGGCCGCTGTCGGCGGACGAGCCGATCATCGTCGACATCTTCCCGCGGGACAAGTCGACGAAGTACCACGCGGACATGACCAGGACGTTCCTGCGGGGCGATCCGAGCGACGAGATCCGCGAGTGGTACGACCTGACCGAGCGGGCCAAGGCCGCGGCGTTCGACGCGCTGGAACCCGGCGCGACGGGTACCGATGTCCACGACGCGGTCTGTGCTGTCTACGAGGACGCGGGCGAACCGACGCTGCGCAGCGACGAACGCACAGAGACGGGCTTCATCCACAGCACCGGCCACGGCGTCGGCCTGGACGTACACGAACTCCCGCGGCTCTCGCCAAACGGCGGGGAACTGCGCCCGGGCCACGTCGTCACCATCGAACCGGGACTGTACGACCCCGCGGTCGGCGGCGTCCGCATCGAGGACATCGCCGTGGTCACCGAGGATGGCTACGAGAACTTCACCGACTACGAGCAGTCGCTGGTCGTCTGAGGCGTCGACGTGGGTCGTGTGAACTGTCCACAGGATACGTCATGAACTTTTATTATATATGGGTCGAAAGGGAGTGGTACGCGATGCTTGTACCCAAAGCACACCCGATCACGACACGCCAGGACCCGACTACCGACCACGCGATGCGACCCACACGACCCCCAGGATGACGACACGAATCACGACACCCACCGACGACGAATCGTACCCGACCACCACACAGACGTTCGGCGACACCGGCCGGAGCGACCGGGCGCCGATGATGTTCTCGCCGACAAGCAGTGCGGCCATGGGCCAGTTCGACACTGAAGCCGACGAGCCACAGTAACAGAACGCATTTGGCCGGGGCGGTCGTCCCTCCACCATGGCCGATTACACGACCGTCTCGATCCCGAAAGACCTCGCCGACCGCGTCGACGAGACGATCGAGGGGACCAGTTTCTCAAGCACCTCGGACCTCGTCCGGTTCCTGTTGCGCAGCATCGTCGTCCAGCACCAGCGCCAGGGCGAACTCACGGAGGCGGAGTTCCAGGACATCGCCGACGAACTGCGGGACCTGGGCTACCTGGAGTAGTTAGGCCGGATACCGTTCCGGGGGCTCAACGTCGAGAATCTCGACGGTCTGCTCGCGGTCCGAGCGGTCGAACGCACGGAAACAGTCCTCCTCCCACGGCGGGATTGCCACGAAGATGACCTCGTGGAGGTCGTCGGTCACGTCGACTCCCATCCGGCCCGTCGGGTGCGAGATGAACCGACCGTGGGTCTGCCCGGCCGGCGTCCCCAGGTCCATCCCGAACACCGCGTTCACCGAACTGCCCGCAGAGGGGAGATAGAAGTCCGTGAAGACCGGTGTCTCCGGCGGGAGATCCACGTCGGGGAGGTCGCTGGCTTTCGTGACGGCCAGTGAGATCGTCACGGAGTCGGGTTCCGCGTCGCTCGCCATCCGTAACAGCGTCTCGACCAGACCGCGAGTGACGTATACCACGGGTACCCTTCGCGTGGCACGACTAAAACCCCGTCGCCACCCCGACCTCGCTCACCCGAAGACGAACGATCTGACTGTCTTGGCGTAGAGGCTCGGCGTCCGGCTCCGGGACCCGCGGATCGCGTAGGCCAGCGCCTCGGTGGCGTCGGTCATGATGCCGTGCCCGTGGCCGACCAGGATCCGCTCGGGTTCGAGCCGTGTGAGCTTCTTCGGCGGGAACAGCCGCAACATCGGGTGGACGCCCAGGCGTTCGCCCTCTGCCAGGAAGAACGACGCCGTCCCGACGGACTCGGGAACGACGAGCGTGTCGTCATCGTCGCCGTAGAGGGCCGCCTCCTTCCAGAAGGGGTTGTTCCGGAGCTTGTGGACGCCGTAGTCGGTCCCGGGGAGCTGTCTGTGGATGCGCTCGACGGGCGCGTCGAGGTCGCTCTCGACGCCGGACATCCATTCGGGGACATAGACGGGGACATCGTGACGGTTCGCGACGGTGTCGGTGTCGCGCTTGTGGCGGTCGAGCAGGAGCACCGTCCCGGCCACCTCGCCGTACTCGGCGAACAGGTCGTCGATGCCGTCGGCGTCGACCGGGTCGACGACGAAGACGCCGGCCTCGGTCTTGAGGACGTGACTCGCCCGTTGCATGTCCTCGTGTGGGTACGCGAGCCAGCTCGCGCCGCGGTCCCAGCGGTTCGTCACTTCCCAACTCGTCGCCGTGCCCGAACCTTTCATCGGCATAGCCGGTACTGGGGCTTTGATAGTATTAAGCCCGTTCACCCAGGCGGCACCGACACCCTACACGCCGGTCACCACGACGGCCCCGCGCATCCCGAACGGGTTGGTGACGCTGTCGCCACGGACGGAGGGAACCCGGTAGGGCGCGCCGTGGAGCGTCGAGTAGTAGAGGTAGTGGCCCCAGGTGCGGAAGGTGTGCGTGAACGGCTCACCGCCCGGGGGCCGCACTCCGCTGTCGAAACAGCCCACCGACAGCGCGACGACATCGCTCGGGAGCGCCGGATCGACGCCCTCGGCCCAGGTCCAGCGAACCGTCGTCCCCGGCGAGACGAGCACCGCCGCCGGGTCGAACGCGACCGGCGCGGTCGCCAGTCCGACGCCCGGAACCGAGACAGCACGGGCTTCGCCGACGGTCACCTCAACGGTCTCCTGGTCCGTCCGGTCGACGAGGCTCCCGTCCCAGACGGGCGGCTCGACGAAGGCCGCCGTCTCGTTGAGAAACGCGCCGAGTCGCCGGCGGCGCGCGTAGCTGGTCCGGCCACAGCCCAGCGGCTCGTCGCCGGATCGTGTCGGTCCGTCGGCGGACCCCGACCGAGGATCGGTGAGGACGGCCCCGACGGCACCCGAAACCGCGGCGACGGCCGCGAGGACGCCGCGGCGTGTCAGAGCGCGAGCGGCCATCGATGCCCTGGACGGGGCTCGGCACGACGTTTGTAATTCCCCGCCTACCCCGAACTATCGCTCAGAGCCGGTCTGCGTCGATCTCGACGCCCGGGGGCGTGACGACTAGGAAGCCACGGAAGTGCATCAACTCGCCGCCGGCCTCTTTGACGGGCCGAGCGAAACCGGCCGCGAGTCGGTTCAGGTCGCCGTCGACGTTCAACACGAGCACCGCGCCGTCCTCGACGGTCTCGACCCACTCGGCGTCCGGCGTCGTCCCGTCGAGGACTCCCAGGACCACGCGGTCGCTGTTGCCGTCGTCGCCGCTCCCGTCCATCTGGTCTTCGACCGCCTGCAGGTCGAGCCCCTCGAAGTCACTCATGCGGTGAGGGTAGACGGGCGGAGCAAAAAATCCTCCCCACGCCGCGGCAGTTTTCACGCTGGGTCGTCAACGGGCCGGGTATGCTCTCGACGCCCGCGTGGCTCACGCTGGAGGCGAAGGACCCGGACCGGCTGACGGCGTTCTACGAGGCGTTTCTGGAACTGGATGTCGTCTCCGAGTCCGAGCAGGAGGCAGTGCTCTCGGTCGGCGAGACGGCGCTTCGGCTGCGCGCACCGGGGGAGATCCCTCGTGGTGGCCTCCACACCCACTACGCGCTGACGGTCGCCGAACGCGAGTACGACGACTGGCACGACATCCTCGGCGAGCGGTTCGACCTCGTCGAACACACCTTCGGCGACCAGCGGTCGCTGTACTTCTACGACCCCGAGGGCAACTGCGTGGAACTGGGTGAGCGTGCCGACGCGCCGTCGGGCGTCTCGGACCTGTTCGAACTCGTCTTGGAGGTCGAGGACCTCGCGGCCGCCGTCGAGTTCTACACCGACCTCGGCTTCGAGGTCGTCGACGACGGCCACGAGGAGGGCCGGGTCCGGCTCTCGACGGGCGCGTTCGACCTGGAACTGTGGGAACCGCGGCTGGGCATCGCCGACGCCCGCGGAGGGGTCCACGTCGACTTCGGCGTCGTCGCCGAGGCCCCGGATTCGGTGGCCCGGAACGTCGCCGACCGGGCGCTCGCTGTCACTTCGGTCGAGGAAGGTGTCCGTATCCGCGACCCCGACGGCCACTACCTGACGCTGGTCGGGGAGTAGTCAGATACCCGACAGATCTGGGGCCGATGGACAACTATAAGTACCGGAAGCGACCAGATACGGGTGATTATGTCCAACATTGAGGGCACGTCGGAATCTCCGGCGGATCGAGTTCTTCCAGGGCACACTGGATTCCACGTCTGAGATAACAGACGCACGGATTTTCGACACCACGCTACGTGATGGCGAGCAGTCGCCACGCACGTCGTTCAACTACGAGGACAAACGCGAGATCGCGGCGATTCTCGACGAGATGGGGACTCACGTCATCGAGGCCGGGTTCCCCGTCAACTCCGACGCGGAGTTCGAGGCCGTCCGCGACATCGCTGAAGCCACCCACGGGACGACCTGTGGACTGGCGCGCGTGGTCGAGAAAGACATCGAGGCGGCCCTGGATTCGGGTGTGGACATGGTCCACACCTTCGTCTCGACGTCGGACGTACAGCTACAGGATTCCATGCACGCGACCCGGCAGGAGGCACTCGACACGGCAGTCGAGTGTGTCGAGATGATCAAAGACGCTGGCGCCGAGTGCATGTTCTCGCCGATGGACGCCACCCGGACCGACGGGGAGTTCCTCATCGAGGTCATCGAGGCGACCTCGGCGGCGGGCGCGGACTGGATCAACATCCCCGACACCTGTGGGGTCGCCACGCCGCGGCGGTTCTACGACCTCATCGAAGAGGTCGACGCCGCGACGGAGGCCCGGATCGACGTGCACACGCACGACGACTTCGGGCTGGCGTCGGCGAACGCCATCTCCGGCTTCGAGGCCGGCGCGAGCCAGGCCCAGGTGTCGGTCAACGGGATCGGTGAACGGGCGGGCAACGCGGCCTACGAGGAGGTCGTCATGAGCCTGGAGTCGCTGTACGATGTCGACACCGGCATCGACACGACCCGGATCACCGAACTGTCCCGACTCGTCGAGGAGAAGTCCGACATCCCGGTGCCGGCGAACAAACCGGTGGTCGGTCGGAACGCCTTCTCCCACGAGAGCGGCATCCACGCCGCGGGCGTCATCGAGAACTCCGACACCTTCGAACCCGGCGTCATGACCCCCGAGATGGTCGGCGCCGAGCGCGAACTGGTGTTGGGGAAACACACGGGCGCTCACTCCGTGCGGGAACGGCTGGTCGACGCGGGCTACGACCCGACAGAGGCCGAGGTCCGCGAGGTGACCCGCCGGGTCAAGGACTTCGGCGCGGAGAAACAGCAGGTCACCATGACCGAACTGGAGCGGTTCGCCCAGGAGGTCGGTGTCGACGAGGAGACCGAGGAGGTCAGGGCGTAGGCCTATGTCCTCGCCGGTCGCTGTCCCGAATCGTCAGCCACGGGTGAACTCCCGGGGCTCGCCGTCCCGGGCCGTTCGTCAGCACCTCTCACAGAACGTTTATTATCCGGGACGAATTGGTACCGCACGTGATGAGAGCGCGTGCTGGCAGACAGGCTCGTCCGGCCACCAGCACCGCGTCCATTCTTCTCGGCGAGGGTATTGTAGGGGCGCCATAGCCCCCACTACATCCCATCCCGACGCCGACTGTATCGAGGTTCGACCCGACACCAGCGACACCACAATGCACACTGCATCCACACCAACGACCGATCGACCCACAGGAGGGGACCCAATATGAGCGAACGCGCATCAGTTCCGAAAGAGGACGAACAGTCGACAGACCAAGACGAGGCAGCGGCCGACGACGAGCAGGCACCGGTCACGACCGGCGCACAGTCGGTCGTCCGAGCGCTCGAAAACGCCGGCGCCGAGTACGTCTTCGGCGTCCAGGGGGGCGCGATCATGCCCGTCTACGACGCGCTGTACGACTCCGACATCACCCACGTGACGATGGCCCACGAGCAGGGGGCGTCCCACGCCGCCGACGCCTACGGCATCGTCTCGGGCGAACCGGGCGTCTGTTTCGCCACGTCCGGGCCGGGCGCGACCAACCTCGTGACCGGCATCGCCGACGCCAACATGGACTCGGACCCGCTGATCGCACTGACCGGCCAGGTCCCCACGGAGTTCGTCGGCAACGACGCCTTCCAGGAGACCGACACCGTCGGCATCACCCAGCCGGTCACCAAGGAGAGCTACTTCGCGAGCCACTCCGACACCGTCGGCGACGACGTGAGCGAGGCGTTCGCTCTCGCGGACGCCGGCCGGCAGGGGCCGACGCTGGTCGACCTCCCGAAGGACGTGACACAGGGCGAGACCGACGTGGAACCGAAAGCGCCGGAGACGCCCGACACCTACGAGGTGCCCGAGGAGGCCGACGACGAGGCCGTGCAGGAGGCCGCGGAAGTCATCTCCGACGCCGAGCGGCCGGTCATCCTCGCCGGCGGCGGCGTCATCAAGGCCAACGCCTCGAACGCCCTCCGTGAGTTCGCGATGGAGTACGAGGTCCCGGTCATCACGACGATGCCCGGGATCGGTTCCTTCCCGGAGGACCACGAGCTCTCCCTGGAGTGGGCCGGGATGCACGGCACCGGCTACGCGAACCTGGCGATCACGAACACGGACTGCATGCTGGCGATCGGGACCCGCTTCGACGACCGCCTGACCGGCGGCGTCGACTCGTTCGCTCCGGACGCCGACATCGTCCACGTCGACATCGACCCGGCCGAGATCAGCAAGAACGTCTACGCGGACTACCCGCTGATCGGCGACGCGCGCGAAGTGCTGCGACAGCTGTTCGACGCCATGCCGCGAGCGCCCGACGCCGACGAGTGGCGCGAGCAGTGCCAGACGTGGAAACAGGAGTACCCGATGAGCTACGAGATGCCCGACGACGAGCCGCTGAAACCCCAGTACGTCGTCGAGCACTTCTCGGCGGTGACCGACGAGGACACCATCGTCTGTACGGGTGTCGGGCAACACCAGATGTGGGCCTCCCAGTTCTGGGAGTACACCGAGCCACGGACCTGGGTCTCCTCGCACGGTCTGGGAACGATGGGGTACGGCGTCCCAGCCGCCATCGGCGCGAAACTGGCCGCCCCCGACCAGGAAGTCGTCTGCTTCGACGGCGACGGTTCGTTCCTGATGACCGTCCAGGGGCTCTCCGTGGCCGTTCGTGAGCAACTGGACATCACCTACGTCATCCTCAACAACGAGGCCGTCGGGATGGTCCGCCAGTGGCAGGACGGCTTCTACGAGGGGCGTCGGATGGCTTCGGAGTACCCGTGGATCCCGCAGTTCGACAAGCTCGCGGAGGCGTTCGGCGCCGCCGGCTTCCGCCTGGAGGACTACGAGAACGTCGAGGAGACCATCGCGGCCGCACGCGAGTACGACGGTCCCAGCGTCATCGACGCCCACATCGACCCCGGGGAGAACGTCTTCCCGATGGTGCCAAGCGGCGGCGACAACGGACTGTTCGCACTGAACGAGGACCACTTAGACGAGATCTAACGATGACTGGAGGAATGCCTGGCCCTGCGCCACACGACCGGATGCGCCCCGAGGGACGACGCAACTCCCAGGGGATTCGCGTCGACCCCGAAGCGGAAGCGACTCACGAACCACGACAGGCCGTGCTCTCGGCGCTCGTCAAACACCGGCCCGGTGTGCTCGCTGAGGTCTCGGGCCTGTTCAGCCGGCGGCAGTTCAACATCGAAAGCCTCACCGTCGGTCCCACGAGTGACGAGAGTATAGCCCGGATGACGATCCTCATCGAGGAACCGCAGCCGGGAATCGAACAGGCGAAGAAACAACTGCAGAAGCTCGTGCCCGTCGTCTCGGTGATGGAACTGGAACCCGAGGCGCTCCGGCGGGAACTCGCGCTCATCAAGGTGGGCGGCGAGAAACCCGACGATGTCAACGCCGTCGCCGAGATGTACGACGGCCAGGCGGTCGACGCCTCGACCGACTCGGTGACCGTCGAGATCACGGGCAGCAAGCAGAAGATCGACGCCGCCGTCGCGGCGTTCGAGCAGTTCGACGTACAGGAGATCGTTCGCACCGGGGCCGCCGCGCTGGAGCGTGGCCCCAAGACACTGGAGAAACATGACTGACCTATCCACGACCGTCTACTACGACGACGACGCCGACGTATCGACACTCGAAGACGAGACCGTTGCCGTGCTGGGCTACGGCTCACAGGGCCACGCCCACGCGCTGAACCTCCACGAATCCGGGGTCGACGTGGTCGTCGGCCTGCGTGAGGACTCCTCCTCGCGGGCCGAGGCCACCGAGGCCGGTCTGCGGGTCGAGACGCCCGACGTGGCCGCCGCCGAGGCCGACCGCGTCGTCATGCTGGTCCCCGACACGATCCAGCCCGCCGTCTACGAGGCGATCGAGGACGGCCTGGAAGCCGGAGACACGCTCCAGTTCGCCCACGGGTTCAACATCCACTACGGCCAGATCGAGCCCGCCGAGGGCGTCGACGTGACGATGGTCGCCCCCAAGTCCCCGGGTCACCTGGTCCGGCGGACCTACGAGCGCGGCGAGGGGACGCCGGGCCTGATCGCGATCTACCAGGACGCGACCGGCGACGCCAAGGCGGAGTCCCTGGCCTACGCGAAAGCCATCGGCTGCACCCGCGCGGGCGTCATCGAGACGACGTTCCAGGAGGAAGTCGAGACCGACCTCTTCGGCGAGCAGGCCGTCCTCTGTGGCGGTGTGACCGAGATGGTGAAGGTCGGCTTCGAGACGCTCGTCGACGCCGGCTACGCGCCGGAGATGGCCTACTTCGAGTGTCTGAACGAACTCAAACTCATCGTCGATCTGATGTACGAGGGCGGCCACATGGGGATGTGGAACTCCGTCTCCGACACCGCCGAGTACGGCGGCCTCACTCGCGGTGAAGAGGTCATCGACCGCGAGGGGATGGAGCGGATCCTCGAAGAGGTCCAGAACGGCGAGTTCGCCCGCGAGTGGATCACCGAGAACCAGACGAACCGGCCCTCGTACAAGCAGTACCGCGACGCCGAGCAGAGCCACCAGATCGAGGAAGTCGGTGGCGAACTGCGGAAACTGTTCGCGTGGGGCGACGACGAGCAGGCCGCGGAGGAAGCGCCCGCAGATGACTGACGACGGAGATCGCTCCGGGACGACGGAGGCCACAGCATGAGCAACGGCACGCTGTACGACAAGGTGTGGGACCGACACAAAGTCACGACCCTGCCGAACGGGCAGGACCAGCTGTTCGTCGGGCTCCATCTCATCCACGAGGTCACGAGCCCCCAGGCGTTCGGGATGCTCCAGGAGCGCGGCCTGGAGGTCGCCCGACCCGACCTGACCCACGCAACCGTCGACCACATCGTCCCGACGGCGAACCAGGACCGGCCCTACGCCGACGACGCGGCCGAGCGGATGATGAGCGAACTGGAGGAGAACGTCCGGAACGCCGGCATCCAGTTCTCGGACCCGACGACCGGCGATCAGGGCATCGTCCACGTCATCGGGCCGGAGCAGGGGATCACCCAGCCCGGCAAGACCATCGTCTGTGGCGACAGCCACACCTCGACGCACGGCGCGTTCGGCGCGCTCGCGTTCGGGATCGGGACCAGCCAGATCCGGGACGTGCTGGCGACTCAGACCATCGCCATGGAGAAACAGCAGGTCCGCAAGATCGAGGTCAACGGCGAACTCGGCGAGGGCGTCGAAGCCAAGGACATCATCTTAGAGATCATCCGTCGTCTCGGCACCGAGGGCGGCGTCGGCTACGTCTACGAGTACGCCGGCGAAGCCATCGAGAACCTCGACATGGAAGGCCGGATGTCCATCTGTAACATGTCCATCGAGGGCGGCGCTCGCGCGGGCTACGTCAACCCCGACGAGACCACCTTCGAGTGGCTCGAAGAGACGGACTACTTCCAGGAACACCCCGGGAAGTTCGAGGAACTCAAACCGTACTGGGAGTCCATCCAGAGCGACGACGACGCCGAGTACGACGACGTGGTGGAGATCGACGCGAGCGAACTGGACCCCGTCGTCACGTGGGGGACCACGCCCGGCCAGGGCATCGGCATCGACGACCCGATCCCGGCGCCCGAAGACCTCGCCGACGACAAGCAGGACACGGCTCGACGCGCCCAGAAGCACATGCGCGTCGAACCCGGCGAGACGATGAACGGCTACGAGATCGACGTGGCCTTCCTGGGCTCGTGTACCAACGCCCGACTGCCTGACCTGCGCCGCGCGGCCCGCATCGTCAAGGGCCGCGAGGTCGCCGACGACGTGCGCGCGTTCGTCGTCCCCGGCAGCCAGCGCGTCCAGCGGGCCGCCGAGGAGGAAGGGCTCAAAGACATCTTCGAGGCGGCCGGCTTCGACTGGCGCAACGCCGGCTGTTCGATGTGTCTGGGGATGAACGAGGACCAACTGGAGGGCGACGAGGCCTGTGCCAGCTCCTCGAACCGGAACTTCGTCGGCCGCCAGGGCAGCAAGGACGGCCGCACCGTGCTGATGAACCCCCGGATGGTCGCCGCCGCGGCCATCACCGGCGAGGTCTCTGACGTGCGCGATCTGGAGGAGGTGGCGTTAGCATGACCGACGCGACCGAGGAGATCCCCGAGGTCGACTACGTCGAGGGGACCGGTATCCCGATCCGCGGGAACGACATCGACACCGACCAGATCATCCCCGCGCGGTTCATGAAGGTCGTCACCTTCGACGGCCTGGGCGAGTTCGCCTTCTTCGACCTGCGCTTCGACGACGAGGACACCCAGAAAGAGCACCCGATGAACGAGGAGCGATTCGGTGACGCCAACGTCATGGTCGTCAACAACAACTTCGGCTGTGGCTCCTCGCGCGAACACGCCCCGCAGGCGCTGATGCGCTGGGGCATCGACGCGATCATCGGCGAAGGGTTCGCCGAGATCTTCGCCGGGAACTGCCTCGCGCTGGGCATCCCGACGGTGACCGCCGACCACGAGACGATCAACGCGCTCCAGCAGTGGGTCGACGACAACCCCGACGGCGAGATCGAGGTCGACGTAGCCGCCGAGACGGTCCGCTACGGCGGCAACGAGGCCAGTGTCTCGGTCGACGACGCCCAGCGGCAGGCCCTCGTCGAGGGCATCTGGGACACGACCGCGCTGATGAAGGCCAATCGGAACGCCATCGAGGAGACGGCCGGCCAGTTGCCGTACCTCGATCAGCGCCGGTCGGACCTCGAAGCCGACGACTGAACGCCGGGCGGTTTTTCCGGGTGCGCGGTCCGTGATGCCAAGACCCATCTACCGTCGGGTCGGGTCTCCGACATGGAGCGGATACGCGAGATCCACATCGCCCCGCTGGGTCACGAGCGCGACCGCATCGTCGAGCCCATCCGGGAGCACAACGCCGACACCGTCTACTTGCTCAACCAGAGCGAGCGCCCCCAGCGGTTCACCCCGTACCAGCAGGCCCTCGTCGAGGACCTCGAAAGCGACGGCGTCGACATCGTCGTCCGGGAGACGGACCTCCACGACCTCTACGACGTGTTGGCCGTCGTGACGACGCTCACCGCCGACCACCCCGACGACATCGTCCGGGTCAACGTCTCCAGCGGGCCGAAGGTCGCGGCGATCGGGAGCGCCATCGCCTGCATGGCGACGACGGCGACGGCATACTACGTCCACCCGGAACGACACGTCCCAGCGGTCGCCGAGGAGCCACTCACTCGCGGGATGCAGCGAGCGGAGGTCCTGCCCTCGTACCCGATCGAAGCGATCTCTCGCGACCAGGTCGCGGTGCTCGACTGCCTCGACCGGCGGAACTCCGAGAGCTACACCGCAAAGAAGAAAGACCTCATCGAGTTCGCCGAGGAGACCGGGCTGGCGTTCATCGACGACGCCGACCCCGCGAACGACAAGGCGAAGTTCGCCCTGCTGAACGCGAACGTCGTCGATCCGCTGACCGAGGACGGCTACATCGCCGTCCGCGAGGTCGGTCGCACGAAACAGATCTCGCTCACCGAAACCGGACGGAACGTCCTCCACGCGTTCCGTCACAAGCTCTGAACCGGTACCCCGGGTCGATCTGCTGTCATCGGACTCCCGATAGTACAGAGACCACCCAGCCGTTTCGGGTACCAGTAGTATAGATAGTATCGACACTATCGTTTGTATCGAGAGTATACAGATAAAACGTACATACTGGTCCCTCCAAGCAGTGGATGCGCACGGGTCGGCGACACACCGTCGTCGGGTGCCCACCCGCTTCGGCCCTCCACCGCGGGCACCCCGGCGGCGTCGCCACCCCGCGCCCGCTCTCACTGCGTGCGGTGAGAGTGTGTCTCTGACACGCACAGCGGGCCTCTGCCCGAGGCCCGTTCGAACCGCCCCTGGTCCCCCTGACGCCACACGGTCCGTGACGGACGACCGCGGTGTTTTTCTCGCTGCCCCCGGAACTGCGACCGTGACACAGCACGGTCCCCTGCTGCCGTTGCTCGGCCTCCTGCTGGGCGTGACCGTCGGGTCGCTCGTCCTGTGGGTGGCGCTGGACGCCCGGATCAGAGACGAGAACCCGCTGCTGTGGGGGCTGCTCGCCGTCCCCCTGTATCCCGTGTTCCCGGTGGTGTTCTTCCTCCTGCGGCGCCGCGCTGCTCGGGTCGACCGGCCGGACACGCTGTTTTACTTCGCCAGAGCGTCGGCCGTCGGAACGGTCCTCGCCCTCGCTGTCGCGGGGCTGCTCTCGCCGCCGGACCCGTTCTCGCAGGCGACCTACTGGCTGGTCGCCGCTCCGGTCGTCGTCGCCGGCCTGTACGTCTACGACCGGCGCCGCAGACAGGCCCAGACCGTCGGCGGACTGTGAGTCCGGATGCCGGCTCGGTCCGCAACTGCGGGAAACCGAACCACTTTCACCCCCCGCTCGTCTCTGCTGGGATATGACACACGAGATCGCCGTGATCCCCGGCGACGGGATCGGCCAGGAGGTCACACCCGCCGCCGTCGAGGTGCTTGAGGCAATCGAGACGGTCGACTTCGAGTTCGTCGAAGGCGACGCCGGCGACGCCGTCGAGGCGGAGACGGGGACGGCACTGCCGGACGCGACCGCGGACCTCGCCGCCGACGCCGACGCGACGCTCTTTGGCGCGGCCGGCGAGACGGCCGCCGACGTGATCCTCCCGCTGCGGCAGGTCGTCGGCTCGTTCGCCAACGTCCGCCCGGCCGTCGCGTACCCCGCACTCGATGCGGTCCAGCCCCACACCGACCTCGTGTTCATCCGGGAGAACACCGAAGGCGTCTACAAGGGCATCGAGAGCGAGATCACCGACGGAGTGACCACGTGTACCCGTGTCATCACCGAGGACGCCTCCGAGAAGATCGCCGAGTTCGGCTTCGATTACGCGCGACAGAACGGCTTCGACGACGTGACCATCGCCCACAAGGCGAACGTCATGCGCCAGACGGACGGGCTCTTCCTGGAGACCGCCGAGGAGGTCGGCGCCGAACGCGACGCCGAGTACGACACCGCACTCATGGACGCGCTGGCGATGCACCTGGTGATGAACCCCGAGGACTACGGCGTCGTCATCTGTCCGAACCTCGCCGGCGACATGCTCTCGGACCTCGCGGCGGGGCTGGTCGGGGGCCTCGGTCTGCTCCCGTCGGCAAACGTCGGCGAGGAGAACGCACTGTTCGAACCGGTCCACGGCTCCGCGCCGGACATCGCGGGCGAAGGCGTCGCCAACCCCTCGGCGATGATCCTCTCGGCCGCGATGCTGCTCGATCACCTCGGCTACGACGAGGAGGGCGACCGCGTCCGGGACGCCGTGGAGACGGTGCTTGAAGCCGGCCCACGGACTCCCGACCTGGGCGGGGACGGCACCACCGAGGAAGTGACCGCGGCGATCCTCGACGCGCTGTAATCGAGCAAAAACAGTCACCTTCCGATAGAAAGGCGTAAAACCGAAGCGAAACAATCACACTGCGAGGATGCTCCCGGCCGAGCGCAAACGGACTATCGTCCGACTGGTGACCGAGCGAGACGGCTGCTCAGTCGCGGAACTGGCGGCGGAACTGGACTTCTCGAAGGCCACGATCCGTCGTGACCTCCGTGACCTCGAAGCCGAGGGCCGCGTCGAGCGGTCCCACGGCGGCGCCGTCCCCAGTTCGTCCGTCGGGACCGAACGCTCGTACGACCAGCGGGAAGTCGAGAACCTCGACGCAAAGCGTGCGATCGCCGGCCGGGCAAGCGAGGAGATCCGCGAAGGACACGTCGTCTTCTTCGACGCCGGGACGACGACGATGGAGGTCGCTCGCGCGGCCCCGGAGACGGACTTTGTCGCAGCTACGAACATGCCAGAGCTAGCGACGGAACTTTCGGGCCGCGATCTGGAGGTCAAACTGACCGGGGGGACGCTCCGCGCACGGACCCGCGCGCTCGTGGGACCGACCGCAGAGGCGTTTCTGGACCGGACGAACTTCGATCTGCTCGTCCTCGGGACGAACGCGCTCGACGCGACCGCCGGGCTGTCGACGCCCAACGAGGACGAGGCCGCGGTGAAGGCCCAGATGATCGACCGGGCCGCACGAGTGGTCCTCGTCGCGGACCACTCGAAGTTCGGCGAACGCAGTTTCGTCTCGTTCGGGGACCTGTCGGCGATCGACCTGCTCGTCACCGACAGAGCGCCGACAGGCCCGCTCGCGACAGCGCTCGACGACGCCGGCGTCGCCGTCGAGGGAGTCAACGAATGATTGTCACAGTCACCTACAACCCAGCAGTCGACCAGACCGTCCAGTTCGACGAGCCGATGGAACCCGACCGCGTCATGCGGGCCGAGAGCGCCCGCTACGACGCCGGTGGCAAAGGAATCAACGTCGCCCAGTTTCTCACCGCGATGGACAAACCCTGCGTGGCGACGGGCCTGGCCGGCGGGTTCACCGGTCGCTTCGTCCGGGAAGACATGCAGTCCGGCGGCGTCGAGACCGACTTCACCGAGATCGAGGGCATCACCAGACTCAACACGACCGCGCTGGCCGACAGCGAGGAGTACAAACTCAACCTCAACGGCCCCGCCGTCGATAGGAGCGTCGTCGACGCCGTTCTCGAACGTGTCCGCGCACACGATCCGGACTGGGTGCTCGTCGGTGGGAGCCTCCCGCCCGGCCTGGAGATCGCGGACATCGACCGGGTCGCGACGGCCGGCGACTGGGAGACCGTCGTCGACGTTGAAGGGACGATCCTCAGACGGCTCGACGCTCGCTACTCGATGTGTAAGCCCAACCGCCACGAACTGGGCGACGCGACCGACGCCGATGTCTCTACTCTGGAAGGGTGTGCGCGTGCCGCCGGCTCGTTCCGTGACCAGGGGTTCGACCGCGTGCTGGCGTCGCTGGGCGCCGACGGCGCGGTGTTAGCGACGGGCGACCAACTCCTGTACGCCGACGCGCTCGACATCGACGTGGTCGACACCGTTGGTGCCGGCGACGCGTTGCTCTCGGGTGTCCTCTCGGCCTGGGAAGCCGGGCAGAGCGACGAAGCGGCTCTCAAAACGGGCGTCGCGGTCTCGTCGCTGCTGGTCTCACAGGCCGGCACCGGCGTCCCGTCGTTCGACGCCGTCGATTCGCTGCGGGACGAAGTTGCCGTCCGGACACTGTAGCTCAGAACTTCTCGACGTAGTCCTCGACGAACGCGACGATCTCTGTCTGGGACGGTTGATCGGCCGTCCTGACGAAGTGGCCGGCGACCGCGTTGCCAAGCAGGATCGACGCCGCGGCGCCGAGCCCGAGGACGCGCCCGATCGCCAGCCCGGCGTTGAAGTGGTCGCCGGAGCTGGTCGTCAGCGCCGGGTCGTCGACGGCCGGGACCGCGACGCTGTGGGTCCCGTCGCCCGTGACGACGACAGAACGGTCGACGCCGTGGCCGACGAACCAGGTCGGTCCCAGGGCGTCGAACGCGACTTCTGCTGATTCCTCGAAGGTCCGGTCGGTCGCTCCGTCGTAGGCGTCCGCCAGGATGCCCGTCTCTGCGCGGTTCGAGGAGACGACCACGTCGGTCACCTCGTCGAGCCGGCCGATCGCGTCACGGCCGGCCCGGAGCCGATCCGTGTCGAGTTTCCGCACGTCGCCGGGATCGACAAGCACCGTCCCCGGCGGGTCCTCGATCCGGTCCCAGGCGTCCCGGAGACCGTGGTACACGTCCGGCAGGTCGGGTGTCTCGGACCAGTAACCGGTGCCCAGGAGCGCGGCGCCGTCGAGACGAGCCAGCAGCCGGTCGTGGCCGAACCGCTCGTCCAGCGTCGCCCAGTCTAAGTCCATCGTGTCGCCGATTTCGGTCAGCATCAGCTTCCCGTCGTCGAACTCGACGGCGTCGGTGACGCCGGGCTCGCCGATGCTGTGGAGATCGAGGTGGCCGAACTCCGCGTCGAACGGCTCCCGGACCGGATCGTCGTACATCCCGATCAACGTCGTCTCGAACCCCCAGGTGTCGAACGCCCGTCCCAGGTGGCAGGTGTGGCCGCCGGTCCGGCTCCCGTCCTGGAGCCACTCGAAGGTCAGCGAGCTCTCGGCGGCGACCGACTGTTCGACGCGCTCGCCGAAGCCAGCGAGCGTCGACAGTCGCTCGTAGGTCTCGGGGTCCGAGCGGTCGGCGACGACCTCGCGGACGCGGTCGAGGTAGCCGTCGAAGCCGAAGACGACGTGGCCGTGTGCGTCCGGAGCGAAGCCGGCTTCCAGGCCACGCTGTGCCTGCGCGACCGCGTCTCGGGTCTCGTGGTCCGGTTCGTCGGCTGGTGAGTCCGCCATCGCCTACAGCACGTCGTCGGCGGCCGCGCCCTCGAAGACGACCGGTTCGAGTTTGTCGAGGATCTCGTAGGGGTCCTCGCGCTGCCAGACGTTCCGGCCCACGGCGAGTCCGGAGACGCCCACGTCCATGCAGTCCTCGACGAGTTCCAGGAAGTCCCGGTCCGAGGTCTTCGACCCGCCCGACAGCAGGACGCGGTTGTCCGCGGCCGCGTCGACGGCGTGGGCCATCGCCTCCTTGCTGCGGGGGTACTTGACCTTCGTGAAGTCGGCGCCCAGCTCCAGTCCGAGCCGGGCCGCGTAGGCGATGATGTCGGGCGTCCGGTGGTCCTTGACGGCCTGCCCGCGCGGGTACGACCACATCGCGATAGGTAGGTCGTGGTCCCGAGCGGCCTCCTGGACCGGCCGGAAGTCCTCGAAGGAGTCGGGCTCGCGGTTGATGCCGGGATAGATCGTGTAACCGATGGCGTCGGCGCCGAGTTCGGCGGCGTAGTCGACAGACCAGTTCTGCGGGGAGTAGGGGTCACCCATCCAGAGGTCGGAACTGCCGTTGAGCTTCGCCAGCAGGTTCACGTCGTCCTCGTAGCTGGGGTAGTACGTCTCGGCCAGCCCCTTACCGACCGCCAGCGCGGTGACGGCGTCGTGGGTCGCCATCTCGAACACTTCCCGCGGGTCGAGGCGTTCCTCGACGCCACTGAACTGCTTGGGGCCGTGTTCCAGCCCGTGGTCGTGAGCCAGCACGAGCGTCTTGTCGTCGCGAACGATCGGGGAGTCATCCACAGGTCGCATGTAACCGAACTACCCAGAACGGCCATTAACCGTTTTCGGTATCGATCGTTTACTACTGTTCGTGTTCGTTTTTGCTCGTGACACCCGCTCCGGAAACGATACTGCTCGGTTCGCCGGCGCCGTTTTCTGGGTCAGGCCTGTTCGCGGACCGAGTCCCACCGGCCGTTCGACTCCAGTTGCTCCTGTAGTTCCTCGGCGTACTTCTGGGCCAGTTCGGCGGCTTCCTCTATGCGGTCGTCGTTCCCGCCACCACCGAGGCCGAGGGCGTCCTTGACACCCGAGAAGAGCCCGCCACCGCCCGACCCGCCCGAACCACCGGAGCCGCCACCCGGTGCTCCGCCCATCGCCGACTGCTGTTCGATCCGGTCGAGTTCCGGCATGATGCTCGGTAGCTTCGACGTGTTCGCGACGATCCGGGCCGACTCCGGGTCGTCGGCGTTCTCGATCTCGAACTCTACGGCAGTCATGACCAGCCCCCACTGCTGGCTGGAGAACGATGACACTTCGACCTGGTCGTTGAACTGCTGGTCGACCTGCATCCGCTCGGCGGCGATCCGGTCGGTCCAGTTGCTGTCGCTCATGCCAACCGGTTAGGTGGCCTGATGTATGAGCGTTTCCCGCCCCGAGTTACAAGACCCCTGGCCCCCAAGACCGCGCCATGACAACGGTCGGCTTCATCGGCCTGGGCGCGATGGGCGCACCAATGGCGTGGAACCTCGACGACGCTGGGTTCGACCTGGTCGTGTACAACCGGACGACCGACCGCGAACAGCCGTTCGCCGAGGCGGGCGTCTCGGTCGCGGACTCCCCGAAACACCTCACCGAACGCGTCGACGTAGTCTGTCTCATCGTCAGTGACGGCGATGCCGTCCAGCAGGTCCTCGAACGGGAGCGGGGTATCCTGGAAGGCCTCGACGAGTCGACGACGGTCGTCCAGATGAGCACCATCGGGTACGCCGAGACTATGGCTGCGGCCGAACTCGTTCGGGAGACGGGCGCCGAGTTCGTCGACGCGCCGGTCTCCGGGACGGTCGGCCCGGCACGTGAGGGGACGCTGGTCGGGCTGGCGAGCGGTCCGGACGCAGTCGTCGAAGATGTCCGCCCGGTCCTCGCGGCGATGTGTGACCCGGTCGTCCACTGTGGCGAGGTCGGCCAGGGGACCAACATGAAGCTGTTTATCAACCTCCTGCTGGGCGACGCGATGGGCGCGTTCGCGGAGGCGCTGGTGTTCGGCACGGCCAATGGGCTGGGTGTCGACGACATGCTCGAAGTCGTCGAGAACGGGGCGCTTGACTGCCCGCTGTTCGAGGGGAAAGGCGCGCTCATCGCCGACCGTGACTTCGAGTCGCGGTTCCCGGTCGACTACCAGCACAAGGACCTCTCGCTGGCGCTGGACCGGGCCGGCGACCTCGGCGTCCCGCTCTCGCAGACGGCCGCGGCCCGCGAGGCGTTCAGCGCGGCACGGGGCAGCGGCTACGGCCGCGAGGACATGGGAGCGGTGGTCAAGCCGCTCGAATCGACGGTCGACGTGACAGTCGAGGACGACTGATCAGAGGAAGTCGGTCATGTCCGGGGCGTCCCCACCCTGGTCGCCGCTCCCGCCGAACGCCTCGGCGATGGCGGCCATGAACGAATCCAGCCCGCGGGTCTGGTACCAGACCGCCCCCGGTCCGGTGAAGTCCATGACGAGTCCCTCGCCGCTGAGCAGCGTCGACTTCAGCCCGCCGATCCGCCGGGCGTCGAAGTCGACCGACTCGGTCCAGGCGACGACGTGTTCGTTGTCGACGGTGTAGGTCTCCCCGTCGGCCAGCTCCTTCCGTTCGATGCCGCCGAAGGCCTCGATGAGCACGTCACCGGTCCCTTTCAGCGCCAGCGGCGTGATGCTCGCGCCGGCCAGCATCGACTTCAGCCCGCCGAACTCCGAGTCGATGTCGATGGCCGGATCGGAGGCCAGATACGCCCCGTCGACGGCGTACAGCGTCTCTCCGTCCAGGGTATGATGGTTCACGTCCCCGGGTGTCGGCGGCGCGAGCGTGATGGTCCCGGAACCGCCCTCCGCGGTGAACTCGTTGGCCAGGAACGACTCCCCGCCCAGCATCGACTTCGCGGAACTGAGCAGGCCGTCCCGGCTGGTCGTCGTATCGATCGAAACGTTCGTCGTATGGCTGACCATCGCGCCGGGTTCGGCCATGATGGTCTCACCGTCTTCGAGGTCGACGACGACGTGTGTGTAGGATGGCTTGTGTGAGAGTTCGATCTCCATAGCGAGGGGTTCGCTCGGGATGGTATATAAAGTTAAGCTGAGGTACAGGATCGTGGTAGGCGGGCCTTACCGAACGTCGACCCACTCGCCGCTGTCGTCGCTGCGTTCGACGGCGTCGAGCACTCGCTGGACGGCCAGTCCGTCGGCGAAGTCCGGTTCGTAGTCGCCGCCCGCCGCGACGCTCGTGAGGAACTCGTAGTTCTCGTGGACGAACGTGTGTTCCCAGCCGATGACGTGGCCTGGGGGCCACCAGTGATCGAGGTAGGGGTCGCTTTCGTCGGTCATCAGGATCGTCTCGTACCCCCGACTGTCCTCGCGGAGCAGTTCGAGTTCGTTGAGCCGTTCCAGCGAGAACCGCAGGCTCCCCTTCGAGCCCTGGATCTCGATGGTGTGATCGTTCTTGTGGCCGTTGGCGAACCGCGACGCCTCGAGAGTCCCGACGGCACCGTTCTCGAACTCCACCTGTGCGCTGTAGGCGTCGTCGACGGTGACCGGTCGCGTCTCGTCGCTCCCCTCGACCGGCCGCTCGTCGACGAAGGTGGTGAGGTGGCCGCTGAGTCGGTCGATGTCGCCGACCAGGAACCGCGCGAGGTCGACCGTGTGTGCACCCAGATCGCCCAGCGCCCCGCTGCCGGCCATCTCGGCGTCGTTGCGCCAGGACCACGGCGCCTCGGGGTCGACCAGCCAGTCCTGGAGGTACCGGCCCCGGAAGTGGTGGATCTCGCCGAGTTCGCCGTCCTCGATCAGTGCCTTCGCGTACTGGATCGCCGGGACGAACCGGTAGTTGAACGCGATCCCGGCGGGCACGTCCGCGTCGCCCGCCGCGTCGGCCATCGCCTCGGCGTCGTCGAGTGTCGGCGCCAGGGGCTTCTCACAGAAAGTCGGCGTACCGGCCGAGAGCGCCGCGACGGTTGGTTCCCGGTGGACGTGGTTGGGACCGAGGTTGTAGAACACGTCCACCTCGTCGACGACTTCGCGCCAGTCGGTCGCGTAGCGGTCGAATCCGAGCCGGTCGGCGGCCTCACTGAGTGCGTCCTCGTCGCGCCCCACGATCACGTCGCGGTTCAACGCCGGCGCGTCGTCGAAGAACATCGGCAGCCGCGCGAAGGCGTTCGCGTGGGCCTTACCCATGAAACGATACCCCAGGACGCCGATGTCGAGTGGTGTGTCGGTCATGAGTTATTCCGCCCAGTAGGCGTCGCCGGGTGTCGTCTCGAAGACGGCCCGATCGAGCACGTCGACGGCCTTCTCCAGCCCCTCGCGCGCGCTGGTCAGCGAGTCCTCGTGCTCGATCGAGAGCGTCCCGTCGTAGCCGACCATCCGCAGCGTCGAGACCACGTCCTTCCAGTGGCTCTCGTCGTGGCCGTAGCCGATCGAGCGGAACAGCCACGAGCGGTTGGGTTCGTCCGTGTAGGGTGCGGTGTCGAGGACGCCCTTCTCGCGGGCCTCCGAGTCGTACACCTTGGTGTCTTTGGCGTGGAAGTGGTGGATCGCGTCTTCTTCACCCAGCAGCCGGATCGCCTCGGTCACGTCGATGCCCTGCCAGTACAGGTGCGAGGGGTCGAAGTTCGCGCCGACGTGGTCGTTGGTCGCCTCGCGCAGTTTCAGCATGCCGCGTGGCTCGTAGACGAGCATATTCGGGTGCATCTCGATCGCCACGTTCACGTCGTGCTCGGCGGCGTGGTCGGCCAGGTCGCCCCAGTAGTCGGTCGCGACCTCCCACTGGTACTCGTGGGCCTCGGCGTGCTCGGTCGGCCACGGCGCGGTGATCCAGTTGGGTACCTCGTCGTTCGGTCCGCCGGCGGGCAGCCCCGAGAAGCAGGTCACGGCGTCGACGCCCAGTTGGTCGGCCAGCCGGATCGCCTCCCGGAGTTCCGTGTCGGCCGCGGCCGCGCGCTCGTCGTCGGGATGCAGCGGGTTGTTGTGTGTCGCCAGCGCGCTGACGGTCATCCCGTGTTCGTCGAGCAGTTCCCGGAGTTCTGCCTGCGCGTCCTCGTCGTCGAGATACTGGTCTCGTGGCAGGTGGTCGTCGCCCGGGAACCCCCCACAGGCGAGTTCCACGGCGTCGACGCCGATGGTATCCAGGTACGACAGTGCCTCCGCAAGCGACTGGCCCCCCAGTGGGACGGTGAGTACACCGACTTGCATGGATGGTAGTGCGGAAATGATGATAATAAATCCTTGCTCCCGACCCGGAGTCGTCGCTCAGGCGTCGGTCTCGTAGCGCTCGAACAGCGTCGTCAACTGCTGGGCGCGCATCGTGAGCATCTTCGCGTTGACGTACATCTCGCCCAGCGCGAGGTTCTGCTCCTCGGCGATGGCCGCGACGTGTTCGGCCTCCTCGACGTTCTGGCGCGAGGTCTCGGCGACATCGTCGGCGATCGAGGCGACCTCCTCGGAGGTGGCCGCCTGGTCGTCGGTCGCGTTGCTGATCTCCTTGACGCCGGTGGAGGTCTTCTCGACGTGTTCCATGATCGACTCCAGGGCGGTCAGGCCCTCTTCGACGGCGTTCTGGCCGTCCTCGACCGAGTCTTGCATCTCGGTGATCTCGTCGACCGCGTCCTCGGTCTGGGCCTGGATGTCGCCGATACGGTTCTCGATCTCGTTGGTCGCCTCCTTGGTCTCCTCGGCGAGCGTCTTGACCTCGTCGGCGACGACGCCGAACCCGTTGTTGTTCGCGCCCCCGGAAGAGGCGTGGGCCGCCTCGATCGAGGCGTTCAGGGCCAGGATGTTGGTCTGTTCGGCGATGTCGTCGATGAGGTCGACGATCCGGCCGACCTCGGTCATCTGGTCGTCGAGGGTCCGGACGGTCTCGACGACCTCGTCGGTCTGTGTCACCGTCTCTGACATCGTCTCCTGTGCCGATCTGGCCGCTTCGATCCCCTCGACGGTCCGGCGTTCGGTCTTGTCGGCCATCTCCGTGACCTCGTTCGAGGAGGCCGCGATCTCCTCGATCGTCGCGGACATCTGTGACATCTCGTCGCTGATCGTCGTGATCTGCTGGTGTTGCTCGTGGAAGACATCGGCGATCTCCTGGACGGTCTCGGCGACGTTCTGTGAGGCCTCCTTGACCGCCTGGGTCGCGGCGGTCACCTGCTCCGAGGAGTCGGCCACGTCACCGGAGAACTCGTCGGCCGTCTGGATCGTCTGCTCGAAGGCCGCGGCCATCTCGTTGAACTCCGCTCCGAGTTCGTTCAGCGCCGTCGACGGGGTGTCCTCGGCCATCCGTCGGCTGAGGTCGCCGTCGTTCGTGGCGTCGATCGTCGCACAGCACTCGCCGATGTAGGCAGAGAGCTCATCGTGGCTCATGCCCTCGGCGGTCGAGACGCCTCCGTCGGCCGCCGCAGTAGCCTGTGTCCCCGTTCCTCTGGCCGCGGTTTCGAGATCGGCGAGTTTCGTACGTACCGTTTCGAGTTCGGCTTCGACCGCCGCCGTGGCCGCGCGTGCGTCGTCCCGTTCGGTTCGGTACTGTTCGCGGTCCGTCGCCAGTTCGTCCAGCCGTTCCCTGACGGCGACGATCGTGTAACCGCCCCCGACCGCCGCGACCACGGCGCCCCCCCAGCGCCAGCGGCCACCGCAGCCCCGGGCGGACCGAACCCGATCACGGCCACTTGATAGAGTGCGTGGAAGAACTGCCCAGCCACGCCAGCAGTAACCCACCTGTGTCCTGTCCGTGCCATAGTACGTCCTATCGACAGACCCGATATAAATTCTCTTGCCCCCCGTCTTCAGGATTGAGAATGCGCACGGTAGCTTGATAACCACCAGTCGAAAACTGGGGGGTATGTCACGGGCATCGACTGGGGGCGGGGCGGATGTCGAGTTGCTACATCGACTCGTCGGCGGCGACGGCGGGGCCGCACTGGAGGCGCTCTTGGAGGGGTTCACACAGCAACATCCCGGCGTCCCGCTGAGCGATGTCACCAACGAGAACCTGAGTCTGACAGTCAAGAGCCGGATTCTCAAGGAGGACCCCCCGGATATCTGGATCGAGTGGCCGGGCAAGAACCTCGAACCGTACGCCGACGCGGGCGTCATCGGTGACCTGTCGCCGGTCTGGAACGACAGCGACATGGAGCGCAACTACCTCGACGGCCCGACGGAAGCCGCACGGCTCGACGGGACCTATCGGGCAGTCCCGCTGAACATCCACCGCATCAACAACCTCTTTATCAATCCCTCGCTGGCCGACGAGGTCGGTGTCGACCCGTCACGGATCGACAGCCCCAGCGCGTTTGCCGACGAACTGGAACGGATCGACACCGAGACCGACCACGTCGGGATGTTGTTCCCGATGAAAAACCCCTGGACGGTGCTCCAGGTCTTCGAGACGGTCCTGCTGGGCGAGGAGGGCCACGACACTTATCGGGCAATCAGCGACGGCCAGGCGAGTCAGCACCGCCGTGAGATCGTCCAGGCTCTAGAGATCGTCCAGCGCTACGGCGCGGTCGCGACGGACGACCGCGTGTACCTCTCGCTGACGGACGCGAACGAACGGTTCGTCGAGGGCGGTTCGGTGTTCTTCCACCAGGGCGACTGGGCAGCAGGGGCGTACACGGAAACAGAGGGGTTCGATTACGAGTCCGAGTGGTCTCACGTCCCGTTCCCGGGGACGGAGGGCTACTACGCGATGAACATGGACTCGATCGTCTCTGCCGCCGACACGGACAACCCATCGGCCGTCGAGACGTTCCTGCGCTATGCCGGCTCCGCCGACGGCCAGCGCCGGTTCAACCAGAAGAAGGGGTCGATCCCGCCCCGGACGGATGTCGACACCGGCCAGTTCACGCAGTTCCTGCAGGACCAGCAGCGGGCGTTCCAGCAGTCCCGGAGTCAACCTCTCTCGATCACCCACGGTCTCGGCGTCCGCCCGGACCAGCTCATCGAACTCAAGACGGCGATGTCCGCGTTCGTCTCGACGTGGGACGTGGAGTCGGCCGCCGACGCCGTCATCACGGCACTGGAACACGCGGCGTGAGGGCGTTGGTCCCGCCACTCCGGCGGCGCCCAGACCCTCGTCTCCGACAGTGTGAGTCCCTCACGTGCACGAAGCACCGCATCGCGGTTTCCTCTACACTTTTGTAACGGGGGTAGCAATGGCCTGTCATGGGACAGGCAAACGACGTGGATTACGCTGACCTGCACGATCCGAACGCGGAGTACACGATGCGCGAACTCTCGGCGGAGACGATGGGCGTCACCGCGAAACGCGGTGGCGGCCGCGATGTCGAGATCACCGATGTCCAGACCACGATGGTCGACGGGAACTTCCCGTGGACACTGGTCCGCATCTACACCGACGCCGGCATCGTCGGGACGGGCGAGGCCTACTGGGGCGCCGGCGTTCCGGAACTCATCGAGCGGATGAAGCCGTTCGTCGTCGGCGAGAACCCGCTGGACATCGACCGCCTCTACGAGCACCTCATCCAGAAGATGTCGGGTGAAGGGAGCGTCGAGGGCGTCACGGTCACCGCCATCGCCGGTATCGAGGTCGCGCTGCACGACCTCGCCGGCAAGATCCTCGAAGTCCCGGCCTACCAGCTACTGGGCGGGAAGTACCGCGACGAGATGCGCGTCTACTGTGACTGTCACACCGAGGAAGAGGCCGACGCCGACGCCTGCGCCGAGGAGGCCCGCCGTGTCGTCGACGAACTCGGCTACGACGCCCTCAAGTTCGACCTGGACGTGCCCAGCGGCCTGGAGAAAGACCGCGCGAACCGCCACCTCCGGCCCGGCGAGATCCGCCACAAGGCCGAGATCGTCGAGAAAGTCACCGAGGAAGTCAAAGACGAGGCCGACGTGGCCTTCGACTGTCACTGGACGTTCAGCGGGAGTTCGGGGAAGCGCCTGGCCGAAGCCATCGAGGAGTACGATGTCTGGTGGCTCGAAGACCCCGTCCCGCCGGAGAACCTCGAAGTCCAGGAGGAGGTCACCAAGTCCACGACGACGCCGATCACCGTCGGGGAGAACCGCTACCGCGTGACCGAGGAACGCCGCCTCATCGAGAACCAGGCCGTCGACATGGTCGCACCCGACATGCCGAAGGTCGGCGGGATGCGCGAGACCCGCAAGGTCGCGGATGTCGCCAACCAGTACTACATCCCGGTCGCGATGCACAACGTCTCCTCGCCGATCGCGACGATGGCGAGCGCCCACGTCGGCGCCGCCGTGCCGAACTCGCTGGCCGTCGAGTACCACTCCTACGAACTCGGCTGGTGGGAGGACCTGGTCGAGGAGGATGTCATCGAGGACGGCTACATCGAGATTCCGGAGGAGCCCGGACTCGGCCTCACCCTCGACATGGACGCCGTCGAAGAGCACATGGTCGAGGGCGACACCCTCTTCGACGAGGAGTGAAGCGACTCGTCGAGCCGGCGGATCGCCGATTCGCGTTGGTCGACGCTGCGTAACCCCGGTTCACGCTATTCTCGCACTGTTGACGATTTTTTCCGTCCGGCCGTTAAGATCGCACGCCGTCGGGGGAGGGCCACGGTCCCGGAAACTGGGTTCACCAGCCCGGTGTACGCCCGTACACCGACGTACTCCCGAAACGAGTATATCCGGTGTACGGCCGTACAGCGCCGGTAAACGACCGTTCAGGGTTATATGCGGCTCGCACCTCGGCTCGACCTGCGATGTCGACGATTCGACTCCGACTCCGCTCCCGATCAGGGAGAGACAGCACCGCTCGCGACCGCCTGCGTGCCCATCCACGGGGAGGTGAGCCGTGACCCTCGCAACCGACCGCGAGTCCGACAGCGGTGCCTCGCTGCCCCCGCGAGTCCGCGCCGGGCTGGCGGCGCTCGGCATCACCGTCGTCGCGTTGGTGACTGGAATCGTCGGCATCGTCGCTGCCGGTGTGGTCCTCCGCGCCGTCGGCGTCCTGACGGCCCCCGCTGTCTGGGCCCTCAAGCTCCACTCCGTTCAGGTCGGGTTCGCGGCCTTCGCAGCCGTGTTTCTCGCCTGGCGCGGCGACCTCGGCCACTACTGCAAACTCCGCGTCCCGACGCTGGCAGACGCCGCCTGGATCGTCGCCATCCCGCTGGTGTTCGCGGCACAGGGCGTCGTCCTCTCCCCGGTGTTGGCCGCCCTGGGACTGCCACATCCCGATCAGGGGACTGCCGTAGGGAGTATCGACCTCGCGACCCGGCCGCTGCTGTGGCCGGCCGCGTTCGTCGGGATGTTCCTCTTTGCCGCCCCGGCCGAGGAACTCGTCTACCGTGGGATCGTCCAGGGGACGCTTCGTCGGGCGTTCGACGTGGCGGGCGTGGTAGTGCTTGGCGGACTCCTGTTCGGACTCATGCACGTCCTGATCGGCTTCCTCACGCCGAGCGTCGCGCCGGCCGGTGCGCTCCGCTGGGGGCTCACCACGGCTCTCCCGGGGATGGTGTGGGGGTATGCCTACGAACGCACGGAGAACTTGATCGTGACGGCGGTCACGCACGCGATGTCGTGGACGATTTCCTTCCACGAGCTGGTCCTGGAACTGGCCCCGCTCTGACGCCGGCCGCTCAGAGCTCCTCCCACACCGCCCGGAGTCTCGTTCCGGGGCGTCGAAGCAACGCCGCTGCGTCGCCGACCACAGCGGTCGGTTCGCGCCGGAACCGCCGACAGGCGGGGATGATGTCGTGTTTCAGCGCCTGTGCGCCCTTGATGAGGAGGACGCCCGCGAGCCCCGTCAGGACGACCAGCGCGGACAGAGCCATCACGATCCAGACCTCCGCTCGGGTCGCTAGCAGGTTCTGTTCGGTCACCGTATCGGCGAACCAGCCGACCAGCAGTGGTAACGCGGCGACGGCGGCGGTCTTCAGCAGGCCGTCGGCGCGCTCGTCCCAGCGGTTCCCGTGTTCGGCCGCCGCGGCCGCGCGGCCCTGCTGTCGGTAGGTCGCTGCCGGGACGAGTTCCACGCCGTCGAGGCTCTCCGTATCGTCGAGCGTCTGTGAGACCGCGTTCGCGCGGTCGCTGGCCCGATCGACGACCGCCTGGCGGTCGACTCCGTGGAGGGATCGCAGCCGTTCGGTGACGAGTCTGGCGTCGGCAAGCGCAGCCGTCAACGCTTCCTCGTCGAGGTCGTCGAAGGCGAGTTCGAACTGACGGTCGGGGTAGTCCGCCAACACCTCGAAGTCCGTGACCCCGGCACGCACCCGCTCGCGGATCTGTCGTTGGTCCCTTCGGCGCTGGTGTTCGTCCTGTTCGGCGAACGCCTCGCGGATGCGGGACCGCTGTGTCTTGGTCAGGAGTGACGCGGGCTTGTCGTCGGACCGGTCGCTGTCTGCCATCGGTATCAGCGCCCGATTCGCACGTGCTTGGGGCGCCGTGGCTCACGGCGATCACCGGCTGTGCTGTCCGGTGTCAGTTCCGTGTGGAGGGGGGTCATTACGGTCGCGGTAACGACCCCGGAGATAAAAACGGCCTTGGTACCCGGACACCTCGGTCCCGCGCTCGCTGACACCGCCGAGTATCAGTTCCTGTAATTAGACCGAACGTATTTATCAGCAATACAGAGTTTGACTGTGTATGGACGACCCGGTCGAAATTCTCCACGTAGAACCGACCCCGGAGTTCGCCGCGGAAACCCGCGAACACTTCGACCAGGTCGACGGCAACGTCCGAGTCAGGACGGTGTCGGGAGCGACCGCGGCGCTGGACGAACTGTGCACGTCCCGGATCGACTGTGTGATCTCCGACTACGAGATCCCCGATTCGGACGGGCTGGAACTCCTCCAACGGGTCCGCGAGGAGTTCCCGGACCTGCCGTTTATCATCTTCACGGGAGCAGGGTCGGAGGCGGTCGCAAGCAAGGCCCTGACCGGTGGTGCGACCGATTACATCTCGAAAGGGGACGACACGGAACAGTTCGATCTTCTGGCAAACCGCGTCCTGAACGCCGTCGAGCGGTATCGTGCGACCCGCAGAGCGGCCGCCGAGGAACGCGTCAGCCGGGTGGTCAGGGCCGTCGACCGGGCGCTGGTCCGGGCGGACTCCGAGGCCGACATCGAGGGGGACTGCTGTGAGATACTCAGCGACGCCGATCCGTACACGTTCGCGTGGATCGGTGGGGTCGACGAGGAGACCGGCCGGATCGAGCCTCGCGCTTGGGGCGGTGGCGCGGACGAGTACCTGGAGTCGATCACGATAACTGCCGACGAGACGCCGACGGGGAACGGCCCCGCGGGCCGGGCGGTCAGGACGGGGACGCTGGCCGTCTCACAGAACATCCACGACGACGAGGCGTTCGAGCCCTGGCGCGAGGCCGCCACGGAGTACGGGTTCCAGTCCGTCGCCGCGATTCCGCTCCACTACGAGTCACGGCGCTACGGACTGCTCGTGGTGTACGCGGACCGATCCCACGCGTTCGACGAGGCGGAGCGAGACCTGCTGACCGACCTGGGCGACGACATCGCCCACGCCATCCACAGCCGGACGATCCGGAGCGAACTCCGCCGGACGACCGCCCGTATGGAGGCGCTGTTCGCCGATGCGCCCGACATGATCACCGTCCACGACACCGACGGGACGCTTGTCGACGCGAACCGGACGACCCGCGAGCAGCTGGGGTACACGAGCGAAGAACTCGACGGGATGTCGGTCTGGGAGGTCGACGCGGAGATGGACCCGGCGGCAGCGCGGGCGTTCTGGGACCGGATGGACAACGGGAGCCGCCACGAACTGGAGACACAGTTTCGTCGGGCGGACGGGTCGACGTTTCCCGTCGCGGTCCACTTGCGCAAGACGAACGTGAACGGGGACACCCAGTTCGTCGTCAACAGCCGCGACATCACCGCTCGGAAGGAGCGCGAACGGCGACTGGAGACACGGTCCGAGGCGCTCACCGCTGCCATCGACGGGATGGCTATCCTCGACACCGACGACAGGTACGTCTTCGTGAACCCGGCCCACGCCGAGATGTACGGGTACGACGACCCGGACGCGCTTCTCGGCGAGAGCTGGCGGCTGTGTTACGGACCCGACGAGGAAGCCCGCTTCGAGCGCGAGGTGTTCCCCGAACTCGCCGAACACAGGGAGTGGTTCGGCGAAGCTACCGGACTCCGGGCCGACGGCGAGACGTTCCCGCAGGAGGTCTCGCTGACGAGACTCGACAACGGGTACCTCATCTGTGTCGTCAGGGACGTGACCGAGCGACGGACCTACCTCCGGAACCTCGAAGCGATCCAGCGCCGGACTCAGGCGCTGATGGAGACAGAAACCGTCGCCGAGACGGCGCAGGTGGCGGTCGAGACGGCACAGGACATCCTGGACGCGGAACTCAGCGGCTTCCACGTTCTCGACGAGGCGGACGGGCGGCTCCGGCTACTGACCGAGACCGAACCGATCGGCCGAACCTTCGAGCCACTGCCGGGGTACCACCGCCGGGACGACGACCCTGTCTCGGCGGTCGTCTGGGAGGCCTTCGACGCCGGCGATCCCCTCTACATCCCTGACACCGCCGACCACGACCGACTCGCCGGCAACACGCCGGCGCGGAGCGGCGTCATCCAACCGATCGCCGACCACGGCGTGTTCATCGTCTCCTCGACGCGCCCCGACGCCTTCGACGAGACCGACCGGGCGCTCGTCGACCTGCTCACGTCGACGCTGACGGTCGCGCTTCGCCGGGTCGACCGCGAGTCGCTCCTGCAGGAACGGGAACGCGAGCTCACGCGCCAGAACGAGCGTCTAGAGGAGTTCGCGAGCGTCGTCAGCCACGACCTGCGGAACCCGCTGGAAGTGGTGAGCGGGTCGCTGGAACTGGCCGCACAGACGGGCGAGGAGGAGCACTTCGACCGGGGCCGCCGAGCCGTCGGTCGGATGGAACAGCTCATCGACGACCTGCTGTCGCTGGCCCGGGAGGGACACCCGGTCGGCGAGATGGACAAGGTCGACCTCGGGACCGTCGCCGAACGCTGCTGGACGACCGTCGCCACCGACGAGGCACGGCTCCAGGTCGCGGAGTCCGTCGAACTCACCGCCAGCGAGAGCCGACTGAAACAGCTCCTCGAAAATCTGTTTCGGAACAGCGTCGAACATGGTTCGACGGGCAATCGGACGGGGTCCGATGACAGCGTGGAGCATGGCTCCACGGGCAGTCGGCCGGTGGGAGACGACAGCGTGGAGCACGGCGAGGAGGGGGTGACCATCACCGTCGGGGCGCTGCCCTCCGAGTCCGGGTTCTACGTCGCCGACGACGGGCCGGGGATTCCCCCGGACGAACGCGAGGCAGTCTTCGAGAGCGGCTACTCGACGGCCACCGAGGGAACCGGGTTCGGGCTCGCGATCGTCGACCGCATCGCGTCGGTCCACGGGTGGGACCTCTCGCTGGCCGAGAGCGACGACGGCGGGGTCCGGTTCGAAGTGGTGACCGATCCGTCGGCGTGAGCGGCGAGACGGGCCACGGTCGGTGGTCCGGAACAGGCTCCGATAGAGCCATTGGCTCGGCCGCCCAACCCGACGGCGTGGCGCCTGCCCTCTCGAACCTCGCCATCACGGTCGTCGTCGGTCCCGGTATCCTCGCCCACGAGTACGCCCACTACGTCGCCTGTCGGCTGGTCGATGTCGACGTGTACTCGCCGCCCGCGCTCCGTCCGCTGGCCGACGACGCCCTCCTGGAACACGAACCGGTCGACTCGTTCGCCGCGGATTTCCCGATCGCTGTCGCCCCCTTCGCCGTGAACTCGGTGCTCGCGTTCGCGGCCTTCTGGGCGCTCCACGCCACTGCTGGCCCGCTCCAGTGGGTGTGGCTCTGGCTCGGTGTCGCCTTCGGGTTCACCGCCCTGCCCAGCGCGACCGACACTGCCTCGCTGCTCCGAACGGCGGGGACACTCCCGGGAGCCGTACGGCCGCTTGGCTACCTGCTCGCAGCGCCGGTGTGGTTGGCGACCCGCTCGATGGCGGTCGCCGGCGTGTTGACGTTTCTCTGGACGGGCGTGTTGTTCGTCCAGAGCGCCGGTCCGGCCTGAAAAACGCGCGGCCGTGGCCGATCAGAGCGTGAACTGCTCGACGGTCGTCCCGGCGGTGTCCAGGTCGGTGCTCGTCGCGGCGGCGACGGTCACCTGGTTCTCACCGGGCACGACATCGAGCCTGACGACGAACTTCCCGCTCGTGGGCTCGGTGACGGTCGTCTCGGCCGGCGTCTTGATCGCGACGAGGTCGCCGTCGGTCTCGACGCTGACCACCAGTCCGCCGGACTCGTAGTTCGTGTCGACCCACAGGTCCGGGCCGGCGGGTCGCTCGGTCTCTAGGTACCGCTGCCGGACGACTTCGGGCGTCTCGATCGGCTCGCCGTTGTCGATCCCGTGGGCCAGTCGGACGAACTGGGCCATCGACCAGGCCAGCGGCGTCGCCGATCCGGTCCCCTCGCCGAACTCCCAGTTGTAGTCGCTGGGTCGCTCAACGTCCCAGACCTGCTCGGGGATCATCCGGCCGGAGTTGGCGAACCCTTCCATCGTCTCCAGCAGTCGGTCGGGCGCGTTGTCGCCGTCCGCGCCGGCCAGCAGTTCGTACTCCCCGCGCTCGCCGGTGAAGATCGGCCAGAGCCGACCCTTCCCGTCGGGTTCGTGGGGATGCCACGGTGCTCCTTCGGGATCACGTTCGAGTTCGCCGTAGCCGTCGCCGTTGTACCGGTAGAACGCCGGTCCGTGGGGCGTCTCGACGCGGATCGTGTCGTCGACCGCGGAGACGCTGTTGCGGATCGTCTCGTCGTCCCAGGGCTTGATCCCCAGGCGGACGAGTTCGAGGAAGCCGGCGTCGACGATGGCCCGCTCTTCGAGTTTCGGCCCGCCGTTCGCCAGCGCCCGACGGGAGCCGTCGTCGGGGTCCCCGTGTCGGGTGACCCGGCAGTAGTACGGCGTCTGATCGAGGCCGCTGGTCCCCTCCTCGGTGGCGGTCCAGTCCTCGACCTCGTCGACCCAGGCGTCGGCGACGGCGTGCCAGACGAGCGCGTCGCCCTCGTGGCCGGTCTCGGACGCGAGCCAGCCGGCACACGTCAGCCCGGCGATCTCCGCGGCAAGCGAACTCGGCGAGAAGCCCGACTCCTCCTCCCAGCGCTCCTGGGCGGTGACCGGGCCGTTCCGGACCACGTAGTCCGAGGAGCGACGGACGTTCTTGTAGTCGTAGTCGGCGTCGCCGAAGCCGATGCCCTGCTGTGCCAGGTGGTAGGCCATCACCTGCGGGAACGAGATGTTGTCCATCTGTTCGCCGCCCCAGCGGGTCCGTCCCTGGAGGTAGGTGTTTTGCGGGATGAACCCCTGGTCGTCCTGCTGGTACTCGTAGATGTACGACAGCGCCTCCTGAGCGGTCTCCAGTTCGCCAACCGCCTGGAAGGCGGTGAACGTCTGGTAGAGGTCACGCGACCAGACGAAGTTGTAGCCGTACGCTTTCGGCCGGTCGGCGGGGACGACCTCGCCCCACGGCACCGACGGGCTCGCGATCGCCGCACCGTGATACGTCTTGTCCTCGCAGGCCTGGAGAACCATCAACGAGGCCTTGTACTGGGCCGTCAGCGCCTCGTCGTGGGCGACCGAGGCCGGCAGTTCCTTGTCGGCCAGGAACGACTCCCAGCTGTCCTCGTAGGCCGCTCTGACGGTGTCGAACCCGCGTGCGAGGGCGCCGTCGGCTTCCCCGAGCGCGCCGGCGGTGTCCGACTCCTCGGCGAAGCCGAGCGCGACCGTCTCGCTGAGGGACTGGCCGGAGCCGATCCGGCCCACGAGGACGACGTTCTCCTCGTCGACCTCGTTCGAGGAGTGGGGGATCTCGCCGTCGACGAACAGACCGTCGATCCGGTCCGTGCCGGCCACTTCGGCGGAGGCCCAGTCGAAGGCGGACTCGCTGGTCAGCGCGACGGCGACGTTGAACGGCTCGCCGTCGTCGTCGACCAGTAGCGGGTCCTCGTCGTGCACGTCGAACGCGGCCGCGTCCCGGGCCGCGAGCGAGTAGTCCCCGGGCTTGCCGAGCAGGAGGCCCCGGTCGGTGTCGCCCGTGTTCGTCAGCGCCGTGTCCGCGACGGTAAAGACATCGTACGTACTGTCGTCGTCGGCCTCGAAGGTCACCTTCGAGAGCACGGCGTCGTGTTCGGGATCGGTGACGTAGTCGGCCACCAGCGTCCACTTGTGACCGTGCCCGTCGCCGGTCTCGGCGACGGTGTGTCGGTAGACGAGGGCGTCCTCCTCGAGGAGTTCGACCGAGCGCTCGATCGTCTCGGTGTGGTCGTCGGTGCGGTCCTCGTTGTGTGTCCGAGCGACGTAGTCGGAGTCCTCGTCCCTGTCGACGACCAGGAAGTCCATCGTCCGGAGGTTCATCGTGTCGATCCGGGGGTAGCGGACCTCGGTCAGCGCACCCTCTGTCAGGGTGAACCAGACCTTCGACGAGCCGTCGCTGTGGTGGTCGGCGACGGTCCCGACGCCGAACTTCTCGCCGGTCGTCCAGTGGGGTCTGTCACCGGGGCCTTCCGGTGCCGACGGCGTCGGCAGCGCGCCCAGGTCCCGCAGGACTGCCGTGGCTCGGAGCCGGACCGCGTGGCTCCAGCCAAGCGGCGCGGCGCTGTCGGTGTTCCCGTCGTCGAACACCTGCTCGGCCAGGAAGCCGGCGTCCGTGACGAACGGGCCGTCGTTCCGGAGATAGCTGTACAGCTCACCGGCCAGGTCGAGCGGCTCCTCGGCCGCTTTGCCCTCCGTCCGGAGGAGCATCCCGAGTTCGGCGGCTGCGGTGGTCCCCAGTGCGGTCGCGACCGACCAGAGCTTCTCGTGGGCCTGTTCGTTCGTCCGCCAGCCGTCGCCCTCGTAGCGGATCAGCCCGGTGACACCGTTGCCGGTGTCCCGATACAGTGCGTCGACGACGTTCTCGACGTGGGACTGCAGGCGGGTCAGCGTCACCTCGTCGACGGCTTCGACCTCGGCGTAGGCGCGGACGGCGCCGGCCAGTTCCAGCGCGGCGGAGTCGGCCACCTCGTCGAGGTCGCCGTCGTCGAGGCGCATCGCGTAGAACTCCCGGTCGGCGCTCCACAGTTCGTCCAGCGCGTCGTAGACACGCTCGGCCTGCGTGGCGGCGTGTTCCCGCAGCCCCGGCTCCAGGGGCGCGTCGGCGACTGTCGCGTACGCCTCCAGGTACTTCGCGGTGGTGTGGGCGAACTGGCCGGACATGTCCTCCCAGGCGTTCTGACACCGCTCGGGCAGTCCGTTCTCGGCGAGCGCGTCGTCGAGGCCGCCGATGGCGTCGTGGATGGTCCCGACGATCTCGGAACGGGCCTGGGCGTCGAGGATGTCCTCGCGCTCGTCGAGCAGTTCCGCCAGGTAGGTCGTGACGGCGGCGGTCTGGTCGGCCTGGTAGCCGTCGCCGTCGCCTTCGAGCCGCTCGTTGGCCCACCCGGGGGCGAGCCGCTCGTCGACGGCCCAGATCCGGTGTGGCCAGGTCCCGTCGTCGAGCTGGGTTCGACAGTACAGCATGGCGCTGTCGAGCAGTTGGTCGTCGAGGTCGAGTCCGAGTCGGTCGTCGGCGTCGAGCAGCGCGGCCGAGACCTCGCTGTCGTCCCGGAACCACGTGTAGCCGTAGCCGCCCGTGTGTTCGAAGAACGGATCGAACTCGGGCGCGGCCAGCCGAGCGCCGTTCGAACTCGTCAACAGGGAGAGCGCGCGGAGGTCGGCGGTGACCGCGTCCGCGTTGGGCGTGTCTTCCGGGACCTCGTCGATCGAGCGTTCGAGCGCTGCGTCCCGGAGCGCGTCGACGGAGGCGTGTGACCGCGCGGCGTGGGTCACGTCGATGAGTGCCTGTTCGCGGCTCGTCTCGTCGTGGTCCGAAAGCTGGGTCGCCAGTGTCGTCCGCGCGGCCCGGCCGACCCGTTCGAGGTCGGCGGTCACGACGATGTCGCCGGTCAGTGCTTCCTGATCGGGCTTGCCCTCGTGGTGCTCGCGCGGGTACTCGATCGCGGCGTCGTCCAGGAGTTCACCCATCGTCTCGACACGGTTGCCCATCGCCATCTCCAGTTCGGTCGAGGCGGCGACGTAATCGTGTTCGCGGCGGTGGTAGACTTCGACGACCCGCTCGTCGTCGTAGCCGGCCGACTCGTGGATGAGCCGGCTGACCTGTGTCTCCTTGCCTTCCGGCGCGAGGGTCATGAACGCGACCAACTGTGCGTCGGGCGGAACCTCCCCACGGAGTTCGACGTGGGTGAGGTGTGCCCGACCGAGCGTCAGGTCGTACTGGTGGACGCTGAACGCCCCCGCGTCGTATTCCGTCTCGACGAGGGCCGTCTCGCGGTAGTAGTGCTGTCGGATCGGTTCGACGTGATCGAACCAGAGGACGCCGTCGCCGGTGTCGATCCCCAGTCGGGAGCGGTCGACGCCGTGGAGTCCGGAGAGTTCCGCGGAGTAGTCACGGAACGATCCGTCACGCTCGACGTAGACGAGTCTGTCGCCGAATCCCGAGAAGGTCCCCGTCGTCGTGGGGGCCTCGCCAGGGAACGGCTCGTCGAGGCGACGTTTGTAGTCGTTGAGCGCTGTTCGCAGGCGCATGGTTGAGAGAGAGCGGAGATCATTCATAACACCTGTGATGGAGGCGAGTCTTATTACCACCCGTAGTACCCGATTGAGAAAGCTCTTTTAGGCAGTCCCGACAGGGTACACGTACAGATGCAACATCCAGGACCACCGAGGTTTCTCGCCGTCGGTGAGACGACAGAGCTCGCACCGCGTGACCCCGACCCTGCCGCGACCTACCGGTGGGTGCTCTCGGATCGACCCGAGGACAGTGCCGCCGACCTCCCCGACGACCAGGCGGTCGTCCACTTCACGCCGGACGAACCAGGCGAGTACACCGCCTCGTTGACGACGCCCGAGACGACCCACCACCTCACGCTTCGGGTGTTCCCGTCCGAGACCGCAGTCGCGGGCAGCGGGACGGGCGCGAGCGGCTACTCCGGCCAGTCGGGCGTCTCCGGCCGCTCCGGTGAAAGCGGCATGAGCGGCTTCTCCGGCGGTCAGAGCGGGAGCGCCCGCTCGGGCGACCTCGCCAGCCGCGAGGACCAGCGGGGCCGCCCCCGCCTCAAACTGAGCGGCGAGACCGAGGACGGCATCGTGACCGTGCGTGCGACGGTCAAGACCTCGCCCGGCAGCGACGAGGAAGACGAGACGCTCGACGTGGAGTTCGTCGTCGACGACCGTGACCCGACCCCCGAGGACTTCGAGACGAGCCACCGGGCGGCGACGTTCTCGCTCGCCTCGATCGACGAACCGGTCCGGGTCCGGGCCGTCGCTATCGGCGACCAGTACAGCGTCCCCGACACCGTCCGCGTCCACCCCGACGGCGCCGTCGAGAACCTCAACGAACCCCCCGAGTGGAGCACGGGGATGACCCTCTACGAGGTGTACGTCCGCGGCTACAAGGACGCCGACGAGGACCAGTCTGTCTTCGAGGTCATCCAGGAGAGCCTGGGCGAGATCCAGGATCTGGGGGTCAACACGCTGTGGCTCACCCCGATCCTCCAGCACGACGGGTACGACCACGGCTACAACATCACCGACTTCTTCTCGGTCGCCGACGACCTCGGCACCGAGGCGGAGTTCCAGGACCTGGTCGAGGCGGCCCACGACCGGGACATGCACGTCCTGTTCGATCTCGTGTTGAACCACTCGGCGCGTGACCACGAGTTCTTCCAGCGCGCCCAGGCCGGCGATCCGGAGTACCGCGACTACTACGAGTGGCAGGACGACGGCTCTCCCGGCACCTACTTCGAGTGGGAGTACATCGCGAACTTCAACTACGAGAACCTGGAGGTCCGGCGACACCTGTTAGACGCCGTCGACAAGTGGGCCGAGTACGTCGACGGCTTCCGCTGTGACATGGCGTGGGCCGTCCCGGACCCGTTCTGGCAGGAGATCCGCGAGCGTCTCCGCAGCAAGGACGACGACTTCCTGTTGCTCGACGAGACGATCCCGTACATCGCGGACTTCCACGACCTGGCGTTCGACATCCACTTCGACACGACGCTGTATTTCACGCTGCGCCAGATCGGCCGCGGGGACGCCGCTGCCGACGAACTGACCGAGGCCTACCGACAGCGCGCGGTCACCGGGTTCCCCGACCACGCCGGCTTCATGCTGTACATCGAGAACCACGACGAGACACGCTACGTCGAGGAGTGTGGCCGGGCCGCCACCGAGGCCGCCGCCGCCGCGCAGTTCACGCTGCCCGGCGTCCCGATGATCTACGCCGGCCAGGAGATCGGCGAGCGCAACCGCCGCGGGAAGATCTACTGGGAGCACGCCCAGGATGACCTCCGCGAGTACTACAAGACGCTGACCGGCACGCGCAACTCGATCCCCGCCCTGCAGTACGAGGGCGACTACGAGGAGATCGAGTACCAGGCCGACAGCGACGAGGTCGTCGCCTACGCCCGCGAGGCCGACGAGCGCTACGTCGTCGCGCTGCACTTCGGCGAGGGCGAGGCCACCGTCTCGTTCCCCGCCGAGTCCGTCGACGCGACCGACGCGGTGTCCGGTGACAGCGTGGCGGCAGCCGGCGGCGACGCGACCGTCGACAACGTCGTCGTCCTACCCGCTGGGGAGTAACCACGACCATGCCGGAGTACACCACCGACGCCGACGCCACCGAGGGCCTGATCGCGTTCCAGCGCGAGGTGTTGGACGCCCACGACGACCGGTTCGAGGCCGCGAAGGAACTGACGACGCGGCTTGGCGCCCACTGGCGTGACGGCCACGCGGAGTTTGGCTTCTGGACGCCTCAGCTCGACGAGGTCCCTGCCGAGGACGTTCGACTGGAGCTCCTGACCGCCGAGGACGACGTTGACCTGACCGCCGACGAACAGGAGGTCACCTTCGACCGGCAGTTCGTCGAGACCCACCGGGAAGGTGAGTTTACGTGGGCCGCCGTCGACGGTCCACGGCCCGGGACGCGCGAACAACTCGGGACGCTCTACCGACTCAGCTACGAGGTCGACGGCGAGCGCGAGACGGTCACCGACCCGTTCGCCGACTCGCTCCCGTTTGGCGCCTACGGCCCGGCTGAGCTGTACGACATGGCCCGGCTGGACGAGGAGCGCGCGGACCGCGAGTACTTCCAGCGGCTAGAGGACGACGGCGTCGCCCCCCACGCCCACGAGGACAAGGGGCTGCCGCGCTTCGAGCCCGCGACGAGCATGCTGGAGATCCATCCCGGAACGGCCACCGAGTCCGGGACACTGGCCGGCCTGAAGCGCCAGTTCGAGACCATCGGCGAGAAGCAGGCGGCCGAGGAGGACCTGACGCCGCCGGAGCGGAACTTCGTCGGCTACGACGCCGTCCAGTTGATGCCGGTCGCCCCGATCACCCAGAACGAGGACGAACTGGGCTACTGGTTGCCCGAAGTGTCCTCCGGCGACCGCCTGCGGGCGACACTCCGCCGGCCGGACATGGTCAACTGGGGATACGACATCATCATCTCCGGGTTCGGGACGGTCAACCCCGCCATCCTGGAGACGCGCCGCCCCGACGAACTCGTCGACCTCATCGCGACGCTGCACACCCTTCCTGACCCGGTGAAGGTGGTCTTCGACATCGCGCTGGGCCACGCCGACAACGGCGCGCTCCCCCTGCTCAACGAGGAGTGGTTCGCCGGCCCCGGGATGTACGGGCAGGAACTGGACTACACCCAACCCGTCGTTCGGGCCGGTCTGCTGGAACTCCAGCGCCGGAAGATGGATTTCGGCGCCGACGGCATCCGTGTCGACGGCGCTCAGGACTTCACGAACTGGGATCCCGAAGCGGAGGAGGAGTGGCACGACGACGAGTACCTCGCCGAGATGGACCGGGTCACCCAGGAGGTCGCCGGCGTCGAGTACCGGCCCTGGATGATCTACGAGGACGGCCGTCCCTGGCCTCGCTCGGACTGGGAACTGGCCTCGACCTACCGCACGCTGATCGAGGAACACCCCCACTCCTATCAGTGGGGGCCGGTCACCTTCGCGCACAACACGCCGGCGCTCCAGACGTTCTGGGCGACGAAGTGGTGGCGTGTGAAAGAAGTCCGGGACATGGGCGAGAACTGGATCTCCGGAGTCGCCAACCACGACACGATACGCCGCGGGACCCAACTCGAACCGGACCCGCCCTTCAGCCAGCCCCAGATCAACCGTTACCTGGGCGAGACGAGAAACGACCAGCTCCGGAAGGCGTACAACAACCCGGCCTCGACGATCCTGTTCCACGCGTTCATGCCGGGCTGTCCGATGGACTTCACCCACGCCAACATGCGCGCGCCGTGGGGGTTCGTCCGGGACACCGACGCCGTCTGGAACCTCAAGGTCCTCTCGGAGGAGGAGAACTTCCCCGAGTGGCAGATCCGCCCGCAGGACTTCGAGAACGACGCCCACTTCGGGCGGCTCAAGGAGTGGGGCTTCGAGGACCGCGACGAACTGAGCGAGTTCCTCGGACTGCTGGCCGACGCGGTCAGCATGACCGACTACGACAAGGAGGAGATCACGACGCTGCTCAACACCGCCGGGACGCCGATCGGCGACGAGTTCAGCGTCGCCGAACTCGAACAGCTCGGTCGGGAGTGGATGCGTGACCTGGGTGAGTTTTTCAATCTCTCCCACTGGCACGATCAGCAGGACGAGGAGCGCACCGCCTTCGACCTGCGGGTCCGGGAGTTCCGTCACGACCACGAGTGGGTGACGACGGAATTCACGGGTGCGGACACGCTGGAGTACGTCTACCCCACCGACGGGACCGTGCTGTACTACGGGCATCGTCGTGCGTCCGACGACAGCGAGGAACTGCTCTTCGTCGGGACGATGGAGGGCGTCGCCGAGACGGTGACGCCGACGGACCTGGTCGATGTCGACGACGAAGGCTGGGAAGTCGCGCTCGCGTCCCCCGAACTCGATGTCGAGGACGCGAGCGACGCGGTGTCGCTTGCCGACAGCCAGGCGGCGCTGTTCGTCCGGTCGCTGGACTGAACGGTAGGCGCCGCTTTCGGTCGCCCGTCTCCGTATCTCTCGATGACAGCTAGAGCAACGGTTATCCGCCCCTTCCCCCTTCGGTAGCCAACCAATGCGGTGTTCACACGACGGCTGCCGGTGGCAGGCGATCGCCGCCTCGGCGGCTGGCGCCCGGCGACAGTACGCGGAGCATCTGGTCGCGACGCACACGGAACAGGTCGACGCTGACGTACCCGAAGGCAAAGTGCAGGTCCGCGTCGACGACGAGTGGGAGACGATGACCGTCGAGCAGGCCCGGTCGTACCACGACCGCTTCGAGGCCAGCGACGACTGACGCCGGCGCCGGCGTCAGTCCCGCGCGTGGCGCTCGGTCACGTCCCGGAGCCGCTGGGCGACTCCCCGATCGAATCCGCCCTCGGTGATCCGCCACGTCCAGTTGCCCTCGGCCGTCCCGGGCGTGTTGAACCGCGTCTCGCCGCCCAGGCCGAGCAAGTCCTGCATCTGTGTGATCGCGAAGATCGAGTCGGCGGCCCAGACGGCCTCTGTGATGTCCCAGTTGATGTCGTGGCCGTCCGAGTCCACGTAGAAGTGCAGACAGTCCCGCTGGCGGTCGCCGGCCTCGTCGCGGTACCAGCCCATCACGGTGTTGGTGTCGTGCGTGGAGGTGTACGCGACCGAGTCCTGCGGGTAGACGTGGGGCATGTACATGTGGTCCTCCGTACACCAGTCGGCGTACAGCGCCACGTTCATGCCGGGCGCGCCCAGCGACTCGCGCAGTTCGCGCAGCTCCGGGGTGATCCCGCCGAGGTTCTCGACGATGATCGGTAACTCGCCCAGTTCGGCCTCGACGGTCTCGAACAGTTCCCGGCCCGGCCCGTCGCGCCACTCGCCGTCCGCGGCGGTCGGCGCGTCCGCCGGCACGGCCCAGTAGCTCTCGAACCCCTTGAAGTGGTCGACCCGGGTGATGTCGACCCGAGAGAGCAGCGCCTCGAACCGGTCGACCCACCAGGCGTAGTCGTCCTCGGCCATCGCCGCCCAGTCGTAGAGGGGGTTGCCCCAGCGCTGGCCGGTGCCGTCGCCGTCCGGGTTGGTCGGCATCCCGGCGACGGCCGCGGGTTCGTTGTGTTCGTCCAGGTCGAACAGTTCCGGGTTCGCCCACACGTCGGCGCTGTCCATCCCCATGTAGATCGGCATGTCGCCGATGATCTGGACGCCGTGATCGTTCGCGTACTCGTGGAGTCGGTCCCACTGCCGGTCGAAACACCACTGGACGAACTCACGGAAGCGCACCTCCTCGGCCAGTTCCTCACGATACCGGGCGAGCGCCTCGGGGTCGCGCTGTTTGATCTCGGCGGGCCACTGGGTCCAGCCGTCCCCGTCGAAGTGGGTCTTCAGCGCCCGAAAGAGCGCGTAGTCGGCCAGCCACCCGTCGTTGTCGGCGGCGAACTCGTCCAGGGCTCGCTGTTCGCTCTCGCCGGCTGTCTCCTGGAACCGCTCGAAGGCCGTCCGGAGCATCCCGCGTTTGTACTCGCCGACGCGGTCGTACTCGACCCAGTGGTCGTCGAAGTCCGGTCGGTCCGCGAGGTCGTCGTCGGTCAGCCAGCCGTCTGCGACGAGTTCCGTCAGACTCACCAACAGCGGGTTCCCGGCGAACGACGAGTGGGTCTGGTACGGCGAGTTACCGAACGCGCCGTCGGTCGGCCCGAGCGGACAGATCTGCCACAGCCTCTGGCCGGCGCTGTCCAGGTAGTCCACGAACTGTTCGGCCGGTTCGCCGAGCGTCCCGACTCCGTCCGGACTCGGCAGCGACGTGAGATGCAGGAAGATCCCGCTCGACCGCTCGAAGTGCATACCGGGACCGTTCGACAGGCGGACACAAAAGCCCGCCCCTCGCTACTCCGCGCCGAACTCGGCCTCGACGGCCTGGCGGTCGATCTTCGACGGGCCGCTCGTGGGCATCTCCTCGATAAACGCGAGGTGTCGCGGGTGTTTGAAGCCGGCCAGGCGGTCGTCCAGAAACTCCCGGAGGTCCGCGAGCGTCAGCGACTCGTCGCCCTGGACGACGGCCTTCCCGACCTGGCCCCACTGGTCGTCTGGGACCGGGATCACGACCACTTCGTCGACGCCGGGATGGTCGGCGACGGCGTCCTCGACTTCGGCGGGGTAGACGTTCTCGCCGCCGCTGACGTACATCTCCTTCTTGCGACCCTCGATGTGGAAGTAGCCGTCGGCGTCCTCCCGGGCGAGGTCACCCGTCGCGACGAACGCGCCGAAGGTCGCGGCGGTCTCCTCGGGGTTGTCGAGGTAGCCGTCGGCGGCGTGGGGCGACCGCAGAACCAGTTCGCCGATCTCGCCGCGCTCGACCGGGTCGCCGTCGTCGTCGACGATCCGGGCGTCGACGTGGAGCGCCGGCTTGCCGACGGCATCGGCCTTCTCGCGGGGCCAGCCGTCGGGCATCGCGAAGTTGTTGGGGCCACACTCGGTGAGGCCGTACCCCTGCGAGAGATCGATCCCCCGGTCCCACCAGGTCTGCATGACCGACTGTCGGCACGGGCCGCCGCCGGACTTGGCGAAGCGCAGTTGCGAGAGGTCGGCCGAGTCCCAGTCGTCGTGGTCGGTCATCATCCGCAACACGGCGGGGACGGCCACGAGGACGGTTCCGCCCTCCTCGTCGATCACCGAGAGGACCTGCCCGGGATCGAACTCCCGGGCGATGACGACAGTGCCGCCCATGTGCCACAGCGGCACCGTGAGGACGTTCCAGCCGCCGGTGTGGAACATCGGGAACACCATCGGCGTCACGTCGTCGTCGCGCAGGCCCCAGGCGGTGATCGTGTTCACCGAGTTCCAGACGATGCCTTCGTGTGTGAGAACCGTCTCCTTGGGCGTCCCCGTCGAGCCGCCGGTGTGCAACAGCAGGTGTGGGTCGTCGGGGGCGACCGCCGGCGTCTCGACTACCGATCCGTCGGCCGGAAGCGCCGCGTCGTAGCCCGGTGCCTCGGGGAACTCGCTCGTCACGTCCCCGCTGTCGGCACCCAGTACGACGACCGACGGGTCGACGCCGCTCGCCGAGAGCGCGTCGGCCACGTCCGCGGCGAACGGGGCTTCGACCACGAGGAGCCCCGGATCGACGCGGGCCAGTAGCTCGCCCAGTTCCGGCGGCGCGAGACGGTGAGACAGCGGTGCCAGAGTGGCGCCGGCCTTCGCGGTCGCGAAGAACAGATCGACGACGGCGGGACGGTTGCGCGAGACGACGGCGACGCTGTCGTCCGCGTCGACGCCGCGGTCACGGAGGAGGCGGACCGCCCGGTTCGCCCGCCGGTCGAGGTCGGCGTAGGTGAACCGCTCGCCCGTCGTCGCGTCGACTAGCCCCTCGCGCTCGGGGGTGAGCGCGGCCCGCTTCTCGCTCCAGGCGCCGACCCACTCCTGGGGCGCCGACCGATCAACCATCGTCGAGGAACTCCAGCAGGCGGTCGGTGACCCGCTCGTGACGTTCGATAAAGAGGAGGTGTGGGGCGCCCTCCAGGGTGACGAACTCGACATCGGGGAGCCCCGCAGCCAGCAGTTCGCCGTTCTCGTAGGGGACCACGCGGTCGGCGGTGCCGTGCAACAGCAGCGTCGGCTGGGTGATCTCGTCGAGCCGGTCGTGAACGTCGAAGGCGTCGACGCCCGCGGCCTGCCAGCCCCGGGCCTGTTCGCTGGCGTCGCTGTCCAGGCGCCACTCGACGATGCGGTCGATCAGCTCCTGGTTGTCGTTCCAGAACCCCTCTGTCAGTGCCGGCCGCATCTTGTACCGGATGGCCTCGCGCTCGTCGGCGTCCTCCGGGACGTTGAACATCCGGTCGAGCGTCTTGTCGGGGATGGGGACCTCCTGGGGACCACCCGGCGAAGTACACATGAGCGTCAGCGACTGCGCTCGGTCGTACTCCAGGGCGTACTGCTGGGCGATCATCCCGCCCATGCTCGCGCCGACGACGTGGGCCGACTCGACTCCGGCGTCGTCCAGAACCGCTTCGAGGTCGCTCGCCATCTCCGGGACAGTGTAGGGTCCCTCGGGTTCGTCGGAGGCGCCGGTGCCGCGGTTGTCCCACCGGATGCTCTCGTAGTCGCGGCTGACGGCCCGGTGTTGGAACCGCCACATCCACCGGCCGTAGCCCAGTCCCTCGACGAACACGACGGTCTCGGCGTCCGGTGGCCCCTCGCGCTCGTAGGCCAGGCGGACGCCGTCGTTGCTCGCATATGGCATAGACAATCGTTCTCCCGCGTTCTCCTTCAAGGGGGACGTTACCATGTGAACATCGCGGGGTTACGCGGTCCACTCTAGGACGCTCGCGGCCCAGGTGTAGCCGGTGCCGGCCGCCAGACAGAGGACGATATCGCCGTCGCCGAGGCGGTCACGGCAGTCGTCGAGCGCGAGCACCTGATCACAGCTCTGGACGTGGCCGTAGTCGTCCAGATACCGGTGCTGGTCCGCTGTCAGCCCGAACTCCGAACAGAGGTACTCGTGGAAGGACCGTTTCATGTGGGTGATCGCGGCGAAGTCGATCTCCTCGACTCCGTAGCCCGACCGTTCGAGGGCGTCCGTGGCGACCGACGTGAAGTTCGGCAGACTCTCCTCGGCGAGCCGTTCTTTCATCGACTCATGGTCGGGCACCCGAAGGGAGTGTGCGCCGGTCTCGACCGTGTCGTGGCTCGCCGGCCGCGCGGTCCCGCCGGCGGGGACGATCACGTCCCGGGCGAAACTGCCGTCGGTCACGCTCGCGCTCTCGCGGACGCGGGCCAGCGCTCGGTCTTCGGCGTCGGTCTCGACGACCGCGGCCGTCGCACCGCTGCCGAAGTTGAACATGAACGACGTATCGTCGTCCGTGTAGTCGACGAGGTCCTCCTCGCGGCTGGCGGCGACGAGCAGAATCCGCTCGGTCGCTGGCTCGGCCGCGAGCAGGGCCTTCGCCTCCCGGAGCGCGACGGGAAAGCCGGCACAGAGCGCGTAGCTCTCGGTCGCGCCGGCGCCGGTCGCGCCGATCTCCTCGGCCACGGCGGCCGCGGCGTTCCAGACCACGTGGTCTTTGTACTCGCTGCCGTGGTACCGGACCATATCGAGCGTGTCGGCGGCGACATCGGCGTCGGCGAGCGCCTCGCGGGCCGCGGCGACACACATCTCAGAGGGGTGGTCCTCCTCGGGCCGGCAGACGTGTTTCCCGCACAGCCCCATCTTCTCGCGGATCACGTCCTCGGGAATCCCGCTCCGGTCGGCCACGTCCGCGGCGGTCATCGTCCCATCGGGGAGGTAGGTCCCCAGGCCGGTGACGTGGACGGTCATTCGTCGTCCCAGACCTTCGCCGGGAGAGCGTCGGCGACGGTGCCGCCGATTCGGTTTCGGATCGTCCCCAGCAGGCCGTCGGGGACGTAGAGGACGAACAACACGAACACGATACCGACGTAGAGACTGGCGTGGCCGTTCAACAGGGTGTCGATGAGGCCGCCGACGGTCATCCCGCCGACGACCGGCGTCGAGAGGGTCCCCTCGCCGAGCAGCAGGCGGAGATAGGGGAGCAGGCCACCGCCCTGGCCGGACTTCGAGAGGAACTCGCGGACCGTCTCGTCGAACAGCCGGCCGTACAGCGGGCCGGCCAGCGTCCCGAACCCGCCGATGATACTCGCCAGGAGGGCGTCACCGGAGACCAGGAAGTAAAACGAGTTCTCGGGGCTTGCCGAGCGCCTGAAGCCGGCGAACAGCGCGCCGGCGACGCCCGCGAAGAACCCGCTCATACAGAAGGCGGCCAGCTTGTAGACGTAGGTGTTGTAGCCGATCGCGACCGCCCGCTCCTCGTTCTCGCGAATGGCGATCATCACCCGGCCGAAGGGCGAGTGGATGATCCGCTGCATCGCGAAGTAACAGACCAGGACGACGAGTCCGACCATGTAGAACGAGACGGTCGTCCCCGACAGGGTCGTCCCCAGCAGGGACACCTCGTCGCCGGTGAGAACACCGATCGCGAGGTTGAGTTGGTCGACCCAGGGGACGCCGATGTCGAAGCCGCTGGCGTGGCTCGGCCCCACGGCGGGACCGTCACGGGGGTTGCGTGCCACGTAGTCCCAGCCCCGGATGAACACGTACAGCACCTGGGCGAACCCGAGCGTGATCATCGCGAAGTAGACCCCGGAGAGCCGGAACGAGACCAGCCCAACCAGCAGCGCGACGACCACGGCCAACAGCCCCGCGACCAGCAGCGAGATCATGAACGGGGTCTCCGGGCCCAGGAGCGGGAACTTCCCGTTGGCGACGAGGATGACCGTGTAGGCACCGGTCCCGTAGAAGGCCGCGTGGCCAAAGGAGAGGTAGCCGGTGTAGCCGCTGATGAAGTCGAAGGACATCGCGAACAGGCCGAAGTACAGCACGCCGACCATCGTCTCGACGGTCGGTAACAGCATCTCGGCCTCGTACTGGACCGGCGAGTTCAACAGCGTGTGGTAGATCGACGGGTACACCGCGAGCAGCAGGATGATCGCCACGTGGGCGGCGTGCGAGCGGAGGTAGGCCACTGGCCAGGAGACCTCGGTGGTCGTCCCGGCCTGGGTTTCGGTGCTAATGGCCCCCCACCTCCTCGACGCCGAACAGTCCCTGTGGCCTGACGATCAGCGTCACCACGAGCACCAGGAACAGCACCAGTTCCGGCAGCCCGGTGAACTGGATGTAGTTCTGGAACCACCAGGTCATCACCGCGTCGGTCATCCCGACGACGACGGCGGCGACGACGGTTCCCCGGAAGGTCCCCAGGCCGCCGACGATGACGACGATGAACGCAGGGAGGAGCGTCTCCGCTGCCAGCGGGACGCTCGCGCCCCAGGTGGCGTCCCACATCAGCAGGGTACCGGCCGCGCCCGCCAGTCCGATGCCCAGCGCGAAGACGACGGTGAACACCTGGCGAACGTCGATGCCGAGCGCCGCGGCCATCTCCGAGTCCTCGCTACCGGCACGGATGTACAGGCCGTATCGGGTCTTCGTCAGGAACGCCCAGATGCCCACGACGGTGACGATTCCCAGCAGGATCTGGAAGACGGCCATCCAGCGGACGCTGATCCCGGCGACGGCCGCGGGCTCGCGGAGGAACTGCGGTTTCGTCGCCAGGGCTGCCTGCCAGTCCGAGATGGGCTGCATCCCGAACACGCCCAGGACGATCCGGACGATCTCGTCGATCACCAGCGTCAGGCCGAAGGTGAGCAGGATCTGGTAGATCGGCGGGCGGTCGTACAGCGGCCGGATGAGCGTCGTCTCGATGGCCCCGCCGAGGACGCTGAGCCCACCGAAGACCAGCAGGATCGCGACGAAAAACACCGCCAGCCGCGTCACCGACCCGGTCGCCTGCCCGACGACGGTGACCATCACCAACCCGGCCAGGTACGCGCCGACCATCGTCAGCGAGCCGTGTGCGAAGTTCAACACGCCCATCAGCCCGAAGATCAGCGTCAGTCCGCTGGCGATCATCACGTACAGCGCGGACTTGGCGAGTCCGTTGACGACGACGGTTCCCAGTTCCGGGACCGTCAGGAAGTCCGCCAGTGTCTCGACGATCATGCCGAGAGATACCTCCTGAACCGCTCGTCGTCGGCTGAGACCGCGTCGGAGTCGCCGTCGTCGACGACGACGCCGTGGTCCACGATGTAGAACCGATCGGAGAGATCGAGCGCCAGCGGGAGGTTCTGCTCGACGAGGAGGATCGTCGCTTCGGCACTCGCTTCGGAGAGTGCCTCCGCCACGTCGGCGACGATCTGTGGCGCCAGTCCCTCGCTTGGCTCGTCGACAAGCAGGAGGTCGTTCTCGCCGACGAGTCCGCGGGCGATGGCGAGCATCTGCTGTTGGCCCCCGGAGAGCGTCCCCGCTTCCTGTCGGCGGCGCTCTTCGAGGATCGGGAAGGCGTCGAAAGCCAGGGCCAGTCCTTCGGCGATCGAATCCGTGTCGGGAATCGCCGCTCGGAGGTTCTCCTCGACGGTCAACTGCCCGAAGATCCGCCGCTCCTCGGGGATCCAGCCGACGCCGCGGTCGGCGACCTCGTGGGTCTCCAGGCCGACCAGTGAGTCGCCCCGGAACGTGATCTCGCCCTCGCGTGGCGGGTTCAACTGGAGGATCGAGCGCAGCGTCGTCGTCTTCCCGACGCCGTTTCGCCCGACCAGTGCGACGACTTCCCCCTCCTCGACGGCTAGATCGACCCCCTGGAGGATGTGGCTGTCGCCGTAGTAGGTGTTCACGTCGGAGAGTTCGAGCAGGCTCACACGACACCACCCTCGTCGGCAGGCTCGTCGGCGTCGTCGAGACTCCCGGGTTCGTAGCCACCGAGATACGCCGACTGGACATCGGGGTTCGCACGGACCTCCGCCGGCGGACCGTCCGCGATGACCGCGCCCTGGTGGAGGACGACGACCCGCTCGGAGACATCCATCACGATGTCCATGTTGTGTTCGACAAGCAACACGGCGTGGTCCTCGGCTACGTCCTCGATGAGGGCACGGACCTCGTCGACGCTCTCGGAGGAGACGCCGGCGTTGGGTTCGTCGAGCAACAGCACCGACGGATCGCCGGCGAGTGCCATCCCGACCTCCAGTTTCCGCTTGGCGCCGTGGCTGAGCGTGCTGGGCGGGTCGTGGGCGCGGTCGTCTAGGCCCACTCGTTCGAGGATTTCGTGTGCGCGCTCGGTGTGCTCTTCGAAGTGGTCGACGTTGCGCCAGAACCGCGTCGAGTCGCTCCCGCGGGCCTGTTCGGCCACGCGGACGTTCTCCAGGACGGTGCTGTTGGGGAACACCGACGTGACCTGGTACGAGCGGTGGATGCCTCGCTGGGCCGTCTCGTGTGGTGCCGCGTCGGTGATATCGTCCCACTGGCCGCTCCGCCGGAGTTCGACGGTCCCCTCCGTCGGGGCCAACACCCCCGTGAGGAGGTTGAAGAACGTCGTCTTGCCGGCACCGTTGGGCCCGATGAGCGAGCACAGTTCGTCGCCGAGTTCGAACGATACGTCGTCGACGGCGGTCAGCCCGCCGAACTCCTTCGTGAGACCCCGCGTCCTGAGCATGTTACAGCGAGCAGTCCATCTGGTCGCTGTCTGCCGGGATCGTCGTCTCGTCAGCGCCGATCCGTGACAGCGGCTCGCCCGGCATGATGGCCGCACCCCAGTTCTCCGACCACTCGTCGGTCGTCGGGATGGGGTCGGCGACGGTCATCGCCGAGCGGGCCTGGTTGTTGTACTCCTGGAAGGTGTAGCCGCCCTCGCCTTTCGGCGTGTCGGTGACGGTCATCCCCTTCAACGCGCTCGCGATGTCGGGACCCTCGGTCGAACCGCCCTCCTGGACGGCCTGGTGGATCGCCGAGGCTCCGGTGAACGTCCCCGAAGTGAACAGGTCCGGCACGACGCCGTACGTGTCGGTGTAGGTCTCGACGAAGGTGTTGTTGATGTCGTTGTCGTACTGGTTCCAGTGGTACCGGGTCGTAAACGGCCCCAGGTTCGAGTTGCGGATCTTCTCCTGGGTCAGTGGCTCCCCCAGGACGTTCTGCATCGTCCCGCCGACGACGCTGTTGGTGATCCGCGTCGCGTAGCCGCCGAACACCCGATAGGAGTACTCCCCCGAGAGGAAGGCGTTGAACATGCTGGGCAGCGTCGCAACGGTGAACCCGCCGACGACGCCCTCTGCGCCGGCTTCCTCGGCGTTGTCGAGGAGCCCTTCCCACTCGGCGTACCCCTGTTCGACGAACCGCTCGCCGACGATCTCGACGCCCTCGTTCTGGAGGACGGCCTTGTAGTTGTTGACGACCGCGCGGCCGAAACTGTAGTCGGCCCCGAACAGGTAGACACTCGATACGTCGGTCTCGTTGGCGACGTACTTCCCGCCCGAACGGGCGTCCATCGCCGTGTTCTCGCTGGCCCGGTACACCAGGTCACCGCAGGTCTCGCTGTTGGAGGTGATCCCCGCGGAGGCGGCCGGGCCGACCATCATCGGGACGCTGGCCTGGTTGACGACGGTCGTGACGACGCGACTCGCCGACGCGGAGGACGCACACCCAGCGAGGATGTCGACGCCCTGGTTCTCGACGAGGTTCGTCGCGGCCGTCTGTGCGGTGTCGGCCGAGAACTGCGTGTCGCGGATGTAGACCGTATACTCAACATCCCCGACGGTCATCGTCAATTCGCCGGTGCTGGGTTCGGCCGGCGGGGAGTCGCCGGCCTTGTAGGCAAGCCCCGAGAGGAAGCCCCACAGCGACTGCTGGCCGTAGTAGGCCAGGTCCCCGGACAGCGGCTGTAACATCCCGATCGAGACGCTCGTCGTTCCGCTCGATCCGTCGCCCGTGCTCCCGCCGTCACTCGATGAGTCGCCGTCGCCGTTCATGTCTGATCCTCCGTCGCTCCCGTCGCTCCCGCTGCTCCCGTCACCGCCGTCACCGCTTCCACGGTCTTCGCTGACACAGCCAGCGAGCCCGGTCAGTCCGGCACCGAGTGCGCCCAGGACACGGCGTCGTGTGGCATAATCTCTCATACGGAGTAATCTATCGTGTACGATACGCATAGTAGCGGGCGTTTACATGTTAACGCCGCCCGCGAGAAGGTGTCGTTACTCGTCGATGTCGTCCAGCGCCTCGACGACGCGTTCGATCATCTTGCGCTCGCCCCGCCGGAGGTTCTTCGAGACGGCCGGTTTCGAGACGCCGAACTCGTCGGCGAGGTTCCCCAGGGTCGCGCCCCGCGGGCTCTCGAAGTACCCCTCCGAGACGGCCGTCTCCAGCGTCTCGCGTTCGGTCTCCGAGAGGTCCCGACAGCCGTTGACGAGCGTCATCGCCGCGCCGGCGTTCTGGACCACGTCCTGTAGCTCCGGGAGGCCGGTGTTCTCCCGTTCGACCACGTCGAACTCGTTGTCACGGTCCAGGTCCGAGAGGGTCCGGTCGGCGTCGTGGCTCGTGTCGAAGCCCACGTGCCACACCTCGCTGCCGGCCTCGATGTGGAACGGCCCGGTGATGTAGCCGTCGTGTCCACGGATCGTCCGCATCGCCGCCGTCTCCTCGATGACCGTCCTGATCTGTGCGACCTCGCCCTGCCGGCGCAACAGCGAGAGGTCGTTCATGTTTCCGTGTGCCTGTAACGCCTCCAGCCCGTTGTCGAGTGCATCCCTGCCGTCGGCTTCGACGACCATCCGCGTCTCTAACTCGCGGACGCTCTGGTCGAACTCCCACTGCATCGCCGCGAACGCCACCTCGTGGTCGGCAGTGGTGTCGATGAACGGACAGTCGTACTGTTCCATGTCCAGGGCAATGTCAATCATGCACAGTGTCCGCTACTCCAACAGCGAACCTCCACAATCATAAATGATTCTTCCTACGTAGGTTTGAAAAACACGGTGGTTCCGGTGAGCCGTCTGTTCTCACACTGTCAGATCGATCGACATTATCGTCCGTTCAGGCCGCCAGCGACCCGGTTTCCATCACGAACGACCACGCACGTTGTGGGTTCGTGCCACCCCGTTTCAATACTGTTTTAGGGCTCCACTCTGGAGGGACTGGTATGAATTTGCACGCCAGAGATCTCCCCCAGGATGTCAGGGAACTGGGCGAGTTGCTGGGCGACGTACTGGAGACGCAATCCTCCACCGAAGCGTTCGAGATCGTCGAAGATATCCGCACGTCGTCGATCGACTATCGGCGCGGCGACCTGGAGACGCGGGAGTCGATCGGGCGGACGCTTGACCGCCTCGATCCCGAGATGGAGGGGGTCGTCGCTCGGGCGTTTACCACCTACTTCGAACTGATCAACCTCGCCGAAGAGCGCCAGCGCGTCCGGGAGATCCGGGAGGCGAGCCAGGCCGGGACGCTCGAAGACAGCGTCGGCGCTGCGGTCGAAGAACTCGCGGACGCCGACATCGGCTCCGAGACGGTCGAACAGGTCCTCGACGACGTGTTCATCGAACCGACGTTCACCGCACACCCGACCGAGGCCCGCCGGAAGACGGTCAAGGCGAAGCTCCGAAGCGTGGCGAACGACCTCGAAACGCTCGACGAGGTCCGCCTGACCGACCGCGAGGAGGATGTCGTCCGACGGGACGTTCGCTCGGAAGTCACGAGCCTCTGGCAGACCCCCCAGGTCCGTGACCGCCGCCCGGAGGTCACCGACGAGGCGCTGAACATCCAGTGGTACCTCGAAAACGTCCTCTTCGATGTCATCGACGAGGTGTACGACGAACTGGAACACGCGATCGACGAGGAGTACGACGAGGAGATCGATGTCCCGAAGCTCTACGAGTTCCGCTCGTGGGCCGGCTCCGATCGGGACGGGAACCCCTTCGTCACGCCCGAGGTCACCGAGGAGACCCTGGAGCGCCAGCGCGAGACGGTGCTGCCGCTGTACCGTGATCGGCTGAAGGCGCTCTCCGGTGTCCTGAGCCAGGACGCCTCCAACATCACGACCGACAGCCGCTTCGACGAGCGCCTGACCGAACACAAGGAGCGCCTCCCCGGCGTCGCCGCCGAGGCCGAGGAGCGCTACCCGGACGAGCCCTACCGCCAGAAACTCAAGCTGATGCGCGAGTCGGTGCTACGCGTCGACGACGTGCGCCAGGGCGGCTACGACAGCCCGGAAGACCTGCTGAAGGACCTCCACACGATCGCCGCCAGCCTCCGTGACAACGACGCGGCGGTCATCGCCGAGTCCCACGTCGACCCCCTCATCCGGAAGGTCGACACGTTCGGGTTCACTCTGGCGAGCCTGGACCTCCGCGACCACCGCAAGATGCACACCGACGCCATCGCGGAGGCGGTCGACCGCCAGGGCATCGACTACGAGTCGATGTCCGAGGACGAGCGCGTCGAGTTCCTGACCGAGGCGATCCTCCAGGACGGCCCGGTCGTCGACATGGAGGACACCGACGGGCTCTCAGAGGACTCGATCCGCGTCCTCCGGCGGTTCCGCAAGACCGCCGACTGGCAAAACGAGTTCGGCGTCGACGCCATCGACACCTACGCGATCAGCTGGTGTGAGGAGCCCAGCCACGTGCTGGAAGTCCTCTTCCTGGCCGACCAGGTCGGGATCGTCGACCTCCCCGGCTACTGTGGGCTCGACATCGTCCCGCTGCTGGAATCGGAGTACGCCCTCTCGGGCGCCCGGCGGATCATGGGGACGCTGTTCGAGAACGAGGCCTACTCGCAGGCGCTTGAGGCCCGCAACACCGTTCAGGAGATCCTGCTCGGGTATTCGGACTCCAACAAGGAGAACGGCTACCTCGCGGCGAACTGGTCGCTGTACAACAACCAGCGGCGCCTGGCCAACATCACCGACGACTTCGACGTGGAGATGCGCCTGTTCCACGGCCGCGGCGGGTCGATTTCCCGCGGTGGAGGCCCGATGAACGACGCCATGCTGGCGCTGCCAAACGAGACGGTGACCGGCCAGATCAAGTTCACCGAACAGGGCGAGGCCATCGCCGAGAAGTACGCCAACCACGACATCGCGGAGCGGAACCTCGAACAGATGCTCAACGCCCAGATCCGGGCGCGCCACAACGCGATGGAAGAGCCGGTCGAGGAAGTCCCCGAAACGTGGGTCGAGGCAATGGAGACCGCCTCCGACGCCGCCCGCGACGAGTACCAGTCGCTGCTTGAGACCGACGGCTTCGTCGACTACTTCGAGCAGGCGACCCCGATCACGGTCATCGAGAACCTCAACATGGGCTCGCGCCCGGCCTCGCGCAGCGAGGACCGCAGCGTCGAGGACCTGCGTGCGATTCCGTGGGTGTTCTCCTGGACGCAGGCCCGCTGTATCATCCCCGGCTGGTACTCCATCGCCACCGGGCTGAACGCCTACCTCGACGACGGCGGCGACATCGAGACGCTCCAGGAGATGTACCAAGAGTGGCCCTTCTTCAAGACGAAACTCGACAACGCTTCCCTGGCGCTCGCTCGCACCGAGATGGGTATCGCCGAGGAGTACGCCGACCTCGCAGACGACGACCTCCGCGAGCGCATCTTCCCGCGGATCAGAGAGGAGTACGAGGAGACCGTCGATCTGGTCACGCAGATCACCCAGCGCGAGGGACTGCTCTCGCGTGAGTGGCTCGAAGAGAACCTCGAACGGCGTAATCCGTACGTCGACCCGCTGAACCTGCTGCAGGTCCGACTGCTGGCTCAGTCCCACCTCACCGAGGAGGAAAAGCGGACGCTGCGCCTGACCGTCCAGGGGATCGCCGCCGGCATGAAAAACACCGGATAACCCGGCTCACTGCCCATCCGCCGCGGCGAACCCGATCGCCTGAGTTACTACACCTGTGGTACCTACCGAAGGATTTACGCCCGCCCCGACTGCATGGCCCCTATGGCACTCGAGACGATCCTGCTTGCCGTCGGCCCGAACGACAAAGACCGAATCGAAGAACTTGCCAGCGCCGTCACGGACATCGCCGGTCCCGCCGGTGCCGAGGTCATCGTCGCCCACGTCTTCACGGACGACGAGTACGAGAACGTCGTCGACCGACTCGAGTTCGAGTCCGTCGGCGAGGCCGACCCGGACCAGGTAGCCGACCGCCACACCACGGTCAGGGAACTGCTCAAGCGACTCGACGAGGCAGACATCGAGACATCCGTCCGCGGCGCCGTCGGTAACCACGGCGAACAGATCGTCGATCTCGCCGAGGATGTCAGTGCGGACCTCGTCGTCGTCGGTGGCCGGAAGCGCTCGCCGACGGGCAAGGCCGTCTTCGGGTCGACCGCTCAGGAAGTCATGCTGAGCGCTCCCTGTCCGGTCACGTTCGTCCGCGGCGAAGACTAAGCGCGGCGACGCTTCCAGTAGCCGGGGGCTCACCCGGCGGCTCGCTCACTCGACCAGGGCCGCCTCTAGCAGTTCCAGCGGGTGACGGATGTCGTAGCCCGTTCCGTGTTCCATCTGCATCGCACACGTCGGACACTCCGTCATCCCGGTGTCGCCGCTGGCGTCGTCCATGTGGTCGAACATCTCGTCGCCGATCTTCATCGACTTCTCGTACTTCTCGGCCTTCCAGCCGTAGGTCCCGGAGATGCCAGAACAGGACTCGCCCACGTCTTCGATGCCGACGCCCTCCAGATCGCGGAACAGTTCGACGGACTGACGTTCGAGCCCCTGGTTGCGCGCGTGACACGGCGCGTGGTAGGCGAACTCCCGTGCGAGATCGCCCTCCACGTCGGCCGCCCGGAGATCGCCTTTCAGGTCCTCGTGGATACGCAGGTACTCGACGGACTCGAAGGTGTTCGCGGCCACCTCGTCGATGCCGTCGATGTCGAACAGCTCGGGGTACTCCTGGCGCAGGGCCATCGAACAGGACGTACAGGACGCGATGGCGTCGTAGCCCTGTTCGATCAGATCGGCCATCGAGGAGACGTTGACCTCGGCGCCCCGGCGGGCGTCGTCTAGCATGCCGTTGGCGAACATCGGCGTCCCGGAACAGCGCTGTTCGGGGACGACGACCTCGTAGCCGTACTCCTCGAACACCCGGACCATCGCCTTGCCGACTTCGGGCGTGTTGTAGTTGGAGTAACAGCCGTGGAAGTACGCGACCTTCTTGTCGGCGTCGCGGTCCTGCCCGCGGCGTTCGCGGGCCTGTTGGGCGTTCTCTTTCGAGGCGGCCGCGCCGCCGCGACTCGACCACCACTCGCGGAAGGTCTGCTTCGCGAACGCGGGGAACTCGCGCTCGCTGGTGACACCGAGGGTCTTCTCCATGACCCAGCGGGCCGGCCCGAAGTTCATCGCGAAGTTCGCCAGCCGCGGGACCTTGCTGGCGATTGTCGCAGAGGTACGGTAGTTCGCCAGAATCCGATTGCGGACGTACTCGACGGAGAGCTTGTCCATCTGCTCGCTGACGTACTCCCCGCGTGCGGTGTTGTGCATCTGTGAGAGGGGGACGCCGGACGGGCAGGCGTTGTCACATCGCATGCAGTTCGAGCAGTCCGTGATCGAGTCGTCGATCGTGTAGTCGTCCTCGTTCTGTTTCAGGCGCCACTGCTCTGGCCCCTGGAACTTCGGGCCGGGGAACTCGTCGTCGACCTCCGCGACCGGGCAGTTCGTGTCACAGGTCGAGCACTTGTAACACGAGTCCGCGCCGGGGCGCAGGTCGAAGTCGTCACTGTCGGGGAAGACATCGACCGGTTCGAAGTCCTCGCCCGTGTTCGGTGCTGTCGGGTCGAACTCTGTTGGGGATTCGGCGTCGCTCATCGTGCCTCCTGTGCGGCGTTCGTGCCAGCCGCGTGGCCCGTCGCGATCGACACCCCGCTGCCGGACTTCTCGGCCGCGAAGTCGTAGCCGCCCAGGATACCCCCGGCGGCGCGCAGGTTGTCGAACTCGACGCTGTCGGTCGCTGTCAGTGGGCGCAACTGCTCGTCTGTCGGCAGGCCGAAGCGGGCGAACGGGTGGTCCCCGAACACGTCCAGATCGAACCAGTCGTAGCGGTCCTCGGCGTGGGGGACGTGGCAGTCGAAGATCGGTTCGTAGACGCCCTCACGGTCTGACTCGACGCCTTTCCCGACCAGCCCACCCGTCGCGAGGACGTACTGGTCGCCGCTGACCGGGATCCTCGCACCGTTTTTCTCGATGTACACTTCCTCGATGTGGCCGTCCTCGGCGGCGTAGTCGACGACGGGATTACCCGTCTCGAAGTTCCCGCCGGCCTCGTCTACCGCCTCGAAGAGCGCGTCTTCGAGGCGGAGACCGGGAAGCGACGGTGGCCCCATCGGGACCTCGAAGACATCGACGCTCAGCGCGTCACCGAGCGCGGCGCGCACCGCGTCCGGGTGGTCGTCGCCGAGGATCGCCGGCAGACCGACCCGCGCCTCGCCGTCGAGGTGTGGCTCGATCGCGTCCGCGAGCGCGTCCCGAGCGCCGACCATCCGGCCGCCGACCGCGACTTCGCCGTTCGTGTCCAACAGTTTGGCGTAGCGGGTTACCTTCGCGTCGGCCCGGAGGTCGCCGGGGAACTCGATGCTGACGCCGCGGGCCTCGAACGGGACACCGGCGGCTTCGAGGTGGGCAGCGACGTGGGGCGCGTCGAAGTCGACCATCGACCCCAGTCCGACCAGCAACACGTCGCGGTCGTCGCTGGCCAGGCCGGCGGCGGCGCCACGGGGATAGCGGGCAGTGGGTTTGACCGTCCCGCCGTGGGTCGGGAGGAGGGCGTTGGTGTCCGTGTGGTCACCTCGGTAGTCGGTCACGTCGTCGAACATCGCCATGGCCTCGCGGACGCCGTCGACGCCGACCGTCCGGTAGGGGTGGCTAGACGGGAGTTCCGGGATCGCCTCGTAGGGGTCGGTCAACGGCCCGTCTCCGTCGTGGGTATACCCGAGGATGTCGACCAGCCCCGAGGCGTTCCGGAGGGTACTCTGCTTGTACGACAGGAGTCGCACGTCGGCGCCCTCGCGGGCGGCCGCGAGCGCGCTGGAGAGGCCGGCGAGGCCGCCGCCGATGACGAGTACCTCGGACTCAATCGCCATCCGTGCGCCCTCCGTCGGCGGCCACGTCGGTCCCGGTCGCGCCACCGGGCTGTGTGGCCCCCGTGTCGAAGGCGGCGAAGTCGACCGGCTCGCCGTCGGCCGGGTCCCTGTCCCGGTTCTGTGTCGTCGCGTGCAGGGCGTAGTTCAACATCGCTTGGGAGAGCTGTTGGCCCCACAGCGCGTGGCGCTGGCCCTTCCAGCGCTCCTGGAGCAGTTCGTCCCAGGCCTGGCGGGCGACGCTCTCGTCGTATTCCCCGTGGAGTTCGCTCGCCATCCGGTGGGTACAGAAGCCGCCCTGGCAGTTGCCCATCGATGCACGGGTACGGATGCGGACGGCGTTGAGGTCCGACCCGGACTGGGAGATGGCGTCCTGGATCTCCGCGCGGGTGACGCCCTCGCACTCACACACCGTCGGGTTCGGCCCGTCGGTCTTCAGCACCTCGTCGGCCCGCGAGCCCAGCCGTTCGACGCTGCGCCGGCCGATCGGCGAGCGCAGGCCGAACTCGTCCATGTAGTCCCGCAGGACGGTGAAGTCGTCGCTGCCCGGCAGCGGTACGTCCGCGGTCCGGCAGTCCGCGTCGATGCCGAACTGGTTGCAGACGTGGTCGGAGATCTGTTCGCCCATCATTCGGTAGGTGGTGAACTTCCCGCCGACGATGCTGGTCATCCCGTCCAGATCGTCCCGCTCCTCGTGGTCCAGCAGGAAGAAGTCCCGGGTGATGTCGGTCGGGTCGTCGCTGCCCACGTCCGGCGGTTCGTACAGCGGCCGGACGCCCCAGAACGACCGGATCGTCCGGGCGTCGGCGAGCATCGGGACCAGTTCCGAGAGCGTCTCGATCATCAGGTCCACTTCCCACTGCTCTTCGGGGTAGTCCTCGGGGTCTTCGACCTCCTCGTCGGTCGTCCCCAGGATGCAGGTGGTCTCGTGGGGGACGATGATGTCGGCGTCGCCCTTGGGCCGACAGCGGTTGATGACGGTGTCGACCTGGCGGGAGTTCATGATGGTCATGACGCCCTTCGAGGGGCGAACCTCGATGTCGACGCCGGCCATGTCGCCGATGCGGCCCGCCCACGCGCCCGTCGCGTTGACGATGTAGTCCGCGCGGATCTCCTCGGTGCCGCCCTCGGTGCCGTGGACGCGCTTGCCGGGGCCGGCGCTGTGGTCGACCTCGACGCCGACGACTTCGTCGTTCTCGACGACGAGGTTCGTCACCTTCGAGTGTGTCTCGATGCGCGCGCCATGTTCCTGGGCGCTGGCCGCGTTGGCGACGACCAGCCGGAACGGGTCGATCGCGCCGTCCGGGACCGAGATCGCCTTGTCGATGTCCTTCGCGAGGTGTGGCTCGATCTTGCGGGCCTCCTCGCGGGAGACGACCTCCGCCGGAATGCCACACTCCTCACACCCCGAGAGCTTCTTCTCGAAGTACTCCTCGGTGTCTTCGGGGCGCTTGACGAACAGGCCGCCGGTCATCTCGACGCAGTGTGACGCGATATCACGGAGGACGCGGTTCTCCTCGATACATTCGGTCGCGCTCGCCTGGTCGGAGACGGCGTACCGGCCGCCGCTGTGGAGCAATCCGTGCATCCGGCCGGTCGTCCCGTGTGTGAGGTTCCCCTGTTCGAGGAGCGTGACATCCAACCCGCGCATCGCGAGGTCGCGGGTGATGCCCGCTCCGGTGGAACCGCCGCCGATGACGACGATGTGTGGTGCTGAAGCCATCTATCTTACCGAGGCTTTGGAGCCCATCTACTTTATTTTACCGTCGAACGCGCTTCCCTGGTAAATTTTATGAGTAATCATGAACGTATACGGTTTGTCCTGTCTGAGCGTCACGTTCGGGGCCGAAAAGACGACTGGAAGTGAACAGTCGTAAACGCACGTGTGAACGCCAGTGCGGTAGAAACTGTCCATTACCGATACGGAACGGTCGTGCTGAGAGCGTCGTGACGTGATCTCTACGGAGACTCCGGTGTCTGTCGACGGCGCCGTCCAACCGCGGGCGTCGTGTCGAGGCTGGGAGCGAACGACCGGCGTTTTCGCGCTCGATCGGCGGCGAACACCGTGTTTTTTGTCGCGGACGCGCGAGTAGACTGCCGCTAGATGTGCCACAGCGACCGGGGTGGGAGTCTCCGTGGGTGGCGGCTCGGCGCCGATGCCGGTGTCGGTCACACCGGTGAGCGTCCCACGCACCGCCGCTACCCCGGGTCTGCCGGATGCAACTGGCAACTGTCCGAAGAGACATTTCGTTTTTTATTGAGGCACGGCCAATGGGAGTAATCTTTATAATGATTCACTATATTGTTTACTAACAGCGCGGCATGGTTCATAAACAATGCCGCCAACGGAGTACACACCAATGGCAGACACATACGTCGGCTCGATCGACCAGGGGACGACAGGCACCCGCTTCATGGTATTCGACCACAGCGGACAGGTCGTCGCCAACGCGTACGAGAAACACGAACAGATCTACCCGGAGCCCGGGTGGGTGGAACACGACCCGATAGAGATCTGGGAGAACACCCAGCAGGTCGTCACCGACGGGCTCGAAGAAGCAGGACTGGACGCCAGTCAACTGGAGGCACTGGGGATCACGAACCAGCGCGAGACCACGATCGTGTGGGACAAAGAGACCGGCAAGCCCGTCCACAACGCGCTCGTCTGGCAGGACCGCCGGACGACCGACCGCGTCGAGGAGATCCAGGAAGCGGGGAAAGTCGAGGAGATCCGTGAGAAGACCGGCCTGGAGTGTGACGCGTACTTCTCGGCCACCAAGACCGAGTGGATCCTCGACAACGCCGAGCCGCTGAAGATGCAGGCCTCACGGGGTGCGGACCTCCGGGACCGCGCGGAGGACGGCGAACTCCTCATGGGGACCATCGACACCTGGCTCATCTACAACCTCACCGGGAACCACATCACCGATGTCTCGAACGCCTCCCGGACGATGCTGTACAACATCCGGGACCTCGAATGGGACGACGACCTCCTGGCGGAGTTCGGCGTCCCCGAATCGATGGTGCCAGAAGTGCGGCCGTCCTCGGACGAGGACTACTACGGTCACACCGATCCCGACGGCTTCCTGGGGGAGGAAGTTCCCGTCGCTGGGGCGCTGGGTGACCAGCAGGCGGCCCTGTTCGGCCAGACCTGCTTCGACGAGGGTGACGCGAAGAACACGTACGGCACCGGTTCGTTCTACCTGATGAACACCGGCGAGGAGGCAGTTGCCTCCGACCACGGCCTCCTGACGACGATCGGCTTCCAGATGTCGGGCGAGCCTGTCCAGTACGCACTGGAAGGCTCGATCTTCATTACGGGCGCCGCTATCGAGTGGCTCGAAGACGTGGACCTGATCAACAACGCCGCACAGACGGCGGAACTGGCCCGTTCGGTCGAGTCGACCGACGGCGTCTACATGGTCCCAGCGTTCACCGGGCTTGGCGCGCCCCACTGGGACGGCCGCGCACGCGGGACCATCGTCGGGATGACCCGCGGGACCCGGAAAGCACACATCGTCCGGGCGACCCTGGAGTCCATCGCCTACCAGACCCGCGACGTGGCCGAAGCCATGGAAGCGGACTCGGGCATCGAGACGACCTCGCTGCGTGTCGACGGCGGTGCGGTCAAGAACAACTTCCTCTGTCAGCTCCAGTCCGACATCATCCAGACGGACATCGCGCGGCCGGAAGTCGACGAGACGACCGCGCTGGGCAGCGCCTACGCGGCCGGCCTCGCCGTCGGCTACTGGGACACCGTCGACGAACTGCGGGACAACTGGCAGGTCGACCGCGAGTTCAGCCCCGAGAAGGGGAGCGAGGAAGTCGACAAGCTCTACAGCCGCTGGGATGACGCCGTCGAGCGCTCGCTCGACTGGGCCCGGGAGGAGTGATCACGGATGTACGACATGCTACTCCAGATCCCGGTGATCGGGATGAGCGTGCCGGACTTCCTCATCCTGGTGATCGCGGCCTTCGCTGGCGGCGCCTTCGGTGCCGCGCTCGGCGCACTGCCCGCGTTCTGTTTCACGGGCTTCATGGTCATCGGCGGAGAGGCGGTGAACATCGCCGGCTTCGAGAACGCCCCCGAGGGGCTCGGCATCACGTCGGCGCTCACGGGGACCATCGGTTTCGGTGCCGTCTTCGGCCCTCACGTGGCCTTCGCCGGCGGTGCGGCAGCCGCCGCGTACGCGGCCAAACAGGACGGCGTCATGCCGGAACCGGGCGACGGTGACTACCACCCGGCCAAGGACATCGCCTACGCGCTGGGTACCCGCCCCGACGTGCTCGCTGTCGGCGGGATCTTCGGCATCGTCGGCGCCGTCGGGACGGCTATCTCCGGCGGCCTCGCACTGCCGTGGGACCCCATCGCGATCATGGTCGTCGTCTCCGCGGCGCTGCACCGCCTGGTCTTTGGTTACCCGCTGATCGGTGGCGGTGACCGGAACCTGCTCGACATGACGCCCTTCGAGAAGGGTGAGAAACGTGTCGCCGCCGACGGGGGCGAGGCGATGACCGACGGTGGCAAAGCGATGACCGACGGCGGCATGGCCGAAGCCAAGCGCCTCGCGGTCGAACCGTGGCTGCCCCACCAGTACAAGTGGGCCAACGTCGCGATGATCGGCCTCGTCACCGGGATCCTCGGTGGGTTCATCGCGGTCGAGACCGGCAGCGCGTTCCTCGGGTTCGGGATCTCGGCCGCCACGCTGACCTTCCTCAACCTTGGCGTCGAGAAGATCCCCGTCACCCACCACATGACGCTGCCCGCCAGCACGGCGGCGCTCGCGATCTTCGGTGGCGTGCCGACCGGGATGAACGCCGTCATCGCCGTCGTCGTCGCCGGCGTCTTCGGCGTCTACGGCGCACTCGCTGGGGAAGTCGTCCAGCGGATCTTCTACGCACACTCCGACACCCACTTCGACCCGCCTGCCGCGGCAATCGTCATCGCCACGCTGACGATCGCTATCCTGGCGATCCTCGGTGTCTTCGGCGGCAGCTCGTGGGTCCCGGCACTGGGACTGGCGTGAGTGCGTAAGCTGTAATCTCTCTGTGGGCCTACCGCCCACTACTCGCTAAACGATGGATATCGAAGCGCGAATCAAACGACGCCAACGCCGCGACGGAGAGCACCGGCTCGTTCTGGACTACGAGGCGCTCTCACCGGTGTATCACACCGACGAACCGACCGACCGCGGCCCGGTCTTCGAGCGGTTACTGGATCATCTCGATCCCGTCTTCGACGGGAAGCTCCCACCCAACGCCTACGTGTACGGCCCCGCTGGCGCAGGGAAGTCCGCTGTCGTCACGGCGCTGTTTGGGCACCTCAAACAGCTCCCGACGGACGCCAAAGCCGTCATCCACACGACGACACGCGCACAGACGCCCACGTCACCCGCATTCGTCTACGTCGACACGCGGACGACGACCAGCGAGTTCGCGTTCTACCACGCGATCCTGGACAGTCTCATCGAGGAGTCGGTCCCGGAACACGGGATCGGAACCGAGACGCTCCAGTCCCGACTCCACGAGACGCTCTCGGGGCGCCACTCGGGGGTGGTGGTCGGTGTCGACCACATCGACGACCCGAGTGGGACCGACCCCGACGACCTCGTCGATCTGTTCGCGGGGCTCCCGAGCAAAGCCAGTTGGCTGGCGATCGGTGAACTCGACCCAGCACAGACCGAGATCACCGAGTACACCGCCAGATCGATCCGTGTCGACCGGTATCGCCGACAGATGCTCGTCGACGTGTTGATGACGCGGGCCTCCGACGGCCTCGCACAGCAGGCCCTCGACCACCGTCTGGCCCGGACGATCGCGGACTGGGCCGACGGGAACGCACACGACGCCCTCGCGGCCCTGTTGATCGCTGCCGTCCACGCCGACGGCGGCGGGAGCGACCGGATCGCCGAGACGGACGTGACTGCCGCGATCGAAGAGATCCCCGACCCCTGTGTGTCGCTCGGCCGCGTCCTCTCGTTGCCGGCCAACAGACAGGCGGTACTCCGGGAACTCGTCGACCTCGGCCCGGCCGAGACGGCGTCGGTGACCAAGACCACCGAAGCGATCGCCGAACAGGCGACCGTCGACCTCTCGCAGGGGACCGTCAAGCGATTCCTCTACGAACTCGCCGAGACCGGGATCGTCGAACGCGTCCAGTCGACGAAAGACACGGGACAGGGGCGACCACCGAGCAGGGTGGAACCGCGGTTTCCGCCGACAGCGTTCCGCCGGCTGTACGACCTGTCTCAGTAGTGGTCGCCCTCTCACCGTCTCCACCTGACGCCGAGTCGAATCGCCCGGTCCGAAAGGTGCGATCACCGGAGACCAGGCGCTCGACAGACACACCCGAAACAGCGCGACAAAGGCGGTTTTGCCCGCGGAACCGACGGCGCTACGCCGTGTGGTTCGGATCGCCGGTCCCGGCGGTGAGCGCGGACGCGAGCGCTCCCCGGACGCCGACCTCGTCGCCCAGTGTCGTCAACTGGATGTCGGGGATGTTCGCCATGACCATGTCGTCGAGGCGGTCGCGGATCGGGTCCAGGACCAGTTCCGGGTTGTTGAGCGCGACGGCTCCGCCGACGTAGACGACGATCGGCGCGTACGAGTGAACGATGTTGGCGACGCCGATCGTGTTCCAGTGGTTGACCTGGTCGAGGACGTGGGCGGCGAACTCGTCCTCGCCGGCGTACTCGAACACGTCCGCGGCGGTAAAGCCCTCTTGATCGATCGGGAGTGCCGTCTCGACCGGGTCCTCACGGTGGAGTCGGGTCGCGTACCGCGGGATGTTCTCGCCCGAGCAGTATGCCTCCCAGTGGCCGTCGTGTCCACAGCCACAGGTCATGAAGCCGGTGGGGTCGATCGTCAGGTGGCCGACCTCGCCGGCGTTGCCGTCCCAGCCCGAGAGGATGTTGCCGTCGACGGCGACGCCCGCACCGATCCCCGAGGAGATCGTGAGATACACCATGTCGTCGGGGTTGCGGTCGGAGTAGTAGCGTTCGCCGATGACGCCCGCGATGGCGTCGTTGTGGAGATACACCCGGTCGCTCCCGATGAGGTTCTCGACCGGGCCGGTCAGGGGGATCCGGTCGATGGTGTCGGGGAGGTTCGCGGGATTGGTGACAACACCTTCGGCCAGGTCCATCGGGCCGAAGGAACCGATACCGGCCGCGACGATGTCGGTGGGGACGATGCCGGCAGCATCAGAGGCCTCGCGCAGCGCTTCGAGCACCGCCTCCGTGACGGCGATGCCGCTCGGACCGCGCGGGGTCTTGAGCTTGTGTGACGCGATCTTCGATCCGGTCTCGTCGCCGATCAACGCCCGGATGTGTGTCGCACCGAGGTCGACCCCAGCGTATGCGCCCATGCTGGTGGGAACGTCGCCCTTCCGATACTTAACTACACAGATTCTACGCGCTCAGGACCGCCGGTCCGCGATGTCCTCACGGTCGACGGGCTGTTCGTAGACGACCCCCCGCTCGGCGTCGAGCGTGACCGTCGAGCCGTCCTCGACGCTGTCGGGGAGGGTCGCGTCCGCGATCATCGGGATGTCGAGTTCGCGTGCGACGATTGCCGCGTAACTCGTCATCCCCGGGTTCCCGTCGACGATCCCGCCGATCCGTTCCGTCTCGCCGACGAACTCGCCCTCGAAGTCGTTCGGGACACAGACGATCGCGCCGTCTGGCATGTGTTCGATGTTCCCGTCGTCGGTCCGGTAGACTCGCCCGGTCGTGACGCCGTCGACGACGGACCGGCCGCTCGCGACGGTCTCGGCGGCGACGTGGACCTTCAGCATGTTGGCCGTGTTGAGCCCCTCTAGCTCCGTCATCATCCCTGAGAGGACGACGACGGTGTCCCCGCCCTCGGCGGCGTTCGTGTCCAGCGCCGCCTGGGCCGCACTCTGGATGATCGCGTCCGCGCCCTCGGTCGTGTACTCCGTGAGGACTGGCGTGATCCCCCACGAGAGCGCGAGCCTGCGTTTGACACGCTCGTTGGGGGTCGACGCGACGATCGGGATCGACGGCCGATACTTCGCCGATTTCAGGGCCGTGTATCCGGATTCGGAGGCGGCGACGACCGCCGACGCACCGATGTCCCGGGCGAGGAAGCGCGCCGAGCGCGCCAGTGCGTCGGTCCGCGTCTCGCCGGCCGCCGGGACACGCTGTTCCCGGGACTCGGCGTACTCCTCGCTCGCTTCGACATCACAGACGATGCGGTCCATCGTTTCGACGACGCGCCTCGGGTGGTCGCCGATGGCCGTCTCGCCCGAGAGCATCACTGCGTCGGTGCCGTCCAGTACGGCGTTTGCCACGTCGGAGGCCTCCGCACGGGTCGGCCGCCGCGAGTGGATCATCGAGTCGAGCATCTCCGTCGCGGTGATGACCGGGACGCCCGCCTGGTGGCACTTCCGGATGATCCGTTTCTGGATGATCGGGACATCTTCGAGGGGGCATTCGACGCCGAGGTCGCCCCGGGCGACCATCACGCCGTAGGCGGCGTCGATGATCGAATCGAGGTTCTCGACTGCGCCGGCCCGCTCGATCTTGGCGATGATCGGGATGTCGACGCCACGGTCCTCCAGCGCACGGTTGATCTCGTAGATGTCCTCGCCGGTGCGCACGAACGACGCGGCCACGAAGTCGGGTTCCTTCTCCGCGGCCACGTCCAGTTCCCGCTCGTCGTTCTCCGTGATCGTCGGCAGGCCCAGCTCGACACCCGGGACGTTGACCCCTTTCCGGGCACCGAGCTTGCCGCCGCTCTCGACGGAGGCGGTGACAGTGTCGCCCTCGATGCGCTCGACGGTCGTCTCGATGCGACCGTCGTCGAGCAACACCCTGTCGCCGGGTTCGACGGCCGTGATCGACTTCGAGAGCCCGACACGCTGGGGTGTCGCGTCGTCGTCGACGACGAACTCGACGGTCGATCCCGTTGTCAACTCGATCGGCTCGCTGATCGGTGCGGTCCGGACCTCCGGGCCCGGCATGTCGAGCATCGCCGCGATCGGCGTGTCGACGCGACTGTCGGCCGCACGGATCCGGTCGATCATCTCCCGACGGTGCTCCGCGGAGCCGTGGCTGGCGTTCAGGCGGGCGACTGACATCCCCGCTCGTGCGAGCGAGGCGATCTGGTCGGTCGACTCGCTCGCCGGTCCCAGCGTACAGACGATCTTCGCACTACGCATCAGCGTGAGCCTCCGTCTCAGCTACAGCACGCAGACATCGGACGGTCATAGCGGAGGTTACCGCGGCCGGGGATAAGAAGGTTGTCGGATGCGCGAAACTCACCGACGGGGCCGACGATCACCGGCTGATCTCCGCGGTCTCGCCCTGGATGAGCTCCCGGATCTCGCCGGGGGAGACGACCGCGATGTCGCCGGGGACGGACCGCTTCAACGCGGCGGTCGCGGCCCCCCACTCCAGGCCGTCCGCGACCGACCCGTTCGTGAGGTACTGCGAGAGGAAGCCACCGACGAAGGAGTCCCCGGAGCCGACCGGGTGCGCGTCGCTCGCCTCGAAGGGGTCCTGGGCGAACTGTTCGTCGGCGGTGGCGGCGACGACGCCCTCCGCGCCCCGGGTGACGACAGTCACGTCGAAGTCGTAGTCGTCGGTCAGCGACGCGGCGACTTCGGTGGCGTCTCCCGCCCGTTCGAGCACCTGTTCGGCGTCGCGATGGGCGACGACCAACACGTCTATGTCGGGGAACAACTCGGTGACGACGGCCTTGGCCTCGCTCGGACTCCAGAGCTTCGAACGGTAGTTCATGTCGAAACACGTCGTCGTCCCGGCGTCGTTCGCCCGCGAGAGCAGGTCCGCGGTGGTCGCTTCGAGCGTCTCAGAGAGGGCCGGAGTGATCCCGGACGTGTGGACGGCGCCGGCGTCTTCGACGAGTCCCTCGGGGACTTCCTCCGTTCGGAGTGTCGTCACACTCGCGTCCGCACGGTCGTAGATGACCTCGTTGCCCCGCGGGACATCGCCCTGTTCCAGATAGTAGGTCCCCTGGCGCCCGTCTTCGTCGTCCCAGCAGACCTCGATCGCGACATCGTGGCGGCGAAGCTCTCCGGTGACGCGGCGTCCGACCGGCGAGTCCGGAAGCTTCGAGAGCCACGCCGCGTCGAGACCGAGCCGTTGTGCCGCGACAGCGACGTTCGATTCCGCGCCCGCGACGTGGACATCGTACTGGTCTGCCGTCTCCAGTCGCTCCTGGTCGGGGGGCGATAGCCTGAGCATCGTCTCGCCGAACGTTACGAGATCTGTCATACCGCACAGTGGAACTGGGGTGGGTATAAATCCCGGAGAAACACTGAGACGGCCACCCGCCGTCAGATACCGCCCGGTAGGCCCCGGTTACCGCCGGGTAGTCACTGTTTACGTTCGTCCACTGATCGCCCGATACGCTCCAAAAGCTTTTGTACTCGAATATATCACACAAACCTATGGGACGTAGGTCAGTGCGCCGTGAGTCCGGTGTCTCACGTCGGTCGATTCTCAGAACCGCGGGGGCAGCCGGTGTCGTTGGTCTGGCCGGTTGTGGCGGTGGTGGTAACGGCACCCCAACCGGCGAGCAGATCGGTAACTACCCCGTAACCGGCGACACCGTCACGTTCGGATTCAACGTCGCACAGTCCGGGCCGTTCTCGACCGCGGGGGAGGAGGAACTCCGCGGCCACGAACTCGCCGTCAAACACATCAACAACGGCGGTGGCTGGGTCGGACAGAGTATCTTCAGCAGTCTCAGCGGTGACGGACTCCTGGGAAAGACCGTCGACTTCGTCGTCGGTGACACCGAGAGCGATCCCGAATCCGCCCGCCTCTCGGCGGAGTCGATGGTCAACAACCAGGACGTGATCATGCTCTCTGGGGGGTCGACGAGCGATACGGCCCTGGAACACCAACGGGTCGCCGGTGACGCCGAAGTCGTCTACATGGCGACGATGTCACAGATCGACAGCCTCACCGGCCAGAACTGCAACCGGTTCACGTTCCGGGAGATGTTCAACTCCACGATGACGACGCGGGCGCTGACGCCGGTCCTCCTCGACGAGTACGGCGAGGACACGGAGTTCTTCCAGATCTACTCCCAGGACGACTGGGGGAACGCACAGCGGCAACTGTTCGCCGAGACGCTCAGGGAGGCGGGCTGGCGGTTCACCGGGAGTCTGGTCGCACAGGTGGGGACGCGTGATTTCTCCCAGTACGTCCCGGACATCGAGAACGCCTCGGAGGACGTACTGATCCTCAACCTCCGCGGTCTGGACGCGGCGAACGCCCTCCGGACCTTCCGTGAGGCGTTCCCCGACGAGAACATCGTCGTCCCGCTGTACACCCGCGCCGTCGCACAGACCGCCGGCGGAGCTATCGAGAACGTGCTCGGGACGGCGGCCTGGGACCCGTCGATCGATACGCCGCTGTCGAACACGTTCCGGTCAGCGTTCGCCGAGGAGTACCAGGGCGGCACCGCGTCGTCGAGTTCGTCGGTCCCGTCGGGGCCGGCCCACGTCGCCTACACACAGACGCTGTTGTACGCGAGCGCGGTCGCCCGGGCTGGCACGTTCAACCCGAACCGAGTCATCAGTACGCTTGAGGGGGCTCAGTACGGTGCCGGTGTCGGCGCACAGACGATGCGGGAGTGTGATCACCAGTCGATCCGGCCGGTTCCGATCGTCCGTGGACGGCCCGAGAGCCAGCAGGACTTCGGCCGGTACTTCGATCTGGTCAAGACGACACGCGACGTGGAGTATTCGTGTCAGGAAGAGCCGGCGAGCAATTGCTCGCTGGGAGGTAGTTAACAATGAGTTCGCAGGAACAACCACAGTCAGGCGGCACAGCTTCTGAAGACGGACCGAGTGCAGGGCTCCTCGGGACGGTCGTCCCGGATTTCATCCGGAAGAATTTCGCGCTCAAGTTCAGCATCGTTCTCGTCGTCATGGCGCTCTCTGTCGGCGCCGTCGGCATCTTCGCGACCCAGGAGATCCAGAACTACACCCAGACGCAGGTGACAGACGAGTACGAGGGGCTCGCAGCACAGGAGAGCGACATCATCCAGCGCTGGGTCGAGCGCAACGAACTGTCGGCGCAGTTCATCTCCTCGAGTAACGTCTGGACCTCCGACGACACGGCGGAACTGGAGACGGAACTCCAGAATCAGCGGGCGGGACTCTCCGCCGATGTCGAACACATCCACGTCCTCGAACGGAGCCCAGCCGGAACGACGATCATCGCGAGCACCGCCCTCAGCGCCGGGACGAGCGTCCAGGACGCGGGCCGTGCCTGGACCGACGAGACCACGTTCAGCCGGGCCGGCGAGGTGCAGATGTCGAGCGTCTACCAGTCCCAAGACGGCCCGGTCGTCGGGTTCATGAGCCAGGTCGACGCCTCGCAGAACCGGTTTATCGTCATCGAGTACTCGACCGACAGGATCGCCGGCTCGTTGCAGGGTGCCGACCGGGCCGACGGCGGATTCACGCAGGTCGTCAACGCGTCGAACGTCGTCATGATCGACGAGCTCAGCGGGTCCGAGACCGGCAGCGGGCAGGCGACACTCACGACCTACGGGAACAGCGAACAGGTCCTCCAGCCGATCCAGGCGGCCGAATCACTGCGTGGGTCGACGCAGTCGGCCGGCGTCATCCGGTCGATGGCCGGGAACAGTAACGTCATCTCCGAGCAGTACACGGTCGGCTTCGCGCCGATCGAGGGGACCGACTGGATCGTCCTCGTCCACGCCCCGTACTCGGCGGTCTTCGGTTTCGTCGAGAACGTCCGTCTCTACGGGTTCATCGGGACCGGACTCATGGTGCTGGTCATCGGTGGTGTCGGCGCCGCGCTCGGGTACAACACCGCCACCTCCATCGACCGCCTGACTCGCAAGACCGAGGAGATGCGCCAGGGCAACCTGGATGTCGATATCGCAACCAGCCGGATCGACAACATCGGCGAACTGTACAACGGCTTCGCGGAGATGCGTGACGCCCTGCAACAACAGATCGCCGAGGCCGAGAGCGCCCGCAAGGAGGCGGAAGTCTCCCGAGCCGAGGCCATGGAGATGAACAACTACCTCCAGGAGAAAGCCGAGGAGTTCTCCGACGTGATGGAGGCCGCAGCCGGTGGCAACCTCACGAAGCGCATGGAGACCGACGGCGAGAACGAGTCCATGGACCGCATCGCGAGCGAGTTCAACGGCATGATCAACGAACTCGAGAAGACCGTCGGCCAGCTCAACAGCTTCGCCGGGGAAGTCGCGGAGTCCGGTGACGTTGTGCTGACCAGTTCCGAGTCCGTGCGTGAAGCCTCCGAGCAGGTGGCCGAGTCGATCCAGAAGGTCTCCGACGACGCCTACGACCAGAAAGAACGGCTCCGGGACCTCTCGGAGGACCTAGACGAACTGGTCACCTCGCTCGAACAGCTCCAGGCGTCGAATCCGGATGTCGACATCCAGGACTCGCTCGATCAGTTCCGCACCGTCGCGACGACGCTCCAGGACGCCGCCGACACCAGTCAGGAGATGATGGCGGAATCCGAAACCGTCGCGGGCGCGGCCGAGGAACAGGCCGCCGAACTCAACGAGGTCTCCTCGCGGGCCGAACAGCTGAAACGCTACGCCCAGCCGCTCGGGGACATCCTCGGTCGCTTCGAGACGGAAGCCGAACACGAGTTCGTCTTCTCCGGTGGCCCGTCGCAGGGACTCGCCGAGAACGACGACAACAACTGAGACCGCTGGGCCGACGAGCGCGGTTTCGCCGTCGGCCGGCCCGATCGACCACGACCGCGGCGAGCCGATCCGTGCCGCGGTCGTGAGCGGGTCACCGATCTCTGGCGGGCGGGTCCCAGTCGTCGAGGAGTTTGTCGACGAGGTCGGTGAGTGAATCGGCCTCGATGGCCGGCGAAACCGGGAGCTCGGCACCCTCGTTGTGTGGTCGGGTGACGAACGCTGCGTCGAGCCCGGCACGGGTCGCCGCGAGCACGTCCGTCCCGCGGTCGCCGACGTAGATGCCGCCGCTGCCGTCGAGGGCGTCCATCGCGTCGAGCAGATAGTGGGGGTCGGGCTTGCGCCGGTAGAACCCGGTGACGCCGGTCGCCCGACCGCGGACGTGGTCGAACACGTCGATCCCGTAACGGTCGACGACGAACCGAACCACATCGTCGTAGTTGTTGCTGACGACACCGAGAGGGTATTGGTCCGCGAGATCGGTCAGGACCTCCACGTCGTCGTACGGCGTGCGACTCCCCGCGTCGAGGCTGTCGATCGCACGCTGTGTGCTGTAGCGCTCTCGACGTTCGTAGAGCGCGACGGGATCGACGCCGAGTCGCCGACAGCCCAGCGCGAAGTCGGTGTCGTACTCGTGGCCCGACAGCAGCGCGCGGATGTCCGGGTCGACATCGAGCCCGCGCTCGGCGAGGGCGTCGTCGAGCGCCCGTTCGTGGACGGCGTCGTCGGTCCCGCGGCCTTCGAGGAAGACACCGTCCATGTCGAACAACACTACGGGCCGGTCAGTCTTCGCGGCGCCGTTCTCTCCGGCCTCGGTGGCCGGGCGCTGATCGGACGGATTCACCGGACCAGCCCCCGAGTGTACGCCGACAGGCTCTCGGTGACGACGACGACACCGAGGATGACGAGCAGCACCATCGCCACGGACTGCCAGGCGAAGGCGTTGACCGCCCGGAACAGCTGGACGCCGATCCCGCCAGCACCCACGAAGCCAAGCACCGTCGAGTCCCGGATGTTGATGTCCCACCGGTAGATCGAGAGGCCGACGAGCGCGGGTTTGACCTGCGGGAGCACGCCGTACAGGAGTATCTGTGTGGGGGAGGCCCCGGACGCTCGGATGGCCTCGACCTGGCCGAAGTCGATCTCCTCGATCTCTTCGCCCAGCAGTTTCCCCAGAAAGCCCACCGACCGGAAGGCGATGGCGACGGCGCCAGCCAGCGGACCCGACCCGAAGACAACGACGAAAAACAGCGCCCAGATGATGGTGTTGACGGACCGGCTCACCGTCACGATCAGCTTCCCGAGCCAGAACGTCGCGGCGTTGGGCGTCGTGTTCTCGGCGGCGATCAGTGCCACGGGCAGCGACAACACGAGCGCACCGACGGTCCCCAGTGCGGCGATGTGGATCGTCTCGATCAGCGGCCCGACGATCTCGGTCGTGTAGGCCACGTCCGGTGGATACATCCGGGTGAGGAGGTCGCCGATCTCCCGGGGGATCGTCTCCGGTCTGGTGACGCTGATATCCATGAACTCCCAGGAGCCGAGCACGACCACCGCCGCGACGAGGACGGCGACGAACCGGCCGAGCCGACGGCGGCGGTCGAACCGCTCCCAGCGGTAGTCGTCGGTCGCCATCACTGGTACCTCCGTCGGACGACCGCGCTGACGCCTTCCGCGACCAAGACGACCGCGACGATCGCCAGCAGGATGGCTGTGACGTACTGGTAGTCGTAGCGGTTGAAGGCGGTCAACAGGACCGACCCGATCCCGCCCGCGCCGACGATGCCGATGATCGTCGAGGTGCGGATGTTGATGTCCCACCGGTACACCGAGAGGCCGGCGAACCGTGGGATGATCTGTGGGACGACGCCGTACAGCAGCGTCTGGATCGGCGACGCACCGGCGGCTCGAACCGCGTCGACCGAGCCCATGTCGATGTCTTCGAGGTCCTCGGCGAGCAGTTTCGAGAAGAAGCCGACCGTCTTGAACGTGATCGTGATGATCCCCGCCAGCGGGCCAAAGCCGATTGCCTTGACGGCGATGATCGCGATGATGATCGCGTTGAACGCCCGCGAGATCGAGATGAATCCCCGGTTGAGTGCGTAGAGCGGCTTCGGCGAGAGGTTCTCGGCAGCCATGAACGCGATAGGGATGCTCAGTACGATCCCGGTGACCGTCGAGACCATCGCCATCGCGACGCTTTCGAGCATCTTCTCGAAGATGCGAGTCGCCTGCCGAGGGGTCGCCGTCGGTGGGAAGAAATCACCCAACAACGAGGTCAGGCTCCCCAATCCCTGTGCGATGCGGGCGGGGTCGGCACCGACACCCCACCCGGACCACAGGAAGAACCCGACGATCCCGGCGTAGACGGCCCATTTGATCTCCCGACGCCGGAAGACGGTCGGGCGCTCCCAGGTCCGTTCGCCGGTCGCCACGTCAGGTCTCCCCCGCGAGCGGACGGTCGGTGTCCGTGGGGCTCTCGCGGTTTTGGGCCGCACCGTCGACCCCCTCGGAGTCGGTGTTGTCGGGGACTTCGGCGCCGCGGTAGACACGGTCGAGTCCCTGGTCGTCGAGTTCGTCGGGGGTCCCTTCGAAGACGAGTTCCCCGCCGTGGAGGCCGACGATGCGGTCGGCGTGCTCCATCGCCAGGTCGACCTCGTGAATGTTGATCAACACGGGAACATCCTGTTCGGCGGCGATGTCGGTCAACAGCCGCATCACCGTCTCGGAGGTCTCCGGGTCGAGGCTGGACGTGGGCTCGTCGACCAGTAGGATCTTCGGTTGCTGGATCACGGCCCGTGCGATCCCGACCCGCTGGCGCTGGCCGCCGGAGAGTTCGTCGACGCGTTTGTTCTCCATGTCGCCCAGACCGACCCGTTCGAGGATCTCGTAGGCACGCTCGATGTCGTCGGCCGGGAACGACCGGCGGAACGCGTCCCAGGCCGAGACGTACCCCAGCCGGCCGGTGAGGACGTTCTCCATGACGGTCAGGCGCTCGACGAGGTTGTACTCCTGGAAGATCATCCCGATGTCCCGCCGGGCCGACCGTAACGCGTCGTCGTCGAGTCCGGTCAACGACTTCCCGTCGAGACTGACCGTGCCGCCGCTGGGCTCGGTCAGCCGGTTGATACACCGGATGAACGTGCTCTTACCGGCCCCGCTCGGGCCGATCATGGCGACGGTTTCGCTACCCCTGACGGACGCGGTGACGCCTTTGAGTGCCTCGTCGCCGGTCGGGTAGGTCTTCTGCAGGTCGGTGACTTCCAACATCTATGAGCCGAGTGCGCTCTCGGTGTACTCGACGCCGTTGTACCGCTGGATGATCATGATGTCTTTGAACACCGTGCTGTAGTCGATCGGAACGAACTGGTCGTAGCCGGTCCGCTCCTGGTAATCGGTCCCCGCGAAGTCGGATTCGAGATACGCCCGCTCGATGCCGCGCTGGATCTCGGGCTTGAGGTTGTACCGGTACGCAACGGGGCCGTTCGGGAACGGGGCCGACGCCCAGACGACTTTGAAGTCGTCGAAGCTCAGGTCGCTCTGGGCCTCGACGGTGTCGACGAAACAGGTCGAACAGATCGGCCCGGCGTCGTAGTCACCGGCCGCGATGCCCCGCGTCGTGTTCCCGTGACCACCCGAGAAGTTCACCGTGTAGTCCTCCTCGGCGGTCACGTCGAAGTACTGGTCGAACAGCGCCGAGGGGGCCTGGTGCCCGGAGTTCGACGCCGGCTCGGAGTGGCCCACCTTCACGCCGTCGCGCGAGAAGTCGGTGACGCTCTGGATGTCGTCGGCGTCGGCGCGCGTGGTCGCGAACAGTCGGTACCCGAACAGTTCGTCGGGCGTGAGCCCCGCCGCGAACGGCACTGCCCCGGCGAGATTGACGGCGAACGCCGTCGTCCCGGTCGAGAAGTTGGCGATATGAGCCCGCTCGGATCGCATCGCCTCGACGGACGCCGCGTAGCTGTTGACCTTGCTGAACTCGACCGGTTTGCCCGTTTCCTCCTCGATACGGTCGAAGACGGCCTGGAAGTCCTCCTCGAACCGGCCCTGAACGTCCTCGCTCGGGCTCTCGGTGAACACCAGCGTGTCCGGGTCGAGCTGTTCGCTCTCGCTGTCGGGAGTCTCCTGAACCGGACTCCCGTGAGGGACCTCCTCGACTTCCCGGTTTCGCATGTTCTCCAGGTCGACCGTCGACCCGCGCTGGTAGTCCGCGTCCACCAGCGCCGAAGACAGGTAGTTGTTCTCCTCCCAGGCCGGGCTCGCCGGATCGAAACTACTCGATTCGGCCAGCATCGAATCGCCCGACGACCCGCCGGACCCACCGGACCCACCGGACCCACCGGAACCGCTCGACCCCTCTGACGCGCCGCCGCCGGAACAGCCGGCCAGTCCAGCCGTCAGGGCGGCCGCCGATCCTTTCAAAAATACACGTCGCCGCGTGGTGTCTTTGTCAGACATCATTGGAACCCGAGGAGTATCGCTACATGAACCTATCGTAATTTTTATATATACGTGGATGTACCTGCGCGTTCGGATCGGTAACGGCAGTACCGCTACAGGGATATCAACGGTTCTCACTCCCGATCAGTTCTCTCTGTAGGACTATTTATACACATTCCGATAGGAACTTTCCTTCGCGACCCTGTCACCGGATATGCGCCTCGTTTCCTGTGTCGACTGGGCCCGGAATCCCGTCTACACCGGGCCGAATCGTTGCTGGCCGTGTACCACCGTCAACGTCGTACTCGTCGCCGTCTGCGCCATCACCGTGGCGACGGTTGCACCAGTCGCTGGGGGCATGGTAGCTGGCCTCGGTATCGCCGCCGTCTGGCTTTGGGGGTACGCCGTACCGGGGACACCGACCTTGACCCGTCGGTATCTCCCCACGCGGGTCCTGGCCCGGTTCGGGAAAGTTCCCGGAGCGACGCCCGCGCCGACGGGCGACCCGACCGAACAGTTGTCCGCGCTGGGCGTACTCCGAGACGACGAGCCCCGACTGACGCCTGCGTTCCGTGAGACGTGGACCGACACGGCTGCCGCTCTCGTGGAGAGCGATCGAGCGATGCGACAGGCTGCCGGTGAAGCCCTCGCCGTTCCGCCGGGTGACGTGAGCGTCGACGCGAACGGGGGTGTCGAACTCACCGTCGCCGGCGACTGGGTCGGTCAGTGGCCGTCGGAGACGGCGCTGGTCGCCGACCTGGCGACCGAACTGACGCTGTCCGACACTGGGTGGTCGAGTATCGACCGGACCGTACGGGCAGACCTTGCAGCGCGTATCCGGGGGTTGGCCGAGCGCTGTCCCGTCTGTGAGGGTCCGACCCGCGTCTCCGAAGACACTGTCGAGTCCTGTTGTGGCTCGGCGGACGTGATCGCGGTCACCTGTCCGGACTGCACGGCCCGACTCGTGGAGTTCGATCCCGCGCCTGCCGCGTTCGCTCCCGGCAAGTAGCCCGACTCGACAGAACCGGTCGGGAGTGAGGTGTTCTGCCGGTGACAGAGCCTGGGTACGGACGCGTCCATTACGAGCGCAGTCCTCACGAACTTTCTCCTGGGCGTGTGGTCTGCGGTTCGAGTAGCGTTACTCGTTTCCGCCGAACTCGTGTGGTCGTCGCTCGCCAATTTCGTATAGCGCTATATGATTTACGCGTACCGGTGGCGACACGACTACCGGCACATATATTGACAATTATAAACCATATCTAAGTGAGGAGGACAATCCTAGACGGTCACGACTCGAACGTGTAGCTCATGAGGAATTTGAGCAGGAGGATCGATCCCAGGATGCTGACCAGCATCACGACGAGAACGATAGCGATCATGAGTAGCCGGACGGCTCCCGGATCAGCCATCCGGATCACCGGGTCGTTGTTCGCCTGCCGCCGGACGTTTCGTTGACATACGAGTGTGTTCGCCACGAACTACCTAATGGATTCCGTCATCTCGCGACAGGGATCGGATATCCCGGGGGAATCACCAGTGGACTGGCCACCCCGAGCCTCAGGACGTTCCATCCCGCTGAACCCAACTGATCGCTGGCCAGTCTCGCTCGGTAACGGCTCCGGAGAGAGCGACCACCGAGACGATGGCGGTGTATTCGACGAGGCCGACGACGAGGTGGAGTTCGGACGGGAGACTCACGGTCACCAGAAACGGTGGCTGGTTCATCGTCGCGTGGAACAGCGCGACCAGCCAGAGGTTTCCCGTCATCGCGTAGACGAGCCCGTAGGCGAGTCCCATGAGCGCCAGCCCGAACAGCCGGACGGCCAGCGCGGTACCGACGCCGTGTCCCGACGCGAGCCACCTCGGGAGATGAAAGAGAGCGAATAGGACCGCCACAACCACGACGGCAGCGGCGACCGTTCGTCGGGTTTCCGAACCCGCCAGTGCGACGATCTTCTGCTGGAGGTACGCCCGGAAGAACAGCTCCTCCGGAATCGCGGTAAACAGGATCGAACTGACCAGCGCGGCGAGATACGCGAGCGGGTGACCAGCGGCGCTCGGCCACGTCGCCTCGAACCCGGGAACACCACTCAGCGCGAGGCCGTACGCGACCAGGTTGTACGCCCCCCAGAACGCCAGGAGAACCGTCGTCACGGGGACGAGCGTTCGGGCGGCCGGGAGGACCGAGCGCGCCGAGCCGCCCTCGATACCGAACGCACCGATCGCGAGAACGACGAGGAGAGCGCCCCAGGCCATCCCCACAACCGGTGACGGTGAGCCGCCCCGGGTTACGAACAGTAGTCCGGAGAGGACGGCTATCACGGCGAGGTACGCGGCGGCGGGGACTGTCGTCCCGCCCGAGAACGTCGGTCGATCCGTGTCAGTACGCCACATCCGCCGAGTCCTCCCACGCTGGCTGCTCGACGTGTCGATTCCAGAACGAAGCGTCGAGGTACGCCTCGTCGATACCGGTGGTCCCCGATAGCCGGGCGAGCCGCCCGACGGTCGCCCAGAGGAGCCGCTGGACCGAGACCGGGACCGCCGTCATCGTGGTCTCGGTAGACAGATCCGCAGCGATCAGGAGCGACTGCACCGGCCCTGGCCCAGCGAAGGTCCCGTCTCCGTCGGTGCCACGCTCGTGGGCCAGTCCCCACGCTGTGTAGAGCCCTTTCACCGTCCGCATCGACGGGAGTTCGGCCTCGAACGCGACAGGTCCGGCAGTATCGTTGCGGAATGTGTGCGCCACTCCAGCGTCGACGGTGAGCGATTCTCCGGGGTCGAGGCGGACCGGGTCGCCGTCGCGGACGACGGTGAGTCGCCCATCGAGCGCCGTGAACGTCTCTGTCTTCGGGTGATAGTGTGCGGGTGGCGCGGGGGAGTCCGACGACACCCACTGGACCAGAACTGGGCGATCAGTCTCCCCCGACTCCGGCCGCTCCAGCAGCGTCGCCCACGTCTCACTCACCGGGTCGGACACGAGGGGGTGAGACGACTGCCGCAGGCGAGCACTCGCAGCACTCTCGGGGTCCAGTTCGAGTGACGGCCCGTCGACGGGGGCACCATCCACGAGCGGACGACCGGTCAGTACAGTTCTCTCGTCGCTACGCTGTCCCTGCGTCCCGGACTGCGTCTCCGATTCCATCGCTGTCCTGTGTTACGGTCGGTCGTGGGATGGGGATTCTGTGAGGTATGCATGTGGGGTTTTTCACGCTTCGTTCGATAGGCAGACTGTGAAGCACCTCCAGGTCACCGTTCAGGTCGACGACGACCACGCACCGGAATTTTTCGAGCTACTGGCCGACTCGCCGGCCGTCACCGAAGCCCGTCTGGTCGACTGGAGTATGACGGCTGGGGACCAGTCGACGCTCCTGTACACCATCGATGGTGACCCGACGACGTTCGCCGAGCGAGCGACCGACACCGAGGGGATCGACTCGGTCGAACTGTCCGAGACGACGCAGGGGCGGACCTACGTGTTGGTCGTCATGCGGCCGAGGGAGACGCCGCTGTTCGCCGCTATCCAGCGCGCGAGCACACAGCCGGGACTCATCGTCCGCAAACCGATCGTCTACCGGGACGGGACCATGTCCGCCCGCGTGGTCGGCGACGCTTCGCCACTCCAGCGAGCCCTGGATGCGGCCCCCGACGGTGTCGAGGTACGGATCGACGAAATCGGTCGGCTACAATGGCACGCCGACGATCCGGTGGTCGGACTGAGCGACAGGCAACGTGAGGCAGTCACAGTTGCCCTCGAACTCGGGTACTACAACCAGCCTCGCGGAGCGACTCACGAGGACGTAGCTGCCGAACTCGGTTGTGCACCGCCGACAGCGAGCGATCATCTCCAGAAGGCCGAGGCGAATATCGTCCGCGCGGTGATGGACGAGTTCGGGATCGACGCGTAAGTTCTCCGTGCCGGACCGTCCTTTCGCCGGTGAGAGACGAGGACGGCAGTCCTCGACAGCCCGAACGTATAGCGATATGAGATATACGAGTCGTGTACTGTTCAGAACAACGGTCCTGCGAACGAATCACACACTGTGGCCCCGCCCGTACACCGAGGCAATCGAACGAGACGAACGGCGAATACTTCCACTGCTGCCAGTCACGCCTCGTGTGAATCTTCCCGAGATGGAGTTTTTCGCGCCTTTCGAGAAGCCACCGGGGCCGAACAGACCGGGAAGGACCGGGTTACGAAACATGAACTCGCACGGGGGCTTGCCCTGTTGTACCAGAACGCCGACAGAAACCCGTATATTTGTGAACGTGACCTATAGGCCCGACACGACTCCGTTGAACTGTGAGTCTGACACCACGCGAGCGACGAAATTCAGGACGAGATTCCCAAATAAGTGTCTTTATCGGTGTGTCTGGGGATACTTTGATGTGGGTCGCGGCGGATGCGTTTCACATGGCAGACGAAGGTGGCGGCGAGCGAGCAGCTGTGCGAACGTACGTCCCGGAGTACCAGAAACAGCACTGGCAGGACCACGCTGACGAACTCGGGATGAGTCAGAGCGAGTTCGTCCGGACGATGGTCCAGGCGGGCCGCACGGGGTTCGAGCCTGCCGACCATGCAGCGTCGGACAACGACTCGACGGCCCCTCGCGAGCAGCCCGGTTCTCCCGACGCTACCCCTGGGGTCAAGGGGGTGAAAAACCGGCTGCAGGAGGTTCTCGACGACGGTGACTTCCACGACTGGGACGACCTGCTCACGGAGCTGACAGACAGTATCGAGGACCAACTCGAAGACGCGCTCCAGGAGCTTCAGGCCGAGGGCGTCGTGACCTACAGCGGCCGCCACGGCGGCTACGTGATCGACGAATGAGCTCCGACCACACCGGGTCGGCCGCCGTCGACGGGAGCGACGATCCGATCGGGTACTTTCTCGAAGACATCACGTTCCACGGGAAGAGCACGCGGACGCGTGCGTTCTACGAACGGGTGCTTCGGGACTTCGAGGCGTCTCTCGACGACGTATCGATCGTCGATGCGTCACACAGGGATTGCCTGGCATACGTCCACGGGCTTCGGACGGATCTCAGCGAGAGCACCGTGGCGACGTACGCCTCGTACCTCCACCGATTCTTCGACTACATGACGCAGGTCGGTGTGTTCGACGCGAACCCGATGGCGCTGGTCATGGAGGAGATGGACGAATCGATCAACACGGACCCGACACGACGGGAAATCGAGGTCCCGTCGATGCGCTCGTTCGTCGCGGACATAGGTCATCCGCTCGACCGCGTTGTCGTCGTGACGTTACTCAAGACCGGTATGCGTGCCGGCGAGCTATGTAATCTGGATCTCCGGGATCTACACCTCGACTCACCGGGACCGCGCCCAGCCGTTCCGGTCAGGGCAGCCCTCGAAGGGCGGCCGGACTCGCTGTACGTCGCGTCAGCGCCGGCCCGGGGGTCGGTGAGCAACGGGGAAGAGCGGACCGCGTCGAACAAGCGAAAACGCGATACGACGATCCCGATCGACGGCGAACTCGCCTCCGTGTTACGCCACTGGCTCGCGATCCGCCCGGACACGCGTTCGGATGCGGACCCACTGTTCGTCTCGACAGCGGACAGCTGGGGGAAGCGACTTACTCCCGACATGGTCCACCACATCGTCGAGACACACGCACGGGAGCGGGGCTGGTACGAATCCGGCGGCGGTGCCGAAGTGAACGTGACACCACACTACTTCCGACACTTCTTCACGACACACCTCCGTGACCGGACCGGCGACAGAGGGATCGTGAAGTATCTCCGCGGCGACGTGGCTCAGGATGTCATCGACACCTACACACACGAGTGGGGGTCGCGTGTCCGTGATGTCTATCGAGAACACATCTATTCGGTCGTTTGATATTTTTCTGCCACTCGCCGTGACCGATGTCGAACTGATAAACTATATCTCGCTATACCTATTCGATGGCTGCGTCCGGCCAGATCGGCGACGTTCTCGCCCTCGGTTCACCCCGGGTGCTCGGGCTCCCGTTCGCGCAGTGCCCGCACGTCTGGGCGAAGGGTTGAAACCGGAGACAGCGGTATCGACCGACGATGGTCTCACGGGCCGAGATCGAACGCCTCCGGACGGAAGCAGACACGATCATGACCCGTATCCAGCGGGTGAGCGAGGCTCTCGAACAGGCTCGTCACGAGTCGGGCGACCACTGGACGGACGGCGAACTTACACTCACCCTGGAGACGCCCCAGGGGGAGGCGATCGAGGTGGCGCTGGACTTAGATGCCGACGCCGCCGAGAACGCACAGACCCGATACGAACGGGCGAAAGACCTGGAAGCCGATTTCGAGCGCCAACAGTCCGTCGTGGGACAGCTCGCGCCGATGCCGGCCGACCCGGTCGCGTATCTCGTCTGTTACCACCTCGATACTGTCGAGGGTAACTACCCCCGGTCGATGGCCGGTCACCTCGACGCCGAGCGAAAACAGGTCGAGTCGCTCTGTGCGGAACTGGAGACGGCCGGACTGCTCGAACGTATCGAATCGGGAACGGTCAAGCAACGGCGCGTGAAAGCCAAGAAGGCCGACGAAGTGCGCCAACACCACACGTACTACAGACTCTCACGGGAGGGCGACCACCTCCTTCGGTTCCTCGGCGAGCGCGAGGGGAAACGAAACGTCTTGCGACACCTCCCGGACGGCCGGACGATCGCGCGGCGACTCGCCCGCGGCGGGCCGGACTATCCCCGGATGACCGCCGAAGAACTGGAACTGGAGTTCGAATACGTCCGCCACCTCTACCGGGCGTTACACCGGGTCGGCCTCGTCACCGTCTACGAGGGGAGCACGATCAAGGGGACCGAGCGAAAGCTCAAACCGAAAGCCGAGACCCACCGGAAACACACCTACTACGTCACGACCGACACGGCCGAGGAACTCCTGCGGGACCTCGAGGAGTGACTCACTCGGGAGTCGGATCGCCTGCGGTGGTGTCGTCCGTCTCGGGGGCAGGCTGGATCTCCGTCGATTCGGGTTCCTCGACCGACTCGTCGTGCTCGAAATCCATCGCCGGGTCGACGGCGTAGGGCTTGACCGTCGAGCCGTTGACCAGTTCTGGGAGCACGAACCGGGCGAAGTGGACCACCAGAACCAGGAACATCGGTGCCAGGAAGATCCCGTACCATCCGAACAGGAACGGCCCGAAGATGTACGCGAACATCAGCGTGCCCGTGTGCAACGCAGGCTGTGGGGTACCGACCGATTCGGCCGCACTGGACCCGAACGGTCCGAACGAGACCGAACCACCACTGGAGACGTAGGGCCGGACGAGCAGGTCGGGGATGGTGTCGACGACGAGGAAAGCGGTCGCGAAGAACAGGATCACGAACCACCACTCCTGTCCGTTGAACGCCGTCTGTGCGGCGAGATAGCCACTGATCGGGATGTAGACGATCTTCATGCCGATGATCGGGATGAGGCTCGCAGCGCCCGCCAGCAGTCCGGTCAACGCCGGGTACGGCACGCCCAGTCCAGTCGGTGCGACGATGTCGACGAGGCTGAACGTGATCGCACCGATCGCCCCCGTGACGATCGCGTTCAGGATGTTCCCGTAGAACACCCGATGGAAACTCCGGTCGACCTCGTGGAAGTAGCGGTCGAGGACGCCGTGGTGGTCGATCAGGTTCTTTCCCCACTCGGCCAGTCGGGGGCCGTCCCGGAGCATGTAGAACGCGAACGCGAACATGACGAAGGCGTGGACGAGGCCGGTCCCGACCAACCCCAGAAAGTCAAGGAGCTGCGTGAGCGTCGAGACGACGGCGTCCGTCCCCCCGGCGCCGCTGAGCAGCGACTGTGGGTTCTGGACCACGGTCGAGACATCGACGTAGGGATCGAGAACGTTCTCGTAGGGACCCAGATCCACGTTTCTGCTGAACCGCTGGAACTCCTGCAGCGAGATCGCGATGGTGTAGTACAGCAGTATCAACACCGGGAGGGCAAGCAGGAACAACGAGAGCATCGCCGCCACCGTCCGCTGGCGGACGTGTCTGTACACCCGTCGGAACAGCGGCCGTGTCGCGTAGTAGAGGAACACCCCGAACACGAACGTCCCGATAAACGAGTAGACGACGAAGAGGAGGGCGGCCGTCAACACCACGCCGAAACCGATCCAGAAGGCGCGTGGCCAGTCAACGTCCACGTCGTACGAGGCCATACTGCGGGTTCCACACCGGCGACCAAAAAGCTGTCCCGGCAATAATCAGTCGACGGGGAGGGAGTTGCCTCGATCGGGCGCTACGTGTGGAGTCCGGTATCGAAAGCGGGGACGCTGGCGCACTATGCCACAACCAGCTGCCCCCAATGCCTAGGTGTCGACATCTCGTAATGAGTTTTGTGTTCGACACAGATACTGTCCTCAGACGACCCAGGTGCGGGCGAAGGCGTCGAAGAAGTCCTCGTCGGTGGTCACTTCGACGTGTTTGGCCCGCCGGTGGCGGGCGGCCTCGGAGATCGACTCGATATGCGAGTCCAGCCGTTCCTGGTAGGACCGGCGCTGTCGGGCTCCGAAGTAGGTCCGGATCGTCTGTGGCCGTTCCATCCCCTTGAAGATCGTCTCCCCCGACGTGGGTGGGTCCCGCTCCTCGGGAGAGTGGACGTGTGCGAGTACGAGGTAGTTGTCCGCCAGCGCGTCCAGTCCCTCCGCGACCGCGTCTACGTCCGCCAGAAAGTCACTAGCCACCAGCACGAGCGACCGGGAGTTGATCGTCCCGGCGTACTCCGACAGCGCCGACGCGAACGCCGTCTCGCCGGCCGGCTCGGTCGCGTTCAGCCGATCGATCAGTCCCAGTACCGCACCCTGGTTCGAGGCCCCGGTGTCGAGGCGCTCGAACGTCTCGCCCAGCAGGGAAAAGCGGAAGTCGTTGTGTTCGCCGGCGGCCAGCGAACAGAAGCCCAGTCCCAGTTTCGCCGCGTACTCGAACTTGTTCGACTCGTCCTCGCCGGCGGCCATCGACTCGCTCGCGTCCAGGAGGACGTGAACCGTCAGGTTACGCTCGGACTCGAACTGCTTGACGTACAGTTCGCCGGTCCGACCGTAGAGCTTCCAGTCGACCAGCCGGGTGTCGTCGCCGGGGACGTAGTTCCGGTAGTCGCTGAAGGTCAGCCCCTCGCCAAGCACCGTCGAGCGTTGTTCGCCGCGCTGTCTGGCGTTCGCCAGCCGGTCGATCGACCCCCCGAAGCGGTCGAGTTCGTCGAGGAAGGCCGGTGATATCATAGCAGGTCGGCGACGACATCGTCGGGGGTGATGCCGTCCCGTTCGGCGGTGAAGTCGACGATGATGCGATGGCGTAACACCGGTCGAGCCATCGCCTCGATGTCGCCCTCGACGACGTGTGAGCGGCCTTCCAGGAACGCCCGGGCTTTCGCCGCCAGGACGATCCCCATGCTCGCCCGCGGGCTGGCACCGTATTCGAGGCGCTCGTCGTGGCGAGTCGCTCGGACCAGTTCGACCGCCCGCTCTGTGATGTCGTCGGCGATCGGCATCTGGCGGACGAGCCGCTGTGCCCGGGTGAAGTCGCCGTCGTCGAGCACCCGATCGACGGGGATCGTCTCCGTCGGACCCCGCGTGTACCGGTTGACGATGTCCAGTTCCTCGCCCCGATCGGGGTAGTCGAGCAGGATCTTCAGGAGGAAGCGGTCCCGCTGGGCCTCGGGCAGCGGGTAGGTCCCCTCCTGCTCGATGGGGTTCTGGGTCGCCAGGACGAAGAACGGCTTCGGCAGTTCGTAGGTGTCGCCGCCGGCAGTCACCTGGCCTTCCTGCATCGCTTCGAGCAGCGCCGCCTGGGTTTTCGGGGTCGCCCGGTTGATCTCGTCGGCCAGGACGACGTTGGCGAAGATCGGTCCCGGGTCGAACCGGAACTGCGTCCCCTCGCTGGTCTCGTTGATGACATCCGTCCCGGTGATGTCGGACGGCATCAGATCCGGGGTGTTCTGGACCCGCGAGAAATCGAGCGCGGTCGCGTCCGCGACCGTTCGGATCAGGAGCGTCTTCCCCAGCCCGGGTGTCGACTCCAGCAGCGCGTTGCCGTCACAGAGCAGACAGGCGAGTAGCTGCTCGATGACCGGCTTCTGGCCGACGATCCGCTTCCCGACCTCCTGGCGGAGCGTCTGCAGGGACTGCTGGATCTCCTGTACCTCTGTCTCGTCGATGTCGATGTTACTCATCTGTTTCGTTCCTCGTGACGCGTAGCGTGTACTCGCGGATGAGGTCCGCGTCCTCGACCTCCCCCGGGTCGTCGAACCCGCTCCGCTGGGTCTCGATCCCGTCGTCGCCGGCGGTCAGCCCCTGGCGGTCGTAGCTCGCCGGGCTCCGGTCGCCGTCCCCGCCGGGACCGCCGGAGACGTTCGAGTCCAGCGGGTCGCTCCCCTCGGGGACATCCTGGGGGTCGCCCAGCACGTCGTCGCCGGACTGGAGCCCCTCCTGGCCCGGGGTCTGTGGGTTCGGCGACCCGCCGCCGCCCGGACTCTGGCCGGCCCCGCCGTCGCCGGGGGTGTTCTGTGCCGGCAGCGGGTCGACGGTGAGTCCGGCGACGGCCACCTGGAGGGTCAGCAGGCTCACGACCAGCACGACGACGAGTCTGGCGGCGAGCCAGCGCGCCCGGAGGAGCTGTTGGCTCGACGCCTCGCCGAGGCGGTCGACCAGGTCGCCGTACAACAGCCGGGCCATCGTGCCGTCACCGTCCGACGAGAGCACGTCCCTGGCCGTCCGGACGGCGGCCTCCAGGTTCGGGTTCGCCGCCTCGAACCGCTCCAGCGAGAACCGTCTGACGTTGACGATTGTGCTGGTAGCCAGCACGACGACCCCGGTCGTGACGCTGGCGGCTGTCGAGGTGGCGACCGGACCGATCGTCTCGGGGAGCGCGTCGACCACCAGTACCGAGAGCGCGAGGTTGACCACGAGTAGGGCGACCACCGCGTCGGCGACGGCGGTCACGAGCGTCGCCTTGTACCGCTCCCGGTGGACCGCGGTCAGCGCCGCCTCGACATCGTCTCTGTCAGTTGCCATTGTTCTGTTGGGCTTGGTCGAGTTGGTCTTCCAGGTCCTCGATTCGTGCTTCGAGGACTTGGTTCTCCTGCCGGAGGTCGGCGATGTCGTTTTCCAGCGTCTGGATATCGTCTTCCAGGCGGACGTTCTCCTCCCGGAGGGTCTCCTGTTCCTCCCGAAGTTCGTCGTTGCTGTCGTTGAGATCCTCGTTGATCCGTTCGAGCCGGTTCCGTTCTTCCTGAAGTTCCTCGTTGCGGTCCTGTGCGCGATCGAGGCTCGATTCGAGGTTCCGAACCCGCAACTGGAGCTGTTGTGCCCTGTCCTGGGACTCACGTAGCTCCCGTCTGGTCTGTGTCAGGTTCCGTTCGGTCCGGTTGAGTTGTGTCGTCAGCGATTGTAAGTCCCGCTGGCGGGTCGCCAGACTCTCGTTGATCCGCTGGATCCGTTGCTGGAGCGTCGTGACGTTCGAGCGAGTCGCCGCCAGTTCCGCCCGCAGCTCCTGGTTCTGTGCCCGGAGCCGGTCGTTTTGCTCCGTTACCTCCGTGACCGATTCCTGGTAGTACAGCGTCGTACCCCCGACGCTCGCCGTCGCCAGGATCGTGACGACGACCAGCCCGAGGTTCAGTGTGCGTCCGATGTAGCTCATGGGGATGTGCCTCCGCTCCACGCGTAGATTTCGTCGAGTCGCCGGGCCGAGACTTCCAGGAGGAACAGGACGAGCGCGGCCGCCAGCGGGAGCCACGACCAGTCCGTCTGGACGGTCCGGGGTCGGGTCGCCTGCTCGCGGGCGAACGTCGCGATCTCGGCGGCCGAACTGGGGGAAAACACCCGGCCGCCGGTCGTCTCGGCCGCCGTCCGAAGCTCCGGCGACGGGCCGAACCCGGCGTACTCGATCGGGTAGTTCACCGCGTACTCGGCGCCCAGGACCGACTGGTAGCCCCGTTCGGTCGGGACGAGCGTCCCCTGATACCGGCTCTCGCCGGCTGCAGTGAACGTGACGTTGGCCGCGGTCGGCTTGTCCTGGCCGCGGTACTGGACGGTCGTGGTGCTCCCGACGCGGGTGTCGGGCACGTCCGTCACGCCGGTCGCCAGCCGCTGGGGGTCGCCGATCGCCCAGTTGACCGACTTCGTCGTCGCCAGCGAGTCCGGCCGGCTGAGCAGCCCGCCGAGGGTCCCGTCGGAGCTGTAGGCCGTGATCGAGACGACCCGGCCCAGGCCGTAGTTCCAGGCCGAGACCGCGGGCCGTCCGTCGCCGCTCGCGACCAGGAAGTCACCGCGGTCTTTGACCGTGACCTCGTGGGCCTGGCCCGGCGACGCGGTGAACTCCACGCCGTCGGTGATGAAGTGGCTCCCGTCGACGACGGTGAGCCCCGAACCGCGGAACCGCCGGTCGGGGCCCCCGTAGCGCAGCCGCAGCCGGCTGGTCTGGTCGGCCTGGAGGTAGGTCCCGTCGCTGGCGTCGGCGATCTGGCGCAGCAGACTCTCGTTGCGCTGGCTGCCGACGCCGATCGCGACCACCTCGGTCCCCTGGTTCCCCAGCTCCGTCGCGGCGGCGACGGCCCCGCCGCGCTTGTCCCGGCCGTCGCTCAGGAGGATGACCGTCCCGCCGCCGTCGCCGAGCATCTCGCTCCCGCCGTCGAGTCCGGACGCGATCCGCGTGCTTCCGGTCGTCTGGAGCCGTCGAATGCGGTCTTCGAGGTACGGCCTGTTGCCCCCGAGGGGCCGTGGCTCCGCGATCGAGTACGCCCGGGTGTTGAACGCGACGACGCCGACCTGGTTCTCGTCGCCTAGTTGGTCCAGCACGTCCAGCGCGAGCCGTTGCTGGAGGGCGAGTCCCTCCTTCGCGCTCGCGGAGATGTCGACGACGATGACGATCGAGGATCGGCTGCCGGGGTCGCCCTGCCGGACCGGGACGAGGTCGCCGACGACGGCCTCGCTGTACCCGCCGTGTTCGTAGGCGTTCGGGCCGCCGACGACGACCAGGCCGGTCCCGTCGACGACGGCTTGCTGGAGCGCGGTCTGGTTGCCCAGGTCCGGCGCGGCCACGTCCTGTGTGACCACCGCGTAGTACGACGAGAGGTCGTCCGGAACCGACTCCGCTCGCTCGACGGTGTACAGCGAGGAGAGATACGACGAGAGCGGATACGAGCCACGCGAGACGTAGAGGATCCGGGGCTGTTCGACCACGCGGACCGACTTCCGGAACACGCCGTTTCGCTCGTAGCGGTCCTCGCCGTCCAGTGTGGCGGTGATCCGGTGGCTCCCGGTGTCGTTGAACGTCCGGCTGAACTCGAAGCTCGCGGCGTCGCTGACGGTCCGGGACTCGACTTCGGTTCCGTCGACGGAGACCGTAAGCGTCGCCTCGCTGTCGTTGAGCGCAACGCCGTCGACGGCGACGAGATACGTGTTCTCGACGCCGGCACTGACCTTCGACGGGCCGTTGACTGTCACGAACCGCTCGGTCTCGGTGACCTCGGGCTGGATCGCGCTGACGGTCGCGTTGACCTGGGTGGCGAGTTCGGCCGCGGCGTCCAGTGACTGTCCCTCTGTCACCCGCCCGTCCGAGACGACGACGACGGTTCCGTTGGGCGAGAGCGACGACGCGACGGCGTCACCGACGGGTGAACCGGTCGTATCACCGACGCTCCTGGTCGTCACGGAGACGCCGCGCTGCTCGATCGCCGTCGCCAACCGCCCGGTCGGGTCGTCGCCGACACCCATGCTCGCCGACCGGTCGGCAAGCAGCGTCACGTGTGGGTCGCCAGTCGTCGTCTCCGTCGCGACGGTGTAAGGGCCGGCGGCACCGACGACCAGCAGTATCACCACGAGCGCGCGACTGGCGAACAGGAGGCCCCGTTTACGCCGGGAGATCGATCCGAGGCCGGGACGGAGCACCAGCGCTCCGACGACGAGGAGGCCGACGACGACCCCGATCAGGACCAGCGGACGCTCGAAGCCGACGGTCGTCCCCTCGACGACGAACTCGACGGCCATCAGAGATCACCCCGGTGGCGCAGGAAGGCCAGTTCGGCGAGTACGAGGAGCGCGGCGAGCGTCACGACGAGGGGCGTGAGATCGACCGACTGCCGCTGTGTCGTCGTCGTCCCGCTGGCGTTCTCGTTCGCGATGTCCTCGATCGACGGTGCGGTGACGTTCGACTCGGCCTGTGTGAGCAACGCCGCGCTGTAGCGCTGGCCCCCCGCGGCGTAGTAGCCTTGCCTGTCCAGCAGGGCGCTGCCGGTGACCTCGCTCCCGTCCGGCCGCGTGATCGTCGCGTTCGCGCCCACGGTCAGTCGCTGGCCGGTCTGGCGGTTCAGCGTCGCCGCCTGGGGCCGATCGGCGAGGAAGAAGACGGCCCGCTTCCAGAACACCGGATACCGGTAACCGCTGGTGAACTCCGTCTCGTTGGGCAGGTAGCCGTAGTACAGCACCCGGCCGGCGCCGCGGTTCCCGGCCGCAAGCAGCGGCGACCCGTCGTCGTACTCCACGAGCGCACGCGCGTTGGTCGTGTTACCGCGGACGTACCGATCCGGCGCGGCGAAGTCGAAGCCGGCGGTCAGCGGGTCACGGGTGATCGACCCCAGTTGTGGCTCCTCGCCGACACCCCGTGGCTCGATCGCGAGCAAGTCCCCGTAGCCGACCTCGCCGACATCAGGCTGAGCGAGGACCGCGACGCCACCGCCGTTGGCAGCCGTGCTCCGTGCGGACTCGATCGTGCTGTCGAGCACCGCATCCGCGCGGACGTTCCCGAAGACGAACACGTCGTACGTGTCGGTGATCGTCGTCGGCGGCCGCTTGACCGTCAGGGAGACGGCGTTGTTGACTTCGAGGGCCGTCACGAGGTACCGGTTGGGATCGTTGGTCAGCAAGACGACATCGACGGTAGGGTTCGACGGCGCCGCGACCGGGACGGTGTCGTCGGTCGGGAAGTCGTCGTCCCCGGAGAGTTCGGCCGTCGCCCCCTCTGTCGGAAGCGGGAACGAGACCGAGGCGGCGTCGCCCGGGGCCGGACTGACCGACGCCGACTGCCCGGCGAAGGTGACCGTCCGGTCGGCGCCCGCCGTCCCGAAGTTCGAGACGGTCAGCGTGACGCGCTGTTCGGTGACATCCCGGGCGACAAAGCCGACGTTCGCGCCGCCACCGCCGTCGAACTGCCGGAGTTCGACCGTCGCACCTCGGGCGCGAGTCGCCCGGACCGCCGACCGCCAGCTGCTCTCGTCGACGAAGTCACTCAAGACGACGACGCGGCTCTCGGGTCCCGCGATGGACGCCGCTCGCGAGATCGCGCTGCGGAGGTCGCCCGGGCCGTCGGTCACCGACAGCGTCCCGAGCGCCTCGTCGGCCCGTTGGGCCGGAGCGTCCTCGACGACGGTCGCCGTCTCCGCACCCGTGACGATCAGCGTCGTCTCTGTTCCCAGCGCGTCGCCGGCGGCGGCTTTCGCCGCCCCGAACCGTGTCCCGCTCCCGCTCTCGGTCGCCATGCTCGCGCTGGCGTCGAGGACGACGACCGTCGAGGCGGCCGACCGCTCCTGCGTGATCGAGGCCGTCGGTGACGCGAGCGAGAGCGCGAGCGCGAGGATCACGAGCAGTTGTAACAGGAACAGGAGGTTCCGGGTGAGACGTTCGAGGACCGGCGTTGCGCCGCCGTCGCCCTCGTCGTCGGCGAGAAACTGCAGTGTCGGCAGCTGTAACTCTCGCGGGTCCGGCTCGATGAGATAGAGGACGATCAGCGGGACCAGTGCGAGGAGGGCGAGGAGACCGGTCGGCGTCTGGAGCACATCGGCGAGTTGCATCGTCTCGGAGGGGCGGCGTAGTCACCTGTCTTTTCGGGGGCGGGTATATAAAGGCGGGGTTTACTTCAGTCGGTTTTTGAGGGGCAATCCGACCCTAGAACTGGTAGCGGCGGTCGTCGTTGTCCTGCTGCTGGGGGAACTGGTTGCCCGTCATCTGGTCGTAGGTCATCCCCGAGAGGAACTCGTCGTACGTGCAGTCGTATGCCGATCGGAGGTGGAAATCGAGCGTCCCGCGGTCGACGATCGACTGGAAGTAGGTGTGGATCGCGGTCCGGACCAGTTCGTCGGTATCCGCCGGATCGAGCGCAGCAAACAGCATCGAGAGTTCGTGGCGTGTCTGGCGGTCGAGGTCGACGGTGAGTTGCTCGCCCTGCTCGCTGTGTGCCGCTTCGATATCGTCCTGAAGCTCTTCGAGCGTCATACTCGACGGTTCGCGGCGACGGGCAAACACCTTGTGTCTCGCTGGCTCGCACAACTGTGTGTCTCGTTGATGCATCGCAACATTATTCGTGGTAGGCTGAAATTACCCGCTGTATTACTCCGGGATCGGGAGAGATGGCAGGGCCAGAGGACAGCCAGGATCGGGAGCACCCCTCGAGAGCTTCCGCTGTCGTCAACCGACTCGTCCCGGCGGCGGTCAGGCGGAGCTACGCCGCCAAGTTCGCCATCTCGCTGACGGTCGTCATCCTGCTCATCGCCCTGGTCGGGACGGCCAGTTTCGTCCAGGTCCGCTCGATCTCACAGGAGACGGCGACCGAGAACCTCCAGTCGACCGCACAGCTCCGCGCCGAGGCAGTCGACGAGTGGCGCTCGAACATGCGGACCCAGGCACGCGCGTTCTCGGCCTCGGCGGTGTATGCGAACGGGACCACCGAACAGATCGACGACTACGTCGAGGGGGTCGCCGCGCAGGCACCCGGAGGGGGGACCGAACTCCACTACGTCGACACCGCCGGCACCACCGACGTGATAACCGCGAGTACCGTCGACCGGATCGAGGGGCAGTCGACGGCCGCGGTCCATCCCACGCTCGCCGACCCGGTCCGTCGGGCACAGGTCGCGGCCGATCCCGACGCGGTCGTCCGGTCGAGTACGTCCTACGAGACGGACGCGGGGTCCGCGATGGCGTTCGTCAGTCCGGTCCCCGGCGGCGAGGGGGTCGTCGTGGTCGTCAGTGTCTTCGCACAGGACCTGCGGACGTTCGACGATCGCGGCGGGACGTTCGCCACGACCGTGGTCAACGAGTCGGGCGCCCCCATCCTCTCGATGGACGCGACGGGACGGGCGGGAACCGACGTGGGACCGGGGTTCACCGAGACGGCGTCGGTCCCGACGACCGCACAGACGGACCGGCGGGTGTACGCCTACGCCGCGGTCGACGGGGTGAACTGGACCGCGGTGACCGCCGCCGACAAGCAGGAACTGTTCCGCGCCAGCAGGACGATCAGACGGAGTATCGGCGTGCTCATTCTCACCAGCGTCGTCTCGCTGGGTGCTGTCGCGGTCGTCCTCGGTCGGCAGACGGTGACGCCGCTCGTCGAACTCCGGCGGCGGATCGAGCGGATGGAAGCGGGGACCTTCGATGTCGACCTCTCGACGGACCGCCGAGACGAGATCGGCCAGCTCTACACGGCCTTTGGCAACATGCGGGACGCGCTCCGGGACCAGATTCGGGAGGCCCGCGAGGCCCGCGAGGCGGCCGAACAGTCCCGTCAGGAGATGGAACGCCAGAACGATCGCCTGGACCAGTTCGCCTCGACGCTGAGTCACGACCTTCGGAATCCGCTGGCGGTCGCTCGCGGTCACGTCGAACTGCTCTCCGCGCGACTCGCCGGGTTCGACGCTGACTCCGACGACCCCGAGGAACTGCTCGAACACACCGCGGCGATCGAGGACGCCCACGACCGGATCGATTCGATCATCCAGGACGTGCTCACGCTGACCCGCGAGGGAGAGAGCGTCGAGGAGACGGCGCCGGTCGATCTCGAAGCGGTCGCCCGCGAGGCGTGGGCGAACATCGACAGCAAGGACGCGACGCTCTCGGTCTCTGGCACGCGGACCTTCGAAGCCGACCGGACACGGCTCCTGCGGGCCTTCGAGAACCTCTTCCGGAACGCGATCGACCACGTCGGTCCCGAGGCGTCGGTCGAAGTTCGGGCGACGGCAGGGGGCTTCACCGTCGTCGACGACGGCCCCGGCATCCCTACGGAGGCGGTCGACGACCTCTTCGAGTACGGCCGGACGACCAGCGAGGGGGGCACCGGTATCGGCCTCTCGACCGTCAAGACCATCGCCGAGGCCCACGGCTGGCGCCTCTACGTCGATACGACCTACGAGGACGGCGCGATGTTCGTCTTCGACGACGTGCTCGCCGCGGACGACCCGGACTGGTACGACAGCGAGTTCGAGTGGGTCGAACTCTCGGCCGACGACTGACCGCCACACACAAGCCCCGACGCCCGTTAGGCGGGGGCGATGACCGAGCAGTCCGAGGCGGCTACACAACTCCCGGCCGATGTCGACGCCGTCCAGCAGGCCCTCGTCGAGTGGTACGAGGACGACCACCGGTCGTTCCCGTGGCGCGAGACCGAGGACCCCTACGAGATCCTCGTCTCCGAGGTGATGAGCCAGCAGACCCAGTTGAACCGCGTCGTCGACGCCTGGCGGGACTTCCTCGACCGGTGGCCGACCGCCGCCGACCTGGCGGGTGCCGACCGCGCGGACGTGGTGGCGTTCTGGACCGACCACTCGCTGGGGTACAACAACCGCGCGAAGTACCTCCACGAGGCCGCCCGTCAGATCACCGACGAGCGCGGCGGCGAGTGGCCCCGCGACCCCGAGGGACTCTCGGAACTGATGGGCGTCGGCCCCTACACCGCCAACGCAGTCGCCTCGTTCGCGTTCGACAACGGCGACGCCGTCGTCGACACGAACGTCAAGCGCGTGCTGTACCGCGCGTTCGACGTGCCGGACGACGACGACACCTTCGAGCGGGTCGCGTCGGAACTCATGCCGGCCGGAAGCTCGCGGGTCTGGAACAACGCGATCATGGAACTGGGCGGAGTGGCCTGTGGGAAGACCCCCGACTGCGACGGCGCGGCCTGTCCCTGGCGCGAGTGGTGTCACGCCTACCGGACCGGCGACTTCACCGCGCCGGACGTGCCAGAACAGCCCAGTTTCGAGGGGAGCCGTCGGCAGTTCCGGGGACGGATCGTCCGACTTCTCGGCGACAACGAGGAGATGACTCTGGATACGCTCGGGCACCGGATACGTGTGGACTACACTCCCGACGGCGACCACGGACGGGAGTGGCTTCGTGGACTCCTGTCGGATCTGGCCGACGACGGTCTCGTCAGCGTCGACGAACGGGACGGGAACCCGGTCGCTCGACTCCGATAGCCCGATCCGAGGTCGCCAGACGACACTGACCGATGGAGTCCGAAACTGGTCTTTAATTTGTATTATCAATTTTTACGAAGGATTTATAAATTGATAGTCAAAGGCGGGGCTGTACATGTCGAAACAGCTGTCTGTAGAGCTGTGTGTCATGATCGTGGTGGTAGGGGCCGTCGCGCCGATTGCACTGATTGGTGGGGGAACAGTAGTCGCCGCTCAAGAGGACACCAACGACACGTTGGACAGCGCTGAACGTATCACAGAGGGGAACACGTCGGGCGTGATCAGTCCCGGTGACCAAGACGTGTACAGGATCAGCGCTAACGAGACCGACGTGCTCGATATCCGCGTCTTCCAGCCCGAGTTCGTCACCGTCCGCCTGTACGGGCCGAACAGAACACAGATCGCCAGCGAGTCCAACGGACTCGACGGGCGGACGCCGAGACTCGTCAAGAAACTGCCCGACACTGGCACGTACTACGTCGAAGTCATCAGGGACAGTTCCTCCTCGCAACAGCAGTTCAGCTACACGCTCCAGGTCAACCGTGTGACGCCTGTCGAGAACGATCAGTTCGGTCCCAACGGCGGGTTCGAGGCGGCCGCCGCCGTCTCGAACGGGTCCTACGACGGGACGCTCTGGGACAGCGAGTCGGACTACTTCGCCGTCGACGCCAACGAGACCGACGCGCTGGATCTCAGCGTCTCCCAGCCCTCGTTCGTGACGGTCCGTCTCTACCGCCCGAACCGGAGCCAGATCGCCAGTTCGTCCACCAGCCTGCAGGGGCGGACGACGAGGTTGGTCGAGAAACTGCCCGAGAACGGGACCTACTACGTCGAGATAACCCGGCGGTCGTCGTCGAACCAGCAGGTGTTCAACTACACGCTATCGGTCAACCGGGTCACGCCGGACAAGAACGACCAGTTCGCGCCCAACGGCGGGTTCGACTCCGCGGCGACGATATCGGCACAGTCCAACAACGGCACGATCTGGGGCGGTGAGTCGGACTACTTCAAAGTCGGACTGAACGCGAGCGAGACGATATCGATCGCGCTGACGCCGGACAACGGGTTCGTGACCGTCCGAATGTTCGATCCTGACCGGAATCAGATCGGCAACGACGATCCCTTCCTCCGTGGCGGGACTGCGACCCTGACACGGACCGCCTCCGAGCGCGGGACGTACTACGTCGTCGTCGACGGGAGTGGGCGGAGCCAGGTCGGCTACGAACTGGAGAGCAACCGGACGGGGACGCTCCCACAGCAACCGACGAGCATCGTCGACCGCTTCGATACGAACAACACGCCGGGCATTCAGGTGCCCGAGGTACTGAACGCGATCGTGGAGTTCAATCGCGGCCAGATCTCGCAGGGAGATATCCTTCGAATAATCGTCGCGCTGAACAGTTGACCACGGCCTCGCTGGTTCCCGCTGGGCAACGCCGGACTCGGCAGCCGTCGAGTGGTCCGGCGGCACCTATCGTGTTCCGGAGGGCGTCGTGAACCTCGTCGACGTGACCGAGCAGTACCGCGAGCAGCGCAGTCGCTACCACTTTACCCCTCGCGGGCGGAGACCGGGTATGTCTCGACCACACGTCGTCGGGGTCGTCGGGAGTCTCCGCGACGAGAGCTACACTCGCGTCGGTATCGAGCGCGCCCTCGATACCGCCGACGAGGCCGGCGCGACGACGGAACTGCTCGACCTCCGGGCGTACGACCTGCCGGTGTTCGACGCGGACCACCGCGAGGCCGGCGACGCCGTCGCGCTGACCGACGCGATCTACGACGCCGACTCGATCCTGCTGGGGACGCCGGTGTATCACGGCTCGTATTCGGCGCCGCTGAAGAACGCACTGGACTACTGCGGGTTCGACGAGTTCGAACACAAGACCGTCGGCCTGCTCGCGGTCGCCGGCGGGGGCTTCCCGATCACCGCGCTGGAACACCTCCGGTCGGTCTGCCGGTCGCTGAACTGCTGGGTCATCCCTCACCAGGCGGCGATCCCGCGGGCCAGAAACAGTATCGAGGAGGGCCGGATCGTCGACGAGGGCATCCTCGAGCGGGTCGATACGCTCGGCGAGGAGGCGGTCAGATACGCCAACATCGAGCCAGATCCGCCCTGTTTCGAGAGCACGGAGAACGTCGGCGCCGACGACTGAGCGGACGGCCGCAGACGGAACGGTCAAATCACCCGCAGCCTAACTCTCGTCCGTGACCCAGTGGGTAGAGAACCCGACGGGCGGTCGCGAACGGGGACCGATCGCCCTCGTGCGCGCGTGGGGAGAAGTGCTCCTCAGGCCCCGGCGGTTCTTCCGGACCGGCGTCGCGCCGGGCGACCAGGCTCCGGGGCTCGTCTTCGCCGCGATGGTCGTCATGGCCGAGGAGTTGAGCCGCGTCGCCGTCGCCAGACTGGCCGCGAGGAGGGTCGTCTCGACTGGCCCCTTCACGTATCCGGCCGTGACCGACTTCTCGCCGGCGATCGCGCTGCTCGCGTTGCTGGCGATCGGAATGTTCGTCATGCCGGCGACGGTCCACCTGACAGCCGCCGTCCAGACGCTGTTTCTCGTCGTCGGCGCGCCCGACAGGGGCGGGATCAGCGAGACCGTCCAGGTAATGTGTTACGCCATGGCGCCCTGCCTGCTCGCCGGGCTCCCCATCCCCGAGCTCAGAGTCCTCGTCGCGGTCTGGGGCGCCGTGCTGTACGTCGTCGGCCTCTCGGTCGTCCACGAGCTCTCGCTCCCGCGGGCGGCCGTCCTCGGCGCGCTCCCTGCGGTGATCGTCTTCGGCTACGGCTTCCGGGGTGTGCTCGCTGCCGGCACCCTCCTGTGATGGGTCGCCTTTAGGTGGCCGGTGGTCCCAGCAACACGTGTGCTCACACTAGACATCGACGACTTCATGCTCGAACTGAAAGACGGCGCGTTCAAGAACGTCGGGCCGTCGAACAAACAGGCCACGGTCAAGCTGTACGACGTAGCAGGCGTCGACGTGCGGGAATACGGCGACAAGCGCGTAAAACTCGCCTTCGAGGACGAGCAGGGGAGCGAGGTCGAGGTCGCGCTCTTCCCCGAGCAGGTCGAGGCACTCACGGCGGGGCTCGATTCGCTTCGGGAAGAGAGTGATCTTATCGACTGATAGACACCTACATCGGCGCGCGGAATCCGACAACAGTTTTAGGCCCGAACCGTTTTCACCGAGCAATGGGTTCGTGTATCATCTGTGGCACCTCCGTCGAGGGTCACATCTGTGACCTCCACGAGGAGGATGCATTGTTCGAATTCCGAGGGAACCGACCCGATCAACTGACAGTCGGCCGCTACTACCGCGGCGAGGTCGACGGGTTCGCCGAGTTCGGCGTCTTCGTCGACATCGGCGACAGCGTGACCGGCCTGCTCCACCGGAGCGAACTGGACCGCCGGCTCGATTCGCTGGACTGGGAGCCGGGCGACGAGGTGTACGTCCAGGTCACCAACGTCCGGGACAACGGCAACGTCGACCTCGGCTGGTCGATCCGCCAGGCCGAACGGGAGTTCCGCGGCCACCTCGTCGACGACCCGGACATCGGCCACGCAGTGCTGGCCGACGAGGCCGACGACAGCGAGGAGGCATCGGCAGAGGGAAATGAGGACGACGGCGAGTCGACCGCACAGGCGGCCGCCGGGACCGACGGCGGCGCCACACAGGTCGAGGCCACCGCGGGCGACGTGAGCCCCGCCGGGGACGCCGACCGTGTCGAAGGCGCCGGCGGGAGTGTCGGCCAGACGACCGACGACGAGGCATCAGAACCGGACGACGACGTGGTAGATGCCGACGTGGCAGACACCGACGCGGAAACAGACGACGAGAGTGCCGACGACGAGACTGCCGAGACCGACGAGGTGGCGGACGACGACGGGTCCGCAGTCGAGTACGAGGACGCCGCCGTCGGCGACCTCTCCGACCGTGTCGGCGACGATGTCCGCCTCGAAGGGACGATCGTCGGGATCCGCCAGACCTCCGGACCGACCGTCTTCGAACTCCAGGACGCGACCGGCACGGTCGACTGTGCCGCCTTCGTCGAGGCCGGCGTCCGTGCCTACCCCGAAGTCGAGGAGGGCGACGTTGCCCGGCTGACGGGGGATGTCCGGGAGCGACGCGGCGAACTCCAGGTCGAGACCGAGACGCTGACCGTCCTCGAAGGCGAGGAACGCGACGCGGTCGAACAGCGACTCGCAGACGCGCTGGACGACGAGGCCCGGCCGGACGCCGTCGAATCCCTGGCCGAAGACGCGACGATCGCGGCGCTCTCTGGCGAACTCGTCGAGGCCGCGACCCAGATCCGCAAGGCAGTCCTGACCGACCGGCCGGTCATCGTCCGCCACGCCAACACGGCCGACGGCTACCTGGCCGGCAGCGCGCTCGAACGCGCGACGCTGCCCCTGGTCGGTGACCAGCACCGCCGCGACGACGCTCAGTACCACTACTTCGACCGCCGGCCCCTGGAAGGCGGCGTCTACGACATGGACGACGCCACCAAGGACACGACGACGATGCTCGACAACCGCGAACGCCACGGCGAAGCGCTTCCCCTGTTCGTCTTCGTCGCCGCCGGTGGCACGCGAGAGAGCCTCGACGGGTTCGATCTGCTGGATGTCTACGGCGCACCGAGCATCGTCATCGACGATGTCGATGTCGACGACGACGTGGTCGAGGCCGTCGACGCCGTCGTCTCCCCGTCCGTGGTCGACGCGCCCGAGACGACTGCCACCGCACTGGCGGCTAACGTCGCGGCCCACGTCAACGACGACGTTCGAGACGACCTGTTGCACCTCCCCGCGGTGAGCTTCTGGGAGGGCGCGCCGACTTCGTACCTCGACGCCGCGACCGGCGCCGGCTACGACGCCGAGGCCGTCACGCAACTGCGTGAGGCCGTCGCGCTCGAAGCACACTACCAGTCCTACGAGGACAAGCGCGAACTGATCACCGACCTCGTGTTCGGCGACGACGAGGACGACGTCGGCGGTCTGGCCGGCCACATCGCAGAGCAGTTCCGCGAGAAGGTCGACGAGGAGGTCTCGACCGCGCGGGTCAACCTCGAACACCGGGATCTCGACGGGACCGACATCGCCGTGCTGGACACCGACGCCTACGTCCACCAGTACGAGTTCCCGCCGGAGACGCTCCTGCTCGACGAACTCCACCGCGAGATGAGCGAGGACACCGACGCCGTCGTCGGCATCGCCACCGACACGCTGTACGTACGGACCAGTGCCGACGTGGACATCCACGAGCTGTCGGCCGAGGTCGCCGAGTGGGTCCCCGAAGGCGGCGTCGCCACCCGGAGCGTCCGCGAGGGGTCGATCCGGTTCCTGGCCGGCGCCCGAGACGCAGTGCTCGACGCGACGCTCGACCGACTGAGCGACCGGCTGTAGACCAGCGCTTTTCCCCCCGGCCGTCCTTCATCGGGTATGAGCGACGGCCCCGTCAACGCCGCCGACCTGGAGTGGACCGACTACGATCACGGCGACCGACAGTTCAAACGCAAGCAGTTGGGTGCCGCCGCCGGCGGCGAGGACCTCGGGACGAGTCTCTACGAGATCCCCGCCGGGAAGCGCACCTGGCCCCCACACAGCCACTACGGCAACGAGGAAGCGATGTTCGTCCTCGACGGGAGCGGGACGCTGTTTCTGGGTGTCGACGGCGACGAACACCCGCTCGAACCGGGCGACTACGTCGCGCTCCCGACCGGGGACGAACACACCCACGAAGTCGAGGCCGGATCGGAGGGCCTTCGCTTGCTCGTCGTCTCCGAGATGAACGATCCAGACATCACGTACATGCCCGGTAGAGGCGCCGTCCACCTCTTTGCCGGCGCACCGCCGGGCGGTGACGCCGACGAGCGCGACCGCTCGACGCTGCTCGACCTGGACGCCACGGTCGACTACTGGCCGGAATAACCGTATCCGGACAGTCTCGGTCCCGACGAGCGGCAGCCGTCGGGCGGTTCAAGTCAGTATTTGAGCCAGCGGTATCCTTATCATTCCCACTCATGTACCACCTTGGTAGAGGTACCCTACTGAATGACATTCGACCGTTCCCCCGCTTGGACGATCGCGATGAGCGCGCTCATAGCCCTCTCGATGGTCGCCGTCGCGTCTCCCGTCACTGCCGCGCCACAGGCAGTCATCGACGCGTCGGCCGATACCACAACAGTCGCTCCCGGCGAGACGTTCAACGTGACCTACGAACTCTCGAACACCGGCAGCGACGACGCTACTGCCGGCCGAATCGACCTCTCGACACCGACCGGTATCAACGCCACGAGCGTCTCCGGTGACGGGTTGCCCGGTCTCGACGGCGACCCACCGGCAGTGTTTTACGGACTCTCCGGTCGGATCACACCGGGAGAGACCCGAACAACGACGGTGACGTATACAGTTACGTCCGCAGCCCCGGACGGCGAGGTTCCGCTCGACGCCGACGGGTTCCTCAGAGGGACCTCGAGCAACGCGACGGCGACGACCAGCACGAGGATCACAGTCGACAAGCCGTCCGGGCTCGAACTGTCGGGCTCCCCGTCGACCGTGAACACGCAGCCTGGAGAGCGGTTCAACGTCACGTACCAGTACACGAACAATCAGTCGACCACGGGACTGGCCGGGAGCATCGAGCTCAACACCTCGGACAACATCACGCCCGTCGCCGTGTCGGGTGACGGGTTCGACGGCCTCAACGGCCAGCCACCGAGCGTCCTCTACGGCGCGTCTGGACCGATCCCCGGCGGCGCGACGCTGACCACGACCGTCACCTACGAAGTCGACGCCAACTCACCCACCAGCACGAGACGGATCATCAGCACCGCCACCATCCGGAACGCGTCCGGCTCCGACCAGCTCTCGACGAGGGTCAACATCGGTGCGTCGTCCATCGTCGACCAGTACGACACGAACGGCCAGCCCGGCATCCAGACACCGGAAGTCCTCCAGGCGATCGTCGATCTCAACAGCGGGAAGCTCACGACGCCTGAAGTCCTCCAGATCATCGTCGCGTTCAACTCCTGATCACGACCGGCCTGCCGGTTCGGTTTCCGGTTCCCGGCCGTCGGCGGTTAATTCGACGTTTTTAATTGTCGGATGTTACTACGTTACGATCGTGGTCCCTCCATGAACTGGAATCTCCCCGAACAGTCCCACCAGCGGGCCCTGTTGTTGGTCGCGCTCGCTGTCCTCTGTGTCGTCGGTGCTGCCGGAGCCGCCACCGGGCAGGTCGACGCCGGATCGGATCGCTCTGCGAACACGACTGCGACAGCGACCGGGGACATCTCCGGGCTCGTAACCGATAGCGCGAACACACGGATTCCGAACGCGTCCGTGACGCTCTACCGGGAGGGCGTGAGTTCCCCCGTCGCGACGACGACAGCGGACAGCCAGGGCTCGTTCCGGTTTTCCGGCGTTCGGGCCGGCGACTACCGCGTCGAAGCGTCGGTCGACGGAACGACAGGAAACAAGACCGTCACTGTCGTCGCAGGCAAACTCGCCACGGCGAACATCGCGATCACGACCGGCGGACGAACGACGCCCGGCAACGTCACCGGTCTGGTGAAAGACCTCGGCGACGACGGACTCGCCGGGGCGACGGTGACTCTGTATCCGGCCGGTGAGAGCAGCGCCATCGCGACGACGACGACCGACAGCCGAGGGGCGTACACGTTCGGGGGTGTCCCCGCGGGCGAGTACCGTATCGAGGCGAGCACGAACAACGCTCTGGGAAGCAGAACCACGACCGTCGTCGACGGAAAGACGACAACGGCGAACGTCGTCGTCGTCAGCCAGGGAGAACCCGATGTCCGTGTCCTGGCCGAGTCACAGAACGTCAGCGTCCAGCCCGGCGAGTCGTTCACGGTGACCTACCGGTACACGAACGACCGCGCGACGGCGTCTGCCGGCCGGATCGACCTCACGACGCCGACCAACATCACCGCCACGGCCGTCTCGGGTGCTGGCTCGGGGAACCTCGACACTCAGCAGCCGTCCGTCCGGTACAGTTCAGCCAGGCCGGTCGGAAGCGGCAAGACCGTCCGGTCGACGGTCACGTACGAGGTCGCCGCCGACCACCCGTCGCCGACCGACCGGACGATCAACGTCCAGGCGTACGTCCGGAACTCCTCCGATGTCGGGATCGCGGCCACGACCGTCGAGGTCGAGAGCGCGAGCCTCGTCGACCAGTACGACACGAACGGGACCCCGGGGATTCAGAGCCCCGAGTTACTCCGGGCGATCGTCGATTTCAACAGCGGAAACATCACCCAGCCCGACATCCTGCGGATTCTCGTCGCGTTCAACGCCGGATCGTAACGGCGGGGACTCCGTCCCGAGCGACACGCTTATTCGGGCAAAGCGACGAGAACTGACAACACCGTGAGTACCGAGAGCGAGGACCCCCGCGAGACGGAAGCCTTCCAGCAGGTGTGTGCGGAGCTGGTCGACCGCATCCTCGCCGGCGAGGTCGAGCGCGACGATGTCGAGTCCGCGAAGATCGATGTCTGCCGCGAGTACTCGGCGCCGAAGGTCCCACAGAACTCGGAGCTCCTCGACTACGCGCCACAGGAACATCGGGAAGTACTGGAGGAGGTCCTCCAGCGAAAGCCCGTCCGGACCGCCTCGGGCGTCTCGCCCATCGCGATCATGACTTCCCCGCACCGGTGTCCACACGGGAAGTGTCTCTACTGCCCGGGCGGTCCGGACTCGGAGTTCTCTTCGGCGCAGTCCTACACCGGCCACGAACCGGCCGCGGCGCGCGGCGAGCAGAACGACTACGACCCCTACGGCCAGGTGACGCTGCGCCTGAACCAGTTGCGAGAGATCGGTCACCCCGTCGACAAGGCCGAACTCATCATCATGGGCGGGACGATGACCGCCCGCAGCCACGACTACCAGGAGTGGTTCGTCAAGCGCGCTCTGGAGGCGATGAACGACTTCGACCCCGAGGCCGACCCAGCCCCCAAGGAGGGCGAGAGCTTCGCCCAGGACCCCGCGGAGTACGAGTTCTCGTATCTGGAGGACGTGATCGCCGAGAACGAGACCGCCGATGTCCGCAACGTCGCGACGACCTTCGAGACGAAACCCGACTGGTGTGACCCCGAACAGATCGATCGGATGCTCGGGCTGGGCGGGACGAAAGTCGAGGTGGGCGTCCAGACGACCTTCGAGCGGATCAACCGGGAGATGCACCGCGGCCACGGCGTCCAGGCGTCGATCGACGCCAACCGCCGTCTGCGGGACTCGGCGTTCAAGGTCGGCTTCCACATGATGCCCGGCCAGCCAGGGATGTCCAAGGAGATGTGCCTGGAGGACTTCCGGCGGATCTTCGAGGACTCCCAGTGGCGGCCGGACTACCTCAAGATCTACCCGACCCTGGTCGTCCCGGGGACGGTCACTTACGACTGGTGGCAGAAGAACGACTTCGACCCCCTGGACAACCAGGAGGCCGCGGAACTGGTCGCGGAGATCAAGGACATGATCCCCCGCTACACCCGCCTCCAGCGCGTTCAGCGAGACATCCCGGCGGACTTCATCGAGGGCGGTGTCTGGAAGTCCAACCTCCGGCAACTGGCCTGGAAGGAGATGGACAAGCACGGCTGGACCTGTGACTGCATCCGCTGTCGCGAGGCCGGCCACAAGGAGGAGACCGCCGAGAACGTCGAACTGGACGTGTTGACCTACGAAGCCTGTGGCGGGACGGAGCAGTTCATCTCCTTCGAGGACTTCGACCGGGACGTGCTGGTCGGCTTCTGCCGGCTCCGGTTCCCGAACGATCCCGTCCGCCGAGAACTGGACGACGCCGCGCTGGTCCGGGAACTCCACGTCTACGGCAACGCCGTCGGCGTCGGCCAGACGGGTGGCGAGGACGACCACCAGCACAAGGGGTACGGGAAGCGACTCCTCCGGAAAGCCGAAGAGCTGGCCCGGGACGCGGGCTACTCGAAACTCGCCGTCATCTCCGGGATCGGCGTCCGCGAGTACTACCGGAACAAACTGGACTACCAGCAGGACGGCCCCTACGTCTCGAAGCGGCTCCACTGAGGCTCAGACGACGCCGTACTTCTCGGCCAGGCCCACCACACCGAAAGCGACGGCGCTCAGCCCGCCGGCGACGACGAGTATCGCGTACCCGAACCCGGCGACGCCCGTCGGCACGGCCGTCAGGCCCGCGAGGATCGCCACGCCGACCGCCATATCACCCAGGCCACTACAGTCGTGGAGGTCGAGCCGCCCGCCGACTGTCTGTCCGGTCGCGGCGAGACAGAACAGCAGGCCAGCGAGACCCAGCGAGCCGGAAAACAGCGCCGGTCCCGGCCCCGCGCGGAGCGCCGACGGACCGAAGACGGCTGCCAGGACGGCGACACCGCCGAGACACAGCGCGCCAGCGAGGACGTTCAGCCGGCTCACGGGCGCGCTTGTCGCCGGGCCGGCAAGTCGGTTACGCAGGGGGCGGCCGGCGGATCAACGGCGTCCGAGCAAGAGGCCGGCCACGAGCCCGACACCGAGCGCCAGCGCGGCCCGCTTCCAGTCGCCGACCCGGACGAATCGGGTCCCGTCGGGGGTGACTTCGAGGGCACCGACCGGTGTCACGCTCATCCCGCCGCCACCGCCACCGCCCTGCCCGGTCTCGCCGTCGAACTCGCCCTCGTCCTCGGCCCCGCCGCTGCCGAACCCGCTGCCGAACCCGTAGGCGACACGTGCGACGGGCACGATCGTCTTCCCCTCGGTGGTGATCGGATCGCCGAAGACGCGCTGAACGCTCGCGCTCTCGCTCAGTTCGTCGATCCCGCTCCGGACGGTGTGCAGGAGGTTCTGGTTCGGTTCGTCTGTCTCGACCGTCGGGTCTGTGCTCATTTCGGACACGCTCCATCAGCGTGTCACCGTTGGTGTGGCACGGACATAATCGTATTGGATATCTAACCATTCTCGGGTTCAGGTGATCCGCAGCGTTTTCTGTTTCCATCGCTAGGACAGTATATGGTCCGTCGACTCCGTGACGGGGTGTGGCTGCTGGAACTGGGGCTCGTCCCCCCGCTCGCGTCGAACGCGTATCTCGTCGACGAGCGACGGCTCGACGGCCCGGGCGACGCCCTCACGCTCGTCGATACGGGACTGTGGTGGAACGAGCCCACCATCGTGGACGAACTCGGCGGCCTCGGCGTCGGACCGGCCGACCTCGACCGTGTGTTGCTGACCCACTACGACCTCGACCACGTGGGCGGGTTGAACCGCCTGGTCCCGGAGTTCGACGGCCCGGTCGGGGTCGGGAGCGACGACCTCGCGCTGCTGGCCGGGCGGACGGACCCCGAGCTGTTCCACCACAAAGGGCTGTTCCATCGGGCGAGCCGGCGCCTGTTCTCGCTCCCTGATCTCGACATCGAGGGAGTGGACGACGGGCAGACGGTCGGGGGGTTCACCGTCTACCACACGCCCGGCCACAACCCCGGACACGTCGTCTACCACCACGACGCGACCTCGACGATGTTTCTCGGTGACCTCGTCTGGGGCGAGGACGGCGGGCTGACGACGCCGTTCTGGGGCGACTCCTACGACATGGCGCAGTTGCGCGAGAGCGTCGGCGACCTCGCCCGCACGGTCCCGGAGTTCGACGTGGCGGCGATGGGACACGGCACGCCCGTGACGACCGACGGCGGCGGCGCACTCAGGCGGTTGGCGGCGTCGGTCTGATCGACGGTGCCGTAGTTATTTACTCGCGCCGTCCTTTCGTTCCGATATGACGGCGACGCTGGCTGTGGTCGGTGCCGGTGCGGCCGGCGCAGCGGCCACCTACACACTCCGTGACACCCCTGTCGAGGTCACTGTCTTCGAGAAGAGCCGCGGCGTCTGTGGGCGCGCGGCCACGCGGCGAAACGAGGACTGTACCTACGAGTACGGTGCCAACTACCTGAAAGCCGACGACGACCGGGTCACCGAACTGGTCACCGAACGGCTTCCGACGGAGGGGCTGATCGACGTGCAGGACCCGATCTACGCCTTCGAGCGGGACGGCGACATCACCGAGGGACGGGACGCCGACGAGCACAAGTGGACGTACGAGGCGGGAATCACGCAACTGGCGAAACGCCTGTTCGGAGCCACCGACGCGACGGTCCACAACGGCGTCCGCGTCGAGACGCTGCGACGACTCGATCACGGGTGGCAGATCGTCGACGCCGAGGGGACCGACCACGGCGAGTTCGACGCCGTCTTGCTGACGCCGCCGGCGCCACAGACGGCCGACATCCTGGGGCAGGCCGCCTGGGAGCACGACGACCGCCGGACACTCAGGCAGGCTATCGCGTCGGTCCCCTATCGGACGGTCGTCGCCGGCGTGCTCCACTACCCCTTCGAACTGGACCGGCCGTGGTACGCCGTAGTCAACACCGACAAGGACCACGACATCGGCTGGGTCGCCCGCGAGGAGTGCAAAGCCGGCCACGTGCCCGACGGTGAGTCGCTCCTGCTGGTCCAGATGAACGAGCCGTGGTCGGTCGCGAACTACGACGAGCGCCCCGAACAGATGCTCGCCGAGATGGCCGAGCGGACCGCCCACTTACTCGACGACGAGCGCCTGACCGACCCGGACTGGACGGACTATCAGCACTGGCGGTACTCCCAGGCCGAGGAACAGGTCGACACCGCAGCGCTGTCGGACGCCGCCACGCACGATCTGTACTTCGCCGGCGACTGGGTCGCGGCCGAGGCCCGACTCCACACGGCGATCCGAAGCGGGCTGGAGACGGGCGAGGTGATCGCGGCCGACTTCTAAACCGGACCGCTGGTCCGTCTCCCGGCCCCCGTCGCGGGATGGCTCACCCCTCGTCCGGATCGGGTTCGACCCAGAACACGGTTCCCCGGTAAGAGAACAGTCGCTCCGACAGCACGGGGTAGGCCGGGTGTCGGCGCGTCCGCAGCGTGACTCGGTTCGTGCTCGGCGAGTACGCCGCGAGCATGTTGCGTAACGGGGGGTTGAGGACGGCTTCCTCGGCCGGCAGCGTCGGCGCGTCCTCCCAGTCGAGCGCGGGTTGGAGGCCGTACGTGACGGCCTCGCCGAGTCCCGGGTCGGCTTCGAGGACGACGGCCGGTCCACCGGGGTCGGTCCGCTCCACGTCGGCCGTCGGGGTGAGTTCCAGCGCCGGCCCGTCGAGGCGGAACCGAGCGCCCACGGCTGTCGGTCGCTCCCGGACCACCTCGCCGAGCCAGCCGGCCACGACGAAGGCGTACAGGCCGCCGCCCAGTCCCGCGAGCGGGAGCCGGGTCACGTCGCCGTCGAGTTCCACGCCCCGGTCCCGCCGGGGGTCGAGCCGTCGGGTCGCCCCGTTGTCGACCGCGAGGCTCCAGGTCCGCCGGTCGGCGGCCCCCGTCGCGGCGCTGTCGGTTCCCGACCTGATTCGGAGCGGCCGGACGACGTGCCACTCCCCGTCGACGAACTTCTGGAGCGACCAGGGCGGGGAGAGCCCGGAGAGTGGTTCCGGTCCACTGTTGCGGAACTGGAACCGCAACGTCGCGGTCGGGAGCCCCGCCCGCCGATCGTACGCGACGAGCGCGAGCGGGTCGTCAGGCGCCGTCGCACAGACCCGGTTCCCGACGACCGCTCCGCCCGGGAACCGGGGGCAGGGAAGCGCGGACAGACCGGGGAGCACGTCCGCGCCCGCCTCAATCGTGGGGACCGGTGCCGGCGTCAGGTCGGTCCCGCCCGAGCGCTCGGTCTCCCCCACGGTTCCCGGACAGCCAGCCACCCCGCTGCCGACGGCGGCCGAGAGCGCACCGAGGAACCGCCGGCGGCCGACTGTCGGCGACGAGGACTCGTCCATACACTCGGGTCGGAGCGAAGCAGCTAATCGGTTTCGAGCGTCGGAGTCCCGACAGTCATTTGCGTGGCCGCCGACAGCCACGGACATGGACACGAAACGCGAGATGACCAGCGTCGACCTCGCGGCGCTGTCGGGCGAACTCGCCGACTACACCGGCGCGAAACTCGACAAGGCCTACCTCTACACCGACGACGACCTGGTCAGACTGAAACTGCGTGACTTCGACCGCGGACGGGTGGAGTTCGTCATCGAACTCGGCGACGTGATGCGCGCCCACGTCGCCGCCCCAGAACACGTCCCGGACGCCCCCGGCCGGCCGCCCGACTTCGCGATGATGTTGCGAAACCGCCTGTCGGGAGCCGATCTGGTCCGCGTCGAGCAGTTCGAGTTCGACCGCATCCTCGAACTGGAGTTCGACCGCGAGGACGGCTCCACGACGCTGGTCGCGGAGCTGTTCGGCGACGGGAACGTCGTCGTGCTGGACGAACACGGCGACGTGGTCGACTGTCTGGAGACGGTCCGGCTGAAGTCCCGGACCGTCGCACCGGGCGCACCCTACGAGTTCCCGTCGGCGCGGTTCAACCCCCTGACGGTCGACTACGACCAGTTCGTCGCCCGCATCGAGTCCTCGGACGCGGACCTCGTGCGGACGCTGGCGACCCAGCTCAACTTCGGTGGGCTCTACGGCGAGGAGCTGTGTACGCGGGCGGACATCGACTACAACGTCCCTGTCGAGGACCTCTCCGACGAACAGTTCGAGCGCCTCTACGAGATCATCGACGACCTGGCGACCCGGCTCCGGGAAGGCGACCTCGATCCGCGGGTCTACTACGAGGGAGAGGGTGACGATCGAAAGCGGGTCGACGCCACGCCGATCCCGCTCGCCGAGTACGAAGACCTGTACAGCGAGTCCTTCGAGAGCTTCAACGCGGCGCTCGACGACTACTTCTTCAACTTCCAGCGCGAGGACGAGGTCGAGGGCGGCGAGACCCAGCGGCCCGACTTCGAGGCGGAGATCAACAAGTACGAGCACATCATCAGACAGCAACAGGAGGCGATCGAGGACTTCGAGGCCGAGGCCGAGGCCGAACGCGAGAAGGCCGAACTGCTGTACGCCCGGTACGATCTGATCGACGACGTGATCTCGACGGTCCAGGCGGCCCGAGCCGACGACGTAGGCTGGGACGAGATCGAGTCGACGTTCGCCGAGGGCGCCGAGCGGGGGATCGCGGCCGCGGAGTCGGTCGTCGGCGTCGACGGGAGCGAGGGGACGGTCACGCTGGAAGTCGACGGTACCCGGGTCACCGTCGACGCCTCGATGGGCGTCGAGAAGAACGCCGATCGGCTCTACACCGAGGCCAAACGCATCGAGGACAAGAAGGAGGGCGCGCTCGCGGCCATCGAGGACACCCGCGAGGATCTGGCCGAGGTCAAGGACCGCCGCGACGACTGGGAAGCCGACGACGGAGCGTCGACCGACGACGACGACACCGACGACGAACCGACCGACTGGCTCGCCGAGCCGTCGATCCCCGTCCGCAGCACCGAACAGTGGTACGAGCAGTTCCGCTGGTTCCACACCTCCGACGGCTACCTCGTCATCGGCGGCCGGGACGCCGACGACAACGAGGAGCTGGTCAAGAAGTACATCGAACGAGGTGACAAATTCTTCCACGCACAGGCACACGGCGGGCCGGTGACGGTCCTGAAGGCCACCGGGCCGAGCGAGCCGGCGAAGGAGGTCGAGTTCCCCCAGTCCTCGCTCGATCAGGCCGCGCAGTTCGCCGTCTCCTACTCCTCGGTCTGGAAGGACGGCAAGTACGCGGGCGACGTGTACATGGTCGATCCCGACCAGGTGTCGAAGACGCCCGAAAGCGGCGAGTACCTCGAGAAAGGCGGCTTCGCCGTCCGCGGGGACCGCACCTACTTCGAGGACACCGAAGTCGGTGTCGCCGTCGGGATCACCTGCGAGGACGAGACCCGCGTGATCGGCGGGCCGCCGGCTGCCATCGCGCCACAGGCGGCGACGAGCATCACCGTCGAACCGGGCCAGTACGCCCAGAACGACATCGCAAAGCGCCTCTACCGGGAGTTCAACGCCCGCTTTACCGACGAGACGTTCGTCAGGAAGATCGCCAGTCCGGACCGGATTCAGGAGTTTCTCCCGCCCGGTGGGAGTCGAATGGTCGAGGACTGAGCGCCGAGATTCCGGTTTCGGGCCGCCCGTGCGAGCGAATAGCACGTCTCACGCACGTTGATATACTTGTTGGTCGTAGTATAGGTAGAGATTCCGTCGACGCTCGATGTGGGTCGCACCCGGCAGCGCCACGGACATCCACAGGAGACACCAATGTTCACAGAAGCACTCAACTATCCGCGTGAGAGCGACGACGTACTGAAGACGGTCCTGATCGGCGGCCTGCTGCTGTTCTTCAGCTTCCTGCTGGTTCCGCTGTTCGTCGTCGTCGGCTACGTCCTCAGAGTCCTCCGGTCGGTCATGGACGGCGACGAGGAACTGCCCGTGTTCGACGAGTGGGGCGAACTCGCCATCGACGGCCTGAAGGCGTCGATCATCGGGTTCGTCTACTCGCTCGTCCCAACGCTGATCGCCATCGTCGCGGTGTTCGGCGGCATCCTGTCGCTGGGCCTTGGCAACGGCAGCGCGGGGAGCGGCCTCGTCGCCTCCCTGATCGCCCTGGTGGCGACGCTGGCCATCGTCGTCGTCTCGCTCGCCATCGCTTACGTCCTGCCGGCGGCCCTCGTGGCCTACGCCCGTACGGACAGCATGAGCGCGGCGTTCTCGCTCGGTGAGATCCGCCGCATGGCCTTCAGCCGAACCTACGCGACCGGCTGGGCGGTCGCCTTCGGGATCAGCTTCCTGGGCGGCATCGTCGTCGGCGCGCTGAACGCCATCGTCATCGGCGTCGTGCTGGCCCCCTTCGTGACCTTCTACGCGAACGTCGCGGGGACCCACGCGATCGCAACCGCGGTCCGCGAGATGCCGGTCGTCGAGGAATCGCCCGACGCGCCCGCCGGCCAGCCGATGGCCTGATCCGGCCCGGTAAGCCGGCCGTAGTTCCGAGTTGTGACCGTATTCTTACCGCTGTTCGTGCCGACCGTCGAGCCGTCACTGTCGATCCGAGGGTGACCGGCCGGTCGCCCCGCCCGACACAGTGGCTGATTCCCATGTTCGAAGACGCACTCCGGTACCCCTGGGCGGGCGAGCACCGACTCGAAACGATCCTCGTCGGCGGTGTCCTGACACTGCTTGGCGTCCTGTTCGTCCCGATCCTGGTCGTGTACGGCTACCTCGTTCGCGTCGTCCGTGCGGTCAGTGCCGGCGACGACGCGGTTCCGCCGGCGTTCGACGACTGGGGCGAGCTGCTCGTCGATGGCGTGGTCGCGTTCGTCGTCTCGTTCGTCTACGCACTGGTGCCGGCGACGTTCGTCACGGTCGCGGTGTTGACGTTCGTGATTCCCGTCACCGTCGTCGGAGGCACCGAAGTCACACAGCTCCCTCGGACCGTGGCCGCCGGCGGGGTGCTCCTCGCGATCCTCGTCGCGGTGCTCGCGGTCGTCGTGCTTCTGGGGGCACTGTACCTGCTCCCCGCGGCGCTGGCCGCCTACGCAGTCACCGGCCGGATCGCGTCGGCGTTCTCGCCGTCGACGCTCCGGGCAATCGGCGGCGACGGGAGCTACGCCATCGCGCTGATCGTGGCGCTCGTGATCGGCTTTCTCGCACAGGTGATCGGGGGACTCGCCGCTGCCACGGTGATCGGCGTCCTGCTCGTCCCGTTCATCACCTTCTACGGCAACGTGGCGGCCGCCTACGCCATCGGGATCGGCGTCCGTGACACGCCGCTGGTCCGACAACACCGCGAGGACAGCCCCAGCGGCCAGCCCGCGGTCTGAATAGCAGGGCACTTGTGTCCCTGTTGCGGAGTTTCACCCATGCAGATCAAAAGCCGGCAGGCCACCGGCGAGGGTCGCGAACGCGTCGAGGTGGTCCCCGAGACGCTCGACGACCTCTGGCACCTCTCGCACGTCGTCGAACCAGGGGACCACGTCTCCGGCGACACGACACGGCGGATCCAGCGCAACGACGACAACCTCCGGGACAAAGGCGGCGAGCGCGAGCACATGTGGCTGAAGATCGAGGTCACCGATGTCGAGTTCGCCAAGTTTGCGAACAGACTGCGGATCGGGGGCGAGATCGTCGACTGCTCGCGCGAGGATCAACTGGGCTTTCACCACACGCTCAACGTCGAGGAACACACCGAACTGGAGATCGAGAAGCGCTGGAAACCGGACCAGAACGACCGGCTGGAGGAGGCCGTCGAGTCGACGGACAACCCCGACGTGGCGATCGCGACCGTCGAAGAGGGCGAAGCACACGTCCACACGGTCGCCCAGTACGGCACCGAGGAACGCGCGTCGATCACCTCGACGACGGGCAAGGGCGACTACGCCCGCCCCAGGACGGAACTGTTCGCGGAACTGGCCGACGTACTCAAACGCCAGGACGTGGACGCCTACATCCTCGCCGGCCCGGGCTTTACCAAGCAGGACACGCTGGACTACTTCGCCGAGGAGATCCCCGAGATCGCCGAACAGATCACCGTCGTCGATACCGCGAGCGTCGGCGACCGCGGCGTCCACGAGGTGCTCAAACGGGGTGCCGTCGAGGACGTACAGCAACAGACACGGATCGCCGAGGAAGCGGAAATGATCGACGAACTGATGGCACGGATCGGCCAGGGTAGCGAGGCCGCGTACGGTCCCGAGGAGGTCGCGAAGGCGGCCGACTACGGGGCCATCGAGACGCTGCTCGTCCTCGACGAGCGGCTCAGAGCCGAACGCGCCGGCGAGGGGGAGTGGGAGATCGACATCGACCACCTCATCGAGACGACCGAACAGAAAGGCGGCGCGGTGACGGTGTTCTCCGCCGAGTTCGCGCCGGGACAACAGCTCTCGAACCTCGGCGGGGTCGCCGCGCTGTTGCGCTATCGGCTGGAGTGAGTGTCCGCCGTCCGGCGCTATCGATTCGGATAATCGCCCGAAACCGTTTTTTATACCGCTGCCCACGTTCAGACAATACCAGGTCGCCGGAGTCAGTAGGATGTCATTCGAGGAGCAACCAGATTTCGCACGGCAGGTGGCCGACCTGAACAAGTACGGCCAGGCACTCAACCGCTGTGAGAGCGTCGAGGAGGTCGTCTCGCTGACGCTCGAAGCGATGTCGCTGCTGTTCGATCTCTCCTATTCGACGTTCGTCGAAGCCCATGAGGGCGAACTCCGGGTCGTCCACAGCACGAATCCCCATCTCACGCCGGGTGACCAGCCCAGCGAGACCGCCCAGCGTGCCCTGGAATCGGGGGAGACGATCGTCGAAACCGGCGTCGCCGCCGGCGTGACGGACAGTTCGGAGGTGAGCGCCACGCTCGCAGTCCCGGCCCAGATGGCCGACGAGGTCTCGGCCGTCCTGGTCGCCCGGTCGACCTCGAAGAACTCCTTCGGCGACGAACACAGCCGTCCCCTGGAGATTCTTGCTTCCCACGCCGCCACAGCGATCAGTAACATCCGGTCGCGCGAGCGACTCGAACGGGCCCGTCAGGACCTCGAAACCCGCAAGGAGATGATCGAGTTGTACGATCGGCTGTTGCGCCACGATCTGGGCAACGACCTCCAGATCATCGCCGGGTTCGCCGAGGCCGTCGAGACTCAGGTCGAGGGCCAGACCGCCGAGTACGCGGGCAAGATCCAGCGGGCGGCTCGGAACTCGGCGGATCTGATCGCGCGGGTCGGCGACCTCGTCTCGACGCTCGAACAGCAAGACGAACCCGAGCCCCGCGACCTCGACGCCATCCTCTCGGAGACTGTCTCACAGGTTGGGGATAGCCACGAGTCGCTCTCCGTCGAGTTCGACTCCGGAGAGTTCGGGTATCGCGTCTACGGCGGTGAACTGCTCGACTCCGTGTTCACGAACCTGCTCTCGAACGCGGCGGTCCACAACGAGGGCGACGTGACTGTCGAGCTATCGGCGACGACGCCGACACCCGACGAGGTCGTCGTCCGCGTGGCCGACGACGGGCGGGGCGTCGACCCCGAGATCCGCGAAGAGATCTTCGAGATGGGGGCCAAAGGCCCGGAGAGCAACGGAAGCGGGTTCGGGCTCGGGTTCGTCCGGGCGCTGACGGAGTCGTACGGCGGCACCGTCGATGTCGTCGACAGCGAGTCCGGCGGGGCAGCGTTTCGCGTGACCCTCCAGCGCGTCTAGTCCTCGACACGGACCGTCAGCCCGTCCTCGGCGAAGGTGACCTGCCCGTCGTAGTGGTCCGCGAGCGACGCCAGCATCTCCTCGTGTCGCCCCTCCGTGTGTGGATAGAGGTGTGTCAGGTAGACCCGCCCCAGCTCGGCCTCCGCGGCGGCCAGTGCCTCCCCCAACGTGGTCGGGGTCGGATGGTTCGACACGTCAACGTCGTCGGGGAACGAACAGTCGTGAACGAGGACCGCCGCGCCGTCGGCGAACTCGATCAGTTCCGGGAACGCTTCGGTGTCGCCGCTCAGGACGACGCTCGGACCGCCGTCCGCGGGCTGGAGCCGGTAGGCGAAACACTGCATCGAGTGACGCACTGCCATCGACTCGATCGTGAAGCCGGCGAGATCGAACGTCCCGGTCGTCCGATCGCGCAGCGTCAGATCGAGCCGTCCCTGCATGTACTCGTGGACTGCGAGGGTCTCCTCGACGAGGTCGCTGGTACCGGGCGGACCGACGACGGTCAGGTCCGTCTCGCCGGCGAGCCAGCGCGCCTTCAGCAGGACGGCCAGGTCGCTCACGTGATCCAGATGGTGGTGGGTCAACACCACCGTGTCGACACCCTCGTAGCCGACATCCGTGCGAGCCAGCGCGTTCAGGACGCCGCTCCCACAGTCGACGAGCAGCGTCTCGTCGCCGTGCCGGAGCAGGTAGCCCGACTGTGCGCGTGTCCCCGTCGGCATGGCGCTCCCGGTTCCGAGAAACGTGAGTCGCATACCGGAACGGGACGCCGCAGGCTGAAAGGGGTTACTTCGAGCGCGGCGCCGAGGGCCGGGCGGCAAAAATGTGGTCAGGGGGGGTCAGGGGGGTGGGGGAGGGGGTGTGGAGGGCGGGGCGGGCGGCGTGTGGGCCAATTCAGGGCCGCGTCAGCGGAGGGGGGGTGGCGGCGAGCCGTCGTCGGGGACCGGCGGGACAGGGCAGGCCCGGGACCGGATCGCCCGTCGACGGTGCATGTGAGTGTATAGGTGCGATGGTTATAACCCCGGCCTATGCTCAAAACCGCGTTTTACCGTCAGACGCTCTCGCCGTAGGCCCACGCGGCAGTGACGACGAGCAACACGAGCAACCCGCCGAGGAAGAACGCCAGACCCGGCGAGAGCGAGAGCCCGGGTCCGCCGCCAGAGGCTGCCGTCTGTGCCACCTCCGTCGCGGCGTCGAGCTGGTAGCCGGCCGGCGTTCCCGTCGCTTCTGGGGTCGCTGTCTCGGTCGCCTCGGCGATGCTGATGCCGCCCCCGCCGTCGCCGCCGGCGGTCGTCTGTGGGTCCGCCGTCGCGGCGGGCGAGGGCTCTTCTTGATTGACCGTGACGTTCCCACCGAGATCGGCCGAGTCTTTGCTCTGGTCGGTCGTCGCGATCTGCTCACCACCGTCGGCTGCGGACTGGCCGTCGCCGTCCCCCCCGGCCTGGGGGGCGGCGTCCTCGCCCCCGCTCCCGGTCGTTCCGATTGGGAGCGGGAAGTTCCCCAGAAGCAGTTCGATGACGAAGCTCACAGCCGTGAGCAGTCCCACGACGGGGACGAGCCGTTTGACGAGCGAGCGCAGCGAGCGTTTCCGTTCTCGCGTGCCGACGAACAGGACGAGCGGATCGTCCGGGGGCTCGTACACCTTCATCTCCTGGCCCTTCTCGGAGTAGCGGGTCCCCGCGACGGTGATCAACTCCTCCTCTTCGAGCTTCTCCAGGTGGTAGGAGACCTTCTGGATCGACATTCCCAACCGGTCCGCCAGCTCCGACGGCGTGCCGGGCTCGTCGTACACCGTGTTGAGGATCTCGCGTGCCGTGTCCGAGGAGAGCGCGTCGAGGACGGCTGAGACATCTTCGTCGACACCGACGATCTCCAGTTCCCCTTCCTGGGACGTACTGGCGTCGGGGCCTCTGGAGGGCAACAGCGACATAGTCGGTGTACCACGTTCCAGCGTAATGAATCTCGTGATGACTCTAATCCCGATTTCACCGTTCGCTCGGAGAGTGAAACCCCGTCCGAACCGTTCGCAGTGTCCTGGTTTCGGGCTGTCCCGGTCGGGCGTGCTTCGTTACGCCGACTCCGCTTGAGTCCGTCCGCGTCCCCGTGGTCGGTCGGCACACTGTCAGGAAACGAACGCTTATCAGCAGCGCGACACCATTCGAGGTATGTCCACGATCCGCTGTCCGGACTGTGACGTGCAACTGGAGCCGGTCGATTTCAGGATGGGCGACGCCTGGAACCCCCACGTCAAGACCGACGAGGAGCGCGACGACCTCCTCGGCGCGCTCGGGGTCAGCGAGTCGCGGGATGTCGAGTCGTTCCTGTGTCCCGAGTGCGCCCTCCTTCGGTTCTACGCCCCGGAGTGAGGTCGCCGGAACCCACTTCACCGCTCGGTCCTACCCTCGAGTAATGGGAGGACGCGAGCGACTGGCAGCGGTCGATCCGTCGTTCGATCCGGAGGCGGTCACCGTCGACGACGCGGACGTGCTCGAACTGCTCGATCCCGTCGTTCAGGAGTGGTGGGTCGAACAGTTCGGCGAGTTCGTCCCCGGCAACGAGGGCTTCTTTACGCCGCCACAGAAGGAGGCGATCCCGCTGATCCACCGCGGGGAGAACGCCCTGATCTGTGCGCCGACAGGGTCGGGAAAGACGCTGGCGTCGTTCACCGGGATCATCAACGAACTGTTCGAGACGGCCCGGGCCGACGAACTCGACAACTCGGTCTACTGTCTGTACGTCTCGCCGCTGAAATCGTTAGCCAACGACATCCACCGGAACCTGGGAGTCCCACTCTCGGAGATCACCGAGAAACTCGACGAGCGCGGCGAGGACGTGGACCTGCGACACGCGATCAGACACGGCGACACCAGCGACAGCGAGCGCCAGGCGATGCTGGAGACGACGCCCCACATCCTCAACACGACGCCCGAGACACTTGCCATCTTGCTCAACTCCCCGAAGTTCAAGGAGAAGCTCCGCACCGTCGAGTACGTCATCGTCGACGAGATCCACAGCCTCGCCGAGAACAAACGGGGCACGCACCTCTCGGTATCGCTCGAACGGCTGGCGGCGATGGCCGACTCGTCGCCGACCCGGATCGGCTGCTCGGCGACCGTCGAACCGCTCGACACCGTCGCACAGTTCCTGGTCGGCGGCGAGTACGACCCGGAGACGGGCGCCTACGACCCCCGAGACTACGAGATCGTCGACACCCGCTTCGCAAGGGACTTCGACGTGGAACTCTCCTCGCCCGCCGACGACCTCATCAACACGCCCCAGGAGATCGTCACCGAGCGGTTCTACGGGGAACTCCACGAACTGATCCAGGACCACACCAACACGCTCGTGTTCACGAACACCCGCTCGGGCGCCGAGCGAGTCCTCCAGCGGTTACGCGAGCGATTCGACGCCTACGACGAGGGCAACTCCGGCTGCCACCACGGCTCGCTCTCGAAGGAGAAACGCCAGGAGATCGAGAGCGCGCTGAAAGACGGCGCCCTGGACGTGGTGACGACCTCGACGAGCCTCGAACTGGGGATCGACATGCCCCATCTCGATCTGGTCGTCCAGGTCGGCTCGCCCAAATCTGTCGCCGCACTGCTCCAGCGGATCGGCCGCGCCGGCCACCAGCTCGGCGAGACCGTCGAGGGCCGGGTGGTCGCGCTAGACCGGGACGAACTAATCGAGTGTGCGGTGATGCTCAAGAAAGCCCACGAGGGGTTCGTCGACCGCGTGTTCGTCCCCGAGAACGCCCAGGACGTGGCGACACAGCAGGTCTACGGCATGGCGATCAACCAGATCCGCCCCGAGCGGGCGGTCCGGTCGATCCTCCAGCGGGCCTACCCCTACCGGAACTACACCGACGAGCAGTGGGAACAGCTCTTGCGGTACCTGACCGCGGACTACGACGGCATGGAGGACAAGAACGTCTACGCGAAGGTCTGGCGCGACACCAACGACCCGCCCGACGGGGAGTACCACTACGACGAGTACGACGTGGGCGAGCGACTGATCGGCAAGCGCGGCCGGATGGCGCGGGTCATCTACATGACCAACATCGGCACCATCCCGGACTCGTTTACGTGTGACGTGTTCACGCGGTCGGGCGACAACTGGGTCGGCCAACTCGACGAGGAGTACCTCGACACGCTGGAGAAAGGCGACGTGTTCGTGCTGGGCGGGGACAACTACGAGTACCGCTACCGCCGGGGATCGAAAGTGTACGTCGATCCGACCGCCGCCCGGCCGACGGTGCCGTCGTGGTTCTCCGAACGGCTCCCGCTGTCGTACGACCTGGGCCGTGAGATACTGGCATTTCAGCGTGACCTGTTGAGCAAACTCGAACGCGGCGGGCTGCCCGAGGTACGCAACTGGCTCCGGGAGTACCCCCTCGACGAGAACAGCGTCCGCGCGCTGGCCCGGATGTTCCGCGAGCAGGTCGCCTACGCCGGGGCCGAGAGCGTCTCGACCGACGAGCGCCTGGTCGTCGAGGAGGAACTCGACAAGGGGGAGTACGAGCGGCGCTACTACGTCCACTCGAACTACGGCCGGCGGTTCAACGACGGCTTCTCGCGCCTGCTGGCCCACCACGTCGCCCAGGCGGCCAACGCGAACGTCCAGGTCGCCGTCGCCGACAACGGCTTTACGCTCTCGATGCCGCTCAACAGGAAAGTCGACATCGAGGCGCTGATCGAGGGGATCGACCCGACGGCGGTTCGGGAGGACCTCCGGGCCAGCCTCGACGGCACCGACCTCCTCCAGCGGTACTTCCGGATCAACGCCACCCGCTCGCTGATGATCCTCAAACGCTACAAGGGCTACGAGAAGTCCGCCAGCGAACAGCAGGTCTCGGCGGAGATGCTGCTGAGTTTCGCCCGGGATATCGGCGAGTTCGCCGTCGTCGAGGAGACCTACCGGGAGATTCTAGAGGACAAGCTCAACGTCGACGGGATCGAGGCGATCCTGACCGACATCGACCGGGGCGCGATCGACGTGGTCTCGACGCGGGTCGAATCGCCGAGCCCGCGTGCCTTCGGGCTGGCGACGCTGATGGCGAGCGACGTGGTGCTCGCCGAGGACGAGTCGGCCGTCCTCCAGGAGTTCCACCAGCGGGTCCTCGACGAGATCGAGGGCGACGAAGCCGTCGCGACCGACGACTGATCGGGACCTCGGAACCGTTCTCCGGGGTCGCGGCGCTACTGCTCGCCGACGATCGGACAGTTGACCATCGCCGCACCGGCGTTCAGGACCGTCGCCGAACCGGCACTCTCGAGGTCCGAGACGCTACTGAACTCCGCGTTGTCGTAGATGTTCACCAACCACAGCGGGGAGTAGCTGTCGTCGCCGGGGACCGTCGCCGTGACGTTGTGCGTCTGGTCGCTCCCGTCCTCGGTCATGAACCCGGACGCCGGACCGCCGCCGTCTTCGCCGGGATTCGTCTCGAACGTGACGTAGATCGGGGACTGCGGGACGGTGCCGTCGGTCGTCGACAGCGTCGCCTCTTCGAACAGGAAATACGACACGACCTCGCCGTCGTACCACCCTTCGACGAGCGACGTGGGGCTCTCGTCGGCGGGGTGGCGCATCGACGCTGTCGACCCCTCGGGGACGATGGGGCAGTTCTTGATCGTGTCTGTCGGCGTGATGTCGTAGCCGGCGTCCCGGAGGCCCTCGACGCTGGTCACCGTGTTCGCCTCGTAGTCGTCGGGGACAGTCACCATGTGGACCCGCCAGAAGTCGTTGTACCCGTCGTCACCGGGGATCACGTCGACGATATTTAGCTGCTCCGCGACTGGGTCGCCGTTCTCGTGGAACAGCGCGTAGATCGGCGCCGACTCGGTCGGCTGCACGTCGAAGTCGTAGTACTCGATGCTGTCCCCGTCGGGGCCATATCCCCGGACGAGAAACAGCGAATCGAAGTCGATCGCCTCGTCCGGACCGGGGAGGTCGCCGTTCTGGCTCCGGCGGTGGAGCGTGCCCGCGCTGTCGCTGAACCGGTCGACAGTGGCTCGTGGCGCGTCCGCGGGATCGGTCGGGCTCGCCCCACCGTCCATCGAGTCGCCGCCGTCGTCCATCGAGTCGCCGCCGTCGTCCATCGAATCGCCACCGTCGTTCATCGAGTCGCCGCCGTCGTCCATCGAGTCGCCACCGTCGTCCATCGAGTCGCCACCGTCGCTCATCGAATCGCCACCGTCGCTATTCCCGGTACACCCCGCGATCGGAAGCGTAACACCTGCAGCAGCGATCGTGGTCAGGAACGTCCGTCGGGTTCGTGTCATACACGCTATCCGGCGTCCGGTGTGTACAAGGGGATTTTTCGAACTCTCGGTGGAGTCGGCCCACAATCCGGCCCGCGGGTGGGCCAGAACAGTTCCAATTTCGTCCCATAGCCAAACCGTTAATCCGCGGCCGCCCCCTCGCATCGGATATGGAGTCGCTTCACCCGCGGGTGAGACTGCTGTGGGTCCTCTCGACGGTCGCCCGATTGTCGGTACTCGGGGTCGTTGCGTTCCTGATCGACCGGTTCGCGTTCTCGCTGCCACAGAGTGGTATCGTCGGTGTGCTGGTCGGACTCGTGATCCTGGGTATCGTTCACGCCGTCCTGGCCCACCGAATCTGGCGGTTCGACCTGCAGGACGACGCGCTGTTCCTGGTTCGGGGGGTCCTGACCCGGACCGACACGACAGTCCCCTACGTCCGGGTCCAGCACGTCGACACGACCCGCGGCCCGATCGAACGAAGCGTCGGACTGGCGAGTGTCGTCGTCTACACCGCCGGCTCTCGCGGTGCCGACATCACTATCCCCGGTCTGCGACCCGACAGGGCGACCGAACTGCGCGAACGGCTCCGGGACCTCGCTATCGAGAGCGAGGCGACCGACGCGGTATGAGACGGCTCCACCCCACGAGCGGCGTCGTCAGCGTCGCGCAGGCGATGTTCCAGGGGGCGTTTCTGGGGTTTTTCGTCGGGACCGCCCTCGCCGGAATGGGATCGTTCCCGCTGCTCTCGCTCCCCGTGCTCTCGCTGGGCGGTGCGGCGCTGTTCGGGGCCTACGCGGGCGCTCGCTACCTGCGCTATCGCTACGAGATCGACGGCGGGACACTCGCCGTCGAGTCCGGCGTCTTCGCCCGCCAGTCCCGCGAGATCCCGCTCGGGCGCATCCAGAACGTCGACGTTCGGCAGGGCGTCCTCAACCGAGTGCTCGGCCTCGCCGTCGTCGAGTTCGAGACGGCGGGGGGGAGCACGACGGAGGCGACACTCGACGCCGTCGACCTGTCGGAGGCCGAGCGACTGCGCCGACTCGTCCAGCGACACGATCGGGCGGCCGAACCGGATCGCCCGGGACAGGACCGGTCGGGAGCGGACTCGGCCGCGGAGACCGGAGCAGTGTCGTCGGTCGACTCCTCAACGGAGCTGTTCGCCTTTGGCCCCAGGGAACTGCTGACCTACGCGCTCGTCTCGGTCCGGCCCGCAGCACCGATCTTGACGCTCGTGGGACTGCCCCTCGGCCAGGACCTCGTCGTCGCGGTGTTGCGGTTCAACGTCCAGCTCGTCGGCGCCGGCGACAGCGTCGGACTCCCGGTCCTCCGGGGGCTGACGGTCCCTCGCCTCGTCGTCCTGGCTGGGCTGACGCTCCTCCAGTTCCTGCTGGTCGCGCTGGTCGTCAGCGCCGCCCTCACGCTGCTGGAGTACTACGGGTTCAGACTGGTCCGGGACGGTGACGACCTCCAGTACGAGCGTGGCCTGTTGCGACGCTACAGCGGGACGATCCCGCTGGCGAAGGTCCAGACGGTCACCGTCCGAGAGAACGTCCTCATGCGGCGGTTCGGTTACGCGACGCTGGTGGTCGAGACCGCCGGCTACGCCGCAAGTTCGCAAGGGTCGACACAGGGTGTCGCGGTCCCGATGGCGCCGCGGGAGACCGTCTACGACCTCGCGCGTGACATCGAGCCCTTTGGCGACCTGGCGTTCGAGCGCCCGCCGACCCGGGCGCGTCGGCGCTACGCCGTCCGGTTCGGCCTCGTCGCGGGCGTCCTCACGGCGATCGGCTACGGTGTCGACCGGTTCTTGCTCCAGTCGGGCGCGTGGTGGGCATTGGTCGGCCTGTTCGCCCTGGCCGTGCCGGCGGCCCACCTCCGGTGGCGTCACCGCGGCTACGCACTCGACGACGACGCCGTCGCGACGCGAACCGGTTTCTGGCGCCGGACGACCCGCGTGGTCCCGTACTACCGGATCCAGACGGTCTTCGTCGGTCGGTCGCCGTTCCAGCGCTGGCGGCGGCTGGCGACGCTGAGCGCCGACACGGCCAGCACTGCGAGCGTCCTCGGCGGTGACGCCCGAGCGTACGACCTCGACGAGGCGACGGCCACGGAGTTGCGCGAGACACTCAGAGAACGGCTGTACGAAGACCTGATAGAGCAACGCCGGCAGCGAAGCCGGGCGGCCACCCGGGGCGGGCAGGCCGATCCGGAACCGCCAGACGAGCCGCCGACGGAGGGGACACCTCCCGACGACTCACTCGACGAGTAGCGTATCGAGCGCGTTCGGGACGACGAGCACGTCACTCCCCGGTTCGACTGCGTCCGCCACGCTGGCGACGGCGTGCATCAGACAGTCCTCGACGACTTCTGGGTGGTCGCTGTCGGTCACGTAGAGGTCGTACTCCGTGAGGACCCGCGCGACGACGAAGGCCCGCTGTGCGCCGGGGTCGTATCCGTCGGCCATCTCGGCGTACAGCGCGTCGGCGCTGTCGGCCCCGGAGAGCCACTCGTAGAAGCGCCGTTCGCCGGTGCCGTCGCCGGCGCCCTCCGGCAGTCGAGCCGGGACGACGATGCGACCGCCGGGAGCCAGTGGGTCGGCGTCACCGAGCGCGACGTAGGTCGCCGCCCGGGTGGCCTGGTAGAGGTTCGCGTCCTTCGGGGCACCGACGCCGGCGACGACGGCGTCGTAGGTCCCCTCGACCGTGACTGACAGGGCCTCGCGGGCGCTCTCCGCCAGCGACTCGACGACGCGTCGCGGGTCGCCGGCGGCCGCGTCGAGTATCCCGGCGGGACCGTGGGTGACGTTCAGACAGAAATCCAGCCCCACCCGGTCGCCGGCCCGATCCAGGAACGACCTGAACGGGTTGTCCCCAACCCGACCGAGCCGGACTCCGTCGTCAGCCAGGAGGTCGGGACCGTGGGTGTACCCGATCTGTGACTCGCCGCCGGCGCCGATCACGGCGGTCTTCGCACCGCCGGAGAACCCCGCGTACTGATGGGGTTCGACCATCCCGGTCGCCAGGACCCGGTCGGCCGCGGCGACCGTCTCGTTGAGTTCGATGTCCACGCCGTCGACCTGCCCGACCGACACTGTCGCGTCGGGGTCGTGGTTCACGGCCAGGTCGGCGTGGTCGCCGAGGGCCGCGGCCAGTTCCCGGTCCGTCATCGGCCGGTGGAGACCGAGGCCGACGACGACGGTGACCTGTTCCCGGGCCACACCGGCCGATTCCAGGCGGGCGAGCAGCGCGTCGAGCAGTACGTCGTCTGGCGTCGCCCGCGTCACGTCGGTGACGACGACCGCCACCGTGTCGTCCGGGTCGACGACGTGGGTCAGGGGCCGGCCGTGGGGGTTCGCGAGCGCCGCCTCGGCTGCGGTCACCGGGTCGACCGGGTCGCCGCCCGGTGGCTCACAGACCGTCACGTCACAGTCGGGCACCGACACGTCGACCGTGCCGTCGCCGAGCGGAAGCGTCACTGTCACTATCGGAGGTAGGTCGACGGGGGCCGAATACGTGTCGGACGGTCAGGCCGTCGCCGCCGCGGTCGATTCGTTGTCCAGGAACGCCCGATATTCGCTTTCGTTGACCACGACGACGGTGGCGTGCATCCGCGAGTGGCCCGACCCACAGAGTTCGGCACAGTAGAGGCGGTGACGCCCCGTCGCGGTCGCGTTCGTCAGCGCGACCGACTCCTGTTCCGGGTAGATGTCCTGCTTGACGCCCATATCGGGGACGTATAGCGAGTGGATCACGTCCGTCGAGGTCATCTGCAACCTGACGGTCTGATTCGCGGGGAGGACGAGGCGTTCCTGTGTCGTGACGTTGGCCTCGGGGTAGTGGAACTCCCAGCCCCACTGGTAGGCGAGCACCTCCACTTCCACGTCGGGGTTGGCCGCCACCGAGTCGGTCGGTCCCGCCGCTGCCGGCGTGATGTAGGGGTTCGACATGACGAAGAAGGCCGAGACGCCGACGAAGACGAGGATGGCTCCGGTGGCGGCCGTCCAGGTGATCTCCAGTGCCGGGTCGTCGATCGTCGGCCGCGGCGAGTCGTTGTTCCGGAACCGATAGACGGCGTAGACGAGCGTCAACTCGACGAACAGGGTCAGCGGGAGCGCGACGTACAACAACTGCTCGTTCAGGTCGTCGATGGCGGCTCGGTTGAGCGACTGTGCGGCGGCGGGAGTCGAGAACAGCGCGGCTCCAGCCGCCAGGAGACAGAGCCAGCCCAACACACGGCTGCGACGCATTACCACAGCGTTCTGTCGGCGGTGACATATAGGTTGGGCAGCGACACCGCGGGCGGACCACCGGAAGCCCCGTGCCGTCGCGTAGTTTTATGTGAGTCGCCCTGTCAGACTGTGGTAATGCCTGTCTCGGCCGTACCGGTGCTGATCGCCGCTGCCCGCTCTCGACACCGATGAACCGAGCGATCGTCGAGGGATCGGCACTCGCCGTTCTCGCGCTCACTGTCGCAGTCGTCTGGTTTCGCGCCCGCCACGCCGCCCGTCCGGAGAGTGACGGCGGCTACACGACCCGCGAGGAGATCGAGTTCGAGATCGGGCGCCTCCAGTCGGAAGTGTACCGGTGGCTGACGACGACGAACCACCGTGACATCGGCCTGCTGTATATCGCCTTCGGGACCATCGCCGGCCTGTGGGGCGGCGTCGACGCGATGATGCTCCGGACCGAGTTGCTGACTCCCCCAGCTGACATCTGGACGCCGGAGACCTACAACGCGCTCTTTACGACCCACGGCCTGACGATGCTCATCTTCTTCGTCCTGCCGGTCTTCTTCGGCGTCGGGAACTACGTCCTCCCCCTGCTCATCGGCGCCGACGACATGGCCTTCCCCCGGGTCAACGCCATCGGCTTCTGGCTGTTGCCGCCCGCCCTCCTGCTCGCGCGGATGGGGCTGCTCGTCCAAGTCGGCGGACAGGTCCTGAGCCTCTTTCTCCCCGACGAGAGCATCCAGTTCTTCCTCACGATCCGCGAGGTCAGCATCGGCTGGACGCTGTACGCGCCGCTGTCGGTCCAGCAACCGAACCCACAGATCGACCTGCTGTTGCTCGGGCTCCATCTCAGCGGCATCGCCACGACCGTCGGCGCGATCAACTTCATCGTCACCGTCGTCTACGAACGGGGCGACGATGTCACCTGGGCGAACCTGGACATCTTCTCCTGGAACATGCTGGTCACAAGCGGCATCGCGCTGTTTGCCTTCCCGCTTTTGGGCAGCGCGCTAGTGATGCTCCTGCTCGACCGGAACCTGGCGACGACCTTCTTCGCGACGGAGGGCGGGGGCGCGATCCTCTGGCAACACCTGTTCTGGTTCTGGGGCCACCCCGAGGTGTACATCCTCTTCCTGCCGGCCACCGGGCTGATGAGCACGATCCTCCCGAAGTTCGTCGGGCGCAAACTGTTTGGCTACCAGTTCATCGTCTACTCGACGCTGGGGCTGGCGGTCCTCTCTTTCGGCGTCTGGGCCCACCACATGTTCACCACGAGTGTCGACCCCCGCGTGAAGGCGTCGTTCATGGCCATCTCCATCGCCATCGCCGTCCCGAGCGCGATCAAGGTGTTCAACTGGATCACGACGATGTGGGACGGCGACATACAGCTCTCGGCGCCCTTTATTCTCTGTGCCGGTAGCATCGGGACGTTCATCGTCGGGGGCGTCACCGGCGTCTTCCTCGCGGTCATCCCCATCGACATCCTCTATCACGGCACCTACTACGTCGTCGGCCACTTCCACCTCATCGTCGTCGGTATCATCCCCTTCATGATGATCGCGGCGAGCTACTACTGGTACCCGCTGATCACCGGCCGCTGGTACGACACGCGGCTCGCGAAGTTCCAGTCCGTCCTGCTCATCTTCGGATCGGTGGTCACGTTCATGACGCTGCTGATCATCGGCGGCGTGGGCCTGCCGCGCCGGCAGGCGATCTACCCGCCGGAGTACCAGCTCGCCCAGCAGATCGCGACCGTCGGGGCCTACGTCATCGGCCTGAGCGCGCTGCTGTGGCTGTACAACATGCTCGTCTCGTACTGGCGCGGCGCCGTCGTCCAGACGACCGATCCCTGGAAACTGAAAGCGACCAACCAGTTCACGAAGGAGTGGCAGTGGTTCGAGGAGCGGATGGTCGAGAAGTACGATCTGGAGCCGGCGACGCCCGACTCGACCCGTCGCTCGTACGCACCGGAACTGGAACCGATGGGGCTGCTGGGCGGCGTCGGCAGCGTCGCGGAGAACGTCTATCGCAACGCGTCCGCCGCGGCGGCCGGCGGATTCGTCGGGACGGTCCTGATGGCGGGCGGGCTCGGAACCGCGATCGTCGTCGACGTGCTCGACCCGGTGTCGTTCGGCGAGATCGCCGAGCCAGTCGGGTTACCGGCCGATCCGCTGTTCGGCGCTGCGCTGTTCCTCGTCGGTGGGACCGTCACCTGGCCGCTCCTGTTCCTGGCGTTCCAGGAGTACCTCCCCGGACGATACCTCTTCGAGACGGGGACGGTGTTCGCGACGCTGATCTCGACAGGGTTCGCGATCGCCTTCTACACCGGCCAGCAGGGGCTGGTGCTGCTTGGCTATCTCGGGTTCGTCCTGGTCGCCCACTGGGCCTACGGGCTCGGTCTCGCGGTCACCTTCCAGTTCCTGCAGTCACGCCGGCGCAAACGACGCCGGGCGGAGGAGTGATCGATGAGCGAGTCGGCCGACGACGGGTCGGTGCTTTTCACCTACGTCGCCCCGTTCCTGGGCGTGTTGCTGGTCGCCGTCGGGATCGGCGGGGCCGTCCCGGGCGGCTACGCGATCGCACAGGAGCAGATCGGCGGCTGCGGCGAGCCGTCGATCGCCGTCGAGGGACCCGAAGAGACGAGCCAGCGCTTCGCCACGAGCCAGCCACAGCTCGCTCGCTTCCAGTTCGCGGAGCTCTCTCCGGCCGAACGGGCGGCGTTTCGGGAGGGGCTGGCCGACGCCCGCGGTGAGGCACACGTCGAGGGGTCGTTCCCGAACGGGCCGGCGTTCCGGAACGGGAGCCTCGTCACCTACGAAGGTGAACGACACTACGTCACTGTCGTCTCCGAGAACCCCTGTTTCCAGGCCGCACCCTTGCAGTTCCCGCTCGGACTGTTCGCGATCGGACTGGGCGTCGTCGGTATCCTGACGCCGCCGCTGTACCGGAAACTCGTCGCGCTCGAACGGTCGGTCGAGGCCTGATCTCAGAGCGCGGCGCCGACGTAAACAAGGAGGACGAGGAAGATCCAGACGGCGTCGACGAAGTGCCAGTACAGAGAGACGGTCCCCACCGCGGTGTCACGCTCGGCCGAGTAGTGGCCCCGAAGCGCCCGTCCGAACGTGATCCCGAGCAACACCACGCCCAGCGCGACGTGGAGGCCGTGCAGCCCGGTCAGCCCGAAGAAGGCGCTGGCGAAGACGCCGCTGGTCAGGGTGAACCCCTCGCCGACGACGAACTCGTAGTACTCGACCACCTGGCCGCCCAGGAAGACGATCCCGAGCCCGAGCGTGACGCCCAACAGCCCGAGGAACCGGCGGCGATCGCCCCGTTCCAGCGCGTGATGGGCGTAGTGGATCGTGACGCTACTGGCGAGCAGGAGGGCGGTGTTGATGACGACCAGCGACCCGAGCAGTTCCGGAAGATGCTCGGGGGGCCACGCGCCGACGCGGATGAACGCGTAGTAGACGAACCCCGCCGAGAACGTCGCCACGTCGGAGACCAGAAACATGACCATCCCGCCGGTGTAGATTCCCCCCTCGGTGCCTCGTTCGGTCCGGTAATCCGCGATGAACGCCTCGTTGGCCCAGCCGGCGAGCCCGGCCACGAGGCCGACCGCACCGACGGCAGCGAGGACGGTCGGGAGTATCGTCGGCAGCAAGTCCCGGCCGACGAAGAAGAACCCGGCACCGAAGTAGAGGGCGGCCGCCCCGACGGCGGCGACGAGCGGCCACCGACTCCGATGCTCGTGCTCGCCGTGCTCGTCGCCGCTCTCAGCGTGCTCGGCCGCTACGTCCGTCGACCCGGCCATACTCCGAGCATACGGTCGGCGGGGCATAAACCCACACGCCAGCGGCGGCCGTGCCGGCCGATCAGTCGCTCTCGACGCGGCCGCTCGTGGGACTACCATCGACCGAAGCGTCCGCGGGTTCGTAGTCGATTGTGTCGTCGCTGTCTACGATCCTCGCCCCGCCGACGAACAGCGTCGCGCGCCCCGTGCCCAGGTCGACTTCGATGTCGGCACCGCGACCGGCACTGACCGTCGCACCATCGAGGGAGATATCGCCGTCGGACCGCAACACGATGTCCCGGTTGGTGTCTATCGTCGCCCCGGTGGCGATCAGTCGGCCGGACCCGCCCTCGCCCGCCGTGAGTTCGATGTTCCCGCCACGCGCGAGTACCGTCGTCCCGGCGATGTCGACTGTCCGCTCGGCGGTCAGTTTCACGTCGCCACCCCTGGTGTCGATCTCGGCTCGGATGACCATGCTCCGGGTTCTCAGCTCGCCGCCGCGGAGGTTCAAGCTGCCCACGTCGGCCGGGACGACGAGGTTCACGCGGTCGTCGTCGAGGCCGCTCTCCAACTGGGATCGCGTATAGGTCGTCTCCCCGCTGTCGTACCGGCCGTTCTCGTTCTCGTCGTCGTAGGCCAGCGCGCCCGGCGGGTCGGTACTGCCGGCCGTGACGACGACCGTGTACGACTCGACAGGCCCCCAGTTCCCGTTGGCGTCCCGAGCGCGAACAGAGAGGTTGTGCGTCCCCGTGTCCCAGCCGGTCGTGTCGACTGGGGCGGTGACGGTTTCGTCGACGCTGTCGTACTCCCCGTCGGCCGGCGCAAACGCGAACCCGCTGCCGGGGCCGCCGCCGGGCGTGGCCCTGTCGGACCACCACTCGACCGCGTAGATGTCGACCCCGCCGCGCTGGAAGTCCGTGGCCGTCGCCGTCAGGTTCGTGGTCTCACCCCGTGGGATCGACTGCCCACTGGCGGTCGTGGCCGACGTGTCGATGCCGGTCACGAGCGGCCCTTCGCCGTCCACACTCCCGGTGGTCGTCGCGCCGCCGGCCACGTCGACACGGACCGTCGCGGTCTCAAGCGCCCCGGGACTCGTCCCCAAAGTCCCGTCGATCCGTGCCGTTCCCGGCGTCGACGCGGTGTAGCGGAAGGTGGCGTGTCCCTGCCGGTCCGTCACCGGATCGACCGGCGAGACGCTCCCGTTGGTTCCGACGGTCGCGTTCACCCGGACACCGCTGACAGGGTTGTTGAACCGGTCCCTGACCTCGAAGACGACCCGCTGTGAGCGGCCACTCGACAGGGTCGCCAGCCCGCTCTCGTCGGCAGTGATGTAGTGAGCCGGGGCCTGAGTCGACTGCTCGCCGATGTCGACTCTCGCCATCCGCAGATCGTACGTCTGGTTGCGTTCGAGTGTGATCGTGACCGTATCGTACGGCGACCCCGATGTGACCGTGACGTTGTCGTGGACGTGGCCCCCGTTCCGGACGAACTCGTCGCGAAGGAGTTCGTTCCACGCCTCTCTGTCGAGTCGAGTCGGCAGTCGGAGCCGGACCGGTCCGTCGCCCTCGACACTGGTCACCTGCTCGGGCGCGCTGACCGGCGTCAGTTCGATGTCCGTTGCGGTCGTCGCGCTCCGCGACAGCGAGCCGTTCAGCATCACGAGCGTGATTCGCCGTCCGGCGACCACTCGTTCCGATGTCAGCGGACGAGCCCGCTCCCCGTAGCGGTCGTAGAGGACACTGTTCTCCAGCACCGTCGTCGGCGCGTTGTCGTACTCGTTGTACTGCGGCCGGTAGACGAGGTGGCGCGTCTCGAACCGCTGTGTCCCACCGGCCCAGTAGTCGCCCGTCTCGCCGCTGGCCGTGAGGTTCTCCAGTTCGACGGCTCCCGGGGTCGTCGTGTTGAGCCGACCCGCCGGATCGGCGGGGTTGAGCAGGAAGGGGCGTCTCGGGTACCGGAGCCGAGCGTGACCGACTCGGAGGTCACCCGCCCGGTCGCGGCCGCCGTGGTCACGTCGTCGCGCAACAGTTCGAGTTCGCTGCGGACCTGCTGGCTGTGAGCGAACTCCTCACCCTGGTTCCAGGCGGGAACGGCGCTCACCTGGAGGACGCTCATCAGGAGGATCAACAGGCCGAACATCAGGACGAATCCGATGACGGCCGACTGGCCGCGACCGTCGTCGCACAGCGAGTGCCCGTTCACGTCAGACCACCCCGAACGCGACGACCGTCACGATCATCAGTCCGAGACTGTACTTGAGACCCGCCAGGACTCGCCCGCTCGATAGCTTTCCGGCCACGAGCCCGATAAACAGAGCCTGCACCAGCGACGAGTGGATGAAGGCGAGTTTGAACCCTGCCGTGTCGATCGACTGGAGACTCACCGGCAGTTCCGCGTCCGTAGTCGCCTGCTGGCCCACCGCGACCGCCTGCTCGAAGTAGAACTCGTTGATCAACAGGAGGATGGCCAGATAGACGAAAAAGGAGACGAGCGCGGCGACGACGTACGAGGATAGCTCCCGGGTCCGCGCCCGTTCGAGTTCGCGCTGCATCCGAGCGTCCTCGGCGGCGACCGACAGTGTCTCGTCGAGGTTCCCGCTGGCTTCGTCGGCCTCGACGATGAGCCGTAGCGTCCGCGTGACGATCCTGGTCCGGGACCGGCGAGCGAGACGTAACAGCGCCCCACGGAGGTCGTCGAACCACTCCGTCTCATCGTTCACCCGGCGCATCTCCGCCGAGAGGGCCGTGTCGGCCCGCTCGCTCGCCAGACGGAGTGCCTCCGAGGGCCGCAACCCCATCCGGTTGGCACTGGCCCACGACGAGAGGACGTTCGGGAACCGGCGCCGGATCGTATCGAGGCGTCGCTGCCGGAGTTCCTGGAACGCTGCCAGCGGGACGAGCGCGACGAACAGCGGCACGACGATCAGCAGAACCGTCGTTCGCAGCGGCGTGTCGAATAGCGCCGACAGGCCGACCGAGGCGAGGTCACCGGCGACGAGGGCACCGACCACCGCGGCGGCGAGCGGGACCGACAACGTGAGGACGTGAGGCGGCCGGTCGAGGAACAGCCGCCACGGATGGGTGAGCGTGTCGAGCAACTGCGCCCGACGTTTCCGCTTCGCGTAGGCCTTCGCGGCCTGGTCGTCCGGAACGGTCGGCGGCTCCAGGATCGGCTCGGTGGCCGCGAGCGTGCGCTGCCGGAACGGCGCGCCCAACTGGTCGAGGACGAGGATCGCCAGCGTCGACCCCAGCGGGATACCGACGTAGACGATGGCGTTTACCTCCCGCAGCGTCGACGTACCGGTGATTCCGATGACCATCAGCAGGATGAGGACGAACAGCGGGCCGGCGATCAACAGTGTGACGTACACCTCCGCGAACAGTTCGACCCGTTCCAGATACTCCGCCTGCACCGAGCGCGCGTCCTGTATAGCGTCCTCGCGCTGATCCGCGAGGAACGAGTCGACCGATCCCCCGGACTCGACGATACTCAGCAAGTCGCTGAAGAAGTCACTGAGCAGGGGCGACGGCGTCACCTCGCTGGCCTCCCGGAGCGCCTGGAGGAAGTCCCTGCCGAGGTAGTCCATCTGGTTCGTCACGAGCGCGGCCTCCCGGGCGACCTCGCCGTAGGTCTCCTCGTCCTCGGCGAGTCGGCGGAGGATCTCGACGATGTCAGCCCGCCCCGGGAGAGCGCGTACATGTAGGTCACGCCGGAGGGGTAGACGAGCGCGAGCCGCCGCGCCCTGGCCGTCGCTCGCTGACTGGGCAGGTAGTACCGGACGTACCAGGTCCCGACGGCAAGCAGCGTCCCCGACACCACCGGAAGGACGAGACTGACCACGAGCGTCCGGTTGTCGCTGACGAACCGCCCCAGTGCTCCGGTCCCCGAGACCCCGGACAGCGTCGACAGCACGCCGGTCGTGGCCGCCCACCAGCTGATCGCCAGCCCGATCCCGGCCCCGAGAACACCCGTGATGATCGCCAGAACCGCCGACCTGGCGAGATACGCCTCGACGGTCACCGGCATCCGAGCCGCGTTGAGCTGCTCCCGGAGCCCGAGGTGCCGGTCCGTCCGCGTCGCGAAAAAGCGCCTGAGCGGCTCGTAGAGCCAGGCCGTCTTTCGGACGAGCCACCGCTGGGTCTCGGACTGTTCCGTGGTCGCCATCGTCAGATCAGTTGCTCCAGGCGGCCCCGGTCCAGCAGTTCGATCACGTCCTCGGGGTTCCGGTCGTACTCCCAGACGATCGCCTGGAAGGACTCGTAGTCGGCGATGTCCCGCTCGACCATGTATCGCAGCAGTCGCTCCCGTCGCGAGAGTTCCAACTGGAGGCGCTGTTCGTCCCAGCCGTTCCGGTACATGATCTCCCGGAGCTTCTTGGACCGCTGTGCCCCCTCGAAGCCGTCGGTCGCGGGGTTCCACTCGTAGATGTCACGGACGCCCGTCGACCCCTCGTCGCCCCGTTCGAGTTCCGAGATGCCGACGTTGCGCCGCACACGGCGGTCCCCGACGAACAGTTGCTGCTGGATCGCCGCGATATCCAGCTCCCGCACCATCTGTTCGGGGACCGACAGCGGTGGGTTCTGCAAGCGTGAGAGGACAGTCTCCGTCGAATCGGCGTGCATGGTGGTGTAGGCGGCGTGGCCGGTCGCCATCGCCTGGAAGAAAGCGAGCGCCACCTGTCGTTCGGTCCGGATCTCGCCGACAAGCAGGTACTCCGGGCGCTGGCGCAAGGCGGCCTGGAGCAGTTTGTACATCCCGATGTCGCCGCTACCGGAGGCCTGGCCCTCCCGGGTGACGCTCTGGATCCAGTTCTCGTGGGGGAGCGTGATCTCGCGGGTGTCCTCGATCGAGATGACCTTGTTCTTCTCGGGGATGAACATCGAGATGGCGTTCAGCGAGGTCGTCTTCCCGGAGGCCGTCCCGCCGGCGAACAAAAGCGAGAGGTTGTTCTGGATCGCCATCCAGAAGTACGTCATCGTCTCGACCGAGAAGGTCCCGAACTGGATCAGATCGATCGGCGTCAGCGGCACGTCCGAGAACTGCCGGATCGTGAAGTTCGACCCCCGGGAGCTGACCTCCGTCCCCAGGGTCAACTGGATGCGCGAGCCGTTGGGGAGGCTGGCGTCGACCATCGGGTCGGCCACGGAGATGTGTTTGTCCGACCGCTGGGCCAGTCGGACCACGAGCGAGTTCAGCCGGTCGGCCGAGAACGAGACGTTCGTCCGCATATCGCGGTACTCCCGGTGGTAGACGTACACCGGCACGTCCGTCCCGTCACACGAGATGTCTTCGAGGTTCCGGTCGGCCAGCAGGGGGGTGATCCGGTCGTAGCCCAGCAGGTCCCGCTCGATGTAGTACCGGATCTTGTGCAGTGAGCCGGGTTTTGCCTCCCGTGCGTACCGGCTCAACAGCGTATCCAGCTCCCCCGTCAGCCGTTCCTTCCGGTCGCTCTCGTCGGGGCGGACGTGCATCAACACGTCACGGAGGTCGACCATGATATCCTCGCGAACGTACCGCTCGAACTCCGAGAGCGTCGGTTCGACGACGTGATACCCGATGTCGCCGCCGTCGTCGAGGATCGCGACGTAGGCGAAGGGTTCGTCCACCCAGTACCGGTCGATCTCCTCGACCCCTTCACGATAGTCGAAATCGAAGAACTCCGATTCCAGGAACGAGAGCGACGGGGCGGGGGCGAAATCGCCGTCGTACGCCTCGAAGTAGGCCGTCAGGTCCTCGACGACCGTGCGTTGCGGGTCTGGCGGCGGCTCCGTGACCGGATCGAACTGCTCGACCGCCTCGTCAGGCTGGTCACGGCCCGCGTCCGGCGAGTCGTCGTCCGGCGGGAGTACGTCGGCCTCGTCGTCGATGCGGGTGGCCCAATCGGCGGTGTCCGACGGGTTTCGGTCGGGCTCCGGACCGTCCATTGAGTATCTCATGTGAATCCCGGCAGTAAAAACCACTTGTGTACCAGGTCCGTTCGGCGTCGATACACCCCGGGCGTGGTGCGGCCCGCTCTCACCCGCTAGCCCACTCGACCATCCGTCCGTACACCGCGTCGGTGGCGAGCGCGTCCCGGTCGCCGACCAGCACGAGGGCTTTCTTCGCCCGGGTGAGCGCGACGTTGATGCGGCGGTAGTCCTCGAACAGCGGCCCCTCCAGACTGCCCGTCGCGACGAAGGAGACGACGATGACCTCTTTGCTGGAGCCCTGGAACCGGTCGACGGTGTCGACAGCCACCTCCGGGAGCCGCCGGTTCAGTTCCGCGACCTGTGCGCGGAAGGGGCGATGACCCCGATATCGCCGGCGTCGACGCCGGCCTCGCGGTAGGCCCGGACCACGTCGGCGACGGCGTCTGCCTCCGTTGGGTTCGTGTTCCCGGTGCGAGCGCCGTCGGGGTCGACGAACGAGACGCGGTCGCGGAGGTTCGCGGGGAGTGTCTCGGTCGACACGCCGTCGAGGTCGTCGATCCGCTGGGCCGCCACCGCACCGCTTGCGGGTCGTAACGCCCCGTCATAGAACTCCCGAGAGGCAAAGGCCTGGATGTGCTGTGCCATCCGGTACTGCTTGTCGAGCATGACGCCGGCCTCGGGGTGGGCGTCGATGAGGCGCTCGAACAGCGACCGCGTGAGCGTCTCGTCCTCGGACTGGACGACCGGCGGGAGCTGCTGGTGGTCGCCCACGAGGACGAACCGATCGCCGAGCGTCGTCGCCGCCAGCGTGCCGGGCTCGGTCAACTGGCCGGCCTCGTCGACGACGACGGTGTCGAACGACTGGCTCGCTATCGCCGTCGAGCCACAGGTCGCCGTCGTCGCGGCGACGACCTGTGCGGTCTGGAGTTCGCTTGCACACTCCCCGGGATCGCCCGACTGTTCGAGCCGATATTTCTGCATGTCCTCGCGGACGCCGCTCTCGGTGCCGACGCGGACGATGTCGGTGTAGCCCTGCTCCTCCAGCGCTTCGATCGCGTTGTCGACGGCACGGTTCGTAAACGCCGACAGCAGGACTCGGTCACCGCGGTCGATCAGCGCCCGGACCATCCGGGCGAGCGTGTAGGTCTTGCCGGTTCCGGGCGGGCCGTGGACGAGCGCGAAGTCCTCGGCGCCGAGGGCGCGGCTGACGGCGGCGTCCTGCGCCGCGTTGTTGTCGATGAACGTCTCCGCTGGCTCGTCGAACTCGGGGGCGCGACGGCCGAAGAGCACGTCCTTCTGTTCGGGCGACTGGGTCAACAGGGCGTCGTGGAGCGCGTTCTGGAGCCGGTCGGTCGTCAGTTCCGACGGGTAGACATCCAGCCGGCGCACAGAGAGGGGTTCGTCGGCGGTGACGACGATCTCGCGGCCGCCGTCGACGCCATCGGTGTCGTCACCGCCGATGCGCTCGACGCGGGCCAGTTCCGCGTCACCAGTGATCGGGTGGCCGTCGCTGGCGAGCACGAGGTCGCCCTCGCGGATCTTCGAGACGGCGCCGGTCCCGCGGGCGCGCAGTTCCCAGCGCCCGCCGTCGAGTTCGCGCCGACCCAGCGGTTCCAGGTCGACCAGCGCCCGGTCGTCGTCGGCCCGTTCCTCGGGCGTCTGCTCCCAGAGTTTGGCGTACTCGCGGTGGACAGCCCGGCGTTCGGCCTCGATGGCCTCGTAGAACCGTTCGAAGTACTCCCGTTCCTCCTCCGGGATCGCCACGCCCACCTGGCCCGCCTTCGATTCCTGGTCGAGGCGGCCGGAGACGGCCATACAGGTGTCCTGTTCGAAACAGTACTCGCACTTCGCGTTGCCCTCGTAGCCCGTCGGGACGCCGGCGTCGTGTTCCATCGCCGCGATCTCGTTGCGGGTGCGGACCACGTACTGGAGCAGTCCGGTGCCGATCGAGAACTCTTTCGCCGGCGAGAGGTCGCCGCTCTCTTCGTTCCGGTCGACGGCGGCGTTTTTCGTGTACAGCAGGGTCCCGGTATCGGGCGCGGCCGCCAGCGGGCTGGTCGCACCGCCGTCGGCCATCACGTCGCTCGCGGCAAGCGTACTGGCGGCCCGCTCGCCCAGCATCAGGGCGTAGGCGGTCGCCTGGATCTTGTCCTGGAAGCGCGGCTCCCGCTTGGTGTTCTTGCCGGTCTTCAACTCGACGGGCATCCCCCGACGGACGGCGTCGGCCCGCCCTTTCATCCCGTAGCGTTCGGAGATGAGCGTCATCTCCGAGCGCCACTCGTCGCGTTCGGTCAGGGTGCCCTGGTTCAGCCACCCCTCGATGGCCGCCGCGTGGTCGCGCACGTCGCCGGCGACTTCCGCGGCCTCGCGACCCAGCAGGCCGATATCGAGTCCGGCCGCTTCGACCTGCTCCTCGATCGCCGCCTCCAGGTCCCGGCCGCGGAGCAGGTCGCCGAACACCTCGTGGACGACGGTCCCCTTGACGAGCGGGTAGGCCAGTTCGGCCCCGTCGAGTTTCCGCAGGTAGTACATCCGGGGGCACTGGACCCACGCCCGGATGTCGGTCACGTCGACCAGGAAGTCGGGTTCGACGACGACGCTGGCGTCGCCGCCGACCGAGTACTGTGTCTCGCCCTGGTACTGGCGCTCGTCGGCGTCGTAGACCGCGAGCTCCATCCCGGCGTCGAGATACTCGGCGGTCTCGGTCCACTTGCCCCACAGGGTCACCGTGGTCGGCTCGCCGGCTCCCTGTTCCGGGCGAACGGTCACCTCACAGAGATCGCTCTCGCCGTACTGAGTGCTGACGGTTTTCGGCTCGGCCACCTCGACGACGACGCCGCGAAGTTGCACGAGTCGTGTCACGGGGAGCCACGGAAAAACGCTGTCGGTGGGGATCAGCGGCCGCCGTCCGCGACGGCCGTCGGGCGATCCTCGACGGTCGGCGTCGCGTCGTCCGCTGCTCGAACGTCGACAGCAGCGCCATCAGGTCGTCGGTCCGGCCGGCGACACCCTCGATGTCGTTGCTGACCTCGGTGATCGTCGCGGTCTGTTCCTCGGTCGCCGCGGCGGCGCTCTCGGCCTCCTGGCTGGTCCGGTCGCTGACCTCGCCGACCTCCTCGACCATCGTGACGACCTCCTGGGTCGTCTCGGCCTGCTCGGCGGTCGCGTCGGAGATCTCCTGCATGGCTTCGTCGACCTCGCCCACCACGTCGACGATGTCCTCGAAGTCCCGCAGGGCCGATTCGATCGTGCTCGTCGAGTCGGTCACCTGGTCGTGCATCTCCCGAACGTCGCCGGCAGTGTGCTGGGCGGCGTCCTGGACCTCCTCGATGAGCCCGGAGATGTCGTCGGCGGAGTCGCGGGTCTCCTCGGCCAGGGCTTTGACCTCGTCGGCGACGACGGCGAAGCCGGCGCCCGACTCGTCGGCGCGGGCGGCCTCGATCGAGGCGTTCAGCGCGAGCATGTTCGTCTCCTCGGCGACTTCGGAGATGACCCCGATGATGTCGTCGACCTCCGCGACGTGGTCGACCAGTCCCTCGACGGACTCGGCGATGTGGTCGATCCGCTCCTCCAGGCGATCGAGTTCCTCGATGGCGTCGGCGACCTCGTCGCGGCCCTGCTGGCCGCGTTCGGCAGCGGTCCGGGCGGTACTGGCCGCGTCGTCCGCGGTCGCGGCGATCTCCTCGACGGTGGCCGAGAGGGTGTTCATCTCGCTCGCCACATCGTCGTGGAGGTCGGTCTGCGTGCTCGCGCCCGACGAGATCTCCTGTACCGACCGGGCGATCTCGTCGCTCGCCCGGTCGACCTCGGCCATGCTCTCGCTGACTCGGCTGCTGGCCTCCGAGACCGACCCGGCGAAGGTCGTGACCTCTCCGAGCGTCTCGGAGAGCGTCCCGACGAGTTCGTTGTAGTTCCGGACGACCGCGTCGACGGCCTCGTCGTCGTTCCCCTCGACATCGAGGTCGATCGTCGCCGTGAGGTCGCCGTCTTTGGCCTGCTCGGCGGCCGCGCCGAAAGCCTCGACGAGTTCCTGGAGCCGCTCGGAACGGGTCTCCAGTTGTGCGGTCATCTCCTGGAGTTCGGTCGTGTAGGCTTCGAGGTTGTCGGCCATCCGGTCCAGCGACTCACCGAAGGTCCCGGGCACCTCCGTCTCCAGGATCTCGTCGTCGAACGCCTGGCGCGAGAGGGCGTCGGCCTGCCGGGAGACGACATCGAGGTGGCCCTGCATCGCACCGAACGAGTCGACGAGGCTGCCGACCTCGTCGTCCTGGTCGTGTTCGGGAACCGCCACGTCAACCTCGCCGCTGGCGATCCGGTCCGCACGGTCGGCCAGCGTCGTGATCGGGTCGACCAGGTCCTCGCGGGTGATGAAGACCGTGTTGGTGAAGGCGACGGCGGCCCCCGCGAGCAACACCCCCACGAGGACGACTTGGAGGAGGCCGTCGACCGCCAGCGCGACGACGGCCGTCCCGACGGAGACACCGAACTGGATCGCCACAGCCGCCAGTACTTTCCGTTCGATCGAGTCGGCGACACCGACGAGATCGAGCGACCGTCGTATCTGTCGTTTGTACCACGCGATCGGGCTGTCGATCATGTTACGTGTATCTCCCCCGGAGACGGTCTTTAACGTTCTCCGCGCTTCTCAAATTCTGATAATATGAGCGGAAAGCCACCGGAGCGCGGCGCTCCGGACTGGATCGACGGGATTCGGGAACGCAGCAATTGAAACGACACCGCGTTCGAGGGGTCAGTCTCCGTTCTCGCCGTGGGCGTACGCCCGCAGGGTCTCCAGGGGAACGTCCTCCAGCACCGCCTCGCTCGTCGCGTCGAGGACGACCGGGGGCGCGTGGCCCGCCTCCTCGGCCTCGGTCCATCGCGGGACACAGACACACCAGCGGTCGCCCGGGTCCAGTCCCGGAAAGTTCAGCTCCGGTCTGGGCGTGACCAGGTCGTTGCCCTGTGCCTTGCTGTACTGGAGGAACGACTCGGTCATCACCGCACAGATCTCGTGTCGCCCCGGGTCGCGCTGGAGGGGGTAGCAGTAGCCGTCCCGCATGAACCCCGTCAGGGGGTCCATCGAGCAGTCGTCGAGGTCGCCCCCGAGCACGTTCGCCTCACTCTCCATACCGGCGGTGGCGGCGCCGGCCTGGAAAAGGGTTCGGTGCCGGCGCGTCAGCTTCTCTCACGGACCGATGCCTTCATTCGGTGCCGGACCGAACATCGAATCGACAATGCGCGTTCGTGACTGGCAGGATATCCTCGACGACGTTACGGAGAGCAGTGCCGACCCGGGCGGCTGGCGAGCCGTCGGGGGCGACCGCGCGAACGGAATCGGCGAGGACATCTACTTCGGCCACCCCGATGCGGGCGTCTACCAGATGAAGACCTACGCGAAGAACCCCTTCGAGGTCCAGGGGGTCGGTTCGCAGGTCGCCCGGCGGATCGACGACGACATCGATCCGCTCTTTCCCGAGGAGGGGAGCGGCCTGTTCGGCGTCCAGCAGGGTGTCGACGACGAAGACGAGGCCGAGGAGAAAGCACAGAAGCTAGAGACGGTCCTCGAAACGCACGCCGACGCCCCGACGACACCGAAAGCGATGCTCGAAGACATCATGGACGCCGTCGACTCGCCCGCCTACGGCCCGATGGAGTTCGAACAGCACGACCGCCCCGAACGGATGGACGACCTCACCGACACCTTCGAGGAGGCCGAAGAGCTTCTCGACAAGGAGTTCGAGGACGTTATCGACGAGGATGTCGAGCGGGGGTTCTACTGATGGGTGCTGGGGTGGGTGAGCGCTGATGGTCGGCCCCTCCATCTCCGACGACGACCGGAAGGTCTTCGTCAAACGGCTGAAGATCGGGTTCGCGCTGCTTGTCGGCCTGTCGATGGGGCTGGTGACGCTGTACAGCGGTGCCCCGCTCTCGCTCGTGGCCGGTGCGACCGTCGGCGCCACCGCGGTGGGTGGCGTCCTCGCCTGGTTCACGATCCCCGACAGCATCGGCGGCATCGCTTACGAGGAACGGAACGATCCGGTCCAGCGCGGTCGGACGCCGGGCGAGGCGCTGCGCGAGCAACAGCGCACCGAGGACGAGCACCCGCGCGCAGCCGACGGTAACGGCCAGTCACCGGGCCGAAATCGGAAGTAGTCAGTTCTCCAGCGCGAGCGTCGTCTCCCGGTCCCAGGTTCGTTCGTCCACCACGACGACTTCCTCGCCGCTGAACACGTAGAGGTAGTCCTCGACGTATCGAGTGCGCGTGACGGTCCCATCGGTCCGAACCGTCGCCGTCTCGGACAGCGAGCCGTCGGTGTAGTTCACGACAATGGCGTCCTCACCGGTCGGGAGGACGAAGACGCCGTGTTTGCGGTCGATAGTGAAGGCGTGGTGGCTCCGTGAGATCGCCGACCAGTGGCGGGTGTGTCGGACCCGCTGATCGTCGATCGACGGGTCCGACGGGTCGGAGACATCGAACAGGACGGTCTTGACCGCCCCGTCTTCCTTCCCGATCCCGAGGACGTGGTCGTCGTCGATCGGGTGGAGGTACGACGAGAAGCCGGGGAGTTTCAGTTCGCCGGTCACCTCGGGTTCGTCCGGGTCCGAGAGGTCGACGACGTGGAAGGGGTCGATCCGGCGGAACGTGACGACGTAGGCCGTCTCGTCGACGTACCGGACGGAGTAGACGCGCTCGGTGACGCCCATGTCGGTCACCGCACCGCGTTCGTCCAGGGTTCGGCTGTCGAGGACGTAGAGGTCGTTCGCGCTGTCGGCGCTCCCGACCGCGGGGATCGTCGTCGTGATCCGCAGCGTCCCCTCGTGATGGTCCATCGAGAACTGGTTCAGCGGTCTGCCCGGGACCGTACCGGTCGCTTCGACGGAGAGGGCCGTCCCGTCGACCGCGAGACGGACGATCCCGGTCGTGGTCGCGTTGCGCTGTCTGGCGGCACGGTAGTCGGCGAACTCCCGGGTAAACGCCTCGCGGAGTCGCTTACGTTCCTCCGTGGGCAGCGTCGCGAGCCACTGCTCGAACACTCGGTCGATCTCCCGGTTCGTCGCCCGGGCGGAGATATCGTAGGACTGGATCTCCGCGATCCGCTCCTCGACGTGCGCGGGCGTCTCGTCGAACTCGGTCCGGAGGAACGCGCCCAGTTGCCGGGCGTGGCTCGTCGAATCGGTGTACGTCACGTACAGCGCGTCCGGGGACATGTGGACGACCGTGTTCCGGCTGGTCCCGACGAAGGTGACCGAGTCCTCGACCGTCCCGCCAGCGGCGTCGATCGACAGCGCCGTGTAGGTCGCGTCGACCGGGATCTGTGTACCGGGCCGGTAGACATCACCACAGGGGATCGTGTGGTCGCCACCGAGAGGGGTGATCGGACACGGCGTGTCGAGGCTCACGCCGGACCGCGTGACGAGATAGACGGTGCCGTTCTGCATCCGGGCGGTCACGGCGGTGTGGTTCAGCGGGTGCTCCCAGGCCTGCTCGGGGGATTCGGGGTCGCTCACGTCGTAGCCGGTGATCGTGCGGTGGCCGACGACGACCAGCGTGTCGCCGGTCTGGAGGAGTTTCCCGGAGTCGTCGATCTCGCCGATGGCCGACGGCGCCGCCGGCTCGGTCACGTCGACGACGTGCGTGTCGTGGTCGGACGCCGCCGGCGGCGACACGTCCGCCGGGCGACCGCGGGGCCGGAAGACGGGGACGTGTCCCCGTGGCCGGGACGGTGCGTAGTAGAAGTTCCGGCCGTCGGTCTTGAGCCGGTCCGGTTCGTCGATGCCGGCGATCTGGACGTTCGTCGTGCCGACGCGCGACGGTGCCTCGGCCGTGGTCGTGCTCCCGCCGCCGTCACCGGCTGCGAAGTTCGCCGCCTGGGGGTGTCTGTGGTCAGTTCGAGTGTGTTGTCGAACACCAGTCGTGAGCGGGGCTGGCGCTGTTCGGTCCGGAGCAGTCCCTGGCTGACGTAGCCGTCGAACGCGGCCTCGGAACCGAACTGGGCGACGGCACCGGTCGCGCCAGTTTCGGAACCGTCGGCAGGTGTCGGGGCTGCTGGCCCGGTCGCGTTCTGACTGGACGGGGCGTCGCCTCCCGGGGGTACCACGGCGAAGCCGGTGCCGGCCGCGACGAGCGACACGACGAGCAGCGCGACGAACAGGGCGGCGGTGTACTGCGTTCGCATACCGGTCGTTCACCGGACAGTGCTGATAAGATACCGTTCGTTCAAACCGGGTTTTAATCGATCGGCGAGGTGCCGACGAACCGACAGAGCGGCGACGGCGACCGGTCCGTGTCAGGCTTCGGGATAGAGGACGTAGGAGTGACGGATGTCGCTGTCGTACAACAGCGTGCCCCTCGGCATCCGGAGCAGTCGCGCCAGGAGGTAGATGTCACCGGCGGCCCCCAGCGTGTTGAAAAGCACCGCGACGAACGCGAACACCGCCACCACCGGGATCGGCACGAAAAACAGTGGAACCAGGAGCGCGTCGAGCACGATCAGCGGCGCGATCCCGACGAGGATCGTGTCGTTCCGGGCCTGGAACTGGTGGAACGCGGCGGCGTAGAACGCGCCCAGTTGCGGGGCCGCGCCGTAGGAGACGCGGTAGCCCTGGAGTCGGAACACGAGCCCGTGGACGAGTTCGTGGAGGACGGTGACGACCACGACGGCGGCGACGAACACGCCGCCGATAGCGATCGGGATGGTCGCTTCGAAGCCCGCGTCGTCCGTGACCGTGACACCGAAGAAGTCGGCCAGTGCGGCGCCCCCCTGGCCGTCCCACAGGAGCGTCCCGAACACGAACAGCGCTGGACCGACCAATAGCAGGATCAGCGCCAACATAATCGGCAGCGAGTAGTGAAACTCCTCCGGGTCGCCGTAGCCGTCGGGCGCGGCCGGCCTCAGCGTCGCGGACGGTTCGTACTGGCTCGTGGGCACGCTCTATCCTACCGATAGGAACGGTATAGCACTAGGTGTAGACACACCTCCATCGGCGGCCGGTAGCTCTCAGGGGTCGATCCGGTCGATCCACAACTGCGGGTCCTCGATCTCGGCGTCGGTCGGGAGGTTGTCCGGTGACTCCCAGACACGTCCCGCCGCCGCGACGCCGCGTGCGTCGGCCACGGTGTCGAAGAAGGCCTTCCCGCGTTCGTACTGCTGGCGTTTCATCCGCATGCCCAGCAGCTCTCTGACCAGTTCGGCGATGGGGCCTCGACCCTGCCGCCTGGCGTCGATCTTCGCTCGCAGGTCGTCGTACTCGTCGTCGAAGGCCCGATCCATCAGGAGTTCCGCGTACCCCTCGACGGCGGTCATCGTCGTGTCGAGTTCGCCCAGCGACTCGCGGTCGAGGCTGCCGCCCGAGAGATTCTGGACGGCCTCTTCCATCGCGTCTTCCATGTGCTGGGAGAGCCACGGCGCGGCGCCGAACTCGGCGGCGTGGGTGACCTCGTGGAAGGCGATCCAGCGGCGGAACCGGTCGCCGTCGACGTTCAGTTGGTCCGCGACCCGGCGGATGTTCGGCCGGACGAAGTACAGCGCGTGCTCGTCGCCGTCGGCCAGCAACAGCGGGTCGTACTGGCCGAGGACGTTGTTGGCCAGGAAGGAGAGGGCAAAAGCCATCGACCCGGTGTTGACGATCCGGGCGATACCGGGGATGTGGTCGGCCTGCTGTTCGATCGGTGCCATCACCCGCTTGAACGTCTCGACGTTGGCGTCGATCCAGTGGTGGCGGTGCTGGATCTCGACGGTCTCCGGGAGGTCGAAGTCGATCTCGCCGACCGCCCGGACCCGGTCGCGTGCGTCCCGCACGTCGGTCGCGTAGCCGGTCCGCTCGGCGTCGGAGACGGTCAGATCGCCCGGCTCGGTCGACTCCTTGGCGGCTTCTGCGACGGCGGCCCAGTCGATCGGACCGTCGCCGGACGCCCCGGCGACGGCACGGACGCTATGATACAGGCCCATACCCGCAAGACGGGGGCGACCGGGATAGGCCTTCTCCCCGGTGGCGTCACTCCTCGGCTTCGACCGACGGCAGTTCGTCGCTACCGCCCAGCAGTTTCTTCGCGGCGACGGCGAGGCCGACGAGGACCGCCAGGCCCACGAGCGCAGCCAGCGGATTCGCGCCCGAGTCGTCCGTCTCGGTCGCCGTCGACTCTTCGTCGGTCTCGCTCTGTCCGCTCCCCGGTGCGTTCGCCGTGAACTCCGACCCGTCGAGGTGGAGTTCGAAGAACGTGATCTTCGTCATACACGAGGAGCTACACGGGCGTGGTTTATCTCTCTTTTCCGGATGATTCATACCGGCGACAGCGCAACGGGTGGCCATGGACGACGACCGACGCGCGTTCCTCGAATCGCTGCTGTCGACGCCGGGCCCCTCGGGCTACGAGACCGACAGTCAGCGGGTCTGGATCGACTACGTCAGTGAGTTCGCGGACGACGTGACCGTCGACGACTACGGCAACGCCGTCGCGACCGTCGAGGGCGGCGAACCCTCGGTGGCCCTGGCCGGCCACGGCGACGAGATCGGGTTCATGGTCCGGGACTTCACCGACGACGGCTTCCTCCGCCTCTCGCGGATCGGCGGGTCGGACAAGACGGTCTCGCGGGGCCAACACGTCACGATCCACAGCGCCGACGGCCCGGTGTCGGGCGTCGTCGGTCAGACGGCGATCCACCTCCGGGAGCAAAACGGGAACGGCGAAGTCCCGGAGATCGCCGAGCAACACGTCGACGTGGGCGCGACTGACGGCGACGAAGCCGAGGAACTGGTCGACCGCGGGGACCCGGTGACGTTCACCCAGACGATCGGTGAACTGGCCAACGGCCGCCTCTCGGCCCGCGGGATGGACAACCGGGTCGGCATCTGGGCCGCCGCAGAAGGGTTGCGGCGAGCGGCCGAGCGCGGCACCGACGTGACGGTCCACGCCGTCTCGACGGTCCAAGAGGAGGTCGGCCTCCAGGGCGCGAAGATGGTCGGGTTCGAGCTGGCACCGGACGCGGTCCTCGCGGCAGATGTCACGCACGCGACCGACTCCCCGGACACGCCGAGCGACCGCTCGACGGGCGTCGACCTGGGGGCGGGACCCGCGGTCTCTCGGGGCAGCGCGAACCACCCCGTCCTCGTCGAGGCGCTCAGAGAGACCGGCGCGGCCGACGACCTCGACATCCAGTTGCAGGCGACCGGCCTCCGAACGGGGACCGACGCCGACGCCTTCTACACCGCCCGCGGGGGTATCCCCTCGGTCAACGTCGGCATCCCGAACCGCTACATGCACACGCCCGTCGAAGTGATCGATCCCGACGACCTCGACGCGGCCGCCGACCTCATGGCTGGCTTCGCCGTTCGTGCCGACGAGTACGCTCCCTTCAGTGTCGAGGTGTAGCGGGGCGCGCAAACGGTACGTTTAAGCGCCCGTCACTATCCTTCCCGAACATGAGTGGTCGACCGTTGGACGTGCTCGAAGCGTCGCTCGGTGAGGAAGTTACCGTACAACTCAAGGGCGGCGAGATCTTCACCGGAGAGCTCTCGGGCTACGATCAGCACATGAACCTCGTGATCGAAGACGAAGACACAACGATTATACGCGGGGATAACGTCGTCTCGATTAACCCATGACTGGCAAGGGAACCCCCTCTCAAGGCAAGAAAAACACCACGACACACACGAAGTGTCGCCGGTGTGGCGAGAAGTCGTATCACGTAAAGAAGAAGGTCTGTTCGTCGTGTGGCTTCGGCAAGTCGGCGAAGCGACGAGACTACGAGTGGCAGTCGAAAGCTGGCGAATAAGGCCCACAATCCATGCACGAGAAGTGCGGCGTTGTCGGCATCTCGCTTCGGGATCGAAACGCCGCCCGTCCCCTCTACTACTCCCTCTATGCCCTCCAGCATCGCGGCCAGGAATCGGCCGGCATCGTCACCCACGACGGCTTCCAGCAACACAGCCACGTCGAGATGGGTCTCGTCGGCGACGCCTTCGGCCCCGGTGACCTCGAATCACTGAACGGCTCGAACGGGATCGGCCACGTCAGGTACCCGACGGCGGGCAGCGTCAACGCCTGCTGTGCACAGCCGTTCTCGGTGTCGTTCAAGTCGGGGTCGCTGGGCCTCTCGCACAACGGCAACCTCGTCAACGCCGACGAGATCGGCGACGAACTGGCCGATCTGGGCCACGCGTTCACCTCCGACGGCGACACCGAAGTCATCGCCCACGACCTCGCACGGAACCTCCTTGAAGAGGACCTGGTGCGCGCGGTCAAGCGGACGATGGAGCGCATCCACGGCTCGTACTCGCTGACGATCATGCACGACGAGACGGTGCTGGGCGTGCGCGATCCGGAAGGGAACCGTCCGCTGTGTATCGGTGAACTGGAGGACGGCTACGTCCTCACCTCCGAGTCGGCCGCCATCGACACGCTGGACGGCGAACTCGTCCGGGACGTTCGCCCGGGCGAACTGGTCGTCCTCCACCCTGACGGCACGGGGTACGACACCTACCAGCTCATCGAGCGCGAGAACACGGCCCACTGCTTCTTCGAGCACGTCTACTTCGCCCGCCCGGACTCGACCATCGACGAGAGCCTGGTCTACGAAGTCCGGCGGGAACTGGGGCGGAAACTCTGGGAGGAGTCGGGCGTCGAGTCCGACGTGGTCCTCCCGGTCCCCGACTCCGGGCGAGCGTTCGCCTCTGGCTACGCCGAGGCCGCGCAAGACGACGGCTCCGACATCGAGTTCGCCGAGGGCCTGATGAAGAACCGCTACGTCGGGCGGACGTTCATCATGCCCACCCAGGACGAGCGCGAGCGGGCCGTCCGGCTGAAACTGAACCCGATCAAGTCGACGATCGAGGGCAAGAAAGTGACCATCATCGACGACTCGATCGTCCGCGGGACCACCTCGACACAGCTCATCGGCCTCCTGCGGGACGCCGGCGCTGAGGAGGTCCACGTCCGGATCGGTGCGCCGCCAATCGTCGCGCCCTGTTACATGGGCATCGACATGGCCTCCCGCGACGAACTCATCGCCGGCGACCAGTCCGTCGAGGAGATCCGCGACGAGATCGAGTCCGATTCGCTGTCCTATCTCTCCATCGACGCCATCGCCGAGACGCTGGAGACGAGCCAGACGGACCTCTGTCTCGGCTGTGTCACCGGGGAATACCCCTACGACATCGAGGGCGAGGAGACGGATCGGGATGTCGTCCGACCGGATATCGGTGGGTCGGCGGCACCTGCCGACGACTAGCGAGGGGCGCGAACATCGTGAGCAGCCCTCGAACGCGAGCGGGGAAAAACTGACCCGCGGGCCCTGAGCCGCCCCGGACCGAGCCAAACCGTTTAGCGGCTGCCACTACACCGCCCACTGTATGCCGAGCCCTGCCTTCATCGAAACCGAGCGGACAGCCCTCCGGCCGCCCGAACGTGAGGACCTCGACTGGATGCAGTCAGTGTTCTGTGACGAGCGGGTGTGGGGGTGGGGAACGTACCCACAGCCGATGACGGGCGAGCAGATGGAGACGTTCTACGAGGACACACTCGCCGACGGGGAGTCGGTCCACCTCCTGATCTGTGTCGACGCGGACACCGACGACCCCGGGCAGGTCCAGCAGCGGACGGACCGGGTCGGCCTGGTCGCCATGACAGACCACGAACCAGAGCAGGGGACGGCCGAACTCGCGTACTGGCTGGACCCGGACGCCTGGAATCAGGGGTTCGCGACGGAGGCGGCCAGCCGCCTGGTCGCGTACGGCTTCGACCAGCGTGGGCTTCGGAAGTGGGCGGCCCGCGTGGTCGGGGGCAACGACCGATCGGTGGCGGTTCTCGAACGACTGGGCTTCACCCGAGAGGGGCAACACCGGAGGGACTGGCGGTTGGACGGCGAGTGGCGCGACACACACTGGTTCGGCCTGCTCCGGGCGGAGTGGGAGTCGTAGTCACCAGAACACGTACAGCATCGCGTAGACGACGATCCCCAGGGAAAACGAGATCAGCCACAGCGTCGCGGCCGCCTTCCCCGCACGCGGGTGGTTCGTCTCGCGTAGTTGCCCGACGGGGTAGCTGGCGGCCAGCAGGAGGACGTAGTAGACAAGCGGGATCGCGAGGATCGCGAGCAGGATGTGTATTCCCAGCACCGGGAAGTAGACGTACGTCTCGACGGCCGCGGGGCCGGTGAAGTCGGTCGGCCCCTCCAAGACGACGCGATAGAGGTACAGCGTGAGGAAGGCCCCGAACAGCCCGAACGTCGTCAGCATCAGTTGCCGGTGTCGGTCGATGTCGCCGCGACGAATCGCACGGATTCCGGCGACGATCGTGACGATCGCGAGCGCACTGATGGCCGCGTTGACGTGGGGGATCGCCGCGACGACTGTCTCCGGGGCACGCGGTAGGAGTCGCTGGGGGATCACACCCCCGACCGCGCCGAACACGAGCGCGAGCGAGACCGCAGTCAGCAGCCCCGTTAGCTTCCCGACGTGGTTCCGTGCCGTGGCCTGCATGGACGGGTCTCGGGAGTGTGGGGGCAAGGGCGTTGCGCTCCAGGGCCGTCGCTATCGAACGGTTCCGGACACGCGGAAGCAGTGGAAAACAGTGCAGTACGAAAACAGCGCAGTAGAAGAATTGAAATAGAGCCGGTCGAGGGAGGGACCTACTGGAAGGTCCGGCCGACCTTGTCCTCTTCCATGTCGGGGGCCGCGGTGTCGAAGCGCTTCTCGATCTCGGCGTAGCGTTCCTTGGTCTCTTCGGTGACGCTCGGGCCGACCTCGTCGAGGGCTGCCTCGAAGTGTTCGGCCGTGACCTTCACGTTCCCGACGGAGTCGCCGATGTCCTCGGGGTCGACGCTGTGGATGAACTCCCTGGTCGCGGCCATCGACGCCTCGCGGGCGACGGCCTCGATGTCGGCACCGACGTAGCCCTCGGTCCGCCGGGCCAGGCGGTCCAGATCCACGTCGTCGGCCAGAGGCTTGTCTCGGGTGTGGACCTCGAAGATCGCGCGCCGCGCGTCTTCGTCGGGCACCGGGACGTGGACGTGGCGGTCCAGCCGTCCGGGCCGCAGCAGGGCGTCGTCGATGAGATCCGGTCGGTTCGTGGTCGCGACGACGACCACGTCCTCCATCTCCTCGATCCCGTCGAGTTCGGTCAGTAACTGGCTGACGACGCGCTCGCCGACGCCGGAGTCGGTCTGACCGCTCCCGCGCTCGGTCGCGATCGAGTCGATCTCGTCGAAGAACACCACCGTCGGGGCGTTCTCGCGGGCCTTGCTGAACACTTCACGGACGCCCTTCTCGGACTCGCCGACGAACTTGTTCAGCAGTTCCGGCCCCTTCACCGAGATGAAGTTCGACTGGGCCTCGTTGGCGACGGCCTTGGCCAGCAGCGTCTTCCCGGTGCCGGGCGGCCCGTACAGGAGGACGCCTTTCGCCGCTTCCAGGTCCATCGACCGGAACACGTCGGGGTACTCCAGGGGCCACTGGATCGTCTCGCGGAGGCGCTCTTTCGTGTCCTCCAGGCCACCGACGGACTCCCAGGTGGTGTCGGGCACCTCGACGAAGACCTCCCGGAGCGCGGAGGGTTCGATCCCCTTCATCGCCTCCTTGAAGTCTTTCTCGGTGATCTCTAAGTGTTCGAGCACCTCGGCGTCGATCTCGTCGGATTCGAGGTCGAGTTCCGGCCGGATGCGACGCAGGGCGTTCATCGCGCCCTCCTTGGTCAGGGACGCGAGGTCGGCACCGACGAAGCCGTGGGTGTTCTCGGCGTAGCCGGCCAGATCGATCTCCTCGGAGAGGGGCATCCCGCGGGTGTGGACCTGCAGGATCTCCTTGCGGCCCTCCTTGTCCGGGACGCCGATCTCGATCTCGCGGTCGAAGCGGCCACCGCGGCGCAGTGCGGGGTCGATAGCGTCGACGCGGTTGGTCGCACCGATGACGATGACCTGCCCGCGCTCTTCGAGCCCGTCCATCAGGCTGAGCAGTTGGGCGACGACGCGGCGTTCCACGTCGCCCTGCGTCTCGCCGCGTTTGGGCGCGATGGAGTCGATCTCGTCGATGAAGACGATCGCCGGCGAGTTCTCCTCGGCCTCCTCGAAGACCTCACGGAGCTGTTCCTCGCTCTCGCCGTAGTACTTCGACATGATCTCCGGGCCGGAGATGGTCGTGAAGTACGCGTCGATCTCGTTGGCGACGGCTTTCGCCATCAGGGTCTTCCCGGTGCCCGGCGGGCCGTGCAGGAGGACGCCCTTCGGCGGCTCGATGCCGAGCTGCTGGAACAGTTCGGGGTGGCGCATCGGCAGTTCGATCATCTCCCGGACCTGTTCGAGTTCGTCGTCGAGGCCACCGATGTCCTCGTAGGTCACGTCCGGGGTCTCGCGACCGGCCTCGCCCTCGGCGCCGCGGATCTGCTCGGCGGGCTTCTCGCTGACCTGGATCTCGGTGGAGTCGGTGACGACGACCGTCCCCGCGGGTTCGGTCTCGGCGATCTTCAGCGGGATCTTCTGGCCGGACATCGAGGAGAGCGGCCCGAGACCGAAGCTCACGGGGACCGTCTGGCCCTGCGTGACGGCCTGCCCGCTGAGGTTGTTCCGGATCATCGGGGCGACGTTGCCACGGACCCGGAGGTTCTGAGGCAGCGCCACGGTGACGCTGGTTGCGGGCTGTACGTCGGCCTTCTCGACGGTCACGCCGTCGTCGATCCCGACGCCGGCCTCCTGACGAAGCTGGCCGTCGATCCGGACGATCCCGTTACCTTCGTCCTCGGGGTAGCCTGGCCACACTCGCGCGACCGCGCGGTTGTTCTGCTGTCCGCTGAGGACGATGTAGTCGCCGTTCTCTAGCTCCATCTCGGCCATCGCGGCTCGGTCGATCGCCGCGAGTCCGCGGCCCGCGTCCTTCTGTTTCAGGGGTTTGACGGTGAGTTTCATCAGTTGTCCTCCTCGCTGGGTGACAGTTCGATAGTGAGGATGCCGTGGTTGATAAACGCTCGTGCGTCCTCGTCGGGCACCTCCAACTCACGTTGCTCGTCACCGGCAACGACGATGACAGTGCCGTCGACCACGTCGACCGAAGCGTCGCCGACAGCACCCACGTCCGCCGCGAGCACGACACTGTCGTCGTACTCGAACCGGCGGAGGGGCGTCTCGTCGAATAGCTGCTGTTCTGTATTCATCCTAACCAAAGGTAAGTTTGATAACTATATAAATCTTTCGCCAGTTCTTCCCCCCACGTGCGGCGATTCGAAAACAAGCGATTGATTGCGGTTCACACTACGCTTGCGACCAGTATGAGTGTGGTGGCAGCGGAGAGGCAAGCAGGAACCGGCGGGCCCGACTCGGCGTCAATCTGCCCAGTAGTACCGCGGGCCGGCGAGGAAAAACAGGAGGGCGATCACCAACACCGCTCGTGGCCCGAAGCGATAGAGCGCGTCGGGAACGAGCACGGCCATCGCGAGCACCACGCCGACCGGCGTGACGTGTCTCGGGCCGGGTTTGGGGTAGTCGAAGGGCGCGATCATGGCGACCGAGAAGACGAGCATCGCGCCGGCCAAGACGACCGGCTGTCGGACCCCGCCGAGGTACGCCGTCGAGAGAACGATCGCACCGAGCGAGTTGGGCATCCCCGGCCGCCCGTCCGCGCTGTCGATGTACGTCTCGTAGAAGGCCGTCCTGACGATGGAGAACACCACGTACGCGGATGCGACGAGCGTGATCGCGAGACCCACCGCGATCCCGGTTTCGGTAATGTCCCCGAAGTATCGGGTGAGGAGGACGTAGACGAAGAGGCTCGGCGTGGCACCGAACGAGACAACGTCGGTGATCGAGTCGAGCAGCGGGCCGACCGCCGACCCCTGGCTTCCCCTGGCGACGATCCCGTCGAGCGCATCCGTGATCACCGAGAGCAAGAGCAGTCGTGCTGCGAGATGGAGGTCGGTGAACGCGACGGCGCCGGCGACGAATCCGACGACGGCGTTGACGAGCGTCACCGTGTCGGCGGCACTGAGTCGTCGAGATACCTCAAAGCCCATAGATGCGTACTCGCCCAGGACCCACATGAAGGGTCCGAAACCGCAGTCACTCCTCGGGGAGGTCGTGTCCGACGAGGAACCGGGAGGCGGTCGCGAGCGTCCCTACGACGAGGAGGTACAGTTGCCAGCCCCCGCGTGCGACCGGGAAGATCCGGTCGACGGGACCGTCCGCCGTCCCCGACGGGTCCGGATCGACCGCAGTGTCCATCTGGATCTCGCTGCTGTTCCCCATCGCGTTGGGCGTCGGCAGCCCGCCGCCACCGGAACCGCCGCTTCCCCCACCGGACCCCCCGCTCGTGCCCGTCTCGACGAAGGTCTGGACGATCCCCCGCTGGGTAGACAGTTCGAGCCGTCCCCTGAACTGATAGAACTGGTCGTGGATCGGCCAGAGGAGGTTCGCGCCACCGCTGACAGCGTCGAACAGGACGTGTCCGACCGCGTAGACGAACACACAGAACCACGCCACTCTGACCCCGTAGGCCCCAGCGGGCTCGGATCAGCGATTCTTCCCGGACGTGTAGGTCGATCACGAGGAGAGCGGCCAGCATCGCGGGGATGACGAGGTTCGTCAGTGCCGCCCGGTGACCGACCTCCGAGAACAGTGCGATGAACGAGTCGATATCGGGGAACGTGACCACGGCCAGCGCGAGCAACAACGAGCGCCTGTCGAACGCCGCGCCCAGCAGTGTCGCGGCCAGGAGCCCGACGAACGCGTAGTGAACCACCAACGACGGCATGCGTGACCATTACACACGGACACGATGAGCCTTGCGGTGGCGAAAGAGATATAACCCGACACATGGAGGTTGCTCCCAAGGACAGTTCAATGCCATCGATGGGTGGGGATAACCGGGTGGGAACCGGACGACGTGAGGGGAACGGACGGTGAGCAGTAACGACGACATCCACGCTGCATCGGGAGGGGTTTACGGCTCGATCGCGGCACGCAAGCACTGGTCTCCGTGTCGACCATGCAGTCGCCGATCAGTGAACTCCCGCCCGTCGCGTACGACAACCTCTTGGTGGTCTCGGCGTCGGCACCCAGCGAGATCGCAGAGACGCTTTCGACCGCCGGTGCGGAGCTTTCCGCTGTCGCCCAGGTTCCGATCTCCGGCTCCGAGACCGACTACGACGGTGCGATGTGGGTCTGTGATCCGCTCGTTCCCGACGACCTGACCGGGCTGAGTATGCGGCTGTCACGGGCGTTCGAGGCCCTCGACGACGGGCTGGGGTGGGTCGTGTTCGACAGCCTCAACGTGTTCCTGCTGTACGCCGACGAAGCGCGCGTCGCCCGGTTCCTCGATCACACGACGACACAGGCCCGGGAACACGGGCTGTGTGGCGTGTACGGGCTGGTCCGTGACGCGGTCGACGACTCGACGTACGCCCGACTGCGGCGGTGTACCGACACCGAGCTCGACCTCCGCTGACGCCTGGCGCTACGTGTCGGCGACGGCGATCGCGTGCCGCCTGAGTCCGACGTTCATCTGTTCGAATCCGCGGCGGAGCCGTCTCGCCAGCCGATCGACCACTCGGGCGGTGAGGGGACCGCTGATCTCTTCGTACTGCGTAAACCGCGTTCCGGTCCCGCCATCGAGCGGTTCCAGCAGGAACGCGTGCTCGGCGGTGACACCCAGTAGTCCGGAGCGCCAGCGCAGTTCGCGTCCGGGGTCGACCGCCAGAATCTCCGGACTGAACGACACTGTCGGGAGGCCGGGGACCGAGAGCCGTGCGTCGACCGTCGCTCCCGGAGCGAGTTCCCCCTCGATCCGCAACAGCGTGTTCCATCGGGGATACGCCTCGACATCGGTCAGGACGTTCCAGACAGTCTCCGGTGGGACTGGGATGTCGACCGAGGCCGAGAGCTCCCGCATCGGACATCCGTACGGCCCCGACGAGGAAAAGCGCGTGGGTACCCGCGCGAGAGACGGACCTATGCCGGTCGAGTCCCTACGGCCGGCTATGGCATCGTTCGCTTCCGTGCTGATCTACGACGGCGAATGCCCGTACTGTTCCGTGGCCGCGCGCGCCCTGGAAGAACTCGACGACGTGGGGGCGATCTCGTGGTACGACGAGCCGGCACAGCGCTTTCTCGACGCCCAGTTCGGGGCGACGCCGTTCGCGATGGTCCTGGTCGACACCGACGAGGGCACGGTGTACGCCGACCGGGCCGCCGCGGAGGAACTGGCTGACCGAGCCGGGATGCCCGGAATCGTCGGGTCGCTGGTCCGGGACAACTACGAGACCATCGCCCGCGTGGTCGGACTGGCGAGCGGTCGCGGGCGCGACCCCGACGACTACCACGACACGTACGACCTCACGGACGCGGCCGCCGGGGCCTATTCCGCTCTGGCGGACGCTGCTGTCCACCGCGATATCACTGCCACCGGGTGACTCCCGTCGTTCAGGCGTCCGACGGCCGTCTGCCACGCTCCCGGCGCCGCAAAGAACATTTAAGGGGTGGCCGGACAAGTCCCTGCGTATGGACCCGGAGACTGTACCACAGGAGATCACGACGCTCGTCGGGCGGGAAGTCTACTCGAAAAACGGTGTGTTCGTCGGCGAAGTCGAGGACATCCGTCTCGATCTGGACCGCCAGTCGGTGACGGGCCTGGCACTCCACCAGCTCAACACCGAACTGTTCGGCGAACAGGCCCGAAGTTCCCGCGGTGTCATCATCCCGTACCGCTGGGTTCAGGCGGTCGGCGACGTGGTCATCGTCAACGATGTCGTCGAGCGGCTTCAGGCGGCCGACTCCGACAGCGACAGTGAAGAAGTCGCAGCCTAGTTCCCGTTCCCGCCTTCGCTGCTCGAACTGTCGACACCCATCGCCTCGAACAGCTTCCGTTTGACTGCCTCTTCTGTCAGTTCCAGCAGCGTGTCCCGGTTGTCGTCGTTGGTCTCCAGCCCGGTGAAGATCCCGAGCGGGATCTCGACGCTGGCGTCGGTGGAGTGACCCGCTGTCTCACCCATCCCGCCGAAGGCGTCCGAGAGCACCTTCCCGATGTTCATGCGGATGTCCTTGGAGCGTGCGGCCAAGTAGATCGTGTCGTCGGCGATGGCAAACACCGCTGTCGTCGTGATCCCTTCGAGGTTCAGGAGGTGCTGGGCCGCCTGCGCGAGCGCGTCACGGTCCCGGATGAACCCGGCATTCGAGACGAGGTGGCTCCCCTGGACCTCCCGGTTCCGGATCGCCTCGGCCAGGACATCGAGCGTCTCCGGTGACATCGACGGCGACTCGACCTGTTCGAGCGTGTCGTGGTCGGCGAACGGGTAGAGATACGCCGCGGCGGTCAGATCGGCAGGCGTCGTGTCCCGCTTGAAATCCAGCGTCTCGGCTCGAATCCCGTAGAGCAGCGCCGTCGCGACGGTCTGATCCAGCGTGAGGTCCAGTTCCTGGATGTACTTGGTGAGGATCGTCGAGGTCGCGGAGACGTTCGGTCGGATGTCCGAGAACGCGGCGTCGTGTTCGTACTCGTGTTCGTGTTCGTAGTGGTCGATCACGATGTCGACCGACTCGACGATGGGCTCGCCGCCCTTCGCGACATCGACCAGCGCGAGCGTGTCGTAGTCGTCGAGGTCGACCGAGTCCTGTGACTCCAGATCGATGCCCAGCAGGTTGACGAACGCGCGGTTCTCCTGGTGACCGATCTCGCCCTCGTAGATGATATCCGCATCGATGTCACGACTCGCGGCGATGGCCCGAAGCGCCGCCGCGGAGGCGATCGAGTCCGGGTCCGGCGAGCGGTGGATGAGGATCGCCATCCGCTCTTCGGTCCCGTCGATGACATCGCCAAGCTGTGTCGCCTTGTACTCCAGTTCGCCGGTTTCGAGCGCCCGAAGCGCCGAGTCCGCGATGACCGCCGACGGGTTGATGACTACGTCGGCACCCAGTTCCGTCAGCTCGTCGGCCGAGACCGGATCGTCGGCCCGCGCGACGATGAACTGGTCGCCGTCGGCGGCTCGGATGTTCTCGACCGCCTTTGCGTTCGCGGTGACATCCGGCGACATGATGAGGACGACATCCCGGTCGCTGACCATCCCGACGACATCTTCCTCGACGATATCTGCCTGCTGTGCGTTGAGATCCTGGTCGCGCAGCGCCTCCACGCGACCGTCGTCGGCATCGAGGATGAGCACGTCTTTGCCCTCGTTGACGAGTTCTTCGGCCACTGCATGCCCCACGCTCCCACACCCCAAGATAGCGTACGTGGACATGGAGGCCATCGTGATGCCGCTGGCTGCACTCATAAGTGTCTGTATCGCTTGGCGGCCAGCCCCTTTAATCACGTCCATTCGTCCCCTCGGAGGGCCCACAGTACCGTGGGAACGCCAGACACGAGCCCCGCGAATGAAAACCTATTTGAGCAGGCCGCCCACAGAATCAGTTGTACTGGGCCGGTAGCTCAGTCTGGCAGAGCGACGGCCTCTTAAGCCGTCGGTCGAGGGTTCAAATCCCTTCCGGCCCGTTGTATTCTGACGACGAACGGACGTGAGGAGTCGAATCTACGTCGAGGAAGGGACTTGAACCCGGAGAGTCGCAGCGTCCGAACGGAGTGAGGGCGACCGTCTCCACACGGTTCAAATCCCTTCCGGCCCGCTTTTGCTGCGAACCGATCGTGAGCAGCTATCGCTGTGAGAAGGGATTCGAAGCAGCGATGCGTGTGCAGTGAAACGAGCACGTCCGACAGTGGTTCCCTTCCAGCCAGGTCCGGTGAACGGTATGCGGGCGCCCCGTGTGGCCTGGTCTCCCGTCCCGCACCCGAAGAGATTTACAACTCACGGGAGGTTGTGTACGTATGGCCCTCCCTCTGTTGCAGATGCCGGGCGGTACAGAGATCATCGTACTGTTGCTGTTCCTGGTCATCTCCATCGTCGGGCTGGCGATCCTCATCGGCGCGACGTACTGGGTGTATCGGGACGCACAGAGCCGCGGAAACGACAACGCGGCGCTCTGGGCGGTGCTGACGGCGCTCGGGTTCTTCGTCGGTCTGATCCCGGGCGTCGGCGTCGTCGTGGTGTACTTGCTCGTCCGTGAGTAGCTCAGGTCAGGTCCTTTCGCATCTCGACGTGTGGGATGCCCGCCTCCTCGAACTCGTCGCCGACGGACTCGTAGCCCAACTCGGCGTAGAACCCCTCGACACGGCGCTGGCCGTGGAGGACGGCTTCGGTAGCGCCGTCCTCGCTGGCGGCCGATTCGGCCGCCTCCATGATCCGTGCTCCCAGTCCGGTCCCGCGGTGGGAGGCGAGGACCGCGACACGCTCGATCTTGACCGTCTCGTCGTCGACGAGTCGGTACCGGGCCGTTGCGACTGGTTCGTCCTGATCGGCGAGCACGAGATGTGTCGCCTCGCCGTCCTTGTCGTCCATCTCTTCGGCTTCGGAGACGCCCTGTTCCTCGATGAAGACCGTCCGTCGGACGGTTCTGGCGCTGTCGCCCAGTGCCTCGTCGTCGCCGACGTGGAGGGTGTAGGAGGTCACAGGGGCCTGTTCGGCGCTGGGGCTGGAGTATCTTCCGACCGACGCCACAACGATTTTCGGCGTACGGGTGCTACGTCGCTGGTGTCATGTCCGACTTCGACCACTACGACTGTCCGAACTGTGGGGAATCGTTCGCCGCGCACCCGAGCGCCCGGGCGGCAGACACCGGCTACTGTAGTCCGGCCTGTCAGACGGCTGGCGAAGGGTACTGAAAAGCGGTCGAAGCAGTCTCGACGCGGTTTCTGAACGTCTCGACAGCGCCGATCAGCTGTCGGGACTGTAGTTCGGTGCCTCGTCCGTGATCATCACGTCGTGCGGGTGGCTCTCCTGCTGGCCGGCCGCCGAGACACGGACGAACTCGGCCCGTGTCTTGAACTCCGGAATCGTCTCTGCGCCGACGTAGCCCATCCCGGACTGCATCCCGCCGACGAGCTGGTGGAGTTCGGATTCGAGCGAGCCCTTGTAGGGGGTCGCCGCCTCGACGCCTTCGGGGACGTAGTCCTCGTCTTCTTCGTCCTCCTTGAGGTAGCGTTCGCCGCCGCCCTCGTTCATCGCGCCGACGCTGCCCATCCCGCGGTACTGCTTGTACTTCTTGCCGTTCATCGTGATGACGCGGCCCGGTGCCTCGTCCGTCCCGGCGAAGTACGATCCGAGCATGACCGCGTCGGCACCGGCGGCGATGGCCTTGATCGCGTCCCCGGAGTACCGGATGCCACCGTCGGCGATGACCGGCACGTCGTGCTGGCTGGCCACGTCAGCGACCTGTGCGACGGCGGTGATCTGGGGCATCCCGGCGCCGGTGACCACGCGGGTCGTACAGATCGAGCCCGGCCCGATGCCCACCTTGACGCCGTCGGCGAAGTCGACGACCGCCTCGGCCGCCTCGCGGGTGCCGATGTTGCCGACGACCACGTCGGCCCCGACTTCGGCCTTGATCTCGCGGGCGCTGTCGATGACGTTGGCGTTGTGCGCGTGAGCGCAGTCGATGAAGAGGATATCCGCGCCAGCGTCGTCTGCTGCCTGTGCACGGTCCAGCTCGAACGGGCCGACGGCGGCGCCGACCCGGAGGTGGCCGTCCTCGTCGCGTGCGGCCTCGTCGTACTCGCGGCGCTGGAGGACGCCTTTCATCGTCACGAGGCCGGTCAGCCGGTTCGCCTCGTCGACGATCGGGACCCGTTCGATCTTGTGGTCGTACATCAGTTCCAGCGCGTCCCGCGGCGAGACATCTTCCGGGGCTGTGACGACCTCGCCGGTCATCGCTTCGGTCACGGCGTCGGACTCGCCGACTTCGAGGTACGGCCGGATGTCCGTCCCGGAGATGATCCCCAGGACCTCACCGGTCTCGTCGTCGACGACGGGCGCGCCGGAGACGCCCTCCCGATCCATCATCTCGTCGACCTCCCGGACGGTCTGCTCCGGGCTGGCCGTCACGACATCGCGGATGATCAGTTCGTCGGCCCGCTTGACCCGCTCGATCTCGTCGGCCATCTCCTCGGCGTCCATGTTCCGGTGGAGGACGCCCAGACCGCCCTGCCGGGCCATGGCGATCGCCATGTCGCTCTCGGTGACCGTATCCATCGCAGCCGTCAGAACTGGAACGTTCAGTTCGACCGAGCGGGAGACACTGGTCGCGGTGTCGGCCTCGTCGGGTTCGACGCGAGACTCTTTGGGTCGCAACAGTACGTCGTCGAATGTGAGAGCCTCCGGAACGCGGAGTTTCTCGGAGAAGGGCTCGGAATCGTTCGCCATGTAAACCGTCCACCACGGCCGGGCAAAAACGTTGCGAGACAGCCCCGCCTCTGTGGACAACTGGCATGCGGTTTACACCCGCTCATCTGTGACATCTGTCCACGATACCCGGGTTATCTTGTGCTTCACGACCTGTGTGGCCGCTTCTCACACAACGTTTATACTCTGACGAAAGATAATGTTACATATGCGAGCTACCGAATCCTTCGGCGCCAACACGGTCCGGCAATCGAGTTCGACCGCAGCTGGCAACACATTCTTTACAGGGTTCGGTAGCCGGAAACAGCTCTGGTCCGCCACTCAGTGCGCGTCCAGTGCGGTAACCTCCCGACGGGTACCGGGTGAACCCGGGCGTTAGCCAGGATGAGTAGCTCCAGACACCCAGTCGCACTCCGCGTCGAGCAGCGGGTCGGCCGTGGCGGCCGCCTGCTCGGAACGGTCATGGCGCTACCGCTCATCGACGGCATCTTCCCGGTGCTCGTCCTGGCCGGTGCGCTCACCACCTGGACGGGGATGCTCGAAGTCGGCCTGCTGGTCTTCGGAGGGTCCGCGACTGTCGCGGTCGTCCTCGCCGAGATGGACGGCGGTCCACGCGAGCAGGCCACGACTGTCCTCCTGATCGGCAGTCTGCTCATCCCGCTTGCCGTGATCGAGGCCGCGCTCGCGCCGACCATCGACAGCCTCGTCCGGACGGGCGTCCTCGAACGGTTCGCCGGCATCGTCATCATGGCGATCGCCGCGCAGACGGCCAGTTCGCGGGTCAGCGAACTCCTCCCGCGCCCGGCGATCATCGTCGTACTCGGCCTGCTGGCCGGGTTCGACCCTGCCGGCGCGACGCTCGTGACGGCAGTCGACCCCTGGATGCTGGCCCGGGCCGCCGGGACCGCCGGCATCGGCGTCGGCTTCGCGCTGGCAGTCGCCGTCTCCAGCCCGTGGCTGCGCAACGCGGTCGACATCGACCGGTTCCGCTTCGGGAGCGCCGTCGCGCTGGGCGTCCTCTCGCTGTCGGTCCTGGGTATCCTTCCGACGACCGCACCCGTAGCGCTGGGCGTCCTCGCGGTCACCGCGCTGCTGTCGTTCGACCCCGGCAACGCCCGCGAGCGACACACCGACTACCACCCCGACGACGTGGACCTGACCGCCGCCTTCTCCGACGGCGGCGCGTCCCAGGGTGTCGCCGCCGACCAGCAAACCGACGACGGCGCCGCGGTCGACTACGAACCGGACACCGAACGGGCCCCCTGGCTCTGAGTGGGAAGGTTTAGGCGCGTCCCGGCCCGTCGAACGAACATGGCCGACAACCGCGTGATCCAGGGCCGGATGCAGACCCCCGAGAGCCTCGCCGAACTCATCGAAGGCGACAGCGTGATGGACGCAGAACCGATCGAAGACGCTGATATGGACTGCCCGGAGTGTGGCGAGAACGTCGTCACGGTCGGCTACATGCCCTCCGCGCTGGCGTTCGTCACCGGCTACAAGTGCCAGGAGTGTGACTGGTCCGACACCGAGCGGGACTGATCGCCGCCCGACAACCGAAACCCCTTTACTGCAACTCGGCATACGCCGGAGTGCGGGGTCGTGGCCTAGTCCGGGAAGGCGGCTGACTCCAGAGGCCACGTGCCTGGGACGAAACTCCAAGGGCTGATATACTGAGCGGCCGGCTGATCACCGGTTCGCGACGATGACCCTCTGGAGTTCCGAGGCACAGGACGGAGATATCAGCCGATCGGGGGTTCAAATCCCTCCGACCCCATCTCGATCTTCAAGTTTTCTAAAGGTAGCAGACATGTAGCGGCTGTTTTCTCGTTTCTCAAAACGCCCGATTTTCATAGTCAGAAATCTGGTAGGTCGGGGTGGTCTGCGTGACCCAGTGGTCCGCCTACACTCACTACCACTGTGACGGCTGCGGCGACCCCTGCATCAACGGGACCGACTCACACTTCGCCGATCTCCATGTCTGTCGTACCTGCTTCGAGGACGTTCCTGAAACTGTCCGAAACTCCGCCACAAGCGAGCGAGCGGAGGGAGCGACCCCCTCACATGGGGGTCCGACCGACCGAGAGAGCGCACGCCCCCGAGCGGAGCGACGGGGGCAATCCCAACGCGAAAGCCCGGCCGAAGGCCCGGAACGTGGGTCCGGTGCCGAGCGGTCGCGGTCGAACACTGCTCCGTCGACTCTTGACAGCTCTCAATGAGCGCGGTCGAAGAGCCCGGTCACCTCAGTGGCCTCGACCTTGCCGATAGATGTAACACTCCCGTCCTGGCCGACCTCTTGGAAGAGCGCGACTTGCAGGATACGGCCAGCTGATCGACGGGACACTCACAGAACGCGATCACGATCGCGTTCGGATAGTGAAGTTCATAGCAGCCCATCCAGAGGGGTCGCCACTCTCGCACGTCGTTTCGTACGCAGTGAAGGGCGTCTCGCCCGACGCCTGTGAGCGCGTCGACGGCTCAGATCCCGACTACCAGTTTGCATACCGCTTCGTCGACGACCTCGTAGCCCCTGAAGACCCCTACGTGCGGAAATCACGGTCTTCGGGCGTTCTGATGGTCACGCCCACACTGCGCCTTCTTGACTTGATTACAGAAGGCATTACTCAAACAACCGGGCAATCCGAAGCCCAGTCGTACGACCGCCAATTTCTGCGCAACTACCTCAGCAAGGTCGATTCCGTGGACGACGACCTCCAGGAACTCCTCGTAGACGGTTTTACATCCTACCTGAACCGGATCAAAGACTACCGGCTGCTCTTCGACGTTCACTTCGTCGACCGCTGCGGCGGCGAGACGACCAAGCGGATGACGAAGGACTACAAGACCCGGTTCAACGACCAGGGTCGTATCTCCAAACAGTTCGCCCGCTTCAACGATGCTCTCGAATACGGCTACGACAACGCTGACAACGCTGTGCTGGTGACGCTGACCACCGACCCGAAGCGCCAGGATTCCCTCCTCGACGGGATCGACTCGATCAACGAGAACTTCAACCGCCTGTTGTCTTACTTCGATTCAGATCCGTCGACGAAATCTGATACTCGTGATCCCGACGTACTCGGCTGGCGTCCCGGCCTCGACAACAAAGTGACCGGACGACCGCGTGACCGACCGGACTACATCAAGGCCCTGGAGTTCACCGAGAAGGGCTATCCACACCTGCACGTCCTGTTCTTCGACGTACCCACCCGCGGCGACGACGGAATGCCCTGGCTCTGCGACAAGACGGAGCTGGCCTCGAAGTGGGCCGACTACGGACAGGGTGAGATCGTCGACGCGTACCCGCTGACCTATCGCGACAATCTCGACGACCTGGAACCAGAGTTCCAGAGTGACGAAGGATTTGTCGACTGGTACCGCTTCGGCGACCACGATCACGGCGAACAGTGGGTTCGCAACCGGACACGCTCGCACGAGCTGATCGAGTTCGGCGACGACGGCCACGACAAGGAGTCGACAGCTGGCGCGTACCTCGGGAAGTACCTCAGCGCGACCTTCGGCTCGCTTCTTGACGCTACCGAGTCCTTCGTCGCAGACGATGACGAACGCGAGTCGTTCGCCGACAAGGCTGCCACGTGGAAACTCGCTCTGTACTGGGTGACGAACCGGCGATTCTGGTCCTGTTCCCAGTCGATCACCGAAGGGATCGACCCCAACGATCACCTCCAGGATCCCGACGTTCGTGAGGCCGTTCGATGGTGTACGCTCGACTCTGTTCGAGCTGCATCGGAACGCCAGATTCGCGATGACCTCGCTCGACGCCGGTGGGACGATCTCGACGATCTTGAAGCCGCCACTGAACGAGCGATTACAGACGTTGAACAGCCACAGCTACGTGCAACGATGCCAGAGGAACCAGTGTTCCGCTGTGTCGTAGACTATATCGGCGCGTACGCATCGTGGGACATTCCAGGTGGGGAAACTGCGTCTTCCGAATTCGAACAAGTAGAAGACGCTTTCGCCGATAACGACTCTCTTCTCTCTGTTGAATAGGGACTACCAGTCTCATTACCGACGTAAGATTTTAAATATTCTAATAGTCAAATAGCTTCATACAAGACTGGAAAAATATCGAGTTAGAGTCAGTTACTATTTTCTTCGGTTTCCTTCGCGACTTTTTGTTCTCCTATTTCCTCTTCAACCGCCTCCTCAACCAAGTTGAAGAACTTATTAAGTTCTCTGTCAACATCGTTCGGCCGGGTTGAGGAAATCACAATATTCTGTTTTCCAAACCCAGAAGGAGATATTTGTCCATTGAATTCTTTCTCGTCGTCTAACCGACTGATGGCTCTTTCCAGATTTAGAGCGCCAAGCCCTGGCATCTCTTCAGGTATCTTACTCCACTTGAGAGTAAGTTTGATCGCAGTACTCCCATCGCTTCCATAAATGAGGCGTTTAATACGGTAGCGACGACTCCGATCAGGTACGTAGCATCTGACATAATCTATTGAGATTATCAGGTGCAGGTGGCTACCGTTGGAGAAGAACGGAATCGTTATTTGATCCTCTTCTCCGTCGCTTAGATGCTCGTTTCGGATTATTTTTTGCTGTGCATAGATGTCTCTGGATTCACTACTCCGCCAAATTAAAAAGGAGAATAATGCACCAACGATGGAGAAGAAGAGTATGAGAAAATTTAGATTCATCTTATTGGTGTGTGATAATTGTCTTCTCTGTTAAAATTTTCCGTGAGTGGATTACTGGCACTTCTCCACTCCTTTGCTTGTAACTATTAAATCGTCTCTCGAAATATCCTGGTATAAATAAGTTCACCAGATCGGTTCTGGTCTACCTTTTATCTAGTATATCTAGTACGTTCAGGTGCGCATGGCTACCGAAAAGGCCGAACCCCTGAAGGGTTCACCAAGGCAGACGCACCGAACCAGAACAACAGCGACGACTACGACACCGAGTGGATTGACCGCCCGGAGGTCGGCGACATGGTGCAGGGCACGCTGCTCGCCCGGAACCTCGATCGCGGAGAGTACGACACTGACGTGCTGGAGATCAAGCTCACCCAGCCGGTCGGCGAGTTCAAGACTGGCGACCTCGTGGCGATGTGGGCCACCGCAGGGATCGAGGACGCGCTCGACGCGAACGAGGTCTCCCGTGGTGACGAGATCGCCGTCACCGCCGACAGCACCTTCACGGCCGACAACGGAGATGAGCGCCGTCGGTACTCGCTCTACGTCAGTGAGGACTGAAGATGAGCTACTACAACTCGTCGTTCCTCTCGGACTACGCGAACATCCGAACGATCCCGGCCACGCTCTCGGTGGCGTTCATCATGGCGTCGCTGTACCAGTTCGGCGGCATCAGCACGATCGACCTCGTGTGGTTCGGCTACACGCTCTCGACCTCGCACTCGCTGATGGTGTCGCTCGGCGCGTTCGCGATCGCCTTCGCCAGCTCGAAACCAAGCGATTCGAGTACTACCAGGACTGGGAGAAGGTCGCGATCGCTGCCGGTCCCGCCGTGATCGTCCTGTACGAGTTCCTTCCCGCGTTCGCTGATCTGCTCGCACAGCTCGGCGACCCGCTGGGAATGCAAATCGCCTTCCTCGCGACCATCATCTCGTGGTCGGTCGCAGTCCAGTGAGGAACTAAGACATGACCCGTATTTTCCGCGTGCTGACTGCGCTCCTGGTAGTTGCATCGACCCTAACCGCTGCTGTCGGCCCTGCGGCCGCTGTCCCTTCGAACGCCGGCAAGAACACCTGGACCGGCGTGTCCCCCTCGGGCGACCACGAAGACATCGAGATCAACCTCGCCGGACCCACAGCCAATGGAGAGATCACCGAAGCCCGCATCGTTGTCGAGAACGACACGACGGAACTCGGTAACTGGACCGTCGACGACAACAGTAACACCTGGACCGTCGATCTCGAAGGTCACTCCCCGTCGACGTGACCGTCACCGCCGACAACATCTCTCAGGTCACCGTCGGAACAGCTGAAACTGACAACTATCGTCCGGTCGAAGATTACGCCAAATCCGGCTCTGGTATCCTTCACAACCCCGGAAACACCGGAGCGTCTACGCCGTCCGACTCTGATCCATCGCACACCTGGACCAACGAGCCATACGCTCCGGTCGTCGACATCAGCAACTACACCGGCACGTTCGATATCCGGTGGACGGCCAACGGGCAGACCCTTTACGCCGCTTCGCTTTCCGGCGCACAGATCGACAGCGGCCGCGTCGCCATCATCAACGCCCACGCCTACGAGGAGTTGAGCGTCAACGTTACCGGCGTCCCAGATCCCGACTACGAAACCGACGGGAATGACGTGTTCTCGAACAAGAAACACGTCCTCGGCTCGACTGGTGGCGACAAAGACCAGATCTGTGACCCGACCGATCGGCTCGCCGGTGCGATCGGCGTGACCATGCTCGACTGTACCGAGTCCCCTGGAATCGAGCGTATCAACACCACCGACACGGACGCCTCCCAGGTCAAATCCGACATCTACCAGTCCGGTCAGTCTGCGAAAGCGTCCGCCGATACCTACCACGCCACCCTGGACAACTACCTCGACGATACAGCCAACACCGCCCGCATCATCGGCAAGAACGCCTACGTCCGCGCGCTGAACAACGGGTCCAGCAAAGCCGCCGCCAAAACCGCCGCGAAACAGGCCGTCTCGGACTACTACGCCACGAAACAGCGCAACCTCGTCAACCAGTGGAACACGCAACTCGCTGAAGTCGCGTATCTCGATCAAGTTGCGCGAAACGAGACGGACATCTCCGCGAACTACGTCTCGCTTGCCTACCACGAAGACGGCAATATGTGGGACAGCGGCACAACAACCACCTGGCAGGACGGAACCACCGTCCTCCCGCTGGTCAACGGCCAGTCGATCAAGGCGACCACCGCGAACATCACCGGGAGCCGTGAGGGCGCTGGTTACGCTTCTTGGTCCACCTGGGGACCGACTGGTATCACCGACTCCTCGCACAAGGTTCCAGAGACCTACGTTTGGTTCCACCACGGCTACTACTACGACTACAACAACACTGATCGCGTCGAGCTCCTCGGCGTAACTGTCTCCCCACCCAACGAGAACTTCAACAGCACTCGGGTGATGTCCTTCCAACGCTACGAGACTGCCTGGACGGCCATCGAACAACAGAACCAGCAGGTCCAGGCCGACATGGACACGGTGGTCAACAACACTTACGACGCCTACCGAGCCGGCGAGATCAACAACTCGGAGCTCGTCGATCCCTACGTCCTGGCTCGGCGCGACCCCGGCCAGGGCTTCCAAACCTGGGCCGCCGGCCAGCTCGTCCTCACCGGCCAGGGCGTCCCCGACGACTTCGACCAGCTGGGCGCGTTCAACATCACCACCGAAAACGGTGACCAGTACCGGGGGATTCTGACCAGTCCAGGAAACCCACCCAGCGGCCAGTTCGCCGTCGGTGAGACCTACAACCCCGACCGGATCAACGGTACCCAGTACGTCATTCTGAGCGACCGGTATGCCGCGCTGGAATCGAACTTCACCATCCACGAGATCCGCACGGTCAACAACGAGACACGCCAGAACGTCACCATCGAAACTCCCAGCTACCAGACTGCCAACGTCTCACAACTGGAAGACGAGATCGAGTATCTGATCGAACTACGCAAGGAGCAAGAAGCTCGCGAGAACAACCTCGACGCCGGCGCCGGTGGCGGGATCATCGGCTCTGGTGGCAACTCCGCTATACTACTGGTCTTGGCCGGTGGCGTGGTCGCCCTGATCCTGGCTGGAGGTGACTGATGCTCTACCGACTCCTTCCAATCCGCCAGGTCGTCGTCTTCGGTGTCATCCTGCTCGGGCTGCACGTACTTGGCATCGATCTCGTGACACCGGCACTCGACTGGCTCGCTTCACAGCTCGGCACCCACGCGCTGCCGTGGTGACCTAACCGCGTTTTCCATCCATGATTCGACGATTCGCACTCCTGTTGATAGTCGCCTGTAGCATCGCCCTCGTTCCAGCGGTCGGAGCGCAAGAGACGACCACGACCTCGACCCCGACAGCGAACGGGACCGCCAACGTGACCGCGCCGGCACAGGCCCCGGCTGCCGAGCTGGTCGTCGACGACGATCTCGTCGTGACCGACTACCGATACCAGGACGGTGAGATGGTCATCACCTTCTGGAGTAGCCAGTACAAGGCCGTCAACATCGCGCCCGCAACTGGACACTCCTCGGCCGGTACGGTGAGCTTCCGGGCCGCCGTCGTCGACGCCGATCGGAAGACGACCGTCCGTGTCGCCTCCCCGGCGGCGTCACGCTCTGGACCGAGCAATCCATCGAGAACCAGCGGTTCCACTACCTCCGCAAGCCGAGTACGTTCTTCGTCTCCGGTCCCTGGAGTGGCTCCGACGTTCGCGATGCCGGACTCGGCGGTGCGATCGGTGTCGCCTTCGCCTGTCTGTACTACGCCGTCGCGGCGAAGATCGGCGCTGCCGAACGAGGTGAGCGTGTCGCATGACCGAGGACGGCCCGCCGGTCGACACCGACCGTGATCGTGACCGCGCCGAGATGCACCAGCAGGCCGACGTTGGTCGTGATCACTCCCGACTCTACCGCCTGCTCGCCTGGCTCGCTGACAATGCGCTGCTCGTCGGCGGCGTGATCGGCTTGGTGATCTTCGCCGTGGCCGCAGTGATCGGCGTCGACATTCCGCGCAACGTCCGTATCATCGGACTGAGTGGACTGATCAGTCTGGTCTTCCTCGGTCGCCCGACCGGCAAGAAGGTCCGCTCGATGCTGTGGGATCCAAATTATATCTGGATCGTCGACGTTGACGCTCGCGTACTCGAGGGCGGCATCTTCCACATGCCTGCCCAACGGTTCCAACAGTGGACGGTCACCGAGGGATCACTCGACTGGGTGAGTCCGAACCTCGCGTTCGGTAAGCAGGTCGACCTCCTGGAACAGACCGTCGAGGGCACCTGGCGCGGCACGCTCTCAGACCGCGAGCTGATGCGTGCGCTCCAGGCCGTCGAGGAGTGTCGCGGCCAGCTCGAAGAGGACGCGAAACGCGGCTTCGCCATCGAATCCCAGGCGTTCACGATCGTCCGCAACGCCACCCGGAAGGCCGTGTTCCGAATCGTCGAGACCTTCGAGAAAGGAACGCTCCCCGACGAAGGCGAGTCGATCACCGAGGAGATCGACGGCGCCGTCGAACGGTTCGGACTCGAACGACTCATTCGCCACGCAGAGACCGACGACTCGCCCGAGTCCGACGTGCCCGGTGTCTCGGTCAACATCGAACAGGCGACCGACGACGCTGTCGACGAAGCGATCGAGGACGCCACGGAGGTTCCCGGCGATGACTGAAGCCGTCGAGATCGTCCTGGCGTTCACGCTCGCGATCGTCGTTTCTGCTGTCTGGCTGCATCTCTGGAGGCTCGGATACGCATGAGCGAAAGCGTCGACGAACACCTACTGACGGCGGCGAAGCTATACGAACAGGTCCGTGGTGAGATGGACGGCGACGACCGCCTGCTTCCGCACACCGGCGTGGTCGAGGACAGCCGCGACCGGACGGCGCTCTCGTTCGTCGAGACAGCCATGCGTGAAACCGACCGGTCACCGGTCGGTAATCCAACCTTCGAGCGCACCCGCCTCGGCGACGTACTCTCCTCGAAGTTCCTCACCGACACCGCGACCGAGGCCGTCGCCCAGGGCAACGGCTCGGTCATGTCTCACATCGTCGGCGTCACCGAGCAGGATCTCGACGCCTCCGCGCTGCGGCTCCCGATGATGCTCCTGGACGAGATCGAGAACAACGGCGCACCGGCGTTCGTCACTGCCGCCGGGAACCCGAACACTGGCAAGACCAACACGGCCATCCTGCTGATCCAGCTCCGCGCGCTCGACCTCGACGATCTCCTCGTCCTCTCGAACGTGCGTTCCTGGGACGGTACGGATATCGTCGTCACCTCGGCGCACGATCTCGCCGTGCAGCTGCTCGAACATCGCGACCAACCGAAGGCGATCCTGATCGACGAAGGATCGACGCACTTCGACGCCCGGACGAACCGGCGCGAAGTGGCCGAACAGTACACGCCACTGGCGAAGCGATACGCGAAACTCGGTGTCGACATGGAGGCCGTCGTCGTCCACACTGGCAAGGACCTCCACCCCGAGCGAAAGCGGCTGTCGACGCTGGCGCTCTACAAGGCCGCGAAGAAATCAGGTGAGTTCTTCGAGACGTGGCCCGCCGACGCTGACGCGCCGACCGATCGGCTGTTCGGTGGGAGTCTCGAAGAGATCGAGAAGGCCGTCGGCTACGATCCCGACGACGCCGCTCCCTGGGCGTGGAATCTTCGAGCTGGTCTGTTCGAACAAGATGTCGGTTGGAATCAGATACACGATTTATTACTGGAAAACGGACCTATGCCCTAAACGGACGACTGTTCGTCACTATCTTCTATATCTACATTAAAATGCTCAGATAAAACCCGCTTTGCAAACAAGGGAGATATCTCATAGTTTTCACCACTTTCCTGGTCTATTTCTACTGAAGACTCTTTTTCAACAACTTTCTGTAATAAGTTCTTATACTGGCCTTGCCACCGTATATACGAAAGCTCTTTTCGAGTAATATACGATTCAAATCCTGAATCAATCAGTTTATCTACTTCAACATCCTCGGTTTCTATCATAATATCAGTGTCAACATCTGGTAAATTACCATTAGAAAACTCCTCTGTTTCAATTCCTCTCGAAATTATTTCTTCCAAACTACTAATTTCGTCTTTGTTCCCATCTGAAGTCATTTGATATAGAACCCGAATAACTGCTCCGACTACCTGCTCAGGATCTCCATCAATATTCTGAAATACTGTTTGAATGTCCCTGTTTGAGAATCTCCCACTAATCAGTATGAAATCCTCCAATGACTGAGATAATCTCTTCCTTATACGATACCTTGCATCTCGATCAAGACTATCGCCTGGATTCTCTTTCTTATTTAGTAAAAACTCCCTATCGGATTCTGTCAATATTCCCTGGAATCGTCCCAAGCTTGTCTCGTCTTTATCAGTCATAGCGAAATCTGTCGTTGCTGGTGCAGACGTCGTAACCTATGCAGACGAAATTTTATAAAGGTCACTCCGCTACTAACTGTCAGGAAGAAAGATAGGACGAACTTACCACTCAGGACCTATAGTACAGGTCCTGTGCGACACCCGGGACATGTTGCCACACAGGACCGGGGGTCGCACAGGAATTACCCTGGTAGGGTTATGGGTAAACTGTAACTGCATTATGGGCTAGCAACCCATCGGTTATAGGCTTTACCCAACTTTATCTCCCCCCACTTACGGCTGGGTATGCCGTAAAGTGAATGAGTTCCGCAAAAACTCCCAACGATAGTAACGATCCTGTTGAATGGGCTGAAGAAACCAAATCACGAAAGAGACTAATCAAAACCATCGGATATGTAGCTGGGCCGAAAACGATCGAACGTCCAGACTTTCAGGACGAGGTTGTTGAGTCAGATGGACTGGAAGAGATCATCGATAGCCGAGAGAAAGTGGTGAAAACGCTCAATCAAACCAATCTGCTCAATGGACTGGTTGAAGATGGCTATCTCCGAAAGGAAAAACAGGGCGGACAGGACCCCATTGTCCTTGATCTCAACTATGATGAAGATCGAGACACGTATGAGGTTGCCCCCTTCGGTGCTCCGAGTAAACTACGCTCGATAGCTTATGACGTCTTAGACCGAAACGACCTACCGTCAGATACTCTTGAGGGCGTCGATACTAATGATTTCAATGCGGTATTGGACGCGGTTAACGATGCAGTCGGTAGAAAGGTTCTTGTTGTAGTTTCGGAGGCGAGCCAATATCGTCTCCGTGAAGAGGCTCTTAGTATCGCGTCAAAGAAAGTCTCGGATGCAAAGGAATCTTCCTGACTAGCGCATAGGCCGAACTCTGTCATTTCCCACCCACCCATCCACCCACCTACAGGTGGATTAGGCATTATTCACTTTCACCGTGGTATCATATGATTTCTGCTCTAATGGTAAGATGACACGTTCTGAAATCGTATGATTTCACCTTTCATTATGAGTTAGCCTAGTCAAATCTTCTTGGAGATACTCATATGTTTGAAAATTCTCGGTTTCACAATAGTCGATAAGATTATTTGGAGCTATCTCGTTCCCACTTTTTTTCTCATAAATCACCTTCACATGATTATTGCTTACTTCTACTATCGTGGCGGGATCTGGTTCATTGTGTGACGATTTGATTACGTAGTCCCCCACGGTGAACGGATTCTCCGCGTATTGAAGATTCTCATGTTTGTATGTGTAGAGATCAATGTCCTGATCGTCGCAGTATGAAGAAAGAAGAGCTGGCGAAATATCTCGCCAGTCACCTGGACCCTCGTCGAGCGAACTCGGGAACGCGACTCGGACCCCCTCACCATCCAGTTCTTGCCCGTACAGCTCGATCTGCGTCTCCGGTGGTAGGACCTCGACGACGACCCCGACGGAAGAATCTTCTTCACCCCGCTTCTCGACGCGATCTCCTGGCTGGAATGGATTCTCTGGCTTCTGGTTCATATTCGCCGTGTTCGGCCCGAGGTCCCGGAGTTCGTTCATCGACTGGGCCGCCAGGTGTTCGAGCTTCGCAGGCGAGTTCCCAGAGAATTGCTGTTCGGTTTCGACCTTCGATTCCAGCGTCTCGATACGCTCCCATCCAAGCAGGATCAGGCTGTCCTCGTTGTCACGGTGCCAGACCATCACCACGATATCGTCTTCCGAATCGTTCTCGATCAGCGTCTCCGGGTGGAAAGCCGCCACGTCTCGCGAGGTCTTCACGTCCACCTCGTACCCGAACACCTCGAAATCGTGTCCGGCGAAGCTCTCCGGGTTACACCGGCGAATCGCATCCTCGTTCTTCCACTCCCACATCTCTGCAGGCAGATATTCGCGGCAGAACTGCTCGAAAGCGATTTCTCCTAAGTTCCCGATACGCTTGACAGACACATCGTCGGCGTCCTGCTTCACCGCCTGATGATGTGCCCGCTGTCTGTCGATCTCGTCCGGCGTAAACTCGTACACACACCCAACCGCTCACTCGAACGACAATAGTATTTCTCTCGTTTCACTCCATCATCTTTGGATGGCGCGGATACGGGTACAACTCTACATCGACCTCGCCGTCGAGGTACTGCTCTCCCTTCGTCGTCAGCTCGACGAGATCCTGATCCTCGGTCAAGAAGGCCACCAGATCGGCGTCGGCAAGAACTCGACACCGCTCCTGGACCTGCGTCTCGGTTGCATGAATCCCGTCTCGGACAGCCATCTGGCTGGCTGTCGACCACGAATCGTCTCGCAGGTGTTCGAGTATTCGATCATCGATGCACCTCTGCCAACGGGCGGTCTTTCGAATCGTCATAGTGGAGGGCTATCTACACGTCGTTCGTCTCCGCATCCGTCGAGGACGACCCATCCGCCGGACCATTCCCCGAGATATACACTCCTTCCTCCGCATCATACTCCTCGTCGAGATAAGCGATCCCCTCTTCGGTGATCACGTACGCTCCGTTCCCGATTTCCCGGAGCAATCCGTTCTCTGCGAGCTTCCTGCACCGCCGAGAGATATGAGCCTGTGACACTCTGATGAGACCGCTCTCTTTGAGCTTCTTGGGAGTCCCTGCACCGTCGTTCTCCCGTATCCACTCCAGAATACGGTCGTCCCATACACTCTGCCACGAACCAGATCTACGCATCTAGCGCACACATTCATTCCTACGAACCTAATTCATGTTAAATATGCACTTAGCTTAGCAAATAGCGTACCAATCTGTTCGTTACATTTATGCAGTCAGATTGTAACAGAGTAGTTGCGGGGCCACCGACTGATGGCTCTCGTCGATCGAGGCCGGGACCGTGCTGGTACACGGCCCCAGAAGGTGGTTCCGGTGATCAGTGATGCACGCCGAAACCTGCGCGGGCCGGACAGCCCGCACGACGTACGTCGTCCCGTTCGCTGAAAAACGTACTGAGATGGAGGGTCCACAGTGACCCGATCGCCGTCTGATCTCACACCGCGCTCTGCTCGCGAGCGGTTCCTCGACGAGTGTCGCATCGACTCGACCGACTCGACCATCCGGAGCTACGGGAACCGGCTCACTCCGTTCGTCGAGTGGTGCGAGGCCGAAGGGATCACCGAGGTCGGCGACCTCTCCGGCTGGCTCCTCGACGAGTACCGACGGTCCCTCACCGACGACGCCCCGGTGACGGTGAAAGGCAAGATGATGGCAGTCAAGCAGCTGGTCGGCTACCTCGAACGGATCGAGGCCGTCGAGGACGATCTCGAAGACAAGGTTCCGATTCCCTCGCTCTCCGCCGAGGACGAACGCAGTGAGGTGAAGCTCGCTCCCGACGACGCGGCGAAACTGATCGAGTATCATCGAAACTCCGTCGCCATGCGCGGGACGGCCCAGCACGCGATGCTCGAAGTGCTGTGGTTCACCGGTTGCCGGATGAGCGGCGTGATGGCGCTCGACCTCGACGACTACGACGAAGAGAAAGGAACTCTCCGGTTCGTCAACCGCCCGCAGACCGGTACTCGTCTGAAGAACGGGAACGACGGCGAACGTCCGGTAGCAGTTCCACCTCAGGTCGTCGAGGTCCTAGACGAATTCATCGCTCGCGAGCGGCCGGACAAGCGGGACGATCACGGCCGTCGCCCGCTGTTCTCGACGCGACAGGGACGCGCTTCTGATACGTCGGTTCGCTCCTGGTGCTACCTGGGAACCCAGCCGTGTCTCTACACGTCCTGTCCCCACGGGCGCAACCGGGAGATCTGCAAGTACCGGAAGCGGACCCACGCGAGTCAGTGTCCCTCGTCCCGGTCACCACACCAGATCCGCACTGGCTCGATCACCTGGCAACTCAACTGCGGAATGCCGATCGAGGACGTGGCCGAGCGGGTCAACTCGGCCCCGTCGACGATCCGCCGGCACTACGACGTGGCGACCGGCGAGGAAAAGCTCGAAGAGCGCCGTCGCAACCACATCGGAAACCTCTCACTTTCCAAAGATGATTGAACACGAAACCGGCGTCTCAACGGCTGAAACCCGCGGATTTAGCCGTGGTACTGATCCCTCCGACCCCATACCGTATAAAAGTAAAGCGGTCTTTCTTGCCGCTTTCTTCTCGCCACTCCAGTGCCGACGCTGCTCCCACCAACCGAGGTGGTCGGCAATGAGTCGTGTCGAAGGTGTATTCGGCCTTCGTCACGCCGGCTTCGATATAGTCGTTGTGCGCCGCCAAGGCCTTGGGGTCGATCTGTCCGGCGGCCATCGGGCCGACCGCGATCGTCGGGCCAGCAGTTGCTCACCGGTGACATGTACGGGGATCCAGCTGACGACTGAGTGAACGAACCGAACCATTCGGTACAGAGGGGTCAGGTCTCGTCTCAGCCACCTGTTCAGTTTCGATGTCGACGCCCGTCATTCGGAACAACTCAGCTGTAGACTGCTGGTTGGTAGACGATGCCATCGATTTCGAATCGGGCACCGCCGCCCTCGCTCTCAGTGATCTCGATATCCCACCCATGCCCGATAACGATCTCTTTCACGATATTCAGCCCGAATCCGGTCTTGTCGGGATTGGTCGTGTAGCCGGACTCGAAGATCTTATCGCGCTCCCCTTGCGGAATACCAGGGCCGTCATCCTCGAAATACAGACCGCCATCCGTCGTTCCGACCCTGATAACCGTCGACCCATCGGAGTGTTCAACGGCGTTGCGGATAAGGTTCTCAAAGACCTGTTTGAGACGGCTACAGTCGGCCTCAAAGGCCTTTGAGTCCTCGATATGTAACTCCGAATTCGCTGTTTCGACCATCTCCCAGGCCGAACTGACGATATCTCGAAGTTCGACCGTTTCGGTCTCGGAGATGTCGGTCTCGACCATCCGCATGGCTGAGACCTGCTCCAAGAGTTCGTCCATGCGGTCAATCGCCTTCTCAGCTTTCTCAATCCACTGTTCCTCACCGGTGTCCCGATACAGAACCAGCGAGTCAGCCGCAATACTCACTGGATTTTGAAGATCGTGGGACAGCATCTTCCGCATATTCCGGAGTTGTTCGTTTTGCTGTTCCAACTCCTGTTCACGCTCTTTCAACCCTGTGACATCACGGGCGTTAACTACGAATCCGTTGATGAAATCGTCGTCGAAGAGATTCTTCCCACGCGCTTCCACGAGTGTCCAGCCGCCAGTTGGATCTTCGAATCGGAATTCGATCGTCGGTTCCCTGCCGGGATTTTCCACCGCAGTGAAGAACTTGTCCATCGCTTCCTTTCGATCGTCTGGCGGCATATAATCGAAGGCGGACTCACCGATCAGCTCCGCTTGTTTGTACCCTAGTTCGTTCTCACAGGCCGGTGAGATATATTTGAACCGTCCCGTCTCGTCGACAATCCCCAGGACATCGGTCGAATTCCTGACGACTTTACTGAACTTTTCTTCGGACCGTTTGAGCGTTTCCGAGGCCCGGTACTGTTCGACAGCATTACAGATGCGATTCGAAAGTATCGAGTACTGGTCCGGCCCAGTTCGCTTTTCGAGATAATCCGTGACACCCTTCGATATTGCTTCACTCGCGATTTCCTCGCTACCCTTCCCAGTGAACAATATAAACGGGATGCCTTCGTTTATCTGCCGAACGGCTTCAAGAAACTCGAGTCCATCCATGGTCGGCATATCGTAATCACTGACGATCGCATCGAGTTCCACCTCGGTGACAGTCTCGATAGCGTCGGACGGATTGGACTCCGTACGTACCTCAAAGCCGCCTTCTTCACGTTCTAAAAATGTCGCAGTGAGATCTAAGAGGTCGGGATCGTCGTCGACGACAAGGATCGCGATATCCCGATCGGTATCGGGCAGCGAGAAGACATTTGACTGGGCTTCGCCGTTCGTGTGGATCGGCATCTCAGTCACCTCCATCTTCGTGATGAGCGAGAATCTTGGTGAAGTACGGAGTCATCACACGGACGCCCTGTAGCCAGTGCCGCTCGGTATGCATATCGTGGAGTTCAAACGCGAGGGCATAGCGCATCGCCTCTGGTCCAGGTCCCGCTTGCCCCGCTCGCGGCTTGTCTGGATACTCGGGATCGTCCAGTGCGGCCCGGAGTTCGTACACCTGAGATCGCTGAAACGGGCTCCAATAGTCCCCACCGATTTTATGCTGTTTCCAGGCTTCCGCCTTTGTTATTGCATATCTCTGGTCGGCCCCGATGATTGTCGCTCGTTGTCGAAGTTGCTGGATGGCAGGTGAATAGTCCGCACCACGTAGGCCTGCACGGTCGATCGTCCCGTTCTTGAGATGATCGAACTCGATGCGGTCTTTCTCCCAGAGGGAGTTAACGAACGCCTCCGAAGCTAACTTGACAGCGTCATCGCTTAGTTCTGGAAACTGTCGCTTGTCGATTTCTTGGAGGGCTTCGATAGCTTTCTCTTTATTGGAATTGTCATGTGCCCGAAATACGATGGCGAGATGTTCGGCCATCTCTCGGGCTGTCGTTCGCAGACGTGACTTCCCCTCGTCAGAATAATCCACCCCTAATTGGTTCATTCCAGAGGTATGTTGTCACCCTACACTACTTATAGCTTATTCTGACATTGGCCCTGTAATATATTAAAATAATAAGTATATGGGTCCAGGTTAGCGGAATCAGAATTCATAAGAGAGTTTACACGGATACGTGTATGAAAAGGAGCTCGGGAAGGCACGCCCACAGATCGCTCAGTCGGGGGATTCAGGATCCAGGGGGAGGCGATCCAGGCCGACAGTATCGTAGTCCTGCTCGGTCGAGAGGACACGCCCTTCGCCAGACGTGACGAGTCCGGCGTGGAGCGCATCGAACGGAGTGAGGTCGTACTCGTCGAGAAACGCTGCAGCGGCCAAGACGCATCCTCGTGCTCTTCGGGTACGATCGGCCCTAGTTAGCCACCGTGTTTGCGGCACCAGACCTGCCCACCGATCGGTGAGTTCCTGTCGAGATCCAAGGCCGAAGAAAGAGGTCGCGGACAGCCACGGTCACGACGAGCTCTACGGCTTCACCCTGGGGTGGGCGAACCGTCACATAACAGTGCTCGTCTCGTTCCTCGATCTCGTCGGGAGACTACCAGATAATCGGTCAGGCCGCGTTCAAATACATATAATTTCAATTACATATATAGTTCAATCCACATTGTCCCAGACATCAGCCGCTCATCGTCTAAACCGCTGAATTTCTCGGTTTGGCGGCCTAACGTACTTTCCGGCCCATCCAGACGCTTAGTGGCTGGGCGAAACGTCGACCGTTCGATCTGCGGAGATTGTCACGGTCCGATCAGCGTACTGGAATTGCAGGCGGTGGTGAATCACCAGACGTAGCTTGATTTCACTGTTTTAGAGATTGCTTGATGTTGTGAACCGCACACATCAGGACGAGTTCACGAAATTCACCGTACCAGGTTCGTGCACGCACGGCGTCACCGAGCGTGCGCTTGATCGTGGAGAAGACGGTCTCACACATCGCTCTCTGGCGGTATCGAGGCCCATCGATCCGCGCGTTGTGCGCGTGATCGATGGGCCGGAACTCACGATGTTTGATCAGCGGTCTCACGCCTTCTTCACGGAGTTTATCGCGTAAATCCATCCAGTCGTAGCCTTTGTCAGCAGCGAGGCTGGCGAGGTCGCCCGCGTTGCGGAGGGCGACCTGCCAGCTTGTGTGTCGTGGCGTTTCTCGGTCGTACAATGAACGTCCAGAATGGCTTGGCTTTCTGTGTCGACGAGAGCAGTTGCTTTGAGTGTCTGAACCCGGTAATTCGTCCGGCGACAGTAGTGCTTGCAGCGTTTTCGCGGTCGAAGAATGTCGCGTCTATCGCGGCGTGACCGCTCGGCTCGTGCAGTTGCGCCGACAGGCGCAGCAGCACTCGCCAGAGTGCTGTCTTGATTCTGTCAAACCACTTGATTAGCGTCGAGTGGTCGGGGAGATCGGCCGTGTCGAGTCCGATCTCCCCGAGTATTTGTGGCATCTCGCTCAGCAAATCAAGTGCTTCTCGGTAGGATTTTTCCAGGTAAACCCGCAGACAGTGCAGCGACACCACCGCATACTCGGCGAAGCCGCCACCCCTTCGGGGGCGGCGACTTCGCCTCGCTCACCAACAGCATTTTTAGCTAACTGAACGACTTTGCTCGTGAAGCGGGAGATCTTCGACATAGAGCATCGGCGGTTTCCCGCTTCAACTTCCTGGTTCTAACGGTCGAAGTCGCCGTCGTCCAGCGATTCACCAGAGCCGAATTGCACGGAACCATCTGTCTCGCTGCCCGAAAACAACACATCAAGAGCATCGGGATCGATCACGTCGTACAACGGTGGCAGTTCCTCGACCGGGGTCTCTGTCGCGGTACCGACTGCGTGTACCACGAGAGCACTCAGGGCATCGTCGGTCTCATCTGGGATGTGTCGTTGGTGTAGCTTTGTTGCCATGTGAGTATATTTACATTTGTGGGTTATAAATCTCCGCAAGACGTTCTCATCGAGTTTTTCAACTCGGAATAGAAATAGATGTAGTTAGTCACAGGACTGTCTTGGGCTCGAGTTGGCGCGACATAGATGCCTATTATCGCCCATCTCGTCTGGGTTTTTCGTCATGTTCGAGCAGGGAAATCAGGTAGCGCTGTCATGGCTTCTTTGAGTCCGGGGAAAGCTGCTATAGTGATCAGCGCCGTAGGGCGCATATGCTCGGACTGCGGTATTTCGCCTGCCAGGCCTGTGACACCGCCCATGCTGTGCCCGAGGAGTTAGCGGTCTGCGGTCGCTGTGGGAGCAGTCAGGTCGAGGAGATTACCGACCAGTTGTCGGCCGCGCCGTACTTCTCGCCGTAGATTTCGCGGGGCTGTCGCGAGTAGGGGCTACAGAACGCTCTCGTCGATGGAATCTGACTGGTCGGTAATGCCAACCGATCGGCTCCGGAGTGTCGTCCCGGTGTTCGGTAGTGCAAGGAGCGACGCCGAGACGCTGCAGGCGATACTGACCTACGTCGAGCGGCACGAACCGACGACAGACGACCTCGTCGGGTGACACCGCGTGACCTTCGCGAACGTCCAGAGCGAGGATTCGATCATGTGCCGGGTGCGGTAGCTCCAGCAGATCGGCTTTCTGCGGCAGGTAGACAGACGCTGGGGTTGGGCGAGACTGGTCGGAAACACCGTGACTCACAGGATACCGGCGTAGGGGGCGGCCATCACGAACACGAAACCGATCAGGGCTGGGAAGAGAAACTGGAGGACCAGGAGTAGCTGACAGGTCTGCCGGGTATCAAATGCGTACTGGTCGCTGGCGTGCCGGGTCGCCGATCACGTTCTCCAGCCCGCATCGGCCAACACGTGGTAGGACTGTTTCAGCCGTTCCTCGTAGGCCGGTTGGTTCCACCGGTCCCACGCGTACCGGACCGTCCGGACGGTGCCGTCGTCGATTCCCGACACGACGCTGTCGAGACTGGGCGCCTCGGACCGCTGCTCGGTTCTGCTCGCCGGAGAAACCGTGACTGCACCGACTTCGACGTGGTCGAACTCCGTGACCGCGAGGCCCGCATCCCACTCCGTTCGGAGTCGCCGTTTGCTCGACGGGTCGGCGACGTTCAGGAGGATCCAGGGGAGCTTTAGCTCGACGACGCCCTCGTCCGGGTCGACGTAGACATCGGTGAGCGAATCGTACCGTGTTGCGGTCGGGTCGCCGACACCGTACCGGAGCCGTCCCGTCTCGACAGCTTCGAACGGGACCCGTTCCTCCGTCGCGGGGACAGTGTACCCGAGGTTGATCGGCTCGCGGACCGGAACGAACCCGGCGTCACCGGTTCGGTAGGCGTCGATGTCGAGCCCGGCCACGCGGCCGAACTCCCGGGCGAAGGCGTCGTATGTCGAATCGACCAACAGGCGCGAGTCCCCCGGACCGGCCAATCGGGCGACGAAATCCGCCTGCACGGTCGGTTCGGTTCCGACCGGTAGTTGGGTGGGCCGCCCGGTGAGTCCGACCGTCACGAGCGCGTTCGTCGTTCGCCAGTCGAGTTGGCCACCGCTCCGGTCGAACTCCAGACGGACCCCCAGCCCCTCGTAATCGTGGCTCACTCGGAGGGCTTCCAGGGGCCGGGCCGCCGTCTCGCGAACCTGGGTCGCCGAGGCGGTCGTCGCGCCGTTCCAGTCGGCGCGGTCCCCACCCAGGGAGACGGCGTCGGTCGGTTCGAACGCCAGGAGACCGAACCGCTGTTCCGGCGTCTCGATGTTCGACCAGTAGGGCCGACGGCCCGGGACCGATCGAGCGTCGAGGTTCCAGGTCCGCTTGAACCACTCGTCTTGCCAGGCGAACGCGACGCCGCCGGCCGTGTCGGCGTGAATGATGTCCTCGTACATCGCGGCGACCATCTCGCCCTGTTCCGTCTCGGTGTTGCGGCCCTGATCGCGGCCGTGGACATCCCGGTGTGCGATGCCGCGCGAACTTGGGACGCCGAACTCGGCGATCAGGAGCGCTCGTTCTGTCGCCCCCGCGAGGTCGTTCAGATAGCCCGCGTAGCTGTTTCGCTCGCCGCGGTGATCGACGTACTCGACGTAGGCGGGCGTCTCGTTCAACAGGTCCGGATAGTAGGGGTAGACGTGGTACGCGGCGAACGTTCCCGACTGGAACTCGTCGGTCGCGACGACGGTGTCGGGGTCGACGCTGACGCGGTCCTCGTTCCGGAACGGTTCGTACGGGTGGTCCAGCGGGTCGGTCGTCACCCAGTTGACGAACGCGGCGGGGTGCTGGACGCCGTACGTCTCCATCTCGTAGGCGACGGCGCCGTCGAGTCGGCCGGCGAGCCATCGCTCGAACGGCTTCCCGTCGGTCGATCGGACGTACCGGCCGCCGGTGGACTGGACCGTGTCGTGCTCGTTCGTCGCGACGACCACCTCCGGAGGCCACTCGATCCCGAACAGCAGCCCGAGCGTCGCGTCGCTCACGTCGGCGTCGTAGGTGCCGCTGGCGTGACCGGGTCGCTCCGGGAGCGTGGTCGCGCCGTGGAGGGCGTCGACGGTCCGTCGCAACTCCCGGTCGACGGTGGCCGACAACCCGGCCGCGTCCCCTGCGTCGAGGAGATCGGCCGTCGGGACCCAGGTTCCCTGCAGCAGCAACAGCGGCTCGTCGGCCGACTCGTTGTACGCCGCGAGCGCCCGGTAGAACGCGGGTGGATGGATCGTGTAGGTCCGGACGACGTTCGCGATCTCGCCGATCGCGGCGAGCCAGCGGTCGTACTCGGCGCGAGTGATCGCCGCCTGGCCGGGAAACGTCCCGGGCTTTGCCATCCCGAGATTGACACCCCGAACGACGAGTGGTTCGTACCCGCCGTCAACTCGGCGCTCGAATCCCGCGTCGTCGACGCGGAAGGGGACGCGCGTCGCTGTCTCCCCAGACCGCGTGTTCGTCGCCGTCCGCTCGGGTTCCGTGTTCGTCGCCACCCCGTCACCGGACTGCCCGGGTCTGCCCGGACAGCCCGCGAGCGCGGTAAAACTGCTCGCACCCACCGACGCCAGGAACCGCCGACGATTCATGCGGTAGTATGTAGGGGAGCCACAAGAGCGCGTCGGCATGGTCGTCTTTTTATCTACTGCGTGAGTAGGCGGTGCGTAGATGGTAGGTGAGGTACTCGTCGTCGACGACGACGAAACGATCAGGTGGCTGGTGGCCCACCGCTTGGAGGCGGCCGACTACGACGTGCGACTCTGTGAAGACGGACGCGAGGCGGCCGACCTCCTCGGAACCGACTACGAACCCGATCTGATCGTCCTGGACGTGATGATGCCACGGCTCGACGGCACTCGACTGGTCCGGATGATCCGCAACGGGGAGCTGGCAGTCCCACAGGATTTACCGATCGTCATGCTCACCTCGCGTGGCCGGGAGGAGCACGTCCTAGAGGGGTTCGACGCCGGCGTGGACGATTACGTGACGAAGCCGTTCCGAAGCGCGGAGCTGGTCGCCAGGATCCGGAGACAGATCGATGCGTGAGCCGATCGTCCTCCAGACGGGGGACGTGACCGCGTTCGGCTACGCGGTTCCGACGACGGTCGTCCTGGTCGCCGTCGCACTCGTCGTCGGACTCGCACTCGCCGTCTCCTTCTATCTCACTATCGGGCTGTCGGTCTACCGCTCGGTACAGGACACCCGGCGGGACCGGGTCCGACCGGCCCTCCGGGAGGAACTGCTCGGCCGGCTGTTCAGTCCCGACCCCGACTGGGAGGACTGGGTTGCCGACTGCTCCCGCGTCGAGCGCCGGGTTATCGAGTCGCTGCTCGACGAGCACCTCCGGGAACTCGACGGCGGCGACGCGGACCGGCTCAGAGAGTTGGGCGATGCCCTGGGTATCCCCGACCGCTCCCGCCGTCGGCTCGACGACGGCGGCGAGTACCAGCGGTTACACGCACTCACCTGGTTGACGCTCCTGCGCCGACCGGAGCCGTACTTCGAGTCCTCGTTCGAGCCACGGACGCCACGAGAGCGAGCGGCGGCTGTCACGCTCCTCCAGGCGACCGACCGACTGCCGGACGCAGAGACGAGGATCTCGATGCTGCTCGATGGGGCGGACGAACAGTTCACCGTGTTCGGACAGGACACGCTGTATCGCGTCGCCCGGACCGAACCCGCGCCGCTGTTGCGCGCGGCGGGCAGCGACTACCGCGACTGGCCCGAACCGCTCCTCGCGCAGGTCCTCGCTGTCTGTGCCCATCTGGAGACGAGCGTCAGGGACGGGAGCCTGGAGTGGGTGACCGCCGCGCTCGAAACGGAGAACGACGCGATCCGCGCGGCCGCGGCCGACGCACTGGGGAGTTTCGGCTGGCGGCCGTCGCTCCGTGACCAGGTGTTCCTCGAACGGGCGACCGGCGATCCCACCCCTCGCGTCCGCGCGGCAGTTTACGAGATGCTCGCCGCGTGGGGCGACCGGGAAGCGCTCACGGTTCTCCTCTTCGCGCTCGTCGAGGAGGCCGACCCCCGGGCGCTCACGATCGGAACCACGGCTCTGGTGGGGCGGCGCGACCGCGTCGATCACGACGTGGCAGCGGTTCTTGGACCCGCCTGGGAGTGGAGTTTCGAACACTCGGAGTACGACCGGCTCGCCGGCAAGACGGCCACCGAGACGGTGGGTGGATAGGATGCACTCGCCGGAACACGTCCTCGGCACAGCACTGGTGCTGTTCGCACTGTTCGTCGTCGGGTACTACACCGTCGTCAACGCGGGCTATCTGCTGTTGCACGTCCTGGCGCTGTTGGAGCTTCGGGACGACGTTCGCGAGTCCCAGTGGGACCCGCCGTTCCGGAAGTTCACCACGCCGTTCTACCCCGGGATCGGCGTCGTCGTCCCCGCGTACAACGAGGAGGCGACGATCGTCGAGAGCGTCCGGTCGATGCTGTCGCTGAACTATCCGGAACTGGAAGTCGTCGTCGTCAACGACGGATCGACCGACGAGACGGTCGAGCGGTTGATCGACGCCTTCGAACTGGAACCGGTGGACGCCGAAGTCCCGTTCGAGGTCCCGACCGAGCAGATCGACCGCGTGTACCGCTCACGGGTCTACGAGGAGTTGCTGGTCGTCGACAAGGCAAACGGCGGCAAGAGCGACGCGCTCAACGCCGGCGTCTGGCTCACCGATATGCCGTTGTTCTGTGCGGTCGACTCCGACACCGTCATCGACCGCGAGGCGTTGCTGTCGCTCGTCAGACCGTTCCTCGAAGCGCCGACGACGGCCGTTGCCTCCGGCGGCGTCATCCGCGTCGCCAACGACTGCCGGATCGAGGACGGGGTCGTGAAGGAGGTCTCGCTCCCGAAGACCGGGCTCCCCGGCCTGCAAGTGATGGAGTATCTCCGGGCGTTTTACTCCGGGCGGCTCGGGCTCAACCGGATCAACGGGCTCATCCTCATCTCGGGGGCGTTCGGCCTGTTCCAGACCGACGCCGTCCGAGAGATCGGGGGGTATCGGCAGGACACGATCACGGAGGACTTCGACATCGTCGTCCGCCTCCATCGCTATCTGAAAGAGACCGACCGCGAGTACACCGTGGATTTCGTCCCCGAGCCGGTCGCCTGGACCGAAGTGCCCGCGACGCGGCGGGTACTCAGCCGCCAGCGGCGACGGTGGTACCGGGGGATGGTCGAGACGCTCGTCACCCACTGGCGGATGCTGTTCAACCCGAAGTACGACCGCCTCGGGACGGCCGTCATGCCCTTCTTCGTGCTGGCGGAGACGATCGGCCCGCTGATCGAGGGGCTCGGCTACGTCCTGTTGCCCCTCGCGTGGTATTTCGGCCTGTTGGACGTGGAGTTTTTCCTCGTCTTCTTCCTGTTGACGACCGGGTTCGGGGTGTTTCTCTCCTGGTTCGGCGTCTTCAGCGAGGTCTGGAGCTTCAACCGGTACGACAGTCCCTGGCAGGTGTTGCGTCTGCTCTGGTACGGTGTCCTGGAGAACTTCGGCTACCGGCAGTGGAAGACGCTGGTCGCCTGGCGCGGGTTCGTCGAGTACCTCGCCGGCGTCGACTCCTGGGGTACGATGGAGCGGGCCGGCTTTTCGATCGGGGACGATTAGTGGGTCGGTGAGCAACCGCCGATATGTCCGAACCGGAACGCCGGAACTACTTCCGTGACCTGTACGAGCTGGGCAGCGATCCGTCGGCCACGCTCGGTCGGAAGATCGAACAGGCCATCACGATCGGTCGGGACAGGCTCGGTGTCGACTACGGAGTCCTCTCGTACACGGGACACGGCGAGTACGAGGTTGTCGACTCGACGATCGAGAGCGGCGAGTTCCGGGCGGGGACGATCCACGATCTGGAGACGACTTGGTGTCGCCACGTCGTCGACGGCCGGGAGGTTCTGACGGTCGCCGACGCCGGTGCGTCGGCGTACAGCGACGATATCGCCCGCGAGGCCACCTGTCTGCAGTGTTACGTCGGTGCGCCGGTCCGAGTCGACGGCGACATCTACGGGACGCTGTGTTTCTCCAGCGAAACACCACGCGAGGAGCCGTTCGACGAGGACGAACAGCGGTTCGTGGAGCTACTCACCAGATGGATCGGTCACGAGATCGAGCGCGAGCGCCACTACCAGGCGCTCGATGCACAGAACGAACGCCTCGACGAGTTCGCCGGAATGCTCGCTCACGATCTGCGCAACCCCCTGACGACCGCGTACGGGTACACCGAACTCGTCGCCGAGACGGTCGACGACCCCGAATCGGGGTATCTCGGGACCGCGCTGGACTCGCTGGACCGGATGGAGACGCTGATCGCCGATACGCTCTCGCTCGCCCGCGACGGCGTCGATGTCGGCGAACGCGAGTCGGTCCAGCTCTCGACGGTCGCACGGACCGCCTGGAAGACGGTCGACCCCGCGACGGCGACGCTCACGGTCGTCGACGACCGGACGATCCACGCCGACGAATCGCGGCTCCGGCAGCTGTTCGAGAACCTCTTTCGCAACGTCGACGAGCACTGCGAGGCGGACGTGACGGTGACGGTCGCAGGGACCGACGACGGGTTCGTCGTCGAAGACACCGGCCCGGGGCTACCGGAGTCGATCGCGGCGTCGCTGTTCGATGGCGACTACACCGAGGGTCGGCGCGGGCTCGGCCTCCTCATCGTCGAACGGATCGTCTCCGGGCACGGATGGAGCGGGGCGGTCGAGTCGACGACTGACGGAACCCGGTTCGTCTTCGGCGATATCGGAATCACCACGACACCCTCCGTGGTTTCGTAGCCGACGACCTCCGGTTGTCGACAGCCGAGAGGTCCGGAGCGGGACGAGACGGAGCCGGGTCGTCGTTCGGCTGGCGAAAGCGAGCGCCGTGTGTCGCACCGCTGAAGCGCACGAGCGAACACGACGGGGCTGCGGACGCTACAGATACGCCGCTACCGCGGGCGCCGGAAACTCGACCGAGACGGCCGCACTACCCCGGTTTCGAGATCGTTCTGTCCGATTCACCGCGATCAACCGGTGTCGCGAGCGAGTACACAACGGGCCAACGCGGAATCAAGCCGGATTTGAAGCCGGCCACGGAGTGTTGAAATCGCCCGGGACTGGCGAGGTACCTCACCCGCTGAGCTTCCTATTTTTGCGGTTTCAAGCCGAAATTGAACGGTATTTCGGCGAATAAAACGTCTGATGTATTTATTCCAATCGCCTGATATCGGAGCGGTGTATGCGAATCAAAGAACTGTTCGAAGACGACGACGCAGTGTCGCCGGTCATCGGCGTCATCCTGATGGTTGCGATCACGGTCATCCTCGCCGCCGTCATCGCGTCGTTCGTACTCGGACTGGGCGATCAGACACAGAGCGCAACGCCGCAGGCGAGCTTCTCGTTCGACTTCGAGGCAGGGGGTGGCGGGAACGGTGTACTCTCAATCACGCACGATGGTGGGGACACTATTGTCGCGCAGGAGTTGTACGTTCGTGGTGATTCTAGCGACTTCGTCAGTTCCGGGTCTATCGCTGGCGGACCACCACTCGACATGGACTCACCAGGCGACTGGACCACGGCCGGATACAGCAGTGGTTCTGAAATCTCTGCTGGGAGCAGCGTTGACGTTGGTGTCAGTAACGACTACGACATCCGCGTCGTCTACGAGGCCCAGGAAGGCGACTCCTCGGCGACGCTCGGCCAGGACTCCGGTCCCGAAGCGTAACTGACCGACCGCGTTTTCCCGTTTTTCGATCTCGTGGGGACAGCCACGGCGCTCGTCGGTCGTGGAACTTCGATAAATCCGTCCCGAAAGGGTATGGGTAGGGGTACCGGGACGGTGTCAGAGGCTGTGGGCCGGTCGCCCACACGTACACAGACGAGAGCAGGACAGTTAGTTATACGACCGCTTCGTTCGGTAGGGAACTGTTATCCGGGGGCGGTCTACTCGGACATTTTTACGACGGCGGCGGCTACCGACTGGTGATGCCAGACACCATCGAGGTCTACACCGGCGATGTCGTGACCGTCGAACACGTCGACGCGCTCCCCGACGGCGGCGCGCGGTTCGATCTCAGTACCGACGACGGCCGGACCTGGCGGGTAGACGTGACCCGGGACGGGGGCAGCGAGATCGTGACGACGAAACGGGACGGGACGCTGGCGGACCTCGACACCCCCGAGTGGCTGGACGACGTGGTCGCCAGGCTGAGCCGGGCCTGATCAACGGATCGTCGCGTCGGTGATCAACTGGAGTTCGGTGGCGATATCGTCGTCGAGTTGCGCGTCGGTGACACGCCAGGCCCAGTTACCGTCGGTCGTTCCCGGGGTGTTGAACCGCGCGTCGCTCCCCAGTCCCAGGAGGTCCTGCATCGTCGTCATGGCGATGGTCGACTCGGCGTTCCAGACCGCTTCGACGATGTCCCAGTGGACATCCTCGCCGTCCGAGCCGAGATTGTAGTGCAGGCACTCGCGCTGGCGGTCGCCCAGGGAGTGGTAGTAGCCGACGACGGTGTCGGTGTCGTGGGTCGATGTGTAGCCGACGCTGTTCTCGGGGAAGTGCATCGGCTGGTACATGTTCCCTTCCTCACACCAGTCGGCGTACTGGGGGACGCGCATCCCGGGGAAGTCGAACTGGCTGCGGAGGTCGTAGCTGCTGTGGTCGACGAACCCCAGATCCTCGGCGATAAAGGGGAGATTTCCGAACCGGTCGCGGACCGCTTCGAAGAACGCGGCGCCGGGGCCGTCGAGCCACTCCCCGTTGGCTGGGTCGTCGCTGTCGGCCGGGATCGCCCAGAACTCGTCGAACCCCTTGAAGTGGTCGATCCGCGCGATGTCGACCATATCGAACAGTCTGTCGAGCCGTCCCAGCCACCACTCGTAGCCCGTCTCGGCGAGGTGGTCCCAGTCGTAGACGGGGTTGCCCCAGCGCTGGCCGCTGTCGCCGGTGTTGGGCGGGACCCCGGCGACGGCCGTCGGTCGGTGGTCGTCGTCGAGTCGGAACGCCTCGGGCGAGGCCCACACGTCGGCAGAGTCCAGCGCGACGTAGATGGGCAGGTCGCCGATCAGGTCGATCCCACGGTCGCTCGCGTAGGCGCGCAGGTCGCGCCACTGCTCGTCGAACACCCACTGGCAGAACTCCCGGAACTCGATCTCGTCGGCCAGATCCTCGCGGTAGGTCGCGAGGGTATCGGGCTCTCTGGTCGTCACGTCGTCCGGCCACTCCGTCCAGAGCGCGCCGTCGAACTCCCGCTTGAGCGCGCGAAACAGGGCGTAGTCGGAGAGCCAGCCCGACTCGCGGTCTCGGAACTGTGCGAACGATTCCCTGTCGGCCTCCGTGGCCGTCTCCCGGAAGTCGTCGAACGCGGCCCGTAGGCACTCGCGTTTGAACTGGGCGACGACCTCGTAGTTCACTTCCTCGGCGTCGATGCCGGCGGGCGGGGCCGCCGTCTCGCTGTCGAGGTACCCACGGTCGACGAGCCACTCCAGATCGACGAGCAGCGGGTTGCCGGCGAACCCCGAGAAGGCCTGGTACGGCGAGTGGCCGTGGATCGCGGCGGTCGGCCCGAGCGGGCAGACCTGCCAGAGTGACTGCTCTGATCGGTCCAGAAAGTCCACGAACGACCGGGCGCCGGCACCGAGATCGCCGATGCCGTGGGGACTCGGGAGCGAAGTGAGATGCAGGAACACGCCGCTGCGGCGACTGAAACGCATACCCGCCAGTTCACCGCGGAGGGATTTCAACTATCGGGTCCGTTACCTGACCTTCGAGTGCTCGCCGATGAGCGACCGCTGGAGGTCCACGTCCGAGACCACCGACTCGCGGTCGATCAGCGACCACTCGATGGCCGCGTCTTCGACCGTCGCGCCCGGGAACACGACCGTATCTTCGAGCGTCGCGTCGGTGACGGTCGCGTCGGCCATCACGTGGACGTTGTCGCCGAGTTTGCTGTTGGTGACCGTCGCGCTGTCGGCCACGATCGTGTCGTCGCCGAGCGCCCACTGGACGGCCTCGATGTAGGCGTCGGCCTCGCCCACGTCGTACCAGTAGCTGTCGAACGTGAAGGCGTTGACCGCGTCGCGCTCGGCGAGCCACTGCATCAGCCAACCCGGTTCGTCGGGGTTGTTGTCCTCGGCCAGGTACTCGTCGAACAGGGGGAGCGTCTCGCTGGGGAACGCGTAACACGCGATCGAACAGAGCGTGCTCTTGGGGTTGTCCGGTTTCTCCTGGAAGCCGACGACCTGCGTCCCGTCGAGTTCGACCACGCCGTAGGACGTGGCTCGCTGCTTCGACCCCACGTCGTAGGCGGCGATACAGGGCGTCCCGGTCTCCTCGAAGAAGGAGGCGAACTCGCCGATATCGAAGCCCATCAGGTTGTCGCCGGCGACGACCAGCATGTCGTCGTCGATCCCCTCGCGGTCGATGAGCTGTGACAGCGCACCCACCACACCGAACTTCGAGTCCTCGTCGGTCGTGTCCTCGATCGAGAGCTGTGGTTTCTCGAAGTCGCTCTCCTCGATATGCTCCTCGAACTCATCGGCGAAGTACTCGTTCGTAGAGATGTACACGTCCGAGACACGGTCGTCGGCTTCCAGATCCGAGAGGATCCCGTCGATGATCGTCTCCTCGCCCACCGGGAGGAGCATCTTCGGACGGTTTCGCGTGATCGGCCAGAGTCGCGTTGCGTACCCACCTGCCAGAACAATTGCGTCCATACCGGCTCTCTCTCGGGGGGGAAGTATCTCTTTTTTCCTTTCTGCCTGATATGTGTGTGAGACACATCTTCAGGGGTCGACGACGGAGGAGTGACCGCGACCGGGGGCTCTCCGGCCAACAGTATAAGTATCCCACCGTCAATCGTCTACGTGATGGCTACACAGGTCCTGATGCTGGCATGGGGGTTCCCGCCGAACGTGACCGGTGGACTGGACACGGCGGTCGGCGAGTTGTTCGAACGACTCACCACGAGAGACGATGTCGACATCGAACTCGTGTTGCCAGCGGAGTACGCCCCCGACGGCTACGAGAACATCCACGGCGTCCCGACCGGCGAGGGTGACATCATCACCCGGATCGGCCGGCTCTCCGGGGAGTTCGTCGACCGGGCGGCCGACGCCGATATCGTCCACACGAACGACTGGTTCGGCTACAACCCCGGTTCGCGTGCGCAGTCGACCCACGATGTCGAGTGGGTGACGACCTTCCACTCGCTGTCCTCGGACCGCAACATGGAGCCCCCTGAACGGGAGGTCCAGACCGAACAGCGGATCGTCAACCGCGCGGACCACCTCGTCGCCGTCAGCAAGTACACCGCTGGCAAGATCCGACGGGAGTACGGCCGCGAGGCACAGGTCATCTACAACGGCTTCTCCTCGGTCGAGGCCACTGGCCGGGACATCAAGGCCGAACTGGGTATCGACGGCGAGATGCTCTTTTTCGTCGGCCGCCACACCGACCAGAAGGGCATCTCGTATCTCCTGTACGCGCTCTCGAAGCTCCGTCGTGACGACCTGACGCTCGTTCTGGGCGGATCGGGGCACCTCACCGCGCAACTGAAGCGGTTTACCGAACTGCTCGGGATCGAGGATCAGGTCGAGTTCGTCGGCTACCTGCCCGAGGAGGAACTGGGCGACTACTACGCTAGCGCGGACCTGTTCGTCTCGCCCTCGCTCTCGGAGCCGTTCGGCATCACGTTCACCGAGTCGCTCTCGGTCGGGACCCGCGTCGTCGCGAGCAACGCCGGGGCCGCGGAAGTGCTCCCCGAGGACTGCCTCATCGAGGTCGAGCCCCAGTCCGACTCCATCGCGGACGGGATCGAGTACGGGCTGACACTCGATACCCCGATCGAGTACGATGTCCGGACCTGGGACGAAGTCGCCGAGGACCACGCGGACCTGTACAAGTCGATCGCCGCGGGGACGGAATCCGAGGCCTCGGACGACGAAGCCGGAACCTGATCAGCGCAGGACTCTGAGATCGGTGACCGGCTCCGGGTGGACGATTCGGAACCCGTCGCCCGTCGGCGAGAGTCCGGCGCGCTCGCTCACGTCGCCGCCTGACTGGTACGGGCTGTCGGAGTTATCGGCCGACTGGTACGGGCTGTCCGACTCCGCGGGCTGGTAGGGACTGTCGGAATCTGCGGACTGGTACGGGCTATCCGACTCCACGGACTGATACGGACTGTCCGCGTGTGGCGTGTCGGCGGCGGAGTCGGGCGGCCGTTCGAAGTCCTCCGGTGGGAGGTAGATCCGTTCGCCCGATCGGGATTCGACGACGACGGCGGCGTCTCGGTCGCCCGTCGCGGTGATGACCGTTCGGCCGTCGTCGATGTCGACATCGATGGAGATCGGAATCGATCGTCCGCCGGAAGCGTCCTCGGAGTCGCTCATACCGGACCGTGACCGCGGACTCACTTATACTGTTTCCCGATGTCGGGGTGCCGGTTCCGCCGCCGGTGTCAACACACACCACGAGAACTTTACCGTGCGGGCTGTTGGTGGCAGCAAGATGCGGTTGCGAACGGCACTCAACGACTACAAGCGAGGGGACGACGGGTCGACGGCAGCGACGGGCGCGTTCTCCGGGCACGGCGACCGTCTCGTCCACGTCGCTCCCGCGGGGACCGTCCGAGACTACTCCGCGGCGATCTCCGGACTGTACGGTATCGACCGGTCGCGGTTCGGCGTCAAGACGCCGCGCCGGACGATCTGGCTCGACGACCTGGAGACGGTCAGACAGCACTACTACCGCGAGACGACGTTGATCGAGACCGAGTACGACGCCGGCGAGTTCACGGTCCACCAGTACGACCTGACGCTGGGGCGTGCCCACCTCACGCACGTCGAACTCCGCGGCGCGGTCCCCCCGGACGCGCAACTGGTCGCGTTCCTGACGATGGCACCGGAGGGCAAGGAGACACAGGTCGGCCGGCTCGTCCACCCGGAGAAAGGCCCCGCCGACGGCGCGGTCGTCGAGGTGTTTCACCACGACGAACACGACTACGTCACCGCCTCGACCGGGCTATCGGGCATCCGCGGGCAGGTCCCCGAGCGGTTCCCCGAGATCCTGGCCGACGAACCGGTCGAGTTCCCCCGCGAGCGACAGCGCCGCAGGTACGAGGACACCCACCTGAGCGGCGATGTCGTCGTCCAGGCGCCCCTCGAACGCGAGGGACGGGGACTCCGAACCACACTGGTGACACAGCTCTCGGACCACGGCGACATCGACCGCGGGACGGCGATCCGCGACCTCCGGGAGTGTGCGGCCCGGTTCCAGGGGGCCAGAGACATCAAGGAGGCCGCGCGGGAACGGACCGAGATCACCGTCCCGGAGGGGGTCGTCCGCGAGCGCGTGGTCCGGAGTGACCTCCGGGCACTCGACCTCCTGAAAGCGCCCAGCGGCGGCCGGATCGCGGCCCCGGAGTTCGATCCGTTCTTCCGGGACTCCGGGGGCTACGGCTACACGTGGTTCAGGGACGACGCGCGCATCGCCCAGTCGCTGCTCTCCTCGACCGGGACGCTGGGACTGGACATCGACGACGAACTCGTGGCGAGCGCACAGTTGTACTGCCGGACCCAGCTCCGGGATGGCACCTGGCCACACCGCGTCTGGGCGCGTGACGGCTCGCTCGCCCCGGGGTGGGCCCACGCACACGTCGAGGACGACGACGACTCGCTGGAGTACCAGGCCGACCAGACGGCGACCGTGACCGCGTTTCTGGCGGCGCTACTGTGTGATCGCCGTGACCGACTGTCGCCCGAGACGGCCAGCGAGATCCGGACCACCATCGAGGCGGCCGTCGAGGCGATGGAGGCGGATCTCGACGACGGTGGGCTTCCCGGCCCGTGTCAGAACCTCTGGGAGGACATGGTCGGGCAGTTCACCCACACGACGGCCACCTACCTCGAAGCGTTCGCGACCGTGGCTCGGGCACCGGTCGCCGACGACCTGCGCGACCGGGCGCGAGCCTGCGCGGATCGGGTCGCCGACGGGCTGGACCGGCTCTGGGAGGACGCGACCAGGACCTACGCCCTCCGGCTGACCGACGGCGGGCTGGATCTGCGACTCGACGCCGCGACGTTCGCGCTCGTCGACGGGTTCGCCGCGTACGCGGCGCTCGACGGCGTCGATCTGGACGACGAGACGGCCGACCGGCTCACCGATCACGTCAGCGCCTGTCTCGACGACCTCTACCGGAACCCGGCCGGCGAACCGGTCGCGGGGCTGATCCGCTACGAGGGCGACACCTGGCGGACCGAGGGCCAGGACGGCGAGAAGATCTGGGGGTTGACGACGGCGATGGGGCCGCCGCGGCCGCGAAACTCGGTGTGCTCCTGGGTGAGTTCGGTCGCGACGGGACGGCCTTCTTCGAGCGCGCTGCGGGGTTGTACGGACTCATCGAGCACGACGGGCCGCTGGTGACGGACGTTGGGTACCTCCCGGAACAGCTTCACGACGACGGCCGGGCCGACAGCGGCACGCCGCTGGGGTTCGCCCACGGCTACCGACTGCAGGCGACCGCGACGCTCGCGGCGCAGGACGCCCTGCCGAGCGCGGCGCCGTCGCCGTCGGGACCGCCCGACCGACCCCGATGGACGACCGGCGAGAAGTTCGGCGTCGGCACCGTCGCCGACCACCGTGCCGACGATCCCTCCCGGGTCTGGTTCACGCTGACCGCGGGCGCGCTGACGGAGGTCCGGTTCCCGCGGGTGGACCTGATGAACCTCCGGACGCTGGATTTCATCGTCTCGGCACGGACCGACGACTACACCGTCAGGACACACGTCGAGGGCGCCGGCCGCGCCGAGGGCTCCGTCGCGCGCCGGGTCGAACCGACGGCCGACGACGCGCTCTGTTTCCGCCACGTCGTCACGGAGACCGGCGACGGGCAGGGTCACGAGTGGCAACTCACGGTCGAGTACGCCGCCGATCCCGACCACGACGCCGTCGTCGCTGACATCGAGTTCGAGGCACGAGACGGCGCCCAGTACGACCTGTTCGCGGCCGCGGACGTTGCTCTGGCGAACAGCGGCACGCGGGACCGCGGACTGCGCCTGGGCCAGCCCGGCCGCTACCACCTGGCGGCCCGGGACGCGAGCGCCTACACCGGCTCCTCGACGGAACCGCGACTCGTCGACGAGGACGGCGAGGGGTACTCGGTCGCGCTGGCGATGGTCGCGGCCGACCGCTTCGACTGGGCGACCGTCGGCGTCAGCGGGAGCGACCCGATCAGCGACCTCTTCGCCGAAGGGGTCCGTCCCGATCCCCGAGATTCGATCTCGAACGACAGCGTCGTCCTCGTCGGCCAACTGGGGGCCGGCGAACGGCTCTCCGAGACCGTCGCGCTCGGCTTCGCCCGACAGGCCGACACCGCCGCGGCGCTCGGGGAGGCAGAGGGCGCGCTCGCAGCGGGCTACGACACCGTCAGAGCGGGCTACGTCGACTCCTGGCAGTCGTTCCTCGACGGCCGTCCGCTCCCCGAGTCCGTCGCCGACGAGCCCGAACTGGCCGCCCAGTACCGGACCGCGCTGATGACGCTGCTGGCCGTCGAGGACAAGACCTTCCTCGGGGGCTCGATCGCCTCCCCGTCCGTCCCGTGGGGCGAAGCCGTCACCGCCGAGGAGCGCAAGGGGTACGGCTACAACTTCGTCTGGGCGCGGGACCTCTATCAGGTCTTCACCGCGTTCGAACTCGTCGACGACATGGAGACTGCCGTCACCCAACTGGAGTACATCTACCGGTACCAGCAGGACGAGAACGGCTTCATCCCGCAGAACACGTACCTCAACGGGATCACCCGCTGGGGCGGCGAGCAGATGGACAACATCTCGTTCCCGCAGGTGATGGCCGCCCGCCTACTCGAACGGGGCTATCGCTTCGAGGATGTCGACTACGACTACGAACACGTCCGTCGGTCGGCCGACTACGTCCTCCGCAACGGACCGGCGACCGGCCAGGAACGCTGGGAGGAGGAGTCGGGCTACTCGCCCTCGACGATCGCTGCCGAGATCGCCGGCCTGGCCTCGGCGGCACAGATCGCGCTGGAGACCGACCACGAGGCCGACGCGCTGGTCTGGCTCTCACTCGCGGACCGCTGGACAAACATGGTCGAGAACTGGACCGCGACCCACACCGGCACCGACAGGCACGCCCGGACGCCGTACTTCCTGCGGATCACCCGCGACGGCAACCCGGAGACCGGGTTCCGGCGCCGGCTGGCAAACGGCGGGCCACAGCTCGACGAGCGGGACATCATCGACGCCGGCTTCCTCGAACTCGTCCGGCTGGGGATCACGCCCTGGGACGACGAGACGATCCGCAACTCCGTGGCCGAAGTCGACGAGACGATCCGCGTCGACCTGCCGGCCGGAGCGGCGTTCTACCGGTACAACGGCGACAGCTACGGCGAGCGCGACCGCGAGGACAGCGGCGCGCCGTGGGCGCTCGAAAACAGCGGGAAGGGCCGCCTCTGGCCGTTACTGACCGGCGAGCGCGGCGAGTACGAACTGCTGGCCGACACCGAGGAGAGCGCGCTCGACCCGACGGAACTCCTCCGGACGATGCAGCGGTTCGCCAACTCCGGGCGGATGATCGCCGAGCAGGTCTGGGACCGGGAGTACAGCACCGAGTACGACTGGGAGTACGGCGAGGGGACCGGCTCGGCGACGCCGCTGGCCTGGGCGATGGCACAGTTCATCAGGCTCGCACACGGGATCGACGAGGGCCGGCCGGCGGAGGCGCCGGCGTTCGTCCGCGAGCGATACAGCGAACGCGGCCGACACGGGCCCGACAGGAGCCCCGGCCTCCACGTCGACACGAGCTTCGAGGGGAACCAGGTCGTCGTCACCGGCGAGACCACCGCCGCGGTCGTCGCGATCAAGACGCCGACCGACACGGCGCTCGTCGAACCGGACGACGGCGCGTTCGAAGAGCGGCTGGCGATCCAGTACGGGGAGAACGATATCCTGGTCGCAGCCGCGGCAGAACGCGACATCGAGTCGGCGGGGACGACCGTCCGACGGCTGACGGTGTGAGCTACACCAGGGACTGCAACAGCTCGGCGTGTGTCCGCAGGAGCGCGGTGCCCTCGTCGGTGATGACGTACTCGTTGGTTCGGCGGTCGAGCTGGCGTTTCTCGATCAGGTGTTGCTCGTCGAGTTCGTCGAGGTTCTGATACAGCCGGCCGTGTGTCACGGTCTCGGGATACACGTCCTCGACGACGCGTTTGATCGCGAGCCCGTAACACGTCTCGTCGCTGCGTTTGAGCTGACTGATCGCGACCAGGAGGTCACGCTGGAACGCGCTCAGCTGTGTCCAATCGGCGTCGAGTTGTGGCGCCATCAGTCGACTCCCTGCCGTCCAGGCGTGACCTGAAATCCACGGCGACCCTCCGCCCACGTGACTACTGAGCTACTCATACAGGGAGATGTTCACCGGGACCAACTTAGTTCCACCTGACGATTTCGTTATCTTCGCTTGACGCGAGTATCAGATACTGTAACTGACCGAACAGGATTTATGTCAGTACCCGTTAGCCGGAGTGAATGTATAATAAAGTGGACTGGATGAAAGCGGCCGACCAGTCCATCCTCACGGTGCTGGGGCCACCGAAGGCACTCGAACTGACACCGAGCAACATCGCTCGCAACGCCGGGTTCAGCCGCGGCTACACGAGCGGGCGGCTCAACGAACTCTGTAAACGCGGGCTCGTTACTGTCGACGAGTCCGGCGGCTCACACCCCTACTACAGTATCACCGAGCGGGGTGTGAAAGTCCTCAACGCGGAACTCTCACCGGACCAGTTGGAGGGGAGCGACTGAGGCGGGTGCCGATAGGCACAGGCCCGGAGTCGGCACGACCCGGGACTGGGACCTCGTGTGCGCGGCCCGGCCGAGCCGCCCCTTACCAGTAAGGAGGGGGAGTGAGGCACCACGCGGGTGTCCTCGCTTGTATGGAACCGACGCAAGCGCGCTACGACGTTATCGCCGATCAGGGACAGAACACACTCCATCTCGTTCTCCAGGGGCAACTCACCGATGACGAGGTAGAGCGCCTCGCTGTCGAGGCGGTCACGTCGGCCCGGCACCTCAGTCCGGGCTTTACCGTCATCACCGATGTCTCGGAGTTCGACCCGCACTCGACCGTGGTCGTCGAACCGCTCGTTCGCGCTCGCGGCCAGCTGTGTGAGATGGGGTGTGAACGGATGATCAGCGTCCTGGCGGACGACACAGCCGACGACCCGACCCGGGGCGACTACCAGGTCGAAACGACGACAGCGCGTTCGGCGTCCGGCATCGTGCCGCCCTCGACATCCGAGTCGGTCTCGGCGAGGGCAAACTTGAAGTAGCACCGTGACAATAGGTAACGTGGAGCGTACGACTCCCGGCGGGAACCACCGCCGTATCGTTCCGGGATTGGCACCGGCGGCCGACCGATCACCTGCGGGGCACGGCCACCCCGCCGGTAACTTTACTCTTATACGGACACGACCAGTAGCTGTCCGTCGTTCCAGATGACCACGCTGCGTGCCGTCGTTCGACTCGGCGACCGCCCGCCGCTCGGCGAGGGGATGGTCCCGCTCGTGGAGGCCCACCTGTACGGGGGTGGACTGGCGCGGTTCGTCGCGTTCCGCGTCACCGACGGGCCGGAACTCGAACGGATTCCGGGAGCGTACGCACCGGATTTCGGTGCCGACCCCGCCTATCCGGTGACCGACCTGCTCCTCGCGCTCCCGGAGACGCGCGGACTGTCCGCGGTCGGCCAGCGCCTCGATACGCTCTCGACGAAGGCCGACGCCAACTACGGCCAGTCGTTCGACGCGATGGTGTTTACCACGGACGTGGAGTGGGGCAGCGACGGCTACGGTCGGCTCTTCGAGGGCCGGAGCCAACTGGAGGCACACCCCTTCGACGGCGTGGCCGAGGTGACACTCCTGGCCGGCGCGAGCGAGGCCCAGCGGGACACACTCGCCGCGAACCTCGACCGCCTCGACGGGACGACGGCCGTCTACACCGCCGACCGTGACTGACAGCGACATCGATTTTGCGCGGGGGGATCTACCCTCGGCCATGGACGGGCTGGGACTACCGGGATCGAGCCGGCGCGAGCGGGTCCTCGCCCACGTCGACATGGACTGCTTCTACGCGGCCTGCGAGCGACAGCGCGAGCCGGCGCTGCGGGGCGAACCACTCGTCGTCGGGATGGGCTACGAACCCGGAGAGACCCACGGGGCGGTCGCGACCGCCAGCTACGAGGCCCGCGAGTACGGCGTCGAGTCGGCGATGCCGATAACCGACGCCCTCGAACGCCTCCCGCGCAAGGTCGACGCCGTCGACGACCCGGAGCGTGACGTGTCCGAGGCCGGCTTCTACCGGCCGGTCGAACTGGACTACTACGAGTCGGTCGGACGAGACGTGAAGGCGATTCTCCACGACACCGCCGACACCGTCCGGGAGGTGAGCATCGACGAGGCCTACCTCGATGTCAGCGACACCGTCGACTGGAGCGAGGCTCGGGCGTGGGCAACCGATCTCAAAGACCGGATCGAGGCGTCGGTCGGCGTGGTCGCAAGCGTCGGCCTGGCCCCGACGATGAGCGCGGCGAAAGTCGCCAGCGACCACGACAAGCCCGACGGACTGATCATCGTCGAGCCCGGTGAGGTCCGGGACTTCTTCGCGCCGCTGCCCGTCGAGGCCGTCCACGGCGTCGGGCCGGTGACGGCCAGAGAACTCGCCGCCATGGGGATCGAGACGGCCGGCGACCTGGCCAGTGCCGATCCGGACCGCCTCGACGACGCCTTCGGCGAGCGCGGCCGGGAGATCCGCCGGTTCGCCCGCGGCGAGGACGACCGCGACGTGACCCCGAAAGGCGACCCCAAGAGCCTCTCGCGGGAGTCCGCGTTCACCGAGGCGACCGAGGAGAGTGAGACGGTCCGGCGTCGCGTCCGCACGCTCGCCGACGCCGTCGCCGACCGCGCACGGCGACAGGAGGCCCGGTATCAGACGATCGGTATCAAGGTCGTCACGCCCCCGTTCGATGTCAACACACGCGCTCAGTCGTTGCCAGGGCCGGTCGAAGACGCCGATCTGGTCGAGTCGGTCGCGCTAGACCTGCTGACGGAGTTCGACGGTGCGGCGGTCCGAAAAGTCGGCGTGCGCGTCTCGAACCTGGACTTCTCGGCCGGCCAGCAGGCGAGTCTCGACGGGTTCGAGACGACCGACGACGACGGCCCGGCCCGGCGAGGAGGGCAGTCGATCAGGCACCGCTTGGTGCCTTCCAGGAGCGGGCGGGGACCGACCGAGTGGCCGACGGCGACAGGGGAGGCCAGACGACGCTCGACGAATTCGGCTGACTCAGTCGACCCCGTGCTCCAGATTCTCCAGCAGTTTCCCGACGAACAGTCCCGCACGCGGCGAGAGCACGTCGTCGGGCGGGACAGCCGTCGGCTGTGCGGCGAGCGTCCGAACGAACTGCTCGCTGTGTGTCATCGCCTGGAGCATATCGACCACGTCGACGGTGAGTCCCTCGTCGGAGGTGTCGACTCCGGGGAACTGCTCGCGATAGGCCTCGGTGTACTCGATCGTCCAGGCCGGCCCGCCCACGGCGGCGACGATGTCGTCGAGCGGCGCGATCTCGATGCGACCGTCGGGGGTACCGACGGAGACGCTCCCGTTCTCGACGACTGTCTCGTACCGTGTCATCTGTCACCGACCCACAAAAATAGTTACGGCTCCACCGCAATAGCGGTTGCTCCACCAAGCCCGTCAGCGGACGGAAGACGCCTGTCTGACGGAGAGTTATGAGGTGTGCGTGTCTCCGTCGGGACACGAATGGCAGAGACCGAACAGATAACCGTCGCCGACACGAGCGCCGGCGTCGGCGGAAACACGGACCCCGACAGACCCGTGAACCTGCCGGTCGTCGAACTGCTCACTGGCCGCGGCTTCATCACCGGGAAGAGCGGGAGCGGGAAGAGCAACTCCGCGAGCGTCATCGCGGAGAAACTGCTCGACAACGGGTTCGGGCTGCTCATCGTCGACATCGACGGGGAGTACTACGGCCTCAAAGAGGAGTACGAGATCCTCCACGTCGGCGGCGACGAGGAGTGTGACATCCAGGTCACGGAGGACCACGCGGGCAAGATCGCCTCGCTGGCCTTGGAGCAGAACGTCCCCATCATCCTGGACATCTCGTCGTTCCTCGACGAGGAAGAGGCCGAGACGCTGCTGACGGAAGTCTCGAAGCAACTGTTCGCCAAGGCCAAAAAGCAGAAACAGCCGTTCCTGATGCTCGTCGAGGAGTGCCACGAGTGGATGCCCGAGAAGGGGTCGATGGGCGAGGTCGGGAAGATGCTCATCAAGATCGGGAAACGCGGCCGGAAACACGGGCTGGGCATCGTCGGCATCAGCCAACGCCCGGCCGACGTGAAAAAAGACTACATCACCCAGTGTGATTGGCTGGTCTGGCACCGTCTGACCTGGAACAACGACACCAAGGTCGTCGGGCGGATCCTCGACAACGACTACGCAGACGCCGTCGAGGACCTCGGCGACGGCGAGGCGTTCCTGATGACCGACTGGGCCGAGGCCGTCCACCGGGTCCAGTTCCGGCGCAAGCAGACGTTCGACGCCGGCGCGACGCCCGGCCTCGACGACTTCGAGCGCCCGGAACTGAAGTCCGTCAGCGAGGACCTGGTCTCGGAACTGGAGACGATCAGCGACGAGAAACAGGCCACCGAGAACCGCATCAAGGAACTCCGCGAGGAACTGGACAAGAAGAACTCACGCATCGCGGAACTAGAGCGGGAACTCCAGGACGCACGGGACCTCTCCCGGATGGCCGAGCAGTTCACCGACGCGCTGGTCGACCACGTCGACGACTACAACCCCGGGCGGACCGCAAAGGAGGAAGAACGCCGACGGCGCGAGCGGTTCGCGGAGGCCGGCGAGGGCTCGCCGTCCGAGACGGCCGAGGACTCGCCTGCCGAGGACGCGGAGCCGGCGGCGGCCTCCGGTGGCGGCTTCGGCGACGCGTTCGGCGACTTCGCGCCCGAGGAGGGGATGGACAGTCCGCCCGCGTCCGGCGGGGACGCCGGCCCACCCCAGGCGGACGCGACGGCCACCAACGGCCAGCCCGACGCGGCATCGGCCAACGGCCAGGCGGAGGGCGACGACGCCGAGACGGCGTTCGCCGCGGCGATGGCGTCTGTCGATTCCGGCGGCTCGTCGTCGGACGGCGGCGTCGCAGCCGACACCGGCGGCGGGACCCGAGCGGCACCGATCGATCCCATCGACGACTCGGTTCCGGAGGCCGTCGCGGCCCTCGCGGCGGATATCGCCGACCTGGAGGGAAAGACCCGGCGGATGCTCGCGTTCTACGTCGAACAGGGGCCGGGGACGCCGCTGAACGCGCACTTCTCGGCCGGCGGCTCGGGCGACCGGACGGCGGCCTACGCGCGCAACCGGACGCTCAGGCTCCGTGGGCTCGTCGAACACGTCGGGAGAGGCTCCTACGACGTACGGCTGGGCGCGCTCATCGACGAAGAGACGGCGACCGACCTCCCGGCCGCGCAGCGCGACGAGTACGCCGACCGGCTCGAAGGACAGATCGTCGACAACGAGTCCTGAGAGCCGTCAGACCAGCGGCTCGACGAGGTCTTCGCGCGGCACGGGGGTCGTCGGCCTTCGCGACACCGCTCGCCAGCAGGACGCCGGTCGCGCCCAGATCGCTCGCGGAGACGAGGTCTTCCCCGGTAGAGATACCCGCGCCACACAGCACGTCCACGTCGCCGTCGACCCGTGCGGCCGCGTCGACGGCACCGGTGACGATGTCGGGGTCGGCCTTGCTGACCGGCGTCCCGGTGCCGATGAGTTCCGGCGGCTCGACGGCGACGGCGTCCGGGCCGAGCGCCGCGGCGGCACCGATCTGTGCGGGGTTGTTGGCACAGACGATCGTCTCCAGGTCGACCCGATCGGCGGCGTCCAGGGAGCCGTCGATGTCGGCGAGTTTGAGTCGGTTCTCGGAGTGGTTCAACAGCGTGCCGACGGCGCCGGCGTCGGCGACCGCCTCGGCCAGCGTACTCCCGGTGTGGCTGCCGTGCTCGACGGGGCTGACGTGCTGTGCCCACGTCTCGACGCCCGTCTCGGCGACCGACTCGATGTGGGCCGCCTGGGGTGCGACCGCGACGCGGACGCCGGAGTCGTCGCTCACGTCGGCTGCGGCGGTCGCTACCTCGATCGGATCGCACGGATACGCCTTCAGATTGACCAGAACGAACATACGACTATCACCTCGGCCGGCAGTCAAATAGGTTGTGCGGTACGGAGCCACACGGAAGCTGGGGGTATTAAGACGGTCCGCGTCGTCACCAGTTATCGAACCGTGAACCGTGGCTCCGGGGGACCACCGACAGTCCTGATCGTCGAGGACGAACAGCATCTGGCAGACCTGTACACCGACTATCTCGCGGCGGCGGAGTACGACGTGGTGACGGCCTACGGCGGTGAAGAGGCGCTCGAACGCCTCGACCGCGAGCCCGACATCGTGCTTCTGGACCGGCGGATGCCCGTCGTCTCGGGCAACGAAGTCCTCGCCGAGATCGAGGACAGGAACTTCCCCTGCCGGATCGCGATGGTCACGGCGGTGAACCCCGACTTCGAGATCATCGATATGGGCGTCGACGACTACATCGTGAAACCGGTCACCCGCGGTGAGCTGATCGAAGTCGTCGAACGGCTGGAGATGATTTCGGACTACAACGAGCAGCTCCGGCAACTGACGACGAAGAAACTCAAGCGCAACGTCTTACAACTGGAGAAGACCGAATCGGAACTCCGCGAGAGCGACCAGTACCACCGGCTCCAGTCGGAGATCAGCGACATCGAGACGAACGTCGACTCGCTCGCGAACGAACTCGACGTAGAAGAGGAAGACCTCAGACTCTAGTCCTTGCGTTCGACGACATCGCCGAGCGTGTAGCTCCCCTGGCTGCTACCGCTCGACCACTCGGTCTCCTCGCTACTGCCGCCTTCGCTCAGCGAGATCCCCAGTTCGCGTTCGAGTTTCTTCTGGATCTCGTCGGTCGGGAGCGTGTCGCCGCGTTCGAGTTTCCGGATGAGACTTGCCTTCTCGTTGAGCTTCCGTGCGAGGTCCTCCTGGCTCATCCCGCTTGACTCGCGGGCCTCCCGGATCCGCTGGTCGTAGTCCTGGGCCACCTCGTCCATCTCGTCGAACATGTCGCGGCGACGGCTCGACCCGCCGGAACTGGACGCTCGACTGTGAGGACGAGGACGACCCGCTCGACCCGCTGGAGGATGTCGAATACTTCGTCGATGTCGAGGAGCTGTCCTCGGTTTTGACCTCCGTGCCGAAGTCGGTACACTCGTCACAGACATCGAGTTCAGCGCCCTCGATCTTGACGCGGTTCGGAGACGAGACCTCCTTGCCGCACATCTCGCACTGGACCATACTGCCGGGTTGGAGAGGGGAGGGTATAAATGGTGTGCCGGCCGCCCTGTCAGTCCAGCGCGCGCATCGAGTGATAGAACCGCTGGACGGCGGTGAGATGACCCACCAGGGCGAAGACGACCAGCAGCCAGCCGACGAGCGAGAGCCCCGCGACCTCGGGCTGGACGAACGCGACCACGCCGGTGACGACGCCGACGAGCGCCAGCCGGTCGGCCCGGCCGAGCAGGCCGCCGTACACCCGATCCAGGCCGACGGCTTCGGCCTGGGTGCCGAGGTACGAGGTCATCAACACGCCCGTGACGGCGGCGATGCCGAGCGCCCACTGGCCGATCCCCGCGGCCAGGCCGACGATGATCGCGATATCGGCGTACCTGTCGAGGACGTGATCGAGCAGGTCACCACCCGAGGAGGCAACGTCGAGTTCCCGGGCGAGCGCGCCGTCGACGAGGTCGAGCCAGCCGTTCCCCAGGACCAGAAAGGCACCGAGGACGTACAGCAGCGGGTCCCGTGCCGCCACGCCGTAGGCGCCGCCGGCACCGACAGCCAGCAGGAAGGCGATGACGCTCACGCCGTCGGGAGAGAGCCCGGTCATGCGGGCGGCGCTGACGAACGGCCCCAGCGCACGGTCGGCGAGCGGTCTGAACCTGTCCAGTGTCATAGCCACTCGACGTACGAGACGGTGCCGGCGCTCGGGTCACGCTCGCCGCGGAGCACGGCCTCGATGGCTGCCGCCACCTCGTCGGGGTCGCGGTCGGTCGTGACGACCTCGTAGACCGAGTCGATCCCGTGGCGGTCGACGGCCTCCGAGAGGATCACGTCCAACGCCTCCGATTCGGCGTTCTCGGCTGCCTTCGCCTCTTCGTCGCCCCGCCCCCGAAGGCGGGCCGCGACCGTCTCGGGGTGGGCACGGAGGACGATCACCCGGTCGGCGTCGAAGTGGTGTGCCAGGTGTGATTCGAAGACAACGTCGTCGCGCCCGTCGAGCCAGTCGGCCACCGCGTCCAGGTCGGCGACGAGACTCCCGCGTTCCTCGTCGCGGCCCGTCGAGAACCCCTCCGAGGTGACAACGTCGTTGAGGTGGACTACGTCGAGATCGGTGTCGAGTCGCTCCGTCGCCGTGGTCTTGCCCGTCCCGGGCGTGCCCGTCACTGCGACCCTCACGCCTCTGTCACCCCGAGAATCTCGTTGAGCGTCTCGACGGCTCGGCGCGTGTCCTCGCGCGTGCCACAGGTGATCCGGACGCACTCTGGCAGGCCAAAGGAAGAGCAGTCCCGGAGGATGACGCCGGCCTCCTGTGCCGCCTCCGCGACGGCGTCGGCGTCGCCGACCGACGCGAGCACGAAGTTGCCGGCGCTCTCCCAGGTGTCGGCCGCGAGTTCGTCGTGCATGTACTCCCGGGCCCAGGCGGCCGTCTCGACGGACTTGCGGACGTGTTCGTCGTCGTCCATCGCCGCAAGCGCCGCCCGGCAGGCGAGTTCGCTCGCCGAGAACGGCGTGTTGATCCGGGCGTAGGCGTCGGCCCACGATTCGGGGACCAGCGCGTAGCCGATCCGGACCCCCGCCAGTCCGTAGGCCTTCGAGAACGTCCGGAGGATCGCCACGTCGTCGCGGTCGTCGAGCAGCGATCGTTTGCTCGGCCGGTCGGAGAACTCCCCGTAGGCCTCGTCGACGACGACGAGGGTCTGCTCGTCGGTCTCCTCGGCGATCTCTCGGACGGCGTCCGTCGAGAACTCCGCGCCGGTCGGGTTGTGCGGGCTGGTTAGGTAGACGATCCGCTCGCCGTCGTAATCTTTCAGGACCGTCTCGGCCGTCTGTGCGAAGTCGTCGGCCTTCGAGAGGGTGTACTCGGCGACGGTCCCGTGGTGGTAGCGGGCGCTCATCGGGTAGTAGGCGAAACCGGGATCGGGCACCAGCACGCGCTGGCCCGGGTCCAGCATCGCCCGGGCGAGACAGTCGAGCGCCCCGTCACCGCCGTTCCCGAGCCAGACCTGCTCGTCCTCGCAGTCCCAGTGGTCGGCAACCCTCGCCACGAGGTCCGCGTGGGAGGCCTTCGGGTACGAGTGCATCCCGGCGGCCGACTCCCGGATCGCGTCGACGGCGGCGGGACTCGGCCCGAACATGTTCTCGTTGGACGCGAGTTTCACGAGGTCGTCGGGCTCGACCCCCAGTTCCCGGGCGACTTCTTCGATACCGCGGCCCGCCCGGTAGACCGTGTGCGACGAGAGATCGCGTGGCTCCATGGATGTGCCAAGCGGGTGGGGCGGCTTAAGAGTGACCACCTGGGCTGGCTCGACGGGACGGGGCTATCCGAGGATCGAGAACGTGTGCTCGCGCTCGGCGTCACAGCTCGGGCAGGTGTGGCGGTAGACGATCTTGCCGCCGTTGGTCCGGCTGTCCCAGTTGCCCGCCTCGTCGACGAACCCACACTCCGGGCACTTCTTTTTGGTTCCCTCGTAGCGGTTCTGGATACGTGCCAGCGGTGACGAGCCGCCCTTACGGTTCGTTGCCATGACATACGATACCACGCTTCGGTAGATAAATCTTCACGTTCGTTCACAGGACTGCGGTCACACTCACGCCGGCGGGCCGTCCCACTGCTCGCCGTCGTCCTGGGTTCGTAGCCGATCGTCTCCCGGGCGTGTTCGAGGTCGTCGAGCCAGCGGCGCTCGTTGCCACTGACGCCGTAGAAGTGGTCCCACTCGACCGACTCGTCGTCGAGACAGCACGCGACCATGTGGGCCAGATCGCGGCGGGACTGCCAGAGCCCTTTCATGCGTGCGACCTGTTCCTCGTAGGCGTCGCTGCCCCGCTCCCAACGGCCCTCGTCGACACCTCGTTCGGCGTCGCCGTACGGGTGGTCGTACGCCGGATCCCGGATCGCGCCGAGACGGAGACCGTAGAAGCTGATCTCGTGTGCCTCGGCCGCGAGCCGCCCCAGGTCCTCGCCGTAGCTCTTCGTCAGACCGTACCGGGAGTCGGGACGGTGTGGCTCGTCGTGGCCGGCGACGATACCCCGGTCGTGGTACACGTCGGGCGCGTTCCGTCCCTCGACCATCCCGACGGCGTGGTTCGAGGAGGCGAAGACGATGCTGTCCAGGCCAGCGTCGACGGCCGCCTCGGTGACGTTGTGGATGCCTTCGAGGTTGTCGGCCTGTGGCTCGTTCCAGCCCAGCGCCCGGGAGTCGGGGCCGCCGGTCCCGGGGATCAGCGCCAGGTGGACCACCGCGTCCTGTCCCTCGAAGTGCGGGCGGATCTCGTCGTACGCCCGGACATCCGCGACGGCTGTCTCGTGAGGGCTCGGTGCGTCGTCCACGTCCAGCAACGTGAAGTTGTACCGGTCGTCGTCACCGAGGTGGTCGGTGATCGCCGTCCCGACGGTCCCGTGTGCGCCAGTGATGAGAACGTCCATACGGGCCGGGCGGTCCGGATCGGGTTAGGCCTTCCCCCGTCTAGTCGATGGGCAGCGCGTCGAGATCGATCTCGAACCGGAGCGTATCGTCGACGACCTCGCGGTTGACCGGGACGCGCTTCCCGATCAGTTCCTCGACCTCGTCCGGTGCGAGTTCGTAGGCGTCGAGGAACCGCTTGAGGTCACAGTTGGCGCCCCAGACCGGCGGGCGCTTGAAACACTGTTCGAAGGACGCGCCGCCGGGGAGTTCCATGTGGACCGCGACCTCGTGTCCTCCTCGGTCACGTCCGTGATCTCGACCGTATCGAGGTTCCCGTTCGTTCGGACGCGGGACAGCGCGTCGGCCGTGTTGTCGATGTCACCAGGCATACCTGTCCGTGGTGACGCCGGCGGTGAAAACTCTTCACATGACGGCCGGGGACCGTCGTCGGTCACCACGGCCCGGATAGCGACAGCGGCGACCCCCGGAGGCGACGCCGCGAACGTCGAAGCGCGAGACGTGTTCGCGGAAGCCGATCCCTCGGACGACGGCGGTTCCTGACCGCCGGGCGCGGAAGCAGGACGTTCAAGACAGTGCCGTCCAACCACCGCCCATGAGCACTGTCGATGCCGCGATCTTCGGAACCCACCTCGTGTTCGCTGGGCTCTGGTCGGGGAGTGTCCTGTTTACCGTCTACGCCGTGTTGCCGGTCGCGATGAACGGGAACGCGCGGGTCCGCGCACTCGAACCGATAACGGGTAAACTCAAGACCGTCTCGCGAGTGAGCGCGCTGGCGCTGCTGTTGACCGGCGGGCACATGGCCGCGACGCGGTACACCGCCGAGTCGCTGACCGGCACCGGACGGGGCCACCTCGTCTTGACGATGGTCGCGCTGTGGTTCCTGCTTGCCGGCCTCGTCGAGGTCGGCGCGTCGAAACTCACGGACGGGTTCGACCGGAAGAAAGTCGGGGAACCGGCCCGCGAGGCGCGGCCGTTCCTGCTCGGGGCCGCCGTCGTGGCAGTCCTCCTGTTGCTCGACGCCGGGGCGATCCTCGGGCTCTACTACTAGAGCCGCTGCCCCACGTGGTCGGCACATTTCAACGCCAGGGCACCGATCGTGAGCGTCGGGTTCAGCGATCCGGCGGTGACGAACGCCGACGAGGACGCGACCGAGAGGTTCGTCAGATCGTGGGTCCGAAGGGTGGGTGTGACGACGCTCTCGGCGGGATCGGTCCCCATCCGGGTCGTCCCCATGTGGTGGTACGCCGGGCCGGTGTGTTCGGGTCCGACCGTACCGCCGATCTCGGCCCCGAGTTCCCGCAGGATCGCCACCTGGATCTCGTTGGCCCGGCGTAGCGACCGTTTGACACGCGATCCCAGCGACCACCGGATGTCCGGAACGGGGTTCCCGTGGTCGTCGGTCCGGGAGGTGTCGAGCGTCACACGGTTTTCCTTCCGCGGCGGTTGCCCCACCAGTCCGCCCATGGCGATGTGGGTGCCGTAGGCCGACCGGAGATCGGCGAGGAGGTCGTCACCCCAGGTCTCGCCGTCGAGGGCGATCTCGACCGGGGAGGGGCCGGCGTAGTTCAGGAACTCAAGTTTGATCGGCGAGAACGACTCCCCGGTCGACTCGACGACCGTCTCCCCGGTGCCGGCGTGTTCGACGGCCTGCCCGGGGTCGTCGTAGAACTGGTGGGTCTCGCTGGTGATGAAGCCGACGTGGTTCTGGCGGGTCTCCCGGTCGAGCGTGCCGCCGGCACCGGCAAAGAGGTGTTCCATGAAGTACCGGCCCACGAGCCCGAGGAGTTGGCGAGGCCGTTCGGGTGGGCCTCCGACCGGGAGAGCAAGAGGAGGCGCGGGATCTCGACGCCGCCGGCGGCCAGGACGAACTCCCGGGCCGTCTGTCGGTGCTCGGTCCCGTCGGGGGTGGCGTAGACGGCGGCGGTGACCCGGCCCTCGCCGTCGGTCTCCAGGCGCTGGACTGGCACGCGATCGACGATGCGGGCGCCGGCCTCTTCGGCGTCCCTGGCGTGGACGCTGGCGTCGTACTTCGCGCCGGAGGGACAGACCGGCTGACAGGTCCCGTAGCCGACACACTGGCCCCGACCGTCGTACCCCTCGGAGTTGCGGGCGTTGGGGACCGAGTGGGTGGCGATCCCCAGCGACTCACAGGCTTCTGCGAACAGCGAGTCGCTGTAGGAGGGCGGGAACCCCGGCATGGGATAGGGGTTCTCCCGGGACGGTGCGAACGGGTTGTCGGCATCGCCGGCGACCCCCATCGCCCGCTCGACCTCGGCGTAGTAGGGCCGGAGGTCCTCGTAGCTGATCGGCCACGCCGGGTCTGCGTTTTCGTGGCCGCCGTCGAAATCCGTCGGGTGGAACCGCATCACCATCCCCTGCCAGTGCAGTGTCGACCCGCCGACGCCTTTCACGCGGGTGACGTTGAGCGGGTAGAACCGGTCGCCGCCGGAGGTGTAGGCGTCCCGCTCGCCCCCCATCTCCCAGACATCGCCCCTGCCGCCCGGCCTGATCGCTCGCTCCATGCGCTCTTGGCGCGATTCGAAGTCGAACCGGGGACCGGCCTCCAGGACGACTACGTCGTGGCCGTCGTTGGCGAGTCGGCTGGCGACGAGTGCACCTGCGGGACCGGCACCGACGACACAGACATCGGCACGGTCGGACGGCTCGCGCTCCTCCATCTCGTCGAAGGATTAGGCGATCCTAAACTTATGCGTTGTTATCCGCGTCAGGGGATCTTGACCGAGTGTTCGAGCGTGCCGACGCCCTCGATCTCGATCTCGACGGTGTCACCGTCCGCCAGCGGCCCGACGCCTTCGGGCGTTCCGGTGGCGATCACGTCGCCCGGTTCCAGGGTCATGTACTCGGTGATCTCCGCGATGAGTTCCGGGATGGAGAAGATGAGGTGGTCACGCGAGGAGGACTGGCGAGTCTCACCGTTGACGCGGCACTCGATCGTGGCGTCCTCGGGGACGTGTTCCGGGGTCGCGACCAGCGGACCGATCGGACAGGCGTTGTCGAAGGCCTTCCCGCGGACCCAGTTCTGTTCGCGGTTCTGGTCGTCGCGGTTCGAGATGTCGTTGACGCAGGTGTAGCCCGCGACCACGTCCATCGCGCCGGACTCGGAGACGTTCTTGCACTGCTCGCCGATGACCACGCCCAGTTCCGCCTCGTGGTCGATCCGCTCCTTGCCCGAGGGCAGCGTGAGCGTGTTGCCGTGCGAGGCGATCGCGTTTGGCGCTTTCAGGAACAGCATCGGCCGATCCGGGAGTTCTTCCGCCATCTCGTCGGCGTGATCGGCGTAGTTGCGGCCGATACAGACGACTTTCGTGGGCTCACAGGGCGGGAGGATGTCGACCTCGTCGGGGTCGTAGCTCTCGTCCCCGAAGGCGATGCGGCCGTACGGGCCGGCCGCGGCAGTGACGACAGGCTCGCCGTCCTCGACGGTCCAGCGGCCGCCGCGGACGTTCCCCGCGGAGTCACGGAATCGAACGCGCTTCATGGCTCTGTTCACTCTCGGCCGACGGATAAGCGTTTAGGAGGGGTCCCCCGGACGCCGTCGGTCGGTTTCGACGGGCGTCTACGTCGGTATCGTCAGAGCGGGAACCTCCCCGCTGCTCGGGTCCCGCGGGTGACCGAACGCCTTTTGAGACGCCGCGGGCTACGCCCGGTCGATGAACGTTCTCGTCGTCGGCGCGGGCGCGATGGGGCGGTGGGTCGCCGGGACGCTCCGGGACCACGCCGACGCGACGCTCGCCTTCACCGACACCGACCAGGCCGCCGCCGAGGCCGCTGCCGGGGCCGTCGGCGGCCGCGCCGTCGCGACCGACACCGACGAGCGCTTCGACGTGGTCTGTGTGGCCGTCCCGATGCCGGTCGCGCGGGCCGCGATCGAGGAGTACGCCCCACTGGCGACGGGCGCCGTGGTCGACGTGACCGGCAGTATGCGGGAGCCGGTCGCAGCCATGCGCGAGGCCGCACCCGACAGCGAGCGGGTGAGTCTCCACCCGCTGTTCGCGCCGGCCAACGCACCCGGAAACGTCGCCGCCGTCACGGACGCCGACGGGCCGACAGCCGACCGGCTCACGACCGCCCTCTCGGCGGCCGGCAACACCGTCTTCGAGACGACCGTCGAGGAACACGACACCGCCATGGAGACGGTCCAGGCCGCCGCCCACACCGCCGTCCTGGCGTTCGCGCTGGCCGCCGAGGACGTGCCCGAGTCGTTCCACACGCCGATCTCGGCCGGCCTGGCCGACCTCGTCGACGGCGTCACCGGGGCGACCCCCGCGTCTACGCCGACATCCAGCGGACCTTCGACGGCGCCGACGCGGTGGCCGACGCCGCCCGCCGGCTGGCCGACGCTGACCCCGAGGAGTTCGCCCGCATCTACGAGGAGCTATGAACGCCGACACACGCCGACAGATCCGCGAGAACGCCCAGTACCTCAGGAGCGTCCGACCGCTCGACCCCGAGGAGATCCACGAGTACGTCGAGGGACAACCCCACCCGGCGGTCGTCCGGCGGGTCCTCCGGGAGGAGGCGTTCGACCTCGCGATCGTCGAGCAGGGAGACGGGACCTTCGTGCCGGCCCCGGAGGAACCGCTGTCGGTCCGGTTCCACGGCGTCGAGTCGTTCCCGACGCCGTACGCCCGCGCCGTCGAGGACCTGCTCGTCGAGGAGTTCGGACCGAACTGGCACCGCGGGGACAGCGGCGACCGCCTCCGCGAGCGTATCCGCGACATCAAGGAGCGGTATCTCCAGGGCGCATCGGTCGAGTACGACCGGCTCACCGCGCTGGGCTACGCGATCTATCACCTCCCGGACTACTACGCGACCGCCCAGTACCTGCTTGCCGACCTCGCCCGTGACGGACTGCTCCCGTCCCGACTCCGGGTGCTGGATGTCGGTGCCGGCGTCGGAGGGCCGGCGCTCGGGCTGCTGGATCTCCTGCCCGAGGACGGGCTGTTGGACTATCACGCCGTCGAGCCAAGCGCGGCCGCCGACGTGCTGGCACACCTCCTGGAGACTGCGCCGCCACACGTCGGGACGACGATCCACCGGGAGCGTGCCGAGGTGTTCGAGGCCGAGGAACCGTTCGACCTGATCCTCTTCGGGAACGTCCTCAGCGAACTCGACGACCCCGCGGCGACGGTCCGGCGATACCTGGACTTCCTGGCCGAGGACGGGACGGTGCTTGCGGTCGCGCCGGCCGACCGCAACACCGCGATCGACCTCCGGACGACCGAACGTGCCGTCGCGGACGACGGCCCAGCGACCGTCTACGCCCCGACAGTCCGGCTCTGGCCCCACCAGCGGCCCGGCGGCGAGTGCTGGTCGTTCGACCGCAAATCCGACATCGCGGTCCCCGACATCCAGCGCCGGCTGGACGACGCCGGCGGCGGGACCGGCGAGTTCGTCAACACCGACGTGCAGTACGCCTACAGCGTCCTCAGAACGGACGGGCAGACTCGTATCGACATCTCCCCCGACCGGGGCGTCCACGCGCCGATGGCCGACGCCGAGACCTACGTCACCGACCGGGTGAACCTCCTGGCGATCAAACTGAGCCCGGACCTCTCGGAGGGCGAGGGGAACCCGCTGTTCCTGATCGGCGACGGCAGCGAGGCGACCGACCACTTCGCGGTGCGGACCGACGCCTCGATGCTCAACGCCGACCTGGTCGAGGCCGACTACGGCGACCTCCTGTCGATACAGAACGGGCTGGTCCTCTGGAACGACGACGAAGCGGCCTACAACGTCGTCGTCGACGGCGAGACCGTCGTGGATCGGGCTCGCTGAGCGGTGGCCTTTTCTCGCGGACGGCCCGACGGGGGGTATGGACGACGACGAGCCGGCGATCCTGTTGACGAACGACGACGGCATCGACAGCACCGGGTTGCAGACGCTGTACGAGGGGCTCTCGACGGTCGGTGATGTCACCGTCGTGGCTCCGGCCGAAGACCAGAGCGCCGTCGGGCGGGCCATCTCCCACGAGGTCGAGGTCCGGGAACACGAACTCGGCTACGTCGTCGAGGGGACGCCCACCGACTGTGTCGTGGCCGGGCTGGAGGCGCTGGTCCCCGAGACCGACCTGGTGATCGCCGGCTGTAACCGGGGCGCGAACCTGGGCGCGTACGTCCTGGGCCGCTCTGGCACCGTCAGCGCCGCCGTCGAGGCGACGTTCTTCGACGTGCCGGCCATCGCCGTCTCGATGTACATCCCGGTCAGAGAGGACGCCGCGTTCTCCGACATCGAGGCCAACGGCGACAGCTACGGCGAGGCGGTGCGCGCGACGACGTACCTCGCCGACCACGCGCTCGGTGCCGGCGTCTTCGAGCAGTGTGACTACCTCAACGTCAACGCCCCGGTGGCGGAGTGGGGCCCGGCGGACATCGAGATCACCCGCCCGTCGCGGCTCTACGAGATGGACGCCGTCCACGACGGCGACGCCGTGACGCTGCACGACCGGATCTGGGAGCACATGGCCGACGGCGACATCCCCGACCCGGAGGGCACCGACCGGCGCGCGGTCGTCGACGGGAAGGTCAGTGTCTCCCCGCTGACCGCGCCACACACCACCGAACACCACGAGGCGCTGGACGCGCTCGCGGAGACGTACGACCCGACCGATTGACTCGCCGTCACGTTCAAGCCCGTCGGCGCCGCCAGAGAGGACGATGGCGACCACACGGCATCGCCCACCTCTCGGCCGGCGCCAGCTTGCCGGCACCGCGCTGGCGCTGGCGTTGATCGGGCTGTTACTGCTCGGGCTCGACACCGCTGCGGTCGCGACAGCGATCGCCGGTTCCGATCCGACACTCGTCGCGGGCACCGTCGTGACCGCGCTCGCCGCACAACTCGTCTGGAGTCTGACGACGGTGACGCTGCTGACAGCGGCCGACAGCGGCCTCCCGCCGTACCGGGTCCAACTGGGCTACCTCTCCGGGACCTTCGGCAAGCAGATCCTCCCGCTGGGAACGGTCAGCGGCACCGCGATCATGGCCTACGTCATCGCCGAGGACCTCGATCGGCAGTTCAGGGATGTCTTCGCTCCGGTGGCCGCCAGCGAGTTGCTCATCTTCGGCTCCTCGCTGGGCGTGGCCGTGCTCGGCCTCGTCGGCCTCGTCGCCGACCCGCGGGCGGGCGTCGGCGGCCCGATGGTGCTCGCGCTCGCTGCCGGTGTCACGCTCGTCCTCGTCGTCGGCGTCGCGCTCGTCGCGTACCGGCGGGCCGTGCTCGGACGCGCCGTCGTCGGGGTGGCTGGGGCCGTCCACGGGCTCGTCGCCCCCGTCTCCGAGCGGCTCGCCCGGCACACCCACCCCGACAGCGTGGCCCCGCACGTCGACTCCTTTCTCGCGGGCTTCGGGGCCGCGACCGGCGACGAACGGCGGATCGCCGTCGGCGCGTCCCTGGCAGTCCTCGGGTGGCTGACGCTCTCGCTGGCACTGTACTCCGGGCTGGCCGCCGTCGGCGTGACCGTCCCGTTCGCGCTCGCCCTGTTTCTCGCGCCGGCGAGCGGGCTGGCGACACTGCTCCCGACGCCGGGCGGTCTTGGCGGGTCGGAGGTCGGCCTCACTGCCGTCCTCACACTCCTGACGGGGGCGGGCGCCGAACAGGCCGCCGCCGGCGTCTTGCTCTATCGGCTCGCGACCTACTGGCTGGTCCTCTCGATCGGCGGGCTCGCGACCGCGTATCTCTCGGCCTCGATCTGGCGCGTACTGGAGTGAGTCGATGGCCAACGTTTTGCCGCCGGGCACGAACTGGGAGACACCGATCCGATGCGCTTCAGGAACGCAACACTGTTCGTCGCGCTGGCGGTCGCCTGGGGGAGCGCGTTCACCGCGATCAAGGCCGGGCTGGACTACTTCCCACCGGTGCTGTTTGCCGCGTTCAGATACGACCTCGCCGGGCTCTTGATGCTGGGCTACGCCGTGTACGCGACCGACCGCTGGCGGCCCCGGAGCAGGCCGGAGTGGACGCTTGTCGGCGTCGGTGGCCTGTTCATGATCGCCGCCTACCACGCCCTGCTGTTTGTCGGCGAACTGGGCGTCTCCAGCGCCGTCGCCGCCATCGTCGTGAGCCTCTCGCCGGTCCTCACGACCGCGTTCGCCCGGGTGTTTCTCCCCGAGGAACGTCTCACCGTCGTCGGCGTGGTCGGGTTGCTCGTCGGCTTCGTCGGCGTCGTCGTCCTGAGCAATCCCGGACGGGGCGCTCAGTGACGAGCCGCACTGTCTCGCTGTTTCTCGTCTTCCTGGCCGCGGCCGCGTTCGCGCTCGGGAGCGTCCTCACCCGCCGTGTCGAGGCCGAACTGCCCATCGAGACGATGGAGGCGTGGTCGATGTTGCTGGGCGCGGCTCTCATGCACGTCGCGAGCCTCGCCATCGGCGAGTCCGTCGCAGCCGTCCGCTGGGAACCGCGGGGACTCTTCGCGCTGGCGTATCTGGTCGTGGTCGCGAGCGCCCTGGGCTTCCTGATCTACTTCGACCTGCTGGAACGGCTCGGCCCTATCGAGATCAACCTGGTCTCCTACGCCGCGCCGATCGTCGCCGCCATCACCGGCGTCCTCTTCCTGCCGGAGGAACTGACAGCGGCGACCGTCGCCGGGTTCGCGCTCATCTTCGCCGGATTCATCCTGCTGAAACGGGACGCGATCAGGGACGAACTCCTCGGGGCGGGCCGGACGGCCGGAGAGCGCCACTGAGCGCTCAGAGCAGACCCGTCACGAAGCCAGCCCCCAGCAGGATCAACACGGCTGCGGAGAACACCGGCAGGTAGGGCGTGATCCGCTCGACCTCGTCCTCGTAGTGTTCGTACCCGGCCAGCAACAGGGCAGTCAGGCCGACGATACCGGCGATCACCGTGAGGGCGTAGGCACTCATCAGTTCGAGACAGTAGCTCGACCCGGCACAGAGTGCGATGATCTCGAACTCCTCCTCGTGGGCGAACCCGAGGAGGAACGCCGCCCAGGCGATACTGAGCAGGCCGCGATCGGCCGCGTCCGAGAGCGATCCGTGGTCGTGTCCGCCGGCGAACGGGAACGCGCGTCCGAGGCGAGCGCGGAGGCCACCCTCGTGGGCCTGCTCGCCGTGTGAGTGATCGTGGCTGTCCGCGTGAGAACCACCGTGCTCGTGTGAGTGGGACCGATCGTGCGAACGGCTGTGATCGTGTGTGTCACCGTGGTCGTGTGAGTGGTCGTCTACGTCGCCGCCGTGGCTGTGTCCGCCGGTGTACTCCCGGACGCCGAGGACGATCAGGAGGAGCCGGCGACGACACTGACCGGACCGCCGATCTGGATACCGGCAACGGTCAGTGGCTCGTTGACCTGCGTCAGCGAGAAGTACGACTTCGCGTAGAAGAACACGCCGACCATCGCGAGGCTGCTGACGAGGTGTCCCAGCCCGAGGATCGTGCTCGCGGCGATCCCGGCGACCCACTTGTTCGACTGGTCGAGCGCGTAGGAGGCCGCGACCGGCCAGCCGTGGCCCGGTTCCATCCCGTGGACCGCGCCGAGGACGACAGCTCCGGCCAGGAGTCCGGTCAGTTCGCCGTCGATCATCACGGGTGGACGTAGCGCCAGCGGTCGGTTAAGGGTAGTTAATACCTGTTTGGGGGATCGTCATACGCGCTTCGGCGAGCCGGCGGTGTTCATGTAGCGGGCGCGAGCACACACCGACGATGCGAACGAGTTTCAACATTCCCGACGAGACGGTGGCGGAGTTCGACCGCGTCTGGGAGGAGCAGGGCCTCGACAACCGCTCGCGGGCGGTCCGTGAGGCGATGCGTGAGTACATCGAAGCCCACTCCCGGTTCGACGAGCAGTCCGGCGAGGTCGTGGCGCTCCTGGGTTTCGACTACCGGCATCACGATGTCATCGAGTCCCTGCACACCGTCCAACACGAGTATCAGGACGTGATTCTGAACACGAGTCACACCCACCAGGGCGAGTGGTGTCTGGAGTCGCTGTTCTGTCGCGGCCCGGCGGGACGGGTCCGGGCGCTGACGAACAGACTGCGTGACTTCGACGCCGTCGGTCGGGTCAAAGTGATGATGATACGCGACGACTGACGGTTACGACTCGATCTCGCGGACGACCGTCGCCGGGTTCCCCCGGACCACGACGCCCGCGGGAACGTCTTCGGTGACGACCGCGCCCGAGGCGACGACGCTGCGGTCACCGACCGTCACGCCCGGATTCAGGACCGCCCGGCCGCCGATCCAGACATCGTCGCCGACGGTCACGGGCTTGCCGTACTCGATGCCGGCGGCGCGTTCGGCCGGGTCGAGCGAGTGTGTCGCCGTGTAGACGTGGACGCCCGGCCCCAGCAGACACCGATCGCCGAACTCGATCCGACAGACATCGAGGAACACGCAGCCGAAGTTCGCGAAGAAGCCGTCGCCGACGTGGATCTGGGTGCCGTAGTCACAGCGGAACTGTGGTTCGACGACGGTCGACTCGCCGACCGACCCGAACAGCTCGTCGAGCAGGTCCCGCCGCCGGTCGCCCGCGCCGGGGTCGGTCCGGTTGTACGCACGGACCAGTTCGCGTGCTCGCTCGCGCTCGGCGACCAGTTCGGGATCGCTCGGGTCGTACCGCTCGCCTGCCAGCATCTTCTCCTTCTCCGAGGGCATACGTCCGGTACGCCGGTCCGCGTGGTAAGCGCTCGGGACGCGAGTGTCGGACTTATATCCGTCCCGCCGTTACGCCGGAGAGATGGTCGAAATACGGCTTGCCGGACCAGCCGACGCGCCGGCCTGTCGCGAGATCTACGCACCGTTCGTCCGGGACAGCGCGATCACCTTCGAGACCGAGCTCCCCGGCGAAGCGGCGTTCGCCGAACGCCTCTCAGAGACGCTGGAACAGCACCCCTGGCTCGTCTGCGAACACGACGGTCGCGTCCTGGGGTACGCCTACGCCAGCCGCACCGAAGCCGGGGCGCCTACAAGTGGGCGGTCGAATCCTCTGTCTACGTCGCCGAGAACGCCCGGCGCTGCGGGGTCGCCGGCGGCCTCTACCAGTCACTGTTTGCCGTGTTGGAACGCCAGGGGTACCGCAACGTCTACGCCGGGATCACCGTCCCGAACCCGCCGAGTACGGCACTGCACGATGCCATGGGGTTCGACCGCGTCGGTACCTACGAGGACGTGGGCTACAAACACGGGGAGTGGCACGACGTAGAGTGGTGGGCACGCTCGCTCCGGGACGACGACGAGCCGCCGTCGGCGCCGATACCGATCCCCGAACTGGACAGCGACGCGGTCGCGTCGGCCCTCGCGACCGGGACGAACGCGCTCTCACTGTGAGTAGGGACCACAAACTGATATATCCCTACGAACGGTGGTCACCGTATGAACGAGGTACTGGTCGACCTACTCGCTCGCAACGCCGAGCACGCCGAGACGTTCCAGGCGCGGTTCGGCGACGTGCAGGACGCCCAACATCCCGAGGCAGTCACCGTCTGTTGTTCCGACTCCCGGGTCCTCCAGGACCACATCTTCGGCAACGACGAACCCGGCCACCTCTTTACCTGTGGAAACATCGGGAACCGGGTCGTCCAGCGGACCGCGTCGGGCGAGGCCGTCTCCGGTGACGTGCTCTATCCGCTCGCACACCGGGACGAAGACCGCCGTCGTCGTCGGCCACACCGGTTGCGGGGCCGTCACGGCGACCTACGACGAGCTCACCGAGGGACTCTCGGAACCGCCGGGGATCGAACACTGTCTCAGCCTGCTCGAACCCCACCTCGAACCCGGTGTCGAGGCGCTACCCGACGATGTGGGCCGTGCGGGCGCGATCAATCGGCTCGTCGAGTACAACGTGGATCGGCAAGTCGAGTTCCTCGTCGCGAGCGACGACGTGGCCGACGATGTCGATGTCGTCGGTGCCGTCTACGACTTCCAGGATGTCTACAGCGACCGTCGTGGCGAAGTCCACGTGATCAACGTCGGCGGCGAGACCGACGTGGCGACCCTCCGCGAGCAGTACCCCGAAATCGAGGGGCGAATCCGCCGTCTCTGGGAGTACTGAGCGGGCGTGTCGGTGGTCGAGTGAGCCTGTAGCGGTCGATGCCACGCCAGTCCTTCGCCTCGGCTTCTCGCTGTCCCACACGGTTCTCGGTGGCGTAGAGAACGCACCGGACCGTACCACGGACGGCTTCGACGGTCACATGTTCGTCTTTTTCCCCCCATATTAATCAGAAAACTTATACTCTTACCTCGCGTTCACTACTTGATTATGCATCCACGAAGACCAGATGGTGTCGGACGAGACGTGCCACATGCTACCATCAGTCGGCGGCGGTTCCTCGCGGCAGGTGGTGTCGTTGCTGCCGGCGGGCTCGCTGGGTGTCTGAGTCGAGTGGCGTCGTCCGTGACGAACACGGGAGCGTCGCCTGCCGCAGCATTCTCGGGGACACAGGGAGAGAGTATGGGCGAGTTTGTCGTTGGGCGGCCACACGTGAGTCGGCTGACTCCGACGGTGTCCGGTCGGATCGAACTGGAAGGGTGGGTTACGTCGTCGCCGGTCATGGCGCAGAACCACAATTCGTCGCGGAGCAACGCGCCGGGAGAAGGATACGCTCGTGACGATGACGCTGACGGTGACGGCCTCGGCGACGGCACTGAAGACGAGGACGAAGAACTGGAGCCCGTCTACGACTATCTTGGCGGCGAGGCGATGGTCGCCGAGCGGTTTACGGTCTGTCTGCCGGATGCGGAGGTGCCGGGTGGGAACGGGAGTATCCGGGAGGCGGTGACGCCGGATCGACTGCTCTCGTATCTCACAGGCGAGTCTGCTGGTGATGGGCGAGTGTACTCCTGGGGGACGCCGAAGGCTGGCCCGGATGGGGGTGGCGATTGCGACGATACTGAACGGGAGATTTTCCCGGGGGCGGCGTGCGGGACGACGCCTCACTTCGTTGCGGAGGTGTCTGAACCGACGGCGACGGGCGGTGGTTTGGAGGTCGTTCGAGCGGAGGACGGGCCAGTGCTGGTAGTGAGTTCGCCGCCGGGCGCGGACGGTGGCTCTGAGCAGGTCTGTAGTGTCCAATGGCCTTTTGGCACAGAACGGTGCGGGCCGGGTGTCTGGGCGCGGACGACGGAGTCTGGATCGTCGACTGGTGTGTCGGTGTTTCAGGTGATGGTGCAGCCGCCGCGGTGTCCGGAGTCGTTCCCGGCGTTGTTCTATGTCCAGCGGTGTGAGAGCAACGACCAGCTCGTGTACACGGGTGGGTGGGTCATCGACGATGCTGCGCTGTACGGGAATTCGGCGACGGTGGTGTCGATGGCTGGACCGACAGAGGTGGTCGGTGTCGAGCGTTCTAAGCTTTCTGAGCTTACTGCTACGTTTGAGGATGTGGCGGGTGGGGGTGATGCACCTCGGGGAATGGTTACGCGTCGACGGAGGGGGGCGCGGCTGGATTCGGGGACTGTTGAGGAGTTGGTGAAGGCGGGTGTACTTTCGGAGTCGGGTGGGAACGACATCCTCCTTCGGAAGCGGCCGGGAGAGAAGAAGTATGATATCGAGTTGCTGCACGTGGGGGTCGATGCCCCGGTGCTTCACTTGACGAGTGCGAGTCGGGCGTCCCAGGACGTGAAGTTCAAGGCGGGAGCCGAACTGTCGAAGGCGGTGAACTGACCCGGTTAGCGGTTCTCGCGCTGTTCCACCTTGTTCAACTCGATCAGGAGTCGGAAGGTCGCTTTCACGAGGTTCGCGTCGACATCGAACCGTTCGGCGTTCTCGCCGGCGCGATCCATCACGGCCTGTTCCTGTGCCTCGTCGGTGGTCGGCAGGCCCTGTTCGTCTTTGACCTGGGCGATCGTGTCGGCGACGTACGTTCGCTGGGCGATCTTCTCGACGATCTCGCGGTCGATGGCACGGATCTCGTCGCGCAGTTCCTCCAGTGACATGTCTTCCGGGGTAGGTTCTGAACTCATGCTATCTGTGTTCCGTCCGTCTGTGTCGTTGTCAGCAGTGTCTCGCCGTCACGCTGGTCCCAGTAGGCCTTGACCGGTTCGAGCGCCTCCCGTTCGCCGACGGCGGTAAACGAGGGGCCGGTCCCCGAGAGGGA